>CBDFHP010000007.1:0-30596 GCA_965247675.1 Tepidiformaceae bacterium | reverse complement strand
CGGCCCGGACCGTGGGCGCCGCGAGTAGGCGACAGCCAGCCCAGTCCCGATTGCCAGGACCAGGATTACGAACCCCGAAACCGTCCACTGCTCGGTACGGAGACCCTGCCCTGTCGTTGGCGCACTCACATCAGACTCCGCTGTGACTCCGCTTTCCGACTCGGGTGGAGTTGTGTCCTCTTCCTCCGGCGGCCCCGTATCCTCAGGCTCACGGGGGCCCTCTTCCTCCGGCTCTGGCGGACCCGGGTCAGGCGTCGGCGTGGGAGTCGGCGTGGGAGTAGGGGTGGGGGTCGGCCTGGCCACAGGGCGCGAAGTGCCGCCCCCGCCGCCGCCTCCTCCTCCGTTGCCGCCACTGCCGCCGTTGCCGCCGTTGCCGCCGTTGCCGCCATTGCCTCCGTTACCGCAGGGCACGCTCGACACCTCGAGGACTGCGTCGTTGTAGTCGTCGTCTTCGTGGTCCTCGAAGGCGATCTCACCGTCCGTGACCGGGCCGATGACGCGTCTCTCTCCGGTTTCCTCCACGTCGATCCCCAGGACCAGCTCCTCCCCGGCCTGCACCTGCCCGATCTCGACGACCGTACCCACATCGCGATTGGTGACAGTCTGCCCGTTGTCAAGCAGGTACTGGTCGCCGTTCCCAGAGAGGCGACGGAAGAACCGGTTCGTGTAGTCCGCATCGAAGTCACGGACCGTGACAGTGACGACCCTGCACTCGTCGTAGACGGCCGGTTGCGGGAGCCGGGGGGCACCGCCGCCGTCATCCGTGACGACGAACGCGACCGCCGCCCCCACCAGAAGCGTTACAGCCAACGTAGAACCGACCAGGCCGAACAACACCTGGGCCAGCCTCACTCCCGCATTTAGCTAAAGAGCATAAGCGCTTTTACCATAATGCGGCAATCTCTGCCAAGACCGAGATCCAGCGAAGGTGTGGAGGAGGCAGCGAGATGGGACCGGCCCGCAGCCGCTCTGGCGACAGACGACGGCCAGGCGCCCCACGCCTCGCAGGGAACCGTTAAGTGGGGAGTGGGAGCGGCGTTCAGTTCACGCGGCGGCCGCCGCTGGCGGCCCAGTAGGGTTCGCGGAGCTCGAATTTCTTGAGCTTGCCGGTGGCCGTGCGCGGGAGCTCGGTGACGAACTCGACCTGGCGGGGCACCTTGAAGTGGGCCATGTTCTCGCGGCAGAACTCGATGATCTCGTCGGGCGTCGACTGCTCGCCCTGCTGGAGAACGATGACGGCGAGGGGCGTCTCGCCCCAGCGCTCGCTGGGGATGCCGACGACGGCCGCCTCCAGCACCTTGGGGTGCCGGTAGAGCACGTCCTCGACCTCGACCGAGGAGATGTTCTCCCCGCCGGAGATGATGACGTCCTTGGCGCGGTCGACGATGTTGATGTAGCCGTGCTCGTTCACGGTGGCGAGATCGCCCGTGTAGAAGTAGCCGTCGCGGACGACCTTGGCGGTCTCCTCGGGCTGGTTCCAGTAGCCCTTGAAGACCATGTTGCCGCGCGCGGCCACTTCGCCGATGGCAGCGTCGTCCCAGGGGACGTCACCGCCGCCTTCGCCGACGACGCGGAGCTGGACGCCGACGGAGGGATGTCCGGCCCGGCCCTTGAGCCGGTAGAGGGCATCGCCCTCGGTGTTCACGTGGGGCTTGGGCTCTGCCACGGTGAGGATGGGGGCGGTCTCGGTGAGGCCGTAGATCTGCATGAAGGTCCAGCCGCGCTCCTTCTCGAGCCGCTCGACGAAGGTGATCGGGGGTGGAGCGCCAGCGCAGACGAAGCGCGGTTTGGTAGCGATCTCGTATTCGCCGGCGTCCTCGAAATCGAGGATGCGGGCGAGGACGGCGGGGGCCATGCAGGCGAAGGTGACGCCCTCGTCGCGCATGAGCTGGTAGAGGCCCTCGGGCTCGGGGGTACGCACGATCGCGTGCTTCGCCCCCATGGCGGTGAGGGCGTAGACGCCGCCCCAGCCGTTGCAGTGGAACATCGGCAGGGTCCACATCTCGACATCGTCGTGGCTGATGCCGAGGTGGGCGATGAAGTGGTAGGCGTTGGCGTAAAAGTTGCGGTGGGTGAGCATCACGCCCTTGGGGCGGGCGGTGGTGCCGGAGGTGTAGTTGATGCTGACGAGATCGTTCTCGTCGAGCTCGGGGTCGGGGGGGACAGTCTCCGGCTGGCCGGCGACCAGCTCCTCCCAGTCCTGCCAGCCGTCGGGGGTGGGGGCGTCACCGTAGCGGGCGACGACCCAGTGCTCGACATCGGGGAGGTCGTCGCGGATGCCATCGAGGGCGTCGGTGAGGTCGGAGTCGGCGATGATGACCTTCACGCCGGAGTGGGAGAAGGCGTACTGGAAGTCGGCGGAGACGAGGCGGTAGTTGAGGGGAACGAGGACGGCGCCGATGAGGGAGGTGCCGTAGAAGGACTCGAGGAAGTGGTGGCTGTTGGGGCTGAGAATGCCGACGCGGTCGCCCTTGGCCACGCCGAGGGCGACGAGGGCGTGCGCGAGCTTGTAGCAGCGTTTGGCGAACTCGGCGTAGGTGAAGCGCTTGTCGCCATCGACGACGGCTTCCTTGGGGCCGTAGAGGCTCTCCGCGCGGAAGAGGAAATCGTTGACGACCATGGGGACTTCCATGCCGCTCTCCAGGCGCCGTAGGGGCGTGACGGAATGCTACCGCGCCCGCCCTTGCGGGCGATACCGCGACGCCGGGAGCCGTCCGGTAGACTCGCGCCGCTCGAAACGCCCGCACGGAGACCGCCACCACGCTGATGACGCCCGAGACCAACGCCAACCCCTACCCCGAGTACGACCGCCTGCGCGCGCAGTCGCCGATCTACTTCGGGCAGGAGGCGGGCTCCTCGGCGGCGCCGCCGGTCCGACAGAGGGGCACCGGGGTCGTGCTGGGGTACACCACGCTGCCGGTGGCGCTCACCGAAGCGTGAGGCGACCGCGGAGACTCGATTATTGCGGGAGGCTAGGATAGAAGCCGTGCCCCTCATCGAGACACACCTCCTGACGAAGCAGTACCCCCGGGTGACGGCGCTGGATGCGCTCGACATCAGGGTGGAGCCGGGGGTGGTCGGCCTGGTGGGGGCGAACGGGGCGGGCAAGAGCACCCTGATCAAGATTCTGCTGGGGCTTCTGCCGGCCACGCGCGGGAGCGCGCGTGTACTGGGGATGGACGTGCAGACGGAGGGTCGGGAGATCCGGGAGCTCGTGGGCTACATGCCCGAGCACGACTGCCTGCCACCCGACCTCTCGGCGACGGAGTTCGTGGCGCACATGGCGCAGGTCAGCGGTCTGCCGCGCGCGGCCGCGCGCGAGCGGACGGCGGAGACGCTGCGGCACGTGGGCCTGTTCGAGGAGCGCTACCGCGAGATGGGCGGCTACTCGACGGGCATGAAGCAGCGCGTGAAACTCGCGCAGGCGCTCGTGCACGACCCGCGCCTGATCTTCCTGGATGAGCCCACGAACGGGCTCGACCCCGCCGGTCGCGACGAGATGCTGGACCTGGTGCTGCGCACGGGACGGGAGTTCGGCATCGCCGTGCTGATGTCGTCTCACCTGCTGGGGGAGATCGAGCGCGTGTGCGACTCGCTGGTCGTCATCGACGGGGGACGGCTGGTGAAGTCGGGAGCGGTGGCGGAGTTCACGGCAGGGCTGGGGTCGCTGGAGGTGGAGGTGGAGGGAGACGCGGCGGCGCTGGCGGCGGCGCTGACGGAGCGCGGCTTCGAGGCGCGGGGGGAGGGCTTCATCGCACACGTCGGGCTGAACGGATCGGAACCGTACGACGCGATTCGCGACTGCGTAGTGGAAATGGGGATGGGGCTGGTGCGGCTGGAGCAGCGGCGGCAGTCGTTGGAGGACATCTTCCGACCGGATGATCCGGAGGCGGCGCCAGAGCATGTCTGAGCGAGCTGCGGGGAGCATCTACGACCTCGGCTACCGCCGCTACGAGGGGCGGCGGCTGGGGCGGCGGGAGGCGGGCTTCTCGCTGTACGTGCATGGACTGCGTGCGGCTTTCGGGCTGGGGCGGCGGACGCGCAGCAAGATCTTCCCGATGGGGCTGGCGATGATCGCGGCCGTGCCGGCGATCATGCAGATCCTGTTCGCCGCGCTCGGCAACTCCAACGAGGTCGAAATCTTCACGGCGGAGGACTACTACGGCTACATCCAGGTGATCCTGGCCCTGTTCGTCGCGGTGGTTGCGCCGGAGCTGCTGGGTCGAGACCAGCGTTATGCAACGCTGCCGCTCTATTTCTCGCGGGGGCTCAGCCGCCACGAGTACGCCATGGCGCGGTATGGGGCGATGGCAACAGCGCTGCTGGCGCTGACCCTTCTCCCACAGGCCATCATGTTCCTCGGCCACGCGCTGGTGGGCGAGAGCTTCGGCGGGTACTTCCGCGACGAGTGGAAGGCGATCGGGCCGATCGTCGCGGGCGGTGCGCTCATCTCCGCCTTCCTCGCCGCGATCGGGATGTTTGTCGCGGCGCTGACGCCGCGACGGGCGTTCGCCACGGTGGGGATCATCGCGCCGCTGGTGCTGCTCCCCCTCATCTCAGGCTCGCTCGTTTTCACCCTGGAGAGCCTGGGCGGACGGCTGGGCATCTTCCTCAGTCCGTTCGCGGTGATGAACGGGTTCACCCACTGGCTGTTCGGAAATTCGGAGGGAGTTGGGGAGAACCTGATGCGGGCGGACTTCGCGGGGGGCTGGTACTTCCTCTTCGCGCTTGCGATCACGGCCATCGGCGTCGCGCTGCTGCTACGCCACTACGGGAGGCGCAGCCTGTGAGCGCAGCGGAAGGGACGGCGCTCCCGGCAGCGGTGGAGGTGAGCGATGTCTCCCGCTGGTACGGGAACGTGGTGGCGGTGAACGGCATATCCTTCGCGCTTGAGCCGGGCGTGACCGGTCTGCTGGGCCCGAACGGGGCGGGCAAGACGACGCTGCTGAACATGATCGCGGGCTTCCTGAAGCCATCCGCGGGCGAGGTGCGGGTGCTGGGGGAAACGGCCTTCGGGACGCCCGAGATCTACCGGCGGGTGGCGCTGGTGCCGGAACGCGAGGCAGTCTACGAGTTCCTCACGGGCTACCAGTTCGTGCAGCTGAACGCACGGTTGCACGCACTGCCCGACCCTGAGGAGGCGACCCTGCGGGCGCTTCACATGGTTGAGATGACGGGGCCGGCGGAGCGGGCCACGGGCGGCTACTCGAAGGGGATGAAGCAACGCATCAAGATCGCGGCCGCGCTCGTACACGACCCGGAGGTGCTGCTCCTGGACGAACCGTTCAACGGGATGGACCCGCGCCAGCGGCTGCAGATGATGGAGCTGCTGCGACGCATGGCGGCGGAGGGGCGCACCATCCTCTTCTCCTCGCACATCCTGGAGGAGGTGGAGCGGCTGGGAGAGAACGTGCTGGTCGTGGTAGCGGGGCGGCTGGCGGCCTCGGGCGACTTCCGCGCCATCCGCAAGCTGATGACGGACCGCCCGCACAGCTTCACCATCCGGTCGAGCGACAACCGTGAACTGGCGAAGGCGCTCATGGCCGAAGAGAGCGTGTTCGGCATCGAGCTGACGGACGGGAAGCTGGTCGTACGCACAACGGAGCTGACGGCGTTCATCTCAGCGGCGCCACGGGCGGCGCAGGCCGCGGACACGTCCCTGTTCGAGGTTCGCCCCGAAGACCAGTCGCTCGAGAGCGTCTTCGAGTACCTGGTGGCCCGATGATTCTGCTCGTCCTGCGATTGACGCTGCGACAGCTGCTGGGCCAGAGGCGGACCCTGTTCCTGGGGGCGGTCGCGCTGCTGCCGCTGGTGGCGGCGGTGATCTTCCGGGCAGCGGGCGAGGACGCGGAGTCGGCCTCGGAGTTCGCGGCGCAGGTTGTTCTGGACGGCTTCATCGTGACGGCACTGCTGCCGCTGACAGCCGTGCTCCTCGCGACCGCAGCCCTGGGGAGCGAGATCGAGGACGGCACCATCGTGTACCTGCTCTCCAAGCCGGCCGAGCGCTGGCGCATCCTGGCCGGCAAGCTGCTCGCGGCCTGGGGGGCGACGGCGGTGATCGTGCTCGCCAGCGCCGTCGTTGGTGGGGTGGTGGCGCTGGCGGGGCAGGGGGACTGGCGCGTCCTGTGGGGGTTCATGATCGCGCTGGTGGCGGGCTCGCTGGCCTACTCATCGCTGTTCATGCTGTTGAGCGTCCTCACCTCGCGGGCGCTGCTCGCAGGACTGGTCTACGCCTTCGTCTGGGAGGGCGTGATCACGAACTTCGCTCCGGGCGTGCAGCGCTTCAGCATCCGTGAGTACACGGCGTCCATCGCGGAGGCCGCCGCGGACACGAACCCCTGGGTATTCGAAGCGGAACTTGGGATCACGTACTCCGTGATTCTGACCGTGGTCGTCACGGCGCTGGCGGCGGGACTGGCGGTGCGGCGGCTGGCGCGCTTCGAGCTGGGCGAGGCGTCGTAGGGGGCCTCAGGGGCCGTCGCCGCGGAGCAAGTCCTCGACATCGCGCAGGATGTCGTCGGCGGAGAGGTCGGAATCGGGCTGGACGGCAGGGGCGGCGCCCTCCTGGTACCGCTCCTCGAGGGCGCGCACGTACTGGCCGATCTGGTCGTCACCGCTCGACGCCTCTTCCACACGCTCAAGGAAGGCGGCGCTCTCGCGCTCAAGTTCATCGAAGGAGGGCGCGAACCCGATCATCGGTTCGAGGGCGCGGAGGAGGGCAAGGGTGGCGGGGGGGTTCTCATCGACGCTGAGGTAGTGGGGCACGGAGGCGGCGACGCTGACGAGGGGCAGGCCGTGCTTGCGCATGGCGTCGTGGAGGACGCCGATGATGCCGGTCGGTCCCTGGTACTGCGAGGGCGCGAGCCCGAAGCGTCGCGCGAGGGTGGCGTCGGCAGCGGAGCCGCTGATGGGGATGGGGCGCGTGTGGGGGGTGGCCGCGGGCCGTGCCACGAGCGTGCAGACGAGCGAGGGCTCAAGGGCGGCGAGGGCGCCGGCGAAGCGCGCGGCGAAGGGCTCCCAGCGGAGGTTGGGCTCGGTGCCGGTGACCGCGATGAGGTCGTGGGGGGAGTCGGGCAGGCGGACGGCCCAGGCTTCGTTCGTGGGCCAGGTGATCTCGCGCAGGCCGCCATCGACCAATCGCACCTCGGGGCGCGTCTCCGTGAAGACGAAGTACTCCTCGGGATCGACGTGTATGAAGCGCTCGGCGCTGCTGGCCTCGATCAGGTAGCGAGAGGCGTCGGTGGTGACGGTGCCGGTGTCGCTCCAGCCGGTGAAGGCCAGAACCACGACGGGCGAACGCAGCCCTTCGACCGGCGAAACCTCGAATCCGTCCACGGAACTATCGTAGCGGGTGGGGTGGTTAGGGGGCGGTTGGGGGGTACGGCAAGGGAGTGTATTTCCTTGTGAAACCCTCTTAAGTAATGCAGAATAGAAGAAAGTAATGCAGGGCACTGCCCATGATTGAGTCCGGGATCACTGCGAAGGGCCAGACCACGCTCCCCAAGGCGGTACGCGAAGCACTGTCGGTGAAGGCGGGGGACCGCGTGAGGTATGTCATCGAAGGGGGACAGGTCCGGATC
This sequence comes from Tepidiformaceae bacterium, assembly GCA_965247675.1. GTDB lineage: Bacteria > Chloroflexota > Dehalococcoidia > Tepidiformales > Tepidiformaceae > UBA2991. The sequence continues at coordinate 23,016 of CBDFHP010000007.1, read as the reverse complement.
CTCAAGGCTGGGCCGGTCGACCGACTGTTTGGGATGCTCCAGTACGACGGGCCTCCGGTGACATTGGAGGAGATGGACCGAGCAATCGCCGAAGGCGCGAGTGACGCTTGATCGCCATCGATACGAACGTCCTGGTCCGCCTTCTGGCGCGGGACCATGCCGAGCAAGCTGAAGCGGCGCGTGTCCTGCTGCAGGGCCTGACGCCCGAGCAGCCGGGTTTCGTCAGCCGCGAAGTCGCGATAGAGGTTGTCTGGGTGCTGGAGCGCTCCTACAAATTTCCGCGGGAACAAATCGCTGAGGCCCTTGTGGAACTCCTTGCCAGCAATAACCTCGCGTTCGAAGCTGCGGATGACGTCGCCCATGCCGCCTTTCAGTACGGCCAGGGCGGACCCGGATTCTCCGACCTGATGATCCTGGCAGCGGCCTCGCGCGCAGGAGCCACGCCCCGGTACACGTTCGACCAGCGGCTCGCGAGAGCGGAGGGGGCACAGCTGCTGGGGTCCGGCTAGCGGCCGCCCGCGAGGGGCGGGCCGAGGGGGCCGCGGCGGTGGTACATGGCCGAGCCGTCGCCGCCGCGGCGGAGCATGACGACCTCGCCCATGATGCTGATAGCGATCTCCTCGGGCGTCTCGGCACCGATGGCGAGGCCGATGGGGGTGCGCACCTTGGCCAGCTCGTCGGCGTCGAAGCCTTCTTCGCGCAGGTGTTCGAGGACGGCGGCGGTGCGGCGCTTCGAGCCGATCATGCCGACGTAACCCGCCTCCCGTCCGAGGCAGCGGCGCAGGGAGAGCTCATCCTGCTTGTGGCCCCGCGTGACCATCACGACGGCGGTGTTGGCGTTGATCGGGAAACGCTCGAGCGCCGCCTCGAAGTCCTCGCAGATGACCTCGTCGGCCTCGGGCAGGAGTTCGGGGTCGGCGAAGTCCTCGCGGTCGTCGAGGACGGCGACGTGGAAGTCGAGGAAGTTCGCGAGTTTGGCGAGGGCCCGTCCGATGTGGCCCGCGCCTACGACGAGGAAAACCGGCTTCGACTCGACCACTTCAAGGTAAAGACTCGTGGCGTCGGGGAGGGTTCGCTCGGAGAGGCCTTCGGGGCCGGCGTAGACCGTCTCGGCGGCGTGGCGCTTGAAGGCGTCGGGGGCGCGTTCAGCGACAAGGTCGTCGAGGCGGGAGTCGCCGAGGGTGCCCTGGCGGGCGCCGCCGGGCTCCACGAGCAGCTTCGCGCCCTGCGCGAGGGAGGTGGGGCCGGGCTCGAGTACGGTCGCGAGGAGGACGGGCTCACCGCCACTGGCGGCCTCAAGGAGACGCTCGGTGTGCTCGCGCATGCGGTAAGTGTAACGGCGCGTGGTTGGTGATCGCGCTACGATCGAGGCATGCCACATCGACGAGGGCTCGCATGAGCGCACTGCAGGAACGGGATCCGGAAGTCGCCGCCATCATCGCGGCCGAGCGGGAACGCCAGACGGAGACGCTCGAGATCATCGCGAGCGAGAACTACGCCTCGGCGGCCGTGCTGGAGGCGACGGGCTCGGTCTTCACGAACAAGTACGCCGAGGGCTACCCCGGCAAACGCTACTACGCGGGCAACGCGCACTCGGACCAGATCGAGTCGCTCGCGATCGAGCGAGCGAAGGCGCTCTTCGGGGCGGAGCACGCGAACGTGCAGCCGACCTCGGGGGCGGAGGCGAACATGGCCGCCTACCTCGCCTTCGCCGATCCGGGCGACACGTTCCTCGGCCTGGAGCTGACGCAGGGCGGGCACCTCACGCACGGGTCGCCGGTGAACTTCAGCGGGCGGCTCTACAACTTCGTCCCCTACTCCGTCGACCGCGAGTCCGAGGTCGTGGACATGGCGACGGTGGCGGAGCTGGCGGCGGAGGCGAAGCCACGCATCATCGTGACGGGGGCGACGGCCTACCCGCGGCAGTTCGACTTCGCCGCCTTCGCCCAGATCGCGCGCGACGTAGGGGCGCTGCTGCTGGTCGACATGTCGCACTTCGCGGGGCTGGTGGCGGGCGGCGCTCACCCCTCGCCCGTGCCGCACGCGGACATCGTGACGACCACAACCCACAAGACGCTGCGGGGCCCGCGCGGGGCGCTCACGCTCACCACCGAAGAGCACGCGGCAGCGCTGGACAAGGCGGTGTTCCCCGGGACGCAGGGGGGGCCGCACATCCACAGCATCGCGGCCAAGGCGGTGGCGTTCGGCGAGGCGTTGAAGCCGGAGTTCCAGGCGTACGCGACGAAGATCGTGGCGAACGCGGCGACGCTGGCGGAGGCGCTCCAGGCGGGAGGGCTGCGGCTCGTCTCGGGCGGGACGGACACGCACCTGATCCTGGTCGACTGCAGCACACTGGGGATCAGCGGGATGAAGGCGCAGAACGCCCTTCAGGGTTCCGGCATCATCGCGAACAAGAACACGATTCCGTACGACGAGCGCTCGCCCTTCGTGACCAGCGGGCTGCGCATCGGCACGCCCGCCCTGACCTCGCGAGGGATGGGGGCGGAGGAGATGCAGCGGCTGGCGGCGTGGATCGTGCGCGTGCTGAAGGACCCCGACGGCGACGGCTTGCGCGAGGACGTCCGGCAAGAGGTGACGGAGTTCGCGCGGGCGTACCCGGTGCCCGGCATCACGGACGCCTAGCGGGAACGGTATCCCGACCTGCCATCGCATTGAGCGCACAGGGGGGCGGTGCTACGCTCCCTCAGCAGCCGGGCGCCCCGACCGTGGAGTCGGGGGACACCCACCGTTCGGTATCCGGAGCGCTATGCGCGAGTACGAATTGATGGCCGTCTATGACCTCGAAGTGGTCGAGGAGGGCGGCCAGGACGCAAGCGTCCAGCACCTCACGACCCTGGTCGAACGGAACGGCGGATCGGTCACGGAGGTCGACCACTGGGGTCGCCGACGTCTGGCCTATCCCATGAACAAGCAACTCGATGCGGACTTCATCGTGACGCGCATCGAGCTCGACCCGCAGGCGGTCAAGCCGCTGAACGCGGACTTCGAGATCGAGGAGCGCGTGTACCGCCACATCGTGGTTCGCGCGGACGAACTGCCGCCTCCGCGGCCGGTGCTCGCGCCGGCGGGACCGCGGGGTCCAGGCTCGCCCACGGGGCCAAGGCCGGAGGGCGCGCCGCCGGTGGCGCCTGGCCCCGAGGCGGAGGGCACTCCTGCTCCCGAGGCAGAGGCCGCTCCTGCTCCCGAGGCAGAGGCCGCTCCTGCTCCCGAGGCAGAGGCCGCTCCCGCACCCGAGGCGGAGGCCGCTCCTGCTCCCGAGGCAGAGGCCGCTCCTGCTCCCGAGGCAAGCACGGACGAGGACGAGGCACCAGCAGGGGACGACACCGCGAAGGAGTAGCCGGCAATGGGCAACCTGAACAAGGTGATGATCATCGGGAACGTTGGACGTGACGCGGAACTGCGTTACACCGCGAGCGGCACCGCCCTCTCCAACTTCAGCGTTGCCGTCAACTCCCGCCGTCGCGCGCAGAGCGGCGAGTGGGAGGATGAGACGGAGTGGTTCAGCGTTACGCTCTGGGCAGACCAGGCGGAGCGGATCAGTCAGTACATCACCAAGGGGAAGCAGCTCTACGTTGAGGGCCGCCTGCGGACCCGCAACTGGGATGACGACCAGGGCGTGCGCCACTATCGCACCGAATTGATCGCGAACACCGTCCAGTTCCTCGATCGCCGCGGTGAAGGCGGCGAAGGTGGCGAGGGCGGCGGCGACTGGGGCGGCGGAAGCCGTCGCGGTTCGGCGCCCTCCGAGGTCGACGACCTGCCTTTCGAATAGAACGAACAGGGGGCCGCTTGCGGTCCCCCCTATCCCGGTGCGCCAGAGCGCACGAAACCCATCGGGAGGAGATACCCATGACTGAACCTCGACCATTCACGCCACCGGCAGCGCCCAGCGCACCGGCGCCCCTCGGCGACCGCCGCCCCGACTCGCGGCCACCAGGAGGCGACCGCCGTGGCCCAGGCGGAGGAGACCGCCGCCGTGGCGGTGGCGGTGGCGGCGGTGGTGGCCGGCGCTTCGGCGGAAGGCGGCGGCTCTGCCGTCTCTGCAACAAGGTGCGCTGCTCGCCTGGTGTCGAGTACAAGGTCGACTACAAGGATGTCGACCGGCTGCGGCACTTCATCAACGACCGCGGGAAGATCGAACCGCGGCGGAAGCTGGCGACCTGCGCGCTGGCGCAGCGCGCGATCTCGCATGCGGTGAAGCGGGCGCGCCACATGGGCCTGCTGCCGTACACGCTCCAGCACGTGCGCGAGACGCGCATCTTCCCGCTGCGGGGCTAGGGCCACCAACCGATGACGCGCCGCGATCGCACCACGGGCCTGCCCCTCGCACGGCGGGGGCGGCGCGCGGCGTCGCGGGCAAGCGAGGGCAGGGGTCTGTTCTCGCAGCGGGTGGCGCGGCTTGCGATCATCGGGACGGCGGTAGCGGCGCTACTCGCCGTGGTGGGGCTCCTTGCCTACAACTGGTACGACGACAGCATCGCGCGACCGCGCAAGGTGGTGGTTCAGGTAGGCGAAGAGGAGTTCTCCCTCTCCTACTACGCGGCGCGACTGCCCGAATTCGCCCGGACCGATGCCTCAGGCAGTGGACTGCTGCTGACCCAGGCGTTGCTGAGCAAGCTGGAGGAGGAGGGGCTCACGATCGTCGCGGCGGCAGAGCGCGGCATTGTGCTCAGCGAGGAGGACGTGACCCGCGCGATCGCGATCGAACTCGGGGTTCCCGCCGACACCTCCCGGGGTGGCCTCTTCGACAGGCGCTACCGCGACGCCCTGCGCGAATCGGGGCTGAGCGACGGTCACTACCGCCGGCAGGCGGAGGCGCGGGAGGCGGAATGGCTGCTGCGCGAGTCGCTGCGCGAAGAGGTCGGCGAGGCGGGCGCGCTCGTCCACATCCGCGTCGTGACGGCTGCCACGCTGGAGGAGGCGGAAGCCGTGAGAGCCCGGATCGCAGACGGTGAGGACATGGGCACGATCGCGCAGGTGGAGTCGCTGCACGAAGACTCGCGACAGAACGACGGCCTCCTGCCCTCGCCACCGGCCCTGCTCGACGAGGCGCTGCGGGAGACGCTCGCGGAAGCGGACGAAGGCGCGCTTCTGGCTCCAGTGGAGGCCGGCGACACGTTCTGGGTCGTCCGCCTGGAGCGCCGCGAGGCAGCGGGCGCCTACACGGACGAGCACATCGCGGCGCTCACCGAGCTACGCTTCGAAGAGGCGCTCGAGGCGGTGCGCTCCCATGTGACAATCGAACGCGACTTCACGACAGACGACGCCAACTGGGCGATCGAACAGGTGGGCTAGCGCGTGGCAAACGAGATCGGCATCGGCTTCCTGGGCATGGGCAACGTCGGCGAGACGGTGGTGGCGACGCTGCTTGAGCGCGCCGAGACGTTCCGCGAGCAAACGGGGGCGTCCCTCAAGCTGCGCCGCGTGGCGGTCGGGGATCCGTCCAAGCCGCGGGGCATCGACCTGCCGCCGGGGATGCTTACGGGAGACGCCGGGGATGTTCTGGACGACCCCTCGGTGGACATCGTGGTGGAGGTGATCGGGGGGGACGGGGCCGCCGGCGACTACGTGAGGCGAGCGTTGGCGGCGGGGAAGCACGTGGTCTCGGCGAACAAGGAACTGATCGCGAAGGCGGGACCGGAGCTGTTTGAGCTGGCGCGAGCGAGCGGCGCGGCGCTGCGCTTCGAGGCGAGCGTGGGCGGCGGCATCCCGGTCATCTCGCCGCTGCTGCGGGACCTGCCCGCGAACCGCGTGCTGGCGATCCGGGCGATCATCAACGGCACGACGAATTTCATCCTGACGAATATGGCGCAGCGCGGCGACAGCTTCGAGGACGCACTGGCGGAGGCGCAGGCCCTGGGCTACGCCGAACCCGATCCCACGAACGATGTGGACGGCCACGACGCCGCCTTCAAGATCTCGATCATGGCCGGCCTCGCGTTCGGGGTGCACGTGCCGCCCGAGGCGGTGGCGACGGAAGGAATCCGCTCGCTGGCGCCGCAGGACTTCCAGTACGCGCGCGAACTGGGTTATGTGATCAAGCTGCTCGCGATCGCGGAGCGGCACGACGACGGCGTGTTGGCGCGCGTGCATCCGGCGCTCCTACCCGAGTCAGAGCCGCTGGCGCGTGTCGACGGTGTACAGAACGCGGCTCAGATCCAGGGCGACCTCGCGGGCACGCTCACCTTCCAGGGGGCAGGGGCGGGGGCGGCCCCCACCACGAGCGCCGTGCTCGCCGACGTGCTCGACATCGCGCGGTCGCTGGCGCAGGGTGCAAAGCCTCGCTGGGACCCGGGTCCGTGGCGGAGCGGGGAGACGCTTGGGCTGGGGGCTCTGGAGACGCGCTACTATCTCCGTGTGACTGTGCTCGACCAACCCGGTGTGCTCGCCCAGATCGCCCGCGTCCTCGGGGAGGCGGGCGTGAGCATCGCGGCCGTGGATCAGCGCGAGAGCGACGAGGAGCGCGGCACGGCCGAACTTGCGCTGATGACCCATCGCGCCCGCGAGCTGGCCGTGACGGGTGCGCTGGAGACACTGCGCGGTCTCCCCGAGGTGCCCGAGGTGAACGCGATGATCCGCGTCGAGGCCGCCACATGACCTCCGAACCGGCACTCCGTTCCATCGAAGAGACGCTTGGCCTGCTGGAAGGGGAGACGCGCACCCAACGGGAAGCGGGGGAGGCGCTGACGCGCGAACTGGCCCAGCTTCGCCGCCAGATACAGGCGCTTGTCGAGCAGGGGGAAGAGCAGGGGCGTGCAACGAGGCAGGTCGAGACGACGGTCGCGCGCTACCAGGGGCTCCCCCAGAAGGCCACCGAGCTCTCGCAGGACGCGGAAGAGCTGCGAACAACCGTCACTGAGGCGCGCTCGGCACTGGAGACCAGCGAGCGCACCCGCGATGCCGAAGCGCTGGTCGCAGGTCGCGAGTTGCGGGAGGCGCTGAGGCGGCTGGGTGGCCTTGAGGACCGGCTCGATCTGCTCACCTCCGAGGCTGCCACGCGGGAGTCAAAGCTGCAGCAGCTGGGCCAGGCGCTGAGCGTGCTGGCGGACTGGCAGCGGGAAGTACGACAGCAATCGGAGCAGTTCGATCTGCGGCTGCAACGGCTCACGGAAGTGAGCGACGAGATCGAGGGCAGGGTGCTCGCCGCTGCCCAGACGCAGCAGGAACGTCCGCTGGAGATCATCCACGAGCGGCTGCAGATCCTGGGCGAGCTGGCGCACCGCGCGGAGGAGGCCATCGAGACGCTCCGCGCGGGACAGGAGCTAGGGCAGGAAGTGCAGGATGAGATGGGGCGGCGGCGCGACGAGCAGGAGCGCATTGAGGCGCAGGTGAGCCGAGTCGAAGGGGCGGTCGACAACCTTGCCCGACAACTCGATGAGGCGCGGGGCGAGACGGCGCTGCTGGACGGACGCCACGCGGGCCTGAGCGAGCGCGTGAGCCTGATTCGCCGCGACATCTCCGAGGTGGTGGACCACGTGCGCGAGGAGTTTGGCCGCTTCAGCGAGATGCAGAACCGGTCGCGGCGGAGACAGATCGAAACGCTCGAGCAGGAGCTGCGCGAAGTGAAATTCCACGGGCTCCGTCCGCCGGACGAGCCGTGAGCGAGCCGCTCAAGCGCGGGGTGCTGGCCCGCTGGGCCGAGGTACTGCCGCTCACCCCGGAGACGCCCCAGATCACGCTCGGTGAAGGCGATACGCCGCTCGTGCGCTCGGTGGCCATCGAGCGGGAACTGGGGCTGGACGAGCTCTGGTTCAAGCTGGAGAGCTCGAACCCCACGGGCTCGTTCAAGGACCGGGGGATGGTGGTGGCGGTGGCCAAGGCGATGGAGCGGGGCGCGAAGGCGGTGCTCTGCGCGAGCACCGGCAACACGAGCGCGAGCGCTGCCGCCTACGCGGCCCGCTGCGGGCTGCAGGCCAGCATCTTCGTGCCGCGGGGGCGGGTGGCTGCGGGGAAGCTCGCGCAGGCGGTCGCCTTCGGGGCGCGCATCGTGGAGATCGAGGGGAGCTTCGATGATGCCCTCACGCTAGCGCGCAGGGTGGCGGAGATCCATCCGATCGCGCTCGTGAACTCGGTCAACCCCGATCGCATCGAGGGGCAGAAGACGGCCGCCTACGAGGTCTGCGAGTCGTTGGGCGACGCACCCGACGCGCTCGCCATTCCCGTCGGGAACGCGGGCAACATCACCGCCTACTGGAAGGGGTTCGTGGAGTGCGCGGAGCGCGACTACGCCACTCGCCACCCGCGGATGCTCGGCTTCCAGGCAGCGGGCGCGGCCCCGATCGTGCGGGGCGAGCCGGTGGAGAACCCGCAGACGGTGGCGACCGCGATCCGTATCGGCAAGCCCGCGAGCTGGAAGCCCGCCGAGCGGGCGCGCGACGAGAGCGAGGGGCTCATCGACGCCGTCAGCGACGACGAGATCCTGGACGCCTACCGGCTGCTCGCAGCCAGGGAAGGCCTGTTCGTCGAGCCAGCCAGCGCGGCCAGCGTGGCGGGACTGCGGAAGCTCGACCGCGAGGGCGCGCTTCGGGGCGGCCGGGTAGTGGCGGTGCTAACGGGGTCCGGTCTGAAGGATCCCGAGACAGCGGAGGCCGCCAACACGCCGGACGTGGTGCGGGCAGCCGCGACGCTCGAAGGCATGGAGCGGGCGCTGGGGCTGTGACGCCAGCTTGACCCGCGGACGGCGGTCCGTAGACTCGCCCTCATGCGCACCCTCACACGACTGATCGCTCCGGCCGCGCTCGCGGGCGTGCTCGCGCTGGCAGCCAGCGCCCCGCTGATGGCCCTCCACGCGCCGCCAGCCGCCGACGCCCCGGCGACCACCGCCCAGGAGGCGGAGGCGAGTCGCAACGTGGTGCCGCCGCTGATCTGGGCGATCGTGGGGGCAGGGCTCTTCTGCGGCGGTCTGGGCGTGCTCTTCCTGCTGAAGCGCGAACTTGGCGGCTTCGAGCTGAAACCGGGGGCGTGGACGGCCCCGATCAGCGTGATTGCGAGCCGCACCCTCCCGGTCGAGGAGTCGGACTTCCCCGAGCACGACGGAGACGACCACGGCCACTGAGGCCGAGCACGGCGCGCCCTTCCCTGTGGCCCGCCTGCTGCTGGCAACGAACAACCCCGGCAAGGTTCGCGAAATGCGCCGCCTGCTCGCCGGCGAGCCGTTCGGGGTGGTGACTGCGGCCGATCTGGGCATCGCCCTGGACGTGGTGGAGGACGGTGAGGGGTACGCCGAGAACGCGGCGTTGAAGGCGCGCGCCTTCGCAGAGGCGGGCCAGTGCCTCGCATTGGCAGACGACTCCGGCATCGAGGTGGATGCGCTCGGTGGTCCGGGCCCCCGCTCCGCTCGCTACGGCAGCTCCGGTCTCGATGACGCCGGTCGCACACAGCTCATGCTGCGCGAGATGCGCGAGGTTCCCGACGGGGAGCGGGGAGCGCGCTACCGCGCCGTTGTCGCGATCGCCTGGCCGGAAGGGCGGGTGGAGTGCTTCGAGGGGACGTGGGAGGGGTCGATCGGCCACGAGCCAAGGGGCGAGAACGGCTTCGGCTACGACCCCATCTTCCGCACGCCGGAGGGTCGCAGCGCGGCGGAGTTGAGCGCAGAGGAAAAGGACGCGGTCAGCCACCGCGGTCAGGCCGTGCGCGCGGCGGCCCGCTGGCTGCGCGAGGAGCGCCCCGCCACCTGAGCGGCAGGGGCTAGTGGGCGGCGGCGGCCTTTTCGTTGCTGGCGTCGATGACGCGCTGGGCGACGTTACCGGGGACTTCCTCGTAGCGGTCGAACTCGAGCTCGAAGAGACCGCGGCCCTGGGTAAGCGAACGCAGGTCGGAGGCGTAGCGCTGAACCTCGGCGAGGGGCACGTCGGCGTCGACAACGCTCAGGGAGCCGTCGGGGGCGATGCCGTGGATGCGCGCACGCTTGGTGTTGAGGTCGCCAACGATATCGCCGGCGTTCCCCTCGGGTGTGCGCACGCGGATGGTCATGACGGGTTCGAGGAGAACGCCGTGGGCGCCCGAGACCGCCTCCTTCAACGCCTGGCCGGCGGCGAGCTTGAAGGCCATCTCGCTTGAGTCGACGGGGTGGTGCTTGCCGTCGAGGAGCGTGATCTCGCAGTCGGTGAGTTCGTAGCCGGCGACCACGCCCTCGCGGGCGGTCTCCATGACGCCTTTCTCGACGGCGGGGATGAACTCGCGGGGGACGGAGCCGCCGACGACTTTGCTGTTGAACTGCAAGCCGGACCCGCGCGAGAGGGGCCTGATCTCGATGGCGACGCGGGCGTACTGCCCGTGGCCACCGGTCTGCTTCTTATGCGTGTAGTCGGCGGCTGAGGTCCTGCCGACGGTCTCGCGGTAGGGGACGCGCGGCAGGGAGAGCTCGACCTCGATGTTGAACTTCTGGAGGAGGCGCCCGACGGCCACGTCGAGGTGGGCATCGCCGAGGCCTTCGAGGATGGTCTCGCTGGTAGTCAAGTCGCGGCGGAGGCGAAGACCTGGGTCTTCCTCGACGAGGCGCTGGAGGCTGGGGCCGAGCTTGTCGACGGCAGCGTTGGCGCCGGGGCGCACGGCCATGCTGTAGACGGGCTCGGGGAAGATCATGGTCGGCAGCAGGATGGGCTTGTCCTTCGTCCCGAGAGTATCGCCCGTGCCGGTTTCGCTCAGCTTGGCGACGACGCCGATGTCGCCGGGGGAGAGGCCCTCGACAGGCTCCTGATCCTTGCCGCGCTGGCGGTAGATGGTGCCCAGGCGCTCGTCCGAGGACTTGCTGCTGTTCCAGAGGTGGCTATCGGCCTTGACCGTGCCGGTCATGACGCGGAGGTAGCTGAGGCGTCCGACGTAGGGATCGGCGGATGTCTTGAAGACGAGGACGGCGGGCGAGGCGTCGGCGCTCACCTCGAGGCTCTCGCCGTCGGCGTCGGCAACCTCGCGCTGGAGGGGGGTGGGGGCGACAGCGACCAGTGTATCGAGCACCTGGCGCACGCCGATCTGGTGGGTGGAGGAGGCGCAGAGGAGGGGCACGATGTCACCAGCGGCCAGGGCCGTGCGGAGGGCGGCGTGCAGCTCCTCGGGGGTGATCTCCTCGTCCTCGAAGTACTTGGCCATGAGGTCGTCGTCGTTCTCGACGATGCTCTCGACAAGGGCGGCTCGCAGCTCCTCGGCGGTGTCCTGGTACTCCGCGGGAATGTCGCCGGGGTCGCCGCTCTCGCCGAGGTAGGCCTTCATGGCGAGCAGGTCGATGACGCCGCCGAGATCGTGGCTCTCGCCGATGGGGAGGAAGAGGGGGGCAACGGCTGTTCCCCACTTCTCGCGGAGGGAATCGAGGACGGTATTGAAGTCGGCGTTTTCGCGGTCGAGGCGGTTGACGAGGATCATCCGTGGGAGGGCGCGCTCCTCGGCGATCTGCCAGACGCGGTCGGTGCCGACCTCGGGGCCGGAGACGGCGTCGACCACGATGAGTGCGACATCGGCGGCGCGCACGCCGCAGATGACCTCGGAGACGAAGTCGGCGTAGCCGGGCGTGTCGATGAGGTTGATCTTGGCGCCGTTCCACTCGACGGGGAGGACGGCGAGGTTGAGGCTGAACTTGCGGCGGTGCTCGTCCTCGTCGTAGTCGCCGTTGGTGTTCTGCTCCTCGATGGAACCCATCCGCGTGACCGCGCCGCTGACGAACAGGGCGGCCTCGCCGAGCGTCGTCTTGCCCACGTTGCCGTGACCGGCGAGAACAACGTTGCGGATGTCTTCGGAGGGGTAGACCTTCATCGGATGCCTCGTGGCCGCTGGGGCCGGAGATTGGGAGCGGATTGTACCCGCTTCGGAAGGCCTCTAGGGGGCAGGTGGAGGGCGCCTCCTGTAGACTCCGTCCGCACGCATGTTCGACGGAGCCCGCACCTACGTCGCCATCGACCTCGAGACAACCGGCCTCGACCCGACGCACGACCGGATCACCGAGATCGGGGCGCTGCGCTTCAACGAGGAGGGCCGGGAGCTGGCGGTCTTCGACCAGCTGATCGACCCGGGGCGGCCCATCCCCGCCTTCACCGAGAAGCTGACCGGGATCACGAACGAGGACGTGCGCGGGGCGCCGGCGTTCGCGGAGATTGCGAACGAGCTGGCGGCATTCGTGGGGGAGAGCGCGGTCGTCGGGCAGAACGTGCGCTTCGACCTGGCCTTCCTCGCGGAGGCGGGCGTCGAGTTCGAGGGGCCCGCGCTGGATACGCTGCGCTTCGCACGCATCCTCTTCCCCGAGGGGCCGGGGGCGCTCGCGGAGCTGGCAAGGGAGCTGGGCGTCGAGGCGCCGGTTGCGCACCGCGCCCTCGCGGACGCGCGTACGGCGGCATCGGTATTCCTGGAGCTGCGGCGGCGCGCGGAGGCGCTGCCAGCGGGGGAGCGCGAGGGACTGGCGAGGCTGGTGGCGCTGGACGAGCCAGCGCTCGCACGTGAGATAGCCGGCGAGGAGCTCGGCGGAGGGGACGCCTTCGAAGCGCCCGCGCTCCCCGAGCGCTGGCAGCCACCGGAACCGCTAGTGCGAGCGGAGACGCCCGAGCCCCTGGACGCATCCGAGGTGCGGGAGGCACTGGCGCAGGCGGCGGGAGTGGTGGAGCGCTTCGAGGAGCGCCCGCAGCAGGCAGAGATGGCGGAGGCGGTCGCGGGGGCGTTCTCGGACGGGGGGCACTGGCTGATCGAAGCGGGCACGGGCGTGGGCAAGTCGCTGGCGTACCTGATCCCGGCGGCGCTCTACGCGCTGCGAAACGGCGCCCGCGTGGTCATCTCGACAAACACGATCGCGCTACAAGAGCAACTGCTCGGGAAGGACGTGCCGGCCCTGCGCGAGATCCTGCGCGAGGCGGGCGCCATCGCGGAGCCGGAGGACCTGCGGGTGGCCTTGCTGAAGGGGCGCGCCAACTATCTGTGCGTGCAGCGCTGGATGGCGCATCCGGCCAGCCTCGGCGACCCGGATGTGGCACGGCTGGCGGGATCGCTGGCGCGCTGGCTGCCGAAGACGCGCAGCGGCGACCGCTCGGAGCTGCGTCTGGACCCGGGGGCGCGTGCGGCCTGGACGCGCTTCTCCGCCGCCGATGTCGACTGCCTCTCGCGCCAGCACACCTTCGTGCGGGAGGGGCGCTGCTTCCTGCAGCGGGCGCGCAAGACGGCGGAGGGGGCGCACCTCGTGGTGGTGAATCACGCGCTGCTGCTGGCCGACCTCGCGAGTGGAGGGAGCGCCATCCCCGCGTTCGACCACCTGATCATCGACGAGGCGCACAACCTGGAGGCGCAGGCGACGCAGCAGTTCGGCATGCACATCGGGGCGCGGCAGGTGACGGATGCGCTTGAGGCGATCCACCGGCCGCGCAGTTCGGAGCGGCGCGAGGGCGGCGTGGTGGCGACGACGGGGCTGCCGGAGTCACTGGGGGCGGGGGCGGCAGCCGCGTTGAAAGCGGCGATTGCGGCGGCGGCGAAGGGCGTAGGCCGCCCCTTCGAGGCGCTGGGCGCGCTGGCGGGGGAGTCGCGCGACGACCGCGTGAGCATCACGCCGGGGGTGCGTTCCGGCAGCCGCTGGGGAGAGGTGGAGGAGGGGTGGATGGCGCTCGACACCGCTCTCGCGAACGCGGTCGAGAGCACGCGCGCGGCGGCGGCGCTGTTGGGCGGGGAGGACGGCGGGCCCGCGGGGGAGGAGCTGGAGGCGGCAGCGGGGAGGCTTGAGTCCGTGCGGCACGAGCTCGAGGAGCTTGTCGAGGGCGGCCACCCCAACCAGATCGTGTGGGTCTCGGCGACGCGCGACGGGATGGGGGCGCTCAACTCGGCGCCGCTGGAGGTCGGGCCGCTGCTGGCGGCGGAGCTGTTCGAGGGGCGGACGACGGTCATCGCCACGAGCGCAACGCTGGCGGCGGGCGGTTCGATGGCGTTCACGGCGAACCAGATGGGTCTGCCCGACGCCGGGACGCTGGCGCTGGGCTCGCCCTTCGACTACGAGCGCTCGACCCTGCTGGCGACGCCGACGGGCTTCCCCGACCCCGGCTCGGGGGGGTACGACGAGGCCGCGGCGGAAGCCGTGACGAAACTGGCTCTGGCGTCGGGGGGGCGGGCGCTGGCGCTGTTCACCTCTCACGCGTCCCTGCGACGCGTCGCAGGGATGTGCCGGGAAGCGCTGGAGGCCGAGGGCATCAGCGTGCTCGTGCAGGATCGCGACGGCGCACCGCGCCAGTTGATGCGCAACCTCGTGCAGGATCCGCGTGCCGTCATCTTCGGGACGGCGAGCTTCTGGGAGGGGATCGACATCCGCGGGGATACGCTCTCGCTCGTCGTCATCGCGCGACTGCCATTCGCGGTTCCGACGGACCCCGTCCACAAGGCTCGCTCGGAGCTGTACGACAACCCCTTCGGGGGGTTCTCGCTGCCGGGGGCGATCCTGCGGTTCCGGCAGGGTTTCGGACGCCTCATCCGCGACCGCGAGGATCGGGGGGTGGTCGCGGTGCTCGACAGCCGCATCCGCACGAAGCGCTACGGCCGCGAGTTCCTTGAGGCAATTCCCCGGTGCACGAGGCTCGGGGCCGACATCGAAACGATCGCGGCGCGCACACGCGAGTGGCTCGACCGGTGAGCGCGGCGCGGCCCCTTCCCCAACGCATCACGGGCGAGGGGGTCTCGCTGCGGCGGGTCGAGTCCGGAGACGTGGCGCGCTACGAGGTGCGGCGCCGGGGGAAGCGCGAGGTCGTGGGGGAGGTGGCGGTCGACCTGATGGGGGAGGCGCCGTTCATCTCGCGGCTCTGCATCGAGGAGGGGGCGCGGGGGTACGGGGCGGGCTCGGGGACGGCCACGGCGCTGCTGCGGTCGTTGGCGAGCCGCTACCCGGTGGTACGCACGTGGGCGCCGCCGGACCGCGGGCTGGCGGTGTACTTCTGGGTGCGGATGGGGTTCCGGCCGGTGCATGGGGAGGGGCCGGACGGGGGGCTGTGGTTCGAGCAGACCCTCAAGCCACCAACCAGCAGGCGAAGGGCTGGACAAAGGTAGTAAGGTTTAAGCAGTGGATTCGCGCGAGGCGGGCGCCGAACCCGACGGGGTTTCACATGCAAGCCATCAGGCAGCGCGCGGCAACTGGAACGTGCCGGCACCATTGGATTATCGCGACGCCCAACGGGCACACCAGCCGGGGCATCTGTAAACATTGCGGAACGGAACGCGAGTTTGAGAACTCGGAGAGCGAAGGGCTCTGGCGCAGCCGCAGGTCCGGCAGGAAAGGGTCCACGCCGGACCGTCGATAGAGCGGGCCGTAGACTGGGCCTGTGACACCACGACTGGCCGTCGAACTCGCACCGGATCGCAAGACGAACCTGAGCCTGCGCAACCCCGTGATGCCCGCTTCGGGCACGTTCAGCTGGGGCCTCGAATTCGCCCGCCAGTTCGACGTGAACCAGCTCGGGGCCGTCGTCTCGAAGGCGGTCACGCCCCGGCCTCGCGCCGGGAATCCGCAGCCGCGGGTAGCGGAGACGCCAGCGGGGATGCTGAACTCGATCGGGCTGCAGAACCTGGGTGTCGAACGCGTCATCGCGGAGATGGCGCCGGTCTGGGCGGGATGGGATGTGCCCGTCATCGTGAACATCGCGGGGGAGTCCGCCGGCGACTACGGCGACCTCGCGGCGGCATTCGACGGCGTGCCGGGGGTCGCCGCCCTGGAGCTCAACTTTAGCTGCCCCAACGTGGACAACGGCCTCGAATTCGGGCTGAACGCGGCGGCGGCGGCACAGGCGACGCGGGCAGCGGTGCGCGCCACCGAGCTCCCGATCATCGTGAAAGTGACGCCCGCCGCGCAGGACCCAACGGAGATCGCGCGCGCCTGCGAGGCGGAAGGGGCTTCCGCCATCTGCGCGATCAACACGGTCCCGGGACTCGCCATCGACGCGGAGGCGCGGCGGCCGGTGCTGCCGCGCGCGAGCGGCGGCCTGAGCGGCCCCGCGATCAAGCCGGTCGCGCTGCGCGTCGTGTACGAGATCTCGCAGGCGGTTCGCGTGCCGGTCATTGGTTGCGGCGGCATCGCCAGCGGACTGGACGCGGTGGAGTTCCTGATGGCGGGGGCCACGACCGTGCAGGTTGGCACGGCCACGTTCTCGAACCCGCGCGCCCCGCTCGACGTGCTGGAGGGGCTGGAGGCGTGGCTGGAGGCGCACGAGGTGGCGGACGTGCACGACATCATCGGGTGCGCACAGCCGGTTCTTTCCTAGGGCCTGCGGGGGGCGTGCGGTACGCTGGCTGCACGGGGTGTAGCTCAGCCTGGTAGAGCGCGCGGTTTGGGGCCGCGAGGTCCCCGGTTCGAATCCGGGCATCCCGACCAACGCCCTTGCGAGCGTGCCAACGTGTCACTGGGAAGCCGCCTCCTCGCCGTGCTCCTGACCACCGTCGCGGGCCTCGTGGCCGTGGCGTGCGGCTCGTCGGAGCCGGAACCAGCGGCGAGCCCTCCTGCGGAAGCCACTGAGGCGCCAGCGACAACCGCAACCGCAACCGCCACCGAGACCACTGCGGACGAACCCGAGGCGGAGACCAGCACGCCCGCGGCGCCTGCAACCGAGGAGCTTCCCCCCGAGGACGCGGCCATGCTCGCCGCCGAGCTTGCGGAGATCGCGCTGGCGCCGGTGCTCGAAGAGTTTGGCGAGAGGGCGGAGCGCCTCACCGCGCACGCGTTCCCGCTTGGCATTCAGCACGATGGCGGTGACCTGTGGACCGTGGTCACGAACGGGCCGCAGCCGTACTACCAGGCTGAGGGCGGGGGCGGCGTCAACTTCTTCCACTTCGTCGCGCTCTACCGGCGGAACGCCGATGCGTCGTGGTCCGAAGCGCTGGCCGAGGTGACGCTGGAGATCGCCCCGCAGCGGACACACACGGTCGAGGTTCTCGACCCGGGCCCGCGCGGGGGACGCGAGGCGGCAGCCCTGATCGCCATTCGGGGGCAGACCGGCGCGCACGCAGGCACGTTCGACGTACTTCTCGTCGAGGGGGAGCTCCTGTCGACGGTGGTCTCCCACATCAGCGGTCGGCCGGACTCGGGGAGCCTCGCCGACCTCGACGGGGACGGCGTCGTCGAGCTCATCTTCAACACGTCGGACCCGTACGTTTTCTGCTACGCCTGCGCGGTGGAGGAACGGCGAGAGCAGGTCTATCGGTGGGACGGGGTGGGCTACTCCGCGGCGCCACTGGAAGCGCCGGGGGATCTGGGTGGGGACCTCGGGGCAGCAGCGGATCGCGTTGTGAAGCTCGCCGAGGCGAACCTCTGGCGGGACGCGGCCATGCTCGCAATCGAAACATCTCGCCGGGCGCCGGAGCACGAGGGTCTCCGCTGGCTCTCCATCGTCGTAAACCGGATGGCGGTCCTGCGACTGGCGTACGCGGGGTCTCCGGGGCAGCCGCTACTGACGAACGTGTTCGCCGGGGAGTACGGAGCCGCCTTCGCGCTGATGCAGGCGCTCCCGCCGGAGGAGGCGTTCGCCCTCGACGGGCCGCTGATCAGCGGGACGGCGGCCGAGACGGACCTGTCGACCATGGTGGCCTACCTGCTCTTCTACGCGGATGAGGCGCTGAAGGTACGAGGGGACGATGCCGCCGTCCACGCGGTGCGCGCCCTCGGGCAGGTCCTCGCCTCGCCGGACGACCTCGCGCGGGCGCGGTCGTCCATCGGACGGGCGCTCCAGCTCGCGCCGAACGACCGTTTCCTGCAGGAGGCGGCTGCGTACCTGGAGTCGGTGGAGCAGGCGCCCGGCCTGCCGCCCGAGGCGCCCGCCCCCGAGACGCTTCTTGATCGCCCCGAGGCCTCGTACTTCGAGGAGTACACGCTCGGCACGGGCGACCGGGGGCGGTTCGTGCGGGCACTGCAGCAGCGCCTCGCCCGCGTTCCCTCGCTCGGCTTCCAGGACCCGGGGCGCTACTACGACGTGTACGACGAGGCGACGCGGGACGCCATCCTGAAGTCGCAGGTCGAGGCCGGGCTGCCGCCGACCGGCTTCGTCGACGGGCCCACGTGGGAGGCGCTGGAGGCGGCGGTGGAAGCGGCAGCAGCCAGCGCACAGCCGGATGAAAGCGCGCCATCGACGGCCCGGCCCGTGGTGGCGCACACGGCGCACGGAGGCGCGGGCGAACCCGTGGTCTACCTGACCTTCGACGACGGTCCCCACCCGACCTGGACGCCACAGGTGTTGGACGTGCTCGCCCGGCACGGGGTGACGGCAACGTTCTTCGTGCTCGGCCAGAACGTGACGGCCTTCCCCGAGCTGGCCGTACGGCTGGTGGACGCAGGCCACGACCCCGAGAACCACACCTTCGACCATGCGTCGCTGGACAAAGTCGACCGGGCAACGTTCATCGCGGAGGTACGGGATACGGACGCCGCGATCCACGCAGCGGTCGGGGAGCGGGTGGACCCAATCGCCTGCCTGCGGCCTCCGTACGGCGCCTTCGACGAGCAGACGAGCGTGCTTGCGGCGGAGCTCGGGAAGACGCTCACGCTGTGGAATGTAGACCCGCAGGACTGGCGGCGTCCGGGAGCGGAGCAGATCGCGGAGCACCTGATTTCGCACGCGCGGCCGGGGGCGATCCTGCTGATGCACGACGGCGGGGGCGAGCGTTCGCAGACGGTCGAGGCGCTCGAGGCGGTCCTCGAGGAGCTTTCCGCTCGCGGCTATTCATTCGCGCTGTTGTGCCAGTAGGGGCCGTGCTCGCTGGCGGCCTACGGGAGGGCTGGCTACCATGACCAGAACCCGCAGGGAGCACTGGTGTTGAGCGACGACTTTGGGATCGACCTGGAAGAGGTGCGCCGCGTCATCGACGACTCGGAATTACTGATCGTGCGGCTCGAAACCGTAGGCAGCCGCGTGCTGGTGGACTTCCGCAGCACCGCGACGGAGTTGCCGTTCATCTCGCGGGTTCCGCGGGTGAACTCGGTGGAGGAGCGCGTGCGCGCCGTGAAAGAGCTGCGCCCCGCGTTTCCGTATCCCGAGAAGCTGATGTCGTTCGCATGGCCGCGGCGCGTCAGCGTGATCGGGGAGTCGGGGTTGTGGGACTACCTTCAGCGGCGGCTGGAGTCGATCGGCGGCGCGATGGCGGGAGAGGCGGCGGCGAGAGTCCACCGCGAGCTCCTGGATGAGGAGCGGCGGGAAGTGGTGGCGGCGGTGCGCGGCGGCGAAGGCATGCGCACCATCTGGCAGCGCGAATGAGCGAGGCGGGCACGATCGACCTGCGCAGCGACACGGTGACGCAGCCGGACGCGGCGATGCGCCGAGCGATGGCGGAGGCGGAAGTGGGCGACGACGTCTTCGGCGACGACCCCAGTGTGAACCGCCTGGAGGCGTTGGCGGCGGAGCGGGTGGGGAAGGAGGCTGCCGTGTTCGTGCCGAGCGGCACGATGGCGAACCTGGTAGCGGTCTTGAGCCACACTCGTCCCACCGACGAGGTGCTCCTCGGCGGGGAGTCGCACATCTTTAACTACGAGGTGGCGGGAGCGGCGCGCGTCGGGGGCGTGCAGTTGCGCCCCCTCGCGAACGACCCCGGCGGGGGGCTGGCCGAGGAGGATGTGCGCGCGGCCATCCGCGAGCCAAACATCCACGCCCCGCGCACGGCGCTGCTCTGCCTGGAGAACACGCACAATCGCTGCGGAGGCGCGGTTCTGACCACCGCGAGCACGGAAGCGCTGGCGGGGATCGCGCACGAAGCGGGGGCAACGGTGCACCTCGACGGGGCGCGCATCTTCAACGCCGAAGTGGCCAGCGAGACACCTGCGGCGGAGCTCGCAGCGCCCGCCGACTCCGTGTCGTTCTGCCTGTCGAAGGGGCTCGGGTGCCCGGTGGGGTCGGTGCTTTGCGGACCGCGTGACCTGATCGAGCGGGCGCGGCGGGAGCGGAAGATGCTGGGCGGGGGGATGCGGCAGGCGGGGGTGCTGGCAGCAGCGGGCATCCACGGGCTGGCGCACAACATCGAGCGCCTCGCGGATGACCACGCCAACGCTCGCACCCTTGCGGAAGGGCTGGGGAGGCTTGGGCCGTTCGCAGTGGAGACGCCGGCGACGAACATCGTCGTGCTGCAGGTACTGGAGGGAACGCGCGATCAATGGATCGCCGCGTTCGCGGAGGAGGGGGTGCGGGGCGTGCCCTTCGGGGCCGGACGCATTCGCATGGTCACGCACAAGGACGTCGATGCGGAGGCCATCGGGGAGGCGCTGCGGCGCATTGATCGAGCGGCGGTGGCGGTCGGGTGAAGGGCTGGCTCGTCGTAGCCGTCCTCGCGCTGGCTGGCACGGCGCTCACCGGGTGCGGCTCGGAACCTCCTGAGGTGTACCCGCCCATCTTCGCGAAGGCGCCCTGGACCGGGCCCGAGCGGCTTCACTACAACCTCGTGGAACGCGACAACCTGGAAGGCGCCTGCGTCCTGGAGATCGAGCCGGAAATCGAGCCGGGGGTGACCGAGGTTCGCCGGCTCTGTCGCGACGCGGAGGAGGGGCGCTACGAGGACAACGGCTCGGCGAGGGTCGATTCCATGACGCTGCAACCGATCTCGTCCCTGCGCATCGTTCTGGACCTGGAGGAGGGCAGTTCGCGGCAGTTCGCGACGCTGTACCTGCCGGAAGAGGGCGTGGTTCGCTTCGATTCGAAGCAGTTTGAAACTGCCGGGGACGAGCCGAGCGCGAGCCTGACCGCCGAACGGGAGCTCCCGGCGCCCACTGAAACCGTGCCGGAGCCAGCCTGGTACGACGACGAGGAACTCCTCTGGCTCGTGCGGGGAATCCCGCTGACCGAGGGCTTTGAGGGGTCGTTCACGAATGTGAACGCTTCCACGGGCAGGGTCTTCGGGGCTGACATGACGGTGGAGGGGCGGGAGCAGGTGGAAGTTCCGGCGGGAACGTTCGCGACGTGGAAGATCAGGATCACGACGAGCACCGTGACACAGTTGGTCTGGGTCGAGCAGGACGCCCCTCACCGCGTCATCAGGGCGAGGATCGAGCGCCTCACCTACGAATTGACGGCGGTCGAATAGGGGTCGGTGAGACGTTCCGGGGTTCTGGCGGAAATGGATGCGCTTATGTCTCTCGCTTGTCTTGACACGCCCGCCATTCATCCTAGTATGCCGGAGCCACCCGAGAACGCGAGCGTTGATGCCTGTCGTAGTTGCCGTTAGCCGAGACCCCCGCATGCGGGCCGCCCTGGACACGTATTTGCGTGAGCGGGGCCACGAAGTGGTCACGTTTGAAAACTACGACGAACTCATGGGACGGCTCGATCCGAGGGCGCCAGCGGCGATGGTCGTCGACGTTCAGGGGATTCCCCGGGGCGAGCCAGGATCGCGCTTCACGCAGTTCAGCCAGTGGCTGGCGCGGACCTACCTCGACACAGAAACGCCCTCGCTGGTCTACCTCCTTCGAAAGGGTTCGCGACGGCCGCACTTCCACGTTCCCGGGCCTATCATCAAGAAACCGTTCCCCCTGGAGAAACTCGGGGAGACGCTCCGCAGCATGCTCGGCGACCCTACGCGGGCGGCTCTTCCCCCCTTCGAAGTGGAGACGGACACGAACACGCTCAGGGGGAGCAGCGGCGCCGAGCACCTGACGAACATTGAGGCGAACCTGCTGGCCTACCTGATGGCGCACGAAGGCGAGATTCTGCATCCCCGCACGCTGCTGGCCGAAGTCTGGCAGTACCACGATGACGCTGGAGCGAACACGCTCGTGCGGGCCCACGTGAGCAACCTTCGCCGGAAGATGCGGACAGTGCTCGGCAGCGACGAGCAGCTCGAGACGATCCGTGGCAAGGGCTATCGCTTCGTCGCCTGACGCAGTGCCGTAAGCTCCTGAACCCGTGACCCTCCCCTTCCTTGCCGCTGCGTGGCTCCTGGGCTTCGCCGCTGTCGGCGTGTGGGGCGCGCCCGCGTGGGTGGCGGGGGCGTGGTTCGGCGCCACGGCCCCGGCGGCCTGGGTGTTGAAGGGGCGCGGAGCAGGACTCCTGCTGGCAGCAGCAGCGCTCCTGGCTCTTTTGGGTGCATGGCGTTTCCAGGGATGGGCCGACCAGCCGCTCCCCGACCTCGGACGCTCCCTTGGCGCAGAGGTGACGATCGAGGGACGTATCGACTCCGAGCCGGATCCGGGCCTGACGACCCTGCGATACCACGTGCGCGCCGAGCGCGTGTCGGAGGACGGAGTCTGGCGCGAAACCGACGGGCGGGCGCTGGTCACGGTTCGGCAGACGGAGAGGCTCCGCTACGGGACGCCCGTGCGGCTCACGGGCAGGCTGGACGCTCCTCCCGTACTGGATTCGTTCGACTACCGCGCCTTCCTCGCCCGCCGGGATGTCGTCGGAACCATGAGCTTCCCGCGGATGGAGCAGACCGGGGAGGGGCCGCGGGGCAGCCCTCGCGCTCTCGCCGCGGAGATGCGATTGCGGTTGGAACGGGCGATGCAAGCGTCCCTGCCGGAGCCGGCGGCCTCGCTCGGTTCAGGCATCGTGATGGGGCGCGACGCGACCATGCCCGGGGAGCTCACGGAAGCGTTCCGGGAGACGGGGCTGGCGCACTTCGTCGCGGTCTCCGGGTCGAACATCGCGCTCGTCACGGCGCTGGCGTTCCTGTTGTTCGTGCCGCTCGTGGGACGCAACTGGGCGATCGTGCCCGCTGCGGCCTCGCTCGTGCTGTACGTGTTCCTGGCCGGGGCGGAGGAGACGGTCGTGCGGGCGGCGGTGATGGCGTTGATCGTGCTCGTCGGGTTCTGGCTGGGACGCCCGCGCAGCGGTCTCGCCGCGCTGGGGGCGGCGGCAATCCTGATGACGGCGGCGCAACCCCGACTGGCACTGGAGGCGGGCTTCCAGCTAAGCGTCGCCTCCACCGCCGGACTCATCGTGTTCGGACCATGGATCCGCTACGGGCTGTCCTGGCTGACCGCACGACTGGGCGCGGCCGCGGACGGACCGAACCTGCTGCTGGAGGTCGCGGCCCTCTCGCTCGCCGCCTGGATCGCGGCCCTGCCAATCCTCTGGGTAACGTTCGGGC
>CBDFHP010000006.1:0-17014 GCA_965247675.1 Tepidiformaceae bacterium | reverse complement strand
TGGTGTGGGAGCTGGAGAAGGGCTAGTCGCCGGAGCGGCCGGAGGTGGGGAAGCGGTACGGGGCGCGGGCGTAGGCAAGGGCGTAGACACGCGCGGCGCCGTGCTCGCGGAGGACGCGGGCGCACTCGCCGGCAGTGGCGCCGGTGGTAACGACGTCATCGAGGACGGCGACTGTAGCGCCCTTGAGGGCGGGACCGCGGTAGCGGAAGGCGCCGGCGACGTTCTCGCGGCGTTCGGGGGCGCTCAGGCCGACCTGGCTGGCAGTCGCGCGCACGCGTTCGAGACGGCCCGGGGCGAGTGGGACATCCAGGTGGTCAAGCAGGACCTCGGCCTGGTTGAATCCCCGCCTGAGCCGGCGGCGGTGGTGGAGGGGGATGGGGAAGATCGCGTCGGGGGCAAGCGTGTCGACGATGGGGCGGAGGCCGTCGGCCATGTCGGTGGCGAGGTCGCGGATACCGCTGAACTTGAGGCCGTGGACGACGCGGCGGGCGGGGCCTTCCATCACAAAGGCGGCGCGGGCGCCGTCGAGGTCGCGCCAGCCTGAGCAGTCGCGGCAGCGCCCTTCGTCGTCGCGACGGACGCCACAGCGGGGGCAGTGGCCTGGGCCGCGCGCGGGCACAAGCAGGGTCGCACAGCTTTCGCAGAGATTGTCGCCGAAGGCAGCGCATTCGACGCAGCGCGGGGGGTAGAGCAGGTCGAGGGCGCGGGCGAGCAGGGTGGCCACGGGCTGGCAGGATAACGCCGTCGGGCGGTGCAGGCGCTACACGCTACAATCCCCGGGATGGCGATCACGGTGCTGTTGTTCGCTTCGCTGGCCGATGCCGTGGGCACGCGCGAGTTGTCGCTGGCCCATGTGGCGGGCGACACCGTGGCAACGGTTCGCGACCGGCTGGTGGCGGCGCATCCGCAGGTCGCGGAGTTCACGCCGACGCTGCTCTACGCGGTCGACGAAGAGTACGCCGAAGAGGACGCGCCAGTACCGGCGGGCGCGACACTTGCGCTGATTCCGCCGGTATCGGGAGGCTAGCGATGCTGATCCGCGTGACGCCGGAGCGGCTCGACCCAGAGGAAGCGATCGAGGCCGTACGCCGCGACGAGGCGGGGGCGGTCGACGTGTTCCTGGGGATCGTCCGCAACACCAACAAGGGCCGGGCGGTCAGCCACCTGGTGTACGACGCCTACCCCTCGATGGCGGAGAAGACGATGCGCGAGCTGGCGGAGGAGGCGGTGGAGCGGTTCGAGCTAGCGGACAGCGCCGTGCTGCACCGCACGGGGCGGCTGGAGATCGGCGAGACGAGCCTGCTGATCGCGGTAAGCGCGGGCCACCGCGCGACTACGTTCGAGGCCGGGCACTGGCTCGTGAACGAGGTCAAGCGGCGCGTACCGGTGTGGAAGAAGGAGGTGTGGACGGACGGCGAGGAGTGGATCGAGGGACCTGAGTCGCTGGGGATGGAGCGCGCGCCCGCCACGATGCGCGGCTCGTGACGAGCCACCCGCACGCCAGCAGCCGCTTCTGCATGCAGTGCGGCGGCGAGCTGACCGAGCGCGTCCCGCCGGGCGACACGATGACGCGACTCGTATGCACCGACTGTCGGTTCGTGCACTACCTGAATCCACGTCCGGTGGCGGGGACGATCCCCGCGCGCGAGGACGGGAGCCTGCTGCTCGTGCGGCGCGCAATCGAGCCGCGGCTGGGGTACTGGGTGTTCCCGGGCGGTTTCATGGACGTCGGGGAGACAGCGGAGGAGGCGGCTGCGCGGGAGACGCGGGAAGAGGCGAACCTGGAGGTCGACGAACTCTCGCTGCTGGGCGTCTACACGCGTACCCACGCGGGCGTCGTCGTGATCGTGTACGAGGCGCGGGCGCTGGGGGAGGGGTCGGCGGGGTCGGAGACGAGCGAGATCGGGTGGTTCGGGCCGGAGTCGATTCCGTGGGAGGAGCTGGCTTTCGACACGACCCACTGGGCGCTGGAGGCGTGGCTGGGGAAGCGGGGTCTGGAGCGCTCGAAGGGCTAGCGTCGACGGGCGCCGCCGCTGGAGCGAGCAGGCAGGTTGTAGGGGCGGGCGAGGATGGCCACGTGCTGGCTCAGCTTGGGGTCGAGCGCACGCACGGCCACGCGGGGGTGGGCTTCGCGCAGCTCATCGAGCGAGAGGGCGGCTGTGATGATCGTCGGGAGGTGCGAGGAGGCGCGGTAGTTCGCGATCTGGAAGAGCTTCTCCACCGCCCAGGACGAGCTGGTGTGAGGACCGAGATCGTCGAGGACGAGGAGGCCGGCGTTGCGGATGTCGTTGAACAGCTCGTCGTAGCCAGGGTCGCCGCGGCCCGGGGCGAAGGATGCTCGGAGATGGTCGAGCAGGTCGGGGACGACGGCGAAGAAGGCGTCGCCGCCTTCGCGCAGGACCGTGTTCGCGACGGCGGCGGCGAGGTGCGTCTTGCCGCAGCCGCTCTCGCCCAGGATAAGCATCCAGCCCTCGGGGGCGTCGGCAAATCGATGGGCGCTCTCCCAGACAGTCTGGAGCGACTCGTTCTCCTGCACGGCGTAGTTGGGGAAGCGGGTGTGGAAGTTGTGGAAGCCGAAGTCGTCGAGGCGTTCGCGGCTCATGCCACCGATCTGGCGGTAGCCGGAGAGGGGTGCGCCGCCGGAGAGGTCGAGCACGGCGCCCGAGGCCAGGCGCCGGGAGAGGCGCTCGTCGAGCGCGTCGGTGAGGGAGTGGCAGGTGCAAACGGTCGGGAGGGCGGCGTTGTAGCGCGCGTTCACGAGCTGGAACAGTTTCTCGCGCGCCCACTCGCTGGAGGCGGCGGCGTCGATGTCATCGAGGATGAGGAGGGGCGCGGCCCGGACCTGTTCGAAGAGCGCATCGAAGCCGGGCTCGCCCTCGGACGGCTGGTAGGAGGCGCGCAGGCCGTCCAGCAGGTCGGGGGTGAACATGAAGAGGACGGGCTCGCCGCGGGTGATGCGCTGGTTGGCGATAGCGGCGGCGAGGTGGGTCTTGCCGGAACCGCTGGGGCCCTTCAGGACGAGCCAACCGTCCGGCTCGTCGGCGTAGGCACGGACCTGGGCGGCGGCAGTCGCTTCACCCTCGATGGCCTCGAAGGTGAAGCGGGTCAGGGCGCCGAGGTTGCTGATGCGTTCGAGACGGGAGCGGCGCACCTCGCCGGCCTCGTCGAGGACGCACGTGCAGGGCTCCGCCCTCCCGAAGCGGGGGTCGTCGAGCTTCCGCTCCCGGCGGACGAAACCGGCCCCGCCGCAGCGGGGGCAGTCGTCATCGCCGGGCTCAGCGGGGGCGGGAGGCAGGTCCTGCGGCTCCGTCGCCGAGGAATCGGCGGCGGCGGAGCTCGACAGAATCTCGTCCAGACGCTTCATGTTGCCGGTTCCCCTCGGACCAGTTTTGGAGCATGCGCTCGATGTACTTCCAGTTGCGCACGTTGCGCTCGGCGGCTTCACGGAAGGCGGATTCGATCAGGTGCTGCGGATACTCCTCTGCGGCAGCGAGGAGGCGTTCGGCCACGAGCGGGGTGATGGTGCCGACGTGCTCCTCGTAGAGATGATAGATGTTGGGTCGCCGGATGGGCTGGGGTTCGTAGGCGATGGCGCCGGGGCGGAGCTCGAGGTCGCCGCCGCGGGCACGAGCCACGGCGCGGCGGGAGGCGGGGTTGTTCACGAAGTAGACGGTCTCCTGCTGGCCGCCCCCGGCAAGGTCGAGGGCGAGGAGCGCGCCCAGCTCGACGCAGCCAGCGAGTCCGCGCTCAAGCGACTCGCGGCCACCGGCGAGCGCCTCGAAGGTGGAGGCGGCATCGGGGACGGCCCAGACCTGGTCGGCGGTCAGAAAACGGGCCTCGCCCTGCTGCTCCTGCACGAGGCGGGCGACCCAGAGGAACGCGAGCAGGTCGCCGGGTTCGCGCATCTCGGGCAGCACGGCCGAGTAGAAGGTGTTGGGGATGGCCGTGGCCTTGCCGATGCCGGGAAAGCCCTCGAAGGGGGCACTGTCGCCGCTCACTGGCCGATCTCCTCGGGTGGGAGGTCTTCATCCTCGGGCTGGAGGGCCCAGTCCTCGAACTTGGCGAGGCGCTGGCGGAAGCGCAACTCGACGGCGCCGGTGGGGCCATTGCGGTGCTTCGCGACGATGACCTGGGCGACGCCCTGGGGATAGGCGCTCTCGGGCATCTCGGGGTGCTCAGCCATCCACTGCTCGCGGGTGATGTAGAGCTCTTCGCGGGTGAGAAACATGACGACATCGGCATCCTGCTCGATGGAGCCGGAATCGCGCAGGTCGGAGAGCATGGGGATGCGGGGGTGGCGCGCCTCGATGGCGCGGGAGAGCTGCGCGAGGGCAAGGACGGGCACGTTCAGTTCGCGGGCGAGGCCCTTGAGCGTGCGCGAGATGTAGCTGATCTCCTGGACCCGGTTCTCGCGACCGTTCCAGCTGTTGTCGGACTGCATGAGCTGGAGGTAGTCGACGACGACGAGGTCGACGCCGTGTGAGCCGGCGAGCCGCCGGACCTTCGAGCGCAGCTCGGCGACGGTGAGGACGGGGGAGTCGTCGAACCAGATGTTGGCGCCGGCGAGCTCGCCGGTGGCGCGGATGATGCGGCGCTCCTCCAGCTCGGTCTGGCCGCCGAGGCGGAGGCGCGTGCTGTCGACGCCGGACTCGGCGGCGAGGAGGCGGACGGCGAGCTGTTCGGCGGACATCTCGAGGGAGAAGAAGGCGACGTTCGCGCCCTGATTGATGGCGGCGTTGCGGGCGATGCCGAGCGCGAAGGAAGACTTCCCGACGCTAGGCCGGGCGCCGACGATGATGAGGTCCTCGCGCTTGAGGCCGCCAAGGAGGTGGTCGAGATCGCTGAAACCAGCCTCAACGGCGGCGAGTTCGCGGCGCTCGGCGGTCTCGGCATCCTCATCGAGGTAGGCCTGGAGGATCTGGCCGATGTGGACGAAGTCGCGGAAGTTCTCGCCGCCGCGCAGCCGCTGGAGCAGCTCCTCGGAGCGGGAGAACACCGTCTCGAGGTCGGCGGGCGCCTCGTAGGCCATCTGGAGGATGCCGGTGGCGGCGTTGATGAGGCCGCGGTAGGTGCTATCGCGCTTGACGATCTGCGCATAGAACTCGACGCCGACGCTGGTCGGCAGCTGGCGGATGATGTCGCCGAGGTAGCTCTGACCGCCAATCTCCTCAAGGTGTTCGCGGCGGTCGAGCTCGTGGGCGATGGTGATCTGGTTGATCGACTCATCGCGCTCCCAGAGCTCGTTGGCGGCCTCGTAGATCCACGAGTTCTTCTCACGAAAGAAGTCGGGCGACTTGAGGATGGGCGAGACCTTGGAGATGGCCTCGGGATCGACGAGCAGAGCCGCGATAACGGCCTCCTCCGCCTCCACATCGTGCGGAGGAAGGCGCTCCAGGAAGGGGAGGGTCATGCGTCCGGAAAGGCGGGGACGTGCGCCCGCTGCGAGCGCCGCTGGTGAGTACCTGTCCCCGCTGTTCCGCCCCCCTTCCCGCTACTCCGGCGTAGCGTCTTCGGCGGGTGAGTCGGCTTCTTCTTCGGCGGCGGCGGCGGCAGCCTCAGCGGCGGCGACCGCAGCGGCAGCTTCGGCCTCAGCGGCGACGAGCGCCTCCTCCGCTTCCCGGGCCCTGAGCTGCTCGACGATCTCCTTCGAGTCCTCGTCGGGTTCGACGGCGACGACGATGGAAGCGCTGACGTTCCGCGTGAAGCGGATGGTCACGTCCTGCTGGCCGAGTGAGCGGATGGGCTCAGAGAGGAGGATGACGCGCGAGTCGACCTCGATGCCGGTGCTCTCCAGGAGCTTCTGGGCAATGTCGCGGCTGGTGACGGAGCCGTAGAGGCGGCCGGTCTCGCCGACGCGGGCCTCGAAGGTGACCGTGTAGCCGTCGAGGCGTTCCTTCTGGACGGCGGCTTCGCTATCGAGCTTGGCTTGGCGGCGCACTTCCTTCTCGGCGAGGGAGTTGGCGCGCTGGAGGTTGGGCGGGGTGGTGGAGCCGGCCAGGCCCCGGGGCAGCAAGAAGTTGCGGGCGAAGCCGTTCTTCACGACCTTCACGTCGCCAACCTGGGCGGTTCCCTCAACGTCCTTGAAAAACACGACTTTCATGGCAGTGACCTCTGGAGCGCCCCCGCGACAGTCCGTGGCTTGGGGGACGATAGTGAGGCAATGGTAGTGGCTCAACGAGCTACGCCCCATCCGCGTGAAGCTTCGGAAGAGTCCCGTTGAGGTTTCACCCACCGTCTCGGCTTATGCGAAGCCTTTACAAGAATCCTAGTACATATGTTCGTCATGTCAAGCGCTAGGCTATCGCGGTGAGCGACGGGCCGTTGTTGATCCTCTTGCACGGTGGCGCCGGGACGGGCGCGGCCGAGCGGATGGTGGCGCGCGCGCGACTGGCGGCGGCAGGGGTGAGCGCGCGGGCCGCCCGGGCCGGCGGCTTCACCGAAGTGGTGTTGGCAACCGACGATGACGGCGTGACCGAGGACGCCGCCTACACGGTAGATCGCGACGAGGCCGGGGCGGTGTTCTCGCTGCGAGAGCGGCTGCTGGGCCTGGTTGAGGGGCTGGGAGCGAACGGGGTGGCGGTGATGGGGGCGGGGGCGCTGCCGTTCTTGTCGGAGGGGGACTTCACGTCCGTGCGCAAGGGACTCGCCAGAAGCGGCGCCGTGGCCGTCACGAACAACTTCTACTCAGGCGACCTGACCGCGTGGGCGCCCGCGGGAGTGATCTCGAAGGTAGGGCCGTTCGAGCGGGACAACATGCTCCCACGAAAGTTGCGGGACCTCGCCAAGTGCGAGGTGATCGTGCTGCCGCGGTCGGTGCGGACGGCCTTCGACCTCGACACGCCCGCGGAGCTGGCCGTGCTGGCGCTGAGCGAGGCGACACCGTCCGAGATTCGCGAGGCGCTGCCGCCGGAGGAGTCGCTGCCGCTGGGGCCCTACCGGGCGCTGATGCCGGTGCTGTGCGACCCCGACGCCGAGATCCTGCTGGCGGGTCGCGTGGGGAGCGCCACGTGGGCCTACCTCGAACGAGACACGGCCTGCCGGGTGCGGCTGGTGAGCGAGGAGCGGGGGCTGGCGAGCGCGCCGAAGGGGCACAGGGCCTGGTCGCTCGTGGGGCGACTGCTGGAGGAGGTGGGCATGGAACGGTTCGGGGAGGAGCTGGCGTCGCTGGCGGACGGGGTGGTGCTGGATACGCGCGTGCTCCTCGCCCATGCGGACTCGCGTGCGGGTCGCGAGGATCGCTTCCAGAGCGACCTGCTCGCGCCGGAGAAGGTGGCGGACCCGTGGCTGCGCGACCTGACAGCAGCACTGGCGGCAGCGAAGACTCCGATCCTGCTGGGCGGCCACTCGCTGTTGAGCGGCGGGCTGATGGCGCTCACGGATCAGGCCTGGCTGGAGAACGACCGCCGGCTGGGGCTGGCCGAACCCGCTCCCTAGGAGTCGCGCCGGGCCTGGGGACGGGCCATGAGGTGCGTCCGCACTTCCCAGCGGCCGTTGTGGAAGCGCAGGTGCCCTTCGATCGCCTTGCGCTGCGGGCGGGCGACGCGCCAGAGCTCCTCGGCGAGAGGCTTGTCGTAGTGCCAGCGGGTCTCGGCCACCTTGAAGCCGAGGGCGTAATAGGCGCGATGCGCGTGCTCGGCGAAGGTGTTCGTGGTGAGGACGAAGTCGGGGCCGGGGTACTCAGCCTCCAGCCAATCGAGGAGGGCGGCGAGCATGCGGCGGCAGACGCCGCGGCCCTCGTGCTCGGGAGGGACGTGCACGGCCCAGAGATAGAGCCCTGCGCGGTCGTGCAGGTTGACGGAGACGCGGCCGACGGCAGTTTCGCCCTCGCAGGCGACGAAGTGGCGGTGGGGACCGGCCTCACGGGCGCGGGTGAGGTCGGCCCGGGCGCGCACTGGGTCTCGCAGGTGGCCGAGGTCGAAGGCGTGGTAGGGAAAGCCGCGTTCGCCCCACTGGGCCATCTGCGCGACAAGATCCTCGTCCCACGGGCGTAGCTCAAGGCCATCGCCGGCGATGGTGGGGGGATAGGGGGCGGTGCTGGTCGCGCTCATGCTGGCGGCAAAAGGGTACGCCCATTGGCAGACCGACAGCGAGCCCCTGGATCGTCGAAGGGCGACCGCTGGGGCCGCCCTTCGATGTGTTGACGCCGATCCGGGCTAGGCGTGAAGCGCTTCGGCGACCTCGGGGAGGCCCAGCGACTCCAGCTTGGCGGCGGAGGGCTTGCAGGTGTCGGCATCCCAATCGCAGGCGTTCAGGAAATCGATCTCGAGGCGCTCGGTATCGACATTGACGCCCTCCAGCGGCCCGGTGTGGGTGCCTTCGTTGGTCGCGCCGGTGACGCGCGTGGGGACGGGGCGCCGGCGGGGATTGCCGCCCTCACGTACCTCGTAGGCCATGCGCAGGTTGGCGATGCGCTCGCCGACCTGCATGGCCTCGTCGATGTCCATGTCCCAGCCCGTAACGGCGTTGAACCAGTCGGGGATGTTGGCCGTGTTGGCGGTCATCATGATGAACTGGCACATACCGCCGGCGTTGACGACATGCATGTACTCGCTCGCGGCCTTGTGGTGCTCGCCGCGACCGTCGTAGTCGCGCGAGTCCTTCGGAGCGGCGGGGATGGTGCCGACGCGGCGGTTGCCTTCGTACTGGGTATGGCGACCCGGGGTGGGGTCGAGCTTGTAGGTCGTGTGGAACTCGGGCTGGAGCTTCGGGTCGTGCATCGGGAGCTCCTGGCCACCGATGTGCATCCCGTAGGCCTCTGAGCCGGCGCCAAGGCGCTCGGCGGCGACCTTCACACCGTCCGCGAGGACATCGCCGATGCCGCGGCGCTCGCCCATCATCTTCGTGAGCTCGACGATCGCCTCGGCGTTGCCCCAGGACAGCTCAAGGCCGTCGGTGTCTTCCTTGGTGATGATGCCGGCTTCGTAGCACTCGATGGCGAAGGAGGCGGTGACGCCAGCGCTGATCACGTCGAACCCGTACTCGTTGCAGAGGTGGTTCAGGTAGATGAGGGCGTCGGGATCGTTCACCAGGTTCATCGTCCCGTAGGAGGCCATGGCCTCGTACTCGGGGCGGTGGGTGTGATGGGGGTAGGGGTACTTCTCGTTGGTCGACTCGACCGACTCGGCCCCGCAGGCGATGGGGCAGTGCCAGCAGCCGTACTTCTTCTCCATCTTGGGGTTGATGATGGAGCCGCCGTCGATCTGGCTGGCGGCCTCCTGGGGGAAGTCGACCACGCCGACGCCGCCCCAGTTCTTGACGGGGGAGTCGCCGTTGAGGGCGCTGCCGGCGGTGATGCCGGTGGTGCCGAAGTTCGAGAAGAAGTCCTTGAGCGGCTTGATCATGTCGTCCAGGTTGGCGCGGAGCATCTTGATGGTCTCCGGCGTCTGGGAAATGATCTTGCGCTCGGAGACGGCGACGACGGCCTTCAGGTTCTTGGAGCCCATGACGGCGCCGACGCCCGAACGGGCGGCGAGGCGGCCGTGGTCGTTGCAGACGCCGCTGATGAGGGAGAGGGTCTCCCCTGCCTGGCCGATGTTGGCGACGCTGGCGCGCTTGCCGTGGCGGCCCTTGAGCTCCATCTCGCTCTCGATGGCGCCGGTGCCCCAGAGGTCGCTGGCGTCGCGCAGCTCGTAGTTGCCATTCTCGACGAGGAGGTAGGTGGGGTTCTCGGCCTTGCCGAAGAAGACGACGCCGTCCCAGCCCGCGAGCTTGAGGACGCCGCCGAAGTCGCCGCCGCAGTTGGCGTCGCCCCAGCCGCCGGTGAGGGGGCTCTTGCAGACGACCTGCCAGCGCTGGCCGAAGAGGGGGGTGCCGGTGAGGAGGCCGGGGAGCATGCCCAGCATGTTCTCGGGGGCGAGGGGGTCGACGCCGGCGGGAACGCGGTCCCAGAGCATGCGCGCGCCGATGCCGTAGCCGCCGAGGTACTCGCGATAGAGCGACTCGTCGGGGCGCTCCTCGGTGATGGTGCCTGACGTCAGATCGACGATCAGCATCTTGCCGTTGTATCCGGTTTCGACGGCCCCGTTGCCGTTGGAATCAGCCATAGTTCAGTGCCCCTTCTCCGCGTAGCTGAGCGGGTCGACAGTTGTGCGGGTGATGTTACGGGATGGGGAACGCGGCGCAATATGCTCCGGTCGGCATAACGCTAGATTGCGCCCGCGAGGAAGGCCTGCAGCGCTTCGTTCGTGACCTCGGGGGCTTCCTCGGGGAAGAAGTGGCCGGCGTTCACGCGGCGCACGCGGAGATCGGGGAAGTAGCGGCTGAACTGGTCGACGAAGGGGTTGCCGCGGGGGATGGCGTTCTCGCGATCGGCGTCGGCGGTGCCGATGCGCCCGGCCATGTACTCGCCGAACATCCAGAGGACGGGCGCCTCGAAGCGCTTGTGGCGATCCTCGGGGCCGTAGTCGAGTGCCTCGCCGAAGCGGGGGTGTTGTTCCATGCCTTCGGGGTGGAGCCACATCTCAGCGACGGCGCGCTCGCCCAGGGGTTCGTAGCGCTCGCCACGGGGAGCGGCGGGATCCTCGATGACGCGGTGGAAAGGAAGGCCGTAGCGGTAGTAGGAGATGGCGTGGAAGTGGCTGAGGGGGTCGGCGAAGGCGCGGGCGTACTCCTCGACATCCTCGGGGGTGGCCCAGGTACGCGCGTCGGGATTCGGGCGGGCGCTGGGCCAGGGGGATTGGGGACGGCCGGGGAGCGGGGGCTCGGATCCGCCGGTGAAGATGCTCTCGATGAAGCCGCGGTGGTGCTCGACGAAGAACTGCTCGGGCAGGGGCTCGGCCTTGAACCAGTAGCCGTGGGCGCCCGCGGGCGCCCAGACGGTGCAGAGGGTATCGAGCATGGCGAGACGGGTGACGCGCTCGGGCCAGTCGATGGCGAGCTTGAAGGCGATGATGCCGCCCCAGTCGTGCGCAACGACGGACGCCCGCTCGATTTCGAGGGCGTCCATGAAGTTGATGATGTCCTGGGCCAGCAGGGTGCGGTTGACGCGGATGCCGGGCTTGTCGGTGCCGCCGAAGCCGCGCGTGTCCGGGGCGAAGAGGGCGTAGTCGCCCGAGAGGGCGGGGAACTGCTTGCGCCACTCGTAGGAGGTCTCGGGGAAGCCGTGCAGGAAGATGACGGGCTCGCCCGTCCCTTCCTGCAGGTAGTGCATGCGAAGGTCGGCGGTCTGGACGTAGAGGGATTCCACGGAGGCCTCCAGGCAGTGTGAGCGGGGGCAGTCTAGCGGGGCGCGGAGGTACGACGCAGGCGGCTCACTCGCCGACGCCTTGTGCCTGCAGGAGGTCCCGCATCAACTCGATGTGGCCGGTGTGGATGGCGGTGTGCTCGAGGGCGTGGGCGAGCGGCCCCATGGCCGTGACGGGTTCGCCGGGGCCTACGGTGAAGTCGCGCTCAAGGTCGGCGGACGCGACGCGCTCCATGGCGCGCTCACTCGAGGCGAGGGTTTCGTCGAGGAGGGCGCACAGTTCCTCGGCATTGAGGCCGGCGACAGCGAATGCGGCTTCCCGATCGCGGCCGGTCGGTTCGCCGCCCACGACTTCGCCGATCCAGTAGCGCTCGGAGTCGGCGGTGTGGGCGGCGAGTTGGGCGATCGAGTTCGAGGAAGGGAAGGGCTTCCAGTCGAGCTGCGATGCTCCCAGCTCGCGGAGGATGGCTTTGATCTGCTCGTGGAGCCAGGCGAGGTTCGCGTGGAGGTCACGCAGAGCGGGCAGCATCGCGACCTCCCGTCCCGGAGGGAGCCGGACCGGCGTCTACCAGTGGCTGGATTCCTCGGCATAGACATGCGTGGGGAGCCGGTAATTGATGCCTTCCTCATCGTAGTTCGTGACATCGAACAGCTGTGTGAAGTTGGCGAAGTCGCTGTTGCGCGCACGCTGCGGGCGGAGCCTACGCATGAGGCTGTCGTATTTCTCGTTCAGCCGGAACCAGGCGAGGACGCCAAAGGAGGTGGCGAGCAGGAGTGGCTCGGGTGGGTAGTTGAGCTGATGGGCCAATTCCTTGCCAATGAGCGCGCGCGACATGTGATAGACGTACCCCGAGAGGCTGCGGCGCTCTTCGGAGGAGGTGATGCCCGCGACGAGGGGGGCGGAGTTGACGAGCGAGTTCGCGAGCACGACGGACTCGATGCTCGGGGTCGGTTCACAGAGGCGACCGACGTGGAAGAGCTTGAGGGCATCTTCTTCAGCCTCATAGAGGATGGACTCGGGGATGCCCATGAGGTAGCCGGAGTAGCGCCATATCTGCATGAAGCTCCTGGCTTCTTCCTCGCTGTAGCTGGCGCCGAGGCTCTTCATGTGCCTCAGCAGCCGAGCGGAGAAGGCGGTTAGCGCGAATCCCACGTGCGCCGCGCTCAGCGGCACGCCCCATGCCTCGTGGTCCCAATCCTCCGACCGGGCCAGCAAGCGCCTGACCTGGGCATGGACCAGGCGGACGCGAACGGAGAGCTTCCAGCCGTCCCCGTGGCGAGTCATTCCACCGGGGAAGAACAGTTCGATCATCTGGCGGTTGTTCTGTTGCAGCCTCCTGACGCCCTGGTCGCGAAGCCGTCCCGTAATGAAGAAGGACTTGCTGATGTTCGTGGAAAACCCCTCGACGAGGACGCCGCCGAGCATGCCGGCGAGGAGCAGCTTCGAGTTCTTGTGGAAAAGGCGGATGCCAGGCGCGAACTCGTCGTAGTCGACCCACTCGGGCGGTGTTTCCAGATTCTGGAAGAACGCCTGGACCAGGGGCGGCGCATCGCGGAGGACATCCCACTGCTCGTCCATGCCCGCCTGCAGGAACCGGAAAGCCTGCTCTACGTCGATGGTGGCGAGTTCATCCAACAACGCATCGGCCTCGGGGTCGCCTATGAGGGTGTGGGCGACGTAGTTGTCGGCCATATCCGGATTGACGGCGCGACCGCGCTCGTAGTTCTCAAGGTAGTCGGTGGGGATGTTCATCGCGCGTCCGGCTCCAACTGGGGCCTCCGTGCAACGGGTTCCACCCCAAGGTCGGGGAGCCCTCCGAGACAATAGAGCAGGTACGAGTTGCACATGCCCGCTGCCTCCATGCCGACCGAGCCTCGGGTCGACCGAACAAAGGTTACATCAAACACGATATGGCTGGTGAGGGAGCCAACGCTACCAATGGCTGGACTCCTCGGAGTAGACGTGGTCGGGCAAGCGGTAACTGATGCCGGCGTCGTCGTACAACGATGACTCCAGCAAGTTTGCAAACCGGTCGAATTGGTTGTGCCGGGCGCGCCCCGGGATCACCTTCTCCAGGAGCTGTCCAACGCGTTCCTTGGTTCGGACGAGGGAGACGACCCCAAAGGAGTGCATGGGAGGGAAGTTGAGCGAGTCGGCGAGCTCATCTCCCATGAGGTCTCGTGAGAGCCGGTAGACGATGTCAGCGGTTTTGGCTCGCTCTTTCGGTTCGCTTATCCCCGCAACCAGCGGAGAGGAGTTGACCAGGGAGTTCGCCATCACGATCGACTCCATCTCGGATCTGGGCTCGCACACGAACCCGACGTCGTACAGGTTCAGCGCTTCCTTCGCATCGCGGAACAGGATCGTCTCGGGAATGGCCATCAGGTGGCCGGCGTAGCGCCACACTTGCATGAAGCTGGCGTACTCCTCGTCGGTGTACACAGCGCCGAGGGTCTTGCCGTGTTTCAACAGCCGTGCCGAGAAAGCGGCGAGCGCATAGCCCAGATGGGCCATGCTGATCGGGGTGCCCCAGGCCTCGGTATCCCAGTCTTCTGAGTTCGACAGGAGGCGGCGCATTCGCGAGTGGACGATGCGAATGCGGACGGACAGCTTCCAGCCGTCGCCATCCCGCTCCAGGCCGCCGGGGAAGAAGATGTCCATCATGTGGCGGTTGTTGTTCTCCAGCCGCCTGAGACCCTGGTCACGAACCCGCCCGGTGATGTGGAAGGACTTGGCGATGTTGGTCGTGAAGCCTTCCAGCAGAACGCCCGTGACGAACGCCAGCAGAAACACCTTCGAGTTCCGGTGGAACATTTCAATGCCCGGGGCGAGTGACGAGTTGTCGGCGCCCATCTAATCGGGACGCGTCTCCGCTTCCGCGAAGAGTTCCCGCAGCGAGTCGGGCGCGCGCCGAAGGGCTTCCTCGCCCTCCTGATTCATGGCCGCGTCGATCCATCGCGTCGACTGCTCCCGGCTGAACTGCTCGAGGTCTTCGGCCATTCGTTCGCCAAGCGGATCCCCGATCATGGTGTGCTCGATGTACTGATCGGCGACTCTGGGGTCGATGAGGCGAGCCTTCTCATAGCCTGGCGGGTAGGCTGTCGGCATCTCCAGCGCGGATGCGGCTTCCGTCATTTTGGTCTCCTAGGTTGCTGCCGAACTGTCGTCACTTACTTCGACTTGGACGCTGGGGAGCCAGTTGAGCCAGGACGGTAGATACCAGTTCCCCTTGCCCAGAACCTCCATGCTGGCCGGCACGAGGATAGACCGAACAAGTGTAGCATCCAACAAAATCGCGACGGCGAGCCCGAAGCCCACCTGCTGATTGACGATGCCCTGTCCCGAGGCGAACGCCCCGAACACCACAACCATGATGAGGGCGGCGCCGGTGATGAGCCCCGCCGTCTCCCGCAGCCCGTAGGCCACCGCCTCGGCGTTCTCCCCCGTCTGGTCGTAGCGCTCGCGGATGCGGCTCAGCAGGAAGACGTGGTAGTCCATGGAGAGCCCGAAGAGGACGGAGAAGAGGAACAGCGGTATCCAGACGTCGATGGCGTCCATGTGCTGGAAGCCGAGGAGGTCCGTGGCCACGCCCTTCTGGAAGACCAGGACCATGAGCCCGTAGGCAGCGCCGACGGAGATCAGATTCATGATGACGGCCTTGAGCGGGATGACGATGGAGCGGAACACCACCATCAGGGCGATGAAGCTGAATCCGAGCACGAAGGCGAAGACGATCGGCGTGTACGACTCAGCGACATCGAAGAGATCCTCGGAGAAGGCGCTGGTGCCGCCAACGTAGACCTCGGCGGGGACGCCTTCGAACGCGGCGGGAATGTACTCGTCGCGGAGCACGGAAACAGCATCCAGCGCCATCTTGCCACTGGGCTCCCCGGGGATGATCACTTCCAGCCAGGCCAGATCTCCCGCCTGGTTGACGGTCTGGGTGAGCGGTATCGGGAAGCGGGGGTCGCCCGCGATCGCGTTCCGCAGGTCGTCGATCGCCGCGCGCACCTGGGGGTCGCCAATATCGCCATCGATGACGATATCGGCGGGCGAGGCCAGCCCGATGGGGAATGCCTCCTCCAGGATGGTAAATGCCTGCTTGGTCTGGGCGTCATCGGGGAAGGTGTCGATCCCGTTGAGCCCTGTGTTGACCCCCGTGTTGATCTGGAAATAGAAGGCCGCCAGGGCAATCAGCGGGGCTGCGACCAGGACGATGCTGATAACGGGGAACCTGGTCACCACGCGCGTCGTCCAGTCCCAGAAGCTCTGGCGGGAAGTCTCGCCGGCGCCGGTTGTGGCATTCGCCCTGTTGAGGAACGGTAGCGAGAGGAAGTTCACCTTCGTTCCGAGCAGGGCGAGTACGGCGGGCAACAGCGTGAGCGTGGAGGCCAGTGCGACGAGGACGACAAGAATCGCGCCGATGCCAATGGACTGGAAGAACGACGCGGGCACGATCACCAGCCCGACAAGCGCGATCACCACCGTGATGCCACTGAACAGCACGGTGCGTCCCGCCGTGGCACCGGCCTTCACAGCTGCCTCCCGCTTGTTCAAACCGCCGCTCAGCTCTTCCTTGAAGCGCGAGACGACGAGGAGCGAATAGTCGATCCCCACAGCCAGACCGATCATGGTGACCATGAGCGTGACGCTGAAGACCAGCTCCATGGCCTGCCCGATGAGGGCCACCAGGCCCAGGGCGATGACGATGGAGACAACCGCCAGCCCGAGCGGCAGGAGGGCCGCTACGACAGCGCCGAAGAGGACGAGGAGCACGACCAGCGCGATCAGGACGCCGATGCTCTCGCCCTGGCGGAGATCTTCCTCACCGATCTCGGT
Source organism: Tepidiformaceae bacterium (assembly GCA_965247675.1). Classification (GTDB taxonomy): domain Bacteria; phylum Chloroflexota; class Dehalococcoidia; order Tepidiformales; family Tepidiformaceae; genus UBA2991. Next base: position 992 of record CBDFHP010000006.1, on the reverse strand, counting down.
GGTCTCAAGGGCGACGCTGGCCTCTCCACCCGTGTGCACAAGGAAGCCGCCCTCTGCGTTTGCTTCCTCGACTACCTCAAGGATGTAGTGGACGTTATCCGTGGCTTCGCCGAGGTCCCCGGTCAGGATGAGGGGCAGAATGGTGGTCCTGCGATCGGCGGATACGAGCGACTCGGGAGGCTGGATGGCGAACGGCGCGTCGTTGCCCTGGTAGTAATGCTGCGCCGCGGCCACGACCTCGGGGCCCAGCGCTACGAGCTCTGCGAAGAGCCCCTCGACTCTTTCGCGGAACGCGGGGTCATCAACAGTGAGGGTGTCGGACTGGACGACAACGACTTCCAGCACCGGCTTCGGGCCCCGCAGCCTCTCCTCAAGCAAGTCCTCGGCGCGGTTCGACTCGATATTCCCGGTGAGACGCGGCTCCGTCGTGGTGGCGCTTCCAAGCAGCCGATCGACGAGCACGAGTGCAACGAGCACGACCACCACCCAGAGAGCGATGGTCAGCCAGGGCCTGCGGGCACTGATACGGGCCAGGGTTTCGGTCACGACGAGAAACCTCCGACTCTCAAGCGCGCCCGCAGCAGGGACTCGGCTGTAGTCCCCAATGGGGATCGCAGCCGCTCACGGCGCTGACGCTCTTCGGCGTTCATCCCGGCATCAACTCCTGTGAGGTGAACAGTCGCCAAGGTCAGGCAAACCCTCCAAGGACGCCTTTACCTTGCCGTGCGCAAGCTTACCACCGGAAGCGCAATCCGGGGCAGGCAAGCGCCAGCCAAGTCGTGCAGGGCACGACAAGCAACACGTGGTGTGGTTCCCAGTAGTCGGGAGAGGACTAGCAGGCTGCTGAAGAAACGGTCCCGAGCGGAGCGGGCAGCGACGGAGGGCGCTGTGGGGCGTCCGGGACACGGGATTTCGGGGCTTCGGACTGCCCTCGCCCGCCCTCCGGGCGCCTCTCAGCGCGCCGGATGAGCGGCTGGGCGCACTGCTCCTAC
>CBDFHP010000005.1:0-12676 GCA_965247675.1 Tepidiformaceae bacterium | reverse complement strand
CGGCCGGTCCGTCCGACCCTCAGGCCCAAGAGCATGCATTTATCAGCACCCTGCTAGGTCCTGACCAGAAATTGCCACAACCCGAGAACCAAGGGGTCACAGGGCGGCAGCCACGGATCGCGGGTGCGTACTCGACGCTGCCGCGTGGGATGAGCCGCCGCACATTCCAGGGAGGCAATCGATGGCGACACTGACACGCAACGGCGTGGACCTGCACTACGTGGCCGAGGGCAGCGGTCGCGCGATCCTGTTGACGCATGGCTTTGGGGCGAGTTCGCGCATGTGGGAGGGGCAGGTGGCCGCGTTGCGCGACCGTTACCGCGTCATCGCCTGGGATATGCGCGGGCACGGCGACAGCGACAGCCCGGACGACCAGGCGCTCTACTCCGAGCCCGAGACGGTGGCGGACATGGCCGCCATCCTCGACGCCTGCGGCGAGGATGGCGCCATCGTGGGCGGACTCTCGCTGGGTGGGTACATGTCGCTCGCCTTCAACCTGGCGCACCGGGAGCGCACGAACGCACTGATGCTGTTCGACACGGGTCCGGGCTACAACAACCCGAAGGGTCGCGAGGGCTGGAACCAGTTCGCCCTGCGCCGGGCAGTAGCGTTCGAGGAGCGCGGGCTCGAGTCGCTCGGGGACTCAGCGGAGGTGAAGGCGGCGCGGCATCGCTCGGCGGAGGGCCTCGCGAAGGCCGCGCGCGGCATGCTCACGCAGCGGGACGCGAGCGTGATCCAGTCGCTGACCACGGTCGACAAGCCGACGCTCGTCGTGACGGGGGCGAACGACCAGAACTTCCTGGCCGCGCATGGCTACATGAGCGAGAACATCCCGGGCGCCATGAACTTCATGATCGCCGACGCCGGACACGCGGCGAACATCGACAATCCGGTGGACTTCAACGCGGCGGTGGAGACGTTCCTGGCGTCGCTGGGCTAGAAACGGGACTTCTTCGACTCGTAGTTCGAGGCCACGTCGATAAGGACGCTGCGTCCCTCGACGTTGATGTCGCGCGCCTTGAGGATGGCCGGACCCAGGTCGCCGGGTTCAGTGACGGTGATGCCCTTCGCGCCCAGCCCCTCGGCGATGGCGGCGTAATCGCCTGTCATGTGTGAGACGCCGAACTGGGTGCGGGCGGTGGGGAAGCCGCCCGGGTAGGTGGCCATGCCGCCGTTGTTCAGCAGGACGGTGGTGATGGGCAGGCCGGCGCGAACGGAGGTCTCGAGGTCGAGGCCGGACATGCCGAAGGCGCCGTCGCCCATGAAGTTGAGGCAGAAGCGATCGGGGCGGGCGAGCTTGGCGCCGATCATCAGGGGGATGCCGAAGCCGAGGTGGGTGGTCTTGCCCCAGCCGATGTAGCTGTGGGGCGAGGTGGCCGTGAAGAACGGCACCATCGAGTCGCGGGGGGCGCCGGCGTCGTGCGTGACGATGGAGTTCTCGTGGTCGACGTTGGCGTCGATCTCCTGGATGACGCGGTAGGTGTTGAGGGGCGCTTCGTCGGAGTGGAGGAGGGGGGTCCAGTCAGCCATCCACTCCGCTCGTTTCTCCGCGAGTTTGGCGGCGGCGTCGGACGTGCGTCCCTTGCCGTCGGTCTGGGCCTTGGCCTCGGCGATGAGGGCCCTGATGGTGAGGCGCGCGTCGCCCACGAGGGCGATGTCGCAGGGGGTCTCCTTGTTGACGTCCTCGACGGCGTGGGTGTTGTGGATGACGGTCTTCCCGGCCGGAACCCACTGCGTGTAGTGGTTATGGGAGAGGCTAGAGCCGAGGGCGAGGATCGTGTCCGACTCGACGATCCAGGCGTGGGCGGGGCCGGTGGTGGCGCCGCTGCCGGCGCCCAGCGAGAGGGGGTGGCGCTCGTCGAAGGCGGACTTGCCTTCCATGGTGGTGAAGACGGGGATGGCGAGCAGTTCCGCGAGTTCCTGCAGGGCCTTCGTGGCGCCCGCGGCAAGGACGCCGGCGCCCGCCCAGATCATCGGGCGGTCGGCGGCGAGGAGGGCGGTGACGGCGGCCTGCACATCGCCCTCGGAGGGGCGCTGGCGGACTGAGCCGGGGGAGTCGTAGTGCTGCTGGTCTTCGGGAACGTCCTGGGCGCAGACGTCGGAGGTGAGCTCGACGACGACGGGACCGCCGCGCCCGCTGCGGAGGGCGTGGAAGGCGCGGCGCATGGCGGGGGCGATCTGCGCGGGCGTATCGATCGCCTCGACGGACTTCACGATCCCAGGGTAGTTCTCGACGGCGGAGAAGTTGGGTCGCACCTGGCGTTCGATGAGCGGGTAGCCGCCGGGCAGGACGAGGATGGGGATGTTGTCGCCGAAGGCCTGGGCGATGCCGCCCATGGCGTTCTCGGCGCCGGCGGCGTTCTGCGTGGCGACCACGCCGAAGCGCTCGCCGTCGCTGACGCGGCTGTAGCCGTCGGCAGCCATGACGGCGCCGCGCTCGTGGCGGAACATGATCGGCCGGATGCCGAGCTTCGCCACCTCCTCGATGAGGGGGTTGTTGGGGAAGCAGGTTATCTCGGCGACACCCTCTTCCCTGAGGATGCGGGCGATCAGCTCGTTACCGTTCATGGCGTCCTCCACGCGCGCTCCGGCCCGTCGGGGGCTCAGGCGGCCAGGGGATCTCAGCGCATGGGAGCGGGAGGGGCAAGCGCGGGGCGCGAGCGGGAGGTGGGGCGTCTGGTACGATCCTCGGGACACGCTCCGACGAATCCGGGAGGGACGCCCCGTGCTGACCATCATCTCGCCTGCCAAGGCTCTCGATTTCTCGCCTGCGGGGAATGGCCTCAAGGCCACGCAACCGCGCTTCGTGGACGACACCGCCCTGCTGATGGATACCTGCAAGACGCTCGAAGCGGGCGACCTGCGGAAGCTCATGTCGCTGAGCGACTCGCTGGCGCAACTGAACCACGCGCGCTTCCAGGATATGAGCCTGCCGCTGACCACCGAGAACGCGAAGCCGTGCTTGCTCGCCTTCCAGGGCGATGTGTACAAGGGGCTCGACGCGGCCAGTCTCGAGTCGGAGGACCTGAGCTGGGCGCAGGGGCGGCTGCGCATCCTCTCGGGGCTGTACGGCCTCCTGCGGCCGCTCGACCTGATCCAGCCCTACCGGCTGGAGATGGGCACGCGGCTCTCGAACGCGCGCGGCGCGAACCTGTACGAGTTCTGGGGCGACCGGCTGGCGAACGCGCTCAACGAGGAGGATGCCGACCCAGAGGTGCCCATCCTGAACCTGGCCTCGCAGGAGTATGCGAAGGCGGTGCCTTCGAAGAGCCTGAAGCGGCCTTTCGTGAGCGCGGACTTCAAGGAAGAGCGGAACGGCGAGCTGAAGACGATCGGGCTGGTGGCGAAGCGCGCCCGCGGCCTGATGGCTCGCTACGTCATCCGCAACCGGATCGAGGACGCCGAGGGTCTGAAGGACTTCGACGACGGGGGCTACGGCTACCGGCCGGAGTTGTCGAGCGCTGACCGGCTGGTGTTCAGCCGGGCGAAGGGGTAGGCCCGACCGCTTCCCCTTAGCCCTGATCCACCGAAGAAGAGCGCGCGAGCGGCTGCGGTTGGGTGCTCCGCTGTAGCTGGGACAATGGGTTTGGTCGAATCACGTACCAGCCACAGGGAGCACCCATTCGATGCTAGCAACGAGCAACCCCGACGGGATAGACATCGCCTTCGACGACGACCGCCTCGTGGACCACGCGGGCCTGCTGCTCCCCGCCACGCTCGCTGGCCGGCTCGGCCTCCGTGAACTGGCGGACGCTCACCTCGACCTCGGTGACGCAGCGGGGCGGGCGAACGCCGGCGACAAGCTGCTGACCCTGGTCGCCTCGGCGCTCGCGGGCGGTGACTGCATCGCTGACGCCGATGCCATGCGCGCCGGCGGCGCCGGGCGCGTGCTCGGCTGCACCGTGAAGGCGCCGTCCACCCTCGGGACCTTCCTGCGCAGCTTCCGCTGGGGCCACGTCCGCCAGCTCGACCGCCTCAGCCGCGAGTTGCTCGCCCGCAGCTGGGCGGCCGGGGCGGGACCAGGCGACGCGCCGCTCACGATCGACCTCGACTCGACGCTCTGCGAGACCTACGGCCTCGCCAAGGAGGGCGCCCGCCAGCCCGGCTACAGCGGCGCGCGCGGCTATCACCCGCTGCTCGCGGTTGCAGCTGGGACGGGTGAGGTGCTGATGGCGCGGCTGCGTGAGGGCCGCGCCAACACCGCTCGGGGGGCCGCACACTTCCTGCGTGAGACGGTGGGCCGGGTGCGCGCTGCCGGAGCGAGTGGGCAGCTGACGATGCGCGCCGACAGCGGCTTCTACAACCACGCCGTCGTCGCCGCCTGCCGCGCGCTGGATGTCCGCTTCTCGGTCACGATCCGCCAGCAGCCGAACGTACGCACGCTGATCGAGGCGATCCCGGAAGCGGACTGGACGCCGCTCCCGTACTGGCTGCCGGGCGGCGCCGCTGTCGCCGAGACGACCTACACGCCGTTCCAGCACACGGGGGGCGCCACCGCGGTGCGGCTCATCGTGCGGCGCGTGAAGCCGACGCCCGGCTCACAGCTCGCGCTCTTCGTGGACTACAGCTACCACGCCTTCATCACCGATCGCGCGGGGGAGATGATGGAGCTTGAGGCCGACCATCGCCGGCACGCCGAGATCGAGAATGCGATCCGCGACCTCAAGTACGGCGTCGGGCTGAACCATCTCCCCTCGGGCCGCTTCGCCGCGAATGCGGCGTGGCTCGCGGTGCAGGTGATTGCGCACAACCTCGCCCGCTGGACGGCGCGCCTCGGGCTCGGGGAGGGAATCGTGACGACCAGGACGCTCAGGCGGCGCTACTTCGCTCTCGCCGGACGGCTCACCCACTCTGCCCGGCGCTGGACCCTGCACCTCCCGAAGCGCTGGCCCTGGGCCGCGCAGCTGGCAGCCGCGCTCGCGCGACTACGGGCGCTACCGCTCCCGGCCTGACGCCCGCTCACAGCGCCGGCCCGGCTCCGAGGCTCGCGCCAGCATGCCCGCGCACGCCTCGCGCACCCTCGCGCCCGCGTCCTCAGCACCCCCGAGCCGCGCTGAGCGACGGCTCCTCGCTCCGGCCCGCCCCCGGCACCGCCCGGCGAACGCCCGCACACCCCCCGAACTCTCCGGCAGCCCAGCATCCCGCCCCGTCAAGCTTCGATCGGTGGATTCGGGCTTAGCCTTCTTCGATTGTCACGGCGCCGGTGGCGCCGTCGATGCTGAGCATCGTGCCTGTGGCGATGATGTCGGTTGCGCCACGGATGCCGGTGACGGCTGGGATGCCGTATTCGCGCGCGACCGTTGCGGCGTGGCTGAGCACGCCGCCGGTCTCGACGACGACTCCGGCTGCGGGGAGGAAGAGGGGGGTCCAGGGGGCGTCCGTGACGGGCGCGACGAGGATCTCGCCGGGGAGGAGGGTGGCCTCGGCGCCAGCATCGGCGCTGAGGATGACGCGGGCGCGTCCGCGGGCCTGGCCCGGGCTGACGCCGATGCCCTGGAAGGCGGTCTCACCCGTGGCCTCGGCGGTCTGCCGGGGCGTGGCCTCGACGGGACGTTCGAAGAGAACCGGCAACACGTAGTCGTGCAGGGCCTCGTACTCGTTGCGACGTTCGACGACTGCCTCCTGCATCTCGGCGGCGGAGAGACCGCCGTCGAGGGCCTCGGGGAGCTCCTCCAGGCGCAGGAACCAGACATCCTCAGCGTCGTCGATGTCGCCGCGCTCGGCGAGGCGGCGACCCATTTCTACAATCGGTGGGCGGTAGGTGCGGCAGAAGCGGGTCCAGTTCGCCTTGGTGCTCTCACGACCGCCGTTCAGGGTCTGTGACAGTTCCAGGAGCCGGCGGAACTCCGCGCGCTGGTCCTCAGGGAGGGCGGCCTCGACCTCCGCTTCGAGTGCCACTCTTCGGGCGGCGGCGCGCTCCTCAAGGACGTGGGGATTGCGGTCGTCGCCGGCGGCGAGGTCGGCCTGGAGGGCGCTGAGCACGAACTGCGGTGATTCGTTCCAGGTGAGGCAGGAGGGGTCGGTCTCGCGCTGGCCACGGAAGCCCAGGTCGTCGATGAAGGCCTGGTACTCGCGCGCGAACTCAGTCCAATCGGCGTCCGCGGGCGAGGCGAGGCGGGCCGTGAAGTCGTCGGCGGAGATGCCGGCGATCTCGGTCGCGAGGGCAGGGCGGGCGGCGACGAAGCGGCTGAGGTCCCAGATGGCCTTCGAGGGACGTGAGCTCTCAATGCCGGTGAGTCCGCTCGTGAGTCCTGCCGTCCACGCCTCGGGGTGGCCCGGCACGTACGCATCGAGGAATCCGCCCAGCAGGGTCGTCTGCATGCCGCCGCCGCTCGTGGCCAGGTAGTGGGTGAAGAACATGTCGCCATTGTGGGCGGTCGTCTCATCGAGTGCCGCCAGGAGCCCGGTGTCGTCAACAGCGCTCCAGTCGCGGGCGAGGGAGGCCGCGTAGTGGGTCCTGGCCCTCTCGGCGTCGGCTTCGATGAGTTCGCGGGCGCGGACAAGAAAGGACATAAGTCGCGCCTGGACTTCCTCGGCGCGCGAGGTGTCCGCGGAGACCTCCGCCGTGATCTTCTCGTCACCCTCGAAGAACTGCTTGAGATAGTCGGCGCTGCCGCCGGTCTCGAAGGTCGAGGTGAAGGCGTTGACCATGCCGATGTTGACGAGGAACTGGCCAGCGACGATGGGCAGCATCGTCGGTCCCGGGGGCTCGGGAATGGGTACGAGGTCTTCGATCTGGAGCTGGCGGGTGGCGGTGGTGTGCCAGGCGAAGTTCCAGGCGCGGATGAGGTCGGCGGGGAGGGGCCTGGTGATGCCGGGGAGCACCTCCTCCGTGTTGCCCGTGGTGTAGAGGTTGTAGCGCTCGTCGATCGTGGTGTCCCAGCTGCAGAGGGGCTCCCTCAGGTTGGCCATTGATCTCTCTCCCGCGCCGGCTGCGCGCACCATTGCGGACTTTACGGGGAGCGGGCGTTAGGGCCGACCAGCGCCACTCCTGTACGATGCCCGCGGCCCTGCAGCGGCCCGGACGAGGTGGAAGTTGGCTGCATCCATTTCGTCGTCGGAGCCGGTGCTGGGCGTCCTGCTGAGCGAACGCGAGAAGATGCTGCTGCTCCTCTCGCTCGCGATGTGCATGTTCCTCAGTTCGCTCGACGGCTCCATCGTCTCCACGGCCCTGCCGACGATCCTCTCGGACCTGGGCGGGTTCCAGCTCATCTCGTGGGTGTTCACGCTCTACCTGCTGACTTCGACAGTGGTGGTGCCGATCGTGGGGAAGCTCTCTGACATGTTCGGAAGGAGACCGTTCGTCATCTCCGGGGTCGTCATCTTCCTCATCGGATCGCTGGGGTCGGGGCTGGCCCCCACGATGATGACACTCATCATCGCACGCGGTGTGCAGGGTATCGGTGGCGGCTTCATCCTCGCCTGCGTGTTGGTCGTGATGGCGGACATGTACACGCCCATCGAGCGGGCCAAGTACGTGGGGTACATCCTCGCGATTATCACGGCGGGCGCGCTGCTCGGGCCTCCGGTGGGAGGGTTCTTCGCCGATGGCCCGGGTTGGCGCTGGTGCTTCTTCATCAACCTGCCCATCGGAGCCGTGGCGCTCGCGACCATCTGGACGACCCTTCCAAACACGCGCCAGGGCGGGCGGATATCCGACATCGACTTCACGGGGGCGGCCTTGCTGACCGTGGCAACGGTGGCGGGGCTTCTCGCCTCGGCGTGGGCGTACCAGGCGTACGGCTGGGGATCAACGTTCACGGTGGGGCTGCTGGTGGCGGCGGGGGTGCTGCTTCTGCTCTTCGTGCTGCAGGAACTCCGGCACCCGAACGCGATCATCCCGATGTCGCTGTTCCGCAACCGGATGTACGTGCTCACGGGTGTGATCGCGATTCTCTCAAGCGCGGTGCTGTTCTCCGCGGCGATCTTCCTGCCGACGTTCATCCAGACGTCGCTGGGAGCCTCGGCGACGCTGTCCGGGCTCGTCTTCATGCCGCAGTCAGTCGGGCTTGTCGTGATGAGCTTCATCGGAGGGCGGATGGTCGCGCGGACGGGACGCTTCAAGTACCAGGTGGTCGTGGGTTGCGCGCTATCCGGCCTGGCCGCGTTCCTCCTGCAGACGATGGGGGTGGGCGACCCGCTCTGGCACGTCGTCATCTACATGGTGATCTTCGGCATGGGTTCAGGCCTGGTCACGCCGCTCATCAACGTGATCGTGCAGGCGTCGGTGAGTCAACAGATGACGGGCGTCGCGACGAGCAGCCAGATGTACTTCCGCCAGATCGCGCAGGTCCTTGGGGTGGCGCTGTTCGGGGTGCTGTTCACAACCTCGTACAGCTCCTCGTTCGCCGAGAACCTCGACGCCGACGTGCGGGCGGCGATGCCCACCGCTGTCTACGAGGCGCTGGAGGATGACGCGACGCTGGGCATCGACATTGAGCGGCTGGAGGCCGTGCGCGGGGAGTTCCTCGAGGCAGGCGGCACGGCGGTGCTGTTCGAGGCGGCGCTGGATGCGCAGCGGGAGGCGGTGGCGGTGGCGAACCAACGCCTGTTCCTGCTCTCGGCGATCGGTGGGGTGATCCTGGTGGTGTTCTCGCTCATGCTCACGGAGATCCCGTTGCGGGGCAGGACGCCCGCGAAGGCGAAGGAAGGGGAAGAACAACCCGCCGTGGCATCGGCGTCACGTTAGGAACGGCGCAGGTAGGCTTCACCTCGCGACGGGAACGCAGAGAGTAGCAGCATGGAATTCTGCCCCAACTTCATCAGCGTCGACGACGACCCCGCGCAGTGGGCGCGCGACCGCGAGGCGGAGGGCTACCCGATCATCTCGGTAGCCGACCACATCTCGTCGCCGCAGCCGCATCCGCACGTGTGGGTGACGGCAACGACGTTCGCGCTGGCCACGGTGCGGACGCGCGTGATGATCGCCTTCGGGAACAACCTCGTGCGCTCGCCGGTCGAGTTCGCGCAGGCGGCGCTGGCGCTGCACCGGGTCAGCGGGGGGCGCTGCGAAGCGGGGCTGGGGGCGGGCTGGGCGGAGAACGAGATCACGGGCATGGGCTGGGAGTTCCCTTCGGCGCGGGACCGGGTGGGGCGCTACGTCGAGGCGCTGCAGATCATCCGCAGCCTGCTGCATACGGGGTCGTGCAGCTTCCGCGGGGAGTACTACGACATCGAGATCCCGGCGATCGGGCCGCTGCCGAAGCCGCCGCCGCTTCTGATGGCCTCCTCGGCGGGACCGCGGACGCTGCGCGAGGCCGCGCCGCACGTCGACCGGCTGGAGCTGATGGGTTTCCCCGTGAGCGACGTGGGCGATGCGGTCGAGTTCGCCGGGCGCGTCGCCTCCTTCGGCGAGGATGACCTGCGGGCGCGGGTCGCGATGGCGAGGGAGGTCGCGCCGGACACGCCGCTGGGCTTCCTCGCGCTCGTGGGGGCGGGGCCCGACCCGGCGCTGCGCGAGCAGGGGAAAGCCATGGGGGACCGCATCTTCGGGGGCTTCCTGGGCGAGCCGGAGCGGGTCGCCACGAACCTGCGGCGGCTGGGCGAGCTGGGCATCGACCGGGTGCAGATGGCACCCTCGACGCCGGACACGCTCACGCTGCTGGCGCCCTACCTGAACGAGGGTTAGCCGCCGGGGTTGCTACCACTCCCTCTCGAGGTACTCGTCGAGCAGCTTGTAGAAGTGGCGCAGCTTGGCCTCGTTGTAGTCCGCCAGCTGGAGGACGCCGCCCTCGAGCGAGCGCACGCCCTTCTGGACCCAGGGCATGTTGCCCGTGTCCTGGTCCATCACCATTGCGAGGCCGCCGATCTCGGGGGCCAAAGTCCAGCTGTCGTCGAGGCCGAGGTGGTGGACGGGAGGCGCGGGCGGGGGCTCGGTTCCCTCGGGCGTGGGAGCGATGCAGATCGACTCCATGATGCATTCCTCGGGATTGCTGCCGTTGGGGCGGAAGCGGAACCAGATAGCGAGCGGCCCGAAGGAGCTGCTGGGCATGAGGTTGGGGAACAGGTTGAAGTAGATGTTCCCCGTCAGCTCTGAGTCGCAGACCTGGTCGACGACATCGCCGAGGATGGGGCGCATGGCCTCGCGCATGTCGGCGGCGGCCCTGGCGCGGACGGCGGCGGTGGCGCGCGCGCGCTCGTCGCGCGTCTGTGGTGGCGTGGGGGCCGGGGGCGCATCGTCCTCGATCTGGGCGTAGAGCTCGGAGCCATCGGGGGTGGTCCCGTTCTCGCTGGGGCTGGCGCCGTTGGCGCCGGGCTCGGGCTCGTTGGGGGGTGGCATCCTCAGGTTCTCAGAGACCTGGGGACCGGCCACCCACTGGCAGAGGTGGAGGTTGGCGTGGCCGAGCTCGCCTTCGACCCAGACGGCCTCCTGCGTGAAGACGCCGTGGGTGCCGTTCGGCATCGTGACGTCGACGTTGCCGTCGGGGCGGCGCTCGTAGATGGCGCCGGTGAAGGCGTGACGCTCGCGGGGGACGCCGTCGGTGGAGGGCGGCAGGGGCGTCCACTCGATGCCCTCGAGGTGGGGGCTTGGGGTGCCGGAGGGGTTGTGCTGGCGCGAGTAGTTCTTGAAGGCGTCGAACTGGGCGTTGCAGTCGCCAAAGCCCCAGACGACCTGCGGGTGGGTCGAGAAGACATGCCACGATTCGGCGAAGGCGTCCTGGGCGACCTTCCAGTTGCAGCGCAGGATCTTGCGCACCTCGGCGACCTTGTGGCGGTTCTCGTAGGGAAGCAGCTCGAAGTTGGAGGGGAAGTCGTCGAGGAAGTCCTCGAAGGGCTCGGCGTTGGGGTCGGGGTTGATGAAGATGAAGCGTCCCCACCGCCCGAGGGGTACCTCGGGGAGGTCTTGCTCGGCGGGGTCGATGTAGGGGAAGTCCCACTGGCAGGGGATCTCCTTGAGGGAGCCGTCGAGGCGCCAGGCCCAGGAGTGGAAGGGGCAGCGAATCTCGTGCACCTGTTTACCGGACCGCTCCTTGAGGCGGCGGCCGCGGTGGAGGCAGGCGTTGCGGAAGGCCTTGAACTCGTCGGGGGCGCTGCGCACGATGAGGAAGCTGAGTTCGCCGATCTCGTAGGGGACATAATCGCCGACGCCGGGGAGGTCGTCCTCGTGGCAGGCCATCTGCCAGACGTGTTTCCAGAGCTGCTCCATCTCGCGCTCGTGGAAGTCGGGCGAGTAGTAGCGCTTGGCGGGGACGAGGGTGGGGCCGGGGGGCATGGGCGACTCGCGACTGAGGTACTCGGGCACCGGGTGGGTGTCGTAGCCCATGAGCTCCTGCACGGAGAGGCCGGCGGAGCGATTCGTACCAGTCAGTGTTTCAACCATCGCGTTCCCTCGCTAGGCCGGAGTTTACCGGTTGGCGGGGAGGGAAGGCCCATCGTGGCGGTCGGGGCTAAGATCGGTGCGGGCCCGTAGCTCAGTTGGAAGAGCAGTGGACTTTTAATCCATTGGTCGGGAGTTCGAGTCTCCCCGGGCCTACCAGTTTCCAGCCTACACACTGTAGTGCGAGCCCTGGGGAGCCAGGCAAGTCGCGGCGTCCGGGGCCGATGGTGTAATTCTTGGGGTTCGGGTGCTAGCGTGTCCGGGTGCCAGAGAGAGGCCGAGCCCGTCCACCCCACCCGAGCCTGCTGATGCCTGGCGAGCAGCGCGTGCTTTGGGAGTTGCGTCGAGGGCGCACGAACGCCGAGATCGCAGTGTGCCTCGGTCTCAGCCGGGAGACGGTCAAGACGCACATCACCATCACTCTCGCGAAGCTAGGCATCGAGGACCGCCGCGAGCAGAAGCGCCCCCGCGTACTGGCGTTCCTCGCGCGCCCGGCGTCCCTTGCTTCCGTTGGCTGGCCGCTCCGGTGGGTGGGAGCGGCGCTGGTGGGAGCAGCCGTGGTGGCAGTGGCGATCAGTTGTGGCAGCGCAGCGATCGACGAGGGAGGAGGTGTACCGGCGACTGCGGGTACACCAGCACCAGCGAGCACACCGACTCCAGCGAGCACACCGACTCCAGCGGGCACACCGGTACCGGCGGGCACACCGGAACCGGCTGAGACCCGGGCACCGACAGCGACAGCGACGGCGAGGCTCTACGTCTCCCCCGTAATCGAGACCCCGCCGTGCGGCATAGGCTCAACTGAGTTTCAGTACGCGAACGGCGTTGGTCATCAGGGATTCCTGGAGTGGGCGCACGGAGGTGAAAGGTTGCTCGTCAGTGGTCACAGCAGCGGGTACCACAGCGACCGGGGAAGCGGCGGCGGAGCCATTCTGGGCATACATGTGGACGGCAGCAGGGTTGTGACGCTTTCGGACGAGAGGTATGCAAGCGCGGGCTTCCACGCGGATGCCAGTGAGGCCACCGCGAGCATCCTGATCTCCACGTGTAACTTCAGCTCGGAAGACACGACGCGGCGGCTCAGCCCCAGCGCGGCCGTTAGGCGGGAGAACGAACGCAAGCGGCGCTTCCGGTTGTCTCACCACTACGAGATAGCCACGTTGGAGGGTCCTGGTGCGGCCCCGATGAGGCTTACGGATAACGACCTCTTCGACCACTATCCCGTGTGGTCGCCCGATGGGACGGCCATTGCCCTGGTGGCCTCAACGGCGGTTCGGGGACCTCGCGATCGAGGCCCGTGGCCAAGCCTCTTCACGATGGCGGCCGATGGAACAGAACGCCTGAACATCACGCCACCCC
>CBDFHP010000004.1:0-23355 GCA_965247675.1 Tepidiformaceae bacterium | reverse complement strand
CACCGCAAGCATCCAAGATCTGCGTGTACCTCGCTGCTCAGCAGGCAGCTCTATGCGAAACAGTTCTGGAGGGCGCTCCCCCTGCCTTGCCTTTCCGGGGCGGGGTCGAATGCTATTCTCAATCGAATTCCAGTGATTGTTGAGCTCTTGGTAGTGTTCGTGGCCATCCACTATGTGTGCATAGTGCGACTCTCGTTCTTGCCGAAACTCCCCGATCGCATAGCTCCCCGCATGCTCAAAGGGCTTGTCGGTAACTATCAATGCTGCACCGGCATAGGATGAATGGTCTATACGCTCCCACGCTTCTTCGATGTGGTCGCGGGGCTTTACCTCAACATAGAGAATTCGAGCATCACCCTCGTTCGCCGGGACGGTAATACGGAAATCTGGCCTCCACACGCCGAATGCCGTCTCGGGCTGGGGTTCCCAATCCCACCCCAAGAGGTCAAAGAAAGCAGCCCACCTACCTTCCAGTAGGCTGTCAACTTGCTGTCCTTTGTAGATCGTAGAGATGCTGTAGCGGGCATTAGGCAATGGCTCCCCCTTTAGACGTACGGCAAGACCTTCTCCGCGAACAGCCTCGCGGGTTCGCGCGTGTCGCGGCCGAAGAACTCGATGACGAACATGTCGCAGCCTGCCTCCTGGTTGGCGGCGATCTGGTCGCGGATGCGCTCGGGGCTCCCCGAGAGGGCAAGCGGGCCGGTGGGGTCGCCGAGGTGGCCGCCGAAGATCTTCTGGGCGCGGTCGATCATGGGTCCCGCCGAGGCTTCGTCCCGCGCGATCGTGACGAGGCACTGCTGGCTGACCTTGATCTCGGCCCGGTCGCGGCCAACGTCGGCGCAGTGCTCGCGCAGCACCGCGACCTTGTGGGCGAGGTTCGAGTGGTGGCCGGCGAGGTTGTTGTAGATGTCGGCGTGCTTCGCGGCGATGCGCAGGGTGACGCGTTCGCCCGCGCCCCCGATGAGGATGGGCGGCGTGCGCGGCGGCTTGGGCTCGCAGACGAGGTTCTCGACGCGCACGTGCTTGCCCTCGAAGGTGACGGGCTCTTCCTCGGTCCACATGCGCTTCAGGAGGACGACCGTCTCCTCGAGCTGGCGCAGGCGTTCGCGCGTCGAGAGGAAGGGCATGCCGAAGTCGGTGAACTCGCGCTCCATCCAGCCGCCGCCGAGCCCGGGGATGACGCGCCCGCCCGCGATCTCGTCGGCGGTCGCGATCATCTTCCCGAGGTGGGCGGGGTTGCGCATGCCCGCGGGCGTCACGAGCGTGCCGATCTCGACCCGCTCCGTAACTGCCGCCAGCGCCGCCACGGTGGTCCACGCCTCGAGGATGGGAATATGGGGCGACTGCGGCCCGTAGAGGTGGTCGTTCACCCAGATCGAGTCGAAGCCGAGCGACTCGAACTCGCGGGCGGCCTCGCTCGCCTCCTCCCAGGTGCGCTTGATCTGCGGCACGTTCGCGCCGAAGTGGGCCTTGCCATTCGCTGCCATAGGGTCCCTTCCTGCGGCGGGGGCCGCGACGGGGGCATTCTACGGGCAGCGTGGCACGGCCCTCGCCCGTGAGGTCTGTCGCGGAACCCGGCGATACAATGCAATTCGATGGTTGAGCTTGCCAGTTACCTGTTCTGGACCGGCCTCGCGCTCGCCGCCTTTGCGTCGGCGACGTACATCGCGCACGCCGCCAGCGCTTCCCTCTCCCTGCGGCGGTTCAGCGCCCAGACGGACGCAGGAACGGTCACGCTTTCGGATGCGACCGGCGTCCCGAACGCCGGTATCGGGCGGCTCGCGACCACGTTCGCGACCCTGACGGCCCTTGCCCTCACGATCTCGCTCATCGCGCGCTGGGTGGCGGTCGAGCACGCACCGCTCTCGAACCTGTACGAGTACACGGTCGCGCTGGCATGGGGCGTCTCTGTCGCCTGGCTCGCGTTCGAGCGGACGGCGCGGGCGCGACGCTTCGGCGTCGTCGCGCTTCCGATCGTGACGGCCCTGCTGGCCGTCGCGACGCTCTTCCCCGACGAGGTTATCCCGCTCATCCCCGCGCTCCAGAACGGCCCCCTGCTGACCCTCCACGTGAGCGTCGTCATGGTCTCCTACGCGGTGCTGACGGTGGCCTTCAGCGCGGCCGTCATTTACCTGGCGCAGGGGGGCGAGGGCAGTCGGCGGTTCGCGTCGCTGCCCGGCGGGGAGGCCGCCGGCGACCTCGCGCATCGGGCCGTGCAGGTGGGCTTCCCGCTGCTGGCGCTCGGGATCGCGCTGGGGGCCTGGTGGGCGAACAGCGCCTGGGGCCGCTACTGGGGCTGGGACCCGAAAGAGACGAGCGCACTGGTCGTGCTGCTGGCGCTGGCGGCGTACTTCCACGCCCGCGCGGGGGAGGGGTCGGTGGCGGGGGCGCCCATCATCCGCTGGTTCATCCCCGCACGGTTCCGCCGCAGCTGGCGCCCCGACCCGATGTGGTGGCTGGTCGCGATGTGGGCGCTGATGCTCTTCACCTACTTCGGCGTAAACCTCTGGATCACGGGTCTGCACAGCTACGCGGGGGTGTAGGGGGCGGCGTCAGGCGCCCTCGGACTCCGAAACACGCTCCCGCTGGCGTTCTGCGCGCAGCTTCCACAGGCCCGCCCCGAGCAGCCCGAAACTGAACAAGACGGCCGCCACGAGGGCCAGGGTCGGTACCAGGTAGAGGGATGCGTGGTAGTCCGCGCACTGGTGGAAGAGGGCGATGACATACTTGATCGTGGAGGCGCTCATCAGGAGGCTCAGCAGTCCCAGCGTGGCAAGCAACGGCCCGCTGCGAACCTGTCCTGCCGTGCCGCTGTCCGCACGGTTGCCGAGATAGCTCATTGCCACCAAGACCACCAAGGGGACGCCCACCACAAGCGTGTACACGAGGTGGACGCTTGCGGCGATGCCCACGAGGAGGGCGGCGAAAGCGAACGCCCACCCCAATGGGAGGTTGCGGCGGACTCGCAGCACCAGCAGGATGACGAATGTGACGGCGACCGCCGCGATGGCGTAGACGCTGTAGGCCGCTCTGGCGCCCCCTGCGAAGAGTTCCGGATCGTCCTCGGCGCCGGTAACGATGATGGCGTGGAGGGCCGGCGCCACTGCCGAGACGATTACCAGTGTGATCAGTCCGAGGCACATCAGCGCCTGAGACCGATCGATTGCCACGGCGCTCCGGCCCATGCTCCCGAGCGCACTGCCGAGAATGACGGCCAATATGACCAAGGAGATCACGTGGTAGACCACTGAGTCGGTCACGTTGCTCCAGCCATGCGCGGCGTTCGCCGTGATGATCTGTGGGGCCCATGCCGTCACGAGGACGAGTCCGGCGAGCCCGATGGTGAGGCGTGCCTGCGCGTAGGTCAGGGGGGTCCCCGCCTCATCGTCGCCAAGCCTCATCCCCATCCTCCGCCAGGCGACGAGCAGGGTGCCCAGCGGGATAGCGAACGACACAACCAACAGGGCCACCGGCCCGCCGACCGAAGGGCCATCATCGACCAGCAGGGACGCAGCAATGGCGAACGTGTTCCCCTCTGCGCTTACCAGTGCGATGGTCAGGCCGAGCAACCCCAGGGCGAGGAGCGCCTGGTTGAAGGTGAAGTACTTCATCGGAACCA
Organism: Tepidiformaceae bacterium; assembly: GCA_965247675.1. Taxonomy (GTDB): domain Bacteria; phylum Chloroflexota; class Dehalococcoidia; order Tepidiformales; family Tepidiformaceae; genus UBA2991. The sequence continues at coordinate 19,736 of CBDFHP010000004.1, read as the reverse complement.
AGGATACCTGCTGGGACTATGGCGTCGCGTTTACGTCCCGCGGCAGCGCGGGGAAGGGGCGGGCCTGCTCGTAGGCGTAGGAGGCGCGCAGGACGAGGTCGTCGCGGTGGCGGGGGGCGACGATCTGGAGGCCGCAGGGGAGGCCGGCGTCGGTGAGGCCCGCGGGGACGGAGGCGGCCGGGTGGCCGGTGAAGTTGAAGGGGTAGGTGTAGGCGATGCCGTTCACCCGTTCGCCCTCGACCTCCCGGGGGATGGGTCCCGACGGTCCGAACGCTTCGGTCGGGAGCGTGGGCGTGAGCAACAGGTCGTACTGCTCGAACAGGCTTGCGGTCCACGAGACCAGCTCGCCGCGACAGCGCAGGAACTCCTGGAAGTCGCTGGGGCCCACGTCGAGGGCGCGGTCGAGCTGGCGCACGTAACGGGCCGTGAACTCGTCGTGGCGGGTCGAGTAGTTGTCCCACTCCTGCCCCAGCGACTGGAAGGCGGAGACGCGTGCCCACCAGCCGCCCATCTCGGGAATGGTGTCGTCGGTCTCCACTACCTCGTGCCCCATCGCTGAGAACACTTCGGCGGCTGCCCGCACCTCGCGCAGCACGTCGCCCTGGACGCGGGTCACCCCGAGCGTCTCGTTGAAGGCGATGCGCAGCTTCGGCAAAGGCTCCTCCAGCGTTCCGGCGTAGGAGACATCCGGCGCGGGCAGCGACTCCGGATCGGCCGGGTGCGGGCCTGCGACGACGTCGAGGTAGATGGCGGCGTCGCGGACGCAGCGGGTGAGGGGGCCGTAGCAACTGACGCTGAGCCAGGATGGCATGGTGCGAGGCGCGATGGGGGTGCGTCCCTGCGAGGGCTTGAGACCGTACAGACCCGTGTAGCAGGCGGGGATGCGGATCGAGCCGCCACCGTCGCTCGCGGTCGCGAGGGGCGTCATGCCCGAGGCCAGTGCTGCTGCCGAGCCACCACTGGAGCCGCCCGGCGTGCGCTCCAGGTTCCACGGGTTTCGCGTGGCGCCGAACAGATCGTTATCGGTGAAGGGGATGTGGCCGAACTCGGGCGTATTTGTCTTGCCCACGACGATCGCCCCGGCGGCCTTCAGGCGGGCCACGAGCGCGTCGTCGAAGTCGACGCGGTTGTCGCGGTAGAGGCGCGAGCCCTTGGTCGTGACGAAGCCGGCTGCGTTCTCCAGGTCCTTCACGCCCAGCGGCAGTCCCGCGAACGGCCCCACGTCCTCGCCCGCCGCCAGGCGCTCGGCGAGCGCCCGCGACTCCCGCAGGGCGCCTTCCGCGTCCACCTCGACGAAGGCGTTGAGGCTGGGGTTGAGCTGCTCGATGCGGGCCAACGAGCGCTCCATCAGCTCGACCGGTGAGAGCTCACCGGAGCGCACCAGCGCTGCCAGCTCGTGAGCAGGGGCGAAGTCGAGGTCGCGGTCGGGCATGGCGTCAGCCGCCCTGCATGTTGATGCGTAGCTCGACTGCGTCGCCGTCGGCGATGGGCGTGTCGAGCTCGGACTGGGCATCATTGATGACGGCCAGCACGGCCTCCTGATCGCGCTCGTTGAAACCCTCGTCCTCGAGGATCGCCTTCGCCGTCAGACCCTCGCGCCAGTCGAGTTCCAACGTTTCGAGTTTCGACTTCGAGAGGTTCTGGAGCGTGGGGAAGAGCCTTACCGTAACCGCCATCTGCGCCTCCGCGGGGCGCATTCTAACCGCTCCCCGGCCCCGCTCCGTGGCCCCCCGGCGGGCGGGTGGTCTACGATCGCAGAGCCATGCTCGTGCTCGCAATCGAGTCATCCTGCGACGAAACCGCCGCCGCCCTGATCGAGGGCGGTACGACGATCCACAGCACGGTCGTCGCCAGCCAGGTCGACCTGCACGCGAAGTACGGCGGGATCGTGCCCGAGGTGGCGAGCCGCGAGCACCTGCGCCAGATCACGCCGGTCGTGCGCGAGGCGCTCGCCGAGGCGGACTGCACCCTCGACGATGTCGACGCCGTCTGCGCGACGCGCGGGCCGGGACTGGCGGGCGCGCTCCTCGTGGGCTACAGCACGGGCAAGGCGATCGCCTTCGGGCGCGACCTGCCCTTCCTCGGGGTGAACCACCTCGAGGGGCATGTCTACGCGAACTGGCTCGTGGAGGGCCCCGCCCCCAGCTTCCCCGCCCTCTGCCTCGTTGTTTCCGGGGGTCACACCGACCTCATCCTGATGCGCGGGCACGGCCAGTACGAGCGCCTCGGCGGCACCCTCGACGACGCCGCCGGCGAGGCGTTCGACAAGTCGGGACGGCTGCTCGGGCTGCCCTTCCCCGGCGGACCCGCTATCGCGAAGCTTGCCGCTACGGCCGGCGCCTCGGCCCTGAGCCTTCCCCGCGCCTGGATGCGCGGCACCTGCGACTTCAGCTTCAGCGGCCTCAAGACGGCCGTGCTCCACGCCGTGCGCGAGGAGCGGGGCTCGCCCGCCGAGATCGCCTGGGAGTTCCAGGAGGCGGTCGTCGACGTGCTCGCCGGGAAGGTTTCGCGGCTGGCGCGCGAACTCGACGTGGCGGAGGTGCTGCTCGCCGGGGGCGTGGCCGCCAACGGCCGCCTGCGCGAGGAGATGCGCGCCCGCAGCCCGGTGCCCGTGCGCGTCCCGCCGCCTTCGCTGTGCACGGACAACGCCGCGATGATCGGCGCCGCCGGGGGCCACCGCCTCGCCCTCGGCCAGCGCAGTCCCCTCGACGAGGACATCTTCAGCACGAACGACTGGTCGCGGGTGTGAATGGGGCTGCTGGCTGCTGGCTGTTGGGCCCCACCCCGACAGCCCCGGCTGGTAAAGAGCGAGCGCCTAACGGCTAACCGCCAAGCCCCGTAGACTCATCTGCAGCCACCAAGTGCCCCGGGAGAGATCATGGTCTGGTTTGTCAGTGTCGCCATCGCCGTCATCCTTTGCGGCGTCGCCTTCCTGTTCGGACGGGCGATGCGCAGCGAAGCAGAACCGGGGAGCCCGGAGGCCGATCGCGGCCTCATCTTCATCGTGCTCGCCATCATCGTCTTCGTGATCTGGGCGGGTGCCCACACCGCCCTTTCCGCGCTCAAGCAGGTCGAGGCCGGCGACGTCGCCGTCGTCTACCAGTTCGGCGAGATCATCGGGCAGAAGGGTGAGGGTCTCCAGTTCGTCGCCCCTTGGCAGGAGATCCGCACGGAGAGCATCCGCGTCCAGCGCCGCCAGTTCTCGAACGTCAGCGGCTTCTCCTCGGAGACCCAGGACGTGGTCATCACCGCGACGGTGAACTACCGCGTTGACCCTGGCGCCGTGCAGAACCTCTACCGAACGGTCGGGGTCAACTGGTTCGACATCCTCGTCGAGCCCCGCATCAACCAGTACTTCAAGGCCGAGACGGTCAAATACCGCACGGTCGACATTGCTCCCAACCGCGAGACGATCCGCAAAAATGTGAGGGATGCGCTGGCGCTCGACCTGCAGAACTTCTCCGTCACGGTCGAGGATCTGCTCATCGACAACATCGACTTCAATCCCGAATTCAAGAACGCGATCGAAGCCAAGCAGATCGCTGCCCAGAACGCCCTCGAGGCGGGGGAGCGCATTGCTGGAGCGCAGAACGAAGCGATACAGAACGAGGAACGCGCCAAGGGTGAGGCCCGCGCCGTCGAGGCGCGCGCCAAGGGTGACGCGGCCGCCGAGATCGAGCGCGCCAGGGGTAACGCCGAGGCCATCCTCCTGCAGGCGCAGGCGCAGGCGCTGGCGAACGTCCTCCTTGATGAATCGCTCACGCCGCAGGTCATCCAGTACCTCGCGGTCATAAAGCTCGCGCCCAACATCGACATCGCCCTCATCCCGTCGGGCCAGAACATCATCATCGACCCGGCCGCGCTACTCTCGGGCTCGACCGTGGACGACGAGCCGACGCCACCAGCTGTTCCCGCCACGACGACCACCGGCCCCTAGTGTCCCGAGTCAGGAATACGATCTAGATATCCGGCGAGGTTGTCAAGGATCTGATCTGCGGTCTTGTGCCAGATGAAGGGCCTCGGATTCTCGTTCCAGCTGGCGACCCACATCTCCACTGAGCGGATCAACTCAGGGACGCTGTGGTGCGTGCCGCGCCGGAGCCACTTGCTGGTGAGCTCTGCAAACCAGCGCTCCACGAGGTTCATCCAGGAGCTGTAGGTTGGCGTGAAATGGAAGGTGAAGCGGGGATGGCGCTGGAGCCAGCGCTGGATGGCGGGCGTGCGGTGCGTGGAGACGTTGTCGAGCACGACATGCACCGCCAGCTCACGGGGAACGCTGCGGTCGATGAGGGTGAGGAACCGCTGGAACTCCCGCGCGCGGTGCCTGGGGGTCATCTCCGTGATCACGTGTCCCGAGGCGACATCGAGCGCCGCGTAGAGATTCGTCGTGCCATGACGGACGTAGTCGTGTGTCTGGCGGGCGGGGACGTTGGGCATCATCGGCAACATCGGAGCGGTGCGGTCAAGTGCCTGGACCTGGGTCTTCTCGTCCACACACAGCACAACGGCCGCGTCGGGCGGGTTGAGATAGAGCCCGGCCACGTCGCGGACCTTGTCGATGAACTGCGGGTCGGGCGACAGCTTGAAGGTCTCCACGAGGTGCGGCTTCAGGCCGAAGGCGCGCCAGATCCTGACGATCGCCGACTGCGACATCCCGAGCGCGGCTGCCATCGATCTGGTCGACCAGTGCGTCGCGTCGGAAGGCTGCTCCTCCAGCGTCTTGACGATCACCGCTTCCACCTGTGCATCGGTGATCGTGCGCGGCGCCCCGGGGCGCGGCTCATCCTGTAGCCCATCGAGCCGCCACTGCGCGAAGCGCCGGCGCCACTTGCCGACGGTGACCGGATGGCAATCGAGCGCCGCGGCGCTCGCCCTGTTCGATGTCCCCTCGGCCGCTGCAAGGACGATGCGACAGCGCAGCGCCAGCGCCTGGGCCGATGTTGGCCGGCGCGCCCACCGCTCCAGCGTCTCACGCTCCTCGTCGCTGAGTACGATCGTGACCGTCGGCCGTCCGATTCGGGTGCTCATGACACTCCAGAGTTTGCCCCATGGGGCAAAGCCCCCGCTGTGCCACACCATACCAGTTATGTGGTGCTATTGCGACTCAGGACACTAGCAGGCTGCTGAAGAAACGGGGCCTCGGGCGGAGCGGACGGCGCCGGTAGGCGCTGGCCACGCGTTCCTGTCGAGGGTTTCTGGCGCTTCGGGTTCCCCCTTCCCGCCCTTCCAGACGCCTCTGCGAGCGCCGGACGGGCGGGTGGGCGCACTCCTCCTACGCCGCGACGGGCTCCAGCCGCGAGAGGCGCACCAGGTTGTAGGCCGCTGCGGTTAGCTCCAGCCAGGCGCGATTGCGCTCCCGTCCGAGGTAGCGCAGCTTGCGTCCACCCCCGACCGTCTTCAGCCAGCCGAAGACCTCCTCCACCAGCTTCCGCCGCCGCAGGCTGCGTCCGTACCCCGCGTGCCGCGTCGTGCGCCCGTCGATGGCGCTGCGACGGCCACGCTCGTTGCGGGCCACGTGCGGCGTCACCCCGCGGGCGCGCACCGCCGCCACGAAGGCGCGCGTGTCGTGGCAGTGGCTGTTGCCGTCCCCGTTGGGGAAGGCGAAGGGGCGGGTTCGGGCCCGTCGCCCCGGCAGGCGGCCAACAGCCCCGCCGCGATGACCACGGCGAGCGCTACGCGCATGGAACTCCACGCGTCTGCCACCGGCGTCGCCTAGAACTCCTTGAGGGAGTACTCGGTGGCGCCGAGGCTGACGCCGAAGCCCATGATAACGAGCGTGAGGATGAGGCCGGTGATGCTGAGCACCATGGAAGTGATGCGGATGCGGCGCATACGGACCTCGGGGACGTCCTCGCCGCGGGCGCGCTCTTCCATGGCGTCGACCTGGCTGGGTCCAACGACGAACATGTGCAGCCCCACGAGCACGATCATCACCACGAGGATGACCATCTTGATAACGAAGACGGGTCCGTAGCGGAGATCGAAGAAGGCGATCTCGTCGCCGATGCCGTGGTAGTCGCGCCAAGTGAAGATCAGGTAGGCGCCGCCGATGAAGATGAGCACGAGCCCCGCCGCGCCGATGTAGCCGAAGCGGGTAGTGATGGTGCGCATGGCGGCCACGCGCGTGGGCAGGTCCTCAATGGCGCGGGAGGCGGGCACCCAGGCGAAGGCGAGGAAGAACTGCGGTCCCACGAACAGGGCGATCCCGAGCACGTGCAGCCAGACGGCGCCGATATGCAGGAAGTTCTCCACGGGCGTGCCTCCTCGGGTGTGCCGCTTGCGAGCTTAGGCGCGCCCCGCGCGGGAGCGCAACGCTCGGGCGTGTCCGTCAGCGTGTGCGTCAGGCGGAGCCGGCGGCGACAACCGCCTCCCGTGGCTCCGCGGTGGCGGGTTCAAGGAGGCACTCACGCACCCAGCGAGCGGTTTCCCCGGGCTGGGCGAAGATGACCTCGTGCGCGGTCCCCGGGGCGACGCGCACAGGCCACCCGCGTTCGCCTGCCAGCGCGACGGCCCGCTCGAAGGGAGCGACGCCGTCGCGGTCGCCGTGGAAGAGGGTCACGGGAGCCTCCACCTGCGCGGCCAGCCGGGGCGCATGCCCGGCGAAGACGATGTCCTCGATACCCCCGCGGTGCGCCTCCGCGCTGTGGTCGAAGGTATCGAGGAGCACGGGGAAGGGGCGGCCTGAGAGCAGTATCCAGGCGATGGGCGCCCAGAGGTAGCGGAGGCGGTGGATCGGGCCGCACCAGACGTGACCCTCGCCGGGGCTCTTCATGTACTGCTTGCGGACGCGGCTGCGGGAGCCGACGTAGCGGCGGCCCTCCTCGAGGTCGCCGAACACAGGCAGGCCCGCGAGACCGACGCGCCGGAAGCGCCCGGGATGGCGGCTCGCCAACTCCAGGGCCAGCAGGGCGCCCATCGAGTGACCCACCAGGTAGTCGGGTTGGAAGTCGTCGAGGGTCCCTTCAAGGGCGTCGGCCAGGCCGGAGAGGGTGTAGCTGGCGGGGTCGGCCTCGTTGCCGTAGCCGGGGAGGTGGGGTGCAAGGGTCTCGGCCTCGCTGGCGAGCTCGCGCTGGAGGGGCGCCCAGGCAGCGGGGCTCGAAAGGTAGCCGTGCATCAGCAGGATGCGCGGCGTCATGAGCCCTCTCCGGTGTCAGTACGGCGCTCGAAGGCGAGCTTCGCCTGTTCGTGGGAGATCAGGGCGAACTCCGCCCGCGTCGCGCAGCAGATTCGATCCTCGGAGTCGCGCAGTTCGGCCATGGTCGCGGCCCTGTTCTTCGCTATCTCCGAGATCCAGGCGGTAACGGAGTAGTCCTCTCCCGCCCGCACGATCCGCGAGAACTCGATCTCGCTGCGCCGCGTCAGCCCAAACGACCCGCTCAGGACGTTCACCGCCCACGCCATGGCGTCGTCGAGGATGGCCCCGAGCACGCCCCCGTGCACAACGCTGGGAGCCCCTTCGTGCTCAGGTTGGGGCGTGTAGTCAGCCAGAACCCGGCTTGCTTCCTCGTCGAGGAAGAAGGCGATCTTCAGGCCGACTTCGTTTTCCGGATCGCAGACGTAGCAGCACGTCTCGATTTCGATGTCATCGCGCGTGAGGCGGCGACGTGGCATCAATGGCCCCCGCCCCAGTCTACAAGCGCCAATCAGGCCCGCGTGTGGGCGAGCGCACGCGCCAGCCGTGCCGTCTGGTCCGTGAACGTGAGGGTTCGTAGCATGAGTCGGAGAGCCTGGTAGGGGAGCGTCCCATGGATGAGGGTGAACGGGAGAGTCTGGCGCGCAAGGCGTCGGCGGATCGTGTCCTCGAACGGGCGGCCTCGGAGCTTGAGATCCTGCTCAAGGAGGCAAGCGCGGCGCTGCGCCCCTTCCCTTCTTTCCCCAACGCCTTCTTCACGAACGCGATCGAGTGCGACCCCGGCCCGGCCGGCGATCCCGAGCGCGGTTGCGTGGTGGTGGGCGAGGACGGCGATCTGTACGAGCTCGAGTTCGGCGTCGACCACGAGGCGGTGGAGCTAACGGGCTCGTGGGATCCGGTGACGGCGCGCAAGGAGGAGACGCGGGCGCTGAACCTCCACCCGCGCGACTACGTTGTGTACGCCTACAGCGGACTGATGGCGATCACGGAGGCGCTGCTGGAGCGGGCCGGGGAGGAGGAGGAGGAGTCGTGAAAGGGCTGCTAAAGGCGATCATCGTGCTGGCGGTGGCAGGGAGCGCGGCCGCCGTTCTCTGGCGGCTCGCTGGGCGTTCGGGGAGCAGCGCGCCAGAGGGTGAATCCGCCGAGGCGCTGCCCGAACTCGACGAAGTCATCGGCGAGGAGCGCCTGCGCACGGCCGCCTCCTACCTGGACGAGGGCAACGTCTACTTCAACGTGGGGCAGTACGAGCTCGCCATCGAGCGGTACACGCGCGCACTTGAGGAGAGGCCGGGCATCCCGGCGGCGCTCTACAACCGCGCGACCGCACACACGCGCCTGGGGGAGTTCGACGCGGCGCTGGCGGACTACGACGCCACGCTCGAGCTGACGCCCGTCGACATCGACGCGCTCAACAACCGCGGAGTGCTGCGGCTCTACCGCTCCGAGCCGGAGGAAGCGCTGGCCGACTTCGAGCGGGCGCTCGCGCTGAGCCCGGAGGACGCGACGGTGATCGCGAACCGCGGCCTGGCGCAGCTGGAAACGGCCGCGCACGGAGACGCGCTGGCGAGCTTCGAGGAGGCGGCGCGGCTCGCGCCCGGTGACGCTGCCGCGCACTACGGCGCCGCGCAGGCCGCCGCCGGTCTGGAGAATCGCGAGGCGGCCCTTCGCCACCTGCAGGATGCGCTGGAGCTTCAGCCCGCGCTCGTCGCCGAGGCCGCCGGCGACGCAAGGCTGGCGCTGCTGGACGGCGACGACGAGTTCATGAAGCTGCTGCGCAAGAGCGGGGAGGAGTAACGCATGCCGGCCACCCGCTTCGTCCTGTTCTACGACTACGTCGAAGGCGTCGTGGAGAAACGCGCGCCCTTCCGCGGCGACCACCTCGCGCTGGCGAACGAGTACCTCGAGCGCGGCGAGTTGCTCATGGCGGGGGCCTTCGCCGACCCCATCGACGGCGCCGCCTTCGTCTTCAGTGTCGAGGACAGGGCGCGTGTCGAGGCGTTCGTGGCCGCCGACCCGTACGTGGCGAACGGGCTCGTGCCCTCGTGGCGCATCCGCGAGTGGACAGTGGTAGTCGGCGGCGACTAGCTGCGCGATTCGAGCGCGAACGCCTCCGCCAGAAGCTCGTATGAACGTATGCGCGCGTCGAAGTCGTAGGTGATGGTGACGACGACGAAGTCGTCGACGCCGTAGCGCTCGCCCATCGCGAGCAGGCGCTCGCGGACCTGCGTGGGGTCGCCGTAGATGGAGCGGCGCTTGAGCATCTCCAGGTACTCGCGTTCGGGCTCGGTGTAGTTGAAGGCGAGAGCGTCCTCGGGTGGGGGGATTCCTCCGCGCCCTTCCTGGCCCATCATCCGCCAGCCCCAGCGGCTCCAACTGAGGCGTTCCGCCTCTTCCTCCGTATCCGCCACGAGCGCGGAGACAGCGAGCGAGCCCCGCGGCTCGCTTGAGACGGGGGAGGGCGAGAAGAGCTTGCGGTAGGCGTCGAAGGCGGTGTCGGCGCGGTGCGAGTTGATGAAGTGGGCGTAGCAGAAGGACCAGCCCAGCTCGGCGGCGTAGCCCGCGCTCACGTCGCTCGAGCCGAGCAGCCAGAGTTCGGGCATGGTCTCGGTACGGGGCATGGCGGTGATGCCGTGGTATTCGTGGTCTGGCGGGAAGTCATCGGCGAGGAAGCCGTAGAGGTCGAGAAGCTGGTTGGGGAACTCGCGCAGGTCGATGGGCACGCCGGTGGGGGCGAGGGCGCGCGCCGTGCGGGCGTCGCTGCCGGGCGCGCGTCCGATACCGAGGTCGATGCGTCCGGGGTAGAGCGTCTCCAGCAGGCGGAAGGCCTCGGCCACCTTGAGGGCGCTGTAGTGGGGCAGCATCACGCCGCCGGAGCCGACGCGGATGTGGTCCGTGTGGGCGGCGATCTGGCCGATGAGCACCTCCGGAGCGGTGGACGCGAGGGCGGAACTGTTGTGGTGCTCGGCCACCCAGTAGCGCTCGTAGCCGAGGCGGTCGGCGAGCTGCGCGAGCTGGACCGTCTCGGCGAGGGCCTGGGCGGGCGTGCCCCCGCGGCGCACGGGTGACTGATCGAGGACGCTCAGGGTGGTCATGGCGGCGGTGCGGGCGTTACCCCCTCCGGGATGTCGACTCGGTCGTCGGTCACGCGCTTGCGCCGCACGCCCACGGGCAAGGGGGTGCGGCGGCGCCTGCCGGTAAGGCGGTCGGCCTCGGCTTGCGAGATCTTGCCCTCCGCGAGGAGTGTGGCCGCCTGCACGTGCGAGAGCTCGGCCTTTGCCAGCACGTCGATGCGAAGGTTGCGGAAGCGGGGAACGAAGACGAAGGCGACGGCGAGCACGCCCAGCAGGGCGATCGAGGAGAGGACGATGGTGTTCGACGCGCCAATGCTGTTGGCGGCATAGCCGAGCGGCAGCACGCCGAGGGGCATGACGCCGAAGGACATCATCATGATCGACATCACGCGCCCTCGCAGCTCCTCCGGCGCGATCGTCTGGATGGCGGTGTTGTTGGAGGACATGAAGAGCATCTGGCCCGTGTTGCTGGCCGCGATGAAGAGCAGCCCGAGGACGAAGATGGTGGTGGAGCCGAAGGCGATGAGGAAGCCGCCCATGATCATGGCCCCAACGAACATGATCCGGCCCTTGTTCGGCCTGCTATCGAAGTTGGCGGAGACGACCGTGCCGATGAGGCCGCCGACGCCACCGGCCGCCATCAGCAGCCCGAAACCCATCCCCTTCGTTTGGCCGAAGACGTCCTCGGCGAAGATGGGGAGCATGACCTGCACGGGGAAGGCGAAGAAGGGCATCAACATGCCCGCCACGAGCAGCATCATGACCACGGGTGTCGAGATGGCGTAGCGGAAACCGCCGCGAAGGCCATCAATGAAGCTCTCGTCCTCCGACTCGACTTGCATGCCGTGCCCGGGGAGCTTGAACTCGGAGGGGACGGCGACGGCGAACAACATGAAGGTGAGCAGGTAGACCCAGCCCACGCCATCGCCCGCCCCGGGCCCGATCGTCCCCAGGGGCACGATCAGGAGGCCGGCGAGGGCGGGAGCGATGATGCGGGTGAGGTTCATCCCGCTCATCTGCAGGGAGACGGCGTTCATGAGCTTGTGCTGGGGAACGAGCAGGGGCACGAGCGCCTGCCGGGCAGGCATGTTCAGCGAGAAGATCGCGCCCGCCGAGAACGCCAGCAGGAAGAGGTACTCGTACTCCATCAAATCCGTGAGGATGAGGATCGTGGTCACGAGGCTCACGAGGGCAGCCGCGGACTGCGTCACGATGAGCAACGTGCGCTTGTTCACGCGGTCGGCGACGAGTCCCCCGACCGGGGCCAGGAAAATCATCGGGATGGCCGCCCCCACCGTCACCCACGCCAGCGCCGAGGCCTTGCCGCCGGAGAGGTCGTACGCGAGCTGGGCGCGCAGCACGAACTGCATCTGCATCGCCATGAAGAAGGCGGAGTTGCCGGCGAAGTACCAGGCGAACTCCCGCTCTCTCAGCGAGGAGAGGGTGCGCTGCAGAGCGCTCTCGTGACCGTACGTGGCTTGGCTGCTGTGGATCACCGGATGGCGCCCCGCCGGGGGCCGCCGCCTGGATGCAAGGGCGAGGGCATGGAAATTGAGTGTACACGCGCCGCCGGAGCGCACCATTCACGCGACGACGGCGATGAGGATGGCCTGCGCGGGGTCGCCGCCCTCGCCCGTCTCCACGAGGGCGGTGCGGCCGGCGACCATCGCGGTGGCGGGGAGGGCGCGGCTCACAGCGACGCCGGTCAGTTCCATCGAGGCTGAGCCGTCGAGCCGTACGACCGCCTGCCATGTCGTGCCGTCGAAGCGCACGAGCCTTCCGCGCAGGGTCGCCATCAGTCCATCTCCCCGAGACCGAGGATGGAGTCGTAGCGAGGGCGCTTGCCCGGCCGGCGGCTGTACTCCATCCCCAGTTCGACGACGCGGAAGGGGCGGTCGCGGAGGCCGAGGCGGGCGTCGGTGACGGTGATCGCGTCGAACAGCTCCTGGCCGGGGTGAAACGGCGCCACGAGCACGCCTGCGCGCTGCTCGCGCCGGTCCCGCTCGAGGGCGGCGGTGGCGGCCTGGTCGAGCGACTGCGTCCCGCCGCCGGAATCGAGACCGCGCACGAGTCGCAGGCGCTGGCCATCGCGATAGATGCTCGCGAAGTCGTGAGCATCCGCATCGTGGTCGCCGCCCTGGGCGCGGACCCAGTTCGTGTCCGGCACGCCCTCGCCGAGGGTCACGCCCGCAAGGGGCTGGCCACTCGGGCCGTACCGCTCGCCGACCTCGTCGTCCGGCACGGAGACTGCCAGGCGATCACCGTCGGCGATGGTGGCCACGCGGCTGCCGCCGAGCAGGCGGCGAGCGACTGACAGCCCTGACTCCCCCGGCGTTACGGCGAAAGCGGGACGGCTCGCGGACCAGTCGTCTCCGCCCTGCCCGCTCACGCGCATGCCCACCTTCGTGCAGAGCCGCCAGAAGAGCCGCTCCCGGGAGTGGTCGCCCGCCGCCGACTGCCAGACCTGGGAGGCGCGCCAGGCGGCGAGGCGTTCCCAGTGGCCCGAGCACTCCAGCGCGAGGCGGGCCTGTCCAGCAGCGCTCTCGCGGGTGACGCGGTCGATGATGGCGTGCACGGAGAAGCCGTACTCGAGGGCGTTGCCCTCGCCGGAGCGGTAGCCGGGCGCCACCTCGACGGACCCTCCGGGCTTCAGTTCGGGGAGCGCGCCGGCGGAGTCGTCGAGCACGATGCGGGCGCGGGTCGCGAACGGCGCGAGCCGCCACGAGGCTTCGACGAGGTGTTCACTCAGGTCGAGGGCGGGGGCGAGGTGGGCGCGCCAGACGCCGTCCGCAGTCGCCCCCCAGGCGGTCGACGCAGCGGAAGTCGCCACGGCGAGTCCGTAAGCAGAGGCGGCCTCATGGGGCTCGGGCTCGGACCAGCCGTCGGGATTGCCGCTTGCGAGGGCGGGGGGATGGCTCGTGTAAACGCGGCAGCGGGTCTCGCCGCCGGAGTCGCGGGCGGCGAAGCAGGCGCGCTGGTCGATGCCGCCGGGCTGAAAGACGCCCGGCCCGCCGAACTCGCGCGCGGAGGAGGCATCGGATTCGGCGACGACGTTCAGCCCGGACCAGAAGTCCACGGGGAAGCGTCCGTCGCCGAGGAAGGCCGACCAGACGTGTTTCCTGCCAGACGGCTGCGCGCGACCGGTCACGGCGAGGCGGTAGTCGGCGCCGTCGTGCACGGCCGCGAGGCCGGTGAGGGCGGAGACAGCCCCGCTGCGGTTCCAGGCTGCGCCCGCGGTATCCCAGATGCCCGCGCGGCGCCGGACTCGCTTCAGCGTGTTCGTTCCCCGCGTGTAGAAGACGCAGGCGTCGCCGTCGGAGGCGCGGATCGCGAGGGCCACCCAGGCGATGGGGGAGCTTTCGCGGATGAGCGTCTGCGCCGCCGGCCAGGTCACGCCGCCGTCGCTGCTGCGCCGCAGCATCAGCGCCAGACCGCCGCTCCCGACAAATGCGAGCAGGACCTCGTTGCCGCGGGCGGCGAGGGCGACTCCGGTCCCTTCTTCCACCTGCCCGAGCTCGGTCCAGGCGTCCCAGGAGGAGTCGGGGGCGGGGTTGGCCACGCGCGAGACAGCGAGCGCGCCCGCGTCGTTGCGCGCTCGGACGAGGGCGCCGTTCCCGGTGGCGGCGAGGGCGTGGGGGCAGTCGCGCTCGTCGCCGCGGTAGAGGCGCTCCCAGGGGAGGAGGGGGATGCCCCAGCGTTCGGCGCGAACGATGACGCGCACGTGGGGCAGGCGGTCGGGGCCGCGCTGATGGGCTCGGAGGGTAGCGGAGAGTGGCTTCATGCGGAGAGGAGGCTGGGGCCTCACTCGCACACCTCCGAGGGGTTCATGTCGCCCTGCTAGGATGGCGCCGTGCTCGGTGGGTGGGTTGGCGAGGTACATCCGGTCTCGTTCGAGGTTGAGCCGGCCTACGAGGGAAGACGGCGGCTGTCGGGCGGCCTGCGGCTCCTCTTCGCCCTGCCGCACCTGGTGTTCACGGGCGGACCCTCCCTGCTGGGGCTCGTGCTCTCACCCCTGCTGGTCCTCGCCGGGCTGGCCCCGCTGACTGTTCCGCTCTCGATCGGCGCCTTCGGGTTGATCGCCGCGCTGGCGACGGTCGCATCGTGGTTCGCCATCCTCGTCGTTGGCCGCCAGCCGCGGGATCTGCGCGAGTTCGCGGTCTTCTACCTGAGCTGGCGCGCGAAGGCGATCGCCTACGCGACCCTGCTCCGGGACGAATTCCCCTCCTTCGGCTTCGGCGACTACCCGGCGAGCCTCACCCTTCCCCCGCCACTGCCCACGCGCAACCGGCTCAGCGTCGCCCTGCGGCTGCCGCGGCTCTTTCCGCACATCGCCGGGTTGGTCATCCTCAGCGCGGGACTGACGGTCGTGAGCGTTGCCGCGTGGCTCACCGTCGTGCTCTTCGGACGCTACCCGCGGCCGCTGTACGCCTTCAGCGCGAGCGTCGTGAACTACTCCCTACGGGTCGAGGCGTACCTGCTGCTGATCCACGACGAGTACCCGCCGTTCCGCCTCGAGTAGGGGTCGGCTAGCGGTCCACCACCTCGACGGTGGCGATCTCGGCGCCGCTCGCGGCGATACGCGTCACGAGCGTACGTCCCGACATGCCTGCCCCTTCGAGCGTGTCGAGCATGGCCCTGGCCACATTCCGGCTCGCGTCCTCGGGGACGAAGGCGGCGACGCTGCTGCCGGCGCCGCTCAGCCAGGCGGCGTGCGCGCCCGCGCCCTTCGCGGCTTCGAAGACGTCGTAGAGGGGCGGGAAGAGGGAGGCGCGCTGGGGCTGGTGGAAGCGGTCCTGGGTGGCTTCGTCGAGCAGGTCCGCGCGGCCCGAGGAGAGGGCGGCCACCAGCAGCCCGAGGCGGCTGCTGGTGTGGATGGCGTCCGCGCGGCTGTAGCTGTCGGGCAGGAGGCGGCGCGCCTCCTTGGTGGGCATCGAGTGGTCGGGGATGAGGAGGGCGATCTGGAGGTCGCTCGGGTAGCGGCAACGCACCCGCGCGAACCCGTCGCCGGTCTCGACGCAGGCCTGCACGCCACCGAAGAGCGCGGGGCAGGCGTTATCGACGTGACCCTCGAGGTCGGCCGCGAGGGCGAGGCAGGCGTCCTCGTCGAGAGGGTGACCCTCGTGCTCGTTGACCGCGAGGATGCCGGCCACGCGCGCTACGGCGCTCGCGCCCAGACCCCGGCCGAGCGGGATGGCAACGGTGTAGCGCGCCGATAACCCGGCCGGGCTCGGGCGCCCGATACGTTGGTAGGCGGCGCGTGCGGCGGAGAGCACCATCTTCTCGCCGACATCGGTCGTGGGGGGCTGCTCGGCCCCGCCGAAGGTCACCGTGATCGAGGCGAACAGGTCCAGCGCGAGGCCCAGGCAGTCGAAGCCGGTGCCGATGTTGGCGCTGGTGGCGGGTACGCGAACGGTGACTGCTGTCGCTTGCATTGGTGGCGCCCTCCCACGGGCGGCCATCGATCGTAGCACCTGCCTCCGAGCGCGCGACTCGACCGGACGCTACGATCGCTCTCCATGACCGAGCCCTCTCCCTCGCCCACGCCCGACAGCCTCGCCGACATCGAGCGGGCGCTGCTCGGGGTGCTGTGCGTGGGTCTCCCGCCGTCGCGATCGGCGGGTAGCGACGCCTTCCGCGTCGACCTGGTGACGGCGCGGGTGCTCGGGCTGCTGGAAGGCGAGGCCGAGCGCCACCTCGATGGGGAACGCGTCACGGTCGCCTTCCGCGACCGGCTGCGCGAGGCGATCACGTCGCTCTCGGAGGCGGGCATCCTCGCCGAGCAGCCAGCGGGGGCGCCGGCGGCGCCGGGAGGCTACGAGGCAGGACTCGCGATCGACGTGGTCGAGCCGGACGCCCATCCGACCGTGCTCGACCGGCACCTGGCCCAGGAGTGCATGGAGACGTTGTTCCAGGTGAAGGCCGTCTACCCGTACCTGATGGAACGGTATTCGGCCAGCGGGGCGGTGTGGCGACGACTGCGGGCAGAGGGCTACGGCCAGTAGCGCCGGGAGCGCACGGTCGGCGGCGGTAGACTGACGCGATGGCCCCAGTGATCACCCTTCGCCAGGAACACCTCGACGAGATGATCGCGCACGCCCTGGAAGACGCGCCCAACGAGTGCTGCGGCATGCTCGGCACGCGCGAGGGCACAGTCACGGCGCTGCACCGGGCGGTGAACGCCGAGGCCAGTCCCTACCGCTTCAGCATCGACTTCCGCGAGCAGCGCCGCATCGAGGAATCGCTCGATGCGGCGGGCGACACGCTGGCAGGGTTCTACCACTCGCACACGGGCAGCCCCGCCCGGCCCAGCCCGACGGACATCCGCATGATGGGGACGTTCTTCGGGCCGCCCTACGTGCACTTCGTCGTCAGCATCGCCAACCGTGAGCGTCCCGACGTGCGCGTGTTCCACATCGAGGACGGGGCCGCGACGGAGCAGGAGTACACGCTCGAGCCGTAGGAGGGCCGCCATCCCCGCCTCCACGCCTCCCACCGACCGCGCCTACCCGGCGCCGTCCCTCACCCTGCGGGATCGCACGTTCGAGTGGGGCGCGCGCACCTACATGATGGCCATCGTGAACGTGACGCCCGACTCCTTCAGCGGCGACGGAGTGGGGAGTCACGCCCCGGCTGCCGCAGCTGCCCTCGCGCGGGAATACGCGGCAGCCGGGGCCGACATCATCGACGTGGGGGCGGAGTCGACGCGGCCCCAGGCGGACCCCGTGATGCCTGCGGAGGAAGCGGCGCGGGCGCTGCCCGCCATCGCCGCCATCCGCGCCGCAACCGACCTCCCCATCTCCATCGACACGCAGCACGCGGAGGTGGCGGCGGCGGCGCTCGACGCGGGCGCGGACATGGTCAACGACATCAACGGGCTGCGCGGGGACGCGTGCATGGCCGAAGTGGTGGCGTCGCGGGGGGCGGCGCTCGTCGCGATGCACAACCAGCGCGGCCGCGAGTCCGGCGACGTGGTCGCGAACGTGCTGGCGGGGTGGGAGGAGAGCCTGCGCCTCGCCACGGAGGCGGGCATCCCCCGTGAGCGCATCATCCTCGACCCCGGCTTCGGCTTCGGCTGGACGCCGGAGGAGAATCTCGAGATGGTTCGGCGCCTGGACGAGCTCGCCGTCGCGGGCCTGCCGCTGCTGCTGGGCACATCGCGCAAATCGACGCTCGGGCTCGTGCTCGGTGCTCCCGTCGAGGAGCGCCTGGAAGGCACGGCGGTGTCTGTCGCCATCGCCATCGCGAAGGGGGTCGACATCGTGCGGGTGCACGAGGTGGCGGCGATGCGGAAGGTGGCGGCGGTCGCCGACGCCATCAGCCGGGGCAGGTGGCAGGCGTGAGCGAGGCGATCCTGGCGCTGGGTTCGAACCTCGGCGACCGGTCGGCGAACCTGCAGGCCGCGCTCGACCTGCTCGGGGAGCGTGGGGCGCCCGCTGTGCGCGTTTCCTCGGTGTGGGAGACACCACCCGTCCCTGCCGATCAGCCCCGCTACCTGAACGCCGCCGTCGCGGTCGAGACCGCGCTGGCGCCGGAGGCCCTGCTGGTCGTGGCCAAGGAGGTCGAGCGCCTTCTGGGGCGGCGACCCACGGGACACTGGCGGCCTCGCCCGATCGACATCGACCTGCTGTTCTGCGGGGAACGCGAGGTGACCAGCGAAGCGCTGACCGTGCCCCACCCGCGAATCGCCGAGCGCGCGTTCGTCCTGCTCCCCCTCTCGGAAGTCGTCGATGGGCCCCTGCCGGTGCTGGGGCGGAGTGCCGCTGAGCTCCTGGTCGGTCTGGACAGGAGCGGGCACGAGCGCACAGGCGTGCGTCTACGCGGAAAGCGCCGAGGGTAGGGGGCTCAGACCCAGGGGTGGTCGTCCATGTGGGCGCCGCCGGAGAGCTGTACGGCCGCGCCCCAGCCGGCCAGAGCGGCGATCCCGAGGAGCGCCAGCGCCACCGGCGCAAGCAGCCAGCTCGCCTTCAGCGAGGCCCGCGCCGCAGCGACCGCGACGGCTGCGAGGAGCAGCAGCCCCCCGCCGTTGGCGACCTGCGTCCAGTGGAGGGGTTCGGAGATGGGAGGTGGGGGATCGGGGGCGTTCATGCCTCGCGCAGCTCCGGCGGCAACAGGTTGGGGATGCCGTCTTCGATGGGGTAGGTCTCGTCGCAGGCGGCGCAGTCGAGCGAGCCGCTGCGAATCTCACCCGCCTCTTTGTCCACCACGGTCAGGGTTAGATCCCCCTTGCAGAGCGGGCAGGCGAGCAGGTCCATCAGGTCGGGGCGCATCGGCTCATTGTACGGGGGGGTCGGTAAGGCACCTTGCACGTTCACTAGAAGGCGCTCCCGTAGCATGAGAGAGGCGTGAACTGGGTCTCCATCGTCATCATCGCGGTCGTGGCGTTGCTCACGTGGAGGGCGTTCCGGCGCGGATTCCTGCGTGAACTCGTGGGGCTGGCGGCGCTCATCCTGGCCGTTCCCGTGGCCGGGGTCTTCTATGACGACATGACCCCGAAGGTCGAGCCCATCGTGGACAACACGTTGGCCGCGGGGCTGATCTCGTTCGTGGCGATCCTGGTCGGGGTCATCGTGGCGGGGCAGCTGGTGGGCTACCTGCTGCGGCGGAGCGTCGACATCCTCAACCTCGGGGGGGCGGATCGGATCGCGGGGGGCGCGTTCGGCTTCCTGCAGGGACTGCTGCTTTGCCAGGTGCTGTTGGTAGCGCTCGTCATCTTCCCCGAGCCCGACCTGCGCACCCACATCGACGAGTCGATTGTCGCGACAAGGCTGCTCGACGGCGCGCCCTTCGTCCTCTCGATCCTGCCGGTCGACTTCCGCGAGGCCGTCGATCTGTTCCTTGAGAACATTGACCTCCTCGAGGAGGTCGGCTCCATCCCCTGACCGTGGGGCCTTCGCGATGGCGCTTGTCGTATCATCCTGCCCCCAACGAGTCAGATCGCCTGGAGGGACGCATGCTGATGACTACCTCCGATGAGGTTCCCGGACGCGAGATCGCGGAGACGCTCGGCCTTGTGACGGCGAACTCCGTGCGGGCGCGCAACATCGGCCGCGACATCCTCGCCTCGCTCAAGAACATCACCGGTGGCGAGATCGGCGCCTACCGCCAGCTTCTCGTTGAGTCGCGGGAGCAGGCGCTGGCGCAGCTTACAGAGGAGGCGGAAGCGCTCGGGGCGGACGCCGTGGTTGCGCTGCGGCTCTCCACGGCCGAGGTCATGCAGGGGGCAGCCGAGATACTCGCCTACGGCACGGCGGTACGGCTCCGATAGAGACGCGCCGCCTGCCGCTTGCCTTATACTTTACCGATACTTTACTTTCGCCAACCGGTCGAGGAGGTCAGGCATGGCCGAGATCATCCGAGCGAGCGAAATGGGCTTCTGCATGGGGGTGCGGCGCGCCGTCCACATCATGGAGGACGAGGCCACGCCGGAGAACCCGATTGCCAGTGCCGGCGAGATCGTGCACAACCCCCACGTCGTCGAGCAGCTTGAACGGACGGGCGTCCGCCAGTTGCCCGGCCCCGACGAGGTCGAGGGC
>CBDFHP010000003.1:0-34710 GCA_965247675.1 Tepidiformaceae bacterium | reverse complement strand
TCCTCCGCCCCGGGAAAGTAGTTGCGGAACCGTTTGCCTTCGGCGTCCCAGGTTAGGGCTGCCTCGAGATCGCTGCCCAGGCCGGCAACCGCCTCCCCCAAGCCAACTCCAGCCTGCCCGGCCCAGCCCACAAGGTTCCAGCCCTCGTGCAGTGACACCAAGCCAGCCCAAGGGTCAGCGGCAGCGCGTCGGGTCCAGGGGACCAGTTCGCCGCCCCCGATCTTGAGCCAGAGGCCCATGCCGGGGGTGAGCGTGGTCAGGTCTCCCTCGCGTTGCGCCGAGCTACTCCGGTAGCGCTGCTCGTCGGCATCCCAGGCGTAGACGGCTTCAAGCTCCGGGATGGCGTTGAAGAGGGCATCAACGCCCGACTCGGGCCCGATCCAGCCAGCCAGGTTGAATCCCGGCTGGAGCTGAGTTGTGAACGTCTCGCCAGAGTCAGCAGCCCCACTTTCGAGGGATGGTGCAAACGCGAAACCAAGTGCGATCACCGCGAGACCTATTACGAAGGCGCGTTTCAGAGAGGGCACCGGCCCACCCTAACGACCGAGGGGACAAATTACCCTAACCCGTCTTGGGCGGGGACGGTCACTTGTTGGCGACGCTCTCGAGGGCGCCGTGTTCGGCGCTGGTGGGGGATACGCGGGAGACGACGTAGAGGAAGATGGCGGCGGGGACGATCATGCCGCCGCCGCCGGCGATGATGGGGCGGGGGGCGGGTCAAGGGGGCCGCTAGCAGCCGCCGGTGTCGAGCGCGGCCGGGATGACGATTTCGATGCCGGAGATGTCGGCGCCGTCAACCGGAATCGGCGTTGGTCGGTCATAGTAGTCCTGAGTGTCGAACTCGAGGAGTCCTTCGTCCTCGTGATAGGCACCAAGCCACGCATGGCAGGTATCGATCACCGTTAGCGTGTAAGCGTAGCCATCAGGAGCATCTATGCTGAAGGTTCCAGCTTCATCCGTGTAGTTCAGGTCGAGCCGATTGCGGTCGTATTTGTGATTGGTCGCGTGGGCAAGGACGTCGTAACCCACGAGGGGTACACCGGATGCATTCGTGACCCTGCCCACGATGTTGAAACGCGGGCCATCGTAACAGTTGAGCCTCACCTCACTGGGCAGTCCAGCCAGGTTGATTGTGATCGCGATGTCCTCACCGGCGACCTTGAGGTCTTGTGGGCCACCGCCTACGCGAGGCACTCCGTCACGGGCGAAGTACCCAATCCCATCCTGGTAGGCTGATGCGTAGAATTCTCCGCCAAATACGCGGCACACCGCCGAAACATTTACCGAGTACTCTCCCTCGGGAAGCTGGAGTTCCGCGCCGTGCTCGGTCATAGTTGCGCCCAGTGAAACAGATTGACCAGACGCACGAACTCTCAGTGGATAGCCATTCCACTCCAAGAGCATGCTTCCATCAGGGGGAGATGTTGTAACTGTCACAGCACGGGTAACCGGAATCATGCGCTCCACAAGAGCCGCGAAGCTTGAGTAGAAGTTTGAGATGTCCATGCCGAATGACGCGCCAAACGCATCTTCCCAACCAGTTCTTGCTGGAAGCTCCCGGAAGAATTCAAGGATGGCCGTCTCGCTTGACTGTTCCACAACTCTCTGAACTGCAAACGTTGCCACGTTGTATCCAATAAGGTTTATCGCCGATATATTGCCCTCTAATTGCACAAGATCAGGCGCAGAATAGACCACGCTTTCCGTGAGTACCTGGTCAACCTCTTGGCGAGTTCGATGGCCACGGGAGATGTGGTACTCGATGGCCATGAAGTCCGCTGTGCCCTCCAGCAGCCAGTCGGCAACGTAGCTGGTTTCGGGCACGGGGACCCGCGAGACGAGGTGGGTCTGGAGGACATGGAAGTACTCGTGGGCCAGGGGAGAGGTGAGGTCGTGGGTGGCAGTGGCGCACCAGTCCGCTATGAAAACCTGCTCGTTGACCGCCGCGCCGCACAGCACGTAGGAAGGGTCCGGGATCCCGAGGGCCTGGCGTTGGGCCTGCTCGAGGGAATCGCGGTCTGCCCCCACATAAAGCGCATAGTCGGTTTCGAGGAGGCCGTAACGCTCGGCGAAGTAGGTGACCACGGAGAGGTTTTCGGCACGGATTTCCGCTTTCCGCTCCTCTGTGAATTCGCCGTAGAACTCGACGGTGGGATCGACGCTTCCCGGCTGGAGCCAATACCGCTCCGAAGACACGCCGACGAAGACCGCATCCCCCTGCCTGATCCGCGGTGCGGCGCCGGTAGTGGGTGAACCCGGAGCGTAGACGTCAAACCGCCCGGCCCTGGCGTCCCATGTCAGGACGACTTCGAGGTCGCCTTCGAGCGAAGCGAAGGCGTCGTCGAGGGTCGCGCCATCGTTCCCGGTCCAGGCGACGAGATTCCAGCCCTCGCGGAGTGAAACGAGGCCTGCGGACGGATCGGGAGAAGCCTGCCTGGTCCAGGGAACCGGGGCGGTCCCTGCGATCTCCAGCCAGAGCCCCATGCCGGGCAGGAGCGTTGTCAGATCACCCTCGGGCTGGGCGGACTGGCCGACTGAGGCCACGCGGTAGCGCTGCGCCTCAGCGTCCCAGGTGTAGACGGCCTCAAGCTGGGGGATGGCCTCGAAGAGGGCGTCAACACCCGTCTCGGGCTCGATCCAGCCTGCCAGGTTGAAGCCCGGCTGGAGCTGAGTTGTGAACGTCTCGCCAGAGTCAGCAGCCGCACTTTCGAGGGATGGTGCAAACGCGAACCCAAGTGCGATCGCCGCGAGACCGATGGCAAACGCACGTTTCAGGGAGGGCACAGGCCCATCCTAACGATCGAGGGAACGAACTACCCCACCCGTTTTGGCCGGGGGCAGGACCCAGATGGAGAGGGTGTCGATGTAGCTCAGGACCTCTGCTTCAGCGGGTGGCGCGGGGTGGGTCAAGGGGTGGGGTGTCAGCACTCGGTGATTCCATGATCGGCGGGAAGTTTGATGACCATGCCGGTGACGGACTCGCCACTGACCACGACCGGTGTCGCTTCTCCGCGCCTGGGGGTCAGGCCATCCTCACCGCCATGCCATCCACCGAACGCAACCTCCTCGCCCTCGCGCGTACAGAAAGCGATATTCATCTCGCCATCGCTTGCCAATAGCGTGAAGGAGCCGGCGGCGTCGGTTCGGCTGGCCCCAGCCACATCCTCGCCAAGGAACGCCCAGACAACGATCCCCGACAGCGGTTCGTCGTCTGGGCCAAGAACCACGCCCTGCACCACGTACCGCCTCACTTCCGTGTCCGGGTAGGCGCCGAGATAGCACGACGAGGAGAGCGTTGCGTCTCCGAACACTTCCTGCACGAGGCGGGCAATCCGGGGGTCGTAGGCCTCCAACTCCTCCCGGGTATCGACCCCGTTGAGACTGCCGCCGACATCGAACCAGGCCTGCACCGCCACCGCCCAGTACTCGTCGGCGTTTGTCGCCGAATAGGTGTTCACCCATAGCCCCTGCTGGAGCGCCTGACCCAGCAGGAACCCAAGCTGCTGGCGAAATCCGCCTGTCCCCGTGGGCGCCTCCACCCCCAGGTTGAGGACCAGGTGCCCGACTTCGTGGACAAGTGAGTCCGCCCGGTAGGACTGATCGGGCTGGCAGAGCACAAGCTCCTCGCCGATGACAGTGACGGGAACCCAGCGGGTGGGCCCCGCACCGCGAAGGCTGCTCATGGCCCGTCCGTCGAACGTGCTCCAGTCGGGATCTTCCCGGGCGCGGTAGCGATATTCGGGGAGGCCGGTCAATGGCTCGTCCGCGGCGAGCACCGCAATGCGTGCCCCCGAGGCGACGATGGCTTCGCGCATCTCGGGGCGCTGGACCAGCATCTCGTCGAGAGTCGCTGCCACACGGACCAGGGTCTCGTCGGACACATCCGACGACGAGACAACGGGGATGCCGCCGGCATCCAGGTACTTCTCGTAGAAGGGCTCCAGACCGAACAGGGCAGGCGGTGGACCGAGTGTGGGGCTCGCCGTGGGGGTGGCGGGCTCGGGCGAAGGAACATCACCTCCGCACCTGAAGGAAGCGCCAGCAGCGACAACAGCCAGCAGGACAAGGAGTACGCGACCGCAGGCCATACGACAAGGCTACCGGAACGCGCGCGCCGGCCGCGTGCTACTTGTTGGCGACGCTCTCGAGGGCGCCATGCTCGGCGCTGGTGGGGGATACGCGGGAGACGACGTAGAGGAAGATGGCGCCCGCCGCCCCGGCTACGAGCGAGCCGGCGAGGACCCCGATCTTGGCCTGGTCGAGCAGTGACGTGCGGTCTCCGAAGGAGAGCTCGGCGATGAAGAGGGATACGGTGAAGCCGACTCCGGCGAGGAGGGCCGCGCCGAGGATGTGGGCAGTCGTGACGCCGTCGGGGAGGCGGCCAGCGCCGAGGCGGAGGCCGGCGAGGGTGGCCACGCCGACACCGACGAACTTTCCCGCAACGAGCCCGAGGATGACCCCCCAGGCGATGCGCGTACTGAAGGCGTCGCCAAGCGCGTCGGGCGTCACCTCGACGCCGGCGTTGGCGAGGGCGAAGAGGGGCACGACGAAGAAGCTCGAGTAGGGAAGCAGGGTGTGCTCCAGGCCGCGCATCACGTCCCTCCCGCGGAAGGGGTTCGCGGGCGTGAGCAGGCCGAGAATGACACCCGCGATGGTGGCGTGGATGCCCGACTCGAAGGTGGCGTACCAGAGCACGAAGCCGATCGCGACGTAGATGGGCACGTGCCGGATGCCGAGGCGTTGGGAGGCGAGGATGAGGGCGATCAGGCCGATAGCGCCGCCCAGCCAGTGGAGAGAGAGATCGTCCGTGTAGAAGACGGCGATGATGGCGATGCCGCCGATGTCGTCGGCGATGGCGAGGGTGAGGAGGAAGACGCGCAGGCCCGCGGGCAGGCGTCGCCCGAAGAGGGCGAGCACGCCGACGACGAAGGCGATATCGGTGGCGACGGGGATGCCCCAGCCGTCGATGCCGTCGCCGCCCAGGTTCATGAGGGCGAAGATGGCGGCAGGGACGATCATGCCGCCGGCGGCGGCGATGATGGGGAGGGCGGCGCGGCGGGGGTCGCGCAGTTCGCCGACCACGAGTTCGCGCTTGATCTCCATGCCGACGACGAAGAAGAAGATGACCATGAGGGCGTCGTTGACCCAGGCCTTGAGGTGCTCGTCAATGGCGAAGAGCTCGCCGAAGAGAGTGACGCCGAAGTCGCCGAAGTGGTGGTCCCAGAGCTGGTGGTAGGAGTCGCCGTGGACGTTCACCCAGACGAGGGCGATGACGGCGCTGACGAGCAGGGCGATGCCGCCCGCGGCTTCGAGCCGCATGAACTCGACGACAGTGGAGCGGACGCGCGTGGTGGCGGGCGCCCACCAGACGGGGGCAGCGCCGCGCTCCGGGTTGCGTCTTCCCTGGCTCATCATGGGTTGTTGTGTGCTCGCACCAGTAGCGTTCGCGCCGCGGACAGGTCACACCCAGACCGAAGTCCGCGCCACGCCGCCGCGAGGGTAGCAACCGGCATGCTTGCAGTCAGCTAGCGGCGGCCACCGCGGAAGACTCCGCTGATCTGGTCCCAGAGGGACTTGCCGCTGGCGCCTTCGAGGAAGTCCGCCCACGACTCCTCGGCGGAAGCGGCGCGGTTGAGGCCACGCACGCGCTCCTCCATCACGTCGCGGATGCGGCCCTCCTCGCCGGCATCGACCCAGAAGCCGTGCTGGTCTTCGCAGGTATCCAGCTCGAGGTTGTAGGCGCGATAGTTGAAGGCGCGCATCTGCTTGCCGCAGACGGGGCAGTTGAGCTCGCTGGGGCGCTTCGCGTACTCGATGGTGGCGCGCCGCTGGTTCTCGTCGGGAGCGGTGCGCGACTCAAGCTCGTCGAGCTCGTGGTGGTCGAGCCAGCGACCGTTGCAGGTCGGGCAGTGGTCAACCTCGATGCCCTTGTGGTGTTCGATGAGGAGGGTGGCGGAATCGCGGGGACACTGCATGCATCCATCGTACGCGAGCGGGGTGAAGGCGCAGGTTCAGGCGGAGGGGAGGCGGCGGGCGCCGGGGACGGGGTGGTCGCCGGTAGGGTTCGCGAGGATGGCGCGGAGGGCTTCGATGCCGTCGAGGAGGCGGGGGCCGGGGCGGCTGAACCAGGCGTTGGCGTCGAGCGCCCAGACGGCGCCGGTGGCGACGGCGGGGAGGGCGCGCCACTCGGGGCGGTCGGCGAGCGCCTCTGCCTCGGAGACGACCTCGTCGAGGGAGAGGCCGCAGGGGAGGAGGAGGGCGACATCGGGAGCGGAGGCGACAATGGCGTCCCAGGTCACGCGCTCCGACTTCTGGCCGGGTTGGCCGAGGACATCGTCGCCGCCGGCGCGGGCGATCTGCTCGGGCACCCAGTGGCCGCCGGTGAAGGGCGGGTCGAGCCATTCGAGGGCGAGGACGCGGGGAAGGGACGCGGGAAGGGGGGCGGGCGCGGCCAGGCGCTCGCGAAGCTCCGCGGCGACGCGGGCGCCCTCAGACGGACGGCCGGTGGCCTCGCCGACTTCCTCCACGGAGCGGGCGACGCCTTCGAGGTCGAGGGGCGTGAGGGTGAGGACGCGGGCGCCGAGCTGCTCTTCGTGGACGACGCGGTGGACCTGACCCTCGCTCACCGCGCAGACATCGCAGAGGGCCTGCGTGATGACGAGATCGGGGCGGAGCTCGCGCAGGCGGGGAACGTCGATGGTGTAGGTGGATCCACCGGCGGCGAGGAGGCCGCTGATGGCGGAGTCGATCTCGGACTGGGAGAGGCCGCGCGTCTCGACGGCGGAGGCGGTGAGGACGGGCAGGCCGCGCGCGCCGGCGGGGTAGTCGCACTCGTGCGAGACGGCGACGAGCTCATCGCCAGCGCCGACGGCAAAGACGATCTCGGTGGCGCTGGGGAGTAAGGAGGCGATGCGCATGTCTGCGGCGCAGCTTGGCCAGCCGCGCGCGCGTGTGCAACCGGGGACAGGGGCGGACGCGCTCCGCTAGGCTGGGGTCGCCGCCGGACGGCGGCAGGAGCAGGGCATGCCAGAGCGACGGCGAGCGGCGATCAGCGGGACGGCGGAGTGGGCCCCGCAGCGTCGCTGGGACACGCCCATGTTCGGGCTGGAGGCGTACGGGAAGCTGGCGCGCGAGGCGCTCGACGACGCGGGTATGGAGCTGGGCGAGATCGACGGCATCCTCTGCACGCGTCTGGGGGACGCGCCCATGTTCGCGCCGGCGGCGGTGGCGGAGTACCTGGGCATCGCCGCGAACTTCGGGGAGGTGGTGGACCTGGGCGGGGCGAACGCGGCGGGGATGGTGTGGCGGGCGACGGCGGCGATCGAGGCGGGGGTCTGCGATGCCTGTCTCTGCCTGCTTCCCTCGGTGCCCGCGCCGCCGGAGCCGGGCGTGAAGCCGAGCGCGCGCGGCTGGATGCTGGGGGCAGACGCCTGGGGCGCGCCGCACGGACAGTTCGATGCTCCCTACGGGCTGATCAATCCCTACGGGCTGATCAACCCGAACTCGCACTTCGCGATGGTGGCGCAGCGCTACCTGTACGAGTACGACCTGGAACCGCGCACGCTGGCGAAGATCGCGGTGCAGGGGCGGGACAACGCCCTCCAGAACCCGAAGGCGATCTTCCGCGACCAGCCGATCACTATCGACGACGTGCTGAACTCGCCGATGGTGGTCGACCCGCTGCACCTGCTGGAGATCGTGATGCCCTGCTCGGGTGGGGCGGGGGTGGTGGTGACGACGCTGGAGCGGGCGCAGCGGACGGGTCTGCGGCCGGTGCTGGTGAGCGGCTTCGGCGAGCACATCACGCACAAGTCGACTACGTACGCGCCCTCGCTGACCCAGATCCCGGTCGTGGCGGCGGCGGACCGCGCCTTCGCGATGGCGGGGGTGGGGCGCGAGACGATCGACGTGGCCTCGATGTACGACTGCTACACGATCACGGTGCTGATGACGATCGAGGACTCGGGGTTCTGCGCGAAGGGGGAGGGGGCGCGGTTCGTCGAGGAGCACGACCTGCGCTTTGGCGGCGACTGGCCGCTGAACACGCACGGGGGCCAGCTGGGGATGGGGCAGGGCGGGGCGGCCGGTGGCATGTCGCACGTGGTCGACGTGGTCACGCAGCTGCAGGGGCGGGCGGGGCCGCGGCAGGTGGGGTCGGCGGAGCGGGGGTACGTGACAGGGACGGGGGGATTCATGTCGGAGCAGGTGGCGCTGGTGCTGGAGGGGGCGTGATGGCGGAGCCTCCGCCGCGCATCCTGCCCAGGCCGACGCCCGCGACGGCGCCCTTCTGGAAGGCCGCTCGGGAGCACCGCCTGCTGCTGCCGCGCACGGCCGAGGGCGAACCGTATTTCTACCCGCGCGCCTTCAGCCCTGGCAGCCTTGAGCCGGGCACGGAGTGGGTGGAGGCGAGCGGGCGGGGCGTGCTCTACTCGTACACGGTCGACCGGCGGGGGACGGCGCCGGCATTCGCGGCACGCGCGCCCTACGTTATCGGCATCGTGGAGCTGGAGGAGGGGCCGCGCCTGACGACGAATATCGTGGAGTGCGCGATCGAGGACGTGCGCATCGGGATGGCGGTGGAGGCGGTCTACGAGGACGTGGACGGGGAGGTCACGCTGGTGCTGTTCCGGCCGGTGTGAGGTAGATGTAGCAGACACCTATCACGTCAAGATCCACGTGCGGGGGACACATGCCCCATCTCTTCGTAGGTATCTGACTCTTGTCGATGTGCTCGGCGGTGTCCGTCCCCGGGCAGGTGTCAACACGTGGGGCAGGGTCTAGCCCCTGGTTACGGCCTGGTGGTGTGAAACGCACGGTCCCATCTTGGGCTGGAGGTTCTCAACCGTCGCCTGGAAGTGGGCATCGACCCTTGCGTCTTCCCGGACCGGTGTGGGGACCTCTTCGCACGCACCAAAGAAGGGGCCGTGCGGTGTTTCCTCGATCCCTGGTGAAGAAGGCCTTTCCTGCCCGATCCCCAGCTCGCTGAGGGTTTCGTGGTAGTCGTTCTCATCCGGGATGGGGTAGAGCGACTCCGGAATGGTCAACTCGAAGTGTGCGAATGGGTCTGGCATGGGCTGCGGCTCCCGCTGTACCGGCTGCGGCTCTCCGGAGCCGCAGGCCGCGAGGATCAGGATCAGAAGGAGGGGGATGATGGTGACCTTCATGGCATTTGCCCGGTGCCGACCCTACCACGCTCCACAGGAAGAGGTCCCGGCTCGCTGCCGGGAGGGGCGGTTCCCAGGTCGGTGGGATGAGAGTAAGGCACCCCCCACCGCAACGGCCCGGTGAGGCGCGTATCCTGCCCGCCACGCGCGCAACGGCGGTTCCGGGGCGGCGGGAGGATCGCATGGCGACGGTCGTCGAGCGAATCAAGGTCATCGATGCGGACAGCCACATCTCCGAGCCGGAAGACCTGTGGACGAGCCGGGTCTCGCGCCAGAAGTGGGGAGACCTGGTCCCGCACGTGAAGTTCGACCCGCAGATCAGCGAGGACCGCTGGTTTGTAGGCGGCCATCGCGCCAGCCCCACGGCGAGCGCGGCGATGGCGGGCTGGACGGACCCACCACCGAGCCATCCGCCCTCGCTGCCGCAGGCCGACCACGGGGCGTTCAGCGTGGACGCGCGGCTACAGCGCATGGACGAATACGGCATCCATGCGCAGGTGATCTACCCGAACGTCGGTGGGTTTGGCTCGGGGAACTTCCTGCGGCTGAAGGAGCCGCAGCTGATGGCGGAGTGCGTGCGCGCCTACAACGACTTCCTCATCGACTGGACGGCGCCGGCGCGGGAGCGCTTCATCCCCATCATGGCGACGCCGTTCTGGGACGTGGACCTGTGCGTGGATGAGATGCGGCGGGCGGCGGAGCGGGGCCACAAGGGTGTGCTGATGACGAGCCAGCCCGACGTCTTCGACTTTCCCCGCATCAGCGACCCGCACTGGGACCCGCTGTGGGCGCAGGCGCAGGATCTGGGCCTCTCGATCAACTTCCACATCGGCTCCGGCGACCTCACGGCGATCCGGGACACAGAGGTGCACAACGGCCGGCAGGCAGCCTTTGCCAAGGCGACAGTGCAGTTCTTCCTGGACAACTCGAACGCGGTGATGGACATCATCTTCTCGGGCATCTGCCACCGCTTCCCGGACCTGAAGTTCGTCTCCGTGGAGAGCGGCGTGGGCTGGGTGCCGTTCCTGCTGGAGGCGATGGACTGGCAGTGGGTAAACAGCGGCTGTCCCGCCGAGCACCCGGAGATGGGCTTGCTCCCGAGCGAGTACTTCAAGCGGCAGTGCTACGCCTGCTTCTGGTTCGAGCGGGGAAGCGCGATCAAGGCGATCGAGCAGATCGGGGCGGACAACATCCTCTATGAGACGGACTTCCCCCATCCGACGAGCATGTCGCCGGGGCCGAACACGACGGCGATCTACCCCAAGGACTTCATCGAGCAGGAGCTGAGCGGCCTGCCCGAGGACGTGCTGCGCAAGATCCTGCACGACAACTCGGCGGCGGTGTACGGGGTGGGCGAGTGACAGCAACCGAGCCGCGGGTCGACTGGGACGGCGCCTTCGAGGAAGCGCTGGGCATCCTGCAGGAGTACCTGCAGATCGACACGTCGAACCCGCCCGGGCGGGAGCGGCTGGCGTGCGACTTCCTGGGGGCGATCCTGAGGCGGGAGGGAATCGAATACGAGCTGTTCGATGCGGGAGACGAACGCGTCTCGCTGCGGGCAGTCCTGAGCGGCGACGGCAGCAAGGAGCCGCTGATGCTGCTCAACCACACCGATGTCGTGCCGGTGGAGCGGGAGTACTGGGACGAGGAGCCGTTCGCGGGGCTCATCCGGAACGGGGAGATCTGGGGTCGGGGGACGCTCGACATGAAGGGGCTGGGCGTCGCGGAACTGCTGACGGTGCTGCTGCTGAAGCGCTCGGGACTGCCGCTGGCGCGTGACATCGTGTTCCTGGCGGTGGCGGACGAGGAGGCGGGGGGGACGCTCGGCATCGAGTGGCTGGAGCGGCTTCACCCCGAAGCGCTCGTGGCGGAGTACGTCATCAACGAGGGCGGGGGAGGGACGACGGAGCTGTTCGGGGTGAAGCGGCCGGTGTTCACGGTGACGACGGGGGAGAAGGGGCCGCTCTGGCTGCGACTGGTGGCGGAAGGACGGGCGGGTCACGGTTCGGTGCCCCACGACGACAACGCCCTCGACCGGCTGGTGCGCGCCCTGGGGCGGCTGCAGGAGTGGGAGCGGGAACCGCAGCTCTCTTCGGCGCTGGAGGAGTACTTCGAGCGGCTGGAGCGGGCGGGCATCTACCGTGGGGGAACCACGATCGAGGACCTGCAGGCGACGGCGGCGAGCGATGTACGCGTACGCGCGCTGCTGACGAACACGATCAGCGCAACGACGGCGAGCGCAGGCATCAAGCACAACGTGATCCCCGGTCGGGCGGAGGCGACCATCGACTGCCGCCTGCTGCCGGGGGTCGACGCCGACTCGTTCGAGGCGGAGCTGGCGCGCGTGATCGACGACCCCAAGGTGCGCGTCGAGCGGGTGTTCGCGGGCTCCTCGGATACGAGCACGCACGACACGGAGCTGTTCGCGACGATCGAGTCGGTCGTGCGCGAGCTGGTGGAGGACGCGGTGGTGACGCCGGGGGTGACGGCGGGTTTCACCGACAGCCGGGTCTTCCGCAACCAGGGGGTCGTGGCCTACGGGTTCTCGGGCGGGCTGACGCCGCCGAATCTGGCGCGCACGGTGCACGGTCACAACGAGCGCATGACGCTCGACAGCTTCCGGCTGAGCTGCCAGATGATCTACGAGGTCACGCGGAGGATGTGCGGGGCGGGGTAGTGGTCGGTGGTCGGTGGTCGGTGGTCGGTGGTCGGTGGTCGGTGTTCCCTGTTCCGCAATTGACACAACATCCCCATCGCCCGGGATAGCGAGCGTGAGGGTGACGTTGTTCTCGCCGTCGATCGTGGCCTCGTCCAGGAGCAGGTTGAGGAGTTCGCGCCGTTCCTCGTCGGGCAGGTCGTCGAGGCCGTCGCCGACGCGCTGCGTCCACTCCACGACGCGCTCCAGCACGAGGCGCTGGTCGATGTGCGCCGACGCCCTCGTCCGATACTCGTCGAGTCGTGCCCGGAGGCGCTCCAGCCGCTCGCCGATGAAGCGGCGCTGGTGGTCGAGTTGTTCCTCGGTGATCTTCCCCGTCACGTAGAGGCGGATGGCGCGGTCCTCCTCCAGCTGCACGCCCGCCAGCTCGCGCTCCGTGCGCGCGAGCTGGCGGGCCACGTCGTCATCCGCATCGCCGTCCAGCGCGGCCAGCCCGGCCACGATCAGGTCCGGATGTTCCAGCACGCGCTTGACCTCGCCCCAGACCAGGGTCTCGAGCCGCTCGGCGCGGATCATCGGATGCTCGCGACAGCGCAGGGAGTGCGGCGCCTTCATCCCGTAGCACTGGTAGTAGCGCCGTGGCGTATCGAAGTCGTAGCGGTAGGTCTTCCCGCCGCGCCTGACGGTGTGGCGCCGCTTCGCGATGGGACCCATCAGCATGCCGCACTCGCTACAGCGGACGAGGTGCTGGAGCAGGTGGAACACCTTCGTATTGCGAGAGGAGCGGATCCGCCGCCGCACCCGCAGCGCCTGCGCCTGCTTCCAGATCTCGTCGTCCACGAGCGGGGGGAAGGGCACGCCGATCCAGCTGTCGCGGGGCTGCTCGTGGATGCGGGTGCCGTCGTCGGTGGCGATGTGGCGGGCCTTGCCGTACCACCAGGTGCCCAGGTAGGTCTCGTTGCGGAGGATGCGGTTGACCTGCGGCGCGTGCCAGCGCGAAGCGCGCCCGCCCGTGGGGACGTCCTCGCTCGTGAGTCGCTGGGCGATCGCGAGCCCGCCCATGCCCTCGTGGACGTACTCCCGGAAGATACGCCGCACCACCTTGGCGTGCTCCTCGTCGACGGCGGGCGCGCCCTCCTCGGTGATGCGGTAGCCGTAGGGAACGCGGTTGACGGGGATGCGGCCCTGCTTGGCGGCCCCGCGCTTGCCCATCGAGGCGCGCTCGCGGAAGTTGTCGAGCTCGATCTTGCCGATCGCCGCCATGAGGCCGAAGGTCTTCATGTCGACCGCGTCCATCACCGCCTCGATGCCGATGCGCTGCGCCTCGACGACCTCCATGAGGGCGGCGGCGGGGTACATGCCGCGGCTGAGGCGGTCGGACTTCCAGCAGACGACGGTGTCGAAGCGCCCGTCCCTGGCGTCGGCGAGCATGCGCTGGAACTCGGGACGCTGCTTGGACCAGCCGCGTCCCACCTCCTGGTAGCGCGCGGTGATGGTGTAGCCGCGCTCCTCGCAGTAGGCCTCCATGTCGCTGATCTGTTCGGCGAGGGAGGTCTTGTCGTCCTCGGCCTGGCTCTTGTCGGAGACGCGCGCGTAGATGGCGGCGCGGCGGTTCTCGGACGGTCGTGGTTTTCTGGTTCCCGGCATGGCTGCCTCCTCTGAATACAAAGACCCGCCTCCCTGCGGGGGCGGGTCCGCGAGCGGTAGCATGCGGCCCGCGTCACCTGTTCCCGCAGGCGGCGCCACGGCCCGGGGTGGTGAGACACCGCCGGGCCACCTTGTCCCCGCCAGCGTAGCGGGATGGGGCTGAGGCGGTCAAAGCACCGCACGCGCCGACGATGCGGTTCACCCTACCGGTCCTCACTGCCATCGCCGTCGCCGTCCGTCGGGGCGGTGCGCGTCGCATGGTCGAGCAGGATCGCGGCGATGCGGCGCAGGCGCGCCTCGGCGTCGGGGGCGGGCCGGACCTTGATGGCGACCACGCGCGGCTGCGGGCCACCGCTGTGGCCACGCCCGGTGCGCCCCGGTTGCTTCGCCGCTTCCATCTCGCCCGTCCCGCTGTGCAGGCGCACCGCTCGCGCAAAGCGCCCGTTCCACGGTCAAGAGTGGTGGACGAACGTGGGGGCGGTAATCCCGCGGACGGGACTTCATCGGTGTAGCTGTCTCGGTGAAATCTTCGGTACTGGAATTGTGTGGGGGTGTGGGTCGTTACCCACACCGTGGCCGATCGCCGGGCTGCGAGGCGGGGTCGTCCGCGACGAGCCGCGCCTGCACGCGCACGGCGTGGCCGGGCACGCCGAAGTGCTCGGCGATCTCCCACGAATGGACGAACCCTTCGGCGAACGCCTCCTCGGCGTCGATCAGCAACTCGTGGGCGAAGTCGTCCGCCTCCCGCTCGTAGCGGCGCCGCAGGTGCTTCGGCTGCTCGACATGGTTGCCGCGGTGGAGCAGGCGGTGGCCGATGGCGTGCGCCGTCTCCCAGCGCCGCTCCTCGGGGCCCAACCGCTCGGCGATCAGGATCTCGCCGTCCACCGTCATCTCCGTCTGCACAGCGAAGTGCCACGGCCGCACCCCGAGGCCGAGCCCCGCCGCCACCGCCTCGACGTCCACCTGCCCGCGCAGCCCCAGCTCGCGCCTGAGCGCCGCACCCCGCCGCTGCGCCCGGTTCACGTCTCCAGGCGCCTCCGCTTGCGGCGCTCCGCCCTGACGAAACGGATGTAGCTGCGGATCGACTCGACATCCTCCCTGGGGAGACCGTCCACCGCGTCGCGGAAGTAGACCTCCGTCTCCTTCAGCAACTCCGCCTCGACGACGTCGCGACCCTCCAGCTCCCCGACGCTCGTCTCCAGGTGGAAGGCCAGCTCGACGAGGTGCTCATGGGTGGGCTTCGTCCGTCCCGCCTCCCAGCACCAGACGGTGTGGGTGGAGACGCCGGCGAGGGCGCCGAGGCGCTTCTGGGTGAGACCAGCGCGCGTGCGCGCCTCGCGGATGCGGGACCCGAGGGCGATCCACTGGGAGCTGTGCTGGTCGGTCATGGGCGGGACTCCCGGCGCGTGCGGTGAGGGAAGCAGTATAAGAACTACCGTTCTTGATCTCCAACTTGATTGCACTTACTCTACTGGCCTATTCGAGCTTACGCCAGGGAGAAGCGCCGCAACTCGTTGCCGCGCCTCCCCCGACTGGAGGACTTTTCATGCGTCGTGCACGTTCGAACAGGAGAACCGCATCCGTCCGCAGGGCCTCGCCCCGCCTCCCCCGCTACCGCGGCGCTCCGGTCATCGCCGGCCGCGCCGTGCGCTGCGGAACCCCGAAGCTGCCGCGCGACTTCCCCGCTCGCCTCGAGCGCCTGTGGCGCCTTGCCGGCTGCACCTGGGAGGAGTTCGCAGAGGCCATGGGCGTGGAGCCCAAGCGCGTGCTCGGCTGGCGCCAGGGCGCCGAACCGCACGCGGGCGCCTATCACGCGCTGCTCGCGCTCGCCTCCTGCATACCGGGGGGCCTGCGGATCCTGCTGGGCGAGGACTTCCTCGCCGCCCTGCGGGAGGGCTGAGGCGATGGCGCGACGGCGTGCCCCCCTGTTCGACGACGACTTCGGACCGGCGATCGAGGCGCTCAAGGAGGCGTCCGGGCTGACCTGGGCGCAGCTCGCGCGCCTGCTCGGTACGAGCACCGTCAACCTCTGGCGCTGGCGCAACGGCGTGCGCCCCAACGCCGACCACCTGCTCGACCTCCAGGCGCTCGCGCGCCGCCTCGGCCTCGAACACGTCCTGCCCGCGGCACGCTTCCATGAGCACCTTGGGTTCGCGGCCCTGGGTGGCGACGGGGACGCCCCGGGCCGCGAAGGAGCGAGCGATGCCTGACGCCGGGAGCGGCCGGGAGCGGCCGCGCTACTCCTTCGAGACGCGCTGCCGCGCCGTCCGGTTGATGCTCGGCGGCATGAGTGCGGCCGCCGCCGCCGCGAGCGTGGGCGCAGACCCCAGCAGCGTCTACCGCTGGCTCGCGCGCTACCGCGCGGACGGCTGGGCGGGACTGCGCCGCAAGGGGGCTCTCCCGTGGTAGCTCAGAAACGCTATCCAGTCCGCGCCTACCTGTTCCTCATCGTGATCATCATGGCGATCGTCGGCGGATGCTCCGTCGCCGTCGACGCGTGCTCTGAGGGTGATTGCGAGCGATGGGAGCGCCTGTGCGCTCAGGGCTCGCAGGCGTCCTGCGAGATGTACAACCGCACGTTTGAGTGCTAGCGGCCTAGCGTCGGCGTAGGTAGAGCGCCACAGCGCCACCGGCGGCAAGGCCGGAGAGTGGGGGCGAGAACGAACGCCCAAGTGGAAAAGTACCAACAAGTCGCAATGGTGATCGCGGTGCCACAGATGGCGCTCGCTATCCCGAGGCGTAGGCGCGTCCGAGGCACGGGCGCTCGCATCCTCCGAAGGGTATCACGTGGGTCAGTTTCCCTGGCTAGCTATCTATATAATCCCCAGTGGTGCAGAACGCGGCCACAGCCGCCGCCCTCCGGGTGGGCGAGATCACGCGACCGGTACGCGCCGGCGCTTCAAGCGCACGTCTACGTCGTAGCCGAGCACGCGCGCCACGGCGTACAGGGTTTCGAGGCGCGGGCTGTGCTCGGCTGACTCGAGACGAGCGATCGCGCTTCTCGGCACCCCCACGGCATCGGCGAGTTGCTGCTGTGTCCAGCTCCTTCGTTCGCGCAGGGCGCGCAGCTGGCCGACGATCGCGCGGCGCAGTCGCAGGGTCTCGTACTCCGCCTGGATCTCGGGATCGGCGGTGACGATCTCTTCAATGTGTGCTCTAGCGTTCCTGGCCATGACGGTTCCTCCAGTCCCCAAGCCGCCGCTGGGCGGTGGCGAGCGCTCTTCGATCGAGGCGCTGCGATTGCTTCCGCCAGGCGTGGAGCAGGACGTAGCGACCTCCGTGCTCGGCGTAGGCGATCCGGTGCGAGCGCGGGCGCAGCTCGAAGATACGCGCGTTGCGATCGATGATGCGGGCATCGGGCATGCGCAACGCGCTTCCCCGTTCCTCCAGTTCCACGATCAGATCAAGGATCGCCGCCACGTCGCTTGTCCCCCGATCGCCCAAGTCGTTCTACATAGACAGCAACGGGTTCGTCACCCCTCGCGGTCTCGTAGTAGACGACCTCCGGCACCCGGTGAGTGTAACATATATGTGACGCTCCACACCTGCGGCAGGGGGATCTTCGATAGACCGACGCCTCGCGGTCCGTGGTCACGACGGCGGCGGGAGGATCTGGATCTCGCGGCCTCCGGCGGAGTGACCGTCGCGCGACCCATCCTCAGTCGGCTTGCCGCCAGGGGCCAGACGGTTCTCCGGCGTCCACCGTCCGCCAGGCCGCTCCCAGCGGCCCCTCACGCTCCAGCAGCGCGCGGTGCGAGACGCGCAGCGGCACGTCCACTCGGGCGCGGGCGATCTCCGTGCGGGCGACGCGCAGGAAGTGGTGGGCGGCGAGTTCGTCCTCGAAGACGACGAGCACGGCGGGCCGGACGCCGTGCTCGTCGGTGGGGCGCGGCGAGGCGTAGTAGCGCAGGTAGGGCGCGAGCCGGGCGGCCATGGTCGAGGGCCGCACCGCGCGGCGCTCCCATTCGAGGAAGAATGGCCACGGCTTCCCCTCCCGGCGCAGGAGGCCGAAGGCGTCGGGGTGGACGGAATGCAGGCGGTCGTTGTAGCGGAAGAACCGCGACGCCCGGTGGGGCGGGTCGAGCTGCGCCACCTCCCATCCCTCGCAGCGCGCCTGCGTCGCCAGCGCCGCCGCGAAGCGGTGCACGGCGGCGGTGTGCTCGAGGTTGCGCAGCAACTGGCGGCTGCGCCTGCCGGGGACGGCGCGCCAGGTGAGTGGCGCCTCCGGATCGCGGGGCGCTGCGCTCCAGCGTGCGAGGGCGAGATGAACGGCGGAGCGGTCGCGGCGCGCGAGCAGCGCGATCCCGCGGTCGGAGAGGGCGAGGCGACCCGCCTCGCGCGTGACCAGGCCGGCCTCGGCGGCGGGGGCCAGCAGCTGCGAGACCCGCTGGCTGGAGACGCCCGCGAGGCCGGCCAGGTCACGGCGGCCGATCCAGGGCCAGTCGGCGATCAGGTCGAGGACGCGCTTCGCGCCCGCGCCGAGCGCGGCGGGGAGCATCCAGTCCGGGGTCTCGCGCAGGTCGCGCGCCCGCAGGTCGCGGGGGACGGTGGCGCGGGCGAGCGGCTCCTCCCGCGGCCAGGCGCCGCGCCCGGGGACGTGCGCGAGCACCTCCCGCAGCGAGAGGAGGGGGGAGCCGGAGGCCGTGCGCCAGATGCGCGCGCTCGTCCCCGAAGAGGCGGCGTCGCGCTCCAGCGCGAGGAAGGCGGGGGCGGACGCCTGAGCCATCAGCCGCGCCGTGTGGCGCAGCCGCACCGCGTCGGGGACGAGCAGCAGGTAGGCGCCCGGGCGCGGCCCCTCGCGCAGCCGCCAGAGGCGCTTGGCGAAGGCCGTGCGGTCGGCGCTCCGGCCCTCCCGCACGACGAAGAGGCTGCGCCCGTCGGGGAGCGCGACCGCGGCGTCCATCGGGATCGCCCGGTACCAGCGCAAGCGCAGCGGCCAGGCGGCGTCCGCGATCGCCGCGGCGAGCCGGTAGATGGAGGCCACGCCGTCGAGGCGCGCCAGCAGGAGCCGCCGCCAGTGCGCCGTGAGGGGCTGCGCGCGCAGCAGCTCGCGCAGGCCGGTGCCTTCCTCGTCCGCAAGCCGGCGCAGCCCGGCAAGCGTGAGGGCGTAGCGCCGCGCCGGAGCGACGAGTTCGGAGGCGTGGGCGTGGGGGAGGGGGGCGACGAGCCCCGCCTCCCCCAGCGCCGCGCAGGCCGCGTAGACCGCCCCCCGCGACCAGCCCGAGAGGGCGGCCGCCTCCAGCCGGTCGAGGAAGGGCATCTCGGCGAGCAGGCGCAGCAGGTCGCGTTCCACCGTCACGCGGCGTCCTCCCCGGAGGAACCGCCGGGCGGCCGGGTGCGCTTGCTGCGCTGCTTGCCCCGCGAGCCGTCCCTGGCCGCTCCGTCTCCCGGCTGGTCCGCCTGCTCCGGTCCGGCTTCCGGCTTGTCTTCCTCCGCCATCTGCTCGAGCCAGCGATCGACGCGCCTGCGGCCCACGGCCCGCTGCGCCGCGATCTCCTCCTCGCTGAGCAGGTAGGAGGCCGCTTCATCGCGGATGCGCTGGGCCGTGTCCGGGTTCCCCTCGTCCGGCTTGAGCACCTCCATCGAGAAGGCGGGCGTGCGCTCGGCGCCCACCGTGGCGCGCACGTAGGCGTGGTGCACCGGCAGGGAGACGACGTCCTCGACGGAGACGCGCTCGCGGTCGAGCTCCCAGACGAGTTGCTGCGCGTCCGAGCCCGCCACCTGGAAGACGGCGAGGCAGCCGACGTTAGCGAGCAGCGTGCTGCGCAGCGTGGGGGAGAGGTCGTCGAGCTTGTCGAGGCTCTGCGTGGCGAGCACGAAGCTCGCCCCGTACTTGCCCAGCTCACTCAGCATCGACTCGTAGTCGACGCCCGGCATCGACTGCATCTCGTCGACGACCACGAGCGCCCCGCGGCGTTGCTCGGGGGGCAGCTCGCCCTGCTCGCGGACGACGGCGTCGACGAGGTTGAGGATGGAGGACCCGACCAGCGCCGCGACGTCCTTGCCGGCCGCGCCCTGCGCCGTCGAGACGAGCAGCACGCCCCCGTCGAGGATCGTGCGCCTGAGGTCGATGGTGGAGCGGGGCTGGCCGAGGATGGCGCGCGCCCGCTTCGAGGAGGCGTAGTAGGAGAGGCGCGTCTGCACGGGCGCGAGCGCGTCGGCGCTGTACTCCCGGCGCCAGCCCTTGAAGTCGCGGTTCCACCAGTCCAGCAGGTACTCGTCGCTCACGCGCTTGAGCACGAGCGTGCGGAAGCGGTCGTCGGAGAGCAGGCGCAGCCCGTCGAGGATCGTGTACTGCTCCTCGGCGGCCGTGGCGGGATGGGCGTTGTACTCGTGCAGGGTCTTGGTGACCTGCTCGAGGATCGACTGCATGCGCGGCCCCCACTGCTCCCAGAGGCCCTTCGCCACGCGCACGACCGAGTCGGCCGTGCGATCGCGATCGCTGAAGACGCGCGCGTCGAGGAGGTTGATGCCGGGGTAGCCGCCCGTGCCCGCGAGGTCGACGAGCCGCACCTGGTCGATGAGCGACTCGGGGACGTGCTCGAGGATGGACGCCACGAGGTCGGCGTGGGGGTCGACAACGACGATCGCGTCGCCGTCGCGCCCCGCCGCCTTCTCCTGCAGGCGGTGGACGACGAGGTGCTGCATGAGCGTCGACTTGCCCATGCGCGTGCGCGCCACGTAGAGGTGGTGGCGGTGCGTCAGGTCGTGCGGGAAGTGGATATCGCGGGGACTGCCCGCCGTGGTCTTCCCGACGAGCGCCCCGCCGCTCACGTCCCTCGCCTGGGGGATGAGCACGCGCGCGCCCGTGCGCGCCACGAGGGGCGTCTCGTCCTTCGCCCCGGGCGGGTGCCAGAGACAGGCGACCTCGCGCACGCCGAGCACGCTGCGGCTGCCGAGGAGGCCGGGGCCGGGCGGCGCCATCGCCGCCGGGTCCGGAAGGCCGGGCCGCATCTTGCCGACCTTGAAGCGCGCGCCTGCGGGGTGGTCGTAGTGCCGGTAGGCGGCGGCCACCTGGCCGAGCAGCTCCCCGGCACGCTGCCGCCGATCACCCTCGGGGAGGACGGCGATAACCTGCAGCTCGGCGTCAAAGGCGATGCGCGAGACCTTCTCCTTGATCAGGAGGGGGTCGAAGATGCGGTTGCGGGAGCGCTGCCAGCGCGCCCACTCCCAACCCGCGGCGGCGAGTCCGAGCGCGATGCCCGAGCCGAGCGCGACCGCCTTCCACTCCTCGCCCGCCTGCCACCACTGGTAGCCCTTGAAGAAGGCGACGGCGCCAAGAGCGAGCGCGGCAGCGCCCGTGATCTCGACGCGGTGGCGGCGCGACTCGCTTATGTGATAGGAGTCGGTCCGCTCCGGCAGGGGCCGCTCGTGCGCCCTCGCCTGGTGCTGCTGCGACCAGTCGGGGCCGAGCGAGCGCAGCAGCAGCCGCGCCACAACGCGCTCCCCTTCCCGCAGCGACGAGAGCGCCCCGAGCAGGGCGATCAGGGGATCGGAGCCCGCGTCGAGCAGGTCGTCGTCGCGGAAGACGCGCAGGGGCACGTACTCGGGACCGCTGGCGCGCAGGCGCACGGTCCAGGCCTGCTCGCCCTCGCCGAGGACGAGCGGATCCTCATCGCGCTCCCGCTGCTGGATGCGGGCCTGGGGGTAGTGGGCGGAGAGCTGCTGGCGCACCACCTCCTCCTCGCGGCAGCGCGCCATGAGGGTGACGCCGCCGGCGTCGCCCGTGAGCTCGAGCGAGAACGGCTCGGGCACGGCGATCGAGCCGAGCAGGTTCTCGACGCCGAGCACGGTGCGCTCAGCGTTGCGGGGCGGCGTGACCGCCAGCAGCACGGGGGTCTTCAGGGTGGACTGGAAGGGGTTGAATCGCATGAGTCGGGTTCCTCTCTTCGTGGCCGGGTTCGGGTTGGAGCGGTGTTCGTCGTTGGGGGTCGTGCGCTTCACGGGGTCCTCCTGAGCGGTGTCGATGTGCTGTGATGCGTTCGCACTGGCTACGGGCGCGCTGTCGTGGTCACCGGCGTCCTCCATGCAGTTCTGTCGATGGCTCGTTCCGAGAGGCCGCGTGGGAGCGCGCCCCGCTGTTGCCACGCTCGTCGCCGGCGGGTTCCGGTGCGTCTGTCTGCGGGCCGCCGCCGCGTTCGCGGTGCGACCCCGGCCGCCACTCGATCAGCTCGGCCTCCTCGGGCGTCGCCTCGATGCGGATCGGGAAGCGATTGCCCCTGGCGAGCAGGAGCCCGTCGCCTCGCGGGCAGGAGAGCAGCCAGCGCTGCAGGTCCTGGGGCAGGTCGAAGGCGTCGCCTACGGTGCTGATCGCCGCCGCGTCCTGCTGGAGCAGCAGCTTGAAAGCGGCGTTCTGGAGGAGGGCGCGCCCGCTGTGGCCGGTGATGGCGCGGGTGGGGTCCTCGCTAAGCAGGTCCTGCACGTCCTGGGTGATGAACTGCAACCCCAGGCGGTGCTTCCGCGCGCGCTTCGCCATGCTCACCATGAAGGCCGCGCCCTCGGGGTGCTGCATGATCGACCAGACCTCGTCCACGACCAGCAGCCGCGGCTTGGGGTCGCGCGCGGCGGCGGCCCAGACCGTCT
The DNA here is from genome assembly GCA_965247675.1 of Tepidiformaceae bacterium. Taxonomy (GTDB): domain Bacteria; phylum Chloroflexota; class Dehalococcoidia; order Tepidiformales; family Tepidiformaceae; genus UBA2991. The sequence continues at coordinate 12,660 of CBDFHP010000003.1, read as the reverse complement.
CCGTGCAGACCATGGCCGCGGCCGGGCGCAGTTCCGGCTCCAGCAGGCGCAGGTCGAAGACGGTGACGAGCGCCTCGTTGGTGAGCAGGTCGTCGCCCTCGTCGGTGAGCAGGTGACGGAGGCTGCCCGTGGCGAAGGGCCGCAGCAGCTTCGCAAGGCCGGGGTCGCCGTCGGCCTCGTCACCCTTCAGGAACGTGTAGAAGTCGCGGAAGCCGGTGCGCTCGCGGGGCTGGTCGTAGTAGGCGGCGAGGGCGTGGTCGAGGGCGGCGCGCCGCTCGGCGCCGAGGGGCTCTCCGATCATCACCTCGATCAGCCGCCGCAGGCTGCCGATGCGCAGCAGCAGCTCCTCCGCATCGCCCGACTCGATGACGAAGGGGTTCATGCCCTCGCCCGCGACGCCAGGGGAGAGCACGCGCCCGCCCGCGGCGCGGGCCATGTCCGCGTACTCACCCTCGGGGTCGATCACGTAGGCGGTCACGCCCCGGCAGAGGCCGCGCAGCAGGCCCAGCTTCGTCGCGAACGACTTCCCCGAGCCCGAGCGCGCGAGCACGGCCGTGTTGGCGTTGAGGTGGGTACCGTCCCAGGGGTCGTAGACCACGGGCGAGGAGGCGCGCATGTCGATGCCGTAGAGCGTGCCGCCGCGCGTGTCGAGGTCGGGCGGGGAGAAGGGAAAGAGGCGCGCCAGCGACGAGGTGTCGAGCGTGCGCCAGACGGCGACGGCGTTGAGCGCCAGCGGCAGCGTCGAGAGCAGGCCCTCGCGCTGGCGGAAGGGGAGGGCGTCGAGTTTTCCCAGCGTCGCGGCAAAATGCGCCTTCGCGCGCTGCGTCAGTTCCCTCAGTGACTCCTCGTCGGCGGCGTGGAGCGTGATGGAGAGGGAGGCGTGGAAGAGCCGCTCCCTGCCACGCTGCACCTCGTCGCGCAGCCGCATCACGTCCTCGAGGGCGATCTCCGCCTCCGACGACATCGAGCGCCCGCGCTTGAAGGAGAGGCTCTTCGCCGACTCGAAGCGCACCTTCTGCCACTCCAGCGTGCGCGCCGCCTGCGCGGCCGGGATCGGACCGAGGTGGAGGGAGAGGTCCATGGGCGCGCCCGTCGCCATCAGGTCCTGGAGGAAGCCCGGGGAGAGCGAGCGCGGCCACTTGCCCAGGTGGAGCGAGCGCAGGAGGCGCTCGCCGGCGCGGATGTCGCGGCGGTTGACCGTGACCTCGGTGGGCGTGTCCTCGTCGATCTCGCGGGGCGCTCCTCCGAGCGCGGCCGCCAGCAGCAGCATCCGCAACTGGCGGCCCGCGAGCGGGTGGACGGAGAGTCCGGCGCGCGCCAGCAGGCCCCGCAGCTCGCCCGTCCGCTCGTGCTCGCAGACGGCGTAGAAGCGGCGGTCGAGGATGCCGTCGCGGCGCTCCAGCTCGCCCAGCAGCCGGCGCAGGGAGTCCGCGGCCGCCGCCGTCTGCGGGGGCAGGTCCCCGGGCTGCGCTTTCGCGAGGTCGTCCCTGAGCTTGCCGAGGCCGGGCGGGTGCTGGCGCACGAGCAGCTGGAGGGGGAAGTCGCAGGCGTTGAGCGCGCCCGCGAAGGCCCCCAGCTTCGGTTCGTCCAATTCGAGGCCGAGCACCTCGCACACGGCGAGCTTGACGCCGTCGAGGCGCACCGGCCCGTCCTCCTCGAGGTGCGAGAGCATGAAGGCGAGTGGCAGCCCGGGTGGGGGCTTCGGCGGGACCGCCTCGGGTTGGATCCGTTGGGGTGGTTGTGGTCTCCGTAGCAGGGTTCTCATTGGGATGTGCTCCTTGTGTGCTAGGGGATGGGGATAGGGACGACGCCGGAGCGCAGCAGCGCGGCCACGCCCTTGGCCGAGAGCACCAGGGCGAGGCCGGCCACGGCGAGGAAGACGGCGCTCCTGGCGCGTCCGCCGCCGCGCTCCTCAGCGCCGTCGGCCATGAGCAGGAAGCCCGCCCAGACGAGGGCGAAGAGGCAGAGCCCGGCGGCGGCGTAGGCCATCGCCGTGAGCGCCTCGTCGAAGGCATCGAGCATGGCCCGCTCCTCCTCCGGGGCCGCGCCGGCCGTGACCAGCGCGACCCCGGCGAAGAGCAGGGCGGTTATTGCCCGCCTCACCAGGCCCACTCCCAGCCGAGCTGCTCGAACCAGTCGCCCAGCTCATCGCCCGTGACGGGCGTCTGCGTGGGCGGGTCCGGCTCGGGCTCGGGCTCCGGCACGACGAGCGCCCGGTAGGCGCCGTCCGCGCGGATGCTCGACGCCAACGAGAGGGTCTCCGCCCGGCTGCGCGCGAGCGGCGCCCGCGCCGTGACCTGCGCCTCGACGCGCTCTGTGTGGACGACGGTGAAGACGACGTCCTGGCTGACGGTCGACGCGGGGACATGGCAGCTGGCCGTCACGGTGTGCGCCGTGACCGTGCCGTCCTCGTTGGGGATCGTGACCGTCTCGGTCACGGTGTCGCCGAAGGCGGGAATCGTCACCGATGCCGTCTCCGTGAGTTCCTCCACCCGCCGGGCGTGATGGGTGAGCTCCACGAGCGGCGGCAGGGAGATGCGCAGCGACGCCTCCAGCGCCGCCTCGATGGCGAGCGCGCGGACGCCCTCGCCGGTTCCTACCGGCAAGCGGAAGCTGGTCTCGCCCCCGGCGACGAAGGAGACGGTCGCCTCCGACGCGCCGGACGCGACCGTGACGCTCCCGCTCACGGCAGTGACCGCGGCCGTCAGCAGTGCCGTCGTGGTGACGTCGGCGTGCCCGGCCACCGTCTGCAGGACGACCGCTTCCTCGGTGGTGCTCACGCACTCCGACTCGAGGACGCCATCGACGGCCCCTGGCGTCCAGCCGAGCGAGACGGCGCGCACGCTGCAGAACTCGCCCGCTGCCGCGGGAAGCGGCCAGGGGAGGCGCTCGCCGTCGAGGCTGAGCGCCCCCGCCTGTCCCAGCTCGTCCTCCCAGGAGAAGACGAGCGAGGGCGTGGGGCCGTCGAGGGGCAGGTCGTAGGTGACCCGCTCGCCGGCCTCCAGGGAGGACACGGCGTAGTAGCGGGAGGAGCGGCCCAGAGGACCGCCGTAGGCCCGCACCCGCAGGTCCAGGTCCGTGGCCGCCCGCAGGACGACCTCGGCCCGCTCCCCGCCGACGCTCAGTTCCTCGATGAAGAGCCGCCGCCCGGGGACCACCGGCGGCGGCTGGAACTCGATCTCCTCGGAGAACCAGCCCTCCCCGCCCGGCTCCTGGGCGAGGGCCGCCGCCAGGGGCAGGGCGGTGAGCACGACGGCCGCCAGGGCGGCGGCCGCCAGGAAGGTCTTCCAGAAGCCACGCCGCCCTCGCTGCTGCGACCCACGCCGCGGCGAGCCGAGCCGCTGCTCCCGCTCCTCGCGGGTCGCGGCCTGCTTGTCGCTCTCCGGCTCCGCCCCGCCCTGGCGGCGGCGCTTACCGAAGAGGCGCTGCGGACGGAGGGGCAGGCGCCCGTTGCGGCGCTCGCCCTCCTTGCGCCTCTGGCTGGCGCGGCGGGTTCGGCGCAGCATGCGCCGCGCCAACAGCCGCAAGGGATCGGCGTTCCCCTTGGCGGCCTGTGGCGGCGCGGGCGGCTCGGCCCGCGCCAGCTCGGACGGAGGCCCGGCGTAGCGCCGCGCCCCCAGCCCGAACCGCAGCAGGTCGGCCGCCACCAGCGGCAGCCGCCTGCCCCCGATGCGCCCCGCCACGAGCGCCAGCCCCGCCAGCCCGAAGAGCGCGGCCAGGGCCATGCGCGCCTCGGAGGGACCGAAGGGGGCGTAGTGGTAGACGCCGTAGGCGAGGGCGGCGACCGCCGTCATCGCCACGATCTGGGGGAAGGTGAACCAGAGCAGGACGTGGTCCTCGGCCTGCACGTGGGTCGGTACCTCGTGTGCTCGCATGGACGGCCTCCTATCCCGCCCCCGTCCACGTGGTCGTGGACGGGATGGAGGTGGTGGGCTCGGGCACGTCGTCGATCTCGACCACGGGGTTGGAGACGGCGCCCATCACCAGCTCGACGACGCCGTAGGCCACCATCGCCAGCACGATGCCGGCGAGGGCGGTCATCATCGCGCTCTTGCCACGCTCCATCTGGTGGGGCGCGCCCGAGGCGGTGAGGTAGAGGTAGGACCCGTAGATGAAGAAGCCGACGCCGATCGCGCCGACGACTCCCAGCAGGATGCCCACCAGGTTGGAGATGGTCTGGGTCAGGTCTTCCACTTGTTCTTCGCTCCTTCGCGTGTTGTTCGTTCGTCTCTCGGTGCTGCCGTTCGTTCGCCTAGTGGCACATCGCGCTCCTCCTCCGTCGTTCTCTCGTTGTGGTCCGTCGTTACTCGCTGCTGCTGCGGGGCGCGGCGGCGCCGGGGCCGCCACTGCCGCTGGATGGCGTCGAGGTCTCGGCCGCCGAGCGCACGCCCGACGCTGCCGCCGAGGCAGCCCCGCCCACGGCCCCGGCGGCGGCCGCGGCCCCGCTGCCGACACCGCCCATGAGCAGCCCCACGGAGCGCGCCGAGCGCACCATCGAGCCGGGCAGGGACATGCCGAAGTAGAGGGTGTGCAGCCAGGCGTCGAAGGTCCCGGCGTTGCCCAGCAGCGAGGGCACGCGCGTCGCCAGGTGGATGAACGCCAGCGACATCAGCAGCTTCCAGACGAGGTCCTGGAGGGCCTCGCCCGAGCCGATGGCGGCGTACTCGTTGAGGAAGCCGATGCCGAGCGCGAGCGCGATGAGCTGGATCGCCTGCTGGAAGACGGTCGTCATGAAGAGCCGCAGCCACTGCCGGCCCCAGCCCGCCGTGTGCGGCAGGATCCAGAGCCCGAGCGCGATCGGCGCCAGCGCCAGGAGGATGTCGATCAGGGCCAGGCGCAGCACCATCTGCACCACGAGGTAGAGCACGAAGAAGCCGTAGACGAGGTAGAGCAGCGCCAGCAGCAGGGCCATGCCCACGCTGCCCGCCGCCACCGCCGTCAGCAGTGTCTGCAGCGTGCTGCGCAGCATGTCGCTCGCGGTCACGCCCAGCTCGGCGGCGATGAAGCCGGAGACGGCGTCGGCCACGTCGATGACGAGCGCGCACCACCAGAGCGAGGCGGCGGCCGCCACCAGTCCGAGGGCGAGGCGCGGCACCAGCTCGCGCCAGCCCGCCTGCGCGCGGCCGAGGTGGTCGCCCACGATGAGGCTCAGCCCCATCCAGCCGACGATCACCACGAGGGCGCCCGAGGTGATCACCCAGACCGCCATCCACGCCTGGCGCACGATCTCGTGGTCGTAGGTGAGACCTGCGGGCGTGCCCGTGAAGATGTCGCTCACGGGGTGGCCTCGCAGGCCTCGGCGTCGCCGCCGGCGGCGCGCTCGACGACCCCGCAGAGCGTGCCGTGCGCGCCCTCGATCACCCAGCGCGCTATCGCCTTGCCCCAGCGCTCCGGCTCGAGCGCGCCCAGCACCTTGTTCCAGATGCCGCCGGGCTGGTGGGGCGGGATGACGGCGTAGAAGGCTTGCGGGGTGTCCACCGCCCAGCTGCGCGCGAGGATCACGAGCAGGTAGGGGCGCTCCGGGTCGAGCTCCGCCTGGCCGTCCTCGAAGGGGTACTCGAAGCTGTACGCCCAGCCGTCGCGGCGCTCCTTCGCGTCGCCGCGCACCCGGTACATGGGAGCGAGCCACTCGCCCGTGTCGCCGTCGCGCACGCCGTAGTAGAGGGCGGGCAGCTCCTGGTCGAAGACGGGCCGGGCGATGAAGCGCCCGTCGTCCTTGCGCTCGATGAGGTCTTCGTCGTCCGCGTTGACGAGCACGATGCCCTCGCCCGCGGGCGGCTCCTGGGCGAGGGCGGCGCCGCTCGAGGGAACCGCCAGCAGCAGCCCCAGCAGCAGCGCCGCCGCGAGCGTCTTCAGCCGCCGCAACCGCCTCGTCCTATTGGTGGTGGTCCTGGTCCCGCTTCGTCGCATGAGAGCCTCCACTGCGAACGGCCGTTCTGTTCGGAGGCCGAGTGTGGGGCGATGCGCTGCTGAGCACAGTCCCGCGCGCGGGACTACATGAACGTAGTCCGGTGCACGGCACTGCGCCCGCGCGCCGGGGCCGCTTTGATGTCAGCGGGCTGTACAGGAGATCGACGTTTGTCACGGTGTGGCATTCGTCCCCAGAACCCCAGTGCCGCCAACGGAAACCGCGCCACTACAGGCGTGGCACGGCCACCACCTGGTCGAAAGGCCCCGTTCCACCGGCGATCGGGGCATTTGGGGCAAATGGGGCAGCCGCGACAGGCGTCACGGAGCGAGCGAGGACCGGGTGAACGAGCAGCAGAGTCCGCAGGAGGAGCACGAGCCGAGGCTGCTCGACCTGCTCCACGACCTCGTCGACGAGCTGGGCCCCGGCAGGGTGGCGGAGCAACTGCGGGTTGACCGCAAGACGCTCTGGCGCGTCCTGAACACGGGCCGCCTCACCCCCCGGCTCATGGGGACGCTGGAACGGAGGGAGCGGGCCGCCGCCGGGCCGGACGGTGCGCGACAGCGGGAGCGCAGCAGTGCGCTGGAGCAGCGGGTGGCGGCTCTGGAACGGGAACTGCCTGCGCGCATCGACGCCCTGCGCACGGAGTTCGAGGGGCTGACGAGTGCGCAGACCGAGGCGCTGCGGGCGTGGGAGCGGCGGCTCCCGGCAGCGGAATCGCAACAGGCGGAGGGGGACCAGGCGGTGCCGGAGCCCGCACCGGACACGATGGACGTCCCGGCTCAAGCGCCCGCAGCGGCGCCGCCTCCGGTGAAGGGCGTCCCCCAGCCGGTGATCGGCGCGCAGCCGCAGGTGCGCCCGCCCTGGCGCGCCCATCCCGAAGTCATCACGCAAGAGGCCGAGGAGGGCGAGGAGCTCGTCTACGGCGTGGCCACGCCGCTCATCGTCGCGTGGCGTCAGGCGCGCACCGCGTTTCCCGACAAGGCCAAGAGCCGGGTGGAGCGCGCCAGCGGCTGGGTGCGGATGTGCGAACTCGAACTCATCCTCGTCGGCGAGCACAAGCTGACGCTGCCGCCGGAGACCTACCCCTGGGACAAGTTCCGCCGTGAGCGGGAGCTGTGGGAGCAGCAGCAGTCGCTGCGCGACGCGCGCTGGGAGCGCAGGCGGGCGCTGTGCTGGCGCTTCCTGCGGCGCCTGCTCACGCTCGGGCTGTGGCGGCGGTAGCGGCTCCCCCAGGCCGTCCACGCCAGCGCAGCGTGTGGCTACGGCGCCTGTCCGCCGGTCTCGGCGCGCCCTCTCGCCCAGCGCAGGGCGACGATTGCGACGACCGCCAGCAGCCCGGCGAGGACGTTGAAGAGGATGTCCTGCGGGTCGAACACGCGGCTGGGGAGCAGGCCCTGGATGAGTTCGTCGAGCACCCCCACCAGGGCCGTCCCCAGCACGGCGAGCAGCGCCGGTGCGGGGACACGTCCACCCCCGTCCGCCCGTTCGCTGAGGGCGGCGTGGAGCAGCAGCGCGACCACGCTGTACTCGATGAGGTGGGTGCGCTCCTCGAGGCCCATGCGCACGACCACCATGAAGTACCCGGCCGCGACAGCGAGCGCGACAGCGAGCGCGACGGCGATCTCCGCGCCGCGCGGCCGCGACCGCAACCCCTCGGCGATGATGGCCGCGCCGACGAGCAGGATGCCGAGGGCGAAGGCGGCCGGCAGCAGTCCCGCCCCGCGCAGCGCGTCCGCGAGCTGCCCGCTGAGGCCGATCGTCGAGTAGATCGCCGCCACGACGGCCAGCGTCCCGAGCCAGAGGCGCAGCTCGCGGGAGGAGGTGAAGGGCGCCATCGGGGGAGTGTATCCGGCCTCGCTCGCGGGACCGGTAGCCACGCCCGCCCGGAGCCACTTGACATGAGAACGCCCGTCCTACGACACTCGATCACAGTTTCCGGCTTCGCCAGGTTCATGCCACAGAACCTGGAGGGTCCATCCCGGACCCGGCAGACCCGACGGATCGAGCCTTGCTCTCCCGACGGCCGGCCAGTGAGGGAGAACCGCCTTTCCCGCAGTGGGAGGCAGCCGAAGGGTCGAGCCTTGCTCCCCGGAGGCCGTCTCGAACGCCGGGAACCGCGTGGCGAGGTGCGTTTCGCGCCCCGACCCCGGAGTCCCTGGGTGGAGTGCGTCCCGCACCCGGCCCGTTCCCCACGCCCGCCGCCCCTGCACCGAGCCGGTTCGCGAAGTGATTCGCAGGCCGGCCGCTTCGCCTGCGCGCGGCTCAGCCACCCCGTTCCCCCGGTTCGGCATCCGACCGTGGGCGGAGTGTGTCCAGCGACGAACGACCAGTAAGACGAGACCCGAGCCACGGATGCCGGCACGGGTCACCAGCAACAAGCACGCCCATGGAAGGAGGGCAAGCAATGAACCCAGAGCACGCGGACGCCATGGAGATGCGAGCCACGGCGCAGCAGTACACCGGACCGAGCGCGGGTCGCATCGCGAGTCTCATCCCGCACGCGGTCGGCTTCGAGCGGGGCTGGTTCCGGACGAGCACCGCCCTCTGCCACGAGGGTGCTGAGCCCGATGGGCTGGCGTTCCGGCAACGGCCCGACGGCAACGGCATCGACGTGCGCTGCCACACCGGCGGCTGCACGCGGGGCCACATCGTCACCGCCCTCGAGGGCCTCGTCAGGCTGCCCATCTGGACGGCCTACGAGCCCCTCCCTGAGACCGCCGCCCAGGCTCCGCGCAGGCGCTGGCCGGGCCGGCGGCTCGTCCTGGTCGCGGGAGCGGCGCTGCTGCTGGCGGCGCCGCTGCTGCTCGGCCACGGGCCGGACCTGGCCATTGCGAACGCGGGCGCCCTCGGCGTCGCGGGCGTTCTGCTCGCGGGCCTCCCCGGAAAGACGAGGAGGGCGTTCCGGTCCTGACGACGCGGGGCTCCCGCCCCACCGCATCCACCCAGCCATGGGGCCGTCTCTCCGGAGGCGGCCCCTCTTCGTGCCCGCGAGGGCGCACGACACCGACCACGAGACAGCGCCACAGGAGGGCACTCATGACGATGGCAACGACAACGATGAACACGGCCGCGACGGTGGCGGGAGACCGCCCCGGCCGCAGCCTTGAAGAGCTGGTGGACCGGGTGTTCGAGGCGCTCCTCGGAGCCGCCCCGGGGCCAGTTCCGACGATCAGCCGTACCGTCCACGAGGCGCGGCGGCTGCGGCAAACCGGCGACCTCGACGGGGCGCTCGCGCTCCTCGCCGGGGCGGACCTGGAGAGGGCCACGGACCGGGAGGCTCGCTGGGCCTACGCCGAGTGGCTCGACGTCGCACGGCGGCGCTTCGCGGGGCGCGAGGCGGTCGTCTACAGCCCCGCCACGGGGCGAGCCGCCGTGCTCGCCCCGCACCCCGGCGGGGCGCTGGAGGTGCTGGCCGTCCTGGGGATGCGCTGGCGTCCCGGCAAGACCGTCTCCCGGCGCAGCCTGCGGGGGCTCCGGTCCCTGGCGAAGGGCGGCTCGTGATGGCCGCCGCGCACGCGACCGTCGACATCGCGGCGCTCAAAGAGCGCTACCACCTCGGCGACGTCGTGGAGGCGGCGGGGGTGCGGCTGCGCGGAAGAGGCCGCGTCCGCCAGGGCGTCTGCCCCTTCCACGAGGAGACCGAGGGCAGCTTCACGGTCTACGCCGACACCGAGCGCTGGTACTGCTTCGGCTGCGGCGAGGGCGGCGACGTCCTGGACTTCCTCCGGCGCACCGAGGGCCTGAGCCTGCCGGAGGCGATCCGGCGGCTCAACGGCACTCCACCGGCCCCCAGCCGCCCCACCGTGTCCCGCCGCCCCGGCCCTGCCCCGCTTTCCCGTCGGGACCCGGCGCTGCTGACGGCGGCGGCACGGTTCTACGGCGGGGAGCTACGCCGCAGCCGTGAGGCGCGGGCGTACCTCGCCTCGCGGGGCATCGGCCTCGACACCGCCCTGCGGCTCGGCCTCGGCTACGCGCCGGGGAACGGACTGCGGGAGACGCTCCTGGCCGCCGGCTTCACCGACGGGCGGATCCGCGACAGCGGGCTCTTCACCGAGGGCGGCGAGCGCCTCGCCGGCATGGTGGTCGTCCCCGAGATCGCCGGCGGTCGTGTCCGCTGGCTTGCGGCGCGGGCCATCGACCCGGAGCGGTCGCCACGGTTCCAGTCGCTGCCCGGTCCCAAGCCCGTGCTCGGGATGGGGCGGCTTGGCCCCACCCCGCCCTGGGCGCTCGTCGCTGAGGGCCTGTTCGACTGGCTCGTCCTGGCGCAGTGGGGCCTGCCCGCCTGCGCCGCCCTGGGGACGCAGGGCCTTGAGCGGGTGGCCTCCGCCCTGCGGGGCTGTCCGCGAGTCTTCCTCGCCTTCGACAACGACGAGGCGGGCCGCGAAGCGGCGGCCCGGCTTGGGGACTTGCTTGGCCCCCGCGCTGCCGTCGTGACCCTGCCCGCGGGCGTCGAGGACGTGGCCGAGCTTGCTCTCTGGCCCCAGGGCCGGGACCTCTTCCTGCGCCTGCTCACGCGGGCGGCTCGCGCCGCCGCCTAGCACCCCACCCCAGCCACCCAGCCTGTAGCCGCACCGGCCTCCCCTGGGGGACCGGGCGGCCACCCATGCCCCAACGCCCATGCGCGGGGTGAAGGCCCCGCGTCCATCAACCACACCGAAGGAGGCCACATGGCCGCTGACCGCCGGGGCTTGCCCCGCACACCGGCTCCCTCCCGGGAAGCCCGCACCGACACGGATCACACACCACGAAGGAGAGAACCATGCAGAACGGAACCACCGCCACCCTCAACGGCAGCCGCAACGGCTCACACGCCGAGCCCGTCGCCGAGGAGCACGACCTCCTCTGGGACGCCCTTCCCCCCGCCACGACGCAGAAGCTGGGCGAGCCCCTCGACGAGGGTCTTGTCTCCCACCGCAAGGGCCGGGGCGGACGCACCTTCGCCTACCTCGAAGGGCGCGCCGCCATCGACCAGGCCAACCGCATCTTCGGGTTCGGCGGCTGGGGCTACGAGCTCGTTGGCCCCGTCGAGCTGCGCGAGAGCGAGAGCATCGACGCGAAGACGGGCGAGACCCGGCGCATGCGCGCCTACGCCGCCACCGTCCGTGTGACCGTCCCTGGCTCCCCCTCGCGCACGGACGTGGGCTTTCACGCCGTCGCCGAGGAAACCGCGGAGGGGCACGAGACGGCCTTCAAGGGGGCCGTCACCGACGCCCTCAAGCGCGCCCTGCGGGGTTACGGCGAGCAGTTCGGGAACAGCCTCTACGGCGACGCCGCGCCCGGCGACCTCGCCCCCTCCCTGCGGCGCACGCTCGTCGAACTGGGGTGCAAGCAGGGCTTCGACGAAGGACAGGTGCGGGACGCGGTGCGCAGCCGCACGGGCAAGGACCTCAACGAGCTGCCTGTCTCCGAAGTCACGAGCCTCCTGGAGGCCATGGCCCGGAAGCTCCAGTCCTTCAACGCGGAGGACGAGCCGAAGGCCGCCTGACCGTCACGCCCCGACGCTCCCCCTCGCGGGGAGCGCCCAACACGGGACCGTCCGCTTCGTGGCCGGCCCCGCCATCCATTCCGCCCGGGTGCGGTCTCCCCGCTACCCCCATCGATGACGCCAATCACCAACACCAAGAGGAGATTTTGAAGATGTCGCGAACGATCAATCGAGTCGAACTGCTGGGCCGCGTCGGGGCCGACCCCGAGATGCGCTACGGCCAGAGCGGCACCGCCGTCGCCACCCTGCGGCTGGCGACCGACCGGCGCCGCCAGAACGGGGAGACGGAGGCCGACTGGCATTCCGTCGTCTGCTGGGGCAAGCAGGCCGAGGCGGTGGCCGAGTACGTGAAGAAGGGCAACCGCCTCTTCGTCGCGGGCTCGCTCGCCCAGAACACTTTCGAACGTGAGGACGGCCAGCGCGTCTACCGCACTGAGGTGCACGCCCAGGAGGTCGTCTTCCTCGACAGCAACGGCGGCGGCAACGGCCACACCGGGGAAGCCGAGGACCGGAAGGAGGTCGAGGGCGGTGCCGGATCGGCGGCGCCGACGCCCTTCTAGTCCGGCTCCACGAACGAACGCGATGCGGGGTCGCTCCCAGACGGGGGCGGCCCCGTTCCTGATCTCAAGGAGGACACGACATGAAGGAATCAGCAGACGCGCCCGCCGAGCGGGCCGGCGTCTACGATCGTCCCAGCGCGCGCTTCGACTGGGAGGGGCAGCTTGAGGTACGGGCATCGGCGGCCAGCGGCTGCCGGCGCGCCCTCTGGTACGCCGCCACGGGCTACGAGCCCGCACCGCCAGGCGACGAGGCGCTGACCGTGATGGAGACGGGACGCGCCCTGGAGCCGGTGGTGCTTCGCGCCATGCAGCGCGCCGGTTGGGAGGTCACTCCCGCCGATGCGGCGCATCCAGAGACCGTCATCCTGCAGCTCACCCCAACGGTGAAGGTGACGGGGCACCCCGACGCCACCGGCCGCATACCCCTCTTCGGGGGGGAGGCCGTCATCGAGGTGAAGACCCGTGGCCCGTCGGCATTCAAGCGCTGGCAGGCGCTGGGCGCCGAGCGGAGTCACCCGGACGCCGTCGCGCAGGCGGCGCTCTACACCTACGGGCTTTACGGGGAGGCGCGTGACGCCGTGCTCGCCGTCATGGATACGGGCGAGCGCACGTGGGACACCGAGGTGATCCCCACGGAGCGGGTGGAGCGCGCCCTGGAGCGGACGCGCGAGTGGCTCGCTCCCCTGGGCGCGCACTACGCCACG
>CBDFHP010000002.1:0-29728 GCA_965247675.1 Tepidiformaceae bacterium | reverse complement strand
CACGCCCACAGCGACTCGTCCTTCACGTAGTCGCCCACCAACTCGCCCTGGACCTTCTCCGAAGGGTCCTTGCCCGCGATCAGGAGCGGTCCGGCGTGGTTCATGTACGACTTCAGGTCCTGGATGATCGCCATCGGCGAGAGTGGCTGCCCCGCCGTGTAGGCCGGGCAGGCCTCCGTGCAGCGCCCGCAGCGCACGCACGTGTCGGCGTCGAAGAGCTGCTTCCAGGAGAGGTCCTGCACCTTCCCCGCGCCGAGGCTCGCCCCTTCCTCGATCAGCTTCTCGAAGTCGCCCATCGGCGCCAGGTACGAGGGAACGGTCGGACGCTTCAGGAAGGCGTTCACCGGCGCGAACACGATGTGCCGGAACTTCGTCAGCGCCATCAGACTGAGCAGACTGAAGGCCCCCACCACATGGATCCACCAGAACACCTGGTGCACGTTCAGGAGCACTCCGTCGCCCGCCCCGCCCACGATCTTCGCGATCACCCAGCCGCCCGGCGACCAGTACGACCAGTTCTCGTGCCCGAGCGGGATCTCGTGCCCGGCGATCCGCAGCCCCTCCACCAGGAAGCCCGTGAACAGCACGAACCCCAGCAGCCCGACGACGATCGCATCCTCCGACTGCCGCCGGTCCCACGTCAGCTTCGCCGGCGCCGGATCGAAGCGGCGGAACACCGCCATCGCGATACCCACCAGTCCGATCACCCCGAACAGGTCGCCCACGAGGCTGTAGGCCAGGTACAAGCCCCCTTCGAGGAAGGCGTGCTCGCCTCCGACCTGGAAGATCAGCGGGAAGTAGTCGTCGATCGCCAGCAGGATCGTCACCAGTGTCAGAACCGCGAAGCTTGAGTAGATGCAGAAGTGCATCACGCCCGCGTAGCGGTCGTTATTCACGCGGGCGGTGCCCGCTCCCAGCGTGATCGCGTTCGTGATCCGCGCCCCCAGGTCGGTGAAGACGTTGACCCCTCGGCCCAGCCGCCACACCCGCAGGCGCTGCACGAACGCCCCCACGATGACCGCCACCGCGATGCCGAAGATGAAGTACATCACGGCGAAACCCTGGATGTTGAAGAACACCTCGCGGCTGGCCCGCTCCGTCTGCGCCGTCTCCAGCGCGCCGATGGCCGCGATGATCGCCACGGGGACCGCAATCCCCAGCACGCTCACGTTGAAGCGAGAGCCCTTCGCCTCGGGCCTGCCCTTCACGGTCGGGGTCTTTTCCTGGGTGCTCGGCGTCGCACTCATACGTTGTCGTTCGCCGGCGTGCCGTACAGCTTGCGCAGGTCGTTTTTGAGCACCTTGCCCATCGCGTTCCGCGGCAGCTCGTCCACCACCGCGATGTACTGTGGCGCCTTGAACGAGGCGATGCGGGTCTTGCAGTAGGCGTTCACGTCCTCCGGCGTGAGCGTTACACCCGGCTTCGGCACAAGCACCGCCTTCACCACCTCGCCCCAGTCGACGTCGGAAACGCCGATAACGGCGGCCTCCTCGATGCCCTCGTGGTCCTCCAGGCAGTTCTCCACCTCGCCCGAGGAGATGTTCTCGCCGCCACGGATGATGAGGTCCTTCTTCCGGCCCGTGATGAACAGGTAGCCGCCTTCGTCCACGCGGCCCACGTCGCCGGTGTGTAGCCAACCCTCGATGATGGCCGTGCTGGTGGCGTCCTCCTGCTCGTAGTAGCCCTTCATCACGCGGTCCGAGCGGACGCAGATCTCGCCCTCCTCGCCCAGGGCCACGAGCACGTTGCGGTCGTCCATGATGCCGATCTCGACATCCTCCATGGGGCGCCCCACCGACCGTAGCCGCGCCTCCCGCAGCTCCGTATCGACGCTCAGGTCGTGGTCGTCCGGCCCCAGGTAGGTCAGCGTGGAGGTCGACTCCGTCTGCCCGTACGCGTTCATCAGCCCGACACCCTTCGCCGGGAAGATATCGCAGGCGTTGCGCACCACCTCGTACGGCATCGGCGCCGCCCCGTAGGTGATGAGCTGCAGCGTGGAAAGGTCCGTTTTCTCCAGATCGTCGTGCTCCATGAGGCGCTTCAGCATCGTCGGCACCACCATCGAGTGGGAGGCGCCCTCAACGCCCACCGCCGTCAGCCACCCCTCGGGGGTGAACTGCGGCAGCACCAGCAGCGTGCGCCCGCCCCAGATCGAGGAGAGCATCGCCGTCGCGCCCGCGATGTGGAAGAACGGCACCGAGACCACGGTCTTGTCGTGCAGGTCGGGGTCGGCCGGGTTCATCGTGTTGACTACGTACGCGGTCATGTCGAGGTACGTGATCATCACGCCCTTCGGCAGGGCCGTCGTGCCGCTCGTGAAGATGAGGACCGTCGGCTGGTCGTCATCCACCTCCACCCAGATGTCCTCCGCCTCCGCCCCCGCGACCAGTCCGGCGAAGTCGACGAAGCCGTCCGCCGCGCCGTCGTAGCTCACGAGTGTCTTCGTGTGCTCCAGCGTGGGCCGGATGCGGTTCACCAGATCCAGGTAGCGCTCCGACACGAACAGCACCCCCGCCTGGCTCACGTTGAGCATGTGCGAGAGCTCTTCGTCCTTCGAGCGGTAGTTCAGCGGAACGAGCGTCACGCCGAGCATCGCGCAGGCGTAGTACGTCAGCACGAAGTTCGCGCTGTTCTGCGCCATCACGGCGACCTTCTCACCCTGCTCGACGCCGAGGCCGCGGATGGCGTTCGCCAGCCGTGTCACCTGCTCCTGCATCTCGGCGTACGTGAGGCGGCGGCCACCCCCGCCCACCTCCACCAGCGCCTCCCGTTCGGGCACGACGGCGGCGGAGATCTGAAGGAACTCGATTGTGTTCATGCTCCCTCCAAGGAGCGGGTGTGCGCGTGGTCGCGGCGCCACGGGATTCTACCGGCGCCCCGTTCCCCGCGCGAATCGGGGGGAGTGGGTGGTCGGTGGTCGGTGGATTGCCCCGGGACCGGAAGCGCCAACGCCGGTCACTCTTGGAAACGGCCGGAACAGTTCCTGCTGGCGACGCAACCCCAACAGCCAACAGCCAACAGCCAGGAGCCAACAGCTCGCCCTAGAGTGCCGGGCGGCTCGGTGTGAACGGCTCCGCCAGCAGCTTCTCGATCGCCGCCGCCACCGCCTCGTCCAGCCCTGCCTCCGGCACTGCCTGCGTGATCAGCCCCCAGCGCAGCGCCTCCTCTGTCCCCACTGGCTCTCCCGTCAGGATCAGGTCGGCGGCGGCCCCCGGGGGGATCGTGCGCGGCAGCGTCTGCGTGCCGCCTGCGCTCGGGATGTACCCCAGCGTCACCTCCGGGAGCGCGAAGCGCGCATCCTCGGCCGCGATGCGCACGTCGCAGCAGAGCGGCAGCTCCAGCCCCGCGCCGAAGCAGTACCCGTGCAGCCGAGCCACCAGCGGCACCGGCAGCGACAGCAGCAGCCCCCACACGTCCCGCTCCTGCCGCGCCCGCCGCGACTCCCACAGGCTCGGCGCCGTGCCGAACTCCGAGATGTCGGCGCCCGCGCTGAAGGCGCGGCCCTCCCCCCGAAAGCACAGCGCCCGCACGTCGGGATGGTCGCGACAGGCCTGCAGGTACTCCCACAGCAGGTCGCGCATCGCCATGTTGATGGCGTTCAGGCGCTCGGGCCGGTTGAGCGTGATCGTCGCCACGCCCCGCTCATCGATCGCGAACAGGACCGGGTCGGCCATGGGAGCAGTGTAGGAGAGTGGGGCTGCGCGTGCGCCGTGCAACGCAACGCACCGGCGACCAGCGCCGGCGCGAGCATGTGCGTGGAACCGTCGTTCGGCGGCTTAGGTGCGCCAGTCGGGTTTGCGGATCGCGCTCTTCTCTCGCTGCGAGAGGCTCTGGGCGAAGTCGTCGTTGGCCTTCCGTACGAGGTCGTCCAACTCGTCGCTGCCGAGCTTCATCTCCGAGGAGCGCCAGCGCTTGAGCATCGCCCGGTCCTTCGCGCTTAGCTCGGCATCGCTGGCCATCCGGTTCACGAGCTCGACCAGCATCTCGTTGATCTCGTCGTCGCTATACGTCACCTGGACCATCCCTACCTCCTTACCGATTCATAGCGGCCCTTGCTCTTCACTCGCCGCGTGAACTTCTCATCGATGGCGGCATTCAGCCGATCGTTCAGGGCCTCCGTGAGCTCCGCCAGCAAGGGCGTGCCCTCCTGGTGCTCCGAGCGCCAGCGGCGTATCGCCTCCTTGCCCTCGAAGGAAATGTCAGCATTGTCGATCGCGACCGCGCTGACAAGCATCATCAGCGACCACGACTCAGGTTCTTCCAGTAGGACGATCATCCGCTACTCCCCTGTGAAGTTCGGAGCGCGCTTCTCAAGGAAGGCACGCACCCCTTCAGCCCGATCTTTGGTCGCTTGTAGGAGCAAGGTCAAATCGGTCTCGAACCGCAGGGCCTGTTCCAGCGGCTGCGGGAGCCCCCGCCACACCGCCTCTTTGGCCAATCGCGTCGCGATCGGACCCCGTGCCGCGATGGCCTCAGCCGCTCCCCGCGCCACCTCCCCCGCGCTCCCCGCCGCCCCCATCCGCGACACCAGCCCCGCCTCCAGCGCCTCCCTTCCCGTGAACCGCGAGGGGATGGCTTTCCCTGCCTCCAGCCCCAGAAGCGTCCTCGCCCGGTCTGCGGTCGGGTCGTCCATCGCTCCCCCAACCAGCTCGATCACGGCCCCCTCCGCGCACACGCGGAGGTCGCACCCCAGCGCGAGCGCCGCCCCCGCCCCCGCCAGCCGCCCCTCGAACGCGAATACGACCGGCAGCGGGTAGTCCCGCCAGAGCCAGCGCACCCGCTCCCCCGGCCACACCGCCACATCCGCGTCCGCCGCCGCCTCGATGACGGCTACGCGCGCGCCCGCCTCCGCGAAGCCGTTGAGCGCCTCGACGACGTGCTCGGCGGAAACGCCCCGCCCCAGCGCCAGCGTGCCGATCGCGCCCATGCCCACAGCCTACCGGCTGCCGCAAGCCACCGTCTGGCCTTTTGCCAGAGTGCCCGCCATACTCGATTGATGGCGATCACGTACCGGGTGTTCACCGAAGACGACTGGGGTGAGTGGGTCGCCGCCGGCAACCGCGCCTTTCTTGAAAACCCCGAAAGTAGCAGCGGCTGGCCCCAAACGGTCCGCCCCCTCATCGAGTTCGACCGCGGCATCGTCGCCCGCGACGGCGATGAACTGGTCGGGAGGACGCAGGCCATCTCCTTCTCCATGAGCGTCCCCGGCGGCGAACTGCCCACGGCGGGCGTCACCGGCGTCACCGTGTCCCCCACGCACCGCCGGCGGGGCATCCTCACCGAGCTCATGCGCCGCCAGCTCGACGACATCCATGAGCGGGGCGAACCCCTGGCCGCCCTCTGGTCGTCCGAGACCCTCATCTATGGTCGCTTCGGCTACGGCCTCACCGCGCAGTCCGACCGCGCCAGCATCGATCGCCGCCACACCGAATTCCGCGCGGAAGTCCCGGACGCCCCCGGCGAGGTCCGCTTCGTCGACTCCGACGCCGCCCTCGAACGCTGGCCGCCCCTCTACGAACGGCTGCGCGAGTCCCGCCCCGGCATGATGAACCGTATCCCCGGCCACTGGAGCGCCTTCATCATCCCCCGCGCCGAGAAGCCCGAGAGTGGCTTCTCCAGGCGTCAGTACGTCGAGTACACCGGCGCCGATGGCCCCGAGGGCTACGCCATCTACGCCGTCAAGAGCGCCTGGCCCGAGGGCGTTCCGCGGGGAACCGTGCGCGTCCACGAGTTGGTCGCGAAGAGCCCCGCCGTTGAGGCCACTCTCTGGCGCTACCTCTTCGGCATCGACCTCGTCGAGACGATCGAGGCCGGCAACCGTCCGCCCGACGATCCCCTGCTCTGGATGCTGGCCGACCTCCGCCACCTCCGCCGCCTGCGTCGCGACACCATCTGGCTGCGTATCCTCGATGTGCCCAAGGCCCTCGAGGGTCGTTCGTACCTGCCCGATGGGCGCCTCGTCCTCAACGTCAGCGACCCCTTCGGTCCGTGGGCCGCCGGCCGCTTCGAGCTCGTCGTCGAAGGCGGCAACGCCTCCTGTCGCCCCACTACCGCCGAGCCGGACGTGACCCTCGGCGCCGAAGACCTCGCGGCGGTCTACCTCGGCGGTGTCGCCCCCTCCGTGCTCGCCCGCGCCGGGAGGATCCAGGGCTCGCCCGAGGCCCTGCAGCTCGCCGACACGCTCTTCGCCTGGCACACCGCCCCCTGGTGCGCCGACCAGTTCTAGCTGCGCGGACTCAGGCGGGGCCCTCGGCCGCGGTCGGCAGTTCTTGCACTGAGGCTCCAACTTTCTGGTCGGCCTCGGCAAGGTCGAACTGCGCCTGTAGGTTCATCCAGAAATGGGGCTCGACCCCGAACCAGTGTCCCAGGCGGAGAGCCGTGTCTCCGCTGATCGAACGCTTCCCCGCGACGATCTGGCTGATGCGGTTCGGTGGCACACGAATCTGGCGCGCGCACGCAGCCTGGCTGACGCCCAACTCCTCCAACTCGCCCTGCAGGACCTCCCCCGGATGGACGGCCCTCCTGAATAGTTTCTCCAATTTGCTCTCCTACCCGCGTCGACGGTAGACCCCTGTATGCAGTACGTCTAGCGTCACGACCACCGACCACCGACCACCGACCACCGACCACCGACCACCGACCACCGACCACCGACCACCGACCACCGACCACCGAATGCCCTCCCGCTTGCCCCGCTGCCGCCCGCCCGCCATGATCGCGGGGGATGGCTGACTTCACCGCTGCCGCGCCCGTCGAGCCCGAGAAGAGCGCGCTCGTCCACGACCGCGCCACTCGCCCCGACGCTCCCGCCGACCGCCAGGATCTTGGGCGCCACCTTCTGCTCATCGTCGTCGGCATCGTCTTCACCGCCGCCCTGATCGCCCTTGCCTACCAGGCCCGCGCCAGCTGGACCGAGGTCCGCGATTGGGTCGTGCCCGTCACGATCCCCTTCTATGCCCTCGGCGGTATCTCCCTCGCCTACCTCGTGCTGCGACGCGCCTGGATGGAAGCCTCCGCCGGGGTCACCTTCCTCGTCCTCACCGTCGCTCTCACGGGTTTTAACCTCTGGCGAGCGGCCCTCACCACCGGCCCCGACGGCCTTCGCGACAACCTCTCCATCACCGCCGGAGTCTTCCTCGCGGTCAGCATCGCCGCCCTGCTCGGCGCCATGATCTGGGTCGAGGCGCGACGCCCCGCCAAGCCGCCCGCTCCCGAGCTCTAGCGTCATGTGCCGCAGCATCAAGCGGCTGCGCGGCCCCGAGGGCATCGCCGAAGACGGCGAGATTCGCGACGCCTCCCTCCAGTACGTCCGCAAGGTGAGCGGCTTCCGCGCGCCCTCGCGCCGCAACGAGGAAGCGTTCGAGGAGGCCGTCGAGCAGGTCGCCGAGGTCACCCGCCGGCTGCTCGATTCCGTCACTCGGTCGCAGTAGCTCCCAGCCACTGCCAACCCGCTATCCTTTACGGAGTGGCCACCACTGATTAGCTGGCCGCTCAGACCGGAGGTGGCCCCGTTGTCGACCATCGCCGAAATCCAGCGAGCCATTCTCGTCCTCCCCGAGGCCGACTATCTGCGGCTGCGTACGTGGATCAGCGATTTAGACTGGGAGCGCTGGGATGGTCGTCTCGAAGCCGAATCGAAGGCCGGATCGCTCGACTTCCTCATCGGAGAGGCCCTTGACCCCGGCGAAGCGCTCACCCGGCCGCGGTAGCGGCCTCGCCCACGAGCGTGGTCTCGCACTCCAGCACGCGCCCGAACTGCCGCACGAACGCCTCCGCCACCTCCCCCACCGTCACCGGCCTCCCCGCTTCCGCCTCCAGGTTCGTCATCTCCGCGTCCTCAAGCCCGCAGGGGTTCATCAGGGCGATGTGCCCCATGTCGGGCGCCACGTTGAGCGCCGCCCCGTGCATCGAAACGAACCGCCGCACGTGCAGCCCCACCGACCCGATCTTCCGCTCCCCCACCCAGGCGCCCCGCGCGCACTCGTGCCGGTGGCCCTCCACGCCCCACTCCCCGATCACGCCGAACATCGTGTTTTCGAGCGCCTCCACGTAGTCGACGACCCCGATCCCCCACGCCCGCAGGTCGATGATCCCGTACGCCACCAGCTGCCCCGGACCGTGGTAGGTGATGTCGCCGCCGCGCTCCGTCTGCGCCACCTCGATGCCCGCCGCGCGCACCATCTCGGCGGTGGCGCGCAGGTTCGGCTCGGGGTGGCTCCGCCCCAGCGTGAACACCGGCCGGTGCTCTGTCAGGAGCAGCGTATCGACGCCCTCCCCGCGCACCCGCTCCGCCTGCAGCTCCTGCTGTAGCCGGTGGACCTCCCCGTAGTCGGTGAGCCCGAGGTCGCGAACGGCGATTGTGCGCGTGGTCGAGGTTGTCACGCCCTCTAGCGTAGCGAGACCGAGCCCCGCCCGCGATCAGGAGCTGCCCGCGACCTCTGTCCCGATGTCCTCGATCGTCGCCCAGTCTTCCTCGCGCAGCGGCTGCAGCTCGCCCTTGCGGTATTGGTCGTACAACCGGAAGAGCGCGTCCTTATGGGGACGTACGCGCCCGATCGGACACGCTTCCCAGTCCTCCACCGACTCGTCGCAGTAGCCCGTACGCAGCTCCCCGCACTTCGGCTGCAGGTAGCTTCCCAGCTCCGGCACGGCCTTCGCGACTTCGGCCCGCAGCAGCGCCGCCACCCGCCGGAACTCCCACTGCGCGCGCGTGCAGAGACGCAGGTCGCAGATGTGCAGCAGGCTCTGGAAGTTCACTGTGATCTTGAAGTTCGTGGTCGTCGCGTTCGGTAGCAGGAAGCGCGCGTCCTCGGCCGGAACGCCTGCCGCAACCAGCTCCTCGTAGAGCGCGCCCGCCTGCCCGAAGAGCTCCTCCATCTTCTCCGCCATGCCCGCCTTCTCGACGGTCTTGGGGATGGTGTAGGGGAACTCGCCCTTCTTGTACGTCACATAACGTTGACTCTGCTGCTCGAACGAGATGCCCACCCGGTGGCGCACGAACTGATGGCTGAACGCACGCGACACCCCGGAGATGCCGAACTCGAACCAGACCTGCTCCAGCGGGCTCGCGTGCCCCGTCTTCAGGCGCTCCACGATGAACGCCTGCATCTTCTCCCGCGGGATGCGCTCGTCCTCGATCCGCGCCGCCACCTGCTGCGGCGTCAGCTGGCTGTAGCACGTCCGGTACGCCATATACAGCGACCGCATGGGGTCTTCGCTGTGCGAAAGGAGGGTTACTTCGATGGCCATGCGAACCCTCCCTGCAGCCAGTGAACTGCACTTCCTGCTAGGCCTACCAGTCTACGGCCTGCGTGGTGAGAATTGTATAACCGCCTAGACCCTTGACGTGATCGCGCTGTTATGGCGATAGCCGCTACAGTCAGCCACCAACCTCCCCCAGCGCCTCCCGCCCCTCCACCCCGATCCCGATCAGGTAGCGACCCGCCCCACTCTCCCTCCCCGCCCGATCCGCGAGTAACCAGCGCACGTCCGCCGGCGTGTCGAGGTCGAGCGACAGCGCCGGTACGTCGGCGCGACACACCTCAAAGCCCGCCTCCCGCGCCGCCGCCTCGTGCAGATCGCCGCTGCCACTGCCGTACGCCAGCGCGAACCGCCCCGGTGGACGCAGAAGCATCGCGTTCGTGCCCCCGTCTTCGGGCCGCACCAGCGTCGCCGAAGGCGCGGGTGCGGCCTCTGCCACCAGTTGGCCAAGCGCTTCGCCCGTCGCCAGTGGCAGGTCCGCGTGCAAGATCAGCAGCTCCTCGACGGCCAGCCGCTCGGAGGCGCTCTCTAGCTGTGCGCTCAACCCCCGCAGCTCCAGCTCCTCCGCGAGCGACCGCACCCCCGCCGGCAGCCCCGCCTGCACGCCTTCGTCCGCGGTCAGCACGACCGCCTCCATGCCCGCCCCCTCCACCGCCCCGAGCACGGTCGCCAGCGAACGCCGCACCAGCTCCGCGCGCTCTTGCGGCTCCAGCAACGCCGCCAGCCGCCCCTTCGCGCGGTCGAGCCGGTTCACCGGGATAAGGACGGTCAACTGAGGCATCCCTGCGATCGTACCGCGCGCCGCGCGCTATCCCTCGGCGGGCGCGAGCCGAAGGGCGAAGCCGCCGTCGTCGAGCGCCTTCTCTTCCTGCGCCCGAAGCGCTGAACCGTCGAGCGCCGCCAGCAGTACGTCCCGGCCTGGACTCTCTTCGTCGCCGTCGCTCACCAGCCACCCCTCGACCCCGTCCGCCGCCGCCAGCATCCACGCGAGACGGCTCAGGCTGGCTGCGCTCAGGTCGTCGCGCTGTGGCCACCAGGCGATCTGCAGCGCCTGCTCCGCCACCTGTAACGAGCTCGCGATCGTGGGCCGCGGTTCGAGCCTGCTCGCCTCCGCCAGCACCTCGTCCGGCGGGTCGATCAGCATCGCCCGCACGCCCCCCGCGCCCAGCCCCAGCGCCGCGAGAACGCTCACGCCGGCGCCGGTCTTGCTATGCGAGCTTGCCGTGACACTTCTTGAACTTGCGTCCGCTGCCGCAGTGGCAGGGTTCGTTCCGCCCGATCTTCTTGCCGCCCGGTCGCGGCGCCGACGCTGGGGCGCCGCGACCCCGCGCCGTCACGCCCGCCAGGGCGGGCTCCTGCCTGGGTGCGCCCTCGAGCTCGGGCCTGCGCGCGGTCGTCGCTCCGTTCGGCGTCGGAGGGGGCAGATCTCTGGCGCGCATCTTGAAGACCGCCTGCGCCACCTGCCGCCTGATGTTCCCCTGCAGCTGCTGAAACATGTCGTAGCCCTCGCGCTTGAAGGCCACCAGCGGGTCCACCTGCGCGTACGCTTGCAGCCCTACGCTCTGCCGCACCTCCTCCACCGCCGTCAGGTGCTGGCGCCAGTGGTAGTCGATGGATTCGAGTAGCAGCCACTGCTCCATCTGGCGCGCTATCTCGTCGCCCACCGTCGTTTCGATCTCCTCGTAGTGGTCCTCGATCCGGTCCAGCGCCAGGTCCGCGATGCCCTCCTGCTGCTTCTCGACCTCTTCCAGCGACGGCAGGATGTCGGGCGGCATGATCTCGCCCAGCTCCGTGTGCACGAGGTTCGCGTCGAAGCTATCCCCGTTCCGCCCGATGATCCCGTCCACCTCGTCTGTCAGGAACGAGAACACGTTCTCCCGCACGTCCGCCCCCTCGAGCACCTTGTCGCGCTCGGTGTAGAGCACGGCCCGCTGCTCGTTGATCACGTCATCGAACTCCACCAGCCGCTTGCGGATGTCGAAGTTGTAGCCCTCCACCTTCTGCTGCGCCTGCTCGATCGCGCGCGTCACCATGCGCGATTCCAGCGGCATCTCCTCCGTCATCCCCATCTTCTCCAGCATCCCCGGCACCCACTCCGGTGCGAAGCGCTGCATGATGTCGTCGCCGAACGAGACGAAGAAGCGGCTCGAACCCGGATCCCCCTGCCGTCCCGACCGCCCCCGCAGCTGGTTGTCGATGCGCCGTGACTCGTGCCGCTCCGTCCCGATGACGTGCAGACCGCCCGCCTTCGCGACGCCCTCGCCCAGCTTGATGTCGGTGCCGCGCCCGGCCATGTTCGTGGCGATCACGACCGCTCCCGGCTCGCCGGCGTTCTCCACGATGTGAGCCTCACGCTCGTGCTGCTTCGCGTTCAGCACCTCGTGCTCGATGCTCCGCCGCTGCAGCATCGCCGCCAGGTACTCCGACTTCTCGATCGAGGTCGTGCCCACCAGCACCGGCCGCCCCTGGCTGTGCATCCCCTCGATCTCATCCACCACCGCCGCGAACTTCGCCTTCTCGTTGATATAGATCATGTCCTCGCGGTCCGCGCGGATCATCGGCTGGTTCGTGGGGATGGCGACCACGTCGAGGTTGTAGATCTTCGCGAACTCCTCCGCCTCCGTCTCCGCCGTGCCCGTCATCCCCGCCAGTTTCTCGTAGAGCCGGAAGTAGTTCTGGAACGTGATCGTGGCGTGCGTGAGCGACTCCCGCTGGATGGGCACGTTCTCCTTCGCCTCGACCGCCTGGTGGATGCCGTGGCTCCAGCGCCGCCCCGGCATCATCCGCCCCGTGAACTCGTCGACGATCACGATCTCCCGGTTGCGCACCACGTATTCGCGGTCCGCACGCTTCAGGTATTCGGCGTCGAGCGCTGCCTCCATGTGCCGCGCCAGCCGCGGGTCTCCCCCGAAGAGGTTGTCCACCCGCAGCGCCCGCTCGATCTTGCCGATGCCCGTCTCCGTCAGGGCCACGTGCTTCGCCTTCTGGTCGATCGCGTAGTCCAGGTCCGCGTGCAGGCCGCGCACCGCCCGTGCGAACTGCTGGTACGTGCTGCTCGCCTCCTCCGCCTGACCGCTGATGATGAGCGGCGTCCGCGCCTCGTCGATGAGGATGTTGTCCACCTCGTCGACGATGGCATAGAAGAGCGACCGCTGCGTCTTCATCTCCTGCTCGCGCACCATGTTGTCGCGCAGGTAGTCGAAGCCGAACTCGTTGTTCGTGCCGTACGTCACGTCCGTCTGGTACACGTCCCGACGCTCGCAGGGCCGCAGATCCTCCAGCCCCCCCTCGCCGTCCTCCCCCGGACGGTAGCCGGGCTCGTACAGGTACTGGATGTGGTTGTTCTGGATGATCCCCAGGCTCATCCCGAGCGCGTGGAACACGGGGCCGTACCAGGCCGCGTCGCGACGCGCGAGGTAGTCGTTCACCGTGATCAGGTGGGCGCCCTTGCCCGCAAGGGCGTTCAGGTAGAGCGGCGCGATCGCGGTGAGGGTCTTGCCCTCACCCGTCTTCATCTCCGCGATCTTTCCCTGGTGGAGCACCAGGCTGCCCATCAGCTGCACGGCGTAGGGACGCTGGCCCATCTTGCGCCAGGCCATCTCGCGCACTGCCGCGAACGCTTCCGCGGCCAGGTCGTCGAGCGTCTCGCCCTGCGCGGACCGCTCCCGGAACTGGTCCGTGAGCCCGCGCAGCTCGGCGTCCGAGAGCCTGGCGAAATCGTCTGCCAGCGCCTCGATCGCCTTGATCGCCGAACTGAGGCGATTAACCTCGCGCTCGTTCGAGTCGCCCACGATGCGGTTGATGAAGCCAAGCTTCGCCATCGGTCCAGTGTATCGCGCGGCGTCCTACGCGAGGAACGCCGCGCCTTTCCCGTTCCTAGTCGATCAGCGCCGCGATCACGTCATCCACGATCGCGTCCGCCTTCTCCCGCATCTCGTCGTCGTTCGCATCCTGGATCGGGTGCGGGACGAACAGGCGCCGCACCTCCGGCAGCCCCAGCGACTCAGCCTGCGCCTCCGCTGCCTCCTCGAACTCATCCGAGGCGATGAATACCGAGGGGATTCCGTTGATTTCGAGCCAGGTCGTGTCGTGCACACTGCACGTCGTACACGACCCTCAGTCGGCAAGCCCTTCGACGACGAAGTCCACCTCCTTCGCCAGCTCCTGCCGCAGCGTCTCCGGCGCCGGCTTGGTGAACGTGGGCTTGGAGTAGCGGCGCACCTCCACCTCGGGAAGTCGCTCCCGCAGGCGAACTTCGAGCTGGTTCAGCAGCACATCGCCGCGCGGCTTCGAGATGTCCAGCAGTGCGATCGTTCCGCTGATCGCCTCCGGCCGCTGCGTCAGTGAGCGCCGTACCGGAACGCGCTCGTCCGTTGGATCCAGAATCGTGGTCATGAGGCGCCTCCTCAAGAGTCTCGTCAGTCTCGCGAGTATAGCGCCCGCCACTCGCCCTCAGGGCGGTACACTGACTCCATGCCGAACAGCCAGAGTCCAGCAGCCGCCAACCTCGAATTGAAGGAGCTTCCGATGGTCCAGCACAGCCTCGCTATCTCGATCGAATACTGCGTCCCCTGAAACTACACCGCACGGGCCGCGTGGACGGCCCAGGAACTCCTGCAGATGTTCGCCGACCAGACCGCCTCCCTCACCCTCATCCCCGGCGCCGGCGGCGCCTTCGAGGTGGTGGTCGATGGCGACCTCATCTACTCCAAGAAGGCCGAGGGCCGTTACCCCGAGATGAAGGAACTGCAGGAGGCCATCGCCGACCGCCTCTAGCTTCATCAACCCCCGGCAGCCAGTGGCCAGGAACCCGACAACCGGAGGTCGCAATGCCTTTCATGCTCGTTCGCCTTGAGTGCAAGTACGGCAAGACCCAGGAATTCCAGGAGATCATGTCGCACTTGGTGCCCGTCCTCGAGTCGAAGGGCTGGCGCCTCCACGGCGCCTACCAGAACAGCATCGGCCGCCTCAACCGCTGCTACGACCTCTGGGAGATGCCCGACGCCAACCACGTCGGCTCCGTCCTTGCCCTCGCCGGCCAGGATCCCGAGTTCAGCGAGTGGTCGAAGGGCCTCGGCGATTGCCTGCTGGAGGAGGAGCTCGAATACATGAACGAGCTTCCCTACTCCATCGAGGCCCGCGAGCGCCGTGAATCCGAATCTGGGACATGATGCTGCCGGACGCTCAAGATATTTAGCTTCCGCGACTGTTATCGAAAGCTGGAGCCGTACACTCGCTTCCCCATGTCTGACCTAGCACAAGCAGCAGCGTCGGAATCCACGGCTGGCACGCAGGTATCCGCTCCTTGGGCGAGCGAAGTGGCTGAGCGTGCCCCCCGGGCTGTGGCTGCCTGGCCAGGTCGATGGGATGTCCCCGCAGGGATTCTGCCGAGCCAGTGGCTCCGTCAGGCTGAGCGGTCCGGGATTATTGCCGCTGATGAGCCTCTCCCTGATGACCACTTCCAGCCTGCGAGTCTTGACCTAAGGCTTGGAGCGAGGGCCTACCGCATCCGCACTAGCTTCCTACCCGGCGATCACACAGTAGATCAGCGGCTCCGGGCCTTTCGGTTGGGCGAGGGCATCGATCTTCGTAGCCGCGGCGGCGGCATCTTGGAGCCGAATCGTCCTTACCTCATTCCGCTCATGGAGCGCCTCAAGCTCCCTGCCAACGTCCGCGCCCATGCGAATCCCAAGAGCTCAACTGGCCGAGTCGACATCTTCACACGTGTGGTTGCAGACCACTCGCACCGATTCGACGAGATACCCCCCGGCTACGAAGGCAGTCTTTGGCTTGAGGTGTTCACCCGCTCGTTCCTTGTGAAGGTCCGCATGGGCATGGCGCTAAGTCAGCTGCGTTTGATAGTCGATGCAGATGTCGACAGTCAGGGCGGGAGAGTAGGTGGGGCGAGGTTGGC
Organism: Tepidiformaceae bacterium; assembly: GCA_965247675.1. Lineage (GTDB taxonomy): Bacteria > Chloroflexota > Dehalococcoidia > Tepidiformales > Tepidiformaceae > UBA2991. The sequence continues at coordinate 14,553 of CBDFHP010000002.1, read as the reverse complement.
CATTCCCGCCTCCGCTCCCGAGATCTTGCGGATTCATCTCAGGTCTTCGGGCGGGGAGCCGGACCCCACTCCAGTCGGGTATAGGGCGAAGGGGAACAACAGCACCCTCCTACACCTCGATCGACGAAATCACGACCCGCGCGACTTCTGGGAACCGATTTGGCCTGAGGGTCAGATCGTGCTCGAGCCTGAAGAGTTCTACTTGCTGCGTTCACAGGAGCAGGTCGCCATCCCCTCGCACCTAGCTGCTGAGATGGTTCCCTTTGAGCCAACGAACGGAGAGCTACGGACTCACTACGCCGGCTTCTTTGACCCGGGATTCGGGGTAGACCAGAGCGGGCAAGGTCTCCCTGCGGTGCTTGAGGTACGCGCCCACGACGTACCCTTCATGTTGGAAGATGGTCAGGAGGTCGCCCGATTCCGGTACGAGCGCCTCGCGGAAGTGCCCGACCGCCTCTACGGGCGCGAGGCTGGCTCGAACTATGCTGGTGCCCAGCAGTGGCGCTTCCTCAGCAAACACTTTGGCCCGTGGGGACAGCTCCCCCTCCGCTTCTGAGAACGCCGCCCGTGTAGGCGGCGCCGCTCCCATCGCGATAGAGATAGACTGAGCGTGTCCACGTTTCGGAGCGTTGCATGTCCAACATTGGCCGCCTGCTGACCGCCATGGTCACCCCCTACACCGCCGACGGCGAGGTCGACTACGCCCTCGCCCGCCGTCTCGCCGCCTCCCTCGTCCGCGCCGGCAACGAGGGCGTCGTCGTAACCGGCACCACCGGCGAGGCCCCCCTCCTGAGCGACGACGAGAAGGCTCGCCTCTGGGAGGAGATCAAGCAGGAGCTCGGCGATGGCGGTACCGTCGTCGCTGGCGCCGGCACCAACGACACCCGCCACTCCGTCGCCCTCGCGAAGCGCGCCGAGGCCGCCGGCGTCGATGCCATCCTCGCCGTCGCGCCCTACTACCTGCGTCCTCCCCAGGCCGGCATCATCGAGCACTTCCGCCACATCGCCGAGAGCACCAGCGCCCCCGTCATCGTCTACAACGTGCCCGGCCGCACCGGCGTCAACCTCACCGTCGATACGCTCCTGCGCCTCTCCGAGATCCCTAACATCGCTGGCAACAAGGAGGCCAACGGCGACCTCCACGCCGCCGCCCGCGTGCTGGAGTCCCGCCCCGACTTCCGTATCTGGAGCGGCAACGACAACGACAACTTCCACCTCTGGTGCATGGGCGCCTATGGCGCCATCAGCGTGACCAGCCACATCGTCGCCGGGCGCCAGCGCGCCATGCTCGACCACGTCCTCGCTGGCGACCTCGCCGCCGCCGCCGCCATCCACCGCCCCCTCGTGCCCCTCACCGACGCCTGCTTCCTCAACGGCAGCCCCAGCACCATCCGCTACGTGCTGCGCCAGCTCGGTGTCGATATCGGCGCTCCCCGCCTCCCCGTTGTCGAGCCCGACGACGCCGTTGGCGCGAAGGTCATGGCCGAGGTGAAGCGCCACCAGCTCGACGCCCTGCCGGTCGCCTGAGAGCGGTTCTGCCGGCGCCCACGCGGGGCTGCCCGCAACTGTTTGGCTCGCCTGCGCCTGAGTGGTACCGTCCCCACTCTGGAGTGCGGCGATGAGCGGCCTCGGCATCGGTGAGCGGCTGATCGAGGCTCGCGAAGAACGCGGCCTCACCCTTGAAGACGCGGAGCGCGATACCCGCATCTCCCGCCGCTACCTCCAGGCGCTCGAGGATGAGCGGTTCGACATCATTCCCGCGCCCGTCTACGCGCGCGGCTTCCTCCGCTCCTACTCCCAGTATCTCGGCCTCGAGACCGCCCCCCTCCTCGCTCGCTTTCCCCAGGACGCCCCCGCCCCGAGCGCCTCGTCCCCCGCCCCCGCACGGGGTGAGAGCCGGACCAGCCAGGGTCCCTCCAGCCTCTTCGGCTCGCGCGTTCCCAGCGACCCCATGATCGGCGTCGACATCGGCGTTGCCATCCCCGCCCGCCGCATCGGGGCCGGCCTCTCCTTCGCCCGCACGGGCGTCATCTTGGCCGTCGCCATCGGCGTGACTGCCCTCGTCGTCGTGCTCGCGGTCGTCATCGCCAATGTTGGCGACAGCGGCGACGGCGGTGGAGGGGAAGCGGACACACCTGCAGCCGCCTTCACCGCTACCCCCGAGGCCGAGGATCCCCCCAGGACCAGCGGCCCCGAAGTCGAGCGGGGCATCGTGCCGGACGTCATCGGCCAGCCCGAGGAAGTCGCCATCCAGGCGATGGAGGAAGCGGGCTTCGAGGTCAAGGTTGTCAGGGAGCGCAACGAGCAGCACCCTCGAGGCACGGTCGTCGATCAGGCGCCCATCGCCGGAGTCGAGAAGGAGCCGGGCGGGGAGGTCACCATCGCCGTCAGCGAAGGCCCCTGAACGGCCCTGTAGAAGGCCCAGCCGTTAGCATTGGCGCATGACCGAGATTCCTATCCTTGACCCGCCCCGTCGCGTTCTCATGGGCCCTGGTCCCAGCGGCGCCGACACCAGTGTGCTCGCTGCCATGGGCCTCCCCCTCCTCGGCCACCTCGACCCCGAATTCATCCGCATCATGGATGAATGCCAGGACATGATGCGCCAGGTGTTCCGCACCGCGAACGAAGTCACCCTCGCGACGCCCGGCACCGGCACCAGCGGCATGGAAGCGGCCGTCATGAACCTCCTCCAGCCGGGAGACCGCGCCATCATCGGCGTCTGCGGCTACTTCGGCGACCGCATCGCCCAGATGGCCGCCCGCACGGGCGCCGAGGTCACCATCGTGACCGCCCCCTGGGGCTCCCCCATCCCCCCCGAGGCCATCGAGCGCGAGCTTCGCGCCGGCCCCGCCAAGCTCGTCGCCATCGTCCACGCCGAGACCTCGACCGGCGTGCTCCAGCCCGTCGAGACCATCTCCGGATTGTGCAAGGAGCACGGCGCGCTCCTCCTCCTCGATTGCGTCACCTCCCTCGGCGGTGTGCCCGTCGAGATCGATGCCTGGGGTGTCGATGCCTCCTATTCGGGCACGCAGAAGTGCCTCTCCGCCCCTCCCGGCGCCTCCCCCCTCACCCTCTCCCCCGCCGCCTGGGGCGCCGTCCAGGCCCGCGAGACGCCCGCCAACAGCTGGTACCTCGACCTGGGCATGCTCGAGGCCTACTGGGACAGCCGCCGCGCCTACCACCACACCTCCCCCATCTCCATGACCTACGCCCTCCACCGCGCCCTCGCCCTCGTCCTCGAAGAAGGGCTGGAGAATCGTTGGGAGCGCCACGAACGCCACGGGCGCGCCCTCCAGGCAGGACTCGAGGCGATGGGACTCACCCTCCACGCCGACGCTGAGCACCGCCTCCCCGTCCTCACCACCGTGAGGATCCCCGAGGGCATCGACGACAGGACCGTGCGCGGCGCCCTGCTCCAGCGTTTCGGCATTGAGGTCGGTGGCGGCATCGGCGAGCTGGGCGGTCGCGTCTGGCGAGTCGGCCTCATGGGAGAGTCCTCCACGTCCGGCAACGTCCTCTCCTTCCTTGCCGCCCTCGGACGCCTCCTCCGCGACCAGGGCTTCTCCGCCGATGTTGGCGCTGCACTCGAAGTAGCGGCGACGCGCCTCGATCCATGAGCCCCGGTCCCCGGCGACTCTTCGCACTCGCCCTGGGCCTGCTCGCCGGCTCCCTCCTGATCGCCTGCGGCGGCCCCGCCGATCGCGAGCAACCGGCGCCCGCTCCCACCGCACGCGCGACGCCAGCTGAGCCAACGGCCACCCCGAGCCCCGCCCAGCCGCGGGCCACCGCCACGCCCGCCCCCACGCCCGCCCCCACCGAGGCCGCTTCCACCGCCGCGGAGACTCCCGCCACCCTCGTCCCCGCTTTCCCCGGACTCCCGCCCCTTGAGCGCCCGGTCGCTCTCGTCGACGTCCCCGAGCACGATCGCTTCCTCATCGTCCTCCAGGAGGGACGCGTCCTCTCCGTCCCTCGCGACGGCCCCTACGACGCACCCCGCACCGTTCACGACCAGCGCGAGACCACCATCTGCTGCAGCGAGGAGGGTCTCCTCTCCATCGCCCTTGACCCCGAATTCGCGGAAAACGGCTACGTGTACGCCTACTTCAGCAGCGGCGTAGACCGGCGATACAGCCGCCTTGTGCGCTTCGAGACCACCGGCGAGGGCGAGACCTTCGCCTTCGACGCATCGAGCGAACTGCTCATCTACCAGGTGGTCCAGCCCTACACCAACCACAACGGCGGCACGCTCCTCTTCGGCCCCGATGGCATGCTCTACCTCGGCTTCGGCGACGGCGGCCATGCGAACGACCCCCACGGCTACGGGCAGAACCTCGCCACCCCCCTCGGCACCATCATCCGCATCGACGTGCGCAACGCCTCGCCGGAGCAGCCCTACGCCATCCCCCCCGACAACCCCTTCCTCGACCGGGAAGGTGTCCTGCCCGAAATCTGGGCCTACGGCCTGCGCAACCCCTGGCGCATGAGCTTCGACCGCGAGACCGGCCTCCTCTGGGCGGGCGATGTTGGCCAGAACCGCACCGAGGAGATCAGCATCATCCGGGCCGGTGAGAATTACGGCTGGAACGTCATGGAGGGCTCCCGCTGTTTCTCCCCGCCCACGGGCTGCGACCGCACAGGCCTCACCCTCCCCGTGTGGGAATACAGCCACGACGAGGGCTGTTCCGTCACCGGCGGCTATGTCTACCGCGGTGACGCCAGCCCCTCGCTGCGCGGCTGGTACCTCTACAGCGACTACTGCACAGGGGTCATCTGGGCGATCCACGCCGAGACCGCCGCCACCGGTGGCTACGTCGAGCTGGTAGTCCTCTGGGAAGAGGGACCCATCGAAGCCGTCTCCTTCGCCGAAGACAGCGACGGCGAGATCTACTTCATCAGCTTCCAGGCCGATCGCATCTACCGCATTGTCGCCCCGTAGGGCGCTACGCCATGTCCTCCGCGGTGAGGCCCCAGCCCTCGGCGCGACGCTCGCGCTCCCACACGTCGTCGGGCGTGGTCCGGCGGGCCGCGATGAGCCGCAGCGCGTCCTCCCCCAGCGGCCAGCGCATGGGCAGCCGTTGCTGCAGCTGGACCGCATCGGCGATCGCCATCCCCACCGCATCCGACCCCGGCCGCGTCACCGCCACCGCCCGGAACTCCGCCAGCAGCCGCTCCACCCCCGGCTGGTAGGCGCTGCGCCCCTCGCGCACTGCCGCGCACACATCCAGACCGCGCGTCTGCCAGTCGCTGCGGTACTGGCCCGGCTGCAGGACCGTGACCTGCACGCCGAACGGCGCCACCTCGTCCGCGAGCCCCTCCGACATCGCCTCCACGGCGTGCTTCGAGGCGGCGTACATCCCCCGCAGTGCCCGCGGCACCTGCCCCGAGAGCGAGCTCACGTTCACCACCTTGCCCCACCCCTGCTCGCGCATCGTTGGCAGCACCGCCTTCAGCATCCGCCACTGCCCCAGCAGGTTCGTATCGAGCTGGCGCCGGCACTCGTCCTCGCTCAGATCCTCCAGCGGCCCGTAGAGTCCGTAGCCCGCGTTGTTGACCAACACGTCGATGCGTCCGAACCGCTCCCGCACGGTCGCCACCGCCGCCCCGATGGACTCCGGCTCTGTCACGTCCAACGCGAACGTCGCGATGCGCTCTTCGAAGCCCTGCCGCACCGCCTCCCCGTCCCGATCGGGGTCGCGCATCGTGGCCGCCACGAGGTTTCCCCGCGCCGCGCACTCCCGCGCCGCTGCCGCCCCGAACCCCCGCGAGGCCCCCGTGATCAGCACCACGCTCTCCCCGCCCCAATCGCGCTCCATGCCGCGCTGCTCCCCCGGACGCCGCCACGTCCGCAGCGTCGATCCCCGCCGCAGCGCCTCCCACCCCGCCTCCGTCGAGTTCATGCGCGCCTCGATCAGGTGGGTGCTGTCCTCACCCACCGGCCAGCGCATCGGCAGCGACTGCTCCAGCTCGACCATGTCCGCCATCGCCACACCCACCGAACCCGACCCTGGCCGCGTTCTTGCCCGCGCCCGGAAGTTCGCCAGCGCCGCATCCACCGACTCCTGGTAGGCGCTGCGCCCCTCCAGTTGCGGGGCTGCCACGTCCAGGCTTCCTGTTTGCCAGTCGCTCACGTACATCCCCGGCTCGAGCACGCAGACCTGCACCCCCGCGTGCCCCACCTCGAAGCGCAATGCCTCCGACATCCCCTCCACCGCGTGCTTTACCGCCGCGTACATCCCCAGCCATGCCCCTGGCACGCGCCCCGCCAGCGAGCTCACGTTCACGATCTTGCCCGCCCCCTGCGCCCGCATCGCCGGGAGTACCGCCTTCGCCAGCCGCCACTGTCCCAGCACGTTCGTATCGACCTGCCGCCAGACCTGCTCCTCGGAGAGCTCCTCGATCGGCCCGTAGAGCCCGTAGCCGGCGTTGTTGATGAGCGTGTCGATGCGCCCGAATCGCGCCAGCGTCTCCCCCACGACCCGCTCCACCGCCCCCGTGTCCGTCACGTCCAGCCGCACGGGCGTGATGCGCTCCTCCAGCCCCGCCACGATCGCGGGCCCGTCCCGCTCCGGGTTCCGCATCGTTGCGATCACCGTGTTGCCCCGCGCGGCGATGCGTCGCGCGGCCTCGCCCCCGAACCCCCGCGACGCCCCCGTTATCAGCACCACCTGTTCGTTCACGCTCGCCTCCGCCCGGCAGGATAGCGAAGGCCGCCCCTGCCCGCCCCCGGCGGGTCGCAAGCGGAGTCGCTGCTACACTCGCTGCCGTGAACGCCGAGGCGCTCCCCTACACCCTGCTCATCATCCTCATGGAGATGGCCATCGGCAGCCTCTGGGTCACCCTCGCCGCCGACCTGCGCGGCGGCGTCACCCGTGGCTTCGTCCTCACCATGAGCGGAGCCGCCGCCATCGTCGCGGGGCTCGCCTACTGGCTCGCCCTCTCCCTCAGCATCGCCGCCGACATCGACGGCTACCTCATCGACCCGGACTGGTTCGAGCCCATGAAGACCCTCCTCCTCGTCGTGACGGGTACGTCGGCGTTCTACGCCTTCATGGTCTTCATGGGCTGGGATCCCATCGGACGCATCGTCGCCATCGGCGGGTCCGTCGTTGGCGTCGTCTGCGTTGCCTTCCTCGCGGGCATGCTCGCCCCGCCCGTCTGGGGCTTCCCGGGCGTGCTCCTGGCGCTCCTCGCCGGCACCGTCGCGATGGGCGCCGTCTCCACCTCGATGACGTGGGGCCACTGGTACCTCACCGAGGGTTCCCTCCCCGGACGCCCCCTGCGCGAGCTCGCCTGGATCCTGATCGCCGCCATCGCGGTGCAGGTGGTCCTGCTCGCCATCAACGCCGCCATCCCCGAGCGCATCACCCCCACCCCGTCCAACCCCGTGGAAGGCGGTCTGCTCGCGAATCCGCTCTTCTGGTTCCGCATCGGCGTAGGCCTGCTCTTCGCCTTCGTCCTCGCCGTCCTTGCCCTCCGCACCGCCCAGATTCGTTCCATGCAGAGCGCCACCGGCCTCCTCTACATCTGCATGGGCGCCGTCTTCACAGGCGAGGTCCTCGCCCGTGGCGTCCAGTTCCTCACCGCCCACCCCATCTAGCCGGGCCGAGTGCCAACCAGCGCGCGACTAGTTCTCGGCCATCTTCCGAACGGTCATCTCAACCTTCTCGTCCTTGGCAAGCTGGGTCACCTGCTCGAAGTCCTCCGGGTGCGCCGATGGCTTCACCGAGCCATACGCGGACTCCAGGCTGTAGGAGCGCGGTGCAGTCCCCTGGCTGTTGGTTTGCTCTTTTTCGGTATGGTCCTCCAAGGATAGCGTGCGAACCGCCCCTCACTACCGCGGATGGTACGATTGCGCCGCCGCCGTCGGGAGGGCCTGTGCAGCGTGATCGCGCCTGGGAAATTCTCGCCGAGTTCGCGCAGGAAGAGCGCACCCGCAGGCACGGGATCGCCGTCGAAGCCGTCATGCAGGCCTACGCCCGCAAGCACGGCCAGGACGAGGAGAAGTGGGGAATCGTCGGCCTCCTCCACGATTTCGACTGGGAGATCCACCCCACCGAGGAGCTCCACCCGAAGGAAGGCTCGAAGCTCCTCGAAGCCCGCGGCGTCCCCGAGGACATCCGCTACTCCATCCTCTGCCACGCGCCCTTCCTCGGCCTCGATTACACCCAGGACATGGACCGCGCCATCTACGCCGCCGACGAGATGGCCGGCTTCGTCATCGCCTGCACGCTCGTGCGCCCCGACAAGTCCCTCACGACCCTCAAGGCCTCGTCCGTCAAGAAGAAGATGAAGGACAAGGCCTTCGCCCGCAGCGTCAGCCGCGATGATCTCCGCAACGGCGCCGCCGACTTCGGCGTCGACCTCGACGAACACATCCTCTTTGTCGCCGGCGCGCTCAAGCCCGTCGCCGAACAGATCGGAGTGAATCCGTGAGCCTGCCCCCCGACCGCAACATCTCCATGGAGCTCGCCCGCGCCACGGAGGCGGCCGCCCTCGGCGCCGCCCCCTGGACCGGCCGCGGCGACAAGAACGGCGCCGACGGCGGCGCCGTCGACGCCATGCGCGACATGCTCAACACCATCGACATCGATGGCATCGTCGTCATTGGCGAAGGCGAAAAGGACGAGGCGCCGATGCTCTTCAACGGCGAGATCGTCGGCACCGGCAACGGCCCCCAGGTCGACATCGCCGTCGACCCCATCGATGGCACCACCCTCCTCTCCCTCGGTCGCGCCAACGCTGTGAGCGTCATCGCCGCCTCTCCCCGCGGCTCGATGTACAACCCGCACGACATCTTCTATATGGAGAAGATCGCTGTCGGCCCCGAGGCAAAGGGAAAGGTCGACCTCGCTGCCCCTGTCCGCTGGAACCTCGAGCGGGTCGCCGAGGCGCGTGGCATTCCCGTCACCGAAGTCACCGTCACCCTCCTCGACCGCCCCCGCAACGACGACATCGTCGCCGAGATTCGCAAGGCGGGCGCCCGCATCATCTCTATCACCGACGGCGATGTCGCCGGCGCCGTCATGGCCGCCATGGACGGTACCGGCGTCGACATGCTTCTCGGCATCGGTGGCTCACCCGAGGGCGTCTCCGCCGCCTGCGCCATCAAGGCGCTCGACGGTGATATGCAGTGCCGCCTCTGGCCCCGCCACGACGCCGACCGAGCCCTCGCCGTCGAGCGCGGCCTCGACCTCAACCAGGTGCTCTCCCTCGACGATCTCGTCAGCGGTGATGACTGCTTCTTCGCCCTGACCGGCATCACCACCGGCTACCTCCTGCGCGGCGTCGAGGTCACGCGCGACGGCGCCATCACCCACTCCCTCGTAATGCGCAGCCGCTCCCGCACCATCCGCACGATCGAAGCCGAGCACCACACCCACAAGGTCGAGCAGTACCTCTCGCCGGAGTAATCCGGAGAGCAAACAGGAGAGCCGAACATGACCACTGAAGCCGAACTAGCCGCCTGGGTCCGCGAATACAGCGACCACTTCGGGTTCTCCTACCACGCCAAGGACCCCACCATGATGCGGCCCTACTGCCACGTCCCCGCCCTCGGCATCGGTGGCGGCCAGGTGAACCTCATCGCAACGGTCGAGGAATCGGACGCGCGCTGGGCCGCCGCCCACGCCGGCCTCCCCGACGACTACCACCACAGCGTCCTTCACACCGTCGACGTCATCTTCACCAGCCCCACCGCTGCCTACGTCACCGTCGACTGCGGCCGCTACCGCGAGAACGGCGAGGAATACGTCCGCTTCGATGCCTCCTACGTCGTGGCCAGGGTCGAGGAAGGCTGGCGCATCACCACCTGGATCGGCCACCGCTAGGGGCGGCTGCGACTACTCCGGCTTCGTGACCGACAGGATCCGCTCGCGCCCCGACGAGGGCAGCAGTTCGAGCCGCACCCCGAGGTCGCTATTGATGTAGGTGACCCCCAGGATGCGCGAGCCGTCCTCGTCCACGCTCGCCATCTCCAGCTCCGCGCCCTCCGCCGTCAGCCGCTCGATCTCCGCGTCGAGGTCGTCCACGAATGCCCCCAGGTGGTGGATGCGCGAACCCTCGCCCGCCTCCCACACCGTCCCCGGAACCGCCTCGATCAGCTCGATGTAGGGCGGCCCCTCGCCCGTGTAGGCGAACCGCGAGTTCATCACCTGCACGCCCGCCTTCGTCCGAACGCGCACGTTCGCCGCCCCCGGCGGTCGCGGCCAGCTCGCCCCGAAGCGCTTCGCGATCTCGTCCATCCCCTGCTCGATGTCAGGCACGATGATGCCCACATGGAACACGTCGTCGAAGTTGATCACGGCTAGCCGCCCTCGCCCCGCAGGCGAGCGAGCATCCCCTCCCGCAAATGCCCCGGCAGGAGTTCCTGCCGGATCCCCAGCGGTCCGTTCATGTACGACACCGCCATCATCCCGCCCCCAACGTCGAGCGTCGCTTCCAGCTCCACGCCCTGCGCCATCAGCCGCGCCACCTCGTCATCGAGGTCGTCCACGAACGCCCCCAGGTGGTGGATACGCGACCCCTCGCCCGCCTCCCACGGCGTTCCCGGCACCGCCCTGATGACCTCCAGGTACGGTGGCCCCTCCGCCGAGTACACGCCGATCACCTCTGCCCGCATCTCGCCCGCTGCCGTCTTCACCAGGACATCCGCCCCGGAGGTGGGGGGTGGGTCGGGAAACGTCACGCCGAACCGGTTGGCGATTTCCTTCAAGCCCGACGCAAGGTCCGGCACGATGATGCCCACGTGGAACATGTCTTCGTACTTCATGGGCGGCACCGTACGCCCCCGTTCCCCGCCCCCGCAAGCCGTGTATCGTGCGCCCGGGGCAGCGCATGGCAGGACCGCTCGCTGGAGTCCGCGTCCTCGATCTCTCCCGCGAGGTCGCTGGCGCCTATGCGGCCAAACTCCTCGCCGACTACGGCGCCGACGTGCTCAAGCTCGAACCCCCCGAGGGCGACCCCCTCCGCCGCTTCGGCCCCTTCCCCGCCGACGAACCCCATCCTGAGCGCTCCGGCCTCTTCCTCCACCTGAACACGAACAAGCGCTCCCGCGTCCTCGACGTGACCGACCCGGCCAACGCTGAGCAGGTGCGCGCCTTCGCCGCCGAGGCCGACATCGTCGTCGAAGACTTCGCGCCCGGCGATCCCGCCTCCTGGGGCTGGGGCTGGGAGACGCTTGTCGCCGAGCGCGATGACCTCGTCCTCCTCTCCATCACCCCTTTCGGCCAGACCGGCCCCTACCGCCGCTACCGTGCCTCCGAGATCACCCTCCAGGGCTTCGGCGGACCCATGCACATGACCGGCAACGCCAGTCGCGGACCGCTGAAGCACGCCGGGCACTTCGCCGGCTACCACGCCGGCATTACCGCCGCCTTCGCCGCCACCCTCGTGCGCTACCGCGTCGAGGCCGGTGGCCAGGGTGACTGGATCGACGTCTCCGTAGCCGAGTGCCAGGCCAGCTCCCGCGACCGGCGCAGCACGGCTCTCCTCTCCGCCTCCTACGCGGGCGTGGGCGGGGGGCGCGCCGCGACGGCCCTGCGCGTCGCCGCCGGCGTGCGCCCCTGCGCCGACGGCTACGTGAACATCATGGGTGCGGGACCCCGGCTCCCCTCCCTCCTCCGCCTCATCGAGCGCGAGGATCTTCTCGAGCACCCCGACATCTCCGCGCCCATGACTCTGATGCCGCCCGCCCTCGCCGAGGAGATCGAAGCCGCCTACCGAGCCTGGCTCATGGAACGCACCAAACGGGAGATCATTCCCCTCGCCCAGGAACAGCACATCCCCTGCGGCGCTCTCCAGACCACGCAGGACCTCCTCGAAGACCCGCACTTCCTCACGCGCGGCGTCTGGGAGCCCATCGACCACCCCGAGGCCGGCCCCCTCCACTACCCCGGCCGGCCGTTCGTCATGTCGGACTCGCCCCGCCAACCCGCGCAACGTGCCCCCCTCCTCGGCGAGCACGAGGCTGGGGAACCCTTCGCACCCCGCCCCCCTGCCTCGCCGCCCGCCCGCCCCCTTCCCCGCGCCCGCCTGCCCCTCGAAGGCGTGCGCGTCGCCGAGGTCACCGTCGTCTGGGCGGGAACGCACGTCAGCCAGCTCCTCGCCGACTGGGGCGCCGAGGTCGTGCGCGTTGAGCCCATCAACCGCATCCAGCCCTCAACCCGAGGCGCCGAAGTCTCCCTTTCCGGTGAGCAGGCCCGCCGTATCGCCGAGCAGGGCCAGACCCTCTCCGCCTACCCCGACTTCGATCCCCGCGATGACCCCTGGAACCGCAGCCCCGGCTTCAACGTCGGCGCCCGCAACAAGCGATCCATGACCTGCGACATCATGGCCCCCGAGGGCCAGGAGACCATGCGCCGCCTCGTCTCCCAGTGCGATGTCTTCATCGAGAACAACGTGCCCGAGACCATGGCCAAGGCGGGCATCAGTTACGAGGCCTTCCGCGAGATCAACCCCGACATTGTCATGCTGCGCATGCCCGCCTTCGGCCTCGACGGCCCCTACAGCGCCTACCGTGGCTTCGGCATGCACGCCGAGGCCACCGTCGGCCACACCCTCCTGCGCGGCTACCCCGACAGCGAGCCCGATGTCATCGGCGACGTCCTCGCCGCGGACGCCATCGCCGGCGTCCACGGCGCCCTCGCGGTCGCCATGGCCCTCCGTCACCGCCAGCGCACGGGCGAGGGCCAGCAGATCGAGATGGCCCTCGCCGAGTCCTTCCTGCCCGTCCTCGGCCAGTTCCTGCTGGATTGCGGCATGAACGGCCGCGTCGCCGCCACCCTCGGCAACACCCACCCCTGGAACGCCCCCCACGACGCCTACCCCACCCGCGGCGACGACCAGTGGATCGCCATCGACGTCGCCACCGACCAGGAATTCGCCGCCCTCTGCCGCGTGCTCGGCGACGAATCGCTCGCGGCCGACCCCTGCTTCGCCACCCCCGAGGCCCGTCGCCAGAACCGCGCCTCCCTCGACGAGGCCATCGGCGCCCTCACCCGCACGCGCGACAAGCACGAGCTCTTCCACGCCCTCCAGGCCCGCGATGTCTGCGCCGCCCCCCTCCTCGACGGCGTCGACGCGCAGGCCGACCCGCACCTGAACGCGCGCGGCTTCTTCGAGGAGGTCTACCAGCCAGACGTGGGCGCGCACCGCTATCCGGGCATGTCCTTCAAGCTCGCGCACACCCCCAACGCCATCCGCCTCCCCGCGCCCGCCCTCGGCGAGCACAACGACTGGGCCTACCTCGACCTCCTCGGCTACACCCGCCCCGAGCTCGACGCCCTCATCGCCAGGGGTCAGGTCGGCACCCGCTACCCCACGTCCCTCCTACCCGGCCACCGCAGTTGAGACATCGACCCCGCTAGCGGAGGTCAAGCTCCTCTAGCAGTTCCCCAACCGTCAGGTGCAGACGAACGAGCCCCGGTCGCTCCATCCCCTCGTCGAAGTAGCACTCGACGGCCTCGCGAACGTTCGCGCGAACTTCCTCCACCGTCTCACCCTGTGTGTGGATGCCGTACCCGACGGCGCTGGCGGAATAGCCGCCATCGACCTCGTCCTGGCTGACTTCGAAGATGATCTCGGACGTGGTGGATGTCACCGCTTCCCTCTCGCGCTCTGGTCAGGGCTTTCACTGTAGCACCCCGCCCCGTTGGCTCGCGTTCCCCCGCGCCCTAGAGTGAAAGCAGATGTTGTCGCTTCGGCGCCTCTGGCTCCTGACCAAGCACACGGTCCTCGGGTTCGCGCACGACAACTGCCCGCAGATGGCCGCCGCCGTCTCCTACTACGGCCTCTTCTCGCTCTTCCCCCTCGTCATCTTCTCAATCGGTGTGCTCGGACTCGTTCTCCAGGACAGCGACATCGAGCGCAGCGTCGTCGAGGAGCTGACCGGCCTCCTGCCCCTCGACGCCGAGGGCGCCGAGGGCGTCGAGGACGCCGTCCGCGAGCTCACGGGCGCATCGAGCGGGGCACTGGGGCTCCTCGGCCTCGCCGGGTTGGCCTGGACCTCCACGGCCATATTCGGTGTCATCCGCCGCTCTCTCGATATCGCCTTCGATCTCTCCGGGAGGCGCCCCTTCATCCGCCAGAAGCTGGTCGACTTCGGCATGATGGCTCTCCTCGGCATCATCTTCCTGGCGTCGTTCGGGGCGACGACCACCCTCCGCGTCGCCCGCGAGACCATCGAAGACATCCGCGTCCTTGGCGACCTCGCCGAGGGACTGGGGTTCGGGTGGGCAGTTGCCGCGTTCATCGTGCCGGCGGCGATTTCTTTCGTCGCGTTCTCGCTGCTCTACTGGCTGGTTCCCGCGACCCACGTCCGGCTCAAGCACGTCTGGCCGGGAGCCCTCCTGGCCGCCGTGCTCTTCGAGACCGTGAAGCTCGCCTTCGGCATCTACCTGGAGAACTTCAGCCGCTACGAGCTTGTCTTCGGCTCCCTTGGTGCGGTCGCGGCGTTCCTCTTCCTCGTCTTCCTCAGTGCGAACGCCCTCCTGCTCGGCGCGGAGATGTCGGCCAACTATCCGCGCGTTAGCCATGGAGAGTACGACCGCCCCACCG
>CBDFHP010000001.1:0-8149 GCA_965247675.1 Tepidiformaceae bacterium | reverse complement strand
CCAGGATGCGCCGGCACTCCGCCGTCTCCCAGTCGTGCAGGATGTTGGCCAGCAGCAGAACGTCGTGCCCCTTCGGCAGCGGGTCCTCGAAGAACGACCCCTCGACGAACCGGCAACGCTCGCCGAGCCCTCGCTCCCCGATGCGCTCCTCCGTGAGTGGGCGCACCGCCGGCAGGTCGAAGATGGTCGCTTCCAGCGATGGGTGGGCCTCCAGCAGGGAGAGTGTGTAGCCGCCGCTGTTGCCGCCGATGTCGAGCAGCCGCCGGAACGCCGAGAAGTCGACCTCGCGGCGGAGGTGCTCGGCGCCGGCAATGGCGTTCGCGAGCATTCCGTCCGCGAACCAGCGCTGGTCCTCCTCGTCGAAGCCCCCGAACATCTCCGCCTGCCCGGCATCCGCGACTGGCTCGCCGTTGGCGAGCGCCTCGCCCAGCCGCCCGATCTGCTCGTGGAACCCCTGGAACAGCAGCGACCGTCCCCCTGCGAAGCGCGGACTCGACTGCACGAGGAAGTGCTCTGTCGCCGGCGTCGCGCGGAAGCGCCCCTGTTCGTCCCGTTGCGCGAGCCCCTGGCTTGCGAGGAAGGCGAGGAGCGCTGGCGCCACTCGCGGCGCGAGCCCGAGGTCCTCGGGTGCGGATGGCCCGCTCGCGAGGCGCTCGAAAAGGCCGCTGCGCAGGCAGAAGGCGAGCGCCTGCGCGCGCATCGCCCCGTCCTGCAGCGCGTAGATGCGCAGCCTCGCGGCTTCGAGTTCGTCGCTCATCACTGGCATGGGCTCCCATTCTCTCGCGGGCGCGGAGAGCGGGCCAGCCGCGCCCCTCCTCTACCCGAAGATGTACCAGACCGCCGCCATCGCGCTCACCCCTATCACGATCCAGGCCGCGATCGAGAGCGCCGCCGCGGCGTCCTCGTCGGCGTCGTTCTTGATCCACGACCAGACGAAGAACGGCAGCAGCACGAGCCCGATGATGAGCGACACAAACGTAGTCTAGCGAGGCCGCGGGGGCGCGGTATCAGATGGCGCGGTAGAGTGCCTTCCACACCTCCGGAGGTCACAAGCCGTGGATTTCTGCCGCTACGAGAAGAAGGACCGCGTCGCCTACATCACCATCACGCGCCCGGAGGTGATGAATGCGCTCCACGTCTACGCGAACCTCGAGCTCAACGAGGTCTGGGACGATTTCGCCGCGGATGACGACCTCTGGGTCGCGGTATTCACGGGTGAGGGTGGACGCGCCTTCAGCGCCGGCAACGACCTCAAGTTCACCGCCGAGATGTCGCGCCTGCCTGCCTCCGAGCGGCCCCGCGTCGCCTGGCCCCGCAGCGGGTTCGGTGGCTTGACCAGCCGCTTCGACCTGTTCAAGCCGATCATCGCCAGGGTGAACGGCTACGCCCTCGGCGGCGGCTTCGAGATGGCCCTCGCCTCCGACATCATCGTCGCCGCCGAGCACGCCCGCTTCGGCCTCACCGAGCCCAAGGTCGGGCTTATCGCCGGCGCCATGGGCGTCCACCGCCTCCCCCGCCAGGGCCCGCTCAAGGCCGTTATGGGGCACATGCTCACCGGCCGCCACATGACCGCCCAGCGCGCCTACGAGCTCGGTCTCGTCAACGAGGTCGTCCCTGCCGACGGACTCGACGAAGCGGTCGACCGCTGGGTTGCCGATATCGTGAGTTGCGCCCCTCTCTCTGTGCGTTCCACCAAGGAGACAGCGCTGCGCGCGCTCCACATGCCCCTGCCCGACGCAGCCCAGACCATATTCCCCTGGGAGATGCGCCGCCGCCAGTCACCCGACGCCGTCGAGGGACCGCGCGCGTTCGCCGAGAAGCGCGACCCCGACTGGAAGGGAACCTGGACATAATTCTGTCCAGCCTGCCGAGAAGGCCGAGCCGCTAGAATCGTGGCGGAGGGCCCTCGCTTGTCCCAATCCGGCGTCCACGTGATCGAGGCGCACCACGTCTCGGCCAAGGACCGGCTGATCGCCTCGCTCCGCTACGAGCAGTTCCGCTGGCTCTACATCAGCAACATCGCCTTCATGTTCGCCATGATGGCCCAGTTCCTCGTGCGCTCCATCCTCGCCTACGACCTTACCAACGACAACGCCTTCGCCCTTGGAATCGTCAATTTCGTCGTTGCCATCCCCATGCTCGTCATCTCGCCCCTGGGAGGCGCAGTTGCGGATCGCGTCGACCGCCGAAAGCTCATCCTCTTCGTGCAGACCGCCGTCCTCGTCGATGAGGCGTTCGTCTTCCTCCTGCTGATCACGGATCAATTGACCTTCCCCTATCTGCTGGTGCTCACGGGGATCCTCGGCGCCCTCTTCCCCTTCATGATGCCCGCCCGCCAGGCGATCATCGCGAACGTCGTCGGCAGGCAGGGTCTTGGGAATGCCATGGCCCTGCAGATGGGCGGCATGAACTTCACCCGCATCGTCGGCCCCGTCGCGGCGGGGCTCCTGATCTCGTTCGTAGGCATCGCGAGCACCTGGGCCGTCGCCCTTGTCCTCTACGGAATTGGCCTCGCCGCAATGCTCCGGGTCTTCCCCTCCTATCCCGACGAGGTTGAGGAACGCCGTACGGTATTCGGCGATATGGCCGATGGCTTCCGCTGGGTCTGGCGCCACCCGCCCGTGCGCGTGCTGCTCTTCCTGGGTCTGGTACCGACACTCCTCGCGATGCCGTTCCAGACGCTACTTGTGGTGTTTGCCCTTGATGTCTGGGATGCCGGCGAGTCGGGCCTGGGCATCCTCAACGCGGCGGCGGGCATCGGGGGGTTGCTGGGGTCCGTTTACGTGGCCTGGGTTGGGGAGTCGCACAAGCGCTTGCGCCTCATGATGGCGAGCATTCTCGCCTTCGGGGCCACGCTGATCTTCTTCTCCCTCAGCCCGTGGTTCCTGCTGGCGCTGCCGCTGATCCTCCTCGCCGACATATTCGTGACCATCTTCATGGTGTTGAACAACACGGCCATCCAGGTGCTCATTCCAGACTTCGTGCGTGGCCGCGTGATGAGCCTGCTCATGATGTCGTTCGGGCTCACACCCCTGGCCACGCTCCCCATCAGCTGGTTGGCCGAGCAGTACGGCGCCGACATCGTCGTGGCGCTCGCCTCCGCGCTCATGTTGGTCTTCGCGGTATTCTTCTTCGTGCTCAGTCCCGCCCTCCGCCGCATCGACACCAGCACCCGAGAAGCCGAGATCGAGTTCGGGGAAGTGGAGCGTCGCGGCAGGCGCAACCCCGAGCTCACTCCGGCCGCGAAGTGACCCTGCCAGCGCCGGCTGTGTGAGGGGGAAGTTGGTGCTGAGGCCCAGAATCGAACTGGGGACACCTGCGTTTTCAGCGCAGTGCTCTACCGACTGAGCTACCTCAGCGTGAAGGCCATCGTAGGAACCGCTATCGCCACGGGCAAGGCGCGCGCCTACGCCACCCCCGACCGAATACGCCCCACGACCTCCGCCAGCGGCAGGATCTCGCTCTCGCCCGAGTCGCGTTGGCGCAGTTCGATGCCGCCCCGGCCGAGCGCCCGCGGGCTCACGGTCAGGCGTACTGGCATCCCCAGCAGGTCCGCGTCCTTGAACTTCGCCCCCGGCGACTCGCCCCGGTCGTCCACGAGCGCCTCCAGCCCAGCCCCCTCCAGCGCCGCCTCCAGCTCGCCCAGCGCCTCCGCCACCTCCGGCTTGTCTCCGCCCAGCACCACCACGTGCACGTCGAAGGGCGCCAGCGATGCCGGCCAGATGATGCCGTCCTCGTCGTGGTTCGCCTCGAGGACGGCCGCCAGCAGCCGGTCGATGCCGATGCCGTAGCAGCCCATGACCGCGTGGTGGCGCTCCCCCTCGCTGTCGAGGTAGCGCACGTCGAGCGCCTCCGTGTAGGTCGTGCCCAGCTTGAACACGTGCCCCAGCTCCATGCCCGAACGAACCTCAAGTGTCCCCTCGCAGGTGGGGCAGCCGTGGCCCGCTTCCGCCAGCGCGATGTCATCGACGACGCTCGCGGTCCAGTCGCGCCCGTAGTTCAGGTTGAGCAGGTGTGCGTCCCGCTCGTTGGCGCCTCCGACGAGGTTCACGGCGGTCGTCGCGCTCTCGTCCGCGACCACGCGGATGCCTTCGAGTCCCACCGGCGAGGCTGACCCCGCCACGAGTCCGGCCCGCGCGACCGCGCCGTCGTCCATGGGCTCCAGCTCGACGGCCTTCAGCAGGTTTCGCAGCTTCGTCTCGTTCACCTCAAGGTCGCCCCGGATGGCGACGAACACGGGCTCGCCGTCGGCGGCGTAGAACACCGCCTTCACCGTCTGCCGCTCCTCGATCTCGAGGAAGGCCGCCAGGCTGGCGATCGTGGCCACGCCCGGCGTGTCCACCCGCTCGGCCGGCGCGGGCGCGGCCTCCACGGGCGGAGCCGCCCGGAAGGTCGCCTTCTCCGCGTTCGCCGCGTAGCCGCAGGCGGAGCAGAGCAGCACCTCGTCCTCGCCGTGCTCGTTCAGGTAGATGAACTCCTGGCTGTCCTTCCCCCCGATCGCGCCCGAGTCGGCTTCGACTGGCAGCGCCGGTACCTCCGCCCGCGCGAAGATGCGCGCGTAGGCGTCGAACATCGCCTGGTACGACTCGTCCAGCGTTTCCCAGTCGGGGTCGAAGCTGTAGGCGTCCTTCATGCAGAACTCGCGCAGGCGGATCAGCCCGCCGCGCGGTCGCGTTTCGTCCCGGAACTTCTGCTGGAACTGGTAGAGCGTCACCGGCAGATCGCGGTAGCTCTGCACCTGCGAGGCGGCCAATGCACTGACCGCCTCCTCGTGCGTGGGCGCCAGCACGAAGTCGCGATCGCGGCGATCGGCCACCCGGTAGAGCACATCTCCGAAGATCTCGTTGCGCCCCGACTTCTCCCAGAGCTCCACCGGCTGCAGGGCGGGCAGCCGCAGCTCCTGCGCGCCCGCGCGGTTCATCTCCTGGCGCACCAGCTCCTCGACGTTGCGCATGGCCCGCCAGCCCATCGGCGTGAAACAGTAGAGCCCCGCCGCCAGGGGCATCACGAGCCCCGCGCGCAGCAGCAGCCGGTGGCTCGGCAGCTCCGCCTCGGCGGGCGCCTCCCGCAGCGTCTTCAGGAAGTACCGGCTCATCCGCGTCGATACGGTCATTGGCCTACTCTCCGCGCCCCGCCGCTCCGGTCAAGCACGACGCGGCCGCTCCAGCTCTGCGCTGTCGATGAGTAGCGTCACGGGACCGTCGTTTACGCTCTCGACCTCCATGTGCGCGCCGAACCGTCCCCGCTCGCAGGTCACGCCCGCCCCCGCGACCGTTTCGCAGAAGTGCTCGTACAGCGCCTCCGCCCGTTCCGGCTCCGCCGCCTCCGTGAACGATGGCCGCCTCCCCCGCCGCACGCTCCCGTACAGGGTGAACTGGCTGACGCACAGCACGGCGCCCCCGACAGCCGCGAGGTCGAGGTTCATGCGCCCCTCGGCGTCCTCGAAGATGCGCAGCCCCACTACCTTGCGTGCCAGCGCCTCCGCCACCGCCTCGTCATCACCATGGGTCACACCGAGCAGTACCAGGAAGCCGCGGTCGATGGCTCCCACCACCTCGCCGTCCACGCGCACGTTGGCCTGGCTCACGCGCTGCACGAGCGCCCGCACGCGGCCCTAGTCCTTCGAGGAGCTCTTGCTCGACTTCGCGCTCTTGCCGCTGCTGGAGTCGCTGCTGCCGGAGTCGCCGTTGGGAAGGCTCACCGACTTCTCGCTCGAGCTGGAAGAGGTGCTCTTCTCCGACTTCTTGCTGTCGTTCACGTAGAAGCCGCTGCCCTTGAAGACGACCATCGGGACGTGCAGCACGCGCTTCGCCGTACCAGTCTCGCAGGAGTCGCAGGTGTGACTGGTGGCCGCGTCGAAGCCTTCGCGACGGTCGTAGCGGCGGTTGCAGGATTCGCAGTGGTACTCGTAGGTGGGCACGGGATCTTCCAGGCTGAGTGGAATTCTGACAATCGCAGTCTAGCACTCGCTAGTAGTGAGTGCTAACTCCGGCTCCGCCGATCGGGCACTACAATCGAGGGAGGAGAGGTGCCCGAGTGGCTGAAGGGAACCGTCTTGAAAACGGTCGTGGCTGATACCCACCGTGGGTTCGAATCCCACCCTCTCCGCCACTTCCCGCCCACGGCGCCCTGCCCTGCCCCGTAGAATTCCCGTATTGGCTGCTGTCCTCCGGAGGTGTTCCCAATGACTACCACGCTCACACTGCTGCACGACGGTCGCGCCGACGAAATCGCCGTCGCAGACCGCTCCC
Organism: Tepidiformaceae bacterium; assembly: GCA_965247675.1. GTDB lineage: Bacteria > Chloroflexota > Dehalococcoidia > Tepidiformales > Tepidiformaceae > UBA2991. The sequence goes on along the minus strand of CBDFHP010000001.1, from coordinate 1,898 downwards.
GTCCCGCCATCGCCGAAGACGCCCTCGAAGGAACGCTCGGCTGGGAGCTCCGCCCCGAAGGGCTCTGCCAGGGACCGGCATGTGTTCCTGTCGAGCAGGAGGCCCTCGTGGGTGATGGGGGTGTCGACCTGCGCGTGCTCGCCGACGCGCTGCAGCGTCCCCTCGTGACCGAGCAGAAGCACGCCGTGGCCGCCCTCGGCGCCTCCCACCACGACCGTGGCGACGCTCTCACCTCGCTCAAGGCGCCCGACTTCTCCCTTCCCGACCTCGACGGCAACATGCACTCCCTCAGCGACCAGCGCGGCAAGAAGGTGCTGCTCGTCGCCTACGCCTCATGGTGAGGCTGCCGCTACGACCTGCCGGTCTGGCAGGCGCTCTACGAGGAACTCGCGGACGAAGGTTTCACTGTCATCACCGTCGCCATCGAGCGAACACCAGAGGACGCCCGTGAGTGGATCGAGGCGGCCAAGCCCCAACACCCCAGCCTGATCGACACCGAACACCTCCTGCCCGACCTCTACGGCATGATCAACGTGCCCACCATCCTCTGGATCGACGAAGAGGGCCGTATCGCCCGCCCCAACGATGTCGCCTTCGGCTCCAACGCGTTCAAGGAGATGACCGGCATCGATTCCGAGCAGCACTTGCAGCGTCTGCGCGCATGGGTGCGCGGCGAGGGCCCGGCGATGACGCCTCAGGAGGTGCGTGCCGCCCAGACGCTCCCGACCGAGGCCGAGCAGGAGGCCCGTGCCGAGTTCACGCTCGCCTGGTGGCTCTCCCAGAAGGGGCACGCCGACGACGCCGAGCCCCATTACGTCCGCGCGGGCGAGCTCGCGCCCCACGACTTCACCATCCGGCGCGGGTCGATGCCCATTCGCGGCCTCGATCCGATGGGCGAGGACTTCATGAAGATGGCGGCTGAGTGGGCGGAGGCGGGGAACGCCTTCTACCGCCCGCTTGAGCCTGTGAGCGCCTCGTGAGCGACCTCGAAGGCACTGCCGCCATCATCACCGGCGCCGCCCACGGTATCGGCAACGGCATGGCTCACGTTCTGGCCGGCGAGGGTGTGTCGCTGGCTCTCTGCGACATCGATCCGGCCGTCCACGAGCTGGCAGCCGAGCTGGAAGCGAACGGGGCCAGCGTCATGGCCGCCGAGGCCGACGTCAGCCAGCCCGACGACGTCCGCCGCTTCGTCGATGCCGCTATCGAGCGTTTCGGGCGCATTCACACCATGGTCAGCAATGCGGGAACCTGGCGAGCAACCTACCCCCTCGACCCCTGGGAGAAGGCCGTCGACGACTTCGACGCGCTCGTCGCGACGAACCTGAAGGGCGTCTTCCTCTGCGGGCGCGCTATCGCCCCCCACATGGCCGAGATGGGCGGCGGCAACATCGTCAATATCGCCACCGACCACATCTGTCCGCCCCCGGGCTACAACACGGGAGGCGGCACGCGCATGGATGTCTACGACGCCTCCAAGTGGGGCATCAACGGTTTCACGCAGGCCTGGGCGCGCGTTCTCGCTCCCGAGGGCATCCGCGTGAACGCCCTCTGCATGGACGCCACCGACTCGAAGATGATCCGCGGCGCCCTGGGACGCACGCCTCCGCAGGAACTGCTCGACCACTGGATGCGCCCCGAGCAGATCGCCGGCCTCCTCGTCGACCTCCTCAGCGAAGGCCCCGACGGCCGCACCGGCGAGAACATCGGCATCTGGCTCGATCACGAGGTTGCCCTCCCGCCCCGCGAGGACCCGCTCCCCCATCGCTTCCAGTAGCGGGTCGGGCTACTGCCCCGACTGCCCCTCCGCCAGCGGTTTCGCCGGCGGGGGCGGTGTCTGCATTCGCGCCTGCCGCCGCCGCCACCAGAGGTAGAGCCCGCTGAGGATGATGGCCGCC
>OZ252025.1:0-2883329 GCA_965247675.1 Tepidiformaceae bacterium | reverse complement strand
GTCGCAGGCGACGGGCAGGCAGCGGCGACCTTTGCCCTCGACCATGGCGACGGTGTCGCCGAGGCGGTCGAGGCTGCGGGAGGTCACGACGATGTCGGCGCCGCGATCGGCGAGCGCGCTCGCCCAGATGACGCCGAGCCCGTAGCTCGCGCCGGTCACGATGACCACTTTGCCTTCCATCGAGAACACGTCGTCTGACATCTGGAAACCCTCCGGGGGAGGGATTGTACGGACGGCTTCGTTGCGCGCACGGCGTTCACGCGGGCGGTGGTCGCAGGCGGTATCCTGCGCGAACGAACCGCTGGAGGTGCTCCCATGCCCGCACGACGCGTCCTGACCGAACTGGACGAGTGGCCCCGCCACCAGACCATCGACACGTTCGATATCATCGCCAACCCCAGCCCCGGCTGGAGCGATGGTTACTGGCACTGCGTGGGTGACCCCGACGGCGAGGTAAACCTGATCACGGCGCTGCGGCTCTACCACAACACGAACACGATCGACGCGTATTCCATCCTGAGCACGGGCGACGGGCAGCAGTACAACGTGCGGGCCACCCGCAAGCTGCGCCCGAACATCGACGACCTGACGGTGGGGCCGTTCTCGCAGGAGATCATCAAGGGCCTGCGGACGCTGCGGCTGGGCCTGGAGGAGACGGACATCGACTGCTCCTTCGACATCCTCTGGGAAAGCTCGGCGCCGCCCTACGACGAGTGCCAGGGCATCAAGATGTACCAGGACGGGAGGATGGTGGGGGAGCGATCGAACCTGGTGCAGCTGGGCGACCTCTCGGGCTGGGTCAAGGTGGGGGGCAAGGAGTACCACTTCGAGGTGGAGGACGGCTGGGTGGGGGCGAAGGACCACTCCTGGGGGCAGGCGAGTACGGGCGAGGGCGAGCAATCGAATCGCCACGCCGCGCCGCCGGAGCAGCGGCGTTCGGTGTGGGGGTCGCCGGGGGCGCGCTGGTGGGCGCTGGTGCGCTTCGCCGACCGCTCGATGTACTGCTCGTTCCGCCACCACGCCGACGGCACGATCGTGGCGTCGGGCACGGCCGGCGCCAACCTGGCCGAATTCGGACGCGTCCACAGCCGCATCGACTACCCCTTCGGCTCAGGCAAGGAGGGGTGGGCGTACACGGACGTCGACGTGGTGAGCACGGAGTTCGAAGACGGCTTCCCGCGGCTGAAGAGCGCACGGGTGGACCTGACGCGTCCCGACGGGGGCGTCGACCGTTTCCTGCTGGAGACGGTGAGCAAGCCGGTCTACATGCAGGGCGGAGGCTACTGGGGCGGCTGGGACGACGGGCTGGGGCGGGGCGTGTATCGCGGCGACCTGGTCGAGGGGGAGGTCTGGGACGTCTCCCACCCGGTGGTCGTGCGAGACCTGGAGGGCAACGAGGTGAAGCAGCGGCCCGGCGGCCACTTCGCCGAGCTTTACACGCGCTATACGAACATCGACGACCCGAGCGACGTCGGGCTCGGGCTGCAGGAGTGCGTCTTCTCCCAGGAGTACCAGGGCATCAAGGCGATGTGACCTGGTGGTCGGTGGTCGGTGGTCGGTGGTTAGTGGTCGGTGGCGGCGATCACCAGCGGCACGACGGCGCGAGGCGGCGGGAAGCCCTCACCCCCGGACGCGTCTTCCTCGAACACCTCAAGGTGCGCGATCTGGCGCTCGGCCGCTTCGTACTCGACGTCGAAGACGAAGGGCGCGGGGCCATCCACTCCACCGCCCATCGCGAAGCCGCTCGCCAGCTCCTCGCCTTCGCGGTCGAGCAGCCGCCACTGCACGTTCGACTCGAACGTGCGCGAGCAGCCGCGGACCGTGAACCCGTTCGCGACCTCCTCGCCGCCCGCGGGCGAGTTCACGATCACGAGCGCGGCGTCGGGGAGGCTGTCGTCACACGCGAACGCGTCAGCGCCGCTGATGCCCGCGATCTCCTCCAGTGCCTCGCCCGCGAGGCGGAACCGGCGAATGACCAGGATGGAAGGTACCTCGGAGAACGGCGCGTCGGGCGGCCTCTCGATGACCGCCACCGTGATGATGCCTTCGTGGATCGAGAGGCCCGCGACGCGTATCCGGTCGCCGAGGAAGACGGTGTCGGCGTCGTGGAGTTCGCCCTCCTCGTTCAGCAGCGCGTGCAGGTAGCGGAAGTTCCCGCTGCCGCCCGGGTACTCGATCGTGATGGCGGCGGCGTCCGCGAGGCCGTCGCCGTCGAGGTCGCCGAGGGTCCACTGGCTGAGGCGGATCACGAGTTCGCTGGCCGAGCCGGGCGCGACCGGCGCCCGGAACTCGCCGTCCTCGAGCGTGGCCGTACCGGTGTCGGTGTGCTCGGTCAGGATGGTGGCCGCCTCAAGGTCCACCCCGGCCACCCGATCGGTGTCGGCTACGTCGCAGGACGCCAACGACGCGGCTGCGAAGAGCAGCACCCCCACGGCCGTCGCGCTTCGAACAGCATGCCGGGTCCAGTCTCGCATCGACATATCGGCTCCCTCGCGGTCGGGCGTCAGCTACAGAGTAGTCCGAACGCGTAGCCGCGCCCGGTCCCGGGTGAAACCCGTCAGGCAGATCGGACAAGCGGTTTTGCCACGGTCGTACAGGCTGAGCCGCTTCCTTCTGCCGGACTTTTGAGACACGCCAGAGTAGCGTCCCCTGGAGTGGCGGCGACAGACTATCGCCTCCCCGGCGACTGCCCCCGGGGGCGGCCCTTGTTGGCCCCGCATTGTCTACGGTTCCGGTCGGGCTCACCAACTCCCTGTTGAGTTCGCAGTACGGTCCGGCCATAACCGAAACTCGAACTATCTGACCCTCGCCGGGTTATCGGTTCAGGGACCGTCCCCGAGTCCCTTCGTCGTCAGGGAGCCTGTCTACCCTCAGAACGACAGCGCCACATAGAACGCGGCGCATCCGTTTTCGCACGAGCGGGTCGTCATGCCGATGTTCGTGCGGCTGTGAGAAACGGCGCTGTCGACCCGACAGGGCCAGTCTTGAGAGTTCCAGCCCCTACCCGCCTCGTGGAGGCAATGAGGCTCCCCAAGAGAAGCGCAGCGTTTGGTGTCGATTAGGAAACTGGGAACGTGGCTGGTGGTCGGTGGTCGGTGGTCGGTGGTCGGTGGTCGGTAGTCGGTGGTCGGTGGTCGGTGGTCGGTGGTCGGTGGTCGGTGGTCGGTGGTCGGTGGTCGGTGGTCGGTGGTCGGTGGTCGGTGGTCGGTGGTCGGTGGTCGGTGGTCGGTGGTCGGTGGTCGGTGGTCGGTGGTCGGTGGTCGGTGGTCGGTGGTCGGTGGTCGGTGGTCGGTGGTCGGTGAGAGATAGCCCGGGCTAGGGCCCTAGCGCAAATGCATGTCTAGGGGTGACAGGGGAGCCCTTCCCGGGAGCGCCTCCAACGCCTCCAGTCACCAGTCACGAGCCACCAGCCACTAGCGGCCGCTGGCGCGGTAGTCGCGGTAGGGGCCGTCGCGCCAGTCGAGGGCTTCCTTGAGGCCGCCGCCGCTCTCCATGGCCTGGCGCGTGCGGTCCTGCCACTCGTAGGCCTGGGCGGTGAACTGGCCGGCGGCATCGAGGTCGGTGGAGCTGCGGACGGACGAGTAGATGCCCATGTTCTCGTAGAAGCGGTTCATGCTCGTCTTGGCGATGGCGAGGTGGTCGGCGCTGAGGTTGGCGATGCGATCGGCGAAGGCGATGGTGCGCTCCTCGAGCTCGTCGGCGGGCCAGGCGTAGTTGACCATGCCGATCTCCTGGGCCTCCTTGCCGGTGACGTTGTCGCCCGTGTAGTAGAGCTCCTTCGCCTTCCGCATGCCGAGGACGAGCGGGAAGATGGCGCCGTTGCGGGCGACGCCGAGGCCGCGCACGCCGGGGTGGCCGATGCGGACATCATCGGCGGCGGTGACCATGTCGGACATCATCGCCATCTCGCAGCCGCCGGCGAGGGCGTAGCCGTGGAGCTGGGCGACGGTCACCTTGGCCATGTTCCAGTAGTACATCTGGATGTCGGTGATCTGCTGCATGCCGGTGCGCATGTTCCAGAGCAGGCGGCGGCCCTGGTCGTCGACGGCGCGGTGGCGGCGAACGACGGCGTCGGCGCCACGTCCCTGGGGCGGGGTGAGGTCGTAGCCGGCGCTGAAGCAGCGCCCCGCGCCCTTGACGATGATGACGCGGACGCTGTCGTCGGCTTCGTAGTCGTGCAGCGCCTCGTTGAACTCGAAGAGGAGCTCCTGCGAGAGGGCGTTCATCTTCTCGGGGCGGTTGAGGGTGATGCGTCCGACGCGGCCATCGGTGCCGACGCGGTCGAGGAGGAGGTTTTCGTAGTCAGGCATGGGGGAATCTCCTGGGGGTTGGGGTGGCTGGGATTATAGGAGGGGCGGGAGGAGGGGATGGGGAGTTACTGCGGAGAGAGAACCGTGATGCCCTCAGTGGGAAAACGTCGGTCGAAGGTGTAGACCGGAAGACTCTCCGCGCGCGCAGCGGTCCAAATTAGCGCGTCCGGAATCGACACCCGTCCCGAGGGCCGGCACTTTGCCAGCGCCCCAAGGGCGAGATCCTTGGGAAGGCTGAACGTGTTGATGTTGCCTCTCCGAAGGAGCGCCATGAGTTGATCTACCACCCGTTCCCGGGCGACCCCGTAGGTGGACATCAAGACTTGCGCCACTTCCGCAATCGCGACATCGCTGAGAAGAAGGAGGTCTTCGTTCTCGATGACTCGTGCGCTAGCCGGGGCAAGGTACGGGTGGTCCTGCATCAGGTAGCGGACGACCACCGAAGTGTCGAGGAGGGCTCTCAATCCAGGAGCTCTATCTCAGACTGGACGGCCTCACTCCACGCACGCCCACGCGCCTCGTCCCACTCGTCCTCCGAGAGAGTCACGTTGCTATACGGCGCGAGGCTTCCTGCAAGGGAGTCGTTGTGCACCGGGGGCAGTAGGAAGGACACCATCTCACCGTCGCACTCGACCTCGATGATGTCGCCTTCATCGCCCCACCCGAACCTCTCGCGCAGGTCCGGAGCGATGATCACGACTTCCTTGCTTCGCACCACGTTTGCCACTCCGGTACTGTACCAGAAACGCCGGAGGGATCCCACCAGTACGACTCACACGAGCCCGAGGCGCTCGGCGAGGCCGAGGCGCTGGAGCTTGCCCGTGGGGCCGACCGGAATCTCGTCGACGAAGACGACCTTGCGGGGGACCTTGAAGGGCGCGAGGTGCTCGCCGCAGAGGTTGCGGACGGCGGCCTCGTCGAGGGCGGCGCCGTCGTTGCGGATGACGGCGGCGGCTACGTCCTCGCCGAGGGTGGCGTGGGGGAGGGCGAAGCAGACGGCCTGGCGCACGGCGGGGTGGCGGAGGATGACCTCCTCGACCTCGCGGGGAGCGACCTTCTCGCCGCCGCGGTTGATGAGCTCCTTCAGGCGTCCCGTGAGGAAGAGGTAGCCGTCCTCGTCGAGGTAGCCTTCGTCGCCGGTGCGGAACCAGCCGGCGGTGGTGAAGGCGGCGGCGTTGGCCTCGGGGTTGGCCTCGTAGCCGGCGGTCACGCTGGCGCCGCGGATGGAGACCTCGCCGCGCTCGTGGGGAGGGAGGGGGTCGCCGGCGGGGTCGAGGATGGCCATCTCGATACCGGTTGCGCGTCCCACGGCGCCGGGCTTGCGGAGGCCCGGCGGCAGGGGCTGGGCCGCCATCTGGTGGGAGGCCTCGGTCATGCCGTAGGCCTCGATCATGGGCGCGCCGAATGTCTCCTCAATGCGCTCCAGAACGATCGGTGGGAGCGGTGCGGAGGAGGAGCGCACGAAGCGCAGGTTCGCCTGTGCGAGCGCCCCGGCGTGGCGTGGGGCGCGGGCGAGGACGAGCTGGTGCATCGTGGGGACGGCCGTGTACCAGGTGGGGTCGAACGCATCGAGCCACTCGAAGAAGCGGAAGGCGTTGAAGTCGCCGGGGCAAGCGATGGCGCCCCCCGCCGAGAGGGGCGCCAGCAGTCCGGCAATGAGCCCGTGGATGTGGAAGAGGGGCATCACGAGCAGGCAGCGATCGTCGGCGGTGAGGGCGAGCGACTGGGCGATGTTGGCGCCGGAGACGGTCAGGTTGGCGTGCGTGAGGGGCACTGTCTTGGGACGGGAGGTGGTGCCGGAGGTCTGCAGGACGAGCGCGATGTCCGTGGGCGCGGGTGGCGGGCCGGGGGCGGCGGGGACGGGCTCGCCAGCCTCGCGGAGGGTGAGGGCGAGGCCCTCGCCCTCCAGATCGAGGCGGCGGATGCCAGGCAGCGCGGGTATCTCAGTCGTGTCGGAGGCTGCCACGACGACGCGCACGCCGAGCTCCTCGAAGGAGAGGGCCAGCTCCTCCTCGCGGTAGCGGGGGTTCAGGGGGGCGGCGGTTCCCACGGTGGCGGCGGCGAGGAAGGCAGCGGCCATGCCCGGCCCGTTGGGCAGGACGAGGGCGACGCGGTCGCCGGGAGAGATGCCGGCGCCGCGCAGCTGGCCGGCGAGCGCATCGACGGTCGCGCGGAGGTCGGCGAACGTGGCGTCGCGGCCCCCGGCGCCCTGGACGGCGATGGCGTCCGGGGCGCCGGCGGCGAGCAGCTCGGGAACCGTCGCCGCCGGAGACACGCTAGCGGTCCGCCGTCGCGAGGGGGGACTCGATGCCGAGGGAGGCGAGGTGGTCGCGCATGTACTGGGGGGCGCTCGGCGTGCCCACCTGGTAGGTGTCACCCTCGTGGCGGGGGATGACGCCGAAGGCGGTGTTGAACTTGTGCGAGAGCTCGACCGTACCGGTGGTGATGGCCAGCTCCAGGAGCTCGCGCTCGCTGAAGTGTTCGCGGAGCTCGGCGAAGAATCCGTCATCGATGGAACGGGCGTCGTCCCGCACCCAGCGCTCGACGAACATCATGGCCAGCTTCACCCGCGGTTCGAGGTCCGAGGCTTCGGGATCGCCGATGGCCGCGATCATCTCCTCGTCCATGCCGTCCTGCTGCGCCGCAGCAGTGCGAGCGGGCGCTCAGAAGTCGCAGGCGTGGAGGGTGGCGGACTTGATGCGGATGAGGTCGCGGATGCGGGGCTCGAGGGAGCCGTACTCCCAGATGGTGCCCCACTGGACCTGGAACGCCTCCCAGAGCTCGCGGTGCTGGCTGTAGACGCCGGCGAAACCGGCGCCGGAGTCGTCGAGTCGAGGCATGGTTCACCTCCTGTGGGTGATCGGAAATGGTAGCGGTTCGCGCGAACGACCGTTACTCACCTGCTACTGTAATAACGTTACAGTTCATGTTACCCTAGCAGAGGCATGTCAGACGATGTGAGCATCGAGCAGATTTCGCTGCCTGGAGTCGAGCCGGCCCGGGACATCCTCGACCTGGCGAACCGCCCGGAGAGCCAGTGGTTCGAGCGCAAGGGCGGGCGCATCAACGCCCGCAACCTAGCCGACGTGCTCGTGGGCTTCGCGAACTCCGAGGGAGGCGTAGTCGCCGTGGGCATCGCCGACGACGGACGTGTCGAAGGGACGATAGCCAGCGGCAAGATCAACGACTGGCGCCAGTCTGCTCTCAACTTCACTGATCCGCCCGTAAGGCACAGCTTTACAGTGGTCTCCTGCCGGAACGCGGAAGACGAAGATGACGAGGTCGTCCTTCTCGAGGTCGAGCCAAGCGAGCAGGTACACACGAACGTCAAAGGGGAGGCCTTCCTACGCGTCGGCGACTCGACTCGCAAGATTGGCCCCGCTGAAGCACAGGAGCTGCGGTACGACAAGGGGGATGCCGCGTTCGACGGGCGAGCGAGCGCGGCGAGCGCCGCCTCCCTGGACAGCGCCCTCGTGGAGCGGTACGTCAGCGCAACCAGGGCTTCCAATCGCACCACCGCCCTCACCGCTCGCAGGTTGACGATCCAACATGATGGCGACCAGCGCGCGACGGTCGCGGGCCTCCTGGTACTTGGGCTGGAGCCGCAGCAGCACTTCCCCGAGGCATACGTCCGCGTTCTTCGCTACGAGGGACGCGGACAGGAGACAGGCGCCCGCGCGAACGTCGTTGGCGATCGACGGATCGAAGGACCCCTCGTGCGGCAGATCGAGGAGGCCAAGGCGCTCATCACGGAGTGGCTCCCGCAGGCGATCCGGCTTGGCGAGGACGGACGGTTCGGCTCGACGACGATCATTCCCGAAGCCGCCTGGCTTGAGGCGGTCGTCAACGCCGTTACGCACCGCTCGTACTCGCTGGGTGGCGACCACACGCGCGTCTTGCTGTTTCAGGACCGGGTCGAGGTCGAGAGTCCTGGACGGCTTCCGGGGCTCGTGCGCGTCGAGAGCATCCGCAGGACACGCTTCGCGCGGAATCCGTGGATCGCGCGAGCTCTCAGCGACCTGGGGCACGGCCGCGAGCTAGGCGAGGGCGTGAACCGCATGTTCGAGGAGATGCAGCGGGCAGGACTGCCTGAGCCGCTGTACGAGCAGGGCCCCGCTTCCGTGCGAGTCACGCTCCAGGCCGATCCCACGGGGGCGCGCATGCTTGAGGTTCTGCCGTCCGGGTCGGGCCGCTTCGTCGAGTATGTGACGCGGCGGGGCCAGGTGACCACGTCCGAAGCCGTCGACTTGCTGAGCCGCTCACGGCCCACAGTCCTGCGCTATCTGCGACGCCTGCAGAACACGGGGCTCCTTGAACGCGTGGGCTCCACCTATGATCCCACCGCCTACTGGCGACTCAAACGCTGAGATCGCAGGGCCCTTCAGGCCACTTGATCGGTACTCTAACAATTTTAGAGTAGTTCACAGGTTGTGGGCTCCGAGCATCAAGCCTGCTCCGCTCGGCCGCTTCCGCGCGGAGCAGGGGGACAGTGGTGAGCCCGGAGTTCAGGCGGACTTGAGGGCCAGGGCCTGGTTCACGTCCACGGCCACAGCGGGGCCCATCGTGCTGGTAAGCGTGACCGAGCGGATGAAGGCGCCCTTCACGTCGGGACGGGCCTCGTTGATGGCCTCGATGCAGGTGGCCATGTTGTCGCGCAGCTTCTCCTCATCGAACGAAGCCTTGCCGAGGGGAACATGGATGTTGGCGAGGCGGTCGAGGCGGAACTCGATGCGGCCGCGCTTCGCCTCGGCAACCGTACGGCCGATGTCCTCGGGGGCGACGACAGTGCCGGAGCGGGGGTTGGGCATGAGGCCGCGGGGCCCCAGGATGCGGCCCAGGCGCCCCACCTTGCCCATCATCTCGCGGGTGGCGATGGCGGTGTCGAAGTCGGTGAAGCCGCCCTGGACGCGCGCGATGAGGTCGTCGCCGCCAACGATGTCGGCGCCCGCTTCCTGGGCGTCGCGGGCGGGCTCGCCCTCGGTGAAGACGACGACACGGAGCTCCTTGCCAATACCGTGGGGCAGGACCGTGCTACCGCGGACCTGCTGCTCGGCGTGGCGCGGGTCGAGACCCGTCAGGAGGTGCATCTCGATCGTCTCATCGAACTTGGCCGTAGCAGTCTCCCTGACGAGGATGATCGCCTCCTCGGGGGAGTAATTCTGCGTCCTGTCGATCTTCTCGCTGGCGGCTTCGAACCGCTTGCCTCGCTTCATGGGGTTTCTCCGGGCTAGTCTTCGACGTCGATGCCCATGCTGCGGGCAGTGCCGGCGATGATGTGCATGGCGCCTTCAATGTCGTTGGCGTTGAGGTCGGGGATTTTCGTCTCGGCGATGCGGCGGATATCGGCGGTGGTGACGGCGCCGGCCTTCTCGAGCTTGGCGGCGGAGGCGCCCTTCTCCACACCGGCGGCCTTGCGCAGGAGGTCAGCGGCGGGGGGCGTCTTGAGGATGAAGCTGAAGGAGCGGTCCTCGAAGATGGTGAGCTGGGCGGGAATGATGTTGCCGGCCTGCGACTGCGTGCGGGCGTTGTACTCCTTGCAGAACTCCATGATGTTGGCGCCATGCTGACCGAGCGCGGGGCCAATGGGCGGGGCGGGATTCGCCTTCCCGGCCTCGATCTGGAGCGTAAGGACTGCGCGGACTTTCTTCGCCATGCCTGTTGGTTCTCTCTGCCGTGCCCGCGGAAGCGCCATCGCTCGCAGACGGATAGCCCGCCATAACGGCGGGCCCGGTCAGTATCAGCCAGCGCGCCCGCACGGGCAACGCGGCCTAGTACTTGGAGACGTTGATCTCCTCCATGCGCCTGGTGACGAGGTAGATGACGCGCTCACAGATGTTCGTGCAGCGGTCGGCGAGGCGCTCGAGGTTGTGGATGGCCGTCACTGCCGTTTTCTCCGCTCCAGCACACGCGCGCGCTGGAGCGGAGAGTGATCACTCCTCGCGCGCGGTAGTGGGGCGCATGCCAGCATCGGTCACGGCCACCGGCTCCGGGCCCTCGCGGAAGTTCCCTCTGCGCACCAGCGAGCGGACCTCGGGCAACAGCATCGCGGCGGCGGCGAAGCCGGCGCACCAGAGGGTGCCCGACACGATCAGCAGCGGCCGTACGCCGACGTCGTCCGACAGCCACCCGAATCCATAATTCACGAACGCCATCTGTCCGGCGGCGATCATGATGTACAGCGACATCACGCGTCCCCGCAACTCGTCGGGCGTGACGCGCTGCACGAACACGATCGTTACCGCCATAAAGCTCGCCTGGGTCGCCCCGGCGAGCACGCCGCCGGTGACGGCGATGTGGGGCGTCGCGGCGAGGCCGATGACGAACATCGAGAGGCCGCTGCCGATGCCAACAAGGAAGAACATGCGTCCCAACGCCGCGTCGCTCTGGAGCATCGAGACGATGAGCGTCCCGATGATCGCGCCCGCGCCGATGCCAACGATGATGCCGCTGTAGGTGACGTCGGCCCCACCGACGTCCGTCGCGAGCGTGGGCATCATCGAGTCGAATGCCATCGTCGCACCGCAGTGGAAGCCGACGAGCAGGAGAATCACAACCAGGCGCGGGTCGCTCGCGACGTAGTGAACGCCCTCACGCACATCGCGGAACACGGGGCCAATGGCAAAGACCTGCCCCACGGTGAGCGGGAGCCGCGCGCTGCGGTATTCGAGCCGCACGAGCTGCTGCAGAGCGAGCGCAAGGAATACGCCGGACAAGACGAAGACTGCGCCCGCGCCGATCGTGGTGAGCAGCGCGCCCCCTATGAGCGGCCCCGCGATGCGAGATCCGTGGCGCGTGATGCCGGATAGCGCGACGGCGTTGAGCAGGTGCTCCTCCCGGACGACGTTCGGGACGATCGCCTGCTCGGCGGGCATCCCGAAGGCGCGCGCCACTCCGTCGATGCTCGCGAAGACCAGCACGTGCCATGGCTCGATGACGCCGGCGAGGGTGATTGCGGCCAACGCGCCAGCCGCGACGATGCCGCCCGCGTCAGCCGCGATGGCTATCAGCCGTCGGTCGAGGCGGTCGGCGAGGGCCCCGCCGATCGGCCCGGCGAGGGCCAACTGGATCATCCCGGCGAATGTGACCGCGCCGACCCAGGCGCCCTGCCCGGTCAGCTCAAACACGAGCCACCCACGGGCGAGCATCATGGTCCAGAACGACGCCGACGCGAAGAACGTATTCCAGAAGACGCGCCGGAAATCCGAGTACAGCAGGGACGGGTGCCGCTCGGTGATGCGCGTCAGCAGTGTCGGCGTTCTGCTCACTCAGGCCTCGCGCTACGAACCCTACGCCGGCAGCTCAGGTAACGGGAAACGGAGTACCCTTCATTCCCACAGGCAGCGCAGAAGCCTCAACCGGCTGATAGCTCGTCGTGTCGTCAAGGATCCGTCGCCAATGCGGGCTAGTACTTGGAGACGTTGATCTCCTCCATGAGCCCGGTGACGAGGTAGATGACGCGCTCACAGATGTTCGTGCAGCGGTCGGCGATGCGCTCGAGGTTGTGGGCGGTCCAGAGGTAGTAGGTGTTGCGCTCGATCATCGCGGGGTTGTCGATCATGCCGCGGAAGGTCTCGTCGTAGACGGCGTCCTGCAGGGCGTCGACCTCGTCGTCGGCATCGCAGACGCGCCGGGACTCGTCGACGTTGCGCTCGACGTAGGCCTGGAGGCTATCGCGAAGCATGGCGATGGCTCGGTCGGCCATGGCGGGGATGTAGCCCATGCGGCGGGGGACGTCCTCGGCCTCGCCGAGGCGGAGGTTGATACGGGCGATGCCCTCGGCGTGATCGCCGATGCGTTCGAGGTCGGTGATGATCATGAGGGCGCTTATGACAGCCCGCAGGTCGGTGGCGAGGGGCTGCTGCGAGGCGATGACGAAGATGGCGCGCTCCTCGATATCGAAGCGCTTCTTATTGATGGCGGCGTCTTCGTCGATGATGCGCTGGGACCACTCAAGGTCGGCGGAGCGGAGCGCCTCCACGCTGTCGACAACAGCCTTCTCGGCCATCGAGCCGAGGATGAGGACATCGTCCTGGAGGTCGGTGAGCTCCTTGTGGAAGAGTTCTCGGGGCATGGGGCACCACCCTTCTAGCCGAAACGCCCGCTGATGTAGTCCTCAGTACGTTGATCGGCCGGTTGGGTGAACATCGTCTCCGTCGGAGCATACTCGATGAGTTGCCCCGGGACTTCCTCGTCCGTGAGCATGAAGGCGGTGTAGTCGGAGACACGCGCCGCCTGCTGCATGTTGTGCGTCACGACGACGATCGTGTAGTCGGTCGAGAGCTCGCGCATCAGGTCCTCGATCTTGAGGGTGGCGATGGGGTCCAGGGCGGAACAGGGCTCGTCCATGAGGATGACGTCGGGGTTGTTGGCGAGCGCGCGGGCGATGCAGAGGCGCTGCTGCTGGCCGCCGGAAAGCGCGAGGCCGGACTTCTTCAGATCGTCCTTCACCTCGTCCCAGAGGGCGGCGCGCTTGAGCGAGCTCTCCACCAGGTCATCGATGTTGCCGCGAAAGCCGTTCACGCGCGCGCCGAAGGCGACGTTGTCGTAGATCGACTTGGGAAACGGGTTGGGCTTCTGGAAGACCATACCGATGCGCCGGCGCACCTCCACGGGGTCAACGTCAGAGCCGTAGATGTCGGCGTTGCGGTAGCTGACGTTCCCCTGGATGGTGACGCCGGGGATGAGGTCGTTCATACGGTTGAGGCAGCGGATGAGGGTGCTCTTGCCGCAGCCGGAGGGGCCGATGAGGGCCGTAACCTGCTTGCGGGGGATGTCGAGGCCGACGTTCGTCAGAGCTTGCTTGGCGCCGTACCAGAGGCTGAGCTTCGAGATCGAGAACGCGAGCTCGCCCTCGGGCCTGGCCACGTTCTCCGACGGCCTGTTCTCGGCGGCAGGCTGGCCCCTGAGGGCTTCGCGGGCCTTCCCATCGGTAGGGGTGGTTGAACGAAGACGGAGCGACATCTAGGCCTCACATCCTACTACGGTAAATTGCGGCGCAAGCGGTCGCGGACCACGAGCGCAAGGGCATTGAGCCCGATGACGGCGATCATGAGGACGATGATTCCGGCGGCGGCATTGGCGCGGAACTCGGCCTGGGGGCGGATCGTCCAGTTGTAGACCTGGATCGGCAGCGTGGTGAACGAGTCGAGCAGGCCGGTGAAGCTGAGGGCAGGGTCGAAGGCGATGAAGGTGAAGGCGCCAATCATGATGAGGGCGGCGGTCTCGCCGGCGGCGCGGGCCACGGCGAGGATGGTGCCGGTCATGATGCCCGGCATGGCGCCGGGAAGAACGTGGTGCCAGACGGTCTGCCAGCGCGACGCCCCGAGGGCGAGCGAGCCCTCGCGGATGCTGGGAGGCACCTGACTGATCGCCTCGACCGAGGTGATGACGGTCATCGGCAGGATCATGAGGGCGAGGGTGAGGGAGCCGGCGAGGATGCTCGTACCGAATTCCAGCAGCCGCACGAACACGGCCAGGCCGAGGATGCCGTAGATGATGCTGGGCACGCCCGCGAGGTTGGCGATGTTGAGACGGACCGTCGTGAGGATGGCGTTCCGGGGGGCGAACTCCTCCATCCAGACGGCCGCGCCCACGGCCACGGGGATGGCGAAGACGACTGTGAACACCAGTACCCAGACCGAGCCGAAGATGCTGGAGCGGATGCCTGCCCTCTCGGCGAAGCGGGAGGGGTAGTGCGTGAGGAAGTCCCAGTCGAGCGAGGGGATGCCGGTGATGGCGTTGTCGATGCCGAGGATGACGAGCACGACGAGGCCGAGGAGGGTCGCGACGAGGAGGATCCAGCGCGAGGCGCGCGACCACGCCTGGCGCCTGGCGACGCTGCCCTCGGCGCGAAGGCGGACGGTCTCCGGCGTGGTTCCCGCGACGGCCACTACTCGTACGCCTCCCGGAAGCGGCGGACGACGATCTGGGCCCCGACGTTGAGCACGAATGTCATCAGGAAGAGGAGAGCGCCCACCGCGAAGAGCGAGGTGTAGTCGTTGGTGCCGCGGGCGGCATCGCCGAGCGCCACCTGGAGCATGTAGCCCGTCATCGTCTGGATGCTCTCGAGGGGCGAGAGGGTGAGGTTCGGCGTGGAGCCGGCGGCGACGGCGACGATCATGGTCTCGCCGATGACGCGGGCGATGGCGAGCAGGATGGCGGCCATGATGCCGGAGATGGCCGCCGGGAAGACCACCCGGAAGGCGACCTCGAGGCGGGTCGCGCCGAGGGCGTAGGCGGCCTCGCGCAGGTCGCGGGGGACGCTCGCCATCGCATCCTCGGAAACGGAGGCGATGGTCGGCAGGATCATGACCGCGAGCATGACGCTGGCGGCGAGGGAGTTGAAGAACGAGACGTTCGTGCCGAAGAGCGGCAGGAGGATGTCGTCGGAGATGAAGGTGAGGGCGAAGTAGGCGTAGACGACGGTGGGGACGCCGGCGAGCAGCTCCAGCAGGGGCTTGAGGAAACGCCGCGTCTGCACGTGGGCGTACTCGCTCAGGTAGATGGCGGCGGCCAGGCCGAGGGGAAGCGCGATGACCATCGACCAGAGCGTGACGTTGATCGTGCCGAACACGAGCTCCCAGACGCCGAAGCTGCGTGGATTGAAGAGGGGCTGCCACTCATTGGTCGGGTTGAGGAAGTGCCAGAAAGAGACCTCCCGGAAGAAGCCGACGGCGTCCGCGAAAAGGATGTAGACGATAGCGAACGTCGTCAGGATGGAGACAGCCGCGCAGAGGACGAGCGCGACCATGACGAGGTTCTCGCCGGGGTGGCGGAAGGGCCGCTTGCGCAGCGCGCGGGCGAGGTCGGAGCCTTGCGGGCCGCTCGCTAGCGCCACGCGTGGCCTCCTGCGCGATCACGGTCGCTCTGGCTCATCGCCATGCGAGGATCGGCCCTGGCTATTAACAAGGCGGGAAGGGGATCAATGGCGGGCACTCGCGGGGAACGTATGAAACAAACGATTAAGGGGCCGTTAACGCGGCGGCGACCATCAGGCGGAGGCGCGCTCGACCTCGTCCAGAGCCAGCTCCAGCAACTCCGTGAGGCGCCCCCATGCGTACCACGGGAGATCGTCGTTGAAGGCGCGCCAGCCGTGGTAGATGACCCCCAGCTCGAAGAGCCAGCGGGCGCGGAAGAACGCCATGCCGGTCAGCTCACCCGCGCCCCACGCTCGCTCGTAGGCCTGCAGGAAGAACTGGTCGCGCACGGGGCCGAAAGGCGCCCCCTTCAGGTGCCCCAGGGCCAGTACCTGGGCGACATCGTTGCGAACGTCGCCGAGTCGCGCCTGCTCCCAGTCGACGACGGCGACGACCTGGCCGGCGCGAAAGAGGTAGTTGAAGACGTTGATATCGCCCTGGCAGAAGCCGACGGGAGCGCCCTCGGGGACGCGCTCGCGGAGGACGTGGAGGGCGCGGCCGAGGATGGGGACATCGGCGCCGGGGAAGCGCGCCATGCGCCCGCCCACCACGTCGAGCTCGGCGCGGGTGGCGTCCGCGGCCGAGGGGGGAACGGCGAGCACGTGGGCGAGCCCGAGCTCCCGCCAGTCGAGGGCGTGGATGCGGACCACCATGGCCACGTAGGCGGTGAAGCTCGCCTCCGGGCCAGCCACCCCCATGTGGGGCGCATCGACCCACTCCAGGACGGCGAAGGGCGCGCCGAGCACGGCCGCATCGGGCTCTTCGCCGACGACGACCGGCACGGGGACAGCGGAGCGGGCGAGGCGGCGCAGGACGGCCGCCTCGCGGACGACGTCGTACGGCTCGAAGATGCCGCGCTCGCGCTGCAGGCGGAGGAGGACGGCGGGCAAGGGCGCATTCGCCAGGGGGGCACGCAGGATGACGTTGGAAGCGCCGCCGGCGACGGGCTGGAGAGCGAGGACCTCGGCCTGCTCGTAGCCGGGCAGGGATCGCAGCCATGCCTGGAAGGCGGCAGGGGCGGGGGCTTCCATCGACGCATCCTCCAGGGTCGGGGTTGCGCCCCGGAGGTTAACGGGAAGGGCGGCTGCGCTCCAAGATGAACCGTGGGGCTCCCTATACTCTTGGCGTGACCGTCCGCCAGGCTGCCTGCTACCGGCACTCCCGCCGCGCGGCGAGCGTGCGCTGCCAGCGCTGCGAGCGCCCGATCTGCTCCCAGTGCATGGTCTCGGCGGCGGTCGGGTTCCAGTGCCCGGAGTGCGTGCGGGAGGGGCGGCGGCGGACGCGTCAGTGGGTGTCGAGGGTGGGCGCGCCGGTGGTGGTGACGCCGGCGCTGATCGCGGCCAACGCCGCCATCTGGTTCATCGTGGCGGTGGCGACGGGAGACGTGTCGCTGTGGGGCGGGCAGGTCACATCGGTGCACTTCGACTTCGCCCTGTTCGGCCAGTTCGTCGATGACGGCGAGTACTGGCGGCTGGTGACCTCGGGGTTCCTGCACTACGGGCTCCTGCACCTGGGCATGAACATGCTCGTGCTGTGGTGGTTGGGCCGGCTGCTGGAGCCCGCGGTTGGTGGGGTGCGGTTCCTGCTGATCTACGCGGTGGCGCTCCTGGGCGGCTCGCTGGGCGCGCTGTTGCTGGATCCGAACGCGTTCACGGCGGGAGCGTCGGGGGCGGTGTTCGGGCTGGGCGGGGCCGTGGTGGTGGCGGAGCGGGCCTCACGCTTCAACCGTCAGGGCTCGGGCGTGCTCGGCTTCCTCGTGATCAACATCGTGATCTCGCTCTCGATCCCGGGCATCTCGCTGGGCGGGCACATCGGGGGGCTGGTGCTGGGGGCGCTGGCGGCGGGAGTGCTCTGGGGCTTCGCCAACTGGCCCGCCTTCCTGCGGGTGGCGGCGGCGGCCTCCCCCTTGCGCGTGCTACCGGAGCTGATCGTGCTCGCGCTGGGGGCGGGGACGGTCTGGCTGACCCTGAACGTGGTCGCCCCACGCTGGTCCGACCCGTTCTTCTAGGGGGGCGGCGCGGGCCGCCCACATTGCTCTTCTTCCGCCGCCGGCTTCTTGACATGACGGGGCGGGGGAACATGTTCCAGAAAGGGTGATCTCTGTAACACGTCGCCCTCGATATGTTCGGCAAGTGGGATTCTTGTAACACGTTGAGGGGGACGTGTTCGGGAAAACAAGCACGGCGGGCCGGTAGCCTCCTGCGGGCGCTACTGTACGATAACGGTTCCGCCAACCTTCACAGTCACACGGAGAGCAGGGCAGGAATGGCCATCGACCGCATCATCCGCGTCGACATGAGCACGGGCGAGATAACCGACGAGCAGTCGCCCCGCGAGTACGCCCTGCTCGGCGGCCGCGCTCTCACCTCACGCATGTTGCTGGAGGAGACGGACGCCCGTATCCACCCCCTGAGCGAGGCGGCCAAGCTGTTCATCGCGCCGGGGCTGCTGGCGGGCACGGCTGTGACGACGAGCGGCCGCACGAGCTTCGGCTTCAAGAGCCCGCTCACCGGCGGCACCAAGGAAGCGAACGTCGGGGGACAGATCGGGCACCGGCTGGCGCGCCTCGGGATCAAGGCGATCGTCGTTTCCGGCGCCTCGCCGGAGGGCTGGCAGCGGCTCGACATCGACGGGAGCGGCGCCCGCCTCTCGCCCGCGGACGACCTCGCCGGGCGCAGCAACTACGACCTCCACCGCGAGCTCGTGGGCGAGGCGCTCAGGACGCGCGCGGCCGCGACCATCGGGCCCGCGGGCGAGCACCGCATGGCCTCCGCCTCGGTGGCGGTGACCGACCCGGAGGGCCGCCCGACGCGTCACGCCGCGCGCGGCGGTCCGGGCGCCGTGATGGGGGCCAAGGGCCTGAAGGCGATCATCGTGGACGACGCCGAGGGCGCTCGCACGGTGCCCGGCCAGAATGCGAAGGAGTTCAAGGGCGAGGTGGTCAAGTTCAGCAGGATGGTGCTGGAGGACCCCCGCGTCCACAACACGAGCCGCTACGGCACGTCGGGCGTCATCAAGTTCGTGAACCGCGAGAACGTGCTCTCCATGCCGACGCGCAACCACCGGGAGGGCAGTTGGGAGCACGCCGGGTCGATCAGCGGACAGGTGATCGAGGAGCTGGGCAAGGAGCGCGGCGGCAAGATGCTGCCCTGCATGGCGGGCTGCATCATCAAGTGCGCCATCCTCTACAACGATGCGAACGGCGAGCACGTGACGACGGCCCTGGAGTTCGAGACGATCGCGCTGCTCGGCTCGAACCTCGAGATCGGCCCCGCCGACGCGGTCGCCGAGCTGGACCGGCTCTGCGACGACATCGGGCTGGACACGATCGAAGTGGGGAACGCGATCGGCGTGGCCATGGAGGCGGGCGTGCTGGAGTGGGGCGACTGGGAGGGGACGAAGCGCCTGCTGAGCGAGGATATCCGCGAGGGCACACCGCTGGGACGCATCGTGGGGGGCGGCACGGCGCACGTGGCCGCCACCTATGGCATCGACCGGGTGCCGGTCGTGAAGGGCCAGGGGCTGCCTGCCTGGGAGCCGCGCACCCTGAAGGGGATGGGCATCACCTACAGCACGAGCCCGCAGGGCGCCGACCACACCGCCGGCATGGTCACGGCGCGCGGGGCCACCGCGGAGACGCTCGTGAAGCAGAGCCGCCACGAACAGCTCGTGATGATGGCCGTAGACTCCGTCGGCGTGTGCCAGTTCACGAACGCGCTGCCGGGCGACATGGCCGCGTTCATCAGCGAGCGCTTCGGCGAGCCCATGACCGACGAGAAGCTGCTGGCGCTCTCGCGCGAGGCGATCGAGACGGAGCGCGAGTTCAACCGCCGCGCCGGCTTCGACAAGGAGGACGACCGCCTGCCCCGGTGGCTCCTGGACGAGCCCCTGCCCATGCCCGACGGCCCCTCGGTGTTCGACATCGAGGACGCGCTCCTCGACGAGGTCTGGGCCTAGCCCTCACTCCCCCCGCATCGACCGTAGCTGCGCCACGTGTTCATCGACGTGGTCGGCGGCTCGCGCGAGCAGCTCGGCGACCGTAACGGTCCCGACCTGGGGGTGGTTCCCCGCCCGCTCCCAGGCATCGGGGGCGCATTCGCGCAACAGTTCGGCGGTGCCGTAGCGCACCTGCTGGAAGCCGCTCAATGCAGCTTCGGGGTCGCGGAAGACGTAGAGGAGCTTTCGCTTCCACAGGTCAGCGTCGAAGGCGGGGAGGTCGGCCTCGTCTCCGGCGAGGGCGAGTCGAATCTGCACCGCCCGCACGAGCTCGGCGTCGGCGAGATGGATGACAACGTCGCGCATCGACCAGTCCTGGCCGGGCGGACGGCGGTTGAGGGTGGCGGGGCCGGTCCCGGCGAGCGCCTCGCGCACGAGGGAGGGCCCTCGCACGAAGCGCTCGTAGGCGTCGGCGTGGGCATCGGGGATGCGTGGCACGGGCACAGTGTAGGGGGGCGCTCGCGTTGCTCGCTGGGTGGTTGGTGGCTGGTGGTCGGTGACCGGTGACCGGTGACCGCCCTACCACACCGACCACCCGCCACTCACGCCAGCCAGTAGTCGGAAGCGTAGGGGATGAGGCCGAGCTTGCGGGCGACGGCCTGGGAGGCGGTGTTCTTCCAGGAGGTGCTGTAGAGGGGTTCGGCGCCGAGTTCACGCGCGGCCCTCGCCCAGGCCGCCACGACGGCCACGGCAAAGCCGCGCCCGCGCGCGCCTACGGAGGTCTCGACGCCGGCTTCGTGCGCCTCGGACGTGATGCGCACGCTTCCACAGACCGAGACGGCCCGGCCCTCGTGCACAAGCGCCACCAGCGGTTCGCTCTGCCCGATGTCCTCGAGCCAGGGTTCGAGGTCTCCGCCGCGCAGAAGGTCGGAGTTCGTGGCGGTCAGCCGGACAGTGGCGCCATCGGGCGGAGGGAGGGTGGCGGGGAAGCGGTAGGCGGGTCCGGTCGAGGTCTCCTCGACGGGAGCGCGCTGGGCGAGGACGGCGGAGAAGCGGGCCGCGTGGCGGGGAGGCTCGCGCAGATCCCCGGCGACAGGCTCCTCCTCGCAGAGGGCTTCGAGCTGGCCCACGAGCTGGTCGGGGAGGTCGTGACGAAAGCGCCAGCGGTTGCCAACGGCTGTGCGGCCCAGGAAGAACCGGGGGGGATCGCCACCACCGAGGGCGTTGCGCTCGACCATGCGGCCCCTGGCGTCCTGGATGAAGAGGGCGCTCAGCTGGAGGTCGAGCCAGTCGGTCGCAGTGCGGGATGTGCCAGGCACGAATGCAGTGTTGGGGTGAGCTCGCTTCGTATTGCCACTCAGGCAGGCGTCGCGTCCTCCACGAGGAGGGCGCGACCAACGGCGTGGAGGGCATTCATGACCGGGGTGAGGTGTGAGCCATAGTCGGGATCGACCAGCTTCCGCACGGCTTCCTCGCTGGCGCCCAGACGCAAGGCGAGATCAGCGCTGCTGACCCCCTGCTCACGCATGGCCGTGTAGAGGGCGAGTTTGGCGGCGACAAGGGGCGGAACGGGGACGAGGTGCTGGCCAGGCTCGGCGGGACTCGGGATGGGGATCGCCTCGCCTCGCCGCACATGCGCTGCGAGGATCGCGATCAGGGCGTCCTCGGCCATCTCCAGGGTCTCTTCCTCGTCCGCACCACCGGTGAGGGCGCCACGGACATCAGGGAACGTCACACAGAACCCGACCGGGTCTTCCGGATGGATCTCGCACGGGTAGGCATATCGCATCGCTACCAATCCTCCCGATCCACTCCCAAGTCTCGCAACATCGACGCCAACAGTCCGCGTCCTATCTGCGACTGCTTGACGGTCGTTCGGCGGTCCCCAGATACAGCGTGGCGTGGCTTCCCTTTCCTGTCGATAGTCGATCTCGAACTCCAGGCCGCTTCTCCTCGCGTAACGCCTGACTCTCCGGATAAACTCGTCACCGTTCACGGGGCTCCGCTTATCACACGGGCCAAGCGGGGACGTCAAGCCGCGCGGCAGGGCGGCGCTCTCCTACACAGAGCCGGTGCTACACTGCCTTACCTATGCCTCCGGCTCAGCGCGACTTCTACGAGGTGCTCGCCATCGCCCGCAACGCGTCCGCGGACGAGATCAAGCGGGCGTACCGGAAGCTCGCCATGGAATACCACCCCGACCGCAATTCCGGGGCCGATGCGGCCGATCGATTCAAGGAGATCAACCGCGCCTACGAGGTGCTCTCGGACACCGACAAGCGCGGCGCCTACGACCGTTTCGGCCACGCGGGCGTCGACGGCGCGGGCGGACCGGCGGGGTTTGACGGGTTCTCGACGTTCGACGGATTCGGCGACATTTTCGACGCGTTCTTCAGCGGTGCGGGACGGGGAGGCCGCCGGCGCGGACCGGCCCGTGGCGCGGACCTCCGCGCGCGCATCACGCTCACCTTCGAGGAGGCCGCCTTCGGCGCCGAGAAGGAGCTGGACTACACGCGAATGGAGCACTGCGACGAGTGCAGCGGCTCGGGGGCGGCGCCCGGAAGCAAGCCCGAGGTGTGCCCCGAGTGCAACGGTGCGGGCGAGATCAGGCGGGCGCAGCAGAGCGTGTTCGGGCAGTTCGTGAACGTCT
The DNA here is from genome assembly GCA_965247675.1 of Tepidiformaceae bacterium. GTDB lineage: Bacteria > Chloroflexota > Dehalococcoidia > Tepidiformales > Tepidiformaceae > UBA2991. The sequence goes on along the minus strand of OZ252025.1, from coordinate 2,861,517 downwards.
CCACCTGCGGGCGCTGCCGGGGCGAGGGGCGCGTCATCGCGAACCCGTGCGCCAACTGCCGGGGCCGGGGCGCCATTCGCAAATCGCACCAGATCAGCGTGAAGATTCCCGCCGGCGTCGACGACGGCCAGCAGGTGCGGCTGACGGGCGAGGGCGAGGTGGGCGAGCGCGGCGGCCAGCCCGGCAACCTCTACGTGCTGCTCGACGTGCAGCCCCACGAGCTCTTCGAGCGTCTCGACGACCACATCCTCTACGACCTGCCCCTGAACGTGGCGCAGGCGGCCCTGGGCACGAGCCTCGAGATTCCCACCCTTGAGGGCGACATGGCATTCGACGTGCCCGCGGGCACGCAGAGCGGCGACGAGTTCGTGGTTCGCGGCCAGGGCGTGCCGCGCCTCAACAGCAGCCGCCGGGGCGACATGATCGTACGTGCAACGGTGGTGGTGCCGGAGTCGCTCACGGAGAGGCAGCAGGCCCTCCTTAAGGAGCTTGCGGAGACGCTGGGCACGCCCTCGCTGCCGCACAGGAACAAGAGCTTCCTGGAGCGTCTCCGCGACGCCGTGGCCGGCTAGCGCCGCGGCGGGCGCGCTCGCATGACCGGGCTCTGGTACGAGATCACGGCGCAGACGCCACCCGCCCTCGTGGAGGCGGTGGCGGCCGTCATGCGCGAGGCCGCCCCGGGGGGGCTGGCCCTCGAGGAGCCGGTCGACCTGCTCGAACCCGAGGAGGGGTATGCCGTGCGCGGGGGAGAGCCGGTCGCGCTGCGCGTCTACCTCCCGGCGAGCGAGCTTGGGGCAGTGCTCACGCAGCGCCTGCGGGAGGAGCTCGCAGACTTCCCCGAGGTCGAGCTGACGGCGCGGCCGCTCTACGAGCAAGACTGGGCGGTGAGCTGGCGCGAGTTCTTCGGGCCCGTGGTGGCGGGACGGATCGCGATCGTGCCCTCCTGGGTCGAGTACGAGCCCGCCCCGGGCCAGCTCATCGTGCGGCTCGACCCCGGCCAGGCCTTCGGCACGGGCCACCACGAGACGACACGGCTCTGCCTGGCCGCGCTCGACGAGTCCGTACAGCCGGGCGGCCACGTGCTCGACGTGGGCGCCGGGTCGGGCATCCTCTCGATCGCGGCGGTGAAGCTGGGCGCAGAGCGGGTGGACGCGTTCGAGATCGACCCGATCGCGGCGGACGTGGCGCGCGCCAACTGCGAGGCGAACGGCACGGCCGAGCGCGTGACCATGCACAGCGGCTTCCCCGCCGAGGGCGTTCCCTCCGCGGACCTCGCGGTCGCCAACGTGAGCGCACGGGCCGACATCGAGCTGGCGGCGGCGCTGGCTGCCTCGCTGAAGCCCGGCGGACGGCTCATCGCGAGCGGCTTCCTCACGAGCGATCGGGACGACGTCCTGGGCGCCTTCGCCGGGCACGGCCTGCACCTGACAGGCGAGCGCGAGGAGCACGAGTGGGCGCTCCTGGAGCTGACGGGCGAGGGCTGAGCGATGGACGCCCTGCCCAGAATCTGCGTGCCCGAGGGCGTGAGGCCGGGGGTGCTCGAGCTGCCGGAAGCACAGGCCCGCCGCCTCGCCGCGCGGCGGCTCCGTCGCGGCGACGAGTTCCTCGCCTTCGCGGGCGACGGGCGCGAGTACCGCGCGCGGGTCGAGGAGGCATCGCGCAACCGCCTGACCGCGATGATTCACGAGGTCGTACGGGAGGAGCCACCACCACCGCTCGCCGTCGAGGTGTGGTGCGCCAACGTCCAGGCGAACCGGATGGAGTGGGCGATCGAAAAGTGCACGGAGGCTGGCGTCGATGCCTTCCGCCCCATCACGACGGAGCGCCCGGTTCGCGGCCACGAGCTCTCGGAGAGCAGGCGCGAGCGCTGGGAACGCATCGCCATCGAGGCGGCAGAGCAGTGCGGTCGCCTCTACCTGCCGGTGATCGCACCGCTAGCGACGTTCGAGGCGGCGCTGAAGGAGTGGCGGGGAGGGCTCGTGCTGGCGAACCGGGTGGGCGCCCCCTGGCGCGACATCGCGGAGAGGCTGCCGGAGCAAGGCTCGCCCGCGGTGGCCATCGGGCCGGAGGGCGGCTTCAGCGAGGCCGCGGTCTCACGCGCGACAGCGGCGGGGGCACTCGTCGCCTCGCTGGGACCGAACACGCTGCGTACGGAGACGGCGGCGCTGGTGGCGGTCGCGCTCGCGCGGGGCTAGGCGCCAGCGGCGAGCTCCCGGGCGCGGGCGAATACGGCGTCGAACATCTCCTGCGTGAGCTTCCCCGTGAACGTGTTGCGCTGGCTGGGGTGGTAGGAATCCAGCAGCGTTCGTCCGTCGGGCAGCGACGCCTCGGCCATGTGCCCGAACTTCGGCCGGGGGCGCAGCCCGACGAGGTCGCAGACGGCGTCGTGGGCGTAGGCGCCGAGCGCCACGACAACCCGCGCGGCGCCGAGCAGATCGAGCTCGCGGCGGGCGTAGGGCATGCAGGCGGCGCGCTCGTCGCGGGCGGGGCGGTTGTCGGGGGGCGCGCAGCGCACGATGGCGCCGATGTAGGCGCCGGTGAGCCGCAGGCCGTCGTCGAGGTCGGTGCTCGTCGGCTGGTTCGCGTAACCCGCGCGATGGAGGGCGCCGTAGACCCAGTCGCCGGAGCGGTCGCCGGTGAACACGCGACCCGTCCGGTTACCCCCGTGGGCAGCGGGCGCCAGGCCGACGACGTAGAGCTGGGCCTCGGCATCGCCGAAACCGGGCACGGGGCGGCCCCAGTAGGTCCAGTCGCGGTAGGCAGCGCGCTTCTCGCGGGCGACCTGCTCGCGCCACTCGACCAGCCTCGGGCAGGCGCGGCATTCCGCGATCTCGCGGTTCAGCGCGTCGAGGGCTTCGGCGCTCACGGGCTCTCCCGGCGGCCGCAGCTATTCACGCCGTCGCTCAAACAGTTCGACCCTGTTGCCCGACGGATCCAGCACCGTGCTTGTGATGCCTCCACCTGAGTAACCCACGCTCGCGGGAGGCTCCACGATCTCGCCGCCGCTTGCCAGGGCGAGCTGTGTCGCCGCGGCGCAGTCCTCAACGACGAGCGTCACATGGGCGCTTGAAGAGCGCCCCTCGGTCTCAGCCGGAAACAGGGCGAAGTGGAAGTACGGGTCGTGAAACGAGTGCTCAGCATGGTGGTACGCACCGTGGGCATCGACTTCCAACGGGATCCCGAGAGCCCGGTAGAACTCGGTGCAACCCTCAAAGTCTGAGACGAACAACCCAACCATCTGCACGTTGAGGACCGTGGACATCTGCCTACCTTTCGCTGAATGTGCCTGACGAGCCCGGTCGAACTGCCCGAGCCCGCAGCCGCCTAGGCGAGTTCGACCACGCCACCATCGAGCGCCATGGCGACGATTCCGCTGCGCGCGGCGCTGCGCTCGAACTCGGCGGGCGACAACGCGACCGGCTCGATGTCGACGGGACCATCCCAGAGGTCGAAGAGCGCGTTGTAGCGCTGCCAACGGTCCATCGCCTCGAAGCGAGCGGAGACGGCGATGATATCGCAGTCGCTGCCACGCCGCCAATCGTCGCGCGCACGGGATCCGAAGAGGAGCACTTTCGAGGCGCCGAGCTCGCTCACGGCCCGGGCGGCGAGATGGCGAGCAGCTGCCAGCGTGGCCTCGTGCTCGGCGAGGGCCACTCGTTTCAACTCCGCAGGCGGCGTGAGCACCACTGGAACACCTCCTCCGCCCCGGCGATCGCCCTGCTCGCGTTGGCCTCGTCGTAGTTCTTTCCCGGGTTGCCGTTGGCTACGTCAGGATCGCGGGTAGCGCTGTAGAGAGGATTGAGGTCCCGTGCTACTGCCAGGGTCTCTTTGGGAGCCTCGAGGTGCTCCGCCATGTCGACGAGGTTGTGAGTTCGCGGCGGCAGCCCGTCGGCCTCGTGAATCCGGAGCGCCTTGAGAGCCACCTCGGCAGCCTGGTGCGAGAAGAACGCCGCCGACTGATAGCTGCCCGCACCGAGGGAACCGCGAGCCTCCCTCAACTCGTGCTCCGCAGTCTCCAGCCACGGCCTCCACTCCTGCGCCATGGGACCAGTGTAGCGAAAGGGGCGGCAGCCTAGGACGCCCGGCGACGGCGGCGCTTGCGGCGGCGGCGGGCGCCGAGCACCGGCAGGAGCCAGGTTCCGACGACAGCGGTCATGGCGATGATGAGGTGGCGTCGCTGCTCTGTGTCCATGCCGGTGAGGCTCTCGGCAGCCTCCCGGATCTGTCGCGCGAGGTCGGCGGGCACGCCCAGCGCGCCCTGCGAGAAGTCGAAGGTGTCCTGCGAGCGGTCGGGGCCGGTCATCGGGTCGGGTGGTCCCTGCATGGTGTCGAGTATACCCGCGCCGTCAGGCGGAGGAAGGACCCGCGAGCTCGTCCGCGAGGAGCGAGAGCACGTCCGCTACCTGCCCCTGAGCAACGACGGCATCGCCGGCGGCCACCACCTCCGGGGGCGTCTCTGCGCCCCCTGCGACCGCGAGGGCCAGCGCCCGCGTGCCCTCCGCGCGGAGGGCGCGCGCCGCCTCCAGCATGGCGACATCCGTGAGGTCATCGCCGAGCGCAAGCAGGGAGCCGGGCCGGTAGCGCTCGACGAGGGCGGCGAGGGCGCCATCCTTGCCCGCCCCCGCCGGCAGGACCTCCAGCACGAGCCGGCCCGGCTGGAGGCGGAAGCCGGCCGGCACTTCCGCGAGCGCGTCTCGGAGAGGCGCGGCCAGGGAGGGATCGGCGCGGAAGTGGAAGGCGACGGAGCGCGCCTTTCGCTCCACGCGCAGGGGTGTGTCCTGGAAGCGCGCCTCCACGGCCCGCGTGAGCGCTTCGAGGCGCTCGCCCAGGGAGGGGTCGGCGGCGGGGAGGGTGGGGGAATCGAACGACGCCTGGTGGCCGTGGCTGGCCACGAACTCGAGAGCGGGTACGGGCACGAGGGCGCGCGCCGTGGCCAGGTCGCGCCCCGTGACGATGGCGACATGGGCGCCAGCGGCGAGCCGCTCGAGGGCGGCCAGCGTGTGGGGCGGCACGCGGGCGTCCTCGGGGCGGGGGACGATGGGGGCGAGCGTGCCGTCCAGGTCGCTGGCCACGAGCAGGGGGGAGGCCCCGCGCGGGAGCTCCCGGAGGCGGTGCGCGAGCGCCGCGTCGAGCGTCATGCTCCGTCGAGGGCGGCCAAGAAGGTGCGCCCCCAGGTGTGGGCGTCGCGCTCGCGGACGGCGGCCACGAGCCGGTCGCTGATGCGGCCCGGGCGCCCCTCCATCGCGTCGAGGAGCGCGCGCGTCGCGTCCCCGGCATTGAGCGGGTCGAAGGGCACGAGACCGTCCTCGTCGAAGTCCGCGTAGGCGGACGAGACGCCCGCGTCGCGGCCGGCGAGGACGACGCCGCGGTCGGCGGCGGGGCGGGCGGCCTGGGCGATGGCGGCCTGCAAGGGCACGAGGTTCATGCCGTCGGCGAGGGAGGCGGTGAACACGACCGCGGCTTCCCGGAGGAGCGCCAGCACTTCGCTCCAGGGCAGCGCCTCGCGGCTCTGCACGAAGGGCAGGCCGCGCTCGGCGGCGAGGCGCGATGCCTCCGCCGCCAACCGTTCGCACTCCTCCTGGAGGGCGTCGTAGGCGGGGACGCCGGCGCGGGTGGGGGCGGAGAAGCCCGCGTAGGCGAAGCGCGCCCCGTCCTCCAGCGCCGCGATGACGGCCGCCAGACGCTCGGGGACGCCCTTCGTGTAGTCGGCGCGCTCGAGGCCCACGACAAGGGGGAGGGCGGGGTCGGGGGGGACGGCCGCGGGAAGGGTTGCGCCCGGGGCCTGGCGCGCGAGCGCCTCCACATCGATGCCCGCGGGGAAGGCGGCGATGCGCACGAGACGTCCGTCGAGGCGCAGGTCGGGCCCCTCGACGCGGGCGCCGCAGAGGCGCTCGGCGGCCTCGCGCAGGCGGTCGGCGTCGGCCTCCGTCTGGACGCCCGCGAGGTCGGCGCCGAGGATGCCGGCCAGCCACGCGCCGAAGCGCGCGCGGGCGGGTGGGGGCAGGGAGGGCTCGGCGACGGCGAGGGAGGGGAAGGGGGTGTGCAGGAAGAAGCCGGTGCGGCCGGCAAAGCCGCCCTCCCGGAGCAGGGCGGGCACGAGTGCGAGCTGGTAGTCGTGCACCCAGCAGACGGCCCCGCCCGCCGCCAGGGCCGCTTCGGCGAAGGCGCGGTTGACCCGTTCGTAGGCGGCCCAGGCCGCCTCCGAGGGGGGCTCCGGGGTGGGGTAGTAGGGGCGCTTGGCGGGGAGGTCGACGCGCACGAGGTGGAGGAGGGGCCAGAAGAAGCTGTTCGCCACCTCGGCGTAGTGCCCGCGCCAGTCGGACTCTCCGAAGTAGAGGCGCTGGTGGCGGATGGGGCCCGCCGGCGTCTTGAGCAGCTCGAAGCCGGCGGCGTCCGTCCAGGCGCGGTCGTGGGGGCCCCGACCGGCCCCGACCCAGGTCGTCCCCCTGGCGCCGTCCCAGGGGACGAGCACGGGCCGCACGGCCTCGACGAGCCCGCCCGCAACGGGCGCGGCCCCGCTCGCCCCGCCGGGCGGGGCGTGGTGATCGACGAGCGCGCGGTTGGCGAGGATCAGGTCCACGGGAAAGAGTGTAGGGGGGAATGTTGGTTCTCGTTCCGCAGGCTCCCCCTGGAACGGAGGCCGGACGTTTGCGGCACACAAAAGTGGTACGATTGCGAAGGAGGCGATATCGGTGGCGTTCGATACGCTCAGGGCGACCCAGAGGCTTCGGGAGCGAGGCGTGGACGAGTCGCTCGCGGAGGGCGTCGTGGAGGTGGTGGCGGAGGCGACGAGCGAACTGGTGACGACCGAGCACCTCGACACACGGCTCACGGCTGAGATCCAGGGGTTGCGGGCGGCGATGTACCGGGCGCTGGCGATCCAGGGGAGCGTGATCCTGGCCGGCGTTGGCGTGATTGTCGCCCTGGCGGAGACGCTGAACTAGCGGCGCGACCCGCGTCAGCGGGGAGCTACGCCTAGGGAACGGGCACCTCGTGGCGGACCGTGGCCTCGTACTCGACGCTCACGATGGAGCAGGTTCCCGGGACGTGGGGGGCGCCGAAGAAGTTGATCCTCCAGGTGCGCGTGCCCCCCGGACCGATCTCGTGCAGGACCACATCGTATGCGCGTATGACCTCGACGCCCGCCTCGTTGATGAGCGCCGCCGTGACCGTGATCCGGTCGATGGCGGCGTTCGTGCGGTTCCGAAGCCAGCCGGTGAGGGTCACGTAATTGGCGTAGCCGCGCGGCTCGCAGAGCATGCGGTAGAGCTCGACGCCGGCCGGGAGCGCCTCGGGGACGGTCGCGTTCACGAAGACGTCGCCGTAACGGTAGGCGCCGGCCTCGACGAACCCCTCGGTGAGCGGCTGGAGCCGCTCCGTGGCGCCCCACGAGCCGCCCTCGGGACGCGAGCTGAGGTAGTGCACCGACGGGTCCTCGACGCTTTCCCAGACGCGCACCTGGACGGTGGCCGTGCGCTGCGTCTGGGCGACGACGCCGCCGGCGATGGAGAGCGCCAGGGCCACGGCCAGTGCGGCGATGATCCAGTTCTTCATCACTGGCCGCCGGCCCCGAGCGAGGGCACGTCGTAGCGGACGCTGGCCTCGTAGGTGATCTCGACAATGTGGCACGTGCCCTTGACGCCGACGGCGTTGTAGAAGTTGACGGCGAACGGCCGCGTGCCCCAGGGCGAGATGCTGTGCGCGATGATCGCCGCCCCCTGCGACACCTCCACCCCCGTGCGATCGCGCAGGGCGGCGCTGATGCTGATGTCCGTGAGGGTGGCGTCCGTGACGTTACGGACCGAGCCGCGGATGGTCAGGTACGGGTTGAGGCGGCCGCGGGCGCAGGTGACGTCGCTGATCTCGACGCCGAAGGGGCGGGGCTCGGGGACGGTTGTCTCGATGGCGAAGTCGCCGTAGCGGTAGCGACCGCCGGGGCTGAGGCCGTCGTCGAGGGGGAGGAGGGGGGCGCCGGGGCGCCAGCGCTCGCCCTCGGGGCGGACGCTGAGGAAGTTCCGCGAGGGGTCCTCGGAGCTCTCCCAGATGCGCAGCTGGACGCGGGCGGTGGGCTGGGCCTGCAGGGCCACGACCGCGGCCGTGATGGAAAGCGCCAGCGCGACGACGAGCCCGGCGATGATCCAGTTCTGCATCGCGGGCAGTCTAACCTCGGTGGTCGGGGGTCGGTGGTCGGTGGCCGGTGGCCGGTGGCCGGTGGTCGGTGGTCGGTGGTCGGTGGTTGGTGATCGGTCCCCACCACCCCCTCCTCGGGGGGCGGCGGGTGACCAGTCACTGGTCACCAGTCACGAATCACCAAGCTACATTCCCGGCAGGATCACCAGCGTTCCGGGGGCGCCTTCGATGCGGAGGCCGCGCACGGCCGCGTAGCCGTCGGAGTTGTACCAGGCCTTGGCCGTCTCCACGTCGGCAAACTCGATGAGGACGAAGCGGTTGTTCGGGACCTCGCCCTCGATGACCTCGGGCTCCTCGGTGTAGGCGAGCACCTTGGCGTTGTGCGGGGCAAGGGTGCCACCCGCTCCGGCTAGGTACTGGTTGAGCTTCTCCCGGTCCTCGACTCGACCCTGCGCGAGCACGTATGCGGCCATCGGTTCCTCCTCGATCGGCGTGAATGCGGTGGAATGCTACCAGCGTTCGCGGTGGGCAGCCGGGCAGCGGCAGCGGCCGCTCAGTTGGTGCCGGGCCGGAGGGGGTGGGTGGCGTATCGGGCGAGCTCGCCGCCCTGGCGGCGGAGCACCTGCCGCCAGAGCTCCCCGGGGTCGCCGGCGAAGGGATCGTCGGGGAGAGCGTCGACGATGAACCAGCCGTGGCTCGCGATCTCGCCCTCGAGCTGGCCTGCGCCCCAGCCGGCGTAGCCGGCGAAGAAGCGCATCCGGCCGAGACGGCCCTCGAAGTGGTCGGGGCCCTTGCCGGGATCGACGAGGCCGAGGCCGGGGGAGATGCGCAGGCCCCAACGGTCGACGGGGAGGTCGTCGCCCATGGCCATGGCGAAGACGGAGGCGGTCGAGACGGGGCCACCGCGGAAGAGCACTCGGGGTTCAACGGCATGGCTCGCCCACTCGGGCAGATGGCTGTCGACGGTCTCGCCCTCCAAGGGGTGGTTCAGGACGAGCCCGAAGGCGCCCTCCTGGTCGTGCGCGCAGAGGAGGACGACGGTGCGCCGGAAGGTGGGTTCCTCGATGTTGGGGGTCGCGACGAGCAGGCGGCCAGCGTACGAGTCAGGCATCAGGCGGTGACGGCGGCGAGGGGAGCGGGCGTCTCGGACCAGACGACGCCCCTCGCACGCAGAGCCTCGACGGCGGCGGGGTCGTAGCCGAGTTCGGCGAGGATGCTCCCGGCCTGCTCGCCGGCGAGGGGAAAGCCACCGAGCTCCAGCTTGTTCTCGCTGAAGGCAGTGAGGGGGCCGTAGCGCTCGTACTCGCCGTAGTTGGTGTTGTGGACGGGCACGCGCAGGCCGTTGGCGGCCACATGCGCGTCCTTCGCGATGAACTGGTGCACCGGAGCGGCGTCGGCGCGGACGCAGCCGAGGCCCTCGGTTGCGAGCAGCGACTCCCATTCGTCCGCGGGGCGGCCCGCGAAGAGGGCGGCGAGCGCCTCGGCAAGGGCGCCGTCGTTGGCGGCGCGCGCCGCGGCGGTGGCGAAGCGGGGGTCGGCGGCGAGATCGCCGCGGCCGCTGAGGTCGCAGAAGCGCTCCCACTCGCGCTGCACGGCCAGTCCGAGGAAGACCCAGCCCTCGGCGGCGCGGTAGAGGCGCCAGGTCGCGTTCAAGCCGTAGAGGCCGGCGTCGGGTTGGGGCCGGGGAGGCTTGCCCTCGTAGGCGATGAAGTCGTCGGCATTGGCCCAGGCGTTCGCCCCGAACATGTCGACGAACACCTCCTGGCCCGTGCCGAAGCGGCGTCGCGCGTAGAGCCCGAGGAGGGAGGAGGAAGCGACGACGACGGAGGTGTTGGGATCGGGGTTGAGCTCGTTCGCGCGGGAGAATTTTCGCGCGACCTCGCGCAGCTCGGGGATGGTCGTGCAGACGGGGGGCATGCCCTCGCCCATCTGCATGAGCGCCCCGCCGAGCCCTGCCCCGGGGATGGGGTGGGTGGAGGGACGGTGGGCGCCGGGACCGAAGCGGCCGTAGCCGTTGACGTAGACGTAGACGAGCTCGGGGCGGATCGCCTTGAGCGTCTCGTAGCCGATGCCGAGCCGCTCGGGGACGCCGGGACGGTAGTTGTGGATGAGGATGTCGGTCTCGCGGGCAAGGGACTGGACGATCTCCTGGCCCTCGGGGCTCTTCAGGTCGAGGGCGATGCTCTCCTTGCTGCCATTGCAGCGGGCGGCCCCGATGGAGGCGACGCCCATAGCGCGGAAGGGATCGCCGCCTACGGGCTCGACCTTGATCACACGCGCGCCCAGGTCGGCGAGGATGGCGGCGCCGAGGGGGGCGGCGATGATCGTGGCGAACTCAAGGACGGTGACGCCGCGGAGGGGCGGGCCGGAAGCGTGGGCGGCGGGGACGGACAGGCGGGGACGGGCAGCTTCGGCGAGGACCGCTTCGGTGTGCTCGCCGGGCTCGGGGCCGGCTTCGCCGGCGGCGCCGGGGGTGGCGGTGAGGCGGGCGAGGGCGCCGAGCTGGCGCACCGTCCCGAGGGTGGGATGCTCACGCTCGACGACGTGCCCGTTGAGCACGAGGTCGGCGTCGTCGAGGGCCGCCTGCGTGCTCTGGAAGGGGGTGGCGGCCACGCCGCCGTGCTCGATGAACGTCTCCATCCATTCGTCGGCCGTGTGCTCCAGGGTGCGCTCGAACATGCGGTCACGCAGGCGTTCGCGGGCGTCCTCGGACCACTGCGCCGGGCTGCCCTCGTAGTCGGGGTCGGCGAAGACATCGGCGAGGCCGGCGGCGGCCAGGTAGTTGTCGAAGAGGTGGGCCATGAGGTTGCCGAACTGGAGCCAGCGTCCGTCCTTCGTCTGGAGGGCGTGGTAGTTGAGCATGGGCATGGCGGGCATCGCGAGGCCGGCAAAGAGCTCGGGAAAGCGCTCACCGAACTGCGTGCGGAAGAGGCCGCCAAGGTCGTAGGAGAAGAGGCCCTGGAGGAGGCTGGTCTCGACGAGCTGGCCGCGGCCGCTCTCCTCGCGGGCCATGAGGGCGGCGAGGATGCCATGGAGGGCGGCCTGGGAGGTGGCGTGGGAGCCCGCCTGGACGGCGGCGTAGGCGGGGCCCTCGCGGTCGGGGAGGCCGCTGAAGGTGAGCATGCGCCCCATGCGGGCGGCGACGACGGCCTCGTAGCCGGGGTAGCCCGCGTACGGCCCCTCGCGCCCGAAGCCGGTGATGGAGCAGTAGACGAGCGCGGGGTTGCGGGCGCTCAAGCACTCGTAGTCCGCGCCGAGAGCGGCCCCCTTGCCGGGGCGGCCGCTGGTGACGACGACATCGGCGCTCTCGGCGAGGCGCGCGAGCGACTCGCGGCCCGCTTCGGTCTTGAGGTCGAGCACGGCGCTGCGCTTTCCCCGCAGCCACATGGGCGCGTTGGCGACGCTGCGCCAGGGGTCGCCGCCGGGGCGCTCAACCTTGACGACATCGGCGCCGAAATCGGCCAGCACCAAGGTGGTCATGCCACCGATGGGGCCTTCGCTGAGGTCAATGACGCGGAGATCGTCGAGCAATTCCGGCATGGGGACGCCGTCCGCGGAGATGATACGCCGCTAGCTGTTGTCGACGGTGCGGACTTCCCCGGCCTTCGAGTCGTCGCGGATGAACTCGAGCACGACCTCGGCGATCTGCTCGGGCTGGAGGATATTGTCCTTGTTGCGTTCGACGGCTGGGAGCAGCCAGGAAGCGGGACGCCTGCCGTCGCCGGTCTTCCGCTGGAAGGCGGTCTGGACCATGCCGGGAGAGACGGCGTTGACGCGGATGTTGTCGCTCTGGGCGAGGGGCGCGCAGCTCTGCGTGAAGGAGGTCACGGCCCGCTTCGTGCCGGAGTACATGGGGTCGAAGGCGATCTTGTGCTCAGAGGCGGTGGAGGCGGTGTTGACAATGACGCCGCCGCCGCGTTTACGCATGGCCTGGATGGCCTCGCGGGTGCCCATCATCACGCCGGTGGTGTTGATGTGGGTCTCCTCGGCGATGCGCTCAAGGGAGACGTGGGGCCAGTGGGGCTCGCCGCTGGAGACGCCGGCGTTGTTGTAGACGATGTCGACGCCGCCGTAGACGGCCTCGGCCTCGGCGAAGAGGTTGGCGATGCTCTCCGGGCTGGTGACGTCGACATGGACGAAGCTCGCGGAGCCATCGGCGCCGGTGATCTTAGCGACGGTGGCGGCGCCGCCCACGGCGTCGATGTCGGCCACGACGACGCTCGCGCCCTCAGCGGCGAGCGCGATGGCGGTGGCGCGTCCGATACCGGATCCGGCCCCCGTAACGATGGCGACTTTCCCTTCGATCTCCATAGGAGCCCCCTTTGTGAGCGGGGGCATTCTAGCGCGGGAAGAGCGCGTCGGCGGGAAGGATGCCGACCTCGCGCATGCGCTGGGCGACCGCCGAGCGGCCAAGGCCCACGTAGCGCTCCTCACCCGTGTCGAGGCCGTAGATGATGTCGTACAGGGGGGCCGTCCAGTAGCGGAACTCGACACGGTCGTGGAATCCCCGGCCGAGGGAGCGATCGTAGAAGCGGACCACGTCGTCGACGGCGTGCCAGCCGCCCTCGGCGAGGAGGCCGACAAAGTCCATGGCGGGGTCGCCGAAGATGGCGTCGCTGAAGTCGATCACACCGGCGAGGTGGCCCTCGTGTTCGAGGAGGTGCACGAAGCCGAGGTCGTTGTGGACGAGGTGGGGTGGCGGGGCGAGGCGGTCGCGGGCGTAGCGCGTGAAGCCGCTGTCGACGGCGACGCGCAGGGTGGCGGAGAGGCGGGGGAAGACCCGCATGCGGATCGATTCGAGCCAGTCTGAGGGGTCGGATCTGTGCTCGGGAACTGGCTCGGCGAGCGCCTCCGCTGCCTGCTCCAGCGGCGTGTTGTGGAGGGCAGTGAGGAACTGGCCGATCTCGCGCGCGATGTTCCCGCCGCCGGGTCCGAAGAGCACCTCGCGCCGCAGCGGCTCGCCCTCGATGGCGGTGTAGCCCGCAAAGGGGCGTCCTTGCCACTCGCCTACCCACTGGGCGACGGGCACGGGGGCGGTCAGGTGGGGCGCGATCAGCGGCAGGAGGCGTAGCTCGCGAGTCAGAAGGCCGGCGTCCGCGGCGGTGCGGGGAAAGCGGAAAACGCGGTCGCCGTGGGCGAAGGTCCAGTACGACCAGCCCTGCTTGAGGGGACGGACGGGGGCCTCGCCGAGATCGGGGAAGGTGGTGTGAATCGCGTCGGCCGCTTCGCAAGCTTCCATGGACTTCTGGACCCTAGAATACGGCGTGCCCCTCGTACTCGGCGTCACCGGCTCGATCGCGGCGGGGAAGAGCCTGCTCTGCGGGCGCCTCGCGGAAGCTCACGGCGCCCTCCACATGGACGCCGACCGCGAGGTGCACCGCATGTACGCGCCGGGCACGCCCGGCTTCGACCGCGTGGTGGCGGAGTTCGGCGAGGAGGTCGTGGGGGAGGACGGCGTCATCGACCGGCGCGTGCTCGGGGGCATGGTGTTCGGCAAGCCGGAGCGGATGGAGGCCCTGCGCACAGCCATCGGGGACATCCCCGGTTACTTCATGGCGCTGCTCGACCGCTGGCGGGAGGAGCTGCCGGAGGACGGCATCGGCGTGCTGGAGGCCGTGAACCTGCTGGAGAACGCCTACATGACGAAGGCGGACGCGGCCTGGCTGGTGGTGACGGAGGAGGCGACGGCGATCACGCGGCTGATGGAGACGCGCTCGCTCTCGCGGGAGGAGGCGGAGCAGCGGCTGGCCTCGGCGCGAGACTGGCGCGAACGCGCGCCGGCGGCCGACCGCATCTTCCACAACGACGGCACGCAAGAGGCCTTCCTGGCGGCGATCGACGAGGCAATCGCGGAGACGCTGGCGGCGTTCCGGGCGGGCACGCTGCCGCGGCCGCGCTGGCGCGAGGCGCAGGAGTCGGGCGCGTAGGCCTCAGCCGAGGCGCTTGAGCAGGGGCTTGACGGCCTTGCCGCGGTGGCCGAGGCGGGCGCGATCGTCGTCGTCGAGTTCGGCGAGGGTCTTGCCGCTGAGGATCTGGGTGACGGCGTCGAGGCCATAGCCACCTTCGCCACGGGGTTCCATGGGGATCTCGCACTCGATGATGGCGACGGAGACAGCGACGTTGGGGTCGCCGGGGGTGGCGAGGGCGGCGGCGGCGCGTCCAACGGTGATGCGCTGACCGATGGGTGTCTGGGCGAGGCGGGCAAGCAGCGCCTGGCAGCGCTCCTCGTCGGACAGGCCGGCGTGGAAGGTCTCGGTGAGGGCCCCGGGCTGCAGGTCCATGGGATACACCTCGAGGCCCGCGCAGAGGGCGATGGCCAGCTCGCCCGTGGCCTCGGCGCAGGCGCGCGCGCGGGCGGTGGCGCGGGCGGCGTAGTCGCCCCCCCGGGGGGACTCGGGGGGCGTCTCGGGATCGACGCATTCGACGGGAGCGTCGGCGAGGAAGGCGCGGAGGTCGGCGCGCTCGTCGGGGTCGGCGGAGGCGAGGATGAGGCGGGGCAGGTCACTCATGCGCGCATCGTGAAGGGGCGGCGGGGATCGCGCAACGGCCGGTCGCCGCCGCCATCCGCGGCGGTGCATCCGCGCGGCGTTCGTTGACCGTTTACACCTCGCCCATCGATTATGGCCAGATGCGCAGTTCGGATGCTGGCAACGGGGAGGCGTCGCGGGGGAGACGCGTTCGGCTCGTGAAGCGGGCCTTTTCCTTCTCGCTCCTGGTCCTGGCCATGAGTCTGGGCGCGCTTATTGTCCTGCTGGTCGACTGGGTCATGAACGGCGAGGAGAGCACCGCTCCGCCGGCTTCCACCGCCACGGCCACCGGCACCACCACGCAGCCAGCCCCTACAGCCACGCCCACCTCACCTCCCACACCCGCACCGACGGACACCCCCTCGCCGACGCCCACCGCGATGGCGATGCCGGCCAAGGTCACCTATTCCGGTGACCTGCCGGCGGAGCTGGCGAGCGGGAACCTGGTGCTCTCGGACAACGCGACCGACCTCGGGTTCCTCCCCGGGGGAGGGGACGTCTACCGCATCGTCAGTCGCTACTACGTGCCGGTCGCAGCAATGGGGGTGGGGGTGGACGCGCTCACGCAGACCCAAGTGGAGGACCTGGCGCGGGGGGTGATCACGGACTGGAGCGAGGTCGGGGGGATCGCGGGTCCGGTTCACGCCTTCGCGGTCGCGACCGGCGCCAGGAGCGAGGCCGTGGCCGGCTTCGGGCCGGTGGCCCCGGCGCAGACGTTCGCGACCTACGAGGAGCTGCTGGCGGCGATGACGCTCGACTCGGGGGCGTGGGCTTTCGTGCCGATCGAGGAGGTGGGGCCAACGGTCACCGCCATCGCAGTCAGCGGGATCGACCTGGTGCGGGGGAGGGGCGAGGCCAGCCAGTGGCCGTACGTGGAGGCCGTGACCATGGTGGCGCTGACCGAGGAGGGGCGCATGGCGGCGGACATGCTGGTTGCGCAGCACTCGGCGCCCCTGCCCGAGCCGGTGACGGTGATCGCGACGGGCGACATCCTCCAGTCGCGCTGCTCGCTGACGCAGATCAAGGCGACGGGGGATTGGGGGGCGGCCCTGCGCGGGCCGGTGGGCGAGTACCTCGCCTCGGCCGACCTGACCCTGGGGTCGGTGGACGGAAGCATCCAGGACATCGCCGAGCCCTTCGGCTGCTTCCCGCACGTCAATCTGAGCTCGCCGCCGCAGGTGATCGAAGCGCTCACGCTCTCGGGCTTCGACGAGGTGACGGTGGCCACGAACCACGTATTCGACTGCGGGGCGGAGCCATGCGGAGCGCAGGCCTTCCTGCGCACGATCGAGCTGCTGGAGGAGGCGGGAATCGCCGTCGTGGGCGGCGGCGAGAACCTGGAGGAGGCGCTGGCGCCGGCCATATTCTCGGTGGGGGAGACGACGTTCGGGATCCTCGGGTTCGACGACGTGGCCGCCTACTTCCTCGAGGCGGGTCCGGACCGGCCCGGGACGGCGCCGCTGGACGACGACTACAGCGAGGAGAACGCGACGGGCCAGCCGGCCTTCTTCCGGCCCGCCTCGGAGCTGAGTCTGGAGCGCTTCCGGGCGCGTATCAGCGCGCTGGCGGCGGAGGTCGACGTGGTCATCGTGCAGGTGCAGTCGGGCACGGAGGACACGCACGACCCGAGCCCGCGCAGCATCAAGGCGCTGCGGGCGGCGGTGGAGGCGGGGGCGATGCTGGTGGTGGGGAACCAGGCGCACCACGTGCAGGCGATCGAACCGTGGGCGGAGGCGTTCGTCGCCTACGCGCTGGGGAACTTCATCTACGACCAGACGCGGCTGGAGGGGCACAGGCAGGGGTACCTGCTGGAGGCGACGTTCTGGGGCGCGCGCCTGGTGAACCTGCGCTTCGCGCCGTACGTGATCGAAGACCTCTACCGCCCGGTCTTCGCCGAGGGCGAACTGCGCACGAAGATCCTCAACGACGTCTTCCAGGCATCGCTCCGCTTGGCGGAAAGCCGCTAGGCCGGTGGAAAACTCAGCGTTCGCGCCGGCCAGGGGATTGACAAGCATCGCTGCGGCTGGCGGCGGGGCGGTAGCGCCGCGCGGCTAGCGGCGTGATCGCGGAGAATCGACGGCCATGCGCATCTTTTTCGACGTCGACGACACGATCATCACGTGGGACGTGCGGCTGCGGCCGGGGGTGGTGGAGGTGTTCGAGCAGCTGCGCGAGGAGGGCCACGAGGTCTACCTGTGGAGCGGGAACGGGCCGCGCTGGGAGATCGTGCGGCGCTTCGACCTGCACGAGCACATCATCGATTGCTACTGGAAGCCGCTGTACCGGCATCATGAGCGGCTGGAGGAGCTGGGGGTGCCGTTTACGCCCGATTACGTGATCGACGACCACCAGGAGGTGATCGACGCCTTTCCGGGCGTGCGGATCGCGCCTCCCTCCTACCCCATCGAGAAGGACCGCGAACTCTGGCGCGTGTACGACGCGATCCAGGAGTACGTCGCGAGCCTGCCGGAAGCGGCTGACTAGCCCTCAGCCGCCCAGCCGTTCGACAAGGCTCGTGAGGCCGCCCGAGAGGCGCACGGGGTAGACCGCGGCGGGGGCGTCGAGGCGCCTGGCCGCCTCGGGGAGGCGGGCGCCGGCGGCGGCGCACCGCTCCCGCAGCGTGGCGAGGGGCTCCGCAGCCGCGAGGCGCTCGCCGGAGGCCATGACCTGCTCCAGGAGGGGACGGCCACCGACGGCGGACTCCCCGGCAAGGGCGATGGTGTCCGCGACCGCCCGGCCCTCGCGCTCCTCGCGGTGGACCTGCTTGATCCCGGGCAGGCTCACCTTGTCGGCGGAACGCTTCATGACGGGACCGCGCGCACCCTCGACGAGCTTGTAGACGGCTCCCAGCGAGGGCGCGTCGGCGCTGGTGCCGAGGCGCGTGCCCACGCCGAAGGCGTCGATGGGCGCACCCCCCGCGACCAGCTCGGCGATGCGGTACTCGTCCAGGTCGCTGGAGGCGAAGATGGCGAGGTCGGCGCAGCCCTGCGCGTCGAGCACGCGACGTACGTCCCGCGCGAGCGCGCCCAGGTCGCCGGAGTCGAGGCGCACGCCGCGGATGGCGACGCCCTCGGCGCGCAGTTCGTTCGCGACGGTGGCGGCGCGGCGCGCGCCCTCGATCGTGTCGTAGGTGTCGATCAGGAGGACGGCGCTCTTCGGGAAGTCGCGGGCGTAGGCGCGGAAGGCCTCGCTCTCATCAGCGAACGAGAGGACGTAGGAGTGGGCCATCGTGCCGCTGAGGTCGAGGCCGTAGATCTGGCCAGCGAGCACGTTCGAGGTGGCGGTCGCGCCACCCACGGAGGAGGCGCGGGCGGCCTTGAGGGCGGCGTCGGCGCCGTGATCGCGGCGGCCGGAGAAGTCGACGAAGGTGCGGTCTCCACAGGCCAGGGCGACCCTGGCGGCCTTGGTCGCGATCATCGTCTGGAAGGAGATGGCGTTCAGAAGGAAGGTTTCCGCCAGCTGCGCCTCGATCAGGGGGGCGGTAACGCGGAGGAGGGGCTCCTCCGCGAAGACGGTCTCGCCCTCGGGCACGGCCCAGACATCGCCGCTGAAGCGCAGGCGGCCGAGGGCCTTGAGGAAGGCCTCGTCGAAGGCGCCGAGGGAGCGCAGGTAGTCGATGGCGTCAGCGCTGAAGGCGAAGCCGTCGAGGAAGTCGATGGCGTCCTCGAGACCGCAGGCCACAAGGAAGCCGCGGCCGGGCGGCAGCCGCCGCACCGAGAGCTCGAAGGTGGCCGGTTCGTTCAGGCCGTGGGCGAAGTAGCTCGCGGCCATCGTGAGCTCGTAGAGGTCGACGAACGCGGGGGCGTTCTCGTCGTTCACCCACGGCATGGGCGCAGTATGCGCCAGGGCGAACGCATGCTGGACGTATCCGCATTCCTGTATGTGGACCATCCGAAGCAGGCGGCACGGTGGTACCCTCCCCATATGGCACTCCGCGCCCGCTTCGCGGCGCGGATCGTTCGCAAGGCACTACTGGAGGCAACCTCACAATGTTCGACACCATCATTCGCGGCGGCACCGTGATCGACGGCCTGCGCACTCCACGCTTCCGCGCCGACATCGGCATCAAGGACGGGCTGGTCGCCTCGATCGGGCGCATCCACAACGAGGAGGGGGCGCGCGTCCTCGACGCCGAGGGGCTGATCGTGGCGCCCGGCTTCGTGGACCTGCACACGCACTACGACTCGCAGGTGTACTGGGACCCGTACTGCTCCATCTCGGGCTGGCACGGAGTGACCTCCGTGGTCATCGGGAACTGCGGGTTCGGGTTCGCGCCGGTGCGGTCGGAGGACCGGGAGCGGGCCATGCTGACCATGGCGCGCAACGAGGCCGTGCCCATGGAAGCGATGCGAGAGGGGATGGCCTGGGACTGGGAAACGTACCCGGAGTTCCTCGACAGCCTGCAACGCACGCCCAAAGGCATCAATGTGCTCAGCTACGTCGGCCTGAACCCGCTGATGGCGTACGTGATGGGGATCGAGGCGGCCAAGAGCCGGCCCGCCACGGAGGCCGAGCGGAACGAGATGTGCCGCCTGTTCGAGGAGGCGCTGGAGGCCGGAGCCTGCGGTTTCTCGGTGCAGCTTGGGGGCGAGGGGAGCGTGCAGCGCGACTACGACGGCACACCGATGATCACGGACCTGATGTCGGAGGAGGACCTGCTCGCGTTCGCCAGCGTCATGGGGAAGGTGGGCAAGGGCTTCGCGCAGATCTCGGGGCCGTTCGACGCGGCCGAGAAGGTGGCGGCGGTGAGCGGCCGGCCCGTCATCTGGAACCTGCTCGCTCCGGCAACGGACCAGCACGGCCAGAACACGCCTCCGCACCGGCTGATGATCGAGAAGCTGGACGAGGCGAACGCCAAGGGCCTGCGCATCTTCGGGCAGGCGCTGACGGTGGATGTGGGCTTTGAGTTCAACCTGGAGGACTGGAACCTGTTCGACTCCAGCCCCATCTGGCGCGAGGTCACGATCGGGACGCGCGAGGAGCGCATGCGCAAGATGCGCGAGCCCGAGCAGCGCCGGGCGCTGCGGGAGGAGTTCGACGCCGGCCACGGTCCGATCGCGGGCGGCGGCACGGAATCGCAGATGAAGGCGGCGGGCGGGGGCGCGAACGTCTCCGGCATCGCCCAGCTCACGGTCGAGGAGGTCGAGAGCCCCGAGTTGAAGCACTACGAGGGGCACGGTCTGGCGGAGATCGCGGAGAGGGAGGGGAAGCACATCATCGACGCCTTCCTCGACCTGTCGCTGGCGGACGACCTGCAGGCCACGTTCGTGACGCCGCCGCGACCCACCGACCCCGAAGCGATGGCGGAGGTGGCGAACTCGTCGGTCGCGATTCCGGGGGTCTCGGATGGCGGCGCACACACGAAGTTCATCACCCTGGGCGCCTACCCGACGGAGTTCCTGGCGCGCTGGGTGCGGGACGCGGGCATCATGGACCTGGAACAGGCGCACTGGCGGCTCTCGGCCTACCCGGCGCTGGCCGCGGGCTTCCGCGACCGCGGCTGCATCCGCGAGGGCGCACCGGCGGACATCCTGGTCTACGACTACGAGAAGCTGGAGATGCTGCCGATCGAGAAGGCGTGGGACTTCCCGGCGGGCGCCTGGCGCCGCGTGCGCAAGGCCGAGGGCTATCGCTACACGCTCGTGAACGGCGAGGTCACGTTCGAGGACCGCGACTGCACGGGCGCGACTCCGGGCCAGCTCCTGCGGCACGGGTCGGCCTAGGGGCTAGGCAGGCGGGAGAAGGGTCTCAAGTACGGTCAGCTGGTGGGCCAAGTCCTCACTCAGGTACTCGCGCCTCTCGCTGAGCAACTCCCGGCTCTCGTAAAGCGTTCCGATCAGGTCACGCACGGCTTCCTCGCACGTCACACCCTCGCCGTACTCACCGACCAAGTGGTCAATTGCGACCCACTGGCCAGACTCGGAACACGACAACTCCAGCTCGATAGAGACCGGCTTCGCTGGCTCGGCTTCAAGCGTCGTCATTCGCGCAGTCCCTCGCCTGTCCCATCCTACCGCCCCCAAATTCCTACGGCTCGTAGCGGGAGAGGACGAGGCAGCTGTTCTGGCCGCCGAAGCCGAAGCTGTTCTTCATGACGACGCTCGCGTCGACGCGGCGCTGGCCCTCGGCGATGTAGTCGAGGTCGCAGGTGGGGTCGGGGTTCTTGAGGTTGATGGTGGGGTGGGCGAGGCCGGTCTCGAGCGTCTTGATGGAGGCGACGGTCTCGATGCCGCCACTGGCGCCGAGGCCGTGGCCGATGAGGCTCTTGGTGGCGCTGATGGGAATGTCGTAGGCGCGCTCGCCGAAGACAGTCTTGACGGCGCTCGTCTCGGCGGCGTCGCCGGCGGGGGTGCTGGTGGCGTGGGCGTTGATGTAGCCGATCACGTCGGGGGACATGCCGGCATCGTCGAGCGCTTCCTGCATGGCGCGGGCGGCGCCTTCGCCGCCCTCGGGGGGCGCGACCACGTGGAAGGCGTCGGAAGTGCAGCCGAAGCCGACAACCTCGGCGTAGACGGGCGCGCCGCGACGCAGGGCGTGCTCCTCGCTCTCGAGCACGAGGGCGCCGGCGCCCTCACAGGGCACGAAGCCGTCACGAGCGGAGTCGAAGGGGCGGCTGGCCCTGGTGGGGTCGCCCTCGTAGCTGGTGACGGCCTTCATCACGCAGAATCCGGCAAGACCCAGCTCGCTAATGCCGGCCTCACAGCCGCCTGCGAGGAAGACGTCGGCGCGGCCGGTGCGAATCAAGAGGGCGGCCTCGCCGATGGCCTGGGTGCCCGCCGCGCAGGCGGTGACGATGGTGCCGTTGTAGCCGCGCAGGCCGAACTGCATCGCGACCTGGGCGCCGGCCATGTTGGCCAGCTGCTTGGAGAAGAAGAGCGGGTCCATGCGCATCCCGCCGCGCTTGAAGAGCGTATAGGCGGCCTCCTGGATGCCGGGATAGCCGCCGCCGCCATTCCCGACGAGGACGCCGATGCGGTTGAGGTTCTGCGACTCCAGGTCGAGCGCGGCGTCGGTGATGGCCTCGCGGGCGGCGGCGACCATGAGCTGGGAGAAACGGCCCATGCGGCGGGCGGCCTTGCGGTCCATGAAGTCGGCCGGCACGAACTCGGTGATCTCCCCGGCGAACTTGCAGGGGAAGTCGGTCGTGTCGAAGAAGGTGATGTGGTCGATGCCGGAGCGCCCGGCGAGCATGTTCTCCCAGAAGTCGCGCACGTTCGTGCCTGCGGGGGTAACCGCCCCGAGGCCCGTCACGAGAACACGGGTGCGCGAGCGCAACAGCTCGTTCATCTCCCGCTAGCGTACAGCCGCGCCCGATCACTCGCGAGCGGCGGCGCGCCCTGCGCGCCTCCCTGCTACGCTTCCCGCATGGTCGATGCGGCTCTTCCCAGCCATGTGGCCGAACGCCGCCGGGACGGGCGCTACGAGGTGCTCCTGCACCGCTCACTGGCCCTCATCGGCGACGACAAGATCGAAATCCGCAGCGCCCGCAGCACGGTCGTGCTGCCGGCGCTGGGAGTGGCGCTGGGAGGGGGCGCGGGCGCGCTGATCGCGATCGAGGCCGGGGACCTGGCCTTCGGCTTCCTGGTCGGGCTGCTGCTGTTCGCCCTGCTGGTCTTCCCCATCTCCGTGATGGCCCTGGTGACGGCCGTCATGGGGGCGGACGTGGTGATCGATGGGCGCAAGGGCGCGGCGACCTGGCAGCAGGGCTACCTGGGGATGGGGGTGGGCACGCGCGAGCTCGTGCCCTTCCCCAAGATCGACCACCTCGCCATCACGGTCGAGGGAGACACGCCCGACCGCTGGCGCGAGGAAGCCGACACCCTGCGACAGTTCGCGCTGGTACTGGTGAAGCAGTCGGGGAAGCGGCTCACGCTGGCGCAGGTGCCCGTTCCCACCCGGAACCAGACCGACGGCATGGACCGCACGCTCGCCGTCGCAACTGCGATCGCGAACCTGACGGGAGCGGAGGTGGTGCTGCCCGAGGGCTGGGAGCTCGTCGAGTTGTCGGAGGAAGAGGCCATCACGGGTACGCCAGATGAGTAACGACGCCGCCCTCGACGCCCTCCTGGGGGCGAAGACGATCGCCGTGGTGGGGCTCGACGCGCGATCGCACCGCGCCGCCTACGAGGTGGCCGAGTACCTGCAGTCGCAGGGGTACCGCATCATCCCCGTGCCGGTGCAGCAACCCGCCGGCGAGGTGCTGGGTGAGCGCGCCTACGCCTCCCTGCACGATATCCCCGAGCACGTGGACGTCGTCGACGTGTTCGTGCGGTCCGAACACACGGGACCGGTCGTGGACGACGCCATTGCCGTCGGGGCGGGGGCGGTGTGGCTGCAGCTGGGCATCGTGAACGATGCGGCCGTAGAGCGTGCTCAGGCGGCCGGCCTCGCCGCCACGCAGAACCGCTGCACGAAGGTCGAACACCAGCGGGCGCGGGCGCGGGGTCTGCGCTAGGGAGGCAGCGGTCGCGGCAGCCGCTTCGGGATCACGCCCGTACAATGCCGTGACCCCCGGCCACGGAGCACCCATGACAACCACCAGCACCTTCCAGCCGCCCCCGGGAATGGAGGAGGTGTCGCTGCGCCTCATCCCGCACGTCCTGCGTCCCCTGCCACCACTCGCGCAGGAGATGTTCGAGACCTTCATGCTCGCCTTCGGAGGCCGGGCCGTGCACCTCAACGGCTACACCTACCTCGGTGGCGGGAGCGGGGAGCCTGCCGCCGCGCTGGAGCCTTCGCCCTACCAGAACGGCCGCGGCGCCTGGGAGCAGCACGCGCTGCCCCGCGTCCGCGAGATCTGCGAGGCGTTGTGGTCGGAGGACTACGAGCGCTGGCCGCTGCAGGAGCTCGCGCAGGCGCTGCCGGGGTACTTCGCGGAGGCGGCCCGCGGCTTCGCCTACACGATGCAGCCCCTCATGGTCGTGGCAGGACCGGCGAGCGCGCTGATGGTCTTCTGCGAGGAGAAGCTGGGGGAGCTGGGGGATCGGGATCCGCTGGTGGCGTCGCTGCTCCAGGGGGTTGAAAACGAGTCGGCCTCGCGGGGGCTGGAGCTGGAGGCGCTGGCGCCGCTCGTGCAGGCGTCGCCGGCGCTGCTGGCAGCCGCGGTCGCGGGCGACCTGGGGGCGGCACGGGCGGCGGCGGGGGGGCAGGCGTTCGGAGACGCCTTCGACGGCTACCTGGAGGACTACGGGCAGGGCTCGCAGACGTGGTGGGAGCTGCACACGCCCACGTGGCGGGAGGAGCCGGCGGCGGCCCTGCGCCTGTTGGCGGGCTACGTAGCGGATCCATCGCGCGCCCCCGCTGCGGCGCATGCGCGCTCCGCGGGCGAACGCACGGCCGCGATCGCACGCTGCGAGGCCGCGCTTGGGGACGACGGCGACCGCAAGCGCTTTGGCTCGCTGGTCGAGGGGACGGCGGACTACGTCTTCGTCATCGAGGGTCGCGCGCACTGGCAGCAGAACTGCGTGGGCGCGCTCCGTCCCGCCTGCCTCGCGCTGGGGCGAAAGCTGCAGGAGCGCGGGGCGCTGGCCTCCGCCGAGGACATCTTCCACCTGCGCCTGGGCGAGGTGGGGCAACTTGCTGTGGACCCCTCGGGGGCACTGCTGGACACCATCGGCCGGCGCAAAGCCGACCTCGCCTCGTGGGCGGGACTGCCGCCGCCGCTCACGCTGGGGCCGCCGCCGCCGGCGCCACCCGCGGGCGTTCCCCCGAACCCGATCGCGCTGATGTTCGGCGGCCCGGCCGAGGAGACCGGCGACCCCTTGCTCCTGAAGGGCACGGGCGCAAGCCGCGGGGTGGTGACGGGACGCGCGCGTGTCGTCTTCAGCCTGGAGGAGGCGGAGCGCCTGCAGCCGGGCGAGGTGCTGGTCTGCCCGTTCACGGCGCCCTCCTGGATGCCGGTGTTCACCACGGCCGGGGCCATCGTGACGAACGAGGGCGGGGTGCTCTCGCACGCCGCCATCGAGGCGCGGGAGTACGGCATTCCCTGCGTGACCGGCACCGAAAAGGGCACGGAGCGCATCCCCGACGGGGCGACGGTGACGGTCGACGGCCTCGCGGGGACGGTTCGCATTCACACGGGTTGACCGCCCGGGAGGCAGTGGTGGCGTCACCGGAGGAGGTCGCGGGATACGTCTCCCCGTATCCGTACGTGCAGCGGCTGCAGGAGCGGATGGACGAGATCCTCGACCGCCAGGTGCCGAACTCGGGGCGGTTCTGCGGGTTCTGCTACGCCCGCCTGGCGCGCGACATCGAGCGCTGCCCCTACTGCCGCACAGAGACAGCGGAGCGCCCGACGGTGGAGCGCGTGCCGCGGGAGGCGCTGCTTATCTACCGCGCGAAGAAGCGCACGGAGGAGCGCTGGGTGTACGGCGGGGCGATGCTGGGGCTGCTGGTCGCGGCGGGCGTGTTCGTGGCGCTGGTGGTGTGGGGGACGGACCTGGTGGGCAACCGCAGCATCGCCCTGGGGATCGCCTTCCTGGCGCTTATCGGCGGGGGATACGTGCTGGCGCAGATCTTCGGGCCGCTCATCTGCGGGCAGGTGGGGTACCAGCGGGGGTCGCGCAGACGGGACGAACTCTGGGGGCGGTTCCTGGAAGAACGCGGTGGCGGGGAGTCCGCCTAGGTCTCGACCCGGACGAGCGTCTGGCCTTCCTCGACGGTCTCCTCGGGGGAGACGAGCACGTCGGCGACGACGCCGGCCTCGGGGCTCTCGACGGGTATCTCCATCTTCATCGACTCAAGCACGATCACTTCCTGGCCCGCGCTCACGGAGGCGCCCGCGCTCACCAGCACCTCGAACACGGAACCGGACATGGGGGCGGGGATGTCGATGGCGGCCACGGCCGCACTCTACCGCGCGGGGGCGGGTGCGTGCGAGGGGGTTTCGCACGATTGCGGGGGGTTGCGGTGCTGCCCATACTGAATCTGCGATGGCTGAGTTGATCGCCCCCGTCGCGGACCGGCTGGGCGAGCTGGAGCAGCTCTGCCGGCGTCATCGCGTCCAGCGCCTCGATCTGTTCGGCTCGGCCGCGACGGGCCGGTATCGACGCGAAGGGAGCGACCTCGACTTCCTGGTGGAATTCCAGCCGACCGACACTCCCGGCGGCCGCGCGGATGCCTACTTCGGGATGCTGGAGGCGCTGGAGGAGCTGTTCGGGCAGCCTGTGGACCTGATCATCGGCTCGGCCATCAGGAACCCGTACTTCCTGGAGTCGGTCGAGGAGTCCAGGACACTGGTCTATGCGGACTGAGGCGGGGCAATGGCGAGCGTGAAGCCCATCCGCACCGACGCTGATTACCAGGCTGCGCTCGCGCGCATTGACGCGCTTATGGACGCCAGGCCGACAGCCCTAAGGGTGAGGAACTCGATGTGCTCACCGACCTCGTGGAACACTACGAAGAGAAACACGACCCCTTTGGCTGCCCCGATGCAGCTACGGCGATCGAGTTTTGCATGGACCAGAGCGGGTTGACCCAGCGCGATCTTGTCCCGTGGCTCGGGAGTCTCGTGATCGTGGCTGAAGTTCTGTCTGGGAAGCGTGCGCTGACCATGCCGATGGCACGCGCGCTGCACGAACACCTCGGGATCCCCGCCGAGATTCTCCTGCGGAACCCAGTGGTCGCCTGACGGGGGGGGGCTCCGCGACGGCCCCCGCTCGCGCGGGAGACGGGAGGCTGTACACTTTCTCGACGGGCTGCCTCCCGAAAAGGGGAGCGCCTGGAGCGAGTCCACCATGCCGGTTGTTGTGGTTGTTGGTGGGCAGTGGGGTGACGAGGGCAAGGGCCGCATCGTCGACCTGCTGGCCCGAAAGGCACGTGTCGTCGCGCGGTACTCGGCGGGGAATAACGCCGGGCATACGATCGTGAACGAGCTGGGGGAGTTCAAGCTCCACCTCGTGCCCGCGGGCATCTTCTACCCGGAAAAGACCTGCCTCATCGGCAACGGCGTGGCCGTCGACCCCGAGGTGCTGCTGGACGAGATCTCGCAGCTTGATTCGCGCGGTATCGACACGAGCAAGCTCTGGGTGAGCGCGCGCGCACAGGTCGTGATGCCGTGGCACCGCCTCATCGACCGGCTCGACGAAGAGCGCCTCGGGGCGGACGCCATCGGGACCACCGGAAAGGGCATCGGGCCGTGCTTCACCGATAAGGTGGCGCGGCGGGGCATCCGCATCGTCGACCTGCTGGAGCCCGAGGACCTGCGGGCGCGCATGCGCTCGGTGGTGGAGTACCAGAACGCCGTGATCACCGGCGTCTACGGCGGGGAGCCGATCGACTTCGAGGAGTGCTTCGAGCAGTACAAGGAATACGGCCAGCGGTTGCAACCGTTCGTCGCGGATACGCAGGCGATCGTCGTGGACGCGCTGCGCGCGGGCGACTACGTGCTGCTCGAGGGGGCGCAAGGCTCGCTCCTGGACCTGGACCACGGCACGTACGAATACGTGACCTCGAGCGTGCCGAGCAGCACGGCCGGCGGGGCCACGCTGGGCATCGGCATCGGGCCGACGGACGTACAGCGGTCGATTGGCGTGTTCAAGAGCTACTGCACACGGGTCGGCAACGGACCCTTCCCGACGGAGCTCTCCGGCGAGATCGGCGAGCGGCTGCGCGACCACGGCAAGGAATTCGGCCGGGGCGAGTACGGCACGACGACGGGCCGCCCGCGGCGCATCGGCTGGCTCGACACGGTCGCGGCGCGCTACTCGGTGGGCTTCAACGGACTCTCGGCGCTGGCGCTGACGCGGCTCGATGTACTCGACGGGCTACCGGCGCTGAAGCTCTGCACGGCCTACGAGATCGACGGCGAGATCGTGAAGACGATGCCGGCGAGCGCCTCGGCGCTGCGGCGGGCGAAGCCCGTCTACGAGGAGCTGCCGGGCTGGACCGAGCCGACCTCGGGCCTCCGCGCGTTCGACGACCTGCCCGCGGAGGCGCAGGTGTACGTCCGGCGGGTGGAGTCGCTCCTGGGCGTCCCCGTGGACCTGATCTCGGTGGGTCCGGAGCGCGAGCAGGCGATCATCGTCAACCCGATCTTCTAGGGCTAGCGAGGGCAAGAGGACAGGTAGTACTGTGAGTGCGTCCAGTTTTCGTAGGGAAGGATGCAATGATGAAGTTCCCCTGGAAGTGGCTGCTGCCCAAGACGAATCGCCTGCTAAACAACGGCGGGGAGCCCGCAACGGCTGTGGACCGCGAGATGGTACGGAAACAGCTCCAGAGGCAAATGGAGATGGAGCGGGAGATGATTCGGCAGCGTGGGATACACGGAGGAGGTCCATAGGCGCGCTGCTAGCGCCGCGCTGAGTGGGACGAAGGGCTTAGAGGTCCAGGAGGGAGGAGGCGAGTTCGGCCTTGCGTTCGGGGCTGGTCATCATCGTGTCGGTGATGGCGCAGGTGAGGCCCAGGGCCTCGATCTCGGGGGCGAGGGCGCGGTCCTCCTCGTCGATGACCATCACGTCGATGAGGTCGCGGTAGATGGCGGCAACGCCGGCGGCAGAGACTTGGTGGCCGAGGCTGGCCAGCATCTTCGCCGCCGGGCCCTTGATCGCCTGGCCGCCGACGATGGGGCTGATGGCGATGCGGCGGGCGCGGCTCTCGGTGACGGCCTCGCGCACGCCCGGGACGGCAAGGATGGGACCGATGCTGAGGAAGGGATTGCTGGGCGCGATGATGAGACGCTCCGCCTCCGCGATGGCCTCGATCACGCCCGGGGCGGGGGCTGCGGAATCGGCGCCGGCGAAGCGCACGCCGGTCACGTCGGGCTCGGTGGCGAGCCGCACCATGTAGTCCTGGAAGGCGATCTCACCGTCGGCGGTGAGCACGTGCGTGGCGACGCGCTCGTTGGTGACGGGCAGGATGGTCGCCTCGACGCCGAAGGCCCCCGTGAGCTCGGCAACGATCTCGTGCATGGGCTGGCCATCGCGCAGGAGGCGGGTGCGATGGACGGCGGTGGCGAGGTCGCGGTCGCCGAGGTTGAACCAGCGTCCATACCCGAAGCGACGGAGCGCATCGACGACGGCGAAGGTATCGCCCTCGAGCCCCCAGCCCGTCTCGGGGTTGACGGCGCCGGCGAGGGAATAGATGACGATGTCGGTATCGGGTGAGACGTGCAGCCCGAACATCTCGACGTCGTCGGCGACGTTGGAGATAACGGTGACGGTGGCGGGGTCGACGACCTGGACGAGTCCCTGGAGGAATCGGGCAGCGCCCACGCCGCCGGCGAGCACGGTATACATGGGGGGCTCATTGTAGAGGCAGGGCACATTAGCGAAGGCTCGCCTTTAGACATAGCTTAAATGCTATAGTCACGTCAGTGACTTGGGCCGTGCGGACTTTCACCTCGGACACCGGATAGAAGCCGGTCGACGATTGGCTCCGCAGCCTGGAGCCGGAGGCAAGGGCGGTCGTGATTAACGTGATTGACCTGCTCGAAGAACATGGCCAAGGCCTGGGGATGCCTCACGCGCGGTCGCTGGGAGACGGCCTGTGGGAACTCCGTGGGCGGGATCAGGCGGGAATCTACCGGGTGATCTACTTTCACTGGTTCCGGCGCACGTTCGGGCTGCTGCACAGTTTCACAAAGAAGACCCAACGAACGCCACGCACCGAGGTCGAAACGGCAAGAGCGCGGCAAGCGACATGGCTGGCCCGAGAGGAGAGGAGTCCCAAACCTTAACCATCGCCGATTGCGGAATGACATTACGGGCATTGCCCATGAGATGAGATGATTTGTATGAGCGATTGGAAAGAACTCAAAGCGGAACTGCTCACCGATACGGAGACGCAGGCCGCATACGACGCTGTGAGGCCACGCTACCAACTGGCGAGCCTCCTCATCACGCTGCGGCGGGTGACAGGACTCTCGCAGACTGCGGTCGCGAAGCGGGCGGGGATGACCCAACCTGAGGTTTCCCGCATTGAGGCGGCGGAAGTACAGCCCACGTGGCGGACGATCCAGCGACTGCTCTCGGCCTTCGACGCGGAGGTGGAGGTCAAAGTCCGTGGCGCCGACGGGGAGATGGCGAGCCTGACCCTCGAGCCCGCCACGGCGGCATCGACTCGCTGAGCGGCCACCTTCAAGTGGTGCTGGCGCCCCCGGCAGGAGTCGAACCCACAACCCCCTGGTCCGAAGCCAGGTACTCTGTCCATTGAGCTACGGAGGCGTGCCTCAAGCTTACTACGGGACTCTGCGCGAGCCCGATGGGGAGACGGACCGCTAAGCTTGGGGCGATGATCGAGGCCTCACCGTTCATGCAGCGGGCGCTGTCGGCAGCGCGCGAGGCGCGGGGACGCACGAGCCCCAACCCATGGGTGGGCGCGGTGCTGGTGCGCGGTGGCCGGGTGGTGGCCACGGGGGCGACATCGCCCGACGGAGGACCGCACGCGGAGGCCGCCGCCCTGGCCGGTGGCGAGCGCGGCGGCGCCCTGTACGTGACGCTTGAGCCGTGCGCGCCCTTCCCGGGGAAGCGCACGCGCCCCTGCGCGGAAGCGATCGTGGAGGCGGGCATCGAGCGGGTGGTGGTGGCGCTGCTGGACGCGGAGCCACGCGTGCGGGGGCGGGGCCTGGCGCTGCTGCGCGAGGCCGGAGTGGCGGTGGAGGTGGGGGACGGGGCCAGCGAGGCGGAGGCGCTCCTGCGGCCCTACCTGAAACAGCGCGAGACGGGGCGTCCCTACGTAATCGCGAAGTTCGCGGCGACGCTGGACGGGCGCATCGCGGCGGCCGGGGGCGACTCGCAGTGGATTACGGGAGAGGCGGCACGCAAACACGCGCACGAGCAACGCGCCTGGGTCGACGCAATCCTGGTGGGGAGCGGCACGGCGCTGGCGGACGACCCCTCGCTGACGGCGCGGCCCGGGGGCCGTGTGGCCGGGCGCCAGCCGCTCAGGGTCGTGCTCGACGGGCGGGGGCGGCTTTCGCCACAGGCGAAGCTGTTCGCCGAGCCTGGCCGAACGCTGGTGGCGACCTCGTACGAGGCCGGCGCCGGGTGGAAGGCCGCCATCGCGGCAGCCGGTGCGCAGGTGGTCGAGTGTGAGCACGACGGGACGGGGTTGAACCTCGACCAACTGCTGGCGGCGCTGGCGGCGCGGGGCGTGCTCTCCATCTGGGCGGAGGGGGGAGGGGCGGTGCTGGGCTCGCTCTTCGCGGGCGGGCACGTGGACGAGGTCTGGGCGTTCCTCGCGCCGAGTATCATCGGCGGGGACGGAGTGGCGGCCGTGGGCGGGGCGGGCGTCACGCGGGCGGCAGACGCCTTCCGTCTGCGGGAGCGCACCGTCGAGCAGCTGGGCGAGGACATCCTCGTATGCGGGTACGCGGGGGATTGGTCGCCGCAGCTACCGTAGTCGCGACAGGAGATGAACGGGGAGGAGCAGAACCGTGGCGAAATACTGGATGGTGAC
The DNA here is from genome assembly GCA_965247675.1 of Tepidiformaceae bacterium. Classification (GTDB taxonomy): domain Bacteria; phylum Chloroflexota; class Dehalococcoidia; order Tepidiformales; family Tepidiformaceae; genus UBA2991. The sequence goes on along the minus strand of OZ252025.1, from coordinate 2,830,465 downwards.
GCAGGGACCGGAGATCTTCGGGACGACGCGCGAGCTGGGGTTCGCGCGGCATGCCTTCAAGAGCACGCGCGGCAAGATGGTGTACCGCATCGAGCCGGGCGATGCCCTCGTCTTCTATGTGACGGGCAAGAAACAGCTCGCGGGCGCGGTGCGGGTCACCTCGCCGATCGTGGAGGAGAGCTCGCGCATCTGGCAGAGCAACAAGAAGCCGGACGAGCTCTACCCGTTCCGTGTCGACACGGAGCCGCTAGTCGAGCTGGACGAGGACCAGTGGCTCGACGCCGAGCCTTACCACGACCGGCTGACGTGGACGCAGAAGTGGCCGCGCGAGCACTGGACGCTCGCCTACCAGGGCAACCTGCGGGAGATCCCAGAGGCCGACTTCGAGCTGCTGCTGGCGGATATGCAGGAGGCAGCGCGAACGGCTCCGGCGAAGGCGTAAGGGCCGCTGGCGGCAGCTAACCTATGGGAGCGCGGCCGTGGACACCAGTTTCCGGAGATCTTCCCGAAGCTGGTCTTCCGTGACAAAGCCTCCCGACTGCTCAAACCGAAGCCCAATGACTTCGTGGGCCAAGTCGAGGACATCCTTGGGGCCATCCTCTTCCCACACCATTGGGAGGAGGCGGGCCTCCAGTTCCGAAGCGTCGATCTCGCGGGCAAGGTACCGCTCGACTTCTGCGCGTACATCAGCCAGCGTGTAATCGCTCATGGCTGCGCCTCCCCGTCGAAAGGTATCTGCAGCACGCCTCCGGGAGATGTTTGCCGAGGACGGCCTGGGTGCACAGATCCAGTCTGGATAACTTACCCCCTCGCCGACCTTCCGGCGGAACAAGGAGCGCGGGCGACTGCCGCCAGGGGAACCTCGCGGGACACGGAGCCAGATTCTTGACCATCTGGACCCCGACGGTGAGCGGGTAGTCACCGTCCACCGATACCTGAGGCCAGACGGTACGCTCGGGGGCTCCGGGCAGCCAGACCCGAAGTGGATCAAACGAGCGGGAGAGGTGTTCATCCTCGGGTGACCATCGCGGATAGAACGTGGTCCCTCCTGCCCGGCCGTTGCCCCAAAAGGGGTGCGGTTGGTAGGATTCCGCCATTACCAAGGGCTTGGGTGGCGGTATGGACGAATTTCCGAGCTGCCGTCGGTGCGACGACGGCGATCTGGTTCCCCTTTCGGACTTCGGAAGTCAGGGTGCGCCTATTCACTACAAGGCATGGGCGTGCACGAACCCGGAGTGCGGCTACAACCTCAAGATCAGGAACGGCGATCTCTTCATCGACGAGCCGATCAACGATGGGGCGTACTACTCAGGCCGGCGCTAGCGTCAGGCCAAACGTCGCCTTAGGCTGAGCGCGATGCCGGAACATCGGACAAAGGTCTACGAGTCGCTGCCTCTCCACGACATCACGGGCGTGGAAGAGGAGTTGCAGCAGAACCTGCTCATCACGAGCGTCGACCAGGTGCTGAACTGGGCGCGACGTTCGTCGTTGTGGCCGGCGATGTTCGGACTGGCATGCTGCGCCATGGAGATGATCGCCACGGCGATGCCGCGCTACGACATTGCGCGCTTCGGGGCGGAGATCTTCCGCGCCTCGCCACGGCAGGCCGATCTGCTGATCGTGCCGGGCACGGTCACGTGGAAGATGGCGCCTGCCGTTCGCCGCGTGTGGCTGCAGATGCCGGAGCCAAAGTGGGCGATCGCGATGGGCGGCTGCGCCACGATGGGCGGGCCGTTCGCCTACGCCTACAGCGTGACGCCCGGCGTGAACGTGCTGCTCCCGGTCGATGTCTATGTTCCGGGCTGTCCCCCACGGCCCGAGTCGCTGCTGACGGGCCTGATGCTCCTCCAGGACAAGATCAAGGAAGACTCCATCGGGGACGGCTGGCAGCGGCGCGACGTGGAGCCGCAGTTCCACCGCTACCTGCCCGATGGCGACCCCATCCGCCGCGAGCTTGAGTCGCTCTGGCCGCCGTACCTGGACTACGACAAGCCGCCGACGGACCCGTTCGAGACGACCTAGCCCTCCCCGCCTCGAAGGCCGCCACCACCCGCTTCGGGGCGACCAACCGCCAGCCGTCCTCCACGAGTTCCCATCGCTACGAGTCGAACTCCACCTGCACGTTTCCCCGCACCGAGGGCTGCCCGTCCTCCATGAGCGTCACCACCTCCATGTCGACCAGCTTGCGACCCTCCACCTCCCGCTTGTCGACGACCCGCCCGGAGATGACGAGCGGATTGCCCGCGAAATCGGGCCGCCGGTAGGCGACGCGGACGCTCCGCACCGTCGCCCCTTGCCCTGCCCAGTCGCTGGCGTAGCTCGTGAGCCACGCCAGCTTCATCAGTCCGGGCACCACCGCCCCGCGGAAGCCCTCGCGCTGCGCCGTCGCCGAGTCGCTGAAGCGGCTCTTCGTCGCCGGCTCCTGGCCCATGAAGCGGATCGCATCCTCTTCCGTCGGCGTGCGCTCCAGGGGCTCCAGCTCGTCGTCGATGTTCACGTTCTCGAAGCTGACCATGGTGTCCTCCTCGACCGCCACGATGATACCGGCGCGCGCAACCTCGCACCGAGCCGGCGACGGCCCGCCCGCCGTTTCGACACGCTACACTTCGCATGGCGCGCATAGCCCTGCGTTGTGCCCCCGGAGGCCTGCCCATGGAAGATGCCCTCATCGAGCAGCTGAAGAACGAGATCCGCTACGAGTTCTCGCGCGAGGGACCTCCCGAGGGCTTCCCCAAGTTCCCCGACATCCCCGGAGGGCGCTACACCGACCCCGCCTTCTTCGAGTTGGAGATGCAGCACCTCTGGCCCCGCACCTGGCTCATGGCCGGACGCCAGGAGGAGCTTCCCGAGGTGGGCAGCTACTGGCTCTTTGAGTCCCTCCGCGACACCCCCATCGTCCTCGTGCGCGACGCCGACAGGCGCATCCGCGCCTTCCGCAACGAGAGCCCCAACCGCGCCCCCCTCGTCCCCTGGCACGACGACAGCGGCCTCAGGACCGAGGTCGAGTTCGACGCCCCCGGGCGCCTCTTCCGCCAGCAGCACTTCCCCCGCCGCACCCTCCCCGAGGGTCTGCTCCGCTGCCAGCGCCGCGGCTGGGCGTACGACACCACCGGCGCCCTCGTCTCCATCCCCTTCGGCGAGGAGATCGACGCTATCCCCTACGAGCATCGCCGGCTGACCGAGTACCGCTGCGAGGTCTGGGCCGGCTGGGTCTTCGTGAACCAGGATCCAGACGCCATGCCCCTCATCGACTGGCTCGGCCCCATCGCCCGCCAGATGGCCCAGTTCAACGGAGAGAACCTGCGCCTCTTCGAGAAGGACTCCCTGGTCATCAGCTGCAACTGGAAGGTCACCGTCGAGGCCTTCCAGGAGGTCTACCACTTCAAGCACATCCACCAGAAGGAAGGCGTCACCTCCCTTGACCAGCGCGGCGCCACCATGGGGCTCTTCCCCAACGGCCACTCGCGCATGATCACGCCCATCACCAAGCGCGCCGCCGCCGCCGCGGGCATGGAGCACCCGCTCGACTGGAAGCCGGGCGCCAGCATGATGCGCGGCTTCGGCGCCATGGGCCCGATCAAGAAGATTGAGACCGTCGTGCCGATGGTGAGTTGCACCAGCACGGCCTTCAGCATCTTTCCCAACCTGATCACGCCCGTCGGCTCAACCGGCATGCCCTTCCTCCTCTGCTGGCCCATCGACATCGGCCATACGCTCTTTGAGTGGGTCACCTTCCAGAACGACTGGGGCGACGACGACGACCCCGCCATCGTCGAGATGCGCGCCAACCGCCTCCACCAGCGCACCGTCGTGATGGAGGAGGACACCCGCAACATGACGCCCATGCAGAAGTCGCTCGACTCCCCGGGGCTCATCGGCATCCCCGTCAGCTACCAGGAGCGGCGTATCTGGCACTGTGCCGAAACCGTCGATCGCACCGTCGGCCGCGAGCGCATCCCCGAGCACCTGCGCGTGCCCCAGCTCCTGGAGCCCTACCTCGAGCGCTAGGAATCCTCTGAGCAAGTAGGCTGCCGGCAGCAAATCGCCGCCGGCAGCAGGTTGTATTGGACAAGGAGGACCGCAGGGGAGGGGGCCGGGGGGAGGGCGGGGGCTTCTTTTGCCCTCCCGTCCCGCTTCGACGGGCGCGGGGGACGCACTGCTCCCCGGGTCAGGCGAGTTGGGGCTCGGCTCTGAGCAGGTTCGTCAAGCCCAGCAGCAGCGCCAGCCGCTCCCGGTTCTTCGCCAGACCGCGGTAGCGCACCTTGTCGTAGCCGAAGCGCCGCTTCACCGCGAGGAAGGGGTGCTCCACCTGCGCCCGCAGCGACGCCTTCTCCCGCTCCGCCCGCGCCGCCGCGCTCCCCGGCTCAAGCAGCCGCCTCAGGCCGGGTCGCATGGCTACGCGCCACGCGACCTCCGCGCGCGCCTGCTCGGGACGCTTCTCCACGCCCTGGTAGCCCGCGTCGCCGTACGCCTCCCGCTCCTCGCCGTGCAGCAGGCGGTGCGCCTCCGTCACGTCGGCCACGTTCGCCGCCGTCGCCCTCATGCTGTGCACCAGCCCGCTGTCGGCGTCCACGCCGATGTGCAGCTTCATGCCGAAGTGCCACTCGTTCCCCTTCTTCGTCTGGTGCATCTCCGGGTCGCGCGCGCGCTGGCGGTTCTTCGTCGACGAGGGCGCCTCGATGATGCTGGCGTCCACGATCGTGCCCTCGCGCAGGCGCAGGCCGCGGCGGGCGAGGTGGGCGTTGATTGTCTCGAACAGCTTCGTCCCCAGGTTGTGGCGCTCCAGCAGGTGGCGGAAGTGGAGGATGGTGCTCTCGTCGGGAATGGCCTCGGTCAGGGTGAGACCGCAGAAGCGGCGCACCGACTCGGCCTCGTAGAGGAGGTCCTCCATGGCGGGGTCGCTGAGGTTGTAGCAGAGCTGGACGCAGTGGCTGCGCAGCATCACCGCCAGCGGGTAGGGCCGCCGTCCCCGTCCCGCCTTCGGGTAGTGCGGCTCGATGCGCCCCTCCAACTCATCCCAGGGCACAAGGGCGTCGAGGCGCTCGAGGAACAACTCACGCCGCGTCTTCCGCTTCTTCTGCTCGAACTCCACGCTGGCGAACGTCGGCTGATGCATGGGGGCACCCTCCCTCTCCGGTTCACGCGCCATGATCGCATCTGCTCGCTCGCTCTGGCGAGTTGTTCAGACTTTCCCTAGCGAACGCCGCTCGTTCGGCCCTCGCGCTAGTTGTCGGGAGGCGCTGAGAAGTTCAGGAGGTTGCCGTCGGGATCGCGGACGATGAAACCCGCGATGCCCCAGGGCTTCGTCTTGAGCCGCTGGTAGAAGTCGACATCCTTGCCCGCGTACTCCTGGTAGAGGCCCTCGATGTCATCGGCCTCAAGGTAGGCCGCCAGCAGCTCGCTCCGCTCGGCCGCTTCGCGGTCAAGGACGGGCGCGTTGAGCAGACGCATGTTCAGGCGCACCGCATCCCGCGAGAGCTGGGCGTAGACCGGCGGTTCGCCGAAAAGGAAGCGGACCTCGAAGCCCAGCAGCTCGCGGTAGAAGCGCACGGCACGCTCCATGTCGCTCGTGAACAGCTGGGGGTAGGCGGCGACCACCCGCGCCCCTCGGGTCGGTTCGCCTGAGGCGCTCACGTCTATCCCCCGGGTTGTGCCGGTGGGTCAGCCGCCCCGCGGTCGCGAGGCCGCCAGCTCGCGGTTGGCGCGCGGCGCCACCAGCGGGAGCTGGTCCTGCACGTCCATCGGGTGGCGATCGGTGAAGCAGCCGTTGCAGAGCGAGCCCGCCGGCTGGCGCGTTGCCCGCACCATACCCGCCACGCTCAGGTACCCGAGCGAGTCGGCGTCGATGTGCTCGCGTATCTCCGCCACCGATTTGTTCGCCGCGATCAGCTCCGTGCGCGTCGCCATGTCCACGCCCAGGTGGCAGGGCGCGATGATCGGCGGCGAGGCGATGCGCACGTGCACCTCTTTCGCCCCCGCCCGGCGGAGCAGGTCCATCACCCGAGGCTTCGTCGTGCCTCGCACGATCGAGTCGTCCACCACCACCACGCGGAGCCCTTCCAGCACTTCGCGCATCGCGTTCAGCTTCAGCGCCACACCCACGTCGCGGATGCGCTGGTCGGGCTGGATGAAGGTGCGGCCCACATAGCGGTTCTTCACGAGGCCGTCGCGGTAAGGCAACCCTGACTCCCGCGCGAACCCGATCGCCGCCGGAATGCCCGAGTCGGGCACGCCGATCACGAGGTCCGCGCTCTCCGGCGCCGGCTGCTCCCGCGCCAGCTCCTCCCCCAGCCGTTCCCGCGCCAGGTAGATGAGCTCACCCGACAGACGGCTGTCGGGCCGCGCGAAGTAGACGTACTCGAGCGTGCACCCCGCCGTTCGGCTCGATGTCCCCAGCGGGAAGAAACTGCGGATTCCGGTGGCGTCGATCTGGATCACCTCACCCGGCTCCACCTCCCGCTCGATGGTCGCCCCCAGGTGCTCCAGCGCGCACGACTCCGAGGCCACGATCCAGCCCTCGCCCAGCCGCCCCAGGCAGAGTGGACGCACGCCCAGCGGGTCGCGTACGGCGAACAGCGTGTCCGCCGTCATGATCGTGAGTGAGTAGGCCCCGCTCACCCGCCGCATCACGTAGTGGAAGCGCTCTTCCCACGTGCCCGCGGGGGCCAGCGTGAGCAGGTGCGCGATCAGCTCCGTATCGGCCGTGCCCCGCAGCGTCACGCCCATCGCCAACAGGTCTTCGCGCAGCACGTCGGCGTTCACGAGGTTGCCGTTGTGCGCGACCGCGATCTCCGTGCCGTTCTCCGGGTCTCCGACCACGATCGGCTGCGCGTTCCGCGCCAGCGAGCCTCCGGCCGTGCTGTAGCGCGTGTGGCCGATAGCGAGGTGCCCCTTCAGGTGCGCCAGGTCCTGCTCGTCGAACACCTGCGAGACGAGCCCCATGCCCGTGCGCAGCCGCACCGGTCCGCCGTCGCTGGTCGCGATGCCGGCGCTTTCCTGTCCGCGGTGCTGCAGTGAGTAGAGGCCGTAGAAGGTAAGCCGAGCGACATCTTCCCCGGGCCCGTAGACGCCAACGACGCCACAGGCCTCGCGCGGATGGTCGTCGCCGTCGCTCAAAGGCTCGCCCGCCCTTTGCGTGGCTTCGTCGCCTCGCGCCCTCAGTATAGCGCCGATGCTCGCTCGGGCTACGCGCGGCGCTGTTGTCTTCTCTCTATGGCAACCAAGCTACTGACACCGCTCGGCGTTCGCGGTCATCCATTCAGCGAGCGTGCGACCGGCCAGCGCGTGGAGCGGCCCGGAGGGAACGACGATCTCGATGCCGCTGATGTCGTCCCCGTCTACCACCAGGTGCACCTGCGTGAGCTCGCTGAGATCCCAGATAGGTGGTTCGTAGAAAGAGTCGTTTTCGACATCGTACGTCCCGAGCCATACCCTGCAGGGTTCATGAAGGTTGAGTGTATAGGTCGCGTCGGGAACCTCCAGAAGGAACGTCCCGTCTTCCGCTACCAGGGTTGTGTCCGGGCGGACACCGTCGTTGTCGTTGGAGGCCGTAACTCTCAGTCCGGGAAGGGGTGTGCCGTCGGGATGCGTGACGGTGCCGCTCACGGTCCTCCTCGGTCCGACCTCGCACGCGGGTGAAAGCTCGTCTGGCTCCGCCGGAAACTTGATGACGATCCCTTCGACATCGGTGCCGTCTACGACTACCTGCGCCGCCAGTGTGGAGTAGGGCGTGAATCCGCTGTCGCCTCCGTACCACCCGAGATCAACCCAACGCGGTGGGCACCGCGCTACAAGAGAGAGTTCGTAGGTGCCGTCAGGGAGGCGCGACCTAAACGTTCCGTCCCACTCGGATCCGGAGGAGTCCTCCCTGAGGTCCCACTGGCGGTTGGAGTCTGGCGGGAACGCCTCAACCAGAATTCCCCATCGATCCAGGGGTTCACCGTCCGGTCCCAGGATAACGCCCCGGACTTCCCGCCGCACCGCAACGACATCTGCGCGATACGCGGCGAAGGCCGGATAGACATCGGCCAGGGAGAGGCCAAAGGCTTCCTCGAACGCATCCTCCCAGTCCGTCCTGTCGGGGAGGATGCGGAAGTACGCGATCACTGAGCCCTCGCCGGCCCGTTGCACCAGCCAGTCAACCCCGAGCGTCGCGATACTGAAGGCGCCGTCGAGCGCCCAAACCACCTCCTCGAAATCTTCAAGAGGCGCGTGTTCATAGCTCACTGACCACCGGTTGAAGTCGATGGCGTCGGCGTACGGCTCCTCACCTCGTGCATCTCGGTACAGAAGCGCCGCGTACTCGGCCGTCCCTTCCACCACCCACCACGGACCCCACGCATGGTTGGGCGCCAGGTAGTCCTGCATGGCGTGGAAGTACTCGTGCTCGATCGCGATCGTCGCGGCACGGAGCAGGACGAAGATGGTCCCCTCGCTGTACACACCTCCGCCTACGACTTGAGCCGTGCCCCACACCTCTTCGGTTGCTTCCTCCAGCACCGGGATGTCCTCGCCGATGTGGAACGTGAGGCCCGGGAGACGTATGCCGTAGCGCTCATCGAAGAATTCGACCACGTCCGCGACCCGTGCGCGGACCGAAGCCTGCTCGGTCTCCGGGATGTCTCCCCAGAAGCGGATCGTCGGGAGTTCTCCCTGGGGCTCCTGCGCGGTTGGCGTGGGCGAGGGTGTCGCCGTCGGAGTCGCCTCTACTGGGGCGGGCGGTGTTGCGGTGGCAACAGGTGTGGGTGTGGCGGCGGGTGTGGATGTCAGGGTTGGTGGCGGTGTCGAGGTAGATGTGGTGACGGCTACCGCCTGTGGGTCTTCCGAGTCGGGATCGGCAGCGATGATGCGGTCCCTTTCGCCGGAAACGGATGCCGGCTCGTCATCACTCACGAGGGCGACGAACAGGACTCCTGCTACGAGGGCCGCCCCTCCCACTCCCGCCACGAGCCCTGCCACCGCGATTGGTTTCGTTAGACCTGTGAGGAGTGCCAGGGGCGCCAGCAGCCTGTTGCGCCCCGCTCCCGTAGGCGCCGCTTCGGGACGCCAGGCGGCGAGCTCACGCCGGTTCGCCAGGTCCAGTTTCTGCAGCATGTTCCCGACGTGGAACTTGGCGGCGGAGATGCTGATTCCCAGGCGTACGGCGATCTCCGGGTTCGTAGCGCCCGTGCGTACCTCCTCGAGCACCCGCCACTCCGCTGGAGTGAGGACATCGGGATGCGGTGGTCTTCCTCGGCCGCGTCTCGCCATGGCGCCAATCTAGCGCCCGCAGCCCGGAATTACCCTAGACCCCAGCAGTCCCGGCCCGCCCCCCGCCTCAAAGCTAGCGGTCGCCGGCGCACTCCGGAACCAGCTCGTCGGGCACCGCCGGCAGTTTGAAGACGATGCCCTCCATGTCCTCGCCGTCAACGACGATAAGGGTGGCCTCACCCTGGTCAGTCGTGAGTCCGCTCGCCTCTTCGTACCACCCCAGCACCTCGAATGCTGCCGGGCAGTCCACCGCGACGTTGAGCCAGTAGCCACCATCGGGGACCTGCAGGGTGAACCTGCCATCAAGGCGCCCATAGTCACTCTCGCTCTCCGACTCGTCCTCGGAGATGGCCTCGACGAGGAGCCTCTGGTCCTGGAGGGGCTCTCCGTCCGGCCCCAGGACGAGAGCCCTGACATCCCATCGTTCCACCACGACTTCGGCGCGATGAGCGGCGAAGCCCGCATAGGCGTCCGCCAGGGTGAGGCCGAACGTCAGCTCGAACGCTTCCTCCCAGGTCCCGCTGTTCGGGAGTGCCCGGTAGTACTCCACGAGCGCGTCTTCGCCCACCTGGCCAACGAGCCAGTCGACCGCGATCGTGGCGATCGCCACACCCTCTGAGCCGGAGAGGGAGGCTGCGGCCGGCGACTCCGTCTCGAAGGTGTCCAGGGGGGCCTTGTCGTAGCTTGCCGCCCACTGTTCCAGGGCGACGGCTTCTTCGATTGCCCGCTCGCCCGTCCAGTCGCGAAAGAGGTGGCCTGCGTACACAGCCGCCGCCTCGCTCAGCCACTTCGGCCCCAGGTCCCGGCCTTCCGTGATGTGATCCTGGAAGGCCTCGAAGTAGCGCCGCTCGATCCCGCCCGGCGCCCTGGTTGCGTGGATGTAGATCGAACCCTCGGTGTACTTTGCCTGGTGAATCGCTGTCTGGCTGTCGAACTCCGTTCCCAGCGCTTCCCGCAGCGCCTCCGCATCGCCTGCGATGTGGAGGCTGAGGTCTGGCACGCTGACGCCGAAGCGTTCCGCAAAGAACTCGACGATGTCCGCCACCCTTGCGCGGGACATGGCCTGCTGGTCGTCCGACACGTCCCCCCAGAACGTCACTTCTGGCAAGTCCAGGGGGATGGGCTGCGGGGTGGGCGTGGGGGCGGGAGTCGGTTCCGTTGCGGTGGGCGTTGCGGCGGGCGTTGCGGTGGCGGTAGCGGCAGGCGTGGGCGTCGCAGTGGCTCTCGCAGTCGCCGTGGGCGTCGCGGTGGCGACAGGGGTAGCCACCGGCGTGGGTGTGGCGGTGGCGGCGGCCGTTGGAGTGACGGTCGCGACCTCGCTTGGGGTGGCAGGGGTGGGGCCATCGTCGTTCCCGCCGCACGCGCTCGCCACGCTACCCGCCAGCAATCCAACCGCGGCCACAGCCACGAGGGCTGCTCGCGGCAGCCTTGGGCCCGTCTCGCGCTCACGTCCTCGAGCGCCCTCGTCTACTTCCGTGTTGCGTCTCGGCCTGGCCGCACGTTAGCAGCCTGAACCCTGAATTACCCCATCCCCCCCTTGCCTCACGACTCGCCGTTGCCGGCGCACTCCGGAACCAGCTCGTTGGGCAACGCGGGCAGCCTGATGACGATGCCGCTCACAGCCTCGCCGGCCACGACGATCACCGTGGCCTCCGTCTCGTCGGCCGTGAACCCGCTCTGTTCCTCGTACCACCCGAGATCGCCCGATGATCCGGGGCAGACCATGGACACGGAGAGCCGGTAGGTGCTGTCGGGAGCACGCACGGTGAAGCCGCCGTCCGATTGCACGCTCACGCCCTCACTGCCCGCGCCATTCGTGTAGATGGCGTTGACGAAGAGCAACGGCCTCTGGATCGGCTCTCCCTCCGGCCCCAGCACGACGCCCGAGATAGCCCTGCGGACCACCAGGACTGCGGCGCGGTGAGCGGCGATTCCCTCGTAGGCGGCTTGCGGGGAGAGGCCAAACGCCCGCTCGAACGCCTCCTCCCAACCCCCGCCGCCGGGGAGCGCCCGGTAGTACGCCACCAGGGCATCCTCGCCCGCCAGTCCAACGAGCCACTCGACCGCCACCGTCGCAGTCGACAAGGTCTCCGAGCCGGACAATTCCGCTTCCGTTGGCGACTGCCGCTCAAGGTCTTCGAGGGGAGTGTCGTCGTAGCTTGCCGCCCACCGCGCCAGTGAGAGGGCATCTGCGAGCGTCTTCTCGCCTCTCCAGTCCCGAAAGAGGTGAGCCGCGTACACCGCTGCCCCCTCTCTCAGCCATGCCGGGCCCAGGTCCCGGCTTCCCGCGATGTGGTCCTCAAAGGCCTCAAAGTAGAGACGTTCGATCCCGTCCGTCGCGTCTGTCGCGTCTGTCGCGTGGACAAAGATGGAGCCCTCGGCGTAGTGCGCCAGGCGCACTGTTGTCTCCGAGTCGAGCGCTCTTCCCAGCGCTTGCTCAAGCGCGTCTTCGTCGCTGGCGACGTGGATGGTGACGTTCGGCACGCGGATGCGGAAGCGTTCTTCGAAGAACTCCACGATGCCCGCCACCCTCGTGCGGACCGCTGCCTGCTGGTTCTCCGAAATGTCTCCCCAGAACACCACCTCCGGCGAGTCGCCCCCGGTGTCCGCAGCGTCCCCGCCCTCCGTAGCCGGCGACTGGATCGGGTCGCTGGCGGGCCCTGGCGCCACCTGTTCGTCGGGCGCCGATGCGTCCTCCCCGCTGTTCACGATGGCGTAGGCAAGCACGCCGGCGGCGATGGCGGCCCCGCCCACCACCACCAGCGCTGCGGTGGCGACAGCCGGCTTCCAGAAGCTCGCGAGCAGCCCGAGCGGGGCCAGCAGCCAGCGCCGTTCCGCCCGCTGCGGCTCCGCCTCGGGACGCCAGGCGGCGAGGTCGGACCGGTCGTCGAGCTCGAGCTTGCCGCGCATGTTCCGGATGTGGAACTTGATGGTCGTGATGCCGAGGCCGAGGCGAACGGCGATCTCGGCGTTCGTGGCGCCGGTGCGCACCTCGTCGAGGACGCGCCACTCCGCCGGAGTGAGCACGTCGGGATGCGGTGGCCGGCCACGTCCACGTCTGATCACTGGACCAATTTAGCAACTGGGAGCCGAAAGCACCCTTGCCGGGGGTGGGAGGGTGTGGGGCGCGCTAGCGGGGCCAGCCACCAAGTCCGAGCCAGATGGCTATCGAGCTGGTCAGGGCCGTCGCCACGAGGAAGACGCCGACCCAGAAGAGGGAGGCGCCCTGCCCGACAAGGCCCGGGGTGCCGCGGCGGCGGGCGGTGATGGTGCTGAGCACAACGCCGGGAAGCACGAGCACGAGCCAGGCGACCGAGGAGGCGAAGAGCACGATCGACCAGACGCGCAGGGCGTGGCGGGCGACGCTCTCGGCGCCTTCGCTGAAAGCGCCTCCCCATGCGGCGAAGGCAAGCGCCAGCGGCGCGAGAACCACCACAATGATGGCCCACTGCCAGAGCGGGCCGAGGAGCACGCGGCGGGCGCCGCGTGGTGCCGCGACTTTCGTCATGGCGCGATCGTACCGCCGACGGGGATTGTGGGGAGTGGTGGCGGGGATGGCCTCCTCGCCCCAACCGCCCCGGAAGACCCTAGAGCACGTCCTTCAGGTTCTTGGCCGCCTTGAAAGCGGGAGCGCGCTTGGCCGCGATCTCGATGGTCGCCCCGGTTGCGGGGTTGCGGCCCATGCGAGCATCGCGCATGCGGGTCTCGAATTTACCGAAGCCGCCGATGGAGACTTCGCCGCCACCCTGCAACTCACTGGCGATCAGGCCCTGGCCTGGGACGGTACTGAAGATCGCGTCGACGACTTCAGTGGCCTTGGCCTGCGTGATCTCGGTCCTTCGGGCCAGCGCGGCCACCATCTCGGTCTTGTTCATGGCAGTTTGCCCTCCTGAACGATCGAAACTGTTCAGAGACTATAGCGCTTGAGCTTATGAGGGAAGCGCCAGTCGGAGAGCGGCTCGGCGGAGGCGCGGGTATCATCAGCCGCCTGCCGCAGGGCTAGGCCGAGCCCGCGGCGGTGGAGGGGTCAGGCCGTGCGACCGACGACCGACGAACTGATCGTGGGCATGCGCAACGTGCTCGAAGACGTGCTCGTGCCGGAGCTGGAATCCGATTGGGCGCAGACGATGGGCACGCAGATGGCGCTCATGCTTCAGCACCTGGAGGGGCGCGCGGAACGCGAGCCGCGCTTCATGGCCGAGGAGAACGCGAAGCTCGAGGACGTGCTGGCGAAGGCGAACAGCGGACTGGGCGAGGATGCCGTGGCTGTGCCCGCGGGCCCCGACAGGGAAAGCCTGGAGGCGCTGCGCGAGCACAACGCCGCCCTGCGGGAGGCGATCACGGCGGCGATCGACGCGGCCTACGCCCAGGGGGAGTACGGCTTCAACGACCTTCCCGCGGACCGGCTCGGGATCACGGAGACGCTGATGGAGATCAATCTCGCGCAGGCCCAGTTCTGGCAGCCGATCGGGTTCGCCTATCCGGGGCGGCGGAGGTAGAGCGATGCCGTACCGGCCGGAAGTTCGCAGGGACGAGGCAGCCGCCTTCCTCTCGCACGCGCTGGGGAAGCCCGTGCAGGTGGAGGAGCTGAGCAGGCTCGCTTCGGGGCAGTCGCGGGAGACGCTCGTCGTGAAGACGGACCAGCCGAACGAGCCCGAGCTGGTCTTCCGCATCGAGCAGGGGGGCGTGCTGGGCACCTCGAGCGAGCCGGAGTTCCGGCTGCTGCAGGCGCTGTACGGGGGTCCCGTGCCGGTGCCCCGGCCGCGCTGGCTGGAGGATGACCCGCAGTGGTTCGGCTACCCCTTCATGGTGACGGAGCGGGTGGAGGGCGACGGCGGCTTCGGCTACCTGGCCGACCCGGAGCGGACGCAGACCATCCTGCGCACCTACATCGCCTCGATCGGGGAGATGCACCACTACTCGCCCGAGGAGCTGGGGCTGCACGACCTCGGCATTCCCAAGGACACATGCGAGAGCACCCTGCAGCAGCTTGAGCTGTGGGAAGGCCGCTACGAGCGCTACCGCTACGTGCGCGAGCCCCTGCTGGACGAAGCGATCGCGTGGCTGCGGCGCAACATCCCCGAGCCGAAGCGCCCGGTGCGACTGAATCACGGCGACCTGAGCGCGGGCAACTTCCTGCTGCACGAGGGGAAGATCATGGCGCACGTCGACTGGGAGTGGTCGAACCTGGGGGATCCGCTAGAGGACGTGGCCTTCTTCGCCTACATCAAGGGGAGGATGTTCGGGCCGCCGGAGCCGATCCTCGATCTGCTGCGCGAGGTGGAGGAGTTCGAGATCGGCGGCAACGAACTGCGCTACTGGGAGATCTTCAACTACTTCAAGGCGGCCTGCGCCAACATCGCGACGCTGAAGGTGTTCAACGAGGGACGGAACTACGGGTTGAACATGGTGGCGATCGGCACGGGCGGCTTCCTCGGTTTCACACGGCGCACGGCGGAGGCGCTTCGAGCGGCTTCGGTGTGACTGGTCCGCGATCAGGGAGAGCAGGTGTGGGCTGACAGTAGCCCAATCTGGACAGGACACGTAGACTCTGACGGCTATAGCTTCACGCAAGCGCAAGGGGGATCTATGAAGAAAGCACGATTTGGCCTATTCGCCGCTTTGATAGTGGCGATGGTGGCACTCGTTGCAGTGGCCTGCGGCGGGGGCGACGGCGGCGGCGACGGTGGTCGCGGCAACACGCTCGAGACGGTGCAGGACCGCGGGGAGTTGAAGTGTGGCGTGAAGCAGACGCAGCCGCTCTTCGGGTTCCGCCAGCCAGACGGCTCGGTCGTGGGCTTCGACATTGAGTTCTGCAAGGCGATCGCGGCGGCCGTTCTCGGCGATGCCGACAAGGTTGAGTACGTTGACGCTTCGGATGCGTCCACGCGCTTCGAGCTGCTCGCCGATGAGCAGATCGACGTGCTGATTCGCACGACGACGATCACGGCTTCGCGTGACCGCGAGCTGGGCGTGGACTTCGCCCAGACCACGTTCTTCACGGGCCAGGGCTTCGCAGTCCGCAAGGACTCTGCCTACAACTCAACTTCGGATATGGGTGACGCCACCATCTGCGTGCAGACCGGCACGACGACCGAGCAGAACGTGGCCGACCACTTCACCGACATCGGCCTCGTGTACGACCCGCAGGGCGGCCTGAGCCAGGACGTAGCTGAAGCGTTCTTCTCCGGGCGCTGTGACGTGCTGACGGCCGACGCTTCGGACCTTGCCTCGCGCATCGCGGTGCGCGACAACGCGGCCGACTACAAGATCCTTCCGCAGATCATCTCGAAGGAGCCGCTCGCCCCCGGCGTGCGGGACTACGACAGCGAGTGGAAGGACATCGTGAACTGGGTCGTGCACGGCCTGATCGCGGCTGAGGAGCTCGGGATCACGCGGGCGAACGTGGCGCAGATGGCGGCGAACCCGCCGAACACCACGGTCGCGCGTCTGCTGGGCGTCCCCTATGAGGGCGGCTCCGTGGCGACGCTTGGCTTCGATGGCGTAGACGCGAAGTTCATCCAGCGCGCGATCGCAGCCGTGGGCAACTACGGCGAGATCTACGAGCGGGAGATCGGCGACAAAATTCCGCGTGCCTGCACGCTGAACGATCTGGTGATCAACAACGATGGCTGCCCGGCCGGCCAGGGCGGCATCCAGTACGCCCTGCCGTACCGCTAGGCCGCGCGACTACGGGCCGGAATCCCGGCCTGTAGGAGAAACGACAGAGGAAGGGAGCGCCCAATGGGCGCTCCCTTCTTGTCCCCATTTGCCCTCGATCCCGTTATTGTTGGGCGTGCATTCTGGCGACGCGCGGAGGGAAGGGGTTGAAATTGACCCAGCAGGCGCCAGACTCCAAACCGGCCGTCGCAGTGGCCGCGCGATTGCGCGCCGGGCAGCGGCAGGGTAGGGACACATGGCGGTAACCGCGGGCGCGCCCCCTCCAGAACAAAGCGTCCCCTTTATTTACCGACGGGGCACCCGGCGCCTGATGATCCAGGGCGTCTACGTGGCGATCACGGCGGTCGTGCTCGGCTACGTGTTCAACGCGCTGGACCTGCGAGAGTTCGGCTTCGGCTTTCTGAACGACCCCGCGGGCTTCAAGGTCGGGAACCAGTGGCTGACGGACGTGGACGGGGTCACGAACTCCCGCATCACGATGTACCTGGTGGGGGTGTGGTCGACACTGCGGGCGGTGATCGTCGGGATAGTGCTGGCGACGGTGCTCGGCGTGCTGGTGGGTGTTTCGCGGCTCTCGTCGAACTGGCTGGTGGCGCAACTGGCGATGTTGTTTGTGGAGACCTTCCGGAACACGCCGCTGCTGGTGCAGGTCGTGCTCGTCTACACGATCCTGCTGGTGGGAGCGCCTCTCATCGAAAACGCCGCCAACCTGGGCGATTTCCTCTTCCTCTCGAATCGTGGCATTGCCTTCCCGTGGCCGGTCCCGGATTCCGGATTCTGGGGCACGCCCGACTGGTTCGTGGGCGTGTGGGTGGCGGCGCTCCTCGTGCTGGGTTTCGCCGCGATGCGGCTGCGAGCCAACCGGCAGGCGCTCGAGCGGGACACGGGGCAGCCTCATTACGCCAACCGCTGGGCACTGGGGATGTTCGCCGCGGGCGCGCTGGTCTCCTTCTTTGTACTGGGCGCACCGGTGAGCATGGACCGCCCGATCATCGAGGGCACGCACTACGTGGAGGGGATGTTCATGGAGCCGGAGTTCACCGCTCTGGTGGCCGGACTCACGCTCTACACAAGCGCCTTCATCGCGGAGATCGTGCGGGGCGGCATCCAGGCGCTTCCGAGGGGGCAGTCGGAAGCGGCGAACGCGATCGGGCTGTCGGGCTATCAGCGGTTGTCGCTGGTGATCCTGCCGCAGGCGTTGCGGCAGATCATTCCCTCGGTCACGAATCAGTACCTCAACGTCAACAAGAACTCCTCGCTGGCGTACGCCGTTCTCTACGACGACCTGTTCCGGGTGGCCAACATCGTGCAGAACAAGGCGGGGCACGCGCTCGAGATGTTCACCGTGATCATCGTGACGTACATGCTGATCTCGTTCGCGATTTCGGTTGTGATGAACTTCTTCAACGCGCGCATAACCGCGCAGCGGGTTTAGGGGGCGCTGATGGTCGACATGCCGGCTCCGCAGCCACAGCGAATCGTGCTGCCACCCCACCGCCAGCGCGCGCAACGGCCACGCTCGGTCCGCCTCCGCGAGTGGCTGCGCCGCAGTCTCTTCAACTCCCGCTGGGCATCGGTGCTCACGGTCATCACGGCGGCGATCCTCGGCCTCATCCTCTTCGGGGTCGTGTACTTCGTCTTCGTGGACGCGAACTGGCGCGTCGTCACGGACAACCGCTGGCTGCTGTTCGCCGGCGGGTACCCACACGAGGAGGCCTGGCGCCTCTGGTTCAGCATCGGCTTTGTCTTCACGCTAATCGGGTTGGCCTACGGCACGTGGGCGAGCCTGGGACGGCGCGATCACTTCTTCATTCTGCTCGCCACCGCCTTCATGGTCTTCCTGATGGCCCACGGCGGCGCGGCCTTCTGGTCGTCGCTGTGGTTCCTGATCGCGATTGCGCTCCTGTACGCCGGCTACGCGATCACGGTGCGGATGCCACGGGAGGCGGGGCCAAGACGCCTGTTGCAGCAGCGCGTCGTGGGCGGGCTACTGCTTGCCGCGCTTCCGATCATCCTGATCGTGCTGCTGGCCTTTGGCGGGGCAAGGCCGCGTGAGCTCGACGGCTTCGTGCTGAACCTCATCCTCGCCCCGGTGGGTATCGTGGGCGGACTCGTCCTCGCGATCCCGCTCGCACTGGGGCGAGCGTCGCGGATGAAGGCGATCTCGTGGACCTGCACGACGTACATCGAGGTGGTGCGGGGAGCGCCACTGCTGGGCTGGCTCTTCGTCGCCCTCTTCATCCTGGACGACATCATCGGGGGCGAGCTGATCGTGCGGGCGATGGTGGTGCTGGCGGCGTTTACGGGCGCGTACATGGCGGAGTACATCCGCGGGGCCCTGCAGGCGCTCCCGCACGGGCAGTACGAAGCCGCGCACGCCGTGGGGCTCAATCAGCTGCAGTCGACGCAGCTGATCATCATGCCGCAGGCGCTGCGCATCTCCATCCCGCCGATCGTGGGGCAGGCCATTTCAATCTGGAAGGACACCACGCTGGTGACGGTCATCCTCCCGCTGCGCGAGCTGAAGGGGAACGCGGACTCGGCGATCGCGCAGTTCGAGTTCACGCCCGACCGGATCGAGGTGTACGTGTTCGTGGCCCTGATGTTCTGGATCGTCGCCTTCGTTATGTCGCGCATTTCGCAACGACTTGAGGGCTCGCTGGGTGTCGGCGAGCGCTAGGATCGAGACAGGAGCAGGAACATGAGCAGCGAAACCACCACGCCGGCCCCGGCGGCCCGAGAAGAGATCGCGCGGGCGGACGACATCATCATCACCGAGCACGTGGACAAGTGGTTCGGCAACTTCCAGGCACTGGACGACATCTCCCTGAACATTCGGGAGCACGAGATCGTGGTGGTGCTGGGGCCCTCGGGGTCGGGGAAGTCGACGTATATCCGTTGCCTCAACCGCCTGGAGGAGCACGACGCGGGCAAGATCGTGATCGACGGCATCGAGATGAACGACGACGTCCGAAACCTGAACGCGATCCGCTCCGAGGTGGGGATGGTGTTCCAGCAGTTCAACCTCTTCCCCCACCTCTCGGTGATGAACAACATCACGCTTGGGCCGCGCAAGGTGCGGCGCATGCCGAAGCTGGACGCAGACGCCCTGGCGATGCAGCTGCTGGAGCGCGTGGGCATCCCCGAGCAGGCGGAGAAGTACCCGGCGCAGCTCTCGGGCGGGCAGCAGCAGCGCGTGGCCATCGCGCGGGCGCTGGCAATGCAGCCCAAGATCATGCTCTTCGATGAGCCCACCTCGGCGCTGGACCCGGAGATGATCAAGGAAGTGCTGGACGTGATGCAGGGTCTGGCGCGCTCGGGCATGACGATGATCGTGGTGACGCACGAGATGGGATTCGCGCGCGAGGTGGCCGACCGCCTGGTGTTCTTCGACGAAGGCGCGGTGGTGGAGCAGGGCACGCCCCAACACTTCTTCGAGAACCCGCAGGAGGAGCGCACCAAGCTCTTCCTCTCCCAGATCCTCTAATTTTCTGGGTCGGCGCTGGTTCAAGCCTGTCCAGCGATCTGCGCCGCGAGGGGTGAATTCTTCTGGGTCGGCGCTGGTTCAAGCCTTCCAGAAAATTTCCGCCGCGAGGGGTGAACGTTCGCGGTAGGGGAACGCGGGGAGCGACACTGTCCAGGGCTGCGCGTGCGCCATCGAGGCCAAGTCCGTACGATTCGCCGACCACGCCCGCGGGGCGACTGGAGTGGATTTGCGATGGCAGTTGCCGACTTCAACCTGATGGACCCCGAGACGCTGGAGTGTCCGTACCCGTTCTACGAGGCCCTGCGCGAGGAAGCGCCCGTGCACATCATCCCGGAGATGGGCCTGGCGGTGATGAGCACCTACGACCTGCTCCAGGAGGTGGTCCACGACCCCGCAACCTACTCCTCGGCGATGCCGACCGGGCCCGCCGACCTGCCGGGCGCTATCGAGGAGGCGGCGGACGAGGAGCTGGAGGAGCTGCGGCGAATCACACAGCGGTCGAGCGCGCCGACGCTGCTGGCGGCCGACCCGCCCCACCACGCGCGCTACCGCTCGCTGGTGAACAAGGCGCTCTCGGCGCGACGAGTGGCGGGGATGGAGGGGTACGTCCGCGAGATCGTGACGGACCTGATCGACGGGTTCATCGACGATGGCAAGGTGGACTTCACGAAGCAGTTCGCGGACGAGCTGCCGATGTCCGTGGTCGCGGACCAGATCGGCGTGCCCCGCTCCGAACTGCGCGAGTTCAAGAAGCGCGCGGACCTCGCCATCGGTGGTATCGAGCGCGCGATCCCGCCCGAGGAAGAGCGGGCCGTGCTGCGCGCGGGCCTCGAGATGCAGGAGTTCTTCCTGATGAAGGCGGAGGAGCGCCGCCAGGATCCGAAGGACGACATCATGACGACGCTGGCGACGGTGGAGATGGAGACGGACGACGAGCCACGTCGGCTGAACGACGCCGAGATCCTCAGCATCATCGCGCAGCTCCAGGTGGCGGGGAAGGAGACGACCGCGCACCTGATCGGGAGCACGATGCTGCTCTTCATCGAGAACCGGGACCAGCTTGAGGCGGTACAGAACGACCCCTCCCTGATCGCGAACATGACGGAGGAGGCGTTGCGGGTGGAGTCGCCCGTGCGAGCACTCTTCCGCACCACCACTCGCGAGGTGGAGCTGGGCGGCGTGACGCTCCCGGAGCGGACGCTCATGATGCTGATCTACGCGGCCGCCAACCGCGACGAGAAGGAATTCGAGGACGCGGCCAAGTTCGACGTACAGCGCGAGAACGCGCGCAGCCAGGTCGCCTTCAGCGCCGGCCCCCACTACTGCATCGGGGCGGCGCTGGCGCGGATGGAGATCCGGGTGGCCTTCGAGGAGGTGCTGAAGCGGATGAAGAACTTCCGGCTGGACCCGGAGTCTCCAGCCCCGAAGCACCAGACGAGCTACATCCTGCGGGGGCTGGAAGAGCTCCACATCCTCTTCGACAAGGCGTAGGCGGAGACCGCCCGGCCCGATTCTGGACTCCCCCAGGAAAGGGGCCGCCTGAGCGGCCCCTTTCTCTTTGCCCCCGGGACGCTAGGAACTCGGGCGGGGGAGCCAGGTGTGGTCCATGTCGAAGTAGTCGGACCAGCGCGCGATCTTGCCGTCGCGGATGACGAAGACGCCGCAGACGGGTACGTCCCAGCGCTTGCCCGCGACCTCGAAGCTGTCGGTGCGCTCGTTCAGGACCACGTCGCCGTTGGCGGCCTGGTTGTGGACGACCCAGCCGAGGTTCTTGCTGCCTCGCTCCTCGGGCGGGGCGCCGCCGCCGCCGAGCATGGCGGCGATGGTGGCGCCTCCCTCGATCGGGGGCAGAGGGATGTTGTGGTAGACGGCGTCGTCGGTGAAGTAGGGGGCCATGGCCTCGGTGGTGAGGTGGGGGGCGTCCCACTCCCAGCAGAAGCTGGTGACCAGCTCATCGTTGGCGCGCTCTCGGTCGTCCATGCGGGTCTCCCTGGGCTCGGGGCGAGCGCGGGGATGGTAGCGCCTGGGGCGCGGCGGCGAGCGGCGCGCTAAGCTCGGGCCAGCACGCACAGGGGGAACGACATGCGCTTGCAGGACAAGGTCGCGATCGTCACGGGAGGGGGTCAGGGCATCGGGCGCGAGTACGGCCTGCGCTTCGCCGAGGAGGGGGCGTCCGTCGCCATCGCCGACATCCGGGCGGAGGAGGCGAAGGAGGTGCAGTCGGAGATCGAGGCGGCGGGCGGGTCGGCGCTCGCCATCCGCGCCGACGTGGCGGACGAGGCGGGGGCGGAACGGATGGTGGCGGAGACAGTCGAGCGCTTCGGGCGGGTCGACATCCTCGTGAACAACGCGGCCATCTACTACGACCTGGAGGTGAGGGACGCGAGCATCGACTACCTGCGGCGGGTCCTCGACGTGAACCTGGTCGGCATCCTCGTGTGCGGGCGCGCCGTGTTCCCCCAGATGAAGGAGCAGGGCGGCGGCTCGATCATCAACATCTCGTCGATCGCCTCGTACATGTTCAACAAGCCGGCCGGGGAGGTGGAGAGCTTCCCCAACTACGCATACGGCCTCTCGAAGTCGGGCGTGGTGTACCTGACGAAGTCGATGGCGAAGACGGCGGGGCCCTCGAACATCCGCGTGAACGCGATCGCGCCGGGCGTGACCATGACGGAGGCGACGCGGCGGGTCGTGCCGGAGGCGTTCGCGGAGATGATGCGGCAGCAGGCGGCGCTGGGGACGGCGCTCGAGCCGCGCGACCTCACGGGCACGGCCGTCTACCTGGCCTCGGACGAGAGCCGCATGATGACCGGCCAGACGTTGATCGTCGACGCGGGCATCTTCTCGAACGGCTGACCGATGAGCGAGACGTTCCTGGCGGGCAAGGTCGCGCTCGTCACGGGCGGGGCGGTGGGAATCGGGCGGGCCTGCGTGGAGGCGCTGGCGGGCGGCGGCGCGAGCGTCGTGACCTGTGACGTGCGCCCCCTCGTGGAGGAGGTGGCCGCCAACGCGACGGCCCGGGGCGGCGGCGAGGTGGTGGGGACGATCGCCGATGTCTCGGAGCCCGAGGACGTCTACGCGACCGTGGACCTGGCGACGGAACGGTACGGCGGGGTCGACATCCTCGTGAACAACGCCGCCGTCTGGGCCGATCACACCGTGCTCGACCCGCGTTCGAAGGCGCTGAGCGAGTACGAGGCGATCATGGGGACGAACCTGCGGGGGTGCTTCCTCTTCGGGCGGGCGGTGATGGCGGGCATGATCGAGCGGGGCGGCGGCGACATCGTGAACATGAGCACCTACTACGTGGTTCCGCCCAAGCCACTGATGCCGCGCACGGCGGAGGAGCTCGCGATCGTGGGCGAGCGACCGCCCTTCACCGACCTCTACAGCGCCTCGAAGTTCGCGCTCACGGGGCTGACGCAGGCGTGGGCGGGGGCGCTGCGGGAGCACGGCGTGCGCGTGAACGCGATCTGCATGGGCGAGACGGATACGCCCATGCTGCGCGCCTACTGGCAGGGCCGACCGTTCCCCTACCGCGTGGAGACGTGGATCCGGCCGCAGCAGATCGCGGGGCTGGTGCTCGACCTGCTGCGCGAGGGGCCGGAGGGGCGCACGGGCGAGAACATCGGCGCCTGGGTGGGCGTCCCCGTGGAGCTGCCGCCGCGCGGCGAGGATTGAGGGTCGCTAGCTACTCCAGCCGTTCCAGTGGATGACTTCCTCGACGGGCTTGCGCGTGACCGGCCCGAAGCGTCCCTTCGGGTAGCCGACGGGGATGGTGGCGCCAATGGAGACGTTCTCGGGGACGCCGAAGCGGTCCTTGATGGCCTGCTCGTTCGCCATCTGGAAGGTGGTCATGGCGGCGCCGAGGCCGAGAGCGCGGGCGGCGAGGAGGAGGTTCTGGGTGGCGGGGTAGATGGTCGACCACATGAACAGGGGGTTGGCCTCGCCCCCGGGCGGATAGGCGTTCTCGACGCAGGGGAAGATGACGGCGGGCACCTGGTCGAAGTTGTTCACGAGGTCGGCGACGGCGCGCATCATGCGGGCGGGGGGCTCGTTGCCCTCCGGTACCTGGAAGCGGGCGCCGAACTGCTCGCGCATGAGGTCGCCGAGGAACTGCTTGCCCTCGGGCTCGTCGACGATGAGGAAGCCCCAGAGCTGGGTGTTGCCGGCGCTGGGGGCGCGTGTGGCGGCGTGCACGAGCTTGCGCAGAAGGTCGCGGTCGACGGGGTCGGGCTTGAGCCGGCGCATGGCGCGGCAGGTGTCCATGACTTCGAAGATGTCGCTGGTAATGCTCATGGCGGGGTAGCGCGGACGGCCTCCCCGGGGGCCGCGCGGAGCGCTACACTGCGGCCATGCCCATCAATCTGGATCTGCCGGACATCCTGCGCGACCACGACGACGCGACCTACACGGCGCACCAGCTGGAGCCGACGATCGCGCGGCTGCAGGATGCGGTGGGCGACCTCGGAGCGGAGACGCCGACAGCGCAGGCGCTGGCGGCGGCGTGGACGCGCATCGCCGAGTTGCGGCTGCCCCGCAAGGCCGTGCCGGGGCCGGTGCTCACTGCGATCGAGGACCTGGTGGTGGAGTGGGGGGCGCAGGGCATGGGCGGCATCGCCCGGTACGCCTACTCGCTCACCCCGGACGAGATAGAGCGCGAGGCGGAACGCATCCGCGACATGCTCACGAAGACTCAAGCGGCAGCCGCCAGCGCCCCTCCCGGTCCCCTGTTCCTGACCGAGTAGCGGCCGCCTACTCGCCGGTGATCTCGCCGAGCTCTTTCCAGGGGCGGGCGCGGCGCGCGTTCCAGTGCGCGACCCAGCTATCGGTCACGCCCTGCTGGCCGTGGTGGTAGTCGACCTCGAGGGTGACCTTGCCCTCGTCGTTGAACTCGAGGCGGGACATCCCCTCGAAGGTGACCCACTTGGCGTAGTTCTCGCTCTCCTCGTCCATGATCTGGCCGTAGGCCATCCAGAGGACGGCGACGCCGCGGTGGCCCTCGGCGACGTAGAGCTCCTCGACGGGGACACGGAGGGTGATGCCGACCTTCTGGCGGGCCCAGAACTGGCGGATCTCCTCGCGGCCACGGAGGGGCTCGGCGTGGCCGACGATGTCGCGCATAACGGCGTCTTCCGAGAACCACTGGTCGGGCCCGTAGGGGTCGCCGCTGCCCCAGCCGCCCTCCTCAAAGAGCTTGCGCGCGGTTTCGAGGTCGTTCGGTCCGACGGGCATGGCGCACTCCTCAGCCGCCGCTTGGCGGGGCGGGAATCATAGCGCGGGCGCTACCGGTGCTGCCGCTTCGTGAGGGAGCTTCGGTCGGCGACTACTCGCCGGTGATCTCGCCGAGCTCTTTCCAGGGGCGGGCGCGGCGCGCGTTCCAGTGCGCGACCCAGCTATCGGTCACGCCCTGCGGACCGTGGTGGTAGTCGACCTCAAGGGTGACCTTGCCCTCATCGTTGAACTCGAGGCGGGACATGCCCTCGAAGGTGATCCACTTGGCGTAGTTCTCGTTCTCTTCGTCCATGATCTGGACGTAGGCCATCCAGAGGACGGTAACGCCGCGGTGACCCTCGGCGACGTAGAGCTCCTCGACGGGGACGCGGAGGGTGATGCCGACCTTCTGGCTGGCCCAGAACTGGCGGATCTCCTCATGGCCGCGCAGCGCGTCCTCGTGGCCGACGATGTCGCGCATGACGGCGTCTTCGGAGAACCACTGGTCGGGGCCGTAGGGGTCGCCGCTGCCCCAGCCGCCTTCCTCGAAGAGCTTGCGGGCGGTTTCGAGATCGTTCGGTCCGACGGGCATGGCGCACTCCTCAGCCGCCGCTTGGCGGGGCGCGAATCATAGCGCACGGGGATAGGGGATCGCGCCGCGGTCAGTCGGTGGCGCCGACCGTGAGGGCAGCCTCGACCTGCACGCGGTCGTCTTCCCATACCAGGTTCACGATCACGCCGAGGGAGTCCCCATCGAGGTCGAGGTTGTCGAACTCCTCGGCGGTAGAGGCGATGAGGCGCCAGATGTCGACGTAGGCGAACGTCGCCAGGGGCGCGTCGAGCTGCGCGACGGCGCCGGAGTACCGTTTCGAGTCTGCGAGGCTGGGGCCGCCACCGTCGCGCACCGTTGCGATGGCGTCGCTCGTGCCGATCACGGCAATGCCGTCCTCGACGGAGAGGACGGTCTCCCCTTCGGCGAGTGACTCCCCCAGGAGCTCCTCGAGGAGCTCGCGGGCGCGGTCCTCGTCGTCGACCTCGGCGAGGAAGACGGTTTCGGTCCGGTCGGCGCCATCGACAGGCCACATGGCGAGGGCAACCTCACCATCGAGGAGCGAGAGGACTTCCTCGATGCGTGCGATCTCGCCGACTTCGCCGTCGGACTCGTCGACGGCGTTGCGGAGGAGCTCACCGAACCCGCTGCTGCCGAAGAAGTCGTCGACGACGCCGGCAACGTCGAAGGTGGAGACAAAGACGGCGGTCTCGGCGGGGACGAGCGAGGCGAAACGGGATTCGCGAGGGCGGAGCAGGCGCGCGATCGGGCCGGGTTCGCCGAGCATGATCGCCTGCAGGCTGAACGACGCCTCGCCGGCCCGGACCACCACGCCGATGGGCTCGGCGAAGAGGTCACCGAGACCGAGCATGGAGAGGATGTCCGGTCCGCCTTCCCCCGGCTCGCCCGTTTCCGGAAAGTCCTCCATGACCTCAGCCATGAGATTGCCGGGGTGCACGTAGACGAAGGCGAGGGCGTCTCCTTCGAGGGCGTTGCGGAGGCGGCGGAAGTCGTCGTTGTCGGCGAGCGGTCGGGTATCGCCGAGGTGAGTGTCGACGATGGCGTGGACAGTCGTCGCGTCCACGGCGTAGATGAAGTGGTCACCGATGACGGCGAGGACGCCGCCGTCCTCCATGGCCTTGTAGGAGATGTCGCGGTATTCGCGCTCCACGAATCCGTCGTTGCGCCGGTCGAGGATGACCGCCGCGGCGCCACGTGCATCGCGCGCGTGAAAGATGACCGCGCCCCGAGGACCGTCGTCGCCGGAGTTGAAGGAGGAGAGGAAGAGGACGGCGGCGCCCCCGAGGAAAGGCTCGACATCCGCATCCCAGTCGAGGTCGGTCTCCTCATCGAAGCCTTCCCGCACTTGCCCGAGGGGGTCCTCGATACCGAGCCGTTCGAGCAGGGCGAAGGCGTCGCTCCAGGAGGCCGAGTCGATGTCGGTGTTCAGGGCGACGTAGAGGACCACGTCTTCGGGGACGAGGTGGGCGGTGGGGATGTCCCCGATGCCGTCGGTGGGGGCGGGAACCTCGCCGTCGCGGAGCACGAAGGAGAGGACGACTATCGCGGCGACCGCCAGGGCGACACCCACGACTATGGCCAGTCTCGTGGAGTTGCGCCGGGAGAGGATCGACACCGGGACAGCCTCGCTGGCGGCGGTAGCCGCAGGTTGTGCCCTTCACTATGGCAGGTCGGGGCCGAAGGGGGGGAGACGGCCCATGCGGGTCGCGGGGGCGCGATAATGCAGCTCGCCTACATTCGCAGGGCGGGGGGACGAGATGCTCGATCTGACGGGGAAGGTCGCGTTCGTGACGGGATCGGGGAGCGGCATCGGGGAGGGCTCGGCGCTGGCCCTGGCGCGGGCGGGGGCCGACGTTGCCTGCACGGATCTCGACGCCGAACGCGCGGAGGCGACGGCGGCGCAGGTGCGCGCCATCGGTCGCAAGGCGCTGGCCGCCGCCGTGGACGTGCGCGACTTCGGAGCGCTGGAGGAGGCGGTGGCAGCCACGGCCGCGCAGCTCGGGCGGCTCGACATCGCGGTGGCGAACGCCGGCATTGCGCGCGGCTCGAACGTGCTCACGCTGACCGAGGACGACCTCGACACGGTGTTCGACGTGAACACGAAGGGCGTGTTCCTGACGGTGAAGGCATGCGCCCGCGAGATGGTGCGGGAGGGGCGCGCGGGGCGGTTGGTCGTGATCTCGTCGGTGAGCGGGGAGCGGGCGGAGATGGGCTCCTCGGCCTACTGCGGGAGCAAGGCGGCGGTGCGGATGATGACGCGCTGCTGGGCGCTCGACCTGGCGCCGTTCGGGATCACCGTGAACAGCATCGCGCCGGGGATGACGGACACGCGGCTGTGGGGCGCGGTGGCGGCGCGGGGGGACGCGCGCGCGACGCTGGAGCGGGAGCTCCCCTTCGGGCGCGTGGGCCAGCCGGGGGACATCGGCAACCTCGTCTGCTGGCTCGCCAGCGACGAAGCCGAGTACGTGACCGGGACCTACAACGTAATGGACGGCGGCCTGCTCGACGGGCGCGGCCTGACCTACCGGGACCTGCCCGAGCGGATCATCGCGATACGGGATCGTGTCCGCTCCGAGGGCGGGGAGTCAGTGCTGGCGTCGCTTGACGCGCAGGCTGAGTCGGGCGCGGAGCGCGCCGCCGAAAGCCGCGAGCGGCACGGGCTGTTTTAGTGGCTAGTGGTTGGTGAATAGTGACTAGTGGGAGAAGCGATCAACATTTGTCCACCGCCAGTGTATCCTGAGGCTCATGAGCATTCGAAGCTACCGTGACCTTGAGGTGTGGCGGCAGTCGATGGAGCTGGCGCAGACCGTTTGGAGGTTGTCTGCGCGGTTTCCTGCGACGGAGCGGTTTGGGATGACCAGCCAAGTGCGGCGGGCAGCCACGTCGGTGCCTGCCAACATCGCTGAGGGCGCGCAGCGAAATGGGACGGGAGAGTTTCTGCAATTCCTGGGAGTCGCCAGCGGTTCCCTGGCGGAGACGGAGACGTTCCTCCTTCTGGCAGAGCGCCTCGATCTGCTACCGCACGAACAGACGAAGGTTGCGCTGGAGCAGGCGGACAACGTCGGCCGCATGCTCACCGGACTGAAGCGCTCTCTGCAGACCCGGAGGGACGCTCGTGGCTAGTGGCCTGCGACGAGCGACCCCCGCCTACCGGACCATCGCTCACCAGCCACTAGCCACCAGCCACCAGGCCGCTCCGATCACCGATCACCGAGTCCGGCGGTGAACCTCGCGGCCTCCTCCGAGCCGCCCGTGGAATCCCCTTCACTGTAGGAATGCGCCCCCGTGCCGGCGAGGGCCCCTCCCTGCACGATGAGGTACTCGTCCCTGATTGGGCGTCCATCGAGCCAGCACTCCAGAATCTCGCGGACGCCGGCCGCGTATCGGGCCTGAGCCGAAAGGGAGGTGCCGGAGGTGTGCGGGGTGAGGGCGTGATTGGGCATCGACCGCCAGGGGTGGTCGTTGGAGGGCGGCTGCGGGAACCAGACATCGCCCGCATACCCCGCCAGCTGGCCGCTCTCGAGGGCGCGCACGATTGCGTCCCGGTCGCAGATCTTGCCGCGCGCGGTGTTCACGATGTAGGAGCCGCGCTTCATCTTGCTGATGAGCGCGTCGTCGAACATGTTCTCCGTCTCGGGGTGGAGGGGACAGTGGATGCTGACGACATCGCACACCTCGACCAGCGACTCAACGCTCGCGTGGAACGTCAGCCCCAACTCTTGCTCGACATCGGCGGGAAGCCGGTGCCTGTCGGTGTAGTGGAGCTTGACGTCGAACGGCTTCAACCGTTTGAGGACGGCCAGGCCGATTCTTCCCGCCGCGACTACGCCCACGTCCATCCCCTCGATGTCGTACGACCGGGAAATGGCGTCGGCGATGTTCCAGCCGCCCCTGACCACCCAGCCGTACTGGGGAATGAAGTCCCTCACCAGCGCCAGGATTTGCATGAGCGCATGTTCCGCCACGCTGACGCTGTTGCACCAGGTCACCTCGCACACGGTGATGTTGCGCTCGATGGCCGACGTGAGATCGACGTGGTCGGAACCGATGCCCGCGGTGATGGCCAGCTTCAGCCTGGGCGCCTTCGCGATTCGCTCGGCCGTGAGGTACGCGGGCCAGAAGGGCTGGGAGATGACGACGTCCGCGTCGGCCAGCTCGCGTTCGAAGACGGAGTCGGGCCCATCCTTGTCCGACGTTACGACGAAGCGGTGGCCCCGTTCGCTCAGGAACGGCTCCAGCCCGAGTCCCCCGGAAACCGACCCCAGAAGCTGACCGGGAGTGAAGTCGAGGGCTGCCGGCGCCGGCAAGGACTGACCATCGGGGTAGTGGGTGAGAGTGGGTATCCCCTCGCGGGCGTAGTTGGGAGGAAACCCTTCCTCCGGGTCGGCATACAGCACACAGAGGACTTTCTGAGCAGCAGGCGACGTCATGGTGAACCCCCCCATCCGTAACGGGCGCCTACTGTAGACGGGATCGGCAGCCCGGTCAGCCGGCCACCGACCACCGACCACCGATCACTGGTACATTCCCCAACGCCAACGACGGAGGTGGAGCCGTGGTAACTGAGACGCGAGAAGCGCTGGGCCAGGCGGAGATCGATGAGCTTCGCGACCGGACCAAGGCCTTCATGGACGAGCACATCTACCCCAACGAGGAGGCCTTCTCGGCGCACGACGATGCTGCCGACGCGCTCATGCGCGACCTCCAGGGGCAGACGAAGGAGATGGGGATGTGGGCGCCGCACCTGCCCGCGGAGGCAGGGGGCATGGGCATCGGCTTCATGCCGTATGTGTACCTGAACGAGATCCTGGGGCGCAGCCCGTTCGCGCCGAAGTCGTTCGGGGCGCAGGCGCCGGACTCGGGCAACGCCGAGATCCTCTGGCAGTTCGGCACGCCCGAGCAGCAGGAGCGCTGGATGAAGCCGCTCGTCGAGGGCGAGATCACCTCGTGCTTCTCCATGACGGAGCCGGAGGTCTCGGGGGCGGACCCGACGAACCTGCAGACGACGGCCGTGCGCGACGGCGACGAGTGGGTGATCAACGGGCACAAGTGGTTCACGAGCGGGGCGCTGAACGCGTCGTTCGCGATCGTGATGTGCGTGACCGAGCCGGATCAGCCGCCGCACAGCCGCATGAGCCAGATCATCGTGCCGACAGACACGCCGGGGTTCGACATCATCCGGCCGATCGTCGTGATGGGGGACACCGACGGGCACCACTGCGAGATTCGCTACAACGACGTGCGCGTGCCGCTCACGAACGTGCTCGGCGAGGCGGGCGGGGGCTTCCGCATCGCGCAGAAGCGGCTCGGGCCGGGGCGAATCCACCACTGCATGCGCTGGCTGGGGCAGAGCCAGCGGGCCTTCGAGCTCATGTGCGAGTACTCGCTCAGCCGGCACGTCTTCGGCGGACCATTGGCGGACAAGCAGACGATCCAGAACTGGATCGCGGATTCGTACGTCGAGATCCAGGCGGCGCGCCTGCTGACGCTACGAGCGGCGGAGAAGATCGACACGGGCGATGAGGCGCGCGTGGAGATCTCGGCGATCAAGTTCTTCGGGGCGAAGGTGCTGCACGACGTCATCGACCGCGCCATCCAGACGCATGGAGCGCGCGGCGTCAGCGGCGACACGCCGCTGGAGTCGATGTACCGCGCGGCTCGCAGCGCGCGCATCTACGACGGTCCCGACGAGACGCACCGGATGGTGGTCTCGCGCCGCATCCTGCGCAGCTTCCGCGAGGGCTCCGGTTGGGACTTCGCGGCGCAGTAGCGCGCGGCTGAGTCGATGGCGGACGGAGACGCGGACGGGCTGATCGACGTTCCCGCGCTCGAGCGTTTCCTCGCCGAGCGGGTGCCGGGCGATGACGCACCGCTCGACTGCGAGCGGCACGTGGTCGGCTCCTCGAACGTGACCTACTACGTGACGCGCGGGTCGCAGCGGTGGGTGCTGCGCCGGCCCCCGCCCGGTCCCCTGCTGCCGACAGCGCACGACGTGCTGCGCGAGCACCGCTACATCGCCGCGCTGCAGGGACAGGCGCGCGTCCCCACGCCGGTCGTCGCGTGCGACGACGAGTCGATCATCGGGGCGCCGTTCTACCTGATGGAGCGCTGCTTCGGGGCGATGCTGCGGGACGGCATTCCCGAGGTCTACGACACGCCCGCGGGGCGGCGCCGGGTGGCGGAGGACCTCGTGGCCACGCTCGTGGAGCTGCACGCGGTCGACTGGGAGGCGGTGGGGCTGCGGGGACGGGGCTCGGAGTACCTTGAGCGGCAGATGCGGCGCTGGATCGGTCAGTGGGAGCTGACGCGCCCGCAGACCCGCGACCTCCCGGGGCTGGAGGAGATCGTGGCGTGGCTGCGGGCGCGCATGCCTGAGGACGCCGGCGCGACGGTCGTGCACGGCGACTACCGGCTCGACAACGTCATGTTCGGGGCGGAGGAGCCCCGCGTGGTGGCCATCTTCGACTGGGAGATGGCGACGGTGGGCGACCCCCTGGCGGACGTGGGCTGGCTGCTCTCGTACTGGGGCGATCCGGGCGATCCTCCCCCTCCGCCGGGGTGGGACCCGCCGGCGCTCCTGAGCGCGCGCGAGGGCTTCCCCGATCACGAGGAGCTCATCGCCATGTACGAGGAGGCGAGCGGCCGCTCGATGCGGCACGTGGCCTTCTACCACGTGTTCGCGGTGTTCAAGCTCGCGATCATCCTGGAGGGGCTCTACATGCAGCACCTGCAGGAGACGGGGGCGAACCCCGACAGCGCCCGCTTCGAGTGGTTCGTGCCGGTGCTGGTGGAGCGCGCTCAGCGGCTGATGGCGGCGGCCAGCTAGGCTCCCTGCTACTCCGGGAGTACCGACCGCACGAGCTCGCGCAGTCCCTCTTCGTCCCAGGGACCGAGGGCCGCATGGACGACCTCGCCGCTCGCATCGAAGACGACGAAGCCGGGGTGCGAGCGGATGCCGTGGGCTCGCGAGAAATCCCTGCCCTCAGCGGTAGTGGCGTCGACGGTGACAAATTCGATCCGGTCCCCGTACTCGGTCTGCAGGGCCGCCCACACGGGGCGGAGGGCGTTTCACGGTCCTCAGGTGTCGATCTGGATGAAGTAGACCCGCGGGGCGGAGATTCCCTCGGGGGCGCCTGAGTCATCGGGGGGAGGGACGGCCTCGGTGGTGGCGGCGGGAGCAGCGCCGCTCCCGCCACAGGCAATGGCGGCAGCGGCGAGGGTGGCCGCAACTGTGAGGGCAAGCGGACGCATGGCGCCTACTCCGGCAGCACCGAGACGACGAGGTCGCGCAAGCCACTCTCCCGGTAAGGGCCGAGGGAGGCATAGGTGGGCTCGCCGGCGGCATCGAAGACGACGAATCCGGGCTGCCCGATGAGGCCGTGCGAGCGGGCGAACGCGTCGCCCTCGTCGGTGTCACGGTCGACCACGATGAATTCGACCTGGTCGCCGTATTCCTCCTGTAGGTCCGCCCACACGGGGCGGAGCGCGCGACAGGTCGGTCACCAGTCGGTGTGGATGAAGTAGATCCTGGGCGTCGTGGAGACGACGGCGTCGTCGGGGATGTCGGCGGCGGTTTCCGTGGGGGCGGTGGTGGGCTCTGAAGCGGGCGCGGCCGGAGCGGAGTCACCCCCGCCACAGGCGAGGAGCACGACCGCTGCGAGCGCGACGGCGGCGGCGAGTGCGGACAGGCGCATCAGCTCTCCTCCGGAAGCGACGAGGCAACGAGCTCTCTCAAGCCACTCTCGTCGTATGGACCGAGCGCGGCATACGTGCGCTCGCCCGTGGAGTCGAAGACGACGAATCCCGGCTGCCCGATGGGGAGCCCGTGGGAGCGAACAAAGTCGCGGCCGTCGTCGGTTTCGCGATCGACTTCGAAGAACTCGATGCGGCCCTGGTATTCCTGCTGTAGTTCCTCCCACACGGGGCGGAGCGCACGGCAGCGCGGTCACCAGGTGGTGTGGATGAAGTAGACCTTGGGGGTCGTCGAGACGACGGCGTCGTCGGGAATGTCGGCGGCAGTCTCGGTGGGGGCAGTCGTGGGCTCGGGAGGCGGTTCGGTGGCGGCCGGGGTGGGGGTAGGGTCCGGCGTGGAGGGAGGCGCCTGGGTGGGCTCCGGGGTGGCCGCCGGTCGGGTGGGCTCCGGCGTAGCGGCGGGCTGGGTGGACTCCGGCGTGGCGGCGGGTTGGGTGGCCTCCGCGGTGGCGGCGGGTTGGGTGGCCTCCGCGGTGGCGGCGGGCTGGGTGGACTCCGGCGTGGACGCGGTCTGGGTGGCCTCCGCGGTGGCCGCGGGCTGGGTGGCCTCAGGGGTGGCGGCGGACTGGGTGGGCTCCGCAGTGGCCACGGACTGGGTGGCCTCCGCGGTGGCCGCGGGCGCAGGACCAGGCGTCTCCTCGCCACCGCAGGCGATGAGAACGGCTGCGAGGATGGCTGCCAGGCAGAGGACGCCCAGGCGCATGCGACTATCGTGACGGAACAGGGCCGGATATGCGAGAGCGCGGGGAAAGGCCTCGACAAGGTGGCCGCGAGCGGCAAGTCGTGGTTCCCAGCACAATGGTGGGGTGCGTGGCGGACGGCTGGTTCTGGTGATGGTCGTGGGAGCGGCCGCGTTCGTGATCGTGTTCCAACTCCTGAGCATGGTCGAGTAGGGAACGCGCCTTTCATTGACCGCAGGCAGGACCGCCTTGACACTCGAACGGCGGAGGCCCCATGCCGGCTTCGGGTCGACGCACCCACCCACGACGCCTCGTTGTGCTGATCGCAACGCTGGTGCTCCTGGCACTGGCGGCGGGCAGCGTGAGCGCGCATTCCGGCCTCGGCGAACCGGCCCTCGGAACGGGGCTGCGCTTCCAGGTGAACGCCGCGCTCTCGCCGCAGAGCCGCGAGAACACCAGCGTGATGGTGCAGAACAACAGCCCCGACTCCGCCACGGTAGCGATGGACTACTACACGCCGGCCGGCCAGCTCATCTCGGCGGCACGCCAGATGTTCGAGGAGGTGCCGGGGTGGGGAACGCGCACCTTCGAGCAGGCGTTCCACACGGGGCTGCTTCCCGGGTTCCGGGGGGTGGGTGTGCTCTCGAGCGACCAGCCCCTGAACGTGCTGCTGCTGCGGGAGGTCGTGGGGACGGGGGGCGTGCGGTCCTATTCGATCCAGAACGCCCCTCGAGAAGGCGGAACGCGCGTCGTGCTTCCCTACGTAGCGAACCAGCTGGAGGAAGGCGACGACGGGGAGGTCGTCAACACGCGCTTCTCGATCGCCAACGCGGGGCTGGAGGTGGCATGCGTCACGCTCACGTTCAGGCACGTTCCCGGGAGAGGGGCCACGCCCGCAGAGGCGTCGACGACCTACGTCCTCGGCAGCCTTCCCGGCGAGAGCTGCCCCGATGGCGGCCATGCGATCCCGGTGGCGGGGCAGCTGACGCTGGCGCCGGACGAGGGAAGCGCCGCCACGGCCATGCCCCCGGAAACGGTGAACGCCCTTATGAGCGTGTTCATCGATTCGTCCCAGCCCATCACGGTGGCGGCGGACATCTACCGGGGGGATGAGGGCAGCGCTCAGTTGGGCTCCTACAACGGATTTGCCGTCATCCGGGACGGCTCGAACGAGGACGATGTCGGCAGACACGTGATCCTGCCACTCGCCCAGAAGACGGCGGACGGGTTCTGGACGCAATTCGCCATCGCCAACCCCTGGAGCGAGGTCGCCACGGGAACCATCGACTACCAGGGCACCGTCGGGGGTGACTCGAACCGCGAGGTAGAGGTGAGCGTCGACATCGAGATACCGGCGAGGGGCAGCATCACCCACAGCGTCCTCGACAGCGAGGACCTGCCGGAGGGCTTCATCGGGCACGCGGTGGTGAGAGCGGATCTCCCGGTTGCCGCCCTCCTGCTGCGCGGGAAGCTGACCAGCGCGGGAAGCTCGGAGCAGGAAGACGCGTACTCGGTGGCGAACGGCGTCCCCAGAGGGCGGGCCACGACCAGCGCAAAGTTCCCCCTCGCCTTCCGCCACCTCCACGCCTCCGGGGATAGCCTGGGGACGAACACCTGGGTCAGCGTGGCTGTGGTAGATGGCGGCAAGGCCAGACTCAGGATCATCGCCGTGAACGACGCCAGCGCAGCCGTGAAGGGGTGCGAGCTCCCCGCCCTCTACCTGGCCACGATCACCATCGACGGATCCTTCGTGTTCGACCAGGGCTCGTCCGACCGTGGGACGAACGGGCTGAACGCGAAGCCGACGTGCTTGATCGGGGGGATGGCGATCTCAAGCGACAAGCCGATCGTCGCCATCGGGGCGGTCACGTCGGACCTGCAGCCGGGCGACAACGACGCGCTCTACAACGCCTTCCCCTAAAAGATAGGGGGCGGCGGCTGGCCTCGGTCAGGTGGGACCAGGCCCTCGCGGTAGCGCGGTAGTGGGGTAGCGGGGGAGCGGGACGGGAAGGCCGCTCTCGGGATCCTCGAGGACGACCATGGGGACACCGAAGACCTCCTCCAACGGCTCGGGCCGGAGCACCTCCCGCGCTGGGCCATCGAACGCGATACGGCCATCGCGCATGCCGATCACACGCTGCATGAAGCGCCCCGCCAGGGCGAGGTCGTGCACGACCGCGACGATCGTCATGCCCTCGGCGTTGAGACGGCTGAGGAGGGCCATCACCTCCACCTGGTGCTGCACGTCGAGGAAGCTCGTGGGCTCGTCGAGGAGGAGGACGCGGGGCTGCTGGGCGAGGGCAAGCGCGATCCAGGCACGTTGGCGCTCGCCGCCGGAGAGGCTCCCGAGCGGGCGGGCAGCCACATGACCGACATCCGCGGCAGCGAGCGCCCAGGCGACGGCTTCGTGGTCGGCCGGGGTCGCTCGCTGGAGGAAGCCCTGGTGGGGGGCGCGCCCGCGCCAGACGAGCTCGCGCACGGTGATGTCGACGCCCTCGGGGTGCTCCTGGGGGAGGATGGCGAGGCGGCGGGCCACGGCCCGCGGACTGAGCGCGCGAATCTCCTCGCCATCGAGCAGCACGTGTCCGGCGGCGGGCTTGAGCAGCCGGGAGAGGCCGCGGAGGAGCGTCGTCTTGCCGCTGCCGTTGGGGCCGACGATGCCGATGAGCTCGCCGCTCTCAAGGTCGAGGGTGACGTCGTGAACGGCGTCGCGGCCGTTGTAACGCAGGGTCAGGTGTTCGGCAGCGAGTCTCACGGCTACACCTTGAACCGCACGAGGTAGAGGAGGAAGGGGGCACCCAGGGCGGCGGTGATGATGCCCATGGGGATCTCCGAGGGGCTGATGACGAGCTTTGCGACGAGGTCGGAGGCGGTGACGATGATGGCGCCCACCAGCGCGGAGGCGGGAATGAGGTAGCGGTTGTCGGAACCGGCGATGTAGCGGGCGACATGGGGGCTGAGCAGTCCGACGAAGCTGACGAGCCCGGCCACGGCGACAGCGGCGGCGGTGAGGATGCCGGCGACGACGAGGATGGCCAGTCGCGTACGGTCGGCGCGGACACCGAGCCCCGTCGCCACGTCATCGCCGAGGGCGAGAATGTTGAGGCGTCCAGAGAGGGCGAGGGCGCCCACAAGGGCGGGGAGGGCGTAGGGAAGGATGGAGCGGAAGTCGCTCCAGTCGGCCCCGTAGAGGCCGCCGGCGAGGAATCCCAGGGTCGTCTGGAGGAAGGTGCGGACGCTGGCGAGGAGGGCGACGGTGAAGGCCCCGAAGAGCGCCGAGAGGGCCACTCCGGCGAGGGCAAGCCGCACGGGCGAGACGGCCCCGCGGTAGGCGATGACAAACAGGATCGCGGCGCCGCCGAGGCCACCGCTCATGCAGGCGAGGGCGATGCCCCACTGGGGAATCTGGGGGTTGATGGAGATGGCGGTGGCGCTGGCCAGGCCGGCGGCGGCGGTGAGCCCGAAGATGGTGGGGTCGCCGAGGGGGTTTCGGGTGACGCCCTGGAGCAAGGCGCCGGCGACGCCCAACAACGCACCCACGAGGATGGCATCGAGGAAGCGGGGGAGGCGTATCTGTCCGACGACGAGTCCGGCGAGGGAGTCGGAACTGGCCCCGAGCCCGCCGAGCGCCTCGCGGGCGGAGAGGGTGACGGCGCCGAACATCATCGTGAGGAGACCGATGACGACCAGCAGGAGCACGCCCGCGCAGACGAGGACCAGATTGCGGCGCGGACGGCCGCGGGGAACGGAGAGGGGCGAGCCCGCCCGAGCCTCGGCCGTGAGCCCCGCCATCGTCTCGCCTCCCGCTACTGCTCGCTGCCGCCGACCGCCGCGATAATGGCGGCGAAGGCCTCGACCACGCGCGGGCCCGGCGCCTGCACGATGAGCTGCACGTCCAGCTCGACGACGCGGCCGTTCGTGAACGCCTGCAGCCCGCGGAATCCGGGGAAGAGGCCGAGCATTCCGCTCAGCCGCGGGGCCGGAGGCGGCGCCGGCGTAACCGTGAAGATGAAGACCGGGTCGAACTCGAGCATCACCTCCGGGGCAATCCGGGTGAAGCCGGGGAAGGGGCCCGAATCGGGCAGGTCGCTGGCGGGGTTGACGATCCCGAGGGCGTCCAGGATGGAACCCCCGTAGCTGGTGCCCTTGGCGCCGTAGAGCGTGCGGTCGCGGTCACCGATGAGAATGACAGCGGAGAGCTCCTGGCCGGCCAACGCCTCCTGGGCGCTGGTGCGCGCCGTCTCGATGGCGGCCACGGCCTCGGCGGCGGCAGCGGGGTTGTCGAGCACCTCTCCGAGCAGGGTGAGGCCGGTCAGCACCTCATCGACGCTGGCCGCTCCGGCAAAGATGACAGGCACGCCGAGCCCTTCGAGCGCCTCGCGGATAGTGGGCTGGATGTGGATGGTGGAGTCGGCGACGACGAGGTCGGGCTCGAGCGCGAGGATGGCCTCGAAGTTGGGCTGGTAGGCGGTCCCGACCGAAGGCGCTTCCGCGGCTGCTGCGGGATAGTTCACCGACTGGCTGCGCCCGATGATCGTTCCGCCGACGGCGTACACGAGCTCGGTGGCGGTAGGGCTGATGGCCACGATGGCGCTCGGCTTGTCGGGGATGGTGACGGTGCGACCGAAGAGGTCGACGACGTCGCGGGGGTAGCCAGGGGCGGGCGGGAACTGGGTGGGGGCGGCCGTGGGCGTCGGGGTGGGGGCCTCGGTCGCGGCCTCCGTGGGTTCCGGGGTGGCGGCTTCCGTGGCAGCCTCGGTGGCGGCTGGCGTGGGCGCCGGCGGAGCCTCGTCATCGCCACAGGCGACGACTGTCAACCCGAGGGCGAGCACGAGGGCGAGGGCGAGGGCGATGCGAGCCTTGCTCGAGAAAAGCTGCAAAACTGTCATTACGAGCTTTCTTGTCCTGACGATGGGAGGTTTGCCAGCCAATAGTAGGGTCCAGCGAAGCAAGCGGCAACCGCCGGGCGGACCTGATCCGGCGCTCCCGAACGCACCTGTCGACCGCACCACGAGGGCGGTTCTCGTTGACGCCGGTTGGGCTACAGTGTCTCTACCGGCACTCACGGCGGAAGCCCGGCCCGAGGCGGGTCCGGCCGTCGGGGGGCCACGAACGGACCGCAGCGGTGACACAGCAGCCCTACCCCGGATCGGAGTTCCCCAGCATCCCCGGCGAGCCGCTCAATCTCGAACCGATCGAGAAGGCGCTCCTGAAGATGTGCTACGGCGTGCACGTGATCGGCTCAACGAACGCCGCGGGCGAGCGCAACCTGATGATCGCGGACTGGGTGATGCAGGTGTCCTTCAAGCCGCGGTTGGTGGCGGCCTCGATCGAGAACGACGCCCGCACCCTCCGCTTCGTGCGCGAGACGCGAGCCTTCACGGTGAACCTGCTGCATGAGCGGGATGGCCACGAGATCGCCCGCAAGGTGGTGATGCCGGCGGAGGGGAAGAAGATCCGCGGGCGCTCCGAGGAGGCCTCGGCAGCGGTCCACGACAAGCTCGAAGGGCTCTCCTGCTGGCTCACGCCGGAAGGCGCGCCGGTGCTGGAGGAGGCCCTCGGCTGGTACTCCTGCACGGTCGAGCACTTCTTCGAGACAGGCGACCACACGCTCGTGGTCGGCCGCGTGGTCGACGGCGACGTCACGCGCAGCGGCGACATCCTCACGGAAAAAGAACTCGGCTGGGAATACGCCGGTTGATGTTCTGGGTCGGAGGAAGGTAGTGGCTTCCTTCGATTGGCTGGCGCCACCTCGGGCCCTGGGTGGGGGGGAATGTTGCTGGGTCAGGGAGGGTCTTCTTTCCCTGAGCCGGACGACCGGGCGTGTAGGGTGGCGGGGCGCGCGGGGCGCGAGGGGCGCGAGGGGCGCGAGGGGCCTAAAATCCCAGCAGGGGCGAACCCCGAAGGGAGCGGGATGCGGTACCTGACGATGGAGCAGACGCCTGAGCTGCAATCGCCCGTGGCCGTGATGGCGTTCACGGGCTGGAACGATGCGGCCAGCGCGGCCAGCAACGCGGCCCGCTTCGTGGTGCGGCGGCTGGGAGCGAGGCGCTTCGCATCGATCGAGTCGGAGCCGTTCTACGCGTTCACGGAGACGCGGCCGTCGGTGCGGCTGGACTCGAGCGGGCAGCGCCAGCTCACCTGGCCCGGGAACGAGTTCTACTACGCACGCACGCCCGGAGACGCCCCCGACTACGTGATCGGCATCGGCGCCGAGCCGAACCTGCGCTGGCGCACGTTTTCCGAGGAGTGCATGGACCTCTTCGACACCCTCGATGTCTCGATGGTGGTGTCGCTGGGGGCGCTCATCGGGGAAGCGAGCCACCGCCGGCCCATCGGCGTGATGGGCAGCGCCGCCGACCCTGAGCTGGCGGCGCAGCTTGACCTGCAGCGCTCGCGCTACGAAGGGCCTACGGGGATCGTGGGCATCCTGCACTACGCCCTGCAGGAGGCGAAGCGCCCCTCGGCGAGCCTCTGGGCAACGGTGCCGCACTACATCACGGGCGAGCAGTGCCCGCCGGCGACACTGGCGGTGCTGCAGCGACTGGAACGGGTTCTCGGCGCCACCTTCGACCTGGGGGAGCTGGAGGAAGCGGCGGAACGCTTCCGCAACCAGCTCGACACCACGATCGCGGGCGACCCGCAGATGCGTGGCTACCTCCAGCGCCTCGAGAGCGCGCTCGCGGAAGCGGAGGAGGAGGCAGTGCACGACACCCTGCCGGAAGCCGGCGACCTGGTCGGCGATATCGAGCAATTCCTCCGCGAGAATTCCGAGGACGCCTGAGGTTCAAGCCGGCAGGAGCGTTCGCGCCGCGAGGAGCGGTGGGGGATCGGGCTGGAGCAGCCTCAGGCCGAGAGCTCGACGAGGGGTTCGATTTCGCTGGTGTCCGTCTCGGCACGGGCGACCTCGAGGTCGTACATCTTTTGGAGGTTGAGCCAGAACTCCGGGGTCATGTCCAACGCTTTTCCCACGCGCAGTGCGGTATCGGCCGTGATGGACCTGCGCTGACGCACAATCTCGCTGATGGGGATGGGCGGCACGCCAATAGCCTTTGCCAGGCGGTACTGGCTGACACCCATCTCCGAGAGGATTTCAGCCAGGTGTTCACCGGGATGGATGGGTGCGGCTGCGGTCACAGTGCGCCTCCTCAGCGACTGCGTACAACTGTGGCACTTTCTCGCGGAAAGGAGCAAGATAGCGAACGGGTGTTCGGATGAGTTCCCCGAGCGTGCTGCATGTCGATCTCGACGCCTTCTTCGTGGCGATGGAGCTGTTGCGGCGGCCCGAGCTTGTGGGCGCGCCGGTGGTGGTGGGGTTCGACGGGCCGCGGGGCGTGGTGAGCACAGCCAGCTACGAGGCGCGTGCCTTCGGTGTGCACTCGGCCCTGCCGATGGTGCAGGCGAAGCGGCGCTGCCCGCAGGCGACCTGCCTCCCGGTGGACTTCGAGTATTACGCGCCCGCCTCGAAGCGCTTCCACGCCATCCTGCGCGACTTCTCCCCCGTGTGTGAGTCCGCGGGCACGGACGAGGCGTACCTCGACGTGTCCGGCTCGGAGCGGCTGTTCGGCGACGGCGAGGCGATCGCAGGGTTGATCCGGGAGCGGGTGCGCTCGGAGGTCGGGATCGCGGCCTCGGTGGGGGTGGCGACAAACAAGCTGGTGGCGAAGGTCGCGAGCGACGCGGGCAAGCCGGACGGGGTCTGCGTGGTGCCGGCGGGCGGGGAGGCGGCGTTCCTCGCGCCGATGCCCGTTCGCGACCTGCCGATGGTAGGCGCGAAGCTGGAGGAGCGGCTGGCGCAGCTCGGGCTGCGCACGATCGGTGACGTCGCAAACTATCCAGCGGAGGCGCTGCAGGAGCGCTTCGGGAGCATGGGCGAGGAGCTGCACATGCGGTCGCAGGGGCGGTTCGAGGCGCCCGTGCTGGCGGGGCGGGGGACGGCCAAGTCGGTGAGTCGCGAGACGACGTTCGGGCGCGACGAGGGCGACCGCACACGGTTGCGCGCGACCCTGCGCACGCAGGCCGAGCGCGTGGCGCGCGACCTCGCTCGCAGCCACCTGGCCGCTCGCACGGTGGTCCTGAAGCTGCGCTTCCCGCCGTTCGAGACGCTCACCCGCTCGTGGACCGGGGCGGGGCAGGTGGCGCTGGCGGACGAGATCTTTGCGGCCGGGACGGAGCTCTTCGAGCGGGCCTGGCGGGAGGAGGGGGAGCGGCCGCTGCGGTTGATCGGGCTCGGCGTGATGAACCTGGGCGCGCCGGCGCGGCAGCTGAAGCTGGGCGAGACGTTCGAGGCGGACCGGTTGGCGGACACGGTCAACTCCCTGCGCGACCGCTTCGGGGAGGACTCGGTGCGGCGCGCAACGGAGATCGCCACGGATCGCGGGAGGGAGTAGCACGGGGCAACCGGCTCCCCTATGCTTGCACGTGAGGTTTGGGAGGTTTCGTGCCGGAAACATCGCAGGCGCAGGAGTGGCTCTCACTGGGGCGCGCGAGCAAGCTGCTCGGCGTAAGTCACTCGACCGTGCGGCGCTGGGCCGATGCGGGCGAAATCCGCTCGTACCGCACGAGCGGCGGGCACCGGCGCATCCTGGACGAGGACG
Organism: Tepidiformaceae bacterium; assembly: GCA_965247675.1. Taxonomy (GTDB): domain Bacteria; phylum Chloroflexota; class Dehalococcoidia; order Tepidiformales; family Tepidiformaceae; genus UBA2991. Next base: position 2,788,234 of record OZ252025.1, on the reverse strand, counting down.
TGCGCCAGTTCATGGCGCAGAGCAGCCAGGCAGCGGCAACGCCCGACACCGACCGCATCAGCGAGTTGGCCGTGGCGCGCGTGAAGCGCCGCCTGAGCCGCAGGCGTCAAAGCCACGAGATGGACGCCTTCGCGGGTCTGGAGAAGGCGAGCCGCGAGCGGCTGCGCTTCATCGGGCGGCAGCTGGTGGACCTGTTCGCACGCTTCGTCTCGTCGCGCACGCGCCCGGAACGGTTCATCGATGACGCGCGCGGCATCGGCGGCGAGTACGGGCGCACGCTGGTGGGGGCGGGAGTGACACTGACCGACGCGGTCATGACGTTCAACGCGCTGCGGCGCTCGCTGGAGGAGACGGCCGCGCAGCTCGCCTCGGAGGCCCAGCAGGGAACGGAGGAGGCGGTGGAGGCGATGGAGAGCATCCTGGGGCTGGCGGACAGCGTGCTGGAGGGCATGGCGCAGGTGTACGAGGAGTCGCTGGTCCGGGCCTGAGGGGCTCCACGTGGGGGAACGTGACTCTATACTTGGCGGTCATGAGTTTTTTAGATCGTGCGAAAGAGACCGTGCGGGAGACCGCGACAGCAGCCACAGGGGCCACGAAGAAGCAGGCCCGCCGCGCCCAGCTGGAGATGCGCGAGGGCCGCCTGCAAACACGCGTGCGACGCGAGAAAACGGCGATCGGCGAGGGCCTCTACCCCCTGCTGGCCTCGGGCGAGATGGAGAGCGATCTGGCCGAGGTGCAGACGGCGCTGGCCCGTATCGAGGTGCTGAACCAGCAGCTCGCGGAGAACGCAGCCGAGCTCGAGGCGCTGCTCACGGCTCCTCCCGGACAGCCACCGCAGGGCGGGGGCTAGGGCGTGGCCGACGCATCCGGCAGCGCCATCGGTCTCCTGCACCCGGGCGCGATGGGCTCATCCGTGGGAGCGGCGCTGGTGGGGCGGGGGCGGCGCGGGCTCTGGGCAAGCGAGGGGCGCAGCACGGCCACGCATGAGCGCGCGCAGGCCGCGGGGCTGGAGGACGCGGGCTCCCTCCAGCGACTGACCGGGACATGCGGGACCCTGATCAGCATTTGTCCGCCCGACGCGGCCCTTGCGCTGGCCGAGCGCGTCGCAGGGACGGGCTTCGCGGGCGTGTACGTCGATGGAAACGCGGTGTCGCCGGCGCGGGCGCGAGCGATCGGGGAGACGGTGCAGGCAGGCGGTGCGCGCGCCTTCGTCGACGGCGGCATCATCGGGCCGCCGGCGTGGAAGCCGGGAGTCACGCGTCTCTACCTGTCCGGCGGCGAGGCCGCGAGCATCGCGGCACTCTTCGAAGGGAGCCCCCTCGGGGCGATCGCGATCGGACCCGAGCCGGGGGCGGCCTCGGCGCTGAAGATGGCCTACGCCGCCTACACCAAGGGGACGTCGGCGCTGCTGGCAGGGGTCCTCGCACTGGCGGAACGGGAGGGAGTGGCGGGGGCGCTTCGCGATGAGTGGGTGATTTCGCAGCCGGAGCTGGCGGCGAGCGGGGAGGCGCGCGCGCTTGGGAGCGCGGCCAAGGCGTGGCGCTTCGCGGGGGAGATGGAGGAGATTGCGGACACCTTCGCGGGGGCGGACCTGCCGGACGGCTTCCACCGAGCGGCGGGCGAGATCTACCGCCGCCTCAGCGAGTTCAAGGACGTTCCGGAGCCGCCCGCGCTGGAAGACGCGCTGGCAGCCCTGCTCGGCGAGCGCGCCGGGGCCACGCGCTAGCGTGGCGCGCGCGCGGACCGCGCCTTCCCCCCGGAAGCAGCCGCGGTCCCGCATCCCCTCCCTGCGCTGGGAACGGGAAGCATGGCGCGAGGGGGCGGCCACGGTCGCGGGGGTGGATGAGGTGGGGGTGGGGCCGCTCGCAGGCCCGGTGACGGCAGCAGCGGTGCTGCTCGCAGCGGACGACCGGCGACCCTGGTTCCGGCGGGTGCGCGACTCGAAGATGCTGACGGCGGCCGCACGCGAGCAGCTGGCGGTGGAGATCGAGGCCTCGATCGCGTTCGGGATCGGCTGGGCGACGAGCACGGAGGTCGACAGCCGGGGCATCGTGGAGGCGCGCCGGCTCTCCGTGCTGCGCGCCATCGAGGCGCTGCCCAGCGCACCAGAGCTGGTCATCTCCGACGCGCTGGCGCTGCCCCTCCCGCGCGTACGGGTGGAGCCGAAGGCGGACGTCCGCAGCGTCTCGGTGGCGGCCGCCTCGATCGTGGCGAAGGTGGCGCGGGACCGCTGGATGACGGAGCTGTGCGAGCGCATCCCCGGGTACGGCTTCTGCAAGAACAAGGGGTACTACACCGCCGAGCATCGCCGCGCGATCGAGCGGCGCGGTCCCTGCGAGGAGCACCGCATCAGCTGGGCCCCCTTCGCACAGGGCAGGCTCGAGCTGTGAACCCGCGCCAGAAGCTGGGCGCCTTCGGCGAACGCGTGGCGGCGCACCGGCTGGAGGCGGCCGGGCTGGAGATCGTGGCCCGCAATGCGCGCACGCCCAGCGGCGAGATCGACCTCGTGGCGCGCGACGGCGAGGACGTGGCCTTCGTGGAGGTGCGCACGCGGCGGGCGGAGCCGGGCACGGCGGCGGAGTCGCTGGACACGCGCAAGCTGCAGCGCATGTGGCGCTGCGCGATGGAGTACTGCGAGGAGCAGGGCCTCGACCCCGAGCGCGTGCGCATCGATCTCGTCAGCCTCGATATCGGCGCGCGCGACTCGGTGGCGCACATCGAGCACTTTCGCGGGCTCGAAATTCCCGACGAATAGCCCGCTGGAGCGTGCTACGATCGGCGCGTTATGCCGATCTACGAGTTCCGTTGTGACGACTGCGGGCGCATCACGAATCATTTCTCGCGCAAGCCCGACCTGAAGGCCGAGGTTCCCTGCGAGCACTGCGAGAGCGAGTCGACCCGGCGGCTGATCTCCAGCTTCGCGCGGACCTACTCGCGGGCCGACATCCTCGAACGGTACGGCGACCCGGGCGTGGACGGGGACAAGGCCGACCTGCGCGACCCGCGCCAGATCGGTTCGTGGGTGGAGAAACGGTTCGACGAGTACGGAGTCGAGATGCCGGAGAGCGCACGCGAGATGATCGATGCGGCGCGCGAGGGCGACCTGCCGGACCCGGTCAAGAACCTGTGAGCGCGGGCGGGGAGCCTCCCCGGCCCGACACCTCGCCGCTGGCGGAGATCGGACCGCGCATCGTCGCGCACCTGAACGAGAAGCACGGTGCCCGGGAGAAGGCGCTGCGGGCCTCGCGGGCGCTGATCCAGGCGAGCGCGCGCAGCATCCGTGAGGCGCATCGCGGGGAGCTGGCCGAAGCGAAGGCGCGGCTGGACGCGGCGCGGGTAGCGGCGGACGAGGGGTTCGGGTCGCTGACCGGGCACCCCGACATCGAGCACGCGGGTTTCGTGCATGATGCGGAGAAGGAGTATGCGGAGGCGCGCGCGACGCTCGCGCTCGTCTCCGGGGCGCCGCTGCCCTCGCCGGAGGAGTTGGGCGTGAGCGCAGCCGCCTGGCTGAACGGCATCGCGGAGGCGGTGGGGGAGCTCCGCCGCGTCATCCTCGACCGGCTGCGGCAGGGTGAGTTCGAGGGCTGCGAGGCGCTGCTTGATGCGATGGACGACATCTACGCCCTGCTGGTGACGATCGACTTCCCGGACGCGATGACGGGTGGGCTGCGCCGCACGACGGACCAGACACGGGGCATCCTGGAGCGAACGCGGGGCGACCTGACGATGGCGATCGTGCAGCGGCGGGGCGCTTCCGCACAGGGCTGAGCCAATCCCGCACGCGTAACCCGGGCGTCACATTGAACGCAGGGGGGCAGGGCGCTAGAGTGCCTAGCGGCCCGTATCTTGCCCCGATCGCCGTCCTTGGGGGCTGCCCCACGGTGCGCGACGCCGGGTAGCACCTGCCTCTGGGGGAACCATGGAGATCCTGATCTTCGCCGTCATCGCGGGCGCGGTCGCGCTCGTCTTCGCCGCCTTCCGCGTTTTCGCGGTCGTGCGGGAGGACCAGGGCAACGAGACGATGCAGAGAATCGCCCGCGCGATCCAGCTCGGCGCCGCGACCTTCCTGAAGCGCGAGTACGCGGTCCTGGCGGTCTTCGTCGCGGCCGTGTTCGTGGTCCTGCTGCTGTTCATCGACCTGGACGTGCTCGACAAGAACCCGATGGAGAGCCGCTTCTGGAACTTCGAGAGCGACGCTCCGGCAATGGCGATCTCGTACCTCGTTGGCGCAATTCTGTCCGCGAGCGCGGGCTACCTCGGGATGACGATCGCGGTGCGGGCGAACGTGCGCACAGCCGCGAAGGCGATGCACGGGCTGAACCCGGCGCTCCGCGTGGCCTTCAACTCCGGCACGGTGATGGGTATGACGGTGGTGGGGCTGGGCATCCTCGGCCTGGGGATTCTCTACCTCATCTGGGAGAGCGCGGTGCCCCTCGCGGGCTTCGCCTTCGGGGCCTCCTCGATCGCGCTGTTCGCGCGCGTGGGCGGCGGCATCTTCACGAAGGCCGCCGACGTGGGCGCCGACCTCGTGGGCAAGATTGAGGCCGGCATCCCCGAGGACGACCCCCGCAACCCCGCCACCATCGCCGACAACGTCGGCGACAACGTGGGCGACGTCGCGGGCATGGGCGCCGACCTCTTCGAGTCGTACGTCGGATCCATCGTGGCGACGATGGCGCTGGCGGCCGTGGCCATCGTGGGCGTGGAATACACCGGCGCCATAGGCCTCTTCAAGGAAGGCGCCTACAGCTTCAAGGGCGACGCTGTGATGCTGCCGCTGCTTGTGGCGGGGATCGGCATTTTCGCCGCCGTTCTCTCCACGTTCCTTGTACGGACAGGCGAACAGGCGAGCCAGGGCCGGTTGCTCTGGGCGCTTCGCGCAGGCGTCTACGGCGCCTCGGGACTCGTGCTGGTGGGCGCGGCCATCGCAATCGCCGTGCTTGACCTCCAGTGGGACCTGTTCTGGGCAATCCTCGTGGGCCTCGTCGCAGGCCAGATCATCGGGACGGTGACCGAGGGCTTCACCTCATCCGAAGGCTTCGCCCTGGGGCCGTTCCGCTACAGCCCGACGGTGAACCTGTCGGCGCAGTCTGAGGCCGGGGCGGGGCCGGTGATCATCGGCGGCATGAGCCTGGGCATGCTCTCGACGGCCATCCCCCTGATCACGATCGTGGTGGCCATCATCCTCGCGAACGAGTTCGCGGGGTTCTACGGCATCGCGCTGGCGGCGGTGGGCATGCTCGCCCCGCTGGGCGTCACCCTCGCGACGGACGCCTACGGCCCCGTGGCCGACAACGCCGGTGGCATCGCCGAACAGGCGGGCCTCGACCCGGAGGTGCGCGAGCGCACGGACGCGCTCGACCAGCTGGGCAACACGACGGCGGCGACGGGCAAGGGCTTCGCCATCGGCTCGGCCACCCTGACCGCGCTGGCGCTGCTGGCGACCTACTCCATCACGACCGGCGTGGAGATGTTCAACCTCCTCGACTGGGACGTCATGGTCGGCATCCTCCTCGGGGCACTGATGCCGTTCGTGTTCTCCGCGCTCTCGATGGGAGCAGTGGGGCGCGCGGCGCAGGCGATGGTGGAAGAAGTACGCCGCCAGTTCCGCGAGATGCCGGGCATCATGGACGGCACCGAGGATCCCGACTACGAGCGCGCCGTGAGCATCTCCACCACCGGAGCGCTGCGCGAAATGATCTTTCCGGGCCTGCTGGCCGTGACCGTGCCCATCTTCGTGGGGGCGGTGATCAGCGCGGAGGCGCTCGGTGGCCTGCTCATCGGTTCGATCGCCGCGGGCGCCATGCTCGCCATCATGATGGCGAACGCGGGCGGCGCCTGGGACAACGCCAAGAAGTACATCGAGGAAGGACACTTCGGCGGCAAGGGCTCGGAAGCGCACAAGGCCGCCGTGGTGGGCGACACCGTGGGCGACCCGTTCAAGGACACCTCCGGGCCGTCGCTCAACATCCTCCTGAAGCTGATGTCGATCGTGGCGGTGGTGTTCGGGCCGTTGTTCATCTAGCGTAACCGCCGGGCCGCAGCCCCACGGGGCGGAGCGAAGAGGAGGCGAGGGGTGATCGTGGCGCAGCTCGCGATACCGCTCGCGGCTGCGGTTGCCGCCCTCTTCGCCGTCTGGTTCGCGCTCGACATCCTGCTGCGCACGCGTCCGAGCGACGCCGTCGCAGCCGCAGCCGCAGCCGCAGCCGAACGCACGCGCGAACTCGGCGGTTCGTTCCTCTGGCGCTTCGTTTCCCTGAGCATCGGCGGCGGGTTGCTCGCCGGGGCGGCACTGGGCGCGCTCGTGGGCGCATACCGCGAGGGCATGGAGTCCGGTGCGCTCGCGGGGCTGGCGGTCGTGGCGGGGACGCTGATCGCAGCCGTGACGGTGGGCGCCGGGGTGGCGCTGGGCCAGCGCGCGAGCGAACGAGCCGCCACCGCCGCCGACCGGACGCTGCGGCAGGCGCTGGCGATCACGCTCTGGGCGGGAGCGGCGCCGGCGCTCATGGGCGCGGCGCTCGCGGTCGCCGCGGTGGGGGGGCTCTACGGCATCGCGACGCGCTTCGCCGACATCCCCGGCGGGGAGGCGGCTTTCCTCGTGCTGGGCGCGGGGGCGGGAGCCTCCATTGCGGCGCTGGCGGCGCGCCTGCTGGCGGCGAGCGAACGCGCCGAGGAGGAGGGGCCGGAGGCGGTGGCGGTGGAGGCCGCGGGGAGCGCCGCCGGAGGGGCGGAGACGCTGGCGCTGATCGCGGCGGGCGGGGCGGGCGGCCTCGTGCTGGGAGCGCCCATCGCGCGACTCACCGACGAGACTGTCTGGATCCTGGCGCCGCTGGTGGTGCTGGCGCTCGGCCTCGCGGCCGCGACGGTCGCGGCGATCTCGCTGCCGTTCTGGGCGCAGGCGCTGCGAAACGCGGGACGGTCGGTGGTGGTGGGGTACGCGGTCGCGGCGGTGATCGGGGCGGCACTCGCCTTCGCGGCGCCGCTCGCGCTGCTTGAGGAAGGACGCTGGTGGTTCGCGGGCGCGGCCCTGACAGGGGCGGGGATGAGCGCGCTTGTGTTCCTCGCCGGGCGGACGATCGTGGGGGACGGGTCGAGCGACCGAGGGACGGGGGCGGCTTTTGCGCTGCTGGCGGGAGCGGCCCTGGTCGGGGCCTTCCTGCTGGGCGGGCAGGTGGAGATCGAGGGCGTGAGCACGACCTCAACGGCCCTCTACGGGGTGGCGCTGGCGGCGGCGGGAGCGCTCGCGCTGGCGCCGGCCGCGAGCGCCGTGCGCTGGTTCGGTTCGGGCGCGGCGCACGCGGTGGCGCTGGCGGAGCGCGCGCGCGAGGAAATGCCGCCAGCCGAGGAGGGACCGGCGCCGATGCCGCTGGGGCCTCTCACGGCCACCGCCCGGCGGGCGCTGGCCCCGGCATGGGCGCAGGCCCTTGGCGGAACGGCGCTCGTGGGGGTCGTCCTGGTGGCGGCGCTGCTGCTGGCTGTGCGGACGGAGGTGGGGAACGTGGCCGCGGACGACCTTCCCCGCTACGTGCAGCTCGCCGCCGATCTCGGCGTCGTGCCCGACTCCGAGGCGATCGAGGCGCAGATCGCCTACGCCCTCGACGCCTACCGCGACCTGCTCGATCGCGCGGACGTTCCGCCGGCGGACCTGCCGCAGCTCCTGTTGGCGGGCGAGGACGAGGCGCGCCGCCTGCTGGAGTTGGGCATGGACCAGGGACGGATCGAGGAAGAGGCGGCGGCGATCGGGGGCGGGCCGTGGCCGTTTCCCGCGCTACCGCCGTTGCGCCTCGACGGCCTGGTGGCCGTGGGGGCGCTGCTGGGGCTGACCGCGCTGCTCGGGGCAATCGGTCTGGCCGCAGCGGGGCGGCGGGTGGCGGCGGGGGCGCTGGCAGCGCTCCTGGTGGCGGCGGCAGTGCCGCTGGCGGGGGCGCTCATCGCGAGGATGCTGGCAGGCGGGAACGCTGGCTGGGAGCTGGCCATCGGAGCGGCCCTCGCGGTGCTGGTCGCGGGGCTGGCGCTGGCGGCGCGGGGCGGCGGTGGGCGGGGCGTTACGGCGGAGATGGGTCTGGCGCTGGCGGTCTGGCTGGGGGCGGCGGGGGCCGTGATCGCCCCTGCGTTGGTGGCGGCGTAGCCATCCTGAGGACGAATATTGGGGAATTTCGGGAATTACTTGTGATTTCCTTCCCAAAGTCCTTGACAGGCCGATCCGGGGACTGCTAGCTTCGAGTTGCCCCACAAGGGGCATGCGCTCGGTGTAAGCCGAAACCTGCAGAGTGCGCCAGCATGGCGCAGCGGGGGAACCACTTTCCCGGGGTGAATGGGACATCTCCAGTCCCTAGGGCAACCTTCCGCCCGAACCCGTCAGCTAACCCCGTATGCACTTGGAAGGCCTGGCGAGCAGGATGCTCGTTTCGAGGTCTGATTGTTCTTGCCTCACGGAACCCAGGAGAAGTTCCCCATGCCTGCCTTGCAAGCGGCCCCACCCCAGACGTGTCCAAAGTGCAGCGGCTCCATCATTGTGGAGCGCGACTGGCACGGCACCTACGGCAGCTGCATCATGTGCGGCTACGTGCACGAAGTGCTGACTCGCCCGCCGATCGACCTGGCGGCCGAGGAAGCCGCCCTGCCGAAGCGGCAGCGCCGGCGTCAGCCCTCGCACGGCAAGCTGCGCCTGTAGTCGCTCGCCTTACGTTCGGGACTCGAAGCCCCCGCCCATGCGGGGGCTTCACCTTGCCCGGCGCGCGACCACGCGGCCAACGAAGCTGGGGTCCGCGCGACCGGCGAGCCGGATTCCCCTATCCTCTGGGGTAATCGTGACTGACGAGAACGATACCGGCCTGGAAGGCGCCCGCGCCGAGGCGACTCGCCGCGGCATCGGTGGCTACGGCCGCCATGTCTTCATCTGCACGGGTCCCGACTGCTGCACGCCCGAAGAGGGGATGGCCGCCTGGATGCGGCTGAAGCGCAGCGTCGGCGAACTGAACGCGCGTGAGGGCGCGACCCCCATCTACCGGACGAAGGTGGGCTGCCTGCGCATCTGCCAGAGCGGACCCACGGCGGTGGTGTATCCCGAGGGGCGATGGTACGCAGGGCTGGCGCCCGAGGCGCTGGCCCGCGTGATCGCGGAGGACCTGGGCGAGGGGCGGCCGGTCGAGGATCACCTGATCGGGGAGAACCCGCTCCCCACCTAGACGGCTGCGCTAGTTCACCCCGCGCTCGTAGCCCTCCCACCAGGGCGCGCGCAGGTTCGTCTTCAGGATCTTTCCGGCCCCCGACTTCGGCAGGGGCGTCTCGTGGAACTCGACGCTCTTGGGGCACTTGTAACCGGCGATGAGCGAGCGGCAGTGCTCGATGAGGTCGCTCTCGGTCGCGCCGGCGCCCTCGCGCAACACGACGGCGGCGTGGACGGCCTCGCCCCAGCGGTCGTCCGGAATCCCGAAGACGGCGGCCTCGAGGACGGCGGCATGCTCGTAGAGGGCGCCCTCCGTCTCGGTCGTGTACACGTTCTCGCCGCCGCTGACGATCATGTCCTTCGAGCGGTCGACGATGTAGATGAACCCCTGTTCGTCGATGCGGGCGACATCGCCGGTGTGCATCCAGCCTTCGCGCAGAACGGCGGCGGTCTCCTCGGGACGGTTCCAGTAGCCGAGCATGACGTTGGGGCCGCGCGCGACGACCTCGCCCGTGCCGCCAGGCGGGACCGGCACGCCATCCTCATCGACGACGCGGACGGCCACCCCCTGCACCTGGCGTCCGCAGGAGGCGAGGCGCTCGATGCCCTCGGGCGTGTCGTAGTCGAGCCACTCCAGCCGTTGGGCGGTGAGGAGGGGGGCGGTCTCGGTCATGCCATACGCCTGGGCAAGGATCGGGCCGAAGATGTCGCGGGCGGCGAGGATGCGATCGGTGGGCATGGGGGAAGCGCCGAAGAGCAGCGCCCGCAACGAGGAGAGGTCGTAATCCCGGACCTTGGGGTGGTTGACGACGAAGTTGATCATCGTGGGCACGAGGATGGTGGCGGTCACCTGACACTCCTGGACGACCGCCAGGAAAGCGTCGGGGGTGAAGCCGGGGATGAAGGCGTGCGCACCGCCGGCGGCGGTCACGGAGTAGCAGGCCCAGGCGTCGGCCAGGTGGAACATGGGGGCGGCGTGGAGCCAGACGTCCGGCTCCTCGAAGGCGAACGTCATCTGGATGTGCTGGGCGTTGGAGACGACGTTGCGCTGCGAGAGCATGACCCCCTTGGGCAGACCGGTGGTCCCGCCCGTGTAGCAGAGGTTGATCATGTCGTCCTCGCGCCAATCGCGGGCGGCAGCGGTGAGGGGTTCGTTCCCGGCGACGAGCGCTTCGTAGGCGTGCGTCCCGTCGGACGCGCTCTCGGCCAGCACGATGACGTGTTCGAGCTTCGGCAGGCGTTCGCGGAACGACTCCAGCAGCTCCAGGTACTCCGGGCCGACGAGCAGGGCGCGGAGCTCGCCGTCGTTGATGATGAACTCCAACTCGGGGCCGGAGAGGCGGAAGTTCAGGGGAGCGAGGGGCGTGCCCGCGTAGTGCGCGGCGAAGTAGGTCTCGAAGTAGCGGTGGGAGTTGCTGGCGAGGATGCCGATGTGCTGCCCCGGCTCAATGCCGAGCGAGAGCATGCCCGCCGCCAGGGAGCGGATGCGTGCCGATGTCTCGGCGTAGGTGCGCCGCAGGTCGCCCTCAATGACGGCGGTTCGGTCGCCGTAGAGGAGAACGCTCCGCTCGAGGATGTCGCCGACGAGCCACTGACCCACTTCTAGGCGACCTCGAAGAGGCCGGCAGCGCCCATCCCACCTCCTACACACATGGTGATGACGGCGTAGCGCGCCCCGCGGCGCTTCCCCTCGATGAGGGCGTGGCCGACCATGCGCGTCCCGCTCATGCCGTAGGGGTGGCCAATGGAGACGGCGCCGCCGTTCACGTTGAGGATCTCGTCGGGGATACCAAGCTGGTCGCGGCAGTAGACGACCTGGCAGGCGAACGCCTCGTTCAGCTCCCAGAGGCCGATGTCATCCATGGTGAGGCCGGTACGCTCGAGGAGCTTGGGGATCGCGTAGATAGGGCCGATGCCCATCTCGTCGGGCTCGCAGCCGGCGACGGCCATGCCGCGGTAGTACCCGAGCGGCTCGAGGCCGCGCTTTTCGGCGGCGGAGGCCTCCATGAGGGCGCATGCGGCGAAGCCGTCGGAGAGCTGGCTGGCGTTGCCGGCGGTGATGAAGCCGTCCTCGCCCATGACGGGCGGGAGTTTCGCGAGACCCTCCGCGTTGGTGGAGGGACGGTTGCACTCGTCCTGGTCGAGGGTGACGTCCTGGTGGCTCGTCTCGCCGGTCTCGCGGTCGACGACGACCTTGGTGACGTGGCTGGGGATGATCTCGTCATCGAAGAGGCCGGCGTCCTGGCCAGCGGCGGTGCGGCGTTGGCTCTGGAGGGAGTACTCGTCCTGAACCTCGCGGGAGATCCCGTAGCGCTTCGAGACGACCTCGGCGGTCGCGATCATGGGCATGTACATGTCGGGGGTCGCTTCGAGGACGTTGGGATCGCGGGCGCGGAAGGTGTTCTGGTTCTTGTTCTGGACGAGGCTGATGGACTCGATGCCGCCGGCGAGCACGACCTCCATACCGTCGACCATGATCTGCTTGGCGGCCATGGAGACGGCCATGAGGCCGGATGAGCACTGGCGGTCGACGGACTGCCCGGAGACGCTCACGGGGAGGCCCGAGGCGACCGCGATCTGGCGGCCAACGTTGAACCCCTGCGTTCCCTGCTGGAGGGCGGAGCCGACGATGACATCGTCAATCTCGGCGGGGTCGATGCCGGCGCGGGCGACGACCGCCTTCACCACGGGGGCGGCCATGGTGGGCGAGCGGGTGTCGTTGAAGGCCCCGCGATAGGCCTTGCCGATGGGCGTGCGGGCGGTGGAGACAATGACGGCTTCTCGCATGGCGGTAGAACCTTCCCTCGGCGAGCCTCGCTGCTTGGGAGCTCGCTGGCAGCGATCGGAGCCTACCAGAACCCGGGACGGTAGCGGACGCCGCGATGCTCGTGGCCAGCGTCACCGGCCCTGCGCAGACGCAGCAGGTGCTTGCGGCAGAGGAAGATGGTCTCGCGGCGGACGTCCGAGGGGTCATCGGTCCATATTGCGACGGCGACCTCCTGCAACGGAGGCGCGGGGCAGAACTTGCAGCGGCGCAGGGGCACGGGCTTCGCTTGCCTCAGGCCCTACTCGCCGTCGTCGTGGGCCACCCACTGGTCGTAGAGGTGGTGGAAGTGGCGAACCTTCCCCTCCTCGTAGGCGGACATGTAGATGTAGGGATCGACCTTGGTCTTGAGGCCCTTCTGCACCTTGGGCAGGTTGTAGCTGTCCTGGTTGAGCACACGGGCGAGGCCGCCCATCTCAGGGGCTTCGGTCCAGGGTTCGTCGGGCCCGACCCAGTGGATCTGGGCGGCGGGGGGTTTGGGCTTGTCGAGGGGCCAGGGGGCGAGGTAGATGACCTCCATGATGCTCATGTCGGGGTCGTCGCCGTAGGGGCGGAAGCGGTAGACGATGCGGCTGAACGAGCCCCACGGGTGGAAGTTGGGGAAGAGGTTGTTGTACTGCCCGTCGATCAGCTCGGCGTCGCAGTAGACATCGACGCGGTCGCCGATCGTCTCGCGCAGGGTCTCGCGCATCATGTCGGCCATCTTGTGGCGGGTCGCGAATATCTCATCGCGGGCAGGATGGATGCCGCGGTGGGCGCTGGTGCGCGCGGCCACGGTCACGGCGCGCGACCAGTTGCCGAACGAGTCGTACTGGTGGTTGGCGCCGTCGCCGCCGTAGATCATGAGCTGCGGGTGGGTGGCGATGATGTGGTAGCCCTCCATGAAGGCTTCCTGGTTCGCCTTCCAGTTGGCGCGCACGATCTTGGCCACGTGCATCTGCTTGTACTTGGTCTCGTACTCGTACTTCTCGTAGTGCTTGGGCAGGTCGCCGAGGAAGTCCTCGAAGGACTCGCTGTCGGGGTCGGGGTTGATGAAGACGAAGCCGCCCCAGGTGGCCGTCTTCGCCTCGCGCAGGTGGCTGGCGTCCTCGCGCACCTCGGGGAAGTCCCACTCCGAGGGGATCTCGCGCAGGGAGCCGTCGATCTCCCAGCACCAGCCGTGGAAGGGGCAACGGAACTCGGTGGCCTTCTTGCCATCGAACTCGCGCAGCTGGCGACCGCGGTGGAGGCAGGCGTTGTTGTACGACTTGAACTCGTTCTCGCCCGTGCGCACGACGATCCAGGAGAGGTGGGCGACGTCGTAGACGATGTAGTCGCCTACCTCGGGGATGTCGTCGACGTGGCAGGCCATCTGCCAGACGCGCTTCCAGAGGCGCTCGACCTCGAGGTCGTGCCACTTCTTGCTGGTGTAGCGCTCGGTGGGCGTCTTGCGGACGCCGCCGGGGAGGGAGTTCTCCATGCGCAGCGTTTCGGGGATGCGCTCTGGGTACTGGTCGCCTTCGAGCAACTCCATGAAGGAGATGCCGGAGGAACGGGGGCCAGCGGCGGTCTCGCGGCCGGGGTCGCCGGTGTAGCGAGTGAAGGTATCGTCGATCTCACCGGCGAGGGCGGTGCCGCCGGTGTATTGCGCGGCGGCGGCGTCGCGGCTGCTCTGCATGCGGGCGGCGCGGCGGGGGTCGTTCTCGACAAACTCGGGAGGCAGCTCGGGGCCGCCGACCCACTGCAGGAGGTGGGGGTCGGCGTGCTTCAGGTCACCCTCGAGGTAGTGGCCGTCCCACTGGAAGATGCCGTACTTCTTCGCCTTCTGGACGCGGACCTTGCCGTCGCCGAGCTCGGTGTAGGTGGCGCCGCTGAGGGGGTGGACTTCAGACTTCATGCGTTCTCCTGGTGTGGTGCTGCGTCGCGCTCAGGCGACATCGAACTGGACCCAGAGCTCCCGCGGGGCGCGGAACCCGCCCTCGTTGATGTTTGGTCCCGTGATGCCCTCGTGCGTGGGGAACTTGGGGCGGGGATTCTTCATGGCCTCGCAGAGCCGGGTGCTCGCGATGATCGCTTCCTGGCGGGCCATCGCATAACCCATGCAGAAGTGCTGGCCCATGCCGAAGCCGAGATGGCCGAAGCGGCCATCGGGGTAGCGTCCGGAGCGCAACTCGCGGCCCATGTGCAGATCGTCCCGGAAGATATCGTAGGTGTCGGGGTCCTTGAACACACGCTCATCGCGGTTGCCGGCGCCAAGGAAGAGGGAGACGGAGGCGCGCTCGGGGATGACCTCGCCGTACATCTCGATCTCGCAGGTCGTGCGCCGCCCCTGGCCGTGCACGACCGGGTCGTAGCGCATCATCTCGGTGAACACGTTGGTCCAGAGGGAGTGGTCGCGCTGGACCTCCTGGAACTGGTCGGGACGGGTGTAGAGCATGTGGTACCACATGTTGGCGATGGCCTTGTCGGTGGTATCGCCGCCGGCGGCGAGGAGGAGGGCGACGAAGCCCTTGACCTCTTCGACGTTCATGCGCTGGCCCTTGAGTTCGGCGGTGACGATGCGGGAAACGAGGTCCTCGCCGGGGTTCTTCGTGCGCTCCCTGATGATGGGGTCGAGGTAGTCCCAGATCTCGTCGCGGGCGTGGATGCCGTCGACGTAGTACTGGCCGGAGCCCATGCCCGCGATGAGGCGCTGGTACCAGCGCACGAAGGTGTCCTCGTCGGAGCGGTCCAGCCCGAGCATGTTGGAGATGACGCGCACGGGGAACTGGTTCGAGAACTGCTCGACGAGCTCGACCTCGCCGGTATCGGCGAAGCCCCTGGCGATGTCGTCGGCGGCCTTCTCGACGATCGAGCCGAGGAGCTCACGAGCGATCGTCTCGATGTAGGGCAGGAACGCCTGCAGGCGGTTGCCGACAAACTGGTCGGCGACGATGTTGCGCATCCAGCGGTGCCGCTGGCTGTTGCCATACTCGAGGATGTTGGGGCCGAAGACCGAGCGCTGGCCGAACTTGTAGGGGCCGTCGGGCTTGTAGAGGGCGCGGTCGTAGTGCTCGTTGTCCTGGAAGACGTTGACGATGTCTTCGTAGCGGCTCAGGACCCAGCGCCCGTGGAACCCGTCTCGAAAGAGCGGGCGGTGGTCCCGCAACCGTTTGTAGAGGGGGAAGGGGTTCTTACGGTACTCGGGTGTATCGAACTCGCGCGGATCGATCTCGGTCGTGAGGCGTTTAGCCGCCGCCTGTCCTGCCGTCATGCCTGGACTCCCCGCGAGCGCATGGCTCGCTGTGACGGCTCAGGATACGCCTTTGGGGAGGGGGTTAGAGGTTTTGGAAGCTTCCCCAGGCACGAACGGCTGCAGCGACAGCCTCGTCGAGCCAAGCACGAAACGCTGCCTCCGTTTCTTCGGCGCTCGCAGGCTCGACTGGGAAGGTAAAGGGGGCCTGCGGCGTCAGGGGAAGGGCTTCCTCCTCAGGCGGCCACGTAAGGAAGGGGGTCGCCATATAGATGTCGCGGCGCCCGAGGACGGCGTGGAAGGAGACAACCAACCACCAGTCCGTTTCCCCCCTGGCCCTAGGTCCGGGGAATCCCAAGCTCAACGCAACCCATCGGTAGGGACTATCGGTGTCCGCGTAGTTGCCCCCCTGGGATCCAGCACGGGCGATGTGGACAGCCCACAGCGAGCCGGGGCGACCCTCTCGGTCATCTACAACATGTGCCGAGACCACAATCCCCTGCGTCTCGAACGCCCGCCGAGTCTCAGCGGCGACTTCCTGAAGACGAACCGACGCGACATCCACGAGTTTGCCACCAATCCCTGGGATCTCCTCTCCCTCGGGATCGGTGTCACGCTTCTGCCGAACCGAAGTCGCTACTGACTCCACGGCCTCGACGACATCCTCGCCACGGAGGGAGCGAACGGTCTTCAGGGCCTCCCGAAGGTCGGACCGCTGAATGTCCGCGAAGAGGTCGACCAGTGGCTTGAGATTGCCCTTGTCTGCTGCTCTCAGAGCATCAAGGTAGGGTTCGCGGTGCTCCTCATCGCGAACGACGAGCACTAGATAGTCCTCCTTCAGAAAGACGGCGCTGGACAGCGCACGGGCTATGCGGCCATTGCCATCGATGAACGGATGGATCTGGGCAAATCGGTGGTGCAGCCAGGCTGCTTCAACCTCTGCACAGACGTTGAGGGATTCATGCGCGCTAGACCAGGCAAGGAGTTGGTCGATCTCGCTGTCGACCTGTTCGGGCGGGCTGTACTCGTGAATGGACCCGTCAGGCTGAAGGGGATTGTTCGGCCACTTCTTCCAGACGCCCTTCTCTGACGGGAGCCACTCCGTGTCGCTCCTATTGTCGAACTGGTCAACCACATCTCGTGTGGGCTGATTGAGGGTCAAGCGCTGATGCAGGCTATTGATATCGAACGGGGTCAGTTCCCGTTGGCGCCCCACCAGGTCCATGACCATCTCAAGCGCTGCGCGCTGGTCCGGGATGAGGGTCTCGGCGTCGGCAGAAATCAGTCCTTTATCGCGAAACTGACCAAGCGCTTCCACCCCAGCTTCGAGAATCTGGATCGTGACCCTTCGATCGACGGTGTAGAGGCGCTCAATGATCCCGGTCTCAATAGCCCAGAGCGTGTGGAGGTGCTCCTGAAACTGCTCCAGCTTCGCGCTGTCCAAGATGAGCTTGCGATCCGCCACCCACTGGCGGTGGACAGCATGGAGGTCCGGTCGACAGAGGTCGCGCCAGTTCGATGGCAGATCCTCGATCGGCTCCCACTTGTGGGCGATGCGCGGAGTGTTGGGCCCGTTGTCAGACATTGGCTTTCGTTGTCAGGTTCCCACCGCGCCCTGCCCTGCGCAATCGACACCCCTCAGGCGACGGCGCTGATGACTTCGTCGCTGAGGCGCTCGTAGAGGGCGGGGTTGTTGGGCATGCGGGCGAAGATGGCTTCCTCAACGCCGGCCTCCTCGTAGCGGCGGAGGACCTCGACGATGCGCTCGGCGGGGCCGATGGCGAGGTCGCGCTCGCGCTCCTCGGGGGTGAGGTGGCCGCCGTAGCGTTCGCGCCACATGGCCGCTCGCTCGGGGTCGTCCTGGAGGACGCAGGTGAGCTGGATGCTCTTCTTGATCTCGGCGGGGTCGCGGCCGATGTCGGCGCAGTGCCGTTCGAGCACCTCGATCTTGCGGCGGACGAAGTCGGGCGGGCCGTCGACGTTCATGACGTCGCCGTAGCGGGCGCAGGTGCGCAGGGTGCGCTTCTCGCCGCCGCCGCCAACCATGATGGGGGCGTGCGGCTTCTGGATGCACTTCGGCTCGAAGGGGGTGTTGTCGAGCTGGTAGTACTCGCCCTCGAAGGTGACGGGGCCTTCGGTATCGAAGAGGAGGCGGATAACCTGCACGGCCTCCTCGAGGCGGTCGCAGCGCTCCTTCACGGAGGGGAAGGTCCAGCCGAAGGCGGTGTGCTCGCGCTCGAACCAGGCGGCGCCGATGCCGACGTTCATGCGGCCGGCGCTCATGTCGTCCATGGTCGCGATCATCTTGGCGACGAGGGCGGGGTTGCGATACGTGTTGCCGGTCACGAGCGTCCCCAGGCGGACGCGCTCGGTGGTGGCGGCGAGGCCGGCAAGGAGGGCGTAGGCCTCGAAGGTGGGGATCTCGTTGCCGAGGTTGCCGACAGGGGGGAAGAAGTGGTCGTAGACCCAGAGACTGGACCAGCGACCGGCATCCATCGTGCGGGCGACGGCGGAGATATCCTGCCAACTGGTGGAGTTGTTGTGGAGCTGGGCGCCGATTTGCATATCGGGGGAGTCTACAGGGGATGGCAGGGGCCTATACTCGCGCCCATCACGAGGCGGGCCTGGCCACACCACGGTCCGCCCTCAGGAGGACCGCCATGGGCGTCTCCCACACCGTATTTCTCAGCTTCAAGGAGGGTGCCGACGAGGACGCCATCCAGGAGTTCTGGGACAAGCTCGATGAGTTCCCCACGATGAAACCCGGGCTGCGCCACTGGATCTCGGGGAAGCCCGGGGACTACTACCCCATCGCCAGCGACGCGTACGACCTCGTCTTCTCGGTGGAGGTGGACTCGCCGGCGGCGATGGTCGACTACGCGAAGCACCCGTTCCACATGGTGGCGGCGGCGCTGATGGGTCCGATCATCGAGGACGTGCTGGTGATGGACTTCGAGTTCAAATCGATCCAGCAGAGCGCCGTCGCCTACAGGCCGCCGCGCGAGGGCGACGACGACGTGGCCATCGCGCACGTGACGATGCTGGCCTTCAACGACGACGCGAGCGAGGAGGACATCGAGGAGTTCACGCTGGCGCTCGATCGCTTCCCGCGGCAGAAGCCGTTCATCCGGCGCTGGATCCTCGGGAAGCCGGGGCCGTACTACGGCTCGGCGACGGACCGCTTCGACCTGGCCTTCATCGCGGAGGTGGACTCGATCGAGGCGATGGAGGCGTATGCGCGCCACCCGTACCACACCGAGGTGGTGGGGCCGATGCTGGGCCCGATCATGAAGGACGTGCTGGTGGTCGACTTCGCCTTCTCGCGCGTGATCGAGAGCGCCGTGGACTACGCCCAGATCATTCCCTACCGGTAGGGAGCGGGTTCAGGGGTAGCGGTACTCCCGCAGGGGCCGCCAGAGGCGCCAGATGAGGATGGTGGCGCCGAAGGCGAGGAAGGCGCCCAGCATCATCGTGGCGCGCTCGCCGATGAGGTCGGACCAGAGGCCGACCCAGAGCGTGCCGATGTTGTTGGCGGTGACCGCCGCGAGCACGAGGAAGGCGGAGGCGCGCCCGCGCATGTGGTCGGGCGTGGTGAGCTGCACGGTCGTCTGGCGGATGGCGACCGTGACGGCGTCGGCGGCGCCTATCAGGGCGATGGTGATCGCGCCCGCCCAGAGCGCCGTCACGTTCGAGAAGGCAAGCAGGACGACGCCGTAGGCGAGGGAGGCGTAGATCACGAGCATCCCCTTGGAGCGGTAGCCGGCGAAGAAGATGGCGCCGAACGATCCGGCAACGGCGCCGGCGCTGTTCGCCGAGCCGAGGACACCGACGGCTCCCGCACCTCCCTGGAACAGACCCTTCGCGAGCACGGGAAGGATCTCGCGGTAGAAGGAGACGACGGTGATGCCGATATCGAGGAGGAAGAGGCCGGGGAGGATGGGGTGGCGGATGACGAAGAGGAAGCCCTCCCAGACGCGGCGCACGGTCGAGCCCTCGGGGGCCTGCTCGACCTGGCCGCGAGCGCGGATGAGGAGGGGCAGGACGGCAGCGGGGACGGTCGCGCCAGCCGCCACGAAGAAGGCGGTCGTGAGGCCGAAGCCTGCGGCGACGCCCGCGAAAAGGAGTGGGGCGAGGATGGAGCCACCGTTCATGGTGGCGGTCTCGGTCGTGATCGCGAGCATCAGGTGGCGTCGCGGGACGACGGTGGGCGTAAGCGCCGCCGCCGCGGGCTGCGAGATGACCTGCGTGGCGGCGGTGATGCCGATTGCGACGTACACCTGCCAGACCGTGAGCAGGTCGGCGGCGCTGAGGAGGCCCATCGCCAGCAGGACGGCGAACGTGACGGTGTGGGCGACCGCCACGAGGTGCTTGCGGTTCATGTAGTCGGCGAGGGCGCCTCCCCAGAGCAGGGCGGGAATCTGGACGACCAGCTGGACGGCGCCGATGAGGCCAAGCTGCGCGGCCGAGCCGGTCTCGTCGTACAGCCACTGGGCCGTGACGAGGATGCGCATCCAGCGGGAGACGACCGTGGCGAGGCCGGTCGCCCAGTGGTAGCGGAAGTCGCGGAAGACGAAAGCGGACCAGGGCCGCAGGCTCTGCGACCGTTCGTCGTCGACGGCGACCGGGTCCGTGGGCCCCTGCGTTGCGCTCAGTGCGCCTCGGCGCGGGCGCCCTCATCGAGGAGGCGCAGGATGGTGGTCGCCAGTTCGCGCGCGTCCTGGGGAGTGAGCTCGACGGCGACGCGGGCGCCCGTGCCGAGCGCCTCGTTCACGAAGTCGAGGTTGAGGGCGTGCTCCCGCTGGAGATGGAAGGGGTGGTCGAAGGAGACGTAGGTCTGGGCGATGGGGAACCAGCGGTCACGCGATTTCCCGCTGCCGGCGATCTGGATCTTCTCCGCGATCATGGTGCACATGGCGATTCCCCTAGCCGTCCAGGTTGCGGGCGAGGAAGTCCCAGAGCTTCTGCCAGCCGTCGACGGCTGCCTCGGCGGCGTAGGCCTGGGGGTAGTGGTAGTAGAAGAACCCGTGCCCGGCGTCAGGGTACATGTGGAACTCGTAGTCCTTGCCTTCGCGCTTGAGCGCCTCCTCGTGCACGGCCACCTGCTCGGGGGTGGGGCTGAAGTCGTTCTCCCCGAAGAGGCCGAGGAGAGGAGCGTTGAGGTCGGCGGTGTAGTCGATAGGGGCGACGGGCTGGCGTTCCGAGAGGTTCTCGGGGGGCATGACCACGTTCCCGCCCCAGCAGTCGACGACGGCGTCGACGCCCTCCTGCGAGCGGCAGGCAACCAGGTAGGAGTGGCGTCCGCCCGAGCAGGTGCCCATGACGCCGACCTTGCCGGTGACGTAGGGGAGCGAGCGGAGGAAGGCGATGCAGCCATCGGCGTCGCCGACGACACGGTCATCGGGGGCGCCGCCTTCGGCGCGGACCCTGGCGGCCACGTCTTCCGGTTCGCCGTGGCCGTCGCGGCAGTAGAGGTCGGGGGCAATGGTGACGTAGCCGTGGTGGGCGTAACGGCGAGCCGTCTCCCGGTACCACTCGTCCCAGCCGGGGATGTGGTGGAGGAGGAGCATCGCCGGGAAGGGCCCCTCGCCCAGGGGCCGGGCGAGGTAGGCGTGGATGCGGTCACCGCCATCGCCCTGGACGGTGATGGTCTCGGCGATCAGGCCCTCGTAGGCGCTCGTATCGGTCATGGGGGAACCTCCGCGGTGGTGGGGCGAATCCTACGTCGCGCCGGAGGGTCGTGGGGCGGGGCGCATCGCGCTGTGCGGTGCGGTAGGCTGCGGGAGCGAGGAGGACGACATGGGAGCACCGACGGCTGAGGACTACACGGCTCTGCGACAGGTCGCGGAGCGCTACGTGGATGCGGTCAATCGCTTCGACCCGGAGGCCTGGGGATCGACCTGGGCCCCGGACGGCCAATGGATCACGAGCACCACACGCACGGGGCGCGAGGAGGTCGTGGGCGACTGGACGCGGATCATGGCGAGCATCCCGCACGTGTACATGCACGTCTACTCGGGCGTGATCGACGACGTGACGGGCGACACGGCCACGGGCCGCTGGTACATGGGCGAGTTCCTGAACCGCGAAGCGGGCCGCACGATGAACTCCCTCTGCTACTTCGATACGTACACGCGCATCGACGGGCAGTGGTACATCCAGACGCGGCGGCTGGAAGCGCTCTACCGCGGTCCCGCGGACCTGAGCGGCGAGTGGAGCAAGCTCTCGATGTGAACCGGGCGGGCAGGCGGCCCGCTCGCCTAGAATCGATCCATGGCCGACGGGGAGCAGCGCAGCGATCCCCGCCCGACGGAGGGCGCCGGGGCAACCTCGCGGCTGCTCGAGCAGCTGCTGGCGGAGGGGAGGCCGGTCGCGGAGATCGCGGTGCGACTCGGGATCAGCATCCCCGATGCGCACGCGCGCGTCGGGCGGGGACCGGGGGCGGGGCCGGAAGGCCCGCAGGCGGAGGGCGGGCCACCACTCCCACCGAGCCTGGCAGGACAGACCCCACCCGCAGCGGGCAGGGGCCGAAGGCTCGCCCCGGCGCCGGGAAGGCCGCCACCACGGCGGCCGCGCACGCCGCCGCCGCGGCAGGGACTCTCGCGACGAGCGCTGCTGGCGCTCTCCGCCGCGGGGATCGCGGGGCTGGCGACGGGTGGAGCCCTCTGGGCGACGCGGGAGCCGCCAGAGCCAGAGGTCGCCGCCCGCCCACCACGACCCATTCCCATGCCACCCACGCTCACACCAGTGCCGCCGCCACTCTCGGTGCTGCAGCCGGCGACGGGCGTATTCAGGGAGCTGAGCCTCGAGCCGGGAGCGCCGCTGACGGCGGAGCACGGCATCTTTTTCCTGCGAACGCGGGGCGAGGAGGCGGGGAGGGTGACTGGCTGGCAGCTTCCCGACCCGGGGGGCGGGACAGCGCCCGTCTACCGGGCCAGCACCGGCGGACGATTCGTGGCGGCGGAGGGCGCGCTCTACGACCGCGTGTCGGGCAAGTCGTGGGTCTGGCCGGAGGATGAGCTGCGCCTGATCGGCTTCTCGGACGAGGCGGTGCTCTTCGAGCAGGTGGACCCGGAGCGGGAGGTGCTGACGGTGAAGCGGGCCCGGTACGTGCTCACCGACGAGACGCTGGAGGAGCGGGCGGTGTTCGAGCTGACGGGAACGCCGCTCCCCTCCGCGCCGCCCGTCTTTCAGCCGGGCGGGCGGCGCGTGTTCCTGGCGCTCGAACAGCCCCAGCAACACCCCGCCCTGTTCATGCTGGACCGGGCTACCGGGCGGGCGCCCTCGGTGTTCGCCCCCCGGCGGCAGGTGCCGCTACAGCGAATCCTGTTCCACGCGACCACACTGGCAAGCGATGGCGACTCCTTCCTGCTGCCCTACTCCTACTGGCCCACACGGCCGCCGCTGACCCTTGGGTACGGCATCTTCGCAACCTTTGTGGCGCGTCTGGGCTGGACAGGCGATCATCGGGGGGTGACGCGCGTGCGCGTGGACCGTGCGTTCGTCTCCCCGGATGGATCGCTCGTGGCAGGCGAACGCGTGCTTGCGATTCCCGGGTCGGAACCAATCGCCTTCGAGGAGACGAGCACAGTGTTAGTGATCGACGGGGAGAAGGGGCAAACCCGCTTCCGCATCCGTTCGGCGAGGCTCAACTACGGAGATGAGCTCGGAGGGGCGCGCTGGCTGGCGGACTCCTCGGGGTTGGTCGTGCAGACGCGTATCGGGGGGAAGGTGGGCTACAGCCTCGTGAGCGCGGACGGGTCAGGGATCGAGCCGCTACCCGACCCGCCCGGCGCCGCGCGGGAGTGGTTCGAGCACACGGACATCCGGGGAGCGGCTCCGGCGCCCGACGACCCTTCCCTGATCGCGTTCGGGCGCACGAGCGTGTACGACCGCGCCTCCGGAAGCTGGCTGGGCATGGACCCAACGGAGGCCGCGCCGGCGCACGAGGGCCCGTGGGGCGGCACAGGCAGCGAGGAGGCCGTGCTGGCGCTTCCGCACCGGCCGCACCGCGTGTACCCGCTGCTCGCGGACCTCGACGAGACGCACATCGAGCACAACCTTCCCACCGGAGCCGACGATGCTTAACGGCGGGACCGGGGGCGAGCAACGAGTGCTGACCTGGGTGAAGAAGCAGTCCCCGCTCCTGTATGTCCTCGTGACACCCGTGATCACGCTCCCGCTGAGCGCGCTCCTCCTCTTTACGGTCGGCGGAGAGCACGAGGCCAACGCGTTGGGGCTGCCGGCGGGAGACCTCTGCAGGTTCCAGGGGCACATCGCCCAGACGTGTTTCTACTACTTCGACTTCTGGCGCACGGGCCTGCTGCTGGCGGCCCCGGGGGCGCTGAACCTGCTGGTCGCGCTCTGGTTGCTCGACCGGAATGGCTATGTGCGCGTCGCGGCGGCTGTGGCGCTGGTGCTGGCGCTGGTCCGCACCTTGGTCGTGCCACTGGCGACCGTCGCCGTTTCACAGTTCGACGTCATCGATGTCGGGGGGCTGTTGCTCCGGGTGGAAGTGGAGGCGACGGGCATGTTCATCGACGTCACCTCGCCGTCCGAAGGGGTCGCCATTCGCCGGCTGCTGACGGCGGCGTGGGCCGGGGGAGCAGTGCTGTGGGGGGTGACGGCGGTGCTGTGGTGCGCGTACGAGCCGCTGATGGCCCAGTTCTGGCGCAGCCTCGATCCACCCAGCGGCCCACGTCCCGATGCGCCGCCGCGCTGGACCGGCTTCCTGCGACGCCGCTAGCCCTCCCCCCGGAGATGGGGAGATCGCCGCTGCGCGCTTAGACTCCGACCATGCCTGAGGAAAGCGCCGAGCCCACCAGCACAATCGGGAAGGCATGGCGCGGGATGGGCGCCTACTCCCCGTTCCAGCTGACTTTGGTGACGCCGGTGGTAACGGTGCCATTGAGCGCCCTGCTCCTGTTCACCGTGGCCGGTGAGGTCGACGCGAGTGCGCTGGGGCTGGTCGAGAAGGAGTGGACCAGATCCCCTGGCCGGATCGATCGCACGCACTACTTCTACTTCGACTTCTGGAGCACCTGCCTGCTGATGACGGGGCCGGGCGTGCTCAACCTGCTGGCGGCGCGCTGGCTGCTCCACGATCTCCCCTACGTGCGGGGGGCTGCGGCGCTCGCGCTGACGCTGGCGCTGCTGCGAACGTTCCTCGTACCGTTGGCCTCGATCGTCTGGTTGTCGGCCAGCGTAGTCGGAGACGCGGGGCTCCTCGTCCGCGTTCCAATCAATGAGGGCGGCGGCTACGCCCCCTCGCCCTTGCAGGCGACGCTGCGCCTGCTGACGACAGCCTGGACAAACGGACTGGGAATGTGGGCGCTGACCCTGGGGGTGTGGCTGGCCTATGAGCCGTTGATGGAGCGCTTCCTGCCCAACCTTGCGCCACCCCACGATCGAACTCCCGACGAACCGCGCCGCTGGACAGGCTTCCTGACCCGGCGCTAGCCCTGCTCGGGGGATGGGGTGGTTCCCCTTCCCACGCTAGACTCCGACGATGCCCGACGAAGGCGCGGAGGTCCCCAGGCTGCTCGATAACGTGCAGCGGTGGACGCGATTGAGCTCACCACTCCAGTGGATCCTGGTGACGCCGGTCGTGACGCTCCCGCTGTGCGCACTCCTCGTGTACGCGTTCGTCGAGCCACTCGACGCGGAAACGCTGGACCTGCCCACGATAGGCGTGCGCGACTTCGAGCAAGGGGACGTGGCAACGACCTTCTTCTACTTCGACTTCTGGCGCACCTGGCTGCTGCTGGCGGCGCCAGGCGCTCTCCACCTGCTGGCAGCGGTGTGGCTGCTGCACCGTCGCGGCTACGTGCGCATGGCGGCGGCACTCGCGCTGGTACTGGCAGCGGTGCGAACGCTCGTCGTGCCGGTAGCAGTGTTCTCGATCTCGCTCTCCGACGTGATATCGCTGTCCGACGTGACAAGCGAAGCAGGGTTGGTCTACCAGATGAAGGTGGAGGAGAGAGGCATGTTGGCAGGCTTGAGTTCGCACATACCAACGATAGCCAAGCTTCGCCTGCTCACGACGATATGGTTGGGCGGCTTCGCGATGTGGCTCGTGTCCTATGGGGCGTGGCGGGCGTACGAGCCCCTGATGGCGCGCTTCTGGCCCCAGATTGAGCCGCCCCGCAAGCGGCAGCCAGGTGAACCCCGAAGCTGGGGCGCGTTCCTGGGT
This sequence comes from Tepidiformaceae bacterium, assembly GCA_965247675.1. Classification (GTDB taxonomy): domain Bacteria; phylum Chloroflexota; class Dehalococcoidia; order Tepidiformales; family Tepidiformaceae; genus UBA2991. The sequence goes on along the minus strand of OZ252025.1, from coordinate 2,762,841 downwards.
CGCCCGCGCTAGCGGGTGGGGTCGAGCATGACCTTGATCACGCCGTCCTCGCGGTTGTCGAAGATCTCGTAGCCACGGGGGCCTTCGGACATGGGCAGGTTGTGGGTGAAGACGCGCTCGGGCTGGAGCTTGCCCTCCTGCAGAAGGGGGACGAGCTCGGGCCAGGCGTACTGCGGCGAGACGAGTCCGACGCGGTAGGTGAGGTCCTTCCCGAAGAGGGTCATAAGGTTGATCGTCATCTCAGGGTCGGCGGTGGCGCCCACCTGGGAGAGGATGCCGCCGTGGGCGAGCACGCCGAAGGCGATGCGCACCGTCGCCTGCGGCCCGGCCGCCTCGATCACGTGCTGGCAGCCCTTGCCGCCCGTCTGCTCGAGGACGGCCTCGACGGGGTCGACCTGGCTGGCGTCGATGGGGATGGCGCCGAGACGTTCGGCCTCCTCGAGGCGGTAGGGCACCTGGTCGATGGCGAAGACCTTGGAGGGGCCGAAGAGGAACGTGGTCTCGAGGGCCATCTGGCCGACGGGACCGGCGCCGACGACGGCGACAGTCCCGCCCGGCTGGATGTCGGCGCCACGCACGCCCTTGTAGCCCGTGGGGAGGATGTCGGTCAGGAGCACCGCCTGCTCGTCGCTCACGCCCTCGGGGATGGGGAGGAGGGAGGAGTCGGCGGCGGGGACGGCGATGGCCTCGGCCTGGCCGAGGTTGAGCACACGCCCGACGGTGTTCGGGCAGCGGGCCGTCATGAGGCTCTGGCAGGCCTCGCAGCGGCCACAGCCGACCACGGCGGAGACGGCCACGTGGTCGCCGGGACGGATGCGGCGCACATCGGGCCCGACCTCGACGACCTCGCCGATGGCCTCGTGCCCCATGGTGGAGCCGATGCGCTCCTCGTTGACGGGGCCGTGGTAGCCGTGCAGGTCGGAGCCGCAGATGGCGAAGCTGGTGGTGCGGACGAGGGCGCCATCGGGGGCGGGAACCTCGGCATCGGGCACGTTCTCCAGATCGATCCGCTTGTGGCCGCGGTAGACGAGCGCTCGCATGGCAGTCCTCCTGGCGCCGGCATGAGCGGCGCGGAAACGGGTTGGCGCAACCTTACCTGTTCGCGAGGGCCGCAGGCGCGTGAAGGGCGATCCAGGGGCCGCTCGTGTATCGTTTCCGGTGCCCCCCATGAGGCCGCCGACTGCGGCGAACGAGGGGCCAGGAGGAGACAAGCGCGTGACTGACGAGCTCACCTTTGGATGGGTATCCCCCGTGATCGGCCTGGCGGACAGCGACTACGAGCCGATCGTGATGTACCAGGAGCGAAACATCCTGCCGACGGCTTTCGAGCACTTCGACTGCGTGTGGCTGGCAGACCACTTCTACGGCTTCGCCAACGAGAACGACCCGTTCCTGGAGTCGTGGACGACGATGACCTGGCTGGCAGCGAAGTTCCCCACGGTGCAGCTGTGCCACCACGTGATGGGGCAGGGATACCGCAACCCGGCGCTGACGGCGAAGATGGCGGCCACGCTGCAGAAGCTCTCGGGCGGGCGCTTCATCCTCGGCATCGGGGCCGGTTGGCGGGGGGAGGAGTACGAGCGCTACGGCTACGAGTTCCCCTCGACGGCCACGCGTATCCGCCAGCTGGAGGAAACGATCCAGATCTGCCGCCTGATGTGGACTGAGGAGTCGCCGAGCTTCGAGGGACGCTACTACACGATCAAGGACGCGAAGGCGCCGCCGCGGCCCGACCCCATGATCCCGATCATGGTGGGGGCGCAGGGCGAGCAGCTCTCGCTGCCGATGGTGGGTCGCCAGGCCGATGGCTGGAACACCTTCTGGTGGCCGAGCGAGGAGTGGGAGGAGAACTGGACGCGGAAGCGGGACATCGTCTGGAAGGCGGCCGAGGAGGCAGGGCGCGACCCATCCGACATCACCATCAGCGTGACGCGCGAGGTGGGGCTGCCGAACAATAGCCAGGAATCGGAGTCGTGGCGCGAGACGCTCGAGCACTTCCGCGAGCTGGGCGTGCGGCACTTCACCTGCGACTTCGGACACCCGACCTCGACAGAGCCGGTGCTCCGCTTCGTGGAAGAGGTGCTGAAGCCGATGAAGGAGGCGTAGCGCGCGCGCGCTGCCCCGGCCCTAGGCGGTCTTGCTGAAGCGGCGAATCTCGGGGGCGCCGGCCATGTACTCGCCCATGTTGGGGCCGCCGCTGCGGCTGCGGGAGCCGGCGAGGTGGGCGTCGAGGTGTTCGTCGCTCTCCCATTCCTCGACCATGGCAAAGAGGGAGGGATCGTCGTTGTCGTGCCAGAGCTCGTAGCGGATGCAGCCTTCCTCCTTCTGGCTGGGGGTCACGAGCCATTCGTTCGCGACACGGGCGAACTCCTCGGCCTTCTCGGCGTGGATGGTGAAGCGGGCGACGACTCCGACGGTTGCCATGGGTGCTCTCCTGGCGCGATTGGGGCGCGCCGCGCATCGTAGAGGACGGCGGCGGGGAAGCGCATCTTGCCCCCACGGCATTGACGCGCGGGCGGGGCAATGCCACCATCGCCCGTACGAATAACCCCTGTTCCCCGAGAGGCAAGGAGGGACCTGCATGGTCACCCAGAGTCAACTTCCCATGACACCACTGGAGCGCGTGAATGAACCCGACATGGGTACGGGCGTGATCGACCAGACGCGGTACACGTCGCTCGAGTTCGCCCAGCTCGAGTGGGAGCGCATGTGGACGAAGGTCTGGAACATCGCCGGGCCGCTGTGCGACATCCCCGAGGTGGGCGACTACTTCACGCACACGCTGGGGCGGGAGTCCTTCATCTTCATGCGCACGGGTGAGGACGAGTTCAAGGGCTACTACAACGTCTGCCCGCACCGCGGCAGCCGCATTCGCCCGAGCGTGGGCGTGGGCCACGCGGAGCAGCTGCAGTGCCCCTTCCACCTGTGGACGTTCAACATCGAGGGAGAGCTGCAGAACGTGCCCGATCGCCAGCACTTCGTGAACGGCATTCCCGAGAACAAGCAGCGCCTCTCCGAGGTGCGCGTCGACACGTGGGGCGGCATGGTCTTCTTCAACATGAACGAGGATGCGGAGCCGCTGAGCGAGTTCCTCGGCGTGATTCCCGAGCACCTCGACCCGTACCACTTCGAGGAGTACCACATGGTGACGGACTACCAGCTGGTGTGGGACTGCAACTGGAAGTTCGCGGTCGACCAGTTCGCGGAGGTCTACCACCTGCCGGCGCTGCACCCGCAGCTGATCGAGTGGTGGGATACGGCGGGCACGCCGCTGGACGTGTACAACGAGGGCAAGCACAGCCGCCAGCTCATCCGCCAGGGCTACCCGGACGGCGGGGCCTGGACGGACGACATGGCGCGCAGCCACGGTTACTCGGACAAGGAGATGATCACCGACTCGCAGTGGCAGCAGATGGCGACGGTCGGGATCGAGAAGGACTCGTTCGAGGGCGGCGTGAACGACGTTCGCCCGGCGATCATTGAGGCGCGCCGCGAGCTCTATGAGCAGATGGGCGTGGACGTCTCGGGGCTGCACGGTGAGCAGTTGATCGACGACTACCACTACATGCTCTTCCCGAACATCACGCTGAACATCGGCGGCACGTCGGTCACGTACTTCCGGTCGCGCCCGCATCCGACGGACGTGAACAAGTGCCTCTGGGACCACCAGACGTTCGTGCGGCTGCCCGAGGGCACGCCGGCGCCGCCTCGCCCGGCGACGGTCCGCGGCGGCGCGCGCGACGTGGAGGTGTTCGAGGCGCTGGCGCAGGACATGGCGCAGGCGCAGATCGTGCAGCAGTCGTACCACTCGCAGGGGTTCAGCGGCATCCTGTTGAACAGCGAGGAGCGCCGCATCCGCGCGATGCACTACGCCCTCGAGCAGTACATCTACGGCCCGGACCGCTAGGGTTCCGGGAACACGAGATCGCAAGGGGGGCGGCCGTACGGCCGCCCCTCTTTTGGTCTGCCTGAGCCAAGGCTCCTAACGCTGCCAAGCCTGGGTTCGTGGGCCGGGCGAGGGAAGCGCGTTGGCCACAACCCTGATGCTTCTTATCCGCTCCGTTACTAAGTTCCATAAGCCGAGATAAGATTTGTCAGGATGGATCGTCTACGTAACCCCTACCGCCCCGGCGCAGGGACGCAAGCCACCAGCACTGATAGGTCGCGACCCCATCATCGACGACTTCGAGGTTGCGCTCCGGAGAGCTGCAGCCGGGATGCCAGGGAAGAGCGTGGTCGCACTCGGGCTGCGGGGAGTCGGGAAGACCGTGCTGTTGAATCGCTTCACCGGCATCGCTGGCCAAGAGGGCTTTAGGGTTGGCTTTATCGAGGCCCCCGAAACTGGCGCATTCCGGACTCTTCTGGCTATTCGCCTACGGCAGATCCTCCTGGATCTCGATCAGGCGGGACCCGTTTCGATTGCGGTCTCCGCCGCACTCGGGGTACTGAAGAGTTTCGTGCTTACCTTGCCCGAGGGCACGAGCATCCAACTCTCCGCCGAGGCGTCTGTGGGCAAGGGTGACTCCGGCGTGCTGTCCGAGGACCTGACGGACCTCCTTGTGGCGGCCGGGGAGGCCGCTCGTGACAGGGCGACGGGGATACTCATCGCCGTCGATGAACTCCAGTACCTTACAGACGAGGAGTTCGCCGGTTTGATCGTCGCGATTCACCGGACGACGCAGCTGAATCTGCCAGTTGTGCTGGCGGGCGCGGGCCTCCCTCAAGTGCCCGGGCTCGCAGGCGCCGCCAAGTCCTACGCGGAAAGGCTGTTCAGCTTCGTAGGCGTTGGCGAACTTCCCTTCGACGAGGCATCCCAAGTACTCACGGTTCCCGCAGACGAAGCGGACATCGCCATCACACCGGAGGCCGTAAACGAAATGGTCCGTGCCTCGCGGGGATACCCGTATTTTCTGCAGGAGTGGGGTTCGGCAGCCTGGAACTCGGCACCAGGATCCCCCATTGGCATCGACGATGTGAGCGCTGCGCGCCCTGCGGTCAGGCAGGCTCTTGATAACAACTTCTTCAGAGTTCGCCTCGATCGACTCACGCCCAAGGAGCGCGAGTACCTCCACGCGATGGCGGAACTGGGTCCCGGCCCGCATCGCAGCGGAGATATCGCCAACAGGCTGGGTGTCAAAGTGGAGAGCGTGGCGCCCCGACGGTCGGCACTCATCAGGAAGGGGATGGTCTACAGTCCCGCCCACGGCGACACGGCCTTCACCGTCCCACTGTTCGACGAGTTCATGCTTCGCATCCAAGGGACAGGCTGACACCGGCAAGCGAGTTGCCTACCGCCCGAGGGGGCGGCCCGCTGGGCCGCCCCCCTTGGCGCCCGTGAGCATGTGCTAGGCTGAGAGCGAGCCCGGGAGCGCCCTCCATGAACGCAGTCCTCGATCGACAGGTGGCCGCCTACGAAGCGCGGCACGAGGAGATGGAGGGCGAGCACCTCGGGAAGTGGGTCGTCTTTCACGACGAGAAACTGGCGGGGACGTACGACTCGTTCGAGGACGCCGCAGAGGACGCGATCGCGCGGTTCGGGGCCGGGCCGTACCTTATCCGGGAGGTAGGGGCGTCGAGGGTCGTGAGGCTGCCCGCCTCAATCCAGGCCTATCTGACCTAGTGGCGACTGCTGACTTTGGGTTTCCGAACCAGCCGGAGCGGCTCGTACTCACTGGACCCACGACGCCCGTCGGCATCGGAGTTGGGCGAGATTTCGTTGAGAGTGCTGGCGCCCGTCAGCACCTCGCCCTTGTAGACACCGGCGCCCTGGACAACTGCATCGACCTCGACTTCGCCAACGCGGTTGGGCTGAACCCATCGGAATACGTGACCGGCGCTGGCGTTGGCGGACTCTATGAGACGGAGATGTACGCCGCCCACGTCTACATACCAGCACTTGACTATGTGGTGGTCGGCAACTTCCTGGGCGCGCGCCTGCTCGCGGGAGGCTTGCCCCACGCGATCCTGTTGGGTCGAACCTTCCTGAGGCACTTTTCGATGACCTACAACGGCGAAACAGGCGCTGTGACGCTGACGAGCCCCTGAATCCCTCGGCTGACGCCTCCTTAACGAGGGATGACCGGGAGGGTGATGTGGGAGGGGTGCTGGGAGTCGTGCAGCACCATCTGGGCGGCGGGGACGAGGTTGCCCTCGCTCTCGACGGGGGTGCCGGTGTTGGGGTTGCGATCGAAGCGCGGGAAGCACGACGAGCTGATCTCGATGCGGATGCTGTGCCCCGCAAGGAAGACGTGGCTCGTCGCCCAGAGGTCGATCTCGTAGCGGTAGGCCTGGCCGGGCGTGAGCAGCTTGGGGTCGCTGGCCGAATCGCGGTAGCGCGCCCGGATCATGCCGTCCTGGAGGTTCTGGGCGTAGCCGTCGGGGTAGACATCGACGAGCTTGGCGGTGAAGTCGGTGTCGACGGCGGAGGAGGTGGCCCAGAGCGTGACGCGCAGGGGTCCGGTGACCTCAAGGTCCTCGCTAAGCACCTCGCCGGTGTAGACGAGCACGTCGTCGCGCACCTCGGCGGGGCGCTGGTCGAAGGCGCCGCGGGGGATGATGAGGTTGTTGCCGCCCAGGCTGGGGACGGGGTCGCGGGGGTCGTAGACGTAGCGGTCGGGAGACTCGATGGCGGGTGCCTCGGGGCTGAGGGCGCCGTCGCCGTTGAGGCTGTTGGCGGAGCCGCCGCTGTGCAGATACCAGGGGGTGTACTGGGTGCGGGCGAGGGGCCATTCCTGCTCGTCACGCCAGCGGTTCTCGCCCATCACGAAGACGCGCACGGGGGCCTCGTCCATGATTCCCGTGTCCTCGCCCTTGAGCCAGTGGCCGAACCAGCGCTTCTGCATCTCCATGAAGTCGATCTCGGCCTCGGGGCCGAAGTCGAGGTCGCCGCAGCCGTCGCTGGTGGGCAGGGAGTAGCCGATGTGGCCCCAGGGGCCGACGAGGAGGCGCTGGTTGCCGCGAGCGTTGGGACCGCCAAGGGCATTGATGCCCTCGTACCCGGAGAGCGTGCCCTCGAGGAAGATGTCGTACCAGGAGCCGAAGTGGAGCATGGGGACATCGACGGTGTGGAAGCCGCGGCGGACGTTGATCTCCCACCAGAAGGGGCCGTCGTCGGGGTTGTTGAGGTAGTCAGCGAAGTAGGGAGCGCTGTCCTCCATCAGCGGGATCCAGTCGGTGAGGGGCACGTGGGCGTAGCCCTCTGGGGTGAGGGGCTGGGCGAAGAAGCCATGCTCGTGGGGCGGGTCGAGGTAGCTCTCGAGGGTCTCCATCTGCTCGTCCACGAGACCCTTACGTTCGAGCGTGTTGCGGCCCTTGAGGAGGGAGTAGGGCACCATCCAGCCGTGTTCGAGGGCGCCGCCGGCGTGGCGGGTCCAGCTCTGGCGGTGGTCGGCGGTGCCGGAGACGGGCGCCATCGCCTTCAGGTGGGGCGGGGAGTGGGGGGCGAGCTGGTACTGGTCGGCGCCGAGGTAGGACTGGCCGACGATACCGACGTTGCCATCGCACCAGGACTGCTCGGCGATCCACTCGACGGTGTCGTAGCCGTCGGGGCCTTCGGTGAGGTGGGGGGTGTAGTCGCCCTCGGAGCCGAAGCGGCCGCGGCAGTCCTGGGTGATGAACGCGTAGCCAAGACGAACCCAGAAGTCGGCGCCCGTGTTGGGCCGGCCGCCCGGGCCACGACCGTAGGGGGAGCGCGTCAGGATCGCGGGGAAGGGGCCGGGCCCGGCCGGGCGGTAGACATCGCACTCCAGCTGCACGCCGTCGCGCATCGGAGTCATGACGTTTTCGTCCACGGTCACATCGATACCGAACATCTGGGTCATGGCTGTCCCCCTTTGTGTGAAGCGGGGGCAGCGTACACGAGAGACGGGGCGAGCGGCGTCCGTTATTCGCGCAGGGGCTCCTTTGCCGCGTTGAGGCCGGCGATGTAGCCGAAGGTCATGGAAGGGCCGAGGGTGCCGCCGGCGCCGCCGTAGACCATGCCCGTCACGGCGGGCATGGCGTTTCCGGTGACGTAGAGGCCGGGGATGACGCCGCCCGTCGCGCGCAGCACCTGCGCCTTCGTATTCGTGCGCGGCCCTCCTTTCGTGCCGAGCGCGCCGGACTCCACCTCAACGGCGTAGTAGGGCGGGGCGTCGAGGGGCCCGAGGGTGCAGAAGGGCGGCTCCTTGCGGCGGTCGCCGAGGTAGTTCTCGTAGGCGCTCTCGCCACGCTGGAAGTCGGGATCGACGCCGCGGACGGCGCCCTCGTTGAAGCGGGCGACCGTCTGCTCGAGGGCGCCGCCATCCACGCCGACGTCGGCGGCGAGCTCCGCGAGCGTGTCGGCGCGGCGGATCCAGTCGGGCGCGGCGGGTCCAACCCGATTCCCCGCGATACCAGTCTCAAAGGCGCTGTCGACAATGAGCCAGGCGGGCAGGTTCTCGAAGACGAAGGCGTTGGGGTCGAACGTGTGGAAGGCATGGCCGACGGCGTTGTAGTTGCCCCCCTCGTTCATGAAACGCTTCCCGTGGCGGTTGACGATGATGGAGCGGGGCCAGGTGCGCTCGGAGACGATGATGCGAGCGTAGCGACGGCCGCGCATCTCGTCGCCGGGGACGTGGATGGCGGGAACCCACCAGGCCTCACTCATGTTCGCGAGGGCGGCGCCGGCGCCCATCGCCATCAGGAGGCCATCGCCCTCGTTCTCCGGGGTGGAGACGGGGGCGGTCATGGGGCCGCGCAGGAATGAGGTGATCAGCGCGCTGTTCCACTCGAAGCCGCCGCTGGCGATGACGACGGCCTTGCGCGCCTTCACGTTGAAGGGCGCCCCGTCGCGCTCGGCGCGCACACCGATCACGGCGCCGTCGTCGAGCACGAGCTCGCGGGCGCGGGTCGAGGTGTGCAGCGGGATCTCGCGGTCGAGGATCGCCTTGAGGAGGGAACCGACGAGCGCCTGGCCATCGCCGCGGAGGTCGCGGGCACGGCGCGCCTCGAGCTCGTCCCGCGGAACGGAGCTATCGAGGGTCTCGCGTTCGAGCCTGGTCGTGTGCTCGATACGGGCGTGGGGATGGCGGTTGACGCGCTCCGCCCAGGGGCCCAACTCCTCGTAGGAGAAGAGGTCGTTATCGAGCGATCGGCCGCCCTCCGGCTTTCCGCCCGGGTTCTCGGGATGGTAGTCGGGATGGCCGGGGAGAACGTGCATGGAGAGGGGCGTGTTCTTCTCCAGGTAGCGCACCATCTCGGGGCCGGTATCGATGAAGGTGGCCACGAGCTCGGGGTCCATCACCCCAAGGGAAAGCGAGTCGAGGTAAGCGAGGACGTCCTCGCGCGAGTCGGGGATGCCCGCCTCGGCCATGTGGTGATTGTTGGGAATCCAGAGCACGCCGCCGGAGAGGGCGCTGGTACCGCCCACGGTCTCGGCGCGTTCCAGCAGGGCCACCTCCGCACCGCCATCACTGGCGACGATGGCAGCCGTAGCGGCGCCGGCGCCGGAACCCAGTACGACCACATCCGTCTCGAGGTCCCACCGCTCGGGTCGCTTCACGGGAGTTACCTCCTGTCGAGTGAGGGCAGCATGATGGGGGATGGGAAGGGGGGAGCCAACAGGGGCGCCCCCTCAGCGCTCGCCGCCCTCGATGAACTCGTCGGGGGTGGCCATGAACTTGAGGCGGCAGTCGAGGGAGCAGAAGTAGTACCAGCGGCCGCGGTAGAAGCGCTTCGCGCCCTTGCCGCTGCCGCGCTCGGGGGCGCCCCCGGGGACGTGGCCGGTGACGGCGTCGACGTCGCCCTCGGCGACCTCGCGGCCACAGACGAGGTCTAGCGCCAGGGCTGCACCTCATCGAGCGTGTCGGCGGCGAGGCGCAGGCATTCATCCGCGCTGCCCCAGGCGAGGGAGCGCTCCTTGCCGTGGCGGCTGAAGAAGTGGAGGTCGTACTCCTCGGTGTAGCCGATGCCGCCGTAGAGGATGTGGGCCTGCATGGTGACCTCGGTGGCGGCGCGGGAGGCGAGCGCCTTGGCCTTCGCGATCTGGCGGTCGCTGGCGACTCCCTGGTCGAGGCACCAGACGGAGCGATAGGTGAGGAAGCGGGCGCCCAGCACATCCGTGGCCATGTTCGCGCAGTGGTGCTGCACGGCCTGGAAGGAGCCGATGGGCCTCCCGAACTGGACGCGCATGCCCACGTACTCGACGGTCATGTCGAGGGCCTGCTGGGCGTTGCCGACGCACTGGACGGCACAGAGGGCGCGCCCCGCGCGGCGCAGGAACTGGAGCGCCTCGGCGCCGCCGGCACGGCGGGCGGGCGGGCGATCCCAGGAGCAGTGGGCGAGGGGGGTGCGTGCGATCGTGCTGAGCGACTCGGTCGCGACGCCGTCGCCACGGGCATCGACGAGGTAGAGGCCGGGCTCGCCGTTCTCGGTCGCCTCGACGAGGTGGTGGGTGGCCTCGGCGCCGTAGTCGACCAGGCGACGCCCGCCGCTGAGGGCGCCATCGACGACGCGCGGGGAGGCGCCGTTGCCGGGGGTGGAGGCCTGGAGGGCGGGGGCGATCGTGATGGAGCCGCCGATGACGCCGCGCACGACCTCCTCGGCGAGCGCCTCGTCGCCGTGACGCTCGATGGCGAGGGCGGCAGCGGTCGTCTCGAGGAAGGGGATGATGCAGGCGCGGCGGGTCAGCTCCTCGAGGAGGATGGCGGCGTCGGTGAGCTCGCCACCCTCGCCGCCGTGGCGTTCGGCGAAGGGGAGGGAGAGGTAGCCCGCGCCCTGGAGGTAGTCCCACAGCGCCTGGTCGGCGCCGCCCTCGCGTTCGAGCTCGCGGATGCGGTCGAAGGGCACCTCGTTGCGGAGGTAGTCGCGCAGGGAGTCGCGGAGGAGTCGTTGGGTCTCGCTGAGGGTGGCGTCCATGGGGCGGTTACCGGGGGAGGCCGAGGCCGCGGCGGGCGATGATGTCGCGCTGGACCTCGTTGGCGCCGCCGCCGAATCGCTGGATGGGGGAGGCGCGGTAGGTGCGTTCGAGCTCGCCGTCGAGGGGGGCGAAGCCGTCCGCTTGCTCGGTGAGGGCGCCCTCCTGGCCGAGCAGGTCCATGGCCACGCTGCTGATGCGGTAGCGCAGCTCCGAGGTCCAGATCTTGGACATGGAGGCTTCCATGGTGGGGGTGTCGCCGCCGGCCACGATGGAAGCGTTCGTGAGCACGAGGCCCTCCATCACGTCGAGGTCGAGCTCCAGCTCGACGAGGCGGCGGCGGACGGCGGCGTCCTCGAGCAGCTCGGGACGCTTCCCGCGGATGTGCACCATCAACCGGTCGAAGATGTGGCGCAGGCCCCCGCCGGCGCCGATCCAGACGCGCTCGTGGTCGAGGGCGTTGGCGATGATGTACCAACCCTGGTTCACCTCGCCGATGAGGGCGTCGCTGGGGACGCGCACATCCTCGAAGAAGACCTCGTTCGTGCGGCCGCCGGAAATGGTCATGATGGGGCGCACGGAGATGCCGGGTGTGTCCATGGCGACGATGAAGGTGGAGATGCCGCGGTGCTTGGGAGCTTCGGGGTCGGTGCGAACGGCAAGCCAGACGTGCGAGGCGGTATCGGCGGCGCTCGTCCAGAGCTTCTGGCCGTTGATCAGCCAGTCGTCGCCATCCTTCACGGCGAGGGTTTCAAGGGCGGCGAGGTCGGTGCCGGCGTTGGGCTCGGAGTAACCGAGGCAGAGGGTGATGTCGTTGGCCCAGATACCGGGCAGGTACTTCTCGCGCTGGGCCTCGGTGCCGAAGCGATGGATGGCGGGGCCGACCATGGTGCCGAAGCCGGCGCCGTAGGGAATTTCGGCCTTGGCAAACTCCTCGGTCATGACGAACTGGAACCACTGCGACTTGCCCTCGCCGCCGAGATCCTCGGGCCAGCACATGCGCACCCAGCCGCGGGCCTCAAGCGCCTCGCGGAGACCTGTCTGGGCGGGGCCCACGAGGGCGCTCTCGCCACGGTTGGCGAGCTCCGCGCGGAGGTCGGGGGTGTCATATTCGCTGAGGAACTCGCGCACCTCGTCGCGGAAGGATTCGAGTTCCTCGTTCCAGCCGAACTCCATGCTGGTCCTCTCAGCCGGCGCTAGGCGCGCCAGGCCCCGGTGCCGGGGAAGCTGTGGTCGATGGCATCATGCACGGTCTGCTCGCCCGTGCCGATGATGCGCTTGTGGACGAAGCGCCAGCGGCCGTCGTCCTCGCGGCGAAGGCGCTCCTGGTAGATGCCGCCACCGGGGGCGACGCCGGGCTTCGGCCCCGTGCCAACGTCGAGGTAGCTAATGACGGTGGCCTCGTCGCCATCGATCTCGATGTGCACGTTGGTGGTGCTGTGCTTGCCGGAGAAGACGCCGCCGGATTCGAGGCGGCGGTAGAGACCGCCGATCTCCTCGCGGCCGGTGAGCCTGCCCTCGAGCGACTCGCCGTAGCCGCTGATATCAAGGATGGCGTCCTCGGTGAAGAGCGAGATCAGGGTCTCGACGACGTTGGGGATGTCGTGCATAAGGAGGTATTCGTAGACGGTGCGGCGGACACCTGCGACCGCCTCCAGGTATTCGATTCGCTTCTCGAGCTCTTCGATCGTGGCCATGTGCTCCTCCAAAGTGCTGGCGGGGGCGCTTGCGAGCGTCCGCGATGCTGCTGCGAAGACGCGGCGGTGCCAAGCGGGGCGTCCCGGGCATGCTCGACTGCCGCACGCGGCCTGTCAACGCCCGGCGAGGCGGGAGGCCTGAAACCCCCGGTACACGTTGACCGATCGGCCCGCAAAGCGCCATGATGCGGGGGCATTTTTCTTGCAGGGAGGCGCAGCTCGATGGTGCTCGAGAACCGCCCGGCCCCAACCCCCACGGGCCGAACCGAAGAGCCCGACATGGGCACGGGTCTGATTGATACGGAACGGTACATCTCCCCCGAGTTCGCGAAGCTCGAATGGGAGCGGATGTGGACCAAGGTCTGGCTGAACGCGGGGCCTCTCTCCGACATCCCCGAGGTGGGCGATCACTTCGTCCACGAGATCGGGCGGGAGTCGTTCATCTTCATCCGCACGGCCGAAGACGAGGTGAAGGGCTACTACAACGTCTGCCCGCACCGCGGCAGCCGCATCCGCCCGAGCGTGGGCATGGGCCACGCCGAGCAGCTGCAGTGCCCCTTCCACCTGTGGACGTTCAACATCGAGGGCGCGCTGCAAAACGTGCCGGACCGCCAGCACTTCGTGAACGGCATCCCCGAAGACAAGCAGCAGCTCTCCGAGGTACGGGTCGAGACGTGGGCCGGCTGGGTCTGGTTCAACATGGACGACGAGGCGGAGTCACTGCACGAGTACCTGGGCGTCATGCCCTCCCACCTCGATCCCTACCGGCTGGACCAATACCACGTGGTCGACGACTACGTGCTGGAGTGGTCCTGCAACTGGAAGTTCGCGGTGGATCAGTTTGCCGAGATCTACCACCTGCCGGCGCTGCATCCGCAGCTGCTGGAGTACTTCGATCACCTGGCAACGCCGCTGGACGTGTACGACGGGGGCAAGCACAGCCGCCAGCTGATCCGCATGGGGCTCCCCGATCCGAGCTGGACGGACGATCTGGCGCAGCGCTTCGGGTACGACAACAAGGATGAGCTGACCCGCCAGCAGCGGGCGAACCTGGAGGACTGCGGCGTCGATCCGGACACGTTCGAGGGAAAGGCGCGGGATTTGCCGCCGTTTATGGCGCAGGCCCGCCGCGAGTGGGGCGGCCGCATCGGGATGGACATGGACCTGCTGGTCGATGAGCAGCTGGTGGACAACTTCCACTACATGATCTTCCCCAACCTGACCTTTAACTTCACCTACGGGTCGTTCCTGTTCTTCCGGCCGCGGCCTCATCCGACGGACCCGAACAAGTCGTACTGGGACTACCAGGTGTACGCACGCGTGCCCGAGGGGGCGCCGGCGCCACGCAGGCCGGCGACGGTCTACGGGACGGCGCGGAACCATCCGGAGCTGTTCGAGGCGATTGAGCAGGACATGGCGCAAGCGCAGATCGTGCAGGAGTCGTACCACTCCCAGGGGTTCAGCGGCATCCTCCTGAACAGCGAAGAGCGCCGCGTCCGCGCGATGCACTACGCGCTGGACCAGTACCTCTACGGTCCCGACCGCTAGACCGCCCGCGAGCGGGCCACTCCAAAGGGAGGCGAGAGCAGATGGCACATCCCACGGACGCGACGGCGCCAGCCGCCGGCATGGTCAACATCCTGAGCGTCATCCGGCGCTACCGGCTGCGCGATTTCCCGAAGCGCTTCAGTCCCGACGACCTCCACCACGTGGGCATCCCCTTCATCGACGTGGACCGCACGATGCACGCGCTGAAGCTGCTGGACCTGGTCAGCCCGGCCGAAACCCCGACCGAGCGGTTCCAGAAGATCCAGGACTCCGAGTCCGAAGAGGAGTACCACGAGGCGCTCCAGGAACTGGTGCGGGACATCTACGAGCCCGTCTTCGAGATGGTCTCGGATCCCGCGTCGGCGAGCGACATGAAGCTGCGCTCGGTTTTCCGCGAGTACGAGCCGCCGGAGGAGCGGGAGCGCATGATCTCGCTGTTCCGGGCGCTGTGCGCGGAAGCGGGACTGATCGACCTGGCATCCGGGCTCATCTCGCCGATCCTGGGAACCTCCTCGCGCAACCGGCAGGTGATGCGGCAGTACCAGAAGTCAGAATCGTCGTCGTAGGCGGTGGCTGACCAAGCTGGAGGCGGGGCGGAGAGCGCTCTGGGTGACCTGCGCGTCGTCGAATACGCACAGGGGATCACGGGGCCGTTCTGCGCCAAGGCGTTCGCCGACCTTGGAGCCGATGTGGTGAAGGTCGAGCCGCCCGGGGGCGACCGCAGCCGCGCTGATGGTCCCTTCCCCGGAGATGAGCCTCATCCCGAGCGAAGCGGACGCTTCCTCTACCTGAATACGAACAAGCGCGGCGTCGCCCTTGATGTCGAGACCGAGGGCGGGCGCGACCTGTTGCGTGACCTCGTGGCGAACGCCGACATCTTCATCGCCGACCTGCCGCCCACGGCCTACACAGATCTCGGCCTCGACTACAAGACGCTGAGCGCACGCAACGCGGGGCTGATCATGGTGTGCGTGAGCCCCTACGGGCTCACGGGGCCGTACCGCGACTACAAAGGCTCGGCCTTCACGGCCTTCCACATGGGAGGCATGGGGCGGGAGACGCCGTACAACGAGATCACGGACTCGGAGGCGTTCCCGCCGCTCGTCGACGGCGGCGACCAGGGCGACTACCTGACCGGCTGGACGGCGGCCATCATGGCGCTGATCGGTGTGTTCCACCGCAGCACGTACGGCACGGGCCAGCTTTTGGACGTCTCCGCGATGGAGGCGGTGGCGGGGATGACGCGCATGCCGATCGCGAGCATCGGCTACGGACAGCAGCCGAAGATCTCGCGGGAGAAGGCGAACTTCCCCTGGGTGATGCCCTGCAAGGACGGTCACGTCTCCTTCGCGCCCTTCCTGATGGACCACTGGTGGCGGGCGGTAGTGGACATGATGGGCAGCCCCGACTGGGCCGTGAGCGAAGTGTTCGCGACGACGATGGGTCGGGTGCAGAACGCCGACGTAGTCGAGCCGCTGACCGTCGAGTGGCTGATGGAGCACACGAAGCAGGAGATTTACGAGATGGCGCTGGCCCGGAAGGTGGCCTGCTTCCCCGTGAACACGATGGAGGACGTGCTCGGTTCGCGGCAGTACGCGGCGCGCGACTTCTTCGTCGAGGTGGAGCACCCGCAGGCGGGCACGCAGCGGCAGCCCGGCGCCGCCGGCATCTATTCGAGTACACCCTGGGCGGTGCGGCGTCCGGCGCCGCTGCTCGGCGAGCACACGCGCGAGGTGGTCTGCGGCGAGCTGGGGCGTTCGGAGGACGAGCTGGCGGCACTGGCTTCGGCCGGCGCGGTGGGGGAGACATCGGGATGAACAACCGTCCGCTGGAGGGCGTGCGCGTGGCCGACTTCGGCTGGATCCTGGCGGGGCCGTACGCGACGGCCTGGCTGGGGAGCCTGGGGGCGGAGGTCATCCGCATCGAGTCGCAGAGCCGCCTCGACTTCCACCGCCAGAACCTGGGGGCGGGGGCGGATGGCGTGCCGGGGATCAACCGCGGGGCGGTTTTCAACTCGCTCAACTTCAGCCGCAAGAGCCTGCGGCTGAACCTCGCGACGCCGCAGGGGCTCGACCTGGCCAAGGAGCTCATCCGCCAGAGCGACATCGTGACGGAGAACTACGCGGCCGGGGTGATGGAGAAGATGGGGCTCGGCTACGAGGTGCTGAAGGCGATCAACCCGGGCATCGTCATGATCGCGACCTCCCCGCTGGGGCAGGTCGGGCCGGACCACGCGGCCACGGGCTGGGGTCCGAACGTGCAGGCCTACGCGGGCCTGCCCCACCTGACGGGCTACGAGGGCGGGCCGCCCTCGGGCCTGGGCGGCCTCTACCCGGACTTCATGATCGGCACGGTGATGGCGTTCACGGCGCTCTCGGCGCTGCACGCGCGCAATCGCACGGGCGAGGGGCAGTACGTAGACCTCTCGATGGCGCAGATCGTCTCAACCATGATCCCGGAGGGGATCATGGAGTTCGCCATGAACGGACGGGAGCCTCCGCGTCCGGGGAACCGCTCGCCGAAGCACGCGCCGCGAGGGGTCTACCGCTGCTCGGGCGAGGACAAGTGGGTCGCGATCGAGGTAGAGAGCGACGAGGCGTGGCAGGGGCTGGCGGGGGCGCTGGGCAAGCCCGCGTGGGCGAGCGTCGCTCGCTTCGCGAGCGTGGAGGGGCGGCGGGCCGGTCACGACGAGATCGACGCCGCCATCACGGCCTGGACGCGGGAGCGCTCGCACTACGAGGTGATGCACACGCTGCAGGCCGCGGGCGTAACGGCGGCGCCCTGCCTCGACCCGCACGAACTGCTGGACGACGAGGGCATGGCCGATCGCAACCTCTACGTGGAGATGGACCACCCCGAGGTGGGTCCGCGCAAGGTGTCGGGGCTGCCGGGGCGCTACAGCGACATCGAGGACTACGACTACGGTCCGGCGCCGCTCTTCGGCCAGCACAGCGAAGAGGTCTGCCGCGACCTGCTGGGGCTGAGCGCGGAGGAATACGAGCGGCTCGTCGAGGAGCAGGTCATCTACTGAGGGCGGGCGAGTGGTGGTGTATCATTGGTGTATGGTACGCACAAATGTGGATATCGATGAGAAGGCGTGCGCCGAGGTAATGCGGCGTTACGACCTTGCGACGAAGCGCGAGGCTATCAACTTCGCCTTGCGGACGGTAGCGGCTGAGCGCGCTTCCCTCGAAGAGGCGCGCGCCATGCGCGGTAGCGGCTGGGAGGGTGACCTTGATGAGATGCGCGCCAACCGCATTCCGTGATTCTTGCTGACACGTCAGCCTGGATAGAGTTCCTGCGCGACACGGGCTCGCCCGTGTGCGACCTCGTTGACGAACTGTTGGACAGCGAGATGGCTAGCTGCGACATCGTGCGGATGGAGGTGCTCGCCGGCGCGCGAGACGAGGCCCACCTCCGCGGTTTGCAGCAGTTGCTCGCGCGAGCCACCCTGCTCCCGATCTACAGGACCGACTATGACGACGCCGCCGCGCTCTATCGACGCTGCCGGCGGCAGGGAGCGACTATCCGCAGCATGCTGGACTGCCTCATTGCCGCTGTCGCAATACGACAAGATATCCCGGTTCTTCACAGCGACAGGGACTTCGATGCGCTCGCTCGCCATACCGAGCTGCGAGTCTACGAAGGCGGCGCGCCTTCGTAGCGGGAGCGGCCCCAGCGGAGCCACGACTCGGCCATCGCTTCGACCTTACCGGCATCCGTGGGGTCGACGGGGTCTTCGCCGGAGATTGCCCCAAGGGCCCAGAACCAGTGCTCGGTTCGTCTGCTTAGCCGGTCCAGGATGAAAGGGAGGACAGCGGGGCCCATCCCGATGATCTGTTGATATGCGGGATGGATTGCGATTTCGGTCGACGACGACTGGAAGCGGGTCTCCTGCGCCCACTCGTCGGCAAGGGTCTCGAAACGGGAACTGAGAGCCTGCACCGATGCGACCATCACACGATCTCCTGCCTACAGCACCTGGTGACGAGTTTAGCGCCCCTTGAACTCGGGTGGGCGGCGCTCGACGAAGGCCTTGCGCGCCTCGGCGGCGTCCTCGGTCTTCGTGAGGATGGCCGTGCGGGTCTGCTCGAAGCGGTAGCCGTTCTTCACGTCCATGTTCTCGATCATGTGGAGGCTCTCCTTGGCCAACCGGATTCCCAGGGGGATCTTGGCGGCGATCAGGCGGGCGTCCTCCATGGCGGCGTCCATGAGCTGGTCGGGAGGGACGACCTTCACGACCATGCCGAGGCTGAGGGCCTCGTAGGCGTCGAGGCGTTCGGCGGTGTAGTGCAGACGGCGCACAAGGCCCCAGTTGTTGAGGAGCCGCATGAAGTGGCGGGCGCCGCCGAGCAGACCGACATCTATTTCGGGGAGGCCGAACTTCGCCTTCTCCGAGGCGATGAGGTAGTCGCAGGAGGCGGCGAGGGCGAGGCCGCCGCCGAGGGCGGGGCCGTTGATGGCGCCGATGACGGGCACGGCGCACTCCTGGATGGAGTAGAGCATCTCGCGCATGCGGCGGTTGCCGGTGCCCGAGGGCGTGCGCGCGGGAGGAGCGTCGCCCTCGCGGGCGCGGACGGCGCCCTTCAGGTCGGCGCCGGCGCAGAAGACGCGTTCGCCCGCGGCCGTGAGCACGGCCACGTGGACGTCGAGGTTGTCGGAGATGGCGTCGAAGACCCCGGGGATGTCCCAGTCGGCCGCCAGCGCATTCACCGGCGGGTTGTCGAGCGTGACAACGGCGATGTGGTCCTTGATGTCGACGTGGATGGGCATGGTCGCGCTCCCTGTGGGGTGGGGACTAGGCCCCTTCGAAGGCATCCTTGATCTTCGCGAGGCGCTCGATCTGGGGGATGACGTCAGTGGGCGTGCCGAGGCGGATCCACATGATGAGCCGGTCGAAACCCATCTCGATGAGCTCTTCCGCCTGCTGCTCGTCGTTAACCATGACGAGGGCGGAGAGGTCGATGGTGTCCATCGAGCGCCCCTTCTCATCGGCGATGCGGCGGATGCGCTCGATGCCTTCGCGCAGCATCGCGGGCGTGCCGGGAGGTGCGAGCCAGCCGTCGCAGTACTCGACGACGCGGCGGTGGGCGGGCTTCGAGTTCGTCCCGAGGAGGAATGGCGGGCCGCCGCGGCGCATCGGCTTCATGTCCATCCAGCACTTGTCGAAGTTGACGAACTCGCCGTGGTACTCGGGCTCCTTCTTCGTCCAGAGCTCGCGCATGGCCTCGATGCGCTCGCGCGCGATCTGCCAGCGGTGCTCGAAGGGGATGCCATGGTTCCCCATCTCGTCGGGGAACCAGCCACCGCCGAAGCCGATGGTCAGGCGGCCCTGCGAGAGCCGGTCGAGGGAGGCGAGCTCGCGTGCGAAGGTGATGACGTCGTGCTCGTTGATGAGCGAGATGGCCGTGCCGAAGTTGAGCTCGCTGGTGACGGCGGCGGCGGTGGCGATAGCGATAAAGGGGTCGTAGAGGCTGAGGTATTCCTCGGCGAAGGTGAAGGTGTCGAGGTCGGAGGGGCGGCCGTAGGGGCGGATGCCCTCGCGGTAGAGGGTGACGGTGCCCTGGCGGTCGGGGGGCTCGCCGTTCCAGCGGCCCATGGGGACGTGAGTGTGCTCGGGGAAGTAGAGGGACTCGAAGCCAAGATCCTCGGCGGCGATGGCGAGCTCCGCGGGCTGCATCGTGTTCGCCGTGTGGAACATGAACACACCGAATTTGACCACTGGGTTCCTCCTGCGCCGCCGCTCGGGTCTGGGGCCGCCCGCCGCGAGGAACGGCGAACGAAGCGGCTCCGGCGAACCTTACAGGACGGGGGCGGCGGGCGGTTCCACGCCCGGTTCCATTGGGGATTATATAGCGGTTTACACGATCGACGACGCCAGCAACGCGCCAACTCAGTACGCGTGATCGTCGCGAGGCCTCAGGCCTTCAATTTTCAATGAGTTGCAAGTTGCTGGTCCGTCGCGCCATAAAGTTGACACCCCTCAAATAGTTTTTGTGCAATAGCCTTACCATAGTAGTTCCACCTGTTTGCAACGGTCCCCGCATGATCCAGGACGTGGGGTAGCGCCGCGAAGTTATGTTTCAAAGGAGTATGGGACACACTGGTACATGCTCCTTCAGATTTCATTAAGGATGATATCCTTCAATTCAATCAGAGTTTCGATTCGATAGCTGGCCTGTGAAAAGTCTTGTGCTTTTGTAAAGTCGTTATAGACAATGACACAGTCAATACCGGCCGCCACGGCTGAGTTCAGGCCTCTGGATGAATCCTCTACAACCAGTGTCTCTTTTTTGGTGGCTCCGAGGCGCTCTAGGCCAATCAGGTATGGTTCCGGGTGCGGCTTGGTGAGCTTGTAGTCTTCGCGAACAAGGACGAAATCCATGAATTGTGTAACGTGGCGATTTTCATGGATAATTGCAAAATCCATACGTTTTGCAGTCGTCACGATAGCCATGCGGACGTATTTTGACAGTTCAGCAAGAGTTTCAACGACGCCTTCAATCTCAATGGCTTCTGTTCTCAGATATTCCTGATAATAAGCATTACGAACCTCACGCTGCCTGCTTATGGTCTGTTCATCAATACCTGCCGCCCTGGCTTGGGCCCAAGTGGCTAATCCCTGGTTCATGTCCTGGAGGTATTGATTCCTGTCCAAAGTCAAACCAATGTCCGCCAGGGCGCGTTCGCCAGCTTTGTAATACCAGAATTCGGTATCCACCAGAACACCATCATGATCGAAGAGTATGTACTTTTTCACTCTCTTGAGCCTTTCCGGTAGCTGCGGCAACCATGTCCGTCATCACGAATCGCACCATGATCACTGATAAGTAGACGTGATCCAGGCGGCGCCCTCCGGTTTGCCGCCTGGCGCCCATTGGCCGGGCCGAGCTTGTCTCTCATGTCGCCACCTCGCGCCATGCCCCTTGCTTCCGGCGGATCGAATCTTTCAGAGTTCATATGGTCACTTACTCACCCCGTTGCGCCGGCAACCCTATTCCTCCACGAACTGAGTCAATTCGGAGTCCCATCCGTGCCGCCCGTCGTAGCCGCGTTCTCGATACGGCGCAAGGTACCGGGGACTATATAGCGGGGTAAACCGCTACATAAGCCCCGTTCCATTGACGGGCGAAGGGCAACCTGCGAGCATCGCCCTCCCTGTGGGTCGCCCGTGGAAGCTCGCGGATGGCCTGCCATACCAGCAAGGGAAAGAGGCGAGGAATGCTCTCAGCGGAAGACCGACTGGCGATCATGGATCTGAGCGCGCGCTACTGCCACGCGACGGATTCCCACAATGCGGAGGCGTGGGCGGATACGTTCACGGCGGACGGCGCAATCGAGGGGCCGCAGGGCACCTCGGAGGGGCGGGATGCGCTCATGCAGTTCGCCGCGGGCGTGAACACGGCCATGCCCAAGGTGCGCCACCACGTGAGCAACCTCGTCATCTCCGGCGATGGCGACAGCGCCACCATGAGCTCCTACCTGAACCTGATCAACACCGACGGCAACGCGACCGTCTTCACCGCGACGTATGAGGACCAGATCGCACGCGTCGACGGTGAGTGGAAGTTCGCGCACCGGAAGATCGTGATCTAGCGCCGGTCCGGCTGAGCCGGGACCGGCGCGCGGGAGGCAGCACGGCGCGGGGCGAGACCGCGGGAGGCGGAGCATGGATGTCGGGTTGATGGTTGAGGGCCAGCACGGCCTGAACTGGGAGAACTGGCGGCGCATCCTCGCGCTGGCCGACCGGCTGCGGTTCCCCACGGTGTTCCGCTCGGACCACTACTTCATGCTGCCGACGCACCAGCAGGACAGCCTCGACCCCTACCTCTCGTTCACACTGGCGGCGGCCGAGACGGAGCACATCCGATTCGGGCCGCTGGTGACGCCGATCACGTTCCGCCACCCGGTGAACCTGGGACGCATGGCGGCGCAGATCGACCTGCTCAGCGGTGGGCGCTTCGTGATGGGGGTGGGCGCAGGCTGGAACGTGGGGGAGCACGCCGCCTACGGACTCGACTTTCCCGCGACGCGCGAGCGCTTCGACCGGCTGACTGAAGGCATCGAGGTGATGCGCGCGCTCTGGGGCGCGGGGCCGGCCTCGTACGAGGGCACGCACTACCGGCTCGAGAACGCGGATTGCCTGCCCAAGCCGGCGGCTGGACGCCCGCCGATCTTGATCGGGGGGAGCGGCGAGAAGCGCACGCTGCGGCTGGTGGCGGAGTTCGCGGACGAGTGGAATACGCCCGCGATGCCGCTCGAGAACTACCGCGCCAAGTGCGAGGTGCTGGAGCGCCACTGCGAGGCGGTGGGGCGCGACCCCGCGAGCATCAAGCGCTCCATGATGAGCTTCGGGCTGGTGGGGCCGAACGAGGCCTCGATGGCCCGCATCGGGTCAGTGCTGGTGAGCAAGGGCCTGGGGGGCGCCGCTCTCGGCCCGGCGGGGTCGGTGGGGGGCACCACAGACGAGGTCGTCGACATCCTCGGGCAGCTGGGCGAGCTGGGGCTGGACGAGATCGAGTTCCAGCACTTCGACTTCGACTCGGACGAGGTTCCCGAGTACCTCGCCGCCGAGGTGGCGGGTCGCGTGCGTGACCTGTAGCGAGGCGAAGGGATGACGCTGCTGCCGGACCTGGAGGCGCGCCTGGAGGAAGCCGGCGGCGAGGGCGTGCTGGGATTCCTGAGCGAGCGTCTGGGCGACGCCGAGGCAATGAGCACGGAGCTGGCGGACAGCGACGCTGCCATCCAGGAAGCGGAACGGGCGGAGGAGCGGGCGGTGTCGTGGATGAAGGACGCCTTTGCGCAGTTCCCGATCATGAACGCGGCCACCTTCCCCCACAGCTCGCATGTCGACCCGCGGGCGCACGCGGTGCTGGCGACACACCGGCTGGCGCAGGGCTCGGGGCTCTACATGCCCTCGGAGCTGCGCGCGATGAACGAGCGCGAGGAGGTCTCGCGGGAGTGGCAGGCTCGGGAAGGGCTGCGCTTCCGCGTGTTCGCGACGCTCATGCGGGCCCTGGGGGAGGAGATGGTGGAGGGCGGCGTGGGACCGGCCGCCTACGTCTCGACCTGCCAGGAGACGGCAAAGGCGCTGGGCAGCATCGAGATCGCCGCGCCGTAGCCCCTAGCCCGTCAGCTTGTCGAGTTCCTCGCGCAGCCTTTCCATCGCGGCTGGAACCTCTTCGTCGGTCATCTTGGCGACGAAGTCCTCGCGGCCCATCATGAGGCGGGTGACGCCGATCTCCTCGAGCTGCCCGAGGGGCATGCGGTCGAGGACTGCCGTGGAGCACTGGATCTGGGGCCTGGGCTTGCCCTGCTCCTCGGCCAGGCGGTGGAGCTTGGCCGCTTCGTCGGCGAACTCCTCGACGGGCGTGAAGCGCCCGCGCAGATCCTCGGTGAAGCTCATGTGGACGGCGGGGAGCCAGCCGTCACAGTAGTTGACAACGCGGTTGAGGACGGTCGGGCCGGCGCCGCCCAGGATGATGGGCGGGTGGGGGTCCTGGACGGGCTTGGGCCACTGCCAGGTGGGCGGGATGTCGACGTGGCGCCCGTGGTACTCGGCCACCTCCTGCGTCCAGAGGACCTTCATGGCCTCGACCTTCTCGCGCATCAGGCGGAAGCGGGTCGAGGGGTCGACGCCGTGGGCCTCCATCTCCTCGTGGTTCCAGCCGGCGCCGATGCCGAACACGACGCGCCCGTTGGAGATCTGGTCGAGCGTGGAGATTTCCTTGGCGGTATGGATGGTGTCGCGCTGGGGGACGAGGGCGAGGCAGGTGACGACCTTGATCTTCTCCGTGACGGCCGCTGCCGCCGCCAGCGAGACGAAGGGATCGAACATGCTCTTGTAGCCCATGGGCGTCTCGGGGGCGAGGGGGAAGTCCGTGGCGAGGGGCATGTGCGAGTGCTCGGGCACGCCGAGGCACTCGAAGCCGACGCGCTCAGCCTCGCGGGCGACGTTGATAATGCTCGCGTTGTAGTGCGTGGGGGCGTAGTTCAGGCCGAATTCCATGAAAGACCTCCCGGTGTTTGCTGGCGGATCCCCGCCCGATTCTGCGTGTTCGCGGGCGCGGCCGCTACGTTTCGACCTGCCAGAAGACGGCGAAGGCGCTGGGCGCGATCAAGATCGCCGCGCCGTAACTCCTAGCCGGTCAGCTTGTCGGCCTGCTCACGCAGCTCTTCGAGCACAGGGCGCACGCCCTCGTTGTCAACTTCGCCGAGCATACCGCCGATGCCCATCATGATGCGCGTGACCCCCAGCTCCTCGAGCTGCTCGAGGGGGATGCGCTTCAGAATTTCGGACCCGCACTGGATCTGGGGCCTCGGGCGGCCGCGCTCCTCGGCCATCCGCTGCAGCTTTGCCGCTTCGTCGACGAATTCCTCTACAGGGGTGAAGCGGCCGCGCAGGTCCTCGGTGAAGTTCATGTGGACGGCGGGGAGCCAGCCGTCGCAGTAGTTGACGATGCGGTTGAGGACGTTGGGGCCGGCGCCTCCCATGAGGATGGGCGGGTGGGGATCCTGGACGGGCTTGGGCCACTGCCAGGTGGGGGGAATGTCGACGTGGCGCCCGTGGTATTCGGCGACCTCCTGGGTCCAGAGCACCTTCATCGCCTCGACCTTCTCGCGCATGAGGCGGAAGCGGGTGGAGGGGTCGGTGCCGTGCGCCTCCATCTCTTCGTGGTTCCAGCCCGCGCCGATGCCGAGGACGACGCGCCCGTTGGAGATGCGGTCGAGGGTCGAGACTTCCTTGGCGGTGTGGATGGGGTCGCGCTGGGGGATGAGCGCGATGGAGGTGCCGACCTTCAGGTTCTCCGTGACGGCGGCGGCGGCGGCCAGCGCGACGAAGGGGTCGTACATGCTCTTGTAGCCCATCGGCGTCTCGGGAGCGAGAGGGAAGTCGGTGGCGAGGGGCATGTGCGAGTGCTCGGGAACGAAGAGGGACTCGAACCCGAGGCGCTCGGCCTCCCGGGCAACGAGCGCGGGGCTCGCGTTGTAGTGGGTGGGAGCGTAGCTCAGGCCGAATTCCACGTAGACCTCCTGGGTTGGGGGCAGGGGAACCCCCCGCCCGATGGACGGCGCCTAGCGTACCGGTTCGTGGCTTCAGCCGCGCCGCAGACGGTGTGCCAAGGCGTCAGGACGGTGGCTCCCAGATGGCCGGGCGGGAGTGGAAGGCGGACCAGGCGAACCAGAACTGCGTGCTGTGTTCGACGGGGGGCAGGCGCGATCCGGCCAGGGGTCCGGAGAGGGCGAGCCCGGTGACGTCCCAGAGGGAGCCCGTCTCCTCGTCGCGGAAGCGCCCGACGCCGGCCACGGCGAAGGTCAGCGTTCGGCCATCGGCCTCGGAGCGGTAGGCGGCAGCGCTTCCGATGTCGCGGGAGGCCGCGATATCGAAGTCGTCGAGGGGCGAGAGCGTGCCCGGCGCCCAGAACACCACGACCTCCACGCCATCGAGGTCCACGGTTGCGAGGGCGACCTCGCTGAGCGTGGAGAACGGGACGGCCAGGTTGAGGCCCTCGGTGGAGAGCGTGACCACGCGTTCGAGGGGTGGCAGGCGCGGGTCGGCCCGGCGCAGGAAGAAACGGGGAACGCCGCTGCTGTCGTAGTTGGGATAGGGGTTATTGCCGTAGATGTAGTTGAAGTCGGTCTCCTCCGTGAGGATGTCGGCATCGGGGAACGATCGCTTGAAGTCACCGTAGGCGAGGACGCTCATGGGGAGGGGGCGGAGCCGGAAGCCAGCATGGCGACCGACGATGCCCTCGCCCGTGGCCTGCTGCCACCAGGTTGCAGTCTGGCGGTCCCACATGATGAGGTCGGAGAGGCGCAGGTTGCCGGTGACGCCGAAGTCGAGCACCTGCCCATCGACGCGACGGTCGAAGGCGAGGGCGGTGTTGCAGAGCGGGCAGAAGGAGGCGACGACGGGCACGCCCGCGACCTCATCGTTGACGATCTCGTGAAAGGTGAGGACGTGCAGCGGGTAGCCGCGAGCGACATCGCCGATGCGGAGGACGGCGATGGGGAAGTTCTCGGCGTAGTCGACGGTATCGACCGGGGCGAAGCGGGCGACGCCGTAGGGGCCGTCGGTGGAGACGGCGCCGGGCGAATCGAGGGCGAGGATGCAATCGCGTCCCCCGCAGCCGCGAACGATCTGGCCGAAGGGCACGGTGTGCCGCGACCAGTCCTGATCGGGCCAGTCGCGGCAGAAGTCGGGGGGAAGGCGGACGATGTCGACCTGGCCGGAGGGGTCGGTGTGGTGGGCATAGGGGCACTCGCCGTCCTCTGCGTCGACGGCGGTCGTGGCGGGCGTCGAGGTGGCGGGGGCGGGCGTCGAGGTGGCAGGGGCGGGCGTGGGGGTGGCGGGCGAAGGCTCGGGGGCGCCGTCGCCACAGGCGGCCACGAGCACAAGGGCCGCGAGGAGGGGATGGAGCAGGCGGTTCACGAGAACGATGCTAGCGCGCCGGGCGCTACACAGGCGGAAGGCGCGAGAAAGGCCCGCCCACAGTGGGGCGGGCCTTTCTATCTGGCCGAGCGCCTCTGGAGCGCTCAGAGGTCGGTAAGGGCTAGGCGTCCTTGAGCCACATGGCCTCGCGGCGGCGGTCGTAGAAGTTTTGCCAGTCGGCAACGCCCTGGTCCTGGAGCCGGGCACTGAAGCCGAAGTAGGAGACGGTGCTGATGGGCAGCTTCCAGTTGCACCAGTGACGATCGAGGATCCAGGTCTGCACCTCGGTGAGGAGCGCGGCGCGGGCTTCAATGTCGGTTTCGGCCTCCTGCGCGCTCAGCATGTCCGCGATCTCCTGGGCATCCGCGGCGATCTCCTTGCGAGGCGACTCGATGAAGTGGTTGAAGGCGTTGAAGCCATACGCCCGCGGGTCGTAGTGGATGAGGTGGGTATCGTTGGGGACACCGCTAGTGCCGCCCGAGTCGCCCGTGCCGTAACTGAGAAGCTCCCAGTCCTTCACGTCTTCCTGACGGTCGACAGCACGGGCCGCCCACGTGTTCGAGTCAGTCGCCTCGACCTCGGTCTCGATGTCGAGCGCCTTCGCCAGCGACTGGGCCACGTAGTCGCTGATCTCGAACTGTAGCGGTGAGGAGCTCGACTGGAAGAGCTTGATGCTGTCGACGGGTACCTCGAAATCGGCGGCCGCCCAGAGCTTCCGCGCTTCCGCTGGGTCGTAGCGATACCAGGTCGCCAATTCTTCCTGCGAGAGCTTCTGGTAGGCCGGCAGGAGGTCGGAGATGGGCGCGGCGTACCTGCCGCCGAAGGGGCGGAGGGCGGCGATGAAGCCCTCGTAGTCGACGGCCTTCTGCAGCGCCTGCCGGGAGCGCTTGTCATGGAACTTGCCGCCATCCATGCCCTGCCCGGCAAAGCCGCCCGCGGGAACCTCGACCACGGAGACATGGTCGAGGCCCTCGAATTCAGGCAGCTCCAGCGGGTCGACCGCTGAGAAGACATCGAGGTCGCCAGCCAGGAACGCAGCCTTGGCGGCCACCTGGTCGGGGATGATGCGGGTCTCCCACGCGTCGACGTAGGGCCCGTCCTCGACGAAGCCGTCGTCGGCCGGGGTGTGCTTGTGGTAGTCCGGCCAGCGCTCGACGCGCGTTCCGGTCGCATCGCGCTTGGTCAGCGTGTAGGGGCCGCTGGCCGAACCGGGCGGCAGCTCCTGCACGCTGGCCACGTCCTCGACGGTTCCGTCCGCGTGCTCGTAGGAGCCCTCGAACTTACCGAACTCCTCCACCATCCGGGGGTTGAGGAACGAGTAGTAGTGGCGAGCGCGGTACACCGGCGCGTCCGCGTTCGGTCGGTTCCAGTTCTCCGTCACGGTCAGCTCGTCCGTCGCCTCGAAGCTGTCGACGAAGGCATAGCCGGTACGGGTGGTGTGCGTGCCGTCGAGCGCGCGGTAGAGCTTCTCGAGGCGGCCGAAGCTGAAGGCCACGGCCTCGGAGTCCAACGGGTCGTCGTTGTGGAACTTCATGCCGGGGCGGACGCTCCACACGAAGGTGGTCGGGTCGACCTGCTCGAAGCCGACCATGCCGTCCATGGCGATGAGGTTCTTGGTGGGCTGGTAGGTGTAGGGCTGGGTCATCGTCGAGTAGATGACCTCGGTGTTGTTGACGTGGAAGACGCCCGGGTCGAGACCGGCATCCTCCTCCGTCTTCCACAGCTTGAGGGTGCCGCCCCGCTTGGCCGCCTCGGGATCGACGGTGGGCTCGGGCGTGGGCTCGGGCGTGGCCTCCGCGGTCGCCTGGGTCGCCACAGGCCCCTCGTCGTCATCGTCGTCGTCCCCGCAGCCCGCCAGGATTGCAGCGGAACCGGCCGCGGCTACGCCGCTCCCGACCAAGAAGCTCCTGCGGCTCATCGGCCGGCTACGGAGCCTCTTCCAGTAGTTTTCGTTGTCGCGCATTGAAATGACCCCTCCAAGGGTGGGAATTGGCACAGTATACGCATGGGCGCAAGGGGGTTAGGCAAATCCCTCGTGGAGAGCGGACACGAGAGAGGGCCCGCCCCATGGGGCGGGCCCTCTGCGTGCTGGCCGGGCGCTCAGGAGCGCCCAGCGGACGGATAGGCTAGCTCTGGAGCCACATGGCCTCGCGGCGCAGGGAGTACTGGTTGAGCCAGTCGGCAATGCCCTGGTCCTGGAGCCTCGCGCTGAAGCCGTAGTACGAGACGGTGCTGATGGGGAGACCCCAGTTGCACCAGTGGTTGTCGAGGATCCAGCTCTGCACGCCCGTCAGAAGCTCGGCGCGGGCCTCGGGGTCCGTCTCCGCCTCCTGGGCGTTCAGCATGTCGATGATGGTCGCTGAGCCCTCGGCGATCTCGGGACGTGGCGACTCCGCGTAGTGGTTGAACGCGTTGAAGCCGTAGGCCCGCGGGTCGTAATTGATGAGGTGCGAGTCGTTGGGAACGCCCGACGTGCCGCCAATATCACCCGTGCCGTAACTGAGAATCTCCCAGTCCTTGATATCGGTGCTGCGGTCGACGGCGCGGGCCGCCCAGGTGTTGACGTCGACGGCCTCGACCTCGGCGGTGATGCCCAGGGGCCCCAGCGCCTTGCCCAGCGACTGCGCCATGAAGTCGCTGATCTCGTGCTGCAGCGGCGCGCCCGTCGACTGGAACACCTTGATGTTGTCGACGGGAACCTCGAAGTCGGCGGCCTGCCACAGCTTCTGGGCCTCCGCCGGGTCGTAGTGCATCCAGGCCCGCATGTCTTCCTGGCTGAGCTTCTGGTACGCCGGGAGAAGGTCGGAGATGGGCCCGGCGAGTTTGCCGCCGAGCGGGCGGATGGCCGCGATGAAGCCCTCGTAGTCGAAGGCCTTCTGCAGGGCCTGCCGCGAGCGCTTGTCGTGGAACTTGCCGCCGTCCATGCCCTGCGAGGAGCGACCACCGGCGGGAACCTCGACCACCTTGACGTGGTCCAGGCCATCGAACTCGGGAAGCTCCAGCGGGTCGACCGAGGTGAAGACGTCGAGGTCGCCCGCGAGGAAGGCGGCCTTGGCCGCCACCTGGTCGGGGATGATGCGCGTCTCCCAGGCGTCGATGTAGGGGCCGTCCTCGACGAACCCGTCGTCCGCCGGGGTGTGCTTGTGGTAGTCGGGCCAGCGCTCCACGCGCGTGCCCGTCGAGTCCCGCTTGGTGAGCGTGTAGGGGCCGCTGCCCGAACCGGGGGGCAGCGTCTGCACGCTTTCCACATCCTCGATTGTCCCGTCCGCGTGCTCGTAGGAGCCCTCGAACTTGCCGTGCTCCTCCACCATCCGCGGGTTCAGGAACGAGTAGTAGTGGCGCGCGCGGTAGACGGGGGCATCCGCGTTGGGGCGGTTCCAGTTCTCCGTCACCGTCAGCTCGTCCGTCGCCTCGAAGGTGTCGACGAAGGCGTAGCCGGTGCGGGTGGTGTGCGTGCCGTCGAGCGCGCGGTAGAGCTTCTCCAGGCGGCCGAAGCTGAAGGCGACGGCCTCGGCGTCCACGGCATCGCCGTTGTGGAACTTCATGCCGGGGCGGACGCTCCAGACGAAGGTGGTGGGGTCGACCTGCTCGAAGCCGACCATGCCATCCATGGCGAAGAGGTTCTTGGTGGGCTGGTAGGTGTAGGGCTGCGTCATCGTCGAGTAGATGACCTCGGTGTTGGCCACGTGGAACACACCGGGGTCGAGTCCCGCATCCTCTGCCGTCTTCCAATTCTTGAGGGTACCGCCGCGCTTGGCCGCGTCGGGATCCACGGTCGGTTCGGGCGTGGGCTCGGGCGTGGCCTCGGCCGTTGCCTGGGTCGCCACAGGCCCCTCGTCGTCATCGTCGTCGTCCCCGCAGCCCGCCAGGATTGCAGCAGAACCGGCCGCGGCTACGCCGCTCCCGACCAAGAAGCTCCTGCGGCTCGTCGGCCGGCTACGGAGCCTCTTCCAGTAGTTCTCGTTTTCGCGCATGCGCGTCCCCTCCCCAAATTCGGGATTTGTGCATTATACGCCCGGGCTCCACTAGAAGGGTGCTGAAAAAATCTCCAGAGGCCGTTTAAGCCCCATTTCGAGCTGACAAAGGGACTCGAAAAAGCCAATGTTTCGGGTCTCTGCGCAAGACTGCCGGATCGCCGGAAGTGCGGTCTGGCACAGTTTCAGGGGTTTATCAGCACCCTGCTAGGAGAATGTAAAGCAAAGGACCCGCCCTTGCGGGCGGGCCCTCTGCGTGCTGGGGGAGCGCCCACGGGACGGATCGGCTAGGTCTGGAGCCACATCGCTTCGCGGCGCAGGCTGTAGCCGTTGAGCCAGTCGGCGACGCCGGCGTCCTGGAGCCGTGAGCTGAAGCCGAAGTACGACACCGAACTGACGGGCAGCCGCCAGTTGCACCAGTGATTATCGAGGATCCAGCGCTGCACCTCGGTGAGGAGGACGGCGCGGGCCTCCGGGTCGGTCTCCGCCTCCTGCGCGTTCAGCATGTCGATGATAGTCGCCGAGCCCTCGGCGATCTCGGGTCGTGGCGACTCGAGGTAGTGATTGAACGCGTTGAAGCCGTAGGCGCGCGGGTCGTAGTTGATGAGGAAGGTGCCGTTGGGAATTCCGCCCGTGCCACTGCTATCACCAGTGCCGTAGCTGAGAATCTCCCAGTCTTTCACGTCGGTGCTGCGGTCGACCGCGCGGGCCGCCCAGCTATTGCCGTCAACGGCCTCCACCTCGGTCGTGATGCCGAGCGGCCCCAGCGCCGTCGCGATCGACTGCGCCAGGTAGTCGCTGATCTCATGCTGCAGGGGCGCGCCCGTCGACTGGAAGATCTTGATGTTCTCCACGGGGACGATGAAGTCGGCGGCCGCCCAGAGCTTCTGCGCCTCGGCCGGGTCGAAGCGGTACCACTCCTGCAGGTCCTGCTGGCTCAGCTTCTGGTAGGCGGGCAGGAGGTCCGAGATGGGCGCCGCGTACTGACCGCCGAGGGGGCGGATAGCCGAGATGAAGCCCTCGTAGTCAAGCGACTTCTGCAGGGCCTGCCGCGAGCGCTTGTCGTGGAACTTGCCACCGTCCATGCCCTGCATGCAGAGCCCGCCATCCCCCGGAACCTCGACGACGTTGACATGGTCCTGGTCCTCGAACTCGGGGAGCTCCAGGGGGTCGACCGTCGCGAAGATGTCGAGGTCGCCGGCGAGGAAGGCGGCCTTGGCCGCCACCTGGTCGGGGATAACGCGGGTCTCCCAGGCGTCGATGTAGGGTCCGTCCTCGACGAAGCCGTCGGCGGCCGGGGTGTGCTTGTGGTAGTCCGGCCAGCGCTCGATGCGCGTACCAGTCGCATCCCGCTTCACCCTCGTGTAGGGACCGCTGCCCGAGCCGAAGGGCAACTCCTGCACGCTGGCTACGTCCTCGATCGTCCCGTCCGCGCGCTCGTAGGAGCCCTCGAACTTGCCGAACTCCTCCACGATCCGCGGGTTCAGGAAGGAGTAGTAGTGGGCCGCGCGGTACACGGGAGCATCCGCGTTCGGCCGCGCCCAGCTCTCCGTCACGGTCAACTCGTCGGTCGCCTCGAAGCTGTCGACGAAGGCGTAGCCGGTGCGGGTGGTGTGCGTGCCGTCGAGCGCGCGGTAGAGCTTCTCCAGGCGGCCGAAGCTGAAGGCCACGGCCTCGGCGTCCACGGGGTCGCCGTTGTGGAACTTCATGTCGGGGCGGACGCTCCACACGAAGGTTGTCGGATCCACCTGCTCGAAGCCGACCATGCCATCCATGGAGAAGAGGTTCTTCGTCGCCTGATACGTGTAGGGCTGCGTCATCGTGGCGGCGTGGATCTCGCGGTTGTTCAGGTGGAAGACACCCGGGTCGAGCCCCGCATCCTCCTCCGTCTTCCAGTTCAGCAGGGTGCCGCCCCGCTTGGCCGCCTCGGGATCGACGGTCGGCCCGGGCGTGGGCTCGGGCGTGGCCTCCGCGGTGGCCGCAGCCGCGGGGGCTACGTCATCATCATCGTCGTCGTCCCCGCAACCCGCCAGGATTGCAGCGGAGCCGGCCGCGGCGACGCCGCTCCCGACCAGGAAACTCCTGCGGCTGACCGGTCGCTGCCGGAGCCTCTTCCAGTAGTTCTCGTTGTCGCGCATGCGCGTCCCCTCCCCAAATTTGGGATTCGTGGATTTTACGCCCGCGTTCTGTTAGGGGAACGCAAAGCAGAGGGCCCGCCCCGTTGGGCGGGCCCTCTGCTTGCTGGCGGGGCGCTGGGGAGCGCCCAACGGGACGGATCGGTTAGCTCTTGAGCCACATGGACTCGCGGCGCATGTTGTACATGTTCACCCAGTCCTTAACGCCCTGGTCCTGAAGCCTCGAGCTGAAGCCGAAGTAGGCCACCGAGCTGACGGGCAGCCGCCAGTTGCACCACTGCCGGTCGAGGATCCAGGTCTGCACCTCGGTGAGGAGGACGGCGCGGGCCTCGGGGTCGGTCTCCGCCTCCTGGGCGTTCAGCATGTCGATGATCGTCGCCGAGTCCTCGGCGACCTCCTTGCGGGGCGACTCGAGGAAGTGGTTGAAGGCGTTGAAGCCGTAGGCCCGCGGGTCGTAGTCGATGAGGTACGAGTCGTTGGGGATACCCGTCGTGCCCCCCCGATCGCCCGTGCCGTAACTGAGGAGCTCCCAGTCCTTGACGTCCTCCTGACGGTCGACCGCGCGGGCCGCCCAGGTGTTGCCGTCAACGGCCTCGACCTCGGTGGTGACGCCCAGGGGCCCCAGCGCCGTGGCAAGCGACTGCGCGACGTAGTCGCTGATCTCGTGCTGCAGCGGAGAGCCCGACGACTGGAAGATCTTGATGTTATCGACCGGAACCTCGAATTCCGCGGCCTGCCACAGCTTCTGCGCCTCGGCCGGGTCGTAGCGGAACCACTCCTTCAGGTCTTCCTGGCCCAGCTTCTGGTAGGCCGGAAGGAGGTCGGAGATGGGGGCCGCGTACTGGCCGCCGAGGGGGCGGATGGCCGCGATGAAGCCCTCGTAGTCGAACGCCTTCTGCAGGGCCATGCGCGAGCGCTTGTCGTGGAACTTACCGCCGTCCATGCCCTGCATGGCGCGCCCACCACCGGGAATCTCGACGATGTTGAGGTGGTCCTGGCCCTCGAACTCGGGCAGCTCCAGGGGGTCGACGGTCGTGAAGATATCGAGGTCGCCCGCCAGGAACGCGGCCTTGGCCGCCACCTGGTCGGGGATGATGCGCGTCTCCCAGGCGTCGATGTGGGGACCGTCCTCGACGAAGCCGTCGTCCGCGGGCGTGTGCTTGTGGTAGTCCGGCCAGCGCTCCACGAGGGTGCCGGTCGCGTCCCGCTTCGTGAGCATGTAGGGGCCGCTGCTGGAGCCATGCGGCAGCGTCTGCACGCTGTGCACGTCCTCCACGGTCCCATCAGGGGCCTCGTAGGAGCCCTCGAACTTGCCGTGCTCCTCCACGATCCGCGGGTTCAGGAAGGAGTAGTAGTGGCGGGCGCGGTACACGGGCGCGTCCGCGTTGGGGCGGTTCCAGCTCTCCGTCACCGTCAGCTCGTCCGTCGCATCGAAGCTGTCGACGAAGGCATAGCCGGTGCGCGTGGTGTGCGTGCCGTCGAGCGCGCGGTAGAGCTTCTCCAGGCGGCCGAAGCTGAAGGCGACGGCCTCGGAGCCCAATGGATCGTCGTTCTGGAACTTCATGCCCGGGCGGATGCTCCACACGAATGTGGTGGGGTCGACCTGCTCGAAGCCGACCATGCCGTCCATGGCGATGAGGTTCTTCGTGGGCTGGTAGGTGTAGGGCTGGGTCATCGTCGAGATGATGACCTCGGTGTTGTTGACGTGGAAGACGCCCGGGTCGAGCCCAGCGTCCTCTTCCGTCTTCCAATTCTTGAGGGTACCGCCGCGCTTGGCCGCGTCGGGATCCACGGTCGGCTCGGGCGTGGGCTCAGGCGTGGCCTCGGCCGTTGCCTGCGTCGCCACAGGCGCCTCATCATCGTCGTCGTCGCCGCAGCCCGCCAGGATGGCGGCGGAACCGGCCGCCGCCACGCCACTGCCGACCAGGAAACTCCTGCGGCTGACCGGACGTTGCCGCAGCCTCTTCCAGTAATTCTCGTTATCGCGCATCCGCAATACCCTCCACTCCGTTTGGGGAATGTGGGCAGTATACGCTGATGCGCAAGGGGCAAAGAAGGGCCCGCCGGCTTGAGCGCGTGGCTCTTGACCCACATAGACTCGCGGCAGCTCCTGCGGCTTGGCGGACGACTCCGGGCCCTCTTCCAAGAGTTCTCGTTGTCGCACATGGACGGCGTGGCCCCATCTGCATCTGGCGCTTGAGTCGCCACGCGGGCGCCCCCGGATGGCACTGGCAGGCGCAGCCGTTACGAAGAGTCAACCAACACAAAGGCGGGGCCGACTGCGGGCTAGATGCGACCGCGGAGCCTTGGATCGAGGGTATCCCGCAGGGAATCCCCAAAGATGTTGAAGCCGAAAACGGTGATGGCGAGGGCGACGCCCGGGAAGATCGCCAGCCACGGCGCCACATTGAAGAAGCGGCGAGAGCTGCCGGAGAGGTCGGCGCCCCAGGAAGGCACGGCATCGAGCCCGCCAATCGGGACACCCAGACCGAGGAAGCTGAGGCTCGCCTCGGCGAGGATGGCGGCGGGAAGCGAGATGCTCGTGATGACGATCATGAGCCCGAACATGTTGGGGGCGACGTGCCGCAACATGATGCGGATGTTGCTGGCGCCGACGACCTGCGCTGCCTCGACGTAGGTCGCCTCGCGCAATTCGAGGACCGTGCCACGCATGATCCGGTACGTGCCCGGGATGAAGAAGAGGGAGATGGCGACGACGAGGTAGAGCTCTTCACTCTGGAGCCCGGGTAAATCGGGCAGATCGGAGCTGATCGAGGCGTGCAGCACGAGCGCCAGGAGGATGCCGGGAATCGCGATTAACATGTCCGCAAAACGGCCTACGGCAAAGTCAACGGCGCCGCCGGCGTAGGCGGAGAGGAGGGCGATGAGCGTGCCGCCAAACGTGCCGAGGAGCACGGTGGCAACGCCAATCTTCAGCGAGATTCTTCCGGCGAACAGAACGCGAGACCAGACATCCTTGCCGCGAGCGGTAGTCCCGAACCAGTTCTCGGAGTTTGGGCTGGCGAGCGGGGGACCCACGGCGAATTCGTTCGGTGGGAACGTATGGAGGACGGGTGCGGCGGCGGAGAAGAAGATGATGATACCGATGAGGAAGAGGCCGAAGGCCCCGACCGGCTCCCGGCGTGCCCACCTGAGCAGATTGAATCGCTGACGCGGCGGAATCGCGTACTCAAGCTGGACCTCTTCGTCGGACGGGCGCCTTTCCTGGGACATGGCTAGTACCGAATCCTTGGGTCAACGACCGTGTACAGGATGTCGACGATGAGCGTCACGACCACGAAGACGAAGGAGAAGACCATGATCGAGCCGAGCACGACCGGATAGTCCTGGTCGGTGACGCCCTCAAGCGTGAGCCTGCCGAGACCGGGGACGGTGAACAGCTGCTCGGCGATGACGACGCCTCCCAACACCGAGCCCAGCTGAAGGCCAACGAGCGTGATGACGGGGATGAGCGAGTTGCGGAAGACATGGGCCCAGATGACGCGGCGATCACGGAGGCCCTTGGCGCGGGCCGTGCGCACGTAGTCGGAGAAGAGCACCTCAAGCATGGAGGTGCGCGTGAAGCGCGCCATTCCGGCCGCACTGGCGAGCGCGAGGGTCATCGCCGGCCAGATGACGAGCGAGAGGTTGTAGATGGGATCATCGGTGAAGCCAACCCACTGCCGAGCGGGGGTCCATCCCCACCAGAGCGCCGGTAAATAGATCACGAGGATGGCCAACCAGAAGTTGGGGATCGAAATGCCGAGGATCGTGATTCCCCGCATGGCGTAGTCGATGACGCTGTTTCTCCGAACGGCGGACAACACCCCCACGGAGATGCCAATAACGGCCGAGAGGAGGATCGTCATGAAACCGATCTCAAGCGTGTTGGGAAGAACCTCAAGGATGTCCTGGGCGACATCGTCGTGGGGCGGCGTAAGCCTCTCCCCCAGGCTCCCATGAAGCACACCCCAGAGCCAGTCGCCGTACTGCACGTACCAGGGGCGGTCGAGACCGAACTTCTTCTCGAAGTTCTCGAAGGCGCGCGGGTCAGCGTCGCCGACCGAGCCGATCGCCGCGAAGGCGGCGCTGCCCGGGCGGATGTAGAGCAGCATGAAGAGGACGAAGGAGATCCCCAGCAGCATGAAGGGAACGGCAATCAGTCTGCGGACGATGTAGCGGGTCATGAGCGTTGACCTGGAGCGGGAGGGCCGTTGCGCCTCTGTGCGCGTGTGCAGCCCTGCCCGTCTCGCCATCCCCCCTGCAAGGCGCGGCCGTAGCGACCGCCCTCACGCGATGCACGGGATTCTCTGCGATCCGTTCTGCATTCGCAACCGTCCCCCCGCCCTTCGGGCGAGCGGCGGAGGGCAAGGACCTCGCTCCACCGTACACTTTGGGCGAGGGCAGCGAGGAGCAGACGTATGGCCGAGGACCGTGCGAATGACGATCCGGGCGAACGGCTCGGGGAGATGGTGGTGGAGTGGGCGGAGGCGTACTGGGAGGATCAGGGCGGGGCATCCCGGGGGGAGCTTCGCGAGGCTGTGACGATGGCCTTCATGGCGGGGGCGCTGACGGTGTTCCAGCGCTGGGACGAGGTGCGTCCGCTGGTGCCGCGGCGGCGCGTCCCCTGGCGCGATCTGCCCTCGCACCACGGGTAGGGCCGGGCCGTATGATCCCGTCCGGCTGGCAGGAGGCGTCATGAGCGAAGCGGATGCGCTGTTCGACCTGGGCGGGAAGGTGGCGCTCGTGACGGGCGGGAGCCGGGGGATGGGCGCGGCGATGGTGCGCAGCTTCGCACGGGCGGGGGCGGACGTGGTGATCGCCAGCCGCAAGCTGGAGTCGTGCGAGCGGCTGGCGCAGGAGGTGCGCGCGGAGACCGGGCGGCGGGCGCTGTCCGTATCCTGCCACGTGGGTGACTGGCAGCAGGTGGATGCGCTCGCGGACGCGGCCTACGCGGAGTTCGGGAAGGTGGACGTGCTCGTGAACAACGCGGGCATGTCGCCCCTCTACGACCACGTCAGCGAGGTGAGCGAAGCGCTCTACGACAAGGTGCTCGACGTGAACCTGAAGGGTCCCTTCCGGCTGACGGCGAACATCGGGACGCGCATGGCGGAGGGGGACGGGGGCTCGGTCATCATGGTCTCGAGCACGGCCTCGCAGAGCCCCGGTCCGAACGCGCTCGCGTACGGGGCGGCGAAGGCGGGGCTGAACAACCTGACGGTGGGGTTCGCGCGCACGTTCGCGCCGAAGGTGCGGGTGAACTGCATCATCCCGGGGCCGTTCCTGACGGACATCTCGAAGGCGTGGGACATGGAGGCGTTCGAGGCGCGCGCGGCGGACACGATCCTGCTGGCGCGGGGCGGACAGGCGGAGGAGATCGTGGGAGCGGCGCTCTATTTCGCCTCGGAGGCATCGAGCTTCACGACGGGGGCGCTGCTGACGGTCTCGGGCGGCTCGGCGCGCTAGCGGGGCGCGCCGGAGCCCTGTCATAGTCGCTATAATCCTCGCACTTACCAGCAATGGCCGGGGCAGTTTCGACGTGTCCGGCCGGAAGAAGGACAGCCATGGCCGCGAACCGTGAAGATTTCGAAGCGATGCCCCAGGCGGCATGCCCGATGAGCGTGGGAGAGGTGGACCTGTTCGCCCCGGGCGCACAGGAGCACTGGTACGACTCCTACAAGATCCTGCAGGACGAGGAGCCCGTGCTGCGCCTCCCGGGCCAGGGCTACGAGCCGGGTTCGGACGCCTACGTGCTGACGAAGTACGAGGACATCCGGCGGGTGGTGCGTGATCCCGATCTCTTCCCCTCGCGCCAGGGACCGGGTTCCTCGGGCACGAGCAAGATCCACGACGAGATCTTCGCAGACGAGGGCTTCGGCGAGGTGGTGACGGCGCGGGAGCGGCTGCGGCCCGACATCGAATCGCACAAGTTGCACCGCGAGCAGCTGACGGAGCCGTGGGTGGGCGCCTCGGGCGCACTCCAGCACCGCGACATGATCACCGCCCACGCCAACCGCCTGATGGACCACTGGATCGACAAGGGCGAAGTGGAGTTCGTGACGGAGTTCGCGGCGCCGCTGCCGCAGGCCGTGATCTCGACGATCCTCGGGTTCCCGC
This sequence comes from Tepidiformaceae bacterium, assembly GCA_965247675.1. GTDB lineage: Bacteria > Chloroflexota > Dehalococcoidia > Tepidiformales > Tepidiformaceae > UBA2991. The sequence goes on along the minus strand of OZ252025.1, from coordinate 2,724,064 downwards.
TCGAGGACATGCCCATGACGAAGGAGTGGGAGGAGGCGCAGGTGCGCCGCTTCGTCTACGGCTTCGGTCCGAAGAGCCGGATGGAAGACCCCGACGAGGCGGACAACGCCCGCGCGTTGGTGGCGTTCAACCGCTACATCCAGGAGCAGATCGACGAGAAGCGGCGCAACCCCAAGGAGGACATGATCACGTTCCTCAACAACGTGGAGTTCCAGGGGAAGCGGCTGAGCGATGGGGACATCATCAGCGTGGTCTCGGGGATGCACATCGGCGGCAACGAGACGACGCAGTACGCGCTCACCTCGGAGGCGATGCTGCTGGCGCAGCACCCGGAGATCGTCGAGGAGCTGCGGGCGGACCGCTCGAAGGTGCGCTTCTTCGTGGAGGAGGCGCTGCGCCTCTACGCGCCCACGCAGGGGCTCTCGGGCCGGATAGTGGCTCGCGACACGGAGATCCATGGGGTGAAGGTCCCGGCGGGCTCGCTGCTGCACCTGCGCTGGGCAGCCGCCAACCGCGACCCGGATCTCTGCGAGGCGCCGGACGAAATCCGCCTCGACCGCAAGAGCCCGGGCAAGCACCTCACCTTCTCGATTCGCCCGCGCGGCTGCCCCGGAGCGGGCCTCTCGCGACTGGAGCAGAACATCGCCGTGGAAGTCATGCTCGACCGCATGGACGAGATCAAGCTGGCGACCGGCAAGAACGACTTCCAGCACCAGCCGGGCATCATGCTGGGGCTGTACGAGCTGAACCTGGAGTTCACGAAGGCGCGGGAGGCCGTCGCCGTCGGGTAGGCGCAGGGGCTCAGGCCGACTCGATGGTCAGGCCCTCGACGCGGTCGAAGTGGCTGCGGTTGTTGCTGAGCAGCGTCAGGTCGTGACGCAGGGCAGTTGCGCCGATCAGCAGGTCGAGGTCGCCGATGGGGTTGCCCGCCGCCCGCAGGCGAGCTCGTTCCCTGCCGAAGATGCGGCAAGTCTCGGGGTCAATTTCGACAAGTTGCACATCCGCTAGAAAGTCGGCCAATCCTTGTTCGGCCTCTTGGGGATCGCGCACCCGATAGATACCCTCGTAGAGTTCGGCGAGGGAAGCCATGCTCAGTCCCACGCCCTCAGGAATCAGTTCTCGGAGGCGACTGCGCCCTCGCCTAACTCCGCGCAGGTAGTTGATGGCCCAGTCTGAGTCGACGAGGTATCGCACCTGCTAGACGTTTGGCCTCTCACGGGAGCCTTCGTCTCGATACTGCCGCAGGTTCTTCCCGAATTCTTCCCAGTGGGCGCTGTCCTTCCAAACGCCGGCAGCCGCCACAAAACGGTCGCTGGGCGTTCCAGATCGCTCCGCCGCCCGCTCGCCGATCGACAGGACGACTTCCTCGCCCTCTTCGAGGTCGAGCGCCTCGAGCGGTTCCAGCTTGCCGTCGCAGTACCTGGCCCTGATCGTCCTGATCACGTCGTACCTCTTGCGCCCTCCAATGATGCCATAACCGCCTAAGGGCGGACGGCGCGCTTGGGGCGGCTCGCGAGGCGGGCGAGGGCGGGCTGCGCGAGCTTGACGAAGATGCAGGCGAGGCGGCGCGTGTCGCGCGGGTCGATCAGGTCGATCACATCACCGCGGTGGGCGGCGCGGAAGGGGGAGCGGAGGCGGAGGAGGCGCTCCTCGATGGCCTCGCGATGGGCGTCGGGGTCGTCGGCGGCCTCGATCTCGCGGCGGTAGGCGGCGGCCACCCCGCCCTCGATGGGGATGCCGCCCCATTCGCCCGCGGGCCAGCCGAAGCGCAGGTTGAGCCCGTTGGGGATACCCACGCTGTTGGGCGCGTCGGCGGCGACGCCGTACGACTTGCGCACGTTGAACTCGATCTTGGGCACCTGCGCCTCGGCGCTCGCAATGAGGGCGCGCACGCCTCGCCGCATCGTCGCCTTGCGCTCGGCGTGGGAGCCGAGCATGAAGCCGGGCATGTCGAGGAAGATGAGGAGGGGCAGGTTGAAGGTGTCGCAGAGGTCGACGAAATGGGTGTACTTGTCGGCCACGTCGCCGTCCATGGCGCCCGCGAGCTTCATGGGGTCGCTGGCGAGCACGCCCACGGGGTATCCGTCGACCCGGGCGAAGGCGGTGATGACGGCGCCCGCATAGTGGCGGCGCATCTCGAAGAACTCCCCGTTGTCGACCACGTGGCTGATGAGCTTGCGGGCGTCGTAGCCGCGCTTGCGGTTGGGGGGAATGATGTTCAGCAGCTCCTCGGGGCGACGATCGGGCGGGTCGCCGGTCTCCACGCGGGGAGAGACGGCGCCGGTGGTGTTGGGGAGGTAGGAGAGGAAGCGCTTGATCTGGTCGAAGGCGTCCTCCTCGGAGTCGGCCTCGTTATCGACCTGGCCGCTCTCGTGCACGTGCATCTTCGCCCCGCCGAGCGCCTCCTTGTCGAGGTTCTCGCCGATGGCGCGGCGCACGACGGGCGGTCCGGAGGGGAAGATCTGGGACTGGCCCTTCACCATGACCGTGAAGTGCGACATGAGGGCGAAGGCCGCCGGCGCACCGGCGACGGAGCCCATGATGCCTGCGGCGACGGGGACGGTGCGCAGCATCTCGATGGCGCGCCACCACATGTCCCCGGCGGGGAGGCCCATGTGGCCCGCCGCCTCGTCGGCCTTGGAGCTGTGGCCGACGCCCTCGACGAGCTGGACGTAGGGGATGCCGTACTGGAGGGCGAGGGGCTGCATGAAGTCGCGGGGGTGCTTGCGCACGTTGTGGGGACTGCCGCCGGAGATGGTGAAGTCGTCGCCGCCGATGGCGATGGGGCGCCCGTCGATCTCGGCCAGACCCATCACGTAGGCGCCGGGGGTGAAGCCGACGAGGTTGCCGGCCTCGTCGTAGTCGGCGGCGCCCACGAGGGGGCCGGCCTCGACGAAGCTGCCGGGGTCGACCATTTTCTCGACGCGTTCGCGGATGGTGTAGCGGCCGCCGGCGTGCTGGCGGGCGATTCGTTCGGGGCCGCCCATCTCGCGACCGAGCTCGCGGATGTAGGCGATGTCCTCGATGGCGCGCTCCCAGGGCATGCCGGGCTTCCAGCTCTCGCGGTTCGGATCGACGGGCATGGAGGGGGCTCCTGAGCGGCTGTTGGCTGCTGGCAATTGGCTGTTGGTAGGACGGTAGCACGCACGGGTAGACGGGGGACACGAAGCCCGGTTGGGCACCGTCGGGGCGGGCAACCGGCTACCATGACGCGCGAAGCGGCTCGCGGCCGGGGCCGCCGCGGCAGGAGAACGGGCGATGACGATGACGAAGCCGGCGATCGATCCGGAGCTCTTCTTCAGCCAGGAGTACGCGGATGACCCCTACCCCACCCTGAAGCTGCTGCGCGACCACTATCCGGTCTACCACAACCCCATCACGGACCACTGGATGATCACGCGCTACGACGATGTCTGCGCGGCCTTCCGCGACGTGGAGCACTACTCGGCACAGCCGAACGCACTCGGCATCGGGGCGGTCTTCGGGCCGACGCTGATGGAGTACGACGGCGAGCAGCACAACAAGCTGCGCAACATCGTGGCGCCCGAGTTCGTGGGGAAGAAGCTCGAGGCGCTCCTGCCCATCATCGAGCGAAACTCGATGGCGCTCATCGAGAAGTACACGGAGAAGCACGCCCGGCGCGTCGCCGAGGAGGCGGCGAAGACGGGGTCGATCGACATCGTCGACGACTTCGCCACGCGCCTGCCCCTGAACGTCATCCTGGATGTGCTCGACCTGCCGCAGGACGCCCACGACATGTTCCACGAGTGGTACCCGGCGATGATGAACGGCATCGGCGGGCCGCCCGACATCCGCGCGGCGGGAATCAAGGCGAACCAGGAGTACCACGACTACCTGGAGCCGCTGCTGCAGGCGCGCAGCAAGGACCCGAAGGACGACCTCATTTCGCGCCTCTGCGCGGCGGAGGTGGACGGGCACCGCATGACCTTCCAGGAGATCAAGTCGTTCGCGAGCCTGATCCTGGTGGCGGGCGCGGAGACGACGGACAAGGCGATCGCCAACCTCTGGTACGAGATGCTGGCGAACCCCGAGCAGTGGGAGCTGGTGCGCGACGACCCCTCGCTGCTGGACCGCGCCTTCACGGAGATGATGCGCGTGCACGGTCCTTCCGGCGGTCAGTCGCGCCTCGCCATCCACGACATTCCCTTCCCCGAGTACGGCGTGACCATCCGGGAGGGAGCGTACGTGAATCTCTCAATCTACGGGGGCAACCGGGATGAGCGCGTCTTCGCCAACCCCGACAAGTTCGACATCACGCGGCCCGACCTGTACGTGGGGAAGGCGCTGCGGGCGGGCTACCACGACAACGGGCAGGCGAGCCACCTCGGCTTCGGCCTGGGCAAGCACTTCTGCGTGGGCTACCAGCTGGCGCAGACGGAGACGGTGATCGGGAGCCGCATGCTGATGGACGTGATGCGCAACCCGCGCTTCGCCCCGGGCTCGAACCCGAAGCCGATCGCGATCAGCCTCAACCCGTGGGAGCTCCTCGTCGAGTTCGACCCGGCCTGAAGCCATGCCGACCACCCGTCCTGCCCCGTGGCGAACCGTGGAGGGGCAGACGGCCTCGCCCTACGCCACGGTCGCGCGAGCGCGCGAGCTGCTGCACGGCGGCGACGAGGCGCTCGCCCCGCTGGCGCACGACCTGGCAGCGGGGATGTCGGGCGGGGCAGGGGATGTCGAGGTCGAGCGCTACCGGCGGCTCCTGTACGCGACGGACGCTTCGATCTACGAGATGGAGCCGGTCGCGGTCGTGTATCCGCGGTCGGCGGGGGACGTGCAGCACGTGATGCGGGTGGCGGGCGAGCACGGCGTCCCGGTGCTCGCCAGGGGCGGGGGCACGAGCCTCTCGGGCCAGACCGTGAACCACGCCATCGTCCTCGACTTCACGAGCCACATGGCGGGCGTGCTCGAGATCGACGCCGTGGGGCGGACGGCGCGGGTGCAGCCGGGAGTCGTCCTCTCGGAGCTGAACAAGGCGCTCCGTCCCCACGGCCTGCAGTACCCGATCGACCCCTCGACGGCGAACCGCGCGACCATCGGCGGGGGCGTCGGGAACAACTCCTGTGGGGCGCACTCGGCCGTCTACGGCAAGACCGTCGACAACGTGGTCGCGCTGGAGGTGGTGCTGTCGGACGGCTCGACGGCGTCCCTGGAAAGGCTGAGCGAGGATGAGGCGGCTGAGCGGAGCGGACGAGAGGGTCTTGAGGGCGACATCTACCGGGGGGTGCGGGCGATCGCGCGGGAGCATCGGGCGGAGGTTGAGAAGCGCTTCCCCAAGATCCTGCGGCGGGTCTCCGGCTACAACCTCGATGAGGTGGGGGAGGACGGCCCGCTCAATCTCGCGAAGCTGGTGGTGGGGTCGGAGGGGACGCTCGCGACGGTGACCGAGGCAACCATGCGGGTGGTGCCCATCCCGCTGGCGAAGATGCTCGCCGCTCTCCACTTCCGCACCGTGGTGGAGGCCGCGGCGGCGACCGTGCGGGCGAACGCGCACAAGCCCTCGGCCGTGGAGCTGGTGGACGCCACGATCATCGCGCGCTGCCGCGAGAGCGCCGGGTTCCGGGAGCTGGTCGAGTTCGTACAGGGGGAGCCGGGGGCGCTGCTGCTGGTCGAGTTCGCAGGGGAGCGGGCGGAGGAGGTGGGGGCGAAGATCGAGCGGCTGCGCGACGACCTCGTGGGGGAGGACGGGGCCTTCGCGGCGGTGATCGCGCGGGAGCCCTCGGAGCAGCAGCGCATGTGGCGGATGCGCGAGGCGGGTCTGGGGCTGCTGATGAGCCTGCGGGGAGACGCCAAGCCCGCCTCGTTCGTGGAGGACACCGCGGTCGCGCCCGAGCGGCTGGCGGAGTACGTGGCGCGCTTCGATGCGCTCGTGCGGGCCCGTGGCCTGCGTCCCGCGTACTACGGACACGCGAGCGTCGGCTGCCTGCACATCCGCCCAATCGTCGACCTGAAGGACGCGGAGGGGCTGGCGCAGGCGGAGGGGCTGGCGGAGGAGATCGCGGATCTCGTGCTGGAGTTCGGGGGCTCGCTCAGCGGGGAGCACGGCGACGGGATCGTGCGGGGCGTGTTCACGGAGCGCATGTTCGGGCCAGAACTGACGCGCGCCTTCCGTGAGTTGAAGGCACTGTGGGACCCGCAAGGGCTGCTCAATCCAGGAAAAATCGTCGAGACGCCGCCGTTCTCGGACAACCTGCGGTTGAGCCCGGCGACCGTGAACGCGGAGCTCCTCACGGAGCTCGACTTCGGGCCCGAGGGCGGGCTGGCGCGGGCGGCGGAGCAGTGCAACGGGCAGGGCGCCTGCCGCAAGCTCGACGGGGGCATGTGCCCCTCGTTCATGGTGACGGGGGACGAGGAGCACTCGACGCGGGGACGCGCGAACCTGCTGCGTCAGGCGCTGAACGGGGCGTTGCCGCTGGAGGAGCTGACGAGCGCACGCATGCACGAGGCGCTGGACCTGTGCGTCGAGTGCAAAGCCTGCAAGACGGAGTGCCCCTCGGGGGTCGACTTCGCCAAGCTGAAGTACGAGGTGCAGGCGCAGGCGAGCGCGGCTCACGGCGCGCCCCTGCGCGACCGCGCCTTCGCGCGCATCCGCCTGCTGAGCGCCCTGGCGAGCCCCATGGGGCCGCTGGCGAACGCGGTTGCGCGGTTGGCGCCGGCGAGGGCGCTGCTGGAGCGCGTCGGGGGCATCGACCGGCGGCGGCCGCTGCCGGCGTTCGCGGGGCAGCGCTTCGGGCGGTGGTGGTCGCGGCGCACGGGGCGGACGGGGGAGGCGCCGCGCGGCGAGGCGATCTACCTGGTCGACACGTTCACGGAGTACTTCCACCCGGAGGTGGGGCGAGCGGCGGTGCGCGTGCTGGAGGCGCTGGGGTACGCGGTCACGGTCGTGCCGCAGCTGCAGTGCTGCGGGCGTCCGGCGATCTCGAAGGGGCAACTGCGGCTGGCGCGGGGCTGGGCGGAGGAGAACCTCGCTCGGCTGGAGCCGTACGCGAAGCGGGGCGTCCCCATCGTGGGCACCGAGCCTTCGTGCCTGCTCACGCTTCGCGACGAGTACCGCGACCTGCTGCCGGGCGAGCGCGCGGAGACGGTGGCGGCGCAGGCGTTCCTGCTCGACGAACTGGTCGCGCGGGTCGCGGGGGAGGACGCGGGGGTGCGCCAATTGTTCGGCAACGCAGGGGGCGACGTGCTCGTGCACGCGCACTGCCACCAGAAGGCGCTGGCGGGGGCGGAGCCGACGCTGCGGGCGCTGGAGGTCGCGGGCTACGCGCCCTCGCTGGTCGACTCAGGCTGCTGCGGGATGGCGGGCTCGTTCGGCTTCGAGCGGGAGCACTACGAGATCTCGCGCGAGATGGGCGCGTACCGCCTCTTTCCGGCGGTGGAGGCGGCGGGCGGGGAGGCCGCGATCGCGGTCACGGGAGTCTCCTGCCGGCAGCAGATCGGACACTTCACTTCGCGCACGCCGCGGCACGTGGTCGAGCTGCTGGCGGAGGCGCTGGGCGAGGAGTGACCAGCGTGGAGCGCCACGACAACGGCGAGTTGATGCGCCGCAGGGTGGACTTCTTCAACACGGGCGACGTATCTGGCGTGGCCTTGGTTCTCTCGCCGGAGTACCTGGACCACCAAGGTGTCGGCAGCGGGGAACTCGCCGGTCCAGATGAATTCGCCAGCATGGTCCGGCTTTCCCGCGAGCAGCATCCGCAGCTCAGTGTCGAGATTGCTGAAATGCACGTTGTCGGCGACGTGGTCGTTGCCAAGCTCAACTGGTCCGAACCAGCGTCGACGAGCAGCGACTACGCGACCTACCGTCGCACGATCGAGATTGTGCGGTTCGCCGACGGCTTGGCGGTCGAGCACTGGGGAAACCGCCTCGACTGAAGCGGTCGCCGATCAGGACCGTAGGCGAGGGGGTTCGGTGAGGCGGCGCCACTGCTGCTGGTCGGTCACGACGGAGGGCCGCACGGGCTGGGCGCGCAACTCCTGCATCACCTCCACCAGCCGCTTCACATCCGCGATGCCTTCCTGCACAGAGATGTCCGGCTGCCAGTCCTCATAGAAGTTCTGGTGAAGGGAGCTGGCGATGCTGAACAGCCGCCGTATCTCGGGGTTGCCGGCGTCCTCGGCGATCTGGCCGGCCACCGCGAAGAGGTGGCCGTGGCGGTTGTGGTTCCAGCCGCGGCGCTCGGCGGCGGCCTTCATGGCATGCGCAGCCGCGCCCCACGCCTTCTCCGAGGCCTGCAGGCGATCGCCCTTGTCGAACTCGTCCTGTGCCTGCCGGAGCAGGCGGAGGCTCAACTCGGCGTATTTCTCTTCGCTTTCGCTCTGCTCGCTGGCCGTGACCATCTCAGTTGCTCTCGTGGCATCATAGATGTTTTAGGCAATCAGTTCAATCCGTCTCAGGCGACGGTGAGCGGCTCGAACGACTTGATGGCCGTGCCGATGGCCTCGCGGATGCGTGCCGCGTCCTCCGGGTCGATGCCCTCGAACGAGATGCCCTTGCTGACGAAGAGCAGTTCGTAGGCGAAGACGTTGCCGGCCTGATCGATGCAGGCGATCCGCTGCTCATCCAGCTGGCGACAACCGCGCTCACCGCCCTCGGCCTCGCGAATGACAACGTAGATGGCATCGGCCTGGGAGTCGTAGGTGAAGTACACGGACTGCTCCTTCCTACCGGTCCACCGGGAACACGGTGATGACCAGGCTCGGATCCGTTGCGCGCGCCACCACGACGCGCAGTTCCACTCCGTCCACCATGGCATTGTAGATGACGGCGGTCTCGCCCACGGACACACCGTCCGGCGAGGTGAGTATCTGCTCGACCATCTCCTCGGAGATGCCCCGCTGCTCCATCCGGCCAATGGCGTGGTCGGAGTAAGCGACCCTCATCGATCAGGCCCGCCTACGGGCCCTTGACGCCCTCGAACTCGGTCATGATCACGCACTCGAGGATGCCGACGCCGGTGTCGCTGGGGTCGTCGAGGTTGGTGTAGACGGTGGAGAGCTCGGCGTAGGAGCCGCCGCCGCTCATCTGCGGTATCTCGTTGCCGTCGGCGTCGAACACCTTGACGGGGTGGGAGACGTCCCAGACCTCGCCCTCAACCACGAGTTCGCCGCGGTAGACGCCACGCCCGAGGCGGTCGTTCCAGCCATCGGCGTAGCCGCCGGCACGCATGTAGACGGGCTCGCTGACGACCTCCAGCTGGAAGCGATCGACGCCCCCGTCGGGGCGGGTGAGGTTGAGCTTGCCGCGCTTGAAGCGGGGCCAGCCGTCCTCCCACTCGTGGTCCTCGATGGAGACATCGGTGTAGGCGAAGCTCTCTTTGCCGGAGTCGTAGCCGTATTCGACCCAGGAGTGGACGCCGGGCTGGGCCTGGCGCCCGGTGCCGGAGGCGGTGTAGCGCCCGTCCTCGCCGAGGCGGAAGGCGTAGTAGAGGCAGCGGTCGGGCATGTTGACGACAGCCCAGTGGCGCATGCCGTCGGCGCGGAAGCTGCCCATATCGGGCGGCTCCAGCGGCGGGGCGACGTAGGGGTTGGGCTTGGCGCCTGTGCCCGTGCCCGCGCCAATGCCCCAGGAGTGGTCACGCGTACCGGCCCAGCCGTCGCCAAAGTCGAACTTCCACTCGCGGCCGTTGATCTTGATCGAGCCGGCGATGTCGGCGGCCTGGATGTAGTTGGAACGCTCGCCCACGATGCGGCCGTCGACCCGGAAGCGGCCGCCGGGGGCCTCGTCGTAGGCCGGGGCCTTGCTCTCCCACTGGATGTCGAACTCGATGCCGTGGGCGTTCTCGTCGCAGCCGATGCGGAGGGTGCGCATGCCGCGAACGATCTCCTGCCAGAAGGGGCCGACGCGGAGCTCGTCGATGCGGGGGCGTAGGCGGCGGCTGGCGCGCAGGTTGTACTGCTTGCCGTCATCGAGGCTGACGATGGCGTAGGCGTCCATCACGTTGGTGTTGTGGTAGAGGCGGATGGCGGTGATGAGGTTCACCTCGCCCGCGGGGTCGCCGAAGCAGAACCAGTAGCCGTCGCTCCACTCGGGGCTGGCGGTCTGGACGGAGTCGAAAGTGTCGATCGTCTGGTGGCGGGGCCACTCGTCGAGCTCGGTGAGGACGCGGGTTCGGGGCATGTTCGTTCCTTTCTGTTGCCGGACCGGGGTTACGGGCGGGAAATGACGACGACGGGAATCTGGCGGCTGGTCTTGGCCTGGTATTCGGCGAAGTTCGGCATCCTGGCGGCTTGCTGATCGAAGAGGCGCTGGCGCTCCTCGCCCTCGGTGATGACCACGTTCGTGGTGAAGGTCTCGTTCGGGAGTTCGATGGTGACCTCGGGGTTGGCCCGCAGGTTGAGGAACCAGGCGGGGTGCCTGGGCCCGCCGGCGTAGGAGGCAATGATGATCAAGCGGTCCCCGTCGGCGCTGTAGGCGAGGGGGGTCGTGCGGGTAACGCCACTCTTCGCGCCCGTGGTGGTGAGGAGCAGCAAGGGCGCTCCTGAGAACGGGCCGGTGACCTTGCCCTCGTTCGCGCGGAACTCCTCGATGATCTTGTTGTTGAAGTCGAGCATCTGCGCGACGCGGTCTGACGTCATGGGTGCCTCCTGCGGGTTGCGTCGGGAGAGTCTAGCGGACGCCGACGATTGCTAACGCTGGGACCCCAGACGGGAGTGGCCCCTACCCCGGGCGGGGGATGACGACGACCGGTATCTCCCGGCTGGTCATGGACTGGTACTCGGCGAAGCGGGGCATCTGCGCGGCGTGCTGGTCGTAGATGCGCTTGCGCTCCTCACCCTCGGGGATGATCGCGTTCGACGTGAATGTTTCGCCCGGCAGCTCGATGGTGACCTCGGGATTCGCGCGGATGTTGAGGAACCAGGCGGGATGCTGCGGCGCGCCCCCGAAGGAGGCGATGATGACGACGCGGTCGCCGTCGACCGTGTGGACGAGGGGATTGGTGCGCTTCCGGCCGCTCTTCGCGCCGGTGGTCGTGAGCAGCAGGAGCGGCTCCGCCGCGAACATGCCCGACACCTTCCCGCCGTTTGCGCGGAACTCCTCGATCACGGTGCGGTTGATCGCGAGCATCTCCTCGAGGGAGACCGGGGCCGCAGCGTTGCGGGCACGCATCTCGTCGAGGGACCTCGGTTGGTCGGAGTCGGACGACATGGGGGGTGCCTCCTCGTGCGCCGGGGAGTCTAGCCGAGCCCGCCCTTTCAGCCGATGCGGAGGACGGCAGCGCCCCCGACCCGCCCCCCTGCGAGGTCCGCCAGCGCCCGATTGGCGTCCTCGAGCGGGTAGGCCTCGGTCTCGGTGCGGATGGGAATCCCGGCGGCGAGGGCGAGGAACTCGGCCGCGTCCTGCCGCGTGAAGTTGGCGACGCTGCGGAGGCTGCGCTCCCACCAGAGGAGCTCGTAGGGGAACTCGGGGATGCGGTCGAGGTGGATGGCGTTGACGGCGACCGTGCCGCCCCGGTCGACGGCCCTGAGGGCGGCCACGACGACCTCGCCCGCGGGGGCGAAGGTGACGGCGGCGTCGAGGGGCGCGGGCGGGGGGTCGTCCGTCCCGCCCACCCAGGCGGCCCCGAGGGCCCGTGCGCGTTCCTGGTCGCGGGCGGAGCGGGTTGCGACGAAGACCTCGCAGCCCCAGTGCGTCGCCACCTGGAGGGCGAGTCGGGCGGAGGCGCCGAAGCCGTAGAGCCCCAGCCGCCCGCCCGGCTCGATGCCGGAGAGGCGCAGGGCGCGGTAGCCGATGATGCCGCCGCAGAGGAGGGGCGCGGCCTCGACGGCGTCGAGGTCGTCCGGCAGGGGGAGGGCGAAGTCCGCGCGAACGGTGACCTGCTCGGCGTAGCCGCCGTCGCGGTCCCAGCCGGTGAAGCGGGCGTCCTCGCAGAGGTTCTCGCGACCGGCGGCGCAGCGCGAGCAGTCGCCACAGGCGCCCGCGAGCCAGGCGACGCCCGCGCGGTCGCCCTTGCGCCACCCCTCGACGCCCTCGCCCAACGCCTCGACGGTCCCGACGGCCTGGTGGCCGGGGACGACTGGAGGCGGTGGGCTTCGATGTCGCCCTCGCAGATCTGGAGGTCGGTGCGGCAGACGGCGCAGGCGGAGACGCGCAGCAGGAGCTCGCCCGCTGCGGGGACGGGGTCGGGGAGGGAGGTGACGGCGAGGGGGCCGTCGCCCGCGGGGGCGGGGCGTTCGAGCACGGCGGCGCGCATGCGTCGATCCTACGAGCGCACGGACGGGGGCGGGGGTCCAAGCAGGGTCGCCAGCTCCTTCAGGAGGACGAGGCGCTCGCTCCTCCAGCGGCTGGCGAGTCCGCTGGAGGAGGGCACGACGTAAGGGATGGTGCGGCCGATGCGTTCCGGCTGGACGCCATCGGGGCGGCCGCTGAGTGCGACGCGGGGGAGGCCGAGGGCGTGGCGGGCGAAGTGGACGTAGATGCCGCGCCCGCTGAAGACGGCGTAGCGGGGCTGGGTCGCCTGGAGCTGGCCGAGGAGGCGCTCGGCGCCGGCCGCGATCTCCTCGGGCGTGAGCTCGTCCGCGCGCACGGTAGGGCGGGGACAAAGGTCGACGAAGCCGATGCCGGCCTGGTCCATCAGGGAGGCGTCGTCCTCGGGGCCGGCGGGGCGGGCGAGGAGGCCGCTCTCGTTGAGCTGCTTCCAGAAGACGTTGCCGGCGCGTGCGTAGTAGTGGCCCGCCTCGGCGGAGTAGACGGCGGGGTTGTAGCCGACGAAGAGGAGGCGCAGGCCGGGACGGAGGTAGTGCGGCAGGGTCCCGGGAGGCTCGCTCACTCCTCGGGGTCCCCGAGAGCGAAGCGCACCATGGGATCGGAAAGCCGCAGGGCCTGGAGCTCTGCGTCCTGATAGGCATCCGCGAGGACGAACCACAGCCGCAGCCTTCCCCCCTCGCCCTCCGGAATGGTGACCCGGTCGAGGGGGACGGGGTCGCCCTGCGTGAGCTCCAACTCGACTCCCTCGTCTTCGAACGTCCACTCCCGGGGGCTTCGCAGGGCGAGGGTGACGAAAGCCTCGCGGGAAGGTTCCGCACCGGGGGAGTAGGACTCGACCCAGATCGTGAGGCCGTCCTCGCTCCACGCTCCGCCGGGAGGAATGGTCGGTTCGTCAAAGAACACGTTGAGGAGGGCGGGAAGGCCGAAGATGCCGACCGGGATACCGACCACGACACCGAGGATGGCGGCGATGCGGAAGAAGCTGCGGCGCTCGGATGACTCCCTCGACTCGGTGGGGATGGCGACGCGGCGGCGGGGTGGTTCGCTCACGCGGCGCTAGCGGATGCGGGCGGCGATCACGCCGGCGAAGTCGGGCCCCGTACTGAGCACGTAGCGCTCGTCGGCGGCGAGGGAGCGGAGGAATCTTTGGAGGGAGAGAGCGGCCTGGTCTCCGGGATCCTCGGCAAGGGCGGCGGGCAAGGGCGCGAGGTTGACGATCGTGAGCGCGCCGCCGATGCGCACGAGGCGGGTGAGATCGCTGGCGAGGCGCTCGTACTGGCGCCAGCGCACACCGACGACCGCGAGGTCGTAAGGGCCGTTCAGGGCGCGCACGACCGAGGGGGCGTCGCCGGCGTGGACGCGCACGCGGTCGGCGAGGGCGTGCCGCTCGGCCTGCGCGGTGATGGTGTTCGCGATGTGCTCGTGGTCGACAACGACCTCAAGGTGCCCGGTGTGGCCGAAAGAGCCGGCGATGTGGAGGTTGGCGTAGGAAGCGACCGCGGCGGCCTCGGGGCCTGAGCCGAGATCGCTGGCCACGTGCAGGACGTAGGTTGCGCGGGTGGCGCGGACAAGGGCGGCGAGCCGGCGGGCAAACGCCATCGCCCCAAGGCGCACGTCCTCCGGTAGATCGGCGAGCACGGAGGCGAAGCGATCCGGTTGCGCTTCCAGCAACTCGTGCGCGAACTCTTCGCCGGCGGACATACCAGCATTGTAGGAGGGTGGGAGGGCGGGCGGGGCCTCAGGCGAGGGCGCGTTCGATGAGCGCGCGGTCGTCGGGGGCGAGGTCGGAGGCGAGGGCGAACTCGCGGGCGGCGGGGCTGATCTTGCGCCACGTCTTGCGGATCACGTCGGCCATGGTGTCCGGCTCGGTGCGAAGGGCGAGGTCGTGCAGCTGCGTCTCGAGGAAGACGAGGGTGAGGCCATCCTCGAAGGCCTGGCCCTCGGGGTCGCGCTTCGCCGCCTCCTTGCGGATGAGGCGCTCGACGTAGGCGATGGTGTCCTCGTCGTAGCCGGCTTGCTCGAGGATGGCGCGGGCGTGGCGGGCATGGCGGAGCTGGAGGTCGCGCCGCCAGCGGAGATAGCCGCGGCGCCCGGCGGGGAAGCTATCGCGGGGGGACTCCCAGCGGCGGATGTGGTGGGCGCGGGCGGCCAGCAGGAGCGCCTCGCTCGCGTCGGGCGCGAGGCGCTCGACCCAGGCCGTGAGCATGCGCGCGTGGCTGAGCTCCTTCGGTACAGGCTGGCCGTCGACCTCCAGGGTGAAGGGGTCGGGGGCGTTTGCCTCGTCGATGAGGGCGATGGCGCGCTCGAAGCGGGGTCCGAAGCGGTGATCCGTCACGGCCCGGCCAGCATGGCACAGCGAACCTACAATGGCGCGCATGAACGAGCGCCAGGCGATCAGGTTCCTCGAGTCGTTCGTGGACATGGAGCGGGACCCCGGAGCCTCCGCGAGCCCGCCCATGAACCTCGCCTCCATGCGCTCGCTGCTGCGGCGGCTGGGCGACCCCCAGCGGGGGCGGGGAACGGTGCACGTGACCGGCACGAACGGCAAGGGCAGCGTGGCGGCGATGGTCGAGGGCATCCTGCGGGCGAGCGGGGTGCGGACGGCGCTCTTCACGAGCCCCCACCTGCACTCCTACGCCGAGCGCATCCGCCTCGACGGCGAGCCGGTGGCGATGGCGGAACTGGTGGACGGGTTGACCGCCATCCGGCCGGCGGTGGAGGCGGAGCAGGAGTCGGCGGGCGGCAAGGTGAGCACGTTCGGGGTGCTGACGGCGCTCTTCCACTGGCTGGCGCGGGAGCGGCTCGGGGAAGGTGGCTGGCAGGTGACGGAGGTGGGGCTGGGCGGCTCCTTCGACGCGACGAACGTCTACGGGGGCGCCGAGGTCGCGGTGATCACGCCGATCGCGCTCGACCACACGTCGATCCTGGGCGGCACGACCGTCGCCATCGCGCGGGACAAGGCAGGGATCATCGGACCGGGTTCGACCTGTGTGCTCGCCCCTCAGCCCGACCCCGCCGTGACGCAGGTGGTGCGCGACCGCTGCCGCGAGGTGGGCGCGAAGTTGACGCTGGTGGACGAGGAGTGGAGCACCGACGTGCTGGAGCGGTACGTGTTCGGGCAGTCGTTCCTGCTGCACGGACCGGGGGGCTCGCGGGAGCTGCGTACACCACTGCTGGGGACCCATCAGGTGGGGAACGCGGCGACGGCGGTGGCGGCGGCGCAGGAGTTGCGCGCGCGGGGCGCCCCGATCGACGACGACGGGATCACCGGAGGCATCGCGCGGACGCGGGTGGCGGGGCGGCTGGAGGTCATGGGGCAGCGTCCCCTGGTGGTGGCCGACGGGGCGCACAACCCGGCGGCCGCCGCCGCCCTGGCGGAGGCGCTGCGCGACTACCTGGAGTGGCGGCGCTGCTTCTTCGTGCTGGGGGCGATGGGGGGCAAGGACCTGCGCGGCATCGGCTACAAGCTGGCGGGGCTGGCGAGCGCCATCTGGTGCTGCGGGCTCGACTCGCGGCGCGCGCGCGACCCCGCGGAGATGGCGGCGGAGCTGGCGCCGCTCAACCCCCACGTGGAGGCCGCGGCGAGCGTCGCGCAGGGGATCGCGCAGGCCCGGCGGCGTGCGGAGGAGGCGGACCTGATCTGCGTCACGGGATCGCTCTACGCGGTGGCGGCGGCACGATCGGCGGTGCTCGGCGAGAGCGTGACCCGGAGGCAGGGTTGACGCGGCTGGACCCGGACGGGGCTTCGGGACAGGCTGGAGCGATGTCGTTCCGGGAGGCGATGGCGAGCGGCGCCTTCCCCGTCTCGCTGGAGATCACGCCACCGCGCACGTCGAAGCCCGTGGTCCTGAGGCGGCGCGCGCGCCTGCTCGAGGCCTGCACGCTCACCGTGAACGTGATCCAGCGCCCCGACCGGCAGTCGAGCCTGGAGGCGGCGCTGGCGCTGCGGCGCGAGGGACTGGAGCCGATCTGGCACCTCGCGACGGGCGGGCGCACGGTCGAGGAGATCGCCACGGACGTGGCGCGCGCGCGGGAGGGAGGCCTCGGCCACGTGCTCTGCCTGCGGGGCGACCACGTCGCCGACACGCCCGGTCCACCGGTGCGCGAGGCGATCGGCGTGGTCCGGGAGCAGGCTCCCGGCATGGCCATCGGGGCGGCGCTCGACCAGTACCACGAGGACGAGCGCACGGACCGCATCCTCGCGGGCAAGCTGCGCGCGGGCGCGACCAGCGTATGGACGCAGCCGGTGTTCGAGATGGGGCCGCTGCTGCGGTCGGCGGAGTTCGTGAAGACACAGCGTTCGGACGCGCACGTGGTGGCGATGGCGATGCCGCTGCTGACGCCCGATTCGCTGGAGGCGATCGGCGAGCGCCTGCGCATCCCCGCGCCGGAGGGGCTGCGGCGGCGCATCGCGGAGGGAGAGGAGGAGGCCTGGCGCGCCTTCGAGGAGACGCTGGCGGCGTTGGGCGAGGCGGAGCTGGTCGACGCGGTGGCGATCATGACCTACCGCGCGGACCCGCCCGAAGGCACGGCCGGTCGCATCATGGGCGCGCTGCAGCGGGCGGGGATCGCGGCGGCGGCGAGCGCAGCCACCGATCGGTAGACTCGCGCGCATGGAAACAAGAATGTTCGAGAAGCTCGGGCCGGTCAGCGCCCTCACGCTCGGGGGCGGCGGCACCGGCGGCGTCTGGGGCGCGACCACCCGCGAGGAAGCCGTGGAGACGGTGCGCGCAGCGGTGGACGGCGGCATCACCTTCCTCGACGTGGCGCCCGGGTACGGCAACGGCGAGGCGGAACGCGTGGTGGGGGAGGCGTTCGGGGGGCGGCTGCCGGAGGGCATACGCATCTCGACGAAGCACCACCTCGGGGACGTGTCCCGGGGGGAGGCGGCGGGGGCGCTGCGGCAGGCGCTGGCGGCGAGCCTCGACCGGCTCCGGCTGGAGCGCGTCGACCTGTTCTTCCTGCACGGGATGATCGTCCCGGACGGGTTCGAGGGGCGGGGAACGCCCCGCAGCCTGTTCGTGGAGGCGGTGCGGCCCGCGTTCGAGGCGATGGTGGGGGACGGGACGATCGGGGCCTGGGGGGTGAGTGGGGTGGGCGTCCCCAGCGCCCTGCTGGAGTCGCTGGCCGAGGACCCGGCGCCGGCCGCCATCCAGTGCGTGGCCAACCTGCTCGATTCGCCGGGCGCGATGCGCGCCTACGACGAGGACCCGCGGCCGCGCGATCTGATCGCGGCGGCGGCGACGCGGGGGGTGGGCGTGATGGGTATCCGCGCCGTGCAGGCGGGCGCTCTCACCGACGCGATCGACCGCGACCTGCCGGACGACCATCCGGAGGCGGTCGACTTCCGGCGGGCGGCGCCCTTCCGCGAGGTGGCGCGGGAGGTGGGGGAGTCGACCGCCTCGCTGGCACACCGCTACGCGCTTTCGATGGAGGGCATCGCCACGGTCATCCTGGGGGTGAAGAACCGCGCCGAGCTGGCGGAGTGCCTGGAGGCGGAGGCGAAGGGGCCGCTCGATGCGGAGCTGCTGGCGCGCATCGACGCGGCAGTGGCCGGGGGCTAGCCGGGTGGAATACGACGTCATCATCGTCGGGGCCGGGTCGTCGGGCGCGGTCATGGCCTCGCGCCTGAGCGAGGACCGCTCGCGGGCGGTCCTCCTGCTCGACGCGGGGCCCGACTACGCGACGCTGGAGGCGCTCCCGGACGACGTGAACAGCATCCACGAGCCGTCCGTGGTGGCGCACGACTGGGGATTCAACGCGACGTTCGTGCCGGGGCGGGTGGCGCCCCTGCCACGGGGGAAGCTGGTCGGGGGGTCCTCGGCGATCAACACGGGCGTCGCCATCCGGGGCGCGCCCGGCGACTACGACCGCTGGGCGGAGCTGACGGGCGACGAGCGCTGGCGCTGGGAGCAGTGCCTCCCCTACTTCCGCGCGATCGAGGACGACAAGGACGAAGGCGGCGACTTCCACGGGCAGGGCGGCCCCATCCCGGTGCGCCGCTGGACGCGCGAGGAGCTGGCGCCGGTACAGCAGGCGTTCTACGACGCCTGCGTGGCGCAGGGCTTCGAGGAAGACCGCGATCAGAACGACCCGGAGACGACGGGCATCACGCGGGCGGCGATGAACCGCGGCGGCCCCAACCAGATGACGCGCTGGTCGGCCAACCTCGGCTTCCTCTCGCAGGCGCGAAACCGGCTCAACCTCACGATCCGCGGTCACTGCCTGGTCGACCGCGTGCTGGTCGAGGGCGGCCGCGCGGTCGGGCTGCGGGTGGAGTGCGACGGGGAGCTGCAGGAGGTGCGGGGGAAGGAGATCGTGCTCTCCGCGGGGGCGATCATGAGCCCGGCGATCCTGCTGCGGAGCGGAATCGGTCCGGCGGAGGAGCTGGCGGATCTGGGGATCGCATCCACCGTCGACTTGCCGGGCGTCGGGAAGCACCTGATGGACCACCCGATGACGCCGCTGCTGCTGCACCCCACACCGGGGGTGGTCGACCCGGCCAAGCCGCTCCTGCAGACGCTGCTTCGCTACACCTCGGCAACGGGCGAGTTCAACGACATGCAGGTGTACCTCCTGGGGCACATCCTGTGGGCGCCGGGCGGGCGCTACGGCACGTGGCGGGAGGACGAGGAAAGCAATCCGGAGTGGGTGTTCGCGGTCGCGCCGGGGGTGCAACTCCCGCACTCATCCGGGTCGGTCACGCTGGCGAGCACGGACTACACGGTCAAGCCGTCTATCGACCTGAAGTTCGACGAAAACGAAGCCGACCGCGTGCGGCTGCGCGAGGGGGCGCGGCTCGCCTGGCGGCTGGCGCACTCGCCGGAGCTGGCGCCGCTCCACACCGGGCCGGTCGACCTCGACCAGGACACCATCGACGACGACGCCAAGCTGGACGAGTGGATCCACGCCGCGGCATCGAGCATGGCCCACCCGACCTGCACGTGCCCGATGGGGCCCGACCCGGCCGAGGGCGCGGTGGTCGACAGCGAAGGGCGCGTGCACGGGGTGGAGGGACTGCGGGTGGTCGACGGGTCGATCATGCCAACGCTCATCCGGGCGAACACGAACTTCACCTGCATGATGATCGGCGAGCGCATCGCCGAGTGGATGGGCGCCGAACTCGGCTAGCCGGGGAGCGGGCTGCGGACCTCGCCCGGAGCGGCGCCGGTGAGGGCGTCGGGCGGCACGAACTGGCGCAGGTGGCCATCGAGCGCCTCGTTCCAGAGACGCACGGCCTCGGAGTCGTCCTGCAGCGAGAGACCCTGGCGGGCGGGCTCCTTCATCTCGTCCTGGGCGCCATCAAGCGCGGCCGCCACCCCGTCGAGCTGGGCCTGCGCCCACTCGATGCGCTCGCTCCAGGCGGGTTGCTCCGCGGGCGAGTCCTCCTCGCCCCAGTCGGGGGCGAGCCAGGTCGCTTCAAGCAGGGTCGTCTCCTCATCGCGCGGCCAGGCGGCGAAGTTGAGAACGCCGCTGGGCGTGAAGGTGACGAACAGGTTGGGGAAGAACACGTAGGTGGTCGTCGTGGAGCACAAAATCGGGTCGAGGCCCGGGACGGAGGGGAGGTCCTCGTCGCTGAGGTTGGCCCACTCGAGGGGGGCGGAGAGGCCGAGTGCCCGTGCGCTCACCGCATCGAAGGGGGCGACGATACGGAGGTGGCCGCCGTCGAGCAGTTCAACATCGGCGGCGGTGGTCGCGAGGGCGTCGACGCGGGGGCGGGGAGGGACGGGGGGCGCAGCCAGCAGGCGGCCCATCACCCGCTTCCAGTTGACCGGGATGGTCACGGAGCGCTGGTCGAGGGTGCGCAACCCCTCGCTTCCCACGGAGGCGAGCTCCTCGGCGGCGGCGCCGAACCAGCTTCCGAGGTCGTCCTCGGGCCTCTCGTTCACGAAGATGGCGCTGTTGGCAACCTCGCAGGCGACGGGCACCAGGGCCCGCTCCTCGCGGTGGAGGTCAACGAAGTCGCGCTCGTCGGGGACGGAGACGAGCTTGCCGGAGGTGTCGTAGGTCCAGCTGTGGTACTGGCAGCGGAGGGCGCGGTTGCGTCCCCGGGCCACGCGCACGACAGGCGCCCCGCGGTGGCGGCAGCTGTTGTAGAAGCAGCGCACGCCGTCATCGACGGCGTGGACGATGAGGAGGGGGACGACCGTCTTCTCCCAGGTCATGTACAGGCCGGGACGCGGGACCTCGTCCAGGCGACCGGCGAGCAGCCAGGCCTTGCCGAGGATCTCGGCGCGCTCGGCCTCGTAGAAGGAGTGGTCGACAAAGCGGCGGGCGGGCAGACGAACGGGCTCGCGATCGCCGGAGCCGGCGGATTGCGCCTGCAGCCGGCGGCGGACTTCATCGGAGAACGGCACGCCTGCCTCCTTGCGGGAGCGGTCCGCGAGACTGTACGCGACAGCGCGTGGAGGGTCACCGGGGAAGGCGCACAGGGGCGGTGTTCGCTACCCTACGGGCGGTGAGCAACGCGCCGTCCACCCCACCGCGACCCCTGTCGCTCATCACCCGGATGACGCGCAAGCGCAACATCGGGCGCGAGCGACTGGCGCTGCGCTACGCGCGGCGAACGGTGACGGTGCCCATCTACCTGGCGTCCTTCCTGATCATCACGGCGGCGGCGCCGATCTTCCTGGTGGTGGCGCTGACCGGCGACCTGACGCGGCGACGGGGGACGATCTTCGTGCGCTGCATCATGGCGCTGTGGGCGTACCTGGCGGTGGAGACGTTCGGGCTGCTGATCTTCCTGCCCCTCTGGCTGCTGGGGCAGGGGAGCGAACGGCGGCGGCTGGCGCTGCACCACTGGTTCGCACGGGTGTGGGCGCGCTGGGTATTCTGGAGCATCGTGCGGCTGTTCGAGATGCGCGTCGCGGTGGAGGGGGACGAGGAGGCGGCGGCGGGGCCGGTGATCGTGTTCTGCCGGCACGTCTCACCCGTCGACAACCTGCTGCCGCTCGTGTTCCTGGAGGGGCGGCACGGGCTCTGGCTGCGCTGGGTGATGAACTCGTGGCTGGTGCGCGACCCCTGCATCGACTTCGTGGGGCACCGCCTGCGCAGCACCTTCCTGACGGTGGGCTCACGCGAGGGCTCGCGCCAGATCTCGAAGGTCTCGGCGCTGGGCGACAACCTGGAGCAGCGCGAGGGCGTGCTCGTGTTCCCGGAAGGGGCGCTCTTCACGCCGACGCGGCTGGCGCGGGCGGTCGCGCGCATGCGCCGCAGCGGCGACGAAAAGGAGGCGAGGCTGGCCGAGGGGCTCCGGCACGTGCTGCCGCCGCAGCTCGGCGGGGCGCTGGCGCTGCTCGAACGGGCGCCGCAGGCGGACGTGGTGTTCTGCGCGCACACGGGGCTGGAGGGCGGCAGCTACCGCTCGCTGCTTGCGGGGGGAATCCTTCGGCGCGAGGTGCGCATCGCCTTCTGGCGCATTCCCCGGCAGGAGGTGCCGGCGGACATCGACGGGCGCACCACCTGGCTGCTGGCGCAGTGGCGGCGGGTCGACGGCTGGATCGAGGCGAACGCGCTCAACCAGGACTGAGCAGTCCGCCCGCGGATCAGAAGACGACGACTCCGCGCGCGTTCTTGCCGGCCACCATGTCCTCATAGGCCTGGGCCACGTCCTCGATCGGGTAGGTGGTGGTGACGAGCGAGTCGAGGTCGAGCTTGCCCGCCCGGTACCACTCGATCATGCGGGGGAAGTCGCGCACGCTGGCGCCCTGGCCGCAGAACGAGCCCTTGAGCGTCTTCTCCGTGATGGCGAAGAGGCCGGCGGAGAGGGAGAAGGTGTCCTCGAAGCGGCCGACGCCGACGATCGTGGCGGTGCCGCCGCGGCGGGCGGCCATGTAGGTCTGCTCCATGGCCGAGCCGACGCCGATCGCCTCGAACGTGTAATCGGCGCCGCGGCCGCCGGTGAGGGCCATCACCTGCTCGACCGGGTTGTCCTGCGAGGCGTCGACGACGTGGGTGGCGCCGAGCTTCTTCGCGAACTCCAGCTTGGCCGGGTTCGTGTCGATGGAGATGGCCATGGATGCGCCCGCGATGAGGCAGCCCTGGAGGACGCTCAGCCCCACGCCCCCGCAGCCCCAGATGGCGCAGGTGGCGCCCGGTCGCACCTCGGCGGTGTTGATGGCGGCGCCGACGCCCGTGATCACGCCGCAGCCGAGCAGGGACGCGCTCACCAGGGGGATGTCGTCGTCGATCTTGATGGCGGTGTTCTCGGCGACGACGGTGTACTCGCAGAGGCCTCCGACGGAGGCGAAGGGCATGAGGTCTATCCCATCGAAGTGGAAGGGAAAGTTCCCGCCGACGGTGAGGGGCATGCGCTCGCACTGCGCGTACATGCCCTCGACGCACTGAAAGCAGCGTCCACAGAAGGCGGTCGTCGTCAGGATGACGTGGTCGCCGGGGGCGACCGACGTGACACCCGCGCCGACGGACTCGACGACGCCGGCGCCCTCGTGCCCGAGGACCAGCGGGGCGGACCGCGGCAGGACGGACTGTAGCACCGAGAGGTCGGTGTGGCAGAGACCGCAGGCGCTCAGCTTGACGCGCACCTGGCCGGGGCCGGGGTCGTCGACGGTGACGGTCTGGACTTCGAGGGGCGTGCCCGAGCCAAGCAGCACGGCTGCCTTCGCTTGCATTCGATACCTCCGGGGCGCACCCGCGCCTGGGCGACGCGCCGGCCGAAATTGTACGGGGAAGGCGGCGAAGGGGCGGCGGGGTATCATCGCCCCGCGAGGGCACGGTGATCATCGTCCTGCACGGCCAAGACGAGCTCCGCCTGCGGCGGCGGCTGGCGGCGCTTCGCGCCGAGGCCGGGGGCGAGGCGGGGGCGGCCGGCGCCGACCTGGCCCTCCTCGACGGGCGCGACGCGAAGCCCGAGGAGATCCTGGGGCCGGCGCTCACGGCGCCGTTCCTGTCGCCGCGGCGGATGGTGGTCGTGGAGGGGCTGCTGGCTCGATTCGAGGGCGGCGGCGGGGCGCGGGGAGGGGGGCGCGGGCCACGCGTCGACACCTTCAACCCGCTGCTGGAGGGTCTGGCGGCGGGCATCCCCGAAACGACGACGCTGGTGTTCGTCGAGGGGCAGCTGAATGCGGGCCGAAACCCGCTCCTGCGGCGGCTGGACGAGACGGGCGCGGTGAAGGTGGAGCACTTCCCCGAGCTGAAGCGGGGCGAGCTGGTGCAGTTCGTGCGGGAGGAGGCGGGGCAGCAGGGCGTCGACTTTCGGCGCGGGCGCTCGGTGCGGGCGATGCCTGAAGAAGAAGAGTGGCGGCGTCCGCGGGAGGACGACCCGGCGCAGCTACTGGCGGCGCTCCACCCGAACACGCTGGAGCTGGCCCAGGAGCTGGGAAAGCTGGCCCTCTACACAATGGGACGCGAGGCGACCGTGGACGACATCGACATCCTTTGCGGGGGCGAGCGGGAGACAACCCTCTGGGACCTGGTGGACTCAGTGCTCGACGGGGAGACGGCGAAGGCGCTGCAGGCGCTGCGCTTCCTGCGCTCGCGGGGGGAGAGCGTGAGCAGCCTGCTGGGGCAGCTGGCCGCGGCCTACCGCCCCCTGGCGACGGTGCTGGACCTGCTGGAGGGCGGCGCCGGTGCCGAGGAGATCGGAAAGGCCATCCGGCGACCCTGGCCGCGCCTGCGGGACGCCGCCATCCAGCGGGCGCGACGGCTGGGGCGGGAGGGTGTGCGAAGCGCCTACGAGACCCTCGTCGCGGCCGATCGCAGTATCAAGCTGGGGGAAGTGCGCGACGAGCTGGCGTTGGAGGTCGCGGTGACGCGCCTGCTGGCGCTCGCGCCACGGGCGGGCCGCCGCGCCTCCTGACCTAGCGAATGGCGCCTTGGCCAGCCTCCACGCCTTAGCCGTGCCAGACGGGGTTGTAGCAGGCGACAGAGCGACCGTCGGTAGCGGGGACGGAGGTGAGCTGGGGCGGGCCGATGTCGCGGCACTGCTGCGTGGCCTTGCGGCAGCGGGGGATGAAGGCGCAGTGCTGGGCGGGCTTGTCGAGGTCGGGAGTGGTGCCGGGGAGGGCATAGAGCTCCTGCCGGGGGGCGTCGAGGCGGGGCCGCGCGGCGAGGAGGCCGTGCGTGTAGGGGTGCAGGGGGGAGGAGAGGACATCCGTCACCGAACCCGTCTCGACGAGGTGGCCGGCGTACATGACGCCCACGTCGTCGGCGATCTGGGAGACGACACCGAAGTCGTGCGTGATGAGGAGGATGGCGGTGCCCTGCTCGCGCCGGAGGGTGTCGAGCTGGTGGAGGATCTGGGCCTGGATGGTGACGTCGAGGGCGGCGGTGGGTTCGTCGGCCACGATCAGGTCGGGCCTGAGGGCGGTGGCGATGCCGATCATGACGCGCTGGCACATGCCGCCCGAGAGCTGGAAGGGGTAGGACTTCGCGACCCGTTTCGGGTCGGCGAGGCCGACCGCGCCGAGGATTTCGACGGCGGCTTCTTTGGCCTCCTTCTTCTTCAACGTCATGTGGGTCGTCAGCACCTCCGCCACCTGGTCACCGACGGAGATCACGGGATTCAGGCCGGCGACGGGATCCTGGAAGATCATGGTGATGCGCCGGCCCCGGATCTCACGGAGCGCCGGTTCGCTCATCGCGAAAATGTGCTGGTGGTCGAACACGATGTCCCCGGTCAGGATGTCCGCCTCGTCGGGGAGGAGGTTGACGATGGACATGCCAACGGTCGTCTTGCCGGAGCCCGATTCGCCCACGAGGGCATAGACGCGGCCCCGTTCGATGTCGAAGGAGACCTGGTCGAGGGCGTACGCGTTCTCGTCGCGCGAGCGGTAGCGGACGGAGAGGTTTCGGATGCTGACGAGGGGTTCGGCCATGGCAAAAGTGTGGCCCGTGAGCGGCGGAACGCTAGCCGCTGGGCCGGATGGAAGAGACGAATCGCCCCTGAATCCTAACGTCCTCGGGGTTGACGTAGATAGGGGCCATGGTGGAGTTGGCAGGCTGAAGGCGGATGCGGTCTTTCTCGCGGTAGAAGCGCTTGAGCGTGACCTCGCCGCGATCCTCCAGCCAGACGGCCACCTTCTCGCCATCCTCGGCGGTGGTGGTGGGCTCGAGGAAGACGATATCGCCGTCGTCGATGAGGTCCTCGATCATCGAGGTTCCCTTCACGCGCAGGGCGAAGACGTTCGCGCGGCCGCGCACCATGTCCTCGGTGACGGTGACGGTGTCCTCGACGTCGCTGGCCCAGCGGTCGCTGGTAGGCACGGGGATGGGCTGACCGGCGGCGATGGAGCCGAGGACGGGCACATCGACAGTACGCCCGCGGCGGCGGCCGTCGAGCAGCTCGATGCCGCGGGATACCTCGCGGTCGCGCTTCAGGAGACCCTTCTCCTCGAGCCGCCGGAGGTTGTAGTCGACGACGGAAGTGCTGCTGATGCCGCATCCGAACTGGATATCGCGGATGGAAGGGGGGTAGTCCTTCTCCTCGATGAAGTCGCGGATGAACTCCATGATCTGGCTTTGCTTGGTCGAAAGCTCGTTCATGCCTCACCTCGCGAACAGATGTTCGTCCGTATTGAACAACACAGCAGGATTATCGTCAAGGGCGTTCGGAACACCGGGGGTTGTGGCGGGCGCGCGCGTGCGCTTTGCTTGTCCCATGGATGCGCGCGCGCGGATCGAGGAGCTCGCGGGTGAGGGAGGCTTCGACCTCGTGCGGTTCGCCTCGGCGGAGACGCTGAGCGGGGCGCGGGCGGCGGCGCTGGAGTCGCGCGCGGCGGGGCGTCTGGCCGACCTGCACTGGATGACGGACGAGTGGATCGACCGCGCGACCGAGCCGGGGGCGTTCCTGGCCGGGGCGAGCACGGTCGTGCTGCTCGCGATCACGGGGCATGCGCCCGACCCGGAGCGGCCCGACGGGCGGGCGCGGGGGCGCGTCGCGCGGTACGCCCGGGGGCGCGACTACCACCGGCTGTTCGAGTCGAAGCTGCGGCGGATGGCGCGCGCCATCCGCGAGGAGCTGGGCGGCGAGGCGCGCGCGACGGTCGACTACGGCCCCCTGCTGGAGCGTCCGCTGGCGGCGCGCGCGGGGCTGGGCTGGCTGGGGAAGTCGACGATGCTGCTGGCGCCCGGCTTCGGGCCGTGGGTGCTGCTGGGGGCGATCGCGACGACGCTCACGATCGCGCCCGACGCGCCGCTGCGAAAGAGCTGCGGGAGCTGCACGCGCTGCATCGTGGCCTGCCCCACGGGCGCGATCGCACCGGACGGGGGCGTGCTCGATTCGCGGCTCTGCATCAGCTACCACACGATCGAGAGCCGCGAGCCGATCCCGCGGGAGCTGCGAGCGCGCTTCGGCGACTGGATCTTCGGCTGCGACGACTGCCTCGACTCGTGCCCGGTGGGGTCGCGGAACGCGGCCAGCCACCCCGACCTCGCCCCCGCCACCGCCGACGACGCCTTCCCGCCGCTGCCCGAGTTGCTGGCGCTCGACGAGACGGGGTTCCGCGAGCGGTTCCGGGGCCGGGCCGTGCAGCGGGCCACGCGTGACGGCTTCCTGCGGAACGTCTGCGTGGCGCTGGGGAACGTGGGGACGCCGCAGGACACGGGGGCGCTCGCAGCGGCCCTCGGCGACGGGGCGGCGCTGGTGCGGGGGCACGCGGCCTGGGCCCTGGGCGAGATCACGCGGCGGCACGGCGGGGACGGGGAGGCGGCGGGGGCGCTGGCGGCGCGGCTGGCCGTCGAGCCGGAGGCGTGGGTGCGGGAGGAGATGGAGGAGGCGCTCGCGGTCGTGCGGGAGGGCGCAGCCTAGCTCCTGACACTCTTGACACCGCGCGCGGGGGTGCGCCACGATTCCGGCAAGGACGAGTGCCGTCATGTCGATGGAGAGTACCGCGAAGCCTGCAGCCTCCAGCTCCGAGTTCCAGGAAGACCAGCTGGTGCGCCTCTCCCGCCGTCTCTGGTGGATGCCGCCGAAGGGCACGATGCAACGCGCGTACGAAGGCTACCTGTACTTCAAGAACGGCGGACCCGGCTTCACAATGCAAGACATCGACGAGTAGTGTTCGACTATAGATTCACACCTCCGTCCTGGAGTATGTGTCGCAGTTGGACCCTGAGGGCCGCGCCTTCATCCTTAGGTGCGTGTTCGACATCTGCGGAAGTCCGCAGGTGGACAACAAGACGACATTCGAGATACAGGTCGGCGGCTTCACGCAGCGGATCAGGGACTTCGGAGACTACTTCATTCTGTTCGACATAGTCACGGTAGCGGGCGAGAAATTCATCGCGATCTACGATATTGGCCGCTAACATGAGACGGCATCAGTGATGCCGTCGCCAACGCCCGAGTCCGTCGTGACGCTGCGGGAGATCACCTCCGGGAACCTCAACGCCATCCTCGCCCTGTCGGTGCTCGACTCACAAAAGCACCTGGTGGCGTCGAACGAGCGCTCGCTGGCGCAGGCGCACTTCGAGGAGAGCGCCTGGTTCCGGGCGGTGTACGCGGACGACGAACCAGCCGGCTTCGTCATGCTGCACGACGAGACCCTGCGGGCGGAGCCACGCGAGCCGGGCTATCTCTTCCTCTGGCGGATGATGGTCGACCAGCGCTTCCAGGGGATGGGTTTCGGCGAACGGGCCATGCAGCTTCTCATCGCCCACGCCCGCGCGCGCCCGGATGTGAAGCGGTTTCTCACGAGCTGGCACCACGGCGAGGGCAGCGCCGAGGGCTTCTACCTGAAGCTCGGGTTCATCCCCACAACCGTCAACGACGAAGGCGAGATGCAGGCGTACCTCGACCTGTAGGCGCGGGGCTAGAGGCGCAGGCCGAGGAGCTCGCGGGTGACGGTTCCGTCCGGGGCGACGTTCATGACGACCCAGGTGAGGCGCAGCTTGAAGCGTCCCTCGGCCGTCTCCAGCCAGACCTCGTCCCCCTTCTCCCAGCGGTAGTCGGAGTCGATGGTGGCGTAGTGCTCGCCCTTGCTGCCGGTGAACTCGTCGGCCTCGAAGAAGTCGGTCCTCACGAGGCCGATTCCGGGCCGTTGGCGGCGCTGCTGTCGGCGAGGCCCCGGGCAGGGACGCGCTCGGCGATCTCGTGCATCTGGGCGAGGACGCCATCGCGGACGGCCTCGCCGGCGGCCCTGATACCGCCGAAGATGGCGCGCGCATCGGAGCGGCCGTGGGCGATGAAGACGATGCCATCGACGCCGAGCAGCTGGGCGCCGCCGTATTCGGCGTAGTCGAGGCGGCGCTGCGCCTTGCGCAGCTCGGGGCGCAGGAGCATGCCGGCAACGAGGTTCCAGGGCGTCAGCTTCACGGCCCGGCGGAGCTCGTCGAAGAAGAGCTCGGCCACGCCCTCGACGGTCTTGATGAAGATGTTGCCGGTGAAGCCGTCCATCACGGCGACGTCGGCGACGTGGTGGGGGACCTGGCCGGCCTCGATGTTCCCGATGAAGTTGAGATCGCTGGCGCGGAGGGCGCGGTTCACCTCGATGATGAGCTGGTTGCCCTTGGAGTCTTCCTCGCCAATAGAGAGAAGGCCGATACGGGGGGAGCTGATGCCATGGCTGAGCTCCATCACCGCGGCGCCCATGTGCGCGTGCTGGATGAGGTGGGTGGGGCGGGAGTCGGCGGTAGCGCCGACGTCGAGAAGAATGGTGGGGCCCAGATCGCTGGTGGCGACGACCATGCCGAGCGCCGGGCGGGCGATGCCGGGTACGCGTCCAAGGCAGAGGAGGGCGGCGGTAAGGGTGGCGCCGGTGTTCCCGGCCGTGACGAAGGCGTCCGCCTCGCCTTCCTTGACGAGCTTCATGCCGACGTTGATGGAAGCGTCCGGCTTCGCCTTCACGGCCTCGATCGTGTCGTGCATGGCGATCACGTCCGGGGCATCGACGACACGCACGTTCTCCGGGGCCTCGCCAAGCTCCGCCCTCACCTCCGCCTCACGACCGACGAGGAGGAGCTCGACATCAAGCCGCCGGGCAGCCAGCAGCGCACCCCTGACGACTTCGGCCGGGCTGTGGTCGCCGCCCATGGCGTCGACCGTTATCCGTGGTCTCATTTGTCTGGTCGCTCTACTGCTACGCTACGCTCCGCGCTCGCTCCCCGGCTTCGCCGCTCGACTGGCCGCTCTACTGCTACGCTGCGCTCCGCGCTCGCTCCCCGGCTTCGCCGCTCCACTGGTCGCTCTACTGCTACGCTACGCTCCGCGCTCGCTCCCCGGCTTCGCCGCTCCACTGGCCGCTCCGTCGCTCTGCTGCTGCGTTTCATGCCAGTTCGCTCCGCTCGGCCGGTCGTTCGCTGCTCGTCGTGGCCAGCTCACGAACGCCTCGGACTAGCTGCTCCTCTCCGCGAGTTCGGCAGTAACAATCAGCCGCTCGCTGGCATTCGTCAATGCTCCGAGGTCGTAGTCGCCCCAGGTGTCGAGCACACGGAGTCCGGCGGCCTCCAGCAGTTGCAGGACCTCGGGGCACGTTACGTAGCGCAGAACGTGCTCGCTCTCGGCTCGACTCCTCTGGCCGTCGCTCCCCGTGCGTTCGTAGCGGATGCGCAGGTGGCGAGTCTGCGTGGCGAGGTCATCGTGACGAATGTGCCAGACGGTGAGGGCATCGCCGTCGAGCTCGCCGGAAAAGGCGAGCAGGGGCTCGCCGTTCCCTTCTCGATCGAGCCAGTGGCCGGGCCCGGCGAGATCGAGCGCGATGCGTCCGTGGGGGGCGAGGGAGGTGGCGGCGGCGCGGAGGACGGCGAGTTGCTCGCCCGGTGCGGCGCAGGCGAGGAACACGTCGTTAGGCAGGATGACGGTGGCGAAGGAAGCGGGAGGGAGCGCGGCGCAGGGGAGGCCGCCATCGAGGAAAGCGAGGGCGAGCCCCTCGACGGCAGCGCGGCGGCGGGCGATGGCGAGCATCGCGGGGGAGGGGTCGAGGGCGGTGACGGCGTGGCCGGCGCGCGCCAGCGGCAGGGCGATGCGCCCCGTGCCGGCCCCCACCTCGAGGATGGGGCCGCCATGCTCGGCGGCGAAGGGCAGCCAGAAGTCGAGATCGGCGCCACCCTCGCCGTGGATGGCGTCGTAGAAGGCGGCGTCGGTGGCATAGGGGTCGGGGGCGGCCATCGCGCGAGCGTACTACGGGGTGCGGGGACGGCGGGGTTGTGGAGGGCGGGGGTAGGGGCGAGAATCGCCGCCCCAGAAGGAGGCTTCGATGGCTGCGGACGAGAACACCATGGACCAGGCGATGCGCGAGGCCGCCGACGAGCGCGCCATCAAGCATGTCCTGACGCGCTATACGCGCGCCATCGACCGCTTCGACATGGACCTGCTACGGACGGTCTATCACACCGACGCCTACGACGACCACGGCGGCTACCAGGGCGACGTCGAGGGGTTCATCGTCTACCTGAACGAGGTGCTGCCCCGGTTCGAGGGAACGCAGCACTTCCTCGGCAACATGCACGTCGAGCTCGATAGGGACGTGGCCCACACGGAGACCTACTGCCAGGCGTGGCACCGCATCGCGGGCGAGGACGGGGCGCCCGACCACGACAACGTGGCGGGGCTGCGCTATGTGGACCGCTTCGAGCGGCGGGAGGGCGAGTGGCGCATCGCGGCGCGGCAGATCGTAATCGACTGGACGCGCAGCGACGCGGTCGCGGGCGGGGGTGGGGGCCAGTTGCCGGGCACGCAGTACGGCCGCCGCGATCGCAGCGACCCTGCGTACACCTTCGGGCGCTAGCGGGGCGGTGGGTTGAGGGCGTCGCCGGCGATGAATTCGAGCTGGCGGTCGGTCATACGCTCGACGTTGAAGATGCGGAACACCCCGCGGGCGATCGCCATGATGACGCGCGGCCCGATGAACGACTCCTCGCTGGTGAGTCTGGCGCCGCCTTCGGTGGGCTCGACCTCCCAGGCGTGGACGGCATCGACCCAGAGGTAGCGCGCGGTCCAGGCGACGCGGCGGCCCTCCTCGATCTGGACGACCGTCAAGTTGAAGACGGGGAGGAAGGGTCCGCGCCGGACCTGCTCGCGGTAGCGCCTGCCAACCTTCCACCAGCGGCCGTCGGCAGGGGGAGGCTCTCCGACAGGACGCACCCAGCGGATGTAGTGATCGCGCACGGGCCAGCGGGGGAGGTCGATGAGCGCCTCCCAGACGGCCTTCGGGGAAGCAGCGACGGGCAGGCTGCGCCGGACCACGTGGTGCGGCTCGAAGAGACGGGCAAGGGCTTCCAGCACCGGCTGGAGCCTGGGAGAACCTCTCCCGAACGCCTGCGGGCTAGCTATCATGCGTCCATCGTACAGCCGTGCGGGGGGAGGAATCATGCCCGGACGTTTACCAGGGCGATCGGCGATCGTGACCGGGGCGGCGCTCGGGCTGGGGAACGCCTTCGCGCGGGCGCTGGCGGGCGCGGGCGCGAACGTGACGGTCTGCGACGTGCGCGAGGAGGTGCGCGATCTCGCGCCCGCGCTTGCGGAGAGCGGCGGGGAGGCGCAGGCCTTCGTGGCCGACGTGGGCGTGGCCGAGGACGTGCGGCGGGTGGTCGACGGCCACGTTGAGCGCTTCGGCGGCATCGACGTGCTCGTGAGCAACGCCGGCGTCTGGCGCGCGAGCACGGCCACGGACGACCTCGACAAGACGCTCGACGACTACGACTTCGTCGTGAACACGAACCTGAAGGGGGTCTACCTGTTCGGGCGGGCGGTGATCCCGCACATGATCGCGGGCGGGGGCGGCAACATCGTGCACATCGCCAGCGACCACGTCTGCACGTGCGGCACTCCCTACCTTCGCTCCCACGAGAACACGCCCAACTGCCCCTTCACGGGCCAGGGGCCACGGCCCACCGGCGGCGGTCCCGACATGGACCTGTACGACGCCTCGAAGTGGGGCATCAACGGCTTCACCGTCCCCTGGTCGAAGGCGCTCAAGGAGCACAACATCCGCGTGAACGGCCTCTGCATGGGAGCGACCGACTCGCACATGGTGCGCACCTTTCACGAACAGAATCCGGGCTCCGGCATCCTCAACAACGCGATGCGCGCGGAGGACGTGGCGGCGCTCATGATCGAGCTCATCGGCGAGGGGCCGGAGGGGCGTACGGGGAACAACATCAACATCGCCGTGGGCCACCCGATCGAGCTGCCACCACCCGGCACGCCCTACATCTACACGGAGGCGACGGCATGAGCGGGCTTCTGGAGGGACAGTCGGCGATCGTCACGGGGGCGGCGCAGGGGCTGGGCACCGGCTTCGCCGAGGTGCTGGCGGAGGAGGGCGCCACAGTCACCCTCTGCGACGTGAAGGAGGCCGTGCTGGACGTAGCAGCGGGCATCCAGGAGGGCGGCGGGAGCGCGCAGGCGCTCGTGGCCGACGTCTCCCGGCGCGGGGACGTCGAGCGCGTGGTTGCGGCGGCGGTGGGCGTGGGGGGCGGGCTCGACCTGCTCGTCAACAACGCCGGCCGCTGGACGCAGAGCCCGGTGACGGACGGCTGGGAGAAGGCGCTCGCCGACTGGGAACTGATCATGGACACGAACCTGAAGGGAGTCGTGATGTTCGGGCGGGCCTGCGTCCCCCACCTGATCGCTCGCGGGGGCGGGAACATCATCAACGTGAGCACGTACTACGTGCTGCCCGCCCGTGGCAACGGCACGAATCCCCCGGGCACCGACCTCTATGCGTCCTCGAAGTGGGCGATGAACGGGCTCACGCAAGCGTGGTCGCAGAAGCTGGCGGAGCACGGCATCCGCGTGAACGGGCTCTGCATGGGGGCCACCGACACGCCCATGCTGCGCGGCCTCTCCCGGGGCGCCCCGGACCCGGACTTCGTGGCGACGTGGATGACGCCGCGCCAGA
Source organism: Tepidiformaceae bacterium (assembly GCA_965247675.1). Taxonomy (GTDB): domain Bacteria; phylum Chloroflexota; class Dehalococcoidia; order Tepidiformales; family Tepidiformaceae; genus UBA2991. Next base: position 2,691,040 of record OZ252025.1, on the reverse strand, counting down.
TCGCGGGCCAGGCGCTCGACATCATCCGCGAGGGTCCGGAGGGCCGCACCGGGGAGAACGTCGGCGCCTGGGTGGGCGTCCCCGTCGAACTGGGCCCGCCCAAGCCACCGCACGAGGCGATCGCCGGGTCGCCGGTGGCGTAGGCGGTACCCATGAGCGAACGATGAGCGGGGACCGCCCGGCGAGACTCAGAGTCGGGGCATCGTGGCGACGGTAACGCGAGTCACGGCTGCGCCTGCACCAGGGGGGCGGCGGCTTTCGCTGCAGACGTTCTCGGCGTTCCAGTCGCGGAACTTCACGCTGCTGTGGGCGAACAACCTCACGTTCGCGCTCTCGCAGTCGTTTCGGCAGTTCGCCTTCACATGGCTCGCGCTGGAGCTGTTCGACACGGGGCAGGCGCTGGGACTGATCATCTTTGCGCTGGGGCTGCCCATCCTCATCTTCGGGCTGCCGGCGGGGGCGCTGGCGGACCGCATTGACCGGCGGCTCCTGCTCTTCGCGAGCCAGGTCAGCGGGCTCGTGGTGACCCTGCTGACGGCTTCGCTCATCTGGGCCGGCGCAATGACGACGCCGATCACGATGGGGCTGGCGCTGGCGCTCGGCGCGACGGTCGCGTTCGGGCAGCCCGTGCGGGTGGCGATCGTACCTTCGCTGGTCGAGCCCTCGAAGCTGCTGAACGCCGTGACGCTGATGAGCCTGAGCCAGAACGTCTCGATGATCGCGGGCCCGGCGATTGGCGGCGCGATGGTCGCGATCGGCGGCCTGGGGATGGCCTTCGCGGGTCAGGCGGTGCTGCTGGGGCTCGGGCTGCTCGCGCTGCTGCCGCTGCGCGTGCCGGCGGTCGACCGCTCGGGGCCGCGGCGCAACATGCTCGGGGAGGTGCGGGAAGGGCTTGCGTTCGTCGCCGGGCACCCGGGGATTCGCACGCTGATGCTGGTACTCCTGATAACGGCGCTGGTGATGGCCGGCACCTTCATGACCCTGCTGCCGAAGATCGCGCGGGAGGATCTGGGGGTGGGCCCCTTCGAGACATCGATGTTCTTCACGGCGATGGGCGTGGGCATGCTGATGAGCTCGCTCCTGCTGGCGTCGTTCTCGCGGCTCGACCGGGCGGGGCTCTGGTTCATCGTCACGCTGATCGGCGGCGGAACGCTCAACGCGGCGTTCGGGTTCTCGCTCTGGTACGTCGTGTCGCTCGCGATCATGTTCACGACGGGCTGGAACGCGGGCTTCTTCACCAACCTGAACCTGACCCTGATCCAGGCGAACACCCCGCGCGAAGTAATGGGCCGGGTGATGAGCATCTTCACGCTTTGCATGGCGGGCGGCATGCCCCTGGGCGGGCTGCTGGCGGGGGTGATGTCAGACGTGTGGGGGTCGCGCGAGTGGTTCGTGGCCTGCGGCCTCGCGCTGGTGGCGGTGGGCGTGGCGGTGCTCCTGACGCAGCCGAACCTGCGCCGCATGCGCTCCAGCGGCGGCACGGCGGCGGGGCCTTAGGGGCTACTGGCCGGGGATTGGAGGTGAGGCGATCTTCGCCTTCAGGCAACGGATTGCGCGCTCGAGGCTAGGGGCGGCAGCGGCAGCAGCCTCGATGTCCCAACGCTCCGCTACGAATTCACTGAGGGTGCTCGTGTAGGCAGGTCCCTCGGTTCGCCCGCTGCCCTGACGAGAAACGATCGCCTCACGAATGTTGCTGCGCCGCGATTGGCGGACAATGTCAACGAGCTTCTCTTTGGGATGCAGGACGGCCTCAACATCGGAGGGAATCAAGCTCCTCCTAACCCCGCTCCACGTTGCGAAGCCGGCTTTGTCGCCCAGCAGCCAGGCCTCGACCTCATGTACCGCGACACGGAAACACATTCCGGCGGCTGGCTCTGGCAGCGAGTCACCCACCAGGGTGGGAGCGCAATCTGGCTTCTGATCGAGATCGACGAGCACGAACCAGAGCCAGCCATAGCGAGCGCCATTGTTGTAGCCGCGAAGGTGCTTGATGACGTAGTCGCGCCCTCTTTTTCCGCGCACGGTCCGGAGCTGCCCGCCGCAGTGGCCGACCAGGCGGCGCACGACGGCTTCATCAAGGTTGCCCTCGACAGCGGCGCGCACTTCTACCCGCAGATGCGAGACCAACGGCTACCTGGCGTAAAAGGGGAGCTGACTGGCGTCCGCAGGTCGCGTCTCAGGCAACACCACTTCGGCCAATGGGATGCCACCATTAACCAGCTCGCGGAGTTCGGGAATGTCCACCACTCGCCGGACCTGTGTTCCGGCGCTGCCCGGTTCGAGTACCAGCACTTCGTCCAACCCGATCCCGCCATCGCGCAGCATGTCTGGAGAGTGCGTGCTGATAAGCGTCTGTCTCCCGGTACGCAACTGCATCTGCGCGAGCACCTGGGGGACATGCTCGATGACTCCGGGGTGGAGCGATATCTCGGGCTCTTCGAGCAGCAGTGGCCCTCCAGGCTCAAGGAGCGACCACAGCAGTCCAGTCAGGCGCAGCGTGCCATCAGAAAATTCGCGCTCGCCCTGCCAGACCCCCTTATCGCGCCAGTTCTCGTACTTTCCCCGAAGGTGGGGTACGCCGCGATCGTCCTGCCACAACTCCAGGTCAGTGAGTTGAGGGAGGGCCACCTTCAACGCCTTGCGGATGCGGTTCAGCCGGGCATCCCGCGTCCTAGCGGACGTGCGGGCGATTCGCTCGATGAGATCGGACCCGTAGGGGTCGTGTTCGCGCGCCGACAAGACGCCCTCTCGAATGGCCTGCGGCACAACATGTAGGTAGCTGACCGTCGCGAAGAACTCGGCCAGCTCCCGGAATTTGACGTTCGCGGTGATCTGCTCCAGATGGGTCTGTGTCAGGCGCGCCCTGTCCTGGCTATCACCACCATCTGGACGGTTGAGGATCAGGTCTCCCCCATGCCACACCTTCTCTTCCTCAACGTAAGCACGGCGCTGCCCCCGCGGCTCCTGCCGGAATCGGAGAAGATACTGCCACTCGTCAATATCATCCCCAACCGTGACCCCTATTTCGACAGACGGATCACGGCTGGCGGCAAGGCTGCGAATGCGTGAGACGCCGCCGCGCGAGCGCACCGCCTCCTCGAAACCCCCGCCCGATGATGCCACGTCCCGAAGGAAGCGAAAGACATCGAGAAGGTTGGACTTACCCGAGGCATTCGCGCCTACAAGAAACGCACGACGCTGAAGCGCAACGTCGAGTTCGACAAAGTTGCGCCAGTTCCGCAGGCCCAAGCGCCTGAAACGCATGGCCGAACGAGCCGAGGACGGCGGCATGACGCCTCGTACTGTACACCGGGTCGGCCGGGGCCTTACTGGCCCGCGACGTTGTCGCTGACGTGCTCGGCGCCGTCGACGTGGAGGGAGACGCCGGAGATGAAGCGGGCCTCGTCGGAGTGGAGGAAGAGGGCGGCGTAACCAACGTCCCAGCCGGTGCCCATCTTGCCGCCGAGGGGGATGCGGCTGTTGCGGCGGGCGACCAGCTCGTCGCGATCGGCGCCGGCGGCCACGCGGGGCTCGATGGCCATCGGGGTGTTCATGGCGCCGGGGAGGATGGCGTTCACGCGGATGTTGTCGCGGGCGTGCTGGGCGGCGAGCTGCTCGGTGAGGGCGAGGAGAGCGGTCTTCGTCGCCTTGTAACCGAGGAAGGGGTAGGCGTGGCGGGCGGCCATCGAGGAGATGTTGACGATGGAGCCGCCGCCCCGCTCGCGCATGGCGGGGATGGCCTGGCGCGAGGCGAGCCAGTGGCTCTTCAGGTTGAGGGCGACGATCCGGTCGAAACCTTCCTCGGTGATCTCCATGGGAGAGGCATCGCCCGCGCCCACGCTTGCGCCGACGTTGTTGTGGAGGATGTCGAGCCCGCCGTGGCGGCGAACGGTCTCGGCGACCATGGCGGCGAGGCTCTCCTCGCTTGTGGCGTCGACCTCGCAGGCGGCGGCTGAGCCACCTTCACCGGCGATCATGGCGACCGTCTCCTCGGCGGAGGAGAGGTTGCGGTCGGCGACGACGACGGCGGCGCCCTCGCGGGCGAGGAGGATGGCGGTGGCGCGTCCGTTGCCGATGGTGGCGCCGGGCGTCTGACCCGCCCCCACGACGATCGCGACCTTGCCCGGCATGCGCTGCCCTCCGCTTCGGACCGCCCGGTCGGGCGGGAAATCGTGTTCACGCTGGACGGGGGCGCGAGTTCGCGTCACCCTTCCCTGCTGAACCTCTCTTCAGGATAAGGAGGCAGGCTTGCCAGTTTCACTGCTCGAACGCGTCGCCCTCGTAACGGGCGCGGGCCGCGGCGTCGGCCGCAGCATCGCCATGGACCTCGCCCGCCACGGGGCCAAGGTCATCGTCAACGATCTGGGGGGAGCCCTGGACGGGCAGGGCGACGACATCTCCGTGGCGGAGTCGGTCGTACGCGAGATCGAGGCGGCGGGCGGAACCGCAGCCGCCAACACCGGCGACGTCACCAGCTCAGACGACGCCTACGGCATGGTGAAGCAGGCGATCGACACGTGGGGGCGGCTCGACATCGTCGTCTCGAACGCGGGCATCCTGCGCGACCGTGCACTGCACAACCTGCCCGAGGAAGACTGGGGGAAAGTCCTCGCCGTGCACCTGACGGGCGGCTACAACCTGCTTCACCACGCCTGGCCGGCGTTCCGACAGCAGCACTACGGCCGCGTGGTCCTGACCACGTCGAACTCGGGCTTCCTGGGGAACTTCGGGCAGTCCAACTATGGGGCCGCGAAGGCGGGCCTGATCGGGCTGATGAACGTGGCCAAGCTCGAGGGCGAGAAGTACAACGTGATGGTGAACTGCCTCAACCCGGGAGCAGCCACGCGCATGACCGTCTCGGTAGGCAGCATGACGCCCGAGCGCGAAGCGGCGATGAGCCCCGACCTCGTGGCGCCGGCGGTCACCTACCTGTGCAGCGATTCCTGCACGACGAGCGGGATGATCATCACCTCGGCCAGCGGCTCCTTCGGGCGGGCCGCGATCGTGCAGAATGAGCGCGTCGCCATCGCGAACGCGACGGCGGACGACGTGGAGGCGCACTGGAACGAGATCACGAGTCTCGACAAGGCCGAGGTCTGGTGGTCGGTACGCGAGACGCGCGCCGCCCACGAGGCAGCGAACGAGGAGTAACGCGATGGAGTGCTGGGTCGCATCGATAGGCTGGTTTCTCGTCGGAGCGGGCTTTGTACTGGCGGCGGCGGCGCTCTGGCCGGAACGCTTGCGGTTGCGCCGGAGCTAGCCGCCCGACCCGCCCCTCGATCGCGGGCGGAATGTCGCTAGAATCACACGCGCCACCGCAGGGGCGACGGAGGTGTTCTCATGAGACCGTTCATCCTGGTGCACGGACCGCTAATCGGGCCGTTTACGTGGGTTCCAGTCGCGGCCGAGCTGCGCAAGCTGGGCGCGACCGCGGTCACCCCGGGGCTGAACTCGCCGGCTGTGCGCGGGGGGAGGTACTGGGAATACCACTGCAGGGAGTTCGCCCTGGAGTTCGCGAACGTGTCGATGGACACGGGCGAGGCGGTGCTGGTGGGGCACGCGGGGGCGGGTCCGCTCCTGCCGCAGCTGGGTCTACAGCTCGAGAACGGTCCGGCGGCCTACGTGCTGGTGGACTCGGACCTGCCACGGGACGGGGCGAGCCGCTTCGACCTCTTCGAGAATCCCGCCGACGTGGAGGCGTTCCGCAGCGTCGCGGTGCGGCCCTACTCACCTCGCGGCAGGCTGCGGCCGCAGCCCGGTCTGGAACGCAGCGACGAGACGGTGCGCGGGTGGCCGCTGGACCTGCTGAGCGAGGCGCTCACAAAGAACCCCGACACCACGTTGGACGTGGCGTCGACAGTGTTCGCGGGGAAGCGCCCGACCCCCATCGGGGTGCTGGATGAGCCGCTGCCCGTCCCGGCAAGCTGGCCGGACGCACCCGTCGGCTACATCCAACTCTCAAAGACGTACGACTCGGCTGCGGCGGCGGCGGGCGAGCAAGGCTGGCCCGTGCGCGAGCTGCAGGCAAGCCACGTGCAGATGCTGCTGGAGCCGGAGTCGGTCGCTCGGGAGCTCGCGGCCTTCGTGGAGGAGGTCGCGGGGTAGGGGGCTTCGCAATGCGCCGGGACGTCTTCACGCCCTACGCGGTAGCCCTTGGTGCTGTCTCGAAGCTCCCCATCGAGCGAGGCAGCCGGATCCTTGACCTCGGCTGTGGAGAAGGTATCTTCCTTGAGGCTGCGGGGGGAGTCCTTAAGACCAAGGTGGGGGCCGACCTAGCAGAAATAACCTCGTCGTTGACCGGAATAGAGCAAGACCCAAGCCGAGTGGAGGCCTCGAAAGAGCGCCTGACTCAACGATTCGGCGGAAGTGGTTCGGACTGGGACGTTCGTTGTGGGGACGCGCTCTCTCTCGACGAGACGGAGCGCTACGACTTCATCATCGGCAACCCTCCATGGGTACGAGCACACCACCTCACCGGGGCGGCCAGAGACGAGTACCGACAGCGATTCAGCAGCGCTACAGGCAATTTCGACTTAAGTTTCCTGTTCGTCGAGAAGTCACTTCGCTTGCTCAATCCAACAGGCGAGCTTGCCCTGATCGTGTCAGGGGGCCTCGGGGTGCAGCCAGCCGCTACCCGACTCCGCGAATTGCTGGCAGATCATGGGAATTGGAGGCTGGATCCAGTACCCCAAAACGGCTTCAGGCCCTCAGCATCAATCAAGCCAGCGCTACTGCGATGCAGTCCATCCGGGTTATCCGCAACCGGCTCCATCGGTGCACGTGCGACCGCCGACCTGTCTACAGGGATGTCACTCGGGCAGATCGCAACAGTCCGGGCAGGAGTGGCAACGGGGGCGAACGACGTTTTCCTCATCTCCAAGGCAGATGCGAGGACTCTCAAAATCGAGGAGAGTCGGCTGCGGGAGATCATTCGCGGGCGGACCCTCCATCGGGACCGCGAGGAAGACTTCCTACTGGTCTGGCCCTACGAGCCGGACGGGGAGCGTTGGGCACTGGTCGACATCGCGGCGTTCCCGGCAACGGAAACCTACCTGGAGAGGCATCGCGACCGTCTCGCCAACCGGCCTCGCCTTAGGGACTCTATCCAGAAAGAGCCCGAAACATGGTACCGGTTCATCAGTCTCCCCCGCCCTGCCACATCCCCGCGATTCGCCATAGCCGATGTGTTCCGTGGCCCAGCGTGGACTGTGATCGATGACCCAGCTACGGTGGTGGTGAATACCGCCTTTGAGGTCACGCCCAAAACCGACCGAGGGTCCGATGTCAGCCGCGCACTAGAGTCGGCCACATTCTGGGAAGCCCTGAAATCGCGCTCCCGCAACCTTCAAGGGGCCTACCGCCGGACATCGGCCTCAGAATTGCGGAAGTGCCCTCTTCCCACTCAGCTCACTCACTAGGAGGTCATACGGGTGGTAACTACCTTGCCAAGTCGACTCCACGAGTTCTGGAGAGCTATGGAACCTGGAGCCGATGTATCTATGAGCCAAATGGTCAACGCACTCCGAGAGCAATACGCCGGGGTTACGACGCAGGCAGTTAGGTCTGCGTTAACCACTCTCCGAAAAGGCGGTGTCGTGAGGGATCCGGAAGATCTAACGAATTATTTGCCTCGACTCTTTGTTTGGTATCACCGAAAGAACGAGCGGTACTACGACTTGGGCAGACTCTCAGGCGATGCTGTCGGTCAACAGATTCCAGGAAATACATTGGCTGACGTCTTCCGTGGCCTTACTACTCGAGTTGAGAACATGAACTCGACAATGGGCCAACAGGGTGCAGGAAGGTCGAGAGAGTTCCTTTCGGTAACTGAGTTCCGGGAACTTGTCGACCAATTTCCTGTGCAGGCCATCGGCCAGGCGATCGACATACTGGAGGAAGCCCTGCAAGCAAAGCGAGCCTTGCTTGCGGAGAGTATTCCCGAGGGCAGCACCGACGCTGAATCGGATACGGAGGAGGACTCGTAATGGAAGCGATGGAGATCCCGCTAGACAGTCTGGCGCCATCGAGAAACGTTCGTGAGGGCTTGGACATTGCGGAACTCACGGAGAGCGTCCGGGAACACGGTGTTCTTCAGCCGATCCGCGTTAGGCCGGCTGGCAGCGGGCGTTACCAGATTATCGCCGGTCACCGACGCGTCGCCGCCAGCCGAGCCGCTGGACGACGGACCGTGCCAGCCATTGTCGCTATAGAGAACGACGAGACCGCTGCCGCTCAGACCATCGTAGAAAACCTTCAGCGAGAAGACCTGACTCCGCTAGAGCTGAGCCGAGGGATCAGGGAACTGCAGACTGTTCACAAACTGCCTACCGAGGAGATTGGACGAGCCATCTCGAAGTCCCCCGGCCAAGTTCGCGCATTCATAAGACTCTCCCACCTTCCCGACGACGTCGTCGGCCTCCTGGAAGCGGGCGAGGGGCGAACCCATGCGGTGCAAGGGTTAGCTCGCCGACACGTTCGGGAACTAACTCGGGATGTTCCCATCCCGCGAGATTCGCCCGAACTCGACGAGCGCGTGCGCGAAGCCGCTGAGCACATTCGTGCTCTAGACTACGAACTTCAGCAGCGGGGTGAGCGTATCAACGCTCACCAGGCTGATGAGGTTGGGCGGGCCGTCAAGAGCGGGCGGCTCAGCGTTAAGCAAGCCGTTGATCACGTGCTAGAGAATGCGGACCAATACCGCTACCGAGCGCCAAGATCGAGTTCGGAGCTTGAGGCCGAGACAGCAGTCGCCTACCACACCCTTCAGCGAGAACTAGCCACGACCATCTCGAAGTTTCGCCCGGAGATCGCGGCAGCATTCACCCCCCCCCAGAGGCAAAGGCTACTAGAAATGCTTGCCCCCTCCATTGAGAGGCTGCTCAGGTATCAAGAAACTCTTAGAGGCGAGAATCCCCAACAAGAGGTGGTTCAGCAGGAACTACTTCCAGCGCCCGAATAGCCCTACGCCCCGAAGTCCCAGGACATGCCCTCGCGGTAGCGGCGGAGGACGTTCTTGGCGATGACGATGCGGTGCACCTCGTCGGGGCCGTCGAGGATGCGCAGGGTGCGGGCGCCCCGGTACATCCCCTCCAGGGGCGTGTCCGTGGAGACGCCCTTCGCCCCGTAGACCTGGATGGCGCGGTCGACGACCCGCTCGAAGGCGGCGGGGACGGCGACCTTGATGGCGGAGATGTCGGTGCGCGCGTTCACGCCGGCGTCGATGCGCTGGGCGCAGTGGATGGTCATGAGGCGGGCGCCCTGGATGTCGATGTAGGAGTCGGCGATGAAGCCCTGGATGAACTGCTTGTCCTGCATGGGCCCGCCGTGGACGTTGCGGGTCATGACGCGCTGCATCATGAGGTCGAAGGCGCGCCACATCTGGCCGATGGAGTTCATGCAGTGGAAGACGCGGCCGGCGCCGAGGCGGTCCTGGGCGGCCTGGTGGCCCGAGCCCGTGCGGCCGAGCTGGTTGGTGACGGGCACGCGCACGTTGTCGTAGTCGATCTCGCAGTGGTCGCCGTCGTGGCCCCAGACGGGGACGCTGCGAATGATGTTGAAGCCGGGGGCGTCGGTGGGAACGATGATCTGGGTCATCTTGTCGCGGACCCCGCCCTCGCCGTCCTCCTCCTCGGTGCGGCACATGACGATCGCGAAGGCGGCGCGGTGGGCGCCGGAGGTGAACCATTTGCGCCCGTTGATGACCCACTCGTCGCCGTCGCGGACGGCGCGGGTCTGGATGGAGTAGGGGTCGGAGCCGGGCTGGTCGGGCTCGGTCATGGAGTAGCAGGAGCGGATCTCGCCGCGGACGGAGGGCTCGAGCCAGCGCTGCTTCTGCTCCTCAGTGCCGTACTTGATGAGGATCGTCTGGTTGCCCGAGTCGGGGGCGACAACGCCGAAGAGGGGGTTCGAGAAGGGGCTCCAGGCCAGCACCTCGTTCATGTAGGCGTGGCCGAGGAAGCCGACGCCCATGCCCCCGTACTCGACCGGCAGGTGGGGCGCCCAGAGCCCTTCGGCCTTGACCCGCTCCTGGATGCGCCCGCGGAGCTCGCCCGCGCCGGCGGCGTCGCGACGAAGGTGATCTTCGTTGGGGATGATCTCCTCGGTGACGACCGCAGCGGTGCGCTGCCGGATCTCGTTGATCTCGGGACTCAGGGTGGGGCTGTCGGCGACGGCCAGCGTTGTGGCTTCCATGGCAAGTTCCTCGCGGCCCGGGAGGGCGGACGGGCAGTGTAGCGCGGCGTTCGTCAGCCGCGAGCGGCAGAGCGCTCAGGCGTGGTGTTCGACCCAGCGGCCACGGAAGAGGAGGAGGTCTCCGGAGCGCACGGAGACGCGGGCGGGGGAGGCCGCGATCTCGTTGTGGACGCCGTACGCGCTGAAGTCGAGCGTGTGGTCGTGGAGCTCCCAGCGGAGGCCGCTGGTGGTGACGCCCTCGCAGCGCCCCACGGCGACGAGCGAGACGACCGTCCCGGCGGGGCCATCGACCTCGGCCTCGCCGTTGACGAGCTCGATGGCGAAACGCTCGTCGACCACGCGGACACGGGCCTGACGCCCGAAGCGGGCGAGCACGCTGAGGTTGGCGAGGGCGTGGTCGGCGCGGCCGCCGGCGGCGCCGATGATGTCGACGGCCTCGCAGCCTTCCTCGAGGCAGAGCGCGACGGCCTTCTCCAGGTCGGTGGCGTTGGGGTCGGGGTTGGGGCGGATGCGGTCGGGGGGGATAGCGTCGCGGGCGTCGCCGATGGAGTCGAGGTCGCCGGTGACGATGTCGGGCATGACGCCCAGGGCAAGGGCGCTACGGGCGCCGCCATCGGCGGCGACGACGAGCGCGCCCTCGCGCAGCTCGTCGAGGAGCGCGGCGGAGGGCGGGTCGCCGTTGGCGATGACGAGGGCGCGCATGGTCACAGGGAACCCGTCGCGGGGGCGGTTGTCAAAGCAGCGCTACGATGGGGTCGTGGCCGAGCCGTTCGTCCTGCCCCTGGAGGAGGCCGACATCGCGGCGGTGGCGGCGATCGACGACGCCTCGGACCTGCGAGGAGGTGGGGGAGCGGCGGCGCTACTACCCGGACGGGGAGGACGCGGTCACCATGACGCGAACGCTGGGCGGGGGCGGGGCGGGCGGCTAGCGACGCTCGTGGGTAGAATCGCGCGCATGCCCGCGAGCACCGCCGACAAAGCCCGCATCGAGGCGCAGATCGCGCTTATCCCGCGCCTGCGCGGCACCGGTCCCAACCCGTTCGACTACGACCAGTGGGACGCGCGCACGGCCGAGATCCTGACGGCGGCGTTCGGCGCGGACTCGGACGAGGTGGCGCGCTACCAGCGCGACGTGGGGGAGGCGGGCCGGGTGGCGGGCGTGCGCGGCAACGCCGGCAACATGACGCTCAACATCCACGGTCAGTGGGGCATCCTGGAGCGTCTGGAGCGGGCGGAGTCGCTGCTGCGGGAGCTGGCGGCGGGGTAGGGGGCGGGGGCTACTCCTTTACCGCGAGGCCGGGGGGCCTCGTCTTGAAGGCACCCGCGCCCCAGCAGGTGACGCTCCCGGATTCGCTTACGGCACAGAACGATGAATCGTCGGCACTCACCCAGCGGAAGCGATCGTTGGGATCAGGAGGACGCGTGGAGCGCATGGACCATTCCCAGAAGTCCTCCTTCCCCCAGCAGACGAGCTCGCCCGACTCGCGAATGCCGCAACTCGGCACGAGGCCAAAGCTTGCCGTCACCATCCGGACCTTGCCTTCCGGGGCGTCTGTCAGGCCATCTTTGTTCTTGCCCCAGCAGTCCACCTCGCCCGACTTCCGAATCGCACAGGCATGCACATAACCAGCGCTAACGAAGGTATAGGTCCCCTCCGGCGGGTCCGACTGCCCGAAGTCGTTCCGTCCCCAGCACGCGACTTCCCCGGACTCCCGCAGACCGCAGGTGTACCCGGCGCCTGCACTCACAGCTGTGAACGCGCCCCCCGGGGTATGGTCGTAAGCGCGACCGTCGGATCCCCAGCACGCGATCTCTCCCGATACGAACACCGCGCAGCCGTGGTGCACGCCCATGCTCACGGAGCGATAGGGGCCCTGAGCCTCGTCGGGGGGGCCGGAAGAGCTCGCCGCCACCCCAGCAATCCAATTCGCCCGACTCCCGAGTGGCACAGACGACGGTTACAAACTGCACAATTGACCGCTTCGTTACGTCTACGGCCTGGTAGGTAACGTCGGCGGCGGCAGCGGGCATTCCCAGAAACCCCCAGCAACGGACCCTTCCCGACTCGTGCAGGAAGCATCCCGCATATGCGGTGGGATGCACCGAACGAACGCTATTGGAGTCGACGGCCGCGTAGGCATCAAAGCCCCAGCAATCCACCTCGCCCGACTCCGAAACGGCGCAAGAAAAGCTGTAGCCAGCGTGCACCGAGCGGTATTTGCCCTCGGGGGCATCGGTCTCGCCTGCTTCGTTGTTACCCCAGCAAACTACTTCTCCGGACTCCCTCACTCCGCAGGTGTGGAGCCCGCCCGCGCTGACGGCACGGAACTTACCCTCTGGTGCGTCGGCCTGGCCAAACTCATTCGAACCCCAGCAAGTAATTTCCCCCGCTTCCGTCTGTGCGCAGGCGTGAGCACCACTTCCCGAGAGGTTTGCGGTCACGGAGCGATACCGGCCTGCCGGCGGATCCGCCTGACCAGCGTAGTTATCACCCCAACATGCGACTTCGCCGGTCTCTCGTACCGCGCAGGTGGATAACAAGCCTGCAGCCACCGAGCGATACCGTCCTTGCGGGACGACCGTTTCACCATGGTGATCGAATCCCCCGAATCCCCAGCAGGAGATCTCCCCTGACTCGGTGAGCACGCAGTTGTGCAATGCGCCTGCACTCAGCGCTCGATAGCGCCCCGAGGGAGTGTCCAATTCGCCTGCCCAATTCGCTCCTCCCCAGCACTCCACCTCGCCCGATTCTCGCAATGCACAGGAATATTCGGGGCCGACCTGGACGGACCGGTACTTGCCGGAGGGCGGGTCTACCTCTCCCCAGTAGTTGCGACCCCAGCAGACCAATTCGCCCGAAGTGTCGATCGCGCAGGCATGGGACACGCCAACATCGACCAGGACATCGTCGAAGGGCACCGGCACCCACTCCTCGGGAACGCGGGTGGCCGTGGGTGCGGGTGTTTCTGGGGTGGCAGCCGCCTGGGTGGCCGCTCGAGTGTCGGTTGCTGGTGAGGGGGTGGCCTCAGGCACCGATGCTGTTCGAACTCCGTCCGGGGAGGACGTTGCACTTGGTGACGCCGCTCCTTCGTGAGTTTCCGCCGGCGGGGTGGCTGTCGACGCAGGCGAGGCAGCTTCTTCGCCCCCGCAGGCGAGCAACAGCAGGAGGAGCACGGTAGCGAGAGCGACCAGTGCGCGATTGCGGCAGGTTCGTAGCACTCCGCTGAGGCTAACACCCCAACCACGGGAATTACCCCATCCCCCACGGCGTTCCTTGACCATCGGGAGGCCCCGTAACCGCAGAATTGGTACAATTGCCTTAGCGGTTTCAGCCGCCGTTCCCTTTGGAGTTTCCCCCGGATGAGCATGGAAGAAACGAGCACGATCCGGCCTATCGACCTCGAGCAGGAGATGCGCACGAGCTACCTCGATTACGCCATGAGCGTGATCGTCTCGCGGGCGTTGCCGGATGTGCGCGACGGCCTGAAACCGGTGCAGCGACGCATCGTCTGGGGCATGTTCGATGGCGGTGCGCGGGCGGGCACGACCTACCGCAAGTCGGCGGGAATCGTGGGCGACGTCATGGGTCGCTACCACCCCCACGGCGACAGCCCCGTGTACGAGGCGATGGTGCGCCTCGCGCAGGACTTCTCCATGCGCTACCCGCTCGTGGACGGGCAGGGGAACTTCGGCAGCGTCGATGGCGACCCGGCGGCGGCGATGCGCTACACGGAAGCGCGTCTGGCGCCGATCGCGGAGGAGCTGGTCGCGGATATCGACCAGGACACGGTCGACTTCGAGCCGAACTACGACGGTCGCTACGAGCAGCCGGTGATCCTGCCCTCGCGTCTGCCGAACCTGCTGCTGAACGGCTCCTCGGGCATCGCCGTGGGGATGGCGACGAACATCCCACCGCACAACCTGGAGGAGATCGTCGACGCGGCAGTGCTGCTGATCGAGAACCCGCAGGCGACGCTCGACGACCTGCTGGAGTTCGTGCAGGGGCCGGACTTCCCCACGGCCGGCATCGCCCTGGTGGGGGAGAACAGCGAGCAGATCAGGCACGCCTATGGCGAGGGCCACGGCCGCGTCACGATGCACGCGCGCACGTCGGTGGAGGAGGGGAACCGGGGGCGGACGCAGATCATCATCACGGAGCTGCCCTACCAGGTGAACAAGGCCACGCTGATCGAAAAGATCGCGAACCTCGTGCGCGACAAGAAGATCGAGGGCATCGCCGACCTGCGCGACGAGAGCGACCGCAACGGGATGCGCGTCGTCATCGAGCTGAAGCGCGAGGGCTCGGCGCAGCAGATCAAGAACCTGCTCTACAAGCACACTGCCATGCGCTCGACGTTCGCGATCAACATGATGGCGATCGTCGATGGGTCGCCGCGGCGGGTGGGGCTGAAGCGCGCGCTCGACCTGTACCTCAACCACCGTCGCGAGGTGCTGCGGCGCCGCAGCGAGCACCAGCTGCAGAAGGCGCAGGAACGCGAGCACATCCTGACCGGTCTGCTGCGCGCGATCGACATGCTGGACCAGGTGATCGCGACGATCCGGGGGGCGGAGTCGGCGTCGGCGGCGCTGGGTCTCCTGCAAGCGGAGCCGTTCGAGTTCTCCGAGTTGCAGGCGCGGGCGATCCTCGACATGCAGCTGCGGCGGCTGGCCGCGCTCGAACGGCAGCAACTGCAGGACGAGCACCAGGCGCTGATCGAGCGCATCGCCTACCTGGAGGACCTGCTCGCCAACCCGCGCAAGATCGACTTCCTGATCAAGGACGACCTGCAGGAGCTGCGGGGCAAGTACGGCAACGGCCGCCGCACGGAGATCGTGGAGGGCGACCCGGAGAGCTTCCGCGAGGAGGACCTGGTGCCGCACGAGGAGTGCGTCATCACGCTCAGCCTGCGCAACTACGTGAAGCGCACGCCGCTGCACGAGTTCCGCACGCAGCGCCGGGGTGGTCAGGGGAGCCGCGGGGCGGCCGTCCGCGACGAGGACGCGGTGATGAAGCTGGTCGTAGGCGACACGCACGACAACATCCTCTTCTTCACCGACCAGGGGAAGGTCTACCACCTGCGCGCCTACGACATCCCCGACTCGAAGAAGCAGGCGAAGGGCTCGTTCATCACGAACCTGATCGAGATGCATCAGCGCGAGCGGGTGACGACGGTGGTGGTCGTGAAGGAGTACGAGCACGACTTCATGGTGCTGGCGACACGTCAGGGGCAGGCGAAGAAGACGCCCCTGAAGGAGTTCGAGGAGGTGCGGCGCAACGGCAAGATCGCGATGCGCCTCGACGACGGCGACGAGCTGATCGCGGCGCGGCTGGCCTCCGAAGCTGGCGATGTTGTGCTCGTCTCGAGCGACGGCCAGGCAATCCGCTTCAGGGTAGGGGAGCTGCGCAGCGCGAGCCGCGTGAGCGGAGGCGTGCGCGGCCTCAAGCTGCTCGGCGACGCCTACGTGGTGGGCGCTGAAACGGTCCAGCCCGGCGTGCCGGACGCCCAGTTGGTCGTCATCACGGAGCGTGGTTTCGGCAAGCGCACGGCAGTGGACCAGTACGCGGTCAAGGGGCGGGGTGGTCAGGGTGTGCGCACGCTCAACATCACCCCCAAGACGGGGAACGTGGCGGCGGTGCGGATGGTGGCCCCCAAGCAAGAGCTGATGCTGGTCTCGGAGGACGGCATTCTGATCCGGACGAAGGTGGACTCGATCAGCCTGCTGGGGCGCAACACGCAGGGCGTCACGGTGATGAAGGTCGGGAAGAACGACCGTGTGGCGAGCATCGCCAACTTCGACGCGGGCGACTCGCAGCGCAGGCGGGCGGACCAGGCCGAGCTGCCGCTGAACGGCAGCTCGAACAGCAGCGGGCCGGAGGCGTAGGTCGCGGGCTCAGGAGAGCCCGAAGAGCTCGTCGAGGCCGACCACGAGCCCCTCTGTCTCGCGCACGGCCTTGACCGCCGCGAGCACGCCGGGCATGAACGAATCGCGCCCGGTGCTGTCGTGCCGCAGCGTGAGCGTCTGGCCGAGGCCACCGAGCAGCACCTCCTGGTGGGCGACAAGACCGGGCAGGCGCACGGAGTGGAGCGTGACCCCGCCCACCTCGCCCCCGCGGGTGTTGGGAACCGTCTGGACTTCGGCTTCGACGCGCTCGAAGGGCTCGCCGCGGGCCTCGACCATCTGCTCGGCAGTGGCCTTGGCAGTGCCGCTGGGGGCATCGACCTTGCCGGCGTGGTGGAGCTCGATGATCTCGGCGTGGTCGAAGAAGCGCGCGGCCTGGCGGGCGAAGTGCATGAGCAGCACGGCGCCGATGGCGAAGTTGGGCGCGACCACGACGCCGAGCTTTCGTGCGCCCGCCTCCTCCCGGAGCTCGTCGAGGAATTCGGCGGGCAGGCCGGTGGTGCCGATGACGAGGCGCACGCCGCGTTCGAGAGCGGCGCGCGCGAGGACGGGGGTCCAGGCGGCGTTCGAGAAGTCGACGATGACCTCGGGATGGTGGGCGTCGAGGGCGGGTCCGGCCTCGCGGTAGAGGGGGAGCCCCTCGCAGGAATCGCCCTCGCCGAGAGCATCGATGAAGGCACGGGGTTCGGTGGCGGGGTCGGCGGCGGCGGCGAGGGCCACCTGGCGGCCCATGTTGCCGCTTCCGGAGATGACGATGGGGATGGTGTCCATGACGGGCGATTGTACGCCCGCGGATTGCCGGCGCGTGCCAGTGTACGGAAGCGTCAGGGGCATTGCCGCTCACGGGGGACGGCCCTATTCTGCCGCCGATGAGCGAGCTTTCAGCCAGGTTGCCCGACACGCCGATGGCGAGACAGTCGGCGAACGAGCAGGCGGTGAAGCTGGCGGTAGCCGGGCGCTGGCGGGAGGCGGCAGCGGTCAACCGCGAGCTGATCGCGCGCTTCGGCGATGACGCGGAGGTCTACAACCGGCTGGGGAAAGCCTTCACCGAGCTCGGCAAGATTCACGAAGCTCGGCTCGTCTACGAGAAAGCGCTCGCGGTGGACCCGACGAACGCCATCGCGCAGCGGAACCTGAACCGCCTCGCGCAAGCGAAGGAGGAGGAGCCCGCGGCCGCGCCCGCCGCGCCGATAAGTCGTGGGCTCTTCATCGAGGAGGTCGGGAAGGCGGCGGTCGTGCGGCTTGAGGCGGGTCGGCCCGACGCCCTGGGAATGCTCGACGCGGGCGACCCGGTGGAGCTGGAGGTACGGGGCAACGCCATCAACGCGGTCACGCCGGGGGGCGTTTACCTGGGGATGGTGGAGCCGCGGGTGGGCCTGCGGCTTGCGCGGCTGATGGGCGGGGGTAACCGCTACTCGGCGGCGCTCGTGAGCACCGGGGAGCCGCCGCGCATCATCGTGCGGGAGGAATACCAGGACCCCTCCCAGGCAGGGAAGGTGAGCTTCCCCAGGTCGAGCATCAGCGACGTTCGCGCCTACACGCGGCGCGACTTCCGTCGCGAGAACGTGGAAGATCTGACGGAAGACGAAGACGGCCCCACCGAGAAGATGTCCGCCGCGGACGCGCTGCCCGAGGATGGCTGGCAGGAGACGCAGATCTACGAGGACGACGAGGGCGACACCAGGGAGGATGAGGATGACGATGAGCTCGACTGACCCCCACAGCGTCGTGCCCGACCCGCGCGTGCGGGCAGTCCTGAACCGGCTGCACGCAGCGGCGGAGGCGGAGATGGAGGCGTTCGCGCAGGGGGCTCCGCCGGACCCGCAGCCGGAGCCACGGCCGTTCAACGCCGAGGGGGCGGTGGAGCTCTTCAGCGACAAGTACATCTCGCTGGAGCGGGAGCAGGGCAACCTGCTCTACCTGCTGGCTCGATCGCTGGGCGCGCGGCGGGCGGCCGAGTTCGGCACCTCGTTCGGGGTCTCGACGACCTACCTGGCGGCGGCCATGCGCGACAACGGCGGGGGGCTCGTGATCGGGAGCGAGATAGAGCCCTCGAAGGCGGCGGTGGCGCGGGCGAACCTCACGGAGGCGGGGCTGGCGGAATTCGCCGAGATACGCGTGGGCGACGCGCGCGAAACGCTGGGCGACCCCGGCGGGGCGCTCGACCTCGTGCTGATTGACGGCTTCCCCAACCTGAACCTGACGATCCTGCAGCTGCTGGCGCCCCACGTGCGCGTGGGCGGCATGGTGATGGCCGACAACGTGGGGTCGTTTCCGTTCGAGATGGAGGCGTACGTGGCCTGGGTGCAGAACCCGGCCAACGGCTTCGCCTCGGCGACCCTGCCGCTGCGGGGCGGGACGGAACTCTCCCTGCGGGTCGCGGAGGCAGCCAGCGGCGATTGAACGTAGCGCCGCGGCCTTCCTACGATGGCTCCCAGCCTGTTGTCCGTGGGCAATTCGCAGCCCGGCGGCCAGAAGCCGCCGGCGGGCGGCCTTTCGTCGCCGACGCCGGCAACCGTGAGAGAGGACATCACCCGTGACACCCGCCCTCATTGAAGCGCGCGGCCTCGTGAAGCACTACGGCGACTTCGTCGCGGTCGACGACATCTCGTTCGACATCCGCAAGGGAGAGTGCTTCGGCGTGCTCGGGCCGAACGGGGCGGGGAAGACAACGACGATCCGCATGATCACGGCAACATCGCCCGTGACGGCGGGACACTTGCGGGTGGCGGGGATGGACGTGGGGGAGGACCCGCGCAAGGTGAAGGCCATACTTGGCGTGGTGCCGCAGGACGACAACCTCGACCCCGACCTGCTCGTGCGCCAGAACCTCGAGGTGTACGCCCGTTACTTCGGGCTGGGCCGCGACGAAGTACGGGAGCGCATCGACGAGGCGCTCAAGCTGTTCCAGCTCGACGACCGCGCCAACTCGAACGTCGACGACCTCTCGGGGGGCATGCAGCGACGGCTGACGATCGCGCGGGCACTGGTGAACGACCCCCAGGTGCTGATCCTGGACGAGCCTACGACGGGGCTCGACCCGCAGGCGCGCCACCTCGTCTGGCAGCAGTTGCGGCTGCTGAAGAGCCGGGGCGTGACCATGCTGCTGACGACGCACTACATGGAGGAGGCGACGCATCTCTGCGACCGGCTGGTAATCATGCATCGCGGGAAGATCATGGTTGAAGGGCGTCCGCACGACCTGATCGCCGAGGTGGCGGGGCCGCAGGTGCTGGAGCTGCGGCTGCCGCCGCGGGAGCGCGACGCGCTCCTCGCCGAGTTCCCGCAGGGCGACGGCTTCAGCGTGGAGCAGGTCGAGGACCTGACCTACGTGTTCGGGGGCGGGCCCGCCTCGGCGATGGCGGCGGAGCGCGTGGGCGACCCCCACCGCGCCCACCTGCGCCCGGGGAACATGGAGGACGTGTTCCTGCTGCTCACGGGACGGGGGTTGCTCAATTGACCGCCTTCGCACTCACACCCGACATCTCCTGGGGCGCGGTTCGCGTATGGCAGCGCAACCGCGACGCGACGCTGCGCAACTGGAAGACGGAGTTCCTCGGCATCGCGGTCGAGCCGTTCGCGATCATCCTCGCGCTGGGGCTGGCGCTGGGGCAGTTCGTGGAACTGGACAGCGGCGAGAAGTACGTCGAGTTCCTGACGCCCGGGCTGCTGGCGCTCTTCCCCATGTTCGCCGCCACCTTCGAGTGCGCCTGGGGAAGCTACATGCGGCTGGAGGTGCAGGGCACGTACGAATCGATCATCGCGACGCCTATCAGCGTTGACGACGTGATCACGGGCGAGATTCTCTGGGGCACGACACGGGCGCTGGTGAACGGCACCTACATCCTGATCGTGGCGTCCATCCTGAACCCGTGGCTGCACATGGTGGATTCGCCCTGGGCCATCCTGGCGGTGCCGGTAGGGGTGCTGCCGGGCCTGCTCTTCAGCTCGATCTCGATCTGCTTCGCCTCGATCGCGCGCGCGATGAGCCACTTCGCCTATTTCTTCAACCTCGTCATCAACCCGCTGTTCTGGTTCGGGGGCGCGTTCTTCCCCTTCGACGCGATGCCGCGGTGGGTGCAGATCCTGGGCTGGTTCATGCCCCTCAAGCACGTGGTCGACATCTACCGGGGGCTTGTCAACGGGAACCTGGAGTGGTCGATGCTGGGCAGCCTCGCCTGGCTGGCGGTGGTAACGGCGGTGTTCTACGTGCTGGCGGTGAAGCTGATGCGCCGGCGCCTCATTAACTGAGGGCTGAGAGCACCACCCCCTGGCCTTGCCCTTGACACGCGAACGGTGCGTCTATACGGTCGTAATACGTACGAATCACGGGGTTCGAGTGGGATGACCACAACGAAGAGCACGTCTCGAGACATGTTGACCCCGCCGATGTTGGGGCCGTTCCCCTCGGACGCTACCTCTCGATCCGCAACAAGCGGGCGGGGAGCGGGGACTACAAGGTCATCGGGCGCGATCGTGGCGGGAGGCTAATCACCATCGTCGTCGTGGCGACCGACTCTCCTACAGTCTGGCGTCCCATCACAGCAATGCCAGCCAATAGACATGAACGCATCCTCGCGGAAAGGCAGGGGATTTAGCATGAGCACACAAGGCGACTGGGACTACGAGAACGCAGAGGTCCATGAGCCCGAGCGCGAGGTCATGAGCGTGTATTCGCTCCGCTTCACGTCGAAGGAGATCGCAGACATTCGTGAGGCGGCCAGGCGGGAGGGCGTGAGCACCAGCGAGTTCATCCGAACGGCCGCTCGCCTGCGGGCAACGACACAGGCATTGCCGGCAGCGCTGGTCGGTGCGTTGGGTCTCGCTCTCGTGGAGACCTGTGAGCGCTACGCATCAGAGAGCAACCTCAGCGAAGAGTCACACTCCGTGGAGGATCTCGCCAGTTGGCTGCGCGAGCACTCCTCCACGGACGAGCCGACGGAACAGATCGCTCGAGTAACGAGGGGAATCCTCGGGTAACAGCCCCTACGGGCAGGCCACCAGGTCGCGGAAGACCTCGGAGCCGGCGGGGGCGCCGCTGAGCTGGGGGACGAAGCTGGCGATGCCGCGCGTGACCGAGAGGATGACCTGGCCCTCCTCGTCGAGGAAGGCGACCGTGAGCGTGTGGCCGGTGGTGCCGGCGAGGGGGAGGACGTGCTCGCCGTCCTCGCTTGCGAGGGGGAGCTGGAAGCAGACATCGCCGCGGTAGTTCTCGGTGGAGCCGCCGGACCAGCGGGCGAGGACGCCCCTGTCATCCGAAAACCAGAGGTCCATGGCGGCGCCGGGCTCGCTCTCGATATCGAGGAGGATGGCGAGGGCGGGGGTACCGTTCTCGAGCTCGCCGAAGAGGGCGAGGTCGACGGTGAGCCGCCAGCCCTCGGGGGCAGGGACGGGCGCGGGAGGTTCGCCGGGCGGGTCGAAGGCGAGGACGGCCGGGGCGGTGACGCCGAGAAGCGCCTTCGCCGAAGGCGACGTGAGCCACGACTTGTCGCGCTTGCAGCCGCTGAGCAGGGTCAGTGTGAGGAGGACGAGCGCGACGGCGGCGAGCGCCTGCAACACCCTCCGGTGTGAGACTTCCGTCGTCCAGGGACTAGCTATTGACGGTCGCTCCCTGGAGACGCGCGCGGACGTTGACCATCCGGTTGAGGGCGGCCACGTACGCCTTCGCGCTGGCAACAATGATGTCCGTATCAGCGGCCCGGCCGGTATAGGTCTGGCCCTCATCCTCGATGCGGATGGTGACCTTGCCCTGGGCGTCGATGCCTTCGGTGACGGCGTTCACGCTGAACTCGGTGAGTTCGGGCGAGAGACCCGTGATGCGGTTGATGGCGCGGTAGACGGCGTCGACGGGACCGCTGCCGATGGCGGCATCGGTGAGGACGTCTCCCGCGGGGGAGAGGAGGCGGAGGGTGGCGGTGGGGGTGGCGTGGTCGCCGCTGGAGACCTGCACATGCTCGATGCGCCAGCCATCGCCCGTGAAGGACTGGAGGTTGTCGCCGACGATCGCCTCAAGGTCGCGGTCGTCGACCTCGATCTTCTTGTCGGCGAGCTCCTTGTAGGCGCTGAAGGCGCGGTTGAGCTCCTCCGCCGTGAGCTCGTAGCCGAGGCCCTCCATGTGCTGCTTGAAGTAGTGGCGGCCGGAGAGCTTGCCCAGCACGAGCTGCGTGCCCTGGGGAATACCAATCTCGAGCGGGTCCATGATCTCCCAGGTCTCGCGCAGCTTGAGGATGCCGTCCTGGTGGATGCCGGAGCCGTGGCGGAAGGCGTTCTTGCCGACGACGGCCTTGTTCCACTGGACGGGCATGCCGGAGAGGCGCTCGACGAGCTTGCTGGAGCGGTAGATCTCGCGCGTGTCGATTTCGCAGTCGATGTCGCCGAGGTAGTCCTTGCGCGTCTTGATGGCCATCACGACCTCCTCGAGGGAGGTGTTGCCGGCGCGCTCGCCGATGCCGTTGATGGTGACCTCGACCTGGCGGGCGCCGTGCTCGATGGCGGTCATGGTGTTGGCCGTGCACATGCCGAGGTCGTTCTGGCCGTGGAAGCTGAGACGGGCCTTGTGAATGTTGGGCACGTTCTCCTGAATCATGTCGAAGAGCGAACCGAGCTCGGAGGGGATAGCGTAGC
Source organism: Tepidiformaceae bacterium (assembly GCA_965247675.1). GTDB lineage: Bacteria > Chloroflexota > Dehalococcoidia > Tepidiformales > Tepidiformaceae > UBA2991. Next base: position 2,668,324 of record OZ252025.1, on the reverse strand, counting down.
CGACGGAGTCGGGAATGTTGATCACGGTCGCGCCCGCGTCGATGCAGCGCTCGACGATTGTGTAGATGAAGTGCGGGTCGGAGCGGGTGGCGTCCATGGGGCTGAACTCCACGTTGCTCGTGTAGGTGGCGGCGTGCTTCACCATGGCCTCGGCCTGGGTCAGCACCTGCTCGCGGTCCTTGCGCAGCTGGTGGGCCATCTGGATATCGCTGCTGTTGATGAAGACGTGGATGCGGGGATCCTCGGCGTCCTTGATGGACTCCCAGGCCGTATCGACATCGCTCTCGACGGCGCGGGCGAGGGCGCAGATGGTAGCGTCGCGCACCTCGCGCGAGATCAATTTGACGGCTTCGAGGTCGCCCGGGGTGGAGCAGGGGAAGCCCGCCTCGATGATGTCGACGCCGAGGCGCTGAAGCTGCTTCGCGATCTCGAGCTTCTCTTCGGGGGTGAAGGCGACACCGGCAGACTGCTCGCCATCGCGCAGGGTGGTGTCGAAGATATGGATCTTTTCGGGCATTAGGGTCGCTCCTCCGAGGGGATGCTCAAGTCCGGATCGCGCTGCCTGGGCGCGAGGTATCGGGCTGCCGGATGTCAGGATCGAACGCGGCCCTTCGCGGGAGGGCCGCGGCGCTACGCTCGCCCGAGGGTGCGCCCCGGTGAGACCGGGGCGAGGGCGCGCTCCATTCGTACCGCGGATAGTGCGGACATGTTCCGTCAAGTCTCTCGCGGGGGCGGCTCAACCGCAAGGGTCGGGCGCGTCGTGTACCTGGCCCCAGAGCGTTCCAGAATGAGGTCACTGGGTTCCGATCGCTCCGGATGCAAGCCCCGGACGCTTGCCAATTGCAAAAGCGCGTGTACCTTTCAGGACATACGGGCGCCCGACCTGATGGGCGTCCCGTTTCCGGAAGAGGAGGCAGGGCATGGCTGATGCTGTCCAGGCGACGGTGCACTTCACGGTGACGGTTCGAAGCGTGGAGCATGAAGACCACTGGACGACGAAGGCGCTGGAGACCGGCATCGTCACCACCGGCAAGACGCGAGACGAGGCCGAGAGCAGAAACGGGAAAGCCCACATCCTGCTCGTCAGGCGCGTTAAGAAGGAAGGCCTTGTTGCGCTGGCGGAATTCATGGATGCCCGCGGGATGACGTACGAGATCGGCGATCCGCCACGGCCCCAGGCGCGGCCGGCGCTCCACAACCCTTCCGTCGACGAACTGCCCCTTGCCGCCTAGCAGGCCGTTCTCTCTCCTCGCCGCCAGGCTTGAGGAGCTCGGGTATCACGAGGACGGTGAGGAGGATGGGGTCTACCTGTTTACCACTTACCGGAATGTTCATTCGGTAGTGCTGCAGGACAGCGAGCACTTGTCGGTTGAGCAGCAGGTGGCATCTCTCCTTGAGCAGGGGATGGACACGGTCGCCCTCCGGAAGGCCATCGAGAACCTCCTGGATTGGGGCTCGTGGGGCATAGGCCCCTCGGTTCTCGGTGACCGAGCCGACACCCGATAGAAGGCTGCGGTAGGCTGCCGAGATGGCGATTCGCACAGTGGAACTGCAGGCCGCCTGGGCGCGCGTCGAGGGGCGCTACGGGAGCTACCGGCTGGTGCTCCCCGGCGAGCCAGGCTTCATCTGCCAGCCGCACAGCTGCGACGCCTACTGCTGCCGCGCCTTCAACGTCGCGCTCGACGAGGGGGAGGTGGAGCGGATGGCGGCGACGAGCGGCCTCTCCCCCTCGCGCTTCCTTGAGAGCGAGGACGGCGAGGTCCTCACGCTGCCGCTCGCGACACCGTTTGTGCTGGGGCGGCGGGAAAATCACTGCGTCTTCCTGAGCGCCGAGCTCGCCTGCGAGCAGTACGAGGGGCGGCCGGACGCGTGCCGGTCGTACCCGCACCAGGTGGTGTTCGTCGACCCAGCGAGCGGGCGCCCCGCGCGGTCCTCGCCCGAAGCGGGGAGGCGGGCGGTGGAGGCGGTGGTCGCGGGGCGGGCGGTGGTGGAGGGGGCACTGCCGCTGCTGTTGCGCCACGACCAGTGCCCCGGATTCACGGGGCCGCCCTCCACGGACGAGGCCTGGGCGGCGCTGTTCCGCGAGACGTACGCGCGCTCCGTGGGGGGGACGGGTGAGGTGGTAAGCTCGCCGCCGTGAATCGACAAGCCAAACTCCCGAGCGTGCGCGAGGAAGTGGAGCGCATCACGGACGACGTGGTCGCCGTGCGGCGCGACCTGCACCGGCATCCCGAACTCTCCTGGAAGGAGGAGCGCACGCAGCGCGTCATCCTCGAGCGGCTCTCGCAGCTCGACGTGGAAGACGTGCGCCCCATCGCGAACACGGGCGCGACCGCGCTCGTGAAGGGCACGCGCAAAGGGCCGTGCGTGCTCTGGCGGGCCGACATCGACGCCTTGCCCGTGCCGGAGAAGACGGAACTGCCCTTCGCCTCGGAGAACGAGGGCGTGATGCACGCCTGCGGTCACGACACGCACGCGGCCATCGCGCTGGGGCTGGCGCAGCTGGCGTCGGAGGCGCGGGAGTCGCTGGCGGGGAGCGTGCGCTTCGTCTTCCAGCCGGCGGAGGAGGCCTCGGGCGGGGCCGCCCTGTGCATCCAGGAAGGCATCCTGAAGAAGCCGAACGTCGACCGCTGCCTGGGTCTGCACATCAGCGCCGACGTGCCCGTGGGCGAGATCAACGTGGCGCCGGGGCCCTTCTTCGCCTCGCCCACGAGCCTGCGCATCACGATCACGGGTCGGGGCGGGCACGCGGCCTCGCCGCACCAGTCGGTCGACGCCGTCGTGGTGGCGGCGCACGTGATCACGGCCCTGCAGACGGTCGTGAGCCGCTCGCTGCCGCCGCTGGAGACGGCCGTGCTGACCATCGGGAAGCTGGAGGCGGGCTTCCGCGGGAACGTGATCGCGGAGTCGGCGGAATTGCGGGGCACGATTCGCACCTACAGCGACCGCGTGCGCGCGCGCATGCTGGCGAAGGTCGAGGAGGTGGTGTCGGGCGTCTGCGCGGCGTTCGGGGCGACGGCCGAGATCAAGCACAACACGAGCTGCCCGCCGCTGGTGAACGACGAGGCCGTGACGGCGTTCGTGCAGGCGGAGGGGGAGCGCTACTTCGGGACGGAGGCGCGCGTCTCGCGGGGGATGGGGGCGGAGGACATGGCCTACTTCCTGGAGGAGCGTCCGGGCTGCTACTTCTGGCTGGGGGCGCGCAACGAGTCCAACGGCGTGGCCGGGCGCCACCACGACCCAGGCTTCATCATCGACGAGCGCGCCCTGCCCCTGGGGATGGAGTTCGGCATGCGCCTGCTGGAGGGCTCGCTGGCGGAGCTGGGGGGCTAGGCTACGGGCGTGACACCAGCGGGGAACGATTCACCGTCAGGCCACGAGATAATGAGGAGTAGCCTCATTCGAGAGGAGAGGTTACTAAGGCTTGAGTTGGCATACATACGACAGCGATACGAACATGCAGGAATCAAAGGCGGCCAAGCCGAGGTTGCTTTCAGAGACTTCTTGAGTCGCTACCTTCCTACGCACAATAGGATTGGACACGGCGAGGTTTTCAACATTGACGGTCTGCGCAGCAAGCAAACGGACTTAGTGGTGTCAAACGACTACCATGTGGCACTAACAAGCGACTGGGCCTTGCCCCAATCTTTCATTATTGAGGCCGTGCAATGCGCTGCGGAAATTAAGGCCGGGATCAACGACGTCAACACTCATTTACGAGACTACTTCGACAAGGCGAAGGCGTTCAAGAAGTTGCTCGTCAGTCCGGATGCAGTGCGCATGATCGAGGGCGATCGCAAATTCCTATTTAGAAGGCCATACTTTGGTTTCGCGTTCGAGTCGAAGGTCAGTTTGCCGAGAATAGTAGAAGAACTAAAGTCGTGGGATGAGGAGTTGCGGCCGGTGGAACGCCCTGCGATAGATGGTTTATTCGTCCTAGACAGGGGTACAATCCTCGATGTGGGTGATGGACAAGGGCGCCTTTATGCGCTGTCTCCGTCCGGTCAACGCCTGACAGGTTATGTGCAGTCGGATGGTGGCAAGGAAACCGTGCTGGCGGACCTCCTGACCTGGGTATTCGCGACGATGCCGAAAGTCCACTATCACATGCACCCTGCCGGTCTGTACCTCTCACCTAACCCAGCCGGAAGACTTGAGCTCACAGACGACGGGGAGCTCGTGCGTCGCCAAAATCCCTAGGAATCCTCTGAGCAAGTAGGCTGCCGGCGGCGATTTGCTGCCGGCAGCAGGTTGTATTGGACAAGGAGGACCGCAGGGGAGGGGGCCGGGGGGAGGGCGGGGGCTTCTTTTGCCCTCCCGTCCCGCTTCGACGGGCGCGGGGGACGCACTGCTCCCCGGGTCAGGCGAGTTGGGGCTCGGCTCTGAGCAGGTTCGTCAAGCCCAGCAGCAGCGCCAGCCGCTCCCGGTTCTTGGCCAGACCGCGGTAGCGCACCTTGTCGTAGCCGAAGCGCCGCTTCACCGCGAGGAAGGGGTGCTCCACCTGCGCCCGCAGCGACGCCTTCTCCCGCTCCGCCCGCGCCGCCGCGCTCCCCGGCTCAAGCAGCCGCCTCAGGCCGGGTCGCATGGCTACGCGCCACGCGACCTCCGCGCGCGCCTGCTCGGGACGCTTCTCCACGCCCTGGTAGCCCGCGTCGCCGTACGCCTCCCGCTCCTCGCCGTGCAGCAGGCGGTGCGCCTCCGTCACGTCGGCCACGTTCGCCGCCGTCGCCCTCATGCTGTGCACCAGCCCGCTGTCGGCGTCCACGCCGATGTGCAGCTTCATGCCGAAGTGCCACTCGTTCCCCTTCTTCGTCTGGTGCATCTCCGGGTCGCGCGCGCGCTGGCGGTTCTTCGTCGACGAGGGCGCCTCGATGATGCTGGCGTCCACGATCGTGCCCTCGCGCAGGCGCAGGCCGCGGCGGGCGAGGTGGGCGTTGATTGTCTCGAACAGCTTCGTCCCCAGGTTGTGGCGCTCCAGCAGGTGGCGGAAGTGGAGGATGGTGCTCTCGTCGGGAATGGCCTCGGTCAGGGTGAGACCGCAGAAGCGGCGCACCGACTCGGCCTCGTAGAGGAGGTCCTCCATGGCGGGGTCGCTGAGGTTGTAGCAGAGCTGGACGCAGTGGCTGCGCAGCATCACCGCCAGCGGGTAGGGCCGCCGTCCCCGTCCCGCCTTCGGGTAGTGCGGCTCGATGCGCCCCTCCAACTCATCCCAGGGCACAAGGGCGTCGAGGCGCTCGAGGAACAACTCACGCCGCGTCTTCCGCTTCTTCTGCTCGAACTCCACGCTGGCGAACGTCGGCTGATGCATGGGGGCACCCTCCCTCTCCGGTTCACGCGCCATGATCGCATCTGCTCGCTCGCTCTGGCGAGTTGTTCAGACTTTCCCTAGCTTTCAGGCGACCGTCCGGGAGAGGGTAGTCAGCAGGTGGCTCCGGTCAGTCGTTCGGGCACCATGCTTCTCACAAAGTCCACGGAATACGCCTATCAGCGGAGTACCGGTTCACGGGAAGCACGATCGGCGCACCGGCAGCGGAGGCTCTGCTGGTTCCAGTCACCGCAACACTTCGTGCCCTGAGCACCCACGAAGAGCTGTGGCCTTTCCCCCTAGATGCCCCACAGCCTTGCGGCGTTGCCGCCGACGATGGCCTTGGCCTGGTCCTCGGGGAGGGCGTCGAAGAAGGACTTTACGAGGCCGCGGCTCTCGCCCAGGGTGCTTTCGGGGTGGGGGTAGTCGGCCGACCAGAGGGCGTGCTCGGGACCGATGTCGTCGAGGATCTTGATGCCGCTGGGGTCGTCCATGAAGGTGGCGTAGCACTGGCGGTACCAGTAGTAGCTCGGCATCTCGGCGAGCTGGGGCTTCATCTCGCTCTCGAACTGGCGGTAGGTCCTGTCGGCGTCGTAGAGGGCGGCGGGCACCCAGGAGATGCCGCCCTCGGTGAAGATGACGTTCATCTCGGGGTGGCGCTCCAGCGTCCCGGAGAAGGTGAGCAGCGACCAGAGGCGGCGGAAGGGCTGGAAGCCGGTCGTGAGGTAGGTGCCGAGGGCGCCGCGCCCGCGGTAGTTGGGGTTCTCGCCGATGTGGAAGGAGAGGGGGATGCCGCTCTCCTCGATGGCCTCCCACATGACGTCCCACTTGCTGCCGTTGTACCAGACGCGTTCGGGGCGGGGGTGGGAGGGGATCTGCATGGCCACGTAGCCCCAGGCCTTCAGCTTCTGGATGTAGTCGGCGGTGCGCTCGGGGCTGTAGATGGTGGGGAGGATGCCGACGCCGTAGAGGCGTCCGGGCATGCCCGCGCAGAACTCGGCGAGGCCCTCGTTGTAGGCGTCGTAGGCGGCGATCATCAGCTCCTCGTCCTCGAGCGAGAAGAGGGCCATGGAGACCTGCGCGAAGATGAGGCCGGCGTCGAGTCCTTCGGCGTCCATGTCGGGGACGCGCTGCTCGATGTCGCCCATGCCGGGGCGTCCCTGCGTGAGCAGCAGGTTCTGGCCGACGGAATCGAGGTTGCGGTCCTCGCAGACGAGGTGCGTGCCCGTCTCGTCGCGCCAGACCCTGGGGGCCTGGTCGCGGTACTTCGCGGGCATACGGTCGACGAAGAGGTCGGGCGGTTCGAGCCAGTGGTCGTCGGCGGAGATGACGCGGGTGGCGGCGGGGGGCTGCCAGTCGAGATCGGGGATCTCGCGGTCGACGGGCCAGGCGATGGGGGGGATGGCGATCGCGGTCATGGCGCGCTCCAGGGGAGGGAAAGCTGAGGCGCAGGATATTCCCCGGGGGGCGTGCTGGCCACTGCAATCGGAGATGCGCTACGCTCCCCATCCCCTCTGGGGCGCGGTTGCGACCGCGCGTACACTAGGGAAACAACGAACCTAACCCGGGAGAGAAGCCATGCCTGAATTCGATACCGTCATCAAGGGCGGAACCATCTTGGACGGTCAGCGGACGCCGCGATTCAACGGCGACATCGGCATCAAGGACGGGGTGATCGCGTCCGTTGGCGGCCGCATTCACAGCTCAAGCGGGGGGAAGGTAATCGACGCCAGCGGCCTGAACGTGGCTCCCGGCTTCGTCGACTTGCACACGCACTACGACTCGCAGGTGTTCTGGGACCCGTACTGCTCGATCTCGGGCTGGCACGGGGTGACCTCGGTCGCCATCGGCAACTGCGGCTTCGGCTTCGCTCCCTGCAAGCCCGAGGACCAGGACCGCGCGATGCTGACGATGTCGCGCAACGAGGCCGTTCCCCTGGAGGCGATGCAGGAGGGCATGCCCTGGGACTGGGAGACGTACCCGCAGTTCCTCGACAGCCTCGAGCGCACGCCCAAGGGCGTGAACATCCTGAGCTACATGCCGCTGAACCCGATCATGTCGTACGTGATGGGGCTGGAGGCGGCGAAGAGCCGCCCGGCGAACGAGACCGAGATGGCGGAGATGCGCCGCCTCATGATCGAGGGCCTGGAGGCGGGCGGCTGCGGTTGGTCGTCGCAGATGGGCGACAACGACGTGCAGCGCGACTACGACGGCACGCTCATGATCACGAACCTGATGTCGGAAAAGGATCTGCTCTCCTTCGCGCGTGTGCTGCGGGACGTGGGTCGCGGCTTCATCCAGTGCATCGGCGCGAGCCAGGAGCTGACGGAGAAGCTGGCCGACGAGAGCGGCCGGCCGGTCATCTGGAACGTGCTCGCGGTCTTCACGGACCAGCACGGCATCGCCATGCCGGGCCACGAGTCGGCCATGAAGTGGCTGGACGAGTGCAACGCGCGCGGCACGCGCATCTTCGGGCAGGCGCTGACGGCGGAGAACAACTTCCAGTTCACCTTCGAGGAGTGGAACCTGTTCGACTCCAGCCCGGCCTGGCGCGCGCTGACGCTGGGCACGGTCGAGGAGCGCGCGGCGAAGATGGCGAGGCCCGAGCTACGCGCCGCCGTGAAGGCCGAGCTCGAGGAGTCGCCGATGGGCGGCGCGGGCGTCGTGTTCGACTTCAACCACCTGATCGTGGGCGAGCTGCACAAGCCCGAGCTCGACAAGTACACGGGCTGGACCTGCGGCGAGATCGCGGCCGAGCGCGGCGTGCACGTCATCGACGCGATGCTCGACATCGCGCTCGAGGACGACATGAAGGCGCTCTTCGTGACGGCCCCGCAGAAGGCGGACATGGACGCCATGAAGAAGATGGCGAACTCGGCGTTCGCCCTGCCGGGCGTCTCCGACGGGGGCGCGCACACGAAGTTCATCACGCTCGGTCGCTACCCGACGGAGTTCCTGGCGTCGCTCGTGCGCGACAACGAGATCATGGACCTGGAGCAGGCCCACTGGCGTCTGAGCGCCTACCCGGCGCTGGCGGCGGGCTTCCGCGACCGCGGCACCATCCGCGAGGGCGCTCCCGCGGACATCGTCGTCTACGACCTGGAGAACCTCGACATGGGTCAGACGGAGAAGGCGTACGACTACCCGGCGGGCGCGTGGCGCCTCGTCCGCAAGCCGCACGGCTACCGTCACATCATGGTGAACGGCGAGGAGACCTTCGTGGACGGCGAGTGCACGGGCGCGACGAGCGGCAAGCTCCTGCGTCACGGCACGGCCTAGCGCGAGCCGTCAGCGGCAACGCACCAGCGCGGGGCGCCTTCGGGCGCCCCGCGTTCGTGTGCGCTATCGTGGATGGTGGCGGTAGGCGAGTGTCCCTCAGCAAAGATAGACACCCGCCAGGCGGGGCGGATCGGCCTCCAAGTGGTGTTACGCCCCGCCAGTCCGCTACCTGGATGGAATCCAGGAGCGCTACTCCTGCGCCGCCGCCCGCTCCTGGTTGAGGGCGAGGAGGCGCGCGAGCACCTCGTCGTCGCTGAGGCCGGGGGGCCAGCCGTAAGCGTTGAAGACGGCCTCGTCGAGGCGGCGGTGGGCGGTGTCGAGCCAGGCGGGACGTTCGTTGTAGAGGTTGGTGAGGGTGCGCCGCTTCAGCTCGTCCTCACCGACGAGCGGCCCCTCGGGGTTGAGCCAGCCCTCGCGCAACTCGTTCAGCCGTCGCGCCGCGTCGGCGATGCCTTCCACGAGGGGGCTGTCGGCGGGTTCGTCGCCGGGTGGCCAGGGGAGGGGAAAGGTCTGAAAGCAGGTGGTGTTGTTGTAGGTGGGGTCATTGCCGACACCGTGGCGTGCCCCCAACCCCAAAGCCCACAGTTCATGCAGACGGGACTGCAGGACACCGAGAAAGTAGTCGTCATCACGCGCGAAGACGATGAGGCGAGCATCAGGAAGGACGGCCGCTTCAAGCCACGCGAACACTCGATGCTTTGAGACGAGTGGCGTCGCGAGGAAGCGAGGCAACCGCTCCAAGGCTGTCCTCATGGGAGCGCGTGCGGCCCCGAGGATCCACCATTTATCCCGCAGTTTCTTCTGCTTGTGACTCGCCCTCGCGGCGTGAACGTGTTCGCTGAGGTAGCTAAAAGGCGCCTCGTAGAGCTCCGCTTCGGCCAACTCTGTTCCGGGGGGGAAGTCCACGATCCACATGTCCCTTGGCCGACCAATCAGGTCTTCCGCAATCCACCAGGGGCGCACAACATCAGCGTTGTCCCGTCCATCCGGATTGGGATGGGCGAGCATTCGTCTGGCGGTGTGGCCGTCGATTTCAAAGGGGCCGATTCGGATCACACCCATGAATCCGACGCGCTTGTTTTCGCGTAGTGAGACCGCCTCCATGAGAGGGAGGCCAGCCGTGAGATTGAAGTTGATTCCCGCGACGAGTTGGCCATCAAGTTTGTGCCGTGTCTCGGAGCCGTCGTCGAACCCAACCATCGCGATACGGACCGCTGCCCCGTCGAGAATCCACTCGCGATTCGAGACGGCGAAGAAGATGTCGCCGGACTCCTTGATGCGCTCAAGCGTTCCTCGATTGGCCGCGCCTCTGATGGCCTGCGTAGCAAGCAGGCCCGCCCGCTTTGCCCTTCCGGCATGGACCATCCGGCGGGCTTTCTCGTGCCAGTAGCAGCACAAGTCGGCAGTGCGCTGCACGCGCCCCTCCCAGACCTCAAACATGTCCTCCACGTATTCGTCACCGAGTTCCCGCCGCAGCTTCTTCCCCCCAAGGAACGGGGGGTTGCCGACGATGACGTCGGCGACGGGCCACTCGGGTTCGCGCGGGCCGGCGGGGTGGGTGCGGTCGACGATGGCGTCCATGAGCGTGATCTGATCGAGCTTCTGGAGGATGGGCTCCTCGTTGTCGAGGGGGATGATGTTGCGCTGCTTCCACTGGAGGTAGCCGATCCAGATGACGATCGCGGCGAGCTCGTGGGCGTAGGGGTTGATCTCGATGCCGAGGAGCTGGCGCGGGTGGACGCGTGGCTCGAAGCGCACGCCCTGCAGCCCCGCCCAGGCGATCGCTTCCTTCTCGAGGCCCTTGAGGAGGGCGAGCGAGACGTAGAGGAAGTTTCCCGAGCCGCAAGCGGGGTCGAGCACGGTCACGGTCGTGAGGCGGTCGAGGAAGGGTCCGACGTGCTCGCGGATGCGCTCGTGCTGCGTCTCCTCCGTCGCGTTGTGTAGCTCGGCCTGATAACGCGCCTCGGTAGCGGCCTCTCGCACGGCCTCCCACTCGCGCCGGAGGGGGGCCATGAGCACGGGCTCGACCAGCGTCTCGATGTCGGTGCGGGAGGTGTAGTGCGCCCCGAGGGCGGCTCGCGAGTCCTTGTCGAGGATGCGCTCGAAGAGCGTGCCGAAGATAGCGGGCTCGACGTCGGCCCAGTTCAGTGCGTCGAGCTCCTGGAGCTTGAGAATCTCGTTCGTCGTCAGGTCCTCGGGCACGTCGTAGTCAGTGAAGAGGTCGCCGTTGATCCAGGGGATGGTCTGGGCGCCGTAGCGCCCACCGCTCTCCATGATGCGGAAGAGGTCGGCGAGGGCTTCGCGGAACTGGCCGGGGTTCGCCGCCTGGGCGCGGAGCAGGTCCGAGAACGCTCCCCGTGGAAGCAGCCCGATGTCACTCGCGAACATGCAGAAGACGGTGCGCGAGACGAAGCGCGCGATGCCCATGTCGTCGGTGTTGCCCCAGCGCCGCAGCTCGGCGACGACGCCTTCGAACAGCTCCGCCGCCTCGGCCGTTATCTGCTCGGTGGTGCGGACGGGTTTCAGCCGCTCCGGCTCCTCCCAGAGCGCCTTCAGCACCTCCAGGGCAGTGAGGGTCTGAGCGCCGGACGCGGGTTCGTCGCGGCTTGTCGTGACCCTGACCGGTTCGTCCGCGGTCAGGTCCGTGAGGTCGAACTTGTAGGTCCAGGACTCAAAGCCGGTCCACTTCGTGTGGACCTCGAAGCGTTCGAGGTCGCAGACGACGAGCAGGGGTGGCTGGCCCAGCGCCTCGTGGTAGTCGAGGAGCTGCTTGTAGGCCGCCCGCAGATCCTTGCGCTTGCCCTTGTACTCCCAGCCGAAGTGGTCCTTGAGCCAGACGTCGGCGAAACCGTCGCCCGCACTCGTGCGCTAGGCGCCCTTCTCGAAGGCGTAGAAGTCGCCGGTGGGGTCGGCCTCGTTGGGGGTCTGCTCGCCGACGAGCCCGCAGAGGTCGACGAAGTGTTCCTGCGAGGCGGCGCGCTCGGTGCGTTTCGAGGCGATCCACTTGCGCGCGAAACCGGCGGCGTCCATCGCGAGATTCTAGCCCACGTGTCCCGCAGCGCCCTTCCCGCGCACCCGCAGATAGCGCCGTCCTCCGGGGCGGCGCTGTGGCGTGCGGGGGTGGGGTAATACCGTACCCGCTTTGGCAGGGTCCCCAGGTGGGGTTGGAACGATTTCAGGTCTCCGCGCGTATCTTTCAGGGGATGGTGTTGACGCACCTGCGAGACACCCTGGCGCTGGTCGCGGTGGTGGGCGTGCTGGCCGCGCTCCTCCTGGGCGCCTGTGGCGGCGAGGATGCGCCGGACGACGTCGCGGTCGCGACCGCCATGCCTTCCGAGACGGCCGCTTCCGAGAGGGCGAGCCCATCTCCCGAGCCCGAGGCGACGCAGGCGGTCGCGACCGCCACGCCTTCCGAGACGGCCGCTTCCGAGAGGGCGAGCCCATCTCCCGAGCCCGAGGCGACGCAGGCAGTCGCGACCGCCACGCCTTCGGAGACGGCCACTTCCGAGGGGGTGACCCCATCTCCGGAGCCCGAGGCGACGCAGGCGGCCGCGACCACTCCTACGCCGGCCCCGAGCGCAACGCCAGAAACTACGGTTGAGTCTGGGGAAGCGAGCGGCGTGCTTCCGGTCGATCCCGACGTGCAGGCCTGCTCGAATGGCGTGGTTGTCCCCGAACCGGAGCTCAACCCGGACCTGGTCGATGACTGTACTGTGCTCCTCAAGGCCAGGGACATCCTCGCCGGGGACGGCGAACCCCGGGAGTTCAGCGCCGACCGACCCGGCGCAGTCGAGGCAGAGATGTTCTACGGCGAAGACGAGTCGCCCAACTGGGGGGCTGATCTCCCGATCACCTCGTGGCGAGCCGTGACAGTGGAAGAAGGCCGGGTCACGGAGCTGCGTTGGCCCCACCCGGGGCTCCGGGGGCGGATTCCAGGCGTGTTGGGAAGTCTCTCCCATCTGCAGTTTCTCTGGCTGAGCAGCGAGCTGACCGGGGAGATACCCCCTGAACTGGGGCAGCTCGGGAATCTCCGCGAGCTGTGGCTGGACAGCAACGAGCTCACCGGCGCGATACCTCCAGAGTTGGGGCAACTCTCCAACCTCGAGGAGTTGCGCCTGGGCTACAACCAGCTCACGGGGAACATCCCCGCAGCCCTTGGCCAGCTCGGAGACCTGGAGTACCTCTGGTTGTACCGGAATGAGTTGACGGGGAGCATTCCGCCGGAGCTGGGGATGCTCTCGAGTCTCCAGTCCCTCACGCTGGCTGAAAACCGGCTGAGCGGCCAGATCCCACCTGAAATCGGCTCACTGCGGCGGCTGAGAGACTTGGAACTGCGTGACAATCAACTGACGGGTGAGATCCCACCAGAGCTCTCCACACTTTCGTCCCTGCACACCCTGGACCTGCGGAACAACCAGTTGGCGGGGAGCATACCGCCGGAACTTGCCGAACTCCGCAACCTCTCGTACGCCTCGGTGTTCCTGCGCGGGAATGAACTGACTGGGTGCATTCCGCTGGCGCTCGGCAGGGCGCTCCGTGACCGCCACGAACTCGGTCTCCACTATTGCCAATGCCCGGCGGAATGGGACCGGGGCTACACGAGCGAGCCCACGCTCACACATGGCGCCGACGGCATTGCCTTCATGCCCCACGGGACGACGGAGAAAGCCGGCACGTATCGCATCACCTTCGCCCTCGTCCTCGACCTTCCCGAAGGGGGCTATTTCAGCCTCGGCTACAAGACGAGGAACGACGCCGAGCAGATCATCGTTCCCATCAAGGAGGAAAAGAGCCACTCATCCCTGGTGGTAGATCCATTCACGGGTGAGGAACGCCGGCGCTCAGTCCTCGAAGGGCCACCCGGGTGCGATACCACCATTGCGGGACTCTTTGACCAGATCGTTGCCTCGGCGCGAGAGAAGACGCTTGAGATTCCAGCCCAGCCCAATGGACTCCAGACGATGTACCGGTTCCAGCCTGTCGAGGGCGGCCGGTCGTACTACCTGGGGTATTCCGACTACCTCGTGGTTGACGTACCGGTGGGGATGAGACTCACGCTGGAGGATTCTTCCTTCGTGTGCGCACACCCGGGCGGGTGCTTCCCGGTCCTGGACCTGCGGGACGAACAAAGCGGCTCGGCAATCTCACTCAACGGAAACGCGGGCAGGGTCTTCTCCCGTACCGTCGTGGAAGACGAGACGGGCCGCGACATCGACGCCCTCTTCGACGATGTCATCGCTTCCCTCCGGAGAGTTCCGCCGCCATACCTGAGTGCATCTTGCGATACGCCCACTACCGCCAGTGACTGCGCTGCCCTTCTGGAGGCGAAAGAGACGCTTGCCGGCGATGCCACACTGAACTGGAGCTTCGACATCTCCATCCGGCAATGGGATGGAGTGACGGTGAACCCCTGGACGGGACGGGTCATCAAGCTGCATCTCCATGCGCATGGGCTGTCGGGTCAGATTCCTGCAGCCCTGGGCAGGCTCTCGGCATTGGAGCAACTGAACCTCTATCGGAACGAGCTGACGGGCGGCATCCCGCCTGAGCTCGGCCTTCTGACCAACCTGTGGGAGCTGGACCTCGGGGAGAACCCGCTGGGCGGCGAGATTCCTCCGGAGTTGGGTGAGCTCACCAATTTGCGGAAGCTCAACCTCTACACAACCGAGCTGCGTGGTGAGATTCCCGGGGAATTGGGCGAGCTGGGGTATCTCGAATACCTGAACGTCTACGGCAACTACCTGGAGGGATGCATCCCCGAGTCCCTGCGAGGCTTCGACTTCATTATCCACGGCGTCAGCAACCCGAACCTCAGGTGGTGCGGGGGAAGGTAGGAACCCGCAACGTCAGGTAGTTCAGGCGAAGCCGCGCTCTTCGAGGAACTCGATGGTCAGCTTCGCGCACTTCCTCCGGCTCCTCGAGCTGAGGAAGTGGGTGGTCTCGGGGAGGAAGTCGTAGTTGGTTTCGATCAGCTCCCGCAGGTCCATCGACGGCAGGAACGAGAACGGCGTCGTGGGGTCGGAGCCGATCGCCTTGACCGGGCAGCGAACCAGGCTGAAGTCGACCTCCATGGCCCAGCCGAATCCGTACTCGAAGATTTGCGCCTCGTATTCGCTGGGGCAGCAGAGTTCGTAGCCGTCTCCGTCGGGAGCGGGGCGGGTCATGGCCTCGGCGAGGAGGTCGGGAACCCCCGGCCGCACGAGCTAGAAGGCGGGGTTCCTCCAAGCACGGCCAGCGGCTCGGGCACGGTCCAGCGTTCCGCCATCGCGACTACTCCCCCCGGGCGAGCCTGACGCTACTCGGTGGTGCGAATGGCGCGGATGGCGAAGGTGAGCATGGCCAGGCCGAAGAGGACGACGACGCCGATCTCCTGCCAGGTGCTCAGCACGTAGCCGAACCAGTCGACGTGCGTGATCTGGAAGGGGGCGTCGGCGGGGAGGGCCTTCAGTTGTTCGGAGAGGGCGATCTCGCGGATGGGGGCGACGGCGTAGGTGACCGGGTTGAGCTTGACGAGCACGTCCATCCAGAGGGGGACGTTGTTGATCGGGAAGAAGATTCCGGAGAGGAACATGGCCGGCATGATCACGACCTGGGAGAGCATCTGGAAGCTCTCGACCGAGCGCAGGCGGCTCCCCAGCGCCACACCCAGCCCCGTGAGCATGAACGACACCAGGGCGATGAGCCCGATCAGCTTGACGACGATTTCGAAGGTGAGGTCGATCCCCAGGAAGGGAGCGATCACGAACATGACCATGCCGTTGACGAGCGAGATGGTGGCGCCGCCCGTGATCTTGCCGAAACAGATGGCGGTACGGCTGACGGGCGCCACGAGGATCTCGCGGAGGAAGCCGAACTGGCGGTCGGTGACGATGGAGACGCCGGAGAAGACGGAGTTCATGAGGACGATCATCGCGACCATGCCGGGGAAGATGAACTGGCGGTAGCCGATACCGCCGGGGAGGGTGGCAATGCTGTTGCCCAGCCCCTCGCCGAACATGACGAGCATCATGATGGGCATGACGAAGGCGGAGATCATGCGGGGGCGGTCGCGGACGTAGATCAGGACCTCCCGCAGCCAGATGACGCGCACGACCTGCAAGAAGCTTGCGCGCCCCGTGGCGCGCCGGGGCGAGCCCGCGGCCACGCGTACGACTTCCGCCGTGGCCTGTTCGACCGTCATCGCATCCTCCCGAAGCCGCGCTGGCGCATGGAGCGCAGCTTATCTTCTTCGCTGGCCTGGGCCTCGCGGATCTGGTGGCCGGTCATCGAGACGAACACGTCCTCGAGGGTGGGGGCGCGGATGCCCACGGAGCGCACCTCGCCCTGGATGCGTGCCAGCAGGATGGGGAGGAACTCGCCGCCCTGCTCAACATTGAACTCGACGGCATCGTTCTCGATCCGCGGCTCGACCTCGAACGACTCGCGCACCTCGCGGGCGAGGGCCTCGTTGTCGGGCCCGGCAATGGAGACGACATCGCCGCCGAGCTGCGCCTTCAGCCTGTCGGGCGTGTCGAGGGCGATGATCTTGCCGTAGTCCATGATGGCGACGCGGTCGCAGGCCTCGGCTTCGTCCATGTAGTGGGTGGTGAGGAAGATGGTGACGCCCTCGGTATCGCGCAGGGAGCGGGCGTAGGCCCAGATGCTGCGGCGCGTCTGCGGGTCGAGGCCCACGGTGGGCTCGTCGAGGAAGAGGACGGAGGGCCAGTGCATCAGGCCGCGGGCCACTTCCAGACGGCGGCGCATGCCTCCCGAGAATGTGATGACGGTGTCGTCGGCGCGATCGAGCAGGCCGACGCGCTCCATGAGCTGCTCAGCGCGGGGACGGATGTCCTGCTTGCCCATGCCGAAGAGCTCACCGTGGAAGACGAGGTTCTCGCGGGCGGTGAGGCGCTCGTCCACGGTCGAGTCCTGGAAGACGATGCCGATCTCGCGGCGCACGCCTCCGGGATCGTCGACGATGTCGTGCCCGCCGATGGTGGCGCGCCCCGCGGTCGGCGTGAGCAGCGTGCAGAGCATGGAGATGGTGGTGGTCTTGCCGGCGCCGTTGGGGCCGAGGAAGCCGAAGATCTCGGCCTCGCCGACCTCGAAGGAGATGCCGTCGACGGCGGTGATGTCGCCGAAGCGACGGCTCAGCTCGGAAACCTGGACGGAGGGAGGCACCGGACCATCTTGCGGGGCAGGAGCCTCTGCGCGCAAAGCGGTCTCGGCCACGGCTAGCCCTCCGGCTCGAACACGTCGGTGTCGGGGAAGTAGTCGGACCAGGCGAACCAGAAGACGGCGAAGCCCGGCAGAATCTCGAGGCGGCTCCCCGCGAGCTCGCCCGAAAGGGCCTCGCCCGTGAGCACGGACCAGACGGAGCCCGTCTCGAGATCGCGCAGGGCGGCGTTGCCGGCGTCGGGCTCGTGCGTCTCGAAGGTGAGGGCGCGGCCGTCGACGGTTGGGTCGTAGGCGATGGCGGCGCGTCCCACGCCATCCCAGGCGACGACGAGGGGTTGGTTGCCGATGCTGTCGTTCACGACCGGGTTGTTCGCGAGGAGGCGGTGGGCGTAAGCCTTGCGTCCCTGCGGGACGACGACACCGAGCACGAGCTCCTTGCCGACCAGGCGGTCATCGGGGTTCCTCTCGCCGATGACCCCGGCGCTGGGGCTGAAGTAGTAGCCGCTGTAGGCATCGATGACGAGGCCGCCCTGGTCGAGGACGCTGGTGTCGGGGTGGAGGGCGCGCCAGCTTTCCCAGCGCGTGAGGACGGCGGGCAGGACCTCGAGGACCGTGCCCTCGAGCGTTCCCTTGACGGCCCTTCCGAGGAACTGGCTCCAGAGGGTCTGGGTCTCACGGTCGAACATGACGAGGGCGTTCATGATGAGCTTCCCGGAAACGCCGAAGGTGAGTTGCTGGTCCTCGATGTCGCGGGCATACACGATGCCCGTAAAGCAGAGCGGTCACCAGGTGACGGCGATGGCGCGGCCCCCGAGCATGTCGTTGACGATCTCGTGGCCGCTGAGGAAGGCGGCGCCGTAGGCGCGGTGCTCGCCGTCGATGGAGACGCCGATCACAAGGTCGACCGGGCGGAGCTGCTCGTCCGCCTCCTCGGCGGAGACGAAGCTGGGGTTGTCGATGGCGGGGATGGCGTCGGGGCGGAGGAGGGTGACGATCTGGGAGCTGATGTCGCCTTCCCCGTCCGGCTCCTCGGTGGGAGTCGCGGTGGCGGGGGGTTGCGTGGGGGTGGCGCGGGGGGTGGGTGTATCCGTGGCAGGGGGTTGCGTGGCCTCGGCCTGGGCGGTGGAGGGCGCCGTGGCCTTGGAGGTGGCAGCCTCGGTGGGGAGAGGCCGGGTCGCAGCGGGCGGCTCCCCGGGGTCGGAGCCAGCGCAGGCGGTGGCGGCCAGGGAGAGGATGACGCCCAGCGCCGCGAGCGCCGGCGCCCTAGGCATCTTCAGCCTGCGGATAGCTGCCGAAGACCTTGAGCATGCTGGTCATGCCCCGCAGTCCATCCAGGGCGGCGGCGCACTGGGGGTCGTGGGCATGGCCCTCGAAGTCGATGAGGAAGATGTACTCGCCGAAGGTGGCGCGCGTGGGGCGGCTCTCCATCTTGGTGCAGTTGATGCCGCGGCTGGAGAACTCGGAGAGCGCCGCCGTGAGGAGGCCGGCGCGGTCGCCGGCGAACTCGAAGGCGATGGAGGTGCGGTCGCGACCGGACGGTTCGGGCTCGCCCGTGCCGATGACGACGAAGCGGGTGGCGTTGTTCTCCTGA
The DNA here is from genome assembly GCA_965247675.1 of Tepidiformaceae bacterium. Lineage (GTDB taxonomy): Bacteria > Chloroflexota > Dehalococcoidia > Tepidiformales > Tepidiformaceae > UBA2991. Next base: position 2,649,992 of record OZ252025.1, on the reverse strand, counting down.
TCCTGGATGCTCTCGGCGAGGATCTCAGCGCCGTAGAGGAAGGCCGCGCGCGCGGTCGCGATCGCGGCCGCTCGCGGGCGTTCAACGGCCCTTTCGACGGCCGAGGCGGTCGAAAGGGCGGCCGCCTGTTGCGCCTCCGGGCAGTGCCCCTCCAGGAAAGCGCGGCACTGGCCCAGGGCCTGCGGGTGGGAGTAGATGAGGTCGATCTGGTCGAGGGCCGTCCCCGGGGCGACAACGAGGTTGTGGACGACGGGGACGAGCAGCTCGGCCTGGATCTTGAGGGCGGTCTCGTGGATGAGGATGTCGAGCGTCTCGGCCACGGAGCCGTTCAGGGAGTTCTCGATCGCCATCACACCCGTCTCCGCCTCGCCCGACTCCACGGCGCGGGCAACGGCGCCGTGGGTGGGGTAGGGCAGGAAGTCGGCGCCGGGGGCGCATCGGCGCGCAGCCTCCTCGCCGAAGGTGCCCGGCGGGCCGAGATAGGCGACCCTCACGACAGGACCGGCCGGCTCAGGTGTCGAACCCATGCGCGCCCCCGATCAGGGCTTCCTGGAGCATGCTCCGGCTCTCGCCGCGCGTGACCACGACGAGAGCGTCGCCGACCGTGAGGGTCGTATCGGCGCCAGGCACGCGGGGCACGCCGCCGGAATCGACGATGAGGGCGATGAGCGACTCGGGGGGCAGCAAGATCTCGCGGGGCGTGCGTCCCACCACGGGCGAGGTCTCCGAGAGGCGCACCTCCACCAGCTCCAGGCCCTGGTGCAACTGCATGACCGGCACCATCAAGGTGACCGGCAGCTCCTGCTCGATCTGGGCGAGGATCGCCTCCGTGGCGGAGACGGTCGTTTCGATGCCGCGCTTCTCGAAGAGGAGCGCATTCAAGGGGTTGTTGACACGGGCGAGCACGCGGGACACGCCCCGGTAGCGCGCGATGTCGCAGACGACGAGGTTGTCCTCGTCGTCGCCCGTGACGGCGGCGACGAGGTCGGCGCGGGCGATGCCGGCACCGTCAAGGACGGTGGCCTCGCAGGCATCGCCCTGGAGGACGGTGCCTTCCAGCTGGTCGTTGATCTCGGCCACGCGCGCGCCACTCCGCTCGATGACGAGCGTCTCGTGGTCGCCGCTGAGGAGCTCGCGGGCGAGGTAGTACCCCACCTTGCCGCCGCCGGCAACGATGACGTACATGGCTAGGCCGGCGAGGAGCGGGGCAGCATCGCGAGGATGGCCTCCGCCCCCGCGCTGGTGGGGCTGTAGGTCTGGAGTCCGAGGTGTCCGAAGATCTCGCCGCGCTCCGGGTCCTTCGTCCGGCAGATCACGTTCTTCACGCCGAAGACTTCGCGGGCGAGCTGGCTGGCGAAGTAGTTGCGGTTATCGCCCTGGGTGAGTGCGATGAAGGCATCGGCCTCGCGGGCGCCGGCGCGCTCCAGAACCTCCCTGTCCATACCGTTGCCGACGGCCGGGCGGCCACCGAAGGAGTCGGGCAGGCGGCGGAACTGGCTGGCGTCGAGGTCGAGGATGGTGACCTGGTGACCATCGCGGTCGAGGCTTCCGGCGATGGCGGCGCCGGTGCGCCCGCAGCCCATGATGACGACGTTCACCGGCGGGCCGCGGCCTTTCCCGCGGCGGGCGTCGCCTGTTCGAGCCGGTCGCGCACGATCCAGACGTTACAGGACGCGTGCTTGAGAACGTAGCCGGCGGTGGGCCCCATCTCAAACTGGCCCAGGAAGGGTGTCCAGCCAACGCCCATCACGATCACGTCCACGGCGCGCGCCTCCGCCTGCTCCACGATAGCGGGGCCGGCGGTTCGCGCCTGCACGAGCTCGTCCTCGACGGTGAGGCCGCGGGCCTCGCGGGAAGCGAGGGCGCGGGCGCGGCGCAGGAGCTCCTCGCCGCGTTGCGATTCCAGGTCCATATCGGCGGTGACGGGCAGGCTGCGTCCCACCTGGATGACATGCAGGAGGGTGATGACGCCCTTCTCCTGGCGCGCGAGGGAGGCGGCCACGGCCACAGCCTCAAGACTGGCCGAGTCATCAACCACCGGGGCCAGGATGGAACGGAATCTCGCCATCTGGATGCGTGCCCTCTGAGCCGCGTGAGAATACTGCCGCAGGCTTCCGGACACAACGCACCCCACCGTGCTACCGGTCCCGGCCCAGCCAGAGATGGACGAGGCCGTTGAGGCTGAGCGCCACCGCGAGCCATGTGCTCTCGCTGCCGCTCGCGTCCTGCATAAGCAACAGGAGGAGCAGGGCGACGCCCGCGAGGAGCGAGACGCTGGAGAGGAGCCGGCCGGCGATACGCATGGGGAGGCGACCGGACGCCGCCGGGGATGCTACCGTACCGCTGCGCGGGCGAATCCGGGCCCGGCGTGGCGAGCAGGCGCGCGGATCGCCATAATGGGCGCGCCCGGCCGCAGGAACGGCCGAAACCACGAGGGAGAGCGCACGCAAATGGATAGCACCGACTTCTACCTGGCCCCGATGACGATGAGCTACTTCTTCCTCGATGCGCTCGAGAAGAATGGCTACGCCTTCCCCAAGGGCTGGCGTTCGCACCAGCAGAACGTCGAGGCCCTGCTCGAGGACGGCAAGGTCGTCCGCATCAATGTCGGCGCCTCGAACCAGATCATGGTCGAGGACATCACGGCCGAAGCCATGGGCTGAGCACAGTTCCCGGAAACGGCTGAACCACGCGCGGGGGGCGAAGGCCTCCCGCGTCCTGTCTGTCACCCCCCTGGCTACGTGCCCGCCCGGACGTTCGTAGGGGCCAGACTTGACAGCATCGCTATCAGGTTCTTTCCCATGACGTTGTTGTAAAGTAGCACGGTCCCCTCTATACTATGGCTACCATGGCCAAGAGCTTCTACGAGATTCTCGGGGTGTCCCGCAGCGCCTCCGACAAGGAGATCCGCTCCGCCTACCGGAAGCTCGCACGCCGCTATCACCCCGACGTGAATCCCAACGACACGGGCGCCGAGGCGCGCTTCAAGGAGATCCAGGGCGCCTACGACGTGCTCTCCGATGAGGACACGCGGAAGAAGTACCACAAGTACGGCGAACGCTGGCAGCAGGCCGAGCAGTTCGAGGAGGTGCAGCGCCAGCGCGGGCAGGCCGGCTTCGGCGGCGGAGGCTTCTCCTTCGACGGCGGCTTCGGGGACCTGGACAGCATGTTCGGGGGCATCTTCGGCGGAGGGGCCCGCGGTCCCCGCCGGGGGCAGGACATCGAGTCACCGACCGAGGTCACGCTCGAGGAGGCGGCTGCGGGCACGACCCGCACCGTGAGCCTCCAGAGCGCCGAGCCCTGTGGCATCTGCAACGGGAACGGCGCCGTGGGCAACGCTCGCTGCCACACCTGCGGGGGCGCCGGACAGACGCTGAAGCCGCGACGCCTGGAGGTGAAGGCGCCGCCGGGGGTTCGCAGCGGCTCGCGCGTTCGCGTGGCCGGCGAGGGACGTCCTGGTCTGGGCGGCGGCACGCCCGGAGACCTCTACCTGCTGATCACCGTGCTGCCCCACGCGCGCTTCGAGCGAAGCGGCGACGACCTCACGGTCGAAGTGGGGGTGCCGTACCTCGACGCCATCCTCGGGGGCGAGGTGGAGGTGCCCGCGCTCTCCGGCCGGGTGTTGCTCACCATCCCGCCGCTGACCCAGAACGGACGCCGCTTCCGCCTGGGCGGCAAGGGGATGCCCGTGCTCGGTCAGCGTGACCGCCGCGGCAACCTGTTCGCGCGCGTGAGCGTGGTGCTGCCCGAGCGCCTGAGCGACGAGGAGCGCGCCCTCTTCGAGGAGATCCGCCAGACAAACGGCTCCGCGCCAGCGGCCGGCTAGCCAGGAAGGACGACCCCATGCCCCGCCGCACCCCCCCAACCGACCCGGTACCCGACGACGATCCCTGCTACGTCATCTCCATCGCCTCGCGCCTGGTGGGGTTGCACCAGCAGACGCTGCGCTACTACGAGCGCGCCGGGCTCATCCAGCCGCACCGCACGAGCGGGAACATCCGCATGTACTCGAACGCCGACATCCACCGCATCCGCCAGGCCCAGCGCCTGATCGAGGAGCTCGGCGTGAACCTCGCCGGCGTGGAGGTGGTGCTGCGCATGAGCGATCAGCTGCGCAAGCTGCAGGCCGAGCTTGAGGAGGTGCGCGCGGAGCTCAACAGCCTGCGCCGCACGCGCCTGCCGGCGCCCGCCGTCGACAGCGAGGGGCGTCCCGCCCGCTAGCTCGACCCACACCGCCCACCCCGGAAGACCCCGCGTGCGCGGGGCAGGAGGAATGACCACCATGATGCGACAGGACCGATTCACGGAGCAGGCCCAGCAGGTGCTGGCCGCCTCGCAGGAGGCCGTGCGCACCCGCCGCCACAGCCAGTGGGGCGTGCCCCACGTGCTCTTCGCCCTCGCCCAGCTGGACGGCGGACTCGCACTGCAAGTGCTCGAACGGCTCCATGTCGATGTCGCGCCGCTGAAGGCGCGCGTCGACGAGGTGCTAAAGGAGCAGCCCCGGCTCCAGCACGAGGTCGTGCAGATCTACACGACGCCCGAAGTCGTGCGGATGCTGGAGGTTGCGAACGCGGAGGCGGAGCGGCTGAAGGACGACTACGTGGGCGTCGAGCACCTGCTCATCGCTATCGCCGACAACGAGGAGAGCGGCGCCGCCGGCCTGCTCGCCGGATTGGGCGTGACCAAGGAGGGCATCTACCGCGCCCTGCGGGAGATTCGGGGGAGCGCGCGCGTGACCAGCCCCACGGCCGAGAGCAGCTACCAGAGCCTGGAGCGCTACAGCGCCGACCTCACGCAGTTGGCCCGCGAGGGCAAGCTCGACCCCGTCATCGGCCGCGAGACCGAGGTGCGGCGCGTGATGCAGATCCTGAACCGGCGCACCAAGAACAACCCCGTCGTCATCGGGGAGGCGGGCGTCGGCAAGACCGCGATCGTGGAGGGGCTGGCGCAGCGCCTCGCCGAAGGCGACGTGCCCGAAAACCTGCAGGAGAAGTCGCTGCGCGCCCTCGACATGGGGTCGCTGCTGGCCGGAGCCAAGTTCCGGGGCGAGTTCGAGGAGCGCCTGAAGGCGGTCATGGAGGAGGTCCGCGAGAGCGACGGCGGCGTCATCCTCTTCATCGACGAGCTCCACACCGTGATAGGCGCGGGTGCGGCCGAAGGCGCCATCGACGCGAGCAACCTGATGAAGCCCGCGCTGGCGCGGGGCGAACTGCACGCCATCGGCGCGACCACGCTCGATGAGTACCGGCGTATCGAGAAGGACCCGGCCCTGGAGCGGCGCTTCGCTCCGGTCTACGTGGACGAGCCCTCGGAGGAGGACACGATCGCGATCCTGCAGGGGCTGCGCTCGCGCTACGAGGACCACCACAGGGTCGAGATCGGCGACGACGCGCTCGAGGCCGCCGTCCACCTCTCCTCGCGCTACGTGACCGAGCGCCACCTGCCGGACACGGCGATCGACCTGATCGACGAGGCCGCCAGCAAGCACGTCATCGACGCGCAGGAGACGGCGCCCGAGGTGCGCGCCATCGCGAAGCGGCTGGACGCACTCGCGCAGGAGGCGGACGCGGCCGTGGAGCGGGAGGACCACGAGCGCGCCGCCCACATCAAGCAGGAGGTGCTTCAACTGCAGGAGGAGTACGCAAGGCTGCGCGCGGAGGACGCGGCCGAGCGGCCCGCGGAGCTGCGCGTCACGGCGGAGGACATCGCCAGCCTCGTCGGGCAGATGACGGGCATCCCCGTCTCGCGGCTGGAGGAGAGCGAGAGCGAGAAGCTGCTGCGCATGGAGGAAACGCTGCACGAGCGCGTGGTGGGCCAGGACCGCGCCATCGAGGCGCTCAGCGACGCCGTGCGGCGGGCGCGGGCGGGGCTCAAGGACCCGAAGCGCCCGATCGGCTCGTTCATCTTCCTGGGGCCCACGGGCGTGGGGAAGACGGAGCTGGCGAAGGCGCTGGCGCAATGCCTCTTCGACGACGAGGACGCGATGATCCGGCTGGACATGTCGGAGTACCAGGAGCGGCACACGGTGAGCCGCTTGGTGGGGTCGCCGCCGGGCTACGTGGGCTACGACGAGGGAGGCGGCCTGACCGAACTCGTCCGCCGCCGACCCTACCGCGTGATCCTCTTCGACGAGATCGAGAAGGCGCACCCGGACGTGTTCAACACGCTCCTGCAGATCCTCGACGACGGACGGCTGACGGACGGGCACGGGCGCACGGTCGACTTCCGCAACACGGTCATCATCATGACGAGCAACCTGGGCACGGGCGCCCAGAACCGGCTCACGCTGGGCTTCACGCAGCGCAGCGACGAAAGCGGCGCCGCCGAGCAGGTGCGGGCTTCGGTGGAGCGCGCCCTGCGCGAGCACTTCCGGCCAGAGTTCCTGAACCGCATCGACGACACGATCGTGTTCGAGCCGCTGACGGAGCGGGAGCTGTCGGAGATCGTCGACCGGCTCATGGTTGAGGTGCGAGGGCGCCTGGCGGAACGCGAGATCGACATCCAGCTCACCGAGGCGGCGCGGGAGGAGCTGGTGCGCGAGGGCTACGACCCCGAGTTGGGCGCGCGTCCGCTGCGGCGCACGGTCGAGCGGCGGGTCGAGAACGAGCTCGCGCGGCGCATCCTCGCGGGCGAGTTCGGTGAGGGCCAGCTCATCACCGTCGACCACACCGGCGGCGACTACACGTTCACGGCCAGCGCGCGGGCTGGGGAGGCCGCCGTCGCGGGCTAGGGTGCGGTCGTAGCAGTGCTGGGGGAGTCAGCACCCCCACGGTCAGCCCCGCCGGTGACGGGCTATCGTGCGCCTCGTTCGGAGGATGAGGCGACTTTGGCGGCACGAGGCGTCAACGAGACCATTCGCTACGAGCCGGATGAGCGGTGCCCACCGCTGATCGCAATCGGCGCGGGCCTGCAGGGGACGCTACTGGGGCTGCCCTCGATGGTGCTCATCGTGGCCATCACCGTGCGGGCGGTTGGTCAGGACGAGAGCTACCTGAGGTGGGCCGTATTCGCCGCCCTGATCATCGCCGGGATCAGCACGATCCTTCAGGCGGCTCGGCTTGGGCGGGTTGGGTCGGGGCACGTGCTGCTGATGGCCATGACGGCCAGCTTCATTCCGATCTCCGTCCTGGCACTGGACGCGGGCGGGCCGGCTACCCTCGCGAGCCTGATCGTGGTGGCCGCGCTCTTCTTCCTCGTAGTGACAGCCTGGCTTCCGCTCCTGCGCCGGCTGATCACCCCGGTCGTCTCCGGGACGGTCCTGATGCTGATCGCGGCCACGGTCCTGCCGATCGCGCTCAACCGGGTGCAGGAGGTGCCGGAGGGGGCGTCCATGGCTGCCGGTCCAGCCGTCGCGACGGTGACGCTGGGGGCTTCCGCATTGCTGGCGCTGCGGGCTGCGGGCTCCTGGAGGCTCTGGACACCCATCCTCGGAATTGGGCTCGGCTGCGGAGTGGCCGCGCTTTTCCAGCTCTACGAGTTTCAGGCGCTGGCTGATGCATCGTGGGCCGGCGTTCCCCGACAGGCCTTCCTTGAACTCGATGTGACGCCAGGTGGGGAGTTCTGGGCGCTGCTGCCGGCGTTCGTGGTCGTGACGGTCGTGGTCGGTATCAAGGGGATTGGGTCCAGCGTCGCCGTTCAACGGGCCTCACGGCGAAGGCCACGGGCGACGGACTTCCGCCTGGTTCAGGGTGCGTTGACCACCAACGGGCTGGGCATCCTCCTGTGCGGCCTCGCCGGGACGCCACCCACCACCATGGCTTCGGGCCGGAGCATCTCGCTTATCACCTTCACGGGCGTGGCCGCGCGCAGTGTTGGATACGTGGTCGGGAGCGCCTTTGTGGTGCTGGCGTTTTTCCCCAAGGTGACGGCCACGCTGACCACGATCCCAAGCCCCGTCATGGGGGGCTTCCTGCTCACGATGATGGGAACACTCTTTGTGGAAGGGATCCGGACGGTCGTGCAAGACGGCCTGGACTCGCGAAAGGCGCTGATCATCGGCGTCTCGTTCGCGACAGGGCTTGGCCTCGAGAATCAGACGATCTTCACGGACCTGGTCGGCGGGACATGGGGCGCTCTGCTCGACAACGGATTGCTGATGGGCGCCCTCGTTGCGATCGCGCTGAGCCTGTTCGTGGAGTTGACGAGTCCGCGCCGGAAGCGGGTGGAGGTCAAGCTGGATCCCTCTGCCCTGCCCGCAATTGACGAGTTCCTGAGCAAGGTCGCATCGGGAGCCAACTGGAACGACGCTTCAAGAGACCGGCTGCGCGCCGCCGGCGAGGAGGCGCTGGCCAGCCTCGCAGGGTTGCGCGACGGGGACGGGGATCGTGACCGTGGTTGTCGACCAGACGCGCTAAGGGGCTAGCCCGGGGCGGAGGCGTAGACGGGGTCGGGGCGGACGCGGCGGATCTGGGGGACCACCAGGATGATCACGGCGGCGCGCGCGCGCGTCGTCCAGCCCAGCACCGACAGCACGATCGGAAGGCCCACGCCCTGGGCGACCACACTGATCGGGAACGTGAGCAGCATGGCAAAGCCGTGCGTGAGGGGGAAGAGCCCCATCACGCGGCCCCGCATCCCCTCCACCACCTTCTGCTGAATGATCACCGAGGCGCTCACCGTCGAGGCGGCGAGGGAAACACCCAGGCCGACGTTCGTGGCGGCCGTCAGCCAGATCGAGCGGGAGTAGGCGAAGATGATCGCACTGACGGCGAAGGCGATGGCGGCCAGGACGAGGGTCGAGCCACGACCGGCGACATCCGGGCGCTGGGCGAAGTACATCGACCCCGCAACGGCCCCGCCTCCCCAGCCAAACGCCATCAGGGCGAAGCCCTCCTCGCCGACGTCGAGGATTTCGGTGGCCCAGATCACACCGAGGTTGCCGACTCCGGGCATCCCCACGCCCTGCATCACGAACAGGAGCGCGACGGCCGCGAGGATCACCACGTGACGGCGCGTGTAGCGCAGGCCGTCGACCACGGCCCTCAGCATCTGGCGACCGGCCTCCCCGCGGCTCTCGTAGTTGAGCATGGCGATGAGGGGAAGGATTCCGAGCCAGGTGAAGAGTGATGCGGCGTAGAGCACGCCCGGCCCGAAGACGCCGTTCAGGATCGCCGCCACGGGAATCGCGATCGGGATCATCAGCTGCTGGGCGGCGGAGTTCAGGCTGATCGCGTTGCCGAGGTCGTCCATGCCCACCACCGAAGGGATGCTCGCCTGCCTCGCGGGGTGGTCGATGGCCTGCGTGGCCGAGGCGAGGAAGGTGAGCGCGACGACCCCCACGATGGTCGCCCCACCGAAGGGCGTCATCAGCATGAGCAGCGCCACGAAGATGTTGAGAACGAGCGAGGCCGACTCGCAGCCGAGCAACACCAGGCGCCGCTCGAAACGATCGGCGATGGCGCCGCCGATGAGGCTGAAGAGCAGCGTCGCGAGGCCACGCCCGCCCAGGAGCACGCCCGTGTAGATGATCTGTTGGTCGGGGTAGACCTCCTGCACCCAGAAGATCTGGGTGACGAAGTGAAGGGGCCCGACCAGCCCGACAAGCACGGTACCCGCCAGCAGGAAGCGGAAATTCCGGTGACGGAAGGCGCGGAAGGCCTGCACGCGGCCGGTTGGCATAAGGGGCGAGTCTACGCGCCACCTTCGTCACCGCCGCCCAGGCCGCGAGAGCGACCGTTTTCCCGTCGCGGGTAAGCTGGCCACCAGCGGCAGAGACATCGCGCGCCGGCAGCCTTCGGGACCCGGGCGCGACAACCCAGGGAACCGGGGGCGCCGGTGAGGACATCGATAGCGACGGTCGTGGTAGCGCTCCTGCTCGCGAGCGGCCTCGGGGCGCCCGCCCGCGCCCAGGGCGACGCCACCGGTGGCGTGGACGTACGCATCTGGCAGGGCGTGAACAACGCCACAAACCTGCACATCAGCGCCCGCCCCGTGGGCGGCTCCTGGTTCCCCCTGGGCACGGTTCCCCTCGTCCCGGAGGAGGGAGGGGACGCGCACGGTCGCCTCCGCTACCACAGCATCACCGTGGCGGTCCCGCTGCCCGAGGCGGCACGTGAGGGGGCCACGGCACGGGTCGACGTTCGCGTGGAGCAGGGAGTGGACGACCCGGGGAGCATCTTCGTAAGCGCCCGCGGCGAGGGCTACGGGTGGAGCTCCGCGGAGACCATCGCGCTCCCCCTGGACGAGCTGCACGGCGACGGGCACTACCGCTACGGCGACGTCACCATCCAGGTTCCGCTCTCGCTGCCCAGCGAACGGCACCTGGAGCTGAAGCGCTTCATGCTGGAGCTGATCAACGCCGCCCGCGCCGAAGCCGGGCTCGACCCGGTCGAACTGGGCGATAACGACGCCGCGCAGCTGCACGCGGAGGCGTCACTGGAGGGGTGCTTCCTCTCGCACTGGGGGCTCGATGGCCTCAAGCCCGCGATGCGCTACACGCTCGTCGGGGGGCAGCAGTCGAACCAGGAGAACGCCCGCGGCCTCTCGTACTGCTACACCGACGCCGACAGAGTCCGGGAGATCGAGAACCTCGAAGACAAAATCCGTGAGGCGATGGACGGCTGGATGGCGAGCGACGGCCACCGCGCGGCGATCCTCGGCCGGCCGCACAAGCGGGTAAATGTCGGGATCGCGTGGGACCGCTACAACTTCGCTGCGATCCAGCAGTTCGAGGGCGACTACGTCGCCTACCAGCAGACGCCCGCGATCGAAAACGGCCAGCTCACGTTCGGCGGCAGCACAAGGAACGGCGTCACGTACGGGGAGACGAGCCCGCTGACGGTCCTGGTCTACTACGACGCACCGCCCCGGGCGCTCACGCAGGGCCAGCTCGCGCGCACGCCCTGCGTCGACCGCGGCCTGCTCGTGGCCGCCCTCCGCAGGCCGCCCTCCCCGGGGGCGTTCTACCGCACCGAGGAGTTCACACGGACCTACAGCCCCTGCCCCGACCCCGCCAGCATCGACGCCGACGCCGCGGCGCCCGGGTCGCCCGACGAGGCCAGCGCACTCTTGCGGGCGGCCCGCGAAGGGAGCCGGGAGCAGCAGGAGCAGTCCATCACCGTGCCCTGGATCACGGCATCGGAGTGGACGGCAGACGGCGAGAGCTTCTCCGTGACGGCCGACCTGGGCGGGGTGCTGGCGGAGCACGGTCCCGGGGTCTACACCGTGGTCGTGTGGGGAGACATCGGTGAGGAGCGCGCGCCGATCTCGCACTACGCCATCTTCCACGAGGCGGACCCACCGCCGGGCTATCTCGAACACGGACAGTAGGGACGTAGCGAAGCTGTCAGGCCCGTTTCTGCCCCAATGGCACGGCTCCGACAGATGGCGGGCCCCGGGAGTACAGTTCCCGGGGACGCAGGCGGTCGAGGACGGCCCGAACCCTGATCAACGGAGGCTCCGGTGCGAAGGTGGACGCATCTGGGCATGGCTGCTCTGCTCGCGACCAGCGTGGCGACGGCCGTTGCATCGGAGACGGGACAGGCCACCGAGGAGTCCGGTGACGCCACCACGAGCATCACCCTGCGGGTTCTGCAGAGGCGTGATGACCCTACCGCGATTTATGTCAGCAACCGCAGCGGTCGCCACTGGGTCGGGCACGTAGCCATCCGTGTGGCCACGGACGACGGAGTAGAACGCGGAAGGTACCAGTACGGGGACATCACGGTTGAGCTCCCCGTGACCGCTGAAACGGACAGGGTCACCAAAGAGGTAGACGTCCGCATCTGGCAGGACATGTACGACCCCCTGAGCCTGTACATAAGTGCCCGCGCCCAAGGCGACTCGTGGATCAGGAACGGCACCAGGAAGCTTCCGCTCGCCGGAACGACGTACTTTGGGGAATACCGGTACGGGGACATTCCCGTTGAGGTTCCGTGGGATCCGTCTGCTTCGCCTCCGGTGCCGGTTACGTCGACCGCAACCCTGGTGTGGGTGGGCGACATCGCCGCCGACCGACAGGAGAAGATTCGCGCGCACCTCGATCACGTGATGGCCTTCTACCAGGACCGCTTCGGGCTCGAGCCTCAGCCGTTCTCGCTTCTCGTAGCGCCCGACTTTGATACCGCAGTCAGCACGCTCCAATCGCTCGGTGGGATGTGGCAGGCGCTGGGCGCTTACACCGGCTGGTCGGACGACCACGGGTTCTTCGTAATCCTCAACGACTTCAACTACGCTCTTGTGGACGCGCAGGGGAACCTCAGTGGTCCCGGTGTCCGGGGGATTCTTGCGCAGGAGTACTTCCGCGTGCTGCAGCGCATCCTCAGTGGTGACAAGACGTCTCAGGTACCCGACTGGCTGGAGGAGGGAACGGCTCTCTACGTCAGGGATCTCTACCTCCCTGCAGGTCTCGGGGAGGACCTGACGTTCTACGCGTGGACGGGAGGCACGACCCCGAACTACATCCCGATGGGGCGCACACCGGCGCAGAGAATGGAGAGCGCGTCCTTCGTCCAGCTTCCGCTGAAGACGCTAGGAATCCTCTGAGCAAGTAGGCTGCCGGCGGCGATTTGCTGCCGGCAGCAGGTTGTATTGGACAAGGAGGACCGCAGGGGAGGGGGCCGGGGGGAGGGCGGGGGCTTCTTTTGCCCTCCCGTCCCGCTTCGACGGGCGCGGGGGACGCACTGCTCCCCGGGTCAGGCGAGTTGGGGCTCGGCTCTGAGCAGGTTCGTCAAGCCCAGCAGCAGCGCCAGCCGCTCCCGGTTCTTGGCCAGACCGCGGTAGCGCACCTTGTCGTAGCCGAAGCGCCGCTTCACCGCGAGGAAGGGGTGCTCCACCTGCGCCCGCAGCGACGCCTTCTCCCGCTCCGCCCGCGCCGCCGCGCTCCCCGGCTCAAGCAGCCGCCTCAGGCCGGGTCGCATGGCTACGCGCCACGCGACCTCCGCGCGCGCCTGCTCGGGACGCTTCTCCACGCCCTGGTAGCCCGCGTCGCCGTACGCCTCCCGCTCCTCGCCGTGCAGCAGGCGGTGCGCCTCCGTCACGTCGGCCACGTTCGCCGCCGTCGCCCTCATGCTGTGCACCAGCCCGCTGTCGGCGTCCACGCCGATGTGCAGCTTCATGCCGAAGTGCCACTCGTTCCCCTTCTTCGTCTGGTGCATCTCCGGGTCGCGCGCGCGCTGGCGGTTCTTCGTCGACGAGGGCGCCTCGATGATGCTGGCGTCCACGATCGTGCCCTCGCGCAGGCGCAGGCCGCGGCGGGCGAGGTGGGCGTTGATTGTCTCGAACAGCTTCGTCCCCAGGTTGTGGCGCTCCAGCAGGTGGCGGAAGTGGAGGATGGTGCTCTCGTCGGGAATGGCCTCGGTCAGGGTGAGACCGCAGAAGCGGCGCACCGACTCGGCCTCGTAGAGGAGGTCCTCCATGGCGGGGTCGCTGAGGTTGTAGCAGAGCTGGACGCAGTGGCTGCGCAGCATCACCGCCAGCGGGTAGGGCCGCCGTCCCCGTCCCGCCTTCGGGTAGTGCGGCTCGATGCGCCCCTCCAACTCATCCCAGGGCACAAGGGCGTCGAGGCGCTCGAGGAACAACTCACGCCGCGTCTTCCGCTTCTTCTGCTCGAACTCCACGCTGGCGAACGTCGGCTGATGCATGGGGGCACCCTCCCTCTCCGGTTCACGCGCCATGATCGCATCTGCTCGCTCGCTCTGGCGAGTTGTTCAGACTTTCCCTAGGGGCCAACGCGCTGCTCCACGGTCTCAGGCGCGCCGGACATCATCCTGGGCACAACCTGGGCTCTCTCGCCGTTCGCTGGCTCGCCCACCGGGCCGGGGAAGAGTCGGTCATCGCTTTCTGGAGGGAGTTGGAGCACAGCGAGACCTGGCAGGACGCCTTCCTGGCCACCTTCGGCATGACCACCGAGTCCTTCTACACCGCGTTCGAGAAGTATCGCGAGGAAGTACTACCCACTCCTTACCGTATCCAGGGGACCGTGGTCGGGCCCGATCGCGAGCCGCTGGAGGGCATACTGGTAGAAATCTGGGAGCGTGCCGGATCGCTTGGCACCGGCATTCCGCGACCGGGTTACGGTGGGGTGGAAACCGGGGAAGACGGCACCTTCGAAGTTCGGCTCCTGGACGCCAGCTACGGGATCGTGCTTTATGTGTGGCCCCGTGGGGGCGCAGGGAAGCAGCTCGGTTGGTACACGGGAGACGGCATCGGAACCTGCAGTGAGGCGAAGATCGTGGTACTCAGTGGGGCAGATGTCACAGGCATCGAAGTCAGGCTTCCAGCGGACCCCTCCGATCTCCCGGACATCCGCCCAGCCAACCAGCGCGGCACCTCCTGTGCGAAGTAGGCGGCAGGCGCTCCTCCCGTAGCGGGGCGGCGCGCGATCCGCCAGAATCGGCGGGCTTTCGAAGCGACAGGAGGAACGCCATGCTGCTCGAGGGGAAAGTCGCCATCGTCACCGGCGGGGCGGTGGGCATCGGACGGGGGATCGCGGTCGCGTTGGCCGAGAATGGGGCGGATGTCGCCAGCCTCGACATCGACGCCGCCAATAACACGGAGACGGCCGCACAGGTGCGGGCCAGCGGCCGCCAGGGGATCGCCATCGACTGCGACGTCGCCGACAAGACGCAGGTACGCCGCGCCATGAACAGCGCCCTCCAGCGGCTGGGCCGGATCGACGTGCTCGTGAACAACGCCGCCATCTATGTGGACACGACGCTCACCGGCGGCAGCTACGAATCGCAGACGCACGCCTACGAGCGCTCCATCGACATCTGCGCGATGGGCAGCTTCTACTGCGCGACCGCGGCCGTGCCCGCCCTGCAGGCAGCGGGCGGCGGCGAGATCCTCAACGTCATCACCGAGCACATCAAGGAGGGGCACCTGATGACGGGTGGGGCGGCCAGCGGCTACGACTGCGCGAAGTGGGTGCAGTGGCGCCAGGTCGAGACGTGGGCGATCGAGCTCGCTGAGCACAACATCCGCGTCAACGGGCTCTGCATGGGGGCCACGGACACGCCCATGCTGCGCGCCGTCTCGGCGGGGGCGGCGGGGGCGGGCATGCGCCCCTCGGACGTTGGGCAGGCGGTCATCAACATCCTTTCGCACGGCGCGGACGGCGCCAGCGGACAGACGTACGTCTTCGGAACCTCGGGCACGCCGCGCGCCCAGAGCCTCGAGCAGATTGCCGCGCTGGCGCCGGCCTAGGGTCCCCGCCCCCGACCGTTGACAGCGCGCGTAGGATGGGACGCATAGCAGGGGCGTATCGCCCCGTCTCGTCGCGACCACACAGAGCAGGGAGCAATCGCATGGTCCTCCAATCCATCGCCCAGCAGACCCCGACCGTGAAGGCGGCCGAGCCCGTCCTCGGCACCGACCTCATCCCCAAGGAGCGCTACATCTCCAAGGAGTTCATGGAGCGCGAGTGGGAGCGCATGTGGACGAAGGTCTGGAACGTCGCCGGCCGTGAGTCCGACATCCCCAACGTGGGCGACTACTTCACGACCGAACTGGGCTCCGAGTCCTTCCTCGTCGTGCGTGAGGCCCCCGAGAAGGTGCGGACCTTCTACAACGTCTGCCCCCACCGCGGGAACCAGATCCGCAACGCGGGCATGGGCCATGCGGAGAGCTTCCAGTGCGCCTACCACTTCTTCGAGTTCAACCTCGACGGGTCGAAGAAGTTCGTGCCGGATGAGGATACGTTCACCCAGGGCGTGCCCCAGGAGACGGCGCTGATCGAGGTGCACTGCGACACGTGGGGCGGCTGGGTCTGGTTCAACATGAACCCCGAGGCCGAGCCCCTGATGGAGTTCCTCGGCGAGATTCCCGAGCACCTGGAGCCCTACCACTTCGACCAGCAGTACCTGGTGCAGGACCGCACGATCGAGTGGGACTGCAACTGGAAGGCCTCGGTGGACGCCTTCAACGAGGTCTACCACGTGCAGGGCATCCACCCGCAGATCCTCGAGAGCATCGACGACATCCACGTGCAGATCGACCTGTACGAGCGGCACAACCGCTACCTGGTTCCCTTCGGGCTGCTGAGCCCGCGCTACCCGAACCAGAATGAGCTGACCCGCTCGCTGAAGGAGATGCTGCAAGCTGCCGGGGTCGACCCCGACACGTTCGAGGGCGGCCCCGCCGACGTGCGCCCCGCCATCCAGGCTTCGGTGAAGAAGCACGGCGCCGACCACGGCATCGACCTCTCAGACCTGAACGACGACCAGCTGAGCGACGACTACCACTACTACATCTTCCCGAACATCACGCTGAACACGCACCACTCCGGCGTGATGCTGTTCCGGCAGCGGCCGCACGCGACCGACCCGAACAAGATGTACTACGACCTACAGAACTACGTGCGCATCCCGGAGGGCTCGGAGCCGCCGCCCAGGCCGGTGCACACGAACCACAAGCACGGCGAGATCTCGCTCGGGCTGGGGCTCGACCAGGACTCGTACAACCTGCCGCGCGTGCAGAAGGGGATGAACTCGCGTTCGTACAAGGGGTTGCTGATCAACTACCGCGAGCGCCGCATCCGCCACATGCACAAGGTGATCGACGACTACCTGGAGGGCCCGGACCGCTAGGCCCCGACCAGCCGTCCACTATCGGGAGGCCGCGCACCGTATGTGCGCGGCTTCTTGCCGCGGGTGGAACTCGGTGGCAAGGAGGACGGCCCATGATGGAGTACCGCGGATACCGCGCCTCGGTGATGTTCGACGACGAGGCAGGCATCTTTCATGGCGAGGTGGTGGGCACACGTGACGTGATCACCTTCCAGGGGGAGTCGATCGCAGACCTGCGCCAGGCGCTCGCCGACTCCGTGGACGAATACCTGGCGTTTTGCCAGGAGCGTGGCCGCCCCCCCGACAAGGCCTTCTCGGGGAAGGTTCCGCTGCGGATGCCGCCAGACCTGCACCGGGCCGCGACCGAGGCCGCACGGTCGGAGGGCAAGAGCCTCAACGCCTGGCTCACGGAGGCTGTCACCAAGGCCGCCGGAGCCGTCGCCAACTCGTAGGCCAGGCCCTCCCATTGCATTCGGCGGGGAATCCGCCGTAGCGTGCGCTCCCCACGAGGAGGACGGACATGAAGGACTTTGAAGGCAAGGTCGCGGTGGTGACGGGCGGGGCGAGCGGCATCGGGCTGGGGATGGCGACTCGCTTCGCCGCCGAGGGCATGCGTCTCGTCCTCGCCGACATCGAGGAGGGTGTGCTGGAGGCGGCCGCCGAGGGTCTGCGCGAGGGTGGCGCCGAGGTGCTGACCGTCCAGACCGACTGCGGGGACGCCGCCTCCATGGACAACCTCGCCGAGCAGGCGCTCGGGCACTACGGCGCCGTCCACATCGTCTGCAACAACGCGGGCGTGGGGGCACGGGGACGCATGTGGGACCTGAGCGTCAACGACTGGGAGTTCGTGCTGCGGGTGAACCTGTGGGGGGTAATCCACGGGGTGCGTGTCTTCGCGCCGCACCTCATCGAGCAGGACGAGGGGCACATCGTGAACACGGGCTCGATGGCGGGTCTCGTCTCGGTCGCCGGCTCGGGGCCGTACAACGTGAGCAAGCACGGCGTCGTCACGCTCTCGGAGACGCTGCACGGCGAGCTGCAGGACGCGGGCTCGAACGTCGGCGTGTCGGTGCTCTGCCCGGGCATCATTAGGACGAACCTGCGCAACTCGGAGCGGAACCGTCCCGCCCACCTGCGTGACCTCGACGCGGAGGAGGTGCAAGCCCGCACCGAGAGCACACCAGGCTTCAGCGATGCCGTTCGGTTGGAGGCGCTCTCGACGGAGTGGGCGGCGGAGTGCGTGTTCGAGGGGATCAAGGCGAACCGCTTCTACATCCTCACGCACGAGGACCACGAGGGGCAGATCGCCCGGCGGCACGACGCCATTCAAAACGATGGCACACCCGCGGTCGTGCGCTCCACCGTCTTCGCCGGTGGGCCGCTGCAGCGCGAGTAGCGGGCCGCTACGCCCTCGCCGCTTTCAGCGCGAGGTCCGTGATGAGGGCGGCGAGGGCGGGGTGGGTGCCGGCGGGGTCGGTGTAGCGGATGCCGGGCGCGCCGTCGGCGGCGACCTGGCCAACGTGCCAGCCCTCCGAGGCGAAGAAGGGCACGACGGTCGCGTTCCGTCCACCGGCAAGCTCGGGGACTGCGGCCAGGTTCGGTTCCTGGTCCGTGAAGACGGCGGTGACCTCCGCGAAGGGTCCGGCGGAGAGTACGCGCTCGACCTGCTCGCGGACGGCGTTCCCGGAGCCCGCGTTCCGCTTCGTGCCGTGCCCGAGCACGAAGAGCGGGTCTGCGGGGGAGGCGCCCGCCTCCAGCGCGCGCTCGACGACGATGCCGGCGAGGGCGGGGTGGACGCCCACGGGCCGCGTGACGCGCACGGTGCGCCCCTCGCGGCGAGTGACGGGGCCGTCGAGCCCCATCTCGGCGGGGATGACCTCGCCCGTGAAGTAGCCCTCCGACATGAACACGGGCACGACGGTGACCCCGCTGGCCGTGCACCCATCAAGGGCGCGGGCGAGGGAGGGCTCCTCTTTCCAGAAAGCGACCAGCACCTCGTCCCAGGCGCCGCTCGTGGCCAGGGCGCGGGCGTGGGCGCGCACGGCTTCGCTGGAGCGCGCGTTCAGGTGCGACCCGTGGCCAGCGAGGACGAGCGCGGTGCTCATCGCGCTCGCGCCAGCGCGTCGATGACGGCGCGCACGAGCTCGTCGAGGCCGGGCGTGGCAGCCTCGCGGTCGACGCGTCCGAAGCACTCGCGCACCGCCTCGGACGTGTGCGGACCGATGCTGACAAGCGCCGCCTTCAGATCGCTCACGTCCGGGCCGAGGGCCGCGTGCAGGTTGCGGGCGGTCGAGCTGCTCGTGAAGGTGATGGCCTCGGCCGCGCGTACCGCTTCGAGCTGGTCCTCGCTCAGGGGCGCGGGCCGGTTCTCGTAGGCCGTTACGGCGCGCACGGAGAGGCCGCGCGCCTCCAGCGCAACGCCCAATTCCGGCCTCGACAGCGAGGACAGGAAGAGGGTGACGCTCGCGCCGGGGTCCGCGGGCAGGCCGGCGAGCGCGGCCGCGAAGGGGCGCTCCGGGACGAAGTCAGCGCGCAGGCCATAGCCGGTCAGCGCCGCGGCGGTTGCCTCGCCCACGGCGGCGAGCCGCTTGCCGGCGAGGGCGCGCGCATCGAGTCCCGCCGCGAGCAGCGTCTGCATGGCCGCCTCCACGCCGTTGGCGCTGCTGAAGGCCCACCAGTCGGCGGGGGCGGCCACGGCCTCGCAGAGGTCCGGGGCGCCCGCCCGCGAGACGAGCTCGATGGCGGGCGCCTCGGTCACGAAGGCGCCCTCGGCCTCAAGCAACTCCACCAGCGAGCTCGCCTGCGCGCGGGAGCGAGTCACGGCCACGCGGCGCCCGCCGAGGGGGCCGGGGTCGAACCAGGCGAGCTCGCCCGCGAGCGCGGCGACGCGCCCGACAACGGTCACGAGGGGCGCGGTCAGACCCTCTTCCGCCATCTGCTCGGCGATGCCGGCGAGGGTGCCCGTCACGAGGCGCTGGTCGGGGCGGGTGCCCCACTGCACGGAAGCGGCGGGCGTCTCGGGGGCGCGGCCCTCTGCGATGAGGCGGACGGCGCACTCCCCGAGCGCTTCCGCGCCCATCAGGAGCACGAGGGTGTCGACCTCGGCGGCGGCGCGCCAGTTCGAGCCGCCTTCGTCCACGCTGCGGGCGTTGATGACCATGAAGGCGCCGGAGAGGCCGCGGTGGGTGACGGGGATGCCAGCGTAGGCGAGCGACCCGATGGCGGAGGTGACGCCGGGAACGATGGTGCAGGGGATGCCCGCCTGCTGGCAGGCGCGCAACTCCTCCGAGCCACGCCCGAGGACGAAGGGGTCGCCGCCCTTGAGGCGCACGACGCGCTTCCCCTCAAGGGCGTACGCGAGCATCAGGGCCTCGATCTCTTCCTGCGAAGCGCTGTGCGCGCCGGCGCGCTTGCCGACGCTGCGCACCTCCGCGCCCGCCCGCGCCTCGCGCAGCAGGGCCGCGGGAGCGAGGGCATCGTGGAGCACAACATCGGCGGTGCGCAGCGCTGCGAGCCCCGCGACGGTGATGAGGCCGGGATCACCCGGCCCGGCGCCCACAAGCCAAACGGCGCCGGGGTGGGTCCTGGCTAATGGCTGCTGGCTGTTGGCCACTACGGCCCACCCCCACGACTATTATGGCCGCGCCGAGATACCTGGGCCTCGCCAGGAGCCCCGGCCGGCGGCAGGATCCACCAACAGCCAATAGCCAACAGCCGACACAACACTTCTTCGAGTCACAGCGGCTGCGGCTGTCGTACTGGGCCTGGGGGCACGAGGATGCGCAGCCGCTCGTCCTCCTCCACGGTGGGCGCGACCACGCCCGCAGCTGGGACGACATCGCGGAGGCGTTCGCCGCCGACCACTACGTGATCGCCCCCGACCTGCGCGGCCACGGCGAGTCGGCGTGGTCGCCCGGCAGCGAGTACACGACTTCGCAGTACGCCGTCGACCTGCTCACGCTCGTGGAGCGGTTTGAACGGCCCGTGCGCATGATCTGCCACTCGTTCGGGGGACAGATCACGTTCATCGCGGCGGGGACGTACCCGGGGCGGTTCGCGTCCATCGTCGCGATCGAGGGGCGGGTGCCGGGACTGTTCGAGGAGCCGCAGCCGATGAACCCCGAGCGCTTCCGCGAGTACGTCGAGCGGCGCCGTTCGCTGGAGACGCGCCAGGTGCGGCGCTACCCGGACCTCGACAGCGCCATCAAGCGCGTGCAGGAGATGAACCCGCGCCTCTCGCCCGAGCAGGCGCGCCACATCGCCGTCCATGCGGTGCGCGAGGACGGGGACGAGCTGATCTGGAAGTTCGACAACTGGTCGCGGCCGGGGGTGCGTGGCGACCAGTTCACGATGGCGGAGATGCGCAGCTTCCTGGGGGCCATCGCCTGCCCCGTGCTCTTCCTGGTGGGGAGCGAGGCGGGGGCGAAGCGGGGCATGGGGCGCTGGGCGGAGGGGTTCGCGGACGTGCGGACGCTGGTGGTCGAAGGGGCGGGCCACTGGGTCCACCACGACCAGCCCGAGCGCGTCATCGCGCTGGCGCGGGAGCACTTTGGGGTGGCGGGGTAGGGAGACCGCCGGGCGTCAGTCGAACTCGGCCTTGAGCTCCTTGAGGCTCGCGTATTCCTCAAGCCCCTCGCCATCTCGGGACTGGCGTAGCGCCTCGACCGTTTCCTTGTTAGGAGTCCTCCCGGACGATGGCTGAGCGCGAGTCTGCGGAATCTTCCCACCGGACATGTCGGCCACCGTATCACGGGCAGGCTCAAGGCGGACTGTGCGGATCGCCCCACCGGCCACCAACTACCAGCCGCCGATTGCGGGGCGGGGCGGGCAGCCGTACGCTCCCGCGGCAAGCGGAGGACGCTCGTGACGGAAGCGGATCGCGGGGTCGACGACAGCGAAGAGCTGTTCGCCATGCTCGAGGAAGTGGGCGTGGCCAACGCGCGCGCGCTCGGGCTCGACCACCCCGGCATCGTCGCGCTCTGCCACGCGAACCGGCAGCTGGAAGAAGGGAAGCCGGGGCTCGCGATGCACACGCTGGAGGTGGAGCTGGGGGAGCCGGAGACGCCCATGCCGATCGAGGTGGGCGCGGCCGCCTTCGTCCTGCGGGGGAAGGCGCACGAAGCCCAGGACCGCGCCTACCACGCGCGCATCGACTATGAGTACGCCCTCAAGATGCGCGCCAACATCCCCTTCGCGAGTGAGGCGATACGGCGCATTGACCGCGGCCACTAGCAGGCGGCGCGCCCTCCGGTCCCCTAGAATCGCGCGACCAGCGGCAGGGAGGCGGCAGCCATGGTGCGAGCCGAGATCATCGAGCGCAGCAAGAAGCTCCAGGAGACCGCACCGGCGCTTGAACGCCTGCACGCCATCAGCGACGCGCTCAAGCAGGCGGGCGACGAGGCGCAGGAGATCCGCCACATCCCCGCCTGGGCCTCGAACGAGATCGCCGACCAGGGGCTTTACCGCTTCGCCCTGCCCCAGGAGCTGGGCGGCGAGGACCTACCCGCAAGGGAGCAGATCGAGATCGTCGAGGCGGCTTCCGCCATCGACGGGTCGGTGGGCTGGTGCGTGCACATCAACTCGGAGATCAACAGCCTCGTGCTGCGCCGCATGAACCTCGAGCTCGTGCACGAGTACTACGACGACTGGCGCGTCCTCACGTGCGGGGGCGTTGGGCCGGGGCTCCAGACCGCGCGCGCGCGACCGGTCGATGGGGGCTGGCGGCTCTGGTGCCAGGGCTCCTTCGGGAGCGGCTGCCACAACGCCACCTGGACACTCGTGCACACGGGCGGGGTGGGTGTGCCCGCCGAGGGCGGGGGCTCCTCCGAGAAGGCGTTCCTGATCCCGCGTGAGGACTGGGAGGTCGTCGATACGTGGGACACGGCGGGGCTGCGCGGCACGGGGAGCGCCGACGTCAAGGTGGACGGCGCCTTCATTCCGGACAAGGCGACCCTGCCCAAGGACCTCTTCAGCAACTGCGATACGTTCGCCAGCCCCACGCTTCGGAACCCGATGCAGGCGCACTACAACAAGGGCGCCGTCGCTCTTGGCATCGCTCGCGGGGCGATCAACGACCTGATCGAGCTGGCCACGACGAAGACGCCGTGGATGTCGGGCTCGCTGCTGGCCGACCAGCCCGAGCTGCAGTACCGCCTGGGCGAGGCCGAGGCGACCGTGCGGGCGGCGCACGCGTTCATGGTCGACGCGCAGGAGAAGACCGAGGAGCACCTCGGCCCGCTGCCCAAGGACGGGGGCCGGTCGCAGCCCGACTGGGAAGTGACACAGCGCTCCTACCTCTCCTGCGTGCACGCCGCACAGGCGTCCCGGCACGTCGTCGACATGATCCACAACACGGCGGGGACGACGGCGAGCCGAATGGATTCGCCGCTGGAGCGCCGCCTGCGCGACGCCCACCAGGCGGCCGCGCACGCGGCCATCTCGTATCGGCACTACCGCAACCTGGGCAGCACCTACCTGGGCAACGACATGCCCGGCCTGTCCGCGGCGCGGGCCTAGGGGGCGGCAGGACTCAGGGCTGTTTCGGGGGCTTCGGGCGGAATAGCTTGCCGATGGTGCTCCCGAGGAGGGGACGCAGGGGTCGGGGCAGGACGCGCCAGGCGATCGCCTCGCCGGCGACGCCGCCCACCTTGCGGATCTCGTCCTCGTGCTCGCGAACGTAGGTGGCGGCGCGCTCGGCGGCGGGGCGGGCGGCGTCCATGGCTTCCTTCGCGAGCCGTTCCGCCTCGGGGCGGGCGGCGTCGACGGTTTCCTTCGCGACCTTCGCGGCGCGCTCGGCAGCGGGGCGGGCGGCGTCCATGGCTTCCTTCGCGAGCCGTTCCGCCTCGGGACGGGCGGCGTCGACGGTTTCCTTCGCGACCTTCGCGGCGCGGCGGGCCATCAGCTCGGCTTCGGGCTGATGTTCGATGGCAGCGTCGTGCGCCCTGCGAACGAGCCGCCCGAGGGAGCGCCCTATCTGTTCGGCAACGTCCTCGCCGGGACTGCGGGGGCGGTCGTCCGCCACAGGTCGGTCCCCGCCACCGCGGATGAGGCGCATGATGCGGCGCACGAGGCCCAAGCGGGGACCGCGCGGGCGCCTGGGAGGGCGCTGCCCTGACTGGCGCTGCAGCTTCATCTCGTCAAGCTTCGCCCTGGCGAGCAACTCCACCTGAGGGCCGGGGGGGGTGGGACGAAGCCGCCGCCGCCAAAGTCCGCCATGTCGGGCCTCCGCCGCCACTGTACCCCACGCAGA
Source organism: Tepidiformaceae bacterium (assembly GCA_965247675.1). Taxonomy (GTDB): domain Bacteria; phylum Chloroflexota; class Dehalococcoidia; order Tepidiformales; family Tepidiformaceae; genus UBA2991. The sequence continues at coordinate 2,626,238 of OZ252025.1, read as the reverse complement.
GATTGACAGAACGGCGTACCATCGGGCCACGTCTCGCAACGACCCGGAGGAACAGATGGTTCAGGAGCGAATCGGCAGCAAGACCCCCACGGAGAAGGCGCCCGAGCCCTTCATGGGCACGCAGCTCATCCCCAAGGAGCGCTACACCTCGAAGGAGTTCATGGAGCTCGAGTGGGAGCGCCTCTGGACGAGGGTCTGGAACATGGCCGGGCGCGAGTCCGATGTCCCCAACGTGGGCGACTACTTCACCACGGAGCTCGGCCCCGAGTCCCTGCTCATCGTGCGGGAGGCGGAGGACAAGGTCCGCGCCTTCTACAACGTCTGCCCGCACCGCGGGAACCAGATCCGCAACCCCGGCATGGGCCACGCGGAGAGCTTCCAGTGCGCCTACCACTTCTTCGAGTTCAACCTCGACGGCTCCAAGAAGTTCGTGCCCGACGAGGACACGTTCACCCAGGGCGTGCCCCAGGAGACGGCGCTCGTCGAAGTGCCCTGCGACGTCTGGGGCGGGTTCATCTGGTTCAACATGAACCCGGACGCCGAGCCCCTGCTGGAGTTCCTCGACCCGGTCGCGCAGCACCTCGACCCGTACCACTTCGAGGAGTTCTCGATCGTCGCCGACAAGACGATCGCGTGGGACACGAACTGGAAGGCCTCGGTGGACGCGTTCAACGAGGTCTACCACGTGCAGGGCATCCACCCGCAGCTGCTCGAAGGGCTGGACGACATCCACGTACAGATCGACCTGTACGAGCGGCACAACCGCTACCTGGTACCGATGGGCATCGTCAGTCCGCGCTACCAGAACCCGGAGGAGGTGACCGACGGGCTCAAGGGGCGGCTGCGCAATGCGGGCGTCGACCCGGCCGAGTTCGAGGGCCGTGGCGGCGAGGTCCGCCCCTTCCTGCAGAAGCGCGCCCGCGAGGTCGCCGAGGAGCAGGGGATGGATGTCTCCGGGCTGAACGACGACCAGATGTCAGACGACTATCACTACTACATCTTCCCGAACCTGACCTTCAACACGCATCACTCGGGCTTCGGCTTCTTCCGGCAGCGGCCGCACGCGACCGACCCGAACAAGATGTACTTCGACATCCAGAGCTACGCCCGCCTGCCGGCGGGGACCGAGGTTCCGCGTCCGATTCACTCCCAGCACAAGCACGGCGATATCTCGCTGGGGCTGGTGATGGACCAGGACTCGTACAACCTGCCGCGCGTGCAGAAGGGGATGAACTCGCGGGCCTACAAGGGCCTGCTCATCAACTACCGCGAGCGGCGCATCCGCCACATGAACAAGGTCATCGACGACTACCTCTACGGCCCCGACCGCTAGGAATCCTCTGAGCAAGTAGGCTGCCGGCGGCGATTTGCTGCCGGCAGCAGGTTGTATTGGACAAGGAGGACCGCAGGGGAGGGGGCCGGGGGGAGGGCGGGGGCTTCTTTTGCCCTCCCGTCCCGCTTCGACGGGCGCGGGGGACGCACTGCTCCCCGGGTCAGGCGAGTTGGGGCTCGGCTCTGAGCAGGTTCGTCAAGCCCAGCAGCAGCGCCAGCCGCTCCCGGTTCTTGGCCAGACCGCGGTAGCGCACCTTGTCGTAGCCGAAGCGCCGCTTCACCGCGAGGAAGGGGTGCTCCACCTGCGCCCGCAGCGACGCCTTCTCCCGCTCCGCCCGCGCCGCCGCGCTCCCCGGCTCAAGCAGCCGCCTCAGGCCGGGTCGCATGGCTACGCGCCACGCGACCTCCGCGCGCGCCTGCTCGGGACGCTTCTCCACGCCCTGGTAGCCCGCGTCGCCGTACGCCTCCCGCTCCTCGCCGTGCAGCAGGCGGTGCGCCTCCGTCACGTCGGCCACGTTCGCCGCCGTCGCCCTCATGCTGTGCACCAGCCCGCTGTCGGCGTCCACGCCGATGTGCAGCTTCATGCCGAAGTGCCACTCGTTCCCCTTCTTCGTCTGGTGCATCTCCGGGTCGCGCGCGCTGGCGGTTCTTCGTCGACGAGGGCGCCTCGATGATGCTGGCGTCCACGATCGTGCCCTCGCGCAGGCGCAGGCCGCGGCGGGCGAGGTGGGCGTTGATTGTCTCGAACAGCTTCGTCCCCAGGTTGTGGCGCTCCAGCAGGTGGCGGAAGTGGAGGATGGTGCTCTCGTCGGGAATGGCCTCGGTCAGGGTGAGACCGCAGAAGCGGCGCACCGACTCGGCCTCGTAGAGGAGGTCCTCCATGGCGGGGTCGCTGAGGTTGTAGCAGAGCTGGACGCAGTGGCTGCGCAGCATCACCGCCAGCGGGTAGGGCCGCCGTCCCCGTCCCGCCTTCGGGTAGTGCGGCTCGATGCGCCCCTCCAACTCATCCCAGGGCACAAGGGCGTCGAGGCGCTCGAGGAACAACTCACGCCGCGTCTTCCGCTTCTTCTGCTCGAACTCCACGCTGGCGAACGTCGGCTGATGTATGGGGGCACCCTCCCTCTCCGGTTCACGCGCCATGATCGCATCTGCTCGCTCGCTCTGGCGAGTTGTTCAGACTTTCCCTAGGAGGCGGTCTGCCGGTCAGGCAAGGCGGCGACGGCTCTCGGGCCGTCGCCGCTTTCTGATCGAGGCCGCCGGAGTCGCGTACGGTTAGCCGCGACCAGCACACAGCCAGAGAGGACGCCCACATGGACATCGGATTCGCAGTCGGACCCTGGGACGTGTCGTTCGAGGACATCAGCTCCTCGATGGCCGCCGCAGAGCGGCACGGCTTCGCCTCGTACTACCTGGGCGACCACTTCTACGTGGGGGAACAGCTCGACTCGCTTGAGCCGTACCTGCTGTTCGCGCTGGCGGCGCGCGAAACCGAGCGCATCCACTTCGGGCCGCTGGTGACCCCGGTGATGTTCCGTCCGCCTTCGAACGTGGGGCGGCTGGCGGCGCAGCTCGACCTGCTCAGCGGGGGGCGATTCGTGCTCGGGCTGGGGGTCGGCTGGGGCGAGGCGGAGCACCGCACCTACGGCGTCGACTGGCCGCGTCTGGGCGAGCGCTTCGACCGGCTCGACGAGTACATCCAGGTCATGCGGGCCATGTGGGGCGAAGGGCCGGCCTCGTTCGAGGGCGACTACTACCGCCTGAGCGAGGCCGACACGCTGCCGAAGCCGGCGGCGGGGCGTCCGCCCGTCCTCATCGGGGGCGGGGGCGAGAAGCGCACCCTGAAGCTGGTGGCGCAGTACGCGGACGAGTGGAACTGCGTCGACCTCACGCCCGAGGTGTTCCGCCACAAGTGCGAGGTGCTGGCCGCGCACTGCGCCGACGTCGGTCGCGACCCCGCCACGATTCGCCGCTCGATGACAACGATCGGGTTCGTGGGCGCGACGGACGAGGAAGTCGAAGCGGCGACGTTGGTGCAGATGCAGCGCACGCCCCCACCCGGCAACCCCACGCCCGCCGAGTACCGCGCGAGGATGCGTGAGGGTGGCGCGATCATGGGCACCGCGGGCGAGGTGGTCGAGCAGCTCGGGCGGCTCGCCGAGGAGGGGCTGGACGAGGTCCAGTTCGTCTACTTCGACCTGACCACGGAGAGCCTGCCGGCCTTCCTCGCGAGCGAGGTCATGCCGCAGGTCGCGGACCTGTAGCGCGGGGAGGAGCAGCATGAAGATCGCGATCGTCGTGGGGCCGTGGGGGTTCACCCTCGAGGAGACGATCGCCACGATGCGAACGACGGAGCGGCTCGGCTTCGCCTCCTGGTACCTGGGCGACCACTTCTTTTCGGTCAACCAGATCGACTCGATCGAGCCGTACCTGCTCCTGGCGCTGGCGGCGCGGGAGACCGAGCGCGTCCGCATCGGGCCGTTCGTGACGCCGGTGATGTTCCGGCCGCCCTCGAACGTGGGGCGGTTGGCGGCGCAGCTCGACATCCTTAGCGACGGGCGCTTCGTGATGGGGCTGGGGGCGGGCTGGCACGAGGGCGAGCACACCACCTACGGCGTCGACTACCCATCGCTGGGGGAGCGCTTTGACCGGCTCGACGAATACATCGCGGTGATGAAAGCCATGTGGGGCGAGGGGCCCGCCTCGTTCGAAGGGCGCTACTACCGCCTGCACGAGGCCCAGACGCTGCCGAAGCCGGCCGCAGGGCACCCGACGGTGCTCATCGCGGGCGGGGGCGAGAAGCGCACCCTGCCGCTGGTGGCGAAGTACGCGCACGAGTGGAACAGCGTCGACCTGACGCCGGACGACTACCGGCGCAAGTGCGAGCTGCTCGCCGGTTACTGCGACGAGATCGGGCGCGACCCGGGCGAGATCCGGCACACGATGATGACGATGGGCCTCATCGGGGCGACCGCTGCGGAGCTGGAGGCGGAAGCGTCGCTGCAGATGCTGCGCAGCGCCCCGGCCCAAGCCACGTCCGCGGTGGACTACATCGAGTCGCTCCGCGGGAGGGGCGCAGTCATGGGAACGCCCGACGAGATCGTGGACAGGCTCGGGCGCCTCGCGGAGTCGGGCATCGACGAGGTCGTCTTCATCTGGTTCAACCTGTCCTCCGAGCGCATGCCGGAGTGGCTCGCGAGCGAGGTCCTGCCGCAGGTGGCGGACCTGTAAGGAGCGGCCGCGGCCTTACGGCTGGTTGACGGTGCGCTGCGAGCCGCGGCGCACGAGCTCGTGGCGCTTGATGCGCCACTGGCCGTCGCCGCCGCGGACCATGTCGTCAACGTAGGTGGCCCAGAGGGTCATGATCGCGTCCGGGTCTTCCTTCAGGAAGTGGGTGGCCTGGACCTCGGTATTGACGTGGGCGGTGTCGCCGTCGATCTCGAGGACCTGGTTGCCCATCAGGTGCTGGGTGCCGGGGAAGTTCTCGAGCGCGGTGATGACGTAGTGGAGGTAGGTGTCGGCGCCCTCCATGTCCTCGGGGCCGTAGCCCACGACGAGCACGTCGTCCGTGAAGCAGGAGCGGTAGCGGTCCATCTCGCGGCCGTCGACGGCGGTTCCGTACTTGACCATGACATCCATGATGGCGATGCGGTCGGCGAGGTAATTGGCATCAGGGGACATGCGGGGGCTCCCTTCGGGTTGGGGCGCGATTCTAGCGCGACTTGGAAGGCCCGCCACGGCCGAGGCGCTGGATCCAGCCCCGGTCGACGGCCTCCAGGAAGGCAAGCAGCGCGATGAACACGGCGGTCGGCGCGACATTGCTCCAGTCCTGGGTGGCAAGCGCGAGGACGAGGAACACGGTGAGGATGACGAGGAGCACCAGCCGCACGTATCCCCAGATTCGCCGGAAGCGGGGCTGGCCTTGCTGGGTCACGACGGGGAGTGTAGCCCTTTGTGTAGCGCGCTGATCTGCCAGAATCACCCGATGATGGAGAAAGCGTACGGATTCGTGCTGCGCGAGGCGGTGGAAGGACACGAGCTGCTCGTGTTCGAGCACGCGGGTATGCCCGAGGCGGGCCTGCAGGTTCCCGGCGGGACAGTCAAGGAGGGGGAGACGCCGATCCAGGGGGTCTCCCGCGAGGTGCTGGCGGAAAGCGGCCTGCTCCTCGGCGGCTGGCAAGCGGTCTCGTCATTCGAGACGGGCGGACAACGCTGGCACTGCTACGCAACGGCGCCGGGCTTCGCCTTGCCCGACTCGTGGCGCTGCGAGCCGCTGGGGCCGGAGAGGACGGAGGGACTGCGCTTCGAGTTCCGCTGGGTCGCGCTGGCGGGCGGCGAGGAGCTGGCGGGGACGCAGGAGGCGGCGCGGCGGGCGGTGGCGGCATTCGTCGATTCCGGCCGCTAGCAGGCTGGGGCGACGGCGAGGCAACGAAAGCCGGGCACGCTCGGCGGATTCGGCGGGCTGATCGCGTTCCTCGCTATCGCCGCGGTCCTGAACTTCTCCGCCTTCTGGTGGAGCGACAGGGTCGCCCTGCGCATGGCGGGCGCGCGCGAGGTGACGGCCGAGGAAGCGCCGGGGCTGCACGCCATGGTTGAGGAGGTGGCCTACCGCGCCTCCATGCCGGTGCCGAAGGTCTACATCATCGAGAACCCCACGCCCAACGCCTTCGCCACGGGCCGCAGCCCGGAGAAGGGCGTGGTGGCCGTGACGACGGGCATCATGCGGCTGCTGAACGAGCACGAGTTGCGCGCGGTCATCGGCCACGAGATGGCGCACGTGAAGAACCGGGACACGCTCACGAGCTCGATCGTGGCGACGATCGCGGGCGCGATCTCGATGATCTCGTTCATGCTGCTCTTCTTCGGGGGCCAGCGGAACGCCCTCGCGGCAATCGCGATCATGATCCTGGCGCCGCTGGCGGCCTCCATCATCCAGTTCGCCATCAGCCGCACACGGGAGTTCGCCGCCGACGAGACGGGCGCCCGCATCGTGCGCGACCCGCATGCGCTGGCGAGCGCGCTGGAGAAGCTCCACCGCGGCGTCGCCTTCGCCCCCATGCAGGAGACGCCCCAGCAGGAAGCAGTGGCCGCGCTCTACATCGTGCACCCGTTCGCGGGGGGCGGCATGTCGAAGCTCTTCAGCACGCACCCGCCGCTGGAAGACCGCATCGAGCGCCTGCGGACGATGAGCCTGTAGGGCGGATTCCCGACCCCGGAAGGTTGGCCCGTGTTGAGTGCGACTGACATCAGGCCGGTGACTGTGTAGAACGCAAGTTCTATTCTGCCTCCTCCACAGGAGGTGGAGCCCTTGGACGAGAGCCCGATCCGACGGCCGCGCAGCGATGCGCTGCCGGAGCACACCCGTTACCGCGACAGCGGCTGCGACCTCTACCCCTCGTGCCTGCGCTGCCCGCTGCCGCGCTGCCGCTACGAGGAGCCCGGCGGCGCCCCGGCGATGCTGCGCACGGGACGCGACGCCACGATCGTGCGGCTCTCGCGGGAGCAGGGCCTCTCGGTCGACGCGTTGGCGGCGCGTTTCGGCCTCTCGCGCCGCACCATCTTCCGCGTGCTGCGCGCGGCCCGGAAGCCTTCGGACCTGCAGGCGGCGGGCTAGCGGTCGCTAGCGGTCGCTAGCGCTCACAGACGACACCATCACCATCGCCATCGCGCGCGCTGGGGACGAGGTGTGCGAGGAAGCCCCGACCGGGGCCGTTGCCACCCCGCACACGCTCCTCGCCCGCGGCCTCCGCGGCATCGCAGGATGCATGGGTCGTCGTGGCGGCCGGCGTGGGCGTAGGGGTTGGGGTGGGCGTGGGGGTTGGGGTGGGCGTGGGGGTTGGAGTCGCGGTTGCCTCGGGGGTCGCGGTGGCGTCGCTCGAGGTCTCGCAGGCGGGTTCGGCCAGGGTTGCGTCCAGCACCGCCTGGTCGCGGGCGGGGAGGTCGAGTTCGTAGCGCTCGGCAAGGGCTTCCCAGCGGGCGGCGTACCAGCAGCGGTCGAGGGCGGGCAGGTAGTCGGCAGGCCCCTTGTCGCCTTTGCGCGTGTTCTCGCTGCTGGCGACCACGGCGAGGTTGTCCTGGTTGTTGACGAAGTCCCGGATCTGCTCGTCGTCCCAGTCCAGCCCGCCGTTCTCGCAGGCGTAGTTGCGGGGGACGATGTGGTCGACCTGGATGCCATCCTGGGAGCGCACGACACCCGTGTAGCGGCCGATGAAGGTGCCGTCGGCCTGACGGACGCGGTCGCGAGCTTCCACCCGGGCCGACTGCCGGAAGGACGACCACGGCGCCCGCGAGACGTCGCAGGTGCGGGGCTCGGGCGTGGGGTCGGGCAGGGTCACCTCCACGCGCACGAGGTTGCTCTGGTTGTACTTGCCGTCTTTGCTGAAGCCCCTCATGTCGAGGGCCGTGTCAAGCGTCTGCCACTTCCCTCCTTCGGGGCGCGTGCTGACGAAGAGCCGGGACGGGTCGGACACACTTCGCCAGACCACCACCTCGACCGTGACCGTGTTCGAGTTCTGGGCGAGGGCAAAGGCCGCACCGCCGACGGCGATCGCGGCAACGAGGAATACAAGGAACCAGCGTTTCAGCACCGGGAGGCCGCCTTCTAAGCCAAACGAGAGCTAATCCAACGAACGCGTTGTAGACGCGATGGATAGAGCCAGAGGACGTTGTATACGGGGCGGGCCGGGTAGGAACAACGAAGGCGCTCGAACATCCGTTCCGACATGGTTAGACTTGCGGCATGGCGCCCGAGGAACGCGAGATCGACGGGGCCGTCCGGGACGACGAGGAGCTCCAGGCGGAGCAGACCCTGCGGCCCCAGAGGCTGGGCGAGTTCCCCGGCCAGGAGCGCGTCAAGGAAGTCCTCATCATCGCCATCGAGGCGGCGAAGAAACGCGGGGAGCCGCTCGACCACCACCTTTTCTACGGACCGCCGGGGCTGGGCAAGACGACGCTGGCGCACATCCTCGCGGCGGAGATGAACGCCCCCATCCGCACCACCAGCGGCCCCGTCATCGAACGGCCCGGCGACCTCGCCGCCATCCTCACGAACCTGAAGGAGGGCGATGTCCTCTTCATCGACGAGATCCACCGGCTGGCGCACGCGGTGGAGGAGATCCTCTATCCGGCGATGGAGGACTTCGCCATCGACCTCGTCATCGGCAAGGGGCCGGGAGCGCGCTCGATCCGGTTGCAACTGCCGCACTTCACGGTCATCGGCGCGACCACGCGCTACGCCATGATCAGTGCCCCCCTGCGCGACCGCTTCGGCTCGGTCTACCGGCTCGACTTCTACGAGCTGGAGGCGCTGACGACGATCGTGCGGCGCTCGGCGGCGCTGCTCGGCGTCGCGCTCGGGGAGGAGGCCGCCGGGGAGATCGCGCGCCGCGCGCGGGGCACGCCGCGCGTCGCCAACCGCATCCTGCGGCGCGTGCGGGACTACGCCGAGGTGCGCGCGGACGGACTCGCCACGCTGCAGGTGACGCGCGCGGCGATCGACCTGCTGGAGGTGGACGCGCTGGGGCTGGACGTGAACGACCGCCGCCTGCTGCGCGCCATCATCGAGCAGTTCGAGGGCGGCCCCGTAGGCCTGGAGACGATCGCGGCGGCCATCAGCGAGGAGTCCGACACGGTCTTCGACGTGTACGAGCCGTTCCTGCTGAAGTGCGGGCTGCTACAGCGCACGCCACGGGGGCGGATGGCGACGGCCGGGGCCTGGCGCCACCTCGAAATCGAGCCGCCCGCGACGCCCGGCGCGGGGCCACAGGGCGAGCTATGGGGCGGGTCTGACGCGGACGGCAAGTTGTCCGTGAACACGCCCGCCGCCCATGATTAGCGCCGCCAACCGGCGAGCGGGGAGATCGGCCTGAGTGTTTGAACGAACAGTGCTGCCCAACGGGCTGCGGGTCATCACGAGCGAAATGCCGCAGACGCGCTCGGCCACGGTCAGCGTCTATGTGGGCGCGGGCAGCCGCTACGAGGCCGACCCCGAGGCGGGGCTCTCGCACTTCCTCGAGCACATGCTCTTCAAGGGGACCTCGCGGCGCCCGACCGCGCAGGAGATCGCGGAGGCGATCGAGGGCGTGGGTGGGCTGCACAACGCCGCCACCGACCGCGAGCTGACCGTCTACTACGCGAAAACGCCGGACTGGGCCGCCCTCGAAACGATCGACATCCTCTCGGACATGGTGACGGCCCCGGAGATGGACCCGATCGAGCTCGAGAAGGAGCGCATGGTCATCCTCGAGGAGCTGGCCATGGTGGAGGACAGCCCGGGCGAGCTGGCCGCCATCCTCGCCGACGAGACGCTCTGGCCCGACCAGCCCCTCGGGCGGAACATCGGGGGCGCCACGGAGACGGCGCGGTCGCTCCCCCTTTCGGCCGTGGAGCGCTACTTCCGGGCGCAGTACGTGCCCTCGAACATGGTGCTCTCCGTGGCGGGCAACATCACGCACGAGGCGGTGGCAGAGGCGGCCTCACGCTGGCTCGGACCGGCGCCCGAGGGGGAGCCGCACGCCTGGCACCCGGTGGAGCCGCGCGGCGAGCGCCCGCGCGTGGCCGTGCGCACGAAGGCGACGGAACAGGCCCACCTCTGCCTGACGTATCCGGCCCTGCCCCTCGGCCACCCCGACCAGTACGCCGCCGGCCTGCTGAGCGCCCTGCTGGGCGAGGGCATGTCGAGCCGCCTCTTCCTGGAGCTGCGCGAGGAGCGCGCCCTCGTCTACGACGTGCACTCCTACCTGAGCGAGTACCGCGACGCGGGCGCCTTCACCGTCTACGCAGGCTGCGATCCCGCGAATGCGCGCGTCACCCTCGAAGTGGTGCGGGCCGAGATCGAGCGCTTCCTCGACGACGTGACCGACGAGGAGCTGGAGAAGGGCAGGCGCATGGCCGCCGGACGCATCCAGCTGCGGATGGAGGACACGCGCGCCGTGGCCGCCTGGATCGGCGGCCAGGAGCTCGTGCTCGACGAGGTGCTCACCGTCGATGAGGTGGTGGCGCAGATCGAGGCGGTCACGCTGGACGACCTGCGCCGCGTGGGGCGCGGCATGCTTCAGGCGGAAGCCGCCACGATCGCGGCGGTGGGGCCGTTCGAGGACGACTCCCTCTTCACAGGCGTCATCTGATGGCGGCCGGGGTCCTGCTCACGGTGCACGTCGCGCCCGTGCTGGAGGGGCAGTTCGTGTCCTTCGTCCTCGATGCGGGACCGGGCGGACGCTGGCTCCCCTGGACCGTGCTCAAGCAGGGCTCCAACCCTTACGAGGTCGCATCCACCATCGTCGATGAGTGGTGCGACGGCGCGATGTCGGACCTGCGCCTCGTGGACGTCATCTCGCGCGAGGGGGATGGCGGCTGGGAGCTTGCCGTCGTCTTCCGCGCCGAGCTGACCGCCCTGCCGCGCGGCGAGCGGGGCGCGCCGCGCGTCTGCGAGCCACAGGATCTCGCCGGCGTGCAGGGCTTCGAGGCCGTCGACGTGGAGCGCTGGCTGGGCACGGTCCCCACCACCCCGGTGGCCACGCCTGCCCCGGAGCCGGACGGCCCCGCCCTCGTCTTCTGACCGTACTCAGGCGGGCAACGCCCGCCGCTCCACTCAGCGAGCGCAGCCAGCGCTCTCCCCACCCTTCGCGGCGCTCCTGTACGCTACGCTTCCCACCGCCGGGCCGCGCCCGCTGCGGGGAACATGCTCAGGAGAGACGCCATGACCGATATCGCCAGCCGCGGGTATTCCAACCCCGATGTTCTCGTCAGCACCGACTGGGTCGCCGACCACCTGGACGACTCCAGCATCCGCATCGTCGAATCGAACGAAGACCAGCTCCTCTACCCATCCGGGCACATCACCGGGGCCGTGCAGGTGGACTGGGCGGCGGACCTGAACGATCAGCTGCGGCGCGACTACCTGCAGCGCGAGGGCTTCGACGCGCTCATGTCGCGCAACGGCATCGGCGCCGACACGACGGTCGTGTTCTACGGCGACCGCAACAACTGGTGGGCCTGCTATGCCTACTGGGTGTTCCAGCTGTTCGGCCACAGCAACGCGAAGGTGATGGACGGCGGCCGCCAGAAGTGGGAGCAGGAGGGCCGCGCGCTGGTGCGCGAGGTTCCGACCTACGAGGCGACCAGCTACTCCGCCCCCGATCGCAACGACGCCCCCGTCCGCGCCTTCCGCGACGACGTGATGGCGCACCTCGATGCGGGCGGGCAACTCGTGGACGTGCGCAGCCCGCAGGAGTACTCGGGCGAGCGCCTGCACATGCCCGACTTCCCGAACGAGGGCGCCCTTCGCGGCGGCCACATCCCCAGCGCCCGCAGTATCCCCTGGGCGCGCGCCGCCAACCCCGAGGACGGCACCTTCAAGACGGCCGCCGAGCTGCAGGAGATCTACCTGAACGAGCAGGGCCTCTCGCCCGACAACGACACGATCGCCTACTGCCGCATCGGCGAGCGCAGCAGCCACACGTGGTTCGTGCTCACCCACCTGCTCGGCTTCGGGAACGTCCGCAACTACGACGGCTCCTGGACCGAGTGGGGCAACCTCGTGAACGTGCCCATCGAGAAGTGAGCGCGGAAGGCATCCCGCAGACCCTCGCCGACCTTGTCGACGAGTTCTCGTTCCTCGACCGCACGGAGCGGGTCGACTACCTGATCGAGTACGCCGACCAGTTCGAGAACGTGCCCGAGCGCATCGCCCTGCGGCCCTACCCCGAGGAGCGGCGCGTGAAGCGCTGCGAATCGCAGGCCTACGTGTGGGCCGAGGACACGGACGAGGGAACGCAGCGCTACTACTTCGCCGTGGAGAACCCGCAAGGCATCTCGGCGAAGTCCTTCTGCGCCATCCTCGACGACACCGTCTCGGGGGCGCCGCTGGAGGAGGTGCAGCGCATCCCCGGCGATGTCGTCTTCGGCATCTACGGCAAGGAGATCTCGATGGGCAAGGGCGAGGGCCTGCTCGGCATCCTCACGTCGGTGCAGATATTCGCCCGCGAGGCAGCCGGACGGCGGCGAATCTGACCCATGCCCGAGATCCCCGACCTCGAGGCGATCCGGGGGTTCCTGAACGAGCGCCTGCCGGGCCAGAGCGTGGACTCGGTCGAGGTCAAGATTCCGCACGTGGTGCGCACGGGGGCGAGGGCGCTGGCGGAGTCGCTTCCGGGCGACGCCTTCGGGGAGACGAACCGGCTCGGCAAGTTCCTGCTGTTCACGCTCGCCTCGGGGCGCGTCCTCGCGATCAACCCGATGCTCACGGGGCGCTTCCAGTACGCCCCGCCCGAGGCGAAGCGCCAGGGCCGCACCTGCCTGCGCCTCACCCTCTCGGGCGGGAACGAGCTGCGCTACGCCGACCTGCGCGTGATGGGCCGCATCTACCTGCTGCCGCTGGAGGAGTTGGAGACGATCCCGAACTGGAGCGCGGGCGGCCCCGACCTGCTCGACCCCGCCCTCACGGAGGCGGTCTGGCTGGAGCGCATCCGCAAGTACCGCGGGCGCATCAAGAACATCCTCACCAGGGCCGAATTCGTGCAGGGCGTCGGCAACGCCTACAGCGACGAGATCTTGTGGGAGGCGCGCATCAACCCCTTCACGACCCGCACCGACCTCGACGAGGACGACCTGCGGCGGCTGTTCGCCTGCGCCCGTGAGGTGATGGCCTGGGCCACTCCCCTCGCGCGGGAGCGCATGGTGAAGGGCGAATCGCTCGACTACCGCGAACGGCGCGACTTCTTCCGGGTGCACCGCCTCGGCGGGGAGGCGCTCTGCCCGCGGGACGGCGCGAAGATCACGGACATCGACGCGAGCAGGAAGGTCACGAGCTTCTGCCGCACCTGCCAGCCGGGCAGGCCCGCCTTCTCGTAGGCGCACATCGCATAGGGACGAGGGCCTCTACACTGCCCGACGGCATGGAACCGGAATCCCGCTACGTCGTCTCCCAACGCGTGCGCCTGCACTACGTGGTCTGGGGGGAGGCGCAGAACCCGCCGCTGGTCCTGCTGCACGGGGGGCGCGACCACGCCCGCTCGTGGGACCGCACGGCCCTGGCGCTGTGCGACCGCTACCAGGTGTTCGCGCTCGACCTGCGCGGCCACGGCGACTCCGACTGGGCGCTGGGCGGCAACTACTCGATCATCGACTACGCGCTCGACCTGCACGCCCTGGCGGGTGAGATCGGGCGCGCACCGCTGACGCTCGTGGCGCATTCGCTTGGGGGCAGCATCGCCCTGGAATACGCCGGCACCATGCCCGAGAGCGTGCGCGCCGTGGTCAGCATCGAGGGGCTGGGACGGCTGCCGTGGACCGGCGCGGAGCACCGCCCCGCCCACCAGCGCATGCGCGACTGGCTCTCGGACATGCGTGAGCTGGCCGGACGCGAAGCGCGCGTCTACCCCACGTTCGAGGACGCCGTGACGCGGATGCGGGAGGCCAACGCCCACCTCTCCCCGGAGCTGGCGCACCACCTGACCGTGCACGGCGTGCGCGAGGTGGAGGGCGGCTACGTGTGGAAGTTCGACAACCACGTGCGCTCGCACTCGCCCTACGAGTTCAACATGGAGGACGCGCGCGACATCTGGAACCAGATCCGGGCGCCTCTCCTCTTCCTCCAGGGGGCCGAGAGCTGGGGGGCGCGGGACGCCGGGGCCGACTACAGCGCCTTCCACGACTACCGCACAGAGACCGTGGAGGGCGCGGGCCACTGGGTTCACCACGACCGCTTCGAGCGGTTCCTGGAGCTGCTGGTGGGCTTCCTCGGGGAGACCTCGGGCTAGGCTGTCGCTTCCGCCCGGGCGCGCCGAGCGAGGGCTAGGCGATACTCCTGCTCAAGCCCGAGCCAGATGTGGGCCGGCGTCCCGAGCACGCCCTCCAGATCGAGCGCCGTCGCGGCCGTAATCGCCTTCTTGCCGCGGATGATTTCGTTCACCACCTGGCGTGGACGGCCGAGCCGTCGCGCCAGTTCGGCCTGACTCATGACGAGCTCGTCGAGGTGCTCCTGGAGGAATTCTCCCGGCGGGATGGCGGCATCGGAGTGGAGGGGCGGGGCCGTAGCGAGCTCAGCCATGGTAGTCGACAACCTCTTCGACGGTGACGCTCGTTGGGTTCGGGAACGACAGCACCATGCGAAGCTGTCCAGTTGGATCAATGGCGTGCTGGCCGGCCCTGTCTCCAGTTAGCCGATGAGGGCGTCGATGGCTGCCAACGCTCCGATGAGAACGCCACCCTGGATCAACAGCGCTCGGTACAGGATCGCTTGTGTCACGAGTTTCTCGGTGCCTTTCTCGACACCCTCCTCAACTACATCAACCGTAGCACGCGCCAGGGGCTCGGGTGCGCCAGCGTCCTGGAGCTGAGTAACCGCCCTGTGCGTGTCCAGTGTGACCAATGCCGTCTCCTTGCCTGACGCTACCTTTGCCGGAAGAACACGTCAACTGCTCAGCAGTCAAAGGTGATGGCATTGGGGCCTGCGGGCAGAGCACAACGCGCCAACTCCTCTCAATGCCTGCGAGCCCGTGCCGATGCCCGTAGCGTCGCCTTTGCTATCCTCGACCCGATGTCGAACCGGCAGGCGCGACGCCAGCAGAATCGCCAGGCTCGCAGGCAGGCGACCTCGTACCGGGGCGGCCGCTCGCGGGGTTCGTCGGAGGGGAGTGGCGGCAGCGGCGGCGGTGGCGGACGCGGCTCCAACTTCCTGAGCTGGCCCTTCCTCGCGAGCGTAAGCCTGCTGGCCGCGGCGCTCCTCGCCCTGGTGATCGTGTTCGCCCTTCGCGACGGTGGCGGCGACGAGGGCGAGCCCACAAGCGACGTGGGCATCCTGGATCAGGAGCTGGAGCGCCTGCCCACGGAGCTGCAGAGCGGCAACAAGCTGGGCCGCGACGACGCGCCGGCGAAGCTGATCCAGTACGAGGACTTCCGCTGTCCCCACTGCCTGAGCTACACGGTCAACAACGAGGGCTTCCTGATAGAGGAGTTCGTGAAACCGGGGCTGCTCCAGATCGAGTTCCGCCACCTGCCAGTGCTCGGCGACGCCTCCGTGAGGGCCGCTGTGGGCGCCTCCTGCGCGGCCAAACAGGACCGCTTGTTCGAGTACGCCAACCGCCTCTTCGCCCTGCACGCGGAGAACGGAACGGGCAGCGACCTCTACGAGGAGGACAAGCTCGTGGAGCTGGCCGGCGAGCTGGGCCTCGATACGGAGGCCTTCGCCGCCTGCCAGGCGGCGCCCGATTCGCTCAGCCAGGTCTCCAGCGACATAGGGGCGGCGCGAGAGATCGGGTTCCAGGGCACGCCCAGATTCACGCTCAACGGCGTGCCCATCCAGGTCCTGCCCAGCTCGAACGAGCGCTGGCGCGAGATCATCCAGGAAGAGATCGACATCGTGACGGCGGAGGATGAGGCGGAGGACGAAGCGGAGACGGACGGTGAGCCAGACGTCGAGGACGGGGCCGGCGGCGAGACGGACGCGGATGGCGAGTCGGACGACGGAGACGATGACACCGGCTGACCGCTCTCGGGCACCGAGGGGCACGCTCGTTCCCCGCGTCTGGATTCCGATCATCGTGCTGCTCGTGGGCGCTGTCGTGGCGCTGGCCGTCCTGCTGGTCGTGAACAGCGGCAAGAGCGAGCCCGACGTGGTCGTCTGCGAGCCCGGAACGCCCGGCTGCGAGCTGCGTCAGGCGGTGCACTGGCACGCCGACTTCGCCCTCTACATCCGCGGCGAGCGGTACGACTTCGGCCAGGAGCGCTTCGTCTCGGACGAAGAGGACGAACTGAGTGGGAACATCCACCTCCACGGCGAGCGCAGCAGCGTTGTCCACGTCCACCGGGAAGGGACGACCTGGCGCGAGTTCTTCGACTCAATCGGCTTCGAGCTGACGGATCAGTGCCTCACAACGCCCGAGGGCGAGCAGTTCTGCGACTCGGAGGCGGAGCGGCTCTCCTTCGTCCTGAACGGAGTCAAGCTCGACGCCATGGCGTTCCAGGACATCACGAATATCGACCGCGCGCTCATCTCCTTCGGCAGCGAGAGCGAGGAGGAGCTGATGCAGCGGTACGCGCAGGTATCGGACGAGGCGTGCATCGTCTCCCTCCTCTGCGAGGAGCGCACCCCCGAGGGGGGCATCGAAGACGAGCCCTGCGCCGGCCGCGGCGAGTGCAACTAGGGCGGGCGCTTCGACCCGCTGCTAGTCCTCATCCTCCACCCCCAGGAAGCCCTCCAGCACGACGGCGCCGGGGTTCCGCACTACTGGCTCGCGCTGAGCAACCCAAACAGGAAGCCGGATTGGTAGCACTCGATCACGTTGTTGGCCGCCATGGCAAGGCGGTTGGCTTCGTTGAAGGGCAGGCCGGGCAGCCCGAAGCCGCCCTGCAGGAGCTGCTGGAAGCGGGCGAGGTCCTCGGCGGCGACCTCTTCGCCAGCGTCAAGGGCGGCGATGATGCCGTCGAGGATGCCAACCATCTCCTCGAAGCGCGCGATGCCGGCGGCGTGATACTCAGCCACGCTGTCGGGGGGCGACATCGCCCCCATGTCCGCGGCCAGACCTCGGAGCGCTTCCGTGAAGAGGGAAGCGAACACTTCCGGGTCGCTCTCGTCGAGGTCGGCGTTGGGATCCAGGCCGGCGGTCGCCTCCTGGATCGTGGCCTCGTAGTTGTCGCCGGCGAGGCAGAGCTCGCGGACGTACTCCTCGGCGACGATGTCCACCT
This sequence comes from Tepidiformaceae bacterium, assembly GCA_965247675.1. Classification (GTDB taxonomy): domain Bacteria; phylum Chloroflexota; class Dehalococcoidia; order Tepidiformales; family Tepidiformaceae; genus UBA2991. The sequence continues at coordinate 2,609,225 of OZ252025.1, read as the reverse complement.
CGCCGGTTGCCCCAGCCCCTGTGTCGACGGGCTCCCCCGCGCTGCCAGCTCTCAAGAATTCGCCCAGGAAGAGCGAACCGGCGCACTCGGGGACGCCTGCCGCGACCTCGGAGAGTCGGGCAAGAGCAGCCTGGGGAACGACGGGGAACTCCTCGGCGCCTGCCAGCATCCCGCCGAGCAGTTCGAACGGGTCGCCTTCCAGCTCTTCGCCCCCCTCCCCTATGGCGGTGAAGAGCGTGACCAGCGCTTCGTACTGGGCGAGGGCGGCGGCGTGGTACTCGGCCAGGTCGTCGGGAGGCGTGACCCCCCGCATGTGATCGAGGAAACCGGCCAGCGGCGCGACGAACAGCTCGGCGAAGACCTCGGGGTCGTCCGGGTCGCCGCCTTCGGCCTCAAGCCGGATCGCCGCCGTGAACATGGCAGCCTGCAGGTCGTTGCCCCCCACGCAGAAGGTGCGGAGGTAAGTCTCATCGACGGAGCCGCCCTCGTCCGCGGCCTCGGTCGCGGGGGGAGGCTCGGTGGCCGCTTCGGTAGCTGCCTCGGTCGGCGGTTCGGTGGCGACCTCGGTGGCAGCGGCAGCGGGTGTCTCAGTTGCGGCGGCGGGCTCGGAGGGGGAGTCCTCGCTGCCGCAGGCAAGCGCGACCAGCGCCACGAAGCCCGCCAGCAGAAGGAACGAGGCACGGAAGGACCGGCTCACAAGCAACGTCATCACCTTGACACCCTCCCAGACACAGCGTCGCGGCACAACCGGTACGGACGTGTCTTGTCGGCCGGCTTACCCGGCGGGGAAGCCGGCCCTAGAGCTTCTCGACCTGGAGAAAGTCCAGCTCGACCGGGGTCTCGCGCCCGAGCATGCTCACGAGCACGCGCACCTTGCCCTTCTCCGTATTGATGTCGTCGACGGTGCCGACAAGGTCCTCGAAGGGGCCGGAGGAGATGCGAATGCTCTCCCCCACCTGGAAGCCGACGCGCACGCGCGGCTGCTCCATGCGCATGGCGCGGAGGATGTTGTTCACCTCGTCCTGGGTGAGGGCGACGGGCTTGGGCGTACCACCGGCGAGCTCGGAGCCAGCGCTGACGAAGCCGGTGACGCCGCTGGTGTTGCGGATCATGTGCCAGAGGTTATCGGACTCGGGATCGCCCTCCACCAGCGTCATCGTCTGGATCAGCACGTAGCCCGGGTAGAGCTTGCGCTTGACGGTGCGGCGCTGCCCCTCGCGGATCTCGATCTCGTCCTCGGTGGGCACGATCACGTGGAACACGCGGTCGCTGGCATCCATCTGGTCGACCGTGGCCCTGATCGCGTGGCGCACCTTGTACTCGTGCCCGCTGTAGGTATTGACGAAGTACCAGGAGCGGCCAGCGGCGCTGATCTCCTCGTCGCTGATCTGCTCCCGCTCTTCGGGTTCCTCGCGGCGCGCGCGCCGCCGCGCCGGCCGCACGCCCACTTGCTCGGGGCCGGCCTCGGGGAGCGACTCGTGACTCGGGGTGTCTTGGAGTTCCAGGTTGTCCTCACTCATGGCTAGGTAAAGAAGAGCTGTTCGATGATCCAGCCGAACAGCAGGTCGAAAAGGCCGAGGATCACGCCCATGACGATCGCAACGATGGCGACGACGAGGGTGAGATAGCGCGTCTCGGCGAAGGTGGGCCAGGTCACCTTGCGCAGCTCCGAAATGACATCGGCCACGGCGCGGGGTTGAAGACGCTTGAGGAAGCCGAAGGGGTTCCATCTGCGGCGGCGCCGCGGCTGAACGCGCGGGGTGGCGACGGCGCTCGTGCCGCCCTCCGTCACATCCTCCCCGCCGCCGGCGAGGCGGCGCTCGCGGGCAGCGCGACGACCGCGCGGACCACGGCGGCGTTGGGCGCGTGCCATCTCCCTACCTTGTCTCCCTGTGCAGTTGATGTTGCCGGCAGCGGGGGCAGAACTTGCGGAGTTCCAGCCGGTCCGGGTCGTTGCGCCGACTCTTCGAACTAGTATAGGTGCGCTCCCGGCACTCGGTGCAGCCGAGCGTGATGATCAGCCGGTCGCCTCTTGCCTTTGCCATCCGATGCCTCCTACTCGAGCACCTTGGTGACGACGCCGGCGCCCACCGTGCGCCCGCCCTCACGTATCGCAAACCGCAGACCCTCCTCAACCGCCACCGGCTGAATCAGCTCCACCTTCATCGTCACGTTGTCCCCGGGCATCACCATCTCCGTGCCTTCCGGCAGCCCGATAGACCCCGTCACGTCCGTCGTCCGCACGTAAAACTGCGGCCGGTACCCGTTGAAGAACGGCGTGTGCCGCCCCCCCTCGTCCTTGCTCAGCACGTACACCTGCGCCTCGAAGCTCGTGTGCGGGTTGATTGACCCCGGCAGCGCCAGCACCTGCCCCCGCTGCACGTCCTCGCGGTCCATCCCCCGCAGCAGACAGCCGACGTTGTCCCCGGCCTCGCCCTCGTCCAGCAGCTTCTTGAACATCTCCACGCCCGTGACCACCGTCTTGCGCGTCTCCTCCAGCCCCACGATCTCCACTTCCTCACCCACGTGGATGCGCCCCCGCTCGATCCGCCCCGTCACCACCGTGCCCCGTCCCTTGATCCCGAATACGTCCTCGATCGGCATCAGGAAGGGCTGATCCAGTGCTCGCGCCGGCTGCGGGATGTACTCGTCCACCGCCGTCATCAGCTCGTGGATCGACTCGTACTCCGTCGCCTCCGGATCCTCCGACTCCGACGCCAGCGCCGCCAGCGCCGACCCCCGCACGATCGGCAGGTCATCCCCCGGGAACTCGTAGCTCGACAGCAGCTCTCGCAGCTCCAGCTCCACCAGCTCCAACAGCTCCTCGTCCTCCATCAGGTCCACCTTGTTCAGGTAGACCACGATCGCCGGTACCTCCACCTGCCGCGCCAGCAGAATGTGCTCCCGCGTCTGCGGCATCGGCCCGTCCGGCGCCGCCACCACCAGAATCGCCCCGTCCATCTGCGCCGCACCCGTGATCATGTTCTTGATGTAGTCCGCGTGCCCCGGACAGTCCACGTGCGCGTAGTGACGGTTGTCCGTCTCGTACTCCACGTGCGCAATCGCAATCGTGATGCCCCGCGCCCGCTCCTCCGGCGCGTTGTCGATCGAATCGAACGCACGAAACTCCGCCTCGCCCTTCAGCCCCAACACCTTCGTAATCGCCGCCGTCAGCGTTGTCTTGCCGTGATCCACGTGACCGATCGTGCCCACGTTCACGTGCGGCTTGTTCCGCTCAAATCGCGCCTTCGCCATCGCGAGTCCTCCGCGCGGGTAGTAGCGCCGGACGCATCCCGGGATCTCGGGGAGCGCCGCGCTCTGGAGCCCTCATCCAGATTTGAACTGGAGACCTCGTTCTTACCAAGAACGCGCTCTGCCGACTGAGCTATGAGGGCCGAATCCGCGTGTGCGTTATTGATAGTAGCGGGATTTCCGTTGTGGGGGAGGCGGGGCGGGGCATGCCATACTCGTGCGCATGGCGCCCCTTCGAGTCCCCCGCGCCCGGCGGCGCCTCGTCGCCCGGCGGAGCCAGTGAGCAGATTCCGGCAATTCGCGGGTCTGCGGAGACGGCCAGCCGGGTTCTGGATCGATGTCGCCGTGAAGGCCGGCTTGATCGGCCTGCTGGCGTTCGGGGCCTTCTCGGGACTGCAGCAGTTCGAAGGGAAAGCGTTCGTCTGGCGGCTAGCCCTCTATCCAATTGGCGTCCTGGCGCTGCCTCTCGTCTGGGGGGTGCGGGGCCGCGGGCACGCCTTCCCCTACACCGCGGACATTCTGCTGACCCTGCCGTTCCTCATCGACACCGCCGGCAACGCCCTCGACCTCTACGACACGGTTGAGTGGTGGGACGACGCAAACCACTTCGTCAACTGGGCGCTACTCTCGGGCGGGGCGGGCGCGCTCGTCTGGCGGATCCGTGTCGCGCAGTGGGAAGCGCTGGCGCTCGTCGTGGGGTTCGGCGCGGCTACCGCCATCCTCTGGGAGGTGGCCGAGTACTTCGCCTTCATACGCAACTCGCCCGAACTCGCCACCGCCTACACCGACACCCTGGGCGATCTTGGGCTCGGACTCGCCGGCTCGGTTGCGGCGGGGCTGGCGGTCATGCTGGCGCTGCGCCGCAACCGAGCCACGATGGCCACGTCGCTGACCGGCAACCTCTAAGCGAGGCCGCGCCTGGCCAGCTCGCGGGGCATGCGTTCGGCGTCGGCGCTGAGCAGGGGGCCGCGCTCCTCGTCGGTGAGGATGCCGGCCGTGTCCTTCGCCATCTTGGCGCCATCGAAGAGGATCCACTTCTCCGGGATCACCTCGAGGACGACGCGCAGGGGCGAATCGAGGCGCTCGACGAAGGCGGCAGCCGACTCCGCGTCGGGGTTCAGCTTGGCCGCGAACTCCCGGTAGAACCAGTCCTTGGTTTCCTTGTCGTCGTGGATGATGCAGCGACCCTTGGCCGTGGCCGCCCCGCCGGGAGCGCCCGAGCCGGGGCGCGCCGAGGCCCCGCTGACGATGACGGAGACGCGCGGGTCGCGGCGGATGGCGGAAACACGGTGGCGGTGGACGGCGCAGGTGATCCAGAAGCGCCCGTCCTTCCAGAGGAAGGCGTGAATGACGCCCACGGGCCAGCCGTCGCGCGTGCTCCAGTTCAGGGCGCACTCGCCAGCGTTGGTGAGCAGCGACTCGAGCTGCTCGTCATCGAGGGGGTAGCCAGAGACGGTTTCGTGATCCTGTGCGCCAGCCATCTGTGAACCTCCACCAGGCAGTGCTGACCGCGTCGCGCGCGGCGCCCCGCACCGTGGCAGAGCGCAGCGCGCGCGTCAACGGGGGCGCTGCTACGCTCGCAGAGTATGAAAGTGGTCGCGCCAACAGAGATTCGGGAACCGGAAGACTTGGCGTTTCTGAGCACCGCTCACCAGGCGCGCAAGCGGCTTGAGGTCGACCTGGCCGATGTCGAGTGGATCTCGCCGCTGGGGGTTGTGGCGGTGCTGGCGACCTGCCTGAGGGCCGACGAGTCCTCGCTCGACGCCACCGTCCACCTGCCGGAGAACCGCGCGGCCCGAACCTACCTGGCGCAGATCGGCTTCCTCCAGGAGTTGGAGCAGCACGACTGGGCCGTGCCTGACGACATCGGCGTTGGTCCCAACACCGCCATCAGACCCCACCTGCCAGTCTCCCGCTTGACGACAATCAGGGAAGTAGACGTTGCTGCTGACCGGCTCGAAGACGCTCTGCGGCAGGCGGCGCATATCCGGGGCGGGCTGTTCGACGAACTGATGACCGTAGCCGTGGAACTGACCGCGAACGCGCGGGAGCACGGGTCGGCCTGCTACGCCGTCGCGCAGACCTACACAGGTCAAAAAAGCGGCACACCGGGGGTTCGCCTCGCCGTGGCCGACTTTGGAGAAGGCATCGCCCGGAGCCTGCGCAAGCACTACGGATACATGACAGACGGCGAAGCGATTGTGCACGCGTTCGAAGAACGCGTGAGTGGCACGGGTCGGAGCGAGCGGGGCTTCGGGTTGACCCAGGTTGCCGAGATCGTCGACCGGGAACCGAACAGCGTCCTGCATGTCATCTCGCACTCGGGCCACGTCGTGCGGTCTGGGGGCCGGTTTCAGGTCAACGAGAACGAGACCCTGCGCTTCAGGGGGACTCTGGCGTCCGCCTTCCTCCCCCACAGCTTCCTATAATCAGACCAGCGGAGGTGCTGGGTTGACTATCGTGCTTTCCGAACACGGTCGCACCTTCGCGTCGCGTCCGCGTGCGCGAGAGGTGATAGACGCGGAACTCGGCTCGGCGGACACGGCCTCGGTCGCGATCGATGCCAGCGATGTCTATATGAGCCCATCGTTCATCGCTGAGCTCCTGGTCATGCTCGTAAAGGAGAGGGGCTGCGAGCGCGTCGTCATTCGTGGCGCCCGCGAACACCCCGCGAAGGTCGCGCAGCATCTAGCCACGCAGTTCGGATACGGGGACCGCGTCGAGGTGGAGCAGCCCACCGTTCCCGCCTGACAATCGCCTGAAGCATCTGGCGCCCACGCGCGTGCTACGCTCGCGACGTGGGCATAGACGCGCTTACGCACGACCTCGCCGGCGACCTCGTGGTCCCCGCCACCAGCGCGGAGTGGGACGAGTGGGTGTCGCCCTCGGCGACTCGCAACCATGTGCTCGATGACCCGCTGCTGGACTGGCTCGACCGCTACGGCGAGGAGCATGGCTACGTCCGTGACGAGGTGGAGGAACCGCACGACTTCCTGAAGTTCCTGTTCGCCAGGGGGAATGCGTTCGAGCAGGCCGTCGTCGAGCACCTGCGCGGCCTCGCCGAGGTGCGCACGATCCTGCCCGAGGGCGCATCCCGCGAGCAGCGGCAAAGCCTCGCCCCCGCGGAAGCGACGTTCGCGGCGATGGCGGAGGGCGTGCCCATCGTCTACCAGGGGTCGCTACGGGACCCGGAGACGCGCACCTACGGCGGGCCCGACCTGCTCGTCCGCAGCGACGTGCTCGCCAGGCTGTTCCCCGGCTCGCTCTCCGATGTGGAGGCGGCCGTTCCAGCGCCCGACCTCGACATTGGGAACCGTCACTACCGCGTGGTCGACATCAAGTTCTCGACCCTGCACCTGGCCGCGGGGGGCGAGCTGGGGAATTCGGGCTCGGCGCCGGCCTACAAGGTGCAGGTGTTCATGTACAACCGCGCGCTGGGGCGGCTGCAGGGCTATCTGCCGCCCGAGGCGTTCGTGCTGGGGCGGGGCTGGGAGCAGACGAGGCGGGGCAACACCACGCGCGTCCCGGACTGTATGGACCGGATCGCGCCCGTCGCCAACGACTACGCCTCCTACGGAAGGGGGCGTCTCTCCGACCAGGTCGAGCAGGCAGTGGAGTGGGTGCGGCGCCTGCGCCGGGAGGGGCGGGACTGGCAGGTGCTCCCCGAACCCTCCGTCGAGGAGCTGCGCCCCGACGCCAAGGGCGACGCGGGCGAGTGGTCGAGCGCTGTCAAGGAGATCGTGAAGGCGGGCGAGGACCTGACACGGCTCTGGTGGGTGGGCGCCGGGAAGCGTCGCGACGCCAACCGGGAGGGCATCACCCGCTGGACGGATGCGCGCGTGACGCCGAAAGCGCTCGGCATCGAGGGGCGCACGACCGCGCCGAGGCTGCAGGCGCTGCTCGACGTGAACCGCGGTCGCGAAGGCCCGCCCGTACGGCCTGCCCGCGTCAACGCTGCGCGGTCGGCGTGGATCGAGGAGGCGCGCGCCGAGTTCTACGTGGACTTCGAGACGGTGAGCGACCTCGATGACGACTTCTCACGCATTCCCACGCGGGGCGGGCAGCCGCTCATCTTCATGGTCGGCTGCGGCCACGTGGAGGAGGGCAAGTGGAAGTTCGAGTGCTTCATCGCCGACCGGCTTGACGAACCCTCGGAGGCGCGGGTGATCGACGACTGGTTCGAGCACATGACGGCCGTCCGGGACCGGCTGGCGCCGGGCGTGGACCCGAAGGTCATCCACTGGTCGCCGCACGAGACGGTCACTCTGGAAACAGCCTTCGATGCGGCCGTGAAGCGTCACCGGAAGACCGGCTGGAACCACACGCGGAAGGGGGAGGAGTGGCCGCACCCGAACTGGTTCGACTTCCTCGTGGAGGTGGTGCGGGAGGAGCCGCTGGCGGTGCGGGGCGCCCACGGCTTCGGGCTGAAGGCGGTCACGAACGCGATGCACGACCTCGGGCTCGTCGAGACGCGCTGGGACGAGGGCCCCGCCGACGGGCTGGGGGCGATGGTAGGGGCGTGGTGGTGCGAGCGGGAAGCGGCCCGTTCCGGCGGCAGCATCCGCGATCTTGAGGTGATGAACGGCATCGAGCGCTACAACGAGGTCGACTGCAAGGCGATGATGGAGCTTGTGCGCTATCTCCGCCGCCACCACTGAGCCGGGATCCAGCCGTTTCGTGCGCGCTCTGCCCCATGTCGCGACCCGCGAACCGAGCGCTTCACCCACGGCGTGACGAAATGACACCGGATCGGGAACGATCCGGGGGTTGCGCGCATACCTCTTCTCAGGATGCTACTGACACGTCTGGAGGCGCGGCGTGAACACTACTCCAGCCGAACCGCGGAGGGTGAGGGACGCATGACCGATGACGAGGCCGTCCTGCGCTGTCAGGACGGAGACCGTGAAGCCTTCCGCCACCTGGTGGAGCAGTACAAGAACCCGCTCTTCGGCACGGCCTACCTGATGACCGGGAACGCGGCCCAGGCCGAGGAGCATGTCCAGGACGCGTTCCTGCTGGCCTGGCGCGGCATCCAGAGCTTCCGCCGGGGGCGCCCGCTGAAGCCCTGGCTGATGCGCATCCTGGTAAACAGCGTGCTCGCCCAGCAACGAAAGCGATCGCTGGCGACGGTACCGCTGGAGGAGTCGCTGCCGCTGGCGGCGCCCAGCAGCGGGGACGAGTCGATAGAGGCACGCGAAGACCGCGAGGCCGTGCGGCAAGCCCTCGCCCAGCTCACACCCGAACACCGTCAGGTCGTCGTGCTGCGCTACTTCGCCGACCTGACGGTCCCACAGGTCGCCCGTTCCGCCGGAGTGCGGGAGGGCACGGTCAAGTCGAGGCTCCACCGGGCGCTCCGCCAGATGCGGGAGCTGTTGGAGCAGTCGGGCGTGATGGAGGTGGCCGGCAATGGCGCGTAACGAACTGCCAGATCAGGAAATGGAACGTCGCCTTCGCGAGCATTTCGAAGAGGAGGCTCGCGATCTGCGCGCTCCCGACGACCTCTGGGCGCGACTGCAGGGACGCCTGGGAAAACAGCAGCCGCCGCGCTTCGGTTTCTTGCGTGGAGCCCCCGCCATTGGCGGGAGGCCCTGGGTTCCGGCGGCGGCGGCGGCCGTCGTGGTTGTGGCCGTGGGCATGGCGGTCTGGGCCCTCGCCGGCGGCGCCGGCGATAGCGGCGAAGCCGACTATGGCACGGGCGCCCCAGTGGCCGCGGCCACCAGGGGGCGCGCCGAGGCCACGCAAGCCGCCGCCACCGAGGCGGCCGCGACCGCCTACCCCACCCAGGGCGCGGCCACACAGGCCGCGGCTGCCGCCCAGGAATCCGCCGCCCGGGAGTCCGGTGCCGAAGCGACGCAGGCAGCCGCCACCGAGGCCACTCGCGAGGCCTACGCTACGGAAGCCGCCACGACCCAGGCTGCGGCGGCCACACCCACCCCCGCCGCCAAGCCCACCGAGGCTGCAGTCGCCGCAACGGAGGCTGCAGCCACCCCCACCCCGGCCCCTGAGCAGGTGGCGGTGGCCGACATGGCCGATGACGACATGGACTATGGCGACACAGGCGACGAAGACATGGCCGACGCCAGCTATGACGAGGAGGAAGCGGAGGACGAAGCGGACGACTCGATGTCCGCGCCCCCGTCGGCCAACGTCGGCGGCCCGCCCGCCCAGCGGACCGAGGCGGAGCCCTCTCCACCCCAGCAGCCCTCGGCCACGACCTTCGAGGACTACGGCCGCATCGCCTTCGTGGACACGTCCACCGACGCCGTCTCGACCTTCAGCCTCGACACGGACCGCACGTCCTACTTCCTCGCCCTCGCCTGGGTCAGCGACGGCACGGTCGAGCCCGACTCCGTGCGGGCGGAGGAGTGGATCAACGCCTTCGACTACGGCTATGCGGGGCCCGCGGACGACAGCAGCTTCGCCATCACCAGCGACCTGGTGCGGCATCCGCTCGACCGCGACTGGCACATCGCCCGCATCGCCCTGCAGGCGCCCGACGTGCGCGACGACACGCCCCTGAACGTGACGCTCGTGCTCGACGCCTCCGGCTCGATGGACTGGGGGAACCGCGTGGCCATCGCGCGGGCGGCGGCGGAGGCCATCCGCCAGAGCCTGGGCGACCGCGATCGCATCGCCGTTGTCCACTTCACGACAGACGTCATCGACGCCTACACCGTCGAACACAGTTCGCCCGACGACGAGGACGTGGTGTTGTCCATCGGCCGCCTGGCGGCGCACGACAGCACCAACGTGCAGGCCGGGCTCGACCTGGGCGTGCAGCTGGCCAACGAGGCCCGCCGCGAGCGCCCGGATGCCTACAACTACATCATCCTGATGTCGGACGGCGTGGCGAACGTGGACGCGACCGACCCGTTCGCCATCCTCGAGTCGGCTCCCGACACCGACAGCAAGAACCCGCTGCGGCTCATCACCATCGGGGTCGGGATCGACAACTACAACGACGTCCTGCTCGAGCAGCTCGCCCAGCACGGCAACGGCTGGTACCGCTACCTCGACGGCACCGCCCAGGCGAAGGAGATGTTCAGCCGCCAGAACTGGCTGGCCCTCTCCACTCCCTTCGCCGACCAGGCCCGCGCCCAGGTGATCTGGGATCCCGCGGTGGTGAAGGCCTGGCGCATCGTCGGCTACGAGAACCGCGTCACGCCCGACCACACCTTCGAGCAGGACCGCAAGGAGTTCGCCGAGCTCCCCTCGGGGACGGCCACGACGGTGTTCTACGAGCTCGACCTTCAGGAGGGCGTGAGCGCCTCGGCCATGCTGGGCACGGTCGAGGTCCGCTGGGTCGACCCGGCGTCCGGCGCTTCCGTCAGCCAGAGCCTCAAGGTCACGGGTCGCAGCGACGCCGGTTTCGGCACTGCCGACCGCTACCTGCGGCTCGGGACCATCGTGGGGCTCGCCGGCGACCGCTACAGCGCCCTCTCGCCCCAGGTCGAGAACGCTGAGGTCGACTACGCGGGCATCCACGCCGACCTGTCGGCGCTGCGCAACGAACTCGAAGCCCTGCGGGGGAGCCTCGGCTCGCTGCAGGCCTACCGCGACTTCGACTACCTCCTGGACCGGCTCACGGCAGCAGCCGCGGAGCTGGCGCCTTCTTCGGGCTACAGCCAGTGACCTGGCTCGCCACCCGGCCGGGGCGCCCCCGGCGCCCCCTCACGCAGAGAGCAATGGAGGCTCACATGCGATCAACCAAGCGGACGTACCGGATCCTGGCGGCGATCGCCGCCATCGCCCTCCTCACTGTCGCGGTCACTGGCTGCGCCGACGACGACGACGGTGCAGCGGCGCCGCCGGCTGCCACCCAGGCGGCTCGGTCTTCACGCCCGGTGCAAGCCGCCGCCACGGCCGCCGCTGCGACGGAGGCCGCTGCCTACGCCGAGGACAGGACCTACGAGGTGGCCGAGGCCACGCAGGCGGCATCCTCTCGGGCCACGCAGGCCTCCTCCGGGACCACGACACAGGCCGCGGCCGAGAGTATCAGCGAGCCCCCGCCGCAGCGGCCGGGACCCTCGGACGCGACCTTCCGGAACTACGGGCGCACGCCCTTCGTCGATGCGTCCACGGACGCGATCTCGACCTTCAGCCTCGACACAGACCGCACCTCGTACTACCTCGCGCTCACCTGGGCGCAGAACGGCTACACGGTGGAGCCCGACTCGGTGCGGGCGGAGGAGTGGGTGAACGCCTTCGCCTACGACTACGACGCACCCCGGCACGACGATAGCTTCGCCATCACGAGCGACGTGGTGGAGCACCCCCTCGGGGATGGCCGGCACATCGCCCGCATCGCCTTCCAGGCGCCCACGGTGCGGGACGACACCCCGCTCAACGTGACGCTCGTGCTGGATGCCTCCGGCTCCATGTCCTCGGGCAACCGGGTCGACATCGCCCGGGAGGCGGCCGAGGCCATCCGCCAGAGCCTGAGTGGCCGCGACCGCATCGCCGTGGTGCACTTCACCACCGACGTGCTCGACCAGTACACGGTCGAGCACAGGCGGCCGGATAGCCGCTACGTCGAGCGCTCGATCAGGCACCTCGCACCGCACGGCTCGACGAACGTGCAGGCGGGGCTCGACCTCGGCGTGCGGCTCGCCGACGAGGCCCGCCGGGAGCGCCCGGACGCCTACAACTACATCATCCTGATGTCCGATGGCGTCGCGAACGTGGACGCGACCAACCCCTTCGCCATCCTCGAATCGGCCCACGACGCCGACAACCGCAACCCGCTGCGGCTGATCACGATCGGGGTCGGCATCGACAACTACAACGACTCCCTGCTCGAGCAGCTCGCCCAGCACGGCAACGGCTGGTATCGCTACCTCGACGACACCGCCCAGGCGCGGGAGACCTTCAGCCGTCAGAACTGGCTGGCCCTCTCCACGCCCTTCGCCGACCAGGCCCGCGCCCAGGTGACCTGGGACCCGGGGCTGGTGCAGGCCTGGCGCATCATCGGCTACGAGAACCGCATCACCCCCGACCACACCTTCGAGCAGAACCGCCGGGAGTTCGCCGAGCTTCCGTCCGGGGCGGCCACGACGGTGTTCTACGAGCTGTTCCTGCATTCGGAGGCCCGCAGCGGGCGAGCCACGCTGGGCAGCGTCGAGGTGCGCTGGGTCGACCCCTCGTCGGGAACGTCGCTCACGCAGTCAGCGGCGGTGTGGGGGCGCACCGACGCACCGTTCGACGCCGGCGACCGACACCTGCGCTTCGGCGCCATCGTGGCGCTCGCCTCGGACCGCTACAGCGCGCTCTCGCCGCAGGTGGAGAACGCCGCGGTCGACGCCGCGGGCATCCACGCCGACCTGCTGGCGCTGCTGGAGGAGTTCGGCTCGCTGGAGGAGCGCCTCGGCTCGCTCGATGCCTATCGCGACTTCGGCTTCCTGCTGGACCAGCTCACGGCGCGGGCGGGCGCGCTCGCGCCCTCCTCTTCTTCGGGCTACAGCCAGTGAGGGCGCCCCTCGCACGGCGCCGGCTGTAACGGCGCGCTCCCGGCCGCGGCGGACAACACCCCACCATCCGCCGCGGCCGGCGCGCGCATCCTCTAACCCTCAACAGGAGAGGCGTCGAGGTCCGGTAGTGACGGAACCATGCGCCGAGTTGGGTTCAAATCCCCGACGAAGAGTGCCCGACCGGTGCGACCTGCACGGCTACCGGTGGCATCGTTGCGAGTATGTGGATCAAGTGAACAGAGGAGGAGACGAGTTCCGCCACTAGCGCGGAATCTGTCGTTGTGGCCTCACGATCGTGCAGAACCGCACTGGTGGCTTTGACGGCCGCGCGGACCGCCCGCCGCAAGGCTTCATTACCGCGACCAGGCAGTGTCTGGCCGACATAGGCATCGAGCAAGCGAGCCGCGTCGGTGTTGCTCGGCCGCTCGCCGTCTTCGCCGATGGCTTCGGCCGGATGAATGACGGCCTGCGCCAGCGAGATCATCACCTCCCGACCAAACTGCCCGACTGCCTGATACCCTTCCTCCGACTCGGCGCGATTTAGCTGGTCGAGCATCGCGGCAACCTGTCTATCAACCTTCTCCCAAAGAGTCGGCTCAGGAGCCGCTCGCACAAAGCTAACGGGCTTGGCGCCATATGAAGGCTTGCCCAAGATGCGATCTGTCTCGACGAGGTGGAAACCATCTCTTTTGAGACGCCCATTGATGACGTGTACGAGGTCTAGCGCCTCTGCTTCGTCGGTCGTGACCAACGAGTGGACCACCGCTTCGATAAAGCGCAGGAAGTGGTCGTCAGCTCCACCTGCCAGCTTCAGGCGCTCCAAGAGAAGGTGCGTGTCGTCCCAATCGCCAAAGCGCATGTGGGTCGCAATGTCGAGGGTGGCAGTCTGGAAACGGTGGTCTTCCGACGGCATTTCATCGAGAGGCCAAACCCGCTTGAGGAAGTCCATGTAATCGAGGTGCCCGTGGAAGGGGGCGTCGCGTAGGACGAGCACGTCGACAATGCCTCGCCTCGTGCCCTCTCGGATCGCGTTTCCGTGCAACTCCAACGAACCCTCTCAACGACGGCCGATTCTTGAGAAGTTGGTGGAGGGGGCAGGATTCGAACCTGCGAACCGCTCTGCGGGGCAGATTTACAGTCTGCTGCCTTTAACCACTCGGCCACCCCTCCACCTGGTGAGCCCAGGAGGGGACTCGAACCCCTAACCTGCTGATTACAAATCAGCCGCGCTTCCAGTTGCGCCACCTGGGCAGGGAGTCGACCCCACCCGCCGGGGGCCGTGGGACGCCACCGCGAAGTGACGACCGTGCGAGTATCGCGCCGCGCTCCCTCACCCGCAACAGAAGCGCCTCCGGTGTCATCGAGTCCTTGGCGCTGCCCTGCCCGATCGGCGAGCCTCCGGCGAAGCCTGTTCGTGGAGGAACGCAATGAGTGAGGAACCAGTGATCGGAGGCGAGCGCGGCGCCGAGGCCGAAGGCGAGGAACAAGAAGAGCCCATCATCGGCGACCCGGCGGACGGGGCGCCGGGCGGGGACGGCGGCAGCGGCGACCTCGCGGTGTTGCTGCGCGAGACCCTGCTGGCCACCCACGACGACCTCTCGCCGGAGGACCTCGCCGGGGAGAGCGCCGAGGACGTGCGGGAGCACTACGTGGCCGCCCGCGCCCGCCTTGAGCAGGAGTCCGCCGAGGCGCAGGACACACCGGTGCCCGCGGGCGCTCCCGGGCGCTTCGCCCCCGCCCCGGAAAGCGCCTTCGAGAAGATCCGCGAGGGGCTCGCACGCCTGGGGAACTGAGGTCGACGGTCGCCCGGCGCGAGGATAGCATCGGCGAGGGGGAAACGATGAACGTTGCCATCCTCGGCCTTGGACGCTTCGGCACGCAGCTCGCGCGCGAGCTGGCCTCGCTCGGCATCGACGTGCTCGGCGTCGATCGTGACGGCGCGCGCGTGAACGACATCGTCGAGACGGTGCTGCTGGCGGCCGAGGGCAACGTCGAGGAGGTCGAGTTCCTCGAGTCGCTCTCGCTGCACAACTACGATTCGGTGGTCGTGGCCATCGGCAGCGACGTGGCCACGAGCGTGTTGGTGACGCTCACGCTGAAGCAGCGGCTGCGCCTCTCGCACGTGGTCGCCAAGGCGAGCACGGAGGAGCACACGCGCGCCCTGGAGCTGGCCGGGGCGGACGTGGTCGTGAACCCGGAGCGCGAATCGGCCCAGCGGCTGGCGCACACGCTGGGCAGCAGCGACATCACGGACTACATGGCCCTGGGCGGCGCGCAGGGCATCGCCCGCGTGCGCGCCCCCTACTCGGCCACGGGGAACGCCATCGGCGACCTCGACATCGCCGGTCGCTACAAGGTGTTCCTGCTGGCGCGGCTGCGCGAGAGCTCGGTGACCTTCAACCCCGATCTCGACGAGACCGTCCAGCAGGGCGACTTCTGGATCGTGGCGGGGCGGGACGACCACCTGCGCGACCTGCAGCAGTAACGCCCGTCCCCGCCGCACATACGAAAGCCGCCCGCGTTGTTGCGGGCGGCTTTGTGATCCCGGCGGAAAGGAGGAAACGCCGGGAGTTTCTACCCGGAGGCGGCCTAGGCCGCCCGGGTCATGCGGTGCTCCTCGTTCGTGATGAAGTCACCCTCGGAGAGCCAGTTCTTGAACTCCTTCACGGCGCCACACTCGTAACAGCGACCCGTGCTGACGGGGCCGGACGGCTCGTCGATGCGCCAGCGGTGGAAATGCTGGGGCTCCGAAGGCGTGTGGGTAGTGCTGCGCTTGTTCATGACCAAACCTCCAAGGTTGACGTCGTGGGGCCAAAGCCCTACGCTCCTGAAGAAGAACCTCCGTTACTATCGTTTCCGAAGTTCTAGTACAAGTGTAGCAGGAGCACGGAAAGCGTCAAGCGGAGGTTCGTGAGGCCCTTGACCGGCCTTTACCATGGAGACGACCAGTCCATGGCCCGATCGAACGGCACCGGCACACCACGAAAGTACGGGCACCCCTGCCTGATCTCGCAGACGCTCGACGTGCTGGGGGATCGCTGGACGCTGCTCGTGCTGCGGGACCTGATGACGGGCCTGCAGCGCTACACCGACATCCTCAATAACTGCGCCGGCCTCTCCCCCAACGTCCTCGCCGACCGGCTGAAGATGCTGGAGCGCGAGGGGCTCGTCCACCGTCGCTACGAGCGCGGCCTGCCCCCGCGCGTCGCGTACACACTTACCGAGAAAGGATGGGCCGTACGGTCCATCCTTCTTTCGTTGGTGGAGTGGGGCATGACCTACGCGAACCGCTTCACCCGCCAATCCGTCGGAGACACCGTCCCGACGGATTTTGCTGTCCGGATGGTGCCCACCTTCGCCTTCCAGCCAGAGTCGGCCCGGGGCGTGCACGTCTCGCTCATGCTCGAGATCGACGACTGCGAGGGCTGTAGCGCCTGGACCTTCCAGGTCGACGACGGCCGCCTCATCCCCCAGCGCGGCGGCGCCCCCGCCGACCTGCGCTTCCGCACCGACACCAGCGGCTTCTTCCGCTTCTTCCGCGGCGCCGACCCCACTGAGTGCGGCGAACTGCAGGGCCCGGTGGACCTGGCGAAGACGTTCCAACGCTGCTTCGAGCTCGCGCCCCCGGTCCCGGTCGGGGTGTAGGTGCGCCAATGGCTATGCGGCAGTCTCGCGCCCTCGTAACCCGCGACGACCTCACCTCCGCGCTCCTGCGCGAGCGAATCTGGTCGATAGGGTCGGTCATGGCGGTGGCGGCAGCCGCCCTGGCAGCCGCCGAGCTGCTGAAATAACGCCCGCGCCCGCCCCTACTCCGTGACCACCTGCAGGGTGGCGTGGCCGAACTCCACGGCGAAGCGGCGGCACCAGACGACCGCGCTCTGGAACTCCTCGATGTCCACGTCGGCCGGAATCTCGTAGTTGAAGTCGCCGTCGGTGGCCTTCAGGTCGCCGAGGTTGATGGCGCCCTCCGCCTCCCAGCCGTCGGGGTTGCGCGAGAGGTAGACGAAGAGGTCGGGGCCGTTGCGCACGGAGAACTCCTCGACGCGCAGGATGTAGACGCCCGGCTCGGTCTCGATGATGAAGGCCTTGCCCTCGGCGAAGTGGAAGTCGTCCGCGCCCTGCCACTCGCCGAAGGCGGCAAGGCGGGCGCTGCCTTCGTCCTCCTCGCCCTCACTGCCGCTGCCGCTTGCCTGCTCACCGGAGGCGTCCGCCGCCGTGGTGGCGGGGGTTGTGGCGGCGGACGCTCCGGCTTCTGAAGTCGCGGAGGATGTGGCTGTGGCGGTCGGGGCCGGCGTGGCCGTGGACTCCGAGGTGGTCTCGGTGACGGCGGCGCGATCGAATTCGGGGGCTGCCTCCTCGAGGAAGCTGCGCTCCCAGAGGGGCGAGAGCATGTACCAGCCGACGGGAATCGCGATCGCCAGCAGGGGGATGCCGATCGCGGCCGTGAGGTACCGGTGCTCCAGCAGCGGGCTGTAGAGGCGAAGGCGCCAGGCGAAGGCGAGGGCCGCCACGATCGCGACGATCGCGATCGGGAGGATGATCCAGCGGTTGGGGTAGATGAATTCGGAACCGAAGCGTTCCAGCTCGCCGAAGATCTCTTCCATGGCTCTAGCTCCTAGCGACTCCCAGTCTAGCCGGGTGTGCGGGGACCTGATCGGAGGCCTTTACGCAGGGCGGACCCCTTGCCTCGCGCTTTACGAACCCCTACAAGGGGGGTGGCCCGGCCCGGGCCCAGGGGAGCGAGCGATGAAGCCAGTGATCGACCACACGCTCTGCGAGGGGCACGCACGCTGCGAGGAGACCGTCCCGCAGGTGTTCCGGGTGAACGAGGATGACAAGAGCGAGGTGCTCGTGGAGGTCGTGCCCGAGGAGCTTCGCGACCGCGTGGACGTGGCCGTGCGCGTCTGTCCGCGGCAGGCCATCAGCCTGGAGGAGGCGTCATGACCAGCGGAACGCCCACGCGTGACGGCGAGGCGCTGAGCCTCGACACGCTCTCCATCACCGATACGCAGCGCTACGTCGAGCGGGGCTACCCGTGGGCAGAGTGGGACCTGCTCCGCCGCGAGGCGCCCGTCTACTGGTACGACCGTCCCGATGTCGCACCGTTCTGGGCGCTCACGACGTACGAAGACGCGCTCACCATCTCGAAGCGCTCGGACATCTTCATCAGCTCGGACCGGCTGCGCATCTTCCCGCGCACGCAGGAGGAGTTCTCAAAGCGGCGGAAGGAGGAGCTGATCGCGCGCTTCGGCCCGGAGAGGGCGCGGCGCTTCTACACGCTCAGCTTCATCGA
Source organism: Tepidiformaceae bacterium (assembly GCA_965247675.1). Taxonomy (GTDB): domain Bacteria; phylum Chloroflexota; class Dehalococcoidia; order Tepidiformales; family Tepidiformaceae; genus UBA2991. The sequence goes on along the minus strand of OZ252025.1, from coordinate 2,591,213 downwards.
CATGGACGACCCCGATCACGCCGCCTACCGCAATCTGACGAACCGCAGCTTCACGCCGCGCGCGATGCGCCTCATCGAGGACCACATCGCCGAGTTGGCGGAGGCCTATGCGAGCGGCTTCGCGCGGCAGCTGATCGACACCGTGGGGGAGCAGGGGGCGTGCGACTTCGTCCACGACCTGGCGGTGAAGCTGCCCATGGCCGCCATCTTCGAGATGGTGGGATTCCCGCGCGACGACTGGGACGAGTTGTTCGGCATCAAGGAGATCGAGTACGGCTCCGACCGCGAGCTTGCGCTCGCCGGCCTCACGCCGCAGGAGCGCGACGTGGAGCGGCGCAAGGCGAACCGGGTCTCGACCGAATACCTGTTCAACTTCGTCGAGGCGCGCAAGGCGGCGGGGGCGCCCAGCGACTGCCTGGCCGACGTCCTCCTCCGCGCCGAGCTGGACGGCCGCACGCTGGAAGACGACGAGATCTTCTCCTACATCAACCTGCTCATCGCGGGCGGCCTGGAGACGACGCGAAACGCCACCACGGGCGGTGTGCTGGCCCTGCTCGAGCATCCCGACGAACGGGACAAGCTGGTGGCGAACCCGGAGCTGCTGCGACCGGCCGTCGAGGAGATCCTGCGCTGGACCTCGCCCGTGATTCAGTTCGCGCGCGTGGCCACGGAGGACTTCGAACTGCGCGGCCACACCATCCGCGCGGGCGAGACGGTGGCCATGTGGTACCCCTCGGTTAACCGCGACGAGGCGGCCTGGGACGAGCCCTACCGCTTCGACATCACGCGCGACCCCAACGACCACCTCGCCTTCGGCGGGTTCGGCTCGCACTTCTGCCTGGGGGCGAACCTGGCCCGCTGGGAGCTGCGGGGCATCTTCAAGGAGCTGCTCCCGCTGCTGCCGGAGATGGAGCTTGACGGGCCGCCGTACCGCCAGGACAGCCTGCACGTGGGCGGCATCGTGAAGATGCCCGTGCGCTACCGCCCCGTGCCCGCGTCCTGAGGCCCGGCTCGCCCAAGGGAGGGCGCCTGACATGCGCGCCCCGTTCAACTCCCTCGTGATCCCCTTCTACCGCGAGCCCGGCGCACCAACGCTGTACTGCGTGCTCCGGCGAGCCGACGCTGGCTTCTGGCAGTGGGTGGCGGGCGGCGGCGAGGACTCGGAGACGGCGCTCGAGGCCGCGATCAGGGAGACGCGCGAGGAGACCGGCATCGAAGGTGCGCTGTACCCGCTCCAGTCCGAGGCCCGCGTCCCGACATCGGCGTTTGCCGCCCGCGTCCACTGGCCCGACGACCTCTATGTCATCCCCGAATACCACTTCGCGGTCGAGGCGCCAGCGGCTGTGGCGCGCCTGTCGGAGGAGCACACGGCATGTGCGTGGCTCCCCTACGAGGAAGCCCGCGCCCGGCTCCACTGGCAGAGCAATCAGACGGCGCTCCAGGAGCTCGCGGAGCGCCTAGCCCGGGGTGACCTGCCAGCTTGAGGGGAGTGGAACTCTAGTACGGCGGCTGGAGCCCCGGGAACATGGGGAAGTGCTTGAGGTTGTGCGTCCAGAGCTGGGCGTCTAACCGGTTGGCTGTTGCAGCAATGACGTAGTCGACCGGGTCAATTCCAGGATGGGAGCGCCTGTACTCGTTCGTCAGCCTGCCAGCACGGTCGGCAAGGTCGTGATCGACCTCGATCCAGGGGAGGCTCGCGAAAAGGCGGAGGATGGAGCGTTCCTCGCCGGGGTGCATTCCAGCGAGCAGCTCAGTTCTTGTCAGGACCGAACCAGTCAGCAACTCTCCGCCGGCCCGGGCCGTCTCAAGTGCTTGCGACGCGCGTGTATCGCCACGCAGGAGATCGATGAGTACGGAAGTGTCGACGACGATGGTCACGGACGCTCCGGCGGTTCCCCAATGCCACGGCGCATGCGGTCGACGTATTCTGCGCCGTCGAAGTCGCGGTCGCGCCAGATTCCAAAGCTCTCTGCAAGCGCCTCTTTCAAGTCGCCGCTGGGGGCTTCCCCGTAGCTTCGGTCAATGGCGCGGCGAACGAGTTCAGCGAAGCTGAGACCGGACCGCCGCGCCTCGTCGCACAGGCGAGCGTACTGCTCATCGGTAAGGGTGACCTGGGCCCGATGGCTCATGCTGTCAGCTTACAACGACTGGCCGATGCCGGTACATCCCTACAGCCGGTCGAAAGCCTCCAGGATGGGGTTGAAGCGGCCCTCGACCATCGCCTTCTGCTCCTTGTGGGTGACGATGTAGGGCGCATCCGCGCGGATGGCGTCGAGGACGCGCTGGCCGACGATCATGGGGTCGATGGGGGCGGGGGGCATTGCCCCCGCGCGCGCCTGGAAGTCGCCCGGGCCGCCGAGTTCCTGCGGGCGGTTGCGATCCGATTCCATAATGCGCGTGCGCACGCCGCCGGGGCAGAGGACGGAGGCGCTCACCTTCGTCTGCGCGAGGTCCAGCCGCAGCGACTCCGTGAGGGCGACGACGCCGAACTTGGCGACGTTGTAGGGCGCGATGCCGGGATGCGCCACCAGACCGGCGATCGAGGCCGTGCTGACGATGTGACACTCCTCGTCCTGGTCGACCATGCGCTTCAGGAACGCCTGGATGCCGTAGATGACGCCGAGCAGGTCGACGCCGATGACCCAGTCCCAGTCGTGATCGGTGAGCAGGTGGGAGGGGCCCATGGAGACGACGCCGGCGTTGTTGCAGAGGACGTGCACGCCCCCCATCTCGTCGAAGGCGCGGTCGGCGAGGTTGCCCACCGAGGCGCGGCTGGAGACGTCCGTCTCGACCGTGATGCAGCGGACGCCCCTGGCCTCGATCTCGGCGGCCGTGGCCGCCGCGGTATCCATCTCCACGTCGGCGATGACGACGTTCATGCCCTCGCCCGCGAACGTGAGCGCCATGGCGCGGCCGATGCCCCCGGCGCCTCCCGTCACGACTGCTGTCTTGCCCCGAAACTCGTTCACGCGGTACCTCCGTTGCGGCGCGCAGTCTATCGGAGAACCGGACCGGTTGAGCGGGCACGCTCTGGTATCGTCCAGGCTGTTCGGTCCTGGAGTGGCCTGGCGGCCGGGAAGGACGGTACCGGTGCGACCAGCTGGACGGTGGCTCGCCGTCGTCACGGGAGCGGCGCTTCTCGCGCTGGTCATCGCGGCCTGCGGAGGTGACGGGAGTGGTGGGGATGAGGGGCCCCGCGCCCCGGCCGAGAGCAGCGAGCCGGTGGCGCTGCACATCGGCGCGGTTCTGCCCGAGACGGGGTCGCTGGCGTTCCTGGGCGTGCCCATCATCGCCGCCGTGCGGCTGGCCGTGGAGGACGTGAACGCCCAGGGCGGGCAGGTCACGCTCACGCTCGCCGACTCCGGCACAAACCCCGCGACCGGCCTCGAAGGCGCCCGGCGGCTGCTCGGCGAGGGCGCGCACGTCATCGTCGGGGCGGGTGCCTCGTCCGTCTCGCAGGCGTTCGTGCAGACGTTGTTCGACGAGCAGGTCCCGCAGTGCTCGCCCTCGAACACCTCGCCCGTGTTCACCACGCAGGAGAACGCCGCCTACTACTTCCGCACGATCCCGCCCGACACCGCCATGGCGCCCGTCATCGCCGACGTGGTCGTCTCGCGGGGGGCGACGCGCATCGCCATCATCGGCCGCGCGGACGCCTGGGGGAACGCGCTCGAATCGCTGCTCGTCGACGAATTCGACAAGCTCGGCGCCGAAACGCTGTCCGTCCTCTACGACCCCGAGACAGCCTCCTACAGCGCCGAGGTCACGGCGGTGGTGAACTACGAGCCGGACATGGTCATCAACCTCGGCTTCAGCAGCGACGGCTCCGAGACGGTGCGCCAGCTGCTCGAGTCCGGCATCGGGCCGGAGCGGCAGCTGGCGGCCACCGGGCTCTACAGGACGACGCTGTGGGAGTCAGTCGACGCCTCCAACCCGTCCGTACTCGATGGGATGCTGGGCATCTCGCAGACGGCGAAGGGCAACGAGGCCTTCCAGGAGCGGCTCAGGGCCGAGGCAGGCGACTACCTGGCCTACGGCGCCGAGGGATACGACTGCGTCATCCTGCTGGCCCTGGCGGCCCGCATCGTTGGGGACCCCAGCGATGGCGAGGCGATGATGGAGGCGATCACGGGCCTCACGCACGAGGGCGTCGCCTGCGGCAGCTACGGCGAGTGCGCCGCCCTCATCGACGAGGGGCAGGACATCGACTACAGCGGCGTAAGCGGGCCGATCAACCTCAGCCCGAAGGGTGATCCGACGGTCGCCGTCTACAGCATTCACACGTGGGCAGACGGGGGGAACGCCGTCACCCTCGGCACCGAGACGGTCGACCTGGCGGCGCGCGAGTAGGGGCGGCTCACCCGCGAAGCACGGCCGCCCCTTTACCCCGGCCCTCTGACACGGAAGGGGGGTGGGTCGATAATGGCCTGACGGGAGGGCGCGGTGGCGACCGGGCGGACGGCGAGACCAGGTTCCCTCGGACGGCGTGGGCTGCGCGGCGGACGGGCGTGGGTGCTCTACCTGGCGTTCGCCCTGCTTGTCGCCACGCCGTTCCTCGTGTTCACGGTGGGCGGCGTGGACGTCAATCCCCGCGAGACGCTCATGGGAGCGGGCGGTCCCTTCATCGCCTTCTCCGCGGGCATGTTGTCCTTCCTCTCGCCCTGCGTCCTGCCGATCGTGCCCATCTACCTGACGAACCTGGCCGGCGCAACGGTGGAGCGGGGCGAAGTCCGCGCCGCCCGCCGCAAGACATTCACGCACGCGGTCGCCTTCGTCATCGGGCTGAGCGCGGTGTTCATCGCCCTGGGCGCCAGCGCCGGCCTCTTCGGCGTGGCGCTGCTCGACTACCAGCCCGAGATGGAAACGGCGGCGGGCGTGCTGCTCATCGTGCTGGGCTCGCTCCTCATCCCCTCGTTCGGACGGAAGCCGCCGCTGCTGGCGGCGCTCGCGCTGGCGCTCACGGCGGCGGCCTTCTTCGGCATCGTCGAGCTGGCGGAACTGCGCGATGAGCCCTGGCGGATGGTGCTGCTGGGGCTGGCGGGCCTCGTAGCCTGGGCGAAGTACTCGGGTTACATCCAGTTCAACCTGCTGCAGCGCACGCTCAAGGCCGATTTCGGCGGGACGCGCAGCGTGGGTTACACGCGCTCGGCGATGGTGGGCGGGGGCTTCGCGATCGGCTGGTCGCCCTGCGTGGGGCCGGTCCTGGGGTTCATCCTGACGCTGGCCGCCACCTCCGGGGACGCGGTCACGGGCACCTACCTGCTGGCCTTCTACTCGGCCGGGCTGGGCATCCCCTTCCTGCTCGCCGGCCTGGCCGTGGGCGACGCCACCCGCGCGGTGCGGAAGATGCAGCGCTTCATGCCGGTTATCGAGGTGGTGAGCGCGGGCATGCTGATCGCCCTCGGCGCCTTGCTGCTGGCGGGCACGGTCACGAACCTGAACGAGTACTTCGACATCGGCCTGGCGGAGATCAACGAGGGGCTCTAGGGGGTCGCCCGGGCCGACCCTTGCGCGCGACTCAAGCCCCGCCCTAAGGTGGAGCGACGAGAGGCTGAGGGAATGGCCCAGATGACAACCCGCAGCGACAGGTTCAGGGACGAGCGCGAGTTGAGCGCCATCGAGAAGAAGGCGTTTGACACGATCGCGGACCTCTTCAAAGAGATGTACACACCCGCGATCAAGGCGCTCGAACGGACTTAGCGCTGCCTCGACGGCTCCGCCACCTCAGCCCTCTCAGCGTCGAGCACATCGGGCAGCGGCTAGCGCTCCGATTCTTCGCCAACTACGGAAGCGCACTCCCCTCCTACCGCGCGAACCTCGCACGGCCGGAAGCGCTTGAGTCTGCGCTTGGGCTCACGCGACAGCCTTACTACCGGGATGTCTTCGAGAAGGCAGGAGCCCTGCTTCGGTCGATGGTCAAGAACCACCCGTACGTCGACGGCAACAAGCGCATGGGTCTGGCGACGACATTCCTGTTCCTGGCCCTGAACGGCCGAATCCTTGCCGCCTCGAACGAGGAGATAGTGGAGTTCGCCAGGGAGCTTGCAGCCACGCAGATGAAGTGGCGCACGGTAGCGCGCTGGCTTCGTGTCCACTCCGTCAGGCTGGAAGCGATCTCTGCAGGCGCCCCACGGGAGAGGCGCGTCATGACAGCGCGCGCCGACCAGCTCGTGCACGACCTCGCCGCATCCCTGGAGGACCTTGCCGACGAACTCGTCGCCAGGGCCGCCAGGTTGCGCCCCTAGCGGCCCTTGAACTCCGGCTCGCGGCGCTCGAGGAAGGCGGCGGCTGCGTTCTTGAAGTCCTCGCTCTTCGAGGCCGCGATCATGTTGCCCGCCTCGAAGGTGAGGGTCTCTGAGAAGGTGTGGGTGGCGCCGTAGGCGAAGTTGCGCTTCATGCGCCCGAAGGCGGCGGTGGGGCCGGCGGCGAGCTTGCCGGCGAGGGCCATCGCTTCGTCGCGCAGGGCGCCGTCGGGCACGATGCGGTTGACGATGCCCAGGCGGAGCGCCGTGGCGGCGTCGATCTGCGGGCCGAGCAGGTAGAGCTCCTTGGCTTTGGCGACCCCCACGATCCGTTCGAGCTGCCAGCTGCCGCCGAAGTCTCCCGTGAGGCCGACGCGACCGAAAGCGGTGACGAAGCGCGCCCCTGCACCCGCGAGGCGGATATCGGCGGCCAGCGCGAGGGAGAAGCCGGCGCCCGCGGCGGCGCCGTTCACGGCCGCGATGGTGGGCTTGGGCATCTCCGCCAGCAGCCGCGAGATCTCCTCGAAGCGCCGCAGCTGGGCGGTGCTCGCGAGCGGGTCGAGCTCATCGCCCGTGCCGATGCCCCTGAGGTCGCCCCCAGAGCAGAAGGCGCGCCCCGCGCCCGTCACCACCACGCAGCGCACCGCCTCGTCGCCGGCCGCTTCGTGGCCGCGCGCGACGAGGGCGTCGAGCAGCTCACCGCTCATGGCGTTGAGGGCGTCGGGCCGGTTCAGGGTGATGACGCCAATGGCGCCGTCGGTCTCGTAGCGCACGGTCTCGGACATGGCAGCCCTCCTTCGGGCAGGGGAGGCCATTCTAGCGCGGGACCGCGGTCACTCTCGCCAGGTGAGGTCGACCTCACCGAAGCGCACGGTGTCACCCTCGGCGACGCCCGCGCGGCGGAGGGCACGGGCCACGCCCCAGCGAGTCAGGCGGCGGTCGACCTCGTCACGCGCACCCTCCATCTCCAGGTCCATCATCTCCAGGAAGGTCACGACGCGTTGCCCTTCGACCACGAGGAGTCCGGGCCCTCGCTTTGCGACGGTGAAGCGCTCCTCGGGCTGGGGACGGACGACAGGCAGGACTTCCGGAGGCCTGGAGGCGGCGCGCTCACGCTCGTCGCGAACGAGCGCCATCAGCTGCGCCACCAGGGCGTCGGCGCCCACGCCCTCCAGCGCCGAGATGACGGCGACGGGTGCACCCACGTGGGCCTCGAGCGTGGCCGCGGAATCGCGTGCCACCTCCTCGTCGAGGTCCGCCTTTGTCACGGCGATTACGCGGGGGATGGCGGCGAGGGCATCGTCGTAGGCGCGCACCTCGGACTCGATGAGCTCGTAGTCGGTCACGGGGTCGATCGAGCTGCAGTCGACCACGTGCAGGAGCACGCGACAGCGGCGCACGTGCTTCAGGAACTCGAAGCCGAGGCCGTAGCCCTCGCTGGCCCCCTCGATGAGCCCGGGCAGGTCCGCGAGGGTGAAGCGCTCGTAGCCCACGCCGACGACACCGAGCATCGGCTCGAGCGTCGTGAAGGGGTACTCGGCGATCTTCGGCCTGGCGTGCGAGACGGCGGCGAGCAGCGTGGACTTGCCGGCGTTGGGGAGGCCGAGCAGCCCCACATCGGCGAGCAGGCGCAGGTCGAGCCGTAGGGAGACGGACTCGCCCGCGTGGCCACGCTGGGAGTAGTGGGGCGACTGGTTGGTGCTGGTCGCGAACCGCTTATTCCCCCAGCCGCCGCGGCCACCCCAGGCGACAAGCGCGGTCTCCCCCGGCTGCGCGAGGTCCGCGAGGGGCTCGCCGCTCTCATCATCGAAGGCGATGGTCCCGGCGGGCACGTCGAGCGTGAGGTCCTCGCCCTGGGGGCCCGTACGGAGCTTCGGGCCACCCGGTCCGCCGTTCCCCGCGCGGAAGCGGCGGCGGCTGCGGAAGCGCTCAAGCGTGTAGCTATCGTCAACGGCCCGCAGCAGGACGCGCCCTCCGCGCCCTCCGTCGCCCCCGTCGGGGCCTCCGAGCGGGACGAACTTCTCCCGGTGGAACGTCGCTGCGCCGCCACCCCCGATTCCGCCTTCGACTGTGATCCGAACGCTATCGAACATCGGACCCGATCGTAGCGAAGGTGGGAGTAGTGGGGATGATGGTGGTGGTGAGCCGTGCGGAAAGGGACGGATTCACGGCAACGAGCGCGGCGTTGCCGTGTTTCTGGCGGGTCCAGCGTGCGTGGAAGCGGGGTGGGAAGCCGTGTGCGGAGGTGTGCGGCTTCCCGCTGGAGCGGCGCGGCGCGCACTGAACCGCCAGGAAGCGGACGGGGTTCCGCACGGTTTCCGAACCGGTTTCCGAACGGGCTACTTGCCGCCGGCGGGCTGGGGGGCGGCCTCGCCGAGGTCGCCGCGGCGGCGGCGGCTGACGGCCTCGTCCTCGCCGAGGGAGGCGTCCTGCTCCTGCTCGTAGGTCATCTTGTAGAGGCGCGAGTAGACGCCGTCGGAGGCGAGCAGTTCCTCGTGGCTGCCGATCTCGACCATGCGCCCGTTCTCGAGGACGACGATGCGGCTGGCCTCGCGGATGGTCGAGAGGCGGTGGGCGATGACGAAGGAGGTGCGGTTCTGGAGGAGCTGGCGCAGGGCGCGCTGGATGATGACCTCCGTCTGCGTGTCTACGTAGGCGGTGGCCTCATCGAGGATGAGGATGCGGGGGGCGGCGAGCACGGCGCGGGCGAAGCTGAGGAGTTGGCGCTGGCCCACGGAGATGTTCTGGCCGCGCTGGTGCAGCTCGTGGTGGTAGCCACCGGGGAGGTGGGAGATGAAGTCGTGGGCGCCGACGGCTATCGATGCCTCCTCGATCTCCGCGTCGGTGGCGCCCGGCTTCCCGTACTCGATGTTCTCGCGGATGGTGCCGCTGAAGAGGTATGGGGTTTGCAGGACCACGCCCATGAACTGCGTGAGCGAGCGCCGCTTGATGTCGCGCACGTCCTGGCCGTCGATGCGGATGGAGCCGTCGGAGACGTCGTAGCCGCGGCTGATGAGGGTGGTGATGGTGGTCTTGCCCGAGCCGGTGTGGCCCACGAGCGCGATCGTCTCGCCGGGCTCGACGTGCAGGTCGAAGTCCTGGAGGACGGGCACCCCTTCGACGTAGTGGAACTGCACGTTGTCGAAGTCCACTCTGCCCTCGACGGCCTCGAGCTCGATGGCGTCCTCGCGGTCGCGGATGCGGGGAACGGTCTCCAGCACCTCGAAGATGCGCTGGCCGCCGGCCATGGCGCGCTGGAGCATCGTGTACTGCATGATGATGTCGCGGATGGGCTCGAAGAAGCGCAGCACCAAGCCGACGAAGATGCCGATGATGGTGAAGGTGGCGCCGATGTCGACGCCGTCGCCACTGAGGGCGCGCATGCCGGCCACGACCAGCACGGCGCAGATGGAGATGGCGATGCACATCTCGATGACGGGCGCGACAAGGGCGGTGAGCGTGCCCGCCCAGATGTTCGCGTTGCGGTTGTTCTGGTTCATCACGTCGAAGCGGCGGGCGTTCTCGTCCTCGCGGTTGAGTGACTGCACGGTGCGCACACCGGCGAGGCTCTCGCCGAGGTTGCCGTAGAGCTCGCTGATGCGGATACGCACGTTGATGAAGGCCTCGCGCGCGTAGCGGGCCCAGATAATGAGGACGACGATCAGGGGCGGCACGACCGCGAAGGTGTAGAGCGCGAGCACCCAGTCGGCCTGCATGAGGATGGTGACGGCGATGGCGATGCCGACGAGGTCGGCGGCGAAGGTGAGGGAGCCCGTGCTGAGCAACTCCTGCATGACGGTCACGTCGCTCGTGAGGCGGCTGATCATGCGGCCCACTTCCATCTCGTCGTAGAACGAGAGGGAGAGGCCCTGCATGTGCTCGTACATCTTGGTGCGCAGCTCGTAGAGGAGCTGCGTGCCCACGCGAGCCATGATGAGCTGCTGGGCCATGGCGGCGAGCCAGCCGGTCACGGCCAGCCCGGCAACGAGCCCGATCCACAGCGGCAGCCGCCCGGTGTTCCCTTCGGTCGCGTCGCCGATGGCGCGTCCAACGATGGCGAAGGGCACATAGACCGAGACGGAGACCAGCAACATGCAGACGAAGGCGAGGCTGACGGCGCGCCAGCGGTGCCGCAGGTAGGGCACCATCTTGCGGATCACATCGGCGTCGTAGGGCTTGCCCAGGTACTCCTCGTCCCAGCCATCGTGCCCGCGGTTGCCACCCCGGTTCATGCCGCGCTGGCCGCCGATGCCGGAGCTGTAGCCGCCTGCTCCGCCGCCGCCCCACATGCCCATCAGGCGCCTCCGCTTTCGCCCGCCGGCTCGGTCAGTTCGGCGGGTTCTGGCGCGGGCGCCGGCTCGGTCGAGGTGGGGGACTGGACCGAGCCGGCCTCGCCAAGCGCCTCTTCCTGGTCGCGCAGCTCAAGGTCGTAGATCGAACGGTAGAGGCCGTCCTCTTCCAGCAGCTCCTCGTGCCTGCCGCGCTGCACGATGGCGCCGTCCGCGAGCACGAGGATCTCGTCGGCGCGCATCACGGTGCGTAGGCGCTGGGCGATGACGAAGGTGGTGCGGCCCTCCATGAGCATGGCGAGGGCCTGCTGGATAAGGAACTCGGTCTGCGTGTCCACGCTCGCGGTCGAGTCGTCGAAGATGAGGACGCGCGGGTCGAGCAGGAGCGTCCGGGCGATGGCGACGCGCTGGCGCTGGCCGCCGGAGAGGGTGACGCCGCGCTCGCCCACCCACTCGTCGTAGCCGTAGGGCAGGCTCATGATGAAGTCGTGGATGCGGGATGCCTTGGCGGCCGTCTCGATCTCCTCCTGCGTGGCCTCGGGCCGTCCGTAGGCGATGTTGTCGCGCATGGTGCCGACGAAGAGGAAGACATCCTGCTGGACGGAGCCGATGCTGGCCCGCAGGGACTCCAGCTGGTAGTTGCGGATGTCGACGCCGTCGATGGAGATGGAGCCCTCGGTCACGTCGTAGAAGCGGGGCAGCAGGTTGACGATGGTGGACTTGCCGCTGCCGGTGGGGCCGAGGAGGGCGATGATCTTGCCCGGCGGCGCGTCGATCTCGATGTCGCGGAGCACCGCGCTGACGTTGTCGTAGCCAAAGGAGACGTCGCGGAAGCGAACGTGGCCCCGGGCGTCGCCAAGAGGCACGGCGCCGGGGCGCTCCTGCACGGCTGAGCGTGCATCAAGCAGCTCGAAGACGCGCGTGCCGCAGGCGATGGCGCGCGAGAAGCTGGTGACCATGAAGCCGAGCATGCGCACGGGCCCCTGCAGGAGGGCGAGGATGAAGATGAAGGAGAGGAGTTCGCCGGCGGTGAGGTTGCCAGCGACGATGAGCCAGATGCCGAAGCCGAGGGTTGCTGCCTGCTGGATGCCGGCAAGGCCCTGGAGGAGGGGGGCGTGGCGGGCCATTAAGGTCGCCTGCGTGAGCTGGAGGTTGCGCTGCTCCCCGGCGGCGTTCGCGAACTTGTGGGCCTCGACGGGTTCGCGGCTGAAGGCCTTGACGACGCGGATGCCGCCCAGGCCCTCGTCGGCCACCTCCGTCATGCGCGCCTCGCTCGCCTGGATCTCGACCCAGAGGGGTCGCATCACGCGATGCACGGCCCACGAGCGCCAGGCGATGAAGGGGAGGGTGATGCAGCTGATGAGGGCGAGCTGCCAGTTGGCGATGAACATCCAGCCGACGCCGACGATGATCATCACGATGATCATCATCAGGCGGAGCGAGGCCATCGACATGAACATGCGGATGGCCTCCACATCCTGGGTGGCGCGGGACATGATCTGTCCGGTCTGCACCCTGTCGTGGTAGGCGTAGCTGAGGCGCTGGACGGTGTCGTAGATGTTGTTGCGGAGGTCGTAGGCGACGCGCTGGCCGAGGCTCTCGGAGATGTAGGTCTGGGTGAAGGCGCTGAGCCCGCGGCCGACGGCGAAGCCGACGATGGCAAGGGAGAAGAGCACGAGCGTGAGCACGCTGCCATCGAAGGCGACGATGGCCTCGGTGGCCTCGTCGCGTATGGGGCGCAGGCCCCGGTCGATCGCGAGCTGGAGCAAGATCGGCCAGAGGATGCCGAGCAGGCCGGCGCCCAACATCGACACCAGGCCGAGGGTGAGCATCTTCCGGTAGGGGACGGCGTAGCCGCCAACGCGCAGCAGAATGCGCAACGCTGGTTCTCCTTCGAGGTTCAGAAGCTACCACACCCTCACGCGTAGGTGAAATTGGCCCGCCGCAGGAAACCGCATGAACGGCCTTGCTAGCACTCTCGCGGGGAGAGTGCTAACATGCTCGGCACGCTCAAATTCAAAGAAAGCGTTGGAGGAAAATCCGTGCCCGCAAAGACAGCAACCAAGACCACACTCGTGCCCCTGGCCGACCGCATCGTCGTGACTGCGCTGAAGCAGGAAGAAGAGACCGCCAGCGGCATCATCATTCCCGACACCGTCAAGGAGAAGCCGCAGCAGGGCGAGGTCATGGCCGTGGGCCCCGGCAAGCGCGACGACAGTGGCGCCCATCAGCCCATCGATCTTGAGTCCGGCGACCGCATTCTCTACGCCAAGTACGCCGGCACGGACATCAAGCTCGACGGCATCGACTACATCGTCCTGAACGAGAAGGACATCCTCTGCAAGCTCGTCTCCTAAGGGAGCGCACGGGAAGGACCCTGACACATGGCCCCAAAGCATCTGCTCTTCGATGAGGCCGCGCGCCGCACGCTGAAGGAAGGCGTGGACGCCCTCGCCGACGCCGTCAAGGTGACGCTCGGCCCGCGCGGCCGCAACGTCGTCATCGAGAAGAACTACGGCCCGCCCGTCATCACCAAGGACGGCGTGACCGTGGCCCGCGAGATCGAGCTCGCGGACGCCTTCGAGAACATGGGCACCCAGCTGGTGAAGCAGGTCGCCACGAAGACCAACGACGTCGCCGGGGACGGCACGACGACGGCCACGGTGCTGGCCCAGGCGCTCGTGCGCGGCGGTGTGAAGGTCGTCGCTTCCGGCTCCCACCAGATGGACATCCGCCGTGGTATCGAGGGCGCCCTCGGCGTCGCCATCGACCACCTGCGCTCGCGCGCCGAGCCGGTGCTGAGCAAGCAGCAGATCCAGCACGTCGCCGCGATCTCGGGCAACGATCCGGAGATCGGCGAGATCATCGCGGACGTCATGGAGATGGTCGGCAAGGACGGCGTCATCACCGTCGAGGAGTCCCGCGGGATCAAGTTCGAGACGGAGTTCGTCGACGGCCTGGAGCTCGATCGGGGCTGGCAGTCGGGCCAGTTCGTCACGAACGTCGAACGCCAGGAAGCCGTCGTCGAGAACCCCTACATCCTCATCACCGACAAGAAGATCGCGGCCGTACAGGACCTGCTCCCCATCCTGGAGCAGGCGCTGCAGGTGACGAAGGACTTCGTCATCATCTCGGACGACATCGAGGGTGAGGCGCTGGCCACGCTGGTGGTGAACAAGATGCGCGGCACCATGAACGTGCTCGCCCTGCGCGCCCCCAGCTTCGGCGACCGGCGCACGGCCATCCTCGAGGATATCGCCATCCTCACGGGCGGCGAGATGATCACCGAGAAGATGGGGCGCCAGCTGCAGACGGCGACGCTCGCCGACCTCGGCCGGGCGCGCCGCGTGGTGGCCAGCAAGGAAGCGGCCACCATCATCGAGGGCCGGGCCAGCGATGAGGCGATCCAGGCCCGTATCAAGCAGCTGAAGGCGCAGATCGAGGACATCACCAGTGACTTCGACCGCGAGAAGCTGCAGGAGCGGCTGGCGAAGCTCGCCGGCGGCGTCGCCGTCATCAAGGTGGGCGCTGCCACCGAGATCGAGCTCAAGGAGAAGAAGGCGCGCGTGGAGGACGCTCTCAGCGCCACCCGCGCGGCCGTCGAGGAAGGCGTCGTCCCGGGTGGAGGCGTCGCGCTCATCCGCGCCCAGCGGGCCGTGGAGGAGTACGCCGAGTCGCTGGAAGGCGACGAGCGCGTGGGCGCGGCCCTGCTCGCCGACGCGCTTGAGTATCCGGCCTGGACGATCGCCGAGAACGCCGGCCTCGAGGGCTCGGTGATCGTGGCGCGCATCAAGCGCCGCGAGGACGAGCGCGAAGGCTGGGACGCCGCCACCGACCGCTGGGGCGACATGTTCGAACTGGGCATCGTCGATCCGGTGAAGGTGGTGCGCTCGGCCCTTGAGAATGCCGCCTCCGTAAGTGCTATGGTTCTCACGACGGAATCGCTTGTAGCGGACGCCCCTCTCTTGGCCGTCGTCGCGGGACCACTCCCGGAGGAGTACTAATCATGTTGGATCGGCTTCGCACCGGCCCCATCAAGTACATCGCGTTCCCCATCGTCCTTCTTGGCCTGCTTTTCGTGGTCATCCGAAGGTTCATGGGCGGAGAGACCTCCGAAGAGGCCTAGTCAGCCTCCATCAGCACCTTTGACAGAGCGTGGCCCCTTACGGGGGCCGCGCTCTGTGGCTTTTCCGGGTAGCCCTGGGCCGCGAGGGCGCGCACCGTCGTGCCCAGTGCGCGCGACGGGCGGTGGCTGAGCGGGGAGCAAAGAGTGCCCGAAATAGGCGGAGTAGCCCGAGGGGACCAGAGGCGTACGATTTAGGCGTGCGGATGAGGCGCGCGCGTAAGCGTCGCTGGAGAAGGCGGGCCGGTGGCCGCCTGCGACGCCGCCTCGGGCGCGTAACGACCCAGGATGTCGTGCGCGCGCTCTGGCTGGGCACGCTCATCGGGGTGGTGGCCGGGGTGGCGGCGATCCTCTTCTTCGAGGCGATCGACTTCTCCACTCGCTACATCCTCACCGAGC
The DNA here is from genome assembly GCA_965247675.1 of Tepidiformaceae bacterium. Lineage (GTDB taxonomy): Bacteria > Chloroflexota > Dehalococcoidia > Tepidiformales > Tepidiformaceae > UBA2991. The sequence goes on along the minus strand of OZ252025.1, from coordinate 2,576,160 downwards.
TGACGGGCTACGCGCCTCCCCATCCCCTGGGCGAGGGCGGCGGCGAACCCTCCCGCCCGACGCGCGTCTGGATGCTCCCGATCGTGGTGGGACTGGGGGCGCTCGCTTCGGGGATCCTCGTTTATGCGCTGGCGCCGGAGGCGGAGGGGGCCGGGGCCGACCAGGTGATCGACGCCTTCCACCAGCGCGGCGGGCGCATGCGCCTGCGCGTCATTCCGGTGAAGCTGATCGCCTCCGCCATCACGATTGGCAGCGGTGGGGCAGCCGGGAGGGAGGGGCCGGCGGCGCAGATCTCGGGAGGCATCGGCTCGGTGATCGCCGACCTCCTGAGGCTGGACGCGGTCGAGCGCCGGCGGGCGTTGGTAGCCGGGATGGGGGCGGGTGTGGGCGCCATCTTCCGCGCTCCCCTGGGCGGCGCGATGATGGCCGCCGAGGCCCTCTACCGCGACGACTTCGAGGCGGACGCGATCCTGCTCTCGCTCATCTCCTCGATCGTGGCCTTCGCCGTCTACGGCGCCTGGTACGACTACACGCCGATCTTCGGCGGTACGGCGGGATTCTCCTTCACCCACCCGGAGGAGCTGCCGTACTACCTCGCCCTGGGCGTGGCCTGCGGGCTGCTCGGCATCCTCTACGCGCGCGGGCTGCAGGGCGCGCAGGTGCTCTTCGCGAGACTTACCGGCCCGCGCTGGGTGAAGCCCGCGATCGGCGGCGTGCTCGTCGGCGGCATCGCGATGTTCGCCCCGGAAGCCATCCACATCGGGTACGGCTGGGTGCAGCAATCCCTCACCCCCGACGAGGTGATGGACTTCTCCCTCTGGTTGATCATCGCCCTGCCGCTGCTGCGAATCCTTGCGGGGGTGCTCACGGTGGGGTCGGGCGCGGCGGGCGGCATCTTCGCCCCCGGGATGGTGGCCGGGGGCATGCTGGGGGCGCTCTTCTGGCGGCTCTTCCACGACCTGCCCGGCTTCCCCGCGGAACCGGCGCCGCTCGTGATCATCGGCATGATCGCGGTCTTCGGCAGCATCGCCCACGCCCCCCTCGCGATGATGCTGATGGTCGGCGAGATGACGGGAAACCTCTCGCTGCTGGCCCCCGCGATGGTGACCGTGGCGGTGGCCACCCTGCTTGTGGGGAAAACCACCATCTACCGCAGCCAGGTCCCGACGCGCGCCGACTCGATGGCGCACCGCCATCGCTTCGCCTTCCCCTTGCTCGACGCCCTGCCCGCCCAGCGCGCAGTGGTGCGCCTGGCCACCGTGCGCGACACCGCCACCGTGGCCGACGCGCTCGCCAGCCTGGAGCGGCGGGGGAGCACTGAGGGTGTGGTGGTGGACGAACGAGGGCGGCTCGTGGGCGAGATCACCAGCGAGGAACTGCGCGCCGTTCCCGATGCGGGAGCGCCGGTCGAGGGGTTCGCGAGCGACCTTCCCGCCGTCGTCCTCGCCGACACCCCCCTGGACGAGGCGCTCGACCGCCTCGCCAGCCACGATCGCCGCTGGCTGCCCGTGCTCGACGGGAGCGACGGCCCCGTGCTCGGCGCCATCGATGCGCGCGCGCTGGTGCGCTCGTACCGGCGCGCGGTGCAACAGCAGGTACGGCCGCTTACGCCCGTCGACGAGGAGATCAGCACCATGGAGCTGACGGTGGCGGCGGGCGCGCCCGTTGAGGGCAAGACGCTGGCGGACGCGGGCCTCCCCGAAGGTGTCCGCGTGCTGACGATGGAGCACCGCGGCCGCCTCTCGGCGCCTGCGGGCAATGCCGTGCTGCGCCGGGGCGATCGCCTGACGCTGGCGATGACGCGCGGCACGCGCGCCCGGGTGCTGTCGTTGATCCTGGGCGAATGAGCCGCTAGCCCAGGGCGAAGCGCAGGACGACGACGGCGACCGCCACGAGTGAAACCCCTCCCGCCACCGTGAGGAAGACGCGGCGCGCGCGCTCCCGCTCCTCCTCGGCGGTGCGATAGGCGACGAGGGCGCGGCCGCCGCCGAGCTCGGCGATGACGCTGCGGGCCTCGCCGATGCGGGCGCGGGGCACGAGCACGGCGTAGGAGCTGCCGAAGAGGCTGGCGCCGCCTAAGGCGCCGCCCGGGCCGCGCTCGAGGAAGGCGGCCTCAATGTCCTCGTCGCGGAGGGCGTGGATCCAGATGTGCGCCTCGGCAATGTCGCGCGCCTCGGCGACGATGGTGGCGCCGTCTTCTTCCGTCCGGGAGGTCATCTGTACGGAAGTGTAGTCCCCATGGCGACGGGGTTCGCTACAGTTGGGGACGATGCCGAAACCGGACGGTTCCCTCAAGGCGCGCGAGTTCGTGTTCTTCTGCGAGGACCAGATCCTGACGCAGCTGCCGCCCGCCATCCCCCCGCCCGAGCACCGTGTGCGCTGGACGATGCTGCAGCTGCACTTCGGCGACGAGCACGTGCACTTCGAGCTGCAGCCGCAGATGGGGCGGGGCGTGGTGGAGGCGGGGCTGCACTTCGAGGGCGCGGTCGAGGCGAACGACGCCTGGGTGGAGCTGTTGGCCGCGAACGCCGCTGACGTTCTCGGGGAGCTTGGCCCCTCCTGGGAGCTGGAGGAGTGGACCTCGACCTGGCGGCGGCTGCACCGCCCCTTCCCCTTCGAGCGCCTCACGGTCGAGCTTGCGAACGAGGTGGCGGGCGAGGTCGCCCGCGCGATGACGGTGCTGCACCCGATCATCGAGAAGGGGGCCGCCACCCTCGCCCCCACGCCCGCACCGGCGAGGCACGGCGGGTCAGGGCGCGGTCGTCGCTGGCACCGTCGAGCGAGGCGCTAGGAAGTCGCGAGTCGCTCGACCTCGCGCCAGAACTTGTCGAAGGATGGGCACCGCTGGCGGACAATTTCGAGGTCTACGAGTTCGGTGAGGCGGGCCTGGTCCTTGACAGGGTCATAGCGATGTTTGGCCGTACGCCGGTCGTTGAGCCATCGCTTGGCGTCAAGGACGGACTCGGGGTTCCCCTGCGGCCTGATGTTGTCTCGGAAGGCTCCATCCCGGCTGAGCGAGGGTGCGTCGCCGATCAGCCAGCTCTCGTACTCGCGTACCGGCAGCACTGCGGCCCCCGCATTGTCTCCGAGTTCCCGTTCCAGCCGCCCTTGGAGTTGCGGCCCTAAGGTCGCGGCACAGTCGTCGTCTGCGTCAAGGACAACGAGAACCCGTGCCTCGCTCCTTGCCTTCCGTCGGGCAGCCTGCGCGAGGCGTTCGACACCGCCCTGTTTCAGCAGAGTGCCCCTGCGCTCGCGGATGGCCTTGAAACCTGGACACTGGTGAGGATGCCCTGTGCCTCCAGGACGCGGCGGACAAGGATGGGAATTGCGCGCAGCTCACCGTGACCCTCGACGATTGGCACGATCTGCCGCATCTAGAGTTCGAAAAGGTCGCTTTCGTCGCAGGCAGCCGGAGGAGCGGCGCTGTCCGGCTCGAGCTGGTCGAGGCGCAAGAGCTCTCCAGGCGAGAACAGCCGGTCCGCCAGGATATCGCGGGAGCCTACGTCAATGCCGCCGATCACGGTCACGCCGGTCTCTGCCGATACGGCGAGCAGTTCGTCCGTCCGCACGTCATCGGAGTGAAGAAGCTCTGGCGAGTGCGTCGTGACAAGCACCTGGGTGTGGTCGCTGACGGAGCGCATGGCCCCGAGAAGGACACCCACGGCTGCAGGGTGAAGGGCCGTCTCAGGCTCCTCGATCGCCACAAGTGTTGGCGGCCCGGCTTCGTCCTCCTGAAACAGGGCAGTGAGTGCTCCGACGGCTCGTAGGGTGCCGTCCGACATCGACCTCGCAGGGAGCTTTCTGGGATAGGTCCGGCCAGGGACATCCTCGTGAAACTCCGCGTAGGCGGCGTCGGTAGGGCTGAGGAGAAACGGCTCAAGTGACAGACCCGGGACGACAAGCTCCAGATAATCCTCGATTTGGCTGAACGTGTCTGGACTGACCGCCTGCAGGTTCTGGAGCACGGCCCAAATGTTCTCGCCGTCGTGCTGCAAAAGCCCCTTCTCGTCTGGCTTTAGGGGCTTGCGCATCGAATCGGGCCTGGGGCTGTAGGAACGCATACGAACCAGGGCGCTGTAAGCGTCCCGGAAGGGCAACAGTGTCGGTGGGCTGTCGTGATCGAGGGCCAGTCTTCGCAGATAGAGATCGGAGCGGTCGACGCAGGGTAGCGACTTGTCGGGAGGGAACGGGGGCGGCGGAAATCCATCAACAGTGGATTTGTCGATGGAAAAGGACGCACCGCCGCCAAGGTCGCATTCCTCTCGCTCGACAGTGAATTGTGGCTCGTCTTGCCTCACCTGAGCCGCTTCGTTCGTGCCAATCTGCAGGCTGTAGTGGCCGCGCCGGCCGTCCCGAGTGTGGAAGTCAAGCCGGATCCCGAAGGAGAATCCGAGTGGGCCCATCTGCTGGTGAACTAGGCGGATGCCTCCACGGACTTCGAGCGCGCGGCCCAGAGGTGTGTCTGGAACCTTCCCGGGCGTGATGTGCACGACATTCTGATCCGGCTCGATCGGGCTGGGCGAGTCGTCAAGCGCGTCGGCTACGAAGCGGAGGGCGTCGAGGAAGTTGCTCTTACCGGAGCCGTTGGGGCCGACCAAAAAGGCCAGGTTCCCCAGCTTCACATCGCATGCCGCGATGCTCTTGTAGTTCTTGATGCGAACACGCGTGAGGAAGGGCGGTGTTGCGGTCATGGCGCGAAGGTCGTGTCCATCTCCGCGGATATGTCGAAGTATTCCTGGAAGGTCTGGTTGTAGCGGTAGAGGAGGTCGCGGCGGTGGTAGTCCTCGCCCGTGGCGAGGCCGTCGGAGGTCGAGAGGTCGAGCGAGTTGAGGGTGAAGAGTGCGTCCGCCTGACCGTTCTCCTTGATGTTCTCGAGCATCGCGCGCCAGGCCTCCGGCGTCTGCAGCAGCGTGAAGTCGAGATCCCCCGGGGCGTCGCAGGGCACCTCGGCGACGTCGGTGATAGCGAACGCGTCGAAGGTGATGGCGAAGCAGCGGTCGCCCACGCGCACGCCGACGGCGGCGTCGCAGTTTCCGAGGCGGTCGAAGCTGTCGGAGGCGTTGAGGCGGTCGGCCGCCTCCTGGAACCACTCGGTGGAAGGGAAAACGGGCATGGGGAGAGTGTACCGGAGGAGAGCGCCGCGCGAGGTTCTCCGCGCGCGACTGCTGCGCGCTCGCGATGCGTGCCTGAGGGGGGAGGAGAGCGGTGGGCTTTAAGGTCTGCGCTCGACTGCTGCGCGCTCGCGATGCGGGGTTGAGCGGGTGGGGTAATTCGGTCGGGGGGTCGCTAGAGTGAAACCATGTGGCGGATAGCATGCGGCCGGTGAAGTGGGAGTACGCGCTGCTGTACATCGCCGACGAGAAGCCGGCGCGGGGTTGGATTCTGTTCAGCCACGAGCAGGATGCGGCCAGCCTCGGGCTCCACGCCGACCGAGCCACGAGCCAGACCCCGACCTCCATTCACTTCGACCCTGAGAAGGTTCACACGACGTGGATCCTCGGGACGCTTGGGGCAGAGGGGTGGGAGCTCGTCGGGACTGCCCGGGTGGACTCGCTGGCGGCGGCGTGCCTCTACCTGAAGCGGGAACTGGGCGACGACGGTCGGCAGGTGGCGGTTGTGCTACCCCCGCCCTGAGCGAAGGCTATCGGTTGGCGGCTTCGCCTGCCGCCACTGGTTGGGAGAGATAGGCCGTGAGGGCAGTAGCGATCAGGTAGTTGAGTGAGACCCCTTCGATCTTGGCCCGCAGGGCTGCATTGGCGTGCAGCGATCGAGGCAGGCGCAGGCGGATGTCGCCGGAGCGGTCGGCACCCCAGGGCTGGGGGATGGGGTGGCCCTCTGCGAGCTCGTGGTCGATCCAGAGGCCCATCGCGAGGTTCAGGTTCTCGGCCGCTTCGGCAGCGCTCCCACCCTCGCTGAACACGCCGTCGAGCTCCAGCACGTGGGCGGACCAGTAGCCGCCCTCACCCGGCTGGATGATGCGGTGGTATGGGAGCTCCAGGTAGTCAACGGTTTGCATGGCGCTGACACCGTATGCGGTGCCAGCGAGTCCCCTACTCCGGCCGGGACCAGCGGCCCTCGGGGATGTCCTCGACTTCCTCTGGCTCCGGCCTGGGCTCGGGCTCGCGGGGACCGAAGTTGCGGGTGTCGGCGCCGATGAGGGAGGGGAGCGACTGGCTCTCCTGGCTCTCGCCCTCGGGCGCTTCGAAGGGGGTGCGTTCGCGCGACTGCACCCGTCCCCAGACATCGCCCTTGTGGCCCGTGGCGAGGCGGCCGTCCTCCAGTTCCTCGACGCGGCTGGCCATCTCCATCACGAGGCGGTCGTGCGTGCAGGTGATGATGGTGACGCCGCGCTCGCGACAGATGTCGCGGATGAGGGTGAAGACGGCGGTGGCGGTGGCGGAGTCGAGTTCGCCGGTGGGCTCGTCGGCGAGCACGAGGGTGGGTTCGGTGACGAGCGCGCGGGCGATGGCGACGCGCTGCTGCTCGCCTCCGGAGAGCTCGTAGGGGCGGTGGTGGGCGCGCCGTTCGAGCCCCACCAGCTCCAGCACCTCGCGGGCGCGGGCGGGGCGTGCGCGCTGCACGCCGGCGATGCGCAGGGGTAGCTCCACGTTTTCCTGGGCGGAGAGGAGGGGCAGCAATCCGAACGACTGGAAGATGAAGCCCAGCTTCTGGCGGCGCAGCGAAATCAGCTCGGACTCGCGCATCGTGTCGACGCGCACCCCGTCGATCTCGACCTCGCCGGCGGTGGGGCGGTCGAGCCCGGCGATGGTGTTGAGCAGGGTCGTCTTGCCGGAGCCGGAGCGTCCGATCAGGGCGAGGAACTCGCCCGGCTCGATGGAGAGGGTGACGCCGCGAACGGCCCACACCTCCTCCGACCCGAGCTGGAAGCGGCGGGAGACGTTGCGTAGCTCGACCGAAGCGCCGGCCATCAGCTTTCCTCCACGGGCACGCGGCGAACGGTGTCGGGCAGCACCTCGACGCGGCCATCGCCCAGGAAGAGCTTGGCCCGCTCGCGGATGCTGAGCCGGTCGAGGAATTCGCGCGGCACCTGCAGGCGGCCGGCGGAATCGACGAGCACGTACTCGTCGTGCACGACGTGGGTGACGCCGCCCGTCTTCTCCACGCGGCGGAAGATCTCCATGCTCGTGCGGCCGTCGCGAATGGCGACGACGCGGTCGACGCGGGAGGCGATTTCGGGGTCGTGGGTGACGATGATGATGGTGACGCCGTAGCGCGCGTTCAGGTCGCCGAGGACCTCGTAGACGCTGTCGGCGCCGATAGCATCGAGCTCGCCGGTGGGCTCGTCGGCCAGGAGCAGGGGCGGGCGGTTGGCGAGCGCCACGGCGATGGAGACGCGCTGCTGCTCGCCGCCCGAGAGCTGCTCGGGGTGGTGGTCGTGGCGGTGGCCCAGGCTGACCGCCTCGAGGAGCTCGTTGGCGCGCGCGCGGGCGGCGCGCGACTCGACGCCATCGAGCATGAGGGGCAGCTCGACGTTCTGGGTGGCGGTCAGGTAGGGGATGAGGTTGCGGCCGGTCTGCTGCCAGATGAAGCCGACGGAGCTGCGGCGGTAACGCACCATCTCGGGCTCGGTCAGGGTGAGCAGGTCGCGTCCGCCCACGAAGGCGCGCCCGGCGCTGGGCTGGTCGAGCCCGGCGAGGATGTTGAGCAGGGTGCTCTTGCCCGAGCCGGAGGCGCCGACGATGGCCATCAGCTCGCCCCCGCGGACCTTCAGGTCGAGGCCGCGCAGGGCGACGACCTCGAGGTCCTCGCTCTTGTGAATCTTGAAGAGGTCCTCGCAGAGGATGTAGGGAGGCGCCTCGGTCTCGGTGTCGAGAAAGGTAGTCATGCGGTGTCCTAAAGCTCGCCGATGCGCAGGGCGCGGTGCAGGGCCAGCCGCGAGTAGAGCCGCGTGAGGGCGGCCACGGTGGCGATGAAGACGAGGGCCAGCAGGCCGTAAACGGAGAGCACGGTCTCCCAGCTTACCTGCGAAAGCAGGGGTGGCACCACGTCACTGCCGTCCTCGGTGAGGGCGAGGGCGCCGATCATGAGGCGTCCGAGGGGGAAACCGAGGGCGGTGCCCGCGGCCACGCCCGCGACGATCACGAAGAGCTGCTCGAAGGCGACGACGCCCACGATCTGCCGTCCCGAGAAGCCCATCGTGCGGAGAATGGCGAATTCCAGCGAGCGCGTCTGCGCGGCCAGGTAGGAGAAGACGATGAAGCCGAGGGCGGTGAGCAGCAGCACCGCCCCGAAGGAGAGGAAGAGGATGCCCTCCCAGCTGGCGGCCACGAGCGGGTCGGAGGACTCAAGGGCGAGGATGGCGCCCTCGTCGTAGACCCAGCGGGCGCGGATGCCCTGCTCCTCGAGCCACTCGGTCGTGAGTTCGACGCCCTCGACGCCCCCCAGCCAGATCTCGTTGGCGTTGATGCCCCCGGCCATGCGCGGCAGCCCCGCGCCCGCCCCCCTGAGGGCGGCGAGGTCGGCCACCAGCAGGTGGTCGCGCGGGCCCGGGTAGAAGCCGGGGAAGAGCTCGAAGGCGCCGGTTATCTGTGCTTGCACCACCTGGCGGTTCACCCGCAGGCGGAAGGTGTCGCCCGGACTGGCGCCCGTGGCCTCCAGGAACGACTCGCTGGCGAGCACGCGCAGGGGGGCGGGCGAGCGGCGCAGGCGCAGGCCCACGGCGCTCGTCGAGAAGGCGTCGTAGTTGAACGTGATCTGGGCGGCGTAGCGGCCGCGCGCGTTGTCGACGTCGGCTCGCGTGATGGTCGTCTCCGCAGATCCAGAGGCGCCGGTGATGGACTGGTAGCGGTCGAGCGACTCGAAGGGCTCGACCACGACGGCGCTGTCGCGCCCGCCGCCCTCGGGGTAGGCGACGAGGTGGTCGAGGACGCCCGCGATGCGTCCAGGGGCGGCGGCGTAGCGGCGCACGCTGAGGAAGACGGATTCGACCTCCAGGGTGGCGTCGAGGGGGGGGCCGTTGTTGCGAGGGCTGAAGGGACGGGTAAGGTCGGCGACGTAGAGGAGCCAGCCGTCGTCCTCATCGACGGCGTCGGTCGCGAAGATGTACTCGTAGAAGAGGCCGTTCTCGTCCCGCAGGCGCACGCCGGGCCGGGCGGCGGTTGGGGGCAGGGAGATGCGCGTCCAGATGCCGATGGCGCGTGAGCCCGCGGGGATGAGAGCGCCGTCGGGCAGGTCCGCCTCCGCCTCGGGCTGGAGATCGGCGAGCAGCGCGTCGAGGTCGCCGCCGAAATCGTTTCGCCAGTAGGCCACGTCGGAGAAGTTCTCGCCCACGCCGAGGAGTTCGGCCTGGACCGAGCGTCCGGTGAGGGGGGAGTAGGCCACCTCGATTCGGGCGGCGGCGCTGGCGCCGTCGAGCCCGTCGATCGACTCGATCGTCTGTTCGAGGCGCGCGGGCGAGAGGCGGGAGGGAGAGCGGATATCGACGAGCCGGGCGGCGGCGCCGGCCTCATAGGCGGCGCGGTCCTCGAAGCTGCGGTCGAGCGTGGCGCGGAAGCCGGCGGCGAACATGCCCACGGAGGTCGCCAGCAGGAGCAGGAGGATGAGGCGGCTGTAGTGGAGGGGGCTTCGCACCATGCGCCAGAGCCCGAGCAGGATTGTCGCCCCGCTCAGCCCGCGCAGCGCCCACGAGGCCACCCGCAGCACAACCGGGAAGAGCCGCAGGAAGACGAGCGCGATCATGAGCATGAAGAGCGCGGGGGAGACGAGCAGGAGGGGGTCGGCGGAGAGGTCGCCGAAGAGGTTCTCGGTCACGAGCGAGCCTCGCTGGCGCAGCTGGTAGAAGAGGAACGCGCCCACGCCGATGAGCACGAGATCGAGGTAGTAGCGCAGGAAGAGAGGCTGCCGGTCGGGGCGGGCGAGGCTCTGCTTGTAGTGCACCATGGTCGCCTCGGAGGCGCGGTAGGCGGGCCAGAGCAGGGCGGCGAGGGCGAGCGCCGCCCCCAGCGCGGCCAGGCCGAACGCCTCCGGCGTGAGGGTGACCTGCAGCAGTTCGCCCTGGCTCAGGTCGGCGAACGGCGGCGTGGGACCGAGCAGGCGGATCATGCCCGAGGCCAGCAGCGGTCCCAGGACGACGGCGAAGACGGTGAGCGCCAGCCCTTCGATCAGGTAGACGGTCATGATCTGGCCGAGGCCGGCGCCGCGGCTCTTGAGGAGCGCGATCTCGCCCGTCTGGCGCTCCACCAGCATCGTCGAGACCAGCACCAGGTAGTACAGGGCGATGCCCACGATGAGCAGCATGAGCGCGAAGAGGGGCAACCGCGTGAAGAACAGCTTCTCCTGGTACTCGGAGATCACGTCCGGCAGCTCCGAGCTGAGCGAGGACAGCTCCAGCTGGGCGCGCACGGCCCTCTCGAGGGCGCGCAGGTTGAGCTCGACCTGCTCGGCGTTGCGGCTGTTGACGCGGTTGCTGTCGACGAATGCGAAGGTCTCGAAGGTGCCGTCGATCGAGGGCAGGTAGGGGGCGATAACCTCGACGAGGGTGCGTTCGTCGATGACGAACGGGTACGTGGGCCAGCGCGTCTTGCCGACGACCAGGCGGTGGGCGTTGCCGAACCAGTAGTCCTCGGACGGGTCGTTGGGCTCGATCAGACCGACGATCGTGATCTCGACGGGGTCCACGTCGTCGCGCCAGAAGGGGTGGACGTCGAACGTCTCGCCGGGGGCGACGCCGAGCTGGCGGGCGGCGGTTGCGCTGAGCCAGACCTCGATGCTGGGGCGTCGGGTGGGGTCGGTGGTGGCGGGCGAGGGGGCGGCGGGGGCGCCCTCGACGAGCGTGACGTGGGCGCTGACGTCGGAGAAGAAGAGGAAATGGGCGCGGGCGCGCAGGTCGTCCTCCTTCTCGACGGGCTGGCCGGGGTCGGTCAGGAAGAAGGTGGAGGTACGCCCGTAGACGCCGGTCCCCTCGATGAGCCCGCCGCCGTAGCGGCGGAGGAGGTCCAACGTCGCGTTGCGGCGCTCCAGGTAGATGGCGGGCTCGGCGGGCTGGCTGTTGCTGACTACCTTGAGGTCGAGGTCGAGCGGTTCCTGCTGGCGCAGGGTGAAGCTGAGGCCGAGGTCGCGCACGGCGTCGGCGTAGAGGATGACGCTCGACATGAGGGCGGCTGCGAGCACCATGCCGAAGATGACGGTGGCGAGCAGCCGCCAGTTTGCGAGGCTTCGCTGGGCGATGATGCGCAGGAGCGAGGCGAAGCTGTTCATGGAGTGCGCGTCAGCGTACAGGAGAGCGCCCTGCTATCGCGCGTCGTCGGTTGGGTCGCGGACGGCCTCAGTGTCGGGAAGCTCAGGCGGTGGCGCCAGGTCGAAGGGCGCCTGAGGCGGAGTTCGCTGCCCTTGCCGCCCGCGAGCCAGGCGGCGGTCTCGGCGCGCTCGCGGCCGTAGCGGGTTGCGACGAACTCCAGCGCCGGGAGCAGGTCGGTGTCGGTCGAACAGATGATGCCGGTGTCGTAGGCGTCGTCGATGGCGCCGGCGACGAAGTCGATGGCGAGCTGCACGTCGATGCCCTTCTCCTGGGCGCGGGCCCGGGGCCAATCGCGCGGGTACCTGAGGGGCCGGGTGATGACGACGGCGCCCGAACGCTCCCAGGTGTGGCACTGGCGCATGTGGGCGGCGTAAGTCCTCGGGTCCCTGAGCGGGTCTGGGCGCCCGGTGTAGATGCGCACCTGCTCAAGCGTGCGCTCTACAAGATTCCTGCGGCGGGTACAGAGAAGCCTGCCGAGCTCCAGCGGGGTTATCTGCCCCCTGCGTCGAGGAGCGCCTGGCGCAAAGAAGCGCGCCCGGGCGCCCTGATAAAAGTTCTGGGCATCGATGTAAACGGCGATGCGGTTGGTCATGGTGACAAGAGAACCCCCGCCAGTTTTCCACCGAGGTGGAGAACGACGGGGAATATTCGCCCTATCGGGCAAGCCCCATTATTCCTTGCTTCAGCAAAATTTGTCAAGCGTACTCGCCGGGCTGGCGGATGTGGGGGGTTGGGGGTGGGTCGGGGGGCGATGTCACACTCGCTGGGGACCGCCCAAGAAGCCCCCGCGCATTCACCACGAAGGTGGAGAACGATGGGGGGCAGCAGCACCAACCGGCAGGCCCAGCGTCGCCGCCGGCACAACCGTTGCCAGGGGAGGGTGTGGGGGTGGGCGAGCGCGTGGGGGCCTGAGACCGCTACCCTTGTGCGCGCATGGGGAACCTGGCCGTCCTCTGGGGGTTGCTGCTGCGTCACGGCGCGGCCAGCTGGCGCATGCTGGGCGTGCTCACGCTGGGCGTGCTCGTGGCCTCGACGCTGCTGGCGAGCGCGCCCATCTACGCGCGCGCCATGGCCGACCTCGGCCTCAAGTTCACCGTGCGCGACGAGCTCCGCGGCGAGCCCTCCATCCGCGCCGGCATCGAGGCGCAGCAGCTGGCCACGCCCGACTCCCTGGCCGTGCGCGAGGCCGTCGAGCGGCGCATCGACGAGCGGCTCGGCTGGTTCGCGCTTGGCCGCTCCGTCGTGGTTGAGTCGGCGCGGCTCACGGTCGGGCAGACAGGCGAGGAGCCGCGCGCCGGGACCACGCTGGGTGTGCTCTACGCGCTTGAGGGATTCGAGCGGCATGTGTCGCTCGAGGAGGGGCGCCTGCCCGTGCCAACCGGCCCCGACGGGCCGATCGAGGTGGCGATGGGCCCGCGCGCCGCAGCCCTCGCGCGGTTGCAGGTGGGCGACAGCTTCCTGCTCATCGAAGAGGTCGACAACTGCGACCGCATCATCCCGCAGGGCCTCCAGCCACAGCTTCCCTGCGACCTGACGATGTTCGTGCGCTACAGCGTGCCCGCCGTGCTCACGGGCCTCATCTCGATCGAGAACGAGGACGCTTCCTTCTGGGCGTCGGTCAGCAGACGCTACGTGATGCCGAGCGCGCCCCTGGCGGACTCGGGGCTCGTGGCGCCCATGGTCGCGCACGTCGATGCCCTCCTCGGCGACCTGGCCGTGCGCTACCCGGGCCAGCGCCTCATCCTTCGCTGGAACGTCTTCGCCGACGTCGACCAGCTCGACCAGGGCAACTTCCAGCGGGCGCGGGCCGACATCATCGGGCTCAACCAGGACCTGCGCGTCTACCGCGGCTACGCCACCAGCCCGCTCACGGTCACGCTTGCTGCCTTCGGGCGGAGCGCGGACTTCCAGCGTGCGCCGCTGACGATCCTGCTCGTTCAGATCGCGGCCATCGCGCTCTTCTACGTGGCCCTCATCTCGGTGGCCGTGGTGGAGCGCCAGGGGGAGCAGATCGCGCTGCTGCGGGGGCGCGGGTCGAGCACGGCGCAGATTGTCGCGCTCTACGCGCTGGAAGGGCTCGCCCTGGGCCTGCCCGCGATTCTGGTGGCGCCCTTCATCGCCGGCGGGGTGACGGCCCTGCTCGGGTTCACGCCCGTGTTCAGCGACATCTCCGGCGGCGAGCTGCTGCCGGTCACCTTCGAGCCACTTGCCTTCCCGCTGGCGGCGCTCGGCGCCCTGCTCTCCATCGTGGCGCTCACGGCGCCCGCCTTCGTGGTGGCGCGGCGCGGGCCGCAGGGGCAGCGCCGCGCGCTGGCGCGTCCCACTGCCGGCTTCCTCCAGCGCTACTACCTCGATGTCGTGCTGGTGGGATTCGCGCTGCTGGCCCTGTGGGAGCTGAACGAGCGCGACTCGGTCTACACGCCGTCGGCCACGGGGGGTGTCTCGAGCGACCCGCTCCTGCTCGCCTCGCCGGCGCTGATCATCGCGGCGGCGGCGGCGGTGCTGGCGCGGCTCTACCCGATCGTGCTGCGCGTGATCGTGCGGGTGGTGGGGCGCGTGGCCGGGGTGGCGGTGGTCATGGGGCTGTGGCAGCTGGTGCGGCGCCCGGGACCGTACACGCAGCTCGCCCTGCTCCTCATGATGGCCGTGGCCGTTGGTATCTTCGCGGCCAGCTACACGAGCACGACCGAGCGCTCCTACGAGGATCGCGCCCGCTTCGTGTCGGGTGTCGAGCTGCGCGCGAGCGCGGGCGACGCCACCTTCCTGCCCGCCGACCCGGCCAAGCTCGAGGGCGCGCTGGCCGCCGTCGAGGGCGTGGAGGAGGGGTTGGCCGTCATGCGTCTGGACGGGGAGATCGCTACGCCCAACAGCTCCGGCCCGGAGGTGGCGGTGCTCGCCGTCTCGGCGAAAGCCGGCGACCTCCTCTGGTGGCGCGACGACTTCGCCGAGGTTCCGCTCGCGGCCATCCTCGACCGCGTCGACAGCGGCGAGATCCTGATGGGCATACCCATCCCGCTGGGCTCGGCCGAGCTCTCCGTGTGGGTGAACCCGGCGCTCGATCGGAGCACGGTCACGATCTGGGGGCGCGTTCGCGACGCCACCGGCCGGCACGGCCTGCTGCCCTTCGGGAAGCTCGACTTCCGCGGCTGGCGCGAGCTGCGCGCGCCCATTGAGGGCGGCGGCTTCCGGCCCCTGGTGGAGCCGCTCTCGCTGATCGCCCTCATCCTCACGGAGCCGATCAACCAGTTCAACGCGAGCAACGAACCCGTCTACATCGACGACCTCTCGTCGGTGGACCCGGACGGAACCCTCAACCTGCTGGAGGGCTTCGAGGGGGTGGTGCGCTGGGAGCCGGTCCCCAGCGCCGAGCGGGATGTCGACAACCTGCAGCTGAGCCGTGAAGAGGTGCGCACGGGGTCGCAGGCGGCCCGCCTTGGCTTCCGGCGTGGCACCACGGGCGAGCGCCGGGGGCTCTTCCCGGCCGACCGCGGCATCCCCCTGCCGCTCCTCGCGAGCGAGTCCTTCCTGTCGGAGAACCGGCTGGCGATCGGCGATGAGGACCTGATCGAGATCGACGGCATCATCGTGCCCATCGTCGTGCGCGGCGTGTACGAGCGCTTCCCCACGTTGCCTGCGCTGAAAGGACCCTCGGTCGTGCTCAATCGCGACCAGCTGCTGCGCTGGGGGTACATGGTCAGCACCGCCCCGGGCGCCCTCTCCCGCGCCAACGAAGTCTGGCTCGACCTCGCGCCCGACGCCGATCGCGAGCTCATCGTGGAGGCGCTGGACGGGTTCGGCCTGCGCCGCGTCGTCGATCGGGAGGCGACCCTCGCTTCGGTGCGCTCGAACCCGCTGATCGCGGCCAGCGGGACGGGCATCCTCTCGGTCTCGTTCGTGGCGACGCTGGTCCTGGTGGCGGTGGCGCTGCTGGTCTCGCTGTGGATGGCGATTCAGCGTCGCCGCGTCGAGTTCGCCGTACTTGGAGCGATCGGGCTGACGCGGCGCCAGGTGATGGCCGTGCTGGGGCTGGAGTACGCCATCGTGGGGGTGGTGGGCATCGCCGCGGGCGTGCTTGTGGGGCAGTTCGTGGGGCGGCGCATGCTCTCCTTCCTCGACGTGACGGAGGCGGGCCTGCCCGTCGAACCGGGCTTTGTCCTGCAGACGGACTGGGCCTACGTCGTGGTCGGGGCGGCGGTGGTGGCGGCCGTCTTCGCCATCGCTCTTGCGGCCACGGTCCGGGCCCTCGCGCGCACGTCCGACGCGGCGGTGTTGCGGACGGAGTAGGAGAACGCCGGGCTGACGCGCGGCTGAGTGGAGCGCCGCACTGGCGCGCGGCTGAGTTGGAATTTTGCGGAAAACGGACGGGGTAATTCGGCCCTCGCGCGTCTAGGGTGAGGCCCTGATGCGTCGGGCCCGTGCCTTTCTCGTGCTGTTCGCCTGCCTGCTCACCCTCGCAGCGGCGGCGTGCGGCGGCGAGACGATCCCTCCCGCCCCGGGTCCGGCGCATCAGTCCCCCACCGCCACCGAATCGCCGGAACCTTCGCCGACGGCCACCCCGACCGCTGCGTCCACTGTCACCGCCACCCCCACACCCGTTCCCACCCCCACCCCTTCGCCCGCTGCCACTGCCACTCACTCGCCGGAACCGACCCCGGCCCCGGCGCCCGAACCGACGGCAACTCCCACGCCGCCGCCCGCCACTGAGTACCTGCCGCTCACCATGGGCGAGCCCCGGGCGCTGCCGGCGGGGATGGCGTTGTACTACCTGGAACACCACTGCGAGGGTGCTTGGGACACGCACAGAGTCATTGCCCAAGCGGACGCAGCCCAGTTCCGGGTCGACCGCCCGCTGTCCTTCTTCGACGAGCAGTCTCATCCCGGCGCGGATGTGGTGGTCTATGGGGTGAGCGCGAGCGGCCAGACCTTGGCGGCCCTGCGGTGTGAACGTGGATTCTGCTGGACGATCGATGGACCGGACGGGCATGCCGTCTCGGCGCTCTGGGTGTCGGAGGATGGCGGCGAGACGTGGGAGACGTGGGAGACGTGGGGTGAGGTCCCGGTTGTTGGGGCGTCGGTGCAAATTCTTGCCGTCACGGACGATGATGTGGCCCTGTTCGCCCGCAAGGTGAGTTCCGGGCAGGAGGAGTTGAGACGGGCATGGTGGTTCCGCTCGGGCGAACAACTGACGCCTCCAGAAGGGCTTGATTCCCCATATATGGCGGCATGGCGAGTTAGCGGGGACGGACTAAATCCGGTCTGGTCGGACCGTCCACGCTGGTCGGACAATCCGAATACGTCTTTCGTGGATGCATCTGGCGGTCTCTTGGGCAAGCCTCCCGGGGGCGAAGTCACCGCCTCGGGCTCGTTCTGGTGGCCAACGGTCAGTTTGCCTGGCGGCACTCTCCTGTGGAGCACGCACCGCGGGTATCCGCCGATCGAGCCCGATCGTTTCTTCACCATCAATGAACAGGGCGTGATTCTGGGGGCGTATTCATGGGAAGACCCGAAGCCTCTTGAGCTGATAGATCACCTGGGTGGGGAGCTCTTCGTGGGGCTGTTGGGAATAGACGCCTGCGGGCCCATGCGCGCCACGGTCCTCGTGGACCTGGAGACGCGAAGCGTTCACGAGGTTGTTGGGCTCGATGAAGCGTTTCCGGGGACCCGGGGCCTTCTTGGCCTCTTCGCCGCCCGGCCCGCGCCCGAGTAGGGCGGGAAATTGGCCGAAATTCCCTCGAAACGGACGGGGTAATTCGGAGTTTTCGTCCCTAGGGTTTGGCCATGATGCGTCGGGCCCGTGCCTTTCTCGTGCTGTTCGCCTGCCTGCTCACCCTCGCAGCGGCGGCGTGCGGCGGCGAGATGATCCCTCCCGCCTCGGGTCCGGCGCATCAGCCCCTACGGCGACCGCCGAAATGTCGCCCACGTCCACGCCCAGCCCGACACCCGCACCGACCGCGGCGCCAGCTCCTGCCCCCTAGCAGGGTGCTGATAAATGCATGATCCTGGGCCTGAGGCCCTGACTGACCATCCGGCAGTCTCTCGTAGAGCCCAGAAACATTGGCCTTTTCGATTTCGCGAACGGCGCAAAATCAGCCCAAAACGACCGCTGCGGACTTTATCAGCACCCTGCTAGCGGGCGCCCTGGGGGGCGACGAGCACGACCCCGGCGCTGGCGGGGCTGGTGCCGGCGGGTGCGCGCGTGGCGATGCGGTCGCCGTCGATGATGGGGCCGTCGTAGGGCTCGACGAAGAAGAGGGGCATGGCCGCGAAGATATGCACCGTGATGGGACCGTCCGGTCCGGCGAGGGTGATCTCGGCCCCGCCCTCGCTCGTCTGCTGGGTGACGGACACGACGCGGCCCCAGAGGACGGGGCGCTGGTCCGGGTTGCTCACGAGCTCGGCGCCGGTGAAGCCCGCGGGCGAGCGCGCCAGGCCGTCGGCCTGGGGGGCGCCCGGCTCGGTGATGGCGATGACCTGGCGGATGACGAAGTTGCGCACGGGGTCGCGCTCGCCGATGAAGGTGAGCCACTGCCCCGGCTCGATGCGCGAGGGCAGGCCGGGCACAAGCGCCTCGAACACGACTCCGGCGGCGAGCGTGACGGTGAGTGATTCTCCCTCGATGTTGGCGGGCAGCAGCGTGAGCGAGGGGCCGTTCGCCTCGCGCACGTCGAAGATGGCGGCGGGGCGCGCGGCCGCGGGCGTCAGGAACGGCCCCGCCTCCGGGGGCGCGTCGCTGCCGGCCGACTGCGAAACGATGAAGGCGACGGCCCCACCCCCGACGAGCAGCGCCAGCACCAGGACGACGGCGAGCATGGGCGCGACGAGCCGGCGGCGCGAGGGAGCAGGCGGCGTCAGCGGTTCCTCGATGGCCACGCGCCCATGATAGATGGCGACGGGCGTGGGCGGCGGTATGGCGTAATTCGGAGCCTTGTCTGTTACGGTCGCGCGATGCGCGTGCCAGGGTCGAAAGGCTTCGGACCCGTCCCTGCGAGGACGGCCATCTGGGGATGGCCCGCGCGAGCGGTTGCCGCTGCGGCGATTGCCACGCTGCTCGGGCTCGTGGGGTTGGGCGGCGCCGGGACGGCGGAGTACGACCCCGGCACGGTACGGGTGGAGGTGCGCGTCTGGCAGCACGTGGAAAACGGCCAGAACATCCACGTCAGCGCCCGGCCGGAGGGTGGCTTGTGGCGAACGTTCGGTACGCGCCGGCTCCGGCTGGACGATGGATTCGACCCCACCGACACGTTCCGCTACGGCGACATCGCGCTCGACGTGCCGCTCTGGAACTGGGCCTCGCCGGTGACCGTCGAGGTGCGCGTCTGGCAGCACGTGCGGAACGACCGCAACGTCCACATCAGTGCGCGCGGGTCGAGGGGCCTGTGGGCGTCGTTTGAGACCAGGTCCCTGCCGCTGGACGACGGATTCGATGACACCGACACGTTCCGCTACGGCGACATCGCATTGGATGTGCCGCTGCCCGACGTGGGCGTGACAACGCTTGCGGGCATTCCGGGGGTGCAGGGCTACCGCGACGGCGAGGGGAGCCAGGCGCTCTTCGAACGTGGCGGGAAGGCATTCGGTCTCGGACTGGAGTTCGATAGCGACGGAAGTGTCGTGGTGGCGGATCAAGCAAACCGGGCTATCCGGCGGATCGCCGCCGACGGGACGGTGACGACCATCGCCGGCGGCAACGGGCGCGGCGTTCGTGACGGGCCTGGCTCGTCGGCGCAGTTTGCCGGGCCGACCGACGTGGCCATCGCCAGCGACGGGTCCATCTACGTCGCGGACTCGGATGGGCACCGCATCCGCAAGGTCGCCCCGGACGGGATGGTCACGACCGTGGCCGGTGGCGGTCCCCTGCAGGCCCACACGCAGGGGAGCGTTGTTGATGGTCCTGCGGCAAGTGCGAAATTCTCCTTCCCCCGGGCTCTCGCCATCGATGAGGCCGGCAACCTCTACATCGCCGAGTGGAACAGGCGCATCCGGCGCCTCTCCCCGACGGGCTGGGTCTCGACCTTCGCCGGAACCGATGCATTCGGGTATCGCGACGGACCGGCTGCGCAGGCCCAGTTCTTTCACCCGCGGGCAATCGACGTTGATGACGCGGGAAAGGTCTACGTGCTCGACGAGAGCGGTGAGATCGGCAGCGGCCGTTTCTTTGCCGTTCGGGTGATCGACCCCGCAGGCACCGTGTCGACGCTCTTCCGGAGCGAGGGGCCGGGGCTTGGTGGGGAGCTCGCCTACCCCCGCGGTCTTGCGCTTGGGAACGACGGCACGGTCTACCTGGCAAACACGTTCCACCACCAGATCCTGGCGCTCACGCCCGAGGGCGTGCTGCGGGCCGTGGCGGGCACGGGCGAGCGGGGCTACATCGAGGGCGACCCCGCCGAGGCTTTGTTCAACGAGCCGGCCTCGATCGCCATCGCTGATGACGGAACGCTCGTGG
The DNA here is from genome assembly GCA_965247675.1 of Tepidiformaceae bacterium. Taxonomy (GTDB): domain Bacteria; phylum Chloroflexota; class Dehalococcoidia; order Tepidiformales; family Tepidiformaceae; genus UBA2991. The sequence continues at coordinate 2,556,460 of OZ252025.1, read as the reverse complement.
TGGCCGATGAGGGCAACCACATCATCCGCCGCATTGCCCCCGATGCGGACAGCGGCGAGTTGGCTGTGGTGGGCGGAGTTGCCCCTCCCTACCTGGCCGGCGTGGGCGAGGTCACGATCCTGGCAGGTTGGGGTGGACGGGACCCGGAACTGGCGGACGGGCCCGGGCACAAGGCGGCCTTTGGCGAGCCCCGGGGCATGGCGTTCGATGGCGAGGGCAATGTGCTGGTCGCCGACTCGGCGAACCACGCGATTCGCAGCATCGCCCCCGATGGCACCGTGACGACGCTGGCCGGCGGCAATGGGGCGGGGACGCGCGACGGATCATGTGCGAGCGCGCAGTTCTGGAGCCCTCAGGCCGTCGCTGTCGCACCGGGTGGTGACATCGTGGTCGCCGATGAGGGGGGTCGCCGCATCCGCCTCATCAGCCCACTGTGTACCGTCACCACCGTCGTCGCCCGTGGATTCACCAAGGCCGTTGGGCTCGCCTTTGACGGTGAGGGGAGACTCCTGATCGTCGACCGGGGGGCCCACCGCATCAAGCTGCTCTCGCCGCACGGTCGGGTCTCCACGTTCGAGGGGCGCGGACAGGGCCACCCCTTCGAGCATCCAGAAGCGATCGCGCTCGACGACGAGGGCAACGTCTTCGTCGTTGAGAAAGACGGCCTCTTCGTGATCGACGCCGAGGGCAACGTCTCAGCCCTCCTGGAGCGGCCCCTGCCCGGCGTGGGCGGGATTCTCTCGGCTCCGGACGGGATTGCCCTTGGCGCCGATGGCGCCCTCTACGTGACGGAGAGCTACTACGGACGCGTGCTCAGGGTCACGCTGGACGGGGAGGTGTTGGTGGTGGCTGGAAGGCCGTCCCCCGGTACGCTCCGCGCCGCTCCCGCGGGTGGTCCGCCCTCGACCGTGCGGCTGTACGAGCCCCACGGGATCCTGGTCGCTGCGAACGGCGACCTCATCGTCTCCGACACCGTCGCGAATGTGATCTGGAAGATCACGTTCGGGGATGAGCCGGCTGAGGACGAGCCGGTCGCGGATGAGCCGGCCCAGCCGGTCGATGACGCAACCTGGGACTAGCAGGGCCTGGAGCCGCGGGCGACCTGGTAGTAGGCGCCGGTCACGAAGGATGACACGTAGCGCTGAACGGACGGGGTAGTCGGAGGGTTGTCTGCTAGGGTCGCCGTGCATGAGGAAGGAAGGCGGATGAGGAGACTGGCGTTCGCGGCGCTGGCCGCTTTGCTGGGCCTGGTTGTGGCGCCGGCGAGCGGCGCCCAGAGCGAGCCAACGGTTACGGTCGAGGTGCGCGTCTTGCAGAACGTGGAGGACGGGCGCGAGATCCACATCGGCGCCCGCCCGGCGGGTGGCTTGTGGCAGACGCTGGGGAGAATCCCCCTGGCGCTCGACGATGGATTCAGTCCCCGCGGCAGGTACCGCTATGGGGACATCTCCGTTGACCTCGGGCTCCCGAACCGGTCCTCGCCGGTGACCGTCGAGGTGTGGGTCTGGCAGGACGTACGGGACGACCAGAACATCTACATCAGCGCGCGCGGTTCGCTGGGCGAGTGGGACACGCTGGGGACCATCTCCCTCCCGCTGGACGACGGCCTCACCCCCGACCGTACCCTCCGCTTCGGCGATGTCAGGCTTGAGGCGCCGCTACCCACGGAGGCGGTCAGCACGCTCGCGGGCCGGGCGGGCGAGTGGGGCTACGCGGATGGACCCGGGACCGAAGCACGCTTCGGTCAGCAGTGGGCGTCAATTATCAGGGACCTGGGGCTGGCCGCGGCGCCCGACGGGAGCGTGATCGTGGCAGACCGGGCGCATGGTGCAGTTCGACGCGTCGCGCCGGATGGCGCGGTGAGCACCATCGCCGGCGGCAACAGGAGCGCTCTGCCCCCGCCCAGCGATGTTGCTGTGGATGCGGAGGGGAACATCTACGTGGCCGCCGCCTGGGCCGGCGGCCTTATCCGCAAGTTCTCGTCAGACGGAAGGGTGACCAGCGTCGTCGCCGGGGGCGGTCCCGAGGGCGCGCCCTTCGAAATCCCGCCCGACGGGCCCGCGGAAGAGGCGTATTTCAGGAGTGTCAGGGGGACCGCGCTGAGCCCAGAGGGCGACCTCTACGTTATGGAGCAGTACCAGATCAGACGGATCTCGTCATCGGGGTGGGTCACGCACCTCGCTGGCGGAGGTGGGCGCGGCTATCGCGACGGCCCGGGGGCGCAGGCCCAGTTCACCTGGCTGGAAGACCTCGCGGTGGACGATGCGGGTACCGTCTACGTGATCGACTGGGTCTTTGTTCCGGGTGAGGTCGGTTCCTTCGCCACTATCCGCAAGGTCGACACGAATGGCGTGGTCACCACGCTCTTCCGGAGCGAGTCGCCCTTTTCCGGGGGCGTGTTGGCCGGGCCTGCGGGGCTGGCCGTGACAAATGACGGCGAGATCCTCATCTCGAATACGGGCCGGCACCAGATAGTCAGGCTCACTGCCGACGGCACGCTGGAGGCAGTAGCCGGCCGGGGAGGATGGGTATGTAGATGGCCCCAGGGGCGCGGCCGCCCTGAGCCTGCCAGGCTCGCTTGCCGTGCTGCCCGATGGTTCCCTCGTGGTGACCGATCAGGCAGAGAGTCTGCTCCGCGTGATTGCTCCCGACCCAGGCGGCTCCGACTCCACCGACATCGCGCTTGCGGGCGGGGAGCCGGTGCCCCGGGTGGAGGGCGTGCGCGCCAGCATCTTCGCCCGGGACTTGCCCTTCACGCCGGAGCTCATCGCGTTGGATTCAACTGGCAATGTGGTAGTCGCGGACGCTCAATACAACTCTGTCCGTCGCGTCTCGCCGGATGGCACGGTGACGACCCTGGCCGGGGCCAACGGGGCTGGATTCCGTGACGGCCCAGGCGACGAAGCGCAGTTCAAGCGGCCCAGGGGGATTGCCGTCCACGCCGATGGCTCCCTCTATGTCGCGGATTACGGTAACGACCGCATCCGCAAGGTCTCACCCGATGGTTCCGTCACGACGGTCGACCCCGCCGATGGCTTCGAGGTTCGGCGTCCCCAGGCATTGGCCTTCGATGACGACGGCAACTTGCTCATCGCCGAGGCGTTTCCCGGCCGCCTCTACCGGGTGTCCGCTGACGGAGAGACCTGGACCCTCCTCGCAGCAGGACTCGAGTTCATTCAAGCGATTGCCGTGGGCGAAGGGGGTGACGCCTACCTCATGACGTGGCGGCAGGGGAGAGCCATCATCGTGAAGGTCACGCCAGATGGAGATGTCTCGACGGCTTTTCAGGACCGCCAGGAACACCACGGCGGGGTTCTAACGCTTTCCATCGGGGGCATCGCCGTCGCGCCCGACGGGACGCTCTACGTCGTCGACACGGGGTACGGCCACGTCGTGAGGATATCGCCGGATGGCGCCGTCGCGATCGTGGTCGAGCACAGCGTGTACTCCCCGGACCGAAACGAGCAGTCAACGGGGATTCTCGTCACGCCCGACGGCAGCCTGCTCGTCTCTACCATCGACGCGATCTGGAAGATCACATTCGAGTAGCACCTGGCCTAGCGGGCCTTCGAACCGCCGTCGTCGGGGGCGCCAGCGACACATGACCGGTCGCCTGAGGCGGGTGGGGTAATTCGACTTTCCGTCTGTTAAGGTCGCGGCGTGGTGAGTGGCGGGCCCCAATGCGCAGATTGACCTTGGTGGCGGTGGCGTTGGCGGCGGTGCTCGGCCTGGCGGTTGTGGCGACGGGTGCGGCGCAAGGTGAGGCGACGGTACGGGTGGAGGTGCGGGTCTGGCAGAGCGTGGAGGACGGCCGCGAGATCCACATCGGCGCCCGCCCGGCGGACGGCTTGTGGCAGACGCTGGGGAGAATCCCCCTGGCGCTCGACGATGGATTCAGTCCCCGCGGCTGGTACCGCTATGGGGACATCTCCGTTGATATCAGGCTCCCGAACCGGTCCTCGCCGCTGATAGTCGAGGTGCGGGTCTGGCAGGACGTACGGGACGACCAGAACATCTACATCAGCGCGCGCGATTCGCTGGGCGAGTGGGACACGCTCGGGACCGTGCGGCTACCACTGGATGAGGGCCTCAGCTTCGACAGGCAGTGGCGCTTCGGAGACATCAGCCTCGGCGTTCCCCTGCAGGAGGCCAGGGTCACCACGCTCGCGGGGCATCCGGATTTGCGCGGGTATGAGGATGGGCAGGGCGAGGAGGCCCTCTTCGGTCGGTCCTTCTTCGGCCTCGGGATCGAGGGCGACCGCGACGGGAGCGTGGTCGTGGCGGACAGCGAGAACCATGCCATCCGGCGCATCCTGCCGGATGGCACGGTGACGACGATCGCGGGCGGCAATGGGGAGGGAGTGCGCGACGGACCCGCTGCCACTGCGCAATTCGCTGGCCCGGAGGACGTGGCCATTGCTCCCGACGGCTCGATCTACGTGGCCGACAGGGATGCCCATCGCATCCGCAAAATCGCGCCCGATGGGATGGTTACGACCGTAGCTGGCGGGGGCCCCATTGCCGGCCTCTCAAATGACGCGGCCGCGTGGGGGGACTTTCGAGATGGTCCCGCGGAGGAAGCGAGATTCAGCTTTCCTCACGGCATCGTGATCGACCAGTACGGGGACCTCTATGTCGCGGAGGACTATCAGCGGATCAGGCGCGTTTCTCCGGCGGGGTGGGTCTCGACCTTTGCAGGCAGTTCTCGTCTTGGCTATCGCGACGGTCCTGCGGGACGGGCGCGGTTCTTTGAGATCCTCGCCATCGCAATCGACTCCAGTGGCACCATCTACGTCGTCGAAGGGACCGATTCTTTAGCCGGCCCTGGCATCGCCGTGCGCACTGTCACGGCCGACGGCCTGGTGTCCACCCTCTTTCGGGAAACTGACCAGGTCTCGGGGCTAACGCTCGGGCATCCACGGGGGCTCGCCGTCACGAGTGATGGTGTCATCTATATTGCCAACACCGGGCGCCACCAACTGGTGAGGCTGACGAGTGATGGGGAGCTGCGCGCGGTAGCGGGCACGGGAGATCGTGCGTACGCAGACGGCCCGCTCGACGGGGCTGCGTTCGACCGCCCGGGCGGGATCGCGATCATGGACGATGGCTCTCTTGTGGTGGCCGACGAAGGCAATGGCGTCATTCGCCGCATAACCCTGGGACGAAACAGGCTGGGTACGCCAGGCCTTCGGTTGGCCGGAGACCTCGGCATTCCACGAATGCAGGGCGTCACTGTCTCGATCTTCGCCGGCAAGGCCGGGCCCAAGGTCGAGGGAGAGCCGAGGTTCAGGGACGGCCCTTCCCGCGAGGCGCTATTCGACCAGCCATGGGCAATGGCGCTTGACACCGACGGCAACGTCATCGTCGCCGATTCGGGGAACCACGCCATCCGCCGTATCGCCCCGGACGGCACCGTCACGACGATTGCCGGCGGCCAGGGAGAGGGCTCTCGCGACGGGCCGTGCGACGAGGCGCAGTTCGCGCGGCCGCAGGGCGTTGCCGTCGCCGAGGACGGCTCTATCTACCTCGCTGACTCACGCGCGAATCGCATTCGTCGGATCGGGCCGGACTGTGCGGTCACGACGGTCGCGGGAGGCGGATCCCTGGCAGCGGAGGGCCAATGGGGTGGTTACCGGGATGGCCTGGCCGCCGAGGCGCGGTTCCGCGATCCTGCCGCGCTGGCATTCGACCACGAAGGGAATCTGTTGATTGCCGAACGAGGCAATAGCCTGGTGCGCCTGCTCTCCCCCGATGGGGAAGTCTCGACAGTCGCAGGTGGAAGGTTCGTTCCTTCACCCGAAAAAAGGCCGGCATGGGTGGGGAGTGTGGACGGTCCGGGCGACAGGGCGCTGTTCTTCTCTCCCGAGGGTATCGCTGTCGACGGCGAAGGCAACATCTTCTTCACTGAGCGCTGGAACCCCATCCGCGCTATTGATGGCAACGGGTTCGTCTCAACCGTGCTCAGGACCCCCCGAAACCCTTACGGTGGCGCGCTCTCGCCCTCTATCGCCGGAATAGCGGTCGGCCACGATGGCGCCCTCTTCGTCGCCGACCAGGACTATGGCAGGGTTGTTCGGGTCACTCGCGACGGGGTCCTCTCGGTTGTTGCCGAGGGGTTGGGCAAGCCGCAGGGCATCGTCGCTACCGCCGCCGGCGCCCTGCTCGTCACGGATATTGGCGACAACGTGATCTGGAAGATCACCTTCGAGGACGGGGCGGAGTAGCCGCCCGCTAGCGGGCCTTCGAGCCTCCGTCGACCTGGTAGTAGGCGCCGGTCATGAAGGACGCTTCGTCGCTCAACAGGAAGGCGGTGAGGGCGGCGACCTCGTGGGGTTGGCCGTAGCGGCGCAGGGGCAGACCGGCGGCGATCTCGCGGTAGCGCCCCTCCGGGTCGTCGGGATCGCCGCCGCGCTCGATGGAGCGCATCATGCGCGTTTCGATGGGCGCCGGGCAGATCGCGTTCACGCGGATGTTGTCGCGCGCGAACTCGAGCGCGGCCGTGCGCGTCATGCCGATGACGGCGTGTTTGCTCGCCCCGTAGGCGACCAGGTGGGGCGTGCCCCCCAGGCCGGCCGTCGAGGCGGTGTTGACGATGGCGCCGCCCCCCCGCGCGCGCATCGCCGGGCCAACGGCCTTCAGGCCGAGCCAGACGCCCTTCACGTTCACATCGATGACCTTGTCGAAGATGTCCTCGGGGTAGTCCGTGAGGGGGGTGACCACGCCCTCGATGCCGGCGTTGTTGAAGAACGCGTCGATGCCGCCGAAGCGCTCGACGGCCTCGCTCACGTAGCGCTCGTGGTCGGCCCAGCTGGTCACATCGGCGGGGACGGCGAGGGCCTCGCTCCCGGCCTCCTCGACCGCCGCGACGGCGCCGGCGAGGTCGCTCCCCGGCAGGTCGACGGCGACGACGCGCCCGCCCTCCCGCGCCAACCGCACGGCGGTGGCGCGGCCGATGCCGCCGGCCGCGCCGGTGATGACGGCGACTTTGCCTTCGAAGCGCTTGCTCATGTTTCCGCGCTCGTCTGCTGCGCGCTCGCTCGTGTTTCCGCGCTCGTCTGCTGCGCGCTCGCTCGTGTTTCCGCGCTCGTCTGCTGCGCGCTCGCTCGTGTTCTCCAGGCGCTCGTCTGCTGCGCGCTCGCTCGTGTTTCCGCGCTCGTCTGCTGCGCGCTCGCTCGTGTTCTCCAGGCGCTCGTCTGCTGCGCGCTCGCTCGTGTTTCCGCGCTCGTCTGCTGCGCGCTCGCTCGTGTTCTCCAGGCGCTCGTCTGCTGCGCGCTCGCTCGTGTTTCCGCGCTCGTCTGCTGCGCGCTCGCTCGTGTTCTCCAGGCGCTCGTCTGCTGCGCGCTCGCTCGTGCTTTCCAGGCGCTCGTCTGCTGCGCGTTCGCTCATGGCGTCCTCCCGGGGCTGCTGGCCCGCGGGCGTAGTGTAGGAGAGGCGGGCGCGAAGGGGGCGCTGACGGTTGGGGGCGGCGGCGCTATTCTGTGAGTTCCTCGGGGTGTAGCTCAGCCAGGTAGAGTGCTTCGTTCGGGACGAAGAGGTCCCCGGTTCGAATCCGGGCACCCCGACCAGTTTTTCCCGGGTCTGGTGAACCTTCGCGGTTGTTGCCGCGTTCGCCCGGCAGGCCGCGCTAGCGCCGGCTGCCGGGGGGCAGCCGGTTGAGGGCCTTCACGAGGCGCTCGCGGACCTCGGCGGCGATGGCGACGAGCGCCTCGTTGCCCGCCCCGCCCACCGTGGCCCTGGGGTCGACCGCCTCGACGACGATCCCCTCCTCGCTCTCGTGCACGGCGACGCTGCAGGGGAGGAAGACGCCCGCCTCGGCGTCGGCCTCGATGGCGCGGCGCAGCAGGTCCGCGTCACAGACCCCGAGGATGGTGCAGGCGCCGCCGAGCGCTCCCCCGGTATCGAAGGTGGTGGCGATGTCGAAGCCCTGTTCGTGCAGGGCCTCCTTCGTGCGGTTCAGGCCCTCGATGAACTCGTAGGCGGCGGTGCGGCGCAGGGCGAAGGGGCGTTCCTCGACGTGTGACGCTGACATGGGCGGGATGGTAGCAGGGTGCGGGGAGTGAGGGCGTGGTCGACGCTGGGGAGCGCCTGTCGCACCCTTGGGGCGTGGCTCTCGCGCGCGTACGGCTGGGTCTTGTGGTGGCGGCGCTGGCGCTGCTGACAGGGGGGTGCGGCGGGGACCGACCGGGGGTGGAGGTGAAGACGGTGACGCCCGTCTCCGCGGAGTCGAAGGCCGAGCGTGTGGGAGTCGCGGCCAGGGAGGTTGTTATCGAGCCCCCCGAGCTGATCGTCTCCGTGGCCGAGGTGGCGCAGGGGAGCGCCATCCTCGTGTCAGTCACCGGCAGCGTGACGGAGGGCGAGGTCCAGTTCCTCGGCCGGCGCTATCCCCTCACGCAGGGCGACTTCAGCAAGTACACCTACGTGGGCATCGGCGTCTTCGATGCGCCGGGAACGCACACGATGCGCGTGCAGCTCACGCTTGCGAACGGCTCAGTCGGGAGCTTCGAGCACACGATCACGGTGAGCGAGACGGAGTGGGATGTTGCCAGGCTCTACTACGTCGAGGGCGCGGGCGACCCCGTGCTCGATAACGCCGAGCGCGATCGCGAGGACGCCCTGCTGGCCGAAACCTACGCACTGGAGACGCCGGAGAAGCTGTGGCAGGGGCGCTGGCGGACACCCGTGGGGGGGGGCGTCGCCGGCATTTCCAGCCGCTTCGGCGAGCGCCGCTCGTTCAACGACGGACCGCTGGGCGGCAACCACGGCGGCACCGACTTCGGCGTGCTGGAGGGGTCGCCCGTGATGGCCGCGAACAGCGGTCGCGTGGCGCTCGCGCGGCAGCTGGCCCTTCGCGGGAACATGGTCATCATCGACCACGGCGGTGGCGTGTTCTCCGGGTACGCCCACCTGGGCGCCTTTGCGGTGGCCGAGGGGCAGGAGGTCGAGAAGGGCGAGGTGATCGCCTTCGTCGGGAACTCCGGGCTCTCGACGGCTCCCCACCTGCACTGGGAGGTCTCCGTGCACGGCGTCCTCGTCGACCCCGTGCGCTTCATCGACGGACGGAACGGGTTCTAGGCGATGCGACTCACGGTCGAGGTGGAGGGCGAGGGCGGCGCGGCGGCGCTTCCGGGCGAGGGCGCGACGCTGGTGGCGTTCATGTCGTTCGCGGCGGTGCGCGGGTTCGGGGCGCGCCACCCCTTGATCGCGCTCGCCGAGCGCGTCGCCGAGCTGGGCGTGCGCCTGTGGCCGCTCACCACGTTCTACGAGCGCCTGCCCGAGGACGCGGAGGATGAGGCGAACCTCGAACGCGCCTGGCAGGAGGCGGACCCCCTCGCCGCCAGCCTCGACGCGCTCGCCACGGTGCTGGCCGGCGATGAGCGCGCGGCCGTGTTCGTGCGGCGCGCGGGGGCGGAGACCCTGGCCGCGGAGGCCGCGGCCCTGCGCGCCGTCGCCGAACGCGCGGGGCGCGCCAAGCGGCTCGTGCGCCTAACCTACGAGCTGTGATTCGACGCCGTCGGGAAGCTATCAGCGCGCGGGAACGCTGGCTCGCGGGTCCGCAGGCCGCACTCGCCCGCGCGCTCGATTCGCAGCCCGCGCGCGCAGCGCTCTTTCCCCGCGCCAACACGATGATCGACCTGCTGGAGCTCGACACGGCCCGCACCTATCTTGATGTCGGCTACGGCGGAGGCGCCTTCGCCGAGCTGCTGGCGGCGCGCGCGGGCTCGCCCGCCCGGCCCGTCGTGATGGACGTATCGAAGCGTGGCGAACCCGTCGACCTCGTCGCCTGGCCGGAGCGGCTGCCCTTCCGGGACGCCTCGTTCGAGGCGATCACGGCGCTGCACGTGCTGCGCGCGCTCGACGACGATGCCGTGCACGGCTTCGCCGAGGAGGTGTCGCGCGTGCTGGCGCCGGGCGGAGCAGCGCTGCTGGTCGAGTTCGCGCCGGTGCGCTGGGGGCGGCTCGACAATCTCCACCGGCTCGCTGTCTCGGGCGGGTGCGCACGGGTGGACCTGCGCGGCTGGGGGCGGCTGGCGGCCCTCCTGACGGAGTGCGGCTTCGACGCGATCGACCTGGTGGAGCTGGGCCCCTTCGCCCTCCCCCCGATTCCGAGGGTCTCGGTGCTGGTGCGCAAGCGCCCCTAGCCGGGTGCTGAAAAGGCTTGGGCTGGGAGCGGACTGTGGAGGTTCCCCATGCGCGGAGAGCGAGAGCGGCAGGCCAACATCAAGCTGGCGGTGACGCCGGAGGCGTTCGTCCCCGACGACCACCCCCGGCGGCGCATCAAGCCCCTGGTGGATGAAGTGCCTGACGCGGCTGTCGCCACGCTTCAAGGAGATGTACGCCAGCCACGGTCGTCCCTCGATCCCGCCCGAGCACCTGCTCAAGGGGAGCCTCTTGATCGCCCTCTACTCGGTGCGCAGCGAGCGCTAGTTCTGCGAGCAGGTGCGCTACAATCTGCTCTTCAAGTGGTTCCTCGACCTGTACGTCGACGATGAGCCCTTTGCCGCGACGACCTTCTCCAAGAACCGCGAGCGCCTGTTGGAGGCGGAGATGGCGCGCGCCTTCTTCACCGAGGTGGTGGCCGAGGCGGGCCGCCGCCGGTTGCTCTCGTCCCCCAAGGGTAGCCGACGACTTCTGGCGGCATCGGTCTGTTTGATAGAATTCAGGTAAGGCGGTTCCGTGGCTTTGCCTGCACTCGATGCCTTGGTGACGCGGCGCTCTGCGGGAATGCTCAGTGCGCTCGTCGCTTTCGTGCTGCTGGCTCTTCTGGCTCGCGAGTCACCCTACCTGTGGTGGGTGTTGGTGGTTGCCGTGTTGACGGTCGGAACGGGGTTGTCAGGACTCCGCTTCCCCCAGTTGGAACACAACCTTGTTGGTTGGGGTCTGCCCGTTGCGGTGATCGGGGTTGGAGTGCTCGCCGTCGGTACCCAGTGGGAGCGGCACAGCCCCGGAATTGCGGCACTGGGCCTGTCATCTTTCGTCGCAGCCACGGTGCTTCTCACGAGGACTTCCCGGGTGCGGTGGGCTCCCGTCCGAGAGATGGACTGGGGAGAGGTCTTCTTCTCGATCGGCACTTGGATGGGTGTTGCGCTCTTGGTGCTGAACGGGCTATCTCTTCTTGTCTACTGGGTCCTCACGGGTCTGGACTGGGGGTGAGCCCCGGCATCGTGCGTCTCCGAAGGCGCGGGAACCCAGTGGGAACGGGGGCCGAGTCCCCGTAGCGCCGCCAAACTGCCAATGGGAGAGACTGATCGTTCACGCCGTCAGCGAGGACATGGAATTCGCACAGGTGAGGTCCCCAAGGCAGAGTTTTGACTAGCAGGGTGCTGAAAAGGCTTGGGCTGGGAGCGGACTGTGGAGGTTCCCCATGCGCGGAGAGCGAGAGCGGCAGGCCAACATCAAGCTGGCGGTGACGCCGGAGGCGTTCGTCCCCGACGACCACCCCCCGGCGGCGCATCAAGCCCCTGGTGGACGAAGTGCCTGACGCGGCTGTCGCCACGCTTCAAGGAGATGTACGCCAACCACGGTCGTCCCTCGATCCCGCCCGAGCACCTGCTCAAGGGGAGCCTCTTGATCGCCCTCTACTCGGTGCGCAGCGAGCGCCAGTTCTGCGAGCAGGTGCGCTACAATCTGCTCTCCAAGCGGTTCCTCGACCTGTACGTCGACGATGAGCCCTTTGCCGCGACGACCTTCTCCAAGAACCGCGAGCGCATGTTGGAGGGGAGGTGGCGCGCGCCTTCTTCACCGAGGTGGTGGCCGAGGCGGGCCGCCGCCGGTTGCTCTTGGACGAGCACTTCACGGTCGACGGGCCGCTGCTGGAAGCGTGGGCCTCGCTCAAGGGCTACCGGCCGCGGGACGAGCGGGCGCCGCCTTCCGGGGGTGGACGCAACGCCGAGGGGGACTTCCAGGGTCGGCGGCGCAGCCGCGAGACGCACGTCTCGCGCACGGACGCGGAGGCGCGGCTGTATCGCAAGGGGCCGCAGCAGGAGGCGAAGCTGAGCTATCTGGGGCACGTCCTCAGTGAGAACCGCCACGGGCTGGTGGTGGACGTGGAGCTGAGCGAGGCGGACGGCCATGGCGAGCGGGAGGCGGCCCTTCCGATGCTGGCGCGGAGCGTACGCAGTCGCGCGACCCAGGGGGCGGACCGGGGCTACGACACGCGCGACGTCGTGGCGGCGGTGCGCGCCCGTGGGGTGACGCCGCACGTGGCCCGCAACGAGCGTGGGCGTCGTAGCGCCATCGACGGGCGCACTCCGAAGCCCCTGAAACCCGCCCCGAAACGCGCCGATAGCGCGGAGCGGGCAGGCCCGCTCCGCCCGAGGCCGTTTCTTCAGCACCCTGCTAGCGGCAGTGCGTCAGTCCCTCCACTCCAGCCGCATTTTGAGGTCGTTGAGGCTGTGATGGGGAATGAAGTGCTCGTGCTGGAGGCGGCCAGCTACGATTCCCGCGTGGATGCCAGATTCCCCTGCGAACTCACGGACATCACGTTCCGAGAAGCACTCCTTGTAGGTGAACGCTTCCCAGATGTCGCTGGGAATCAGCGTATCCCGGGCGAAGGCGTCACAGACTGCCTCTTCTTCGGCGTCCTGGTCGATTCCGCGCATCCCGTCGACACGCGCGCCCTTGAAACGCTTCCCGAGAAGGTGCTCTGCTTCGTGGTAGAAGCTGAACCAGAGCATGTCGGCGGTCTTGTGACGGAGGCTAAGCTGGATGTGTCCCTTGTCTGCCTGGAGCCAGCGCGCGGCGCCCGTGGCGTTCGCCTTTGGGTATTCCTTGATGAAGGAGACGGCCACTCCCGCGGCAACGCATCGGTCGCGCATCTCCGCCGAAAAGACTTCAGGCTCGCTGGTGGTGTAGGCGCGCAGCGTCTGCAGCACCTCTCGGAAGCGCGTTTCGTTGTAGGGCTCGGCCTCCTGCTCGTGGCCATCTTGCGCGCCCTGCCTTAGCCAGACGGCGAGTGCGCCTCGCGAAGCGCGCTTCGGATCTGTGACCCGCAAGCCGGCGGCCGTTGCAGTCTGGGCTTCCCACTGCGCGAAACTGCTGAAGCCGAGGAACTGGAGCAACGCGTGCGCCTTCTCCCAGGGCTTCGCGTGCGACCGCACCGGTAACACCTGCCTTCGGATCAGGTCGGCGACAGGAAACTCGGGAAGCCAGCAGGGGGCCTCCTCTTCGAGCCGTTCCCGTTCCTCGATGCGGCTCTTGATGAGTTGGTAGCTGCTCTCCGAGTTCGTCCAGAAGCTCGCCGGAATGCCTAGCACCTTCTCCAGGCCAAGCGCCGTTTCGGCGGTGAGGACCTTCTTGCCGTGGATGAGCTCGTTGACCATCTGTGGCGGTCGCCCCATGCGACGGGCGAGCTCTTGCTGACTCATCCCGCGCGCATCCAACTCCTCGCCCAGGAGCTCGCCTGGAGGTATCGCGATGTCGGGCCAAAGACGTTCAGCTGTGTTAGTTGCCATAGTGATTTGATACCCCCCGGATCGGGACGGACCGTTCGTCCTCTCCGACTTCCACAATCAGGTGCCATCTCCCCTGCAGGACGATGGCCCACTGACCGGCTCGGTTGTCCCTGAGTGGGTGTGCGCGAAGCGAGTGAATCTGTTGAATCGCACCCCAGTCCTCGGCGTCGTAGAGAGCGGTCACGCGCTGGATGTATCGTCGTCCCCGGTCGGGACCGTACTTCTTCGCTGCCTCCTTCCGGGATTCGTACTGGCGGCGGAGGGCGTTACTGGCGGAGTGCACCTCCAGCGCTCGTAACCCTTCAGCCCTTGGGTGAAGAGTACCCTACTGCCGGCCTGTGTGCTAGTAGCAACCTTCACCCCTAGGATGAAGAAGAACGAGGTCCTTGAAATGTCCCAACGAGCACGCCGTTGCGGTGGCCCACGCGGGGGAGGCGGCGGTTGAGGCCGGCGAGCACCTCGTAGCTGATGGTGTCGATGGTGTCGGCGACTTCGGCCGCCGTGATGGTCTCGCCGCCCTGCTCGCCGATGAGCACGGCCTCGTCGCCGGCCGCCGCACCGGGGACATCGGTCACGTCGATGAGGAAGTGGTCCATGCAGATGAGGCCGACGATGGGGCAGCGCTGGCCTCCGGCCAGGACCTGGCCGCGGTTGCTGAGGGCGCGGTGGTAGCCGTCGGCGTAACCGATGGGCACGAGCGCGACACGCGAGGGGCGTTGGGCGCGCCAGGTGAGGCCGTAGCTGACGCCCTCGCCGGGGGCGACATTGAACACGCGCGCAAGCCGCGCCTTCATGCTGAGCACTGGCCGCACGCCGGGGTTGGGGGTGTGGCCGGGCAGTGCGCCGTAGAGCCCGAGCCCCGTGCGCACGGCGTCATAGCGGAACTCGGGGTGGCGGATCGTCGTGGCGGTATTGGCGATGTGGCGCATGGGCACGGGCCCCGCCAGCCGGATCGCCTCCGAGACGACGGCGTCCTGCTCGACGGTGAAGGAGTCGTCTGCGTGGTCGGCGTTGGCGAGGTGGGTCCAGATCGCTTCGAGCGTGACGCCCTCCAGGGTGCGCACGCGCTCGGCGAGGGCGGCCACCTCGGTGGGCGTCAGGCCGAAGCGGTGCATGCCGCTATCGACCTTGATGTGCACGGGCGCGGGCGCCTTGCCTGCGCGCAGGGCGGCCCCGGAGAGGGCCTCGGCGAGCGCTTCGGTATCGACCGTGAGGGTGATGTCGCCCGCGACCGCGGCCTCGGCGTCCTCGGGGAAGGAGTGGCCGAGGACGAGCACCGGTCTCGTGACGCCTGCCTCGCGCAGGGCGACCGCCTCGGGCAGAAAGACGACGGCGAAGCGTTCGACCCCAGCCGCTTCGAGCGCGGGTCCGATGATGCTCGCCCCGTGCCCGTAGGCGTTCGCCTTCACGACGGCCATGACGGTGGCCTCGCCGGCGGTTTCGCGCAGGACGCGGGCGTTGTTCGCGAGCGCGTCGAGGTCGAGTTCGATCCAGGCGTTAAGCGCCCTGGTGGCTCCGGCGAGGGCGGTGTCGCTGGCTGCAGGAGTGCTGGCTGGCACGGTGGCCCCCTTCCCAGGGCGAGGCTTTGACCCGCCTGCGAGGACGGGCCTAGCATCCGTGGGGTGGACGCCAGACGCAACCGGCCCGGCGGCCGCCCGCTGAGCGGCGTGCGGCAGGGTGCGCTGGCTGCCCTCCTGCTGGCCCTCCTGCTCGTCTCCTGTGGCGGCGAGGAGCCGCCTCCGGCGACGCCCTCGCCTTCGCCGGCAGGGGTTCCAACCGCCACGCCGACCCCTTCCCCGACGCCCCCGCCCGCGGTGCTCCTTGATGAGGCGTACGCGCTGCTCCGTGGGGGTCAGTACGGCGAGGCGACGGCGGCGTTCGCGAACGTTGCCGAGGTGGCCACGGAACCGTCCGATGTCTCGGCGGCGCGGCTGGGGGAGGCGGTGGCCGTGTACGAACTGGGCGATGCCGGTCGATCGCGGTCGCTGCTGCGGCTGGCAGTGGCTGCGGCGATCGACGGTACAGCGGAGGAGGCGCGGGCCGTGTACCTGTTGGGTGTGCGACTCAACGAAGGGGGCGCCTTCGCCGAGGCGGTGGCCCTGCTGCGACCCCACGCCGTGCTCGGGAGCGGACTCGCGCTCGCGCCCGCCATCGTCTCGGAGTACGCCCGCGCCCTCGCCGCCAACGGCGACGTGGAGCGCGCCGAGACGGTCTGGCAGTCGCTGCTGGCGACGCCGGGGCTGGGGGAGCAGCTGCGGCTCCCCATCCTGCGGCAGCGGGCGGCCATTGCCCGCGTCGCCGGCGACCTGGAGGCCCGGCGCCGCTGGCTGGGGGAGCTCGCTGCGCTCACGGGCGACCCGGTGGTGCGCCACGAGCTCGCGGCCGTGGGGTTTCTGCTGGGCGACCTCGACCTGTTCGAGGCGCAGTTGCGCGCCATCATCGTCGAGAGCCCCTCGGCCGAAGAGGCGCTCTTCTCCGTGCGCGACCTGCGCGACGCGGGCTACGCGGTCGACGCGGGCGACGAGGGGTACGTGCTCTACCGGCGCCACGCGTTCGCCCAGGCGCGGGCCGTCCTCGTGCCCGCCATCGAAGAGCCGGAGCTGACGGCCGACGCGCTGGTCTATCGCACCTACTTCCTTGCCGCCTCGTACGACGACGACGGCTTCTACGTGGAGTCGGTGGCGCTCTACGACGCGGTGGCGGCCATGCCGCAAGCGGGCATCTTTGGGCATCGGTCGAGGTACTGGGCGGCGCGCGCCCTGGAGAGCGCAGGGCGCTACGAGGAAGCCGCCCAGCGCTACGACGTGGTCGCGCAGGAGGCGGGGGGAGAGTTCGCGGAGGAGGCCGCCTTCCGGAGCGGTTTCGCCCGGCTGCGGGCGGGTGACGTGGAGGGCGCGGTCGAGGCCTGGGAGGCGCTGACAGGCGCCGCCGCGCGGACGCAGTACTGGTTGGGTCGCGCGTACGAGGAGCTGGGCGATGGGGAGCCAGCGCAGGGGGCCTTCCGGGAGGCGTTGGCGCTGCAACCTCGCTCCTTCCACGGGCTCGAAGCGCGCCGCGCCCTCGGGATCGATCCGGGTGGGGACGGCGACTACCGGCCCCTCCCTCCCCAGCCCGCGCCCGACTGGGACGAGCTCGCGGAGTGGCTGTCGGGGCGCCGCCCGGGCGCGCTCCAGGCTGTCGCGCCGGAGGCGCCGGAGCTCGCGCTGGCGGGGCTCGGCGGTCGCGCGTCGGAGGCGATCGCGCTGGCCGCGGCGCGAACCACCGATCCGTGGGTGCTGCTGTCGCTAGCGCGGTCGGCGTGGCGGTCGGGGTTGCCGCAGCAAGTCTCGGCTCTCGCAGCGAGGCTCCAAGAGATACTGGGTATCAGAAGTGAAGCCCTACCGGACATCCTTGCGCGCCTTCGCTACCCGCTGCCGTACGAGACGCTGCTGGAGGAGGCGGGGAAGGCGAACGGCCTCGATCCCCTGTTGCTGGCGGCCCTGATCCACCAGGAGAGCCACTGGGACGCGGAGGCGGTGTCGGTCGCGCAGGCAATGGGGCTGACGCAGGTCATTCCCCCAACGGCGACGTGGATCGCGGAGCGGCGGGGGGTGCGGGACTTCGCCCTCGGGGATCTGTTCAGGCCGGCGGTGTCGATCGAATTCGGTTCGTACTACCTGGGCGTGCAGTTGCGTGATTTCGGCGATGTGCACCAGGCCCTGGCCGCGTACAACGGCGGTCCGGAGAACGTGCGCCGCTGGGCGGCAGCGGCCTCGTGGCCGCCCGCCGACTTCGTCGAGGCGGTCGTTTTCGCGGAGACGCGGGCGTACGTGCAACTGGTCATGGAGCACTACGCCTGGTACCGGGCGCTCTACGGGGAAGGGGCTGGCGGATAGCGGTTTGGCGTCGTAGCTTAGGGACCGGGAAAAAGCCGTGTCACCAAAACGAACGTATCAACCGCATCGCCGCCCGCGTCAACGCCGTCACGGTTTTCGCCGGCGGATGGCCTCGCGTGCGGGTCGGGCGGTGCTGAAGGCGCGGCGTCTGAAGGGCCGGAGTCGACTGACGGTCGTCTAGGCGGGGAGCGCGCGGTGGAGTCACTGCGGCGGCGCACAGACTTCGAACAAGTGTTCGCATCGGGTCGGTTTGTTGGTGGGCGCTCGCTTGCGCTCAGGTTCCTTGCGCGCGGCGAAGGGCCGGCGCGGGTGGGGTTCGCGGTCGGGAAGCGGCTGGACAGGCGAGCCGTCGTCCGCAACCGGGTACGGCGCCGTTTGCGACACGCGTTGCGGCCTGTCGCGATCCGGGACGGGTACGACGTGGTTGTGCTGGCTCGCCGGTCGGCGCAGACGGAGGCCTTCGCGGCCCTCCGAGAGGATGCGCGGTCGCTGCTGGGCAGGGCGGGCCTGCTTCTGGAGGGTGGGGACGAGTGAGGTGGGTGCTGGTCGGCATGATTCGCGTGTACCAGGTCACCCTTTCGGGGCTATTCATGAACAGCTGCCGGTTCGAGCCGAGCTGTTCGCGCTACGCGGAAGAGGCCCTGGCCAGGCACGGCGTCCTGGGGGGAGCATGGCTCACGGTGAAGAGGCTCTTGAGGTGCCGTCCCGGAGGTGGGTACGGCTATGATCCTGTGCCTGACTAGGGGCGGGAATGTTTCACGTGAAACATTCCGGGCGGGAGTCGTGGATGGGAGAGCCTGCCTGCGGAGCGGCGGATCGATGGTCGAACCCTTGCTGCGCACGGGAAACAACCCCATGACGGGCGAGGGACCCTTGAGTGGCTGTCGGTTGGCGTGGGGGGACCGGCTGGGGGCCTGGTTCCTCGTCCCCCCGTGGCTTTAACGAAAGCGATCCCGCGAAATGGGACGGAAAGGGACCAGGGAGGGGCTCGACCACGGTGGGTTGGCGGGGCGAGCCGCCTTCCAGCGCACTCGAGGGCGGCGGGGGAGGGCCTCGAGGCAAAGGATGACCAGAGAAGGGAGCGAAGAGCGTGGCGGGGGCAGGAAGGGGCCGGGGAACGCTCGTACCCGACATAGGACGGGAAACACCACGCAGAGGAGGGTCCTGCGGTCGGTGCCGGAGCCCCGACGCGGGTGAAAGCGCAGCAAGGGCGATGTTTCACGTGAAACAACCGGGCAGCGGCGTAAATGCTCGGGCAGGTCCCTTCAAGAGAATTGCTAAAGGGCTTGTGCGCATGGGTGGAAGGGCTTCCAGGAGCCCCGCGCAAAGCGGGCAACGGTGTGACGGGTCCCGAAAACGGCCTGTTTCACGTGAAACAGAGTTCTATGTTCGCTGACCGTGAGATCGGTTGCTGCTACGATGCCGATCGTGCGCCTTGGCAAAGTCCTCCTTCCCGTGATCCTTGCTGTCGCTTTTGTGTCGACGGCGTGCGTCGGCTTCTCCGAACCCCGGGGCTGGGCTGAGCCCGTCTTCGAGGGCGATACCGTCTACGTCTTCACCGACCGCGAGGAATTCGTGGCCGTGACGCTCGACGAACTCGGAGGCGAGGCCCGCTGGTACTTCCCCGACAACGATATTGATGCCGAGGACGACCTCGATCTCCAAGCTGTCTACGGAGCGCCGCTGTTCGCCGGCGGCCGCATCATCCTCGCGGCGTTCTCGGGGGAGATCGTGGCCATCTCCCGGG
Source organism: Tepidiformaceae bacterium (assembly GCA_965247675.1). GTDB lineage: Bacteria > Chloroflexota > Dehalococcoidia > Tepidiformales > Tepidiformaceae > UBA2991. The sequence continues at coordinate 2,537,387 of OZ252025.1, read as the reverse complement.
AGGGGCGGCTCGGCCAGGGTCGGGGGAGCTGGAGCCGTGATGATGTGAAGGGCAGCATCGTGGGCGGAGCCGTGCTCGCGGGGGACGTATTCGCATTCGGCACGACGGAGGAGCGCCTCTACGTACGGAGTGTCGCGGACGGCGGCGCCGTGGCGGCGTGGCCTCTCGATGGGTTGAAGCTCAAAGGTGAGATATGGTCTCAACTGGTGGTCGTCGGGAGCGTCCTCTACGTGCCGACGATGGACGGCAACCTGTACGCCTTCAACCTTGAGACGGGGCAGGAACTGTGGCCGGAGCCTTTCGACGCCGAGGGCGCAATCGCGGATCTGGCCTACATCGGGGATGGGGTGTTGTTTGTCCCGACGCTCGGGGGCGAGGTGTGGCTCGTCGATGCGGAGAGCGGCCGCGCTCTCCGCGATGCGTATCAGGCGGAGGGATGGGTGTGGACGACGCCGGCGGTCCGCAACGGCGTGGCCTACTTCGGAGACTTCGAGGGTTTCGTTCACGCGATGGATCTGGGGACCGGCCGCGCGCGGTGGGTCCCCTATGAAGCCGGCGACAAGGTGAAGGCCCAGGGCGTCATAATCGACGAAACGCTTATCGTGGCGGATGAAGGCGGCTCGGTGCACTTCCTCGATCTGGCAACCGGCGCGCGCCAAAATACCGTCAAGCTTGATGACGCAGGGAAGATTCGAGCAGGTTTGGTGGAAAAAGACGGCTACGCCTGGGTACTCGGCACGAAGGGGAAGCTGTACGAGGCCGACCCGCAGACCCTCACGGTGGTTGAGCGCGTAGTGCGAGGCCTGCCGTGATTCGCAACGTACCGCAGAGGGCCGGGCTCGGTGTCGCCCTGATCGGCGGCGTCGCTCTCGTCTTCGTCATCGCCACGTTCGGCTTCACGCACAGTTTCACGGTCGGGTTGCTCGACCCGATGATCAATCTGCTCGTCGTGCTCAACAACGCGCTCTGGGGCAGCTTCGGGCTGGCCGTCATCGCCTTCACGATTCTTGTCCGGTTTGTCACGTTCCCGCTGACGCTGCGCCAGCTGCAGCAGACCCGCGCGATGCAGGCGCTGCAGCCGCACGTGCAGGAGATTCAGAAGAAGTTCAACGATCCGAAGCGGCGCCAGGAAGAGATGATGAAGGCGTACCGCGCGGCGGGCGTCAATCCGCTTGGCTGCCTCGGGCCGCTCGTCCTCCAGTTCCCCGTCCTGATCGCGCTCTTCTACGCCATCCGCCAGACGCTCGCGATCTCTCCGGAGGCGCTCGACAACCTCTCGGGGCACCTCTATTCGTGGGACTACATCCAGCGCGCGATTCCCCTGGAGGAGAGCTTCCTGGGGATGAACCTGGCCGAGTCCCACATGATCATGGTCGCCCTCGTCGGCATCTCCACGTGGGCGCAATCGAAGACGACGGTCACCGTCGCTACCGACGACCGGGCGCGCACGCAGCAACAGATGATGCAGTGGATGCTGCCCATCATGTTCATGTTCTTCGCCTTCAGCTTCCCCAGTGGAGTGAGTCTCTACTGGGTCGTCACCTCGTTCGTGAGCGTGGGGTTCAACATCGTCACGTACGGCTTCCCCCTGCTCAACATTCAACCGCTGGTGGGGCCACCGACGCCCCGGCCCGTGGTCGAGGCGGCAGCAACAGTATCTTCGGAGGGCACGAGCGGATCTCGCCGCCGGCCCTCCCGCGAATTGAGGACATCTGCTCATGGAACACGCCGAAGCAAACGGAAAAACCGTCGACGTCGCGCTTAGAGCGGCGCTGACCAAGCTCAACGCTACCGTCGATGAAGTCGAGATAACCGTCCTCGACGAGGGCCAGCGTGGGGGCCGCCTCTTCGGACGCGGCTCCCGCGACGCCGTCGTCCGGGTCGAGCGCCGCTCCGACGGGCGGCGCGAACGGACCCCCGAACCGCCCGATACCACCATCCCCCGCGGACGCGGTGGCCGGGGCGGCAGTGGCCGCGGCGGTGGCGGCAGTGGCGGCGCTGGCGGCGGTGGAAACCGCGACCGGGGCCGCCGCGGTGGCGGCAGTGGCGGTGGTGGACGCGGCCGCGGGGGCGAGCGGGGCGGTTCGGGCGGCCAGCGTGGCCCTCGCGTCGAACGAGCGCCCGAGCTGACCGAGCAGGACTTCTTCGGCGATGGCGCGGCGCCGCCCGCTCCCGCGCCGGGCCGAGCTGCACCGAGCCGAGGCTCTGGTGGGTCGCCTCGCGGCGGTTCTGGCGGGTCGCCTCGCGGCGGCTCCGGTGGGTCGCCTCGCGGCGGCTCCGGCGGTCCTCCCCGGCGCGACCGTCCGCGCAGGCGCCGGGAGGAGGAGCACATCGAGCCCGACATCAACGCCGAAGAGGTCGATCTCGCGGCCGAGGTGGTCGACTCGATCCTCCAGATTCTCGACATTGACGCCGACATCAACATCCGCGAGCCCGTTACGCCCGGCGACGGGCTGGGCAGCGCCCGCGCCGTCATCGACATCTCCGGGGAGGACCTGGGGATGCTGATCGGGCGCCGGGGCGAGAGCCTGCTGGCCTTCCAGTACGTCGTGAACCTTGTGATAACCCGCCGCTTTCCCGGGCGCGGCTCCGTGACGGTCGACGTCGAGGAGTACCGACGGCGCCGAGAAGAGCAACTGATGTCGCTGGCCGAGCGTATGGCTGAGGTTGTGCGGGAGAGCGGCGAGCCGATCACGCTCGAGCCGATGTCCGCGGCGGAGCGGCGCCTCGTTCACCTGTCCCTCGCCGACGACCCCGAGCTCGAGACGAACAGCATCGGCGAGGGAGACAGCCGCAAGGTCGTGATCAGTCTTTTGGAGGATTGAGAGGAAATGAGCCAGTCGCCCGCGCCGAGAATCGTAATCGTTGGGAACGTGACCGAGGATCTGACGGCCGAATGCACCTGGACGGCGGGCGGTCCCGCGCTCTACAGCGCACGCGCGGCAGCGGCGCTGGGCGCGGAGGTGACGCTGGTGAGTCGCGTGCCGGGGCACTACGCCCAACGCTGGTTCGAGGGACTGACCGTGAAGGCGCTGCCCGCGGAACGCTGTCCCCGCTTCGAGAACAGCTACCCGAAGGGCGGACTCCGCCGCCAGCTGCTGCACCAGGCGGGCGAGCCTATCGCCGCCGGCGACCTGCCCGCGGGCCTGAGCGCGGACGCGGTCATCGCCGCCCCCGTGCTGGATGAGCTCACGGAGTTTCCCCCCATCGAGGCGCCGGTGCGCGTGGTGTCGCTCCAGGGGGTGCTCCGCTCGGCGCTGCCCAACCGCCCCGTGCGCCGCGCCCCCCAGGCCGTCGCGCGGGCGCGGGACCTGCAGCCGCCGGGCGTGATCGCCGTCTTCAGCGATGAAGACGCGGACGGCCCGCCGGGCCTGGCGACGGCGCTCTCCCTGCGGGGTGCGACGGTTGTGACGCGAGGCAACCGCGGCGCCTGGCTCTACCGCCGGGGCTCCCGCAGCGGGCTCCCGGCCTTCTCCACGAACGTGATCGACGTGACGGGAGCGGGCGATGGCTTCGTCGCAGCCTTCGTGATCCGGCTGGTGGAGACGGGGGACTTGTTCGAATCGTGTACATTCGCAAATGCGATGGGCTCTCTCGTGGTCGAACGGAGCGGTCTGCTGGAGATGCCGTCGCGTAAGGAAGTCGACGCCCGCGTGCGGCGAGGAGCGGCGGATGGTGCGTGAGACGATCGCCTTTGTGAACCAGAAGGGTGGCGTGGGCAAGACAACCACCGCCGTCTCGCTGGCGGCCGCCCTCGGGCGGAATGGCGACCGTGTCCTCCTCATCGACCTTGACGCGCAGGCGAACGCCACGAGCGCGTCCGGCTGCGTGGTCGAGGGACCCTCGATCTACGACGCGCTCATGCTGGAAGCGGAGGCGCGCGACTGCGTGGTGCGGCTCGAGGAGGAGAAGTTCGACCTCCTGCCGGCGACGCGGGAACTCTCGGGCGCGGAGGTGGAATTGGCCCCCACCATGGCCCGCGAGCAGCGCCTGAAGAACGTCTGCGCCCCTATCGTGGACGACTACGACTGGGTGTTTATCGACTCCCCGCCGTCGCTCGGCATCCTCACCGTGAACGCCCTCACGGCGGCCACGAGTGTGGTCGTTCCCGTGCAGTGCGAGTACCTCCCCATGGAGGGGCTCGCGCACCTGATGGAGACGCTCGCGCTCGTACGGGGGAGCCTCAACCCCCGGCTGCGAACCCTCGGCCTCGTGCTGACGATGCTCGACCGGCGTACGCGCCTGGCGCGCGAAGTCGCCGCCGACGTGATGATCCACTTCCCCAGGGAGACCTTCAACACCGTGATTCCGCGCGCCGTCAGCATTGCCGAGGCGCCGAGCTACGGGCAGTCGATCTTCCGGTACAGGCCGGGGAGCCGCGCCGCGACCGCCTATCGCAGGCTGGCGGTCGAGCTCACGGAACGCGTGGGGGTGCGCGCATGACACAGCCACGACGAGGACTCGGCCGAGGGCTTGATGCCCTCCTGCCCGGCGGCGGCGGGGAAGCTCCCCTGCCGGGGAGAGCGCAGGAGATCGACATCGATCTGATCGCGCCCAACCCGGAGCAGCCGCGGACCAACTTCCCGCCCGAGCAGCTGCGCGAGCTGGCGGACTCGATCCGCGAGCACGGCGTGCTCCAGCCGCTCGTCGTGAGCCTGGAGGTCGAGGGTGGCTACCGCCTGATCGCGGGCGAACGACGGCTGCAGGCGGCGCGTCTCGCCGACCTCCCCACCGTGCCCGTGGTCGTGCGCGAGGTGGACGGCTCGGAGCTGCTGGAACTGGCGCTGGTGGAGAACATCCAGCGCGCGGACCTGAACGCGATCGAGGAGGCGCTCGCCTACCGCCGCCTCCTCAGCGAGTACGGGCTCACCCAGGAGGTGGTCGCGCGACGGGTGGGTCGCAGCCGCGCCGCCGTCGCGAACGCCATCCGCCTCCTCCAGCTGGAGGCGGAGATCCGCCGCAGCCTGGTGGCTGGCGAGATCCGCGAGGGACACGCCCGCGCCCTCCTCGGCATGCCCGAGGGGGCGGCGCGGCTCGAGGTCTGGCGCGAGACCGCGCGCCGCGGCCTGAGCGTGCGCGAGACGGAGGCGGCCGTGCGCCGCGCGTTGTCGCCGCGCGAGGAGCGCCGGGCCGCACTGCCGCCCTCCGCCGGTCGCGACGTGCCCCTGCGCGACCTCGAGACGAACCTGCGCCGCTCGCTCGGCACGCGCGTGACCGTTACGTCGCAGCGGAGCGGCGGCGCCCGCATCGTGGTCGACACGTACAGCGCCGAGGAGCTCGAGGCCGTCGCGAGCAAGCTGCTCTCGCTCTGAGAGACTGACCCTACGTAGTCTTTACGCACGCTCCCGGCCTTTACGTACGCCCCTGGCAGGTTGCGCTACGGTGGCCGTGGGTGGAAAACGCGACATGGTATCGATTCCGTCGCGCAAGGATGAGGAGGTCGCGAGATGAGCGCCGAGGAACGTCTGCGAGAGTTGGGCATTGAGTTGCCGGAGCCGGCGGCGCCCGCCGGGTCCTACGTCCCCGCCCGCCGTCACGGCGACCTGCTCGCCGTTTCGGGGCAGCTTCCGGTCACGCCCGGCGAGCCGCTCCCGACGGGTCGGTGCGGTGTCGATGTCACCGTGGAGGAGGGCTATGCCCTCGCCCGCCAGTGCGCCCTCAACGGGCTCGCCGCGGCGCGCGTTGCGCTCGGCTCGCTCGACCGCATCACCGGGGTGGTGCGGGTGGGGGGCTACGTGGCCGCCGCGGCCGGCTTCACCCAACACCCCGCGGTCGTGAACGGCGCCTCGGAGCTGCTCATCGACATCTTCGGGGAGCCGGGCCGCCACGCGCGCGTGGCCATCGGCATGGCCTCGCTCCCGCTCGGCGTTCCCGTCGAGGTCGAGTTCCTGTTTGTAGTCGCCATGGAGGGTGGCTAGACCAGAGAAAGGCGGTGTGACGTGCGTAACGGTAGGCGGCCGGTGCAGCCAGGGGAGGTCCTGGCGGAGAACCTGGATGACCTTGGCCTGACCGCCAAGGCGCTTGCCAGCCAGCTGGCTGTTCCCGTGAGCCGCATCTCCGCGATCCTCAAGGGTCGCACCCGCGTCAGCGCGGAAACCGCCCTGCGTCTGGCCCGCTACTTCGGCACGACGCCGGAGTTCTGGATGAGCCTTCAGCAGAACTTCGAGTTGCACGCCGCCGAAGTCGAGTTCGGCGACGACATCAACGCTCAGGTGCAGCCACGGGCCTGCCCCGACCCATCGTCTTAATGGCGGTCCGGACGGTCAGTTGAAGCACCACCTCATCGCGGGACTCCCCCCGCAATCCCACCGTCGCAGACGGTCGTGGTGGTCTCTCGTTATTGCGTTCTGCAAGTGGGTGCGCTTGCGCCCCGTGAGCCGAGGAGAACCGAAATGCGGGTGCGCAACGGAATGCCGCCGGTTCATCCAGGGGAGATCCTGGCGGACGAATTGGATGAGCTTGGCCTGTCGGCCAATGCGCTCGCCGGGCGCCTGGCCGTCCCGACGAATCGCATCACCGCAATCCTCAAGGGCCAGCGTGGTGTCAGAGCCGACACCGCCCTGCGCCTGGCCCGCTACTTCGGCACGACACCCGAGTTCTGGATGAGCCTTCAGCAGACCTACGAACTGCGCGTCGCCCAGATCGAGTCGGGCGACGAGATCCCCGCGAAGGTGAAGCCGCGAGCCTGACTCGCGCCGCCCGTGTAAGGGTGCTTGCATGTGGCGTGGGGCGGTTGTGCCATTTTTCACGAAGTCAGGGTAAGGTGGATTGAAGAGGGTGAGAGACCCCTGGGAGGTTCGCCGATGAAGGTCGCTATCACTGGAAGCACGGGACTGGTCGGGGGGGCGCTGGCGCGCCGCCTCGAGGGGCGTGGGGACGAGGTCGTGCGTATCGCGCGGGGGGCCGCCGGCGCGGAGGGCGTGGACTGGGCGCCGGCCGAGGGCTGGGTCCGCGAGAGCGTCTTCGAGGGCTGCGACGCCGTCGTTCACCTGAGCGGCGCCTCCGTCGGCGAGGGTCGCTGGACTCCCGCCCGCAAGGCCGAGCTGCGCTCCAGCCGCATCGACACCACGCGCGTGCTCGTCGCGCACCTGGCGGCGCTCGACCCGAAACCCCGCCGCCTCATCGTCGCCTCCGCGGTGGGCTTCTACGGTGACCGCGGGGGCGAGACGCTTACCGAAGAGTCACCCCGGGGCCAGGGTTTCCTCGCGGACATGACCGCGGACTGGGAGGCGGAGGCGGAGAAGGCGAACGCGGCCGGCATCCCCACGGCGATGGCGCGCTACGGCGTGGTGTTCGCCAACGAGGCTCCGGCCTTCAAACGGCTCACGTTGCCCTTCCGCCTCGGCGTCGGCGGCAGGCTCGGGAGCGGGCAGCAGTGGATGCCGTGGATCACGCTCAATGACGCGGTGGCCGCCACCACCCATCTGCTCGGCAGCGACACGACCGGCCCCGTGAACGTGGTCGCGCCCGTGACCATCACGAACGCCGACCTGACGCGCTCGCTCGGGCGGGTGCTGCGCCGCCCCGCGTTCATGATGGCGCCGCAGTTCGCCATGCGCCTCGTCATGGGCGAGCTGGCGGACTCGCTCCTCTTCGCGAGCAACCGCGTCATCCCCGAGCGGCTCGCGGCGGATGGCTTCGAGTTTTCGCAGCCCGAGGTCGAAGGCGCGCTGCGCACCCTGCTGCGGGGAGGCTAGCGGCGATGGCGATCTACCGCATGGCCGCGAGCCAGGTCGTTCCGGTGTCGCTGGACGAGGCCTGGGCGTTCTTCTCGAACCCGCGCAACCTGCCCGTCATCACCCCGCCCTGGCTGGCGCTCGAGGTGACCTCCGACCCGCCCGAGGAGATGTACCCCGGGCTCATCATCACCTACAACGTGCGGCCCTTCCTGGGCCTGCCGCTGCCCTGGGCGACGGAGATCACGCACGTCGAGGACCGGGTGCGATTCGTGGACGACCAGCGCATCGGTCCCTACAGCCTCTGGCATCACCAGCACGACTTCCGCGAGGTGGAGGGCGGCGCCGAGGTGCGCGACACCGTCCACTATGCGGTCCCCTTCGGCCCCCTCGGCGACATCGTCGCCCAGCTGGCCGTCCGCCCCCGCGTCCGCGCCATCTTCGAGTTCCGGAAGCAGGTCCTGCGGGAGCGGTTCGGGTAGGCCGGATAACTCCTACTGCACGTCCCGCGCGACCAGGTCCTCGACCGTCTCGCGGCGCTGGAGGAGGCGCGGCTCGCCGTCAAGGACGGCGACGACGGGCGGGCGCAGGGCCATGTTGTAGTTGCTCGACATGGCGAGGTTGTAGCCGCCGCTCGCCGGCAGGGCGACGAGCTCGCCCGCCTCGAGGCGCGGCAGCTCGGCGTCGCGCACGAGGATGTCGCCGCTCTCGCAGTACTTCCCCGCGACCGTGACTGTTTCCGTGGGTTCCTCGAGGGGCCGGTCGACGGGCACGGCCTCGTAGCCGGAGCCGTACATGGCCGGGCGGATGTTGTCGGCCATGCCGCCATCGACGGAGACGTAGGTGCGCACGCCGGGGATCTCCTTGCGCGCGCCCACCGTGTAGACCGCCACCATGGCGCGCCCGATGAGGGAGCGGCCCGGCTCGATGTGGAGGGAGGGCTGGTCCAGGCGGTGCTCGGCGAGGGCGGCTTCCATCGAGCGCGCCACGCGCTCCGCGTACTCGGCGATGGCGGGGGCGTGCTGGGCGCGGGTGTAGGCGAGGGCGAAGCCGCCGCCGGGGCTGTACTCGTCGAAGCTGAACCCGTGGGTGTCGCCCATCTGCGCGGCGAAGGCGCACATCACGTCGCTGGCCTGCTCGTACGGCTCCACCTCGAAGATGGGGGAGCCGAGGTGCACGTGCAGCCCCCGCAGGTCGATGTTGGGGGCGGCCGTCGCCACCGCCACGGCCCGCTCGGCGTCGCCGTTGGCGATGGCGAAGCCGAACTTGGAGTCGAGCACGCCCGTGGTCGTCTTGGCGTGGGTGTGCGGGTCCACGTTGGGGGAGATGCGCAGGAGGATCGGCTGGCGCGCCCGCCGCTCGCCCGCGATGCGGTCGAGCTCGGCGAGCTCGTGGAAGTTGTCGACGACGACGCGGCCGACGGGGTCCCCGCTGACGGCAGCCTCGAGCTCCTCGGCGCTCTTGTTGTTGCCGTGGAAGTAGAGGCGCGAGGAAGGGAAGCCCGCCGCCCGCGCGATCGCGAGCTCGCCGCCGCTGACCACGTCCATGCCCAGCCCCTCCTCGGCCACGATGGCGGCGAGGGGCAGGCTGAGGTAGGCCTTGGCCGCGTAGAGCACGGAGACCTCGGGCCAGCGTGACTCGAACTCACGGCGGAACTCGCGTGCGGTCTCGCGGAAGTCCGCTTCGTCGAACACGTAGAGGGGCGAGCCGTACATCTCGGCGAGTTCGCGCAGGTCGCAGCCGCCGATGCTCAGGCGCCCGGCGGGGGAGAGGGCGCTGGTGTGGGGGAGCACGTGGCGGTAGGGCAGGGCGTCGAGGGAAGCGGCGTTCGGCATGCGCCCGATTATGCGGGCCGTCCCGCGTAGCGCCCAACCGCCACGGGGGGCCGCGGGGGAGGGACGTCCTATACTGCTCGCATGGAAGCGGAGCCAACCCTGCGAGACCGCTTCGCCAGTGAGCGGCGGCGCTCGGCGTTCTTCGCCGCCCTTGCCGGTGGGGGCGCGGGCATCATCGCCGCGGACATGTGGATAGCGCCCCAGCTGGGTGTGGCCGGCGGGATCGTGGGTGGTCTGCTGGCCTACGGCATCGTCTTCGCCTACGAGACCCTGATGTGGCGGCGGAACCATGGCGTCTGAGCGCGAAGAGCAGCGCCTCTCGCACCTCGACGAGCGCGGTGGCGCGCGCATGGTCGATGTCTCCGGCAAGGCGGTCACGGCGCGGGAGGCGTTGGCGGAGGGGTTCGTCGCGATGCGCCCCGAGACCCTCGCGCTCATCCAGGAGGGGGGGCTCCCCAAGGGGGACGTCCTCGCCGTTGCGCGCGTGGCGGGAATCCAGGCGGCGAAGCGCACGAGCGAGCTCATCCCGATGTGTCACCCCCTGCCCATCACGGCGGTCGCGGTCGCGCTCGAACCCGTGGACGGCGAACGCATGCGCGTCGAGGCGACGGTGCGGACGGAGGGGCGGACGGGTGTCGAGATGGAGGCGCTGACGGCGGTCAGCGTGGCCGCCCTGACGGTCTACGACATGTGCAAGGCCGTCGACCGGGGGATGCGCATCGAGGGCGTGCGCCTGCTGCAGAAGCGGGGCGGCAAGAGTGGGGAGTGGGTGGCGGAGGCGTAGCGCGCTCTGGACCTGCGGCACTACGCCCTAGGCCATGTCGATGCCGAGTTCCAGGCTGGTCTTTCTTGAGGCATCGAGAAGCTCGATGGCAATGACTTCTTGCTCACCGTCGAGGTCGAGGATTAGGCCGGCGACGGGTTCGTAGCTGTCGGCCACGGGGTCATCGCGAAGGACAATTCGTAGTGTGTCGGTTTCTCGGTTGTAGTGGATCTTCATCGGGAGGCCAGTTTCTGTCTCCACCCCCGGAAAGACCGGTGGAGGCTCGGTGAACGGCCTACCCTGTGCTTTGGATTCTTCGAGGCGCATGAGCCAGGCTCTCCACGCACGGTGGACCTCCGCCTTACCCTCGGCCATGCCCTTGGCCCGGGCTTCGGCCCTCCGCCTTCGCCGCCCCCGCTCGAAGAAGTCTTCCAGGCGCTCGGCAAGAACCATGGATTCCCGATCTCCGTGCCCGAGGTGAGCCTAGTCCGAGTACTTCGGAGGAGGCTCGGTGAACGGCTCTCCGCGCGCCTCTGCTTCGAGCCGTCTTCCGTTCCACGCCCGCCATGCGCGGTTCACTTCGGCGCGCCCTTCGGCCCTGCCTTCGACGCGCCCCTCGGCCCGGCCTTCAGCCCGGCGTCGTTCGCGGAGCCGCTCCAGACCCTCTTCCAGCCGTCGTGCGATAACCATGAGGCTCCTCCCGATCTCAGTCAGCGCCAGTGCGGCCGCCGCTGCCGTGATGGTCAGCGGCGCTGCATCCGACCATACCGCAAGTGTCGTGTCGAGCAGGGTGCCGCCGTCGTGGAAGGCGCGCAGGGACGCGAGCCCCATGCCCAGGAAGAACAGGGCGATGAAGACGACAAAGTAGGTCTCCCTCGTCTGCCTTCTGACGCTCCATATCGACTCCCGATCCTGTGGTTGTTCCAGTTGCGGCCCCCGGATCGCGCCCGCGAACCCGCGCGGAACTGTTCGTATGTTTTCTCCAAGCATACAGAAATACAAGCGTGTTTCCATCCCCCTTCCCGCGAGAGCGGCTCAGTGCTCGCCCCAGATGTGCTGGATGGCGGTGGCGACGCCGTCCTCGGCGGCCGTGCCCGTTACCAGGTCTGCCGCCGCCTTCAGGGAGGGGGGCGCGTCCCCCATGGCGACGCCGTATCCGGCGACCTCGATCATCGGCAGGTCCACCTCCGTGTCGCCGAACGCGACCGCTTCCGCGAGCGGGATGCCGAAGGCGTCGCAGAGGCGCTGGAGGGCCGGGCCCTTGCCGGCGGCGGCGCTCGTGACGGCTACGATCTCGCGCCCGGAACTGGTGAGCGCACGCTCGGCGCGCAGGCCCGCATCCTTCACGGTTGCCTCAAGGGCGGCGAAGGCAGGGTCGTCGGGACTCGTGAACGGTGCAATCACGTAGACCCGGTCGAAGGCGACGTCGGTCAGGTTGGCGACGGTGGCGGCGGGTCCCCGTGCTTCCCCCGTAGGCAGCCGCCGAAACGCTCCCGCCGCGGTACCCGTCACGACACGCCAGTCCTGCGCGTCGCAGAGTTCGGCGATGGCGCGGGCGGCCTCCGCTGGGAGCGTGGTCTGGGCGATGGGCTCGCCGTCCGCGCGGCGGATGTCGGCCCCGGCGGCGGCGACGACGGCGGTGATGACGCCGGCCAGGGGCGCCACCGTGGGCAGGGCGAGCTCGTAGGGACGAGCAGTGGCCACCGCAATGCGTACGCCCCGCTCCGCGAGCCACTCGACCGCCTCGATCGTCGCGGGCGAGAGCCTGCCGCTCTGACCCACGAGGGTGCCGTCGATGTCGAAGGCGGCGAGCCGGTAGGGCATGGCGTTCACGATACGGGAAGGCTCAGGGGCCGCCTTCCCCGGCCTCGGCGAGCAGGGGAATCCCGTCGACGATGGTGACCGGGACCAGTTCGTAGCCGGCCACGCCCGCCGCGGTGAGCTCGACGAGGAGGATGGCGGAGTCGTTCGCGGGGTCCCAGAACCCGTCGAAGACGAAGTTGCCGAGGCTGTAGGCGATGAGACCGTCGCCGTACGCCTCCACCTCCTGGAGGACGTGCGGGTGCGAGCCGAGCACGAGCGTGGCGCCCGCGTCGACCGCCGTGCGCGCCTGTTCGCGCTGCGCCTCGCTGGGCTCGATCTGCCACTCCAGGCCGAAATGGAGCAGCACCACCACGAGGTCGGCGTCTTCGCGGGCCGCCTCGATGTCGGCGGTCATCGTGGGGATGTCGAGCCAGGCGACGCCCGGTGCCTCCTCCGTAGCGGTCCAGGAGCGCGGGTCGTAGCCGCCACCCTCCACGGGGACGGTCACGTAGGCGAGGAACGCGATCCTCAGGCCGTCGCGCTCGATGATGGCGGGGGCATGGGCGGCGTCCCGGTTCGGGCCTGCCCCGGGGCTGAGGATGCCCCGCCCGGCGAGCAGCGCCCGCGTCTCCACGAGGGACTCGGGGCCGTAGTCGAGGGAGTGGTTGTTCGCCAGCGAGACGAGGTCGATCCCCGCGAGGGCGAGCGCCTCCGCGGCCACGGGAGGGGCGCGGAAGGTGTAGGCCTTGGGCTCGGGCCTGCCCGTGACGCCGATGGCGCTCTCGAGGTTCGCAACGGCGATGTCGGCCCCGCCAAGGATGTCGCGTACCGCGGCGAAGGGCATGGCTGGGCCCTCCGCCTCCATGCGCCAGCCGACGCTCCGCCCGAGCATCACGTCGCCGACGGCCGCGATCAGCACGCGCGCGGGCGGTGGGGAAGGCGTCGGTGGGGGTGTGGGGCTGGGAGTCGGGGCGCGGGTGGGCGCGGCGATGGCCGTTGCGGTGGCGGTGGGAGGTGCGGGCGTGGTTGGGGTCGGCGTGGCCCCAGAGGCCGCGGGCGTGCTCGCCGGTTCGTCCGCGGCGACGCAGCCCGCCCCCACGACCGTTGCGCCGAGCATCGCCGCGAGCAGGAAGGCGAGCGCCCGCCGGCCGCGACGGCGTTCAGGCGCCAAGCAGCCCCTCGCGCTTCATGCTGACGTACCGCTCCCCGGCGACGACGAGGTGGTCGTGAAGGGCAATGCCGAGGGCCCCGCCCGTGGCGGCGATGTCGCGCGTGAGGTCGATGTCGCGAGCGCTCGGTGTGGGCCGTCCCGAGGGGTGGTTGTGGGCGAGGATGACCGAGCTCGCGTCGAGCACGATCGCGTCGCGGAAGACGTCGGCCATGCGGAAGGCGACGGAGTGGACGCTCCCGGGGAGGATGGCGGGTGTCCCCAGCAGACGCCCGCCCGCGTCCGCGGGGAGTACGTGCAGCTCCTCACGTGAGCGTCCGCGGAAGTGCCCGCGCAGGTAGTCGAAAACGGCCTCGGGGGAGGTGAGGAGGGGGCGGGCGCCGGTCTCGATGCGGGGCATGCGCCGTCCCAGCTCGATGGCGGCGGCGAGCTGCGCCGCCTTGGCGGGGCCGAGGCCGCGCGTGCGCTGGAGGGCCTTCGCGTCGACCCGCAGCAGGCCGCCGAGGCCGCCGTGCGCCTCGAGCAGGCTGCGGGCGAGATCGATGACGTTCTCCCCGCGCGTGCCCGACCCGGCGATGATGGCGATGAGCTCTGCATCGCTCAGCACCCCGGGACCGTGGCGCAGCAGCTTCTCGCGAGGGCGCTCGTCGCCGGCCAGGTCGTGGATGGTGCGGTAGCCGCCGGGAGCGCCGTCTGTCATCGAGGGCGGGCGTTCACTCGCGCTCGATGAAGAGCGGGTCGGGCTCTCTGGGCAGCGGCTCGTCCGGTTCATCCGGCGGGCCGCTGCCCTCGGGCGCCTCTCGCTTCTCGACGGTCACAGCGATCATCGAGGCGGGGTAGTACTCGATGTCGACGTAGTCGCCCCGGTCCACGGTGAGGTACTGCGGCCGGTCGGTGCGCAGGATCTTGTTGTTGTCGATGCGGAGGTAGTGGCTGCGTGTTCCGAGGTCCAGCCGCCACCAGCGCCGCGTGATGTAGCCGGTCATGGTCTGCGTGCCGCCGCTCAGGTCGCGCAGGGCCTGGACCGCCTGGAAGGCGAAGAGGGTGCCGACGACGAGGAGGATGCTGGGGATGATCCAGCCCTGGCCGTCTCCGGCGGCCTCAATTGCGAGGAAGTAGAGCCCGCTGCCGAGTCCGGCAACGGCCAGCGGCGTCCAGACGAGCGCTGTTCGCCACAGCCCCCTGCGGGCGCTCGTCAGCTGCTCCTCGCGCCCGACGATCATGGGCGGGGCACCAGGATGATCTGCCCGATCTGCAGCTCGTCCGGATCGAGGCCGGGGTTCAGGTCGAGGATGGAGTCGAGGGTGACGTCCAGCTCCAGGGCGATGCCCAGCAGGGTGTCGCCCGCGACGACCTCGTAGTCGTCCGTGGCGGCCTCGGGAGCGGGCGTGGGCTCGGGTTCAGGAGTCGGCTCAGGCGTCGCGACGGGCGTGGGTTCGGGGGTCGTGGGGGCAGGTGTGGCGGGCGCCGGCGTGGGCCGCGGGGTCGGGGTGGAGGGCTCGGGCGTGGCGGTCGGCTGCGCCGTGGGCGTGGCCGTGGCCGTGGCCACGGGTCGGACAGGCTCCGCCCGGCTCTCGCTCTCTGGAGGCCGCAGGACGAGGAACAGCGCCAGGAACGAGCCCAGCACGAGCGCCGCGATCGAGCCTCGGTAGGCCCAGACCGAAGGGGCGGCGCGCTCGGGTGGTTCCGGCGGGTGGGAGGCTCCCGGATCGTCGCTCACGGGAGCGAGCCTACCATCCCCCGAGGGCCACGCGCCCGCCCGCTCTCAGTCGGGGCCGGCCAATGTGCCGCTGCGGAGCCGCCGGGGACGCCCCTGCTCGCGCAACTGTGTACGGAACGCGCGCAGGCGCGCCTCGCCCCAGACGCGGAAGCGCTCCGCCACCTCCTCGCCCGCGTTCAGCCGGTCGATGGCGAAGGCGGCGTAGGCGATGGCCGCGTGGCCGGCCCCGCCCTCGGCGAGCACCTCGTCGAGCGCTTCCGGCAGCGTCGAGCCCTGCTCGTCGAGCGTGTGCCGGGCGAGATACCGCAGCCGCGCCTGCTCCCCCTCTGGCGGGGAGGGCAGCTCCAGCGCGATCGTTCCCGCCCACACGGAGAAGGCGACCTGGCGGCGAGGGAAGGCGTCGGTGGGGAATTCCACCGCCTCGAGTTCGAGGAAGTCCGGCAGGACGCCGGTCGAGAGTTCGCGGCTGCCGGCGGTCGTGGCGATGGTGATGCTGGCCTCGCGGGGAGCGGCCAGGCTCAGGTCGGCGAGGGCGCGGGTGATGTGGCGGTCGAGCTCGGCGCCGCTCCAGCGGGCGGCGCTCGGGTCGAGGTCGCGCAGGGCGCTGCGGACGCGGTCGCGGATGTCGGGGAGGGTCGTCATGCGGGCCACGATGGCGCGGTCCCTCGCGGAACGCGAAGGCGTGCCTGTCACCTGTCCGCTGGCGCGCTAGCCGGAGGCGACGAGCCGGTAGCCCACGTTGCGTACGGTCTCGATGAAGGTGTTGCCGTGGATCTCGATCTTCGAGCGGATGCGCCGGATGTGGACGTCCACCGTGCGCGCGCCGCCGAAGTAGTCGTAGCCCCACACGCGGTTCAGCAGCAGCTCGCGCGTGGAGACGCGTCCCGCGTTCATGGCCAGGTAGCGGAGCAGCTCGTACTCCTTGAAGGTGAGGACGACCGGCTCGCCCGCCACGGTCACGCGGTAGTTGGCGAGATCGATGGTAAGGATGCCGCAGCGCACGAAGTTCTCGGTGTCGATGCCGTGGCGGCGGTAGAGGGCGCGCTCCACGCGCCGGCGCAGCTCGCCGGGGGCGGCGGGTAGCACGATGAAGTCGTCGGCGGGGGAATCGAAGGGCATGCGGTCGAGGTGACCGGGGCCGCAGACGTGCAGCAGGACGAGGTCGTGTTCGCCGGAGGCGGCCGCTAGCCGGTCGATCGCGGCACTTGAGAGATCGCGCAGATCGAGCAGGAGCACACCCGCGAAGTCGCGCTCGATCTCGCCGAGGCGGACGGGATCGAGCACGCTCGTGCTGAGCCCCGCCCCCTCCAGTTCGGGCGTGAGCGCGAGCAGATCCTGCTGACCGCTGACGACCAGGACGGCGTTCACACGCCCAAGTATAGGCAGCGGCCAGCGAACATTACCGATGGGGCTTCGTGCGGGGTGGTCGGGGAGGACGCCGCGAGGCCAGGCTGTGTCGGGAAGCTACTTCGCGGCCCTTGCGTACTCCTCTTCCCTGAGTGCTTCGAGCTTGGTTATCGCAACACCGAGGAGAAAAACCAACAGCCGGGCCGTGCGTGGCAACTCGACGATTGTCCCCTCCGCTACGACGCCTTCGTCGAGCTTCTTGCCGGTGAAGCGCTCGACTTCGTCGAAGCTCGGCCTGACGACGCCGGTGAAGTACGGTCCGTTGACCACCTCGGCGAGAAAGTTGTGAATCTCCAGCGATGTCGCAACGGGGCAGTCGTCGCTGTCGTTGTCAAAGAGGTACCACCCATCCGCGACTTCCTCCGCGACGGAGGGGCAGGGGGCGTTGACGTGGAGTTGTGCGATGTCGAACTCGTGGTCGTAGCTGAAACGCAGGCGGTCGAAGCTCTGGAGGTCGATTCCGGGAAGCAGGGCGGTCATTGCGTGCCTCCTCTGGAGTAGAGCAGAACGTCGCCGCGGCGCGTCCTCCTCCGCATGAACGCCGTGACGAGGCGCCCGCGAATCGGTTCAGGCCGGTACTCGTACTCTACCACCGCCATGGTGTATCGCCCGTCTGGCTGCTGCCGGAGGTGGTGCTTCCGCGAGGGGCGTGAGCGGTCCTGCATGACAAGATCGGGATCCCTGATTGCAGCCCGCACCGTCTCTTCCTTGCCCTGCTTGTTCGGGTGGCTGGATTCGATCTTGTCTCGCCATCTCTCCTCGCTGCACGTGACCGTGATGCCGAGGTAGTCAGCTTCCTCAATGAACACAGGGGTGCTCTGCTCGTTGCCCTACGCCGCCGTCTCGACGATGGCGGACATGCTCCCCACGCTCAGCTCCATCAGCGGGTCGGGGCCGTAGGCGTGAATCTGCTCCTGCTTCAGCAGGCACTCGTCCTTCGCCGCCGTCATCAGGATCGCCTGGCCCTGGCTGTCGACGACGGAAGCGATGCCGAAGGCCTTCTCTCGCGAGTAGCCGAAGATGTCTCCGAGCATGCGGATGACGTACTGGTAGGTGTGGCTGTCGTCGTCCAGCAGGATGAGGTGGCAGGGCTGCTCAAGCTCTTCGTGGACCTCGGGCTGCTCGACGATCTCGGGGACGCTGGGGGTGGTCACGAAGGCACTGTAGCGAGCGTCGGAGGGGGGCGGCAAGGCGGCCGCGCTGTCAGGTGGGGGTTCGGGATCAGGCGACCGGTCGCCACGGTTCGGGGAACCTTCCCCCTGGAGTTCGCCCGTGACGGCCACCCCCTTCCCCCTCCAGCTGCGCGCCCTCGACCAGGATCGCCTGCGCCGCTACCGCGAGCACCTCGCCTTTTACGAGGGCGACCAGTGGGCGGGACGCGCCCGCCGCGGCGAGCGTCGCCTCGTGCTCAACTACGCCAGGGCGTTCGTCGACAAGATCACGAGCTACCTGTTCGAAGGGCAGGCGCTCCAGGTGCGCCCGCGCGATCCCCTCGACCGCGCCGCCACCGACCGTGCCCGCGCGGCGGGGCAGGCCTGGCGCGCCGTGGAGGCGGCCAACGGCCTCGAGCGCCTCGACTTCGAGACCGAGCTCGACTGCGCCGTGCTCGGCGACGCCGCCTACAAGGTCACGTGGGACGTGGCGGAGGGGCGCGTGCGTATCTCCGCGCCGGACGTGCAGGGCATCTACGTCTGGCGCGCTCCCGACGACAGCTCGCGCATCGAGGCGCTCGCCTCCCAGTACGCGGCGGGCGGAACGCCCCTCGCGACGGCCGCCCTCCCCCTCTCCCCCGCCGCCGTCGAGAACCTCGTGACGGAGCACTGGACGGCGGAGACGTTCGAGCTGTGGCGGGGGGCGGAGCTGGAGCGGCGGGAGGCGAACCCGTACGGGTTCATCCCCTTCCTCGTGTTCCCCAACGTGAGCGAGCCGAAGCAGCCGTGGGGGTCGAGCGACATCGGTCCGCTGGCCGAGCCCAACCGCGAGCTGAACCGCGCCTTCAGCCAGCTCAGCCAGATCCTCGAGCTCTCGGGCAATCCCATCGCCGTGCTCGAAGGGGTGGCCGGTTCGCAGGACATCTCCGTCGAGCCGGGGGCCGTCTGGGAGGTGCCCGAGCGCGCCCGCGCCTACCTTCTCGACCTGCTGCAGGGCGGCGGAGCCACCCTCCACCGTGACTACATCGACCTCGTCTACCGCACACTGCACGACCTGGGGGAGTCGCCCCGCACGGCCTTCGGGCAGAACCCCTCGGGCCTCAGCGGCGTCGCCCTCAACGTCGAGCTGGACCCGGTCGCGCGCAAGGTGGCGCGCAAGCGGCTCATCCGCACGCCCGTCTACCAGCGCCGCGCGATGCTGGCGCTGCGCCTGCTCGCTCGCTACGAGGGTCTGGCCATCGAGGGGCTGCAGGCCGAGGCGGTGTGGGGTCCCGTGCTGCCCGCCGACCGCTCCCGCCAGGTCGCCGACGAGCGCTCGCTGGTCGAAGCCGGCATCCGCTCCCGCCGCACCGCCGCCGAACGCCTCGGCGCCGACGACCCCGAGGCCGAGTGGGCGCGCGTCCAGGAGGAGAGCGCCGCGCTCCTGCGCGGCTGAGTGGAGTGCTCGCGCTTCGCGGGATGGCGAGAGCCCCGCCCGGAGCCTGTACCCAGGAAGATGTGACGGGCTATCATGATATCGAGGAGAGTTCAATGTCCACGTCGGGAGATCCATGGTATTCAGACCCTGCAGAGGCCATGCTCTACGAAGGTTACGAGCCCGAACCAAGGCTTGCAGCGCAAGATGTGGCCGACTACTTCCTGGTTCTTGGGTCCGACGAATACCAAGACGAAAATATATCCAACTTGAAGTTGCAGAAGCTGTGCTACTACGCGCAGGGGCTTTGTCTTGCTATTCACGACAGGCCACTGTTTGATCAGGACATTGTGGCATGGCAGCACGGCCCGGTTATCCGTGAGCTTTGGGACACCTACCGTGTCAGCGGGTCACGAGGGATCGAAAAGCCTGACGACTTTGACTTTTCGCTAGTCCGTCCCGAAGATATCGATATTATGGACGATGTTTTCGAGGAGTATGGCCAATTTTCCGCTTGGAAACTCCGAGATATGACTCATGCAGAAGGCCCTTGGAAAGACACTGAAATAAATGACGTGATCAGTCTTGATAAAATGAAGAAATATTTTCGGGGACTTGTCTACTAGCTGGTGGCACCTTCAGGTCGAAGCCGTTCTCGACGTACACGAGCGGAAGAGTCGGGCTCTAAGAGATTTGGACATCCCCCCACAGGAGAGTCGACGAACAAGAGCCGTGTAAATTTTGCATTTCCCCACGATATCAAGGGTTTTTCCTTTGGAGACTGTACCCGTCCAGAGCTGTTGGCTCTTCTCAACGCCGTTCACTGTAGGTCGAGTATGACGTGGTCGCAAGTGGTAGCTTCGCCGCGCGAGGGCCTCGGTACGGAAACGATCCCTCGTAGTCGCGTTGCCAATGCCCCGTCTGACATTACGGAAGATGTCACCCTCCTAGTGTTCCGAACTGGCCAACGCGGGCGGATAGTCGGATACCGGCGTGGGGCTACATTCGTTGTTGTGTGGATTGACCCGAAACACAACCTGTACGGGGGCTAGGGAAAGCTTAGGCCTTGAGCCTGTCTTGGGCGGGGCGTGCATTGGGAGGTGGAGTTTCCGTGCTGGGTGGGCCGGCTACCTAGAACGGCTTGAAGATGGCCAGCCAGGCGAGCAGGGGGACGCTGAGGACGAGGACCGTGCCGAAGACGAGGGGGACGCGGTCGTCGAGGATCTCGCGGAGCTCGTCGGTGACCTCGCCCTGCTTAGCGGCGATGAGCGCGGCCATGCGCGCCCGCCGCAGCCCGAAGCCGAGGAGGGGCAGGCAGACCAGCCAGAACAGCACGAAGAGCCCCGTGAGCGCCGCCAGCCAGCCCTCGCGGAAGAAGTTGTATTCGGCCACGCCCCAGAAGAACCCGGTCGCGCCCGAGAGCATGGCCCCCGGCAGGAGGACGCGCGTCTCGTTGTTGGCGGCCTCGCCGAGCGCGTACATCTGGAACTGCACGTCCTTCGAGAGCCAGGCGCGGACGATGAGCGGGTAGGTCGCTCCCAGGCCGGCGCCCATCCAGATGAGCGCGAGCGTGTGGACGATGCGCCAGCCGTCCACTAGCTGGCGATGGCTGCGGGGGTGGCGGCCTCGGTCTGTGACGCGCTGCGGGCGAGCGCGGCGGCCACGAAGGCGTGGAAGAGGGGATGGGGCCGGTTGGGCCGGCTCTGCAGCTCGGGGTGGAACTGCGTACCCAGCATGAAGGGGTGGTCCGCCAGCTCCGCGATCTCGGTCAGGGCTCCGTCGGGCGAGGCGCCGGCCACCACCAGGCCGGCGGCCTCCAGCTCCTCGCGGTAGCGGTTGTTCAGCTCCCAGCGATGGCGGTGGCGCTCGTTCACGAGGCCCTCGGGGTAGGTCGCGGCGGCCAGGCTTCCGGGACGCAGGCGGCAGGGGTACCAGCCCAGGCGCATGGTGCCGCCCTTGGCCGTGATCCCCTCCTGCTCCTCGAGCAGGCTGATGACGGGCCAGGGTGATTCCGGGTCGAACTCGGTGGAGTTGGCCCCCTCCCAGCCGCAGACGTTGCGCGCGAATTCGGTGACCATCACCTGCAGGCCCAGGCAGAGGCCGAAGTAGGGGATGCCCTGCTCGCGGGCGTAGCGGGCGGCGGCGATCTTGCCCTCCCAGCCGCGCTCCCCGAAGCCGCCCGGCACGACGATGCCGTCCACGCCCGCCAGCACCGCCTCGGCGGGACGCGTCTCCAGATCCTCCGCGTGCACCCAGCGGATGCTGACCTCCGTGTCCTGGGCCACGCCCGCGTGCACGAGCGCTTCCTTCACCGAGAGGTAGGCGTCCTGCAGCTCCACGTACTTGCCGACGATCGCCACCTCGAGGAAGCGATCGGGGTTGCGCTGGCGTTCGACCATCGCCTCCCAGGCCGTCAGGTCGTGGGCCCGTTGCTGCAGTCCGAGCCGTTCGAGCACGAAGTCGCCCAACCCGAGGCCCTCGAGAATCAGAGGCACGGCATAGATCGTGTCGACCGTTTCCAGGGGGATGACCGCCCTGCGGTCGACGTCGCAGAAGTCGGCGATCTTGTTGCAGATGTCGCCCGGCACGGGGTGGTCGCTGCGGGCGAGGATGGCGTCGGGCTGGATGCCCATGGAGCGCAGCTCGCTCACCGAGTGCTGCGTGGGCTTCGTCTTCAGTTCGCCCGTGGCCCCGATGTAGGGCAGGAAAGTGACGTGCACGCTGAGGAAGTCGTCGTGGGGGACATCGTGCCGGATCTGGCGCATCGACTCGATGAAGGTCTGGCCCTCGATGTCGCCGACGGTGCCTCCCACCTCGCAGATGATGACCTCGGCGTCGCTCTCATCGGCGGCGGCGTAGATGCGCGCCCTGATCTCGTTCGTGAGGTGGGGAACGGCCTGGATGGTGCCCCCGAGGTAGTCGCCGTGGCGCTCACGGTCGAGCACGGCGCGGTAGACCTGGCCGCTGGTGACGGAGCAGGCAGCGGAGAGGTCCTGGTCGAGGAAGCGCTCGTAGTGGCCGAGATCGAGGTCCGTCTCGGCGCCGTCGGCCGTCACGAACACCTCGCCGTGCTGGTAGGGCGACATGGTGCCGGGGTCGACGTTGAGGTAGGGGTCGAGTTTCTGGACGGTGACAGAGATTCCGCGGGATTTCAGCAGGCGCCCGATACTGGCGGTCGTGATGCCTTTGCCGACGCCGCTGACCACGCCGCCGGTCACAAAAATGAACTTCGCCATGCCACTCCTGCGTGGGGGTGCTTCGCGAATGCTACGAGCGTGGCCGGAGGGCAGTCAACGAACGGCGGGCGCGCGCCATTAACCTTTGCGCGCCTGCCGCGTTATCACAGGTATGTTGCGCTCGACCGGGGCGGCTCACTATGCTCGCGTGGAGTGGTGGGGGCGTGCCGTGGAAGCGGCGCGGAGTGGGAGCGCGTGTGGAACCGATGGCGCCCAGCCAGCTTGCTCCGGACTTCGACGAGCGAAAGGCCGTCGAGCAGGCGCAGTCGGGCGACCAGGAAGCGCTGAGCACGCTCTACACCTTCTACTTCCCGCGCGTGTACCGCTACGTGGCCGGACGCGTCCGCTCCACGCAGGACGCCGAGGACGTGACCGAAGAGGTCTTCGTGCGGGTCGTGGCGAACCTGAAGCGGTTCGAGTGGCGGGGGTTGCCCTTCGGGGCCTGGATCTTCCGCATCGCGCGCAACGAGGTGATCTCGCATGTGCGCCGCAAGCGCCGTCGCGGTGTGCCCGCGCAGCTCTCCGAGACGCTCCCCGATACGCGCCAGGACCACGTGGTGGCCTACGAGTTGCAGGCCACGATCCAGGTGGTGCGCGAGGCTACGGTCAGGCTGTCGCCGGCCCAGCGCGACGTGATCGCCCTGCGCTTCGGCGCCGGGCTCTCCGTGGCCGAGACAGCGAGCGTGCTGCACAAGACCGAGAACAACGTGAAGGTGCTCCAGCACAAGGCCATCGCCAGGCTGCAGGGGATGGTCGCTGAGGAGTGATGCGCCTGCCGAAATTCTTCCGCCGCTCGCCTGATCCGCAGGCCGAACTGTTCGCCGAGGCGCTCGTCCTCTACGAGGAGGGCATTGAGATCGCGACCATCCTCGCGCGCTACCCCGAGGAGGAGCAGGCCTGGCTGAAGCCGCTGCTCTCAACCGGCCAGATCATCGGGCGCGCGTTGGAGCAGGAGGAGGCGAGCTACCACTTCGAGGGCTCCCTGAAGGCGAGGGTGCTGGCGAGCGCCGAACCCGTCATCGGCGGCGCGCCCGAGTCCCCGTTGCCGGCGCCGTCCCGCTTCGGCCAGCTGGGCGCTGCCCTCGCCTCCGTCGCCGTGGTGGCGGTGGCGGGGATGCTGGGCGTGATCACGTTCGCCTTCATCACCGCCGGCGATTCGGTGCCGGGCGAGTGGAATTACGGCTTCAAGCGTGCTTCGGAGCAGGCGCAGGTGCGCTTCGCCCAGGGCGACGATCGCATCAACGTGCACATCTCCCTGGCCCAGGAGCGTATCGAAGAGATCCAGACGCTCGTCTCCCGCGGGAATCTCAGCGAAGATCACATCAACAGCTTCACCAACGAGCTCGAAGACATCCACGAGCTCGTCGGGGAGGAGCCCTTCGACACCCTCCAGCAGGCCAGGGTGCGGGGCATCAGCGAGTCCGCCGCGGCGGTCCTCAGAGAGGTCGAGGAGGAGCACGCTCCGGCCGCCGCCGAGGCCATCGACCAGGCCTACGAGGTGGCGGCCGCCGCAAGCGGCGAGAGCGCCACCGGAGTCACCCCGCTCGATGAGCCCACCCCCGAGCCGACGCCCCAGCCGACGCCGGAGCCCACGCCGGAACCCACACCGGAACCCACACCGGCGCCCACACCGGCGCCCACCCCTGAACCGACTCCAGAGCCCACGCCCGAACCCACGCAGGAGCCGGCAGTCACGGTCGACGTTGAGGACGATCCCGAACCACTGACCGCGCCGACGCCCGAGGGCACGGTCACGACCGGTGTGGAGGAAGACCCGGAGCCACTGACGCAGCCGACCCCAGAACCAACCCCGGAGCCCACACCCGAGCCGACTCCGGAGCCCACGTCCACCCCGACGTCCACCCCGACGCCTCCCGCGGATGGCGATGGCGGTTCCGACGGGGGCGCCGGGCAGTAGCGGGAGCGACTAAGCCCGCCGGGGCCCGTCCCCGGGCGGGTCGGCCGCACCGGTATCCCAGCGTCGGAACTCCGCCAGCGCGGCGTCGTCGAAGATCTGGGAAGCGCGCTTCCACTCCTCGGGGGTGCGGGGCGGCACGCCGTGCATCAGCAGGCCGCGTAGCGCCACCTCCTGCAGGGCCTGCTCGTCCGCCTCGGGGGTGGGACCCAGTTCCAGGAGCGTGTGCATCATGCGGTTCACGGCCGAGGCCTCGGGGGGCGTGATGCGCCCGGCCAGCGTCTCCTCGATCAGCCACCAGACGAGCGTACGCAGATCGCGCTCGCGGACCGCCTCGGTGGGAGGAGGCGGGGGCGGGTGGCTGGCTCCCCCTGCGCGGGAGGCGGCGTGGGCTTCATGGGGGCAGCGATCGATGGGGAAGCGGCAGGGGGAACCGCCGCGCGTGGGCGCGCCGCAACGAGTCTCGGCCATGCCCTCAGCTTGCGCCGGCCGGTGCGGCAGCCCGAACCGGCCCCTGTCGCGCTACTCCATGACCAGGGTGCCGGGGGCGGTCATGCGGATCCAGTAGACACGGAAGGGGTGGAGCCCGCCGTAGTCGTTCAGCTGGGGAGGCGAGCCCGGCAGGTAGGAGGTCCAGTCGCTGGCGAGGTTGTCGTAGTGGAGCACCTGGTCGTAGAGACCGTCCACGCTCGCCAGGGCCTCCTCCACGGCGCGGGCCCGGCCGGTGTAGACAAATGCGTTCCAGCCTTCCACCAGCGCCAGCTCGCGGCCCGCCGGGGGCTGGGGATTGGGCGTGGCGATGGAACCGCCCTCGCTGTACATCCAGAACGCGTCGTACTGGGACAGTTCGGTCAGCGTCTGCGCGTAGTCCGGTGCATCGGGGTAGTAGAGCAGCATGACGCCGCCACCCTCGGCGTCGGCGTCCCAGACGGCGATGACCGCCAGGGACTCGGGGAGGATGGAGGTGGCCTGAGGGAGGGACATGGTGGGCCCCAGGTAGGCGGCCTGGCTCCAGCCCTCGCCCAGTTCCTGCACGACGATGGCGCCCGGCGGCGGCGCGACGGCGTTCAGGCCGTGCTCCTCGACGGCGAGCGTCTCGTTTCGGGCGCTCCATGGGAGTGGCGCGCTGGCGGTGCGGTCTCCAACGAGAAATTCGACCTCGCGCCCGAGGGCGCCGCAGCCTGCGACTTCGTGCTCCGTCGCGACGCGCAGCGAGTAACGCGTGAACCCGTTCGAGGTCTCCGTCTCCGTGGCCCCGCACTCCACGCCGTCGATGAGGGCGCGCACCGGCGTTCCCGCCGGGGCGCGGGTCCAGTCCTCGAGAACGGCGCCGCTGACGGTCATGGGGACGCGTTCGAGGGCGGCCCGTATGTCGATGACGCCGCTGCCCGCCCAATTGCCCCCATGGGAGGCGGGTGTGGCGGGCGCGGCGGAATCCTGCACGATGGCGATGTACTCCTCCATCGTGAGGTCGGGGTTGCGCGCCATCACCAGGGCGAACAAGCCCGTCACGACGGGCGTGGCGAAGCTCGTTGCGGGGTGAAGCGTTCCGTAAGGCAGCGGCAGGAGGTCGGAGCGGATGGTGCTCGCGAGGCGGTTGCCCGTGAGCAACCCCCCGGGGGCGGCCACGTCGACGCCGCCGCCGTAGGAGCTGTACGGAGCCCAGGCGTTCTCGCTGGAAGCGTCGCTGGCGCCGACGCCGATGACGTTCGCGTACTGGGCGTAGGCGGCGGGGAAGCCGACGCCGAGGGCGTCGTGGTTGCCGGCCGCGGCCACGATGATGATGCCCTCGGCCAGCGCCTCCTGGATCGCCTCACGCAGCACCGGGATGTCGGCTGCGGGATTGCCGGGCTCGCTGGCGAGGCTGAGATTGATGATGTCGGCGCCCATGCGGCGGGCGTAGTCGATGGCCCGCGCAACGTTCGACATCTCGCCCCCCGGGTCGTCGCGGTCGGGCCCGCAATCCAACACCTTCAGGGTCATCAGGCGAACGCGCCAGGCCACCCCCGCGATGCCCACGCTGTTGTTTCCGCGCGCGCCGATGATCCCCGCCACAGCCGTGCCGTGTGAGCCGTAGTACGGACGACCATCCGGCTCGTCAGGGCTCCCGTGGTCGTCCCAGACATCACCGGTCGGGGTGCTCGAGTCGTAGCCGCACTCCCTCGTCCGCTTGGGCGTGAGGTTGATGAAGCGGCATCCGTAGCGGTCATCGATGCACCCGTTGTTGTCGTCGTCCACGCCGTCGTTGTCGGCGTCGTTCAGGTTCTGCCAGAGGTTGGGCGCGAGATCCTCGTGGCTCAGGTCGATGCCCGTGTCGAGCACCGCCACGACGATCGTCTCGGCGTTCGTCGTGATGTCCCAACCGGCCGGCGCTCCCACTGGTTCCAGGTAGGGGCTCTGCACGCCCCGGTAGAAGAGGTCGTTGGGCCCCGCCGCCGCCCTGACGGGCGCGTCGGCGACCGCGCTGAGGACGCCGGGTTGCTCCTCGAGCCAGGCGCGGTAGGCCTCGGGCGCCATTCCCTCGGGCACGGGCAGCTGGCGGTAGCCGCGGGCCTCCAGGCTGCCGGCAGCCCCGACCCCTCCCGCCAGGCGCACGCTCACCCAGTGGTCGGCGACGGGCTCACGCGTGACCTCGCCGGGCTGGGCCGCGACGGTCGCGGCGAGCACGGCCAACGCCGCCAGGACCTGGATTGCTCTCCTTGCGACGGTGCGCCCGCTCAAGCCTGGGTCACCGGCGTGGCCATGGAATAAGGCTCCCCGGCGGGTCACAGGCCCGCCCGTGGATGTCGCCAGACCATCGCCCGCGAGACATGGGGCGGTGGCGGTGGCAAGGTTTGTCTGAGTGTAGGACAGCCGTAGCCTGTGCGTCCTGCCGCAGCTCGCGAAGGGTTCACGTCCGGGAAGCAAGGAGAGCAAGCGATGGCGCGTCAGCGGCCGAAGCCGCGAGCCACCCCCGACGATCTCGCGTTCGGTGTTCACGCCTGCGAGCAGGCGCTCCGCCAGGGCGTCGTCAGGCGCCTCCTGCACGCCGAAGGGGGCGCCAACCCTCGCGTGGCCGCGCTCGTGGAGGAAGCGGCCGCACAGGGCCTGCCGGTGGAGGCGGTCGAGCCCGAGCGGCTCGCGGAGCTGACGGGCGGGGGCGTGCACCAGGGGGTGCTCGTGCGGCTGAGGGCGCTGCCCGTCGCGGTGCTGCCGCGTGAAGTGAGCGGCCCCTCACTGGCGCTCGTCCTCGATGGCGTCACGGACCCGCAGAACACCGGAGCGGTGCTGCGGGTGGCGGTGGCGACGGGCGCGGAGGTGGTGGTGCTGCCGGCCCGCCGGGGGGTGGCGCTCACGCCCGGCGTCCACCGCGCGAGCGCCGGCCTCAGCTTCCTCGCGCCCGTGGCCGCGCCCCAGAACCTGGCCCGCGCCCTGGCGCAGCTGAAGGAGGCCGGCTACTGGGTGGTGGCCGCCTCCCCGGGTGAAGGGGCCGCGGACGCCACCACGTTCGACTGGCCGGACTGCACGGCCCTCGTCCTCGGCGGGGAGGAACGGGGCGTGAGCCGCCTCCTGGGCGAGGTCAGCGACTTCCGTGTGGCGCTCCCCATGGATAGCCGCGTGCAGTCCCTCAACGTTGGTGTGGCCTGCGGTGCGCTGGCCTACCTCTGGCGCGCGCGCTGGCCCGCTAGGAATCCTCTGAGCAAGTAGGCTGCCGGCGGCGATTTGCTGCCGGCAGCAGGTTGTATTGGACAAGGAGGACCGCAGGGGAGGGGGCCGGGGGGAGGGCGGGGGCTTCTTTTGCCCTCCCGTCCCGCTTCGACGGGCGCGGGGGACGCACTGCTCCCCGGGTCAGGCGAGTTGGGGCTCGGCTCTGAGCAGGTTCGTCAAGCCCAGCAGCAGCGCCAGCCGCTCCCGGTTCTTGGCCAGACCGCGGTAGCGCACCTTGTCGTAGCCGAAGCGCCGCTTCACCGCGAGGAAGGGGTGCTCCACCTGCGCCCGCAGCGACGCCTTCTCCCGCTCCGCCCGCGCCGCCGCGCTCCCCGGCTCAAGCAGCCGCCTCAGGCCGGGTCGCATGGCTACGCGCCACGCGACCTCCGCGCGCGCCTGCTCGGGACGCTTCTCCACGCCCTGGTAGCCCGCGTCGCCGTACGCCTCCCGCTCCTCGCCGTGCAGCAGGCGGTGCGCCTCCGTCACGTCGGCCACGTTCGCCGCCGTCGCCCTCATGCTGTGCACCAGCCCGCTGTCGGCGTCCACGCCGATGTGCAGCTTCATGCCGAAGTGCCACTCGTTCCCCTTCTTCGTCTGGTGCATCTCCGGGTCGCGCGCGCTGGCGGTTCTTCGTCGACGAGGGCGCCTCGATGATGCTGGCGTCCACGATCGTGCCCTCGCGCAGGCGCAGGCCGCGGCGGGCGAGGTGGGCGTTGATTGTCTCGAACAGCTTCGTCCCCAGGTTGTGGCGCTCCAGCAGGTGGCGGAAGTGGAGGATGGTGCTCTCGTCGGGAATGGCCTCGGTCAGGGTGAGACCGCAGAAGCGGCGCACCGACTCGGCCTCGTAGAGGAGGTCCTCCATGGCGGGGTCGCTGAGGTTGTAGCAGAGCTGGACGCAGTGGCTGCGCAGCATCACCGCCAGCGGGTAGGGCCGCCGTCCCCGTCCCGCCTTCGGGTAGTGCGGCTCGATGCGCCCCTCCAACTCATCCCAGGGCACAAGGGCGTCGAGGCGCTCGAGGAACAACTCACGCCGCGTCTTCCGCTTCTTCTGCTCGAACTCCACGCTGGCGAACGTCGGCTGATGTATGGGGGCACCCTCCCTCTCCGGTTCACGCGCCATGATCGCATCTGCTCGCTCGCTCTGGCGAGTTGTTCAGACTTTCCCTAGAACGTGATCCGCCGCAACTGCTCGCCGCTGATCACGTACCCGTAGCCGTCTCGCATCGAGAAGGCCGTCAGGTTCTCCAGGTCCTCGTGGCGGTACTGGCGCAGGAACGTGCCGTCGCGATCGAGGATCACGATGCGGTCGGCGCTCGCGTCCAGAATCGCGACCTCGCCGGCGAGCCCGTGCGGGTAGGGCGTGGCCCCGGCGGCCAGGGGCTTGTCGATCCCGCTCTGGGCGAGCACCAGCGTGAGCTCGCGGCCGATGCGGCGAACGGTCCCGTCCTCGCCCGCGGTGAAGATGTCGCCCTCGTCTTCCACCATCAGGTGACGGGCGTTCGCAAGCTCCGGGGCCTGGCGCACAAGGTGGGGCTCCAGGCTGAAGCCCGAGATGGTCGCCGCGAAACGGAAGATGGCGGCGTTGGGGGCGTCGAGCACGTAGAGCGCCCCGGCGGTGAAGTACAGGTCCGTGACGGTGAGGCCCTCGGGGCGGGCGAACTCGACCTCCGTGACCCAACCCGTGGCGCTCCACGCCCACAGGGTTCCCCCTTCGTCGGCGATAAGCAGCGCCGCGCCCCCGGGGCGGGAGGCGTCGGCGTAGGTGATGGTGACGGGCCCCAGGGGCGTCTCGTCGCCCATGGGGAAGACGGACGCCTTCTTGCCCGTCGAAAGGTTGATGGAGATGACCTGCGAACCTGCGGAGTCCAGCACGTAGGCGTACGAATCGCCGATCACCAGCTGGCGCGCGGCGATGGGTGCTTCGCCGAAGCCGCGCAGGTCGGCGATGGGGCGGACGGCGGTCGGAGCAACGATGGCGTTGAGGGCGGCGATCTCCCGGTCGACCTGCTGCAGTAACTGCTCGCCGCTGTGGCCGCCATCAAGCGCCATGGCTTCGAGGAGGATGCCGCGGGCGCGGGTGAGCGCTTCACGGCGCACCGCGGCCTGGTCCACGGCGCTTGCCGTGGCGATCTCGCGCTCGGCCTCGTCGATGAGTTCGGAGAGCCGCGTCTCGTCGTCGCTCTCGAACACGCTGGGGAGCGTGGCCCAGCTGGCGATGCCGGCCAGCAGTATCGTCCCCACCACGACGATGAGCCAGGAGGGCGGCGAGAAGCCACCCGTGGTCGTGGCGCCGCGCCCGCCGCTGCGACCGGCGCCCATGCTGCTGCGCACGCGAACGACGGCTTCGCGGGCGGGGCCCTGCGTGGCCAGGCGGCCGGAGCTGGGCACGCTCGCGCTGGCCGCGAGCTGCATGCGCCGGTCCGCCGCCAGCTGGCTCACCGGGGCGGCGCTCGTGTGGTGGGAAGCCAGCGACGGAGGCGGCGCCTGTCGCACGTGCGCGACCTCGCGGAAGAAGCTGCCTCCCGTTGCGCCGCGGCCAGTGGCAGCGGGACGGCGGGGCGGCTCGCCGCCGTCGCCCACCGCCCGCCTCAGGGGCGGCAGCTCGTGTGCCCGGGCGAGGGGCAGTTCCTGGGGCAGCTCGGCCGCAACCCGTGATCGCGAGTCGGCGTCGGCAAGCCGCTTCCGTGCCAACTCCAGGGCGGTGGCCCCGGAGCTGCTGTGAACGAAGAGGCTCGGCTGGAACCCCCCGGGAGCGTCGCTCGCGGGGGCCACGCCGCCGATGATGGGGCCCTCGTTGGCCTCCCGCGCGGCAGGCGGCTCCGGCGGGGGCAGGATCTGTTCGCCGCCCTCGGGAACCCCCACGAGCAGGACGGCGGCGTCGCGCAGGTGCGTGATGCGGCGGTACAGGTTGGGCAGGATCTCGGGCAGGGCGCGGGCGAGGATGCCGCCCAGCTCCTCTTCGCTCAGGGCCTCGGCGACGTTCGTGGTGGCCAGCAGCACACGATCGCCGGGGGCCAGGGTGAGGGACGTGAGCTGCGGTTGGCCGGGCTCGAGCCCGTTCATCGCCTCCGCGTGTTCGTCGTCCGGTTCAAGGAACGTGACCGTCTCGCCGGAGGCGTGGAGGATGCTGGTGGGGCCGCGCACGGCGAGCACGATGCGGTCGCCCTGCCGCGCCAGGCAGCCAAGCCCGAGTCCCACCCGGTGCTGCGAGATGCTGCGCGTGTTCCACTCCATGAGGGAACGCTGGGCCTCGCCGAAGATGGCGATGAGCGCCCCCGTGAGGCTCAGGTTGAGCGTCTTCCAGGAGCGTTCCGCCTGCGAGATGAGGTGCCCGGCGTACTCATTGGCGGCAGGCGTGGTCCCTTCCGCCAGGGCGAACAGCTCGGCGCGCTCAGCGCCGTCGGCATTCCCTGCGGCAATGCCGACGGTCGCGCCACGTTCGTGTGGTTCGTGGGCGACGATCGCGAATTGGCCGATCTCCAGGGGCTCGTGCAGGGCCAACCCCCTCGCTGCGGGACTCGGCGGTACACGAGAACACCCCATGCGCCCCCGGGGCCTCTCCCGCCTGGGCACAGCGCTACCTGGTCGCCGACTATACGACACGGCCCCCGCTGCGGTAACGGGAGCTACGATTCCTTTGCGATCGCCCCCAGCAGCTCGATCGTGCGGTCGGCGGCCGCGGGATCGCTCTCCAGGCGGAGCACGCCCGCGAGCATCTCGTTGATGCCGGACGGTGGCAGCCTGCGGATGCGCTCGACTACCGCTTCCTCGGACCCCTGGATCACGAGCGCGTCCGACATCGCCCGGGAGAACGTGCCGTCCGCCGCCTCGGGGAAGCCGGCGTCCTGCCACATGGCGGAGTAGAAGGGGAGCCGCGGATAGAAGCCGAGCTGCGCCTGCGCCGCCGCCCAGATCGCATCGGCGTCCTCCGACACGACCACCGGGGCATGCGCGACGAGTGCCGGTCGCTGCCGCCCCGCCGCCCGCGCTCCCTCCTCCATGGCGGGCACGGCCACGCGTCGCAAATGCGGCAGCGGACTCACCCAGGAGATGGCGCCGTCGGCGAGCTCGCCGCAGAGGCGGTAGGCGTTTGGCCGCAGGGCCGAAGCAAGCACCTGTACCTGGGTGGGGGCCTGCAGCTGCGCTTCGCAGTGCAGCCGCTCGCCGTGAAACTCGACCGCGCCCTCCTTGAGGATGGCGTTCAGGATCGTGAGGTACTCGCGCAGGTGCTGGAGGGGACGCACGAACTCGAAACGGTAGGTGCCCTCCACCGCTGGCTTGTGGCTGGGGCCGACGCCCAGCTTCAGCCGCCCCGGCGCGAGCTGATCGACGACCACCGCCCCCTGCACCACGGCCAGTGGGTGGCGGGGGAAGGTGGGGATGATCGAGGTCCCGAACCCGATCTGCTCCGTCTCGCCGGCGGCGGCCGCGAACACGGCGAGGGGGTCGGGGGCGGGCCCGCCGCTCGTGAGCCAGGCTGTGTCCAGGCCGGCCCGTTCCGCCGCCACGATGCCGTCGATGAGCCCGCTCGCGTCTCGCGCGAGGATGTGCGTCCCAATCGTCAGGTTCTCCACGTCGGTCTCCCTGCGCCCCTCAGTCGGGCGCCAAACGAACATAGCATGCAATGCCGTCCCCGCTCTCGCCTGTGCGACATCTCCCCCTCGGCCCTCGCCCCCTTCGCGGCGACCATCCCCTCACAACTTCCAAGGAGGATGGAATGCAAACGTATCTCTGGAACTACGGGAAGGCGTTGGCGGTGCTCCTGCGCGCCGCTGCCGGCCTCGCCCTGCACGGCGCACTGCGGCCACGCACGGACTGCCCCATTGAGGTGGCGACCGGCCGGGTGGCGCGGGCATGACCAGCGCCCAGATCGCGGTCGGCCGCAACATCGTCAACGTCGTCTCGGTGCTCGCGCTTGTGCTGGTGGTCTCGCTGCTGGGCCTCATCGCCCTCGGTGCGGTTGATGGCGATGCGGGTGTGCGCAGCACCCTCACGCATGTCCTGGAGACGGTCCTGGGCGTATTCGTCGGCCTCGCCGCCGGTCGCCTGACCAGCACGGCCTCCGGCAAGCCCGCCTCCGAGGCCAGCTAACACAGGGCGGAGTGCCGGCTGATACGCTGGCACTCCCCCTCTTTTCGTTGGGGAGGAGGCTGGAGTGACCGCCCAGAACATCAACAGCTATTTCGACCGCCCGTATTGCATCCATGTCGTCCGCAGCGGGAGCGAAGATGGCGATGCCGGGTGGGTGGCTGAGGTGAAGGAACTTCCGGGATGCATCGCCCAGGGTCGTAATGATGAGGAGTTGCTCGCGAATGTCGAACGCGCCCTGAGGGCGTGGATCGACGATGCCCTTGAAGCTGGCGATCCGATTCCGGCGCCCCGCTGAGCCCCCCGCGCGCGTACCCTTGGCGCGAAACCGACGACAGGGGGATGACGCCATGGAGAAGCTGGTCGATGGCGATCTCGGCATCGTGCGGGCGGGGCCCGCCGGATTCGGCAACAACATCTACATCGTGATCGACGAGGCCTCCGGCGTGGCCGCCTTCATCGACGCGCCCGACGAGGTCGAGAAGAGCATCGCCGCCGTCGAGTTCGCCGGCATCGAGCCCTCCACCATCCTGCTGACGCACTCGCACCAGGACCACACGGCGAGCATTGCCGCGCTCAAGGAGCGTTACGGCTGCCGCCTCATCGCCGATCCGGTCGAGCCCTGGATTCCCGAGGGCCTGCTCGACGAGTCGGTCACGGACGGCGACACCGTGAACGTGGGCGGTCTCGCCTTCGCGGTCATCTCCATTCCCGGCCACACCCCCGCGAGCACGGCCTTCGTCCACGGCTCGCACGCCTTCGTCGGCGACACCCTCTTCCCCGGCGGCCCGGGAAACTCTCGCTCGAACGAACTGCTCCAGCAGGAGATCGGCTCGATCACCTCCCGCCTCTACGCCCTCCCCGACGAGATGACGGTCTGGCCCGGCCACGGCGACAACACGACCATCGGCGCGAGCAAGGCCGAATACGCCGTCTTCGCCTCCCGCGACCACGCCCCCGACCTGCACGGCGACGTGCTCTGGCTGGAGTCGTAGGAAGAGCGTTCGCTTCGCTCGCGATGCGCGGCTGGGGCAGTGTGATGGTTGCCCAGTGAATCCTTGCGCGGCTACGCTGAAGCCACCAACCCGGCGGTGTTTGCCGTTACGGGAAGCCGTCCTTCCGCCGCAAGTGGGAGGACGGCTCTTTTTCTATCTAGGCCCAGTCGGAGGAGCGTTCCAGTGCAACTCCCCCGGCGCCAACCACGCGACTCGGAAACTGACTGTCCCTGAGCGTCTCCGCCCGATGACGAAGAAGGTGTGAGCCACCCCTCGGAGAACGGTGGAGCGCCTGCCAGGCGGAAAGGCGACGAGGACTCGCTTGCCGTAGCGCTCGCGGGCAGCCAGCACCGCGCTCTCCGCAACCGCGCGACAGCGCGGCGCTCTTCTCGTACGATCCGTCCCCATGGCAGTCGTACCTGAATCCGGCATCGCCGCGGCGCGCATCCGCGCGGCCGTCACCGAGATGCTCGAGGCGGTGGGCGACGACCCCACTCGCGAGGGTCTGGTCGATACGCCGCGGCGCATCGCCGAGATGTACTCGGAGATCTTCGAAGGGCTGGCGCAAGACCCCGGCGAGTTCCTGAAGGTCGGCTTCGAGGTCGCGCACGATGAGATGGTCATCCTGCGCAACATCCCCTTCTACAGCATGTGCGAGCACCATCTGCTCCCATTCCACGGCGAAGCGCACGTGGGCTACATGCCCGACGGGCGCGTCGTCGGCATCAGCAAGCTCGCGCGCGTGGTCGAGGCCTTCGCACGCCGCCCGCAGCTCCAGGAGCGGCTGACGAGCCAGGTGGCGGAGACGGTCATGGAATCCCTCAAGGCAGATGGCGTCGCAGTCGTGGTCGAGGCCGAGCACCTGTGCATGACCATGCGGGGCGTGCGCAAGCCGGGCAGCCGCCTGGTCACGAGCGCCATGCGGGGCCAGTTCAAGCGGTCGAGCGTGACGCGCTCCGAGTTCCTCGCGCTCGTCCACGGCTCCTCCTAGGCCCCGTGCCCGAGGCGGCGGCCGGTATGGAGCCCACCGTTGAGGGTGGGCCGCTGCCGTTCATCACCTCCGAGCCCTTCGAGACCCTCGCGCCGCAGTGGGCGGCGCTGCACCGCTCGATCGCGGGCGCCATGCCCTTCTCCCACCCCGTCTGGCACGAGGCCTGGTTGCGTCACTGCGGGACTGACGCCTTCCCCGTCTTCCTCGCCCTGCGCCCGCCCGCCGACGAAGAAGGCGAGGCGCCGCTCGTGGGTGTCATCCCCCTCGACGTCGGGGGCGAGGCGCCGCGGTTCCTCGGCGACCCCGACCTGAGCGACCACTCGGGCGCGCTCGTCGCACGCGGTCATGAGCCCGGGGCGGCGGCCGCCCTCGTCGAGTGGCTCATGGAAGACCTCGCGTCGGGGTTCGAGGCGTGGGGACTCCCTGCCGCCGCTCCTCTCCGCTCAGCGCTGCTTGCCGCCGCCGAACGCTACGGCTGGAGCGCGAGCGAGGAGCCGGAGGCGGTCACGCCGACCGTCGAGCTTCCCGCCACGTGGGAGGCCTACCAGGAAGCGCTCCCGAAGAAGCACCGCCACGAGCTGCGCCGCAAGCTGCGCAACCTCGAGCGCGCGGGCGAGATCGGGTTCGTTTCGGCGACCGCGCCCGGGGAGGTGGCGGAGGCGGTCGAGGGGTTGCTCGCGATGATGCGCGAGAGCCGCGAAGCGAAGGCGGCCTTCCTCACGCCGGAACGCGAGGCCCTCTTCCGCGATCTCGCCGCCGGCCTCGGCGAGCACGGGCTCGCGCGACTCTCCACGCTCACGCTCGATGGGCGCCCTGCCGCCCGCATCTTCGCCCTCGAAGGGGGTGGCTCGACGATGCTCTACAACAGCGGCTACGATCCCTCGCTGGGGTCGCTGGCGGTGGGCCTGCTCTCGAAGGCGCTCCTCGTGCGCGACGCCATCGAGCGCGGCCGCGAGGCCGTCGACTTCCTGCGCGGGCAGGAACCGTACAAGCGCCACCTCGGCGGCCACCCCCGCGACATCGTCAGGCTGCGCCTGTCGCGGGGGTGAGGTCTGACGCTGGACATAGTTAGGCCGTTCGCCAATGCTTGTGGTGTGCCTGAGGACAACCGGCAAAGGTATGAACGCCGCCCACAGTTCCCCACGTTTGCCGGTACCGGCCTGCAGCGAGGGGTGACCCTTGGCAGTGCTTCCGCTCTTCTCGATCTGATGGATGGGGCAGACGGTTCCCAGGAGGATGCCCCCGCACTCAAAGCGCCCAAGGGCGATTAAGCGCTACGCTACCGGGACGCTCATGCGAATCGCGCAGGTCTCCTACCACACGAACCCCGTAGCGCCGCTCGGGGGTCGCCACACGGGCGGCATGAACGTGTATGTGCACGAGCTCTCGCGCGAGGTGGCGCGGCGCGGGCATCAGGTCGACATCTTCACGCGCCTCGACGGCGAGCGGCCCGAGGTCACGGCGCTCGCCCCCAACCTGCGCCTGGTGCAGCTTCCCGCGGGGCCGCCGGCGCCGCTCGAGAAAGAGCTGCTGACGCCCTTCGTTCCCGCCTTTGCCGCCGAAATGACCCGCTTCGCCGCCAACGAGGGCCACACCTACGACCTCGTGCACAGCCACTACTGGCAGGCCATCGCCGCGGGCGAACCGTTCGCGCGGGCGCAGGGCGCCCCCCACCTCGTCATGTTCCACACGCTCGGCGAGGTGAAGAACCGGGCCCGCATCTCCGAGGAAGAGCCGGGCGAGCGCATCCGCCGCGAACGCGAGTTGGCCGCCTCCGCCGACGCCATCATCTCCGCCTGCGGACACGAACACGACCTGCTCGCGCGCTACTACGACGCCGACCCTGCCCGCATGGTGAGCATCCCCTGCGGCATCGATACCGACCTCTTCCGTCCCCGCGACCGCGATGAGTGCCGCCGCGCGCTCGGCATCGAGCTGGACCGCCCGGTGCTGCTCTGGGTGGGACGTCTGGAGAAGCTGAAGGGCGTCGATGTCCTCATCGACGCGGTCGCGCAGCTGGAGGACCCGGAGGTGCTCCTGCTGGTCGTGGGCGGTGACGAACACGGTCGCGAGCTTCGCGCCGAGCTTGAGGCGCAGGCGCGGGCGGCCGGCCTCGGGGGCGGCGTGCGTTTCACCGGCGCCGTCCCCCACGAGGATCTGCCTGCCTGGTACAGCGCCGCCGATGTCTGCGTGGTGCCGAGCTACTACGAGAGCTTCGGGCTGGTGGCGGTCGAGGCGATGGCCTGCGGCACGCCCGTCGTGGCCTCGCGCGTCGGCGGGCTCGTCTCGACCGTGACGGACGGCGTGAACGGGTACCTGATTCCCTGGCGCTGCCCCGAGCCGTTCGCGGAGAAGCTGGAGGTGCTGATCCGCAACCCCGAGCTGCGGGCGAACTTCGCGCGCTCCGCCCGCGAGTCCGTCGAGCGCTTCCGCTGGGACGAGATCGCGCGCCGCATGGACGACCTCTACGAGGATGTCATCGCCAACCACGCGAACGCCGAGGTGGTCGCATGAGCGTCGCGGACAGCCTCCGCTCCGTCGGTCGCTGGCTGGCCGGGGGCGAGTCGGAGCCGGAGCCCGATCCCAACGCCCTGGGCACGCCCGAGCGCGCCATGGTCGTCATGGCCCATCCCGACGACGCCGAGTTCGTCTGCGGCGGCACCGTGGCGAAGTGGTGCGCCGAGGGCGCCGAGGTCGTCTACGTCGTCGTCACGGGCGGCGACAAGGGCACGCACGACCCGGAGATGCACCCCGAGAAGCTGGCCGCCATCCGCGAGGAGGAGCAGCGCGCCGCCTGCCGCTCGCTCGGCGTGAAGGAGTGCGTCTTCCTCGGGCACCCCGACGGCCACACCATCGACGAGGAAGAGCTGCGCGGCCAGATCGTGCGACTCATCCGCATCCACCGCCCCGATGTGATCGTGACCTGGGACGCCTTCCGCCGTGGCTTCAACCATCGCGACCACCGCAACGTCGGCGTGCTCACCGCCGACGCCGTCTACCCGCTCGTGCGCGACCGGCTCTATTACCCGCGCGACGAGGAAGACGGCCTCCCCTCGCACCAGGTGAACGAGGTGCTCTTCGCCGGCAGCGAGGACGCTGACTTCACGGTCGACGTGACGGACCACTGGGAGGGGCGCCTCGAGGCCGTTCTCTGCCACGCCAGCCAGATCGGCGGGCGCACGCGCGAGGACTTCCTGCGCATGCGCGAGGAGATGATCGCGCGCCAGGGCCACGCCCGCATGGAGGAGCGCTTCCGCCGCTGGTCGATCCGCCGCGCCCCACCCCCGCCGCGCGAGGCCGCCAACCCGCAGTCGCGCTCGTAGCTCCCCTAACTCGCCGCGAACCCCTCCGCCCCGCCCCGCAGGTGGACGCCACCCGCGTGGATCGTGACCTCCCGCGCCGTCGAGGCGGTGGCCGTTCCCAGCCGCCAGCCCTCGATGCCGCAGGCTGCGCCGAGTGCGATGGCCTGCTCCGCCTCCGCCTCGGGCACGACCGCGCAGAAGCCGGCCCCCATGTTGTACTCGGCGTACATGGTGGTGTCGTCGAGCCCCGAGAGCTGCTGGATGGCGCTGAAAATGGAGGGGACCGGCGGCAGCGCCTCGATGGCGAACCCGGCCTCGGCCTCGAGGCGGCGCAGGTTGAGGAAGCCCCCGCCCGTGACGTGGAAGAGCGCCCGCACGTCGAGTTCCCGCAGCAGGGCCATGGCGAGGTCGACGTACATGGCGGTCGGTTCGAGCAGCTCCTCGCCCAGCGTTCGCCCGAACTCCTCGACGTAGCGTCCCAGATCCCAGCCCGCCTCCCGGAAGGTGCGGCGCGCCAGTGTGAAGCCGTTGCTGTGGATGCCCGACGAGGCGAAC
This sequence comes from Tepidiformaceae bacterium, assembly GCA_965247675.1. Taxonomy (GTDB): domain Bacteria; phylum Chloroflexota; class Dehalococcoidia; order Tepidiformales; family Tepidiformaceae; genus UBA2991. The sequence goes on along the minus strand of OZ252025.1, from coordinate 2,498,681 downwards.
CCGACGAGCGCATCGCCGGGGGCGACGCCCGCGCCCGTAAGGATGCGGTCGGGTTCGACCAGCCCCGCGCAGGTGCCGCCAAGGTCGAAGGCGCGTCCGGGGGTGGGGCCGCGCAGCATCTCGGGGACGCGCGCCGTCTCCCCGCCCGGGATGGAGATGCGCGCCCGTCGCGCGCCCTCGCGCAGCCCGACGGCGATCTCCGCCAGGAAGGACTCGTCCATCTCCTCCACGAGCACGCAGTCGACCATCGCGATGGGCTCCGCCCCCACGCAGACGATGTCGTTGGCGTTCATGGCGACGCAGTCGATGCCGGCGGTGTCGAACTTGCCCAGCGCCTGGGCGACGAGCGCCTTCGTGCCGATCGTGTCGGTGGCGAGGGCGAGGGCCTCCGGCCCGCCCGTCTCGATGACGGTGGCGTAGTGCCCGAAGCCGAGAAGAGGGCGCGTCCGCCGGGAGAAGGTGAACGTTTCGGCGAGGAGCTGCAGGCCCTCGGGGAGGGTGTCAGCGCCGGCGTCACCTGGCGTGGCGGTCACGCTCGCACGCTACCACGTTCCCTTGCCGCGGGCTCCCGTGGCCGCGCCCGCGAAACATGGTTGAAACACTGAGCCGTCAAGATACGCCGCACTCAAGCGGATGCTGTCCTGCCGCCAGCCCCGGGCGCGCGGGTCTGCGCGGGGGGTACGCGTGTTCGAACTGGATACCGGCAACACGGCCTGGATGCTTGCCGCCTCGGCCCTGGTGCTGTTCATGACACCGGGGTTGGCGTTTTTCTACGGCGGGCTTACACGGAACAAGAACGTCGCCGGCACGATCATGCACTCGTTCATCACGATCGGAGTGGTGGGCGTGCTCTGGGCGGTGGTCGGCTACTCGCTCGCCTTCGGGCCCGACCAGGGCTTCGGCCTGATCGGCAACCTCGACCACTTCGGCCTCAAGGGCGTCGGTATCGATTCCGGCTCGAACGGCGTGCCCGACCTCCTCTTCATGGCCTTCCAGATGATGTTCGCCATCATCACGCCGGCGCTCATCACGGGCGCCTTCGCCGAGCGGGCCAGGTTCGGCCCCTTCCTCCTCTTCATTGCCCTCTGGTCGCTCATCGTCTATGCGCCGATCGCCCACTGGGTGTTTGGCGTGAACGGCTGGCTCAACACCTTCTCCGGCGCGGGCGTGCCCGCCGATATCGGCATCAACGCCCTCGACTTCGCCGGTGGCATGGCCATCCACGTGAATGCAGGCGTGGCCGCCCTGGCGGCCGTCCTCGTCTTCGGTCGGCGCCGCGGCTACGGCAGCGAACCGATGGAGCCGCACGACATCACGATGGTGGTGCTGGGTGCGGCCATCCTCTGGTTCGGCTGGTTCGGTTTCAACGCGGGCAGCGCCGTGGGCGCGAACGGCCAGGCCGTCTACGCCTTCGTCAACACGAACGTGGCCACCGCCATGGCGGCCCTCACCTGGACGTTGATCAGCTGGAAGGTCTCGGGCAAACCGAGCGTGGTGGGCGCCGCCTCCGGCGCGGTCGCCGGGCTTGTGGCAATCACCCCCGCCTCCGGCTACGTCGAACCCATGGAGGCGATCGCGATCGGTTTCGGCGCGGGCCTCTTCTGCTACTTCGCCGTCCGCTTCCGCCAGCGTATCCGCTTCGACGACTCCCTCGATGTTGTCGCCGTCCACGGCGTTGGCGGCCTCTGGGGGGCGCTCGCGACGGGGCTCTTCGCGACTGCCGCCGTGGGCGCGCCCGAGTTCCGCGAGGGGCTCATCCACGGCGAGTGGCGCCTGCTCTGGGACCAGGTTATCGGCATCGCCGCGGTGGGCGGCTACTCCTTCGTCGTCACCTACGGCATCCTCAAGGTGCTCGACATGATCTTTGGCGTGCGTCTCTCCCCGGATGACGAGGAGGTTGGGCTGGACGTGACCCAGCACGGCGAGCGCGCCTACCAGAGCGACGAGGCCGGGATCGCCATCCCGGTCGGTATCATCGAACCCGCGCCGCAGCCCGGCGAGCCGGAGAGCGGCAGGAGCGAATCATGAAAAAGATCGAGGCCATCATCCGCCCGGAGCGCCTCCACGAAGTGAAGAGCGCCCTTGAGGAGCAGGGCATCCACGGCCTGAACGTCATCCCCGTCACCGGGCGCGGCACCCAGCGTGGCGTGGTCCACCAGGGCCGCGGCGGCGAGAGCTTCGTCGTCGACATGCTGCCGAAGACGAAGATCGAGCTGGTGGTGCAGGACGGCGCCGTCGAGAGCGCCATCAGCGCCATCATCGAAGCGGCGGGGACGGGCAACATCGGCGACGGCAAGATCTTCGTGATTCCCGTGGAGGAGGCAATCCGCGTCCGTACCGGCGAACGCGGCGACATCGCGCTCTGAGCGCGCGCGACATCCAGCCGTAACACGAACTTCATCGCCGGGCGTTGCCCCTACGTCGACTTGCTGGCGATGATCATTCCGGCATCCCTGCGCCCCTGGGCGCGCGAGCACGCTCCAACGAGGTAACGCCATGACTCCGGAAGAGATTGAACAGTTCATCGCAGAGAACGACGTCGCCATGATCGACGTGAAGTTCACGGACCTGCTCGGCACCTGGCAGCACTTCTCCGTGACGCCACGGGAGTGGGGCGTGGACACGTTCACCGACGGCCTCGGCTTCGACGGTTCGAGCATCCGCGGTTTCCAGGGCATCCAGCGCTCGGACATGATCCTCATCCCCGACCCCGACACGGCCGTGATGGATCCCTTCACCGCCCACCCCACCCTCAGCATCACCGCCGACATCAAGGACCCCGTCACCAGCGAGGGCTACCACAAGGATCCCCGCGCGGTGGCCAAGCGTGCCGAGGAGTACCTGAAGCTGACGGGCGTGGCCGATACCTCCTACTGGGGGCCCGAGGCCGAGTTCTTCGTCTTCGACAGCGTCAGCTACGACTCCGAGCGCGATACCTCCTTCTACCGCGTCGACTCCGTCGAGGCGGCCTGGAACACCGGCGTCGACGTTGAGAATGAGGGCAGCCCCAACCTCGGCTACAAGACCGAGCACAAGGAGGGCTACTTCCCCGTCCCGCCCCGCGACACCCTGCAGGACCTTCGCACCGAAATGGTGCTGAAGATGCAGGAGGTCGGCATCGAGGTGGAGATCCACCACCACGAGGTGGCGACTGCCGGCCAGTGCGAGATCGACATGCGCTACTCGCCCCTCGTGAAAATGGCCGACAACCTGCAGTGGTACAAGCACGTCGTCCGCAACGTGGCCCGCGCCGCCGGCAAGACGGCCACCTTCATGCCCAAGCCCATTTTCGAGGACAACGGCAACGGCATGCACATCCACCAGTCGCTCTGGAAGGAGGGCGAAAACCTGTTCTTCGACAAGGACGGCTACGGGCTCCTCTCGGAGATGGCGCGCTTCTACATCGGCGGCCTGATCAAGCACAGCAACGCCCTCATGGCGTTCTGCGCCCCCACCACCAACTCCTACAAGCGGCTCGTGCCCGGCTACGAGGCGCCCAACGTGATGGTCTACAGCGCGCGTAACCGTAGCGCCGGCATCCGCATCCCGATGCTCTCCTCGAACCCCAAGTCGAAGCGCCTCGAGTTCCGCTCGCCCGACCCCTTGTGCAACGCCTACCTCGGCTTCCCCGCCCTGCTCATGGCCGGGCTCGACGGCATCGCCAACCGCATCGACCCGGGCGACCCGGTCGATAACGTCGACCTCTTCGAGATCGACCCACACGAGCATGGCTACCCCGTGCTCCCGGGCTCGCTCGCCGGCGTGCTCGACGCGCTCGAGGCCGATCACGAATTCCTGCTCCAGGGCGACGTCTTCGACGAGGACCTGATCCGCACCTGGATCGACTACAAGCGCGAGAACGAAGTCGCGGCGGTCGACATCCGGCCGCATCCGCACGAGTTCTCCCTCTACTTCGACGCCTAGGCGGGCTCGCCGCACCAGTCTCAGGCAGAAGGCGCCGGCTCCCGGGCCGGCGCCTTTTCGTGTCTGCGGGGGTAGGGTTATTCCCCCTTGCACCGTCTTAGGATGCGGGTGAGGTTCCGCTTCCCGTGTCTTCAAGCAGTCCCGTGCGGTGGTGGCCCTTCGAAGGGTACGGGCTGGCGCTGGTCACGCTCGGGTCATTCCTGGCCCTGACGATCCTGGCGAGGATGTTCTATCCCTTCCTGCCGTTCTTTCTGGTTGGCGCCCTGACTGTGGTGACGGTGGCGTCGGCCCGACCCCTTCCGCGGCTCGAGGCCCAGCTTTCTCGCTGGCTCCTTGCGGTGGCCTTCGTCGCCATGGCAGTGGTGACCGTGATCACGCTTCCCGAGGAAGTCGACCCCAACGACGGGCCACGCTGCCGCGAAACTCCTTTGTGCCCGGAGTTGAAGGAATGGTGGGACGGGCACCTTCGCGCCCGTGGACAACACGAGCGAGGTATCGGGATCCTGGGCTTTTGGTCCTTTAACGCGGCTGTAATGCTGGGGGTGAGGCTCTTAGAGGTGCGGTTTGGAGCCCACCCCCGGTCCCAGGAGGGCGGGATCTCCTCGCTGAAGGACACCTTGCCCCGCCTGCTCAGCATCGCGTTGCTAGCCTCGACTGGGCTGGCCCTGTGGGCGTTCTGGTGGGCAGTCGCCTGGGAGATGCGAGAGTCGTGAGGAGGGCAATGAGCGGCACCCCTTGTCTGATGATCTGAGACGGGCGCATCCCCCACTAGCTCCCGGCGAACGCTGGTGGCTGTCTGAGCCAGAAGGCGCCGGCTCCCGGGCCGGCGCCTTTTCGTGCCCTGCAGGGGATGGGGTAATTCGGCTGCGCCAAAGGCGACTGTACTGCGAACCTTCCGCTGGGAAGTCGCGATGTAGCGAGTAAGGAGGCCCCCCTCCAGTGTTGAGCCATGCCGAAGGTTAGGGATGCGATCCGACTCGTGGAGCGGGACGGCTGGCACCAGGTCAGGACGAAAGGCAGTCACCGACAGTTTCACCACTCGACGAAGCGAGGAACAGTGACTATTCCCGGGCACCCTGGCGAGGATGTCGGGCCTAGGCTGTGGTCGAGTATCATGACTCAAGCGGGACTCAGGAAGAGAAACCGATGAAGCTGGCGTACTCAGTCGTCTTCGAGCGAACCCCCAACAACTACAGCGCCTACGTGCCCGATGTGCCGGGCTGCGTCAGCACCGGCAAGACCTGGGACGAGATGCAGGCGATGATCCGTGAGGCGCTCGTGTTCCACATCGAGGCGATGCTGGAGGACGGCGAACCGCTCCCGGAGCCGAAGATGTCCATCGACGACGCCATCGCGCATCACAGCGAACCCATCCCGGAGGATGTCCTCGAGTCCTACGCCGAGTTCGGCGACCCCGTTCCCACTACTTCGACCACGTTCCAGTTGGTCGAGATCGAGGTTCCAGCCCTGCAACCCGAGACCGTCTAGGGTCTCCCTCGCTTCGCCGCCTACGCGGGCTTCCCCGCACCAGGCTCAGCCAGAAGGCGCCGGCTCCTGGGCTGGTGCCTTTTCGTGCACGTGGGGGATGGGGTAATTCGGCTGGGCCAAAGGCGACTGTACTGCGAACCTTCGAACTGAGCGTGGCGGTCTAAGCCCGGGACTCGGTCGTGCCGTCGTCGAAGTCTTCCAACGCCGCGTCACTGAGAACCGGACAAACGGCACATTGAAACCACCCCTTGCTTAGGCCGGCACCGACTAGGCAACCGCGGGGCCCCGTCCCCTTACCATAAGTACACATGTTCGTATTTGCGAGCGTATCTAGGTATGCTGTTGTCACTACGGAGGCTTGGCATGGACCATCCTGACGAACTTCGTGCACGGGTGGCCGAAGTCCTAGCGAAGCTGGGGGATCGGGACTACGACCGCCCCGTGTTCGTCGAGTTCTCCGGCACACCGAAGAGCGGCAAGAGCACCTGCATAGATATTGTCGGCCACTTCTTTCGGCGACTTCACTATAAGGTCTTAGCGCCTACTGAAGGTGCGTCTAAGCGAACACCTTACTATCTAAAAGACAACTTAATGGCGTTCAATACGTGGTCGGCATCGTATGCGCTAATGCATGTTTTGGAGGGTGTACATGGCTCGGACAAGTACGACCTTGCGATACTAGACCGAGGTCTTTTTGATGCACTAGCATGGTTTCAACTATTGGGAAATAAGGACGAGATCAACGGAAGTGTCCGTGACCGAGTCCAAAACTTTTGCTGATTGAAGAGTGGCGCTCGAAAATCGATGCGGTTTTGCTATTCACCACTGATCCAGAAACGTCTCTGGAGAGGGAGGGACTCCACAAGATAATTCAAGAAGGAGGTCGGGCAATGAACCCAGGCTTTCTCGGGGATTTAAACACTGCATATGAACAGGTTCGGGAAGAGCACTCCGAGGAATTCGCTCGGTTTGAGATCATCAATACGAGCGATGCCGAAGAGACAAGCCCCCGCTCGACTGCCGAGGAAGCGGTTGCAGTGATTTTGGATGTATTTGACTCCAAGCTTGCATCCGGTGGGGTAGGGTGACTGTGACTGAAGAGCAGACGGTTCTGTGCTTGCCTAGGGTCTGTATTGCCGATCGCGAGAGGTTTACCCCATGGCGGATGGCTGCGGGGGTGATTCGTCTTGCAGCAGAAGATATGCAATGGCTCCCTAGGCGTGAAGCAGAGGCGGCAGATGACTTGATACAGCCTATACCATGCGCATTGGTGGTGGGTAAGAATCATAGCTACCACGTCTTTCGCCGGATCGCTGAGGGGCGCCCTGACTTGCGGAGGCGGGTCAGTCTTGCAGTCGGCGGTCACATTGACGAGCCGCAAAGCCAACGTGACATCTTCTCTCTGCTCAGCTCGACTTTGAAACGCGAGATTACTGAAGAGCTAGGAATCCATCCACCGGAGAAGACAAAGCCAATCGGCATGGTAGTGGATTTCTCCTCCACCGAAGCCTCGCGACATATTGGCATTGTCCATGAAATTGAAATCGAGGGGCGGGCCACTCCGCGAGCGACCGAAGAATTCTCGGTTCGTTCGAAGCATGTGCGGCAACTCTACTCCGCACAGGAGTTATTCAATATCAGAGGAGAATTTGACCCTTGGTCTCGGATCATCTTTGGTAATTACCTTCGGCCCTCCAATGCGCTAGAGTTCGGCAACCAACTTTGTCTCATCCCTGATTGATTGAACCGCGGAGCGCAGATCTTGCGGCAACTAGCGGAGGACCTTGGTGGCTCTGCCCGTCCCTAGCAGCGACCTTGGAAGCCTCTGCACTGCGGCCCACCAACGCATAACGTTGGTGGGCCGACCCACTGCCCCCCACTGGCCCCCGGCGACGCACGGTGGCAGGCTGCGCAGAACGACTCCTCGGAGGTAACCCGTGCCCATTCCCGCACCCGACCGCTTCACCATGACCCTCGGCGACGCCATGTACTCCATGCGCGCCATCCGCCGCTTCCGCCCCGACCCCATCGAGGAGCGCGACCTGCGCGACCTGCTCGACGCCGCCCGCCAGGCGCCCAACGGCGGTAACGCCCAGCCCTGGCGCTTCCTGCTGGTGACCGATGCGGAGAAGCGCGCCCGCCTCGGCGAGCTCTACGAGGAGGCCTGGTGGGCGAAGCGCAAGGACGAGGGAATCAGCGGCCCCGAGGATATCCCGCCCGGGAAGAGCGTGCGCCAGTCGGCCATGCGCCTCTCCGGCGAGATCGGGGACACGCCCGCCATCGTGCTCGTCTGCGCCACCGCCCGCGGTCGGGGGGCGGCGGAGTCCGTCATCCCCGCCGTCCAGAACCTGCTGCTGGCGGCCCGCTCGATCGGTGTCGGCGGCACCATCACGACGCTCCACGCGGTCGTCGAGGAGCGCGTCCACGAGCTGTTCGACATCCCCGCCGAGGCGCAGGTCGTCTACTGCGTGCCCCTCGGCTATCCGCGCGGACGCTTCGGCCCGCTCACCCGCAAGCCCCTCGCCGAGGTCGCCGCCGTCGACTCCTGGAACGACACCCCCGACTGGATGGCGACCTAGCGCCACCTAGTCGGTGAAGGCGTCCTCGCGGAGCTGGCCGCTGAGCCGCTTTACGTAGTGGTCGGCGCCCCGCTCCAGGTCCCAGCCGCGGTCCTCCAGTAGCCGCCGCAGGTGCGCCGTGCGCTCGGTCAGCGGCAGCTCCGCCGTGTGCGACCCGTGCGTCCCCGCGTAGTCGGCGGCGCGCTCGACCATCCAGGCGTCGAGTCCCCGCCCCTCGTACCCCGCCGCCAGCACGGGCTCGCGGATGGCGGCCAGACCACCCCCCGTGTCCCGCGACTGGATGACGCCCACCACGCGGTCGCCGTCTGAGGCGACGAACCAGCCCGGTCGCGAGCCCTGCTCGAACGGCCACGGGTCCTCGTCCGCCAGCGCGGCGATCGCGTTGGCGTCGCTGCGCCGCTGTTCGCGCACGGTCAGCAGCGGCAGCCGCCGCTCGACCGTGAGGACGGCGATCCGCTCGTCCCGGAACTCCTCGTTGGCGCGGCCGATGGGCAGGTAACCGAGGGCCGAGAAGTAGTCGGCCAGCCGCGGTTCGTCGGGGAGCCGCGCCCGCACGAGCCGCAGGCCGCCGTCCTGGGCGTCCGCCTCGATCGCGCGGATGAGCGCGCGGCCCACCCCGGCCTCCCGCGAGGCGAGCAGGTCAAAGCCGGCGATTCCCTCCGCCTCGCTCCGCCGCACCGTACCCACGACCTGCCCCTCGCACTCCGCTAGCAGGAACGCCTCACCCGTCTGCATGCGCACGGCGAGGTCGGCCTCGGAAGGTGGCTCTGGTTCGGGGTAGCAGGCGTTCGACCCGGCGAACGCCTCCGCCAGCAGCTCCGCCAGCTCGGGCGCGTCGTCGCTGTCGGCGCTGCGGATCGCGAAGCGTGTCACCCGCCGTTCTCGGGCACTGGCTTGCCGGCGCGGATGCGGATCCCGTGGCGACGATGGACGAAGCAGTCGCGGAAGCGTGTCGCGGGGTTCTTGACGCCGAACGTGTGGGTCCGCCCTCCGCCACCTGTACCGGCTGTGCTGCCCTCGTACTTCCAGTCCTCCTGAGTGAGGAAGGCGACATCGACTCTCCAGGTGACCAACGGGACACCCGGTTCGATTGACTCCGTTGGGTCGACGAGGTCAGGGAACTGCTGTTGTGCGGTGTGAACGTTCTTGTGGCGCTCGTAGCTGCTGAACGAGTCGAGAGCGCGTGTCCCGAGAATGCTGACGATGGCGCTAAAGACGTTCTTCTGCTCGTAGCAGATGTCCGCGAGGCCGCTCGCCTCTCGCTCGACGTACTCGACCGCCCGCCTGATTTGACCGATCTCCAGGCCGGGTGGGAGGGCGATGCTGGGGTCGAAGTCCTCGTGATCGACCACTACGCTTCCGTTTCTATTGGCAGGGTCGAGAGTAGAGGGATGGCCTCAACGGCCTCGTGAAAATAGTCGTCGTTTATCTCGATCCCAATGCTCCGAAGCCCACAGGCGGTGGCTGCGGCCACGGTTGAACCGGAGCCCATGAAGGGGTCGAGGATGACTCCCTCGCCCAGAGGCAAGGAAGCTTTCACAAGTTGCCGCATGAAACGCTGGGGCTTCAGGGACGGGTGAGACGTAATCGCGCGCTCCTGACCGCGCGCAACAGCGGAAGGAATCACATCGGAAAAGGGCTCGTCGCCAGAGACTCTGCGCAACCCACCGGTTCTCCACTTCCTCAAGTTGTCGCTTACCCGTCCCTCAAGTGGCTTCCGGAAGAGCCCCCAGGGCTCGAAGCGTGAGCGAGGCATCACGCTGACGTCGGGGTACTCGGCCTCTGCGTTCTTGGGCCGATCTCCACCTCGGAGGGTTTGCACGAGGCGGATGATCTCCCCACGTTTCCCGAAACCGCGCCCGAGGAATGGCTGGTAGACAAAGTCGGCGACCAGGGGATTGGTGGCAATAAAGACATGCCCTCCCGGCACGAGGACGTGCATGAGGCGGGCGGCCAGGCTGTCGAAGAAGGCACGCAGATTGTTCCGGTCGTCATCGGAGAGAACGGTGAACCGTGGAAGGGGCGAACGGTTGCTGCCATCGAATGAAGGAGGGATGCGCCACACGCCTCCGACACCACTCCGGCGCTTGCGCAACTCTTCCGTCGAATACTCGACCAGCCCATAGGGTGGATCAGTCACGACAGCCTCAATGCTGTCTTCCTCAGCCCCGTCAAGCCAGGCGAACGCGTCGCCATGGACTACTTGGTACTGGGCATCAGGACCGTAGACCTTGATCGGCTGGCTCGGTGCTGCCTGTAGCACGGGAGGGGTTGGGTGTTGTTGCAGGGTCACGGTTGCTCAGCCTGATTCTAACTGCGCAAGCACCTCAATGCGAACATGTTTTCTAGGGGTTGCCTTGAAGGCCGCCCGCTCTCGCGTCCGCGCCCCCGCCTGCGGGCGCGGAGGGCTAGAATGACGGGCACACTTTCGGCGGGCAAACCGCCGCTCCCAAGGAAGGTTTCGCCATGGAAGACGTTGTCCTCACCAGCGGCGTTCGCACGGCCATCGGCACGTTCAACGGTTCGCTCGCCAACACTCCCGCCAGCGAGCTCGGCTCCACCGTCATCGCCGAGGCCGTCAGCCGCGCCGGCGTCGACCCGGGCGAGGTGGACCAGATCATCATGGGCATCGTCGGCCAGGTGGCCGAGGACGCCTACCTCTCGCGTGTCTCGGGCATCAAGGCTGGCATCCCGGTCGAGACGCCCGCCTTCAACATCAACCGCCTCTGCGGCAGCGGCCTCGAGGCGATCAACACGGCCGCCCGCTACATCGAAACGGGCGACGCCGACGTCGTCGTCGCCGGCGGCGCGGAGAACATGACGCGCCTGCCCTTCTACCTGCGCAAGGCCCGAAATGGCTACCGCCTCGGCCACGACGAGATCCAGGACGGCATCGTCAAGCTGTTGAGCGACCCCTTCGAGGACACCCACATGGGCATCACCGCGGAGAAGCTCGCCGAGGAGTACGAGATCTCGCGCACGGCCCAGGACGAGTTCGCTTCCGAGAGCCAGCGGCGCGCCATGAACGCCATCGAGCAGGGCTACTTCAAGGACCAGATCGTCCCCATCACGGTGCGCGAGCGCCGCGAGGAGCGCATCTTCGACACGGACGAGTTCCCCCGCATGAGCACGCCCGACCAGCTCGCCAAGCTGCGCCCCGCCTTCAAGAAGGACGGCATGGTGACCCCCGGCAACGCCAGCGGCATCAACGACGGCGCCGCCGCCACGGTCGTCATGAGCGCGACCAAGGCGGAAGCGCTGGGCGTGAAGCCGCGCATGCGGCTCGTGGCCCGCGCCGAGGCCGGCGTCGACCCCTCCCTCATGGGCAGCGGCCCCATCCCGGCCGTCCACAAGGTGCTGGAAAGGGCCGATATGTCCCTCGACCAGATGGACGTGATCGAGCTGAACGAGGCCTTCGCGAGCGTCGCCTGCGCCTGCTCGAACGAGCTCTCGCTCGACCCGCACAAGACCAACCCGAACGGCGGCGCCATCGCCCTCGGCCACCCCGTGGGCGCGACCGGCACCATCCTGACGGTGAAGCTGATGCACGAGCTGGAGCGCACGGGCGGCCGCTACGGCCTGGTCAGCCTCTGCATCGGCGGCGGCCAGGGCATCGCCACCATCTTCGAGCGCCTCGACTAGGAGAGCGCCGGCGGCGCGGATTTCTCCGCTCGACTGCTCCGCGCTCGCGAGGCGCGGCTGAGTGGAGCGCTTGCGCCTGCGGATTTTTCCGCTCGGCTGCTTCGCGCTCGCGAAGCGGGTTCGCTGAGGAGAGCGGCGGCGGAATTCTTGCGCTCGACTGCTTTGCGCTCGCGGGCTGCCTGAGTGGAGCAAGCAACTGTCGTCGCGCTGAGTGGCTTGGTCAGTTTCTTTAGGTGGGGAAGGTAGCTTTTGCACATGGCAAACGTTATCCTTCCGTTGTGCCCGAGCCGTCCAACGCGGACATTCTCGCCAAGCTCATCCAGCACGATGCGGCCCTCGCAGCCGCCGACTCTGAACGGGCGCACCTGAGCGCGCGCCTTGATGTCCTTGGCCAGACCGTAGAGAGCCACAGCGACATGCTGCGCGACCTGCGGGAGGCCCTGATAGGCCACGGGGGCGAATTCTCCGGCATCCATGGCACGGTCGGCAAAATCGAAGCCGACCTCGCCTCGCTTACCGAGCGGGTGAACCGCAACTCCGCGACGCTGGACGCCCACACGGTGACGCTGGATGCCCACTCGGCCATGCTCTCGGATCACGGCAGGCGGTTGACCAGCCATGGCGATCTTCTCGCCACCATCCTTGCGACTGTTACTCGCATCGAGGGACGGCTCGGCGAGAAGTAGCCTGGCGCTCTACCCGTCGATCTGCTTGATGCGGCGGGCGTGACGGCCGCCGTCGAAGGGTGTGTCGAGCCAGGTCGCGACGATATCGAGGGCTGTCTCCAGCGTCACCATGCGCTGGCCGATGGAGATGACGTTGGCATTGTTGTGGCGCCGCCCCATCTCGGCCGAATCGTGGTCCCAGCAGAGCGCGCAGCGGATGCCGGGTACGCGGTTGGCGACCATCGCCTCGCCGTTGCCAGAGCCCCCGAGCACGATGCCGCGCTCACACTCGCCTGAGGCGACCGCCTCGGCGGCGGGCCGGATGAAGAGGGGGTAGTCCGCCGCTTCTGCGGAGTCCGTGCCGAAGTCGACTGGTTCGTGGCCGCGCTCGGCCAGGAACGCCTTGATCGCTTCCTTGTACTGGTAGCCGGCGTGGTCCGAGGCGATGGCGATCCGCATGGCCCGAGTCTACCGGCTGCGTTCTCAGGGCCAACGGTGTTGGAGGCGATCGCCGGGCAACAAACAGACCCCGGTCTCCCGGGGCCTGCAAAGGTCTCATCGCGGTATCGCCGCCGCCCTGCACCCGTTCCGGGCTGGCGGCGGTCCGCTTCGGCCCGCGCTAGGCGGGCTTCACCACTGCACGATCAGGACTCCGTGGCGGAGGTGAGTCTTGACGTGGTACACGTGCGACCTCCTTACGGTGTTCTGCTTTTCACTTTACACGTGCTGTCAAGCCAAAAGGGTGGGCCCGCTCACCCCGTCTGCTCTGCCTGATCGAGCCCGAACGTCGCGTGCAGGGCGTTCACTGCGTCGCGCACGCGGTCCTCGTGGACGATGCAGGTGATGCGAATCTCGCTCGTCGTGATCAGGTCGATATTGACGTCCGCGTCGGCCAGCGCGCGGAACATGCGAGCGGCGTAGCCGGGCTCCGACTGGATGCCGGCCCCCACGATGCTCACCTTGCCGAGGTTCGTGTCGGCGACGTAGCCGTCCGCCCCGATCGACTCGCAGATGGTCTCCATGAGACCCTCCGCGCGGCGCAGGTCCTCGCGTGCGAGCGTGAACGTGAGGTCCGTCAGGTTCCCCTCGCTCGCGTTCTGCACGATCGTGTCGACGCTCACGCCCGCCTCGGCGAGTGGCTCGAAGATCTGGGCGGCGATGCCGCGCCGGTCGGGCACGCCCCGCAGCGTCACCTTCGCGATGTCGTGGTCGTCCACGACGCCGCGGACGCGATTGCGCTCTTCCATCAGGGTGCCTCCATGGATGAGGGTCCCCGGCGCATCGACCATGCTCGACGCGACCAGGATGGGCATTTCGTTGAAAGCGGCCAGCTCGACGGCGCGGCTGTGCATCACCCGCGAGCCCTGCGTGGCCATCTCCAGCATCTCTTCGTAGTGAACGTCGGCCAGGCGCCGGGCGGTGGGGACGGTGCGGGGGTCGGCCGTGTAGACGCCCTCGACGTCCTTGTAGGTCTCGCAGCGGTCGGCGCCCAGGGCCACGCTCAGCGCCACCGCCGTCAGGTCGCTGGCGCCTCGCCCCAGCGTGACGTAGTCGAGCTCCTCGGTGACGCCCTGGAAGCCCGCCACGATGGGGATGCGTCCCGCGCGCAACTCCGCCTCAATGCGGTCGGCGTCGACGCGCTGGATACGGCCGGAGCCGTGCGACGCGCGCGAGTAGATGCCCGCCTGGCTCCCCGTGAGCCCCACCGCCTCCTGGTCCATCGCGTGCAGGGCCATGGCCAGGAGCGCGGCCGACATGTGCTCGCCCGTGGCGAGGAGCTGGTCGAGCTCGCGTGGGTCCGGGTCGGGCGAGACCGAGAGGGCGAGGTCGATGAGCTCGTCCGTGCGGTTCCCCATGGCCGACACAACGACCACAACCTGGTCGCCGTGCCCCACCCGCCGCGCGACCTGTCCGGCCACGTGCCGGATACGCTCCGCATCGGCCACGGAGGTCCCCCCGAACTTCTGCACGACTCGCATGGAAAAAGGATGCGCCAGCGCGCTCTCAGGCGCGAGGGGCGGGTTGGGGAGGGGTTCAGCCTCCTGTCCCCATGCCCACGAGCGGGGCCGACGTCACGATGCGTTCGGACTCTCGAACCGACTGCGTGCGATCACGAGCAGGCGCTCGATGGCAGCAGGGCCGCCTTCATCCGTGCTGTGCCCTGAGCACTGGCGGTATCGCTACCAGAGCTGTCGAGCCGTGTTGGTACGAGAAGCCCAACCAGGACTACTGCAAGAGCCAGGGCTCCAAGGCGTATTACGTTGCTAGTCATAGAGGCTTCTGGCAATGTCGATCACGGCCTGGCGGTTGCTGACCAGGGACTGGGACCTCGTCCAGGCCTCGTACTTGATGCCCGAGGAATGGTAAATCTTCACGTTCAGGTTGAAGAAGCCACGACTGTCGTAACGCAGGACGGCCGGGTGGCCATCGATCATCGTCGCTTCGACGACTTCATGGGTATTGCTGGGATCAACCCAGGGAATGTGGAACGGAACAGCCCATTGGCGACTTATGTACACGTCGATGTCGGCTGTCCAATCTGCAGCCCGATAGGTGACATGCAGGAGGTCGCACATCATCTCGCGAATCTCATGGACCACCCAATCGTCAGGCAGCGCTGGCCTGCGCCCGAAGGCATGCTCTTCAAGCGTGGTGGGCTCGTCGCCTTCACACTCCGGGTTCTCGCGGTAGGGGACCAGGACGTACTCCTCCATAGCGCCGGTCCAGTCCTGAGGAACCACGAGCCAATTGCCATGACGGATGGGTGAGGTGACGTCCGGCGACGTGATGTTGGCGGGAGACCAGCCAATGCGGTGCTCGCCACCCGTCTCAATGGCGCCGCTGCAGCCAGCGAACGCATAGGTGAGCCACTCGACGGCGAGCAGCTTGCGGGGCGTGCTTCCCGCGGGGTCGGCCATGACCTTCTCGACGGTGTACCGCACGAAGCAGTCGTCGGCCTTGCGCCACTCGAAGAGGTCGCCCGCCTCCACCGCGTCGTAGACATCCGCGCGCGAGAGGCCGTCGGCGTCGGACATGTGGATGAGGAGGGCGGTGGTCGTGCCGTCGCGCAGGGCCTCGTAGGTGGTGACGACCGTCGACGGGTCGGTCGGGTCGGCAAGGAAGGCGTAGCTGCCGGGCGTCGCGACCGCGCCGGTCGTGTCGTAGGTGTCGTACAGCGCCCTCCCCGTTGGCCCCTCGAACAGGCTGCGCGCAATCGCGATTACGGGCGTGCTGTTTGCGCCGAGCATGTCGGCGTCGGATGACTGCACCTCGTAGATGGTCTCCGTGGCGGGGTCGTAAACCACAACCACGACAGAGCCGGAGGGGTGATGCTGTTCGCCCAGCGGGCTGTACTCGACCCAGGCAGGCCGCCCCGCGATTACAAGGGGCTCGCGGACGATCAATCTGGGTGGGTTGTGGTTGGTCAGCCAACTCGCCTCGAAACGGCTCTGCCTGACGTCGGCGTAGCTCCCGCAGATGTCGACGGCGATGTACCCATCGGCGTTCTTCCAGGTCGCGCAGTACCCCCAGACGGGGCCACCCATTTCGCCACTGACGGCCCGCCAGAACGTCCAGCCCTCGGGCAGCGTCGGCTCCCGCCAGTAGCGGAGCTGGCGCGCCTCGGTCAGATCTGCTGGGTAGACCGGATTCACGTCGTCGGGCTGGCGTCCCGGATCCCGGTAGTCAGGAGGCTTGATCGCTACGCTCGCCTTCGCAATCCCTGGCACACCTGGCGCGGATTGCGTATGCGGTGCTAACTGCCACGGACCATGGACGACGGCGAAGCCGGTGAGGTTGGTTCCGCCGAGGTGCTCGAGGGGCAGTTCAGTCGCGGCCGTGAAGGTCACCGTCGCCGAGGTCGGCACCGAGCCGGTCTGGCAACCCTCGAAGACGTAGGTCTCCCAGCGCACCCCGAACTCCCGGTGGGTCGCCGTCGCGTCCGCCTCCGGCACGTCCGTCACGCGGTATCGGATGAAGCAGTCGTCAGCCTTGTGCCACTCGAAGAGGTCGCCCGCCCCCACGGCGTCGTAGACGTCGGCGCGCGAGGCGCCGCCGGCGTCGGACTTGTGGATGAGGAGGGCGGTGGTGGTGCCATCGCGCAGGGCCTCGTAGGTGGTGACGGCCGTCGACATGTCGTCCGGGTCGGAGAGGAAGACGTAGCTGCCCGGCGTCGCGACCGCGCCGGTCGTGTCGTAGGTGTCGTACCGGAAGGTCGTGGCTCCGGGGGCGATCGGAGTAGGGGAGGGTGTGGCTGTGGCGGTGGCGGTGGCGGGGGCGGGAGTCGGCGAAGGCGAGGGTGTGGCCGTCGCGCGCGGGGATGGGGCCGTGGTCGGGGTGGCCGTGGGTGGCGGGGAAGCTGTCGCCGTCGAGGTGGAGGTGGCAGGGGCTACGGGCGTGGTCGCGGGGCTGGGGGTCGGCTGGTCGGGTTCGCCGCCGCAGGCTGCGACCGTCGCCGCCACAACGGCGACCACCGCAAGGAGCTGCCCGTGGAAGGCGCGTGTCACGCACCACAACGTAGCAGCCGGTGAGGCGAATTACCCCACCCGCTGTGGGGTTGTCTGGTAGGCCCCCGCCACGAACGCCAAAGAGGGCGCCCCCTGCGGCGCCCTCCTGTGGAGGCGCACCGCCTGCTGCACGGCGAGGAGCGGGAGGCGTACGGCGACGCGGGCTACCAGGGCGTGGAGAAGCGTCCCGAGCAGGCGCGCGCGGAGGTCGCGTGGCGCGTAGCCATGCGACCCGGCCTGAGGCGGCTGCTTGAGCCGGGGAGCGCGGCGGCGCGGGCGGAGCGGGAGAAGGCGTCGCTGCGGGCGCAGGTGGAGCACCCCTTCCTCGCGGTGAAGCGGCGCTTCGGCTACGACAAGGTGCGCTACCGCGGTCTGGCGAAGAACCGGGAGCGGCTGGCGCTGCTGCTGGGCTTGACGAACCTGCTCAGAGCCGAGCCCCAACTCGCCTGACCCGGGGAGCAGTGCGTCCCCCGCGCCCGTCGAAGCGGGACGGGAGGGCAAAAGAAGCCCCCGCCCTCCCCCCGGCCCCCTCCCCTGCGGTCCTCCTTGTCCAATACAACCTGCTGCCGGCAGCAAATCGCCGCCGGCAGCCTACTTGCTCAGAGGATTCCTAGCAGCCGACCCACCGAATTACATCACCCGACGCGCGACCTGCCCTGATGGTTTCAGTTGGCGACCTGGATTGGGGCCGAAGGGTGCACACCAAGGAGGGCGCCCCGTGCGGGGCGCCCTCCGGTTGGGGGTGGCGGATGGGGCGGGCTAGGGGCGGACGCCCGTTAGCTTCGCCAGGGCGAGGGTGTTGAAGAGCGCGAGACCCGCGTACCACTTCACCCGCAGGCGTGGCGTCCTTCGTCTCCAGCGCGCCCACGTGGTCGACGGAGAGGCCGCTCGGCGCGGAAAGGCCGGCCAGGGCGCCCTCCCCGAACTGCGTCGCGTAGACCGTCGAGGCGTCGCGGCTCGTGCCCGCCGTCTGAGCATCGCCGATGTAGTCGTTGATGCCGATGGGGATGCCGTCGTAGTACTGCACCATCCCCCCGAACTCGTCGCGGGCCGCCTCCAGGAAGGTTCCCGAGGCGCGCGCGAGCTCGTTCAGCTTGCGCCGCGAGCGGCGGCTCATGAGCAGCATCTGGGGCTTCCCGGGGCGCACCTTGTCGATCAGCTCGTCGAGCCTGGCCAGCGTGAGCGTGCCGCCGTTGTCGCCCATGCTCACCGCCTGGGCGTTCGCGCACAGCTGCTCGACACCGTCGAAGCTGTCCGCGTTGGTGGTCGCGTTGCCGGTGACGAAGGTCTTGTCGAAGAGCGCCTGCACGGCGCGCGCCTTGAGCTGGAGGACCGCGGCCTCGAGGTCCTGGACGTTGGAGCGCGTCTCCTTGAGGAAGTTATCGATGTCGGCGTCGCCCCCGAGGATCTTGAGGGAGGCCGTCTGCTGGGTGAAGGTGGGCGTGTCCTCGTCCCAGTCGTCGCCCACGCCGTAGAAGCCGGCAGCGGGCGCCGAGTCCTCGCGGTTGTAGGTAAGGCCGTTGCCGGTGATCTCGATGAAAGGCAGCCGCTGCAGGATGGGGCTCTCCTCGGCCATCGTCTCGATGACCCCGGCGAGCAGGGTGTCGTTGCTGAGCTTCGCCGCCTCGGCGAGTGTCAGCGCCATGAATTGCACCTCCGGGTGTGTGGGTTGGCGCTCACGATCGGGCCGCCAGCCCCAACCTCCGAGGGTGGCCTGTCACCCGCGCCTCCCACTTCCGCCGCCTCCGCGCGACCGTACGGGCGTGCGTGACCCACTCCTGCCCCTGCCCCGCCGCCCCGCCCTGCGCGCCTACCAGACGCGCGTCCTGCGGGGCCTCCTGCGCGCCATCGCCTCCGGCCCCGGCGCGCCCCTGACCGTGATGATGCCGAGACAGTCGGGCAAGAACGAGATCGCCGCCGCCCTCGTTGCCTTCCTCCTGCGCGCGCACGCCCGCGAGGGCGGCACGGTCGTTGTCTGCGCGCCCACGCTCGACCCCCAGGCGCGCATCAGCGCCGAGCGCATCCGCGCCGCCCTGGCCGCGACCGACCCGCTCGTGCCCGCTGCCGGCCAGAGCCGCTCGCGCGGCGACACGATCGCGGCGGGCCGCGCGCGGGCGGTGCTGCTCAGCGCCAGCCCGCAGGCGAGCGTGGCCGGGCACACCGCCTCCATCGCCCTCATCGCCGATGAGGCGCAGGACATCGACGAGGCCTGGTTCAACCGCCAGTTCCGGCCCATGGCCGCCAGCACGGGCGCGCCCACGATCCTGTTCGGGACGGCCTGGAGCGGACGCACCATGCTCGAACGCGCGGCCGCCGCCAACCGCGCCCGCGACGCCGCGAACCCGCACGGCCCACGCCGTCACCACCAGGCGCACTGGCGCGAGGTGGCGGCGACGCTGCCTGCGTACGGTGCCTACGTCGAGGCCGAGCGCGAACGGCTGGGCGCGTCCCATCCGCTCTTCCTGAGCCAGTACGAGCTCGTGCCCGGTGAGGTTGCAGGCCGCCTCCTGCCGAGCGACCTGCTGGCCGCGCTCGAGGGTGGCCACGACCCGCTGTCGGACCCCGAGCCGGGCGAGCGCTACGTCGCCGGGCTCGACTTCGGAGGCGACGGTGTGGACGCCGACGCCACGGTCCTCACCATCGCTCGCATCGACGCTTCCGCCGGCGCCGGCGCGACCGCCTGCCGCGTCGTCGCGCACCAGGAGTGGCAGGGGGAGCCTTACGCCCGTGTCCTCGATGAGGTCCGCGCCCTCGACCGGCGCTGGCGCTTCGACCGCCTCTGCGCCGACGCCACGGGGCTGGGCGGCCCGCTCGTGGCGCAACTGCGCCCACAGCTCGGCGCGCGCCTCGATGAGGTCGTGTTCACCGCCGCCTCCAAGAGCGCGCTCGGCTACGCCCTCCTCGCGGGTGCCCGCACCGGGCGGCTCGCCCTCCCCCGCGACGACGGCAGCCCCGAGGCGACCCGTTGTCGCGAGGAGCTCGCGGCCTGCGAAGCCACGCTGGCGGCCGGCGGCCGCCTGGTCTGGGGCAACGATCGCGGCCACGACGACTACGTCGTGTCGCTCGCCCTCTGTCTGCGCGCCACCGAGGCGGCGGGCCCGGCCCGGGTGGCCGTGGGCCGGGGAAGGCGATGAGTATTCGGACAAGGGTTGTTGATGGGTTGGTACTGTATGCGGTACTATTGATTCGGTGAGGCGGGAGCGGCGCATCGAGCGGCTTCGCCGTTCCCAGACTGATGTCTCACCGGAGCAGTTGCGGACGGCGCTGGAATGGGCCGGTTTCACCTTGGCGCGCACTCAGGGGAGCCATTGGCACTACCACCATCCGGCGTTTGGCAGGAAGGTCGTTATCCCGTACCGCAGACCCGTTCTCCGCGTGTACGTCCGCAATGCGTTGAAAGCCATAGATGAGGTGTTGAAGGATGACAGCGGCTGAGAAGGTCACCCGCGAACGGAAGCTACCCCTCACAGGTCCTGTGCCTGCGGATATCGCCGCCAGGGTCACGGAATACATGAAGCTCCCCTACACGATCTGCCTGTACCAGGACGACGAGGTTGAGCCCGTCTGGATGGCCTACGTCGAGGAGTTCGAGGGCTGCATGAGCCACGGCTCCACTCCCTCCGAAGCCATGGAAATGATCCGCGAGGCGATGGAGGGCTGGCTCGAGGTTGCTGTTGCTTACAGCGACGACATCCCCCCGCCGAAGGAGCACTTCCCCGAGCACAGCGGAAAGTTCCAGGTGCGCCTGCCCGTCGGCCTGCACGGGAAGCTGGCCGAGGTCGCCAAAGAGCAAGAGGTCTCCCTCAACCAGCTCGTGACCGCCATCCTCGCCGAGGGCGTGGGCTGGCGTCCGGCAGGCAAGCGCCAGTCTTCCCACACGTGATCCGCCCGTCCACTATGCTTGCTCCATGCCCGAGCAGTACGTCGCCACCGACAAGCGCACCGGCCTCGAGGTAGCGGTCACCGGCGAGTTTCCCCCGCACCACGACGACCGCATCCGCATCGCCCGCACGTGCACGCTCTTCACGCGCCTGCTCGCGACCATCCTCGGCAACACCAGCGAGAGCGACCGGCGCGAGCAGTTCGTCGCC
Source organism: Tepidiformaceae bacterium (assembly GCA_965247675.1). Taxonomy (GTDB): domain Bacteria; phylum Chloroflexota; class Dehalococcoidia; order Tepidiformales; family Tepidiformaceae; genus UBA2991. Next base: position 2,477,787 of record OZ252025.1, on the reverse strand, counting down.
ATCGAGACCCAGCTCGAGCTGGCCGAGGCGCTCATCCGCGGCGACCTCGAGGAGGTGCAGCGCCTCCTGCAGCAGACGATGGCGCGCATGGGCCTCGGGCCGGAGCAGCTCGATGAGGTGGCGCGACGCATCCTCCGCGAATTCGGCGAGGGCGGTCCGCCCGACCTGTCCAATCTCGGCGACATCCGCCCCGACCCGCCTCCACCGCCACCCCTCGACGACGCTCCCGCCGACCCCGAGGACGACCGCCCTCTCGACGACCGCCTCTAGCGCCACTCTCCCGGGCGATCCCACGGCGTTGTGTTCTCTTCGTAGAGCGCGCGGGTCGCGAAGTAGAGGGTGGGGTAGCCCGAGATGTGGGCACGCAGCCACTCCGGCTCGGCGTCGCGGTCGATCTCGAAGACCACCCAGCCGGTTCTTGTTGCAGTCCGGGGCAGGCTGAAGTCTTCACCGAGGTTCTCCCCGAGGCCCCCCGTCAGCGTGAGGTCATGCTCCTTGCCACTGGAGTCCCGCAGCCTCCACGCCGGCGCCACGACATCGAGCGTCCCGACGTTTACGACCTTCACATCCACGGCCCAGAGCTTCTTGCCTGGGGCAGGGGTGAGCGAGGGGTCTCGTTGTTCCGCTTCATCGACGGTCGTGAGGAGGGAGACGCGAAGGACTCTGGTACGGTCGCCCTCCCGCATGATGTCTCCGGTGGCGCCATCCTTCAGGAGCACGTAGACGCCGCCGTCCCTGTCGCTCGTGATGAAATCCCCGAGGAGACCGTTGATCCCCAGTGCGACCGCGACGATCAGGAGTGCTGCCAGCGTGGCGGGGGCCGTCCGGACAAGGCCGCCCAGCGGTCCCGGCAGTTTCTCGCTCCGGTCGGCGGGGCCGGTCCCTGTCTGGAGGGGGATGTCTTCGGGCGAACGGCTGGGAGTGGCGAGCGCCTGAGCCACCCGCGCCTGTCGCCTGGGGCGCTCCACCGCCAGTTCCCAGGTGAGGATGATGGCGATGACGCCTCCGGCGGTGGCGAACGCGCCCGCCGCCGCGAAGAGCGCGTACATGATGGAGAACAGGACGACGGTGGCCGCGACCATCGCCGTGCCCGCGATGAGCATCTCCAGCGGCATCCGCGGGTGTCGCAGCCAGCCCATAATTCGAGGGTAGCAGGTTCCACGAAGCTCCTGCGCTGGCCGCCTTTACCCTTGTTTTCGCTCGTAGAGCACGTCCAACGAGCCGGAGGACGACCGCCCTCTCGACGACCGCCTCTAGCGCCCGGGGTGCCCGTGGCCGGCTGCTCGCTAGTCCGCGTCGAAGTACAGGTGGTTGGGTTCGTACGCCCCGAGGGGGTCGGGCGGTGTGACCCTGAGCCACTGAATCGCCGCGTCGTTGTCGATCTGGAACGCGACCCAGCCGGTGACCTTCTCGCCCGGAGCCAGGCGATAGTCCGCCTCCAGTTTGTCGCCCATATCGATATCGATGCGGGGCACGTTCAAACGACCATGCGTGTCCTCCAGTTGCCAATCAGGCGCCAGGACCTCGCGGGTTCCGATGTTCTCGATCGAGACTTCCACCGCCAAGTACCTCTCTTGGGGGGGGTGGTTGGCGGGACCCTTGCGGTACCTCCACCTCATCCGCGATCGTCAGGATGGTGACCCGGATTCGGTAGTCCTCGCCGAACTTCGGTTCGACCTCTCCCGAGGAGCCCTCTTCCAGGCGCGCATGCATATCGAGATCCTCAACGCCCAGTTCCCCGAAGACATTGATCAGGACCAGGGCCAGGAACACAACGCCGACCGCCACGGCGGTGAAAGGCGCCGTCTGGGCGATACCTCTCAGGGGTTGCGGGAGCCTGTCGCTCCAGTATGCGTTCCCCACTTCCGAACGGAGGGCCTGGGTTCCCGGCGCCCGCTGCGCGCTGACAAGGGCAGCCTGACGGGCGGCTCTCCGCTTCCGCTCCCATCCAAACTCCCAGATGGCGATCCCCACCCCAAGCACCCCCCCAACCGCCAACACGCCGCCCTCGTCAAAGAGCCAGAACGCCACCGCGAGCCCCGTGGCGAAGACGGCAGAAACAGTGGTCATCGCCGCAATCGTCAGCAGCGGGTCGGGCACGCGAGCCTTGAGCCAGTGCATGTGGCAAGCCTAGCCGGCAGAAGGAGGAATTACCCCATCCCCCCGGGGAGGGCTGGCGGCGCTCCTTGATTTGGGGACAGCCTCACGCGGCTGCTCGCTACGCAGGCTCGATGGTGGCGGTGAGGCCCCTGGACTCGAGGGCGTCGCGGTAGTGCTCGGCGGCTTCCTTCGGACATTCGATCACCGTCGCCTGGCCCTCCGTGTGCGCCTCCACCATGATTGCCGCCGCCGCTTCGATAGTGAGCGAGGGCACGCAGCGCACGAGCGACTCGACCACGTGGTCCATCGAGTTGTGGTCGTCGTTGTGGAGGACCACGCGGTAGGGCGGGATGAGCGCGAGCAGCGCTTCCTCGTCGACCTCCGTATCCGGGAAGGCCGGTTCGGTAGCCCGAGGTGGCGACGCCGTCATCGGGGCGCGAGTCTCCCGAGGGCGAGGGCGGCGCGCTCGACCGTGGGAAAGACGGCCAGGCCCGCCTTGACTAGGTCGTCGCGGACCGAGTCGATGAGCGTTCGCTGCCAGTCGACCGTCATCTCCGTGGCGCCCAGCACGACGGCGATGGGGATGGGCGCCTCCGTGACCGCTTCGCGCAGGCGCGTGCAGGCGTGCCGCAGCCGCCGGTCCGCCTCGGGCCGTCCGAGGAACCACTCCTCACCCACGTTCGCGATTCCGACGTCGTAGGCGCCGGACCCCGCCATCATCGCGAGGAGCCCGTTCGCCGAGAGTCCGCTGCCCGCCAGGATCGACTGGTCGACGGGATTTCGCAGCCAGTCCGCCAAGGCCGGGGCCCGCTCCCCCACCCGCTCGCGCACGTCCGCAGGCAGGGGCGGGAGCGTGAGCCCCTCCCCCGCGCAGGCGTCCGCCGACTGCACGCTGCGTCCCCCGCCTCCCCCGGCCACCGCCGCCCGCCGCCCTCGTGGCCGCGCCAACAGCGCCGCCCCGACGAGCAGGTCGAGGAGCTGTTCCTGGCTGCGCGCCTCAATGGCGCCCGCCTGCCGCAGCATCCCCGACCAGATCGGCGCCTCGCCTGCGAGCGCGGCCGTGTGCGAGGCCGCCGCCGTCGCCCCCTCCGCCGAGCGCCCCGCCTTCTGGATGATGACGGGCTTGCGCGAGCCCGCTCGCCGCAATCCCTCGTAGAAACGGCGCCCGTCGACGACGCCCTCGACGTAGGCGCCGATGACCTCGGTCTCCGGGTCGTCGGCGAGCCAGGCGAGCAGCTCGCCGGGCGTCAGGTCGAGCCCGTTGCCGTAGTTGGCCACCTTGCCGAAGCGCAGTCCCCGCGCCGCTCCCCGGATGACCACTTCGACGGCGTTGTTCCCGCTCTGGCTCAGGAAGGCGACGCCGCCGGTGGTGCGGGGCAGGTCGGGGCGGAAGGCGATGCGTCCCGCCGGGTGGTAGATGCCCATGCCGTTCGGCCCGAGCAGCCTCACGCCCCGCGCTCGCGCCTTCGCCTCGATCGCCGCCTCCAGCGCCGCCGCCGCGGCGTCGCCGGTCTCGCTCAGGCGCCCGGTGAAGAGGTGCAGGAAGGGAATGCCGGCCTCGCCGCAGGCATCGACCACGTCGGGTACGCCGTTCGCGGGGATGCAGCAGATGACGAGGTCGATGGGGCGGCCGACCGCGTCCAGGCTGGGGTAGGCACGGTAGCCCGCGATCTCGTCCGCCCGCGGGTTGATCGGGTAGACCTCCCCCTCGAAGCCGAACTCGCGCAGCGCCCGCACGTAGTCATGCCCGGCCGAATCGACGTTGCTGGAGGCGCCCACGATGGCGACCGCGCGGGGCGAGAAGAGCCGGTCAAGACCGTCGGCGGTCATGGCGCGATTGTAGGCCCCGCCTCGCTACGCTCCTGTACCCCGACCCGCTACCCTAGCTGTATGACTGCACTGGCCGGCCGCAAGCCCGACTGGCTCCGCGTGCGCTTCCCCACGGGCGGCGGCTACGAGCGCCTGCGCGACCTGATGCGCGAGCAGGAGCTACACACGGTCTGCGAGGAGGCGCGCTGCCCCAACATCGGCGATTGCTGGAACCGCGGCACCGCCACCTTCATGATCCTGGGCGACACCTGCACGCGCGCCTGCGGCTTCTGCGCCGTCACCAGCGGGCGTCCGGGCGAGCTCGACCATGGCGAGCCGAAGCGGGTGGCCCTCGCCGTCGAGCGCATGGGGCTGCGACACGCCGTCATCACGAGCGTGAATCGCGATGACGTGTCCGACGGCGGCGCCGGCATCTTCGCCGAGACCATCCGCTGGACGCGCAGGCTCTCGCCGGGCACCACCATCGAGGTGCTCATCCCCGACTTCATGGGCGACTGGGACGCCCTCCAGACGGTGCTCGCCGCCGCCCCCGAGATCCTCAACCACAACACCGAGACCGTCCCCCGCCTCTATGGGCGCGTGCGACCGAAGGCGAAGTACGAGCGCTCCCTCGAGCTGCTGCAGCGGGCCAAGGCGGCCGCTCCCGATCGCCTCACCAAGAGCGGCCTGATGACCGGCCTCGGCGAGACGCACGACGAACTGCTCGCGGTCTTCGCCGATCTCCGCGCCCACGACGTCGACATCCTCACGCTGGGCCAGTACCTGCGCCCCACGCAGAAGCACCTCCCCATCGACCGCTACTACCACCCCGACGAGTTCGCGGAACTGGGCGAGGCCGCACGCAAGATGGGCTTCGGCCACGTCGAGTCGGGCGCGCTGGTGCGCAGCTCCTACCACGCCGAGGAGCAGGCCGCCCCCGTCCTCCCCCTGCGCCCCGTCGCCGCCGGCGACGAGCTCCTTACGCTGGTGGACTAGGGTCGAAGCCAGGGTCCGCCGGCGCGGCGCGCCTGTCTAGCGGGTGGTGCCGGCGGAGCCCGCGGTGAACCCGAGCACCCCGTCAAGCCTACTCATCCGGTACCAGGGCTTCACCTTCGTGAAGGAGCCACTTCGGGTCGGGTAACCCGGATGCCCCCAACGTTCCGTCCTGCCTGAGGTACTGATGAACGATGGCGACCTGCCTCCCGTTGGTGTCGAAATAGGCGATGGCCTGGCTCCGGGTGCAGGTCGGCTCTGACGCCTTGGGAGGGGATGGATGACTGTCCTTCCTGAGTTGCGTGGTCAGGGCTCCTGACCGCGCTGCCTCGGCAAGGCGGCGTTCATTGAAGAGTCTGCGCAGGTGGTAGGCTGGAACGACTCGGTGGAGGAGCGCTCATGGCACAGATGTACACTGTCGCCGTCGTACGCGCCCAGATCGAGAAGTACGTTCTCGGCGAAATCGACCGGGTTCAACTCGACGAGTGGCTGTTTCCCCTCCTGTGGCCGAATGAGGGCCCAGCGGACGCCCTCGCCCTTGGTTGGAGCGCCGAGCTTAGGCTGATGGAGGCCTCCCGGGGCGACCTCACTGAGGAAGAGTTGCGTGCCAGCCTCCGCACGCTTGCCGCCCCCTCAGTTCCTGCCTGAGCCCGCCCCTACCCCCGCACCAGCGACGGAATCTCCGCGAGCGTCCGCGACGTGGACGCCCGCCGCGCGCAGCAGCGACGCCTTCGCCACGGCGCTGTCTTCCTCGCGCTGCACGAGCGCTCCCGCGTGACCGAAGCGCACGCCTACCGTTTTCGGCACCGTGCTAGTCCTCCGGCAAGAGCACCTCGCCGTCGTGCAGCAGCCACTTCGGGTCGGGCAGTCCAGATGCCCCCAGGGTGCCGTCCTGGCGGAGGTACTGATGCACGATGGCAACCTGTCTTCCATCCGCGTCGAGGTAGGCCACGGCCTGGCTGCGAGTGCAGGTAGGTTCTGATGCCCTGGGAGGGGATGGATGGCTGTCTTTCCTCACTTGCCTGGTGAGGGTGCCTGCCTGAGCGGCCTCCGCGAGGCCAATCTCATTGAAGATGCTGCGCAGGGGGTAAGCTGGAACGACTCGGGTTGGAGGGTCGGTCATGGTAGATGTCTACACCGTGGCCGCTGTACGTGCCGAGATCAACAGTTATCTCCTCGGGAAGGTTGATCGGAAGCAGATCACCGAGTGGCTCACCCCCTTGGTCTGGCAAGAAGAAGGGGACTCGGAGGCGGTGGACCTCGCCTGGGAGGTTGCCCTGCTCCTCACAGAGGCATCGCGCGGCCACCTTGCTGAGGAGGAACTGCGGGAGCAGTTCCAGGACCTCGCCGCCCCCTCAGTCCCTGCCTGAGCCCACCCCTACCCCCGCACCAGCGACGGAATCTCCGCGAGTGTGTCCGCGACGTGGACGCCGGCCGCGCGCAGTAGCGACGCCTTCGCGGCGGCGCTGTCCTCGTCGCGCTGCACGAGCGCCCCGGCGTGACCGAAGCGCACGCCCGGCATCTCCGCCATGAAGTCGCCCGCGATGAAGCTCACGATGCGGAGTCGCGTGCCCGTCCCTCCTTCAGGCGCTCGACTGCTGCGCGCTCGCGTCTGGATCGCCTCCACCAGCTCCGCCTCCATCGCCCCGCCCGGTTCGCTGAAAGTCACGACGGCCTCCGTCTCGGGGTCCGCTTCGAAGAGGGGAAGGAGGTTGGCGAAGGAGGAGCCTGTGATGGGGTCGCCCCCGACCGAGATGGCAGTGGAGATGCCGAGACCGTGCTGTGCCAGCAGGCTCGCGATCTCGGTCGTCATCCCGCCCGAGCGCGACATGATGCCGACGTTTCCGGGCACGAAGCTCCGCGCCGTGTCGGCGGCAGGACCACCTACGCTGCCCACCTTCGTCTTCCCCGGCGAGATGAGACCCATGCTGTTCGGCCCGATGACGCGCACTCCCTCGCGCGCCGCCGCCTCCACCACCTGTGCCGCGTCCAGCCGTGGGACCCGCTCCGTCACGATGACGACCAGCGGGATCCCGTAGGCGATGCACTCGAAGGCGGCGTCGCGCAGGGCTTGCGGCGGCACCGCGATGACGGCGGCGTCCGCCCCGTGCGCGCCCACCGCCTCCCGCACGGTGTCGTAGACGGGCACACCGTGCACGTCGCGACCACCTCGCCCGGGCGTGACCCCCGCCGCTACCCGGCCTCCGTAGTCGAGCGTGTCGCGCGTGAAGGAGACGGCCTCGCGCCCCGTGATGCCGAGCACGAGGATGCGCGTCGACTCGTCGACGAGGATGCTCACGCGGGGTTCCCCAGCGGCAGGATCACGTCCTCGCTGCGCCACAGGTACCAGCAGGCGACCGTTGCCCAGGGGCGCCAGGGCTCGCCGATGCGCTCGATCTCCTCGGCCCCGGGCGGGCCGTCGAGGCCGTAGAGGCGCGCCATCGCGCGGTTCAGGCCGACGTCGGCGGTGGGCAGCACGTCGGGACGCCCGAGCTGGAACATCAGGAACATCTGCGCCGTCCAGCGCCCGATGCCGCGCACGGGCAGCAGGTGCGCGATCACCTCCTCGTCGCTCCACTCCCCGAAGCGCTCGATGCTGAGCGCGCCCTCGGCGAAGTGGGCCGCCAGGTCGCGCAGGGCTGCCGCCTTCTGCCGCGACACACCCGCCGAGCGCATCACCTCATCGTCGAGCGCGAGCACCTGCTCGGGCTGGGGGAAGAAGCCGTCCACGGCGTCCTCCGCCGTTGCGCCCTCACGAAACAGCGCCACGAAGCGCCCCAGGATCGTGCTCGCCGCTTTCCCGCTGAGCTGCTGGAAGATGATCGAGCGGGCCAGCGCCTGGAAGGCCGTCGGCGACGGCTCGCGCAGGCGCGGCGGCCCTACCGCCTCGATGACCGTCGCCATCACGGGATCGGCCTGCCGCAGGTGGGCCAGCGCCCGCTCCGTATCGATCGTCGCCGCCACGGGAGGAAGGTAGCGGCTGCGCGGGCGAGAGGCCAGAGGAGAAGGCTTCAGCCTGCTAGTCGGCGAAGAAGGGCGGCAGGCGCCCGCCGCCGCCACGAGTCCAGTAGCAGTTCCCCGAGCTCCTCCCGGTCCACCGCCGCGAGCCGAACCTGCAGCATCGGGTGCTTGTCGTAGTGGGGAGTCCAGAAGAACTTTTCGGGCTCCGTCTGCGCGAGTATCTCGCGCTCGTCCATGTCGACCCACACCACCAGCGACTCGCCGTCCTGGTGCAGCCGCGCGAAGAGCCGGTCGCGCACGCGGAAGCCGGGCGTGCCGTAGGAAGACCGCTCGATCGTCTGCGGCAGGGCGAGCGCCAGCTCGCGCACGTCGTCGGGCGTGGCCACGCGCGAATCGTACCTGCTCGGTACACTCCCACGGCGGCAGGCAGATGGAGGCGCCCCAGGGATGCAACTCGAAGGGAAGACCGCGCTCGTCACGGGTGGCTCGCGCGGCATCGGCTACGCCATCGCGGAGGCGTTCGTGGGCGCGGGCGCGCGCGTCGTCATCAGCGCGCGCGGCGAGGAGGCCCTCGACGAGGCGGCGAAGCGCCTCGGCCCGAACGCCATCGCCATCCCCTGCGACGTCGCCGACCCCGAGGCCGTCAGCGGCCTCGTCGAGGACGCCAGCCGCCTCGGGCTTGTCGATGTGCTCGTGAACAACGCCGGCATCAGCCCCTTCTACAAGCGCGTCGAGCACACCACCGCCGAGGACCTTGACCAGCTCATGGGCGTGAACCTGCGCGGCGCCTGGTGCTGCAGCATCGAGGTGGCGACGCGCCTCTTCGAGGCCGGGCTGCCCGGCAGCATCATCAACGTCAGCTCCATGCTCGGCATCCACCCCGACGAGCGCCAGGGCGCCTATGGCGTGACGAAGGCAGGACTCATCCACATGGCGAAGGTGTTCGCGCTCGAGTGGGCCGACCGCGGCGTGCGCGTGAACGCGCTCGCCCCCGGCTGGACGGAGAGCGATCTGACGGGAGCGCTCTTCGAGAGCCGCCACGGCCCGCGCCTGAAGGGCGACGTGCCCCTCGGCCGCTTCGCCACCCCCGAGGATGTCGCCGGGGCCGCCCTCTACCTCGCCAGCGACGCCAGCAGCTACGTCACCGGCGCCGTCATCACCATCGACGGCGGCCGCTCCCTCCGTTAGAAGATTTGTTCTGATGGCCAGCCAGCAGCTGACATCCCAACGCCGCAGCCCCTCGACATCGTCGACAGCCCCGCCTCCCCGCTCCATGCCCCCTTCCGCGAGCACGTCGACCGCCACCTCGACCACGTCGTCGAGACGCAGGGCGAGGACGGCGCCTGGTCGCCCAACTGGAGCTGGATGGGCCTGTTCCCGGAGGCCTGGGAACAGGCGGAGGTCGCCTGGAAGGGCGTCCTCACAGTCAGGCGGCTGCGCCAGCTGCCGCCTTCGGTCGCGTCACCTGAGGTTCTCCATGCTGTTGCTGGCTTGAATGTGGAAGGCGGAGACGCTCCTTATTCAAGTACGACTTCAATATGGAGGTCTCTTTCCACCCATGTGAAGGCAGAGTTGAATACAGGGGCTTACGACGCTCCATGTTCAGGCCGCGCTTGAGTATGAAAGGCCGCTGTCCCGCTTCCCCTCGACGAGACGCTGGGCCAAGATCGCGAGGCCGTCAGCGGGCGGCCAGGAGGGATCGTGTCGAAACCCGTTGCGCTCATCACCGGCGCCAGCCGCGACATCGGCAAGCAGCTCGCCATCGACCTCGCCGCCGACGGCTACGACCTCGTCGTCTGCGCGCGTTCGACCGCCGACTCCCCGGCCAAGCTCCCCGGCACGATCGATGAGACCGCTGAGCTCGCCCGCGAGCAGGGCGCGGACGTGCTCGTCGCGCCCCTCGACGTGCGCGACGAGGAGGCCGTCGCGGCTCTCACCGACGCGGTCTACGAGCGCTTCGGTCGTTGCGACCTGCTGGTCAACAACGCCGCCGTCGGCGTCCCCGGGGCCACCCTTGAGAACTCGACGAAGCGCTGGCGGCTGGCCACCGACATCAACATCCACGGCCCCTTCTACCTCATCTACTACCTCTGCCCGCGCATGCGCGAGGCGGGCCAGGGCCGCGTCATCAACATCTCCTCGGGTGCGTCCGTAAACCCCGGGTTCCGCCGCATCAGCTGCACGACCACGAAGCGCGCGCTCGAAGCCATGACCGAAGGCTTCGCGATCGAGCTCGAAGGCTCCGTCGCGGTGAACTGCATTCGCCTCGAGCTCGGCGTCTGGACCGAGGGCTACGCCTTCACCCTCGGCGACGTCGACCGCTCGGACTTCGAGGACCCCGTCATCATGTCGGATGCCGTCCTCTGGATGGCCAAGCAGCCGCTCGACTACACCGGTCAGGTCGTCACCATCGCCGAACTGCGCGAGCAGGGCGTCGTCCGCCCCAAGACGACCGCCGGGTAGCTGCAGCGGGGCCCCACCCCCGCCCTCTGCTAGACTCGCGGCCACCTTCTTCCTGGAGTCCGCGCCATGCGCTTCACCCACGAGAGCGACGTCGAATCCTTCCGCGACGAGGTCCGCCAGTTCATCGCCGATGAGCTTCCCACGGAGGAGGAGCGGCTCGCCCGCTCCCTCAGCGGCGGCTTCGAGACGAACCAGGAAGAGTACGACTACACGATGGGCTTCCAGAAGAAGCTCGCCGAACGTGGCTGGCTGGCCATGGCCTGGCCGGAGGAGTACGGCGGGGGCGGCGCCTCGCACATGCGCCAGCTCATCTACAACGAGGAGATGTCGTACGCGGGTGCACCGGTGGGCAACATGGGTACCGCCTGGGTGGGTCCCTCGCTCATGCTCTACGGTACGGAGGAGCAGAAGCGCACCTACATCCCGCCCATCACGAGCGCCGAGCAGTGGTGGTGCACGCTCTACAGCGAGCCCGGCGCCGGCAGTGACCTCGCCTCCCTGCAGACGAGCGCCACGCGCGACGGCGACGACTACGTGATCAACGGCCAGAAGATCTGGACCTCGGGCGGCCACCTCGCCGACTGGGGCTGGCTCGCCGCCCGCACCGATCCCGACGCCCCCAAGCACAAGGGCATCTCCCTGCTCATGCTCGACATGAAGTCGCCCGGCATCACGGTGCGGCCACTCATTAACCTGGGCGACCAGCACAGCTTCAACGAGGTCTTCTTCGAGGACGTGCGCGTGCCCGTGGAGCAGCGCGTGGGGGAGGAGAACCGGGGCTGGTATCACCTCGCCGTGGCCCTCGACTTCGAGCGCAGCGGCATCGGCTCCTACTCCGTCGGTCGCCGCAATGTCGAACGGCTGACCCGCATCGCCGACGAGAACCGGGGCTTCTGGGAGCACCGCCCCGGCGTCCGCTACGAGCTTGCCGACCGCATGGTCGAGGTGAACGTGGGCACGTTTCTCGCCTATCGCGTCGCGACGATGCAGGCGCAGGGCCTGGTGCCGAACCACGAGGCCAGCGCGAGCAAGCTCTTCGGCAGCGAACTGGGCCAGCGCATCGCCGTCACGGGCATGCACGTGCTGGGCATGGCGGGCCAGCTGCGGGGCGACTCCTCGCGCATCGAGATCGACCAGGCGCAGGCCTACCTCGGGTCCGCGGCGGGCACGATTGCGGCGGGCACGAGTGAGATCCAGCGCAACATCATGGCCACCCGCGGCCTCGGCCTCCCGAGGGGGTAGTGGTCACGGGGCCGTTCGCCAGCCCTCTGCTAGACTCGCCGGACTTCCCTCCCGGAGCCCGCCATGCGCTTCACACACGACACCGAAGTCGAGTCCTTTCGCGACGAGGTCCGCCAGTTCATCGCCGATGAGCTTCCCCCTGAGGAGGAGCGTCTTGCGCGCGCCATGAGCGGCGGCTTCCAGACAAACCAGGAAGAGTACGACTACACCATGGGCTTCCAGAAGAAGCTCGCCGAGCGGCATTGGCTGGCTATGGCCTGGCCGGAGGAGTACGGCGGGGGCGGCGCCTCGCACATGCGCCAGCTCGTCTACAACGAGGAGATGGCCTACGCGGGCGCGCCCGTGATGAACATGGGCGTCGCCTGGGTGGGGCCCTCGCTCATGCTGTACGGCACCGAGGAGCAGAAACGGAAGTACATCCCGCCCATCACCAACGCCGACCAGTGGTGGTGCACGCTCTACAGCGAGCCCGGCGCCGGCAGTGACCTCGCCTCCCTGCAGACGAGCGCCACGCGCGACGGCGACGACTACGTGATCAACGGCCAGAAGATCTGGACCTCGGGCGGGCACCTCGCCGACTGGGGCTGGCTCGCCGCTCGCACCGATCCCGACGCCCCCAAGCACAAGGGCATCTCCCTGCTCATGCTCGACATGAAGTCACCCGGCATCACGGTGCGGCCACTCATTAACCTGGGCGACCAGCACAGCTTCAACGAGGTCTTCTTCGAGGACGTGCGTGTGCCCGTGGAGCAGCGCGTGGGCGAGGAGAACCGGGGCTGGTACCACCTCGCCGTGGCCCTCGACTTCGAGCGCAGCGGCATCGGGGCGTACGCGGGGGGACGCCGCACGATCGAGCGCTTCACAAGGCTCGCGCGGGAGCATCCGGCGCTCTGGGAGCACCGCAACACGCTCCGCACGGAGCTTGCCGAGCGGGCGATCGAGGTAAACGTTGGAACGTTCCTCGCGTACCGCGTCGCCACGATGCAGGCGCAGGGGCTGGTGCCGAACCACGAGGCGAGCGCCAGCAAGCTCTTCGGCAGCGAGCTCAACCAGCGTCTCCAGCTGACCGGCATGCACATCCTCGGCATGTCGGGGATGCTGCGTGGCGAGTCCTCGCGCGTCGCCTTCGACCAGGCCCAGGTCTTCCTGCGCTCGGCGGCGAACACGGTCGAAGCGGGCACGAGCGAGATCCAGCGCAACATCATGGCCACCCGCGGCCTCGGCCTCCCACGGGGGTAGCAAGCGCCGTGCTACTCTCCAAGAACAGGAGCTGAGACATGGCAACGGGCACTGTGAACTCGGTTGGTATCCCCGAGATTCTGGTCATCCCTCGCTACAGTTTCGCTGATGCCGATCGGCTCGCTCGTGTCACTCCCGGAACATCCAAGCGCTGGACTCGTGGGTACACGTACGAGTCTGGAAAGGGCAGGCTTGTCCGGAAGCCGCCTGTGGGCAGGGCGGAACTGTCCGTAGAGTCGGCCGTGTCATTTGCTGACCTTCTTGAGGTTGCGGCCATCTGCGGGTTACGCAAGCTCGGATTCTCTCTCCCCCAGATTCGGAAAATTGTTGACAGCTGTCAGGACATCTTTGACTCGGAACGTCCTCTGCTCTCCCATGCTTTCAAGGTCGATGGGCGCGGTGCATTCGTGGAGGGGGGAAAGGGTGTGCTGGTCAGCGTTCTTCGAGGGAAGCGGAGGACTGCCTGGGATGACGTGCTGGAGCCCTTCCTTGAGACGGTCGACTACCAAGATGGATGGGCACAGCGCTGGTGGCCGGGGGGGCGCTCGACGCAGGTAGTGATTGACCCGAATTTCGGCTACGGGCTTCCAGTTATACAAGGCACGGGCGTTCGGACGGAGATTCTCATTGAGCGCAGCGAGGTTGGCGACTCCATGGCTCAGATCGCTGATGACTTCGGAGTGTCCGTCCAGTTGGTTCGGGACGCAGTGCAGTTCGAGCGTTCGCTAGTTGCGTGATTTTCATTGATCGGTCGGTGCCAAGGAGCGTTGCGCGTGCTCTCAAGCTCGTCCGTGTGGATGAGGTGGCTTGGCTCGAGGAACACTTCAGTGACTACACGCCCGATGAGGAGTGGTTGGAGGTTGCTGGTCGAAAGGGGTGGCTCGTGATATCGCGCGATAAGAAGATCCGCACCCGTCCAGGTGAGCGAACAGCGCTTCAAAAGCACGGCGTTGGCTGTTTCATTCTCAATCAAAGCAAGGGCCCTACGCGGTGGGAGTATCTAAAGCTCTTAGCTCGCACGTTAGACGAGATGGTGGAGCTCTTTGCGGAGACGCCCCGGCCATTCGTATACGTCGTGAACTCCACTGGCGAGATGCGTAAGGTCCTGTGAAGACCGACCTACGGTGACTGACCCCGTCCGCCTCTACCTGGTGCGCCATGGACAGGCGCGCGCCGACGACGGCTCCTACGGCCACGACACGCCCCTCTCCCCGCTCGGCCGGCAGCAGGCCGAGGCGGTCGCGGCGGGGTTGGCGAACGTGTCCCTGGCCGCCGTCTATGCCAGCGCCATGCGCCGCGCGCGCGAGACCGCCGAGCCGCTGGCTCGGGTCACGGGCCTCGATGTGCGCGTTGACGACCGGCTGACCGAGTTCCCGATCGCGGACTGGGGCCCGGACCAGGATCAGCAGATCGACTGGGCCATCTGGCGACCCGAGCACAGCGGCGTCCCCGGTGGCGAGACGTTGGCCGCCTTCGCCGAGCGCGTCGGCGGCGCCTGCGAGGACATCGTCCCCCCGCACGCGGGTGAGGCCATCGCCATCGTCTGCCACTCCGGCACCACCGACGGCATCCTGCGCTGGGCGATGAGCATCCCGAACGACAGCCCCTGGTTCCACGAATTCGACCTGCCGAACGCGGCCATCGTCGAGCTCCTCGTCTGGCCGCGGGGGCGTCATCCCGAGGGCGCACCCCGCTACGCCGCCATCGAATGCGCCCCCAATCTCGACCACCTCCCCGTCTCCCTTCGCAGCGACCGCTAAGTGGCGCGTACGATTCGGCCAGTCCTCAGGAGCGAATAGCAATGCCAATTGCAGATGTTTTCCTCACGACCTTCGGCTGGGACGTGCCCCACGGCGCCTATCCCGGCTCGTCCATTGCCTACGGTGGTGAGCGCCAGATGGGCGTCCTCACCATCCGCACCGACGAAGGGCTCGAGGGGCACGCCTTCCTCGGCTCCGCCAGCCGCGACGCCACCATGGACGCCGAGGCCCTGCTGACCCTCCTGAAGCCCGTCATCATGGGCGAGAACCCCCTCGACATCGGGCGCTTCTGGCACGCCATGTGGAAGCGCCGGCGAGGCGTCTCCTTCCGCGCGATCGGCGCGGTCGACGTCGCCCTCTGGGACCTGGCAGGGAAGATCGCGGGCCTGCCCGTGCACCGCCTGCTCGGCTCCTGTCGCAGCTCCGTGCCCGCCTACGCCAGCTCCGCCTCCCTCCCTTCGCCCGAGGCCTACGCCGAAGAAGCGAAGTCGTTCCAGGACCGCGGCTGGACCGGCTACAAGATCCACCCCGACACGCGCCCGTCCGTCGACATCGACATCTGCCGCGCGGTCCGCGAGGCCGTCGGCCCGGACATGACGCTGATGCTCGACTCCGTCTGGGCCTACAGCTACGAGGACGCCGTCCGCGTGGGCCGCGCCATCGAGGATCTCGACTACTACTGGTACGAGGACCCGCTCGAGGAGGAGGACATCTACGGCTACGTGAAGCTGCGCCAGAAGCTCGACATCCCCATCCTCGCCACCGAGTTCGCGCCGGCCAGCTTCTACGGACTGCAGCAGTGGGTGCAGCAGCAGGCCACCGACATCCTCCGTGGCGACGTGGCCGTCTCCGGCGGCATCACCGCCCTGCACAAGATCGCCAACCTCGCCGACGCCTTCCGCATGAAATGCGAGGTCCACCACGGCGGCAACTCGCTCAACAACGTGGCCAACCTGCACGTCATCATGTCCGTTCAGAACTGTGAGTTCTTCGAGGTGCTTCTGCCCGACGCGGCCCAGAAGTACGGCCTCGTGAACGACATCGAGGTCGACGCCGACGGGCTCGTGCACGCGCCCGAGGAGCCCGGCCTCGGCTACGAGATCGACTGGGACCTCGTCCGCAGCCGCCAGATCAGCGAGCTGCGCTAGCGGCCCCCTGCGCTGTAATAGATGTATTGACACTTAACGGGAGTGTGGGCACGATGGTAAGCAAGTGGGCTGGGCTGCGTCCTGGTCGGCGAGAGGGGGGCCGTTTTCGGCGCCCCTTTAGCTTTGCCAAAATTCCTCGTGCTCGTCCGACCATGGGATCACTTTGATCCCCACAGGCGAGTGGGCGGTTTCCTGCCCCAGGCACAGCTTGGTTCGAAACTCTGGCCAGCGAGTAGGGCTGGAGGATGGGTCGAGCGCCTTCTCGGCATAGGGTCTGCATAGCAGGTCCGCCACCTCCAGCCCTGCCATCAGGTCGTCCTTCCTGCCGAATTGGATGCCGGGGATGAGCTGGCTGCGGAACCAGCTTGCCGAGATGTAGGTTGTCCCGTCGATGTGGAGTCGAGCGAACTCCTGCTGAAGCTGCGCGTCTTCGCGAGGGCCCCTCGACTCGGCGATCAGTTGGCCCTTGCCATTGGCGAAGTCCTGATTTAGCGCGAACACCAGACGTTCGGAGAGGAAGTCGAGCGCCATGAGGTAGGGAGCCTCCGGGAGAATGTCGTTGATCCCTTGATGGCCATGCTCAGCTGTGTATGCCTCTCGCCTAACTACAATGACGACAGCAGAGAAATCCAACCCCGCGAGTGTCTTGCCAAGGGAATCTCGGGCATCTCTTGTCCGCTGCCGGTCGCCCTCGAACCAGAACGGACCATTCCCCTTCCTGACATTCGGCTCATGAATCTTTATATCCTGTGTTCCCCAAGTCGACTCCTTCCACTCTCGCCACATCGCCTCGAAGCGCCCGTAGTCGCTGCGGCGAACCAGAACAGCACCAAGTGCGAATGCCCCAAGATCGTCTGCTGACGCGTGGAGCCGTGGGGAACCACACTCGTCGACGAAGACGAGAACTTCTGGCTGGTCTTCTCCTGCCGCACGTACAGGGCGGCGTCGTCCCTGGACATGACCTCCAAGCCTCTGCCTCAGTCCTTCCAGCACGCTGGACCCTTCGGCCAGGGCCTGATCGAGGGCGTCCGAGGACCGATGTGTTCCCTCGCGGAAACGGCGTTGGGCTATCCGGAGGTGCGCTAGAGATCGCTCAAGATGGTCGATGCGGCGCCGAATGTCCCGGTTGTTGGCAGACGCTTCGAGGCGTTCGCGTTCCTGTGGCTCCTGGGGCATTGGGGCAACGTACTACAGGGAGGGACAATTGGACAACATAACTTCGATCAGGTTGATTAGCCTTTCTTTATTGGGTACCCACTGGGCGTGGTGCCCTCGTAGAGCGCGGTCCCGCTACTCCGTGACGAGCGTGACCGTGTTCGGTTCGCGGACCAGCATCGAGAGGGGGCAGCGTTCGGCGGCGTAGGTGTGGAGCGTGGCGACCTGTTCGGTGCTGGCGTCCGGCGCTTCCAGCGAGACGCGAGCCGTGATGTCGAAGGGCACGGTCGGGTCGTCGCTGGCGATGCCGAGGAAGTGCGCGTCGTTGTTCGACGAGCTGACGGTTACCTCGACGCGGTCGAGGGGGATGTCGAGGGTGGCGGCGGCGATGAGGTAGGTGTGCGTGAGGCAGGTGCTGATGACCCCGCAGAACAGCTCCGGCGAGCTTGCTCCCAGGCCCCAGCCGCCGAAGTCGGGGCCGGAGTCGCCGATGATCTCCCAGTCGCGCATGCGGAGCTTGCGCACGCCCGTGGCGTCGTCCGCCACGCACGTCGCCGAGACCGTCTCGCGCCACTGCTCGGGACGGGGCTTGGCGGCGGCCGCGTCCCGCATCGCGCGGGCCTTCTGGCGCAGGTAGTCGCGCAGGCCGCGGCCTTCTCCTGCGCGCTCGCTCATATCAGCTCGCTCCGCTCGTGCGCTCGACTGCTTCGCGCTCGCTCATATCAGCTCGCTCCGCTCGTGCGCTCGACTGCTTCGCGCTCGCTCATGTCAGCTCGCTCCGCTCGTGCGCTCGACTGCTGCGCGCTCGCTCATGCAACTCGCTTCGCTCGTTCGCTCGACTGCTTCGCGCTCGCTCATTTCAGCTCGCTTCGCTCGTTCGCTCGACTGCTTCGCGCTCGCTCATTTCAGCTCGCTCCGCTCGTGCGCTCGACTGCTTCGCGCTCGCTCATCGGAACGACCACTCCGTGCCCTCGGGGCCGTCCTGTAGCTCGACCCCGAGCTCGACGAGCCCGTCGCGAACCCTGTCCGCGAGCTCCCACTGCTTCGCCACGCGCAACTCCGCGCGCAGGTCCACGAGCAGGTCGACGAAGGGCGCCGCGTTCTCGCTGTGGTGCGGCGGCTCGTGCAGGGTGAAGCCGAGTACGCCTGCCAGCTCGCGCAGCGTCGCCTGCGCGTTGCTGGCGTCGCCTCCCGCATCGTGCGTGTGGTTGATGGCGCGGGCGAGGTAGAAGAGCGCGGCGAGCGCGCGAGGGGTGTTCAGGTCGTCGTCCATGGCCTCGGTGAAGCGCGCCACCGTCTCCGCTGGATCGAGCGTCTCGACATCGGCGCTGCCCGTTCCCTTGGCGAACGCCGCGTGGCGCAGGCGCTCGGCGCCCGCGCGGGCCGCATCGAGCGCCTCCTCGCCGTAGGTCAGCGGACTACGGTAATGGCTCGTGACGATGAACATGCGCAGCGCGTCCGCCCCGTAGCGGTCGAGCACCTGGTCGATGCCGACGAGGTTCCCCAGCGACTTCGACATCTTCTCGTCCCCCAGTTGGAGGAGGGCGTTGTGCATCCAGAAGTTGGCGAAGGGCGCCTTGCCGGTGAACGACTCGCTCTGCGCGATCTCGTTTTCGTGGTGGGGGAAGATGAGGTCCGCGCCGCCGCCGTGGATGTCGATCTGCTCGCCTAGGGCGTTCATCGCCATCGCCGAGCACTCGATGTGCCAGCCCGGACGCCCCGGCCCCCAGGGACTATCCCAGTGCGGCTCGCCCGGCTTCGCGCCTTTCCACAGGGCGAAGTCGAGGGGGTCGTCCTTCAGCTCGCTCAGGTCCACGCGGGCGCCGCTGCGAAGGTCGTCGACATCCCGCTTCGAGAGCTTCCCGTAGTCCGCCTTCTCGCGGACGCGGTAGTAGATGTCGCCGCCGGACTCGTAGGCCGCGCCCTTCGCCACCAGCCCCTCGATGAAGGTAACGATGTTCGGGATCTCCTCCGTCGCGCGCGGATACTCCGTTGCCGGGAGGACGTTCAGGCGCGTGAGCTGGGCGAGGTAGGCCTCGGAGTGGCGTTCCGCCAGCTCGGCCACGGTCGCGCCCGACTCGTTCGCGCGCTCGATCAGCTTGTCGTCGATGTCGGTGAAGTTCTGGATGTGACGCACGCCGTAGCCGCGCCACTCGAGGTAGCGGCGCAGCACGTCGAACACGATGGAGAAGAGCGCGTGGCCGAGGTGGGCCTCGCTGTAGGGCGTGACTCCGCACACATAGAGACGTACTTCGTCCGCGATGGGGACGAGCTCGCGCTTCTCGCCGGTGAGGGTGTCGCGAAGGTTCAGCATCGTCAGCTGCGCGGCGGCGCTTCCGCACGGGAGCGCTCGTCGGCGTGGTGGTCGTCGTGCAGGCCGCCCACATGGTCTTCGAGGTGTGCGAGCAGCTCGCGTAGCTCGTCGACACGCTCGTCGAGCTGGTTCAGGCGCTCCCACTCGGGATCGGGCAACCGCTGCATCACGCCGTTCGAGTCGTCGTGGAAGGCGACGATGTGCCCGGGCACGCCCACCACGGTGGCCATGGCGGGCACGTTCGTGATGACAACCGAACCGGCGCCGATGCGGGCGTTCTCGCCGATCTCGACGGCGCCGATCACCTTGGCTCCCGCGCCCACCACGTTGTTGCCGATCAGCGTGGGGTGGCGCTTCGTGCGGCGCGTGCTCGTGCCGCCCAGCGTGACCCCCTGGTAGAGCGTCACGTCGGGCCCGATCTCGGCGGTCTCACCGATGACGATGCCCATGCCGTGGTCGATCATGAAGCGCGGGCCGATGGTGGCTCCAGGGTGAATCTCGATGCCCGTGATGAAACGCACGAGGTGCATGATGCCGCGCGGCACGAGGGGCAGGCCCCGGCGGTGCAGCGCGTGCGCGAGCCGGTGCGCGAGACGGGCGTGAAAACCGGGGTAGAAGAGGACGACTTCCAGGGCATTGGTGGCGGCCGGGTCGCGCTCCATTGTCGCGCGGATGTCGTCGCGGATCTCGCTGAGGAGGGACATAGGGGTTCGCTACCTCTTGGGGCTGAGCGAGTGCTGGCTGCTGTCGGGGCCCGCTAGCGGCGGGGCCCCGCCATACAGGTGCAGCGACGCTGTATGCCGTCCGAAGAGTGCGTCATCGCCATCGAGCTTACGTCAATCGCGCCGCACGGGGAACGGCGGCTGCTACAGCAACCGCGGCTGCCCGTCGTCGTCAGAGGACTCGCGCGCAGTTGGGTCAAAGTCCCTGATGGTGGCTGAGTCGATTGCTCCGTCTTGTATTCCTCGCAGGACAACGTACGGCCGAAGCAGAGGGTTTGCGAAGCGGTAGCGTCTCTTCCAGTCGTCCCCTACCACCTGTAGGACCTCCCCTTTCGCGGATTCACCAAACTTCTTCAGGTGGCCAACAAAGCTTGGGATTTCGTAGCGCTTCCCGGCGACTCTCTCCAGTGGCGTTCGCACATCGGCGGCAGAGAAGAAGCCCAGGTCGTCGGTTGCGGCGAGGGCGCATGCGAGGAGCACCTTGCCAAACAGAGCCTCCTTCTGTGGGCTCTGTGTGGCTTGGACAAAGGCATTGCTGGTGCTCTCGTGTGTCTGTGCGATCGCCTGCTCGACCGCCCGGTCAACGTCCTGGTGCTCCACCACGAGGCTGTCGCGATTGACGGCTGCGAAGCCTGCCTCCTGCCCCAGGCGGTGCGCATAGTGGGGTAGGCCCTGAGACAGCGTCGCCATGAGATTGAGTACATCGGGCTCGGCGGCGATTCCCGCTTTGTCGTAAGCATTCTCGATGATGCTAAGGAGTTCGGCCCTGGACATGCGGGGCAAGTGGACCTGGATGGTGGCGCGGTCGATCGATGCGTGCTCCTCAATGAGGTCATCAACAGTGTCGGCCACGCCCACGAGGATCAGCGTCGAGGGCGCGAGGTGGTCGGAGAGCGCTTTGATGAGGCTCGCGAACTGCTGGACTGTCTCCTCGTCACTAACCCGGTCGAACTCGTCGATCACGACGATGAACGTGTCGTTGGTGAGATCGAGGAGCCTGCGCACTGAGTGGGGCGTGCCTCCTTGGTGAACGACCTCCGAGAAGGTGTTGCTCCATGTTTCGCCAGTGGGCAGAGGACGCTCGCGTTTCTGGTATTCGTACTCGAGGTCTTCGGCGACGTTCGCCCATATCGTCCCGAACGTGTCGGTTGGCTCACAGGGGTAGCTGAGTGCGGTGAATCCGGTGATGTCGCGCATGAATTCTCCCCAGAACTCATGCGCGAGGCGCGCGAGCGATGTCTTTCCCACGCCCCGCTCGCCAAACAGGATTACGTGCTGCCCGGACTGGCTCACGGCCGAGAGCACGCGATCGATTTGCTGTCGTCGCCCCTGAAAGAGTTCTCGGTGACCCACAGGCCCTGATGGTTTGAACAGGGAAAGGAGCTCGGCGCGGATGCGGATCGCCTCAGCTTGCGTCATTACGTCCGCCATGGGTCTCTCCACGCTTCCAAGGTTCTGCCCTGAGGATTCAAAGTTTGGTCCAAACGTCCCGTGGTATCTCACGAAAGGCTACAAGTCTCTAGCCCGAGGCTTCAAGTTTGGTCCAAAACGCCCCTTGGTACCTCACGAAAGGTTACAAGTTTCCGGCCTGAGGCTTCAAGTTTGGTCGTAAACGCCCCTTGGTACCTCACGAAAGGTTACAAGTTTCCGGCCTGAGGCTTCAAGTTTGGTTGCAAACGCCCTTTGGTATCTCACGGGAGGCTACAAGTTTCTGGCCTGAGGCTTCAAGTTTGGTCCCCAACGCCCTTATTCGCCGCAGGGCTTCAAGTTTCTGGCCTGAGGAGGATTCAAATTTGAACCCAAGCGCCCCGGCCATGCCTTGGAGCGGGACTCGAGTTCGAGGGACCCGCCTATCAACAGCCGGCTACAGCAGCGCCGTCACCCGATCGAGGATGGCGTGCGCGACCGCGTACTTGCTCAGGAGCGGCAGGCGCTCCGCCTCGCCGTCGCGGTGGAAGATAGTGACCTCGTTGGTCTCCGTGCCGAAGCCGCTCCCGGCCGCCGTCACGTCGTTCGCGACGATGAAGTGGGCGCGCTTCGCGGCCAGTTTGGCGGTCGCGTTCGCCTGCAGGTTCTCCGTCTCGGCGGCAAAGGCGACGCGTACGCCGCCCCCGGGGAGCGTCGAGATGATGTCGGGCGTCTCCGCCAGTGCGAGCGTCATCTCCTCCTCGCTCAGGTTGGCCTTCTTGATCTTCTGGCCGGAGGCCTTGAGGGGCCGGAAGTCGGCGGGCGCGGCCGCCATCAGGAGCGCGTCGCAGCGCTCCGTGAGGGGTTCCAGCGCCTCCAGCATCTCTTCGACCGTCTTCACGTTGATGCGCTCGACGCCGTAGGGCGTGGTCAGCGGGGACGGCCCCGTGACCAGCGAGACCCGCGCCCCCCGGTCGCGCGCCGCCGCCGCGATCGAGAAGCCCATGCGCCCGCTCGAGCGGTTACCGATGTAGCGGACGGGGTCGAGTGGTTCCTGCGTGCCCCCCGCGGTCACGATGATCGAGCGGCCGCACAGGTCGCCCTGGCGGCGACCGATGGCGGCGCGCACGGCTCCGAGGATGGCGGGCGTCTCGGCCAGGCGCCCGGCGCCCATGCGTCCGCTCGCGAGGCGCCCTTCCTCCGGCCCCACCACTTCCGCGCCGCGTTCGCGCAGGGCCGCGACGTTTGCCGTCACCGCCGCGTTTTCCCACATCTGCGAGTCCATCGCCGGCGCGACCACGATCGGGGCGGTCGTCGCCAGCGCCGTCAGCGTCACCATGTCACCGCCGCCGCCGTAGGCGAGACGCGCCAGGCAGTCGGCCGTGGCCGGGGCAATCACGAACGCGTCGATGCGGCGAGCCACCTCGACGTGGGCCTCCGCCTCCTCCGTCTCGAACATGTCGACGATCGCTTCCCGGCCCGTGAGGGACTGGAACGTGAGCGGCGCGATGAAGCGCGTGGCCGCTTCCGTCATCAGCACCTCGACACTGGCGCCGGCCTGGCGCAGCTTGCTGGCGAGGTCCGCGGCCTTGTAGGAGGAGATGCTGCCGGTGACGCCGAGGGCGATGGAGCGCCCTGTGAGCGAGCGTTCGCGGTACGGACTTGAGATCTCAGCCAGCGTTGCGCTCATGGATTAGGTGCAGCCCCTGCAATGTGAGGTCGTGGTCGACGGTGTCGAGGACGTCGGTCTCGGCCGCGATCTCGCTCGCCCAGCCGCCCGTGCCGATGACGGTCGCGCCGCCTCCCAGCTCCTCCTGGAAGCGCGCCACCATGCCCTCCACGAGCCCCACGTAGCCGAGCAGGATGCCCGACTGGAGGGCGTGCGTGGTGTTGCGGCCGATGGCCGCGGGCGGACGTTCGAGCTGCACGCGGGAGAGCATCGCCGCCCGGCTGAAGAGCGTCTCGCTGGCGATGCCGATGCCCGGTGCGATGGCGCCACCGAGGTAGTCGCCGTCGGCGTTGATCGCATCGAAGACGGTGGCCGTGCCGAAATCGACGACGATGGCGGGCGCCCCGTACAAGTTGATCGCCGCCACTGCATCGACGATGCGGTCGGCGCCCACCTGCCGCGGGTTGTCGTAGAGGATGCGCACGCCCGAGCGCAGGCCGTGGCCCACCACCATCGCGTCCACTCCGAAGTAGCGCGCGCAGACGCGCTGGAAGGTGGGGAGGAGGGGCGGCACGGCGCAACCGATGATGCAGGCGTCGACCGACTCCGCCGTCAGGTCGTGCGTGGCGAGCAGGTTGAGCATGAGGATGCCGTACTCGTCGGCCGAACGTTCTGCTTCGACCCCCACCCGCCACGTCGCGACAAGCTCGTCCCCGGAGAAGAGTCCGATGTGGATGGAGGTGTTGCCGATGTCGACTGCGAGCAGCATGGCACCCTGGCTTCGGGCTCCCGAGGAGTCTCCGGCCGTCTTAAGCGTAGGCTCGCGCGCCGCGACCGTACAGACAACAGGAAGCCGCTACACTAAACGCCATGACCGCGACCGCATCGCGAATTCGCGAGCAGGCCGAGGCTGCGCGCATCGCCTCCCGGCGCCTGGGGCTTGCCTCCACCGACGCCAAGAACGATGCGCTTGAGCGCATCGCCCACCTCCTGGTCGAACGCGAGGACGCCATCCTCGCCGAGAACGCGAAGGATATGGCCGCCGGCCGCGAGGCGGACCTGGATGACTACTTCCTCGAGCGGCTCAGCCTCACCCCCGCGCGCATCCGCGGCATGGCAGCCGACACGCGCAGCATCGTCTCCCTGCCCGACCCCGTGGGCGCGACGATCGACGCCCGTACCCTCCCCAACGGCCTGCAGATCTCGCGCAAGCGCGTGCCCCTGGGCGTCGTCGCCTGCATTTACGAGTCGCGCCCGAACGTCACCATCGACATCGCCACCCTCTGCCTCAAGAGCGGCAACGCCGCTGTCCTCCGGGGCGGCAAGGAGGCGGTCCACAGCAACGCCGTCCTCGGCGATCTGCTGCGGGACGCGCTCGAAGGGTCGGAGCTTCCCGCCGAATCCGTGCAGGTCATCCGCGACCCCGACCGCGCCCACATTGATGAGCTCCTGGCCATGCACGATCTCGTCGACCTGGTAGTGCCGCGCGGCGGCGCCGGGCTCATCAACCACGTGCGCGAGACCGCGACCATGCCCGTGGTCGCCCACGGCGAGGCCGTCTCCCACACCTACGTCGACTCCGAGGCCGACCTCGCGATGGCCGTCGAGGTAGTCGACAACGCCAAGACGCGCCGCTACAGCATCTGCAATGCCCTCGACACGCTCCTCGTGCACGAGGCGGTCGCGCCCGAGCTCCTGCGCTCCCTGGGGGAGCGCTGGGCGGGAACGGTCACCCTCCTGGGCGACGACCGCGCCCTCGACCTGCTGGCCCGCCTGGGGGTTCCCGGTCTGCACGTCGAGCCTGCGGGCCCCGACGCCTGGGACACCGAGCACCTGGCCCTCCGTGCGGGCGTACGCGTGGTCGCCTCCATGGACGAGGCGCTGGCGCACATCGAGGCGCACAGCAGCAAGCACAGCGAGGCGATCATCACCGACAGCTACGAGAACGCCATGCGCTTCACCGCCGAGGTCGATGCCGCCGTCGTCTACGTGAACGCGAGCACGCAGTACACCGATGGCGCCCAGTTCGGGCTGGGTGCGGAGATCGGCATCTCCACGCAGAAGATGCACGCCCGTGGCCCGATGGGCCTCGTGGAGCTCACGAGCTACAAGTGGATGGTTCTGGGCGCGGGGCACGTGCGCCCCGCGTAAGCCAGCGTCCTGAGAAGATGAGCGAGCGCGAAGCAGTCGAGCGTCTGGGAAGTCCGGGCGAGCGCGAAGCAGTCGAGCGTCTGGGAAGTCCGGGCGAGGGCGAAGTCGTGGAGCGCAATACACACCGGGAGCGTGGAACGTGATCAGCTTCGAGCGCGAGGTGCGAACCGCCCACTCCGAGGCCTATACGGTGCTCGATGACGGCGAAATCGTCGGGCGGGTGGACCTGCACATCCAGGCCCCCAACATCCACGCCACCCTCTGCACCACACCCGACGCCAGCGACGACCGCGTCCGCGAATTGATCGACGCCATCGACGAGCGACTCGCGATGACCGCCGACCCCTTCCGCGAGGACTTCATCGTGACGGTCTGGAAGGGTGTCCCCGCGGGCGTCTACGGCGACGCCGAATCGGGCGACGACACCATCAGTCTCGGGGAGATGGCGGAGAGCTAGCCGCCCGCCGCCTCGTGCGAGCCCTTCTCCGGCTCGCCGTCGGCCTTCGGGAGTTCGCCACGCTTCGCCAGTTCCAGGAAGTACTTCTGGCGCGCTTCGACCTTGAGAGCGACGGTTGCCTCTACGACAACCTCTCCGTCATCGGCGATGACGACGGGGAACTCTTCCTCGATGACACGGTCGCCATCGCGATAGACGGCGATGGAACCAGTGGTGTGCGTCCGCATCCCCCTACTCCTCTTCGGCCTGGTAGACAGTCACGATTCGCATTGGCCGACCTTCGTAGTTTAGTCGCACGTGCAAGAGGGTGCCGTCCGGGGACCGACACTCGATCGTGCAGACTGGTCCCCGGGCATCGTCCCGGCCGTGGTCGTCCCGGACAATGTGGGGCTCGCCTCGAGTCAGCGCATAGAGCACGTCTGAGGCCCACGGCCTGTCCTCGGCGCTCTGCCGCTGGTGTAGGTAGTGTCGTGAAAACTCTATTCCGACAAGCATCCTGGCGGCGGCCGCGATTGCTTCCAGGTCCGCTGGCATCAGAAGGTGGGGCTACTGGAGCTGCACGAGGCCGGAGGCGCTTACCTCGAAGAGGGCTGAGGCCGCCCGGTCGGTGGCCTCGAAGACGGGCTGCGGGTACACGCCGACGAACACCACGCCCAGCATCAGCAGGCCCGCCAGGGCGCCCAGCAGGGGCGTGGGCCGGAACCGCGTCTGCCCCTCGGGCGGGTCGAACAGGTACATCTGGCGCATCACCATCAGGTAGTAGTAGAGGCTCAGGAAGCTGTTCGCCGCCCCCAGGCCCACCAGCCACAACAGCCCGTCCGTCGTGCTCGCCTGGAACATCAGCAGCTTCGTTGTGAAGCCCGCGAAGAAGGGCAGACCGGCGAAGGAGAAGAGCGAGGCCGTGATCACGAGCGCCAGGAAGGGCTGTGTCTCCGCCAGCCCCCGCAGCCCCGCGATGCTGTCGTCGCCCGTGCGGTTGTAGAGCGCCGTGAGCGCCGCGAACAGCGCCAGCGTCGCGAACGTGTAGCCGACGATGTGCAGCAGCAGCGCGCTGGAGGCGCTCTCCGCCGTGGCCGCGTCGCCGTAGCCGATGGCGGCGATCGCGACGAGCATGTAGCCCACCTGTCCGATCGAGCTGTAGGCGATCAGCCGCTTCAGGTTCGTCTGCTGGATGGCGAGGAGGTTGCCCGCCGTCATCGTGATCGCCGCCAGCGCTGCGATCACCGCCCGCCACTCGACCGCGTCGACGATGAGCGCGCCCGTGAAGAGCCGCAGGATGAGGGCGAAGCCGGCCGCCTTGGAGGCGGTCGAGAGGAAGGCCGTGATCGGCAGGGGCGCGCCCTGGTAGGCGTCTGGCGCCCACATGTGGAAGGGCGCCGCCGACACCTTGAAGCCCACGCCCGCCACGATCAGCATGATGCCCACGACCGTGGCCGCGTCGGTGCCGCTGCCGCGCGCGGCCAACTCCTCGGCGATGCCCTCGTAGCTGGTCGTGCCCGTGACGCCGTAGATGAGGCTGATGCCGTAGAGGAGCATGGCGCTGGAGAAGGCGCCCAGCAGGATGTACTTCAGGCTGGCCTCGTTGCTCAGCCGGTCGCGCTTCAGGTAGCCCACCAGGATGTAGAGCGAGAAGCTCAGCAGCTCCAGCGAGATGTAAGCGGTCAGCAGCTCGCGCGAGGCGGCCATCAGGACCATGCCCGTGCCGGCCACCAGCAACAGGCCGTAGTACTCGCCCACCGTGCTCGTGCGGTCGCGCATGTAGTGCGCCGAGAAGAGCGAGATCGCCATCACGATCCCCGCCGCGAGGATGCGGAAGTAGGTCGTGAAGTCGTCCGTGAGGAGGAGCCCCTCGAAGTCGCCGGCCGTGTCGCCGATGTAGGGGATGGCCGAGATCA
Source organism: Tepidiformaceae bacterium (assembly GCA_965247675.1). Classification (GTDB taxonomy): domain Bacteria; phylum Chloroflexota; class Dehalococcoidia; order Tepidiformales; family Tepidiformaceae; genus UBA2991. The sequence continues at coordinate 2,450,302 of OZ252025.1, read as the reverse complement.
GCCACGCCAGCGCGCCCGCCGCCGTCGCGTAGGCGAGGTAGTCCCTACGGATCTTCGGCCAGATCAGCTCCGTGGCGAGGATGCCGACGGCCGCCCCCACGGCGATGTACTCGGGGATGAAGAGGGTGAAGTCGCGCATCAGCTCGTCACCCCCGGCAGGTTCACGACCGTGTTGGCGAGCCGGTCCGTGAAGGGCGACCACCACAGGCCCATCGCCAGCATCGAGGCGATCAGCAGCGCCGCCGAGATCGCCTCAATGGGCGAGAGGTCCTTCAGGTCGCGCCAGCGCGGGTTGAGCGGGCCGAAGAAGACGACGCCGAACATGCGCAGCATGTAGGCCGCCGTGATCGCCGCCGCCAGGATGGCGAGCCCGCCAAACACCGGATACGTCTTGAAGGCGCCCACGAAGATGTGGAACTCCGCCGTGAAGCCCGAGAGCCCGGGCAGGCCCACGTTCGCGAGGCCCGCCATCACGTAGGCGATCACCCATAACGGCATCACCTTCGCCACACCCCCGAAGTCGCTCAGGTCGCGCGTGTGGGCCTGGTCGTAGAGCGCTCCGATGAGGAGGAAGACGAGGGCCGTCATCACGCCGTGGCTGAACATCTGCAGGGCTGCGCCGCTCACGCCCACCTGGTGCAGGGTGGCCAGGCCGATGAGCACATAGCCCATGTGGCTCACGGAGCTGTAGCCGCTGATCAGCTTGAAGTCCCGTTGCGTGAGCGCCGCGATCGCGCCGTAAAGCGCGCCGATCGTGCCCAGCACGAGCAGCGCCGGCATCCAGAACTCCGCGCCCTCCGGCAGGATCTGGATGCCCAGGCGGATGATGCCGAAGGCGCCCAGCTTCATCAGCACGCCCGCGTGCACCATCGAGACCGACGTGGGCGCCGACATGTGGCCGTCGGGCGACCACGTGTGGAATGGCCAGAGGCCCGCCAGCACGCCGCAGCCAACGGCGAAGAAGGGGAAGATGATCTTCTGGAACGTCGGGTCCAGGGTGCCGTTGCGTCCCGCCTCCCAGAGCGTGGGCAGGTCGAACGTACCCATGCCGGCTTCGTGCACGACCGCGAAGATGCCGATCCAGATGCCGACCGAGCCGCCCACCAGCATCAGCGTGAGCTTCATCGCGCCGTACTCCTTGCGCGTCGAGCCCCAGATGCCGATGAGCATGTAGAGCGGCACCACCGCCAGCTCGTAGAAGAAGAAGAAGAAGAAGAGGTCCAGCGCGAAGAACGTGCCGTAGACGCCCGCGATCAGGATCCAGAAGAGGATGAAGAAGTCCTTGGAGCGGTACTCCAGCTTCCAGGCGACGAGCGTGCCCGCGAAGGCCACCACGCCCGTGAGCAGCGTCAGCAGCGCCGAGATGCCGTCGACGCCCAGGTGCAGGGAGATGCCGTTCTCCTTGAGGAAGCCGACGTTCTCGATCCAGGCCCACTGCAGCTCCATCTGCAGGATTGCGCCTTCCGCCTGGTAGGCCACGAAGACGTAGATGGAGAGCCCCAGCAGGATCGCGCCGATGACGGCCGAGAAGTAGCGCGCCGCCATCCGCTGCGAGCCCGGCACGAAGAACAGCGTCGCCGCCGCCAGGAGAGGCAGCGCGAGCGCGGTCAGCAGCACGTAGCCCTGGGCTTCGTCCATGCGCTAGCTCCCGACCGCCAGGCTGATAAGCGTGAGCGCGACGACGCCCACTGCGATCGCCATCGCGTAGTTGGGCACGCGCCCCGTCTGCAGGTGTTTCAGCAGGAAGCCCGTGTAGTGGGTCATGCTGGCCGAGCCGTCGACGCCCGTGTCGTTCACGGCGAAGCGGTCGAACCAACTCACCACGTAGCTGAAGCCGAGCACCACGCGGTCGATGAAGAACTGGTACAGCTCATCGAAGTAGAACTTGCGCTGCACCATCTCATAGACCTTCGGCTGCCATTCGACGATGACGGTGGCCCGGTCGACCCGCGCGTTCCAGTAGAACCACGCGGCCCCGAACGTCCCCACCACGAAGAGCGCCGTGGAAAGGCCCACGAGACCCCAGTCGACGTGGAACACCTCCGGGTGGTGCAGGAAGACGAACTCGCTGAAGCCGCCGGGGAAGCCGAACGCGCTCCCGAAGCCCTGGAAGACGAAGAAGCCCGCGACGATGGACATGAACGCCAGGAACACGAGCGGCAGCGTCATGATGGCCCCGGTCTCGCGCGCGTGGCTCGCGATCTCCTCGTCCCGCGGCTTGCCCAGGAAGGTGCGGATGAAGAGCCGTGTCGTATAGAAGGCCGTCATGATGGCGGCGATCGAGATGAGGAAGAACGCCCAGGCCCCCCGCTGGGCATCGACGGCGTGCAGGATCTCGTCCTTGCTCCAGAAGCCGGCCAGCGGGAAGAGCCCCGCCAGCGCCAGCGATCCGATGAGGAAGGTGGCGGCCGTGATCGGCATCTTCCGCCAGAGCCCGCCCAGCTGGCCCATCTCCTGGTGGTGATGCGTCCCGATGATGACCGACCCAGCCCCCAGGAAGAGCAGCGCCTTGAAGAACGCGTGCGTGAACAGGTGGAACATGCCGGCGCCCACGAACCCCGCCCCCAGGGCCACGAACATGAACCCCAGCTGGCTCACGGTGGAGTACGCCAGCACCTTCTTGATGTCGGTTTGGGCGAAGGCCACGACCCCGCTGAAGAGCGCCGTCACGAGCCCCACCATCGTCACCACGAGCAGCGCGTCGCCGGCGAGCTCGAAGACGGGCAGCATGCGCGCCACCAGGTAGACGCCCGCCACCACCATCGTGGCCGCGTGGATGAGCGCGCTCACCGGCGTGGGGCCCTCCATGGCGTCGGGCAGCCAGACGTGGAAGGGCAGCTGCGCGCTCTTCCCCATCGCCCCCAGGAGGACGAACATCATCGTCACGAAGAGGCGCGTGTCGCCGATGGCGCCCTCCTCCACGGCGTGGGTGATCTCGAGGATGTTGAAGCTCCCGGTCGCGTCCCAGAAGAGGATGATGCCGATGAGGAGGCCGACATCGCCCACGCGCGTCGTGATGAACGCCTTCTTGGCCGCCTCCACCGCCGAGCGCCGCTCCCAGTAGTGCCCGATCAGGAGGAAGGAGCTCAGGCCGACCAGCTCCCAGGCCACGTAGAGCAGGAGGAGGTTGTCGGCCAGCACGAGCAGCAGCATCGAGGCGACGAACAGCTGCAGGACGGCGAAGTACCACCAGTAGCGCGGCTCGCCCTTCATGTAGCCCACGGAGAAGATGTTCACCATCAGCGCCACCATCGTGATGACGGCCAGCATCACGATCGTGATCTGGTCCACGGCGATGCCCATGCGCAGGTTGAAGTCGCCGATGGTCGTCCAATCAATGCTGTTGAGGACGGGCCAGGCGCCCTCGCCCAGGTTCAGGAAGTTCGCCAGCACGGCGAAGAAGAGGGCGAAGATGCTCGTCGCGCAGAGCACCGCCATCCAGTCACCCTGGCGCGGGAGCTTGCGGCCCGTGGCGGCCATCACGATGAAGGCGATCCCCGGGACGGCCGCCAGGATCCAGGCGTGCTCAGCCATTGGCCGCGCCCCCTACCACCGCATCGTGGCCGCCTCGTCCACGTTGACGGTCGAACGGTTGCGGAAGAGCCGGATGACGATGGCGAGCGCCAGGCCAACCTCGGCGGCGGCCACGGCGATCACGAAGATGGCGAAGATGATGCCCGTCGCCTTGTCCGGGTCGAGGTAGGCGGAGAAGGCCACGAAGTTCAGGCTGACGGCGTTCAGCATCAGCTCCACGCTCATCAGCACGAGCACGGCGTTGCGCCGCGCGAGCACGCCGTAGACGCCGAGCGAGAAGAGGATCCCGCTGAGGACCAGGTAGTTCTCCATGGGAACCACTAGTCGCCATCCTCCTGCCGGGCGATCACGATCGCGCCGATGAAGGCGACGAGCAGCAGCGCGCCGGTGATCATGAAGGGCGCCCCGTAGTTCTGGAACAGCTGCTCGCCGATGGTCTCGATCGAGACTGCCACGGCGTTCTGGCCGAGATCGCCCGGCCAGGCCGTGGAGACGGCCACGCCGATGAGCGTGGCCATGAGCCCCAGCGCCACCAGCGCCCCGAAGGGCGCCTGCACGCCCGTGGTCGGTTCCGGTTCCCCCGCCACCCCCATGCGCGTCAGCATGAGCGCCAGCAGGATGAGCACCGTGACCGCCCCGCCGTAGATCAGGAACTGCACGAGCGCGATGAACTCGATCGTGAGGAAGAGGTACATCGCGCCCACGCCCGCGAGGCTGAGGATGAGGAAGATGGCCGAGTGGATGACCGTGCGGGCGAACACGACCCCGCCCGAGACCGCCACGATGGCGACCGCGAAGATCCACCAGAGGACTTCGGTGGTCACGCGCTCCCGCCCCCTCCGCTGTCATTTGCGGTCGGAAGGGTACCGCCGAGCTCGGTAATGGTCGCCGCGATGTCCGCCGGGATGGCTTCGCCCCGCTCAAGGTGCTCGCGCGCGGTGCGCTCCGCCTTCATGCGGCGGGCGCGTAGCTTGCGCGACGAATTGGGGTCGCCCTGTGCGCCCGCGGCAGCCGGGGCGGCGGCGGGCGCCGCTGCCGGGGCCGCGCCCGCGGGGGTGGGCTCGTTCCCCGTGATCTCCTTGTAGAGGTCGCTCTCTGTCTCGTTCAGCGCCTGCAGAACCTCTGCCGGCACCTCTTCGCCCCTCTCCACGTGCTCACGCGCGGAGCGCTCGGCGCGCATGCGGCGCGCGCGGATCTTGCGCGGCGAGTTCGGGTCGCCGGCGTCACCGGCGGGCGCGGCGGCTGCTGCCGGCGCTGCCGCAGCGGCGGGTGCGGGCGTTCCGATGGGCGGCACGGGCTCGCCCGTGATCTCCGTGTACAGATCGCTGGCGAAGCGGCGCAGGGCGGCGATCGTCTCGGCGCTCACCTCGCCTGCCTCGCGCTCGGCGCGGGCCTCGCGCTCCGCCTTCATGCGGCGGGCGCGCAGCTTGCGCGGCGAGAGCGTGGCGACCTCGTCGTCCTCGGCGGTGGCGCCCGCGGCGGCGGTGGCCGCCTGCTGCTGCACCTCGGGCTCGCGCTCCTGGATCGCCGCTCCGAGTCCCTGCGCGATGCGCTCGGTCTGTGCCGCCTTCGCCTCCGGGCGCCCACCGGCGAATCCTGGTGCGGGCGCTTCCTTGCCCTCGGCCAGGGCTGCGTTCGCCTCGATGCTGTCCAGCGGCCGGAAGGGATTGGCCAGCTCGCCGTTCTTGCTCGCCTCGAGCAGGTCCTCAATGTCCTTGTGCAGGTCCCGGCGGTCGTAGGCGGCGTGCTCGTGACCGCTCCAGTTGTTGTCCATCGAGATCGCCTCGAAGGGGCAGACCTCGATGCAGATGTTGCAGCGCATGCAGCGCGCGTAGTCGATCCAGAACTTCTCGACGATCTTGCGGCGGTCGCTCGTGCCCTCGGGGTGCTTGGGGTTGTCTTGCATCACGGTCGTCATGCAGTCCACGGGGCAATTGCGCGCGCAGATGTTGCAGCCCGTGCAGAAGGGCTCGTCGTGATCGAAGTCCCACGTCAGCACGGGGAAGCTGCGCTGGCGCTCGGACAGCGCATGCTTCTCGTCCGGGTACTGGATGGTGACCGGTCGCCGGGTGAACGTGGAGAAGGTGGTGGCGAGGCCTTTCAGTATTCCGATCATGGGTTGGGAACCTCAGCGTGCTTGTAGCTCCCCACGAGATTCTTCGTGGAGGGCTTGCGGGCGGCTCGCAGGTAGATGCCGCCCAGGAAGAGGATCGCTCCCGCCCAGTTGACCGCCGCCAGGATCGGCTCAGGCCAGCCGTAGAAGAGGAAGAGACCGTTCACCAGTAGGAGCGCGAAGCTCACCTCGATGAGCGCCTTCCAGCAGAAGCTCATGAGCTGGTCCATGCGCAGGCGCGGCAGCGTGGTCCGCACCCAGAAGATGAGCATGATCATGATCGCGCTCTTGATGAGCGTCAGGACGAGCTGCCAGCCCCAGCCCCAGTCGTCCCCGAAGGGGAACTGCCAACCACCCAGGAAGATGGCCGACCCGAAGATGCTGAAGGCCCACAAGGAGGCGTATTCGGCCAGCTGGAACATGCTCCAGCGGATGCCCGAATACTCGACGAAGTAGCCGCCCACGATCTCCGACTCCGCCACGGGGATATCGAAGGGCGCGCGGTGCAGTTCCGAGAGCAGGGCCGTGAAGAAGATGAGGAAGGCCAGCGGCTGGATGAGGATGAAGGGGCGGTTGTCCTGCATCGCCACGATCTCGTTCAGGTCGAGTGTGCCCGCCACCATCGCCACCGCTAGCAGGGCCACCACCAGCGGGATCTCGTAGCTGATCATCTGCGCCGCGGCGCGCACGCCACCGAGCAGCGCGTACTTGTTGCCCGAACCCAGCCCGGCCATGAGCACGCCCACGATGTTGAGCCCCAGCACCGCGAACACGAAGAACATGCCCAGCGCCAGGTTGCGCACGCCCCAGTCGCGCGCGAAGGGCAGGGCTACCAGTACGAGGAACACGGGGATGAACGTCAGGTAGGGGGCGAATTCGAACACCCAGCGGTCGGCGTTGCGCGGGCGCAGGTCCTCTTTGATGAGCAGCTTGATCGCGTCGGCGAAGCCCTGCAGCAGGCCCAGCGGACCCGTGCGCGTCGGCCCCAGCCGCATCTGGAAGCGCGCCACCACCTTGCGCTCGCCATAGGTCAGGTAGACCACGACGAGCGTCATCAGCAGCACGATGATGAGGATGCGGATGATGGCATCGAGCCAGCTGAGCCCGAAGAACGCCTCGCCGAACGTCACTTGTCCACCTCACCCAGCACGATATCGAGCGACCCCAGGATGATGATGGCGTCGGCCAGGTAGCTCCCCACCACCAGCTCCCGCAGGGCCGAGAGGTTGCAGAAGGAGGGCGAGCGCAGCTTCGCGCGGTAGGGCTGGGCGCCGCCCTTCGCCATCATGTAGACCCCGTACTCGCCCTTCGTGCCCTCGGTCGGCATGTAGAGCTCGCCCTCGTTGATGCGCAGCGTCTTGGGCAGCTTCGGCGCCAGCACGCGCCCCTCCGGTATCGCCTCGAGGCACTGCTCGACGATGCGGACGCTCTGGTAGCACTCCGCCAGGCGCACGTGGAAGCGGTCGAACACGTCGCCCTGGCGCCCCACGGGAATCTCGAAGTCGAGCTTCGGGTAGACGCTGTAGGGCTCCGCCTTGCGGATGTCCCAGGGCACGCCCGTGGCGCGCAGCATCGGCCCCGTGAAGCCCCAGGCGATCGCCTGCTCGGGCGTGACCGGTGTGAGCCCCTGGCAGCGCTCGACGAACACTTCGTTGCCCGTCAGCAGCCCGTCCAGGTCTTCGAGCCCCTGCTTGATCGAGCCCAGCACCCAGCGGCAGCGCGACTCGAAGTTGTCGGGCAGGTCCATCGTCACCCCGCCGATGCGGAAGTAGGTGGGGAACATGCGGTCGCCCGCCACCTCCTCGAAGAGGTCGTAGATGCGCTCCCGCTCGCGCCAGGCGTAGACGAAGCTCGTGCCGAACGAGCCCACGTCCGCCCCGAACGCCCCCAGGAACATGAAGTGCGAGTTGATGCGGGAGAGCTCCATCATCATCACGCGGATGTACTCCGCGCGCTCCGGCACCTCGATCCCGGCGAGCTTCTCGACGGCCATCACGTAGGCGCCCTCGCAGCACATCCCCGCGAGGTAGTCGGTGCGATCCCACCAGCCCATCGCCTGGCGGTAGTCGGCGTTCTCGGAGAGCTTCTCCAGCCCCCGGTGGAGGTAGCCGATGTACGGCTCGCAGTCGACCACGAGCTCGCCGTCGACCGTCAGCACCATGCGGAACACGCCGTGCGTGGCCGGATGCTGGGGCCCCACATTCACGGTCATGTCGACCGTGTTGAGGTCACCCTCGGCGGTGGCGACGCGCTCCTCGGGCCACTGCGCCATCTAGACCTCCACCCCGGGCGGGCCGTCTTCGATGCCCTGCAGGATCTCCGCCTTCTGCAGCGGGTGCGCCTTGCGCAGGGGGTGGATGCGGAGGTCTTCCTCGAGCAGCAGGTTGCGTGGGTCGGGATGCCCCGTGAAGACCAGCCCCACCATCTCCGCCGCCTCCCGCTCGTGCCAGTTCGCCGCCGGATAGAGGTCGGTGATCGACGGCAGGGCGCAGCTCGGAATGGGCGCCGGCACCGTCACCTGGAGGGCGTGGCCGTGGGGGAAGGAGTAGAGGTGGTACTTCGCCTCCAGCCCCGCCGCTTCCATGTCCATCGCGACAATGTTGCGCAGCAGGTCGAAGGAGAGCTCGGGGTCGTCGCGCAGGCCGGTCACGAATGCGTGGAAGTGCTCGGGGGCGACGCGCAGGTCGGCGTACGTCTTCGTCTCGGAGGCCTCGAAGGGGATGTCCGGCAGCCGCTCCCGCACGAGCGCCGCGATCTCCGGCTCGCTCGTCTGCGCTTCGGCGCTCACCCGACCATCCCCTTCTCTTCCATGATCTTCTCCTGCAGCCGCAGGAAGCCATCGAGCAGCGACTCCGGTCGCGGCGGGCAGCCGGGCACGTAGACATCCACCGGGATGATCTTGTCGACGCCCTGGAGCACGCGGTCGTACTCGGTGTAGGGCCCGCCGTTGGTGGCGCAGGCGCCCATCGAGATGACGTACTTGGGGTTCGGCATCTGCTCGTAGAGCAGCTTGATCGCCGGCGCCATCTTCTTCGTGACCGTTCCCGAGACGACCATCACGTCGCTCTGGCGGGGGCTGGGCCAGGGCACGATCCCGAAACGGTCGAGGTCGTGGTTGGCCATGAAGGTGCCGATCATCTCGATCGCGCAGCAGGCCAGCCCGAAGGTCATGGGCCAGAGCGAGCTCTTGCGGCTCATTGCCAGCACCGTATCGACCCCTGTCTGCAGGATGCCCGGCATCACGATGCGGTAGACGGCCCTCTGCTCGGGCAGGTCCACGGGCGTCAGGCGGTCCGCCTCGTTGCCGAAGTCGGGCACGTAGGGGGGCATCGTGGGGGCGTCGCCGGCGGAGGTTGCTTCGTCGCTCATCGCCACTCCAGCACGCCGCGCCGCCAGGCGTACAGAAGCCCGGCGCTAAGCACGACGATGAATATGAACATGTACCAGAACACGTAGGCGGGCAGGTCGAGGAAGACCACCGCCCAGGGGAAGATGAAGATGGTCTCCACGTCGAAGATCAGGAACATGATGGCGAACACGTAGTAGCGGACGTGGACCTGCGCCCAGTTGCGGCCGATGGGGAGCATGCCGCACTCGTAGGAGACGCCCTTGCCGCGCTCACGGGCGAAGGGCCCGAGCAGCCGCGCGCCGATGAGCGCGGAGAACACGAGGAAGAAGCCAACGATCGAGGCGATCAGGACGGCTGACCAGTCGTCGTAGAAGCTCATGGCCTCGCTTTCGCCGTCGGGCGCCGGGGCGCTGGGGGCCGCGCACGGGGCGACCACGAAGGCCGCCCCCGAGGCCCTTGTGATTTGCGCCACAAAGCTACACCCGAGGGGTAGGGGCGGCAAGCGCGAAGGGGTGTTGGGTGGCCCGAGCATCCAAGCTGTGGTACATATGTTCGCTGTGCCCGATGACACGATATGGCCGCTAGAGCCACATACGAAGGCCAAGCACTCGATCCTCCGTCGCTACCTCCAGGCGTACTTCCCGAAAATGGCAAGTGCCCAGAGGCGGATCGTCTTCGTCGACGGGTTCGCGGGTCCAGGAGAGTACGAGGAGGGAGAGCCCGGATCGCCGATCGTCGCGCTGGATGCTCTTGTCGAGCACAGGCACCTTCCCCGGATGTCCAACAGCGAGTTTGTGTTCCTATTCATTGAGGAGAGGCAAGACCGCTTCGACAACCTAGAGGCGATCCTTGCCCAGCGGGCCAATCCTTCCAATGTGAGCGTTGCGACGCGCTGCGGCACGTTTGAGGAACACTTGGGCAAGGTGCTTGGTGATCTGGGAGAGCGGCGTATGGCACCGGCTTTCGTCATGGTGGATCCATTTGGCCCGAGGGGGCTGCCGCTCAAGCTGCTACGCCGCTTGGCTGACCACCCGAAGACTGAACTGCTCGTTTCACTCATGTACGAGCCGATCAGCCGCTTCCTCGAACACCCTACTTTTGAGTCCCACCTCGACGATCTCTTCGGTACGAGAGAGTGGAGGGATGCCGCGGGGCTTGAAGCCGACGCCAAGAAGACCTTCCTGAGTCAGCTCTATGCCCGCCAGTTGCGGGGAATTGGCATGGACTACGTCCGCCTCTTCGAAATGCGAGACGCTGGAAACCGGCCTGAGTATTTCCTCGCATTTGCTACCCAGAACAAGGAAGGGCTTCGGGTCATCAAGGAAGCCATGTGGAAAGTTGACCAAGCCGGGGGCATCGCGTTCTCAGACTTCACTGCCCCGAGTCCTGGGCAGGGCACTCTCTTTGCGGCCGAGCCCGACGACGGGGAGCTCCGGCAGCTGCTCATGGGTCAGTTCGACGGCCAGCTTGCCGTGCCCATTGAGGAGGTCAACGACTTCGTTCTGGTCGATACACCCTTCCGCGAGACCCATGGACGGAAGGTCTTGGGTTTGGCTGCGAAGAACGGGGCGATTGATGTGACGCGCCCTTACGGTAAGACCAAGGCCTACTGGAACGTAGGAACGACGGTTACCTTCCGGCCGCCTGAGTAACCAGCGGCATCTCGCCCCACACCTGCCCCTCCAGCACCCGCCCCGCACGGCCTTTGCCGACGCGCTTGCCCTGCTCGTTGTGCGCGCCCCACTGCTTAAAGAAGAAGGGGACACCCGCTTCGACGCACTCGTCCCGAAGGGCGCAGGCCCACTCTGGCTTCATGCGACGCGCGCGCGGCCCCGACTCCCCGCCCGCGATAACCCAGCCGATGCCAGTCAGGTCGATGTCGCGCAGCGGGCCCAGCAGCGGCTCGCACGAGGCGAACCGCACGGCCGCAGGGATCTGCCGCAGCGTGTCCAAGCGGTGCAGGAAGCGGCGGTTCTCGACCGACACCCCCATCCACACGTTCGCTGGCCACGGGAGACCTGGCGCCAGTTCGAGCGCGCGCTCGGGACGCTTCGTCAGCACCTGGAAGGTGTGCCAGTCGGCGCGTTCCATCGTTTCAAAGACCCGCCCGACGTACTCGTCGGGAATCTCGGGGTGAAACAGGTCGCTCATGCTGTTGACGAAGATCATGCGCGGCTTTCGCCACGTCAGCGGCAGCTCCAGCCGTGCGGGCCGGAGGGTCAGGTCGAAGCCCTGCTCGTAGGGGTGGCCGGGCACGCCCCGGAAGCGCTCGGCGAATGTCTCCGCGTAGCAGTGGGCGCAGCCGGGGCTGACCTTCGTGCAGCCGGTAACGGGGTTCCACGTCGCCTCGGTCCACTCGATGGAGGATGTGGCACTCATCCGCGACCTCCTTGCTCCCGCCACTCCCATGATAGAACGTCCGTTCTAGTTCGTGGTAGTGGCCTCCAGCCGATGCGAAGGATACCCCCAGCGCTGGTACGCTTCCTCCGTGAACGCCGCCAAGCCCTACCTCGACGCCCTTGACGACATGGTCCCGCTCGTCGCCGCGGAGGCGGCGCGCTCGGAGCGCGAGGCGCGCACGACCGCGCCCGTTGCTGAGCGCATCGTCGATGCCGGGCTGTTCCGGCTGTGGGTGCCGCGCTCCATCAAGGCGCCCGAGCTGCCTCTGCCGCCCGCCCTGGAGGTGTTCGAGGCCGCCTCCCGCCTCGACGGCTCCTTCGGCTGGGCCGTGACCATCGGGACCGGTGGCGGGCTCTTCGCCGGCGCCCTTGAGCCCGCGACGGCTGCGGAGATCTTCGGTCCGCGCGAGGCCCTCATCGCCGGCTCCGGGAAGCCCGGCGGGACGGCCAAGCCCGTCGATAGCGGCTACCTCGCCGGGGGACGCTGGACGTTCGCGAGCGGCGCCCACTACGCCACCTGGTTCACCGCCAACTGCATCCTCGAAGGCGAACGGTCGGAAGATGACGGAGGCCCCGTCATCCGCGCCCTGGCCTTCCCCGCGAGCGAGGTCGAGATCATCGAGACCTGGGACCCCGCCGGCATGCGGGGCACGGGCAGCCACGACTTCCGCGTAGGGAGCAGCCTCGTGCCCCTGCGCCGCACCTTCGATGTTTTCGGTGACTGGCCCTTCGAGCGCGGCCCGCTCTACCGCTACCCCTTCGCCTCGATCGCGGAGATGTCGTTCGGGGCTGTCGGGCTCGGCATCGGGCGGCATGCCATCGACGAGTTCCTGGCGCTTGCCGAGTCACGCCGCTCGATGTACACCGGCGAGTCGCTGGGAGACCGCAAGGGCGCGCGTGTCCGCCTCGGCGAGGCGGAGGCGCTCGTGAGCGCCGCCCGCGCCTGGTTCTATCAGGTGGCCCAGTCGAGCTGGGACACGGTTGTGGGAGGCGATCCCCTGGAAGGCGAGGAGGCCGCGCGCGTGGCGCTCGCCTCCATCCACGCGGCCAATAGCGCAGCCCGTGCCGCGACGCTCCTCTTCGAAGCAGGCGGTTCCGCCTCGCTCGACGCCGGATCGCCGCTCGCCCGCGCGTGGCGCGACGTGCACGCCCTCACCAAGCACGTGGCGGTATCGCCGCTGGGCTACGAGGTGGCGGCTGCGGGACTGCTGGGCGCCGAGGGGTAGTCGGGAGGCCCGGGAGGCTCCCCAGAATCCTCCAGTGGCTGAGCGGCCTGAGGGGGTAGACTCCGCGCCCTATGAATTGACGGCGCATCTGGCGGGCCAACATCGTCGTCTTCGGCGTGCCTATCGACGAGAAGGGCGCGTACCCGGCCGCTCAGCTTCTGGAGGACGACGATGAGGATTCTGATAGCTAGCCTACTGGCCCTTGTTCTCGTCGGCTGTGGTGGTGGAGAAGTCCAACTTGAGGAACTTCCATCCGAGGAACTTCCATCCACTGGCTTCTCATCGAACGTCTACCCTGACGAAGTGCGTGGCGACCTCCTCGACAGCTGTCGCTTCAGCAACAACAGCCGTAAGTACTGCTTCTGCATCCTGCGCAAGCTGGAGGAAGAGACGCTTTACGAGGACTACGACCGCGAGGCGTTCTATAGCGCCGTGGATGCCTGTGGTGGACCGAGGGAGCATGGCGACCCCGTCAGCTACGGCTTCTGGGCTCTGAATATCGATGAGCTGACCGCGCGTGACAAGGCGTGGATGGAGCAGGCGCGAAGCTACTACTGGGAGCCATCGGGTGGTGAGACCCAGGTTTACTTCACCATCCCCGCTGGCTACTACGGCTTCGAGATACTCGGCGAGGACGAGAATCTCACCCTCGGCTACGGCTCCTCGCAGGTCACCATCTCCCCGATGGGAGAGGAGGTCAGCCGCCGGGTGGCCGACGCACAGGCTGGGCCACTCATTGACGCCTTGCTCGCGACCACCGTTGTGGTGACGGTGGAGTAGCCATGCCCCTCATAGCCCTCCTCTCCAGACTCCTCAGTGGCTGACGGGCCGGAAGGGGTAGTCTGGAGTCCCTGCCGACTCCGCTCGGTGTCGGCGAGCCTCGCGCAGCACGAACGTGCCGCAGATGAAGACGAGGGCGGCCGTCGTCGGCCAGCCGAAGACGCGGCCCCAGATCAGGTACTCCCCAATAGAGAGGTTGAGCAGCATCCAGGTCAGCACCAGCGCCTTGGTCGCTTCGTAGGCCGCCCAGACGAGCGTGACGCGCACGAAGATGGGTGCGTTCAGGGGCAGGGTTCCCACCATGCGCGGTGAGATCTCGCGCCCGATCGCCCCGATCAGCGGCCAGCCCCGCCAGAGCGTCCAGGCGTAGAGCGGCAGGATGAGCGCGTCGCCGATCGGTCCGGCGGCGAGGTAGGCCTTCTCGCTCGTCAGGAGGATGCCCGCCAGGGCCGAGCCCGCCGTGATGACGTAGCCGTAGATGGCGATGAGCCGCAACAGCGGTGTTCTCGCGGGTGGTGAAGAACACGAAGGTGACCGCCACGAAGCCGCCCGCGACGGCGATCTCCGCAGGCACCACCTTCGTAAGCCCGTAGAAGACAAGCACCGGAAGCATCGTCAGGAAGACACGGGGGTTGGGCTGCCACTCCACGGGCAGCCGCCGCACCAGCGGCAGGGCCTCGTACCAACCGGGGCCGTTCCCCTCGCTGGGGGTGCCGGATGCGCTAAGCGCTGTCAAGACCCTTCATTGTTGCATTGGTATGGGTGATTTCCCTTAACCCTGCCAGGTGTTCCGCGGCCAACCGTGCGTAGCGCCCCGGATTGTTCTCGACCCACTCCTGCGAGGGCGTCCCCGCGATGGAGCGTTTCACCTGCGCGGGCGTCCCCGCCGCCAGCATCCCCGCGGGGATGACCGTCTCCGCGAGCACCACCGATCCCGCCGCCACCAGCGCCCCCTCCCCCACGACCGCTCCGTCGAGCACCTGCGCGCCGTTCGCGATCAGCGCCCGCGCCCCGATGGTCGCGCCGTGGATGACGGCGTTGTGCGCGATCGAGGCTTCCTCGCCGATGAGCGCGGGCATGTTCGCGCGCCCGTGCACGACCGCCCCGTCCTGGATGTTCGCCCCGGCCCCGATGACCGCGTAGGAGGTGTCGCCCCGCACCACCGCCCCGTACCAGATGGAGGCGCCCGCCTCGATACGCACGTCCCCGACCACCGTCGCCGTGGGCGCGATGAAGGCGCTCTCGTGGATGACGGGAACCTTCTCCCCTACGGCGTATACCGGCATCGCCTTGCCCCCCTCCCCGAGATCAGCGCGTATCGTAGATCGTCGCGCGCCCGCCCGGAGCAGCGCGCCGGAGGCAGTTCATGGACGTTGGCTCTTTCGAGGAGATCGCCGAGCAGTTCAACGACCGCGTGAACCGCATCGTCTGGTGCAGCGTCACCACCGTCGACCGCAAGGGGCGGCCGCGCTCGCGCATCCTCCACCCCGTCTGGGAAGGCTCGACCGGCTGGATCGCGACCGGACGCCACTCCCATAAAGACAAGCACCTCTCGGACAACCCCTACGTCTCCCTCACCTACTTCGAACAGCCGGGCGGCAACCCCATGGCCCAGCAGCAGGTCTACGCCGAGTGCAAGACCGAGTGGGAGGACGATCCCGACGAGAAGCGCCGCCTCTGGGACCTCGTCAAGAACGCGCCCCCGCCCGTGGGTTACGACCCCGCCCTCTTCTTCCAGACGGTCGACAACCCAGAGTTCGGCATGCTCAAGCTCATCCCCTGGCGGGTCGAGATCTCGGCGCTCAGCGATATGATGACCGGCCAGGAACCCCTCATCTGGCGCCAGGACGTTTAAGGACAGCCGCTACAGTGGTCCCCGGCAGGAGGCCTGAACTTCCCATGGACCCGATCGTTCGCCCCGACATCGAGGATTACGCCAGCGCCCGCACCACGCCCGAGCCGGAGATGCTCCAGCAGGTCGCCCGCGAGACCGAGGCGCTCGGGGAGCGCGCGCGCATGCTCACCGGGCGGCTCGAAGGGCGCCTGCTCAACTTCCTCGTGGGCCTCGTCCAGCCCCGGCAGATTCTCGAGATCGGCTGCTTCACCGGCTACTCGGCGCTCTCGATGGCGGAGGCGCTGCCCGAGGGCGGCAGGCTCTACACCTGCGAGATCAGCCGTGAGCACGCCGGCATCGCCCAGCGGAACTTCGACCGCAGCCCCTACGGCGACCGCATCGAGCTGCGCCTCGCCCCCGCGCTCGACACGATCGCCTCCCTCGATGGCCCCTTCGGCTTCGTCTTCGTCGATGCCGACAAGGAGAACTACCCGGCCTACTACGAAGCCGTCCTGCCGAAGCTCGCCGATGGTGGCCTCATCGCCTTCGACAACGTCCTTTGGTCCGGTCGCGTGATCGACGACGAGGACGACACGGTCGACACGAAGGCCATCCGCGCCCTCAACGAATCCCTCGCGCAGGACGACCGCGTCGAGTGCGTCATGCTCACCGTGCGCGACGGCCTCACGCTGGTCCGCCGCCGCTCCAGCCGCTGACCAAGAAACGGCCTAAGCTGGTCAGGAGACATGCAGAGAACCGCCTCCGTGCGGGGGAGTGAGTCATGAGCGAGCGCGAAGCAGTCGAGCGCCCGGGAAACATCGGTGACAACGGAGCGACCGAGCGCGGAACCTGGACGGTCAAGGCCGGCCTGGCGCAGATGCTCAAGGGCGGCGTCATCATGGATGTCGTCTCGCCCGAGCACGCCCGCATCGCCGAGGAAGCGGGCGCGTGCGCCGTCATGGCGCTCGAGCGCGTCCCCGCCGACATCCGCAAGGACGGCGGCGTCGCCCGTATGAGCGACCCCGAGATCATCGTGCGCATCACCGAGGCCGTCAGCATCCCCGTCATGGCCAAGGCGCGCATCGGCCACTTTGTCGAGGCCAGCATCCTCCAGGCCCTCGGCGTCGACTACATCGACGAGTCCGAGGTGCTTACGCCCGCCGATGAGGCCCACCACATCGATAAGCACGCGTTCACCGTCCCCTTCGTCTGCGGCTGCCGCGACCTCGGCGAGGCCCTGCGTCGCATCGCCGAGGGCGCCGCCATGATCCGCACGAAGGGCGAGGCCGGCACCGGCGACATCGTCGAGGCCGTGCGTCACATGCGCGCGGTGCAGGACGAGATCCGCCGCCTCCGCAACCTCTCCGAAGACGAGGTCTACACCGCCGCCAAGAACCTCGGCGCGCCCGTGGAGCTGGTGAAGCGCGTCCGCGACGAGGGCCGCCTGCCCGTCGTCAACTTCGCCGCCGGCGGCGTCGCCACGCCCGCCGATGCCGCCCTGATGATGCGGCTCGGCGCCGACGGCGTGTTCGTGGGCTCCGGCATCTTCAAGTCGGAGAACCCGCCCGCGGTCGCCAACGCCGTCGTCCAGGCAGTGACGCACTACCAGGACGATGAGCTCCTGGCGCAGGTCAGCCGTGGCCTCGGCGCCGCCATGCGCGGCCTCGCCGTCGCCACCCTGCCCGAGGAAGAGGTCCTCGCCAAGCGCGGCTGGTAGCGGCGGGACGCCGTTCAGATGGGAATGTTGACGAGCCGCCCGCTCTTCTCGATGCGGTAGATGAACGGCGGTGGCGTCACGCTCATGGCTTCGATACGATCCCACGCCTTCGCGAGCACACGCAACTGCTCCCATTGGGAGGCGTTCGCTCCCCACAGATAGAACACCCCGACGCGGTGAGTCCGGATAGCGTCTCGCTCAAGGTCCATCAGATGATGGTGGTAGTCCTGCCCAATCGCGATCCACCCGCGCTGGCCGATCTCCGCCAACCACTCGTCGTCCGCATTGTTCTGTGGAAAGTGCTGGTCGTGCAATTCGATAGTGGCGGGAAAACCACGGGCCCGCCGGAGAGTCCGCCCCAGTCCCTTTCCGAGGCTTCTGTCGAAGAAGAGAATCAAGCGGCTACGGCCTCGAACTCCAGAGCGGCAGCGACTTCTTCGCGCTTCAGCAAAAAGTCATCAACGATTTCGTCAATGGTCTCGCCCGCTTCCCTCCGGCCCTTGATAGCCCAGGTAGGAACACCGTTGATGGCCGGAGCTCCGAACGCAATCTGGGGGTCGATTAGAATCGGAGAAGCCTTCCCGCGGACGTGCCACTGCACGACCACGTCTCCCTCTTCGTACTCAAACTCCGGAAGAAACTCTTCCCACGCTCGCTGGCCCCACTTGCTCGCGACGATTGCTCCTCCTCGTCCCCTCGGGAGATGTCCTCCAGGTTCAGGAGCAGTTCTCGCCCCGCCCGCGCGAACTCCAGTTGCGCGAAGGGAAACTCGCACTCGAACTGTTGCGCTGCGTAGTCCCGCGCGGTGCGGATTGCCTTGAGAGATACGCCTTCCCGGCGAAAGGCCGCAACGACGGCGACCTCGATGAGCTGGAAGTACGAGAGCGCTTCCCGGGGTGCCCGTTCTGGCATGCCTGCTGCGCCCGCTTCAGTCCCGTGGTGCCAGCGGGTCACCGTCTGGCGGGTTGTCTGGGCATACCTGGCAGCGGCTCCAACCCGGTACGCAGGAAGGTAGAGCCGCCGTCTCCAGGGCTCGACAAGAGGCGCATACTGCGCGGTCCCGACCATCGTGCTCCTCCGCCAGGGCTGTTCATGACATCTTGGTTCATGTCGGTCGTACGGCCCCATTGCGCCCCCTGCGCTGGCCGCCCCCGGAGACGGTCGCGCTTGCCGGGCGAACGGTGAGACCGTACGCTTTGGTGTGAACATTCGCTCGGTCCGCCACCGGGGATTGCGCCATCTGCTCGAGGAAGACAGTACCCGCTCTCTTCGACCTGACCTAAGCGACCGTGTTCGCAAGGCGCCGACAGTGCTCGCACTGGCGGACGACATGGATGAATTTCGGACAGGGGCGCCTTTTCGGTGGCGAGTCCACCAGCTGTCGGGGCAGAGAAGCGGGGAGTGGAGTGTGTCGGTGTCGGGGAACTGGCGCATCACCTTCGAGGAAGCTGCTGGGACCGTCGATCGTCTCAACCTGGAGGACTACCACTGATGGCTCACGATGGAATAGACGTAGGCATGACACCCTCGCATCCGGGCGACTTCATCCGCACGGAGGTGATCGAGGACCTGGGGCTCACCGTGACGCGGGCCGCGGATATCCTTGGAGTACGCCGCGCAACCCTGTCGGATCTCCTGAATGGCAACGCGTCGCTCTCACCCGAGATGGCTCTACGCGTCGAGAAGGCCTTCGGCGTAAGTATGGATCTGCTGCTGCGGATGCAGGCCTGGTACGACGCCTCACGGATGCGGGCCAGGGAGAGCGAGATTCCCGTCCAACCCTACCAACCGGCCTGACGACTCGCCGCCCATGCGCCCCCTACGCGGCCCGCCCCCGGGGACCGGCGCGCTTGCCCGGCGTCGCCAGCATGAAGGCGATGATCTCGCGCCAGTGGTGGCTCACGTAGTACTGACCCGCCAGCGCCGCCGCCGTGCCCACGCCCACGACCGCCCACTCCCCCGCGTTGATAGTTGAGAAGTCGAAGAAGTCGCGTAGCCACGGGGTGTAGACCGTCAGCACCAACACGAACCCCAGCAGCCCGCCCAGGACCAGCGTCATTACCGGACGCGTGAGGCTCCGGAACGACGCCCCCTCGAAGCCCAGTACCTCGATCATGAAGCCGATGCTGGTGAACCCGATCACCAGCGACACGAGCGTGCGCGACTCCTCCACTCCCTGCCCAAAGAGCCACTCGACCGCGAACTGCACCACCATCGCCACGATTGCCAGCGAGACACCGGCCGGCAGCGCAAACCGCAGGACGTTGTTGAGGTAGTCCTTCCCGGCCTTCGGCGGCGGGATGCTGATTGCGATGAAGATCGCGGGAATGCCCAGCGCCAGCATCGCCGTCAGCGACCCGTGCCGCGGCAGGAAGGGGAAGTCCAGCCCCAGCAGGTTCGTCGAGAAGATGAGCAGGTAGGCGTACACGCTCTTCGCGATGAAGAGCTTGCTCAGCCGCGCCGCGTTCCCCAGTACGAACGTGGCCTCCTGCACCCCCCGGATGAGCGCTGAGAACGAGTCCCGCACCAGCACGATCCCCGCCACCCCGCGCGCCGTCGACGTCCCCGACTCCATCGCCACGGCGATGTCCGCCGCGCGCAGGGCGTGCACGTCGTTGGCCCCGTCCCCCACCATCGCCACGAAGCGTCCCTGCTCCCGCAGTGACGCCACGATGCTGCTCTTCTGCTGCGGCGAGATGCGTCCGAAGACGCTGTACTCCTCCACCGCCTCCGCGAACGCCTCCTCCGAGAGCTTATCCAGCTCCGACCCCGAGATGGCGCCCCCCCGCGTCTCGATACCGAGCTGCTGGAGTAGCGCCGCCACCGTTTGCGGGTTGTCCCCGCTGATGATCTTGGGCTCGATGCCGAGCTCGCCCATCAGCTTGAACGCTTCCTTCACCTCTGGGCGGAGCACGTCCCCGATCGTGATCAGCGCCAGCGGACGCACCCCCTCTAGCGGCGCATCCGGGTCCGGCAGCGACGCAACCTCCGCGAACGCCACACCCCGCAGACCCCGAGCGCTTGCCTCCCTGTAGGCCGCCAACAGTTCGTCCCCGGCCCCCGGCGCGATGAGCGCTTCCGGGGCGCCCAGCACGAACGTGCGCCGCTCCGGCCCCGCCGCCAGACGCACGGCGCTCCAGCGCCGTGCCGAGCTGAACGGCACCTGCTCGTCCGGCAGCGCTGCGTTCCTTCCCCCCGCGAAGCGGTCCGCGAGGGCCGAAGCCGTCTTGCCCTCGCCCGTGGTGGCCGTGGCGAATGCCCCCAGCCACCCCTCCACCCCCGAAATCCCCGGCGCCCACGTCACCCCTTGCACGGTCAGGCGGTTGGCCGTGAGCGTGCCCGTCTTGTCCAGGCAGACCACGTCCACGTAGTTGAGCGCTTCGACTGCCTGGATGTCCTGCACGATCGCCCCCGACCGCGAGACCCGCACCGCCCCCACCGCAAACGCCACCGTCATCCCCAGCAGGAGGCCCACCGGGATGATCGTCGTGACCGTGGCCACCGCCGCCTTGAGCGATTCCGTGAATGCCTGCCTTGTGAATTCGTCCGCCTCGGGCGAGGACGAGATCACCAGCGCCAGCGTGAGCACGATAGTCGCCCCCGCCAGCACCCGCAGCAGACGCTTCAGGTGGATCTGCAGGGGCGTCATGCGACGCACCAGCTGGCGCGCGTCCGCCGTCAGCTTGAGCGCGTAGGCCTCGCTCCCGACGCGTTCCGCCGTGTAGTAGAGATCCCCGGCTACGCAGAACGACCCCGAGAGCAGTTCGTCCCCCGGAGCCTTCCGCACCGAGTCCGCCTCCCCCGTCAGGAGCGACTCGTCGACCTCCCCCGCCCGCCCCGTGACCGGCCCGTCCGCCACCACCTGCTCCCCCGGCCGCAGATGCAGGAGGTCCCCCCGCACCACTTCCTGCGCGAGGATCTCGCGCTCCTCCCCGCCTCGCACCACCAGCGCCCGCGGCGCCGTGAGCGCCACCAGTTGCCGCAGCGTGCGCACCGCCCGCAACTCCTGGTACGTCGAGACCACCACGTTCGCGAACACCACCACGCCCACGAACAGCCCGTCCCGGAACTCCCCCACCACGAACAGCGCCGCGATCATGAACAGCAGGACCACGTTGAAGAACGTGAGCGCGTTCGACCGCACCACGTCCCAGTCGCTGCGCTGGCGCGTCGAGTCGACGTTCCCCTCGCCCGCCTCCAGGCGCCGCGCCGCCTCCGCCTCGCTCAGCCCCGAGCCCGGACCCGTTCCCCCGACCACATCCACGACCGGGCTAGTCATAACCGCTATAGCCTAAGCCCTGCGCGCTATTGGCTCTTTGTTGAACTGGCCCTAGTCGAACAGCAGCGCTGCCGCTGCCAGGGACACCCCAGCCACCGCCACCATGAGCCCCGCCAGTCCAAGTCCCAGCACCAGCAAAGCGTGATTGAACTCTGCCCGCACACCCTGGATCTCTCCTCGCACGCCCTGGATCTCTCCCCGCACACCCGCGATCTCTCCCCGCACACCCTGTATCTCCGCCTGCAACCTCGCGTCGAAGTACTCCTGCGTCAGCAACCCGCTCGTCGCGTCGACCACGACTTCCACCATAGCGTTGGCCTGAGGCTCCTGCACCCCGCTGTCGCGGAGCTCCTGGACCGCCTTCTGCGTATCGAACGTCGGTGACATCTCCCCGAGAGCATAGACCCTCTTGCGAACCACAACAATGGTGTTATCCTAGCGACCCCATGGCCCTCACCTTCGATACCCGCAAGGCTGTCCAGAAGCTGCTCCAGCGCGGACTCCCCGAGCCCGCCGCCGACGGCATCGTCGAAGTCGTCGAGGAAGCCACGAGCACCGTCGTCACCGGCGACATCCTCCGTGCCGAGTTGCAGGTGGTCCGCACCGAGTTCCGCGCCGAGTTTGCCGAGCTCCGCGCCGAGCTTCGCGCGGAGTTCTACCGCGTCTCCCTTATCCAGGGCGGCGTCATCATCGGCGCCGTCGTCGCGCTGGTGAAACTGCTCTAGCGACGGGCCCATGGAAGCCACCAACACCGTCGTCACCGGAGACATCCTCCGTGCCGAGTTGCAGATGGTCCGCACCGAGTTCCGCGCCGAGATGGCCGAGCTCCGCGCCGAGATGTGGCGCGCCCAATACACCGCCGTCGCGACGATGTTCGGGTTGATGGTCGCCGTTGCCGCCGTCTCCCTCACCATCGCCAGCCGCGTCCTTTAACTCCCCCGACCCCCGACCACCGACCCCCGACCACCGACCCCTACCGCCCCAGCCGCCCCACCACCAGCCGCACCGCCACCGTCACCGCGCTTGCCACCCCCAGCACCGCCAGCGTCCAGTAGCACTGACCCACCGCCGTCCCCGCCGCCGCCACCAGCAGACGCACGTCCCGCGTGGCCAGCATCCCCAGCACCGCCCCCACCGACCACCGACCACCGGCCACCGCCCACCGCCCACCGATCGGCCACAGCCCCTCCGCCTCCGCCCGCGCCCGGCTGTAGCTCACCGTGAGCGCCCCCGCCAGCGCCAGCGCCCCCACCGCCTCTGGATGCGGCCACTCCTCGAAGCGCGCCGCGTAGATGGTCATCCCCCCGAGGATGGCCGCGTCCGCGTACCGATCCGCGATCGCGTCCAGGGCCGCCCCGAAGCGCGAGCTTCGCCCCGTCAGCCGCGCCAGGTCCCCATCGACCCCGTCGATGATGCTGGCCAGCTGGATGCCGATGCCCCCCGCCAGGTTCTGCCCCAGCGCCACCAGCGCCCCCATCCCCAGCGAGAACGCCAGCGTCAGGAACGTCGCCCCGTTCGGCGTCAGCGGCGTGTGCGCCAGCGCCGCCGCCAGCGGACGGCTGAGCCGCCGGTTCAGGTGGCGAGAAACGATGCCGTCCGTGGTGGCCGGTGGCCGGTGGTCAGTGGTCAGTGGTTCGTGCTCCGTGGTCGGTGGTCGGTGGTCGGTGGTCGGTGGTCGGTGGTCGGTGGCTAATGGACCGTGGTTCGTGGCGCGGGGTTGGCTCGGGGACCGGCCACCGACCACCGGTCACTGGTCACCGGCCACCCGCGGCGCTCCGCGCCCCTACCCCGCGTTCAACCCGCCGAGCGTGAGCCCCACCAGCAGCCCGATGAACCCCAGGCACACAACGGCGAGCAATCCGATCGTCTTCCACATGCGCGCAAGTGTACTGGTGATCGGTGGCTCTTGGCTCCTGGGGGCGAACTGCGCTCGCGGCCGCTCCGCTCTCAACGCAATCGTTGTTGCTCAGCTAGACTTCGCCCGTGCCCCCCAGCGATCAGCCCCGCCGTGTCGCCATCTACATTGATGGCCTCAACCTCTACTACGGTCTCAAGAGCAAGGGCTGGCGTCGTTACTATTGGCTTGATGTTCGGCGCCTCGCCGAGGAGCTTCTCCTGCCGGGCCAGACGCTCGCCCTCGTGCGCTACTTCACCGCTCGTGTCTCCGCCAGGCCCGGCGACCCCGAAAAGCCGCACCGCCAGGACACCTACCTGAAGGCCCTCGCCACTCTCCCCGATGTATCCCTTCACTACGGGTACTTCCTGCCCCGGCCGGTGCACTGCCGGAACTGCGGCGAGACCTGGCAGAGCTACGAGGAAAAGCGGACCGACATCAACATCGCGGCCGAACTGCTTGGTGATGCCCAGGACGACGCTTTCGACACCGCCATGATCATCTCCGGCGATGGCGACCTGGCGAGCGTTGTCCAGGCAGTGCGGCGCCGGTACCGCCGCAAACGATTTGTCGCCGCCTTCCCGCCCGGCAGGCACTCGAACGACCTTCGACAGGTGGCGCGGAAGGCCTTCACCATAGGGGAACGGGTGCTCCGAGCCAGCCAACTCCCGGACCCCATGACCGTTCCCGCTGGTCCTCCGCTGGAGCGTCCCCATCGTTGGAAGGAATGAGCCCTCCGCGCCGGCTTTCGCCGGGGGGGAGGGCGTCGGCCCAGCGGACACTACCCGCCGGGGTGGTCTTCCCAAGTCTCCCGCCCCGAACCCGCCCCCGTCAAGGCGCTGTTGACCACCGACCACCGACCACCGACCACCGACCACCGACCACCGGCCACCGGCCACCGGCCACCGACCACCGGCCACCGGCCACCGACCACCGACCCCCTACTCCTCCTCCACCACCACGATCTCCCCCACCAGGCACGACAGCGACTCCTCCGCGCGGAACGACGCGTGGCCCTGGCAGACGTACCCGTCGCCGTCGTCGTCGTACTCGAGGGGCACGTGGAAGTCCGCGATGCCGCCCCCCTCCTCCGCCGTCCGCGGCCGGATGTAGCGGATCGCCTCCAGGCACGTGCGGTAGGCCGTGTTCGTCAGGATCGTCTTCTGCTGCGCCGCCCACGCCTCGAAGTCCGCGTGGAAGCGCAGCAGGGAGACCCCGAACGCTTCCGCGAAGGACGTGTGCAGGTCGCCGCCGTCCAGCAGGCGGTCGTAGAAGGCGCGCCAGTCCTCGAGCGAGCCGTACGAGTCGATCGCGTACAGCATCCCCACCGCCATCATCGCGTCGCTGGCCTGGTTCCCGCGCAGGTCCGAGGCCTGCTCGTAGAAGAGCGCCCGGTGGTAGCGATCCTCCCGCAGGATGGGCGGCTCGCCCCGCTGGTACCACCTCCAGTAGTAGTCGAGCGTGGCCACGCCCGCCCAGCGCGAGCTTACGTAGGGCGCCCCCACCGCGCGGATGAACCACTCCAGCGCGATCACCGTCTTGTTCGACCGGCACCTGGGCCCGAAGAACAGGTGCTCCCCGCGCTGGAAGGCGCACTCGCTCGGCAGCTCCTCGAGCGCCTCCCCGAACGCATCCTCGTAGCGCGCGAAGAGACCCCCGACCGTGTACGCGACGTTAATGGTGATCGGCCCCCGGTGCGTGAGGCCCATCTCCGTGCGGGCGAACGTGATCACCCTGCGCATCTCCGTGGAGATCGCCCGTTGCGCCGTGCGGTTGTCCGACATCCCCCGCACCGTGCAGCAGCGGGCCGTCCCCGAGGGCGCGTCGGGGGAGCGGGGCTGCGGCGCCGTCGCCGGCAGGGGCGTGAGCGCCGCTTCCTCCGCCGGCACCTCCACCGAGACCGGCACCGAGAGCGTCACCGGCTCGCTGAACCACAGGATCGACACGCCGGGGTACTGCTGCAGCTCCACGAAGAAGTCATGCGTGATCCACTCCTCCCCCTCCACGCGCGTGCTCACGAAGGCCGTGCGGTTGGCGGAGTCCACCCAGAACTCCAGCTCGAGGGTGACGTCCGTCTCGACCGTGCGGTTGGCCGCGAAGGCGCTGAACGCCCCCCCGATGGCGATAAGGGCGACGAGCCCCGCAATAAGCGTAGTTTTCACGGTGGCAAGGATAGCGTGCGAGCTTTGCTCACGGCTGTTGGCCGTTGGCTATTGGCTATTGGTCCCGACCACCGACCACCGACCACCGGCCACCGGCCACCGACCACCGGCCACCGGCCACCGGCCACCGACCACCGACCACCGACCACCGGCCACCGACCACCGACCACCGGCCACCGGCCACCGGCCACCGACCACGTTCCCAGTTTCCTAATCGACACCAAACGCTGCGCTACTCTTGGGGAGCCTCATTGCCCCCACGAGGCGGGTAGGGGCTGGAACTCTCAAGACTGGCCCTGTCGGGTCGACAGCGCCGTTTCTCACAGCCGCACGAACATCGGCATGACGACGGGCTCGTGCGAAGAGGGATGCGCTAGGTTCCATGTAGCGCTCTTGTTCTGAGTGTTGTCCTCCTACGAATAGGGGACTCGGGGACAGTTCCTGGCCCGATGACCTTGCCGGCCTCTTGCTCGGGCGTTGGTGGGCTGTGCCTCTCGCGGTGGGCGGCGTCTTCCTAGTCTTCCTACTCGGCCTGACTGTCCTCTGGGTGCAGGGAGCCGACCGAGTCTTCCCCGATGTCCCACTCTGGTTCTACGCGACACGCATGTCGATGCTCGTGCTGGGGATCCCTGCTGGCGCATCCACGCTGGGGGCGGTGACACACCAGGTGCTACAGAGGCTGTGGCGAACGATCCGGGAACGGACTGGCTACCGGGCAACGGTGGGAGACTCGGTGATTCGTCCGTTCCGAATTCTCGCGCTGCTAGTGCTGATTCCGCTGGCGGTGTGGCTGGCATTCGCCATCCGCAGCGACGAGACCCGCCAGTTGCTCGACGAGATAGCGGAGGTGCGTCAGCTTGAGGCGCCGCCCCACTTGCGCATCCACTCAGTCACCCGTCGCGACCTTCGGGAGGTGTACCTGGGCACACGCAGCAAAGACGCTCAGGAGCGGACGACGAGGCTCTACCGTCTGCTCGGGTATCTGGACGAGGACCAACACTATTGGGATGTCACAAATGCCGTTGCGGATGACACGCGCGCGTTCTACTCACGCGAGGAGAAAGTCGTGTATGTCGCCACCGAAGATGAGGGCGGGGGGGTTGGAGAACTTAGCCCGTCCGAACAGAAACCCCTCGTTCACGCGATCATCCGCGGCCTCCACGACTACCACTTCGACCCCGATGCGACCTACCGGGCGCTGTGGTGGAATCTCGACGCCCGACTGGCCTTCGCCGCCGTCATCGATGGCGATGCCACTCTTTATCGTGACTTCGGTCTGCCTGCCTATTTCACACGAGTACTTCCACACTATCCAAACCCACCTTTCGCACGAGAACTCTAGGGGAAGTCCCGTTTGGATAATGGAAGGATCGGCCGTCTACACTGATTTTCAACACCGGTACTCGCAGGGGCAGGCTTCCTATGAGGAGCGGTATCGATTCCTGTGGTCATCTCTAGGCAGGGAGTTGAACGCGGAGATAGAGTCATCCCTGAGCTTTGCCCAGTTGTACGAGTTTTCCCCCAAAGTCGGCTACCTTGCGATGGAGTGGCTCGTCGCCGAAGCGGGTGAAGCAGCGGTCATCGACTTCTTCGTCGCCACACGGACTGCCGAGAGTTGGGAGACGGCGTTCCGGCAAGCTTTTGGGCTCTCGGTGGATGACTTCTACCGCAGATTTGAGGAGCATCGGCTCGAGGTCGCCCCGCCGTTCAAGTGGGACATCCAAGGGGTGGTCAACGATAGGATTGGGCAACCTGTGGAAGGACTCCGGATATTTCCGGCGGTGATCCTTGATGGCCAGCCCTTCTCAACCCTTTCCGAGGTGACCGCTTCAGATGGCTCTTTCTCCATCAGCGGTGGGCCTGGATCGAGATATGTGCTGCTAGTCAGAGGCAAGTGTGAGAGCGGTGCCTCGGAATTCATCGGCGCGGAGGGTCAGGATGGTTTCACAGCGAACTGGCGCAGCGCGCCTGTGTTCACAGGGCGGAACCAAGACAGGACTGGCCTCGTTATCAGGCTCCCGTTCACTATGGAGGAGTTCGAACGCAAGAGCTGCTGAGAACTCCATGCACCCTCATCGGCACACCCCAGAAATCTGGCACGCGCGTGGTCCCGGATAGTCATCGTGACGCCTGGCGGCTGGCGCGGATGTCCAAGTACCACCGCAGGTCCCATACGCCAACTTCGCGCCTGATCGCGGCCAACGCTAGCCAGCGGCTAATGCCGACGCGGGCCTTCTCAGATTCTCAAGGCTACCGGGGATGCGTGCACGCACCCCTTCCAAGGGGGTTGGCTGGCTAGAGGCGACCATACTGCGAACCTTCCGCTGGGAGGGCGCGCTGTAGCGGTGACGGCCACATCCTAACGAAACAACTCCGAGGGGAAGAGCAGCAGTGCTGCAACCCTGAGTGCCAGAGGACGGCGCGGAGTTGTGCCCTCTCTACCTGGTCCGGAAGCCAGGTGACAGACAGAATCCGCCCACAGCCTTGACGAGGGGCCGCAATGCAGGATCGCTACGTGGGAGATGTGGGGGACTTTGGGAAGTACGGCCTCTTGCGATGGCTCTCTCGTGCCGATGAACACGGTCCGGCGCTGCGCCTAGGCGTGCTTTGGTACCGGGTCATCCGGGGCGAGAAGCCCAGTTCAGGTGACGGAGGCCACACCGAGTACATCTTTCAGCCATCTCCACAGGAACGGCTCCTGCGCGAGTGCGACCCCGACTTGTTCGAGAAGATGCGAAACCTCGTGGTCAGTGAGCGTACCGTCGAGGCAGTGGAGACCAGCGCCGTGCTGCCCGCCGACACGCTCTTTTTCAGCACACCCCTAGACTTCGACGGGACCCCGATCGGGAAGAGACGCTCGAAGCGGCAGTCTTGGTGCGATTCCGGACTATCAAGAGTCGCAAGGGCAGACGTGGTATTTGCCGACCCTGATAACGGCCTAGAAATCGCGACCTGCGACCGTCTCAGCCTTAAGGGGCCGAAATACACCTACTACGACGACATATACCCTTGTTGGAAGCGGGGCCAAAGTTTGGTCATCTACCAGCACATAAGCCGTACGTATAGGGGATGTCGAGCATCCGCAAGAGAGCAGATTACCCAACGACGCCATGAGTTGCGTTCCCGCCTACCCGGAGCGGACCCGGTCGCCCTCCGGTTCAGGCGCCGCTCCTCGCGTGTCTACTTCGTGGTGGCCCAGCCTCGGCACAACAGCACGCTGAGAACCCGAGCTGAGGCATTCCTTGCCTCCTCTTGGGGTCTTGCCGCCCCACCACACTTCGAAGGCCTGCGTGCTACAAACTAAAGCTAATTATTTAGCGGTTTACCCACGGGCGCGGCGTTTGTGAATCACTGTGCCCTCGTGGGCGCGGACTGCCGCCCACACTCGCGCGAGCCCAGGGAACGGCCCGCCTCCGCGCCACGGACGAAACGGGGCGGACGGACGAAACGGGGCGGCGCGTCGGGCGGGACAGATCGGGCAGCGCCACCAGTAGCCCCCGCTTCGGCGAACACCTGAACGCGCGAGTCGCCCGCGGGCTGGCGGCGTTCATTCTCGGGAGCGATCGGGCTCACGCCTTTTCATCCTCGCGCTTCCGTTCGTTCCCGCCCCCATGTGCTCCAAGACACGCTTGACGGCGACTACCTTCCTCGAACCGCCAGCGTTCCTTCGGAGGCCGCTGCATGATGGCCCGCGCCACGTTCTCGGGCGTGTCCGGGATTGGCTCCGGCATCGGCTTCGGCGGCCTCCCACCCTTGTTCTTGTCACTCATGGGCGTGCTCCTTGAAGAAGTTGATCCAGTCTCCGACCGTGACGCCGCGCACTTTCTCG
Source organism: Tepidiformaceae bacterium (assembly GCA_965247675.1). GTDB lineage: Bacteria > Chloroflexota > Dehalococcoidia > Tepidiformales > Tepidiformaceae > UBA2991. Next base: position 2,421,186 of record OZ252025.1, on the reverse strand, counting down.
GCGAGCATGTCAGATACGTAGTCATCCATGATCCCGTAGCGGGCCAGCCTGCCGAAGTTGCTGCCGGAGTCACTTGCCGGTTTGACCGAGATAGGGTCGCTCTTGCTGGGGTAGGGATGAACATCCGGCGGAATCGCGATGTCCGTATCCGTCTGTGCTGAGCACCACCGCCACCGTCGGCCGTCCACGTCGGGTCTGCATGCCACTCACCTTGCTGCCCGCCAGCCCAAACCCCCAGCAGCCACCACCATACCCTTCCCACCCCTCATATCGCCCCTATTCCCGACTCAGGACACTAGCAGGGTGTTGAGAAGGGGTTGAACACGGCCAGCCTCGCTGGGGGAGTGCTATTGGTCAGCCGCGTTGCAACTCCCTGGGATCCCTCAGCGTCGAAGGCCGGTGCTCCGCCGGCAACAGGCGCATCCTCGGCGTCGCTTGATCAGATGATCTCCAGGAAGAACAGCTCATCGAAGTCCGTAACACCCAAGTTCTCCATGAGCCGCATTCGCACCTCCGCCGAGGGGCAGCGGGTCCCGCTCATCAACTGCGAGAGGTACCCGGAGGTGATGCCCACACGCCGCGCCAACTCGTTCTGCGACATGTTGAGCCGGTTGAGGTGCCTCCAGACTGCTTGGGGTTTGAGCCTGACCCGGGATGCTGGCTGCCTGCGCCTCATGCCACGTCCTCCCCTCTGGCACAGTCCTCGGCGTCGTCCCGCCGGCTGTCCAGTAAGGGGCCCTCTTGGCTCTCGCCAGAGCCGCTCGGATAGAGGTCAGGGTGGGCAAGGTAGTGGCGCGCGATGATGCGAGCCAGTATCCGAAGGCCCTTGAGACGTACCCGCTCTTGCTCGTCGTTGAGATGTCGCTGATTCTTCACGCGCGTTCCTCACCGAATGCGGCGCGCCCCCGCCGAGGGGGTGGTCGGCGGGAGCGCCGGGCGTGTATGCTTCATCTGTAGAACGCATGTTCCAACAGGACGGGAACCGTACCAGCCGATCCGACCCAGGGCAACGGTGTTGGCGTCGCTTCCGGCCCTCCGGACGAAATCGCTTGCTCCGATGTCACAACGCAGCCGCACCGGAGCCCAGAAGCGACCCCGAGCCCGCTACTCTGAACGACAACTGACGAGGAGAACCCACCGATGACCGAACAACCCGACCCCCCGCCGGCCGCCCTCTACGCCCGCGTCTCCAGCGACCGCCAGGATGTCGACCTCTCCGTCTCCGCCCAGCTAAGGGCGCTGCGCGACTACGCCGAGAAGAACGGCTACCTCGTCGCCCGCGAGTACATCGACGAGGCCGAGAGCGGCCGCATCGCCGACCGGCCCCAGTTCCAGAGGATGCTCGACGAGGCCACCGGCCCCAACGCTTCCTTTCGCGAGATCCTGGTCTGGAAGTTCTCCCGCTTTACCCGCAACGCGAACCGCCGTCGCCTTCAAGGCGATGCTCCGCCGCCGCGGCGTCCGCGTCGTCTCCATTACGGAACACGCCGACGACTCCCCCACCGGCAAGCTCACGGAAGCAATCATCGAGAGCGTCGACGAATTCTATTCGGACAATCTTGCCCAGGAGGTCACACGCGGGATGCGCGAGGCCGCCTCACGCGGCTTCTGGGTCTCCAGCCAGGCTCCCTACGGCTACCGCAAGGTCCACGTCCAGGATGGCCCCAAGAAGCGCCCGCGGCTGGACCTCGACCCGCCTGCCGACAGCGTCGTGCGCCGCATCTTCGATATGACCCTCCAGGGGCAGAGCGTCCTTGACATCGTCAAGACGCTCAACGACGAGGGTATTCCCACACGGAACGGCGGCCGCTGGGCGAAGAACACCATCCACAAGATGCTCACCAACGAGGCCTATGCGGGCGCCCTGGTCTGGGGCAAGGGGGCGAGGGACAAGGCTCCGCCCGTGCGCGTCGACGACGCCTTCCCCGCCATCGTGACGCGGGAGGAGTTCGAAAACGCGAACCAGCTCCTCCAGTCCCGCGCGCCGAAGGTCGTCCACCCCCGCCGCGCCTCCAGTCCCTACCTGCTGAGCGGCCTCCTCAAGTGCGAGAGCTGCGGAAGAACCCTCACCGCCGCCGAGGCCAAGAGCGGCAAGTACACCTACTACGTCTGCCAGTCGCTGCTCAAGCGCGGCAAGGAGGCCTGCGCGACCCCACGGCTCAACGCCAGGCATTTCGAGGAGACCATCATCGGCCAGATCAGAGAGCACATCCTTACCGAATCCAACATCCGCGACCTCGTGCGCATGCTCAACGACGAGATGGACGGAGTCGCCCGTGAGCAACGGCAACGGCTGGACACGATCGACGAGGAACTGGCCGACGTGCGGCGCCGGCTCGGTCGCGTCTGGCAAGTTATCGAGAACAGCGACATCGAGATGGCCGACGCCTCGGACCGCATCAAGGAGCACCGCGAGCGGCAGCAGCGTCTGGAGATCGCGGCCGAGGAGGCGCGCTCGCTGCTGGCTGAGCGGCGGGTGATGCTGGATAACGCCGACAAGATCGCCGCCTTCGCCAAGGAGATGAGCGAGTTCCTGAAGACCAGTGAGATAACCCAGACCCGGGCATTCGTGCGGTCTTTCGTCAAAGGAATCCTCGTCAAGCCCGGCCAAGCCACGATCCACTACACGATCCCGACTCCGCCAGACAGTCCCATCGGGGGCGCAGACGCTGCCGAGGTCACTCTCTCGGCGCGAGTTATGAGTACGGTCAACGCTGGTGGGCCTAACTTGACTGAAGGCAGTACCACCTTCGAGCTGACGATGACGTTGTGGCCCAGCCAGACGGAGACAATCCCGAGGCAGGGAGACGGTCTCTGCAGGCGGCTCTAGGACCGACTCCTGACATCATCCGCTCGTCTCGTCGATCTTCCGAAAGTGCGCGGAGCGTTCCTTGGAAGTATCCTCGCCCTGCGTTTCGAGCGGTCGGGTACGCAACGGACGAAGAGGGAGCCCGCTAGAGTGCCTAATTCCACTGGGTCTCGGCTTCGAGGGATCGCAGCGGCGCTCAGCCTGTTCGCCCTTGTGACCATGGTCTTCGGGGCGACCGGCCCGCCGGGCACGTCCGCGCAGGGTCCGTCGGTCCCCGACCAGCCGGTCAACGTCGATGCCGTGAAAGGCGACAGTCAGGTCCGGCTGACCTGGGACCCACCCACCGCCGGTTCGCCGCCCGTCACCAAGTACCAGCTCTGGCGCCTCACGCGGACGCTACCGGCACTCACCCAGCCCACTCCGAAAACCGACGATGAGTTCGGCTATTCCCTGGCGATGGCTGGCGACGTAGCCGTTGTTGGAATGCCCAGCGAGGACGAGCCAGATGACTCCGGCGCGGCCTTCGTCTTCACCAGAGATTCGAATACGGGAATCTGGACACGGGTGGCCAGGCTTCGAGCCAACGACCCGGGCACTTTGAATGCTGACCACCGCTTCGGGATATCCGTGGCGACGGACGGCGACACGATCGTCGTAGGGGCGGAACACGAAGACAGCGACGGCGCCGTATATGTCTTCACCAAGCCGGCCAGCGGATCCTGGGCGAGTGCTACGGACCTGACCGAGTCGGCCCTGTTCAACGCTGCGACCGACGACGACGACGACCCCACCGACGGGCCCGACTACTTCGGTGTGTCGGTCGCGGTTGACGGTGACACGATCGTGGTCGGCGCAAGCGGCGAGAAGTACGCCGGGGTGTATACCTGGGACGAGAACTCAGGCTGGGACGAGGATCAAATGCCAGTAAAGCTCACGGGCTCCGACAACTTCGGGCACTCCGTCGCAATCGACGGCAACACGATCGTGGTTGGGGCCAGCGGAGTCGCCGGCGGCCGAGGCTCGGCGTCCGTGTTCATCAAGCCAGAAGGTGGGTGGAGCAGCAACGTCGCGGTCAGGCTCGTTGCCTTCGACCGTGAGATGGATGACCGATTCGGACAGTCGGTCGCGATCGATGGTGACACCATCGTGGTTGGGGCCGATACCGCCGTACCTGCTGGTTACGAACCCAATGACCCGCCGAGGCCCGGCGCGGCATTCGTGTTCATCAAGTCGGGCGCTAGCTGGGGAAGCGGGACTATCACGGAAACGGCCAGGCTCACCGCCTCGGACGGCGCCGATGGCGACTTCTTCGGGCAGGCGGTGGCGGTGGATGGGGACATCGTAGTGGTCGGCGCGCCTTTTGAGGCCAGAGGATCAGCGTACGTATTCGCAAAGCCGGACGGCGGTTGGGACGGCGGAACTGAGACGGCAAAGGTCCCGGGGCCAAAGTCCGGTAGCGACTATCGGTTCGGGTGGTCAGTGGCAGTCGCCGGGGACACTGTCCTGGTAGGGGCGAGATTCTATCCGGCCTTCGCCGACGCCAAGGGCGCCGTTTTCGAACATCGAGTCGTGGGCTGGAGCGACATTGAAGGGAGCACGGGGGCGACCACGTCGCACGCGCTGACCGGGCTGACCAACGGTGAGCAGGAGGCCGTTGCCGTTCGGGCCGTGAACGAGAGCGGCGCCGGCCTGCCCGACAACGACGCCGCGACCCCGACTGCGGCGTCGGCGTTGCCGCTCGCACCCAGAAACCTGTCCGCCGTGCAGACCGCCGCCGGGGAGGTGCGCCTGGAGTGGAGGCCGAGCGACTATCCACTCAACGTGACCAGGTATGAGTACAGCACGGATGACGGATCGAACTGGATCGGCGTTAGCGGGGGCGACTCGACGACCGCTTCCGGGTTCGTCTCAAGCCTGGCCGCCGGGACGCACACCTTCACAATCCGCGCTGGCAACAGCGCCGGCGACGGCGGGTCGTCCCATGCTCGGTCGGTGACCATCGTTGCAGCACCGCCGACGGCGCCGACCGCACTCGACCCTTACGTTGGCGACCGTCAGGCGCAGCTGCGTTGGAGCTTTAGCGGCGACCAGGACTTGATCAGCGGCTTCCAGTACCAGGTGCGGAGCGGGGGCGTGTTCGGCAACGACTGGACCGACGTGCCCGGGGGTACGGCGACCAGGTCGCACATTGTGACCGGACTGACCAACGGCGTGACGCACAGTTTCCGGGTCCGGGCCGTGAATGGCACGATCGGAAGCGCCGCGAGCAACGAGGTGAGCAGACTTCCGACAGCGGCGCGCTCGGGTCCCGCCAGTCCCCGTGGGCTGGCTGGGACGGAAGTCGGCGTCGGACGGGTTGAGTTGACATGGCGCGCGGCCTCGCAGCCGCTGATCGTGACCAGCTACCAGTACACCAAGGACGGCGGATCCAAGTGGGTCGACATTCCGGAAAGCGACTCCAGCACGGCCTCGTACACGGTCTCCGGCCTCGACGCGGACAAGTCGTACGACTTCGCGGTCCGCGCCGTCAACAGCTTCGGCCGAAGCGGGTCCTCCAACTCGGTCACCCTCACGCCGGTCAACGTGCCGGCCCAGCTGAGCGGGTTCAACGCCGAAGCAGGTGACACCCAGGCGACGCTGGACTGGAATGATCCCACGACCACGCGCAACCGTCCGGTCAGCAAGTTCCAGCTGTTGCAGATCCCGCTCAGCAAGCTGACCGATGGCATCGCCAGCGACGACGACAACGACGAGTTCGGGTATTCTGTCGCGCTTGACGGCGACATCGCCGTGGTGGGGGCTCCCGGGAACAACAGCGGCCAGGGCGCGGCCTATCTCTTCACCAGGGACTCAAACGGGTGGGGGTCGCCGGTCACGCTCACTGCCGCCACGGGCGCGGCGAACGACGCGTTCGGCCATTCCGTAGCAGTTGACGGGGATACCGTCGTTGTCGGGGCATACAAGCACGACTTCAACGATGGCGGAGGTCCGGTCGCCGAAAGTGGAGCAGCGTACGTCTTCACGTGGACTGCGACGACCGATTCGGATACCAATGTGACTACCTACGCGTGGGAAGAAACAGCCACGCTGGTCCCCTCCGACCGCAACGCGTCCGACGAGTTCGGGATTTCCGTGGCGATCGACGTCGACACCATCGTGATTGGCAAAGAGGCCGGCCCCGGCGCCGCCTACGTCTTCAGCAGGACGTCGACGACCGATCCGATTACCAATGTGACTACCTACGTGTGGGGCGAGGCGGAGGCAGCCCACAGAATAGAAACTGCCAAGCTGACCGCCACGGACGGTGCGAACGGCGACGGACTCGGTATCTCCGTGGCGATCGATGGCGACACCGTGCTGGTCGGGGCGCACAAGTACCACGTCCCAACCATTACCGACTCCGTTGCAGACTCCGGTGGGGTCTACGTCTTCAACAAGACTGGCGACAGCTGGAGCACCGGCACGGAGACGGCGCTGCTGACCGCCGCCGACGCGGCAGCGTCGGACGAATTCGGCATGTCGGTGGCGATTGACGATGACAGCGTCGTGATTGGCGCGCACAAACACGACGCCAACGGCAGGGCAGACGCCGGCGCAGCTTACATCTTCAGCAGGGACTCGCGCTCCGGTTGGTGGAGCGAGGCAGCAAGGCTGGTGGCCTCTGACGGCTCGGCCAACGATGGTTTCGGCGTTTCGGTAGCGGTCGACGGGGTTAGAGCTGTGGTCGGAGCACACCTCTATGAGCAATCAGGCCTGATCCGAACCGATGGCGGTGCGGCATACGTGTTCAGCCGTGATCTAAACGGCTGGCGCGAGTCGGTGAAGCTTGCCGCACCCGATGGCGCGTCGTACGACGAGTTTGGGCACTCCGTTGCGCTGTCCGGCGATACTGTCCTGGTGGGCGCACCGCAGCGCGATCCATCATTGCCCGTCACCAAATCGGGTATGTCCTTCGCGATGGACATCGACGGCAGGACGGATGCCAAGATTTGGACGGACGTAGTCGCTACCGAACTGACGTACGACGCCAAGAGGGAGGAGTACTACTACCGGGCGCTTGATCTGACCAATGCCCAGGAATACGGCTTCCGGGCGCGGTCGGTGAACGACGCCGGCAGCGGTGCGGCCGCGGAATTCCCCGGTGTCACGCCGATGAGCGCGAAGCCGGGCGTGACGAGTGGTTTATTCGCGCAGGGAGGCGATGGCCTGGTGACGCTGCGCTGGGACCGATCGCTTGACTCGAGCATCAGCGGCTACCAGGTAGCGCAGCATCAGCAACAGAAGCTGAGCGCCGGCACCGATGGCCAGACAGGCGGCCACTTTGGATTCTCGGTCGCAGTGGACGGCGGCACCGCCGTCGTGGGCGCGCCCGGGCAGGACGCCGAGGCAGGCGCAGCCTACGTTTTCGTCAGGGACTCGAGTGGGTGGGGGCAGCGGGTCAAGCTCACCGCCGATGGCGGCGCCGCGGGCGACATGTTCGGGCATTCGGTCGCGATCTATGATGATACCGCCGTGATTGGGGCGCCTGGGGTCAATAGCGCGAGGGGCTTGGCCTATGTCTTCACCAGGAACACGATCACCGGCCTCTGGAGCCAGACGGCCAGGCTGACCGCCTCCCCGGGCGTCGCAGGCGATGAATTCGCATTTTCTGTAGCAGTCCACAATCAGACGATTGTGGTTGGCGCACGCTACCACGAGGTTTCAAGCATCAGCAAAGCCGGCGCAGCTTACGTCTTCATGTGGAATTCGACCGATGAGAGATGGGACCAGGAGGCCAAACTGACCGCTTCGGATCCCGCGGAGCGCGACTACTTCGGTCACTCCGTTGCGGTGCACGGTGACACGGTTGTAATCGGGGCGTCCAATGCCCCCAATGGTCCCGGTTCGGCATACCTCTTCACCGAGCCCGGGACCGGGTGGGCCGACAACACCGAGACGGCCGAGCTCACCGACTCCGAAGGCGATGACGGTGACCAGTTCGGGTGGGCTGTTGCGGTGTACGAAGACACGCTCGTGATCGGCGCCCCCAACGCTGACGCAGCTTACCTCTTCACCCGCGATTCGGGTGTGTGGGGCGACACGGCCACGGCCAAGCTGACAGCGACAGGGTTCGATAACGGGATAGTCGACGGCTTCGGAAGCTCCGTTGCGCTGCACGGTGATGTCGTGATCGTCGGGGCGCCGACGACCAACCTCGGCGGAGACGACGGTTCCGCCTCGGGTGCGGCATTTGTCTTCACCAAGCCCAGCGTCGGGTGGGCCGACAGCGCCGAGACGGCGACGCTCATCCTGCCCGCGGGCGGCGCCGCGGAAGAGGACGACCAGTTTGGCATTTCCGTCGACGTGGACGACCAGTATGTCGTGGTCGGCGCGGTCGATGCTGACGTGGCGGGCGATGACGACTTCGGGGTGATGCACGCATCAGACATCCCGGTGTGGAAGGATATCGAGCGCAGCAGCGACACGACCGCCGCCCACATAGTGAGGGGCCTGTCGAACGGATCGTATTACTACTTCCAGGTTCGCGCGGTTGACGGGGTCGGCGACGGCCCACCCTCGTACGTCGTCTGGGCCACGCCCATGCCGGCGTTCTACAGCAACCAGGGCTTGGTCACCGAACAAGGCTTCGCCACCGGCCTCTGGTCCGACGGCGCCACCTTCTGGCTCGCCCAGAACGGCGCCGGCGCCGACGACGCCGTCTACGCGTACGACTTCGAGAGCCGCGAGCGCGTGGAGGACCGCGAGTTCGAGCTCGGCAAGGCCAACACATCCCCGCGCGGCCTCTGGTCTGACGGGGCCACCATCTGGGTCTCCGACAGCGGCAAGGACAAGCTCTTCGCGCACGACCTGGAGAGCGGCGAGCGCCTCCCTGACTCTGACAAGGAGCTCGCCCGCGACAACCGCCTTGCTCGCGGCATCTGGTCCGACGGCGTGACGGTGTGGGTGCTCGACGGCGGCGCCGACGCGCTGTTCGCCTACGACCTCGAGACGGGCGCACTGCTCGGGGCGTACGAGCTCGACCCCGCCAACGACGACCCGCGCGGCCTTTGGTCCGACGGCGTGAGCGTGTGGGTCTCCGACCACGGCGCCAACCGCCTCTTCGCCTACCGCCTGCCCGCACCGGAGGGGCCGGCCGGGGAGGACGCCGAGGCTGGGGACCTCGAGCGCGTCCCTGCCGAGGAGTTCACGAACTTGACGCGCTCCTCCAACAACAGCCCGCGCGGCATCTGGTCCGACGGCGATGTGATGTACGTCGCCGATTCGAGCGATGACAACGTCTACAGCTACAGCATGCCGGACGCGATCGACGCCCGCCTCGCCTCGCTCACGTTGAGCGGTGTCGAGATCGGCGAGTTCTCAAGCAGCACGTCCGAGTACAAGGGCGTCCTCGCCGACGGCGTGAGGGAGACGACCGTTGAAGCCGAGCCGCAGCAGGACGACGCGACAGTCCTGATCGAACCAGCAGACAGCGCCGAGGACGCCGATGGTCACCAGGCGGCCGTCGCCGGGGGCGCGGAGGTCACCGTGACCGTGACCTCGCCCGACGGCAGCCGCACGAAGGTCTATCGGGTGCGCCTCGCCGAGGCGGGACCGTCGGCGAACTGCCTGCGCGGCGCCGTTGCCGCCGGCTTCAGCCTCGTCGTCTTCGAGGGCGGCAGCATCGAGGACCTCGTGGCGTGCGCGCAGAGCCGCCAGGTCAGCGCTCTCTACACGCTGCACGACGACGAATATCTTCCCTACATCCTTGGCGCGCCCGACTTTGTGAACCGCCCCTTCCGCGATCGCTTCGTCGACGGCGTGCCCGCCCTCACGCCACTGATCGCCAAGAGCGAAGGACCGCCATCCCCGGACCCGACGCCCGACAGCGGCGGCGCGGGTGTCGACGGCCTGACGCAGCCTTGGCTGGAGTGCCTGCGCGGCGCCATCGTCACGGGCTTCAGCCTCGTCCTCTACGAGGGCGGCAGCATCGAGGACCTCGTGGCTTGCGCGCAAAGCCGCCACGTCACGGCCCTCTACATCATCCACGACGGCAAATATCTGCCCTACATCCTTGGCGCGCCCGACTTTGTGAACCGCCCCTTTGGCGATCGCTTCGTCGACGGCGTACCTACCCTCACCCCGCTCCTCGTCGCGAGCGACGGGTTTCCCCCAGCGGAATAGTTCGCGGACGTAAGGATATAACCTTGCGGGGAGGAGCGGCGGCTTGCTGCTGCTGCTCGAGCAAACCTTCGAGAATGTAGTCGATTCCACACTGTTGAGTGCCAAGGGAACCTCTGTTCCGGCATTCGGTCGACACAAGAGGGAAGGTTGAAAAGGACGGAAATACAAAGAATTTGGGGCCCTCGCTCCGGGGGTCTCGGCGAGCGGGTGTCAACGCAGATGGTCGTTATAACGCCATCGTGAGTGCTATCGAGGAATCGCACGTTGGCATCCCCCTACGCCAACCCCTGACGCTTGTCCTGACTACTCGGCGGAGAGCCGGTTCCCAGCTACCACGACCCTGTGGTCAAGAATCTCTTTACGGATGAGAGCGGCCAAATCAATTGCTCTTGGCCTGGCAGTTGCCGGTGCTCCAGTTCCACAGCGACGACACGGCGGCAGCTGTGGAGATAGTGGCCAACGACAGCCAGCAACGGCACGCTCATCCTGGGTAGCGATGGCACATCACCGACCCCCAACGCTGGCTTCAGCGGCAGCGGCAGCGACAGCGACAGCGACAGCGACAGCGACAGCGACAGCGACAGCGACAGCGACAGCTTCGACTACAGGGTGTCGGACGGGACCGACACCGCTACCGGGACAGTGACCATCACCGTCACGGGGGCGTAACGCCGCCGCGCTGCGGCCGCGCGCCGGGAGGCGGCGCTGCGTGTAGCGACACTGGCCGGTGACCCGGCATGCCCGCCGTTCCGACAGTCTGAGGCGGTCCCCCAACATGCAGACCGCCTCGTTCAGGAAGTGGCGGCAGGCTGGGAGGTCCCTACGGCGGCATGAAACGTCCATCGGCGAACAGCTCCGCGTCTCCGAGCGTGTAGAGATATAGGATGAGAGCTGTTTGAACCCGAAGAGGCTAGAGTCACATGAAGACCTCAATTGTCACGCTTACCATAGTGACCATGATCGGGCTGATTGCCGCAGCCTGCGAGCCGTCGTCAGCTACACAACCGGCTCCAGGCAGTTCCCCGCTGGTGCAGCCGACGCCGACCGGTCACCGCGTCGAGATTGGGCTTGGCGGATCCGTCGAACTGCCTGCCAAGGGGATTGGAATCTCCTTTGACCGGGTGCTGGAGGACTCCCGATGCCCGACAAACGTCGTATGTGTATGGGCCGGGAAGGTGGTGGTCGAACTGACGGTGACTGAGGCTGACACGAGCGCTACCGCTCGTCCATCCCTTGAGCCGGGATCCGGAATCGAAAGCCCGTGGACCAGAGTAGCCAGCTCCCAGCCTCGTTCGGAAGACATCTCAATCCGGCTGATAAGCCTGGAGCTCTATCCGGGTTCTGACAACGGCAACGAAGGCGGGGTACCGACGGCGGTGCTGGAAGTCATGGGTGACTGAGGGTAGCGGCCAGGCAGGCCGTGGTAGGCATGGCCGTCAGGGAGACGGCAAGTTGCCAGCTGGGAATGACAACCGGATTTGGCCCCACCCCCGTGCACGCCCTCAAGTCCTGCAGGACAACAACCTCGAAGTGCAGCTTGGCGAGTTCGTGGCGATCGTAGGACGGCTGGTACGCAACAATCGGCGGCTACACCGCGGCTGACCGTATGGTTTTCAACTTCCGGGACGGGTCGAGCGCTTTCGTCAAAGCAGCGGCTCACCCTGTGTTGGCGGACCGGCTCCGTGTGGAGCATGGAGCATATTCCGAGTTGTCCGGGGACTTCATGGCGCGGCTGCTTGCGTGGGACGACGATGGCCAAGCCCCGTTGATGGTGCTGGAGGATCTTAGCCAAGGATGGTGGCCTCCCCCGTGGAGGCCAGCCGACATCGGGCGCGTGCTGGATACTCTCGAACGACTGCGCTGTGCGGCGGCGCCTGCGAGCTTTCGACCATTTCGACGAGAATCTCTCGGAGGTTGGTTCGCGGTCTCGCGCGCACCGGAGGCTTTCCTCAGCCTAGGGAAGGTCTGAACAGGTGGCGTGTCGGGCGCGGTGCGCATCGATCAGCGTGCCGAGCGGCGCTGTGGGGGCCGATACGGCGGTCCGGGGGATGGCCGCGCCTCCATGTCGCTCCGGAAGCGCTTCGGCGGGCGATTCCGGACGCACGGCTCCCGCGATCACCCGAGCTGAGGCGCCGCTCGCAGCAGGTTCGTGAACCCCAGTAACAGCGCCAGCCGCTGGTGATTCTTCTCAAGACCGCGGTAGCGGACCTTCGCGTACCCGAAGTGCCGCTTCACGTAGAGAAACGGATGCTCAACCTTCGCACGCACCGAGGCCTTCCGCCGCTCCGCCCGTGCCTCCTCGCCCCCCGGCGCCAGCTGCCGCCTGAGACTCGGGCGCATCGCCACCCGCCAGCTCACCCCCGAACGCGCGTGCTCCGGGCGCTTCTCCACGCCCTGGTAGCCGGCATCGCCCCACGCCTCCGTCTCGCCGCCGTGCAACAGGCGATGCGCCTCGGTCACGTCGGAGCTGTTCGCCGCCGTCGTGCTCAGGCTGTGGACCAGCCCCGTCCGCGCATCCCTGCCGGTGTGCAACTTCATCCCGAAGAACCACTGCCGGCCCTTTCTGGTCTGGTGCATCTCGGGGTCGCGCGCACGCTCCCGGTTCTTCGTCGATGACGGCGCGCTGATGATCGCGGAGTCCACGATCGTGCCCTCGCTCACCTGCAGACCGCGCGCCGCGAGGTGCGCGTTGATGGTCGCGAAGAGCGCTGTTCCCAGCTGATGACGCTCCAGCAGGTGGCGGAAGTTGAGGATCGTCGTCTCATCGGGAATCGGCCCGGAGAGGCTGAGACCGGCGAACTCGAGCATCGAACGGGAGTCGTAGCGTTCCTGCTCCATGCCGGGGTCGCTGAGGTTGAACCAGAGCTGGAGGCAGTGGATGCGCAGCATCACGCACAGCGGGTACGGGCGGCGTCCGCAGCCACGCTTCGGGTAGACCGGCGCGATGCGCTGCTCCAGCTCAGCCCAGGGGACAAGCCTGTCCATGCGCTCGAGGAACGTCTGCCGCCTCGTCTTGACCTTCTTGTGCTCGTACTCGACGCTGCCGAACGAACGCTGCTGCCTGGGGCACCCCTCTCTCCGGTCGCCCCATGATCGCATCCGCTCACGCGCTTAGGCGAGTTATTCAGACCATCCCTAGCGGCTCGGCCAATCCCCTATGCGAGCCCAAATGTGGATCAGACGAAAGGGCGACCTAGGGAATGACCTGTCCAAGTTCTGATCGAGTTCCGCGCTTGCCTCACTGTCCCGGCCCCTCAAAATCAACGGCGGGATGGCATCCCCAACTGCGACGGCATTGACACGGGCGAGGGCACTATCGAGAGCGATCTCCTGTAAGTACCCCACCATCGCACCACTGGCCATACCGTGGCCGTAGCTGTGCTCGACGTTGATGAAGCGGGCGATCCCTAACTTCACGTATCTTCGTGTGTAGACGCTGGGGGGCTGAGTCAGCCGCTTGCACTCGACGTCAAATGACTTACGAAAGTCGCCGCGGTCGGCGTACTGGTCGTAATACGCCCAATAGAAGTCTGGGATCTTGCGTTCGCGTTCGGTTTGCTCCGAGTCTGCAGGATCTGGTGGATTGCGGCCTTCATAGACGAGTGCGGGCACCTATTCGCCACTCTGTTGCAGCGTGTGCGTGACATCCTCTATCGCCACGAACAGGGCGCGATTGAGGGCAGGTTCGTCCTCCGTGGAGGGGTGGTTCGCTAAGGTGGCGAGCGCATCTCGAAGCAGTCGCGTGCAGAGCCGTTCATGCTTGCCCCAAGATCAAGAGACGTCAGCTGCGGCTGGCGGCTCATCGCCGCTCCATCGTCATGACCTGCGCTGTGGTGGCGTCAGCATCTTGCCGCGCTGCAGTGGCCGTCCACAGGTGTCGTTCGTTGCGTTTCACCACAATGATGGCCGTCTCTGATACGGCTCGGACCATCCCGTACCTGAGAATTCCCTGAGATTCCGGTGCTTCCCAGTGAACGCCAAGCCGGCGCAGCGTCGCCGACCACTGTTCGCCCTCGTCAGACCTGTTTGTGCCGTCTGTCTCGATCCCAAGTTCGCGCGTCTCGAAGACCACCGCAATGATGTCAGTCCGTGGATCGTGCCAGACCCTCCAGTTGAATTCACCCGTACCCTCGAGTCGTCGATTCCAGATGCTGAGAAACACCCGTAGGTACGGCTCAAGCCCTTCCCGGCTGCGTGGATCAAGATCAGCTGCCGGGCCCTCAGCTCCCGGCCAAGTGGGAAGTGGTCTCGCCGCATCCTTCCGCTGTGCGAACCAGAAGTCCGTGACCAAGTCGCGCTCCGCGTCGGTCAACCTGAAGAGATCCGAGACGCCCTCATCGACCTGCGCCATCGGTGGCGGGAGCGAGCCTGCGCTCCATCCACGCGAGCCTCGCTCTTGGGTCACGTGCCGTAGCTCGTCTACCGCGTCCTCGATCCGACGCGTCGCTTCGTCGGACCCTGACGTGAGCCGTAGGGGCATGTCCAGCAGGGTGCTCGATCGCACCTCGTCGCTCCAGGTGCCCCATGAGCCAGAGGCCATGTAGAGCCAGTAGCGCCCGAGCGAAGACAGCAGTGTTCCAAGGATGACCTTCGCCTGCCAGGGAGGTAGGTGATCAACCGAGGCTCCATAGGTCGTATGGCGGAAGGCGAACGGCTCCGTCTCGAGCCTCACATGTGGCCCGAAGCCTGCGGAGACGAATCGACGGACGAGCAAGCGCTGTCCCCCGAAGATACCCTTGTCGGGCAGAGGTTTAACGAGCGGCGGGATGGGCTCAAACCACTCTTCCCTGAGCGGTCCCCACCGACCACCGACCACCGACCACCGACCACCGACCACCGACCACCGACCACCGGCGCGCCACCACCCGGTTCCCGCAACCGCTCATCTGTGCTAGCGTTTCGCGCCAAATGTTTCACGACGACACGAATATCCCACTGACCCCCAACAACGCCGCCACCCTCGACGACGTCAACCTGATGGCCTCCGCCATCATGGAACACGTCAGCGAGAACGAACGCTTCCAGTCATTGAAGATGGAGGACCTGGAGGCGACGGTCGTCGCCCTCCGCCAGCTCGTGCAGCAGCTCGTCCAGCAGCTCGCGTCCACCGACCCCCAACCACCGATCACCGGCCACCGACCCCCAGCGAGCGCAGCTCGACCCCACCCGCCGTCCCCGGCGCTCGTCAGTGAGCGTCGCGAGCGTGAAGTGGTCGAGCGGCACTATTCCCTGACCGGTGGTGATCGGTGATCGGTGATCGGTGATCGGTGACCGGTGACCGGTGACCGGTGACCGGTGATCGGTGATCGGTGATCGGTGATCGGTGACTGGTGACTTGTCCCCCTACCAAGAGCTAACAGCCAATAGCCAACAGCCGGCGGAGCGCAGCGAGCCGCACCCACTATTGCCACCTGCAACCACTGCTGCTACGCTGGCCCGTCATGGCGCTCACCTTCAACCCTCTCGCCGCCTCCCGCAAGCTGCGCGACAGCGGCATGGAGGAGGCGACCGCCGGCGCCACCGTCGAAGTCGTCGCGGAGGCCACGAGCCCGCTCGTCACCCGTGAGCACTTCGATGAGCGCCTGGACAAGCGCATGGCCGAGCAGCGCGCCGAGTTCTTCCGCGCCCTCTGGATCCAGGGCGCCGGCATCGTGACCATCAACGCCGCCGTCATAGCCGCCGCCGTCACCCTCACCCAGGCGCTTGAGTAGTGACTGGTGACTAGGGACTCGTCCCCGCCTCCCCCACCGACCACTGACCACCGATCACCGACCACCGACCACCGACCACCGATCACCGATCACCGACCACCGGTAACCTTTCCCCCGCACGGGCGTTGTACCCCTCGAAACCAACGTGCGCAGAGGCGTCCGTGGGCGCTTTGCGTATGGGCGGAACAGGTTGACCGTCGGGCGTGCGAAACGTAGGCTCCGAACCATCCTATCTGCTCCATGAACCACGGAGAGAGGAGGCCGCTTTCCCCCGCTGAGCGAGGCGCGTGCGCCGGTCCCGACGAGGGGCCCGTGCGAGAGGCGTGAGACGCGAGGGTTTCACCTAACCGACACCAGCACAGGGGAACGGCCCGGACCCGCTGGAGCCTTGCGCCAGGCACTGGCGGCAGAACGAGCGGGCGGCCCCACAGAGGAAGCGGACCAACCGTCCGTAACCGCCCGCACGATCCGGGCGAGTCCGGAACACGAACCGGCCCCACGGGGGCCACACGAGAAACCGAATCAACACCCAATCAAGAAGGGGTAACTGATTTTGAAGAACAATCTCATTAGCGCCATCGCCGGCTGGAAGAGCGCGGCCTTCCTGGCGCTCATCGCCATGGTGGCCGCCGTCGCTTTCAGCGGCGTCCTCACCACCGGCCAGACCGCCGACGCGGCGGAGATCACGCTGACCGGCACCACCGTTGATGCTCAGCCGGGCGACACGGTGATCCTCCCCGGCGGCGTGGCCGACACGATCGTGCGGTTCTCGATCGACCAGAGCAGTTCGGGGAGCGGCAGCTTCGACTCTGGCGGTGGCCAGACGCTCGACTGCAGCGACTCGACAGCAGACCCCGCTGTGGGTTGCGACGTGATGGCTAACGCTGGCATCCAGGTCAAGCTGAACGTCGACGAGGATTCGGCCGATGGTTTCATCATCGTCGATCGCATTCCGATCCTTCCCACGACCGGAGTGGCCGACAAGCTGGTCATCACGATCAATACGCAGCCGAAGCCGAACTCGCTGACCGCGAAGGCTGCCTCGACAACGATCGATGCCAAGAGCGGCAACACCACGATTACGGCCAACGTCAAGGACGACCAGACCCCCGCAGAGGGGATGAACGACCAACTCCTGACCTTCGTCACCACCCTTGGCAATCTGACCTGTCCGCAGTCGGGCAGTGGCGCGAACCAAATCGGTCAGGCGCAGAACGTGCAGGTGTGTCAGGTCTACACGAGCAACAGCGGGACACCGACAGCTGGCAACGTAGTGGTCACCCTGAACGGCGCTGGCCGCGAGGGAACGGCCACGGTCACCGTCAGCCACGGCACACTCGATCCGACGACCGTTGAGGTCACGCTCTTCGGCGATGCCAAGAACGTGGAAGCCGCGGCCGACCAGGGTTCGGTCGAAGTCGGCGGTAGCGTCTTCGTCATCCTCACCGTCACCGACGGCGCCGGGAACCCTGTCAAGGACGTGCAGCCACAGCCGGGGGCCCCGGCTGCGGTAGAGGGTCCGGCCGATGACTCCGTCAAGGTCACGACAGGCCAGGCTGCCGACGACAACGATGCCGCCACTTCCCCGTACAACGTCAACAAGGACGTCGACGGCGACGGAGCGGTGGACAAGGGCGACGTTCCGGCCTGTGGACCTGTAACCGCGGTTACCGGGGATCCGGATGCAGACCCGGTTGTGGTTGGCGTGTTCGCGTCAACCGGCACCAACGACGCTGGTCAGTGCGCTGTCCAGGTGAACGCCCCGAGCGACGACGCGACCACGGCTGCCGTGGATGAGTCCGCCGCCCGTGGCGCCCACACCCTCCACTTCGCGCTGGGCACGCTGAAGGCTTCCGTGGAGATCACGGTCGCCGGCCCTCCGGCCACCATCACGAGCGACGTTCCCGACTACGTCGAGCCGCTGAGCGACACGACCATCACGATCACGGTCGTTGACGAGGAGACAGTCCTCGTCGGCGAAACCGCCATCGCGGTCATCAAGCTCGCCGGCGACGGTCTTGTCGAGAAGGCTCAGCTGACGACCACGAACGGCACGGCGACGTTCAGCTACGCCGCCGGACGTGAGGGCCAGGCCGCCTTCCGCGTCATCGCCGGTAGCGGTCCTAACGCCGTCAGGGACGTCATTGAAATCAACATCGGCGCTCCCGCCGAGGATGTGGTTGTCGAGGACGAGCCCGATCCCACGTGGTCGCGGGATCTCCAGGGCGGCTGGAACGTCGTTTCCTGGGCCGGCGCCGACGCCGACCCTGCCGACGTCGTTGCCGGCACTAATATCACCGCCATCTACAACTGGGACGACAACACCTTCACCTGGTACTTCCCCGGTGACACTGCTGGCATCCCGAACACGCTCGGCGAGCTGAACAGCGGCGATGGCTACTTCGTCTTCGTTGCCGATGCCGCTGCCGACGACGACGCTGGCGACGACGCCGGTGACGACGACGACGCTGGCGACGACGCCGGTGCCGACGACGATGCCGCTGCCGACGCTGGCGACGAAGACGCCGGATAACCTGTCCGTTTCTGTTCCCCTCTCCCGTCCCCGCCACGCGGGGGCGGGGGAGCGGGGCGGTCCGGGCTCCACTCGTAACGGACAGCCAGCAAGGAGCTAATACAGGATGACCAAAACCCTTAAGTGGCTCGGCGGAGGGCTGGCGGCAGCGATGCTGTTGGCCGCCGTCGGCCTCTTCAGTGGGAACGCGGCGGAAGCCCAGGGCCAGCCTCCCACATCGCCTTCCCTCTTCGGAGGCACCGTCACTATCGACGGCGAGGGCGCTGCCGCAGGCACCGTCGTCACCGCCGTTGTTGACGGCGAGACCTGTGCCTCCGGGATCGTCCGCACGGGCGAGGGTGGCTCGAGGTATTCGCTCGAGGTTCCCTCAAGCTGCGCCTCCGAAGGCACCAGTGTTTCCTTCACGGTCGGCGGCGCTGCTGCCGGCGAGTCGGCCGACAGGGGTTCTCCCACCCCGACGACAGTCAACCTGACCGTCACTACGCCGGTCGTGGAGGATCCGCCCGTCGACGACGCTCCTACCCCACCCGATGAGGGTGGCGAGGAAGATGCCGACGACGCTCCTACCCCGCCCGATGAGGGTGGCGAGGAAGATGCCGACGACGCTCCTACCCCGCCCGATGAGGGTGGCGGGGAAGATGCCGACGACGCTCCTACCCCGCCCGATGAGGGTGGCGAGGAAGACGCCGACGAGGACATGACTCCCGAGGTCGCTCCCGAAGTCATGGACACTGGTACCGGTCTTGCACCGAACACCAGCGCTTCCCTGGCCGCCATCCTTGGTCTGACCGCCCTGGCCGTCGTGCTGGGTGGCTACACCTTCGCCCGCCGCCGCCGCTAGCCACTAGCGTCGCAACGGCAACAACCCGAAAGGGGCCCTCCGGGGCCCCTTTCTCGTTGGGGGTGGCCACCGACCACCGACCACCGATCACCGGCCACCGGCCACCGATCACGTTCCCAGTTTCCCAATCGACACCAAACGCTGCGCTACTCTTGGGGAGCCTCATTGCCTCCACGAGGCGGGTAGGGGCTGGAACTCTCAAGACTGGCCCTGTCGGGTCGACAGCGCCGTTTCTCACAGCCGCACGAACATCGGCATGACGACGGGCTCGTGCGAAGGGCTGCGCAAAGTTCTATGTGGTGCTGACCTTCTGAGGGGTGAACGTCCTGGCTATCGAAAGTAGCGACTCGAGGCCAGTCGGCCTGGGCGCGCAACCGTTCGAATCCACTTGGGTGGGCCTACACGTACCGTACTGCGAACTTTCCGCTGGGTGGTGGCGCTCTGAGACGCGTCAGCCTCCCCGCTCAAGCCCGGGCCTTGCATTACCTTTGCGGCCTCACCCGTCAGAAGTAACAGGAGGCGCGTGTGACTCCGACGATCGACTGGACAGTGCGGACAACCTGGACGGCGGGTGGGGCCTTCGTGGCGGTGGCGATTCCTCTGGTCGTCTTTCTCTCGGGGGATGAATTCGTGCTTACGCTTATCGTGGCCGTTGTGGGAGCCGCAGCAGGCTTCACGGCACGGCCCCTGGCCACGGGGGCGAGGCGATGATTGGGAGCAGGCCCACTTGGAACCCTCCTGCAGGCGCGCGCGGCGCAGCTGCCCGCCGCGCCCCGTCGCCATATGTTGTCGACGCATCAGGTAACAGACGTGGAGGGTGACCGCGTCGAGTGACGGCGATGGAGCGACCCTTAGTTGTGGTGCCACGCCGCAACGGTAAGTGTCAGCTGGGGAAGCCCGTCGCTGAGGGCGGGGACTAGTGATATGGTCCGATCATGCTGGGCGGAATGTCCGACCGGATCGCTGTCCGACGTCGCACGTTTGGTGGGCGAGCTGTAACGATACCAACGACAGCGGCAGCGGCTCGGCGGCCAGCGCGCAGGCGAGATCACCTGCCGCCCAGAGCTGGATCAACACAAACTGCCCGGCAGGTGGGGGCACCTCCAGCGTATCGCAATTCGGCGCGATCTACAGCTGGTCGGCAAGCTGCAACGATGGCTCGGGGAGTAGCAGCGGCGGGGAGGACAGTGCGCAGGCGGCGCAGGCTGCCGCCCAGTCCTGGATCACTAGCAACTACCCTGCGGGCGGGGGCACCTCCGGCACGAGTATCGTCTACAGCTGGTCGGCGAGCTGCAACGATGGCTCAACCAGATCGTGGAGATGTTGTGTTCAATAAATGTGAATACCAGGCACCTTACAGCACGCTTCTCCAGGAAGCGGGACACGCGTTGGGAATCCGAGGAGGCTCTTCTAGTGATGATGACTTTAAGGGCCATCCAACCATTCCAGGAAGCGTGATGAACTACGCTCACAGGATTAAAGATGCTGCAGACCAGCATGGAATAACGTGGACTAGCTTCTCGGAACCTGATTGTTCGCCTCATCCATTCGACATTTTGGCGATATTTTCCGCCTATCAGTCCATGATACCACCGGAAGAGTACTAATGGAAACGGAAAGGGACCAGGGTGTTCGGGGAAAGCTTTTCACTGAGGTCGTGGGAAGTGTCCTTGGGAGGCTGACAAAAGTCCTCGTCAATCCGACGTGGATGTGGAGCGCCTGCATTGTGATCACGATCACCGCCTGTAGCAGCGACAACACTGCCCAACACGACCCGATGCACTCGCGAGTTCAGGGACAGTGCGGGTATTTCGGGGAGAGCAGCAGCAGCTCGTTCATCGTGTGGACGAGCCGCGGTCTCGCTTTTGATGACAGGGATTTCATGAGGATTGTTGCGGAAGACGGTTCCCAGCTGCGCACTCTTGCACGGGGAAGCGTCATCGAGAGGGCGTACCCGACCGTCGGGATACAGGCGGATGCTTCACCAGATGGGATGTCCATAGTGTACTCGACCTGCGAGTATCGCACGTCACCGCTAAAGGCAAGCAACCTCTTGCGGGACGACGATCCCAGAGCATACAGCTATGAACTAGCAGTCGTAAATGTGGAGAGCGCAAAGTCTCAGCGGCTGACGAAAGATCCGTATTACGAGGTGTACCCATCCTGGTCGCCGGATGGGTCGGAGATCGCCTTTGTGGCAAACACGAAGCGTCTCGACGACGGCGTGAGGCGGATGGAAGCGCGCCTGTATGTCCTTGACGCAGAGGCAACAGATGCTGCAGCAGATGCATGGGTAAGAGGGCCGCTGGGAGGTGTTGCGCTGGACTACCCCGTCTGGTCACCCTCCGGCGACCGCGTGGCATTCGCCGCTGCCACGTGGGGGGGGGGAGGGTGGGCCCTCTACACGATGGCGGCGGATGGCTCCGACCTCCAGAGGGTTGCAGAGGCCCAAAGGGGGGGGTGAACCCAAGCATCGGCACCGTATCGTGGGCGCCCAGTGGGCAGTACCTCGCGTTTGGCCGCCGTGAGGGAGATGATCTGACCCTCTATGTCAGCGCGAGCGACGGAGGCGCTGAGCGCCTGCTCACGAGATTCGAAGGACTGGCGGCTAGGCGGCTTGGCGAACGAATTCGTGATGTGGCCTGGTCGCCCGACGGCGCTGAGATCCTCTTCTCAATCGGAGCCCCTGACACGTCCGCCGCGCGGTACTACAACTCCGTTGCCTACACCATTCGGCCGGACGGGTCGCTCCTGCGGCGGTTGCACGAGCACGCGGGTAGGAGTCGTGCATCGCCTTCCTACCGAGTCGCCTGGTCGCCCGACGGAGAGAGAATCGCTGTTCGCGCGAACGACTATTCGTCAGGCGTTGTGCGGGTGTGGACGATGGCCCGCGATGGCACGGATGTTCGCGCCCTGGTTCATCAAGACGACGACGGCCAGCTCGTCGCAGCAAACCCCCGACAGGCCCTCTCTCCCCCCGACGTGACCGCTTGTTCGGCCGGGCTTGTGGTTGCGAACCCCAGGGAGAATAGGGGGCTCGTTGCCGACTGCGAGACGATGCTTGCCTTCCGCGACACCCTTGCCGGGGGGGTCTTCCTGAACTGGAGCGAGGACCTTCCCATCGAGCAGTGGCCGGGTGTATCCGTTGGCGGCGCCCCACCCCGCGTCTGGGGAGTCTCCCTTCGCGGGTATAGCCTCGCAGGAACGCTCCCGGCAGAGCTTGGTAGCTTGTCCGAACTGCGGCGACTCGACCTCTGGCGCAACCGCTTGCGGGGGCACATTCCTCCCGAACTCGGGCAGCTCGCCGGCCTCCGTCATCTCGACCTTTCTCACAACCGCCTCGAGGGACACCTCCCTGCTGAGCTTGGCGAGCTGGCCGAGCTTCAGTTCCTCGGTCTCTCCAACAATGCGCTGAGCGGGGCGATCCCCCCGACGCTCGCACTGCTCGTGAATCTCGAGACCTTGAATCTGAGCGACAACGACCTCAGCGGTCGCGTGCCGAAGGAGCTCTGGGAGCTTCCGCATCTTGAGGAGGTCCGGCTCGCCGAAAACCATGTGCTAGGAGGGTGCGTGCCAAAGGGATTCGGTGGGCTCGATACCTATTTCACGGACCTGCATCGCTGTCAATTTGGCGTGGGCACTATCCTCGGAGACTGGCGGCTCCTTGTCTTGGCAGTCTCTGTCTTGGCAGTCTCTGCGCTCGCCCTCGTGCTGGCGTTCTCCCGTCGGCTACGGCAGATCGCCGGCGGGGATGAGGACGCCGGTGAGACCGTCATCTGGGAGTCGACGCTGACGGTGAAGCGCTGGGGGCCGTCCAGCCACCGCCTGTTCGGCTTCGGCCCGCTGATCAACAAGGGGCAGCTGGATCGGGTGAGCTTCAGCCAGGACGGCGTCGAGAACCAGGTTCACTTGCTGTTGTACGAGAAGATCGACACGAGGCGTCAGAAGACCAAGAACCTCCACTTCCAGACCGTCAACGACCTGGCCGCGGGCAGCTACATCCTGCACCTGGGTGGGGAGGCTTTCGCGTTCGAGGCCTCCGGCACGGAGAACACATTCAGTTTCCCGGACGTCAGTCTGAGCTGGCGCAGCGGGAACAAGCTGGAGGTCAGCCTGGCCCACAGGCCGGCGGCCTCGCGGGAGTCGCCCCAGTCGGCAGTCAACCGTCCCTAAACGGGAAACTCGTCCTCAAGCAATGGGACGGCGCGCTCAACCTTCCATAATCCTGCACGCAGTCTATAGTGCTCAACACAATGTGTGATAAGTGCCATTTTGTGGTAGTTGTTGGCCGTACGCGGAGGCCTCGGTGAGGACTCACGGACGCATCCCGTCCGCATCTGAGGGTGCAGATTGGAGGGCGCTTTGGCGATTGCGGTGGCTGCTGCTGGCGTTCGCCATTGTTGTCGTTCTGAGTGCGCTACTCGGGCCGGCCGTCCAGGGGCAGTCGCCAGCGCGAGGGGCGCACCTGGCCCTTCTTCCTGGAGTGGGAGCGCCGGGCGGTGCGGCCCGTCACCATGCGCCGCCGCCTCGCGCCCTACCTGCGCTACTTCGCCTCGGAGCGGCCCCTCGAGGACCACGGCGCCCGGCCCGCCGTCCTCATCGTCTTCGACGGCGAACTGGCCGCTGCTCACTTCCTGCGCGTGGCGCGCCAGGAGATGGAGCGCACGGAGGTCGAGGTGCCGCTCTGGGTGTCCCACCGGGAGGCGATCGCCGAGTTGGGGCCACTGGAGCCGGCAACCTGGAGGAGACCCTGCGACGCGGCGTCGGGAAGCCAACCTGCAGCGAGGGGAGGTGAACGCCGTGCGGCTCTACTACGTCGATGAGCGCGAGGGTGTCGGCTGCTTCGTACGCTCCGCCCTCGGGGTCGACGCTGCCTGCTGGAACGGCTTCTTCCGGGACGTGCGGGCCTGGCGGCGCGGGTTGCGCGACCGCTACGGCGTTCAGCCTTCCGTCGAGCTCCAGTCCCTCGACCTGCTCGCGCCGCGGGAGGACGGAGATCCCAGCGCGTGGCTCTCCACCGAGGACGGCGTTGCGGTCTTCCGGGGTGGGCTGCGGGTCATCGAGGAGGCCGCGCGCCGCCGCGGTGGCATCGAGGTCATCAACGTCTGCCTGCCGAAGGGGGAGCGCGGTCGCCACGAGGAGGTGAGCCTCGGCCGACTCCTAACCCGCATCAACACCTCCGTCGCGGCGGCCGGCAGCCACGCCTTCCTCTCTTCGACGAGGTGCGCGAGGAGCCCATCACCCGCCTCTACCGCCGCCTGCGCGTCCACAACCCCATCCCCAGCCGCTACGACTCCTGGGAGGACGGCGCCCCCACGCGCAACATCCCCCTCGACCGCATCATCGGCGGCCCCGCCTTCCGCAGCGCCGGCGATGACCACTTGCTGCAACTGGCTGGTTTCGTCGCCCACGCCCTCCTGCTTCAGGAGGAGGCGGGAACGGAGGCGAGCAGCAGTCTCGACCAGGCCTTCGCCATCCTCGACCAGGTTCTCAATCGTGAGGCGTCCTCCCGCGACCCTCAGGGCGTCGTCAGGAGGTAACCCTCCTCGAGCACGCCTGGAGCCGCGTGTGCCCCTGGGCGCCGGCGGGTGACCCTCAGGGGTCAGTGCCGGTAGTCCACCGCAATCGCCACGCCAGCGACGATCTCGTCGACCAGTTCGGCATCAACATCGCCAATGCGTTCGATGAATCGCTCCAGCGCCACGCTGCGGACCTGGAGGAAGTCGGCGGCGGAGTCCGCATGCAGGCCGTTCCCGTCGGTCGCCTCGACCAGCACCTTGTTGATCCTCCCCTCGAACTCCTCGCGCCAGGTCGTCAGTGGAACCACGATGCGGACGGGAGCCGAGTCGAAGGCGGGTGAGTTGACGACGACAGCGGGGCGGTCGCGCTGCATCTCCGCGCCCACCGCGCGCGGCAGGCGGACGAGCCAGACCTCGCCGCGGGTCGGCGAGTCGCTCACTGAGGTCCCCTGCTCAATGGTCGAGACCGTCGCCCGCAGTCCCGTCCCACGCCTCGGTGTCATCGGCGTCGACGCTGATCCCGGCAGACTGAATCGCCCGGTGGCGCTCCTCAAGAGGCTTCATGGCGAGGTCGCGCAGGGAGCGGCGCGATCGTGAATTCTGACGCCCGTTCCCATGGATGGTTTGATGCTGGGGGTCACCGGCCGCGGTGGTCGCCCCAGCGTCGACTCTGATCGCCTCACGCGCGTAGGCCGTGCAGGCGAAAACATCATCGAGTTCGAGAACGGGGTAGTCATCCAGGATTGCCTCTGGTGAGACCCCCCGGGTCAGGAGGCTCAGCACCTCGTCGACGGACACGCCGAGATCGCGGATCACCGGGCTCCCGCCCAGGACGTCCGCTCGACAGGTAATGCGCTTGAGAAGCTCGTCGTTGTTCGCCATGACGTATTTCCCGGGTCCGTCACCCTTACCTTCACGCTCTCCCAAGAGGATACCCCGCAGCCACTGTGGTGCGCTGCCTCGGCGCTGAGCCCCCGACACGAGCAACCTGGACGGAAGCAGCGGCGCGTCGGCGCCCGGTGACCATGGTCATGCTGTGTCCTGCAGCTCCGTGAACCGGAGCACGTCGACGGGCACGCCGAAGTGCTTCGCCACCTCCCACGAGTTGTTGAGCCCGACGGCAGCCGCCTCCTCGAGGTCCACGAGGAGGCCATGGGCGAAATCTTCGGCCTCCCGCTCGAAGCCGTGGGCGAGGTCGGTGTGACGCCGGATCCAGAGGTGATTCCCCGGGTGCAGGACGCAGTGGCCGATGGCATGCCCCACGACCCACCGCTGCCACCACGTCTCTAGACGGTCGGCGACGCTGACGTAGTCCCCGATCCGCATCTCCTCGAGCACGTGGAGCGGCCGCCGCTGGACGGTGAGGCCAAGGCCGCTGGCGACGGCCTCTGCGTCCACCTGCCCGCGCAATCCCAGTCGCCGCCTCATCGCCGAACCTAGCTGTTGACCCCTGTTCACGTCTGCCTCAGGCCTTTCTGCGCCGCTGCTCCCGCACGAACTCGATGAAGTCTCTGATCTCTTCGATGTCCTCCCGGGGGAGGTTGGCGACGGCCTGCCGGAACGACACGTCCGTTTCCTCAAGCAGCTCCTCCTCCACGACCTCCCGTCCGAGCAACCAGTCGGTGCTCACCCCGCAGCGGGAGGCCAGCTCCACAACGTGGTCCGCGCTCGGCTTCGTCTTGCCTGCCTCCCAGCACCAGACGGTGTGGGCGCTGACCCCGAGGAGCTCACTTACCTCGCGCTGGGTGAGGCCCGCCCGCGTGCGCGCCTCGCGGACGCGGGCGCCGCTCTCCTTCCACCGGTAGCCCCGGTCCTCGGTCATATCCTCCGGTGCCTCCACTCCCGCTGGGCGGCCAAGGATACGAACGTACGTTCTTGACGTCCAGTAGGTTAGCCCCTACTATCCTACCCTATCCCAGGACTAGGGTACGGCCGTGGCACGACGACGAAGACCGGCAGTCCGGCTCAAGCAGCAAGCGCTCTGGAAGCGGCTCGCGGGGTTGAACCGTTCGCAGGGCTGGCTGGCTCGCCAAGCCGGTGTCAGCCCCGGCTACCTCTCCACCCTGATCACTGAGGGGCGTGCCCCCTCGGGCTGCGTCCGCCGGCGGCTGCAGGCAGCTCTCGACATCACCGACTTCGACGAGCTCTTCGAACTGGAGAACGAGGATGAGAACCAGTAGCCCCCCTCAGCGCCGACGGGCGGTAACGCACGCCCTGACCATCAACGGCCATCCCGTGCCCTACGGCAACGGCGTCCTGCCCGACGACTTCGCGAGGCGCCTCCATCTGCTCAAGGAGGCCACTGGCCTCAGCTGGAACGGCTTCGCGGAAGCCCTGGGCGTCGACCCGAAGCAGGTCCTGCGCTGGCGTCACGGGTCGGAACCCTGCGGCGGGGCGATGCTCTCCCTCATTCGCCTGGCGGGCCGCATCCCCGGCGGGCTCGAACTCGCCCTGGGCGAGGATCCTTACTCCATCGAGAGGGGAGGCCGGTGAGATGCCCCGCCAGCGCAGTCCGTACCGCCGTGAGGTCCACGCGTTCCCCGACGACTTCCCCCAGAGGCTGGAGCGCCTGAAGGAGGAGTCGGGCCTGACCTGGAGCGAACTCGCCGCCCGCCTTGGCACGAACCCCCTGACGGTCAGGCGCTGGCGTAAGGGAACCCGCCCCAACGCGCTGCACCTCCTCGCGCTCCTGGACGTGGCCGCGTCGCTGGAACTGCCCCACCTGCTGCTGGGGAGGAGCGGGCGGTAGGCCGGGGCGGGTTCGCGTTAGTGGGTGCTTGCTGGACACAAATGGGACCGAGTGTTCCCGCTTCTTGGCGTCTGACCCCTACTCGGTGGTACGGATGGCTCGGACCGCGATGATGAGCATGGCCGTACCGAGGACGACCACGATGCCGAGCTCCTCCCAGGTGCTGAGTGTGTAGCCGAACCACTCGACATGGGTGATCTGGAAGGGGGCATCGGCAGGAACATCCTTGAGGTGTTCGGAGAGAGCAACCTCGCGGATAGGGGCGACGGCGTAAGTCAACGGGTTGAACTTGGCGATCACGTCCAACCAGATCGGGACGTTATTCAGGGGAAAGAAGACACCAGATAGGAACAGGGCAGGGTACATCAGGATTGCCGTAATCGTCTGGAAGCCCATCTGACGATCGGTGACGATGGAGACACCTGTGTTGACGGATTGACTGATCACGGTGTACGAGACCATCCCGGGAAGGAAGAACTGGCGGTAGTCGAGGTTCCCGGGGAGGATGGCGAGGGTATCGCCCAGTCCTTCAGCCAACACGATGAACACGATGAGGGGCATGACGAAGGCGGCAATGACGAGGGGCCGGTCGCGAAAAAAGATGAGCATTTCGCGCATCCAGATGACGCGCACAACCGTCAGAAAGCTGGCGTGCCCCGCCGTTAGGTCCGGCGGAACTGTCTCGACGCTTCCTGTCGTTCCCGCGGTGTTCGGTATTTGTTCGGCCGTCACTACATCCTTCCCAGGCGTCGCATGGAGCGCAGCCGATCCTCTTCGCTGGCCTCGGCCTCGCGGATCTGGTGGCCGGTCATCGAGACAAACACATCCTCGAGGGTGGGAGCGCGGATGCCGACCGACCGCACCTCGCCCTGGAGTCGGCTGAGCAGGACGGGGATGAAGTCGCCGCCCTGGTCGATGTTGAACTCAACAGTCTCCTCCTCCAGCCGTGGCTCGATCTCGAACAACGCGCGCACCTCGCGGGCGAGACCCTCGTTGTCGGGCCCGGCAATGGAGACGACATCGCCGCCGAGTTGGGCCTTCAGCCTGTCGGGCTTGTCGAGCGCGATGATCTTCCCGTAGTCCATGATGGCGACCCGGTCGCAAGCCTCAGCTTCGTCCATGTAGTGGGTGGTGAGGAAGATGGTGACGCCTTCGGTGTCACGGAGGGAGCGGGCGTAGGACCAGATGCTGCGACGGGTCTGCGGGTCGAGGCCCACAGTGGGCTCGTCGAGGAAGAGGACGGAGGGCCGGTGCAGGCCGCGGGCGACCTCAAGGCGGCGACGCATGCCGCCGGAGAAGGTGATGACGGCGTCGTCGGCGCGCTCCAACAGACCGACGCGGTCGAGGAGTTCTTCGGCACGGGGCCGGACAGACTGCTTCGCCATGCCAAAGAGGTCCCCATGAAGACGAGGTTCTCGCGAGCGGTGAGTCGTTCGTCGACGGTCGAGTCCTGGAAGACGATGCCGATCTTGCGTCGGACACCGCCCGGGTCCTTGACGATGTCGTGGCCACCGATGGCAGCATTTCCAGCTGTGGGACGCAGCAGGGTGCAGAGCATGGAGATGGTGGTGGTCTTGCCGGCGCCATTGGGACCGAGAAAGCCGAACACCTCCCCCTCACCAACTTCGAAGGAGACGTTGTCGACGGCGGTGATCTCGCCGAAGCGACGCGTCAATCCAGAAACCTGAACAGAAGGAGGCACCGGGGCATCATGGAGAGTCGCGGGCCGCAATTCAACGCTCGGGACGTCCCGACGGACAGGGCAGCAAGGGGTGGGTGAGCTGGTCTAGGCCTGCCGAGGGTTCCCGAGTACCGCTCTCCCGGATCGGGCTCAGGTAGGCTTCCAGCGTCGGCTCGCGCGCCACCACACCTTGGAGCGTGTCCGTGCAGAACTCCGGTGCAGTCACGGCGCCATCGTGCTGGCAACCTGCGTGATAGTGTGAGGCAATGGCAGGCACTGCCCAACTGTCCGATGCGGTCGAGTTGGCCGCTGCGTTCGACGCGGGGACGCTGGTGCGGCCCGACCCCACCATGCCGAACCTCGTCGATGTCGCCCGTGCGATGCCTACCGCAAGCGGGGTCGGGGGGCTTGGGCTCTCGCCCTTCGCGGACGACCTGGCCGCCTCGCTCGCAGACCGGGAGCACCTTGTGCTCGTCCTCGCCGATGGGCTTGGCCTGGAGACGCTGGAGCGCGAGCCAGGTGCGCGCACGCTGCGCGACCACCTGCACAGCGAGGTTCGTGGGGTGTTTCCCTCGTCGACGGCTGTGGCGCTGACCTCGATTGCCACAGGCGAGTGGCCTGCTCGCCACGCGGTCACGGGCTGGTGGACGCACATTGAGCAGATCGGCGGCCCAGCCACGATCCTGCAGTACCGCCGCCTCGCCGACGACCGGCTGTTGGATGACCTCGGCGTCACGCCCGAGGAGGCATTCCCCATCCCGAGCCTCGTTCCGCAAGTAGGGCGTCGCTGCCACTTCCTGATGCCTCGCGAGATCGCCGGGAGCGTCTACTCCCGCTACTGGACCGGAGGTGCCGCCGCAACCGGATATGAGTCGCTGACCGGCACCTTCAACTCCATCGTGGAGGCCGTGGCTGGCGCCGACGGGCCCACGTTCACCTATGTGTACATTCCGCTCGTCGACAAGGAGGCGCATCAGGCCGGACCTGAGAGCGTCGGTGCCCGCGGCGCCATCGGGGCGATCGACCGCCTCGTCGCAGACCTCAAGGCCAGGCTGGGTGACTCTGCCGCGGTGGTCGTCACCGCCGACCATGGGCACCTCGCCGTTGCCGACGGTGAACGCTTCATCATTCAGGAGGCCGACGGCATTCCGGGGCTCCTCGCGAGCCACCTGCGGGCGACACTCGCGTCGTTGAGTTCCACGTTCGGTCCGGCGAGCACGCCCGTTTCGAGGCAGGGTTCCGCGCGAACTTCGGGGAGCACTTCTTCCTGCTCACGACCGACGAGGTCGAAGACCTCGCGCTGCTCGGCCCCGAGCCGCTGGCGTCACGGACGAGGCAGCGGCTCGGCGACTTCACCGCGATCTCGCGAGGCGCGAGCGTGTTGGGCTTCCACCCCTCGCTGGCCTCCCGGGAAGCGCTTCAACAGCGATCGCACCACGCCGGGCTGACGCCTGCGGAGATGCTCGTGCCGCTTGTCGTCGCCTGAGCGCGCGGCGCAGCCAGTCGCCCCCCGTCTACCCTGACAGCCCGCAGCTGGAGGGTTCCAGATTGTGTGGTGCAAAGCGCGTCAAGATTTGCCGAACGACAGGCGGGGCAGCGTGGGGTGTCTGCCCACCTGCCGCATACCTGGGAGGACTGGGCTGGCCCCAACTTGGCGCGGTCACTCAAACTAGAGACCCTCACCCACTCTTTGATGGGGATTGAGTCGGGAGGCTGACGGACATGACAGACAGGCTTGTGCTCCTTGCCTATGAGGCTTGGGACGATCTTGACCGGGCCGTCGCAGAGCTCGGGCCTGAGGACGCGACGACGAGGCGACACGGCGGGAGCAGCATCGCGTGGACGGTGGCCCACGTGACCCAGATGCTGGACTCGTGGATCAACACGAACTTCCAGGAGTTCCCTCGCCATCCTGTCATCGGGGACCCTCGCTTTCGTACCGGTGGAACGGGCGACTGGGACGACTGGGTAGGAGTTGTCACCGCAACCCAGGAGGTTCGAGCGAAGGCTCGTCAGTTTCTCGACTCGGAACAGGCGATCGACAAGACCGTTCCCTACGACGGTTCAATAGAGTTCCTCCGAGAGACTGGTCTGCGTCTTGACTATGCCCTGATGCGTATCTCAGCCCACCACTGGCTTCATGCCGACGAGATTGTGGCGCTGCGGTCAGGGTTGGGCCACGACACCGACCAGTACTTTGGCCCCGACTGGGGTCGCGACCTCACCTAACCCGCTCCGAACCATCTCAAGGGGGAACAGACCGATGCTGAAGGCCGTGCTGTGGGACATGGGTGGACCTATCGACAGGGAAGTCGAATACGAGAGTCTCATCGACGAGGACATGCGGCGGGCACTGCGGGAGGCGGATGTCGGATTCTCGGACGCCGACTTTAGCGAGGCTGCCCGCTGGGCCGTGGATTCCTTCGCCCCGAATGCTTACAAGGCGATGGTCTGGAAGCTCACGTCGTTCCGGGCCGAGGTGGCGGAGCAGGTATACGAGCAGGTAGCCGCCGGCAGTGATTCGCGGCATGCCATCCGCGGGGGATGGAGTTTCGGGAAGGCGTCGACGAAGTCGTCCGGTCGCTGCACCAGAGGGGAGTGCTGCAGGGGCTCGTGACGAACAACGAGCCGTCGCGGGTACGGGCCGACCTGGCACGCTACGACCTTGACCAGTGCTTCGTGTTCACCCCACCTCGCAACCCTCCGACACGAAAACCCAACCTCGAGGTCTTTCTCTACGCGGCTGCAGCGCTCGACGTGAGGCCCGACGATTGCCTTGTCATCGGCGACCGCATCGACGCAGACATCGTCCCGGCGAAGCTGCTCGGGATAACGACCGTGCTCTTTCGAACGGGGCGCCACGCCAGGCAGCAGCCGCGCACCTGGGAGGAGACTCCCGACCACCAGGTGGAGACGGTCCTCCAGCTTGCCGCGGTGCTCGCAGAGCTGGGCCTGATCGACACCGAGCCGTCACTGTTTGAGCCTGCCCGCATGAAGCTCCCGCTCCGCGCCTTGGACAACCTCACGCTTCGCGAGGCGACATCTGCCGACAAGGAGTTCGCCTATCGCGTGAAGAAGGCCTCCTTCAAGGAGTACGTGGAACAGGTTTGGGGCTGGGAGGAAGCGGACCAGCGGAAGCTCCACGACCGGAGATTTCGGGCGGAGGACTTAGCAACGGGAAGCACCCCGGTGCAGGGGCGTCCGAACGGCCTGCGTCATGCCCGGCCTGCCGACGGGACCATGGGTGGGCCGCTTTCCGTCGGTGACTCCCACGCAGTTCGGCCTGTTAGCCCTGGGCAGGAGCGTCCACCGGTTGGCAGAACCGAAGTAGGTACCCGTCTGGATCCACCACCACAAATTGGCGTTGCCCGAACGAGTCGTCTCCGACGCGATACCACTTCTCCTCCAGCGGTAGCGCGAGGCGTCCCCCGGCCTTCACTACTGAGTCGTAGAGGACATCGAGGTCATCGACGTCGATCTGAAGGTTCATCCCGCGACCGTAGGGGAATTGGAGGTCGCCCAGCAGGAACGCTCGGTTGGACGGTTGTTCGAGCATGAGCTGGGCACCCTGTCGGTCAAGGTAGGCGAACCGCTCCTCGGGACGGTCGAACATCACGTCGAACCCAAGCAGTCGAGTGTAGAACTCCACGCTCCTGCCGATGTCCGACACGATGAGTTCGGGTACGAGACGGGCGAATTTCATGGGCGAGTCGTTTCTCGGGTGGTCGCCGCTGGCCAGCTAGGCGGCCTCAAGGCGCCCCAACAGCAGCAGGCCACGCCAGTTTCGGGCTGACACGCAGTATAGGCAGCGTGGACGCGAGAAGCCCCTGGGTGAGCTACGCGCTCGTTTCGCCCTAAGGCGTCGGGAAGAGCAGCGGGAGCCTAGGCCCGTCGCGCGATGGTGATGATCTCTGGGCTTGCGTCGGTGAGTGCACTCCGGTCCCAGTCCCCGAACTGCTCCTCGATCAGGAACCCAGCCTCGGTCAGGAAGCGGCCGACGGCGCTGGCATCCAGGAACCGAAGGGTGCTGGAACTGATCTCCGGTCGGTCCCACTCGTCACACGAATACGTTCTCGTGAACCGAACAACACCGCCGACAACAGGTGTCTCTACCTGCTACATACTGCCGGGGGCAGGGCACCCCTTCGCGCGTACTGCACCGCGGCCTGCTGGGGTAGACAGCCTAGCTGGCGGCAGCGAACCCTCCTTGCTGTGTCAGTTACACGAGCGATGTTGAGAGCACCACAGCATCTCGGGCTGCTTCGAGGGCTTCATAGCACGCACCGCTTGGGGCTTATGTACAGTAGTGCCCAACATGTCCAAACTCCAGTGATTATGGGCTCTACGGGCGACTCGGAGCCCTCGGCACACTCCGTGCGATTGGGCATCCAATAGGCATACTATTGTGCGTGTTCACTCGGATGTCCTGTGCGGTTGTCAGCCAAATCGAGCATTGGAAACTCTTTCTGGAAGCCCAAAGAGTTCGGTATCCACACGAGTATGCTCATTTGTATTCTGAAGATCTCACACTCGTCATCACCGACTATTGTGCGCTTGACAGATGCTTCATATCGTGGCCCGGAACCTAAAGGAGGTAACGATCTTGAACCGAAAACTCATTGTCCCACTCCCTTCCGCCTTGCTGACGCCGATGCACACGCTGAATTGGTCAAAGCTTACGCGGTTCACGCTCTTGTTGGGCACAGCGGCGCTTCTGGCTATAGCGTCCCCCGCCCAGTTCGCCCAGGCGGACGAAGGCGCAGACCACCTCGTTCCCGTTGAGGAGCTCCCCGCTCCGCCAACTGACCCCGTGACCCCTTCCGTGCCGACGCGCATCGTGGTCGCCACCCCGCCTGACCCCACCCGTTGCTACCTCGGCTGGGCGAAGCTGTCGCGGACAGAGGTGACGAGGGCCGAGTGGAGCGACCTGCTTGCGATGGGCGCTCTTCGAACGAACCCGGCCTCAGGTCGGATCGAGGTTCTCTCAGAGATCGGTGCCTGCGAAGTTCCGCCTGACGGATGCCTCCATCGCTGGGCGCACTATTCCTCGTCGCCGTTCGAAGCGAGTCTCCGCAACACGAGGCTCTCGCAGGCCGAGCGCCAGCGGATCACCCGCGTGATGGAGGATCTTGCGTTCGAAGAGGGACGTGCACGCAGGCTGCCAGACGGTACCTGGGAAGCCGTGGACTTCGACTCGTGTGCCGCCTCTAAGGAGGAGAACAGGATCGTTCTCTTGGCCCCTGTTACCGGGACAGGTTCGTATTTCTCGAGCTTGAATTTCTGGAGCAGGAGCGGCGTGACTTCCGGGAGCATGGGAAGCCTCTCCGCCTACTTGGGGTGGGTCGACGACTCGGTGGTATTAGTAGGGTGGAGCGCTTCCGGCAGCGCGTGGGTGTCAAGTCCCCTCAGCAATACGATCTGCCAAGGGACCCGATGGGCTGGTATCGTTGGGCAGACTCAATTGGCGTACGACTATTGGGTCAGGTTCGGCAATCTTGCGGGACCGCAGGGCGATCCGCCCAGATGCTCAACCCAAGAGACCGTCGGGGCCACAATCAGCGGGGCCGTCGGCGGTAGCTCGTCCTTCACTCCCTGGTAGTGCTCCTTCCTCGCGCGCGGACGAGTCTGTGCGCGAGCATTATCGGGCTTGCCTCAAGCCCTAGCAGGGTGCTGAAAAGTCCGCCGCGGTCGTTGGGGGCTGATTCTGCGCCGGTCTCAAAATCAAAAGAGCCAATGTTTCTGGGCTCTACGAGAGACTGCCGGATGGTCGGTCAAGGCCTCAGGCCCAGGACCGTGCATTAATCAGCACCCTGCTCGGGCCACCATCGGCGCGGTGCGCGCCGACCAGCGCACCCCGCCGATGGTGGTTTCGCGCTCGTTGGGGGACACAGGCTTGGTGGCTGGTCCTACCTCGGCAGCGTCTGCGCCACCCAGCGCGCCTGTGCCGCTTGCGTCCGATCCCCGTGTGTGCGTAGGGTGCGCGGGTGCCTACGCGAAATTGGTCAAAGCTGGCGCTGTTCACGCTTTTGTTGGCCGACACGGTGGTGCTTCTGGCCATCGCATCTCCCGTCCGGCTCGCCCAGGCGGACGAAGGCGCAGACCACCTCGTTCCCGTTGAGGAGCTCCCCGCTCCGCCAACTGACCCCGTGACCCCTGCCCTGCCGACGCACCTCGTTGTCACCACCCCGCCTGACCCGACCCGTTGCTGGTTCGGCTGGGCGAACCTGACGCGGACAGAGATGACGAGGGCCGAGTGGAGCGACCTGCTTGCGATGGGCGCTCTCCGAACGAACCCCGCCTCAGGTCAGATCGAGGTTCTCTCGGAGATCGGTGCCTGCGAATTTGCGGCCAACGGCTGCAAGATTCGCTGGGCGCACTATTCCTCGTCGCCGTTCGAAGCGCGTGTCCGCAAGACTGGGCTCTCGCAGGCCGAGCGCCAGCGGATGATCCGGGTCCGGGTGCTGGAGACATTCACGCTCGAAGAGGGACGTTCGCTCAGGCTGCCAGACGGTACCTGGGAAGTCGTGTACTACGAGAATTGTGACACCCCTCCGCAGGCGGAGAGCAAGAGCGTTGCTCCCCTGCCCGCTGATACCGGGACAGGTTTGCATTTCTGGAGCGCGGGCGTCGTCGTTTCGGGGTGTATGGGAGGCAGCCCGAGCGTGTCAGATCCCTTCAGTTGGGTCGTGGGTGCCTCGCTCTTCACTCCCTGGTAGTAGGTCTCCTTCCTTGCGCGCGGCCGAGTCTGTGCGGAGCGTCATCGGCTGGCAACGCCTTCTCGGCCTACCTCCCGAGGGTGTATGCCGCCCAGCGCACCTCGCCGATGACTTCGTCGCTCTCGGCCATGGGGGTGGGTTCGTAGGCGGGATGCTCGCTCCGCAGCTGCCACTGCGCGCCTTCGTGCGCGAGGCGCTTCACCACGAGGCCGTCCTCGGTGTAGAGCGCGTAGATGTGGCCGTTGAGCCGTCGCTGCCGTCCACGGTCGACGAGGATGGAGCAGCCGTCGGGGAGGACGGGCTCCATCGACTCGCCGCGCACGCTGATGATGTCGCAGTGGCTGGCATCGAGGTTTTGCCGCCGGAGCCAGTCGGCGCGGAACCAGAGGCTGCCCGTCTCCGTCTCGTCGTAGACCGTGGCGCCGCCGCCGGCCGCTGCTCCGATTTCACGTGTCCGGATGGGCAGCACGTCGGGGTCGGTAGCCTCGGAGTGCGCCTCCGCGAGCTCGCCCAAGGGTGTGGAGTCGTCCGTGAGCCCCAGCAGGTAGTCGGTCCCCCTCCTCTTCGACTATCGCCCTTCACAGGCGTAGAGATACTGGGTCGCCGTTCCATTATCGTTCTTTTCGCAACGATAGTGGGTGCCACTGGTGACAATAGTACCTCCAATGGTAGCGGATACTCTTGTGATCTGAGTCAAGCTTACATCAAGGAGACCACAGCTTAACTGCAAATGTTCACCACTGAACATTGCGGAGGTATTGCAGTACTCCTCAGTAACTGGTCCCGCAGCGATTATTACTGCCAGATCGTACAGATCGACATCTGCGAATACCTGTGCACTTGCTTCCAACCAACCATACTCGGTTCTCCAGACATAAATCCACATGAACGCCCGGTCCGTGTTCGCCTGCACGCGCCGTCTTGCAGTGGAAGGCGACTGCGGCGAGGCGCTCCTGGCTGGGCTTCCTCCGGCCCGCCTCCCAGGACCCGACGGTGTGGGCGGTCACGCCCACGAGTGCGGCCAGCGCACCCTGGGTGAGGCCCGCGCCCAGCCGCATCTCGCGGATGCGGGCGGCGCCGCCGCCTCCGGGATCGGTCTGCCTGGCGTTCATCTCGTTCGCTCCATGGGGTTGGAGAGGTCGTCCACGAGCTGGAGCACGGAGCGCCGGTGGGCGGCGGTCGGGGCGGGGGCGCTCGCACGAGGCAGGTCCCGCTCCGGGCGCATGAGGACCCCGTCGCGGAGCCCCCTCGCCTCCGCCAGCGTCAGCAGCAGGAAGAGGTGCGCCCCGCTCGGGACCGCGCCACGCCGCCACAGCGACAGCCGGTAGGTCGTGACCCCGAGCAGCAGCGCCAGCGCCCGCCAGCTCAGCCCGGCCGCCTCCCGGAAGCGTTCCAGCCGCGCCGGAAAGTCCGGCGGGAACCCGTGCCCGAGGGGACGCGCGACCTGTTGCTTCACTCCCATCGCTCGCCGCCCTCCCCGCCTTCCTCCGCACGGCCGCCGCTGAACTCGGGATAGAGCGCTTCAAGCCCGCCCGGTTCGTGCGCCGCCAGCACGAGCAGGGCGTACATCGCGTCGCCACGGGGCACGCGCCCCTTGCGCCAGGCCAGCACCCGCCGCTCGGTCACGCCCAGCCGCACGGCCAGCTCCGGCCACGACCACCCGACCGCCTCGGTGAAGCGCTCCAGCCGCTCCGGCAGGTCGTCCAGGTAGCGCCTGCGGATCTCGTCCTGCGTGAGGATCGGGAAGTCCCGGCCCATCACCTTGATCGTGCGCTGCTTCGTCGGTTCCATATGCATCACCTCCCTGGTGTGATTGCTCGTGATCGATGTCCCGCGGCGTCCCGCCCGCCCGTCAGCGCTCCCGTCGGAAGCCAGATGGAACGCCCGGCGCGCTCGCCCTCCCCGTCCAGCAGCAGCCGCACGCCGCCGGGACTGCGGTCGGCCAGTTGGAAGAGCGCGTAGGTCGAGTCGCCGCAGGGCTTCGTGCCCTCGCGCCAGCGCTGCAGCTGCCGGGGGTCGGCGCCGATGCACGCCGCCAGCACGTCCCAGGAGACATTCAGCGTCTCCTTGAAGCGCTGCAGCCGCCGCGGGAAGTCCGCGGGCAGGAAGGGCTCGCCGAGCAGGAGCTCCGGGGGCGGCGCGCTGCGCATCATGCGGCGGCCTCCATGACGAAGAGGTCGTCGAAGTCCGTGATCCCGAGCCCCGCCATCAGGCGCGCCCGCATCTCAGGCGACGGGCAGCGCCGCCAGTTCATCATCTGCGAGAAGTAGCCGGGGTCGATGCCCAGCCGCCGCGCGAACGCGTTCTGGCTCAGGTTGTGGCGCGTCAGGTACTCCCACACCACATCCGCCCTGAGCCTCGTTCGCCGCTCTCGCCGCGCCCGCCTCATGCCGCGCCGTCCTTGCGTCCCCGTTCGTCGCTCGCCGGCGCCCCCGGCGCCTCGCCCTTCCCGCTCCCGTAGCGGTCGGGATGGGCGAGGGCGTGGCGCGCGATGATGCGCGCCAGCGTCCGCAGGCCCTCGAGGCGCAGCGCCTCTTGGTCGTCGCTCAGTTGTCGATCGGTATTCATGGGTCTGTCCCACTGCGTTTCCCTGATCCCCGCGGTGCTCTGGGGGGTGGTCGGCGGCCGCATCGGGGCTGTACACTGCGGATGGGAAACAGAACGGTAGTTCTGATAGATGGAGGCTAGCAGCGCCGCCCACGCTCGACAACGCCCTGCAGGGACTTTCCGTGTCGTTTTCGTGAAATCGTTTGCTGTGATGTAGCTGCGATGTAGCAGGAGTGAACAAGTGGCCCGCAATCACGCTAAGGTGAGCAAGCAGTTGAGGAGATTCACGCGATGACAGACCGACCCGAACCCACCCCCGCCGCCCTCTACGCCCGCGTCTCCAGCGACCGCCAGGACGTCGACCTCTCCATCTCCGCCCAGCTCCGGGCGCTCCGCGACTACGCCGAGAAGAACAACTACCTCGTCGTCCGCGAGTACATCGACGAGGCCGAGAGCGGACGCGTCGCCGACCGCCCCCAGTTCCGGCAGATGCTCGATGCCGCCAGCGGCGACGACGCGCCCTTCGAGGAGATCCTCGTCTGGAAGTTCTCGCGCTTCACCCGCAAGCGCGAGCACGCCGTCGCCTTCAAGTCGATGCTGCGCCGCCGCGGCGTCCGCGTCGTCTCCATCACCGAGCACGCCGACGACTCCCCCACCGGCAAGCTCATGGAGGCGATCATCGAGAGCGTCGACGAGTTCTACAGCGAGAATCTGGCCCAGGAGGTCACGCGCGGGATGCGCGAGTCCGCCTCACGCGGCTACTGGGTCTCCACCTACGCCCCCTACGGCTACAAGAAGGTCCGCATCAAGGACGGCGCCAAGGAGCGCCCGAAGCTGGAACTCGACCCGCCCGCCGACGCCGTCGTGCGCCGCATCTTCGACATGACGCTTGCGGGACGGAGCGTCCTCGACATCGTCCGCACCCTCAACGCCGAGGGCATCCCCACGCGCAACGGCGGGCGCTGGCTGAAGAACACGTTCCCAGTTTCCCAATCGACACCAAACGCTGCGCTACTCTTGGGGAGCCTCATTGCCTCCACGAGGCGGGTAGGGGCTGGAACTCTCAAGACTGGCCCTGTCGGGTCGACAGCGCCGTTTCTCACAGCCGCACGAACATCGGCATGACGACGGGCTCGTGCGAAGGGCTGCGCAAAGTTCTATGTGGTGCTGACCTTCTGAGGGGTGAACGTCCTGGCTATCGAAAGTAGCGACTCGAGGCCAGTCGGCCTGGGCGCGCAACCGTTCGAATCCACTTGGGTGGGCCTGACTTGACGGTAGGCAGTACCACCTTCGACTTGGAACTTGCACTATAGGACGACGTTGAGGCTGAAAGCACCCTGGTGGGGGCCCTCGCGGCGCCCGGGTCTGAGAGCTGGACTCAGCACCACGCCTGCCTATTCCAGGGCATGCCCCTTCGGTGATACGGCCCGGACAGGATGCGGGGAGATGAGCTTGGTAACTCTCACCTGCGACGTAGGCAACGCGGCTGGAGTGACCCCCTACCACGCCCGGTACTTCGCACACGAGCTCACCCGCCGCCGCCCGCCGTCCGGCATCGACCGCCTCTCGATGTCGCTGTTCGACGCACGGGTCGATCTGAACCCACACCAGATCGAGGCCGCGTTGTTTGCGCTGCGGTCTCCGATCAGCAAGGGGGTCGTCCTTGCCGACGAGGTGGGGCTAGCAGGGTGCTGAAAAAGTCCGCAGCGGTCGTTTTGGGCTGATTTTGCGCCGTTCTCGAAATCGAAAAAGCCAATGTTTCTGGGCTCTACGAGAGACTGCCGGATGGTCAGTCAGGGCCTCAGGCCCAGGATCATGTATTTATCAGCACCCTGCTAGGGAAGACAATCGAGGCCGGCCTGGTGCTCTCGCAGCACTGGGCGGAACGGCGCCGGCGCCTGCTCGTTATCTGCCCTGCGTCGATCCGTAAGCAGTGGAGCCTGGAGCTCGAGGAGAAGTTCAACCTCCCGACATCGCCGAGGCCCAGACCGTGCTCGAGCGCTTCCTGCCGCGCTTCAACGCCCGCTTCCGGGTCCCGGCGGCAGAGCCCGCGGTGGCCTACCGCCCGCTCGACCCCGCGCTTCCGCTTGCCTCCATCCTCAGCTTCCGGCACCCCCGCAGCGTCGCCCGCGACAACACGGTCAAGTACCGCTGGCGCACGCTCCAGCTGCTGCCCGGGCGCGAGCGGACCAGCTACGCCGGGGCGAGGGTCGAGGTGGTGGAACGGCCGGGCGGCGAGCTCTCCGTCCTGCACCAGGGGAGACGATCCCCTCGCGCGAGGCGCCGCCGCGCGCCGGGGTGCTGAGGGCGGCGCGCGCCGAGCTGGCCCGGCGCCCGGACCACGAGCGCATCGCCTCAGGGCTCGGCTCTGGAGGAGCACCGCGGCGGCTCCCCGTGGCGCCTGCCGTCCCGGCGGTGGAGGGTGCGCCCAACGGGGCCGCCGTGAAGCCCGAGCCCGGGAGCAAGCAGCTCCGCGCTCCCACGCCCCGACAGCTCGCCCGCTGGAAGGCCATCCAGCAGGCGCAGCTACAGGGGCTCTCGATGCGGGCAACCGCCAGGCTGCTCGGGATCTCCCGCGTCACCGTCCGCAGCTACGTCCGGGCCAACGGCGTACCTGGACGCCGAAACGCTGTTGCGGCGCGCTAGGGAAAGTCTGAACAACTCGCCAGAGCGAGCGAGCAGATGCGATCATGGCGCGTGAACCGGAGAGGGAGGGTGCCCCCATACATCAGCCGACGTTCGCCAGCGTGGAGTTCGAGCAGAAGAAGCGGAAGACGCGGCGTGAGTTGTTCCTCGAGCGCCTCGACGCCCTTGTGCCCTGGGATGAGTTGGAGGGGCGCATCGAGCCGCACTACCCGAAGGCGGGACGGGGACGGCGGCCCTACCCGCTGGCGGTGATGCTGCGCAGCCACTGCGTCCAGCTCTGCTACAACCTCAGCGACCCCGCCATGGAGGACCTCCTCTACGAGGCCGAGTCGGTGCGCCGCTTCTGCGGTCTCACCCTGACCGAGGCCATTCCCGACGAGAGCACCATCCTCCACTTCCGCCACCTGCTGGAGCGCCACAACCTGGGGACGAAGCTGTTCGAGACAATCAACGCCCACCTCGCCCGCCGCGGCCTGCGCCTGCGCGAGGGCACGATCGTGGACGCCAGCATCATCGAGGCGCCCTCGTCGACGAAGAACCGCCAGCGCGCGCGCGACCCGGAGATGCACCAGACGAAGAAGGGGAACGAGTGGCACTTCGGCATGAAGCTGCACATCGGCGTGGACGCCGACAGCGGGCTGGTGCACAGCATGAGGGCGACGGCGGCGAACGTGGCCGACGTGACGGAGGCGCACCGCCTGCTGCACGGCGAGGAGCGGGAGGCGTACGGCGACGCGGGCTACCAGGGCGTGGAGAAGCGTCCCGAGCAGGCGCGCGCGGAGGTCGCGTGGCGCGTAGCCATGCGACCCGGCCTGAGGCGGCTGCTTGAGCCGGGGAGCGCGGCGGCGCGGGCGGAGCGGGAGAAGGCGTCGCTGCGGGCGCAGGTGGAGCACCCCTTCCTCGCGGTGAAGCGGCGCTTCGGCTACGACAAGGTGCGCTACCGCGGTCTGGCCAAGAACCGGGAGCGGCTGGCGCTGCTGCTGGGCTTGACGAACCTGCTCAGAGCCGAGCCCCAACTCGCCTGACCCGGGGAGCAGTGCGTCCCCCGCGCCCGTCGAAGCGGGACGGGAGGGCAAAAGAAGCCCCCGCCCTCCCCCCGGCCCCCTCCCCTGCGGTCCTCCTTGTCCAATACAACCTGCTGCCGGCAGCAAATCGCCGCCGGCAGCCTACTTGCTCAGAGGATTCCTAGCTCGTAGACGCCCGTCAGGGGAGATCCTCCGCGGCCTTGACGAGCCAGGCGCCGTACCATGTCGCCGGCGTTACGGTGCAGTGAAGGACGTCGGAGCCGGCGGCCTCGAACGTCAGGCAGTGGCGGTGCTCCGGGCAGAGATTCACTTCCATCAGCCCCCCTCCTTGATCCGAATCTAGCAGGCTACTGGTGCTAGGATGCCGCTGACAGCGTCCCAGCGGCCTCATGAAGCGTCTGTCCTGAAGCAAACGGCCGAACCCAGAAGCTGAGCCTGCCTCAGGAGCTGATGGCGTCGCCACTCCTGCCCAGCGGTTCGCGTGGGTATAACAGTCTGAAATGGCCCCAGTACGGGGCCGAGTGATGATCGAAAGTGGCCCCAGCCCCGACCGATCCAGTAACTACGCTCGGTGGAGCAAGACTTCCCCGTAGCGAAGGCAGAGGAGTTGTCGAGAGTGGAGCTGTTTGAGCATATCCGGAGAGACAGACGCGAGGTGGGCGCGTCGATACGCGGGCTGGCGCGCCGTCACCGCGTGCACCGGCGGACTGTGCGGCAGGCGCTCAGGTCGGCGCTGCCGCCGCCGCGTAAGCCGACCTCGGCGAGTGCACCGCAACTCGGTCCGCACCGCGCTCAGATCCGCCAGTGGTTGACGGAGGACCTGAGCGCGCCGCGCAAGCAGCGCCACACGGCGCGGCGGATCTGGCAGCGGCTCGTGGACGAGCGCGGCGCCACCGTCGCCGAATCGACGGTGCGCGCCTACGTCGGCCGCGTGCGCCGTGAGCTGGAGTCCGGCCGCGCGGTCGTGACGATCCCCCAGTTGCACCCGCCCGGGGAGGAGGCGGAGGTCGACTTCGGCGGGGTGAGCGTCTGGCTGGACGGAGTGCTGACCGAGCTGTCGATGTTCGTGCTGCGGCTCTCGCACTCGGGGCGGGCGGTCCACATCTGTTTCCCGGGCGAGGGCCAGGAGGCGTTCCTCGAAGGACACACGCTCGCCTTCGAGCGCCTCGGCGGGGTGCCTCAGCGCATCCGTTACGACAACCTCAAGGCGGCCGTGACGCGGGTGCTCGTGGGGCGTGAGCGCACCGAGAGCGACCGCTTCGTCGCGCTGCGCTCGCACTTCGGCTTCGACGCCTTCTTCTGCGAGCCCGGCGCCGGGGGCGCCCACGAGAAGGGCGGTGTGGAGGGCGAGGTCGGCCGCTTCCGCCGGCGCCACCTCGTGCCGGTCCCCCGTGTCGCCAGCCTGGCCGAGCTGAACGCACTGCTGGAGGCGGCCGACCGCTCAGACGATGACCGGCACATCTCCTCCAGACTCGCCGCGGTCGGCGAGATGGCGGAGGCCGAGCGACCCTCGCTGCGGACGCTCCCCGCCGAGCCCTTCGACCCCACGGTCCCGCTGCGCGCGAAGGTCGACCGCAAGGCACGCATCGCCGTGCGTGGCTCGCGCTACTCGGTACCGGCGTCCTGCGCGGGCCGGGCGGTGGAGGTGCGCCTGGGCGGTGCGACGGTGACCGGCACCTCGGGTGGTGCGGTCGTCGCCCGCCACGAGCGCAGCGCACGCAAGGGCGCCGAGGTGCTCGTGCTCGACCACTACCTCGAGGTGCTGGCGCGCAAGCCCGGGGCGCTGCCCGGCTCAAGCGCGCTCGCGCAGGCACGCTCAGGCGGTGGCTTCACCGCCGCGCACGAGCGCTTCTGGCAGCGCGCCCGCCGCAGACTCGGTGACGCCGCGGGCACGCGTGCGCTGATCGAGGTGCTGCTGCTGCACCGGCGCCTGCCTTCACCGCGGTGCATGCCGCGCTCGACGCGGTCTCGCGGGTCGGGTCCGTCGACCCCTCGCTCGTCGCCATCGAGGCGCGCCGCATCGCCGACCGCCCCCGCGAGACCGGCGTCGTGGAGCGGCCGGCGCTGAGGCGCTTCGACCGCCCGGCGCCGAGCCTGGCCCGCTACGACGGACTGCTCGCCGGGAGCGTGCGATGAGCGCCCCCCTGACCGAGCAGGCGGCGTCGCTTCAGATCGAGGCGACCACTCGCGCGCTGCACCTCCCGACCGTACGCCAGCAGGCCGGCCCGCTCGCCGAGGCGGCGCTGCGCGACCGGCTCAGCCATCGCGCCTACCTGGCCGAGGTGCTCACCGCCGAGCTCGAGGCCCGCGACGCCCGCCGCCGCGAGCGTCGCATCCACGAGGCCCGCTTCCCCCGCCTCAAGTACCTCGCCGACTTCGACCTCCAGGCGGCGCCGACCGTCGACCCGGCGATGCTCACCGCACTCGAGCGCGGTGCCTGGATCGACGCCGGCGAGCCCGTCGTGCTGCTCGGCGAGAGCGGCACCGGGAAGTCCCACCTGCTGATCGGCCTCGGCATCGCCGCCTGCCAGCGCGGGCTGCGCGTGCGCTACGTCACGACGGCGGCGCTCGTGAACGAGCTGGCCGAGGCCGCCGACGAGCGCGTGCTCTCGCGCCTCGTCGCCCGCTACGGCCGCCTCGACCTGCTCTGCCTCGACGAGCTGAACTACGTGCATCTCGACCCGCGCGGCGCCGAGCTGCTCTTCTAGATCCTGACCGAGCGTGAGGAGCGCGCCTCGGTCGCCGTCGCCTCCAACGCACCGTTCTCCGAGTGGGGCCAGACCTTCGCCGACCCCCGGCTCGCCGCCGCCGTCGTCGACCGCCTCACGTTCCGCGCCCACATCATCGAGACCGGCGCCCAGTCCTTCCGCCTCCGCGTCACCAGGTCCGCGAACGGAG
The DNA here is from genome assembly GCA_965247675.1 of Tepidiformaceae bacterium. Lineage (GTDB taxonomy): Bacteria > Chloroflexota > Dehalococcoidia > Tepidiformales > Tepidiformaceae > UBA2991. The sequence continues at coordinate 2,376,350 of OZ252025.1, read as the reverse complement.
GTGCGCACACGAGCTGATCACGACCACGGGGTGGGGCCAGATCGGGTTGTCATTCCCAGACCCCCTTTGCGAGTCCACCGCTTATGAGAATCCAGCATGTTGCTGAGCCCCCAGCGCTCGGCACAGGCAGCCGGGGCGAGCCAGCCCAGGCTGCTGTGCGGGCCCTTCGTGTCGTACTCAATCCGCCAGTCCTCGATCAGCACCTGCGGCTCGAGCAGGCTGTCGAACTGCTCGACGGCGAGGAACTCGTCGCGCAGCCGGCTGTTCAACGACTCGACGTACGGGTTCTCCCGCTCACGCGCCTCCACGAGGCGCGCGCGCCAGCGAGGCCGACGATCGCGAGCATGCCGAGCAGCAGGGCCAGCACCGGCGAACCGGAGTTGCCAGCGGCCGCGAAGCCGCCGTTGCCGGTGTCCGCAACGGCCGGCGTTTCCGGCGTGGGCTCGGGCGTCGGCTCCAGCGTGGCGGTAGGAGTGGGTGTGGGCGGCGTTTCCGGCGTGGGCTCGGGCGTCGGCTCCAGCGTGGCGGTAGGAGTGGGTGTGGGCGGCGTTTCCGGCGTGGGCTCGGGCGTCGGCTCCAGCGTGGCGGTAGGAGTGGGTGTGGGCGTCGGCTCTTCGGTCTCGCCTCTGCCCGACTCCGACCACGGGCTGGCTCCCTCAGCGTTGATGGCCCGCACCTGTAGCTCGTAACTTGTCCCCGGTGTCAGGCCATCCAGGGTCACAGACGTGCCAATGCCGTTGTACCCGGCGTCCTGGAACCCTGCCCCAGCTTCCCGGTACCGCACGTCGTAATCGCTGATCTCCGGCCCCTGGTTCTCGGGCGCCGTCCAGCTAGCCGTCAGGGCGGTGGGGCCGACGCTGCTTACTTGCGGAACTCCTGGCTGCGAAGGCGGCTCTTCCACGTCGGTAACGTCAATAGCGACGGTTATGGAATCGTCGATCGTGGGGTCGGTGTTGCCGCCCGCGTTCTTGCCGTCATGAACTGACACGATGACGCTGTAACTGGTGGCGTCGGACTCGTAGTCGAGTTCGGTCTCCAAACCCACCTTGATCTGACCGGTAGAGACGTCGAGGTCGAAGTACGACGCGTCGTCCCCTGATAGGGAGAAGGTGAGCGTGTCGTCGTCCGGGTCGGTGGCGGCAACGTTGCCCACGATGCCGCCGGCCGTCGTGTTCTCGGCGACGCTGAACGTGACACTGTCGCCGTCGCTGAAGAAGGGATCACTGTTGGTTTCTTGACCAACTGACGGAGGCGGCCCGAGCGGCGCTCGAGGCGTGGCAGATAGTTGGTCTGACTCGGGACCTTCGCTGGCGAGGTTCACCGCGCGGACCTGGAAATCGTACAGACGGCCATTGATGAGGTCATCCACGGTGGCCGAGGTGGTCCCTGATCCGCTTCCCTCGAGCTCCGCCCAGTCGTGGATGTCCAACACATGGGCCGAACCGGCGCCTACCAGGGCGGTGTGAGACGCCCTGTCCACCGCTACGGTATACCCGAACCAGTCGTCTGCCTCGCCGCCGTCTGCGGTCAGCTTGTTCGTTTGGCTCCAGTCACCGCTTTCCGAATCCTCAGTGAAGACGTAAGCCGAACCGGAATTCGCGATGACGGAACCTGACTGCGGGTCAATCGAGTCGTGCTGGTAGGCGCCTACCAGCACGGTGTCAGCGTCCACCGCGACCGCATACCCGAAGTAGTCAAACGCCGCGCCGTCGGGGGCGGTCAGCTTGGCCCTCTCCTTGTCGGTGCTGTCGTCCCAGAGCGCCCAGCCTCCGAAGGGCTCCACGAACACGTACGCCGAACCGGAATCAGTGACGACGTTGCCGTCGTTGTCGGTGCTGTCGTCGCGGTACGCACCAACCACGACGGTGTCGCCGTCCACCGCTACGGCATACCCGAACCAGTCGCCAGGGGCAGCGTCGGAGGCGGTCAGCTTCTTCCCAGCGTCCCAATTGCGAGTCTGCGAATCTTTTGTGAAGACGTACACCGAACCGGAGTCAACGCCATTGGCGTCGTCCCCGGGCATCCCTATCAGCGCCCTATCACCGTCCAGGGCTACGGAAACCCCGAACCAATCGTCAGCGGCAGGGGCCGCCGCCATCAGCTTGGTTGTCTGGGTACTGGCGGTGGTCCACTCGACCCCCGAGGGCTTCACGAATACGTAGACCAAACCGGAATCTTCCAAATCGGCGACCTCGTCGTCGTCCTGGTAGGCCCCTACCAGCACGGTGTCACCGCTCACCGCCACGGAATGACCAAAGTAGTCGAGCCTCGCCCCATCGGAGGGGGTCAGCCTGGCCGTCGGAGTGCTGGTGGCGGCCCAGCCCCCAGCGGCGGGCTTCACGAATACATAGGCCGAGCCGGAATCAGTAGCGACAGCGTCCTCTCCGGACGCCCCAACCACGACGGTGTTAGTGGTACCGTCCACGGCCACGGATATCCCGAAGTTGTCGTACGCGGCGCCGCCCGAGGCGGTCAGCTTGACCTCCCCGCCCCACAGACCGGTTACCGGATTCCTGGTGAAGACGTACGCGGCGCCGGAATCATCGCCAGAGCTGTCGTCCCGGTACGCCCCGACCACCGCGGTGTCACCGTCCACCGCGACGGCATAGCCGAACTTGTCGTTCGTCGAGCCGCTCGAGGCGTGAAGTTCGCTGGTCCGGAGCAGATGCAATACCTCGTACTTGTCTATCAAAGAATCGCCGGGGTCCCGCCAGTTCAGCGTCACCCTCCTGTCGCCTGCAGCCGCGGTAAGTCCGTCCGGTTTGCCTGGTACAGGTGGCAGGGGCATGGCTTCGACTTCTCTCGAGGTAGGACCAGCGCCTGGGCTCACCACTTGGAGTTGGAACATGTACGTTACGCCGCTCGTCAGGCCGGACATCGTGTCTGCGGTGGCGGTGACCCGGCTGTCAGGAATGTTCGTCCACTCGCTCAAGTCGGTGCGGCTATCGCTGTTATCCACCTCCGGCCGGTACTCATGTCGGTCGAGCGAGAAGTCTCGGGGGTCGATCCACTGCTCCTGCACTTGAGTATCGCCCGGGTTCGCGGTGAGCCCTTCCGGTGCTGCTGGTCGCCTGTCCTCGGGCGGGATAGGGGCGTCGACCGCGGAGTTGCCCAGAGCGGCGCCTTGGCCGGGGGCCTGATAGTCATCGTCCACTGCCCGAACTTGGAAGGTGTACGTAGTGCCGTTGAGCAGGCCGATCACCGTGTATCCGATGGTGTTCTCGTCGATGTCCTCGATGTCGCTGAGGGCGACGACGACGAAGCTAGTGCCGCCGTCGGTTGTGTACTGGTATCTGTCGATCGACGCATCGTCGGGATCGTCCCAACTCAGCTCCACCTCTTCGTTGCCCGCCTTCGCCAGAAGGTTCTCCGGCGCGGCGGGTAACCCACCGGTGGGCGTGGCAGTGGCGGTATCCGATTCGGTGAACTCGTTCTTGTCAGCGTCCACCGCCCGGATTTTGAACGTGTAGGTTACGGTGTTGGTCAGGCCGGTCACCGTGTACTGGTAGCCGATTGCCCCGCCCATTCGCTTTGGAACCTCTAGCCAGCCGTTGGCGCCGCCGGTCGCGGTGAGGTCGTCCCCCGTCCATTGGTATTCATACCTATCGATCGAAGAGTCGCGGGGGTCAACCCACTTCAATACCACCTGAGTGTCGCCTCCCCTTAGCTCGTCCCAAGCTGGCTTTCCCGGTGGCGAATTCTCGGGTGTGCCACTGATCGTGGCTGAAGAAGCGCCCTTGCCGATCACGTTCACTGCTCGTATCACAAAGAAGTACTCTGTGTCATTGGTAAGCTCGGTTACCGTGTATTCATCGGTTTCGGCTCCGCTGTCGGGAATGTCGTCGTACGTCGCGCCGCCGTCTTTGCTGTACTCGTACCCGGTGATCGGGGCTATGGTGTTGTCATCGCTGGCCTTGGTCCAGCTTAGCGGCACCTGAGAGTCTTTGTTACTGGTTGCCGCCAGCCCGACCGGCTCAGCCGGCACCGCCAGGGGAGTGGCGCTGGCGCCCTCCGAGGCAGGGCCAGCCCCGCCGTCGTTCACCGCCCGGATTTGGAAGGTGTACTCGGTCCCATTGCTCAAGTCGGTATCAGTTCCGTCGGGCACCTTGATCACATTGTTGGAAATGGTCCCATCGTCATTGTAATCAATGTCATCGTCGTTCTCGTTACCTATGTTCACCCAATTGGGGATTCCGAGCACGTGGACCGAACCGGCATCCGTGCCATTTACGTTGTCGTCGCTGTACACCCCAACGAGTGCGAGATCACCGCGTACAGCATCCAAGTCCACGCCCACTGACCATCCGAATCGGTCGTTGTCCGCGCCGTCAGGGTCGGTGAACTTCATCGTCTCAAAGGTGTTAGCCCAGCCGAGGTCAGGCTTGGTGAACACGTACGCCGAACCGGAATTGCGGCCGTTGTCGTCGTCTTGCCACGACCCAACTACGACCGTGCCATCCTCTACCGCCACGGACACTCCGAAGTTGTCTCCAGCTGCGGCATCGGAGGGGGTGAGCTTGGCCTTCTCGCCCCAGACACTCGATTCCCTGGTGAAGACGTAAGCTGCACCGGAACCGGCGCCGCTTTCGGGGTCGTTGTGCTGCCTTGCTCCGATTACCGCGGTGTCGCCGTCCAGCGCTACGGAAAACCCGAAGTAGCCGCTCGGCTGGCGGTCGGAGGCGGTCAGCTTGGCAGTCTCATTTCCGTCGGTCCAGCCTCCGGGAGGCTTGTCAAAGACGTAGGCCGAACCGCTTCCCAACTCACCGAAGACCGTGTCGTCCCCGTACGCCCCTACCAACACAGTGTCGCCGTCCACCGCTAACGAGTACCCGAGATAGGCGAGCTGCAAGGGTATGGAGGCCGTCAGCTTGGCTGCTTGGCTCCACACACCGGTAGCAGATTTGGTGAACACATAGGCCGCACCAGAGCTGAAATAGCCCCCAACGTCAGCGAGGCGAGACCCAATCGCCAGGGTGTTGCCGTCCAAATCTACGGAACCTCCGAAGAAGGCATACGCCTCAGGGGTGGCGGCGGTCAACGTGTCCGTCAACCTGGCCCTGTCATCGTCACTCAGCGAGTTCCAGTCCTTCCAGTCGCTCGAGCCGTCGCTGTTGGCGTCAGTATCGGGCTTGGTGATTACGTAGACCGCACCGGAATTTACCAGGGTTTCATCGTCATCATTTTTGCCGTCGTCTGCGTGGGCTCCAACCACTACGGTGTCTCCGTCCACCGCAACCGACCACCCGAACTGGTCGCCCGTATTCTCGCCTTCGAGCTTGGCCTGCTGGGTCCAGTCACCGGTGGAATCCCTGGTGAATATGTAGACCGAACCCTTGCTGCTATTTGCCCGGTCCGCCCCAACCACGGCCGTGTCGCCGTCGATTGCTACGGAAATCCCGAAATGGGCGCCGGCCTTGCCGTCAGTTGCGGTGAGAAAGTCTTCCGGGATCACCTCCGATATCTGGTACTTGTCTATGGTCGAATCATCGGGGTCGGTCCATCTCAGCGTTACTTTCTTGTCGCCAGCCACCGCGGTCAGGCCGGCCGGCTTGGCTGGCTTCGGAAGTCTGGGTGTTGCGCTGGCGCTGTTCGAGGCCGGGCCGGCGCCGGTTTCGTTTACCGCGCGGATCTGGAATGAATACCTTGTGTAGTTGGTCAACCCGGTTAGCGTGTGGGTCGTAGCGTTGCTTCCGGTGATTCTGGACCATTCCGGGGGGTCGGACTGCGATAGCTGGTACTCGCCGATCGTGGGGTTGCCCGGATCGTCCCAGGAAAGGACAACCTGGCCGTCTCCCGGCGCCGCCGACAGCTTCGGAGCGGCCGGCACCATCACGGCGGTCACCGTGGATGCCGCGCCGGCGCCCGAAATGTTCACCGCACGCAACGCCACCGTGTACGTGACTCCGTTGTCCAGTCCGGTAACGGTGTATGAGGTGGTGGACGCGCTGCTGCCACCGTCGAAGTCCGAGAAATTTGCGCCCCCCTCGGTGCTGTACTGATACTTCCTGATGGTGTCGTTGTCCGGATCGGTCCAGGACAGCGCAACCTGGCCGTCGCCCGGTGTGGCCGAGAGGCCTGTCGGGGCGTCTGGTACGGGCGCGGGCATGGCGGACGCGGTGGATGCCGGACCGTTGCCGGAAGCGTTCACCGCACGCACGGCAAAGGTGTGCTTGATGTTGTTGGTCAGGCCGGTTAGCGTCTGGCTCCTGATCGCGGCGGCGTCATCGGGGATTTTGGCCCACCCCGATGTCCCGATTACGTAGGCAGAGCCGGCATCGGAGACATCGTTGTCGTCGTTGTCGTCGTCATCATTGGCGTCGTTTCTGGGCGCCGCCACCAATGCAGTGTCACCGTCCAGCGCAAGCGCGATTCCGAACCGGTCGCCCGTCGCGGCGTTGGAGGCGGTGAGCTTGACCGTGCCAGAAGTGCCCTCCCAGCCGTTCGTGGGCTTGGTGAATACGTAGATCGAACCGGAATCCGAGCCATCGTCGTCATTCTGGTGAGCCCCGACCACAATGGTGTCGCCGTCCACTGCAACGGACCGACCGAACTGGTCGGTATGGGCGCCGTCTGAGGCGGTGAGCTTGGCTGTCTCGGCGCCTCCACTGTTGGCCCAACCGGTGTTGGGCTCCGTGAATACATAGGCCGAACCGGTGCTGACGTCAGTGCCCCCTATCCGGTCTCCTGACGCGCCGACGACTATCGTGCCGGTGTCGATTGCTACGGAACGACCGAAATTGTCGTTGGCGGCCTGGTCAGACGCCCTGAGCTGCACGGTTTCAGTGGTCGTGGCCCAGGCGGCGACCCCAGGCTTGACGAACACGTAGGCCAAACCGGAATTGGTGATGCTGTTGTCGTCCTTCTGGTACGCCCCGACCGCGATGCTGTCGTCGTCCACCGCTACTGAATTCCCGAACAGGTCGCCCTCAGCAGCGTTGGTGGCGGTGAGATTGGCCGCCTCGCCCCACACACCGGAGTTCTTGGTGAAGACGTATACCGATCCTGACCTGACCACGCCGCCTGCAACCGTAATTTGGTCTCCGGGCGCACCGACCACGATGGTGTCACCGTACAACGCCACGGAGGCTCCGAACAGGTCGTCCGCCGCGCCGCCTGTAGCGGTGAGCTTGGTCTCGGTAATGGTGGAGGTCCAGTCGCCATCGGAAGGCTTGGTGAACACGTAGATTGCGCCCGTTTTGCTGACGTTCCCGCGGGCCCCAACCACGACGGTATCGCCGTCCACCGCTACGGAGATTCCGAACTCGTCACCATCCGCGCCATCGGACGCGGTCAGCTTGGCCTGCTGGCTCCACGCACCGTTGGAATCCTTGGTGTAGACGTAGGCCGCGCCGGGCCTGCTAACGTTAGTACCGGAGTCCACATAATCGGGCTGGAACGCTCCGACCACGGCCGTATCGTCGTCCACCGCAACCGAAACGCCGAACCGGTCGTTTTTAGCGGCGTCGGAGGCGATCAGCTCACTCTCCTCGACGAGTTGCATTAGCTGGTACTCGGTTATGGTCGCATTCCCGGGGTCATCCCAGCCAAGCGCAACCATGCCGTCACGCGGCATAGCCGTGAGGTTGGCCGGGGCGGCCGGTATCATCACAGCGTCCACGGTGGCTGCCGTGCCGTCTCCGGAACTGTTCACCGCGCGAACCGCCAACGTGTGCGTGACGCCGTTGGTCAGGGCGGTAACGGTGTATGAGGTGGTGTCCTTGTTGCTGCCGCCATCGAAGTCGCTGAAGCTCGTGCCGCCGCCGGTGCTGTACTGATATTTGGTGATTGTGTCGTTGTTCGGGTTGGTCCAAGTGAGCACAACCTGGCGGTCACCCGGCGTAGCCACGAGGTTCGTCGGGGCGGCCGGCACGGGCGGAGGGACATTATTGATACTGATTTTTAGCGCATCTGTATGGGCAAACCAATTCGCGCCCGAGGAATAGTAGCGGAAATCGTCTATGCTCCACCCGGTGGCCGTGCCGGAATCCAAAGTGTCGGATTCCGTAGTCAGCAATCGGGGTGTAGTTCCGCTGCCGCTAAAAGTCAGGTGTAGGAAGTAATTAGTGTTTGCAACCAGCTGGGCGTCGGCAGGGGCGGTGAACCGTTGGATTCCCGTCCCAACGGTGGCCGGGTTGGTCAAGGTGTGCACCGTGCTGCCTGGTTGGCCCGATGCGTTTGTCTTCCGCACCGATACTGTCAGGGTCCCACTACCCGGAGCACGTTCAACGTATACATCGATGCTTCCGAAGAGATAACCCAGCGCATTCGCGCCGGTGGAAAAGCTCTGAGCCTGGGCACTAGACAAGTCGGCAAGATCATTGACCGCGGTAGTTTGGCCCATGTTGCTCAAATACACGGGCACGGCCGGCGGAGCCGTCGGCGTGGCCGTCACGGTGGATGCCATGCCGGCGCCGTAAACGTTCACCGCGCGCACCGCCAACGTGTACTGGGCGCCGTTGGTCAGGCCGGTAACGACGTACGCGGTGGTGGCCGCACCGCTGCCGCCGATGTCGGTGAAGCTCGTGCCACCGTTGGTGCTGTACTGGTACTTGGTTATTGCGGAGTCCGTCGGATTCGCCCAGGTAAGCACGACCTCGCCGTCGCCAAGTACGGCCGCGAGGTTCGTTGGGGCTGCCGGCGATGGCATCGGCGTGGCTTGCTCGCTCTCCGAGGCAGGGCCATATCCGCTGCCGACCACCGGCCGAACCAGGAAAGTGTACTCCACACCGTTAGTCAGGCCGGTCACCGTGTGGGACGTGGTCCCCGCTCCGCTTCCCGAGATATCGGTCCATCCGGGGATGCTGAACACGTAAGCCGCGCCAGTCGCGCTTTCGTCCCCGGGCGCCCCGACGATGGCCCTACCACCGCCCGCTGCCACCGACTCTCCGAAGTGATCGCCCCCCGCGCCGTCGGGGGCGGTCAGCTTGACCGTCTCGGTGGCCGTTGCCCAGGCCCCGCTGGGCTTGGCGAACAGGTAAACCGAACCGGAGTCAGTGCCGTCATCGTCATTCCCGTAGGCCCCAACTACCACATTGTCGCCGTCAACCGCTACCGACCACCCGAAGTGATCGTCTGCAGCGGCGTCGGAGGCGGTCAACTTGGCGGTTAGATTGCCCTTGGCGGTCTCCGACAGGCCGCCCCAAGCGCTCCAGCCGGCGTTGGGCTTGGTGAACACGAACGTCGACCCGGAATCGGCGCCGCCGTCGTCGTCCTGCCAAGCCCCTACCACAACAGAGTTACCGTCTACCGCTACCGACCGGCCGAACGAGTCGTTATTCGCGGCCCCTGGGGCGGTGAGCCTGGCGTCAAGGTCCCACCCGCTGTTACCCTTGGTGAACACGTAAACCGCGCCAGAGAAAGTATCTTCCCCCGGTGACCCTACGACGACGGTGTTGCCGTCCACCGCCACTGAAATGCCGAAAATGTGGCCGACCCCAACGTTGGAATTACCAGCGAACCATACTTCCGTCAGACCCCACGTTCCGGAGGAAGCCTTGGTGTACAGGTAAGCCTTACCGGCAAAAGCGTGACCGCTGGCCGTGGCTCCCGGGGCCCCCACGACGGCGATGCCGGTGTCCAACGCCACGGAACTTCCGAAAAGGTCATTTCCAGCTTCGCCGATCTTCGTGAACTCGGTGCCCCATGAGCCGGTCACGCTACTCTTGGAGGCTATGGTAATCCTGCCGGCATCAGCGTTGTTGCTTTGGGAGGTCGACGGAGCCCCAATAATGGCCGTACTGCCGGCCACCGCTACGGAACTTCCGAGCCTGCCGCCTTCCTGCGGGTTACTTAACGCCAGGAATTCGTCGTAGTTCCACCCACCGGAACCCCTGCTGAAGGCGTGCCCCCATCCGCCTCCAGCAATGTCGTTGTTCGAGTTGTCCTTAGATGTTTGGAAGGGCGCTCCAACCACTGCCCTGTTCCCGCCAATCCCCACGGAATCTCCGAACCTGTCACCTGCCCCAATGGCGCCTGTACCAGTACTGGGACCGACCAGCTTGTCGATTGCCACCGTCAACACCTGGTACCCGGATATCGTAGAGTCGTTGGGGATATTCCAGCCCAACGTCACCTGGCTATCGCCCGCGGTCGCGGTGAACGCGGTCGGCGCGTTGGCCGCGTTGGCCGGCGCCATAGCGACGAGCAGCAACACACCAACGGCGAGCAGCACGCCGATGATTGTCAGTCGCGAAAAAGCTGCCTTATGGATTGCTCTCATATCGTGTCCCGATCGTCGGCATCGGATGTGGTTAGCTCGCGGCGGGTCGCCTCGAGGAGTGACATTGTCTCCGTGCGGAGCGGCAGGTTCTCGCCGGACTGGGCGAGATGCACGCGCCCGCTGCCGTCTGGCAATCGATAGTCCCCTGGGTCAGGAACTCCTCCTCGCCCAGCAGAAGCGGTCGGGGACGTCGGCTTGGGAACGGACTCCTGGGGAAGCACCGAGACACCCCTGACTCGCGTCGCCAGCATGCTGAGCCACGAGGCCCGGACGCGATGCACTCACGCCAGTCCATGGTCAGCCCTACCGACCGAGCGCCCGCTCATCCTCTCGTCTTGTCGCTCACGCTGTCAAACTGTCAAACCAGACAGTGCCAGCGCGCCTCGAGCGTGTCCCCCTTGCCCGAGTGGCCAGGCGGCGGTCACTCAAGCTCTCGCCGTTGCACCGCCGCGGCGTCCTCGTGACGCTGCCTCCACAGCATTCCGCGCCTCGCCGATCGCCCCCGCCGCGACCTCGAGCTGCCCGCCGTCAGCAGCGCCGGGTCACGCGTGCGGACCGCGGCGCTGTCGGGGCGGCGGGACGGGGTGGGCCGGCTGGGAGCAGCCGCCGAGCCGTCGAGTCGCCGGATCGCCTCCGGCAGGCTCAGGCCCTCGATGCGCTGGAGGAAGTCCAGCACGTCGCCGCCCGCGCCGCAGCCGAAGCAGTACCAGTGCTCGGTGTCGGCGTAGACGGTGAAGCTGCCCTCGGCCTCCTCGTGGAAGGGGCAGACGCCCTGCCGGACGCGGCCCCTGCCGCGCAGCCGCACGCCCGAGGCCTCCACGATGTCGCCGAGGTGGTGGCGTTCCTTGAGCGCCGCGATGTCCACCGGTGCGTGCGCCGCGACTATCACGAGCCGCCCTTCGCGAGGGGCCGCAGGCCCCGCAGGCTGCGCCGCGAGACGACCTTGCCTGAGTGCCAGCGCATCCCGAGCACGGCCAGCACCTCCAGCACCCCGCCAGGGTGCGGGGCGAGCACGGCCGCTCGCCCGGTGGCGGGGCTGTAAACGACGGCTTCGCGCCCCGCGAAGCGCCGCCGTGCGACGTCGAGCCACTCGGCGTACGCCCAGCTCGCCTCGTGGTCCGTGGCCCCCTCGAGGTCCGCCCCGGCGAGGAGCGCGAGCGCCCCGTCGAGGTCGCCTGCCTGCCGGAGCCGCCGCGCCGCGTGGACGCACTGGGCGATGCCCAGCACGGGCTCCGGGGCGGCTCCGAGGAGCGCCGCGAATACCCGGTCCACCAGCTCTTCGAGACTGCGGCCGGGGCGATCCCCCGCCGCGGTCACGCCCGTCGTCATCGTTGCTGTTGCCGTCGTCACTTGTGTCCTCCTTGTGGTGTTCCCGTGGTCGTCTCGGTGGCTCGCCCTCGCGGGCATGAAGAGGGGCCGCCTCCGAAGAGACGGCCCCATGGCTGGGTGGATGCGACGGGTGAGGGCCGGGTCGTCAGCGACGCAGCGCCCTCGTGCGACGGCGGTCGGCGAGCAGCCGTGCGACGAGGAGCGCCCCGGCGCCGAGCCCGGCCGCATTGAGCACGGTCAGTTCACCGCCGTGCCCGAGCAGCAGCGGCGCCGCGAGCAGCACCGCCACTCCCGCCAGAACCGCAGGCTTCCGTCCGTGCCACCGCCGCTTCGGGCGAACCGGGGCGGCCTCGGCCACGGGCTCGTAGGCCGTCCAGATGGGCAGCCCGATCACGCCCTCGAGCGCCGTCACAGCGTGGGCGCGCGTGCAGCCACCGGTGTGACAGCGCACGTCGATGCCGTTGCCGTCGGGCCGCTGCCGGAACGCCAGCCCGTCCGACGCGCCGCCGTGGCAGACGGCGGTGGTCGTCCAGAACCAGCCTCGCTCGAAGCCGACCGCGTGCGGGATGAGACTCGCGATGCGACCCGCGCTCGGTCCGGTGTACTGCTGCTCCGTGGCCCGCATCTCCATGGCGTCCGCGTGCTCTGGGTTCATTGCTTGCCCTCCTTCCGTGGGCGTGCTTGTTGCTGGTGACCCGTGCCGGCATCCGTGGCTCGGGTCGTGCTCGTTGGATTGTCTATCGCTGGACGCACTCCTCCTACGGTCGGATGCCGGACCGGGGAAAGGGGTGGCTGGAGCCGCGCGCATGCGAAGCGGCCGGCCTGCGAATCACTTCGCGGACTGGCTCGGTTCAGGGGCGGCTGACGTAGAGGAACGGGCGTGGCGCTGGACGCACCGTACCCAGGGACTCCGGGGCCGAGCGCTGAACGCGACTCGCCACGCGGTTCCCGGCGTTCGAGACGGCCTCCGGGGAGCAAGGCTCGACCCTTCGGACGCCTCCCGCTGCGGGAAACGGTTCTCCCTCACTGGCCGGCCGTCGGGAGAGCAAGGCTCAAATCCGTCGGGTCTGCGGGGTCCGGGATGGACCCTCCAGGTTCTGTGGCATGAACCTGGCGAAGCCGGAAACTGTGATCGAGTGTCGTAGGACGGGCGTTCTCATGTCAAGCCCCGTGCGGCGAAGGCCGCTACCGCCGCCAGAGCCCGAGCGTGAGCAGGCGGCGCAGGAAGCGCCAGCACAGCGCCCGCCTGCGCTCCCAGCGCGCGTCGCGCAGCGACTGCTGCTGCTCCCACAGCTCCCGCTCACGGCGGAACTTGTCCCAGGGGTAGGTCTCCGGCGGCAGCGTCAGCTTGTGCTCGCCGACGAGGATGAGCGCGAGTTCGCACATCCGCACCCAGCCGCTGGCGCGCTCCACCCGGCTCCCGCCCTTGTCGAGAAACGCGGCGCGCGCCTGCCGCCACGCGACGATGAGCGGCGTGGCCACGCCGTAGACGAGCTCCTCGCCCTCCTCGGGCTCCGGCGTGATGACTTCGGGATGGGCGCGCCAGGGCGGGCGCACCTGCGGCTGCGCGCCGATCACCGGCTGGGGGACGCCCTTCACCGGGGGCGGCGCCGCTGCGTGCGCTTGAGCCGGGACGTCCATCGTGTCCGGTGCGGGCTCCGGCACCGCCTGGTCCCGCACCGCCTGTTGCGATTCCGCCGCCGGGAGCCGCCGCTCCCACGCCCGCAGGGCCTCGGTCTGCGCACTCGTCAGCGCCTCGAACTCCGTGCGCAGGGCGTCGATGCGGGCAGGCAGCTCCCGTTCCAGTGCCGCCACCCGCCCCTCCAGCGCACTGCCGCGCTCCCGGTGTCGCGCACCGTCGGGGCCGGCGGCGGCCCGCTCCCTCCGCTCCAGCGTCCTCATCAGCCGGGGGGTGAGGCGGCCCGTGTTCAGGACGCGCCAGAGCGTCTTGCGGTCAACCCGCAGTTGCGCCGCCACCCTGCCGGGGCCCAGCTCGTCGACGAGGTCGTGGAGCAGGTCGAGCAGCCTCGGCTCGTGCTCCTCCTGCGGTCTCTGCTGCTCGTTTACCCGGTCCTCGCTCGCCTGCTCCTGTCTCTGATGCTCGTTCACGGGGTCCTCACTCGCTCCCTGACGCCTGTTGCGCTTGCCCCAAATGCCCCAATCGGCGGTGGAACGGGGCCTTTCCACCAGGTGGTGGCCGTGCCACGCCTGTAGTGGCGCGTTTTCCGTTGGCGGCACTGGGGTTCTGGGGACGAGTGCCACACTTCGACAAACGTCGATCTCCTGTACAGCCCGCTGACATGAAAGCGGCCCCGGGGCGCGGGCGCAGTCCCGCGCACCGGCCTACGTTCGTGTAGTCCCGCGCGCGGGACTGTGTTCCGCCACGTCACGCCCGACACTCGGCCTCCGAATCGAACGACCGATCAGACGGAGGACAGCACGGCATGCGACGGACCATCACCGGTAGGGGAAGGCGGCTGAAGACGCTCGCGGCGGCGCTGCTGCTGGCGGCGCTCGCGGCCATCCCCTCGAGCGGGACCGCTCTCGCCCAGGAGCCGCTGGAGGGCGAGGGCATCATCCTCGTCAACGCGGACGACGAGGACCTCGTCGAGCGCAAGGACGACGGGCGCTTCATCGCCCGGCCCGTCTTCGACCAGGAACTCCCGGCCCTCTACTACGGCGTGCGCGACGGCGACACGGGCGAGTGGATCGCTCCCATGTACCGCGTGCGGGGCGACGCGAAGGAGCGCAGCGACGGCTGGGAGTACAGCTTCGAGCACCCCTTCGAGGACGGCCAGACGGAGCTCGACCCGGAGCGCCCCTACCTGCTCGTCATCCTCGCCCGCAGCTGGGCGGTGGACACGCCCCAGGCCTTCTACGCCGTCATCCCCATCCACCAGCCCGGCGGCATCTGGAACAAGGTGCTGCGCGCCCTGGACCCCCCGCGCTGGGGCAGGGCGATCGCCGGCTGGGTGATCGAGGGCGCGCACGGGATGCTCTGCGGCGTCGTGGAGCGTGCCTCGGGCTCAGACGCCGACGCCTGCGAGGTCTCCCCGTGAGCGACATCTTCACGGGCACGCCCGCGGGTCTCACCTACGACCACGAGATCGTGCGCCAGGCGTGGATGGCCGTCTGGGTCATCACCTCGGGCGCGCTCGTGGTGATCGTCGGCTGGATGGGGCTGAGCCTCATCATCGGCGACCACGTGGGCCGCGCGCAGGCGGGCTGGCGCGAGCTGGTGCCGCGCCTGGCGCTGGGCCTCGTCGCCGCAGCGGCATCCCTCTGGTGGTGCGCGCTCGTCATCGACGTGGCCGACGCCGTGTCGGGCTTCATCGCCGCCGAGCTGGGCGTGACCGCGAGCGACATGCTGCGGAGCACGCTGCACACGCTGCTGACGGCGGTGGCGGCGGGCAGCGTGGGCATGGCCCTGCTGCTGGCGCTGCTCTACCTCGTCTACGGCTTCTTCGTGCTCTACCTCGTGGTGCAGATGGTGCTGCGCCTGGCGCTGATCGACATCCTCCTGGCGCTGGCGCCGATCGCCCTCGGGCTCTGGATCCTGCCGCACACGGCGGGCTGGGGCCGGCAGTGGCTCAGGCTCTTCATGACGACCGTCTTCCAGCAGGCGATCCAGCTCGTGGCGCTGGCGCTCGGCATCGGCTTCCTCAACGAGTACGCCGCCATCGGCTCGGGCGAGGCCCTCCAGGACCTCGCCTGGAAGCTGCTGATGTCGCTGGCCTTCATCCACCTGGCGACTCGGGTGCCCTCAATGCTGGGCCAGGCCGGTACCTTCGACGCCTGGCTGCACACCCTCTACTTCGGCATGTCCCTGCCCGGCTCGATGGTGCGCTCGGCGCGCTCCGTGGGGCTGCTCGCGGGCGGCGCCGGCAGCGGGGTCGCGGCCGTCGCCGGGGCCGTGGGCGGAGCCGCCTCGGCGGCTGCGCCGGGCGTGCGCTCGGCGGCCGACATGGCCACGCCCTCCTCGGGCGGCGGCGCGGCCGGCGCCGGTTCGCCCCGGAGCAGCAGCGAGTAACCCCAACCACTACGCGAACAGCACGGCGCGTTGGCGCGCCGAGCGGAAGAACAAGTGGAAGACCTGACCCAGACCATTTCCAACCTGGTGGGTATCCTGCTCGGGGTCGTCGGCGCGATCGGCGTCGGCTTCTTCATCTACGGGTCCTACCTCTACCTCACCGCCTCGGGCGCGCCCCACCAGATGGAGCGTGGCAAGAGCGCGATGATGACCGCCCTCGCCGGCATCGTGCTGGCGATGGTGGCCTACGGCGTCGTCGAGCTGGTGATGGGCGCCGTCTCCAACCCCGTGGTCGAGATCGACGACGTGCCCGAGCCCACCACCTCCATCCCGTCCACGACCACGTGGACGGGGGCGGGATAGGAGGCCGTCCATGCAAGCACACGAGGTACCGACCCACGTGCAGGCCGAGGACCACGTCCTGCTGTGGTTCACCTTCCCCCAGATCGTGGCGCTGACGGCCGTCTGCGCCCTCGCCTACGGCGTCTACCACTACGCCCCCTTCGGTCCCTCCGAGGCGCGCATGGCCCTGGCCGTGCTCTTCGGGCTGGCGGGGCTGGCGGTCGTGGCGGGGCGCATCGGGGGCAGGCGGCTGCCGCTGGTGGCGGCCGATCTGCTCCGGTTCGGGCTGGGGGCGCGGCGCTACGCCGGGCCTCCGGCCGAGCTGGCGCGGAGCGAGCCGCCCGCGCCGCCGCAACCCGCCGAGCGGAACCCCGATCCCCTCAGGCTGCTGGCGCGGCGCGTCCTGCGCAGGCGTTCAAAGCGGCACCAGGAGGGCGAGCGCCGCAACGGGGCGCCTGCCCTTCCGTCCCCACCGCCTCTTCGGCAAGCGCCGCCGCGGCGGCGAGGAGCCCGCGAGCGACAAGCGGGCCGCGACCCGCGAGGACCGCGAGCAGTGCCTCGGCGACCGGCGGCGTGGCCGGCGAGGCTTCTGGAAGACCTTCCTGGCGGCGACCGCCCTGGCGGCCGTCGTGCTCACCGCCCTGCCCCTGGCGGCGGCCCTCGCCCAGGAGCCGGGCGAGGAGGGCTGGTTCTCGGAGGAAATCGAGTTCCAGCCGCCGCCGGTGGTCCCCGGGCGGCGGCTCTTCATCGAGGAGCTGAGCGTCGGCGGCGAGCGGGCCGAGGTCGTCCTGCGGGCGGCCACGGCCCTGGACCTGCGGGTGCGGGCCTACGGCGGTCCTCTGGGCCGCTCCTCCCGCTACTACGCAGTGTCCTCGCTGGAGGCGGGCGAGCGGGTCATCTACGACCTGCCCCTGGACGGCCCCTCGCCCTCGCTCGTCTTCTCCTGGCAGGACGAACTGGGGCAGGCGGGCGCGCTCAGCCTCGACGGCGAGCGGGTCCCCTGGCCGCTGCCCGCCGTCACGGGCGAGTTCTGCAGCGTGCGCGTCGTCTCCCTCGGCTGGACGCCGGGCGCTATCGAGGGGGCGATCGCCTCGGAGTGCGTGAGCACGACCGAGGAGAGGGTCGACCTCCCGATGGTGGCCGGGCACGCCGACGTCACAGCGACGGCGGTGCTGACGGCCGAGGTCACTGCCGTGAGCGGGAGCGTCACGGTCGCGTCCGGTGCGTCGGAGACGACCGTCTCCTTCGTCGCCGGCGGCGAGACCAGCTTCCGCTTGCCGGTAGGGACCGGCGAGGGCGTCCGCGCGCTCGCCATCGAAGCCGCGCTGGAGGCGTCCCTCCGCATCGCCCTGCCGCCGCTGGTGGAGCTCACGCACCGCCCGCAGCGGGTGGAGAAACTCACGGAGACGGCGGCGGTGACCATCCCCGCCTTCGGCGACACCGTCAGCGAGACGGTCGCGATCCCCAACGAGGACGGCAGCGTCACGGCGCACACCGTGACGGCCAGCTGCCATGTCCCCGCGTCGACCGTCAGCCAGGACGTCGTCTTCACCGTCGTCCACACAGAGCGCGTCGAGGCCGAGGTCACGGCGCGGGCGCCGCTCGCGCGCAGCCGGGCGGAGACCGTCTCCCTCGCATCGAGCGTCTGGGCCGACGCCCCCTACGTCGCGCTCGTCGTGCCGGAGCCCGAGCCCGAGCCGGACCCGCCCACGCAGACGCCCGTCACGGGCGATGAGCTGGGCGACTGGTTCGAGCGGCTCGGCTGGGAGTGGGCCTGGTGAAGCGGCTCACGACCGTCCTGCTCTTCGCCGGGGTCGCGCTGGTCACGGCCGGCGCGGCTCCGGAGGAGGAGCGGGCCATGCTCGACGCCTTCGACGAGGCGCTCACGGCAATGGCCTACGCCGCCGCCGGGCTCTGCCTCTTCGCCCTCGTCTGGGCGGGCTTCCTGCTCATGGCCGACGGCGCCGAGGAGCGCGGCGGCGGGCGCGCCAGGAGCGCCGTCTTCCTGGCCGTGGCCGGCCTCGCGCTGGTGCTCTCGGCCAAGGGCGTGGCCGCCCTGCTGCGCTCCGCCGTCGCCCCTATCCCCATCCCCTGACAACAAGGAGCACACGTCCCCATGCGACCACTACTCGAACTGACCAAGCGCGCAGCGGCCGTCCTGCCCGGCGGGCCCGCCGCTGCCGTGGAGCCCCGAGGCGACTCCGAGTCCGCCTCCCTACCGACCGAACCCGAAGCCGACACCCCCACGCCCAAGCCACCGCCCGGACTCCCCCTCGCCTTCATGCTCTCCCACCTCGAGGACGACGGGCCGGTGCGCCTCGACGGCGTCAAGCTCGCCGTCTGCGAGGTGCTCGGCCTCGAGCTGGACGAGCCCAGGCTGGGGGCCTTCGCGGGCGCCCTCAACGCCTGCGACTTCCCCCTCCAGCTGCTCGTGCGCCAGCACCCGCCCGGCCTCGGCAAGCTCAGGGACGACCTGGCAGCGGCGCAGCCCGAGAGCCTGCCGCCTCGAACGAAGGCAGCCGCCGACTCAACGCGCCGGCTGCTCGGTGAGCTGGAGCGCCGCGACGGCATCCTCGACCGCCGCTTCTACGCCGTCTGCGAGCACGAGCGGACGGGCGAGCTGCGCGGCCTGCTGGCGCGCGCCGGACTCTCCGTCCACCCGCTTGCGGGCCGCCAGTTGCGGATGCTGCTGCTCGCCTCCGCCCTGGGAGGAGCGCCCCGCGAGATCGAGGAAGACGCGCCCACCGAGGTCACCGTCAACCGCCGCGACATCCGCGTCGGCGAGCGCCTCATGCGCTCGCTCCACCTGGGCAAGTGGCCGCGCTCGCTCTCGCCGGGCTTCCTCCAGGACCTGATGGCGACGGGCGCGCCCATGGACCTCTCCCTCCACCTCGGGCCGATCCCGGCCGCCCAGGCGGCGCGCACGCTGGAGTGGCAGAAGGTCCGCTTCGAGTCGGCTCGTTCCCTTTCCTTCAAGCGCGGCCGCTCGATGTCCTCGGAGGCGGAGAGCGCCCTCGAAGACGTGATGCGGCTGCGCGACGAGGTGCAGCGCGGACGCGAGCGACTCTTCCACGCCTCCCTCTCCATCACCCTCCACGCCAAAGACGAGGAGGCGCTCAAGGAGCTGACGCAGCGGGCGAAGGCGCATTTTGCCGCGACGCTGGGAAAACTCGACGCGCTCCCCTTCCGCCAGCGCGAGGGGCTGCTCTCGACGCTGCCGCTTGCGCTCAACGCCGTCGCCGTCTGGCGCACCCTCGACACCTCCTCGCTGGCGCGACTCTTCCCCTTCTCCCCGCCCGACCTCGACACGCGTGGGGGCACGCTCTACGGCATCGACATGCGCGCCTCCTCGCCCGTCGTCTACGACCCCTGGGACGGCACGCACCTCAACGCCAACACGGCCGTGCTCGCGCGCTCCGGTTCGGGAAAGTCGTTCGCGACGAAGCTGGGCCTGCTGCGCGGGCTCTGCCGGGGCGTCACCGCCTACGTGATCGACCCCGAGGGCGAGTACGCGGACATGGCCCGCGCCGCGGGCGGGCGCGTGCTCTCCCCCGGCGTGGCGGGCGAGGGCATGAACCCCTTCGTCATCGACTCGGGCGACCCCGAGGAGCTGCTGCTGCGCATCGGCAGCCTCAGGCGGCTGATCGAGGTGATGATCGGGGAATCCCTCGGCGCCGAGCGCCTGGCCGCCCTCGACCACGCGCTCGCCGCCTACTACGACCAACCCCGCGAGCGCACCGGCTTCGGTGATTTTTTCACGCATCTCAAGGAGAGCAAGGACGGCGATCCCGACCTGGCGAAGCTGCTGCGGCCCTTCGCCACGGGCAGCCTGCGCCACCTGCTCACCGACGAGGGCGACGACCTGCTCACGAACGAGGCGCTCGTGACGGTCTTCGACCTGCGCCTGCTGGAGCCGGAGCTGCGCCCCGCCGCGGCGATGGTCTGCACGGAGACGGTCTGGGCCGCCGCCGCGCGCGACCCCAAGCCGCGCCTGCTGGTCGTCGACGAGGTCTGGTCGATCATGCAGCACCCCGAGGGCGCGGCCTTCATGGTCAGCATGGCCAAGCGCGCGCGGAAGCATCGGCTCGGGTTGCAGTTCATCACCCAGGACGTGCAGGACCTCCTCAGCGAGGACCCCACCCGCGCTATCACCGGCCACTCGGGGCGCGCCCTCCTCCAGAACGCCGCCTTCAAGCTGCTGCTCCAGCAGGACGCGGCGGCGATCAGCACCGTCGGCGACGCCTTCGACCTGCCGGAGGACCTGCAGCGCTGGCTGCTGTCGTGCCCGCGCGGCGACGGCCTCCTCCTCGCCCGCGGCAACCGCTTCCCCATCCGCATCGAGGCCACGCCCGAGGAGGCGGAGGTGATCGAGTGGCGGCCGGGGTCGCACCACCGGAAGGGGGATGCCGCCAGCGAGTGACGAACCCCTTGGAACCACCAACCCCAACCAACACACCGACCACGAAAGGAACCCCGACCATGCGATTCCATCCATTCAAGACCACCCCCAATCCTGAGCCCGTGCTGCTCGCCGTCACGCCGCCCCGCAACGCCGAGCGCACCGTGCTCGGCGTCGAGAACCTGCTCGGCTCGATCGCCGTGCCCGAGCCCTTCTCGCTGGAGCTCACGGGCGACGCCGACGGCGTCGCCCTCATGGCGCGCTGCACCGACGAGGAGGTCGTGCGCCAGCAGCTCTCCGCCCACTACCCCCAGGCCCTCATCCACCAGCTGACGCCGGAGGAGGACCCGCTCCGGCTCGACGGAGGCGAGCAGGCGTGGCACATGCGGCTGCGCGCGAGCGGTCCCGAGTACGTGCCCCTGCGCGTCTTCCGCGACGACGACCTGCTCGATGCCGGCTCCGACCCGCTGATCGCCCTGCTCGGGGCGCTCTCAAGCCTGCGCCCCGGCGAGCGCGTCGTCGCGCGCCTGCTGCTGCGTTCGCTCGGTCCCGACTGGTCGCGGGGCCACCAGGAGCGCGCGCACCGCCCGCCCGTGCCGGAGCGCCATGACTCCTACCAGATTAGCGAGTCGCGCCGCCACCGCGTCGAGATCGCGGGCGCTGCCGCGCTCGCTCTGGGCGCCGTCGCCTTCTTCAAGGGCTACCAGTGGTGGCAGGCGGGCGAGCAGTGGAAGGCGGTCGCGCTCGGCTCAGGCATCACCCTCGGGCTCGCGGCCGTGGGCTGGGCCTGGGCGCGCTGGCAGCGCTCGCGCAACCGCGTCTACGACCCCCTCCTGATCAAGGAGAAGGTCTCGCGCATCGCCTTCGAGGCGGAGCTGCAGGTCACTGCCATCCTCCCCGAGGGCGACCGCCGGCGGCGGGTCGAAGAGCTGCTGGGCCAGCTGGCCGCCGCCTACCGCCACTACGATCACCCGGCGGGGGCGCGCTTCACGGCCGGCAAGGTGCGGCCCGGCCTGCCCGACCCCCACGCCCTGGCCCCGCCCGGCCCCGGACTCTTCGGGAGCCGCAGCGTGCTCGGCGTGCGCGAGGCCGCCTGCCTCTGGCACCCGCCGGGAGCGAAGGACGAGACGCCGCTCGTCGCCCGCTCGGGCGCGCGCGTGCTCGTCCCCCAGGCGCGGGACGTGAGCGGCGGGGCGCTCGTCGGGAAGACCACGGCGGGCAGTCCCCGCGACATCCACTTCCCCCACGACCTCACCCGCCGCCACCACCTCTACGTGGCGCGCACGCGCATGGGCAAGTCGACGCTCATGCAGCACCTCGTCGTGCACCGCCTGCTGGAGAAGGCGGCCGGGCGCGACGGCGACACGATCGTCGTGATCGACCCCCACGCCGACCTCGTGGCGTCCATCCTCGAGCACGTCCCCGAGTCGCTCATCGACCAGGTGCGGCTCGTGGACCTCGCGGGCACGGGCGGCTACCCCGGCATCAACCTGCTCGACACGCGCGTCTTCAGCGACCGCGACCGCACGGCCGACTCGGTCGTGCGCGTGGCGAAGGGGCTCTGGGAGCAGTGGGGGCCGCGCATGCAGTCGATCCTCGAGCAGGTCGTGAAGACCCTGCACGAGTACAACGCCCATCCCGCCACCGCCGCCGAGGAGCAGTACACGATCCTCGATGGGCTGCGCCTGCTCTCGGACGACCGGTTCCGCACGCTCGTGCTCAAGCGCGTAAGCGACGAGTACCTGCTCGACTGGTGGAACCGCGACTTCAAGGGCTGGCGCCGGGAGTACCGCGCCGACGCGCTCGCGCCGGTGCAGACGCGCCTCTCCTACTACGCCTCCTCGAAGCGGGCGCGCGCCATCCTCGGCCAGCCCCGCTCCACGATCGACCTCAGGCGCACGATCCTCGACGGCGGTGTGCTGCTCGTCTCCACGGCGCAGGGCGCGGCGGGCAAGGACGTGGCGGCGCTGGTCGGGTCGTCGATCCTCAACCTCGTCGACGCCGTCGTCCGCGAGCAGGGCGAGCTCCCGCCGGAGCAACGCCGCGGCGCGCTCGTGGTCGTGGACGAGATGCAATCCATGCCGGGCGTCGATTACGAGTCGATGCTGAGTGAGCTGGGCAAGTACGGGGCGAGCTTCGTGCTCGCCACGCAGAGCCTCGACAAGCTCGACGACCTCTCCCCCACGCTGCGCAGCACGCTGCTCGCCAACATCGGCTGCCTCGCCGTCTTCCAGGTGGCGGGCTCGGACGCGCAGCAACTCGTCTGGGAGCTCGACCGCGAGCGCGTCTCCGTCGAGGATGTGGTCTCCTTGCCGGTGCACCAGGCCTACGTGCGCGCGACGGTGGGCGCCGAGCGCACGCCCGCCTTCTCGATGGAGGTGCTCAAGCCGGATGACGGGAACCCCGGGACGGCGGAGCGTATCCGCGAGGAGGCGTCCGCCTACCTGCTCACGGAGGAGGAGATCGCGGCCCAGCGGGCCGAGGGCCGCAGGCGCGTCGAGCGCTGGCTCGAGCAGATGGCGGAGGAGGACGCCAGGCCGGAATCCGGACCGGGGCAGGCGGACCGGTCGCGCGACGGCGCCTCCGGGGACGGCTCGCGGGGCAAGCAGCGCAGCAAGCGCACCCGGCCGCCCGGCGGTTCCTCCGGGGAGGATGCCGCGTGACGGTCGAACGCGACCTGCTGCGGCTCCTCGCCGAGATGCCCTGCCTCGACCGGCTGGAGGCGGCCGCCCTCTCGGGCTGGTCGCGGGGGGCGGTCTACGCGGCCTTCGCGGCGCTGGGGGAGGCGGGGCTCGTCGCCCCCCTCCCCCACGCCCACGCCTCCGACCTCGTCGCCCCGGCGCGGCGCTACCACCTCACCGTGGCCGGGCTGCGCCGGCTCGCCGGTGAAGAAGGCATGGACCCGCACGAGCTGCTGCGCGCGCAGCCCCTCACGGCGCACTGGCGGCGGCTCCTGCTGCAGCGCCTCGACGGCGTGGCCTCCATCTACCGGCTCGCCGCGGCGATCGCGGACGCCGCCTGGCCGCTGCGCTTGCGCTGGTACCGGGCGATGCCCATGGACGCGGCGGTCGCGCTCCCCGACGGGCGCAGCCTCTACGTCGTGCGGGAGGGCCGGAGCGCCGACCGCACGGCCTTCGCCAAGCGCCTCTGGCGGCTGCGCGAGGGACCGCGCCCGGGCGCCTACCTGCTGCTCGTCCCGGACGCGGTGCGGCTGCGCCACACCGCGCGGCTGATGGCGCAGGCGTCCGCCCCCGCCTTCCTCGCGCTGGAGCGCGAGGCCGCCTCTTCCGGGACCAGCGCGCGCATCTGGCGCACGGCCTCCGGCTCCCCCCTCCTCTCGCTGCGGGAGGTGCTCGCGCACGTTCCCGGGCGCGGCGCCTGGCCGCGGGAGGAGCCGCTCGCCCGCGCCACCGTCCCGCGCGACCTGCGGGCGCGCGACCTGCGCGAGACCGCGGACTGGATGCTCCCCGCCGCGCTCGGCGCGGGCGCGAAGCGCGTGCTCGACCTGATCGCCGACTGGCCCTGGATCGGCCGCCGCGACCTGGCCGGCCTCGCGGGCGTCTCCGGCCAGCGGGTCTCGCAGCTGCTGGCCCCCGCCGGGGAGGCCGGCCTCGTCACGCGCGAGGCGGGACTCCTCGCCCTCTCCGACCGTGGGATCGCGCTGCTCGCGCGCCGCGACCGCTCCGCCGTTCATCTCGCCCTCGCACGCTGGAGCGCAGCGCCCCGCGACGCGCAGGCGCCGCTCGCCTGGCGCAACGTCGCCGGGAGGCGCAGCCGCCAGTTGCTGCGCAACCTCGAACACACCAGGGCCGTGCATGGCTTCGTGGCGGCGCTGGCGACGCAGGCGCGCCGCGAGGGGTGGGAGGTCGAGCAACTCGACCCGCCCCACCGGGCGTCGCGCTACTTCCGCCACGGCGGCGTCGTGCACTCCGTCCACCCCGACGCCTTCGGCCTCCTGCGCCGGGACGGGAAGCCGTGGCCGTTCTTCCTCGAGTGGGAGCGGCGCGCCGTGCGGCCCTCGACGATGGCGGCCCGCCTCGCGCCCTACCTGCGCTACTACGCTTCCCAGCGCCCCACCGACGACCACGGGGTCCGGCCCGCCGTGCTCGTGGTCTTCGAGGACGAACTCGCCGCACACTACTTCCTGCGCGTCGCCCGCAGGGAGATGGACCGCGCGGGGGTCAACGTGCCGCTCCGGGTCTCGCACGGCGCGCTGCTGGAGCGCGAGGGGCCGCTGGGAGCGGCCTGGCGGACGGTGGACGCCGGAGAGCCATCGCCTCTCTGGGGCCAATCCGCTTGAGGACGGCTCGCCCGGCGGGTCACTCCGCCGGAGGCCGCGAGGTCCGGATCCTCCCGCCGCCGCTCGTGACCACGGATCGCGAGCGGCGGTCTATCGAAGATCCCCCCTGCCGAAGGTGTGGAACGTCACATATATGTTACACTCCCCGGGTGCCGGAGGTCGTCTACTACGAGACCGCGAGGGGTGACGAACCCGTTGCTGTCTATGTAGAACGACTTGGGCGATCGGGGGACAAGCGCGACGTGGCGGCGATCCTTGATCTGATCGTGGAACTGGAGGAACGGGGAAGCGCGTTGCGCATGCCCGATGCCCGCATCATCGACCGCAAGGCGCGCATCTTCGAGCTGCGCCCGCGCTCGCACCGGATCGCCTACGCCGAGCATGGAGGTCGCTACGTCCTGCTGCACGCCTGGCGGAAGCAGTCGCAGCGCCTCGATCGAAGAGCGCTCGCCACCGCCCAGCGGCGGCTTGCAGACTGGAGGAACCGTCATGGCCAGGAACGCTAGAGCACACATTGAAGAGATCGTCACCGCCGACCCCGAGATCCAGGCGGAGTACGAGACCCTGCGACTGCGCCGCGCGATCGTCGGCCAGCTGCGCGCCCTGCGCGAACGAAGGAGCTGGACACAGCAGCAACTCGCCGATGCCGTGGGGGTGCCGAGAAGCGCGATCGCTCGTCTCGAATCAGCGGAGCACAGCCCGCGCCTCGAAACCCTGCACGCCGTGGCGCGCGTGCTCGGCTACGACGTAGACGTGCGCTTGAAGCGCCGGCGCGTACCGGTCGCGTGATCTCGCCCACCCGGAGGGCGGCGGCTGTTCAACAGCACCGTCCCTCCAGGCGGCGCGCCCGCCGACCGCGGACTCAACCCTGACCGGGGATTCCCCCTCCGGTGGCGAGCCGGCGAGCGCCCGCCCGGACGCAGTCAGCGTGATCGCCCGCGCGAGGCGCGACTCGCGCACTAGCAGGTCCTCGCGCTCGCACGCCGCCAGCCGAGACGCCACCACCGAGGTCGAACCGGCCCCGGTGCGCTCCACTAGTCCCTCCTGGGGTCACGAGGGGACTTCACGGGCGGAGCCCCCTTCGCTGGGCAGTACCTGGCTGCCTAGAAGTACCCCGGATGCCAGATGCCGCAGATAGACAAGGGACAAAGGCGCCGTATCTGCGTCCCGACGGTAGTCGAGAAAGAGTGCAGAACTCGGATCACAGAAGCTACGGACAGGGTGCACCGGGGAGTTCATGACTAGCGCGAAAACGCTCCGAAAGCTCGGTGCCGGTGATATCCCAGTGCCTGATGTGGGTGTATTGAGAGATTCCGCCCTGCAACTCTGGGACGGTCGCTTGGCAGAACTCGGTGTGTCGATCACTCCTACCCCAGGTATCTCCCACGATGAGGTGATCGACAAGCTCCACTCTGGGACGAGTCCCTTCGTCCACGCTGGGGATCGACGGGAGGACGGATATAGTGACTACTTAGTCTGGCGCTCGGCTATTGACGCAGCCGTAGCATCCGAAGAACGGTCAGCCGTGTTCGTGTCGGAGGACCGCGCCTTCGGGGGGAGTCGGAAGAGTACGAACTTGGCGAGAGAGCTCCAAGCCGAGGCCGACCAAAGCGGCGTCACCGTTCTCTGGAGACGAGACCTGTACCAGATTGTCCGAGTAGAACTCGTCGACGCTTTCGATGATCGCCTCCATGAGTTTGCCGGTGGGCGAGTCGTCGGGGTGTTCCGTATTGGAGACTACGCGGACGCCTCGGCGGCGCAGCATGGACTTGAAGGCGACAGCGTGTTCGCGTTTGCACACCAAACGCTGCGCTACTTGTGGGCCTTGACCTGCCCAACTGACCGGTGCGTTGTGTTACGCGCCAAGTGGACCGCATCGCCCTCGCCGGAAGACGTGACCTCACCGGAAACTCTATTCTGTGGTCGTTGAGATGAAGGAGAAGAGTTCTGCCAAAGAGTGCGCCTAAACCAGGGTGAGTCCCCGATCGTGCGCCTCGACCAAGTTCCTGATCCCAAAGACTCCACTCAGCACGGCGACAGGGAACAACATTGTTCCGTGGTCTGTCCCGGCGTCGCTTCTTCAGCAAGCAACACGTGTCCGTGCCTACCGGGGATGGCCGAGTTCAACAGCGCTTCTTCGGCTGCCCCTGGCTAGTTCACCATCGGACGCGGGCCCCGCGTGAAAATCGTGCGGCTCGGCCTCGGGCCCTTGGCGGTCCCTGGTACCACGGTGGCGGAGCCCGAGGTCGTCAACTAGTCATTGCCCGAGTGGACGGGTCTCGATCATCGAACATCGGCCCCGGCGGTCCTTGTACGTACGTGGGGCTGTTGACATCGGCGACCCCTTCCTCGTAGTCTCCTTGGTGCCCCCTCTGAGGGGGTTGTGATTTCAGCGAGTGATGCCCCTGATCGGGCATGGAGGAAGCTAGTGGACAAGTACCGAAATAGGCTCTGCCGCACTAGCCTACCTCTTGAGTTTTGGCGAGGGGGTTTCCAGGTTTCGGCAGCTTTGCTCATCGCCGTATTGACGGTTGTTGTTCTCACCGCGAGCGGCGCGCAGTCAACCAACCCCGTTGCTCACGCAGAAGAACCAACGACCGAGGAGTTACTGAACGCCGCACGCCTGCCTGGCCCTGCGGTCGCATACGATATCGACGCAATAGAGGCGATCGCTGCCGATCCTGCGTCCAACCTCCGGGCAGTCACAAGCAACATCGCTACCGGCGAGAGGTCCGCTAGCTCAGGAGCTGTCCCCAGCCCGCTTATCGGTAAAAGTAGCCAATATTACACCGTTTCGGTTGCGATGTCGTTCACCTGGTGGTACTGGGGTGATACCTTCGTTTGCGGATATATGGTCGCTTGGGCTTGGACAGCCCCACCTTCTCAATCGATTTGGGAAGATGGCGATTTGTACGTCAACGGCGCGTACCGTGACAGCACAGCGAGTGGGGGAACCCACTCTACATCAGACGAAACAGGTTGCCACGGTGACTCCGGGTCTGGTTCGGCCTGGTCAGGAAATGCAGCAGCCAGTGCGTTCTGGGTCGGTGAAGGATTTGCATTCGCTAGCACTTCTCTAATTGACTTCCGGCCATAGGGAATCGGTGAAGGAAGATTTAGCGGCAGCTATCGTCAGGCCCATCGGCCATAAGGAAGTTTCAAAAGGTACTGACATTGGTGATGATACAACACTCCAAAACTATACAGTTTCATCGCCCATTTCGATATCCAAGGCATCAACATTCATCTCAGAGGATGACGCAGCCGACGCCGCACCATGGTGGCCATTCTCGCTCAGTCGAGGTTTCCATCAGCCGCACATCCTAGGGCAGACTGTGATTGTTCATAGCTTGCCCGTCGTAGTCAGTTTTGACCTCTTGGCTACGTATTCTGCTGTGTACCTTGGGAGGGTGAATCTGGACTCAGTTGATGTTTCGTGGAGAATATCGACGAACATCGAAGGTGATGGAAAAGCAAACTTTGTTAAGGACGGAGTGTCGCGGATTGACCTTGGGCTGTTGTGGGATGATCCGGTTGTATGCGCAGGAATGACGAGGATACCCGTCGTACTAAGCCCTGGAGTACTTGGAGTCTATTGGATTGAATTGCGCGCCAATTCAGCGGCATGCAGGATCCCGTTGGTGATCCGCCAAGCGGGGACATCTCCCGCACGAGCTGGGTGAGCACGTTCAAGCCAGAGGTAGCGGGAGGGGTTGAGTCGAGCGGTCGCCTGCGGGACATTCCGGCGGGGCTGCAGGAGCCGCTCGAGGACTGATCATCGGCGCTGCTGTCGGGGCAGCTGGCGGCCGCCGCCCGGGACTTCGATCAGCCTGCCGAACTCGACGTGTGGGACGTCGAAGCGCACTACCAACAGATGGCGTCGCACGTCGCGCTCGGCCAGTGGCGCCAGGCGACCGAGGCGCTCGATGCGTTCCTCGACCCCAGGGACGAAGACCTTGAGCGGCGCCTGGCCGCCCTCTCTCCGCCTCCGCCAGCCGAACCGGAGGGCTCGTAGGCCGGCCGCACCTGGCCAGCCCTTCTGCTGCGCCGCGCCAGCGCGCTGTCCGCTAGGCCGCCCGCCCACCGGAAGCGCCCGCCCTGGCCGACGGCTCGCGCTCCGGGGGCAGGCCGGCGAGCGCCCGTCCCGCCGCCGTCAGCGCGAGGGCGCGCGCCCGTCCCCGCTCGCGCACGAGCAGGCCCTCGCGCTCGCACACCTCCAGCCAGTACCACACCGCCGACGTCGACGAGCGGGGCCCGGTGGCCTCAACCAGATCGCGAAAGCTCGGCGGGTAGCCCTGCTCGGCCTTGTAGCCCGCGATCGCCTCGACCAGCAGTCGCCGCCAGGGGCGAACCGGGGACCGCTCGCGCAGTCCCGCCCAGCCGTCCGCGCGGTAGCGCGCGAGCCAGCGGTAGACGCTGCTGGGGTCTGCGCCCACGCTCGCGGCGGCGGCGGCCGCACTCATGCCGCCGAGCATCAACCGGACGGCGCGGCAGCGCGTCTCGAAGGAGTAGCGCGGCCGCTCGCGGCCGCTCGCGGTGTCAGGCATCGCGCTCCCCTTCGCGGCCCGGGGCGTCCCCGTCGCCACCCAGTGCTGCGACCCCATGGTGCTCATGGAAGCGCGCCGCGGGCAGGACGTGTTCGAGGCCGAGGCGGCGCGCGAGCGCCTGGAGACCGAGCAGGTGGTCGGCGTTGGGGCGCACGCCGTTGCGCCAGCGCCAGAGGTTGACCGTGCTCGTGCCGAGCAGGCGCGCCAACTGCGCCCAGGTCAGCCCGGACGCCTCCTTGAGCGCCGCGATCGCCGGTCCGAAGTCGTCCTGGAGCAGGGGGCCACGCCGTCGCGCCATCGCGTCAGCCCTCCCGCAGGGCGGCGAGGAAGTCCTCGCCCAGCAGGATCCGCAGGCCCCCTGGCATGCCGGAGGCGAGCGCGATCAGCGCGTGATAGGCGCCGGCGTGGGGCTCGGCGCCGTGGCGCCAGCCGAGCACGCGCTTGGGCTCCACGCCCAGCGCCTCGGCGAACTCGTCCCAGGTGCAGCCGGCGAGGCGCCGCAGCCGCTCGAGGCGAGCGGGGAAGTCGGGCGGCAACTTAGGGGTTTCGCAGCGCACGGCGCGGCCGGCGATGACCGGAGCGCCGCGGTAGCGGGGGAGGCGGGGCGAGGCCCTGCGGACGGGTGCGCTTCTCCTGTTCGAACGTGCGTGACGCACGGAAATCCTCCAGTGGGGGGGATGCGCGACAACGAGTTGCGACGCTTCTCCCTCGCGTAATCTTGAATAGGCCGGTAGAGTAAGTTCAAATAAGGTGGCCGTCAAGAACGCACGTTCTATACTGCTCCCCTCACCGCACGCGCAGGGAGTCCCGCCCATGACCGACCAGCACAGCTCCCAGTGGATCGCCCTCGGGTCCCGCATCCGCGCGGCGCGCACGCGCGCCGGTCTCACCCAGAAGCGCCTCGGCGCCCTCGGCGGCGTCTCCACCCACACTGTCTGGTGCTGGGAGGCGGGACGGACGAAGCCCACCCATGAGCACCTGGTCGAGCTGGCCTTCCACCTGGAGACGAGCGTCGGGGAGCTGGAGGGTCGCGACGTCGTCGAGGCGGAGTTGCTGAAGGAGACGGAAGTCTACTTCCGTGACGCGGTGGACGGCCTCCCCATGGAGGATGTCGAGTCGATCCGCAGCTACATCCGTTTCGTCAGGGCGGAGCGCCGCAAGCGGAGGCGCCTGGAGACGTGAACCGGGCGCAGCGGCGGGGTGCGGCGCTGCGGCGAGAGCTGGGGCTGCGCGGGCGGGTGGACGTCGAGGCGGTGGCGGCGGGGCTCGGCCTCGGGGTGCGGCCGTGGCACTTCGATGTGCAGACGGAGATGACGGTGGGCGGCGAGATCCTGATCGCCGAGCGGCTGAGCCCGGAGGAGCGGCGCTGGGAGACGGCGCACGCCATCGGCCACCGCCTGCTCCATCGCGGCAACCACGTCGAGCAGCCGAAGCACCTGCGGCGCCGCTACGAGCGGGAGGCGGACGACTTCGCCCACGAGCTGCTGATCGACGCCGAGGGGTTCGTCCACTCCTGGGAGATCGCCGAGTACTTCGGCGTGCCCGGCGAGGCCGTGCGCGTGCAGGCGCGGCTCGCAGCGGACGACCTGGCCTCGCAGCCCGGCGATCGTCCCGGTCGTGCGTACTGACCCACACCCGCACACAGTCGCCGCCATCGGCCACGGCGAGCGTGCGCGGCCGGGAACGGCCTGCGCCGGCCGCTACTGCAGACTTCACCGGTGAAGTCCCGTCGGCGGGATTACCGCCCCCACCTTCGTCCACCACGCTGGATCGTAGAACAGGCGCTCTGCGCGAGCGGCGCGC
This sequence comes from Tepidiformaceae bacterium, assembly GCA_965247675.1. Taxonomy (GTDB): domain Bacteria; phylum Chloroflexota; class Dehalococcoidia; order Tepidiformales; family Tepidiformaceae; genus UBA2991. The sequence continues at coordinate 2,345,381 of OZ252025.1, read as the reverse complement.
CTGCACAGCGGGACGGGCGAGATGGAAGCGGCGAAGCAACCGGGGCGCACCGGGCGTGGCCACACCAGTGGCCCGCAGCCCCGCGTGGTCGCCATCAAGGTCCGGCCCGCCCCCGACGCCGAGGCGCGGCTGCGCCGCATCGCCGCCATCCTGCTCGACCATGCGACGCGCGCCGCCCCGACGGACGGCGACGGCGATGGCAGTAAGGACCGGTAGGATGAACCGCACCGTTGGCGCGTGCGGTGCTTTGACCGCCTCACCCCGGCTTCGCTACGCTGGCGGCGACAAGGTGGCCCGGCGGTGCTGTGAGCACCCCGGGCCGTGGCGCCGCCTGTGGGAACAGGTGACGCGGGCCGCATGCTACCGCTCGCGGACCCGCCCCCGCCCCCGCAGGAGGCGGGTCTTTGTATTCGGAGGAGGCAGCCATGCCGGGAACCAGAAAACCACGACAGTCCGAGAACCGCCGCGCCGCCATCTACGCGCGCGTCTCCGACAAGAGCCAGGCCGAGGACGACAAGACCTCCCTCACCGAGCAGATCGGCGACATGGAGGCCTACTGCGCGGAGCGCGGCTACACCATCACCGCGCGCTACCAGGAGGTCGGCCGCGGCTGGTCCAAGATGCGCCCCGAGTTCCAGCGCATGCTCGCCGACGCCAGGGACGGGCGCTTCGACACCGTCGTCTGCTGGAAGTCCGACCGCCTCAGCCGCGGCATGTACCCCGCCGCCGCCCTCATGGAGGTCGTCGAGGCGCAGCGCATCGACATCGAGGCGGTGATGGACGCGATCGACATGAAGACCTTCGGGCTCATGGCCGCGATCGGCAAGATCGAGCTCGACAACTTCCGCGAGCGCGCCTCGATGGGCAAGCGCGGCGCCGCCAAGCAGGGCCGCATCCCCGTCAACTGCGTTCCCTTCGGCTACCGCATCACCGAGGAGGGCGCGCCCGCCGTCGACGAGGAGCAGGCCAAGGTGGTGCGGCGTATCTTCCGGCAGTACGTCCACGAGGGCATGGGCGGGCTCGCGATCGCCCAGCGACTCACGAGCGAGGACGTCCCCACGAGGGGGCGCGCTTCGCGCTGGCACGCGCCGCAGGTCAACCGCATCCTCCGCAACGAGACCTACCTGGGCACCTGGTGGTACGGCAAGGCCCGCCACATCGCCACCGACGACGGCACGCGCATCCACGAGCAGCCCCGCGACAGCTGGATCGGCGTGCCCTTCCCCCCGCTCGTGGACGACGAGATATGGGAGCAGGCGCAGGCGGTGCGGGAGCGGCGGCGGCTCCGCTCCTCTCGCAATACGAAGGTGTTCCACCTGCTCCAGCACCTCGTCCGCTGCAGCGAGTGCGGCATGCTGATGGGTCCCATCGCGAAGCGGCGCCACACCGTCAGGCGCGGCGGGAAGACCTACCGCTACGACTTCGATACGCCACGGCGCTACTACCAGTGCTACGGGATGAAGGCGCCGCACTCGCTGCGCTGTCGCGAGCATCCGATGATCCGCGCCGAGCGGCTCGAGACCCTGGTCTGGGGCGAGGTCAAGCGCGTGCTGGAGCATCCGGACCTGATCGTGGCCGGTCTGGCGGCGCTGGACGGCGATGCGGATGACGACGTGGCCGGCGAGGTCGCGCGCACGGAGCGCGAGCTGGCGGGCGTGCAGCTGGAGGAGGACCGCGCCATCCGCCTCTACGTGACGGGGAAGATCACCGAGGAACAACTCGACCACCAGCGCCGCTTCATCGGCGAGCGGCTGGAGCGCCTCCGGGCACGGCTGGACGAGTATCGGACGAGGGCGTCGGCGCACGCCGACCAGCGCCTCGTGCTGGAGCGCGTCGTGGAGTGGACGCAGCGCGTGGGCGACGGCCTCGACGACCTGCCCGACGAGGAACGGCGCGAACTCCTCAACCTGCTCCTGGACGAGGCCACGATCGACGGCGAGAACAACGTCACCCTCACGCTCGCCATCCCGGGCGATGGGGATGTTGTGTCAATTGCGGAACAGGGAACACCGACCACCGACCACCGACCACTACTAGTAGGGCAGTCCCGGCTTCCCGAGCAGGGCGCGCGCGTAGGTCGCGCGCCCAAGGTGGCCGTTCGCGTGCCCGATGAGGCCATGCCCCATCGCTTCCATGCGCGAGATCTCGCCCCAGGGCCTGAACCGCTGGAAGGTCGTCAGGTATTCATCGCTCATGGCGGCGATGCGCGGCACCACCGCCTCTCGCAGCGCCTCCGTGTAACGGTCAAACTCCTCCGGCCCGGGGAAGCGCAGGTCGTAGGCCTCGTCCGCGGTCATGTTCGTGCCCTGCTCGACGCGCGGCAAACCCCACGCCTCGTCGAACCCCTGCGCGACCCAGACCGGCTTCTCCCGGTCGAAGGCGAAGTGGATGATGTTGTCGATGGTGCGCTGCACGTGCCATACATCGAAGCCGATCGAGCTCGTCCTCCGACCCTGCGTGTCGCACAGTTGCTCGACCGTCAGATCCGCCACCGCCAGCTTGCAGTAGTCGAGCACCCGATCGACCAGCTGCGCGTACTGCGCCTGCACCGTCGCATCGACCCCCATGCCCGGCATCGTCATGGCGTGTGCTCCTTCAGGAAGTTGCGAACCGCTTCGATCGTACCCGCCAGCTTCGTCTCGCTGCGGCAGTCGACATCGAGGCAGCGCGCGTTTCGAGCGTCGCGACAGATCTGCTCGGCGATGCTCGTGGGGTGGAACGGGTCGCTGCCCGGCAGGATGAGCAGGGGCGTTTCGCACGCGCGCACGAACGCCTCGTCCACGCTGAAGTAGGGTGGCCGGTCCGGCCAGATGGCGTCCGCGTAGGCCTCGATCAGCGACACGTAGGCGTCCGCGCTCATCGCCCCCATCTCCGCGCGGAACTCCGCGTCGTCGTGGATGCGCCGCGCGAACGGTCCGGCCGCGTTGTTCGCCATGAAGACGGGGTTCGCCATCGCCGCCTCGACGACCGCGCCCACGCCGTCGCCCCGCGCCAGCGCGAGCGTCGGCCGGAACATGTCCATGAACGTGTCGACAGAATTCGTGTGGTTCAGCCCCACCGGGTCCTGCCCCACCCCCGCGGTGATGCGTCCCGGCGCCTCCTGCGCGATGCGCAGGATGAAGGCCACCCCGATGCAGCCCCCAAACGTGTGCGCCCGCTCGACGCCGAGGTCGTCGAGGACCGCGATCTGGTCGGCGACCATCACGTCGTAGGGGGCGGGGGCCGCGGGCGCGGGGCTCTTGCCCGCGTTCCGCTGGTCCATCCCGATGACCATGAAGTCAGAGGCGAACTCCTCGATCGGGTTGATCGCGCTCACCGACCAGAAGCCGATCTCGCTGTTCACGCCGCCCGGCGCGAAGCAGAGCAGCGGGAAACCCTCGCCGAACGTCTCGTAGTGGATGACCGCCCCGTCGGGCCGTCGAATCTCCGGCATGCGCCACCTCCCGCCCGCCGGATTCTAGCCCCCTCAGCCCCGGGTCGACGCCAGCGCGAGGTCGCGCGTGAGCTCCGCCTGCCCGGCGTGCTCCGCCATGTGCCTCGCGACCACGATCAGCACGTCGAGCCCGGTGATCTCGCCTCGTATCGGGTACTGCCGCGTTCTTGCGAGGTCCTCCTCGGTGAGCCGGTCGACCGCCGCCTCGACCCGAGCCCTGAGAGTGCGCCACTCGTCCTGGATCGCCGTGGCGGAGCCCCCCTCGGAGGCGAATTCCGCCTCCCGTTCCCGTTCGACGTCGAGCCCGCAGAGGACGGCCAGCAGCCGGTGCTCCGTCGTACCGAGGGCATGGACGGCGAGGGTGTACACACTGTTCGCGTCGGGGGTCGGAGGGCGCCAGTCGAGCGGTACGCCGGCAGCCTCGAGCTCGGAGAGCGCTGTCGTGATGCGCTCGATCGAACGTGCGATGTATGGCCAGAAGGTGCGGGCGGTCTCGCTGGGCACTATCGCCCGCACCTCTCGCTTCTCATCTGTTCCCTGCCTATGACCCCGGCAGGGGCGGGAAGGGGCGCGCCTGCTCGTAGGCGTAGGAGGCCCGCAGGACGAGGTCGTCGCGGTGGCGTGGACCGACGATCTGGAGGCCGCAGGGCAGACCCGCATCCGTCAGACCCGCCGGCACCGACGCGGCCGGGTGGCCCGTGAAGTTGAACGGGTAGGTGTAGGCGATGCCGTTCACCTGCTCGCCCTCTACCTCCCGCGGGATCGGCCCCGACGGTCCGAATGCCTCCGTTGGGAGCGTGGGTGTGAGCAGCAGGTCGTACGTCTCGAACAGGCTCGCCGTCCATGCGACCAGCTCCCCGCGACGGCGCAGAAACTCCTGGAAGTCCGACGGGCTAACATCAAGGGCGCGGTCGAGCTGGCGTACGTAGCGCTCCGTGAACTCGTCGTGGCGCGTCGAGAAGTTGTCCCACTCCTGTCCCAGCGACTGGAAGGCCGAGACCCGCGCCCACCAACCCCCCATCTCGGGAATCGTGTCGTGGGTCTCCTCGACCTCGTGTCCCATCGCCGCGAACGCCTCGGCGGCGGTCCGTACCTCGCGCAGGACATCCCGCTGCACGCGCGTCACGCCCAGCGTCTCGTTGAAGGCGATGCGCAGCTTCGGAAGGGGCTCCTCCAGCGTGCCCGCGTAGGAGACATCCGGGGCGGGCAGCGATTCCGGGTCGGCGGGGTGCGGTCCCGCCACGACATCGAGGTAGATGGCGGCGTCGCGCACACAGCGCGTGAGCGGCCCGTAGCAGCTGATGCTGAGCCAGGTCGGCATGGGTCGGGGTGCAATGGGCGTGCGCCCCTGCGAGGGCTTGAGCCCGTAGAGCCCCGTGTAGCAGGCGGGGATGCGGATGGAGCCGCCGCCGTCGCTCGCGGTCGCCAGCGGCACCATGCCCGAGGCCAGCGCCGCCGAGGAGCCGCCGCTCGACCCGCCCGGCGTCCGCTCGAGGTTCCACGGGTTGCGCGTCGGCCCGAAGAGCTCGTTGTCGGTGAAGGGGATGTGCCCGAACTCGGGCGTGTTCGTCTTGCCCACGACGATCGCGCCCGCCGCCTTCAGCCGCGCCACGTGCGCGTCGTCGAAGTCCACGCGGTTCTCGCGGTAGAGGCGCGAGCCCCTGGTGGTGACGAAGCCGGCCGCGTTCTCGAGGTCCTTCACGCCCAGCGGCAGCCCCGCGAACGGCCCTGCCTCCTCGCCCCCCGCCAGCCGCTGCTCGAGCGCACGGGCCTCCCCCAGGGCGCCCTCCGCGTCCAGTTGCACGAAGGCGTTGAGGCTCGGGTTGAGAGCCTCGATGCGGGCCAGCGAGCGCTCCATCAGCTCGACGGGCGAGAGTTCGCGTGAGCGCACCAGCGCCGCCAGCTCGTGCGCGGGGGCGAAATCGAGGTCGCGGTCCGGCATCGGTCAGCCGCCCTGGATGTTGATGCGCAACTCGAGGTCGTCGCCGTCGGCGATGGGCGTATCGAGCTGGGACTGGACGTCGTTGATGACGGCCAGCACGGCCTCCGAGTCGCGCTCGTTGAACCCCTCGTCCGTCAGGATCTCCTGGGCTGTCAGGCCCTCGTGCCAGTCGCGCTCGTACGTCTCGAGCTTCGACTTCGAGAGGTTCTGGAGCGTGGGGAAGAGCCTCACTGTGACAGCCATCTGCGCCTCCGGTGGCGCATTCTACGGCCTCGGGGCGCCGCCCCGTGGCCGGCGACGGGGGCGCTGGGCTACGATCGCGGGACCATGCTGGTCCTCGCGATCGAATCCTCCTGCGACGAAACGGCCGCCGCCCTCATTGAGGACGGCACCACCATCCACAGCACGATCGTCGCCAGCCAGGTCGACCTGCACGCGAAGTACGGGGGAATCGTGCCCGAGGTCGCGAGCCGCGAGCACCTGCGCCAGATCACGCCCGTCGTGCGTGAGGCCCTCTCCGAGGCGGACTGCACCCTCGACGATGTCGATGCCGTCTGCGCGACCCGCGGCCCCGGGCTCGCGGGTGCGCTCCTCGTGGGCTACAGCACGGGCAAGGCGATCGCCTTCGGGCGCGACCTGCCCTTCCTCGGCGTGAACCACCTCGAAGGCCACGTCTACGCGAACTGGCTCGTCGATGGCCCGCCGCCCGCCTTCCCCGCCCTCTGCCTGGTCGTCTCCGGGGGCCACACCGACCTCATCCTGATGCGCGAGCACGGGCAGTACGAGCGCCTTGGCGGCACCCTCGACGACGCCGCCGGCGAGGCCTTCGACAAGTCGGGACGCCTGCTCGGGCTGCCCTTCCCCGGCGGCCCCGCCATCGCGAAGCTCGCCGCCAGCGCCGGAGCCTCCGCCCTGCACCTCCCCCGCGCCTGGCTGCGCGGCACCTGCGACTTCAGCTTCAGCGGCCTCAAGACCGCCGTGCTCCACGCCGTGCGCGAGGAACGCGCCTCGCCCGCCGAGATCGCATGGGAGTTCCAGGAAGCAGTCGTCGACGTGCTCACGGGCAAGGTCTCGCGCCTCGCCCGCGAGCTCGACGTGGCCGAGGTGCTGCTGGCGGGGGGCGTAGCCGCCAACGGACGCCTGCGCGAGGAGATGCGCGTCCGCAGCCCCGTGCCCGTCCGCATCCCCCCACCCTCCCTCTGCACCGACAACGCCGCGATGATCGGCGCCGCCGGCGGCCACCGCCTCGCCCTCGGCCAGCGCAGCGCCCTCAGCGAGGACATCTTCAGCACGAACGACTGGGCGCGCGTATGAGGGGGCTGTTGGCTGTTGGCTGTTGGCTGTTGGCTGTTGGCTGTTGGCTATTGGCTGTTGGTCCGCCACCGACCACCGACCACCGACCACCGACCACCGACCACCGGCCACCGACCACCGACCACCGACCACCGGGTAGGTCATAGCCCATGGACTGGTTTGCGACTGTCATCGGCGCGGCCTTCGTCTGTGGGATCGCTTTGCTCGTCGGGCTAGTGCTGCGGAGCGGGGGCGAGCCAGGAAGCCCCAGGGCTCGAAGTGGCACGCTGCTGGTCGCCCTGGCGGTGATCGTGTTCGTGGGCTGGGCGGGTGGGTACACCGGCTACCGCACCGTGCAGCGGGTGGAGGAAGGACATGTTGGCATCGTTTACCAGTTCGGCGAGATCGTCGGGCTCAAGGGGGATGGTCTCCAGTTCGTTGCCCCCTGGCAGCAGTTCCGCACGGTCGCCGTTGGGCTCCAGCGAGCCCGCTTCGAAGAGGTTGGTGGGTTCACCCGGGACAGGGTGAAGGTCACCGTCACCGTCACCGTCGATTACCACGTCGCACGCGAGGCCGTCCTCGATCTCTATCGGCTCGTGGGGCCGAACTGGTTCGACATCCTCATCGAGCCGCGCGTCAGCCATTACTTCAAGGAAGCGATGTCCCTGTACAAGGTGGATGAGGTTGGGTCCAGCCACGAGGACATCGGGGAGCGCATAGAGGATGCGCTGACCGAGGACATGGAGCTGTTTGGCGTCACCATTGAGCGGCTGCTGTTCGAGGGCTGGGCGGTAGCTGACGGGGCGAACGGCCGCTAGGCGGCAGCGGGGGCCACGCCTAACCGCCAACCCCCGTAGACTCAATCGAGGCCACAAGCGCCCCGGGAGTAGTCATGGTCTGGTTTGTCAGTGTCGCCATCGCCATCATCCTTTGCGGCGTCGCCTTCCTGTTCGGACGGGCGATGCGCAGCGAGGCGGAACCGGGCAGCCCCGAGGCCGATCGCGGCCTCATCATCGTCGCGCTTGCGATCATCGTGTTCGTAGTCTGGGCAGGCGCCCACACCGCCCTTTCCGCGCTGAAGCAGGTCGAGGCCGGCGACGTCGCCGTCGTCTACCAGTTCGGCGAGATCATCGGGCAGAAGGGTGAGGGTCTCCAGTTCGTCGCCCCCTGGCAGGAGATCCGCACGGAGAGTATCCGCGTCCAGCGCCGCCAGTTCTCGAACGTCAGCGGCTTCTCCTCGGAGACCCAGGACGTGGTCATTACCGCCACGGTGAACTACCGCGTTGACCCTGGCGCCGTGCAGAACCTCTACCGAACGGTCGGGGTCAACTGGTTCGACATCCTCGTCGAGCCCCGCATCAACCAGTACTTCAAGGCCGAAACGGTCAAGTACAGCACGGTCGACATCGCTCCCAACCGGGAGACGATCCGCAAAAATGTGAGGGATGCGCTGGCGCTCGACCTTCAGAACTTCTCCGTCACGGTCGAGGACCTGCTCATCGACAACATCGACTTCAATGCCGACTTCAAGCGCTCGATCGAAGAGAAGCAGATCGCGGCCCAGAACGCCCTCCGGGAAGGGGAGCGCATCGCCCAGTCGCAGGCCGAGGCCATCCAGGCCGAGGAGCGCGCGAAGGGTGAAGCCCGCGCCGTCGAGGCGCGCGCCAAGGGTGACGCGGCCGCCGAGATCGAGCGCGCCAGGGGTAACGCCGAGGCCATCCTCCTGCAGGCGGAGGCGCAGGCGCAGGCCAACGTCCTCCTCGACCAATCGCTCACGCCGCAGGTCATCCAGTACCTCGCGGTCATAAAGCTCGCGCCCAACATTGATATCGCCCTCATCCCATCGGGCCAGAACATCATCATCGACCCGGCCGCGCTACTCTCCGGGTCGACCGTGGACGACGAGCCGGAGCCGCCAACTATTCCCGCCACGACGACGACCAGCGGGAACTAACGGGGCTCGCGGCCTCGCGAGAACCCTAGTCGCGCAGGGTGCGCAGCCGCAGCACGTGGGCGGTCACGCCCACGCCCACGGCGGCGAGGATGGCGTAGACCCACACCGGTGGCGTGATCAGGTACGCGGAAAGGGCCAGCCCGGCCCAGAGCATGGCAATGGTCACGATCTTCGTGCGAAGCGTCGCGCCATGTTCGGAGTAGTTGCGCAGGTACCGCCCGAAGAAGCGGTTCGTCATGAGCCAGGTGTAGGCGCGCTCGGACCCGCGCGCGTAGCAGGCAGCGGCCAGCAGGAAGAAGATCGTGCTCGGCAGGAGGGGCAGGAAGACGCCCAGCACGCCGATCGCGACGAGCAGGCTGCCGAGCCCGACGAAGAGCACGCGCATGGGAGCCGATGCCACCACGGATGGCCTGGCTGCCTCGGAAGAACCTGCCAATTCTGTCAATTGGCTTCCAACCCTGCTCCAGTGGGAGTTCTGCCGGGAGTATAGCGCACCGCGATGGGCCTGAGGCGCTACCGGCGTGGACGCCGCCAGCGGGTCCAGTCGAACGGCTCGATGCCTGTCTCCGTGAGCTGCCAGATCGAGGCCTCGGCGCTTCCGTTCTCGATGTCGAGGAAGCCGATCGTCCCCAGCTGCGTCTGCAGGTTGTGCGGGTAGGTCGGCGACCCCGGATTCACACAGAGCACGCCGCCGACCTCGTCCACCGCCTCCACGTGCGAGTGGCCGTACACCACCACATCGAGGTCCGTCCGCCCGAAGTAGCGCTCCATCGCCCGCTCGACGGTGAGGTGGGGCGGCATCTCCGGCACGGGCATGTCGTGCACGAGCCCGATGGAGACGCCCCCGAAGTCAAGCGTCCAGGCCTCCTGCAGGAGGGGGTGGTCGGGCTGTAGGGGACGCCCGCCCGAACCGTCTTCGCCGTTGCCCCGCGCCGCCCACAGGGGCGCGACTTCAGCAAGCTCGTCGAGCAGCCACAACTCGTGGATGTCGCCCGCGTGGAGGATGGCCTCCACCCCGGCGAAGGCGTCGAACGCCTGCGGCCACAGCTCTGGACGCGACTCCGGGATGTGCGTGTCCGAGATCAGGCCGATGCGCATCGGCGCAGTCTACCGTGAGCGCGGGGCCGGGGTTCTGCTTGCAGAGCCTGTGGGACGCAGACCCTATCGACGTGATGGGAGCCATCGTGGACGGGATGGTGGGGAAGCGACTGACCTACGACGACCTCACCGAGTAGGTTGCGCTACTGTCGATTTCGTCGTCTGCCCAGTTCCCGTATGGCTTTTGGGAGGGCGCTCTCAGGAACCCCTCCGGCAAGAGCTGAAGCAACGAGGAGTTCGAGGGTTATCGCCGGGTCGCTATCCAGGACGACCACATGCCTGTTTCGATACGTGGCGAACCGGGTCAGGCCGTCTTGTTCGCCGTCTTCGACGTATCCGTGTTCTTCAAGGTCAAGAACAATGAGAGCGAAGTCGCTAAGCGGCGGAGGCGAAACCCCCACTACGCGAAGGTAGTCGATGTTCTTCCGTCTCTTCCCCACCGATTCTGTAGTCGATGCCGCATTCTTCCATGAATTCAGCCAGCGCTTCTTCGCCCAGCTTCTTGTATCCCCGCACAAGGAGGATGTGGGCCGTCTCGCTTCTCTCTTCCGCCTCGGCCTTCGTGGCACCGACAGTAATGACACCTGTCTGCAAGCCCCATGTAACCCAATGCCCCCCGGATTCGTCTCTTACGCTCGTGACGGACACTGTGAAGTAGACCGTTTCAGTGACTTCTTCAGGTCGCGCGCTCATGGAAGAAAAAGTAGCGAACCGCTGGGCGCAGGGCAACGGGGCGCAGCCCTTGGCAGGAAACCAAGCCTCACTTGGACTTCCGAGCTGGCTTCGCCTGGGCAAGAGCGGAGCCGGCAAGTTTCTTAGTGGTCTTGCTCGTCCGGCTAGAACGCAGCGCCCTCGAGGCAACCTTCGCAACTCGCCGCGAGGTCTGCTTCGTGTTTCGTTTTGCGGCCATCAGCTTGCCCCCTCCCCCCGCCGTATCGTTCCTGACGGATGGCGATCTTTGCCTATATCGGAAGAAAGCGCAATAGGCGTAAGCGCCTTAACACTTATCGACTGCGGGGACCTGGGACAGGCCAACCCTAAGCAGCCTGCCTCCTGTGTCGTGTTCGCTCCAGCTTCCTGGTCACTCGTCCAGTCGAAAGCTGCGGGCGTTGAGGTTGGAGTCGGGGTTGGACAGCCTCGCGAGGCCGTTCGTTCCCGGTAGAGCTAGCTACAATCCCCTCCGCTTGTTATAGAACGTACGTTCTGATACGGTACCGGCATGTCCAGTCACGCCGCCCTGCAGCCCACCCTCCTCGGGAACGAGGGGCCTTCGTTCGACCGGTCCTTCGCCGGGACAAGCCGCACGGAGCTCGGGTATGAGTCGTGGATCGACCAGGCCCAGGGCTTCCTCGCCGGCCACCAGACGCTCTTCGCTGCCCTGCACGACGACACGCGCTGGCACGGCCACCGCCGGATCATGTACGACCACATGGTCGATGTGCCCCGCCTCACCGCCTCCATCCCCCGCGACGGACCCGGCCACCCCGTCATCCGCGAGATCGCCGACGCCCTCGGCGAGCGCTACGGCGCGACCTTCGACCTCGTCGCCCTCGCGCTCTACCGCGACGGCAGCGACAGCGTTGCCTGGCACCGCGACAAGGCCCGCCGCGAGCGCCGCGGGCAGGCGCTCGTCGCCACCCTCTCGCTGGGCGAGTCGCGGCGCTTCCTCGTGCGGCCCCACGGTGGCGGCCCGTCGGTCAGCTTCTCCGCGGGCTGGGGCGACCTGCTCGTGATGGGTGGCGCCTGCCAGCTCCACTGGGAGCACTGCCTGCCCAAGACCCAACAGGCGGGGCCGCGCATCAGCGTGATGTTCCGCAGCAGCGCCGACTTCGTGCGCTTCTAGGCTCGCGTGGGGCCGCTAGAGCATCTGGCCCTGCAGGCCCTCCAGCCCCATCAGGGCCGCGATCTCGCCCTGGTGGGTGGCGATGTGCCAGACCCCGAGCGTGCCGAACACCCACAGCTTCGGGCGCGGCTGCGGCCCAAAGGGGACTTCGGCCATGAGATCCTCCTCCGGCGCCGACTCCAGGTAGCCGTCGACGGCCGCGCGGACCGCTGCCGCGTACTCGCGCAGCGGCTCCAGCTCGAAGCCGAGGCTGGTGGTGTAGTCCTGCGAGATCACCGGGCTCTCGGGCAGGTCGAAGCCGAGCTTCTCGCCCAGACCGCTCTCGTGGTACACCGGCTGCCGTCCCATCAGGCCGCGCACGAGGATGAGGTCCTGCGTGATCACCGTGTGCGCATAGGTCGCGCCGATCGGGTTCGTGAGCGTGCCCTCGATCGTCTTCGTCAGCAGTTCCGGCGAACAACGCCCGATGGCGGCCTCCAGGTTGTCCTGCGCGAATGCGTACTGGCTGCGGATTAGCTCCCGCTCGCTCATGCCGTGCCCCCTGGCTTGTCTTCGATATGCGCGGTCAGTCTGAGGCGTGGGCCGTCCCGCTGCCACCGACCTCGACCACGAGCGCCTCGGGGCCGTGGATGCCCCGCACGATGCGCTTCTCGATGTCCGCCGTGCGGCTGGCGCCGGTCAGGATGAGCGCGTCGCCCGTGTCCGCGATCGCCGCTGCGAGGTCCTGCGGGTAGCGCACGACCGTGCCCTCGTCCACCTCCACCACGATGCGGCGGGCGTCCATCAGCGCCCCGCGCGCCGCAGCCTTCCCCGTGAGCAGCACGCTCCCGGTCGAGGCGACGGCGGCGGTCGCGCGCACGCGGCGATCGCCGTCCTCAGGCTCCGCGCGCTCGGTCACGATCGCGCCCACGGTGGCCGCGCGCTCGCGGAAGAGCGCGCCCACGTCCCCGTGAGGCAGCTCGGGTTCGAGCTCGGGTTCGGCCTCGATGGAGTCGAGTGGGATGAGCATCGCCGGGTCTCGCGAAGGCTTCGCCGCCGGCAGGGGGCGGGGATCGGCGCCGGGCAGTCCCGGCAGGAGGCCCCCCGCGCGCAGCCCGAGGCGCGCCAGCCAGCTGGCGGCGCGTCCCTGCCTCCCCGCGAAGGCCGCCGCCCATGACTTCCACCCCAGCCGCTCCACCGCCGACCCCCCGTTCGCCGTCCCGTCCGCGCGCAGGTCGAGCAGCATGCGGTGCAGGGGAATGCCCACGGGGCAGACCTCGGTACAGCGTCCGCAGAGGCTCGAGGCGGAGGGCAGATCGGCGTGGCGCCCGTCCGGCCAGAGCAGGGGCGAGACGACCGCCCCGATCGGCCCCATGTAGGGCGAGCCGTAGGAGAGCCCCCCGGCGGCCGTATAGACCGGACAGGCGTTCATGCAGGCGCCGCAGCGGATGCAGCGCAGCACGTCGCGGTAACGCTCGTCCGCGAGGATCGCCGAGCGCCCGTTGTCGACCACCACGAGGTGGCGCTCCCGCCCCTCCTCCGGCCCTCCCAGGAAGTGCGTGTAGGACGTCAGCGGCTGCGCCGTCGCGCTCGGGGCGAGCACCTGCAGCACGGCCAGCGCGGCCTCCTCGTCCGCCACCACCTTTTCCATGCCGGTGACGGCGATGTGCAGCCGCGGCCGGCTCACGCCCAGCGAGACGTTCCCCTCGTTCTCGACGATGACGATGCGGCCGCTGCTCGCGATGACCGCGTTCGCGCCGGTGATGCCGGCGTCCACGTCGGCGAAGAACTCGGCCACTACATCGCGCACCGTCCGCGAGAGGCGCACGGGGTCGTCGTCGGGAACGTCCGCTCCCGCCCCCTCCAGCAGGTCGCGGATGCGCGCCCGGTTCAGGTGCAGGGCGGGGGCGGTGATGTGGCTCGGCCCCCGTCCCTCGATGTCGACGATGTACTCGCCGATGTCCGTTTCCAGCACCTCCCGGTCCTGCAGGCGCAGGGCGCCGGTCAGCCCAATCTCCTCCGCCACCATCGACTTCGACTTCGCGATGCGGCGGGCGTCGCCCAGCAGCTTCGAGACGATCGCGACCGCCTCGGCGGAGTCGGCGGCGCGGTGGTAGCCCGTTCCCTGGCGCTCGCACGACTGGCGCAGCTGCTCCTGCAGCTCGTCGAGGTGGGCCACGGCGTAGGCGCGCGCCGCCTCTGCCCGCGCGCGCGCATCCGCTGGGCTCGCCGAAGCGAGCTGCGCGCGGCTATCTGCCACCAGCTTCCGCAGGATGGGCGAGAGCGTGGCCGCCGGTGGCCCCGCCTCGATCTCGGTTCGCGCCCGGTCGCGGAAGCCGCTCATGCCAGCGCCCTGTCGAGGAGCTCGGCGAGCGTCCAGGTCTCGAGCGGCTGCGCCGTGGCCCGCGCCGTGGCCTCCAGGTGCGCGAGGCAGGAGAGGTCGCCGGAGACGAGCACCCGCACCTTGCGCGAGGCCACGTCCTCCAGCTTGGCCCGCGCCATCGCCACGGACACCTCCGGCTCCTTCAGGGTGAACGCGCCGCCGAAGCCGCAGCACTCGCCCTCGTAGGCGAGCCGGCGCACGTCCAGGCCCTCGATCTGCTCCAACAGGCCCACCGCCCCCTCCGTCAGCCCCAGCTCGCGACGGCCGTGGCAGGAATCGTGGTAGGCGACCGCCCCTGCGAGGCGCAGCGGCAGCGCCGCCAGGTTGGGGTGGGCGGCCACGTACGCCCCGAACTCGACGAAGCGCTCGCTCATCCGCTCGATGCTTGCTCCCCGCGGCCCCGCCCACAGCCCCGGCAGGTAGTGCCGCACCATGCTCGCGCACGAGCCCGAGGGGACGACCACCGTCTCCTGCCCCCGCGCCGCCCGCAGCAGCGCGCGGCCCACGCTCTTCGCCTCCGCGCGGTAGCCGCTGTTGAAGGCGGGCTGTCCGCAGCAGGGCCCAACGATCGTCGCCACCTCGTCCCCGAGGCGTTCGAGCACGCGCCGCGCATGCTTCCCATCCTCGGGGCGCAGCGCCGCCATGTAGCACGGCACGAAGAGCGCAACCCTGGCCATTCGTTCACGCTACCGGCCCGTGGCCCGCTCCCGCAAGGGCGCCCCGCGTTCTGTCGTGGCATTGGCCGCCCCCGTGCCCTACCGTAGAGGCATGCCCCAGCGCGGCCTGCGGATTGTCTCCATCGGTGGAATCGCCATCGAAGTGCACTTCTCGTGGTTCGTCATCCTCGCCGTGATCACCTACCTGCTCGCGGCGGGACTCTTCCCCGACATGTATGAGGGTTGGAGCACGGCCACCTACTGGCTCGTGGGCGGCGCGGCGGCCCTGCTCCTCTTCGTCACCGTCCTCCTGCACGAGCTTGCCCACGCCGTTGTCGCCATCCGCAGGGGGTTGCCCGTCCCGCGCATCACGCTCTTCATCTTCGGCGGTGTCTCGCACCTCTCGCGCCAGCCGCGCTCGGCGGGCGAGGAATTCTTCATCGCCGCTGCCGGTCCCGCCACCAGCCTTGCGCTCGCCCTCGTCATCTTCGGCGCCTCCTACCTGGTGCGGGGCTCCAGCGAGCAACTGGAGGCGATGTTCACCTACCTCGCCTTCGTCAACGTCATGATCGCCGTCTTCAACATCCTCCCCGGCTTCCCCCTTGATGGCGGGCGCGTGCTGCGCTCCATCGTCTGGAAGCGCACACGCAGCTTCCGCAAGGCCACGCGCATTGCCACGGGCACCGGCGAGGCCTTCGGCTGGGGCGTGATCGCGGCCGGCGCCGTCTTCCTCTTCATGGGCCAGTGGGTGCCCGGCGTCTGGGCGATCATGATCGGCTGGTTCCTGCTCAACGCCGCCCGCGCCGAGGGCAACAACATCCGCATGGATACCCTGCTCAGCCGCCTCCGCGCCCGCGACCTGATGCACCGCACCTTCACCGAGGTCACCCCCGGCGTATCCATCCAGGCGGTCGTCGATGAGTACATGATCGGCAAGGGCGAGCGCGCCGTCGTCATCGCCAACGACGACTACGTGGTCGGCATCCTGACCGTGAGCGACCTCGCCCGCGTGCCCCGTGGCGAATGGGCCTCCACGCCCGCCCAGCGCATCATGACCCCGCGCTCCAAGGTTGTGACGATTGCCGCCGAGGCCCCCGCCAGCGACGTCATGCCGCTGCTGGCCCAGCGCCGCCTGAACCAGCTCCCCGTCATCGACGAGGGCCGCATGATCGGGATCATCAGCCGCCGCGAGTTACTCGACCGCCTTCAGATCGCCGAGGAGCTCGGCCCGGAGGGTGATCCTGGCGACGCCGCCGAGCCGCCGCCCATCCACACCTCCGGCAGCGACGATCCGGCCGAACGCTGACCGCGATGTTGCCCGCTAGTTGGCTCCCGCGGGGGCCGGCAGCGGCCTCCGCGCCCACTCCCGCCAGAGCGCCCACGCCAGCTTGTCGGTCCCGTCGCTGAGCCGCAGGCCCACGTCGTTGAGCACGGCGGCGCTCCCGCGGCGTCTCTCCGTGGGGTCGCGTTCGGCCACCCACACCACGGCGGCGAACCCGTTCGTCTCGGCGTCCTCGAGGAGGCGCTGCAGGAAGCGCTCCTGCTCCTGTTCCGTTCCCACCCAGGTGTGCCCCTCGGTCGTGGCGGAGGCGTATCCCGCTTCGCTGATGAGGATCTCCCCACCGAAGCGCGCTCGCAGCTGGCTGTAGTAGTCCTCGGGAATCTCCCGTACCAGGCGCACGCTGGAGGAGAGATAGGGGTAGGTCGAGACGGCGAGCGCGTCGATCCGTTCCCCGAATGCCTCGACCGCCTCCCACTCCGGTGCGTGCTCCTGCGTGAGGCGGCCCAGCAGGTCCTCCAGCTGGAACGTGGGGAACACCTTCGTTGCCGGCCGGATCGACTTCACGGCGTCGTAGACCCGTGTGTACGCCTCCATGAACGCCCGGAACTGGCCCGGCGACCGCGCCCGCAGCATGTTGATCTCGACGCCCACCGCCAGGTACTCCGGCTCGTAGTTCGTCGCCACGTAGATGGCGTAGGCGACGAGCGCCTCCTGCACGTCCGCGCGCAGGAACCCCTGCCCGGGGCCGCCCTGCTCGGGCAGCCCTGCGATGCGCTCCCGCTGTACCGCCCCGTCCGTGGGGTCGATGGCGAACAGGAGGGAGAGTCCGTATTGGCGCACGAGGTCCCGCTCTAGATGCATCAGCGCGTGCGTTTGCTCGGAAACCTCGGCGCCGGGGAAGAACTCCTCCCAGGGCGGCACCCGCGCGATGCTCACCAGCTCGGCGTGGCGGGCCGCCGTCGCGAAGGTGTCGACGTACACGTCGCGAGTCGCCTTCGCCGGCTGCGCCCCCAGCCCCAGCCGCACCTGCCGCGGGGGACCCTCCGGCGCTGGACGCGTCACCTCGGGACCAGGCGTCGGTTTGTCGGAGTTCCTCGCTCCGTCACAGGCGGCCACAAGCAGCGCTGCTACAATCAGGACGGCGGGAAACAGGCGCGAGTACTGCATGACCTTACGCAGGTTCCTTTTGGCGTCTGTCGTCGTTGGCGTTCTCGCGGGCGCCGCGGCCGGAGGCATCCGCAGCCTTACCGGTGGCGGCGATGCCGAGCCGCCATCCTCCCCGTCCCCTACCGCCGCCGCCGCCCCGACGCCGGTCGAGGAGCTCGCGCTCGCCGTCGCCGAACGCTTCGCCGCCGCCTGGGAGGCCGGCGATGCCGCGGCCATGTACGAACTCCTGGACAGCCGCACGCGGGCGGCGCTGCCCCTCGCCGACTTCGCCGCGGCCTACGAGGGCTTCCGCCAGGAGGCGGCCGTCACGGCCATTGCTGTGTCCGCCGCTGAGGATGGTCAGCGCATCACCTTCCGCGTCCGCCTCGAAACACACAATTTCGGCGCCCTTGAGTATGCCACTGTCGTCCCCTTTGTTGCTCTCCAAGGAGGTTCGCCGCGCATCGCCTGGATGCCGGCCGTCCTGCACCCCGCCCTCGCCGGGGGCGGCGAGTTGCGCGGGCAGGTGCTACGCCCCGCCCGCGGCGCCATCTACGACCGCAACGGCGAGCCCCTCGCCATCACCCTCGACGTCCGCATGATCGGCCTCGACCGCAGCCGCGTGTTCGACCGCGAGGCCGTCACCGCGGCCTTCGTCTCGTTCGGCTTCGAGGAAGAGGATGTCGCGGCGGCCTTCGAGAGCACCCTCGGACCCCGCCAGAGGGTACCGCTTGGCGTTGTCCCCGACTCGCGGGTGGAGGAGGCGGCCCGCTTCGTCGAAGCCGTGCCCGGGGCCGTGCTCTGGTTCGACGAGCGCCGTGTGCACCCCCTTGGCCCCGCCGCCGCCCACGTCGTCGGCTACACGCGCGAGTACACCGCCGAGGAGTTGGAGGCCCGCCCCGACTCGCTCCTGCGCCCCGGCGACCGCTTCGGCGCGGTCGGTATCGAGGCTGCCTTGGACGCCGTGCTGGGGGGCCGCCCTGGGGCCCGCCTCGAAGTGTTGGGGGGTGAGCAGCCCGTCGTCCTCTTCGAGCGCGAGTTCATACCCGGCGCCGACGTGCATACCACCCTCGACTCCGCCCTGCTCCGCGCCGCCCACGAAGGGCTCGCGGGGATGGCAGGCGCCGCCGTCGTCATCGACACGCGCACCAACGCCATTCTCGCGCTCAACAGCTCGCCCGCCTTCGACCCCAGCGCCTTCGAGCTCGGCGACCAGAAGGCGCTCGCCGAGCTAACCACCAGCGAGGACGACCCCCTCAACGATCGCGCCACGCAGGGGCTCTACTCGGCGGGCTCCACGTTCAAGCTCGTGACCGGGGCCGCGGGCCTGGCCGAGGGCGTATTCGCACCCGGGGATCGCATCTTCTGCGGCGCCATCTGGTACGGGGTCGACCCGCCCCGCCGCAACTGGGAGGGCGAGCGCGGTCTCCTCACCATCGCCGAGGGCCTGATGCGCTCCTGCAACCCCGTCTTCTACGAGATAGCGCTCACGCTCTATGACGAGGCGACCGGCGCCCTCTCCGACATGGCCCGCGCTTTCGGCTTCGGCGCCGAGACTGGCGTCGAGGGCCTCTACGAGGATTCGGGCCTCGTGCCCGATGCCGCCTGGAAGCAGTCGGCGCGGCGTGCTCCCTGGTACCCCGGCGATGCCGTCAACCTCGGCATCGGCCAGGGCGACCTGCTGGTCACGCCCCTCCAGCTAGCCAACGCCTACACAGCCTTCCTGAACGGCGAGCTACGAACCCCCACGGTCCTGGCCGGCGTGGAGCCCGTCGTTCGCCACCCCCTCCCGCTCGAGCCCGAACACGCCGACCACCTGCGCTCTGGCCTCGAGCTCGTGACCAGCACGCGCGGTACCGCCGGCTGGGCTTTCGCCGGCGCCGGCTACGAGGACTTTGGGGGCAAATCCGGAACCGCGGAGGAGGCGGAGGGCCAGGCGCATGTGCTCTTCGTCGCCTACTCGCCGCGAGCCGAGCCGGCGGCCATCGCGGCGGTCGTATTCGACGACGCTGAGACGGGCCGCCCCCTGGCCGCCCCCCTCGCCCGCGATCTCGTCCTCGCCGCGCTCAACCCCGGTGCCACCGAGGCAGAGCCGGAAGGCCAGGAAACGGAAGCGGAAGCGGAAGCGGAGACGCCCTAGTCGAGCTGCCCACTCGGGGGACGCCCTGGCCCCCTAGGTACATTCCGCTGCGGCGTGCCGCTCTGGACCAAGTTCCCTTCGTGAATGCGCAATCGCTGTTGCACGATCTTCCCGACATCCTGTTGGGTATATGCCCGCGCCCAGTCCGGTTCACGCCTATTGCTTGTGATTCGCATACCTACCTGAATGAGCTTCTTCTCGGGGTCGCCGAGCCATGGCTCGAAGCGTTCATAGGCCCGCGCCCAGTACCACGTCAGGGTGGGAATGCCCTGCCGCTCTCTGGGCTTGAGCTTCATCCTCATCATTCTTCCGATTCCTTCGGCTAAGCGCCCATAGACGGCTGCCCATACGTCCGGCTCCCGATTGTGATCGAGCGTGAGGTAGAAATCTGCTCCAGCCTGATGTAGCCGATCCAGGTGACTTGCATCAGGCTTCCCTACCCAGCTGGTGTTGTCGACAATCCAAATGCAGCTGTGGCCGTAGGCATCCAAAACGCCCTCGAACTTCCGGGCGATGTGCTCGTCACACAGGAAAACGGCTATGACGCGAACTCGAATTCTACCGCCCGAACTATAAGCCTGCGATCTAAGCGGTAGTTGTCAGCCACATAGTCGACATCAAATTCCTTAACGAGTTCGCTAACAAAGTAAGTCTCAAGGCTAGTACTGATGACTGTAGGCTGTGCGACGTTGAGCTCCGGATTCATTGTGACGGAGTCCCTGAATGAGGCTTTCCTGAACAACGGCCCCTTTTCTTCCAAGCACGACAAGGATTCTGCCAGCCCAGCTTGGACGTCTTCGGCCTCATCCTCCATCAGCTCGCGGAAGGTCATCTGCCCGCCCGGGACATCGACCAGCGTGTCAAAGTTGTCGCGCAGCGTGATGTGTATCTTGGCCTGACTTCGAAGGACGCGACCCCGGTAAGCCCTTAGGGACATCTCCCACCACCCTGGGAATAGGCGATCGAGGTTGGGGATGGCTTGTCGTATCCGCTGTGTCGGTACGCGCTGGTCACGGAGTGACGACTCCACGCAAAGGCGTTGGTAGTCTACCCACGAGTAGTAGCGGGGCGTTCCTCGTCTCCCCGGCTCTCTTGTTGCCGTCTGGAGATTTGTCGAGTGCCAGCTCTGCAGGGTGCGTACCGAGAGACCTGTGAGTTTGGCAACTAGCTTGGAGCGGAGCGAACCCAGCAGATACAGGTCTGGCGGCGCTTGGTTCGGTAGGGCTGTGACCACGGGCCTCACCTCCGCGGGCGGCTCAAGGCGTCGCGAGCCACCTGAAGCGGTAGCTCCATTCTAGCTTCCTAGACCTCTGAGGGCCCGCGCCCTAGTCGAGCTGCTTGATCGCCTCGATCAGGGCGGGGACGACCTTCTTGTAGTCCTCCACCACGGCGAAGCGCGACACCTGCACCATATTCGCGTCGGGGTCGCGGTTGATGGCGACGATGTTCTTCGAGCCCGACATGCCCGCCATGTGCTGGCTTGCGCCGCTGATGGCGACCGCGATGTAGAGGTTCGGCGTCACCGTCTTGCCCGTGAGGCCCACCTGCTGCGAGGGCGGGTACCAGCCCAGGTCGCAGGCAGCGCGGCTCGCGCCGGTTGCCCCGCCGAGCAGTTGGGAGAGCTCCTCCATCATGCCGAAGGCCGAGGGGTCGCCCAGTCCACGTCCGCCCGAGACGATTACTTCGGCGTCCTCCAGCCGCACCCCCGTCGCCTCCGCCGCCTCGGTGGAAATGACGCGCACGCGCTGTTCGCCCGTGGCATCGATCGATGCCACGGCGCCGCTGCGGCCCGCATCCGGCCCAAGGGGATCCCAGGCCTTCAGCTTGAGCGTCGCGACCTGCGTCTCGCCCCGCCAGGTGACCTCGGCGTTGGCGTTGCCGCCGTAGCAGCTGCGCGTCGCCCGCAGGCGGCCGCCCTCGATCGAGAGGGCGACGCAATCCATGGCGACGGCCGTGTTCAGGCGGAAGGCCATCATCGGCCCGAGATCCCGCCCGAGGCTCGTCTGCCCCATGAGCACGATGTCGGCGTCCGCCGCCTCGCGAGCGGCCAGGGCCGCGCCCGCGCCCGTCTCGGCGTAGCCCGCGTCGAGGGAGCCCTCCGCGGCCAGGTAGACGGCGTCGGCGCCGCGCTCGAAGAGGGCCTGGGCGAGCGACTCGTCGCCCGCCACGAGGGCGCTGACGGAACCGGCGCCCTGGTCGGCCAGCGAGCGCGCCGCCGCCAGCAGTTCGAACGAAAGGGGAGCGACGGCGCCGTCGGCCGTCTCCGCGATGATGAGCGTTCCAGGCATCGGCGTTCCTCTAGATAAGCTTGGCCTCGCGCAGCTTCAGCGCGAGGTTGCGGGCCTGCTCCTCGGGGGAGTCGCCCTCGATGATCTCGACGTTGCTCTCGACCTGGGGGACGTAGAGCGCTTCCAGTTGCAGCCAGCGGTTGTCCTCGCCGGCCTCATCGTCCTCCAGCTCGAGGTCGTCCGCCGACCAGACCTGCACGGTCTTCTTGGCGGCGAGCATGATCTGGCGCAGCTGCGGGTAGCGCGGCTCGCCGAACTCGTTGGAGATGGAGACCACCGCGGGCAAGTCCACCTCCACCGTCTGGAAGCCGTCGTCCACCACGCGCTCGACTGTCAGGGTGTCGCCGTCCAGCTCCATCGCCTTTGCGATGGTGACGCAGGGGATGCCGAGTTGCTCGGCCACGCCCACCGGGGCCACACCCATGTCCCAGTCGGCCGAGGCGCGCCCCATGAGGACGAGGTCGACGTCGCCGACCTTCTCGATCGCGCGGGAGAGGGCCACGGCCGTCTGGAAGTTGTCGATGTTCTCGAAGTCGGGGTCGCTCAGCAGGATGCCTTCGTCGGCGCCCATCGCGAGGGCGTGCTTGATGGCGTCTCGGGCCGAGTCCTGGCCCAGGCTGATGACCGTGATCTTGCCCTCGCCGGCGGCGTCCTTCAGACGCAGGGCCGCCTCCGTGGCCTGGGGGTCGTAGGGGTTCACCACGGGCGCGATGCCCTGCGCGGGCATCACGCGCTTCGCCGCTTCGTCCACGGCGAACTGCGAGGCCGGCGTCTCTGGATCGGGGATCTGCTTGACGCAGACGACAATGTTCACGCTGACGCCAACTCCTTTGCAAACAGGTCAGAGATTGATGGAGCGTGCACGACGTAACGTGCGCTGCTGCGCACGGCAGCGTAGCACAGCCCCGCCGCTTGTGAAATCTCGCACGCAAGGGTGCTCAGCCAGGCGCGCGCGAAGCGAAGTGGAGCACTCGAAGGAGCAGTCGGGGCGCCGGCCCAGGCGCGAGCGCGGAGCGAAGCGAAGCAGTCGAGCGGGTAGACACGAAGCGCGGAGCGCAGCGGAGCAGGCGAGCGGGAAGACACGAGGCGCGGAGCGCAGCGGAGCAGTCGAAGGACCAGTCAAGGGCGCCAGCCCGGGAGTGAGCGCGGAGCAAAGCGAAGCAGTCGAAGGAGCAGTCAAATTAAGGTTGTGTTTCGAAACCTGTTGGAAACAGGCCTGCAATCTGCGGGAAACCATTGCCCCATAGCTTCCCCGTCGACGTTTCGCCCCACGGGGGCATCGAGGAGGATTGCATGAAACGTGCCCTACCGGCCCTGCGCCGGCCGACCGCCCTGCTTGCAGGCGGCCTGCTCGCGCTCGGCATCATCTCCGTGGTCTCGGCCCACGACGGTGACGGCAGCGATGTCGCCGACATCATCGGCGCCGTCGATACCGCCTGGCTGCTGATCGCGGGCTTCCTCGTGTTCTTCATGCAGGCTGGATTCGCCATGCTCACGGCGGGCTTCGTCCGCTCGCAAGAGACGGCGAACATCCTCATGAAGAACATGATCGACGCCTGCGTCGGCGGCATCTCCTTCTGGCTCGTTGGCTGGGCGTTTGCCTACGGCGCAAGCGATGCCTCGAACCAGTTCATCGGGCTTGGCAACTTTGCCCTCAATGGATTCGACGACTACGCAAGCTGGTTCTTCCAGTTCGCCTTCGCCGCCGCGGCCGCCACCATCGTGGCAGGGGCGCTGGCGGGACGCACGAAGTACTCCGCCTACCTCATCTACACCGTCTTCGTCACCGGCCTCATCTACCCGGTGGTCGTGCACTGGGGCTGGGATGTGACCACGTGGATGGGCGCCTTTAGCGAAAATGCGGCCGGTGAATCAAACGTCTGGCTCGGCAACGGCTACGTCGACTTCGCCGGCTCCGGCGTCGTCCACACGGTTGGCGGCATCGCCGGCCTCATGGGCGCCATCGTCGTGGGCGCACGCCTCGGCAAGTACGGCCCCAACGGCGAGGTCCGGGCCATCCCCGGCCACAACATCGCGCTGGCCACCATCGGCATGTTCATCCTCTGGTTCGGCTGGTACGGGTTCAACCCGGGCTCGACGCTCGCCCTTTCGGGCGGCGGGGCAGCGCTTGCGGCGAGCGTCGCTGTCACCACCACCCTTGCGGCGGGGGCGGGCGGCGTCACGGCCATGCTCTGGTCGCGCTTCCGCACGGGTCGCTATGACACCGGCCTCACCATCAACGGCATCCTTGCCGGCCTCGTGGCCATCACGGCCGGCACGGCCACGGTCGACCCGTGGGCGGCAGTTGTCATCGGCGGCATCGGCGCGCTGGTCATGTACTACGGCGTCCAGATCCTGGACAGCAAGTTCCGCATCGACGACCCCGTGGGCGCGGTCTCCGTGCATGCCTTCGCGGGCATCTGGGGCGTCATCGCCGTCGGTTTGTTCTCGTCAGAAGCGGGCATGACAGCGGCCGGTTACGCGAATCCTCAGCACTACGGCCTTCTCCTTGGCGGCGGCGGCGAGCAGCTGCTCATGCAGCTCATCGGCATCGCGGCCATCGTCGGTTGGACAGCGGCGACGGCGGGTATCCTGTTCTTCGCCATCAGGTTCACCATCGGCCTCCGCGTGAGCGAGGAAGAAGAGATGCGCGGTCTCGACCTCATGGAACACGGCATCGACGCCTACCCGGACTTCGGTCCTTCTGGCTCCGGCATCTTCCGCGCCGGAGGAGGCGGCAAGTGAGCGCACGCCACATCCCGCATCCGACCCTGAGTCCGGAAAGGAGTTCCCGGTGAAAAAAATCGAAGCCATCATTCGGCCCAACCGTCTTGAACCCGTCAAGGACGCACTCGACGAGCTTGGCTTCTCCGGCGGTATCACCGTCTGGGAGGTCAAGGGCCACGGCAAGCAGCGCGGTATTACCGAGCAGTGGCGTGGCCGCGAGTACCGCGTCGAGTACCTCTCGAAGGTGTTCTTGACCCTGGTGGTCGCCGACGACAAGTCCGACGCCGTCGTGGATGCCATCCTCGACAACGCCACCTCCGGCGAGATCGGAGACGGCAAGGTGTTCATCTCGAGCGTGGAGGACGCCGTTCGTGTTCGCACCCGCGAGCGCGGCGACGACGCCCTCTAGCTCAACGTCCCCCGGCTGAGGGGCCGGGCGCAGGCGGCGCCCGGCCCCTCCTTGGCATATCCCGATAGACGAGAAACCCCAGATTCCAGGAGGTGAGGCTGTGGACGGTACGCCCTTCGAGGCGCGCGTTCGAAGCCTCCATGAGGGCTGGGTCGAGCGCCGCGAATCCGGAATCCTCGCTCGCGCCCACGACTTCGACTCCCAGCGCCGCGTCCTCACCAACATCTACCGCTGGGCCAGCGAGTGCATCGGGGACGTCCGCCACGTCTACGGCGAGACCCTCCCCCTGAGCATCGACCCCCTCGAGCAGGACGCCCGTGGCGGCGCCTTCTTCACGGTCACCGTGGGCGCCGGCCCTCGCGTCTCCTTCGAGCTCGTTGACCGGGGGAGCGGCGAACGGTCCTCCTGGCAGGTCGTGGCCCGCGTGGGCGCAGGTCGTGACGAGGCGGGCGCGGCGCGCCTCGAGGAGCGCCGCGTGCGCCACTGGCGTCGCAGCCAGGTGGAGGAGATCCTGCTCTCGCTCCTGAGCGCCTACGAGCGCTCCCTCACCCGCGAACTCTCCGCCTGACCCCACCCCCTCCGGTCCGCTGCGTTCGCAGTGGTACGATGTGTGACATCGTGGTCAGGAGTCGGACGGAGCGATGAGCAAGCACCTCTCGGTACGGTCGACGACGACCTGCTCCTGCGGCTGGAGGCTCAGAGTCGCAGGAGCGGGCAGTCCCGCTCGGCGGTCGCGAAGCGGTTCCTGGAGGAGGGCCTGCGCATGGAGCAGCACCCCGGAATCGTCTTCCGCTCCGGGCCTGCCGGTCGCCGGGCCGCGGTACTGGGCGGGCCGGATGTGTGGGTGCTGGCGCGGCTCCTTCGAGAGCGGGAGGGTCCGGCTGAGGAAACCCTGGCGTGGATCGCAGGGGAGCTGGCGCTCACGCCCGGACAAGTGCGGGCTGCTGCCGGGTACTACGCCGAGTTCCGTGACGAGGTCGACGGCTGGCTCGACCGGTTGGACGAGGAGGCGGACCGGGCTGAGGCCGAGTGGAGGCGCCAGCAGGCGATCCTCAGCGGGTGAAGCTGCTCCTTGACGTGATGTGCTCGCCCGGCATTGCTGAGGCGCTGCGGACGCGCGGCCACACCGTAGTGGCAGTCGCGGAACACCCCGACCTCCGGACGCAACCAGAGGTGATCTTCGAGTGGGCGCTCACGGAAGGCTGGGCGATTGTGACAGAGGACGTCGCGGACTACCGGATGCTTGCGGCGGAGGCGCTAAACGCTGGGGTCGAGTCACCCACCCTCGTCTTCACCAGCAGCCGAGCCTGGCCGCGGGCGAACCCGGGGACGGCCGGGCGGCTGATCACGACGCTCGATACCCTGCTCAGCGAACGAGCGACCCTCGAGGGCGAGTACTGGCTCGACTAGCGCTCCCCTGTCCCCGTCGCCCGTTCCACGATTGCCTCCGTGAGTCCCGCGAAGATGTGTCTGTGGAGAGGCCTGAGCGCGTACCGGTAGAGCAGGCCCCTGCCGGGTGGAAGTGCGCTGCCGTCGGACGATAGCCGTCGTGGCCGCTGGCATCGTGCTGGCCGGAGCGGGTTTCCCGGCATACCGAAAAGGACTCTTGGGAGCCGCGCTCCTGACTGGTCGACGGAAGGGCCGGCGCTTCTGGAGCGCGGCCATAACGATGCATCCCAGGCCCCGAACTGGCGCTGGCGTCTGAGCACGTTCTCGCAACGGGAGATGAGTTCGGCGGAACGGGCTCGCGGCGCGAGGCGAGGTGTGCCGAGGCCGCTCCCCGCGGCTGCAACCCCCCGAGGTAGACCGATGCGCCCCACCCCCGCCTCCTCGGCCGCCAGCCGGGCGGCCGACAACGCACGCCGGGCGCGCTCGGGAAGGTCCACTCCCCGAGGCCATCGAGTGCACGAGGTAGTAGACGAGGTCGACGCCTTCGAAGGCCGCCGTCAGGGAGTCGGGGTCGAGCGCATCGGCCTGCACCACCTCCACTCCCGCCCACTCCCGCGCATCGGGCGTCTCCCGGCGGCGCCCCGCGGCCCGCACGGCGTGTCCCTGCCCCGCCAGCCGGGGCACCAGGTGGCTCCCCACGTACCCGGAAGCGCCCAGGGTCAGGACCGTCGATACGGACGCCTCCTTGAGGCGCTGCTGTTCACGGGCTCTGTGCTCTGGGAACGGAGTGGCAGCGCGCTCACATTGGCTGCCTGTATACCCAGTGCCACTAACGCCAGCATTCAGGGGTAGGCTGTTTCTCTCTCAAGGAGGGTGGGTTTCCAGATGGAAGCAATGAGATATTCGATGGCACGATGTCCAAATCTGTAGCTACTACGCTCTAACTCTATTCCCGAGAACGTGACGACAACCCAGTGCTGGAAAGAACAATCAGAGATGAGGTTTGAGCAGACATGGGCAAAAATGAACCCTCTGAGTGTGAAGTCGTCGAAGATGTGTGTGACCATGTCGAAGTCAAATAGATCCTCGGGGAATAGAAACACCACCTCAATCCAGGCTCCCGGCTGCACGTCAAATATCAAGCCTCCGGTGGTATACGTTCCTGCTCCAACGATTCCGTACCCGTACCCCGGTAGCGCGTTAGCGGGGGCCGTACATGGCGACAGTGTAAGCGTGCCGGCATCGTTTTCAGGTATATTGTAGAGACTTGGCGGCACACAACCCCTAAATCCTTGCTGGCGGTCGTCGAAGCCGTTTCCCCCAAGGCGGAGGGAGGTTAGCTTTGTGAGCCGTCCTAACTTTGAGGGAAGGAAGCCATCTAGCGCATTGTCGTCAAGGTGCAGTTCTGTCAGCTCTGTCAGCTCTCCTATCCATCCCCATAGTTCCCCCGCCAAGCCCCGATCTGACAGCCGCAATTTTGTTACGCGGGGTGGTGTCCCCTCGACCGTTACGCCTTCCCATGTCGTAGTCGTGCTTGCGGCGCTCCAGTTCAATCCGGTTTCGATGCCGCCTACCAACGTCTTCTTCAAGGCCAGAAGATGCTCACGGTCCGCTAGCAGGGCTGGATTGTTGGCGGGCACGGCCACGGTCAGATCGCCGTAGCGGAAGCGTCCCGTCTTGTTGTGCCCGTCGTCGAGCGGGAGGGGCATCATCCCCAGCGGTCCCCAGGCCAGTGGTCGCCCCGGTTCGCTTGACGAGCGGTACGGTTCGCTGCCCTGACAGACGCTTCCGCAGGCACGGACGAAAATGCGCGCCGGTTCCTGCACACGCTGCCAAATGCGCACCGCCACGCCACCCACGGCCACAGTGCCATGACGGTGTTCCGCCTGAAGGGCGTACCCGCTGTAGCCCTCCACCACAAAGGGAACGTGCCCAGCTCTTCCCAGTCCCCACCGCTGGGGCGGGCGCTGACGTACAAGTTCTCCGGGTCGGCCACGTCCTGCCAGAGACGAAGCTCGATGATGGTCTCCCCACTCTCACTGCTCACGGCCCCCGCAATGGGGGCGCCAGCGCCAGCTGAGATTGCCAGCAGCAACCCAGCGAACACAGCGATGAGTCCGCTCATGATTCGAACTGTGCGCTTCATGGTGTCTCACCCGTCCACAAACGATTCAGCGATGCGGTCCAGCGGCGCCTGGATGGGCCCTGCGTTCTAGGCCGCAACCCAGCACGAGGGCGCCAATTGGCTCCGGCCTCTAACGCGGCTCGACGCGTCAAAGTGGCGCGGAGCCTCTCCAAGCTAGCCGACACGTTAGCAGCCTCTTCGGCGAAGTACCCAGCTAGCCGCGTTGGGTGGGCGCAGACTGTCACTTAGAAATATGCGCCCGCGGGCCAGATCGTTCCGGCAACGAGTGCAGGGCCTGTTCGACCTTCCGCTTCTGCCATCGATAGGGGTGGCGGTTCTGAATAGGTGGCCTTGAGAGTTCGGGGCTTCGAAGCAAGACAAAGGCTCGGTTGGCTTCACTGGCGCACGCGCCCGGCCGGGCCCTCCGGGCAGCAGACTGCCCGCCGGAACGTTCGCAGTACCGTCCGCGTTGGCTACCAGATCCCAGCCAACAGCTACTGGCGAGCAGCGCGTGTTGGAAGAGCTGTGCAAGGGCGGTAGGAACGCCGAGATCGCTGTGCGCTTGGGCCTCAGCCCCGAAACGGTCAATACACACATCGCCAGAGTGCGATGCCCCATCCGGTCACTTCCAGTCCCTGAGCGTAGAGCGGGGCACGGCTGCGCCGTGCAAGAGTCTGGCGAGGTCGCCTGCTGGGGCCCGAACAGCAGGGGCAGACTGATGCGCCTTCGGGAGCCTTCCTTTCGGTGAGTGCCGGGGGCAGCTACACCTGCGGCGTGCGTCCTTCGGAGGTGGTCGAATGTTGGGGCGCGGAGCATGCCGCCACCCGCGTGCCGGAGGCGTTCTCTGCGCCCGGCGGGAGCGATCAGTGATCGTTCCCCGCACCTGGCTCCGGCGTTGGGCCTTCGACAGTCCCTGGTGGCCGGAAACTGGTAGCGCGTGCGGGATTCGAACCCGCGATCTCCGCCTTGAAAGGGCGGCGTCCTTGGCCTCTAGACGAACGCGCCTACCTGTCTGGCAGTATACCGTCGCGGGCTCTTTCGCCGATTCGGCCCTGGCTACGCCTGGCGGTTGCCGGTGCGATAGCGGTCGGGATCGTCGCGACGGTCCGCGCGCTCGCGCGCCCAGCGTGAGTTGCGCTGGCGCATCACCTTCAACACCTGCTGGATGAGCGGGCCGCGCTCCTTCCACACGCCGGCGGCGAGGGTCTTGGCGGCGGCGAGCTCCTCGGGGTCGTGCACGTAGGCGTTGTCCGGCTCGATCACCTCCACCGGGCAGGCGTCGACGCAGAGGTTGCAGTCGATGCAGCCTTGCGGGTCGATCGTGTGCTGGAGGTCGGGCGTGTCGTAGTAGCGAATCGTGTCCGTGGGGCACACATGGCGGCAGTTCCCGCAGTTGATGCAGCCGGGGAGGATCTTGAGGGCCATGGGACCCTCCTAGTCCTTCTGCGAGCCCCGGCGCGCCTTTGCCGGCATCACCGAGGGGCGGAACTTGGCGCGAGGCGCCAGCTCCTTCAGCAGTTCGTCCTGGTTGCGTTTCCGCGCCCACGCGCGCGCCTTCTCAAGCGCCTGCTCCAGGGCCTCACCGCTGAGCACGGTCGTGTCGTCGTAGTCGATGCAATCGACCGGGCAGACGGGCACGCAGGCGTTGCAGTCGATGCACTCCTCGTCGTAGATGGTGTGCATGAAGTCGTCGGTATCGAAGTAGTGAATCGTCTCCGTGGGGCACACGCGGCGGCAGTAGCCACAGTTGATGCAGAGCGCCTTGTCGATGACGTAGGTCACTCCTCCTCGTCGCTCCCCCGGATGCCGATCACGCCGCCCGCCTCCGTCAGCAGCTCCTCCAGGTGCATGCGCCACTCGTTCGCGCGGCGACGCTTCCTGGGCGTGTCGGCCAGCTCCTCGATCTGGGCGCGCCCCCACTGGATGTGCTCCTCCTCGTCGACGAGGATCTGCTTGAGGATGCGCACCGTGGGCGAATCGACGACCTGATCGGTCGCGCGCATGTGGTAGAGGTAGTGCGTGGCGAGGTGCGGCTTGAGCACCCCGAAGATGCCCACCACCCGCAGCACTGAATCGTCCTGGTCCTGGATCGCCTCCATGAACGTGCGGAACTCGTCGTTGGGCGGGTCCATCTTGGGTGAGGTCATGAGAGGATACGGGCCCTCGGCCCCCTCAGTCACGCGCAGCTCGGGCAGGCGCTTGCCGAGCATGTCCGCGTGCTGGGCGCAGTGGTAGGCGATGGGTCCGAACTCGACCTTGTGGTGAACCTGCGGCTGGGTGGCGATCCATTGCAGGAGCGCGCGCATCATCTCCACTTCGGCGTAGCGGTAGTGCATCAGCCGGCGTGCGCACTCGTCCACGGAAAAGGCCCCGCCCAGCTTCCGCTGGGGCACCCAGAGTTCGACCATGTGTGTCTCGCTTCCCGGCCCGGGGGCCTGGCCTTTCCTACTTCAGCTCTTCGCGGGGGGTGAAGTAGAGCGCCCCCGACTCGCACGGCTCGTGGCGCTGCCACTCGCCGCTCTCCAGGGCCGCTGCCACTTCCTCCTCCCTGTCCCACATCGTGACCTGCTCATCCTCAAGGGTGGACACGGAGCACTCCGGCTTCTCGCAGACGAGATCGTGGATGACCATCGTCGCCGAATCGCCGCAGTAGCGCTTGAAGTTGAAGGGTGGCCGCCAACGCTTTGCCATGCCGTCGTCCGCAGCCTCGCGCCTAGAGCGCGAAGTCCTCGGGGGGGAGCACTTCGTCGCCGGTGTTGAGGGCCATCACGAGCTCCTCGAACGCCTGCTGCGCCTCCATCGCCTCGCGGCGCCTGGCGTCGTCGCCCTCGGTCAGGCGCGGCACCCAGTAGTTTCCGACCTCGACGTGCATCACCTCGTCGGCGTGGTTGAAATCGAAAGCCGTCTCCCACTGCTTGTCACCGATGTTGCGTCCCATGTCGATGAGCGAGGTGAAGAGGTTCATGGCCATTCCCTCGCCCCCACGGTGAACAGCCGCCATGGAGTTCACCATGTTCTGTTCGCCCGTTTGCGCGACCGCGCCGTCGTTCGCGCGGTAGCCGTCGGCGAAGTCGCCGAGGGTGACGCCGTGCTCGGGCATCTTCGCGAGCACGATCTCGGCATGGCGGCACTCGTCCCAGGCGAGCCTCGAGTTCACCAGCGCCAGCTCCCACGGCAGCTGGTCGACGCCCTCCCGCGTCGCCATCACGTAGCGTCGCGAGAACGTCTCACCGCCACCGATCTCACCGTTGTACATCGCGTGCAGCAACACCCTGGTCGACATCTTCTCGGGGTCGCGCAGCAGGATGGAGGCAAGGTCGATGCCGTTCTCGCGCCAGTTCCCGCGGTCGTCCACGGGGAGGTAGCGGTGGGGCGGGTCGCGCCGGTGGTCACCCGGCCCGAGGGGGCGGTAGAAGGGTCGCTCGGTGGATTCGGTGGCGGACATGGACTCCTCCTGCTCTTGTGGTCTGCTGACTGCGCGATGCCGGGCCGTGCCCGGAAGAAGGCGCGCCTAGAGGGCGAACTCCTTGGGCGCGACGACCTCATCGCCGGTGTTGAGGGCCATGATCAGCTCCTCGAACGCCTGCTGGGCCTGCATCGCCTCGCGACGCCTGCCGTCGTTCCCCTCCGTCAGGCGCGGCACCCAGTAGTTTCCGACCTCGACGTGCATCACCTCGTCGGCGTGGTTGAAGTCGAAGGCGCGCTCCCAGTCGGGGTCGCCGAGGTTGCGGCCCATGTCGATGAGGGCGGTGAAGAGGTTCATGGCGAGCCCTTCGCCGCCGCGGTGCACCGAAGCCATGCTGTTGATCATGTCGAGCCCACTGCGGGGGTTCCCGTTCTCGCTTGAGGCCGGGAGGGCTGCGCCCGCCGTGTAGCCATCGACAAAATCGCCGAGCGTGCAGCCGTTCTTGGCCATCTGCTCGAGCACGATCTCGGTGTGGCGGCACTCGTCCCAGGTGAGTCGCGCGTTCACGAGGGCGAGCTCCCAGGGAAGCTGGTCAGTGCCCTCTTCCGTGGCAAGAACGTAGCGGCGGCCGAAGGCCTCGGAGCCGCCGATCTCGCCGCCGTACATCGAGTGCAGGAGCACCTTTATGGGGAGCTTCTCGGGGTCGCGCAGCAGGATCGAGGGCATGTCGATGCCCTGCTCGCGCCAGTTCGTGCGCTCGCTCACGGGCAGGTACCGGTGGGGCGGGTCACGCCGGATCTGATCGGGCGTCGGGTCCTTGTAGAAGGGTCGCTCCGTTGTCGCTTCTGCCGTCATTGGCGTGGCCTCCTGCGATGCGCGAACGCTAGTGGTGGGTAGTGCCGGTCATGATACCGCGCCCGCTCGCCGCTGGTTACCCCAGAACCTCGCGCAGGCGGTAGACGAGATCGCTGCGATCGCCGCGCGCCACGTGCGTGAAATTGGCTGCCATCTCCGCGTTGGAGTCGGGCACGTCATCGATGCGGCTCCACGAGTGCACGACGGTGCGGTGCAAGATGAGCCAGGGACCGCCTTCGCGCCGCTCGAATACGTCCACGTAGCGCCCGCCCCAGGTGAAGTCCTTGGCCACGCCGTCCTCGCCCGCCGGAATGCGGTGGTAGGCCACGTGGTAGGTCTCCGAGTAGGCGCGGTCGCCCTCGACCTCGATCAGCGAGTTGCCCAGGAAGTGCTCGGTGCACTCCAGCCGCGAGAGCCCCACTATCACGTGCTCGGCGAACTCATGGGCGTTCCCCTTGAACGTCCCGTGGTCGTCGTAGGCGTCGGGGTGGTAGGCCGACTTCACGAGGTCCGGGTCCAGCAGGTCGATGCCGCGCGAGTAGCGCATGAGCGCGTCGCGGATCTCCTGTTTTGCGAGCAATTCGTCGATCGCCGTCTCGCGGTCGATCGCCGTTCGAGGGGCGGCTGTCGTCATGGCTGGCCTCCTGGCGCTGGAGCGCCGGGCTATTCTAGCGGCCATGGACGGGATGGAGCGGGCGCGAGAGGCGTCTGCGCGATGCCACACTGGTGCGATGCTTCCATCCCTCCGAATAGTCGCTGCTGTCGTCTCTACCGGCCTGCTGGCCGCACCGGCGATGCTCGCCTGCGGAGCTTCCCCGGGGGATGCCCCTCCCGCCTACGAGCTCCGTGTGCCCAGCCCCGCGGCCACGCCCACGACGAAGGCAGGGACTGAGGCCTCTCCGACCCCTCCCGAGATGGCAGAGGACACTCCGGCTCCCACGCCCACCCCCAACGCCACGGCCACCGTGACACCTCCCCCTACACCTGCGCCGACCCTCCCCGCAGGCGTGCCCTTCCCGCTGCAGATGCGGCTGGAGGAGGTGATCGCCAGCCGCATCTTCGAGCAGCCGGTGGCGGCCTTCGCCTGGCCGTACGGTGGACTGGTGGTGGTCGACCGCCTCGGGGAGATCAGCGTGCACGTCCCCCGCCAGCAGCGGCGACTGATCCTGACGCTGGCCCCCGCCTACGGGGGCGAGTTGGGCCTCCTCAGTGCGGTGCTCGATCCTGAGTTCGACACACGCCCCTACCTCTACGTGTACTACCACCCCATTGAGGATGCCCACGAGGGAAGGACCGTCGGAAGGGTATCCCGCTTTCCCGTCGTCAACGGCGTCGTGATTCGCGACGAGGAGCTCGTGATCATGGCCATCCGGCAGATCGAAGCGCTGCACAACGGCGGCGCCCTTCGCTTTGGCCCGGACGGGATGCTGTACCTCGGTCTGGGCGACAGCGAACGTCCTCGCGACGCCCAGCACCTGCGCAATCTCCGCGGCAAGATCATCCGCATCGACGTCCGCGACGCCTCCGAGGAGGAGCCGTACCGCATCCCCGATGACAACCCCTTCGTGGGGGTCGATGGCGCACGGCCCGAGATCTGGGCCTACGGCCTGCGCAACCCCTGGCGCATGAGCTTCGCCGAGAACGGTGTCCTCGTCGTGGCCGACGTGGGGCACACGAGCTTCGAGGAGGTCTCGGTGGCCACGGCGGGAGCGAACCTCGGCTGGCCCGTCTTCGAGGGGTTCTCCTGCCAGGATGAGCCGGAAGCCTGTGAGGAGCTCGCAGGAACGACCATGCCCCTCGTCACGTACGGGCGGGACGCTGGCTGCGCCATCATCGGCGGCGAGCTCCCGTACCTCTTCGCTGACTACTGCACGGGGCGCATCTGGTCGCTCGAGGTGGACCCGCAGGCGGAGACAGGGTGGGCCATGCGCGAGCTGGCCCAGACGGACGACCTTCGCATCCTCGGCTTCGGCACGGACGAGAACGGCGGTGTGCTCGTCCTGACGGCAGACGGCCCCATCCTTCGCCTGGAGGCGGTGGCGGAGTAATCCTCCCCGGGGGCGTATCCTTGCGGCCATGCCGGCATCGAACGCTCCGGAGACGGCGGGCCGTATGGCTGCCGCTGCCCGCGACTTTCTTGCGCTCCTGGAACCGGAGCAGCGCGCGCGCGTCCTCCGTCCGCTCGCCGACGACGAGGAGCGCCGCCACTGGAACTACGCCCCCATGGCGCGCGAGGGGCTGCCCCTCCTCGCCATGACGCCCCTCCAGCAGCAGGCCGCCAACCGGCTTGCCGCCACCGGGCTCAGCCCCGCGGGCTACGTCACCGCCGCCGTCATCATGGGCCTGGAGAACGTCCTCGATGCGGCCGAGGCGTGGAGCGGCGGGCGGCTTGGCGTCGACGTCGGCTCCGACCGCTGGCGCGACCCGCTGCTCTACTTCGTCACCATCTTCGGCGACCCCGACGGCGAGGCCTGGAGTTGGCGCTTCGAGGGCCACCACGTCTCCCTCCACTACACCGTCGAGGGCGACAGCATCGTCGCCCCCAACCCGACCTTCTTCGGGGCGAACCCGGCGGCTGCGCCCTTCGGCGGCGCCGGGCGCCTGCGGCCCCTCGCCGCCGAGGAGGACCTGGCCCGCGACTTCCTCCACGCCCTCGACGAGTCCCAGCGATCGGTCGCCCTCATCTCGACGGCCGCCCCACCCGACATCGTGCAGTCCAACCGCCCGCGGGTGGAGGAGGGCGCCCTGCCCATCCCGACCCGTCGCCTGATGGGTCTTCCCAGCGACCCGGACTGGGACGAACGCGCCCGCGCCGAACGCGCCGGCCTCGGTTTTGGACCCGAGCAGGAGGCGGCGCTGCGCTACTCGGCCACCCCCGGCGGCCTCCCCGCCCAGGACTTGCGCAGTCCCCAGCGTGAGCTGCTGGAAACCCTGGTCGCCCTCTACGTCGACCGCCTTCCCGGCGAGCTGGCGCAGAGCCAGCGAACGGCGCTGGCGTCGGGCGCGCTCGCGCAGATGCACTTCGCCTGGGCGGGTGGCTCCCAGCCCGGCGAGCCCCACTACTACCGCCTCCAGGGCCCGCGCTTCCTCGTCGAGTACGACTGCACCCAGAACGGCGCCAACCACATCCACGCGGTCTGGCGCGACCCTGAGGGCGACTTCGGGGAAGATCTCCTCGCGCGGCACTACGGCGAGCACCACTGAGCGTCGCTGCCCGCGGGGAGGCCAACAGGTTGCGCTACGTCATCTACGGCGCCGGAGCGATCGGCGGGGTCATCGGGGCACGCCTCCATCTCAGCGGCCAGCAGGTGGCGCTCATCGCCCGCGGTGCCCACCTCGAGGCCCTTCGCACGCGCGGCCTTACCTTCATCAGCGCCGAGGGCACGCAGACGCTTCCCATCCCCGCCGCCGGCTCCCCCGCCGAGCTCGACCTGACCGCCGAGGATGTCGTCATCCTCGCCATGAAGTCGCAGGACACGGTGGCCGCCCTCGACGCCCTCTTCGCCGCCGCCCCGCCCGCCATCACCGTCGTCTGCGCGCAGAACGGCGTTGTCAACGAGCGCATGGCGCTGCGGCGCTTCCCCAACGTCTACGGCCAGCTCGTCATCCTGCCCGGCACGCACCTGGAGCCGGGCGCCGTCGTCGCCAGCGCCAGCCCCCTCTACGGCGTCCTCGACCTGGGCCGCTACCCCCAGGGGAGCGACGAGCGCGCGGCGAGCATCGCCGCCGACCTCACCGAGGCCGGCTTCGGCGCCCTCCCCCGCGAGGACATCATGCCGTGGAAGTACGCCAAGCTCCTGCGCAACCTGGCCAACTCCACGCAGGCCATCCTGGGGCTGGAGGAGCGGGCGGAGACGCTCATGGAGCGGGCCCGCGACGAAGCCCTCGCCTGCTTCGCCGCCGCCGGCATTGAGCTCGTGGGCGACGACGAGTTTCGCGAGCGCTTCCAGGCGCTCAATCGCATCTTCACCGGCAGCCCGGCGGCGCGCTCGGGAAACTCCTCCTGGCAGAGCCTCACGCGCGGCGCCACCACCATCGAGGCCGCCTACCTGAACGGGGAGGTCGCCCTCCTCGGCAGGCTGCATGGCGTCCCCACGCCCGTGAACGCGCTCCTGCAGGAGGTGGCCACGGAGGTAGCTTCCTCGGGCGGGGGTCCGGGCGCCCGCACCCTCGCCGATCTCGAGGCGCGCCTCTCCCGCTAGTCGCTCCCGCCGCAACCACCGACGCCGAGCCGTCACTCCAGGGGGGATGGGGTAATTCCCTACCCCGTTCGCTAGAGTGACCCGATGGGCGTCGGTGAGAACTACTGGGGGAGGCTCCAACGGCGGCGGGTGAGCCGGCGGCGGTTCCTGGCCGGGGGAGGAGTGGCGGCGGTGGGGTCGGCGGCGCTCTTGGCAGGGTGCGGGGGCGACCCACCGGCGCCGATCCCGACCGAGGCTCCTGCGCCCACGCGGACGCCCTCACCCGCAGCCCCCACGGCGACACCAACACCGCTCCCGACTACCACGCCCACGGCGACACCAACACCTGATCCGCACGCGTACCGCCGTGGGGGCACGCTGCGGCTGTGGAAGACGGAAGAGGACGCCGGCCTCGACCCGGGCGTCTACCACGTCAACAACAGGGACGTCATCTACTCGACGCTCACGCAGCCCATGACCTACCAGCCGTCGCGGAACCTGTTCGCGATGGATGGGATGGTCGGCTTCGAGCAGGTCGACCCGGTGACGCTGGTGTGGAGCATCCGTCCGGGGATGCGGTTCCACAACGGCGACGCCGTCGACTCCGAGGCGGTCGCCTTCAGCTTCGGGCGGCTGGCGAAGCTGAACGAAGTCTTGCAGGCACGCGACGACGGTGCCACGCATGTGCGGCGCGAGGGGTATGACTTCGTCGACAGCTTCGAGCCGGCCGACGACCTCACGCTGACGGAGCACTGGAGCCGGCCCAACGCCGACGCGCTGGTCCATCGGGCGCGGCACTACTACTCGTTTCTCAACCCGCGCGTCGTCGAGGAGGGAACGCTTGAGGGAACGTACACCGCGCCCGACGGCACGACGGAGGACGTGTTCAGCGTCCAGGACCTGCCCTTTGGCTCGGGGAGCGGCCCCTACGTGCTCACGAAGCGGGACGAGACCGGCACGCGCGTCGAGCGGTGGCCGGGCTACCACAAGCACATCCCGGCCGGCGACGGGTTCGTCGAGGACGGACCCTACATCGACGCGTGGGAGACCCGGATGATTCCCGACTGGGTGGCCGCCAAGGCCGCCTTCCTGGCCGGCGACCTCGACGTATTCGCCTCGATCGGGCCGGAGGAGCTTGCTGAGTTTGAGGAGGTCGACCACGCCGCCGTTGTCGAGATGCAGGTCGGCGGCTTTTCCCACCTGGCCATGGACGGTGCCAAGTTCCACGACAAGAGGGCTCGTCAGGCGCTCCAAAAGGCCTTCGACTACGCGGGATTTCTCGAGGACGTCCGACCACGGGGCGGGCAGTACTCGGCCCCCATCTCCAACCTAATGCCCCATTTCCAGCAACTAAGCCAGGAAGAGCTGACCCGGTGGTACCGACACGACCCCAAGGAAGCGCGGGCGCTCTGGGCGGCGGCCGTCTTCGAGAAACCAGTTGAGAAGATTAGGATCTACTACTCGTACGGCTCGCCCCTCCAGGACACGATCGCCAGTTTCATCGAAAAAACCCTTAGCGCGACGCTCGGGGTTGAAGCCGAAGCGGCAGCCGTTGACAGCGCAGGCAGCCTAGAAGGCGCCTTGAAGGTCCTGGGGTGGGACAGTTGGGACTTGCTGAACTATGGCACTGGGGAGTGGGGCGGCACCACCGGTATTCCCAACGATTCGCACCTCCAGCACTACGACCCTCGCAGGTACGGGGGCAGAGTCTTCAATCACGGCGCCAAGTCTCCACACCCGGAGGTCGCCACCGATGCCGCAGCAATTGGCGCGCTCCTTGAGGCGCAGGAGCAAGAAACCAACTTCGAGGCTCGAGTCAAGTTGCTGACGGAGATCCAACACTGGATCCTCGACCGGCATTGGTGCAACTGGGCGTTGCCCATCGACACAGCGCAGTATTACGGCTTCAGCTCGCGGCTGCGGGACCACGCCCCGGACGACTGGCGGAACCACTACGACCTGCGGCGCGAGTCCATGTGGCTCGCGGACGCCTAGTCGCTGCCGCTGCCCTCAGCGTTCCCGCCACCCCCATCGAGGCCGCCTACCTGAACGGCGAGATCGCCCTCCTCGGCAGGCTGCACGGCGTGCCCACGCCCGTGAACGCGCTCCTGCAGGAGGTTGCAACGGAGGTGGCCGCATCAGGCCGGGGACCGGGCGCCCGCACCCTCGCCGAGCTCGAGGCGCGCCTCGACGCCTAGGCGCTCCCGCAACCACCGACGCCGAGCCGTCACTCCAGGGGGGATGGGGTAATTCCCTACCCCTTTCGCTAGAGTGACCCGATGGGCGTCGGTGAGAACTACTGGGGGAAGCTCCAACGGCGACGAGTGAGCCGGCGGCGGTTCCTGGCCGGGGGAGGAGTGGCGGCGGTGGGGTCGGCGGCGCTGCTCGCGGGCTGTGGGAGCGAGTCGCCACCCCCCGCGCCTGTCGGAACAGAAGCTCCGACAGAGGCTCCCACCTCCACGCCGGCGTCCGCAACCCCCACCGCCACCCCAACGCCCGACCCGCACGCGTACCGCCGTGGGGGCACGCTCCGCCTGTGGAAGACGGAAGAGGACGCCGGCCTCGACCCGGGCGTCTACCACGTCAACAACAGGGACGTCATCTACTCGACGCTCACGCAGCCCATGACCTACCAACCGTCTAGGAACCTGTTCGCGATGGACGGGATGGTCGGCTACGAGCAGGTCGACCCGGTGACGCTGGTGTGGAGCATCCGTCCGGGGATGCGGTTCCACAACGGCGACGCCGTCGACGCGGAGGCGGTCGCGTTCAGCTTCGGGCGGCTGACGAAGCTGAACGACGTCTTTGAGGCGCGCGCGGGCTGGAGCACCCATGTGCGGGCTGAGGGGTTCGACTTCGTCGACAACTTCGAGCCGGCGGACGGTCTTACGCTCACGGAGCACTGGAGCCGGCCCAACGCCGACGCGCTGGTCCATCGGGCGCGGCACTACTGCTCGTTTCTCAACCCGCGCGTCGTCGAGGAGGGAACGCTTGAGGGAACGTACACCGCGCCCGACGGCACGACGGAGGACGTGTACAGCGTCCAGGACCTGCCCTTTGGCTCGGGGAGCGGCCCCTACGTGCTGGCGAAGCGGGACGAGACCGGCACGCGCGTCGAGCGGTGGCCGGGCTACCACAAGCACATCCCGGCCGGCGACGGGTTCGTCGAGGATGGTCCCTTCATCGACGCGTGGGAGACCCGTGTCATACCCGACCGGGTGGCGGCAAAGGAGGCATTCCTTGCCGGCGACCTCGATGTTCTCTCCAACCTGGATTTCGAGGAGTTAGCGGCTTTCGAGGGCCTTGACCATGTGAACGTGGCGGAGCTTCCGGCCGGTGGCTACACCATGCTGGGCATGGACGGAGCCAAGTTCCACGACAAGCGTGCACGGCAGGCGTTGCAGAAGGCCATCGACTACGAGGGCTTTATCGGGGCCATCCGCCCGCTTGGCGGCAGTTACGCAGCGCCAATCTCCGGCCTCCTGCCCCATTTCCAGCAACTCAGCCAGAAGGATCTTCGGAACTGGCACCGCTTTGACCCGAAGGAGGCGCGGGCACTCTGGGCAGCGGCGAATTTTGAGGTACCGCTCGACGATCTTGGGATCGTAGTGGGAGGTGGGTCGCCTCTCCAGTTGGACATCAGCGAGTTTGTGGGGCAGTCCCTCGGCGAGGCGCTGGGCATCAGCATCGAACTCACTGACTTGGCCGCGGTGACTTGCCACCACTGCAGGCCCAAGCCCCCGACCGGAGATCCCAAAGAATGGGATCTGCTCAGTTACGGCACGGGAGAAGCTGGGGGGACGACCGGCCTCCCCCATGACTCGCACCTTGTCAACTACGACCCCCGTGGGTACGGGCGTACCGGCTTCAACCACTCCCACTTGCTCGACGCAGTTCGCCCGGAGATCGATGCGGACGCCCGTACACTCACAGGGA
The DNA here is from genome assembly GCA_965247675.1 of Tepidiformaceae bacterium. Lineage (GTDB taxonomy): Bacteria > Chloroflexota > Dehalococcoidia > Tepidiformales > Tepidiformaceae > UBA2991. The sequence continues at coordinate 2,304,916 of OZ252025.1, read as the reverse complement.
TGCTGGAAGCACAGGAACAGGAACTGGACTTCGACGCGCGCATCGAACTGCTCACGGAGATACAGCGCTGGGTCCTCGACAGAGCATGGAGTGTGGTGCCGCTTCCCGTCAGCACGGTGCAGTACCTCGCGTTCAGCTCGCGGCTGCGGGACTTCGCGCCAGACGACTGGGCGAATTTCTATGGCCTGCGTCGCGAGTCCATGTGGCTCGCCGACGCCTAGTCGCTACCGCTGCCCTCAGCGTTCCCGCCACCCCCACCACCGCCACGACGGCGTCGGCGACGGCGTCGTTTGCGGCCGCCTCCGGACGGCTGCTCGCCCCCGGCACTTGCGGGGGGTGGGCCCTGGGGCTGGGGATCGCCCCCGGGTTGCTGACCCGCAGGGCGGTCGCCGGAGGAGCGGCGGAAGACACGTCCCGTGGGAGCTTCCTCGCCCGGCGTCGGCTGGGGTGAGGTGGGGCGGGCGCCACTGCCACCGCGGCCCGGGCCTCGGCGGCGTGAAGGGCGGTTGCGATCACGGGCGGGGGCTTCGCGGGATTCGCGGCCGAGTTCGATGGGTGCGGCTTCGGGCATCGCGGCGACGGGCTCGAGTTCCGGCTCGGGCTCCGGTTCAGGTTCAGGTTCGAGGAGGCCCTCGGCGACGGCTTCCTCGCGCGTCATGCTGGGGGGAGGCTCGGCGTTGCGGGCGGAGGGATCCCAGCGCACGACCAACCCGAGGTCGCGTTCGCCTACCTCGATGCGCTGCCCCCCGACGTTGAGGGTGACCCGGTGCTGCAGAACGTTGAGGCCGATGACCTTCCCCTCGCCCGTGGGTGTGCTGCAGCGCTGCCCCATGCGGGGAAGCGTGCGGCGCATCTCCTTGTAGCCCTCCTCCTCGTAGGAGAGGCAGCAGAGAAGGCGTCCGCAGAGGCCGCTGATCTTCTCCGGATTGAGGGGCAGCTCCTGGTCCTTGGCCAGCCGGATGGAGACGGAGGGGAAGGTCGTGAGCCAGTTGGAGCAGCAGAGCTCGCGGCCGCAGATGCCGTACCCCCCCGCGAGCTTGGCGCGGTCGCGCGCGCCGATTCGGCGCACCGAGGCGCGCACGTCCCAGCGCTGGCCGGCGCGGCGCGAGAACTCGCGCTGGCCGCCCGTGCCCTCCCCGCTCACGAGGAAGGTGAGGCGTTCGCCGTCGAGGGTGAACTCAGCGCGGTCGACGCGGCCCTCGAGGCCGGCCTCGTCGGCGATCTCGCGCGCCTCCGGCAACAGCTCCTCGGCGCGAGCGGCGAGGTCGCTGGCGTGGACCAGGTCGTCCTCGGTGGCGAGGCGGAGAATGGGATGCAGGTTATCCTCGCCGAGCTCGTTCACGACCACCTGGTCGGGGGCGATCACGATGCGCGCCAGCTCCGGTCCGCTGTTTGTCTCGACGAGGACGGATTCGCCCACTTCAAGACGCAGGCCGGCGGCGTGGTAGTACTCGATGGGGCCGGCGTTGCGGAAGCGGACACCGGCGATGTTCTGCCGGGGATCGGTCATGGTTCGTTCTCGTTTCGGGAGGGGGCGGGGGCGCCCTCGACGGCCAGTGTAACCGCGGGGAATCGCAGGAGCATGAGCTCCAGCGCCATGCGCGCCACCACTTGCGCTTCCAGATCGCGCCGCGCCTCGGCCACGGCGCGGAGGGCGTCGAGTGCCTCGCGGGCGTCGTTCTCGGCGGCGGCCTGCTCGCGCAGGCGGCCCTCCCAGAACGTCTCCCAGACATCGAGCTCGGTAAGGACGAGCTCGCGGTCGCGCCGCCAGCGCTCGGCGAGATCGCCGGCGTAGGTCATGCGCTCGGCGGTGCGGGCGCCGGCCAGCTCGGCGCAGCGGTCGAGCAGGCGGCCCCGGTCGTCCATGAGGTCGGGCTGTTCGGCGAAGGCGAGCGCCTCCGCCGGCCGCCGGCGCGACTCAAGGGCGGCTCGCTCGGCGAGCTCGGGCGGGAAGCCGCGCGCCCGCAGCCCCTCCGCGATCGTCTCGTCGGGCACGAGCGCGATGGTGAGGGTGCGGCAGCGGCTGCGGATGGTCTCCAGCAGGGCCTCGGGGGCCGCGCTGATGAGGATGAGGACGGTCGCGGGCGGGGGCTCCTCCAGCGTTTTCAGCAGCGTGTTGGCGGCCTCGAGACCCATGCGCTCGGCGGGCTCGATGATGATGACGCGGAAGCGGCCCTCGAACGGGTAGCGGGAGACGGACTCGATCAGTCCGCGTACCTGGCAGATGCGGATGTCGCGGGAGCCGGGGTGGGGCTGGTGGCCGCCCCCGCCCCGGCAGAAGCTGTCGCCGGGCTCGAGGTGGAGCACGTCGGGGTGGTTCCGCTGGGCGATAAGGCGGCAGGCGCGGCACTCGCCGCAGGGGCGGTCCTCGAAGGCGGACGACTCGCAGTTCAGGAGGCCGGCGAGCTCCAGGGCGAGGAGGGTACGTCCTGTCCGGGCGGGCCCGGCGAAGAGGAGCGCGTGCGGAGGCTCCTCCATGGCGGCGATGCCGCGCAGGGCGCGCCGCAGTCCTTCGTGCCCGATGATCTCCGGCATCTGGCCAGCTTACAGCGGCGGTGAAGGGCCCACGGCATCCATAGGCGCACCTTTGCTATCATCCGATTCGTATGTCGAGCAGTGTCGATGCCGCGAACCCCGAGGTGATCTCGGGGGATGAGGCTCCGAGCGAGAGCGACCTCGCCTGTGACGACGTGGTCGCGCGCTTCCGCGAGGACGTGCGCGGGGGAACGCCCTGGTTCGAGGCGCTCCTGGACGCGATCGGGCGCTGGCGCGCGCCCGGCGAGACGCGCAACCGCCGCCGCTACGACTACCTCATCGCGGGCGAGGCCTTCGACTGGCTGCTGCTGGCGGAGCGGCTGCTGGACGAGATTCCGGAACTGGCGCCGGCCGGTGAGGTCGAGGCGCTGCTCTTCACCGGGCGCTGGCCGACCGACCTCGATGACGACGAGTTCGCGGCGCGCCTGGGGGCGGCCAAGTACAGCGCCCATCTCAACTACACCTACGGCGTGCTCGTGGAGCAGGCCCTGCAATTGAGCGTCGAAGAGGAGATTCACAAGGAGAACCACGCGAGCCCCTGGGGGAACGACCGGCGGGCGCAGGACAGCATGTTCCAGCGCGTATACGGAGCCGACCGTGAGCATCTGCGGGCGGCCTACTACGAGCAGACCGGCACGATGCTCGGCGACGACGTCTCGCTGAGCGAGTGGGAGACATTCGTCTACTGGCTCTTCAGGCAGCGGCTCAAGCGCCAGGACAAGGCGCGGGTGGCGAGCGACACGCGCAAGGGGCTGGGACAACTCTCGCGCATGGAGCTGGTGGTGAGCGAGCGGCCGCGTGGCGTGCGCCTGAGCGAAGACGAATTCAACAAGCGGTACGTACCCAAGACCGGGCAATCGAGGCGCGCGGTTTGACCGAGGCCAGCGCTCGCCGTACCTTCCGTTTCGCCGTGCGTACCTCCTTCTGGCAGCGAACGTTCGTGATGGCGGGCCTCCTGCCCCTCGTGGGCGTGCTCGCCCTGGGGAGCGCGGTTCCCGGACTGGCGGCGCACTCCCCGGCGATGGGGAACGGCTCGCCCGCGGGCAACGCCGCCGAGGCTCCCGCGACACCGACCACGACCGACTCCCGCCCGCAGGAGGGCGAGGAAGAGCCCGCCGAGGACGACCCCCAGTACGCCGAGCGCGACACCAGCACCGACAACACCTGGATCGTGATCGCGGTGGTGCTGATGATCGGCCTGACCGTGCTCGGGGTGGCGTTGGCGGCGCGGGGCCTCAGCGCCGAATAGGCGTCTCCCTTTTCCCTCGTTACTCGTCGCCGTGGAGCGACTCGCCGCGGTGCAGACGTGCGGCGATGTCGAACGTCTGCAGGCGCGAGCGCACCGTGGGGGAGTGGGCGGTGAGGAAGCGGGCCACGCCCGTGAGGATGTGGTCTCCCTCGGGCCGGCCGGCGAAGTGCTGGTACTGACGCACGCCCGCCTCGTAGATCTGGAACTCGTGGAAGCCTGAGTCCTCCCGCAGGAGCGCCTGCCCGAGCACCTCGACGGCCTGCTCGTGCCAGTCGGAGGCGACCAGATCGGCGAGGATGCGGGCGGTCTCGTCCACCTGCCCCTGGACATCGAAGGCGGGGAGGAGGGCGTCGGGCAGGATGGGATCGCCGGAGGGGGCGGGATGGGGCTGGCGGGGCACGTTCAGGAAGCGCTCCAGGTACACCGACATGGCGCCATCGAAGATCCCCCGGGCGAGCAGGTTCGAGGGCGCGCGGCGCATCGCCTGGTCGACGGCGTTGGCGTAGGTGAAGGAGTGGTGCACCGTGTCCCAGTCGCCGAACTCGTTCGATGTGTGGAAGTGCACGGCGCGGCGGGCGGCCGCGTAGGCGACCGCTGCCGACAGCTCCTCCAGGGGTACGCCCTCGCGCAGGAGCGTGAGCATGCGGTCGAGCGTTTCGTCCGGTTCGCCGTCGAGGATCTGCTCGGCGAGGTCGCGGTGCCCGCGCCAGTCGCGCTGGCGGCCGCCGCCGGCCGCGATGGCCTCGTCGAGCCGCGCGTGGACGCCTTCCAGAAGGGAGGCGAGGTCGACGGGGTGGCGCCAGCTCGAGCTCTCCTCCATACGGCGCGCGCCGGTCAGGCCGGGCACGATGGAGGGGAGGACCTCGCCGGCGTGCTCCCAGCCGATGTGGTCCAGCAACTCGAAGGCCTTGTTGGCGAAGTCGAGGGTGTGACCCGTGTCGAGGAAGAGGTGGTCGGTGCAGGCGGCGAACACCATCTCGGAGATGGCGCCGGGCGGCAGCTCCAGGTGGATGGCCGACTGCAGCGTGCGCTCCGCCGCCTGCGTGGAGCGCGTCTCCACGAAGCGCCGGAACCAGTCCATATAGCGGGCGGGGTCGCGCGGCCCGGTCTCCAGCGGGGCGAGGTCGAAGTTGGGGGGCTGGTTCGCCGTTGAGCGCGCCACGTGGACGGCGCCGTGGAAGACGGCGAGGGGGCGGTCGTCCTCGTGGAGCACGGGGAGGACGTTGGCCATGGCCGTCAGGATCGAGAGCCCCGTGCTCCACCCGCCGGCGCGGTTGCGCACGCCAAAGAGGGCGGCCTCGCGCAGGACATCGTTGCTGGCGTCGAGCTCCTGCAGGCCGATGACGCTCTTCGCGAGCACGAGCGAGAGCTGGCCTTCCAGCCCCTCGCGGAGCTTGCCCTCCCAGTGGGCGCCGCGGTCCGACTCGATTGGGTGGGGGTCGACGTACACGTCGCCATCACGGGTCTCGACGCGAAAGGCGGGCACGTCGTCGGCGAAGGGGTCGAGCGTGCAGCCTCCCGAGAGGTCGAACTTGGCGTGGTGCCAGTGGCAGGTGAGGATGCCGTCGCGCACGGCTCCCCGGCGGAGGGGGAAGCCCATGTGGGGGCAGCGGTTGTCGAGGGCGTAGAGGCGGCCCTCGTCGTGGATGACGAGGATGGTTCGGCCCTCGGCCGAGACGACCCTCATGCCCTCGCGCTCGATCTCCTCGATCGAGCCGGCGCGGACGAAAACATCCTGAGTTGCTGTCGTGGTCATGCTGCACACCTCGCGTTGGCGTGCCTCCAGTATGCGCCGCCGGGGAGGGGGATCGCGACGCCCCCTCGCGGAGGCGCCGCGCGACCGTTCAGTCAAGCGCCGCCTTGAGCTTCTCCGCGGACTCCTGGGCGGCGTTCATGGCGTCGTCGAGGACGCCGTGCATGCCGTAGAAGGCGTGAATCTGCCCGGCGTAGCGCGTGTGCGTGGTAGGCACGCCCGCCTTCTGGAGGCGCTGCGCGTAGGCCTCGCCCTCATCGCGGAGGGGGTCGTACTCCGCCGTGATGACGTGCGCGGGCGGCAGGCCGGAGAGGTCCTCCGCGCGCAGGGGCGAGGCGTGCGGGTGCGAACCGTCGCCATCCGGTCCGAGGTAGTGGTCCCAGAACCAGACCATGCCGTCCCGCGTCAGCAGGTAGCCCTCGGCGTTGTCGCGGTAGGAGGCAGTTTCGTAGTTGTGGTCGGTGACGGGGTAGACGAGGAGCTGGAAGCGGATCGCGGGGCCATCCTCGTCGCGGGCGCGCAGGCAGACGACGGCAGCGAGGTTGCCGCCCGCGGAGTCGCCGCCAACCGCGAGCTTGCCCGCGTCGGCGCCCAGCTCGGAGGCGTGCCCGGCGGCCCAGACGGTGGCGGCGTAGCAGTCCTCGTGGGCGGCGGGGTAGCGGTGCTCGGGCGCGAGCCGGTAGTCGACCGAGACGACCACCGAGCCGCCGCGGGCCGCGAGCTCGCGGCAGGTGACGTCGGCCCCGTCCAGGTCGCCGATCACCCAGCCGCCGCCGTGGTACCAGACGAGGAGGGAGTGGCCGGTGGCGTCGGTGGGGCGGTAGATGCGCACGGGGATGTCGCCGGCGGGGCCGGGGATGCCGCGCTCCTCGACGTTCGCCATGGTCGCGCCGGGCACTGCCGGGGGCAGGCGGTTCGCCTCGCGGACAGCCTCCGGCTCCTGTTCGTGGAGCGGTGGGGCGCCCATGGCCTCCATCTGATCAAGGACGAACTTGGCCTGCGGGTTTAGTGTCATCTGCCGCCTCCTCGGGTCCGCGAACGGTAGGAGCGCCCGGGGGGACCGTCAACCGCCGCGAGCGGCGAGCACGGCCAGGAACTCGCCCGCCGTCAGGAACTCGACGGAGCCGTGGCCCCGCATCCGCAGAACCTCGCGGTCGGCGGTCACGAGGTACCGCGCCCCGCCGGCCTGGGCGGCCTCCACGAGGCGCCGATCGCCCGCGTCCTTGAGGGTGAGCTCATCGATGACGGGCGCCTGGACGAGCAGCGAGCGCTCGCGGAGCTCGGCCAGGAGGGTGTCGCGGGCGCCACCGTCGGCGATGCGAGTCACCCAGCGCGCCCCCACCACCAGCTCCGCCTCGCGGAGCGTGGCTGTGGACGCCACGTGCTCGAAGTCGCGGGCGCGCCAGTGGTCGAGGATGCGCGCGGCCGAACCCCCCGGCCGCGCCAGCGCCCCCACCAGCAGGTTCGTATCGACGATCGCCCGCAGGGGGCGGTGTTCGCCGGTCAATGGGCGACCGCGTTGCCTCCGCACACGTTGATGGACTGCCCCGTGATCCAGGAGCCCTGGTCGCTGCAGAGGTAGACGGTGGCCCAGCCGATGTCCTCGCCGAGGCCGGCGCGCCCGATGGGGATGTTCGCGGCGCGCGCGTCGAAGTCGGGGTTGTCGAACACGTCCGCCATGCGCGAGGTGTCGACCAAGCCGGGACAGATGGCGTTCACGCGCACGCCGTGGCGCCCGATCTCTCTCGCCATGCCTCCGGTCATACCCTGGAGGCCGGCCTTGCTTGCGACGTAGGCGGCCATGTTCGGTCCCAGCACCTTCCCCGCGATCGAGGAGATGTTGATGATGACGCCGCCGTTCCCCGCGTCGATGAGCTGCTGCCCGAAGATCTTCGACATCAGGAAGGGGCCGCGCAGGTTGACGCGGATGACGGTGTCCCACGCGTCGATGGGCATGTCGACGACGGGGACACGGTCGGGGCCGCGGGCGGCGCCGGCGTTGTTCACGATGAAGTCGACGCGTCCGAACTCGGCGAGCGTCTTGTCGAGCAGTTCCTGCACGGAGCCCTCGTCGGCCGCATCGCTCACGAGCGGGAGGGCGCGGCGGCCGGCCGCTTCGATCTCCTCGGCCACGGAGGAGATGTCGCGCCAGCCGGCGGCCTTTTCGTCGTCGGGGTACCGCTCGGGCGGGCGCCCGGTGCCCGTGATGACCACGTCGGCGCCGGCCTTGGCGAGCTCGACGGCGATGCTGCGCCCGATGCTCTTCATGCGGCCCGCACCTGTCACGACCGCTACCTTGTCTTCGATTCCCGTGAGGTTCAGTCCAGCCATCACACTTCCCTCCGGGCCAGCCGCCCGGCGGCGCGACTATGCCGCCTCAGCCGGGTTCTCACAAGGCGTCCGCCCCTTGGCCCTGTGAGCGAGGCGGCTACAGTGAACGGATGCGCCCGAGGCCCCTGGTGCGGACGCTCTTCCCGGCGGGGCTGGCCCTGGCGCTGGCGCTCGCGGCTGCGTTCTTCTATCTGCTGGACGACGGCCCTTCGCAGCGCGAACCTGAGCCCCTCGCGCTGGCCCCAACTTCAGCCCCCACCGAGGCTGTCACGCCCGCCCCCACGGCCACTCCGCCCCCTGCCACCCCCGACACTCCGGTCGCAACCGCGACGGCGCCTCCCGAGACGCCAGCGCCGAGCCCGACACCGACACCTCCCCCCGCCACGGCCACCGCCACCGCCACCGCCACCGCGCCGGCGACGGAAGCGGCCTCGCCGGGGGAACGGGAAGACGGCCGCCCTGCCCGCTGCGCGAACGTGGCGGAGCGAGGGGCGCAGCTCGTCGCATCCGTCGAGGAGGCGATGGACGAATACGAGGGCGTCTGGGGACTGGCGCTCATCGACCTCGACTGCGGCTCGTCCATCGTCGTCCGCCCGCAGCACTCCCAGTACCCCGCCTCGGCGGGCAAGATCGCCGTCCTGACCGCGGCCCTGCGAGCCGTGCAGGATGACCTGCTCGATTTCGCCCTCATCGAGGAGCACGTCGAGCTCGTCCTCCATCACTCGCTCGACAAGAACACCGACGAGATCGCGGCGCTGGTCACGCCCGAGCAGGTGGCGGCGGTGGTCGAGCGTGCTGGAATCTCGTGGAGGTCGAACCTGCCCTGGCATTGGCGCGAGGTGTGGTTGACCCCGCACGACCTGGCCCTCGTCTGGGCCTCGATCCTGCGAGGCGAGCAGCTCGACGAGGAATGGACAAGCTACCTTCTGCAGCTGGCCTCCGAGGCGGTCCTGCCGGTGGGAGACGACACCTTCCCCGAGGACTTTGGCGTGGAGGGGTACCGGTACGGCCAGAAGGCCGGCTACTGGACCCCCGAGAACGACCCCCATCACTTCGTCGCTGCGGGATACGTGCAGCCCGAGGACGGCGCCAGCGCAGGCTTCGCCTTCGCCTTTCTCATCGAGACGTGGGAGGAAGACGTTCTCGAGCCGAAGCGACGGGCGGTGTTCCCACTGGTGCGCGACTTCGTCGTTGGCGAGGTTGAGCGAAACCGCCAGGAGCCTGCAACGGAGCGGTAGCGTCTTCGCGTTCCTCATCCGCGTACAGGACGGGGACTGGGCGAACGACTGGCGGCGTCCCGTCTTCCCCCTCGTGCGGGACTTCACGGTGGCGGAGGTGGAGCGAGCTTCCCTGGGCGAGGCGTCCGCGGACCGCTAGGCCCGCACCCTGGCCGCCAGTTCGCGGATATGCGCCGCCACAAGCCCCGGCGATTCCATGGGGATGAAGTGGCTGTTCGCTTCCAGCACGATCTCTTCCGCGTTCCGCAGCTCCCCCACCAGCCCCGGCCAGGTCGGCGAGACCATCATGCTCCACTGCTGCTCCGGAGTCGGAGGCGGCGCCCGCACGATGCGTACCGGCAGGTCGAGCTCCCGCAGGAGCGGGTACGGGTTCCACGCCCGGTTCCCCGCGTACACCGCCGCTTCAACTGCTGGCGGGCAGGCGAGCACGAAGCCCTCGCCGTCGGGCGCGGGCAGCAGACCGTGCTCGCAGTAGTCACGCAGCACCCGCGGCTCCCAGCGCCGAAAGGGGTCCCGATCCGCAAACCGCTCGACCATTTCCTCGGCCGAGGTCCACTCGTTCCGGCGTCGCGCCACGAAATGCTCCGCCTCGAACGCGGGCTCGCGCTCGTACAGCGCCGGTTTCATCAGCACCGGGTCGACGAGCAGCAGCGCCGCGAAGGCGCCGGGGCGCAGGGCCGCCGCCACGGCCACGGCTGCCCCGCCTTTCGAGTGCCCCACGCCGATTGCGTTCCGCACGTCCAGCGCCTCGCAGAACGCCGCCACGTCGTCGGCCACGTCGCTCCAGAGGTAGGGCGGCGCGGGCTTCTCGCTGCGCCCGTGGCCGCGCAGGTCGAGCGCGAGGCTGCGCTCCTCCAGCCCCTCCGCGACGGCGTCCCAGCAGCGCGCGTGGAATCCCGTTGCGTGGGCAAGGAGCACGGTCGGCTCGCGGCCCTCGCGCTCGAAGAAGGCCAGCTCCACCCCGTTCGCCTGCACGCGCCGCTCGGCTGGCTCCATCCCGCGATTATCGCCGCGCGTGCCGTCAGGCGCTCCCCGGCGCGGCTTCACCGATCGGGACCGCTAGAATCCCCCCATGACAGATGACTCCGCAGTCCAGAAAGCGCTCGCCCAACTCGCCGCCACGCCCAGCAAGCTCGCCCACCTCACCGTCGAGGCCACGGACGACGCGCTCGATGCCGCCCCCGAGGGCGAGTGGTCCGCGCGGATCGTGCTCGCCCACTTGCGTGACGCCGAGGCGCTCGAGTTCCGCGTCGGCCTCGAGCGACTGCTCGCCGAACCGAACCCCGCCCTCTTCTTCCTCCCCCCGGACCAGTGGGCGCGCGGCCGTAACCGCGACCGCGACGAGAAGAGCGTCGTCCTCGGCGACTTCGCCCTCCAGCGCCAGGCCTCGCTCAATCTGATTGCCACCATGCGCCCTGACGACTGGGAGCGCTCCGGCGGCGGTCCCCGGGGCGAGCCCTTCTCCGCCGCCGAGTTTGTGCAGATCTGGGCGGGCCACGACACCGCGCACCTCGGCCAGATTGAAGCCGTCCTCGGCGACACCGTGGCCGGCGCCCAGGAGCGCCGCGCCCACACCCCGGACTAGCGATGCCGCCTCAGGACTCCGTGGACGCCCTCGCCGATGTTGTGGCTCGTCTTGAGACCGTAGGCGTCGACTACATGCTGACCGGCTCGGCTGCGGGCCTTTTCTGCGGCCTCTCCCGCTCAACTGCCGACTTCGACATCGTCCTCGATCTCGTCCACGAGCAGGTGGCCCCGCTGGTCGAGGCGTTTGATGGCGACTACTACATCGAGCCAGATGCCGTGTTCGATGCGGTCGAACACGCCTCCATGTTCAACGTGATCCCCATGCGGTGGGGCCTGAAGACGGACTTCATCGTCCTGCGCAACGAGGCCTTCGACCTGGCGGCGTTCAGGCGGCGGCGCCAAGCGGACTGGCATGGCGCGCCCATCTGGGTGATCAGGCCCGCGGACCTTGTGCTCAGCAAGCTCCGCTGGGCGCGTGAGTCGTACTCGGGGCAGCAGCTTGCCGACATACGCGCGATAATGGCGAGCGGATTGGTGAGCGAAGACGATGACTTCCGTGGCTGGATCGACCGGCTCCGACTCCACGAGGTCCTGGACGCCAGTCGTACCACGAGATACGACGCCTGAGATGGCAGCCCGCCACCGCGAGTGGTGGCTGGGGCTGAGCGAGGGCGAACGCCTCCAGCTCATGTTGGATCTCGCGAATGCGGGCATCGAGGCCCGCATGGGGATGCTCCGTCAGGAGCACCCCGACGCCTCCAAGGCCGAGCTCACCGCCATCTGGACCGAGGAGCGCTACCGCGACTCCCTCCCCGCCGACTTCCTCGCCCGCGCCGTCGCCGCCATCCGCGCGCGCGGCTAGCGGCCCGCGCCCGCCCCTGCGAGCTGTCGCGCTCGGGTCACGTGCGCGGTCCCCTTGTTCGCCGCCAGCACCTTCTCGATGCTGCGCGCGAGCTCGTTGCTGACCGCCGCGCGATCCAGGTAGAACTCCTCCTCAAGCCCGTCGGTGTCGTGGATGACGAGTCGTACTTCGCCCGAGCCCGGGTGGTCCCGCAGGAGCGCTCCCACGCTGCTCAGGAGCGCCTTGTCCGTGACGTCGTCCTCCGTCTCGTAGATCGTGATCACAAGCTGGGAAGACTCACCGCCCACCGGCGAGCGCACGCCCGGCGCCTCCGCCTCTGTCGTCGCGGCGGGCGGTGTGGGCGAAGCGTTCGTCCCGTTCCCCTTGGGAGCCGCGGGCGGCGGCGCTTTCGTGGGGGGAGCGCTCGCCGCCGGGGCGCGCCGCCGTCCCCCACCGCGGCGCCCTTCAACCTGGAAGTCTTCCGGTCTGAAGCCGATCAGCGTTCCCTCGGCGGCGTCCCAGGGGGCCGCTCGCCGCGCGCTCAGGTTCAGCCGGTCGCCGCGTTCGCGGCAATCCACGGAGACCAGCACGATCTGCCCCTCCGCCCATGTGTCCTCGCTCGAGAGCTCAAGCAGGTCGCTCCACACCGCCAGCTCCGCCCGCCCCGAAAGGTCCTCCAGCCCCACCAGGTAGTAGCGCCGGTTGTCGCGCGTGTAGCGCACGGTCACCTGCGTGATCATGCCCGCCACCGTCACGTTCTGCCCCACCAGCTCCAGCGAGAGGTCGGCCAGCTGGTGCGTCGTGTGGGCGGCCAGCTCCTGGGCGGCGCGGCGGAAGGGGTGTTCGCTCAGGTAGACCCCCAGCAGCTCCTTCTCCCAGCGCAGCCGCTCGTCCTGATCCAGTGGCGCCTCCACCAGCTCCACCCCCGGCATGGGTGTGTCCACCTCGCTCCCGAACAGGTCGAACATCGTCGACTGGCCGCTCTCGCGCAGCTCTCGCTCCCGCTTCGCCAGGTTCGCGATGCGTTCGCTGTTGGCCCGCAACGTGCCCCGCTCGCCGAGGACGTCAAGCGTCCCCGCGAGCGCCAGGTGCTCGATCGTGCGGCTCGTCGCCCCCGCCAGATCCGCGCGCTTGCAGAAGTCGTCCAGGTCCCGGTAGGGCCCGCTCTTCTTCCGCACGGTGATGATCCCCTCGACCGCCGCCGGCCCCACGTTCTTGATGTCACCGAGCCCGAACCGGATCGCCAGCGCCCCGTCTTCCCGCCGCTCCACCGCGAACGTGGAGGAGCTGGAGTTGATGTCCGGCGGCAGCACTCCGATCCCGAGGCGCGCGCACTCCGCCACCGCCTGCGCGATCCGCTCGTACGGATCGGAGGAGCTCCCCGCGAGCTGTAGCACTGCCGTCAAGTACTCGACGGCGTGGTTCGACTTCAGGTACGCCGTCTGGTAGGCGATATGCCCGTAGCACCAGGCGTGGGCCTTGTTGAAGGCGTACCCCGCGAACGGCTCGATCAGCTCCCACACTGCCCGCGCGCGATCCTCGGGGTAGCCATTCGCGACGGCTCCATCGATGAAGCGCGCGCGCTCCGCCGCCATCACCTCCGGTTTCTTCTTCCCCATCGCCTTCCGCATCACGTCCGCCTCGCCCAGCGTGTAGCCGGCGAAGCGCTGCGCGATCTGCAGCACCTGGTCCTGGTAAACGATGACCCCATGGGTGTCGGCGAGGATGTCGGCCAGGTCGGGGTGGGGGTGCTGGATCGCCTCCTCGTCGTGACTGGCGCGGATGTAGGTGGGGATGTGCGCCATCGGCCCGGGCCGGTAGAGCGCCACCATCGCGCAGATCTCGGCCACGCTCTTCGGCTTCAGCTCCTGCACGTAGCGCCGCATCCCCGCCGACTCCAGCTGGAACACGCCGAAGGTCTCGCCCCGTCCCAGCGTCTCCATCGTCGCCGGGTCCCCTTCCGGCAGCTTCAGCAGGTCGACCTCGACTCCCGCCGTCTCTCGCACGAGCTCGACCGCACGCCCCAGGATCGTGAGGTTGGAGAGCCCCAGGAAGTCGACCTTGAGCAGGCCCATCGCCTCCACCTGATCCATCGCGAACTGCGTCGTCGGAACCGCCAGCTCGTCGCCGCGCCCGGTGCGCTGCAGGGGCACCAACTCGGCCAGCGGTTCGCGCGAGATGACAACCCCGGCGGCGTGCGTGCTCGCATGGCGAGCCACCCCCTCGAGCTGCTGCGCCGTGTCCACCAGCCGCCGCACCTGCGCGTCGGTGTCGTACGCCTCCTTCAGGTCGGTCGACTGCGCGAGCGCGTCTTCCAGCGTGATGTGAAGGGCGTTGGGCACGTAGCGCGCCACCCGATCGGTATCCGCGTAGGTCATCCCCAGGGCGCGGCCGACGTCGCGGATGGCTGCCTTCGCGCCCAGCGTGCCGAAGGTAATGATCTGCGCCACCTTGTCCTCGCCGAAGCGCTCGTAGGCGAAGCGGATCACCTCATCGCGGCGGTTGTCGGCGAAATCGAAGTCGACGTCCGGCATCTGCCGCCGCTCAACGTTCAGGAAGCGCTCGAAGACGAGGTTGTTCGCCACCGGGTCGATGTCCGTCACCCCCAGCGAGTAGAGCGCCAGCGAGGCCGCCGCCGAGCCCCGCATCCCCATGGGGATGCGCTCCCGCCGGGCGAAGTCCGAGATCTCCTTGACCACGAAGAAGTAGTCCGTGAAGCCCGTCTCCCGCAGCACGTCGAGCTCGTAGTCGAGGCGCTGCTCCAGCTCCGGCGTGAGCGTTCCCATCCGCGCCGTCAGCCCCTCCCGGCAGAGCTGCCGCAGATACGCGTCGTTGCTCACCCCCTCGGGCGTCACCGGCTCGGGCAGGAGCGCCCGGTCGAACGCCAGCTCGAGGTCGCACGTCTCCGCGATCCGCTCCGTGGCTGCGATCACCTCCGGCGTCTCCGGGAAGAGGGCGCGCATCTCCTCGGCGCTGCGCAGGTAGTAGCCCTCACCGTCGATGCGGAAGCGGTTCTCCTCGTCCACCGTCGCGTTCGTGCCGATGCAGAGCAGGATGTCGTGGGCGCCTGCCTCCTCCTCATGGGTGAAGTGCCCGTCGTTCGTCGCCACCACGGGGATGTCGAGCTCGCGCCCGAGCGCGACGATCTCGGGGTTCACGCGGCTGAAGCGCTCCACGCCGTGCTCCTGCACCTCGAGCGCGTAGTGCCCGTCGAACACCTCGCGGTACCAGCGCGCCACCTCCTCCGCCCCGTCCCGGTCCCCCTCCGAGAGCCGCTCGAAAAACTCACTCGAGGGGCACCCGCTGAGCACGGTGATGCCCTCGCTGTGCAGCTCCAGCAGCTCCCGGTCGAGCCGCGGCTTGTAGTAGAAGCCCTCCAGGTTCGACTTGGTCACGAGTTGCAGCAGGTTGCGGTAGCCCGTCAGGTCGCGCGCCAGCATCGTCAGGTGGAAGGGCGTCTCGCGCGTGTGGTCGTGCCGCGAACCCGGCGCGACGTACGCCTCCAGCCCGATGATCGGCTTGATGCCCCGCTCCCGCGCCTCGCGGTAGAAATCGAGCGCCCCGTAGAGCGCCCCGTGGTCCGTCATCGCGATCGCATCCATGCCCAGATCCCGCGCGCGATCGAGCAGCTGCGGGATGCGCGACATGCCGTCGAGCAGCGAGTATTCGGTGTGCGTGTGTAGGTGCGTGAACATTTGTGTGCGCGTCATCGTACTCCCTGAACGGCCCCCTTTGGAGACCCTTCGGAGGAGATTTGCCTCGGGCTGGGTGCCGGGAAACTCTACCCCGGCGGGACGCTCGCAGCGGGGTCCTTACGTCACGCCCGCCCACCCTGAACCCGCCCAGAGGCTTATGTCCCAGACCGTCCCGGAGGTCAGTCCAGCGTGGCGCCCTCGAGAGCGGCCAGGCGCTCCCCGCCGCCCGCCCCCGGCCAGCGCGACCGCGCCACCGCCCAACTCAGCGCCAGCACGAACAGCGCCCCCTGCAGGAGCACGACCGTTGCCCCCGAGGAGACGTTCACGAACCACGAGACGTACACCCCCACCAGCCCGCTCGCCCCGCCCAGCGCTGCCGACAGCGCAAACATCCGCGGGAACGAATCGGTCAGCAGCCTTGCCGTCACCGGCGGGATGACGAGCGCCGCCGCGATCAGCGTCGCGCCGAGCACCTGCAGCGAGGCGATCACCGTCGCCGCCAGCACCAGCGAGAAGATCGCTTCCACCCAGGCCACGGGGACGCCGTACGTGCCCGCCACCTCGGAGTCGAACGTCGTGAAGAGCAGAGGCTTCCACCAGGCGAAGATGACAGCCGCCGCCAGCACAAGCACCCCCGCGATCACGTAGAGGTCCCCGCTCGTGATCCCCAGGATCTCGCCGAAGAGGGCCGCATTGAAGTCGCGCGTGAAGCGCCCGTGGCGGCTGATCAGCGCCACGCCCAGCGCGAAGGCGCAGGTGGTGATGATGCCGACGGCGGCGTCGCCCCCGATCTGCCGGCGGCGCGCCGCCCCGTTGATCAGCAGGACCGTGAAGACCCCCCAGAGCGTTGCTCCCACGTAAAAGCTGATGCCTGAGACGAAGGAGACCACGGCCCCGCCGAAGATGCTGTGCGCGAGCCCATGCCCGATGTACGCCAGGCTGCGCAACACGACATAAACACCGATCGCCGCGCACAGCGCCCCCACCAGCGTGGCCGCCACCATCCCCCGCACGAAGAACTGGAATTCGAACGGCTCGGCCAGCCCGCCCACTGCTAGCCGCCCGCGGCGGTGGCCTCGTCCGGCGCTGCGGCTGCGCCGGTCATGGCCTCGTCCAGGTGCTCGACCACGTAGATCGCGTCCCCCCGGCGCAGCACGAGCATGTCCGCCCCATACGTGCGCCGCAGCACCTCCGGCGATAGCACCTCTTCCGGGGCGCCGTCGGCGATGATGACGCCCTCGCCCACGCACACGAGTCGGGGCAGGTGCGTCGCGACCGCGTTCAGGTCGTGGGTCGTCATGAGGATGGTCGTGCCCGCCCCGTTCAGCTCGCCCAGCAGGTGCATGATCTCGTGCCGCGTCTTGATGTCGACCCCGCTCGTGGGCTCGTCCAGCAGCAGCAGGTCGGGGTCGCCGATGAGCGCCCGCGCCAGGAAGGTGCGCTGCTGTTGTCCGCCCGAGAGCGCCCGGATCTGCCGGTTCGCCAGGTGCCCGATTCCGAGGCTTTCGAGAGTGTGCGCGAGCAGCTCGCGGTCGTGCCGCTGCGGCCAGGGCCGCCAGCCCATGTCCCGCCACCGACCGAGCAGCACCGCCTGCCCCACCGTCAGCGGGAAGTTCCAGTTGATCGCCTCGACCTGGGGGACGTAGCCCAGCCGCAGGGCCCGCTCACCCGCGCGCGGATGCGTCTCGATGTCCCCGGCGAAGCGCCGCGTCTGCCCCGCGATCGCCCGCAGCAGCGTCGTCTTGCCCGAGCCGCTTGGGCCCACGATGCCCGCGAACTCCCCCCGCCGCAGCGTGAAATCCACGCCGCGCAACACCGCCGTGCGCTCGTAGCCGGTTGTCAGCCCGCGGAACTCCACCAGCGGCACGCCCGACGGGTCGGCGGGCGGCGGTCGGTGTCCCGGGGCCCCTGGCGCCAGCTCAACCATCGGCTTGCTCCTCGAACGGAATCCAGCTGTTGCCCGCGTCGAAGCCGTCGAGGGCGGCGGCATTGCCCCCGAGGCTCGCCACGATCGTGCGCACGTTCTCGACCATCATCGCGAGGTAGGTGTTTTCGGCTTCGCCGCGGTCGCCGGGAAGGTCGTCATCCCGCAGCGACCCCACCTGCACCGCCCCTGCCTCCTGCGCGATCGTCTCCAGCACCTCCGAGGGGAACACCTCCGACCCGAAGATGGCCGGCACCTTCGCCGCCCGAATCTGCTCGACCAGCTCCGCCACCTCGCGTGGCGAGGGCTCGGAGAAATCCGAGGGCTGGATCGCCCCGATGATCGTGAACCCGTAGCGCGGCCCGAAGTAGGGGAACGAGTCGTGGTAGGTCAGCAGCACCCGCTGGCTCTCCGGCACCGTCGCCACCGCCGCCCTGATGGCCGCATCCAGCGCTTCCAGGCGCGCCACGAAAGCGGCCGTGTTCGTCGCGTAGTAGACCGCCCCGTCCGGATCGATCCGGCTCAGCGTGTCGCGCACGTGCCTGGCGTACTCGCCCGCGAGCATCGGGTCGGTCCAGAGGTGCGGGTTCGGGTCGCCCCCATCCCTGGGGAAGGAGAAGTCGTAGACGTACTTCTCGGGGCTCACCGTCGCCTCGCCGAGCAGCAGGATCTCGACGCTGTCACGCCGGTTCGCCTCCGCCAACTCCAGCGTCGGCAGCTCAAGGTTGAGTCCGTTCGCCACGATCAGGTCGGCTTCGGCGATATCGCGCGCGACCGACGGCGACGGTTCGAACGTGTGGGAGTTCGTCCCTTCCGGCACGATCGCGGTGACGGTCACGCGGTCGCCCCCCACGTTCTCGATGATGTTGCGGATGGGCGAGACCGTCGTCACCACCCGGATCGTGGAGGCGCTCTCTTCATCGCCCCCCCCACCGCCGCACGCCGCCGCGGTCGCCACGAGCAGGAGAAGCGGCAGCGCGACCAGTGCGATCCGTCCCCGGGTTCGCTTCGTCTGTTTCTGCACGCCGGCATCGTAGAGCCAACGCATTGCAGATGCAATCAACTGCAAGAAGGTATCGTTAGCAGGTGCGTGGGTCGCGACCGCTTCCCCTGACAGCACCCTCCCTTCAGACCGCCCCCTTACGATCGCCAACACTCCATGAACGAAGAAGGCACGACCGAGGACCTCCTCTCGCCGGCAGCATCGCCCTCGCCACCCTGCTCGGCGTGATGATCCCGCTGGGCCTGAAGTGGCGCGGCATCGACCCCGCCCTCGCCGCCAACATCTTCGTGACGGGCACGACGGACATCCTCAGCTTCGTGCTCTTCCTCGGCCTCGCCGCCATCCTCATCGAACGCATCGTCTGAGGGCTACGGGAAGTTGTCTGGGGTGGACGGAGGGATTTGAACCCTCGATCTTCAGGGCCACAACCTGACGCGTTAACCACTACGCTACGCCCACCGCGCAGAACCTGATCGTACCGAACGCGGGAGCCAGCGGCTAACGGACATCCGCCTGTACACTATCGCCTCCATGGATTTTCACCTCTCACCCGATACCGAGCGCTGGCGGGAGGAGCTCGTGGACTTCCTGCGCGCCGAGATCCCCGAGGGCTTCGAGGGTGACGACGACTTCTTCGACAACGAGGAACAGGCCCCCTTCGCCAGGGAGTTCATGCGCAAGCTCGGCGCCCGTACGTGGCTCGCACCGCCGTGGCCGCAGGAGTACGGCGGCATGGGCGCCACCGCTCTCGAGCAGATGGTCCTCAACGAGGAGCTCGCCTACCACCGCGCGCCCTCCGGCGGCCGCCTCTTCACGATCGGTATCACCGGCCCCACCGTCCTCGTGCACGGCACGGACGAGCAGAAGGCCCGCCTCCTCCCCGAGATGGCCTCGGGTGATGCCTGGTACTGCCAGGGCTTCAGCGAGCCCGAGACGGGCAGCGACCTGGCCTCGCTCCAGACCCGCGCCGTCCGCGATGGCGACGACTACGTCATCCAGGGCCAGAAGATCTGGACCTCGAACGCTCATCTCGCCGACAAGATGATCGTCCTCGCCCGCACCGACCAGGAGGCGCAGAAGCACCGCGGCATCAGCGCCTTCATCCTCGATATGCACGCCCCCGGCGTGGCCGTGCAGGCCGTCCCCAACATCGCCTACCGCAACGACTTCAACCAGGTCTTCTTCGAGGACGTGCGTGTTCCCGCCCGGGACCTCCTCGGCGGTGAGAACAACGGCTGGCGCGTGGCCATGACCGTGCTCGACTTCGAGCGCTCCAACATCGCCGCTATCAGCGGCGCCCGGCGCACGGTGGCCGATCTCATCCGTTGGGCGAAGGAAGAGCACGGCAGCCGCCGACCCTGGGATGACATCCACGTGCGCAACAAGCTCGCGGGCCTCTACGCCGAAGGCGAGATCGGGCGGCTCATCGCCTATCGCACCGCCTGGCTCCAGAGCAAAGGCGAGGTCCCCAACTACGAGGCCAGCATGGGCAAGGTGTGGATGGCCATGTACGGCATCAAGGTGGCGAACGCGGGCGTGAACCTGATGGGCGGCTACGGCCAGCTGGCTCCGGAATCGAAGTGGGCCCAGCTCCATGGCCGCGTCGAGACCGCCTACCTTCTCTCCGTGTCCGGCCCCATCGCCGGCGGCGCCGCCGAAATCCAGCGCGACATTATCGCCACTCGCGGTCTCGGCCTCCCTCGCGCATAGCCGTCCCGCCCGCCCCCTACTCGTCCCTGGCCAGGCCCGGCACGACGATGCGGTGGTCGAGCGTCGCCTCTTCCTCTTCTTCCTCCTCGTCCTCGACGACGTCCTCGTCCTGGCTGTCGTCCTCTTCCTCGACGTCGTCCCCTTCTTCAGCCGGCGCCGGCTCTGTGGTTACGTCCTCCCTCGCGGCCACGTACACCGAGATGCGCTTCATACCCCCGCTGTCGAGCAGTGGCTCTATCAGCACGGTGCCCTGCACCGGTCCGTCCGGGAGGTGCGCGCGGTCGACAGTGATGTGGAGCACCGCCGCGTGCCCCTGTTTCGTGACGTTCTCGGGCGCGTAGACCACCACGGTCGTCTCCACCCCGATCGCCACCCCGCCGTGGATGCGGCCGCCACCCGTGCTGCGCCGCACCAGGATCCACCGATTCGACGTGATAATCCGGAAGGGCGCGATCCAGGTGCCCACGTTCTGGACCGTCACCTCCACGCTCCCCGGCCAGCCGTCCTCGTCGAACGTGATGGTGGCCTCGTCCGGGCCCGTGATCACCGTCTCGGGCTGGCCCAGGAGGCCGTCGAGCAGGTTCGCGTCGACGGGCGCAGTCAGGTCCCGGTGCGTCTCGATCCCGAGCTCCGGGAACGACGTGGGGAAGTCCATCCCGGGGCAGCCGCCCGGGAACCACCGCTCCTCGCAGGTGATGAACACGTTGGGCCAGAACGCCGCCGCCACCTGTGGGTTGTCCAGGTCGGGCATGTTCACCTGTACCGGGCGCCAGAGGCGTGGGATGCCGCCGGGCCACTCCTCGACCACCGCTTCCTCCGCGGTTGTGGTCTCCTGCTCCTCATCCTCCTCCACGGAGGTGTCTTCCGCGTCGTCGTCGGTCTCGTCCTCCGGCGTGCCGTTTTCCTCGCCGGTGCTCTCCTCCTCCGTGGCCTCCCCGCTTTCCTCGCCCGACTCGTCCTCGCCGGCCGTGTCCTCCTCGTCCTGCGAGGGCGTGGGCGCGGCTTCCGCGACCTCAGGCGGGAACGTGGGTGTGTACCGTTCGTCGTCGTACAGGCGCGAGGGGTAGTCCGGCGGATGCCGGAGGCACCCGTAGATGCGCTCCGGGTAGGTGTAGTCGCCGTAGTCGTACACGGGCCTTCCGTTGCCGGAGTCGACCCACGAGGGCGCCAGCTTGTCGCGGCAGTGCCACACCTCGCCCCGCAGGGGGTCGAGCCCAGGGTGGAGGGGGTGGTTGAGCCACTCGTGCTCCTGGTCCGTCTCGAACCGCGGATGGTTGACGGCTGCCAGCCCGTTGTACGCCCACAGGGTGTAGTACCAGTCCTCAAGCACTTCTGGATCGCCCGTGCCCGCGATCGGAGCGAAGTCGGCGTTCCACTTCTGCGCCAGCATCCGCGCCACTTCGGCCAGGTTGAAGAGGAAGTGGGTTCCCACCAGTGCCTGCCTGGTCGTCGGGTTCCCCGTCTCGTTCTCCATGCCTGAGGTGATCTGCCCCAGGCCGAAGCCGCAGTCCGGCGACCGCACCACCCGCCCAACCCCTCCCCAGGGAACGTCGGAGTGGGCCTGGGCGAAGCCCGTTTCCACCCACACGATCGCCTTCATCAGCTTGGGCGGAATCCTCACCGTGGGGTCGGGTTCTCCTTCGAGCCGCTCCGCGCGCGTCCCCCGCAACAGTCCCGGGTACTCCAGCTCGTGCGGCGCTCCCGAGGGCGTCGTCGCGGCCGTGACCACCTGGCCCGCCGCGGCCAGCTCGATCGCGGCCAGGTAGAGCCCGGCGTTGTCGTAAACCTCGTGCGTGTCGAATGCGAACGGTTCCAGACCGCACGATTGCTCCTGTGCCTCGCCGTCGCTCCCGGAGAGGACGACCACCGCCACGACCGCGACTGCGGCCAATCCCGCTAGCGCGCGGACCATCCGAAAAACCTCGTGTAGCCCGCGAGCGACTGCCGTCCCGAGCCGCTCACGATCTCCAGCTGCGGCGTTCCCGGGGTCGAGAAGCTCGTGCCGCTCCAGTGGCGCACCGCCAGCGACCTGCCGTCCCGGCTGTATCCCAGGGGCACGTCGAAGCCGGCGTACCCCTGCGCGCTCACGCTCCCCGGGCTCGTGTTCGGCTCACGCCCGAAGCGCGCAGTGTCGCCTGTGGGCGCCCATGCCGAGCCCAGCGCCTGCCCCGCATTTGTCGTTGCCGCCGAGACGCCCCCGCCTCCCTCGATCGGGACCACGCGCGGCAGGTACCGCAGGCCCTGCGCGAGGTTCGCCTCCACGAACGCCACCTGCGTACCGTCGGGGCTGAGCGACCAGTCCCGCGTGATGTGCGCGCTCAGCCACCGGATCGGCGAGCCCTCCCGCGTCAGCGTCGAACCGCGTCCGTCGATCCTGACCGCCAGCAGCCTCCCCTCCGCGTCGAAGCCCAGCGGCGCGACCGCCACTGCCCCCGGGTGCGTCTCCAGGACGGTCTCCTTGCCGTCCAGCGCCACGCGCACCACCGAGATGCCGCCGCCTTGGGCGTTGCGGGTCACCAGCACGGACTCCGAGTCCCGTGCCCAGAGGGCGTCCTGCAGCGGGTCGAGGCCCTCCGCGATCCGCCGGAGCTCGCCCGTCTCGAGGTTGAGCGAGAGCAGGGAGGCCAGCGGTCTCGTGGGGAGGCCGCCGTCGGGCGCGATCAGGGCCACGTGGCGCCCGCTCGGCGAGACCGTCCCCCGCAGGTTGAAGCCAAAGAGGTGGGGCACCACCGCGATCTCCATCGCGGTCTCGTTCGGCGTCGTGCCCACCACCGTCACCATCGTGGCCACGCCCGTGTTCCTCGCCACCACCGCGTACTGCCCGCCCGGGGCGCGGGCGAAGGCCGTCTGCGGGTGGCCGCCGCTCTGTTCAAGCAGCGCTACCGCCGCCACTCCCCCCAGGAGCGCCAGCAGCGCCAGGCCCGCGAGCGCCCGTCGCCATCGGAGTCGAGGAACGCGCGCGCGCAGCCGTCTGCCGGCGACCCGCGCGAGCGCTGGCAGACGGGGAGGGCGGCGGAAGGAAAGTGGTGCGTGCATGTCCGGGGATCCGTGGCTGAAGCCGTAACGAGAACCCGGACCCTCTCGACTGGACCCGCCCTCGTCAGGCGCAGGACTACCCCCGCGGCTCCGGTGAACGTCGCCGTTCGCCGAAGTGCACCATCGCGAACCTAGCAAGCCCCTTGCGATCGGTCAATGCGCGGGCTCACCAGGGGAAAGGTTTCGGATAGCGGCCAAGCGGTTGCCTGCTAGCATGGAGGAGGCGTGATCCTTCAGCTCATCGACGTCCTCCGCGAGAACCCCCCGGCCTTCTTCGCCTACGTTGTCGCCATCGGCATCGCCATGGTGACGGGCATCGCCTTCCACGAATTCAGCCACGCCTGGGCCGCCAACCAGCTCGGCGATGACACGGCGGCGCGCCAGGGCAGGCTCACCCTCAACCCCCTCGCTCACCTCGATCCGCTGGGCACCGTGCTGCTCTTCGTCGTCGGCGTCGGCTGGGGCAAGCCCACGCCCGTCAATCCCTACCGCCTGAGGGGAGGCGTGAAGCGCGGCAACATGCTGGTGGCCCTCGCCGGCCCGCTCTCGAACTTCGCCTTCGCCCTGATCGCCTCCATCCCCCTCATCTTCGGCTGGGTCGAGCCGATCTCGTTCGAGAACATCGAGCAGGCGAGCGGCTCCCAGATTGCCGGAACGTTCCTCCTCCTCGTCGGCTTCCTCAACGTCATCCTCGGCGTGTTCAACCTCATCCCCATCCATCCCCTCGATGGTTTCAAGGTACTCCTCGGCGTCCTCCCCGATGAGCTCGCGCGCCCCCTCGCCTCCCTCGGCCGCTGGGGCCCCGTCCTCCTCATCGGGCTCATCGCCGTCAGCTTTATCCGGCCCGAGTACAGTCCCCTGCGCTGGATCTTTGGCACCGCCGCCGATCTCTTCCTGGAGATCATCACCTGATGCTCGACCGTGTCCGCCAGGTTCGCGAAGCCTCCCTGCCTCCCTCCGCCGCGGACCTTGTCCTCGCTCGCGAGTGCCTCGGGGGCGACCTGCTCGCCCTCTTCGCCGCCCAGGAGCGGCGCGACCAGCGCCACGCCGCCGGTACCGCCCGTTGGCTCATCGAGCACGGTCCTGGTGGCGACCACGACCTCCTCGTCGCCGCCCTTCTGCACGATGCCGGCAAGGGCGCCCAGCGTACCCGCGACCGCATCGCCCACGTGGTCACGGGCTGGCTCCCCGGCGTCCTCGTCGCGGCCGAGGGCTCGCGCTTCGAGATGCGCCGCGCCCTCGGCCGCAGCCGCGTGCACAGCGAACGCGGCGCCGAGCTGTTGATCGCCGCCGGCGCCTCGCCGCGCGTCGTCGAGTTGACGCGCCTCCACCATCGACCGCCGGGGCGGGATGCTATGCTAGCCCTCCTGCAGCGTGCCGACGCTGCCACCTGATCGCACCGGACTGCACATGCCTGACTCAAGCAACTCCAAGATCACCATCATTGGCACCGGCCTCATCGGCGCCTCCGTGGGCCTCAACCTCATGGCCCGCAAGGACCGCAAGTACGAGGTTGTCGGTGTCGACCGCAGCCGCCAGAACGCTCGCACCGCTCGCGAGATGAAGGCTGTCGACAGCACCACCCGCTACCTCGACGAGGCGGTTCGCGACGCCAGCATGATCGTGCTCGCCGTGCCCGCCCGCGCCGCCGAGGAGCTCCTGCCGGTCATGGAGCCCCACGTAGCCCGTGGCGCCATCATCACCGATACGTGCAGCACCAAGGCCTCCTTCATGGCGAAGGCCGAAGAGGTCTTCGGCAACGCCGTGAGCGTTATCGGCGGCCATCCCATGGCCGGCTCCGAGCGCAGCGGCCCCGGGGCCGCCAGTATCGATCTCTTCAAGGGCGCCGCCTGGGCCGTCACCCCCTCCACCGTCGCCAGCGAATCGGCCGTCCGCGTCGTGCTCGGCCTCATCGAGTCGGCCGGCGCCGTGCCCATCTACGTCGACCCCGCCGAGCACGACGAGGTCGTCGCGGTCGTGAGCCACGTTCCCCTGCTCCTCTCCGTGGCGCTCTTCAAGCTCGTGCGAGACAGCGCCTGCTGGGAGGACGCCGAACAGCTCTCGGGCCCCGGCTTCCGCGACATGACCCGCCTGGTGATGGGCGACCCCGAGATGGCGACCGACATCGTCATCACCAACCGCACCGCCATCCTCTCCTGGCTGCGGCGCTACCAGGGCGAGCTCGACACCATCATTGGGGCGCTCGAGCTCAGCGATGAGGGAGTCGCCCGCCTGGCCGAGAGCGAGCCACCGCCCAAGGGCAGCAAGGACACCCCCGCCACCGTGGACGCCCTTATGGAGGGCCTCTTCTCGCGTGCCCGCATGGAGCGGTTCATATTTGATGACCACCTCGTCGGACGCCAGGTTCCCAGGGGTGGCGGCGATGCTCCGCGCTCCGGCGATGTCATCGGCCAGATGTTCATGGGCGCCTACCTCTACGGCCGCCTGAAAGACCAGCTGCAGCGCGGGGAGGAGCGGGAGCGCGAAGCAGCTCTTCGCCGCGGTGCTCCGCCCAAGCGGTGATCGTTCGCAGTCCCGGCCGCCTGCGCGCGACTCTGCGCGTTCCGCCCGACAAGTCGATCTCGCACCGCGCCCTCATCCTCAACGCCATCGCCGAGGGCGAGGCGCGCGTCGAGAACCTGCTTGACTCCGACGACGTGCGCTCGACGGCGGCCTGCATCGCCGCCCTCGGCGTCGAGATCGACTGGCCCGCCGGCTCCACCGCGGCCCGCATCCGCGGCGGCGGCCTGCACGGTCTCTTCGAGAGCGAGGACGCCCTCGATTGCGGCAACAGCGGCACCACCATGCGCCTCCTCACCGGCCTCCTCGCCGCCCATCCCCTCTTCAGCGTGCTCACCGGCGACGAGTCCCTGCGGCGCCGCCCCATGGGGCGTGTCATCGAACCCCTCCGCCGCATGGGCGCCCGCATCACCGCCCGCCGCGGCGATACCCTCGCCCCCATCGCCATCCGCGGCGGCAGTCTGCGCGCCATCCAGTACGAGATGCCCGTCGCCAGCGCCCAGGTGAAGTCGTCCCTGCTCCTCGCCGGACTCTCCGTCGAAGGGCGTACGCGCATCACCGAGCCCCGTTCCACCCGCGACCACACCGAGAAGATGCTCGCCGCCATGGGCGCCCCGCTCGTGCGCGAGGGCCGCTCCGTCACGATCCGCCGCCCGGGCCGCCTCCAGCCCCTCGCCATGCGCGTCCCCGGCGACATCTCCAGCGCCGCTCCCTGGCTCGTGCTCGCCGCCTGCCACCCCGACGCCGAGCTCATCATCGAGGGCGTCGGCATCAACCCCACGCGCACGGGCCTGCTCGATATCCTCGGGCGCATGGGCGCCGCGGTCGAGCTCCACGAGGAGCGCCAGACCAGCGGCGAACCGGTCGCCGACCTCGTCGTGCGCTCCTCCTCCCTGCGTGGCGTCACCGTCCAGGGCGGCGAGATCCCGCGCGCCATCGACGAGCTTCCCCTCGTCGCCCTCCTCGGCTGCTTCGCCCACGGCCAGACGGTCGTGCGCGAGGCCGAGGAGCTGCTCGTCAAGGAGTCGAACCGCATTGAGACCGTCGTGACCATGCTCTCCGCCATGGGCGCCTCCATCGAAGCGACCCCCGACGGCTTCGTCGTCGAGGGCCCCTGCCAGCTCCGTGGGGCGCGCCTCGACGCCGCCAACGATCACCGCATGGGCATGCTCGGGGCGGTCGCCGGGGCGCTCGCGAGCGGGGAGACGCGCATCGAGCGCGATGCCGTCTCCGTCTCCTACCCCGACTTCTGGCAGGCGCTCGAGGGCGCCGCGCCCGAGGCCGCGCAGACGGCGTGAGCGCCGAGCCCCGCCCCCTTGTCGTCGTCCTCCACGGCCCCTCGGGGGTGGGCAAGGACTCCGTCATCGACGGGCTTCGCCAACGCACCGGCATCCACCGCGCCACCAGCAGCAACAGCCGCTCGATGCGCGAGGGCGAGCGCGAGGGCGTCGACTACCACTTCCTCAGCCGCGAGGAGTTCCAGCGGAAGATCGACGCCGGGGACTTCATCGAGTACGCCCACGTCTACGGGGACTTCAAGGGGCTCGAACGGCGCGAGCTCGAAGCGCCCCTCGCCGAGGGCCGGGATGTGCTCATCCGTACCGACCTGCAGGGCGCCCGCGCCCTCCGCGGGATGCTGCGGGGCGCGGTCTTCGTGCTCCTCACGGCCGAGAGCCGCGAGGCCCTGCATGCCCGCCTCACCGCCCGCAAGAGCGAGACCGAGGAGTCCCTCGCCCGGCGCATCGCCGAGGTCGACGCCGAGCTCGCGGACGCGCCCAACAACGACTACATCGTTGTGAACCGCGAGGGCGCCCTCGACGAGGCCGTCGAGGAGCTCGTGCGCGTCATCGAACGCGAGCGGGGGAACCCCGACCGTGAGCCCGGTGGCGTGCGCTAGGCGCCCTTACTTCTTCTGCGCGAAGTCGAGCTCGATGTACTGGTCGGCGGCTCTCTTCAGGCTGCCCGCCACGGATTGCCCCACCCCTGCTACCTCCACGCGGATGCCCCGACTCTGCAGGACTTCCACGAGGTGCTGGAAATCGCCGTCGCCCGAGATGAGCACGGCTACATCCAGCCGGTCGGACATCGTGATCAGGTCGAGTGCCAGCTCGATGTCGACGTTCGCCTTGATCGAACCGTCGGCGAAGCGCTTCAGCGGCTTGGTCACGATCTTGTAGCCCTTGCCTAGGAACGGCTCGACGAAGCGCTGCGTCTCACGGCTCACGCCCGGGTCGTCGTGCACGGGCGAGTAGGCAATGGCGCGCACAAGCTGGCGGCCCTCCGTCAGACGCTCAAGCACGACCCCCCAGTCGATCCCCTTGCCTCCGCGCGTGCGGTCGCGAGCCAGCTCCACGTTCGCGCTGTCGACGAAGATGCCGACGCGCGGGAGCGTGGCCGCCTTGGCCGCCCCGCTACCCTTCCCGGAGAGCCGCTCGATCATCTGCTCCTGCATCTCGACGAGGCGGGTCAGCTTCGCGTTGTGCTCCTTCAGGGTGCTCAGAACGGTGGCTTCCTCGCTCTCCTCGGACGCGGCGGCCGTTCGCGATCGGCCGCGTGGCGCGGCCCGATTAGGCGCATCCGACTCCTCCTCCAGGACCGACGCGACCGCTGGGCGGCGCCGTGCGGGTCGGGCCGGGGGAGCCTCGTCGTCATCGCTTGCCCTTGCAGCGGGCGCGCGGCGGCGTGAGGGTCGCGCCGGGGGAGCGTCCTCGTCGTCCTCGCTCGCCCTTGCAGCGGGCGCGCGGCGTCGTGAAGGTCGTGCCGGGGGAGCGTCTTCGTCCTCGTCGGTCCTTGCAGCAGGTGCGCGCCGTCGCGAAGGCCTCGCCGGGGGAGCGTCGTCATCCTCGCTCGCCCGCGCCGTGGGTGCGCGGCGTCGCGAAGGCCTCGCCGGGGGAGTGTCGTCGTCCTCGTTGGTCCTCGCGGAAGGCGCGCGGCGTCGCGAAGGCCTCGCCGGGGGAGCGTCTTCGTCCTCGTTGGTCCTCGCGGAAGGCGCGCGGCGTCGTGAGGGTCGTGCCGGGGGAGCCTCCTCGTCGGTCTCGGGAGTCGTGGCGGCAGCGTTCGCCGCCCTTGAGCGCCCGCCTCGCGTACCCCGCCGGCGGCGCCGGGCGGGAGGGGCGTCTGCGCTCTCGTCTTCGGTTGAGTTGGTCGCGTTGGTATCGGGTTCGGTTGCTTCCGGCGCCTCGTCCGTGGAGGACCGGCTGCCATTCAGAAAATTGAGTGCCATGTGGGGTTACGTTCCCATCCTTTGCAGAACACTGATTCGGGCGGCGACGGCCCCTGCGATCGCGCGGAAGCCCTCCGCCGAGGCGGAGTCTCCCTGGCCGACCACAAGCGGCACGCCCTGGTCCGAGCCTTCGCGTATCTGAGGCTCGATCGGGATTTCGCCGAGGAAGTCAATGCCGAGCTCCTCGGCCGCGTCACGTGCGCCGCCGTGCCCGAAGATGTCGTATCGCGTGCCCGTATCGGGCGCGATGAAATAGCTCATGTTCTCGATCATGCCGAACACCGGCACGTCGAGCTTCTCGAACATGGCGACCGCCTTCATGGCGTCCTCCAGCGAGACATCCTGAGGGGTCGAAACGATGACGGCCCCGGCGATGGGCGCTTCCTGCGCCATGCTCATCGAGGCATCGCTGGTGCCGGGTGGTAGATCGATGATCAGGTAGTCGATGTTCTCCCAGGGCACGTCGTGCAGCAGCTGGCGTACGGCGCTGCCGATCATCGGCCCGCGCCACACCACTGGCGTCCCCTTCGGCAGCAGGAACCCGAGGGAGACCACCTCCACGCCGTACTTCTCCACCGGCCGCAGCCCCTCCGTCTGGTTCGCCTGCAGCCCCGCCGCCAATCCGAACATGGTCGGGATGTTCGGCCCCGTGACGTCCGCGTCGACCAGCCCCACCTTCGCCCCCGTGGCGGCCAGCGCGACCGCCAGGTTGGTCGCGACCGTCGACTTGCCCACGCCCCCCTTGTTCGAGGCGACGGCGATCACGTTGCGCACGCCCTCGACCGCCTTCTGACCTTCGCGTGGGTCGCTCGCGCGTACCTGCGCCCCCCAGTCGAGGGCGACGGACTCGACGCCGGGCAGCTCCTCCAGCGCGGCGCGCACGTCCGTCTCGATAACGTCCTTCAGCGGGCAGGCGGGCGTCGTCAACTCCACCTTCACGCTCACGGCCCCGCCCTCGATGGTCAGCTCTTCGACCATCCCCAGGGAGACGATGTCACGGTGCAGCTCGGGATCGTTGACAGTGGCGAGAGCGGCGAGAACGGCGTCCCGGTCCACGGCGGTGGGAGCGGTCATTACGGCTACGGCATCCTGGTGGCGGCGGTCCTCTGTGGTTGCGTCTGCGCCGGGCGGGCGGGAGCGCCCGCAGGGAGATCACGGCGGAAACGCGAGAGAAGAGGTGTGGCCCTTGAGTGGCTTATGCGCACGGTACCCCCTTGATGGTAACCCGTCCGTTCCCCACGAGCCAGCAGCCCCAGCCCTACGTCCCCCAGGGCGTGATCGCCTGCTTCAGCTGCGCGTACCCCTCGAGGAAGCCCGGACGCTCCCCCGAGTACACCTCGTCAAAGCGCGCTAGCGCCTCGTCCAGCCAGGCGTGCAGTTCGGTGTTGCCCGGATTCGCGTCCTTGTAGGCGTCCCGGATCAGGACGAAGTGGATGCGCGGGTCGTAGGGGCGCTTCGTGCCCCCCATCGACTCGTCGCCGTCCAGCAGCCGCAGCAGCATCGCGTCCGCCGAACCCAGCGTCTGCTCGTGGATGGGCGGGCCGTGCATGCGGTACATCACCGAGGTCATGTCGCGACCATTGCCGGTCGTGTAGCCCATCTCCCCCCAGAGGTCGCGCATCCTGGAGTTGCTACCGATGTGGTCGACCACCCGCTGGCCGAAGGCCCGAAGCGGCTCCGAGACGTCCGCCAGCAGGTCCGTCAGCCGGTCGCCGTCCAGGTCGGTGGCGAGCACGATGGTGTCCTGCTGCTCGATCAGGTCCCAGAGCAGCAGCCCGTAGTTCGTATCGGCGATGTGCTGCTCGATCTGGCCGCCCCACTCCTCCATGCCGTCCTTGAAGTCGTCCGGCAGCAAATTGACGATGCGATCGACCCGCTCGCGGTGCTCCACGTAGCCGTCGACCGCGTACCTGCGGCCGACGTTGAACTTCGTCCCCTGCAGCAGCCACGAGAGCAGCCCCGCGTTGATGCCGTCCTCCATCGCCTGCGTGGGCTTGAAGGCGATGCGGCCGAGGCGACCGGTCTCGTGCACCATCTGCAGGAAGCGCCGCCCGGCGTACGCCATCTGGATGCCCGGTGTGTTCATCTCGGAGTGGATGTTGCCCGTCTCCGGGTCCACCTCGAACACCGACCGGTTCTGCGAGTAGGGCAGGCAGGGCATGCAGCGCACCACCGTGATCGGCCCGTAGGGACGCACGTTGCAGTACACACCCGCCTGCGTCCGCAGGGGGGCATTCCCCGACTTCCCCATCACCACCACGCGCCCGCCCTGCCCGTCGTTCACGTAGGCGTCGCCCGCCGTCGACCACTTGATCGAGGTGCAGGGCATGTTGCCGAACCAGCTCAGGGCCTCGAGTTTCGTGTCGTGCCGGTACTGCGCCCACATGGGCACGCCATAGAAGGGCAGCCCGAGGATGTCGGCCGCCGCAATCGTCCCCAGCAGCGCGTATGCGTCCGTCAGGGAGTGCGCGACCGGCTTCACCGCGCCGTCGAAGTTCCCGCCCTGCCAGATCACCGCATCCGGATAGCCATCCGGGCGGACGTCGGCGGGCTCGAACAGCTCGCTCAGCGCTCCCCGCAGGTCGCCACCGTCGTGTTCCGTGCGGGCAATCTTCATCAGGTCGGGCATGTGGTTCTCTCCCAGCGAGTCGTCTGTGTGGTGTGTGGCCGTCTAGTCCTGCGAGCCGGCCGCGAGCTGGCGCAGCACGAACGGGAGAATCCCCCCGTGGCGGTAGTACTCGAGCTCCACCGGCGTGTCGATCCGCACGACAGCGTCGAACGTCGTGGTCGCTCCCTCGTCGCTCGTCGCGGTGACGGTGACCCGGCCTCCGGGGCGCAGCCCCTCGGCGATGCCGTCGATCGCGAACGTCTCCTCCCCGCTGAGCGCCAGCGCCTCCCGGCTCTCGCCCGGCAGGTACTGGAGGGGCAGGATGCCCATGCCCACGAGATTGCTGCGGTGGATGCGCTCGTAGCTCTCGGCGATGACGGCGCAGACGCCCAGCAGCCGCGGCCCCTTCGCCGCCCAGTCGCGCGAGGAGCCCGTTCCGTACTCCTTGCCCGCCAGGAGCATCAGGGGCACCCCCTCGTCCCGGTAGCGCATGGCCGCATCGAAGATGCTCTGCTCCTCGCCATCGGGCAGGTGACGCGTCACGCCCCCCTCGGTCCCGGGCGCGAGCTGGTTGCGCAGGCGAATGTTCGCGAACGTGCCGCGCATCATGACTTCGTGGTTCCCGCGACGCGCCCCGTACGAGTTGAAGTCGCCCCGCTTGATGTCGCGGTCGAACAGGTAGGCCGCCGCCGGGCCGTCGGGGGCGATGCTGCCCGCCGGCGAGATGTGGTCTGTCGTCACCGAGTCGCCGACCATCACGAGTACTCGCGCCCCGGAGATGTCCTCGATCGCGCCCGGCTCCTCCGCCAGGTTGTCGAAGTAGGGCGGGTTCTTGACGTAGGTCGAGCCCTCGTCCCAGCCGTAGCGGCTGCCCTCCGGCGCTTCCAGCGTTCGCCAGGCGGGGTCGCCTTCGAACACCGAGCTGTACTGGTCGCGGAACATCTCCGAGCGCACCGCATCCCGCATCGCCACCTCGATCGCGTTCTGCGAGGGCCACAGGTCGGACAGCATCACGCTGTTCCCCTCGCGGTCCTCGCCGATCGGCTCCGTCAGCGGGTCGAAATCCATACGTCCCGCGAGCGCGTAGGCGACCACCAGCGGCGGCGAGGCGAGGTAGTTCGCGCGAACCACCGGGTTCACCCGCCCTTCGAAGTTGCGGTTCCCCGAAAGCACCGCCGCCGCCACCAGACCGCCCTGGTTGACCGCCGCCGCCACATCCGCATCCACGGGCCCCGAGTTGCCAATGCAGGTCGTGCAGCCGTACCCGACCAAGTTGAATCCGATCTTGTCGAGGTAGGGCGTTAGCCCCGCCGCGTCGAGGTAGTCCGTCACCACCTTCGACCCCGGCGCCAGGCTCGTCTTCACCCACGGCTTGCGTTGCAGACCCCGCTCCACGGCCGCCTTCGCGAGCAGCCCCGCCCCCACCATCACCTCCGGGTTCGACGTGTTCGTGCAGCTCGTGATCGCCGCGATCACGACCGACCCGTGCCCCACCTCGAAGGACGAGCCGTTCCGTGCGACCTCCACCGGCGGCGCGTCGACGCCGTCCCCCGCCAGCTCCGCCAGGGCACCCTGCCAGGCGTCCTTCGACTCGCGCAGCAGGACGCGGTCCTGCGGACGCCGCGGCCCCGCCAGCGACGGCTCCACCTCACCCATGTCCAACTCCAGCATCGCCGAGAAGCTCGGGTCCGGTGTGTCGTCCGTGCGGAAGAGGCCCTGCTCCTTGCAGTACGCCTCGACCAGCGCCACCTGCTCCTCGTCCCGGCCGGTGAAGCGCAGATAGCTCAGCGTCTCATCGTCGACGGGGAAGAACCCGACGGTTGCGCCGTACTCCGGTGCCATGTTCGCGATCGTCGCGCGCGTCGGCAGCGGAAGCTGCGAGAGGCCCGGCCCGAAGAACTCGACGAACTTCCCGACCACGCCCAGCTGGCGCAGCATCTGCGTGACCGTCAGCACAAGGTCCGTGCCCGTTGCACCCTCGGGGAGCGCCCCCGTCAGCCGGAAGCCGACGACCTCGGGAATCAGCATCGAGACCGGCTGACCCAGCATCGCCGCCTCCGCCTCGATGCCGCCCACGCCCCAGCCCAGCACCCCCAGGCCGTTGATCATCGTCGTGTGCGAGTCCGTCCCCACGAGCGTGTCGGGGTAGACCAGCCCGCTGTCCTCGTTCTCGAAGACGACGCTGGCGAGGTACTCCAGGTTCACCTGGTGGACGATCCCCGTCCCCGGCGGCACCACCCGGAAGTTGCGGAACGCCTGCTGCCCCCAGCGCAGGAACAGGTAGCGCTCGCGGTTGCGCTCGTACTCGAAGCTCACGTTCTGGGCGAAGGCCCCGTCCGTGCCGTAGGCGTCCACCTGCACGGAGTGGTCGATGACGAGGTCGACCGGCTGGAGCGGGTTGATCCGCTCCGGATCGCCTCCCATCGACTCCAGCGCCTCGCGCATCGAGGCCAGGTCCACGACCGCTGGGACGCCCGTGAAGTCCTGCAGAAGCACGCGCGCCGGCGCGAACGCCACCTCCCGCTCGTCGCCCGAGTTCGGCCGCCAGTTCGCCAGTGCCTCGATGTCGTCGTGCGTGACGGCGTCGCCGTCCTCGCGACGCAGCAGGTTCTCCAGCAGCACCCGTTGCGTGAACGGCAGGCGCGTCGCCGCCGCCCCCTTCAGGACCGAATCGAGCCGGTGGAAGGCGACCGTGCGCCCTCTCACCGTCAGCGTGTCGCGGCTGTTGAAACTGTCGAGCATGGTGGAATCGCCCCCGCCTGTACCCTTCGCACGGACTCTTGCCCGGGGCCCGTCGGGCCCGGGTTCGGCACCTTCGGGACGAAGCCCCGGCAGTATACCGCGAGCCGCGCTCCCGAACCCCGCAGCGGGTCCGTGGCTCCCCACGCCCGCCTATACTGCTGGCAGGGCCTGTAGCTCAGCGGTTAGAGCACCCGGCTCATAACCGGTCGGTCGGTGGTTCGAATCCACCCGGGCCCACCAGCCTCTTAAAAGGGGGTGCGTGCGTGCATCCCCGGTAGTCTTGAGTTCGTGATGGGAAGAATTCCAGCTCTCCGCGAGGATGATGCCGTCCCACAGGGACGGCCAGTGCCCTCGGCGGCAGTCTGATCGGCGTCAGCCGACCTCAACGCTCATCGGGGGCGCGATTCTCGAGCGTCCAGGTGAGGGGTTCGGTGACCGCGATCCAGTAGGCGCGTCCCTGTTCCAGGGTGGTAAGGGTGTTGAGGCCCGGCACATCCTCGAGACCAGGGAAGAAGGCGAGCCACGCCGCCGTGGCCTCGTCCCAGTGATAGACGACCACCACCTTGTCCGCGATGTCGCCGTCCCGTAGTGCATCGACTATGGGCGTGCCATCAGCGCCGGGCCACTCGATTGACGTCCACGTAGGAGCGAGCACCAGCTCTACTTCCGGTCTCTGGACCGTTACGCGGTAGACGCGCGTGCGGTTGCCGTCGGCAGAGGTCACGGTGACGGTGACCTCTGAGACGCCCTGTAGCGACACCTGGTGGCCGTTGGCCTCGTTGCCGTCGGTCGGGTGGATGGCGACTTCGGTGCGCCGCTGCACGCTTGTGGCCTCGACCGTCGTCTGCGCCACGCCCTCACCCACGACTGCCTCGTACTCGGTCGTGCTGCTGGAGAACGCGCCGATGTCGATGCCACTCAGGGTGAGGGAGGCGAGGCGGGCGTCGATGGCGTCGGGCATGTTGTAGGTGTAGAGCTTGTCGTCGCTCTCATCGACGACGTACATGACGTCGTCGTTCGCCCAGATGCCGCGGGGGCTGTTGTTGCTGGCGCGGGAGAGCTCGGAGAACTCCTCCTCCCTGACCCGTTCGAGGCCGGCGTCCTCACCTGCTGCTTCCGCCTTCTCGCGGGTAGGGAGACGGTAGGCGAAGAGGCGCCGTGGGCTTGAGCCGGGATCGGAGACCCAGAGGGTGACGCCATCGGACCAGATGCCCCGGGGGGACCTGTTGGAGGAATCGAGGGCGTATTCGGCAAGGAGTGCGCCTGCCTCAAGGTCGTACGCGAAGACGGCGTTGGCACGGTCGTCGAGCACCCACATGGTCTCGCCATCAGACCAGATGCCGCGCGCGTCGGCGTTGCCCTCGGCCAGCTCGATGTCGCGCTCCGTCAGGTGGTCGCCGCTGGCGAGGTCGTAGGCGAAGAGGCGGTCGCGGCCGGAGTCGGAGACCCAGACGGTGAGGCCGTCGGACCAGAAGCCGCGTGGCGCGCGGTTGGTCTCGGCGAGCTCGAACTCGCGCTCCGCGAGGCGCTCGCCGCTCTCGAGGTCGTAGGCGTAGACGGCGTCATCCGCGCCGTCGCCGTTCTGCAGCACCCACAGGGTCGCGCCGTCACCCCAGAGGCCCGTAGGCGCTCCGTGGCCATCGTCGAAGGCCTCGATGTCCTGCTTGACCGTCCACTCGAAGTCGATGGTGCTGGGCGAGGGTCCGCCGCCGCCGCCACCACCGCCGCCGGTGATGATGATGGGTGGGCGCACCGGCCCGGCCGTGACCGTGATGGTCACCTTAATGTCCACCCGCTCCCCATCCTCGTCGGTGGCGGTGACGGTGACGGTGTAGGTCGGCTTGGTGGCGATAACGAAGGTCGTTCCAGAGGTGACCATGATCTGGCCGCTGGCCTGATCGATCTCGAAGGCGCCAGACCCGCCGGTCAGGCTGTACGTGAGCGTGTCATTCTCGTCGACGTCCGTCGCTGTCACGGGCGCGCCGACGTTGTCGCCAGCCTCCGCGCTTCGGACACGCTGCGGGTTGTGGTCTGCGACGCGAACGTGGGCGCGTCGTTCACCGCATCGACCTCGATGGTGACCGAGGTGGTGCTCGAGAGGGACGGGCTGCCCGTGTCACGAACCCGGTAGGTGAACGTGTCCGATCCGTTGTAGTTGGCGTTGGGCTCGTAGGTGATCGTGCGGTTCTCGCCCGCGTTTGCGGGTTCATTGACCCTCACCGTCCCGTTGCGGGGCGCGTTGGGCCCCGAGTTGAACACCGTCAGCAGCAACTCACTCCGGTCGTCCTCGGGGTCGCTGTCGTTGGCGAGCACGTCGATGGTGATCTCGCTGTCCTCGTCGAAGCTGTCGGGGGCGTCCGCGACGGCGTCCGGCGGCTCGTTCACGTCCGTGACTTCGATAGTGACCTGGACGGTGTCAGACGCATTCGAGCTGTCGAGGGCTTTGACGGTGACGGTGTGCGAGGGCGCCGTCTCGTGGTCGAGCAATCTTGCCTCCTTCACCAGAATCTGGCCGTTGGCGCCGTCGATCGTGAACAGGTCCGACTCGGGCGGATCGAGCTCGTACCGCACCGTGTCCCCGCTGTCCGGGTCGGTGGCGGTCACGGCCAGGCCTACAGG
This sequence comes from Tepidiformaceae bacterium, assembly GCA_965247675.1. Lineage (GTDB taxonomy): Bacteria > Chloroflexota > Dehalococcoidia > Tepidiformales > Tepidiformaceae > UBA2991. The sequence continues at coordinate 2,268,362 of OZ252025.1, read as the reverse complement.
ATCGCCAGCCGCGGCGTCCTCGGGGACGTAGCGCCTGGCCGTGCTCGATTGGAACACGGGCGCCTCATTCACGTCCTCGATGGTGATGTCGAAGGTGGTGGCGGTTGAACCGCCAAGGTCGTCTGATGCCGTCACCGTGACGCTGTAGGTCTGCCGCTGCGCGTGGTCGAGCCTGGCGCCGACCACGACCCGGATCGAGCCCGTCTCGGCGTGGATCTCGAACGGCGGATTGGTGGTGACGCCCGAGACCGCGAGCGTGTAGCTGAGAGGATCGTTCTCCGCATTGATCGCTAGCACCCTTCCGACGACCGTGTTGCCGAACGAGTTCTCGGGGACGGAGAAGCCGGATGCGCCTCCGGCAAACAGGGGGGTCAGGAACGTTGGCGCAGTATTCGGACCAGTGCCCGGCACGATGTGTTTGACAGGGGTCGACAGGCGGCGTCCGTCGAAGGCGCACAGGGCTCCGGGGAGCGTACACGGGCGGTTCGCAACCAGGTACAGCCTGACGGTCGACGTGGAATTCGGGATCACATCAATCTTCCACAGGTCGTCTCTCTTCGACAGCTCGTCTATGGTGAGCTTCCGCGACGCGTTCGACGCACTGCCGCCCGTCACTACCACCCCGTGATCCCTGAAGCCCGTGAAGCCGACAGTGACGTTGTCGCTGAATTGCACCAAAACAGAGAAGGGGATTCCACTGTGCTGCGGATCGCTCTCGAACGTCGCCGTGAGGGGATTGTCCGTGACTGTGCTATGGCTTGTGCTGGTGAATGTGGCGCTATTGAAGACCCAGGGGCGGGCCTGTTTGATGGCCAGGATGTTGGCGCTAGTGATCTTATATTCGATCTCGATGGCGAACTCTTCACCCGCCGTGACGCCGTACAGCACCGCGAACCGGTCATGAATCGTGCGGAGGTGTCCGGCCAATTGATTCATCTGCGCCTCGGTCATGAGCAGTTGACCCGGCGGGGCCTGGTTGGAGAGCGCGACAACGGTATAGGTGCCATCGTTGTGCGACAGGACTTCCTCCGGTACTGAGTAGGCGTCGGGATTGGTGACCAGGTCCTCGCCAACCTGGCTGTTGTAGTAGAAGCTATCTGCCCTACCGTAGGCGGGGTCAACGCTGACGGCGACGCCGTTGACCGACTCGTCCTTGTAGTTCCTCAGCCCCACGCTCAGCACCGCACACCCGCGCGTCACGCTGGTCACGATGATCGCCCCCAGCCCCGACTGGTTCGTGGGCGTTTCCGGCCTGCCCCTGCTCAACAGCAGCGGCCGCTGGCTGCGCTCCCACACCGTCAACCTCTACCCGTGGGACGCGGGCACGGAGGAAGGCACGGGGTTCTCCCGGAACAATTCGGCCACCGACCCGCAGGGGGTCATCACGAGCATCCAAGGAACGGGCAAGTTCTCGACGGAGCCGATCGCGACTCTGTCCTTCGCGCTCCAGTCGGTCAGCACCACGCGTACGGTCGAGGAGAACACGGCGGCCGGTACCAACCTTGGAGCGCCGATCAGGGCCGTGGCCACGAGCGGCTCGGTTACGTATACGCTGGGCGGCGCCGATTCGAGTTCCTTCCAGATCGTCTCCAGCAGCGGCCAGCTGCGGACGCAGGCGGCCCTCAACTACGAGGACAGGGACAGCTACGAGGTGGAGGTCACCGCCACGGATGCGAACGGCTCAGCGGTCACGAGGGTCACGGTGGATGTCACGAATGTGAACGAACGGGCGATGCTCGGCCTCTCCTCGCCGCAGCCGCAGGTGGAGGCGGCGTTCACGGCGACACTGACCGACGCCGACATCGTGCAGTCGACGACGTGGACGTGGGAGCGGTCGACGAGCGGCGGGGGCGGCTGGCAGCTGATCAGCGGCGCCACGGCTGACAGCTACACGCCGGTCGTAGGCGACATCAATTACTACCTGCGCGCCACCGCCACGTATAGGGACGGATACAGCCCGGACACGGACAAGAGCATCTCCGCGGTCTCGCGCAACCGTGTCGAGGCCAAGCCGCCCGTGAACACCGCCCCGGAGTTCCCCGCTGGGACCCCGAGGCGTTCCGTGCCCGAGAACGCAGGGGACAACGCCACCGTCGGGCTGCCGGTCGTGGCCGACGACGCCGAGAGCGCGGGGCAGCTGACCTACACGCTGACGGGGGGCTCTGACCTATTCACGATTGACGGCAGCAGCGGCCAGATCCGGGTCAGGACCCGGGGGACCCTCGATCACGAGACGGCGCCCTCGCACACCGTCACCGTCACCGCCACCGACCCGGCGACCGCCTTCGACACGGTCGAGGTCACCATCGAAGTCACGGACGTGAACGAGCCGCCGGAGGCGGTGAGGGATGATGCAGTGACGTTCGAGGACACCGCGGTCATCATCTACGTGCTCGACAACGACAGTGACCCCGAGGACGACCGGAGCGAGTTGCTGCTGACGGTGGTCTCCCCGCCACGCTTCGGACGCGCGACGGTGAATGAACCCGCGTTCGTGGGCCAAGAGCGCACGATCACCTACGAGCCCAACGACGACTACGACAAACGGGACATGTTCACCTACCGGCTGTCGGACGGGACGCTCACCGACGACGGCTCGGTCACGGTCACCATCACACCGGTGAACGACGCCCCCACGTTCGCGTCGCCGACCGCAACTCGCCGCGTGTCCGCGAGCGCGGAGGCTGGCGCCAACGTCGGTGCACCCGTGGCCGCCACAGACGTGGACGACGACCTTCTCACCTACCGCCTTGGCGGCACGGGTGCGGCCTCCTTCACGATCGACGAGTTCACCGGCCAAATCAGCGTGAGCGACCAGGCCAGTTTCAACGCCGGGGATATCTACATGGTCACGGTGTTTGCCAACGACCCCGACAGCCTCCTGGTGCGAGTCGAGGTGACCATCACGGTCACGGCCGGGCCGGTTCGCCCACCCGTCATCATCACCGGCGGCGGCGGTGGTGGGCCGTCGGGCCCCAGCCCGAGTGAGGTCGACTTCGAGTGGACCGTGAAGAGCGACATCGAGGAGCTCGACTCGGGCAACGACTGGCCCACCGGCCTCTGGTCCGACGGAAGAACGCTCTTCATGGCCGAGAACGGTCAGGGCGCCGACGACGAGGTCTACGCCTACGACGTCGAGACGGGCGAGCGCCTCGCGGAGCGCGAGTTCGAGCTCGCCGAGACCAACCGCGCCCCCCGCGGCTTCTGGTCCGATGGCGTCACCGTCTGGGTCTCCGACTCCGGCCGCGACCGCCTCTTCGCCTACGCCCTCGCCAGCGGCGAGCGCCAGGAGGATCGCGAGCTCGAACTCGACGGCCGCAACGCCGACGCCCGCGGCCTCTGGTCCGACGGCGAGACCGTGTGGGTCCTCGACGGCGGCAAGAACGCCCTCTTCGCCTACGACCTCGCGAGCGGGAACCTGCTCGCCGAGTACGCCCTCGACCGCTCCAACGGCGACCCCCGCGGCATCTGGTCCGACGGCGTGACCGTGTGGGTCTCCGACCACGGGGCGAAGCGGCTCTTCGCCTACCGCCTGCCCGCGCCCGCGGGGCCCGCGGCCGAAGACGCGGAACCGCAGGACCTCGAGCGCGTCCGCGACGAGGAGTTCCCCAAGACGGTGCTGAGCCAGGCCAGCAACAACAGCCCGCGCGGCATCTGGTCCGACGGGGACGTGATGTACGTCGCCGATGAGAGCGACGACCGCGTCTACACCTACAACATGCCCGACGCGATCGACGCGCGCCTCGCGTCACTCATGCTCAGCGGCGTCGACATCGGGCAGTTCTCCCCGAACCACGAGGAGTACGAGGGCGCTGCGGGGGCGGGCGTGACGGAGACGACCGTCAAGGCCGAGGCTATGCAGCACCGCACGAAGGTCGTCATCGAGCCGCCTGACGCCGATGGCAACCCCGACAACGGCCACCAGGTGTCGCTCGATGGGACCGAGATCGCCGTGACGGTGACTTCCGCCGACGGCAGCCGCACGCGCGTCTACCGCGTGCAGCTGGAGGCGCCGGCAAGCGTCCTCGAGCTGAGCCGGACCTGGACCTCGATCGTGTGGCCGGGGGCCGACGGTGTCGCCATCGCCGACGCCTTGCGCCAGGCTGGCATCCTCGACGAGGTGCTCGCCATCTATCGGTGGGACGAGGCGACAGGCGCCTGGCTGGCCTACTTCCCCGGCCTTGCGGATGTGCCGGGCATCAACACCCTGTCCGCCTTCGCCGCCGGCCACACCTACTGGTTCGCCGTCGCCGAGCCCTTCTCCTGGACCGTTCTCCCCGCCCCCGCCCCCGCCCCCGCCCGATAGGCCCGACCCCACAGGGATTCTCGCGCCCGGCCCCGGGGCAGGGGCGCCGTCTGGCCGCAGTCCGCAAGACTGGCGGTCGAGGTTCGATGCGATTTCTGCGGGAAATTCAACGGGTAGTGTCGCGATTAAAACGGTTTTGATATATCCAAGGGTTACATTTGCACTGGCACCGATCAGTTGCCGGAGTGGCTCGCTTGGCGACCGGGGACAACGCAAGTGATTGTGCAACCCAGCCTGTCGCAGCGCGAGGATCGTTCCGCAGGCGAGGGTTCGGGGTCCGCATCGGCGGCCTCGCTGCGTTGGTGCTCGTCGCGCTGCTGCTGGCCCCGGGCACGGGTGGCGCTCCGCGCCCGCCGGAGACCGCGTCACAAGCAACCCTCTCAGTCCAGAGAACCCCCCCGGTCCAGGCAACCCCCCCGGTCGAGAGAACCCCCTCGGTCGAGAGAACCCCCTCGGTCGAGGGAACCCCCTCGGTCGAGAGAACCCCCTCGGTCCAGGGAACCCCCTCGGTCCAGGGAACCCCCTCGGTTGAGGGAACCCCCTCGGTCCAGAGAACCCCCTCGGGTGAGAGAGAAGCCCCGCCTCCCGCGGCCGCCCTCCGTGGCGTTGAACAGGTTCCCCACGAGGGCCAGCCCAACATCGCTACGAGTCCCTTGACTCGCACCTGAACCAGCTGGTCGAGCTGTATGAGCGCGGGGGCCCTCATGGCCCCGGTCTCACGCTCGAGGCGGCCGGCGCCGACGAGCACCTTCTCCTGATCGTCTACGCGGAGCCTCCTTACCTGCAGTCCGTCCTGGAGTATCTGCGCGAGAACGGCTCCGGGTTCCAGGACGAGCTCGAGGGTGACGACGCGCTACTTGCCAGCGTCCCCATCTCGCTCCTGCCTGCACTCGCGGGGCAACCCGGTGTCACCCGCGTGCTGGTCGCTCCCGAGGTCCAGGGGTACAACCACGGAGCCACCTCCCATGGGGCCGACTCCTGGAACCAGGCTGGGTGGGGGGGTGCGGGCGTCAAGATCGGCATCCTCGATGCCGGTTTCACTGGCTATGCAAGCCAAAGGACGGCTGGTGAAGTTCCGACCCCGGCAGCGGTCATCTGCTACACCTACGACTTCGAAGGCCGCGAGCGTGTCTACTACAACGTGCAAGCTTGCGAAGGCGCGGTCTTCCGTGACCCGCACATGACCATCGTCACGGAGCTGGTGTACGACGTCGCCCCCGACGCCACCTACTATCTCGCCGGCATCAGCGACAGCAGCCGGGCGCCGACCGCGATGGCCTGGCTTATCGGTAAAGGTGTCGATGTCGTCAACATCTCCATTGGCAACCCCTGGGAAGGCCCCGGCGACGGCACGACTCCCTATTCCAACACACTCCTCAAGGCCGTGCACGACGCCGTCAGGGCCGGCATCGTCGTGTCCATCGCCGCCGGGAACTCGGCCAACACCGCCTGGTTCGGAGCGTTTCGCGACATCGACAATGACAACGTGATGGAGTTTGACATGAGGGGTGACGAGTGCAACACCCTCAGGCTCGCCGGCGGGCGGTACCTCATCCGTGTTCGCTGGGAAGGGCCGTGGCTCAACGCGAACCGGAATCTTGATGTCTACCTCAAGGACGGAACCTCGACCATATTTTCGAGCACGAACGTTCAGTCCGGTGGGCTCCAACACATCTCGTTTGAGAACGTCCGTGCCTATGGCCCCCCTCCACGCAGCCTTCCAATTAGTGAGGGGACGTACTGCCTGACCATTCAAAAGAGCAACAGCAGCACCGCTCCCGCATGGGTGCAGGTGCTGATTGAGGTGGTCGACCTTGGCGACGTAAGGGGCATGGAGCACCGCACCAACGGGTATTCCATTTCCAGCCCCGGCGAGGCCAAGGGGGCCAGCGTGCTGACCGTGGGCGCCGCCCCCTACGACAACAACACCTCCCTCCGCGGCTTCAGCGCCAGGGGTCCTCTGCCGGACGGGACGACCAAGCCCGACATCGTTGGCGCGGATGGGATCCCGGTCGCGACGGAGCGCGGCGGGCGTCAGGAGGGCACAAGTGTCAGCGCCCCCCACGTAACAGGCCTCGCCGCCCTCCTGATACAACGCTATCCGGACGACACGGGGGCGGAGATCGCCACCCGTTTGAAGAACATGGCCCTGCCGCGGGGCACCGGAGTTCCCAACAACTTCTGGGGCTACGGCTACGCCTACCTCACGGAAGCCGGCCCGACCATCAGCGGTGAAGCCCGCGTCGGCCAGACGCTCACCGCCAGCGCCTCCGCGACCGCCGACTCCGATGGTATGCCTGCCTCGCCCACCTATACCTATCAGTGGGTTCGCGTGTCGGGCACGACGGAAACGGACATCGCCAGCCAGACCAGCACCACCTACACACCCACCACGGCCGACATTGACAAGACCATCAGGGTGAAAGTGAGCTTCACCGACGGAGCCTCCAACGATGAAACAAGGAAGAGCTTACCTACGCTCAGTATCATCCCGCTTACCAACACCCCCGCAACCGGCAAGCCCACCATCACGGGCACCCTGCGGGTGACGGAGACGGTCACAGCCGACACCTCGGGCATCAGCGACAGCGACGGCACTACCGCGGGCTCCGGCAGGTTCCAGTGGATCCGCGTCGACGGTACGGCGGAGACCAACATCGCCGGCGCAACCGGCCGGACCTACGTCCTTGCGGCGGCCGACGAGACCAAGAAAATCAAGGTGAAGGTGAGCTTCACCGACAAACACCGGTACGAGGAGGCGGTCACCAGTGATGCCAGCGCCGTGATTGGGTCGGCGCCGAACCGGCCCGCCATGTTCCCCGCGACCGAGGATGGCCTGCGCAGCGTGGCTGAGACCCCGGTGGCGGGCGTGGACATCGGCGCACCCGTGGCAGCCGCAGACGTCAACACCGCCGACACGCTGACCTACTCGATCAAGGACGGCAGCACCCTTTTTGACATCGTCTCAACGAGCGGGCAGTTGCAGACCAAGGGAGCCCTCGACTACGAGACAACGAAGAGCTACAGCCTGGTGGTGCAGGTGACCGACAGCAAGAACGCGAATTACGAAGCCGATACGGCGATCGACGACGAGGTCGCCGTCACCATCACGGTCATGAACGCGAATGAGGCTCCGACGATCTCGAGCGGGCCGGCCACCGTCAGCTATGCGGAAAACCCTACAAACACGGTCGCCACCTTTGCTGCGACCGATCCCGATGCCGGCGACACCTTCACGTGGTCGGTCTCCGACAGCGTCAACTTCGAGATCAGCTCCAGCGGGGCGCTCACCTTCAAGAGGGGCCGGGCCGACTTCGAGTCGCAACCTTCACACGCGCTGACGATCACCGTCACCGATTCAGGTCTCCTCAGCGGCACGCACGACGTGACCGTGACCGTGACGGACTTCGACGAGCCGCCCGTTATAGCGGGTATGTCGGGCGACGACACCTTCACCGTGGCGTAGAACCATAGCGGGACCCTCGACACCTACACGGCGACCGACCCGGAGCGCGACACCACCACGCCGATCACATGGTTGCTGCGGGGAGACGACGCGGGCGACTTCGAGCTCAGCGATATGAGGGAACTGAGCTTCAAGTCGCCGCCCGACTTCGAGCATGAGCTGGATGCCAACCGGGACAACGTCTACCAGGTCACCCTGCGGGCCAGCCAGGGCGGAAAGACGGGCAGGCTCGACGTCACCGTCACTGTCACGAACGTGAACGAGCCCCCCCTGATCATCAGCGGGCCGTTCAGCTTCAGCTATCCGGAGGACCGAACGAACAAGAAGGTGGGCACCTACACGGCCGCAGACCCCGAAGGGGACACGCTTACGTGGTCGCTCGAGAACCCCCCGGGCTCGGGCACGGACGCCGGCGATTTCGAGATCAGCGACGATGGCGCCGTCACCTTCAAGAACCAGCCCGACTACGAGACGAAGCACGAGTACGCCATCATCGTGAAGGCCGCTGATCCCAGGGGGCTCAGCCACACCCGCGACGTGGCCGTGAGCGTGACGGACGTGAACGAGCCGCCGGAGATTTCGGGTATATCGGGCGACGACACCTTCACCGTGGCGGAGAATTCCAGCGGGCCCCTCGACACCTACACGGCCTACGACCCGGAGGGCCAAACGACGCTCACCTGGTCGCTGGGTGGAGTGGACGCGGGCGACTTCGAGCTCAGCGATATGAGGGAACTGAGCTTCAAGTCGTCGCCCGACTTCGACATGCCGGCCGACTCGGGAACCAACAACATCTACAACGTAACGGTGCAGGCCAGCGACGGGACGAAGACGGGCAAGTACGCGGTGACCGTGACGGTGGAAAACGTCCCCGAGGCGCCCGTCATCACGAGGGGCCCCGAGAAGGTCAACTACGCGGAGAACCGCACGGACAAGCGCGTCGCCAGCTACGCGGCCAGGGACCCCGAGAACCCATCGGCGTCCCTGGACTGGTCCCTGGGCGGCGCCGACCCGGGCGCCTTCGAGATCAGCAGTGGCGTCGTCACCTTCAAGAACCAGCCCGACTACGAGACGAAGCACGAGTACGCCATCACCGTGGAAGCCACCGATGCCGGAGGCCTGACCGGACGGCGCCCCGTGACGGTCACCGTCGAGGACGTGAACGAGCCGGCGGAGATATCGTTCGCGGCGACCGGCGGCGTCACCGTGAACAACAACGCGCTCTCCGTGGACGAAAACTACGACGGCACGCTCGCCACGTTCACCGCGAGCGACCCGGAGAGGAAGCCCGGCCTTACGTACCAGTGGTCGGTACTCGGGACCGACCGCCTCGACTTCGCCATCACCGCAGCCGGCGTCCTCTCCTTCGTGAACATCCCCGACCACGAGCGCCCCGCCGACTCCGGTGGGAACAACGTGTACGACATCACGGTCACCGCTCTCGACAGCGACGACAAGAGAGGCAACATCGACATCACCGTCACCGTCGAACCCGTCCCCGAGGCGCCTGTGATCACCGGCGACGCCGAGCCCAGCATCGAGGAGGACGGGACGCGCCTCCTCGGGACCTACAGGGCTAGGGACCCGGAGAGCGCCACCATCGCCTGGCTACCCCTCGCCGGGGACGACGCTGACAAGTTCGAGTTCACCTCCTCGAACGGCAGACTCGCGTTCAAGGTGGCGCCGGACTTCGAGGATGCCACCGATTTTGACCGCAACAACGTGTACGGCGTCACGCTCGGCGTCTCCGCCGGCGGCCACACCACCAACTTCGATGTCGAGGTCACCGTCACGAACAAGAACGAGCGGGGGACGCTCGCGCTGCCCGAAACGCGGCCGCAGGTCGAGGCAGACTACACCGCCACCCTCAGCGATCTCGACGGCGTGCAGTCGACGACGTGGACGTGGGAGCGCTCGCTGAACCGCAGCGGCCCCTGGACGGCCGTCAGCGGGTCCACCGACAGCACCACGACGAGCGTCTACACGCCCGTCGTGGGGGACATCGGTTACTACCTGCGGGTGACCGCCGCGTATACCGACGGCCACGGTCCTAACAAGAGTTTCGTCGCCGTGTCGAACAACTCGGTGCGCGCGAAACCCGTCCTCAACAACCCGCCGGCGTTCACGGAGACGAGCCCGACCCGCAGCATCGCCGAGAACGCCGGAGCGAACGCTGCCGTCGGCGCGCGTGTGACCGCCACCGACCCGGACAGCGGGGACACGGTGCGGTACGAGCTCGATCCCGAGTCGGACCTCTTCACGATTGACAGCAGCGGCCAGATCCGGGTCAAAACGCAGGGGTCGCTCGACTACGACGATCGGGCGAACCGGACGCACATCGTCAGGGTCAAGGCCAGCGACAGCTCGAATGTGTTCGACACCGTCCAGGTCACCATCGAAGTTACGGACGTGAACGAGCCGCCGGACGCCGTCCCCGACGACCCCGACAGCTTCGACGAGGACACCCAGGTCCAGGTCATCATCGACGTCCTCGCCAACGACAGCGACCCCGAGGACGACCGGAGTGAGTTGCTGCTGACGGTGTTCAACTCGGGGCCCAACGCGCCCCGCAACGGGACGGTGAGGGTCAATGAACCCGCAAACGCGGGCGAGAACCGCACGATCACCTACGAGCCCAACGCCAACTACAACGGATCGGACACGTTCACCTACCGGGTTCGTGACACCGGCAGCCCGTCCCTCTCGAGCACCGCTTCCGTCTCCGTCGAGGTCGACCCGGTGAACGACCCGCCCGCCTTCCCCGCCGCCACGGCCGCGCGCGGCGTCTCCGAGCAAGCCCTGGCGGGCGACCCCGTGGGCGCGCCCGTGGCCGCCACGGACGTGGACGGCGACCCCCTCACCTACACCCTCTCCGGCGGGTCTGGCGCCTTGGAGATCGACGAGTTCACCGCCCAGATGACGGTCACCGGGGACGTCACGCTGGACACGGCGAGTCCCTACACCGTCACCGTCACCGCCGACGACAGGCAGGGGGGCACGGCCATGGTCGAGGTGACCGTCTCCGTCACGGCCAGTCCGGTGGGGCCGCCACCGATCATCATCATCGGCGGTGGCGGTGGCGGTGGCGGTGGCGGTGGCGGGCCGTCGGGCCCCAGCCCGAGCGAGGTCGACTTCGAATGGACCGTGAAGCACGACATCGAGGCGCTCGACGGCGGCAACGACTGGTCCACGGGCCTCTGGTCGGACGGAAGAACGCTCTTTATCGCCGAGAACGGCCAGGGCGCCGACGACGAGGTCTACGCCTACGACCTCGCCAGCGGCGAGCGCCTCGCCGAGCGCGAGTTCGAGCTCGCCGAGACGAACCGCGCGCCCCGCGGTTTCTGGTCCGACGGCGACACCGTCGGGGTCTCGGACTCCGGGCGCGACCGCCTCTTCGCCTACGACCTCGCGAGCGGCGAGCGCCAGGAGGAGCGCGAGCTCGAACTCGCCGAGCGCAACGCCGACGCCCGCGGCGTCTGGTCCGACGGCGAGACCGTGTGGGTCCTCGACAGCGGCAAGAACGCCCTCTTCGCCTACGCCCTCGCGAGCGGGGAGCTGCTGGCCGAGTACGCCCTCGACCGCTCCAACGGCGACCCCCGCGGCATCTGGTCCGACGGCGTGACCGTGTGGGTCTCCGACCACGGGGCGAAGCGGCTCTTCGCCTACCGCCTGCCCGCGCCCGCGGGGCCCGCGGCCGAAGACGCGGAACCGCAGGACCTCGAGCGCGTCCGCGACGAGGAGTTCCCCAAGACGGTGCTGAGCCAGGCCAGCAACAACAGCCCGCGCGGCATCTGGTCCGACGGGGACGTGATGTACGTCGCCGATGAGAGCGACGACCGCGTCTACACCTACAACATGCCCGACGCGATCGACGCGCGCCTCGCGTCACTCACGCTCAGCGGCGTTGACTTCGGCGCGTTCTCCAGCAGCACGACCGAGTACGAGGCAGTCGTGGGTGAGGGCGTGACCCGCACGACCGTCAAGGCCGAGGCTATGCAGCACCGCACGAAGGTCGTCATCGACCCGCCCGACGCCGATGGCGACCCCGACAACGGTCACCAGGTCGATCTCGAGGGGCTGGCCGCGATCACCGTGTCCGTGACGTCCGCCGACGGCAGCCGCACGCGCGTCTACCGCGTGCAGCTGGAGGCACCAGCAAGCGTCCTCGAGCTGAGCCCGACCTGGACCTCGGTCGTGTGGCCCGGGGCCGACGGTGTCACCATCGCAGACGCCCTGCGCGGCGACGGTGAGGAGGCGGACATCACCGACAGGGTGATCGCCGTCTATCGGTGGGACGCGGCGACAAGCGTCTGGCTGGCCTACTTCCCCGCCCTCGCGGATGTGCCCGGCATCAACACCCTGTCCGCCTTCGGCGCCGGCCACACCTACTGGTTCGCCGTCTCCGAGACGGTTACCTGGACCGTGTCGCCCTAGCAGGGTGCTGATAAAGCCTGAACCTGAGCGGCAGGGTCTCACTGGCCGATCGGCAGTCTGGTGTAGAGCCCAGAAACATTGGGTTTTGCGAGTTCGCCACAAGCGCGATTTCGGCCCAAATCGGCCGCGGACGACTTTTTCAGCACCCTGCTAGCACATCGAATACCTCCCGAACCTGGCTCGTAGACACTCCCCCAACGTCGAGCGCAGACGCCAAGTAAGCGCGGAAGACCTCCCCACACGCCACGCGCCGCTGCTTCCGCCATGTTCCATCCCACTCAGACCCGTACGAGATACGACCCAAGAACCCCTGCGTGGCTGGGAACAGGAGTCTCAGCAACGCGTCGAGGAGATCCCGTTCTTCGCCGACTCGTTCGAGCATGGTCGCGAGCTCCTCGCGAACCCTCTTGTCACGTTCTTCGCCAGGCATGAAGGCGGCTGAGATCGAGTCTGCGTGCACCAGACTGTCAGCGTGAGCCTGCAGGACCTCAACACCGTTGGCCTGAGCACTCGAAGCGCCTCCAATCTGAGAAGATCGGCCAGCGCTGCCTCTTGTCCGACCGCATCAAGGGTAACCGGGAGCGAGTAGAGGTAGCGCTTCGCGTCCCGCAGGTTACCCAAGAGCGGCTTTATGACTTCGTACAGGACACCCGTCCACACATCTCGGTCCAGTTCGGTCACTTCGTGGCCATCGACCACTTCTTGAAGCCAAGCGAGGAAGACGCGCTCCAAAACATCTCCGCGGACAGTGGGAACGGCGTGGCTTACTTGCACGAGCTTGTCTAGGTACCGTTGGCCCTCTTCCTCGGTCTCACCGAGGCTCTTGGCGACCCGATGCCGATCGAAGGCAAGCAGGAAGACTAAGTTGGGCAGATCGGAAGTCAGGCGCACCAGCCGCACGAGTTCGCGGGTCTCGCTGGGTTCAAGCCGGTCAATGTCGTCAATGAGGACAACGATCCTCGACCCAGACCCCCCCAGTGCCTTTCTCCAGCGTCCACGCTCCTCATGCAGGCTGGCCGCCCCAGCCCACTGGCCGGCAACCTTCGCAAGCACTCGAACTAGCAGCCCAGTTCCCGGGTAGGGACTCAGGGAGGACAAGGCCTGGCCGACTTCAGCAAAGGCCTGCACTACTTGCTTCAGCTGCTGGTTCCGCACTTCGCCAAGTTGCGTGCTCAGTTCTCCGAAGAACCGTGAAATGAGGTCGGCCGGCCCGCCAAAGAGCCACGGATTAAAGTGGAGGACCGTGGTCGGGCTCCCTTCCTCCTACAGGACTTCGGCAACCATATTGAGCACAGAGGTCTTCCCTGAGCCCCTTTCACCCACCACGGCCACTGTGAAACCGTGCTGGACAGGCACTGCTTGGATCTGCTTGGCAATCGCCTCAGCAAAAGGCCGCCTGCTCAGGCGGTCTTGCTCACGACTCTCAATGGGGCGGTCAGCATCGAATTCGTTCGAGGCGGAGGTCACCTGTTCGCTCTCTAATCACGCCTCCATTTTCTCACGGGGTTTCCTGGCCCCGTCCCCAAGCCGCCGACCAGCCCATCCCTACCCTCCACCGGAACGTTCGCAGTACGGTACGTGTTGGCCTACCACGCGTTACTGTAGGCAGAACCGGCGACTCGAGCGCGACCTCCGCGGCGGTCCCGCCCCTGATGTAGTTCATCACCCAGGACGTGCAGGACCTCCTCAGCGAGCACTCCTCCCGCGCCATCACCGGCCACTCCGGGCGAGCGCTCCTCCAGTACGCCGCCTTCAAGCTGCTGCGCTGCGCCTCATCGCTCGACCTCACGCAACTACTACCGGTAGGGAATGACAGGCGACGAGGCCAGGGGATCGGCTGATGCGGTCAGCCCGTGGCCATAAGGACCCGTTCAGGCTGCCAGCCAGCAATTGCTGACCGCATTCGGAGCCGGGAAACCGTTCGGGAACATCCTTTGTGATGCGCGCCGCGGAATCCTGGTAACCGATCCACTGTTGCGATCCGCAGGGTTGGCTCAATATTCCTCTTTCACTATTAATTGTACGGAAGTGTTTCCCTTTGTACTGATATTGCACCTTCAGGATGCTAGATTCATGGTCTCCTGGCGAGCTAAAGGCGTGGCTGGGCTCGAAGCTATACGGAAGGAATCCTCGATGAAGTTGTCAATAGTGGGTAACCCGGTGGGTGTACGTTTCCTTTTGCTACTGTCCGTGGTCGCAACGCTCATGCTTGTGATGACTCACGCCACCCCTGCGCAATCGCAGCAGCCCGCAACCGTCTTGGTCAGCAACCTGGGCCAGCCGGTGCCGACCAAGTATCCGTCAATCGTGCATTCGGAAATAATCAAGTATTCGGATATAGGGGGTGGTCACTCCTTCGCGCAGTCATTCTGCACCGGCAGCGTTGCCGCCACCCTCGACAAGGTGCGTCTGTACACGATCTCCAAGGAAGCCGATCGGAACACGATGTTCTACGAGCACGATCCGGCGCCCGTCGTGACCATCCGCTCCACTCGTCCATCGGGGAGGCCAGGAGCGGTGCTGCATACCCTGACCAACCCGGTCATCGACGGTTCCATAGACACCGCCGAGGACTTCACGAGCAGCGGGTATGAACTGGCCGCTAACACCACCTACTCGGTGGTGATCCACAGGCCACAAGCCACCGGCCATATTGGATTTGCAAGCACGTTTTCTCCCTTTGAGGACACCGGAACGCAGTTAGGCTGGGCAATCGGCGACCAATATCTGCATGAAGGGGGCCTGGGTTGGTCTGATCTAGGCCGAAAAGACTATGTCATGAGGATGGCCGTCTATTCCAGCGGCGATCTCCCGTCCATATCCACCCCGGCCTTTGTAGACACCGACTGTGACGGGACCGCAGGCGCCTACGAGTTCTCAGTGGAAGAAAATGCCGCCGAGAACACCGTCGTCGGCGTAGCGGCCGCCGGCGACGCCGATGGCGACTCCATGACGTACTCCGTCAGCGGAACCGACGCTGCGAAGTTCAAAAACGTGTTCAACTTCAACACGAGCACCGGCGAGATCACCGTCAAGTCAGGCGCCACTCTCGACTACGAGAGCTCAGACAAGTCTTACTCCATCACCGTCAGTGTGACTGACGGGGAGGACGCCACCGGCGCCACGGAGTCCCCAGCAACGACCGACGCCACCACCTCCGTGAGCATCGAAGTCATCAACATCGACGAGCCGGGAACCGTCACACTGTCAACGACCGCGCCCAGGGTGGGCAGCGAGTTGACAGCCAGCTTGTCGGATCCCGACGACGACGTGCGGATCTACACAGTACAGTGGTCCAGGTCCCCTACCGCTGATGGCCTGTTCCTGGACATACCCCTCAACCCCCGCCACATGGCCGACCCCTCCTACACCCCCACGGCAGCGGACCAGAGCAACTACCTGAAGGTCACCATGTTCTACGTCGAACACAGTTGCCGCGAGGTGTCCAACTTCGACGATCGGTGCCGCAGAGAGGCGGAGTTCACGTTCGACACCCTCGTGGCAAACGCGGAAGGGCTGATCGTCCAAAGCCAGCGGGTGAACAGGCCGGCAACGGGAGAGCCTCGTATAATCGGTGCCCCGCCCCCGGGGTACCAGTGGGTCGGCTGGTTGGGGATTTGGGTGACACGGCACACCGTACAGGACCCAGGCGGCTTGCACACCGGAGGAGTCAGCTTCCAGTGGCTGCGCGTTGACCCGGAGACCTTAGCCGAGGAGGACATTCAATATGCCACAGGCCGGACCTACGTGCCCACGAAGGCCGATTTGGGCTACGGCATCAAGGTACGGGCATCCTTTGCCGATGATCTGGGTAACCGTGAGTCGCGGACCAGCCAACCCATATGGGCGCCGCGCCCGCCCAACAACGCGGCCACCGGCAGCCCTGTCATAACGGGCGTGGTGCAGGTGGGGCAAACATTATCCGCAGACACTTCCGGCATCAGCGACACTGACGTCATTGTCGCCTCTACGCTTGCGTATCAGTGGATCGTAAACGACGGGACGGAAGACACGGACATTCAGGATGCGACAGGCGCCACCTACACTCTAGGCGCCGATGACGAGGGCAAGACCATAAAGGTGAAGGTGAGCTTCACTGACGAACTGCGTTACGAAGAATCGCTTACCAGCGCGCCCACGGCAACGGTGGCGTCACAGGAGTCGTCGTTTACGGCCACGACCCACGACGTGCCGGAGTCCCACGACGGCGCCACTGAGTTCGTCTTCGAGCTGCGGTTTAACGAAGAGCCGGGATCGGGCTTCAGCTACGCGAAGCTGCGGAACAACAACGCCTTCACGGTGACCGGGGGCTCGGTGAGCAACGTGCGCCGGCTGGAGGCGGGCAAGAACGCCCGGTGGGAGATAACCGTGCTGCCGTCCGGGAACACCGCCGTTTCCGTGTCCCTGCCCGCCACCACCGACTGCGCCGCCGAGGGCGCCGTCTGCAACATGCGCAACATGAAGCTGTCCAGCGCACTTGAGTTCACCGTGCCACAGAACTCGGCGGCCACCGGCGCTCCCACCATCGGTGGCACGGCGCAGGTGGGCGAGAGCCTGACCGCGTCAACGTCGGACATCTCCGATGCCGACGGCCTGGCCAACGCATCCTTCACCTACCAGTGGCTCGCCGACGATGCTGACATCAGCGGCGCCACCGGCTCCAGCTACACCCTGGTTGCCGCAGACGTTGGCAAGGCCATCAAGGTGACCGTCTCCTTCACCGACGATGCGGGCAACGAGGAGTCGGTGACCAGCGCGGCGACGGCGGCGGTCGCGCTCACCGCGGGCTCGACAGACTCATTGGAGCGGTCGGACCAGGAGGTCGTGCAGGAAAACTCGGCGGCCACCGGCGTTCCCACCATCAACGGCACGGCGCAGGTGGGCGAGACTTTGACCGCCTCAACGTCGGACATCGCCGATGCCGACGGCCTGGCCAACGCATCGTTCACCTACCAGTGGCTCGCCGACGACGCTGAAATCGACGGCGCCGCGACCTCCAGCTACACCCTGGCCGACGCCGAGGTGGGCAAGGCCATCAAGGTGGCCGTTTCCTTCACGGACGACGCGGGCAATGCCGAGACGCTGACCAGCGCCGCTACGACGGCGGTCGCCAGCCCGCCTTTGACGGCCACCACCCACGACGTGCCGGAGTTCCATGACGGTTCGACCGCGTTCACCTTCGAGCTGCGGTTCAGCGAGACACCGACATCTGGCTTCAGCTACGCGACGGTGCGGGACCACGCCTTCACGGTGACCGGGGGCTCGGTGGAGAACGTGCGCCGGCTGGAGCCGGGCAAGAACGTCAAGTGGGAGATCACTGTCACGCCGGACTCCGACGCCGACGTGACCCTGGCGCTCAATGCCACCACCGACTGCTCCACCGAGGGCGCCATCTGCACAGCGGACGGCGGGAAGTTGGCCGGTGGCCTGGAATTGGTCGTCCCGGGACCGCCAAGTAACTCGGTGGCCACCGGCGCTCCCACCATCAGCGGCACGGCGCAGGTGGGCGAGAGCCTGACCGCCTCAACGTCGGACATCTCCGATGCCGACGGCGTGGCCAACGCATCCTTTGCCTACCAGTGGCTCGCCGACGACGTTGAAGTCAGCGGCGCCACGGGCTCCAGCTACACCCTGGACGCCGCAGACCAAGGCAAGGCCATCAAGGTGACGGTCTCCTTCACCGACGACGCGGGCAACGCCGAGACGCTGACCAGCGCCGCGACGACGGCAGTCGCCAGCCCGCCTCTGACGGCCACCACCCACGACGTGCCGGAGTCCCACGACGGGAGCACCGCGTTCATCTTCGAGCTGCGGTTCAGCGAGGCGCCAGGGGGAGCATCTGGCTTCAGCTACAAGACGTTGCAGCAGCACGCTTTGACGGTGACTGGTGGTACGTTGCCCAAGGTGCGGAGGCTGGAGGCGGGCAAGAACGTCAGCTGGGAGATCACCGTCCAGCCTTCCTCGAACGCCGATGTGACCATCGTGTTGCCCATCACCACGGACTGCGCCGTACAGGGCGCGATCTGCACCGGGGACAGCAGGCGACTGTCCGACCGCGTGGAGGTCACGGTCCCAGGACCGGGCGGGTAGGAGGCCGAGGTCGGAAACAAGGGCAGCATTGCCTGGCCGGGTAGGGGGGCCGTCCCATCGTGTTGGATGGTCTCCCCCTCCCCGAAAAAGGCAAAGCATGTTTGGGTCTCGGGGTCCCACTCGGTGATGCACCAGCGCCAGCCGCTGTAGGGGCTGAACAGCCTGGCTGGGGCGAGGACGTCGTAGTCGTCGACGTTTCCCGCAGCGGCTGGCGCGACCCAGAGAGACGTCCGGGCTGACCTGGAGCGAACTCGCCCGCCGTCCGCGGCATCTGGGCGAACGACGACGTCATGTACCCCCCGGGCGACTGGAAAAGGCGGATGGCTACGCCTGCGGCTTGGCCATCCGGTACCCGACGCGCGACTCGCTGAAAATGTAAGTGGGAGCGGTCGCGTCGTCCTTGAGCTTGCGCCGGAGCCTCGCGACGATGTTGCGGACGGGAGCGGAGCCTCCGGAGCGTCCAGTTCCCCAGACTCGGTCCAGTAGTTGATCGTGGGTCATCACGCGGCCGGCATTGGCGGCAAGCTCAACCAGCAGCCGATACTCGGTTGCCGTCAGGTCGACCGGCTCCCCGGCGATGGTGACCCTGCGTTCGACAAAGTTCAGGGCGAGGTCTTCCAGCAGATACGGTTCCGTGGGTTCGGGCAGGGCGGGCGGGATCCGTCTGCGCAAGGCCGCCCTGATTCTGGCCGCCAGCTCCGTTGGGGAGAAGGGCTTGACGACGTAGTCGGCGGCGCCCATGTCAAAGGCGCGCACGATGATGTCGTCCTGGCCATAGACGGAGAGGAAGACGACGGGCACGTCGGTGATCTCCAGGATGGTGCGCATCAGTGCAATCCCGTCGGTGCCGGGCAGCATCAGATCCAGCAGCACGAGCTGGGGCTTTTCCTCTTCCACGAGGCGGGTGACGGCCTCGGGGTCGCCCGTCACGATGGGCGCATACCCGGCCCTGGCGAGGACCTCGCGTACGTACCTGAGGGCCTGTGGGTCGTCGTCCACGGCGAGGATGCGAATCTTCTCGCTCGTGGGCTGCCAGGACTGGGAAGGTCGGGGGCTCGCAGGGAGGGTGGCATCTCCGTCTACCGGAAGCGTGAAGGTGAAGCGACTGCCGAGGTCTGGACCCTCGCTCTCGGCCCGAATGCGGCCCCCGTGCGCTTCTACGATCCCTTTGCAGATGGCGAGTCCTAGCCCGGATCCCCCCAGATCGCGCCGGCGCTCCTGCCCGTCCAGCCGCGAGAACTTGCCGAACACCTGGGGGACTTGCTCCGCCGGCAGGCCCATGCCTTCGTCCATGACGGAGATTGCCACATGGCCCCCCTCCCACCCAGCGGTCACGCGAATCGCCGATAGGTCCGGCGAGTAGCGCGCGGCGTTCGACAGGAGGTTGCCGATGACCTGGACGATGCGGCGCTGGTCGGCCAAAACCGGGGGGAGGTCCGGCGCAAGCTCGATCTGGAGTTCGTGCCCGGTCCCGGCGCGGAGGAAGCGGTTCTTTGCCTCGTCGACAAGCTCCGCGACCGCGACCGCCTTGGGGGCCACCGAAAGGGTACCGGTCTCAATGCGCGCCACGTCGAGGAGATCACCCATGAGATCGCGCATGTGGTCCGCCTGGTCGTCGATGATCCGGTAGAACTGGCGCGCTTCGGCGGGGTCCAGACTGGACTCATGCTCCAGCAGAGCAGCCGTGGAGCCCTTGATGGAGGTCAACGGTATCTGCATCTCGTGGCTGACCATGCCCAGGAACTCGCTGCGCAGCCGCTCAAGGTCCTCAAGTGGCGTCAGGTCTTGCAGGGTAACGACGACAGACACCATTTCGTCATCCGCGGAGCGGATGGGGGTGACGTTCACGAGGGTCGTAACCGACCTGCCGTCCGGCACCTGAAGGACGACCTCTTTAGCCCGCACCATCTCCGCCGTGCTCAGGACCTCGGTCAGCGACAGTTCCTCCAGGGAGACCTCCCTCCCGTCGGTGCGCCGGATGGTGAGGAGCTTGAGGAGTTCCTCCGGAGGCTGGCCACTATCCTGGAGGACGCTGACGATCCGCTGCGCCTCGCGGTTCGTCGACGCGAGTTCCCCGGTCCGGGCGTCGAGCACCACGACCCCCACGGGGGCGGTGCTGACGACCGCCTCGAGGTCGTTGCGGGCGCGTTGCTCGTCCTGATAGCGCTGGGCGTTAACGATGACCAGGGCGGCCTGGGAGGCGAACGTCACCAGCGTCTCTTCGTCCTCGGAGGTGAATTCGGAGTCTGAGGTCTCCTTGGCAAGGTAGACATTGCCGACGCTCTTGGCGCGATGGCGGATAGGGACGGCGAGCAAGGCGCCCATGTCCGCGGGAGGACGGAACTCGGGCAGGCCCACGGAGCTGGCGTGGCTGGCAAAGTCCGGTACCCGCAAGGGGCCGGGGAGGTTGTGGAGGTAGTCGAAAAAACGCCTGCGCTCGGGCATCTCCCACAGTCGCCGGGATCCTTCCGCAGTGAGACCGGACGCGAGATAAGCGCCGACACCTCCTGCAGCGTCGAAGAGGGTCATGACGCCGTAGCGGGCGCCGGTTAGCGCCCTGGCGCTATCCAGAACCTCCTGGAGCACGTTGTCGAACTCGAGGCTCTCGTTGATGCGGAGGCTGGCCTCGCTCAAGCGCGAAAGGCGCTCACGCAGCGCCAGGATTTCCTGCTCCACGCCCTTGGGCTGTGTCATGTCGCGTCCAGTCTCCGGTGGTTCCGGCTATGGGGCGCTGCCTGACGGCTACACGCCGAGTAGGTCGCAGTCGATCCTTCGTCTACCCGTAGGCTGGTCGAGGAGAACCTTAGGTCGAAGAGGTGGATGGTGACGCTCGCCTGGTCAGTACTGTCACTGGCGTCACTGGCCTCCACTGTGAGGGCGGTTGGTGAGGAGGTCTGAGCATCGATGGCCATAGCAACGGTGATGTCGCCGGTGCTGGCGTCGATGGCGAACGTGCCCGCATCGTTACCGGCGCTGATGGCGTAGGAGACGGGATCGCCAGGAGAGTCGCTGGCGGAGACCGTGCCCACAATCGAAGCGAGGGCCGCGTTGCCGGCAACGTCGAAGCTGTACGAAGCGTCGCTGAAGACTGGGGGTATGCATGTGCCGGTAATCGCAGGGAAGACGGCTGAAGGTTCGCTCCAAACAGCCACGTAGGTGGTGCCGCTGCCGTGGGCGCTTACGCGGAAGCGGTAGATGCTGGTGCAGGTAAGCCCATCCACAGTGTGCGACGTGGTGGTGAGGCTCTCATCGGCCGTGATCCAGTCGCTCGAATTGAAAGCGCGGTATTCGACTCGGTACTTACTCGAGTTTGACACGGCATCCCAGCTCAGGGGAATGCTGGACTCGAGGGCCGTCCCGGCGCGCAGATTCTCTGGCGGGGGCGGCGCGCAGTAGAGGAGATTCAAGGCGCTGAGGTCGTTGGTCGTGATGTCCTTGAGCGCAACCGGGATACAGCCCGTCAGCTGGTTGCCTGAGAGCCTAAGCTCCGTGAGGTTGTCGAGCATGGCGAGCGCGGCGGGGATCTCGCCCGTGAGCGAGTTGGAACTCAGGTCAAGGGTGGTGAGCTCGTAGAGTTCCCCTAGCAGGGCCGGGATCGTCCCATCGAGGCTCTCGCTCGAGAGCTCGAGCGCCGTCACGCGTGTGGGTGTGCCTCCGGTCGTAATCCCCTCCCAGCCGGTGATCGCGCTCGACGTGCTCCAGTCCAGCGCGACCGTGCCCCGCAGCGTGTCCTTCGCGTCGATGAGCGCTTCGCAGTCGTGCACGAGGGGGAGGTTGGTGGCCGGGTCCGGGACGGCCGTCCCGTTCGCACAGCTCGCGACCGGTGGGGGCTGCGCCGGTGTGAATGTCGTCGTGTCGCCGTCGTCGGGCGTGATGTCGTCGTAGGCGCCGATCTCGTCGTAGTAGTCGTCCAACTCGTCTACATTCTCGATACGATCGTCCGCGAAGTCGTCGTCCGCTGCTGCCGTCGTGATGCGCGTCTTCAGGTTCGCCAGCGTCTGTGTGTGCTCCGGATCCCCCTCATCGGTCTCGAAGCGCACCGCGTGGACCGTCCCTTGGTCGTCCTCCTGGAGGTCCCACTGCTCGATCACCTGCCAGACCTCCACCGCGATCGCGTTGTGTGCACCCATGGGTGCCAGGAAGAGCACCGCTTCTCGTCCCTCGATGATCTCGGTCAGCTCCGTCTCCGCCTCCCACAGGTACTCATCAAGGGCCGCCTCGTACTCACCCTCGCTCATGAGGGGCTCCGCCCCAAGACTGCCATCGGCGTGCTCTCGGCGATACAGGTCGTAGGAGGGCGCTTCGCCCCACTCGTCGTACGCCACGACGATCGCTGTGGGACCGTTGCCCAGGATGTACTCGTCCGCATCGAAGCTCGCGTAACACACAAGGAAGACGTACTCCGTCGACAGCCCACCCCTCGCTATGGCACGGAAGTTCGACTTGGCCGTTTCGCGAAACGCTGGGGCGAGTGTGTCGAGCGTCACGCTGAACAGGGTTTCTACGTAGTCAGCGTTCGGTAGGGCGGTTTGCTCGTCGAGGTCGAGCCAGAAGCGGATGGCAAGTTCACGTTGACTGAGCGTCCTCGCAATCCCTCGCCAGTGGCAGCGAACCGAGTCCTCCCGGACTGAACCGCGAACGGCGAGATGAGCGGGAGATGCTCCCGTCAGGCCTAACCCCCGCTCCAGCACATCCTCGACAGGGGGCGCGTCTAGCGGCACTACTCCGACGCCATCCGGCCCTCGCCGGGAGACGAGCTCGTGTCGACTGATGTCGCGAGGTGCACACGCGGCGGTGGTCTGCCACGATCCATCGCAGGCCGGCGTGTTGGCTACGGGTTTCGAAGGCTTAGCCGGCATCGCCATCGAAGGCGCCGCATCCGGTGGCGATGGGGGCTCACCCGAGTCCGCTGCACCATCGCCGTAGCAACCCAGTGTGCCGATGACCAGGACTAGCGCTGCTCCAAAGACGCCTCGCTTCGCGATGCGCTTCAACATTTTCGACCTTCCCCCTCTACGGACCGCGCGCGCTCGGAGCCCCTTGCGGTGCTGCTTGCCTCCGCTCCGCACATCACCTTGAGCGTCGCCGTAGCCGACGGGAGAACGCCAGCACGAGGGCGAGCGCAGAGACTGCCAAGACAGAGACTGCCAAGACAAGGAGCCGCCAGTCTCCGAGGATAGTGCCCACGCCAAATTGACAGCGATGCAGGTCCGTGAAATCTGTATCGAGCCCACCGAATCCCTTTGGCACGCACCCTCCTAGCACATGGTTTCTGGCGAGCCGTACCTCCCCAAGATCCGGAAGTTTCCAGAGCTCCTTCGGCACGCGACCGCTGAGGTCGTTGTTGCTCAGATTCAAGGTCTCGAGATTCACGAGCAGTGCGAGCGCCGGGGGGATCGCCCCGCTCAGCGCATTGTTGGAAAGACTGAGGAACTGAAGCTCGGCCAGCTCGCCAAGCTCAGCAGGGAGGTGTCCCTCGAGGCGGTTGTGAGAGAGATCGAGAAGGCGGAGGTTGGCAAGCCTTTGCAACTCAGCAGGGATGTGCCCCCGCAGGCGGTTGCGCCAGAGGTCGAGTCGCCGCAGTTCGGACAAGCTACCAAGCTCTGCCGGGAGCGTTCCTGCGAGGCTATACCCGCGAAGGGAGACTCCCCAGACGCGGCGTGGGGCGCCGCCAACGGATACACCCGGCCACTGCTCGATGGGAAGGTCCTCGCTCCAGTTCAGGAAGACCCCCCCGGCAAGGGTGTCGCGGAAGGCAAGCATCGTCTCGCAGTCGGCAACGAGCCCCCTATTCTCCCTTGGGTTCGCAACCACAAGCCCGGCCGAACAAGCGGTCACGTCGGGGGGAGAGAGGGCCTGTCGGGGGTTTGCTGCGACGAGCTGGCCGTCGTCGTCTTGATGAACCAGGGCGCGAACATCCGTGCCATCGCGGGCGACCGTCCACACCCCTGGTGCCCCTGAGTCATAGTCATCAGCGCGGGCAGCGATTCTCTCTCCGTCGGGCGACCAGGCGACTCGGTATGAGCCTGGCCGCCGATTGGCGACATGCTCGTGCAACCGTCGGAGGAGAGACCCATCCGGCCGAATTGTGTAGGCAACGGAGTTGTAGGTCGCCCGCCTCCAATTTTCCGCGGAGTGGCGCCACGCTCCGATCACGAAGAGGATATGGCTGCCGTCGGGCGACCATGCGACATCCAGGACCTGCCCGCCGGAGTTGGATTCGCCGATTCCTTCGAATCGCGTGAGCAGACGTTCATCGCTGCCGTCGCTCCGGCTAACGTAGAGACCGAGGTCGTCTTCTTCGTGCCGGCCGAACACGAGGTACTGCCCATTGGGCGCCCACGCAAAGGGGCCGATCCCTTCCTCTCCCACTGCAACCATCTGCACTTCGGATCCATCCGCTGCCATCGTGTGGAGGATCCACACTACTGGTCTGACCATCACCGTTTGCGCGACGAACGCCACCCGGGCGCTGTCGGGTGACCAAGCGGGGTATGCGATGGCGACGTTCCTAACCGGGCTCTCCACCCATGGCCCAAGTTCCTCTGCGCTTCGGACGTACAGGCGCGATCCCCCCATCGGGACGCCGCCGTCGAGACGCTTCGTGTTTGCCACAAAGGCGATCTTGGATCCATCCGGCGACCACGATGGGTACACCTCGTAATACGGATCTTCCGTCAGCCGCTGAGACTTTGCACTCTCCACATCTACGATTGCTAGTTCATAGCTGTATGCTCTGGGATCGTCGTCCCGCAAGAGGTTGCTTGCCTTTAGCGGTGACGTGCGATACTCGCAGGTCGAGTACACTATGGACATCCCATCTGGTGAAGCATCCGCCTGTATCCCGACGGTCGGGTACGCCCTCTCGATGACGCTTCCCCGTGCAAGAGTGCGCAGCTGGGAACCGTCTTCCGCAACAATCCTCATGAAATCCCTGTCATCAAAAGCGAGACCGCGGCTCGTCCACACGATGAACGAGCTGCTGCTGCTCTCCCCGAAATACCCGCACTGTCCCTGAACTCGCGAGTGCATCGGGTCGTGTTGGGCAGTGTTGTCGCTGCTACAGGCGGTGATCGTGATCACAATGCAGGCGCTCCACATCCACGTCGGATTGACGAGGACTTTTGTCAGCCTCCCAAGGACACTTCCCACGACCTCAGTGAAAAGCTTTCCCCGAACACCCTGGTCCCTTTCCGTTTCCATTAGTACTCTTCCGGTGGTATCATGGACTGATAGGCGGAAAATATCGCCAAAATGTCGAATGGATGAGGCGAACAATCAGGTTCCGAGAAGCTAGTCCACGTTATTCCATGCTGGTCTGCAGCATCTTTAATCCTGTGAGCGTAGTTCATCACGCTTCCTGGAATGGTTGGATGGCCCTTAAAGTCATCATCACTAGAAGAGCCTCCTCGGATTCCCAACGCGTGTCCCGCTTCCTGGAGAAGCGTGCTGTAAGGTGCCTGGTATTCACATTTATTGAACACAACATCTCCACGATCTGGTTGAGCCATCGTTGCAGCTCGCCGACCAGCTGTAGACGATACTCGTGCCGGAGGTGCCCCCGCCCGCAGGGTAGTTGCTAGTGATCCAGGACTGGGCGGCAGCCTGCGCCGCCTGCGCACTGTCCTCCCCGCCGCTGCTACTCCCCGAGCCATCGTTGCAGCTTGCCGACCAGCTGTAGATCGCGCCGAATTGCGATACGCTGGAGGTGCCCCCACCTGCCGGGCAGTTTGTGTTGATCCAGCTCTGGGCGGCAGGTGATCTCGCCTGCGCGCTGGCCGCCGAGCCGCTGCCGCTGTCGTTGGTATCGTTACAGCTCGCCCACCAAACGTGCGACGTCGGACAGCGATCCGGTCGGACATTCCGCCCAGCATGATCGGACCATATCACTAGTCCCCGCCCTCAGCGACGGGCTTCCCCAGCTGACACTTACCGTTGCGGCGTGGCACCACAACTAAGGGTCGCTCCATCGCCGTCACTCGACGCGGTCACCCTCCACGTCTGTTACCTGATGCGTCGACAACATATGGCGACGGGGCGCGGCGGGCAGCTGCGCCGCGCGCGCCTGCAGGAGGGTTCCAAGTGGGCCTGCTCCCAATCATCGCCTCGCCCCCGTGGCCAGGGGCCGTGCCGTGAAGCCTGCTGCGGCTCCCACAACGGCCACGATAAGCGTAAGCACGAATTCATCCCCCGAGAGAAAGACGACCAGAGGAATCGCCACCGCCACGAAGGCCCCACCCGCCGTCCAGGTTGTCCGCACTGTCCAGTCGATCGTCGGAGTCACACGCGCCTCCTGTTACTTCTGACGGGTGAGGCCGCAAAGGTAATGCAAGGCCCGGGCTTGAGCGGGGAGGCTGACGCGTCTCAGAGCGCCACCACCCAGCGGAAAGTTCGCAGTACAGTACGTGTAGGCCCACCAGACAGGGTTCGAACGCTTTGTGCCTGGTGAGCTAGGTGAACCGGGAAGTGACGGCGACCCCGCCCCCACTGTGACTCGATGCCGGGATCAGGAGTCCCCGCTGCGGTACCGTCTAAAGGGACACCACCAGCTCGAAGGTTCTACCTACATTCGGGTTAGGTGCCCCCGCCGGGACTCGAACCCGACACGCGGCCGCCGGGTGCTCAGCGGTAGCCCGCTCTGGTCTTCAGAACGAGAGCGCCACGTAGAACCTTGCGCATCCCTTTTCGCACGAGCCTGTCGTTATGCCCATGTTCGTGCGCCGGTGCGAAACGACGCTGTCGACGCGAGGGGGACTCGTTAGCGACTCAGGCCCTACCCGCCCTTGGTAGGCAACGCCGCCTCCCACGAGTAGCGGAGCTTTTGGTGTTGATTGGAATTCCGGTAACCTTGCTCAAGAAGTTACGCGGGGAATGCGCGAGTCCGCCTCGCGCGGGTTCTTCCTCGCGTCGCGGGCGCCCTTCGGCTACCGGCGAATCAAGGTCAGCGACGGAGCAAAGGAGCGCCCCACGCTGGAGGTCGACTCGGCCACCGCCCCGATCGTGCGGGAGGTGTTCGAGAGCTCGCTGCGGGGGAACGGCCTCAAGGCAATCTGCCGCGACCTGAACGAGCGAGGCATCACCAACCGGGGCAGGCGCTGGTACCGGAATGGCCTCCACTACCTGCTCACGAACGAGGCCTACACGGGAACCGCCGTCTGGGGCCGTACGAGCAAAGACGGCAAGCACCCCGAGCCCGTGCGGCCGAGGGCGCCTGGGAAGCCATCGTCCCGAGGGAGCTGTTCGACAAGGTGCAGGAGTCTCTCGAGGAACGCGCGCCAAAGAGGCAGCGGCCGGCCGACGACGATGGCGGCCCCGAGGCGGCGATTCCAGGGCCGCCGGGTGTACCGGGGCTGGTGTGCGCTCCCTCTGACGACGGCTATGACAACACCGGGATTGCCGTGAGCTGGGAAGCGCCCACCTTCGTTGGCGGCGCCCCGGTCGAGTCTTACGAGCTGCGCTACAGACAGTCGAGCCAATTCCTCCAGGGCAGGCTGGTCTTGCACCCGTGGGAGTACTGGCCCGGCCGCCTCGCTGCCACCTCCACGATCCTCACCGGGCGCGTGACACGCCTCAACTACACGGTGCAGGTGCGGGCCGTCAACGACAACGGCCCGGGCCTGTGGTCCGGGCGGAACTACTTCTGTGTGGGCCCGTCTGACGAAGTCTGCGAAATCATCGACCAGTTGACCCCGTAGCCGCCCGACGCGCCCGCGAACTCGACGTCGGACGACACGCCCGAGGGCGTGTCGTCGTAGGCGCACCAGCCAGGACAAATCGAGAACCTTCGTACTGGTGTTTCAGTTGGCGCTCTAGGGAAGCCGCCCGGCTGTGGCCTATGCGGCGCAGACCACCGGTGCCAAAGGGACGGAGCGACATCACGCGGTGCCCGACACTCGCTCGCTGGCGAACTGGGGGCAGGGGTCTAGGAACCCTACCCCCAGAACGGGAAGCGGGCGGGACCGAGACAACACCTGGGATGGAATCAGGATCTATCGAGTGGCTGCGGCCATACTCGATCGTTCCGCCCGTTCGGGGATGGCGCGCTGCCGGTTGCGTGCGCATGGGGAATCTCGGGTTCTCGCTTCCCGTACGCGGAGTGAGGGGCCGCCCGAACGGCGACCATCGAAGCTCGCACGTGGGAGCCGACTCTGAGCCGGCGACGCACTGACCTCCCGATTCCATTATGATCACGAAATCCACGCCAACGGCGTGCGGTGTTCATGTGATCCGCAATCAACCTGGTGAGGTGTGCTACGTCGCTCCCGCCGCGCGGCGGGAGCAGGTGACGACGCTGCGCGGCATACCACGCAGCGTCGTCAAGACCACCGCGAGACAGGGAGGCCACAGCTGCCACGTACCATAAGAGATTTCATGCCGCGAGATCTCGAGTTCCAGATGTTTGTCCTTGACGAACTCGCAGACGAGTTGACGCAACAGGGAGCGGATGTCCTCAAGCTCACGATCGGTGTGCCCGAGCTTCCGATTCCTCCCATCGTTCTGGATCGGATGGTCGCCAAGCTTCACGATCCCGACTTCGTCCGCCGCGTCTACCCGGAGGGCCTACCGGAGCTTCGCGAGGCGATCGCGAACTTCTACAATCGACGACACGGAGCGAGCGTCTCGGCCGCGCAAGTGATCGTCAATACCGGCACATCACCGATTTTCCGCAACGTCTTCCAGCTACTGTCCGGCCCGGAATACGAGATCATGATTCCGCGCCCGTATTACGCCCTGTATCTCTACTGTGCCACGCTGGCCGGAGCTACCGTCAAATTCTACGATATTGATATCAATACCAAACGAGTTGACATGGACTCGTTTGGTCAGAATTTCTCGCCAGAACGTACATCGCTTGTCGTGATCAACTCACCCGGCAATCCCGTGGGGAATATCGTGACACCCGAAGAGATGCGGGAGATGTACGAGATCGTCGGTGGCCACGCATATGTTCTGAACGACGAGATCTACAACAACACAATGTTTTATGACGAATTCCACTCGCCGCTGGCGCTGCTTCCAGAACATGCGAGCACGACAATCGTCACGAACGGATTCTCCAAAG
The DNA here is from genome assembly GCA_965247675.1 of Tepidiformaceae bacterium. GTDB lineage: Bacteria > Chloroflexota > Dehalococcoidia > Tepidiformales > Tepidiformaceae > UBA2991. Next base: position 2,239,004 of record OZ252025.1, on the reverse strand, counting down.
GCTACCGGATGTACACGAAGCGGGTCGGCTTCGCGATCCTCCCGGAGGAGCTGCAGGTGAACCTGCGTGTTATCCAGCAACATACGTTGTTGTGTACAGACCCGTGCTACCAGTACGGAATGATCGCCGCGCTCGAGGACGACCAGAGCATCGAGGAGCTCACGGGCATTTATCGAGCCAGGGCGGAGTACACGACGGAACGACTCGCGGGTACCGGATGTCACCCGATCGCGGCCGAGGGCGGGTTCTACGCCATCCTCAGGTGCGAAGAATGGAACGCCGATCGAGGGTTCGCGTCATCGAAGGAGCTGGCTCGCGACATCCTGCAGGGCGTCCACGTTGCCGTCGTTCCGGGAACCGATTTTGGCCTGCCGCACGACCTCCGCCTCGCCTTCTGCAATGACCGCTACGAGGAAGGCATCGACCGACTGCGCGACTATTTCACGTCCCCGGCGCGGGTCGGCCGGGGTTCCGGGACTCAGCGTCCTGCAGAGACTGCATCGGGCGTCAAAGAGTAGCAGCGATACGTGGCCGCTCCAGTGATGAGCCCGAAACAGAGCGACATCTCCAGCACTCCCCGGTCGGGCATCCGCCGTGCGGTGGTCCTTGCTGCGGGCGTCGGGGTCCGCTTGAAACCGCTGACGGAGGCTCTCCCCAAGTGCATGGTCACGGTCGGAGGTGAGCCGCTGCTCCAGCGCACGCTCAGGGAGCTTGCCACGCAGGGAACGACTGAGGCGGTCCTGGTGATTGGCTACAAGGGCGACGTGGTCCGCAGCGCCATTGGCTCTCGCTTCGCCGGGATCGACATCCACTACGTCACGGCGACCGACTATGAGACGACCAACAACATTCGCTCCCTCTGGCACGCTCGCGACTACCTCGATCAAGATGTCCTGCTGATCGAGGGGGACGTGGCGTTTGACGGAGCGCTGATCACGGCGCTGCTCGAGCAGTCCGGCAGCAGCGCTGCCGTGGCGCCCTACCATCGAGCGCTATCCGGCACAGTGGTTCGGTGCGATCGCGAGAAGCGCGTGACGAGCTTCGTTCTCGGCGCCGATCAGGACCGTCAGTTTCACTTCGCCGACTCATTCAAGACTGTCAATATCTACGTGCTGCGCGAGAACCTGCTGCGCGAGACACTCGTCCCCCGTCTCTGCCGGGCAATCGACGCTGGCCATGTCGATCGGTATTACGAGACGATTTTGCGCGACTGCGTGGCCGATGGATCGCTCACTGATCTCGCGGCCGTTGATGTTTCTGCGACCCGTTGGTACGAGATCGACGACCAGCGTGATCTGGAAGCTGCACGTTTTCTGTTCCTCGACCGCAGCGCGCAGTTCGACCGTATTCAGAAGCTGCACGGCGGGTACTGGCGATACGGATTCACGGACCACTCCTACTTATACAATATGCACTTCCCACCGCTGGAGATGCTGGAGGGGTTTCGCGCTGACCTCAGCGACCTCGTCACGAACTACCCGGTCGCTCAAGAGGAGTTGGCGCGTCTGGTCTCCGACTGGACGCGCGCGGACCCCGATAATCTCGCAGTGGCCAACGGCGCTTCGGAGCTGATCAAGATCCTCGGCGATCAGTTCGTACGGCGTCTGACGATCCCGACGCCGTCGTTCAACGAGTACGAGGAGGTGGTCGATGCCGCGGGGCTGAACCGCTTCCCGCTTGAGCAGGAGACGTTCGAGCTAGATGTCGATGCATTCGCCGAGTCCGCAATTCGTTGGAGGTCCGATACCGCCGTCGTCGTCACGCCAAATAACCCGACTGCCGTGTCCATCTCACGTGAGGACATCCTGCGCCTCGCGCGCCTGCTCGAATCTCACGACTGCCGCCTCGTCGTCGATGAGTCGTTCATCGAGTTCTCGCGCGCAGGCGGCAACGGAAGCGTTGAAGGCGACGTTGCGGCCTATCCCAACCTCGTGGTGATCAAGAGCATGAGCAAAGTGTTCGGGATCGCCGGCCTCCGTCTCGGCTACCTCCTCAGCGCGGACCGCGCGTTCGTCACGAGAGTGCGTCAGTCCCTGCCGATCTGGAACGTCAACGCGCTGGCCGAGGAGTTCCTGCGCGGCGTCGGCAGGTACCGCGGGGAGTTCGCGGAGAGCTGCGAGTTGACCCGAACGACCTGCCGGGAGTTGTACACCGACCTGTCCGCACTTCCAGGGCTCGACTGCGTCGAGCCGGACGCGAACTTCGTGCTCGGCCGGATGACGGATCCCACCGCCACGGGCTCCGACTTCGCGCGCCGCCTCTACGTCGAGCACAACATCCTGATCAAGGATTGCTCTGGAAAGAGCATGCCCGACGCGAACCGATACTTGCGCATCGCGTCGCGCACTCCGGCGGAGAATCGCGTCCTCGTCGAAGCGCTCGCGGCACTGCTGTAGGCGCCGATGACCGAATCACTGCCGGACGACGACGCTACGACGTTAGCCAACGCAGAGAGCGACGCTGAGAACGCCGCTCTCATGGAGCACCTTGAGCGAACGATCCCGCCGATGGACCTCGGGGCCGCCGAGCGACTGCTGCGCGAGGCAAGAGAGGTCTTCGAACAGCACGGCGTGGTCTTCTTCCTCCGCCAGGGCACATGCCTGGGGGCGGTGCGCGATCACGCGCTGATCGCATGGGACGACGACCTCGACCTCGGATCGATCATAGGACTTCACGGTTTCACCGAGGACCTGATCGAGCCCACCGCAGAGACGCTCCGGGCGCACGGCTGTTACGTCGAGGTGCTCCACACCGGCCTCTACACCTCCGTGAAGATCATGAAGTACCGCATCAGGATAGATTGGCAGTGCTACCGAGTCGTGGAGGGGACGATCGCACACTACCCGGGAGTGCCGTTTCCCGTCGGCCTCTTCACCGAGTTAGCCGAGGTCGACTTCATCGGCGAGAAGTATCTCGTCCCAAGTCCGCCCGAGGATTACCTCCGCTTCAAGTACGGCCCTGATTGGGCCACCCCGAAGCAGGTCGGCTACGAGAAGGATGTCCTGGATAATATGCCGCAGGGGACCGTGCCCGGTCGTGCCGGGCGGCTACAACAGTTTCTTGCGGTTCACCTCTTCCCACGTCGGGCCGCGAGACTGCTCGTGCTCGACGGCGGCGGCAATCCCGTTCCCGGAGCAGAGGTGATCGTCGCGGGTTTGAACCGATCGCAGACCAATCGCAGGGGCGTCGCCAAATTCTATCTGCCGGGAGCGGACCACTACGCGCTGGCCGTTACCGCCGGTGGCCGCGAGGAAGTGCTCTACGAAGAGGCGCTGGCCCCTGGGGGGATGTATGTCTATCGACCGGATCCCGCCAGGCCAGCCGGGCGGTACTTCGCGCTCACCGAGGAGTAGCACGGGCGCGGGGGCCGCATCGTCGAGGCGCGCGCCCCCCGCTCAGGCGGCTCGACGGGCGCATGACAATCCGCTTTGCCGGCCACGTATGGTGAGACCATCGACCCGAGGGGACAGGCATGCCATCTGATCCTGAGACCGAAGCCGTGGCCGAACCAGCAGTTAGTGAGGATTTGCAGGCGGCCCAGCGATCGGGGATGCAGGAAGCCTCAGCGACGGTCGTTGCCACCCGTCTACAGTTGAAGAACTGGTTGAAGCTGTGGCGGTTCTTCAGGGTCAACGGCAGAGTCCAACGACAACTGAAGGCCGATCCTGGTCTGATCAGTTACTTCCTCAAGGCCGACTTTCTGCGGTTGCGCTTTTCAACATTGTCAGTCTGGGCCGATGCCCCGACCATTGATGCGTTCGTGCGAACCGGGCACCATCGCCACGCGATCGCAGTGTTCCACGACATAGCAGTCGGTGATCAGTCCGTCTTTGTGAGATGGCAGACGCCAGCGCCGCAGGATGTCACTTGGGAGGAAGCCGCTCTCCGTCTTCTTGCCGTACGTCCTTCCGCATGATGCCGAGATCCAGAACGAACCGGAGGACCAGTTCTACGGCGAGCGGTCGGGCTGGTTGCGTGACCCTTCTGGCCATCGCTGGAATGTCGGCCATTTTCTCGACGAGGTTACGCCTGAGGAGATGCAGCGGCGTTTCACAGCGATGATGACAGGCACGGACAGCTGACTCGACCAACGTCTCTGTACCTTCCGGCCGGATCGCCCATGTGCCGCCGGAGCACGAGGGGCTACCGGGTGGGGGCTTCCACGGGCAGATCGGTTGTGATGATGGCGAAAATGCCCTCGGCATCGCGCACCGGGACAGAGCGCGTGATCATCCAGATCTCACCGCCGCCCGCTCGCTGGCATCCGTTCGACTTCGATGCCGGGGCGAGCGCCGGCGGGAGGTACGCGACAAAGGCCACTTCCGTTCAGGTCCATCCGGCGTCCGTCGTCCTGCTGGAGGGGGTCTATTCGTGCGGCCCGCAGCTCGCCGACGTGGTGGGCCTGCGGGTGCTGGCGGAACTCCCGGCCGCCGAGCGCAGGACCCGGCTCGCGGGGCGCGAGGACCCGGCTCGCGGGGCGCGAGGACCCGGCGTTCCTCGAACCCTGGCACGCACGATGGGATGCAGTCGAGGAGTACTACTTTTCGCTGGTGAGGCCCAGCAGTTCCTTCGACATCGTAGTAACGACGTAACGGGGCCCGGAACGAGTCACCGTTGGCGCCATGCCTGCTAGACCGGAAAAGGGCGGCGAGCTCCCGCTCTCTCAGCTCCCGGCGCTCTCCCGAACCAGGCTGAGGTAGGCCTCCTCCAGCGTCGGCTCTCGCGTGACCACGCTCTGGAGGGTGTCCGTGCCGGCCATGGTCCGCAGGGCGGAGGCGATGTCCCTCCCGACATCGGAGTAGACCTTGATGCGCTGTGCCGCGCCCTCCATCTCCGACTCGACCGCGCTCACCCCAGGCACGGTTCGCAGTCGCTCGGCGAGCTCCGCACTCGCGTCCCTGAGCGTCGCTTCGGTCACCTGCCCCTGGCCGAAGCGCTGTTTCAGCCCCTCCGGCGTGTCGAGCGCCACGAGTCTGCCGTGGTCGATCACCGCGAGGCGCTCGCAGAGGAGGTCCGCCTCGATCATGTAGTGGGTGGTCAGCAGGATCGTCTTGCCCCGGTCGCGGAGCGCCGGCACGAGCCGCCGGAAGTCCAGCGCCGCCTCCGGATCGAGCCCGATCGTCGGCTCATCCATGAAAATGATGTCCGGGTCGGGAAGGAGCCCACGGGCGACGTGGAGCCGCTGCCGCATGCCGCGTGAATACTGCTCGACCTTGCGGTCGCGGGCATGGGTGAGCCCCACCTCCTCCAGCACCGCGTCCGCTCGCTCCGTCCCCTGCCGCGGGCTCATCAGGTAGAGCGACGCGAAGTACTGGAGGTTCTGGCGTCCCGTGAGTCGCTCGTAGAGCCCGCGTTCCCCCCCGAGGATGAGTCCGATGCGCCGTCGCACCTCGCTCGCCGCCCCGACGACGTCGTGCCCCATGACGCGGGCGGATCCGGCCGTCGGGATGAGGAGCGTCGAGAAGATGCGGATCGCGGTCGTCTTCCCCGCCCCGTTCGGCCCGAGGACTCCGTAGACCTCCCCCGGGCGCACCTGCAGGCTGAGTGAGTCGAGGGCGACGATCTCCTCGCGCTGCCCGGTCAGTCTGCGCGAGCGATACACCCGTCGCAGCTCCTCACACTCGATTGCAAAGCCGTCGGCCATCGCGCCCTCCTATCCGACCCGCGCCAGGACGCCGCGGCGCTTGGCCTGGACCTCGGCCACCCGGAAAAGAAGCAGGCCGGCGACGCCGTACCCGAGGCCGAGGGCCGCCTCTCGCGCAAAGCCGGGCCAGTAGCCGGAGCCGCCCGCGAACGCTTCGCGCAAACTCTCCAACCCGTGCGTGACGGGCAGGATCTGCCCGAGTTCGAAGAGCACGATCGGCAGCTCGGTCGTGGGGATGATGACACCGGCGAGGCTGAGGAGGAGGCCGTCGAGGATGATGATCCAGTTCGCCCAACCGGTGCCGGAGAGCAGGATCAGCGTCGCCACGAACAGGGAAAACAGCATCGTCGAGAGCGGTATCACGGCGAAGGCGGCGACCAGTCCGCCCCAGTCCACCTGCGCGAACCCGAGGTCCAGGAAAACGGCCGCCGCGATAAGCACGCTCGCCGCCACGAGTGCGGCGTTGGGGATGTGCAGCACGCAGCGGCTGAAGTAGAGCATCGTCCGGCTGACGGGCGAGGCGTACACCGCCGCCAGCGTCCCGAAGGCGGCGTCGCGGTACAGGGACTGCATCACCCCGCCCGCGATGATCCGCCCGACCGAGTAGCCGGCCAGGCCGACGGCGTAGCCCCGGGCCGTCTCCTCGTCGAGCGCGTACTGGGCAAGGAAGCCGAACATCATCACCGCCAGGACGGGCCGCAGGAGGATGTTCGAGGTGTAGCTCACGGGCGTGAGCCAGAGGAACAGCCCCCGGTAGGAGAGGTACGACTGGAGGGCGAAGCGGCGGAGAGTCGTCAACATCGCTACAGCGCCAGGTCGCCCGAAAGGCGGACTTTGCGCTCGACCAGTCGCAGCAACGCCTGGGCGACACCGAGGAACGCCACCATGAGGAGCGCGCCCAGCGCCAGCTGGCCGATGATCTCGGCGGCCCCGGCGCCGCGGATCGAGCCGTCGACCGCGCGCATCGCCCAGGCGGTCGGCCAGAACCAGGTGAACACCTCGAGGCCGAGCGGGAGCACGGGCGCCGCAAAGGTGAAGCCGCTGATGACGGCGGCGAAGGGTCGCACGGCGTTCGTAAAGCCGCTCCGTTCCCGGGACAGGACCATCAGCGGTGACAGCACCAGGCCGAGGCAGAGCAGGGTCACGTAGCCAAAGACGGCAGAGAGCACGAACAGCGGCACGCTCTCGACCCGCAGGGGCATGTCTGCGATGGCGACGATCGTGAGCACACTGCCGACGGCCGCGACCAGCCCCAGCACAAGGTCGGAGGCGACTCGTCCGGCCAGAATCACGAACAGCGGGGTGCGGGTGAGGAGGCTGGGGCCGAGCGTGCCCACGAAGAACTCGGTCTGCAGCGCGAACCCCGTTCGGAAGGCGGCGCCGTTCCAGACGCCGAACAGCACCACGCCCACGCAGAGGTAGGTGAAGATGGCCTCGTCACCGCGCGAGTTGGCGACCCACGCCACGACCGCCGCCGTCGGGACGCCCGTGGCCAGTCCCATGAGGAACGTGTCGAAGTCGCGGCCCTCGCGCAGCCCCTTCAGGCAGGCGCCCCGAAAGGCGTGCAGATAACCGAATTCGATCGCCGGTGCTCGCATTAGAACGCTTGCGGGGGGGAGTCGCGTCCTCCCCGCAGGAGTCTCCTCTCCGCCATGACCCTTCGCCCCCTGATCGGCCCAGGCCATCGCCTGGGCCGGTCAGGCTACTGGTACATGATGAGGTCGGGCGCGTTTTTGAGGGCCTGGACCTGTTCCGGTGTCATCATCGGCGTGTCCTGGTTGAAGAACAGCTTCAGCGCCGGCCGCTCCGAGGGCGCCTGCAGCGCGTACCAGTCGTAGTGACGCAGCTTGAGGCCGATGTTTCCGAAGCCGTCCATGTCGATCGACAGTTCAACCCCGTCCACGTCCTCGACGTCGGCGCGGCTGCGCAGCATCTTCGCGGCGAACTGGTGCACCATCAGGATCTTGGGAGGAATCCCTCCCTCTTCGACCAGCGTCGCGAGGTAGTGCTGCACCTCGTTCACGTGTTCCGCCCCGATCCCGCCGATGGCCAGACCCGGCCGCACGCCCAGGTGTTCGGTCGCGAACTCGGGGTCGAGCGCCATGTGCACGAAGGGTTCTCGCAGGAACGGCTCAAGCAGCTGGACTTCCCTCAGGGGGTCGCTCCAGCCGATCTGCACGTCCAGGAAGAGGAGCATCTCCCGTTCGCGGGCGGCCTCCACGTACTCGGCGATGATCTCGTGGGAAAGGCGCGAGAGCCAGGTTCCGTCCTTTGTTGGGTAGCGCTGCGCCACCCCGGTGATCAGGTGGAAGGCGGGAATCACCTCGCGCGGTCCGTTGAGGCGGTCGTAGCGCGCGGCCCACTCGGCGATCTGCTTGGCGATCTCGCCGGGCTCGTCGTGCCCGAGCACGCCCATGGCCGGGACGCCGGGGAATCCGTAGAAGGAAAGCACCTGCGCGTCGTCCAACACCGAGCGATCCGATGGCGGTTGCGGGAACGTCCAGGCCCGCTCCATGTTCGAGGTCACGATGTACCGGCGGCCGGGCGCGAAGTGCGTGAGCCCCTGCATCGCCGGGGGCAGCCCCTCGCCCCAGCCCCGCATCGAGAGCGGCCCCTCCTCCACGAACGCCCAGACCGTCAGGCCCGGAACGGTGCCTCCCGCACCGCGCTCCCAGCCGACCCAGCCCAGCGCCCGGCCCGCGAAGGCGTCGCGCAGGGACAGCCGCGGAGCGGCCCACTCAAGCCAGGTCTCACCGGCCTTGAGCATCACGTCGCAACGTGGAACCCCGTTGACGCCGCTGATCGGCACCGACGCGGACCAGTACAGGGCTACCGAGGCCACCTCGATACTCGCCTCCTGTCCGTCGCAGAGGTAGGCGCGCTCGCCCGTTAGTCGCAGCGGCGCCTCTGCTTCCACCAAGTGCCCCAGGGTGCCGCCGCCTGGCAACCGCACGTCGATCTCGGTGGGGAGGTCGCAGGAGATCTCGATCTCGAGCGGGGTGCTCAGGGCGCCTCCCGGCGCCAGGGCCGCCTCCGTGATGTCGTGTACCGCCGCCGCGGAGGCCCGGCAGGCGGCCCAGGAGGCCTCGGCCGAATCTCCCCCCGAAAGCCACGCCGACACTGCAACGAGGGCTGCGACGAGCGCGCCCAGCTTTATGGAGTGCATAGTCAAACCCCGATGCCCTCCGCCACCACAAGGAATGCACCACTGTAATACTACCAAAGCGCCGACGCGTATGACTAGTTGTTTACGTAATCTTTCGCGAAGCCCTTGACGATTCCCTGCCCGCCACTACCGCGCGAAGGTATCCACCACCAGCCAGGCCGCCACCAGCAGCAGGATCGTCGACAGGGCGCGCAGGATGAGGGCGCCGCGCACTAGCAGCGCGAGCCGCGCCCCAACCTGTGCGCCGGCCACGGCGCCGGCGGCGATCAAACCCGCCTCGGCCAGGTCCGCCTCCAGTTGGAGACCACCGGTCACGAGGTGCACGATCGCGGCCTCGAGCGCGATGAGGGCGTAGGCGAACTGGCTCGTGGCCGTGGCGATGTGGACGGGGAAGCGCAGCACGATCGTCATCAGCGGCACCTGCAGCACGCCCCCGCCCGCCCCCAGGAGCCCCGAGACGAACCCCATCGCACCGGCGATCGTGAGCCCGTGCCAGAGCCGGAAGGTGTAGATGAAGCTCTGGCCGCTTCGGTCCCGGATGCGGCGCGAGACGGCCCCCCGTCCCGTGATCGGCTCCCTGATCCCCTGGAACCGCCTCCGGATGATCAGGTGCGTCGCGACCCCCGCCAGCGCCACGGCGAAGATCAGCGCGAACACCTGCCGGGAGATGATGCCCACGAGCAGCGCCCCCCCCAGCGCGCCGGGAATGGCGGCCAGCGCCCACCAGAGCCCGCTGCGGTAGTCGATGCGCTTCTGCCAGGCGTAGGCGATCGCGCCCGAGCTGGCGTTGGCGAACACGACGGAGAGCGACATCGCCGTCACGGTCGCCGGGTCGCGGTCGGGGTAGGCCACGAGCAGGATCGGAACCAGCAGGAACCCGCCTCCGGCCCCGACGATCGCGCCGAACACGCCCACCGCCAGCCCCAGCAGCACGAGCAGCGCCGCCTCTAGCATGTACGCCTCTCCCTGGCGTGCGGCAGGACTGCGGCGCTGCCGGCGTGAGTCACAGCCGAACGATACCCCCAGAGCCGCCGCCCGCCGGAACCTGGCCCGCCGGTGGACGCCTGTCCTTCACCCCACAGACCCCGCGTTGGCCGTTACAATCGGCACGGCAGTGAGAACAGCCGGGTATGGCCGGCGAGGGGGAGTCATGGCAGCACGAGTAGTGATCTCGGCCGACAGCCACACCGAGAGGTTCCTGGACCTCTCCGAGTACATCGAACCGAAGCACCGCCCAACCATGGAAGCGCTGAACAAGCGCGACGAGGAGCGGCTGCAGAAAATCCTGGCGAACATGCGCGCCCGCGGACAGGAAACCTCCTACTCCGGACGCAAGAACACGATGGAGGAGTTCCGCATCACGGTCGATCTCGGCGACCGCATGGAGGCCATCACGAGCGATGGCATCTGCGCCGAGGTCGTGATCGAGCGTGGCGGCTCGCGCTCGACCGACATCGACTTCGTGCGGGCCTGCAACAAGGCCTACTACCGCTGGTTCGCCGAGCACTTCGCCGGGGAGGCGTATCGCTTCATTGGCGTGGCCGCCATCACCATCGCCGACATCGACACCGCCCTGGCGGAGCTGCGCGAGGCCCACGACCTCGGGTTCCGCGCTCTCATCCTGCCCGGTTCCCACTACTGGTTCCCGGGCGCCCTGCCCTTCCACGACCGCAGCTACGACCCCCTCTGGGCGCTCGTGCAGGAGCTGCGGATACCCATCCTCTTCCACCCCGGCTTCGGCCGCGAGAATCCCATCCTCGAGGCCGATCCCGATGCCCAGGTCTTCAAGTACGGTTCCCTGACCACGCTGGAGCTCCGCGCCGCCCTCAAGCACTTCCTGCTTGGCGGCATCGCCGAGCGCTTCCCCACACTCAACTTCGGGTGGGTCGAGTCCGGCAGCCTCTGGGTGCCGGCCCTGCTCGATGAGTACGACGCGCTGGTGAAGCGCAGGCCCGGCGCACAGAGCCAGGAGCTGCTCCCCAGCGAACTCTTCCGGCGTCAGGGCTTCTGCGCCGGGCCGCTCACCAAGTCGGAGGTAGATGCCCGCCACCGTCTCGGCGTCGACAACCTCATGTTCGGCACCGACTACCCTCATCCCGAGGGCACCTACCCGAACACGCAGTCGATGATCGACGACATGTTCGCCGATGTGAACGACGAGGAGACCCACAAGATCCTCGCGACCAACGCCGCCCGCGTGTTCAACCTCGATATCGAACGGCTCGCGTTCCAGCCCGCCTCGGTCGGCTAGGAGCCAGCTGCCAGCAAGCGAAGAAACCCCGGCCGGTCGAACCCGGCCGGGGCTTTCGCGTGTACCGACTACGCTCTCAGGAGCGTCCTCGTGCGTAGGGGCTGATCGCTTCGTTGATGGCGTCGGCGAAGAGATTCAGGCAGAGCAGCAGGAAGGCGAGGGTGACGCCCGGGAAGAGGGGATACCACCACGCACGCTGCAGGTAAGGCCTGCTGCTGTTCACCAGCCCGCCCAGGGAGGGGGTGTCCGCCTCGAGGCCGAGCCCAAAGTAGCCCAGGGCGGCCACGACCAGCACGCCGCCCGCGATCGCCAGTGCGACCTGCACGAGGAGGGGTGGAAGGGCGTTGAGCACGATGTGCCGGAAGATGACCCGGGTTGTGCTGGCCCCGAGTACCTGCGCCGCCAGCACGTAGTCCTTGTTCCGCTCGCCCAGCATCTGGGCTCGCGAGAGGCGGGTGAACCCCGGGAAGACGAACACGGCAATGGCGATGCCAATGTTCTCCAGCCCGTCGCCGAGGATGGTGAGAGTGGCGAACGCGATGAGCAGGCCGGGGAAGGCCAGCAGGGCATCGACCAGCCGCATCACCGCCGCATCGGCCCACCCCCGCACGTACCCCACCGTGAATCCGGTCATGGTGCCGATGACGGCTCCGGTCATCACCGCCAGGAAGCTCAGGACGAGCGCGGTCTTCAGCCCGTGGAGATTGCGCGCGAAGAGATCGCGCCGCAGCTCGTCGGTGCCAAAGGGGTGATCCCAGGAGGGCGACAGCAGCCGCGCGGAGGCATCCTGGGCGATCGGGTCGTGCCACGCGATCACCGGGGCGCCGATGGCAGCCACGGCGATGATGAGCAGCCCTCCCACCGCGATGGCCCCCTGCGGGTTGCGGAGCAGGCGAAGCAGGGTGCTGGCCCACATCGATCGACCGGCGCGCGCCCGAGGCGCCATGACCTCTTCCTGGCTGGTAGCGGCAATGCTCATCGGACGCGCACCCGTGGGTCGACAAAGCCGTAGATGATGTCCGCCAGCAGGTTCACGGTCACGAAGATGACGACGAGTACGACCAGCATGGTCTGCACCACGAGGTAGTCCAGGCGCTGGATCGCTTCAACCAGGATGCGGCCGAGACCGGGCCGGGTGAAGACCGCTTCGATGATCACGACCCCGGTCAGCACTTCACCCACCTGCAGCGCCATGATCGTGATCACGGGAATGAGCGAGTTGCGGAGCGCGTGGCGCACGATCACGGTGTTTTCCCCCAGTCCCTTCGACCTCGCGGTGCGAACGAAGTCCTGGCCGACCACGTCCGTGATCGTCGTGCGCGTGTAGCGCGCGAGCACCGCGCTGATGGGCATCGCCAGCGCTATCACGGGCAGGGCGAGGTGGTAAAGCGAGTCCACCGGGTCGTCCAGGAACGCAACACGCCCGTGTGAGGGGAACCAGCCAAGCTCGGCCGCGAATATCCAGAGCAGGATGATGCCCGACACGAAGCTGGGAACGCCCACCGAAACCATGGTGTAGCCCGACAGGAGCCAGTCCCACCCGCTTCTCGGCTTCACCCCTCCAAGGATGCCGAGGGGAATCCCGAGCAGGACGGCGAAGGCGTAGGCCGCGATGCCGAGCTCCAGCGTGGGCGGGATGTTGATGGAAAACAGGCGCGTGACGCTCAAGCCGCTTGTGAAGGAGTACCCCAGGTCACCCGTAACGAGATCGCCAAGCCAGCGGATGTACTGTTCCGGCCAGCTGTCGTGCAGGCCGAGCTGCTTGCGGATCGCGTAGAGGTCCTCCGCCGTGGCTTCCTCGCCCGCGATGACGAGCGCGGGATCGCCCGGAATGATCCGCAAAACCATGAAGGCGATCACCGTCCCCAGGAACAGGATGGGAATCGTCTGCACGAGCCGGTTCAAGATGAACGGAGCCATATCCCTCGCCCTCTGGTCCGGGCCCCGGGCGCTGCCTCAGCGGTTATTCGAGGCATGAGCATACACGGACCGCCGCGCCTCTTGGCCGCCCGCCGGCGATGAGCGGGGAAGCGACACACAACACCGCTACACCGCCCGCACGCCGGAAGGGTATAGTACCGCCCCAACGTAAGAGGCTGCCGAGCAGGGTTCGGAGGAGGCCCACGACCCGAGCCGGCGGCAGCAACGATACTGAAGCCCCTGGAGGTTCAGAATGACTTCGACCTGGAAGAGGCCCATCTCGCGCCGGCAGATGCTCGCCGGATCAGGGATTGCGGTCGGCGCTGGCGTCACTGCCGCCCTTGTCGGTTGCGGCGACGACGATGACGACGACGCACCTGCACCCGCAGCGACAACTGCCGCCGCCACCGAGGAGGCCGCCGAGGCTACGGAGGCGGCAACCGAGGCTGCCACGGCTGAGGCGACCGAGGCGGCGACCGCCGCCGCTACGGCGAGGGCGACTGCCGCCGCCACGGAGGAGGCCACCGCCGCTGCCACGGAGGCGCCGCAAACAGGCCCGAAGCAAGGCGGCGTTCTTCGCCTTGCGACGCAGGGAGACCTGCTTCTCAGTCAGGGAGCGCCGTTCACCCGCGCGCAGGGCATCCCCACCCTCGTCTTCGAGACCCTCATCCAATACGAAGACTCACCCTCGCCATCCTTGGTGCTCGCCGAGACGTACGACGTGTCCCCCGACTTCAATCAGGTCACGATCAGGCTCAAGGAGAACGCCGTCTTCCACGATGGCTCGCCGGTGACGCCCGAGGATGTCTTCTTCGGAATCGACGCCATCGTCAACCCTGAGCAGTACGGCTTCAGCTTCAGGGGCCAGTTGAAGGCGTTCGCGTCTCGCGTCGTGGAGATGAACACGATCGATGAGCGCACCATGGTCTTCAAGTTCGACGCGACCCTCACGAATATCAATGACTTCTTCGCCCAGTTCCCGGTCACCAAGAAGTCAACCTACGCCGAGCTTCAGAGCGGAGAGAACATCCAGGGCACGGGGCCATACAAGATGAGCTCCTGGACCCCGGGTGTCGGCTACGAGCTTGAGCCGAGCACCAACTGGCACGACGACCGCGGCCCCTACATGGACGGGATCAAGGTCATCCAGTTCGCCGATGCCGAAGCGGTAGGCCTGGCCTACGACGCTGATGACATCGACATCGCAGGGGGGGTCAGCCCGCTCTTCGCCAAGGCGCACGAGGATGAGGTGGAGATCGCCGCAAAGTGGGGGATCATCTACGTCGGCCTCAACGTCACCAATCCCTTGTTCGAGGACAAGCGGGTGCGGCAGGCGTTGTTCTTCGCGATCGATCGCGAGCGCATCATCAACGAGTTGCTGGAAGGGCTCGTTGAGCTCACCACCCAGCCCTGGGATCCCGGCAGCCCCGCATTCGATGCCGACCTCGAGCAGCCCTTCTACGAACCCGAGCGGTCGCGGGCGCTCCTCGCAGAGGCCGGCTTCAGCCAGACCGAACCCATCACCTTCGACCACTACGCGAACCACCCCACGGTGGGCGCCCAGCTCGCGTCGCTCGTCAAGGACAACTTCGCCGACGTGGGGGTCGAGATCGAGCTGGTTGGTCATCAGATCCCCGACATGAACAAGAAGCTCTTCGAGCGTGACTTCGACGCGGGTTGGTTCCTGCTCACGGGCTTCTCGCCGTTCTCACCGGTCACGGTGATCACGCAGCCGCTGCCCTTCCAGGACAACAACCCCAGCAAGTACACGAACCCTATTTTCCTGGACATCAGGGAGAAGCTGCGCACCCTCGACCCGTTCTCGGAAGAGGCGAAGGTGCAGTACGACCGCTTCAACGTGCTCTTCCACGACGACCCCTGGCTGCTTCCATGTGCCCCCACCCGCGGCCTCAGCGTCGTGAAGCCGAGGGTGCAGGACTACAGGAACTACATCTCGCCGCTGACCTACCTCGGCCACATCTGGCTCGACGAAGACGCCTAGGGCTCCAGAGCCCGCCATCCGACCAGTTACGCCGCCGCCGGGGACCACTCCAGTGGCGGCGTCTCTGACAGCGACGACATGTCGTCCGACGCGTCTGCTACGCGTCCGAAGGGGGAACCATGCCTGACGCCGCCGAGTTCGCGGGCCATGCCATCCTTGAGGCCACCGAATCGCCGGGAACGTGGCCGGAACGCCCCGACCCCCGAGGCCTCCCCAACGTCGTCTACATCGTCCTCGACGACGTGGGCTTCGCCCAGTTCGGCTGCTACGGCTCCACCATCGACACCCCCAACATGGACCGGCTTGCGGCGAACGGGCTGCGCTACACGAACTACCACACCACCACCCTCTGCTCGCCCTCGCGCGCCTGCCTCCTCACCGGCCGCAACCACCACACCGTCGGCATGCGCTCGGTCTCGAACTGGGCGCGCGCCTTCCCCAACGGCCGCGGGGCCATCTCCAACCGCGCGGCCACGATTGCGCAGCTCCTGAGGGGCCAGGGCCTCTCCACGTTCGCCGTGGGCAAGTGGCACCTTGCCCCCATGTCCGAGACATCGGCCGCGGGCCCCTACGACCACTGGCCCCTGCAGAAGGGATTCAACCGCTACTACGGCTTCCTCGATGCCCTCAGCGACCAGTTCGCCCCCGAGCTCACCTACGACAACCACCGCATCCCCACGCCCGAGCGCGCGGACTACCACGTGAGCGAGGACATCGTCGACCACGCCATCGGATTCGTCCGCGACCAGCAGGCGATCTACGACGACAAGCCCTTCTTCCTCTACGTCGCCTTCGGGGCCTGCCACGACCCCCACCAGGCCCCGCCGCAGTACCTCGAGAAGTACCGCGGCCGCTTCGACGCTGGCTACGACGTCGCCCGGGAGGAGTGGTTCGAGCGCCAGAAGGCGACGGGCATCGTGCCCGAGGACACGGTCCTCCCCCCGAGCAACCCCGGCGTCCCCGCCTGGGACAGCCTCACCCCGGACCAGCAGCTCGTCGGGAGCCGCCTGCAGGAGGCCTTCGCCGCCATGCTGGACCACACGGACGTCCAGATCGGGCGGCTCGTCGACTACCTTGAGCAGACGGGCCAGCTCGACAACACCCTCATCGTGCTCACCTCGGACAACGGCGCCAGCGATGCCGGCGGCCCCCTCGGGACGGTCAACTGGCTGCGCCGCATGAACGGCCTCGAGACCGAGACCTACAACCTCGAGAACGTGGAGGAGATCGGCGGTCCCCGCTCGCACACCAACTACCCGTCGGGCTGGGCGCAGGCCGGGAACACGCCCCTGCGCTGGTACAAGCAGACCCTCCACGCCGGCGGCATTCGCGCCCCCCTCGTCTTCCACTGGCCTGAGCGCATCAGGGAGGGCGGCCTGCGCCACCAGTTCCACCACGTCACCGACGTGACCCCCACGGTGCTTGACCTGCTCGGCATGGAGGCCCCGGCCGTGTTCGAGGGCGTGCCCCAGCTTCCCGTAGCCGGCCAGAGCATGGCCTACACCTTCGAGGACGCCGACGCGCCCACGCGCAAGGTCACCCAGCACTTCGAGATGAACGGTCACCGCTCCGTCTGGCACCGCGGCTGGAAGGCCGTGACCTACCACGCCCCCGGCGATGACTTCCAGTCCGAGCCCTGGGAGCTCTACCACCTCGACGAGGACTACTCCGAGAGCTACGACCTCGCCCAGGAGGAGCCGGAGCGGCTGCGCGAGCTCATCGACCGCTGGTGGGCGGAGGCGGGCAAGCACGGCGTGCTCCCCCTCGAACAGGGTGGCGCCGCTTCCGCCGTCGGCAATGTGCCTCCCGGCAGCCCCCAGGACCGCACCACCTTCCGCTATGCGCAGGGCATGGCGCACGTGCCCACGGTGGCCGCCGCCGACATTCGCAACCGCTCCCACCGCATCAAGGCCACCATCGTTCGCGACGGGGATGGTGGCGACGGCGTCATCCTCGCCCACGGCGGCTACTCCGGCGGCTACGCCCTCTACGTGCGCGAGAACCGCCTCGTCTACGAGCACAACTGCGGGGGTGACCACACGCGCATCGTGGGAGAAGGGGAGCTGCCGGCCGGCCGCGCGGATATCGAGTTCGCCTTCACCAAGACGGGCGACAACCGAGGGGTCGGCGTCCTCAACGTGGACGGCAACGAGGCCGCCCGTGGCGAGCTCCCACGCATGCTCGGAGGGCTCTTCACGATCGAAGGGCTCGACGTCGGCGAGGACAGCGGCACGCCCGTGAGCGACCGGTACGAAGCGCCCTTCCCCTTCGCGGGCGCGATCGAATCAGTCGTCATCGAGGTCGACGAAGACCAGTTGCTCGACGCCGCCCAGCTCGCCCAGGCCGAGGAGGAGCAGCAGTAAACGGCCACGAGAGGAGCCAGATGCACCAACCCGCCTCCGCCTCCGCCTCCCCCGGTCCCCCGGCACTAGAATCGCGGGACAGCCCCACGAGGCATCCGGAGGCGTCCCCATGACCGCACCAGCGCAGCCCGCCGCCGTCCACCAGCGACTCGGCCGCGGTATGACGAGGAAGATCGTTCGGGGAGCGGCCCTCCTGCTCCCCCTCATGGTCACCTTCTGGCTGATCCAGTTCGCCGTTCAGACCATGGACGGCCTGCTCCAGCCGATCATCTCGACCATCGCGGGCAGAGAGATTCCGGGATTGAGCTTCGCGATCATCATCGTGGCGCTCTTCCTCGTCGGCGCCCTCAGTTCGAGCTTCCTCTTCCGCACCCCCGGCATTCTCCTCGAGCGCGGGATCATGGCGATTCCCGGCGTCGGCTCGATCTACAGCACCACCAAGAAGCTCCTCCCCGGCTCGGACCGCAGCGCCACGACCACGACCACGACAGGCTTCGATACCGTTGTGCGTGTCGAGTACCCCCGGGAGGGTGTGTGGTCGATGGGCTTTCTCATGAGCATGATCGACGACGCCAGCGGGACGAGGTTCGGCGTTGTCTACATGCCCTCGACGCCCATGCCCCAGTCCGGCTGGCTCGTCCAGCTCCCCCTCGACGAGATCCAGGTGATGGACTGGAGCTCGGCCCAGGCGATGCAGTACATCGTCACCGCTGGCGTCACCTGCCCCGACGCGATGGAGTTGCGCGCAATCGAAGCGCCCGCATGAAGATGGCCGCCCATGTCCTCGTCTTCATCGTCGCGGGCCTGGTCTTCTTCCTGGGCCTCGGTATCGGGCTCTCGCAGAACCCGGTCATCGGCACGCTTCTCTGGATCGTCGCCGCGGTCATCGCCGTCCTCAACGGTGTCTGGATGTCGCGGTCGGGTCGCTAGCGCCGCCTTCCGCCCCGCCCGTTCCTGTACCATCCCCTCGCCGCCGCTCTCTTGCGGCGAGGAGGGCCCACATGGCAGACGAGATGCGCATCCAGGTCATGAACGGCGGTCCCTACGTCGTCTCCGGCGGCGTGCCCCTCAAGGAGATCGCCCCCGTCCAGACGCTCAACGGCGAGAACGTCGACTGGCACGTCCTCCGCGAATTGGACGAATCCCGCGACATGTACGCCCTCTGTCGCTGCGGTCGCTCCAACGACAAGCCCTACTGCGACGGCTCACACGCCAGCGAACCCTGGCCCGAGGCGGAGACCGCCGACCGTCGCCCCATGACGGACCGCGCCAACCGTATCGAGGGCGCCGCCGGTGTGATGCTCGACGATGAGTCCATCTGCATCGGAGCGGGCTTCTGCGGCACGCGCACCACGAACGCCTGGGACCTCATCGGTGAGGAGGGCGACGAGGCCCGCGAGCGCGTCACCGCCATGGTCGGCCGCTGCCCCACCGGTCGCCTCGCCATCATCCCCGCCGGCAGCGATGAGATGGTCGAGCCCGCCCTCGACTCCGAGATCGCGTTCATGCCGGGTGGCCCGCTCTGGGTGCGTGGCGGCGTCCGCGTCGAGAGCGCCGACGGCACCCCCTGGGCGGTGCAGAACCGCCGCACGCTCTGCCGCTGTGGCGCCTCCAACAACAAGCCCTTCTGCGACGGCGCCCACAGCGACCTGCACTTCGACGAGCGCTAGGAGGGTGCTGAAAAAGTCCGCAGCGGTCGTTTTGGGCTGATTTTGCTCCGGTCGCGAAATCGAAAAGGCCAATGTTTCTGGGCTCTACGGGAGACTGCCGGATGAGCAGTCAGACCCTCAGGCCCAAGATCATGCATTTATCAGCACCCTGCTAGCCCTTCACGTCATGTTTCTGCGCTGAGCCTCGTGGATCCTGCGGGGCTGCTGAGTCAGGTCCAGGGAGCTCGGGTCCACCAATCTTCGAAGGCCTCCTTGGGGAGCGCTCCGAAGCGCTCAGCGTTTGAGAGACCGGAGAAGTCGTTCAGAGGGCCTCGGCTGCCTCGTCCTCGGCCAGTTTCTTCTCGAAGGCGGTCTGGCAGTACTCCCGCATGCTCACGCCCCTCTGCGCGGCTGCTGCCTTCAGGCGACGCTGAAGGGGCGTGTCCAGATCGAGCGTGAGACGTTTCTTCCCGGACTGCATTGCCGTACCCCCTGCGAGTGCGAACTCCGTTGATGACGTTTGCGGAAATACAGAAATGCGTCAAGGGCAATGGCGGGGAGCCCGAACCATCGGTGACAGACTGGCCGGAGCAGGAAGGGGCTGTTAGCCCAGCAGGCGCTTCATCGTGGCGCCGATCTCCGCCGGCGAATCCGAGACGACCGCCCCCGCCTCCCGCAGCGCCGCCTTCTTGTTCTCCGCCTTGCCATCCTCGCCCGAGATGATCGCGCCGGCGTGACCCATGCGCCGCCCCGGAGGCGCCGTCGCCCCCGCGATGAAGGCCACGATCGGCTTGCGCACGTGCTCCTTGATGTACTCGGCCGCGTCCTGTTCGGCGCTTCCGCCGATCTCGCCCACCATCACGATCGCGTCCGTGTCCGGGTCCTCGTTCAGCATGCGGATCGCCTCGCGTTGCGGCGTCCCGATGATCGGGTCGCCGCCTACGCCGATGCAGGTGCTCTGCCCGAGCCCCTGCGCCGTCAACTGCGCCACCACCTCATAGACGAGCGTGCCCGAGCGGCTCACCACACCCACGCGCCCCGACAGGAACACGTCGCCCGGCATGATGCCGACGCGCGTCAGCGTGCCCGGCGTGATCACGCCCGGGCAGTTCGGCCCGATCAGCATGGTCGGGCCGAACTTCAGCGCCTGTTTCACGCGCACCATGTCCATCACGGGGATGCCCTCGGTGATGCAGACCGCCAGCGGCACCGCCGAAGAGGCCGCCTCCAGGATCGCGTCCGCCGCGAAGGGGGCCGGCACGAAGATGATGCTCACGTTCGCGCCCGTCTCCCGCACGGCCGCGTCGACCGTCGGGAAGATGTGGACGCCGTCCTGCTCCTCGCCGCCGCGCCGCGGATGCACCGCCGCCACCACGTTCGTGCCATAGGCGATCGAGCGGCGCATGTGGTTCGCGCCTTCCGTGCCGATCCCCTGAACCATCAACCGCGTGTTCTCGTCGAGAAGGACGCTCATCGAAGCTCCCGCGCGCGCCGCGCCGCCAGATAGGCCCGCGATTTCGCGGGCCTCCGCATTCTAGCCATGCCTCCCGATGGCGCTAGCGGAGAGCGTGCTCCGCCCCACGGCCTTACACTTGCCCGCGGCCACTCGCCCGCCGCTACAGGCCCCCGGAGGCTCCCCATGGCCATGGCTCTCGACGGCATCAAGGTCCTCGATCTCTCCCGCCTCGCGCCCGGCCCCTACTGCTCGATGCTGCTCGCCGACTTCGGCGCCGACGTCACCCTCGTCGAGGCCGTCCCCGGCGTGAACGCCAAGCTCGGCTCCGGCCCCTCCGCCAACCCCGAGAAAGCGAAACGCGCTGCCGCCTACAACGCCCTCGGCCGCGGCAAGCGCTCCATCGCCCTCAACCTGAAGAACGAGGCCGCCCGCGAGGTCTTCTACGAGCTTGTCCGGGGCGCGGACGTCGTCCTCGAGGGCTTCCGCCCGGGCGTCGTGAACCGCCTCGGGGTCGACTACGAGACGATCTCCGGCATCAACCCCCGCATCGTCTACTGCTCGCTCTCCGGCTTCGGCCAGACCGGTCCCTACAGCAACCTCGTCGGCCACGACATCAACTACATTTCCATCGGTGGGGCGCTCGGTGTTATCGGGCGCCCCGGAATGGCTCCCGCCATCCCCGTGAACCTGCTCGCCGACTTCGCCGGCGGCGGGCTCATGGCCGCCTTCGCCATCTGCGCCGCCCTCCTCGCCCGCGAGCACACGGGCCGCGGCCAGGCCGTCGACATCGCCATGAGCGACGGCGTCCTCTCCCTCATGACGCACGCCATGACCGGCTTCTTCTCGACCGGCCAGCCCCTCCGCCCCGGCGAGGGTTTCCTCACCGGCGCCCGCCCCTGGTACGACACCTACCGCTGCAGCGATGGCCGCTGGTTCTCCATCGGCAGCATCGAGCCCCACTTCTACGACGCCCTCTGCCGCACTCTCGGCGCCGAGGAGTTCCTGGCGAAGCAGCACGACCAAGCCGCCTGGCCGGCCATGCGCGAGCGCTTCGAGGCCATCTTCGCCACGAAGACCGCCGACGAGTGGATGGCGATCATGTCCGAGCGCGACATCTGCGCCACCCCCGTCCTCGAGCAGGAGAACATCGTCACCGACCCTCACAACATCGCCCGCGACATGGTCGTGACAGTCGACACACCCGCGGGGCCGGTGCAGCAGGTGGGCGTCGCCCCCAAGCTCAGCGAGACCCCGGGACGCGTCCGCAGCGGCGCGCCTCTCAACGGCGAGCACACCGACGAGGTGCTCGCCGCCATCGGCTACGACGCCGACCGCATCGCCGCCCTCCGCGCCGAGGGCGCCATCGGTTAGCGCCCACGAGGCACGAGCGCCAGAGGAGCACCCCATGGAGTACCGCGTCGTCGCCACCGACATCGAGTTCGCCGAGGGACCCCTCGAGCTGCCCGATGGCGACATCCTCTTCACCGAGATTCGCGCCGGCGCCCTCACCCGCGTCTCGCCCGACGGCTCCCGCAGGGAGACCTTCGCGACAACCGGCGGCGGCCCCAACGGCGCCGCTCTCGGTCCCGACGGCGCCGTCTACGTCGCCCAGAACGGCGGCTTTCAGTGGTCCGAGAGCCGCACCTCCAGCGGTCAGCGCATCATCACGCCCGGCCCCCGCCCCGACGACTACATCGGCGGCCAGATCCAGCGCGTCAGCGCCGACGGCTCCGAGGTCACGATCATCTACCGCGAGTGCGAGGGCGAACCCCTGAAGGGTCCCAACGACCTCGTCTTCGACCGCGAGGGCAACTTTTACTTCACCGATCACGGCAAGCGCTACGGCCGCGCCCGCGACATCACGGGCGTCTTCTACGCCTCCCCCAGGGGCGACTTCATCCGCGAGATCATCTTCCCCCTCGAAGCTCCCAACGGCATCGGCCTCAGCCCGGACGAGCGCACCCTCTACGTCGCCGAGACGCCCACCGGACGCCTCTGGGCCTTCGACATCACCGCCCCCGGCGAGATAGGCGACCGGCACGTCGTCGCCACCGTCCCCGGCGCCCCGCCCAACAACTTCGCTATGTGCGATTCCATGTGCGTCGACGGTGACGGCAACGTCGTCGTCGGCACGATCATCAACGGCGGCATCACCTCCATCTCGCCCGACGGCGCCACCGTCCAGCACTATCCCCTCCCCGACCGCATCACCACCAACGCCTGTTTCGCCGGCCCCGACCTGCGCACGCTCTACGTCACCATGGGCTCGACGGGCCAGCTCATCGCCTTCGATGACTGGCCCGTGGCCGGGCACCGGCTCAATTTCCAGGCCGGGGGCTAGCGAAGCGTGTTGGCCGCCGCCGGTGCGACCCTCGGCGTCTGCGCCATTGGCATCGCCCTGCTGCGCCTCACCGTCGCCGCCCCCCAGCACTGTCCCGAGATCACGCCCGCATCGCTGGCAGCCTCCGCCTCCGCTTCCGCCGGCTGGATCGAGGTCGCCCAGTACACCGATGGCCGCTACGTCTACGAGTACGACGCCACCGATGACTCCCTCCCCGACGACTACAACGTCGTCCGCCATGCGGGCGTCACCATGTCGCTCTACCAGGCGGCTGCCCTCGGCGACCTGTCGCGTCTGCACGCCGCCGACCGCGGCATGGCCTGGATGCGGGACAACCTCATCCACGGCGAAGACTGGGTCGCCCTCCAGAACCCCGACAGCCGCCGCGTGAAGCTCGGGGCTAGCTCGCTCATGCTCGCCGGCCTCACCCAGCGGCGCCTCGCCACCGGCGATGAGCGCTACGACATGCTCATGCAGCGGCTCGCTCGCTTCATCGTGATCATGCAGCTCCCGGACGGCGCCATGCTCAACTACTGGGACCCCGACAGCGGAGCGCCCGACCCCTCCGTCCGTTCGCGTTACGCCACGGGTGAGGCGCTCTGGGCGCTTGCCCAGATGCATCGCCACTTCCCCGACGACGGCTGGGACGAGCCCTCCTGGCGCATCGCCGACTACCTCGCCCTCCACCGCGACGAGGTCGAAGGCCTCAGCTTTCCGCCCTGGCCCGACCAGTGGGCCGCCTACAGCCTCGCCGAGATGGGCGACTGGCCCCTGAAGGAGCACCACATCGAGTACGCCCGCGCGCTCTCCGAACGCTTCGGCTTCCTCATGCGGGTCGAGGCGCAGCGCAGCGGTGGCGGAATCAACGAGGCCTTCCACGGGCAGCGCTCCCGCGCCGCGGGGCTGGGCACGTGGGTCGAAGGGCTCAACTCGCTCTGGCGCCTTTCCCGCACCGACGAGCGCCTGGCGTCCCTCGAACCGGATCTCGCCGAGCGAGCCATCTGCGGCGCCGGCATCCTCGCCAGCCGCCAGGTCACGAGCGAGGGGAGCGCTGCCTGGCCCAGCCCGGCCCTGGCGGCCGGCGCCTGGTTCCGCGACGGCGTCACCCGCATGGACGACCAGCAGCACGCGCTCTCCGGACTCGCCCTCACGCAAGGTATCCTCACCATCCAGGAGGAAACCAGGTGAGCGGATTCTTCCCCACCCTCCTTCTCATATTCGCCGCCGTGAACCCTCCCGCGGTCCTCGCGACCGTGATCGCCTCCGGCCACGGCCGCCTCCAGCCGAAGGCCGCCGGCATCGCCTTCCTCGGCGCAGCCGTGCTCCTCCTTGCCGTCATCTTCGCGTCCGACGCCCTGCTCGATGCATTCCAGCTCGAACCGGAGACGTTCCGCATCGCGGCCGGCGCCGTGATGATTGCGACGGGTGTCGCCTTCATCCTCTTTGGTCCCTTCTCCTACCCCGTCGAGCCAGGCTGGAAGAGTGGGCTCTTCCCCCTCGCCTTCCCCCTCCTCGCCGGCCCCGCCGCCCTCACCGCCGCCCTGAGCCGCGCCACCGATGCCGGCAACCCCGGAACAGTCCTCGCCGCCCTCATCGTGGCTGGTGCGGTGGCCGCCGGGGTCTTCGCCCTCTCCGGACGTTCCACCCGGATCGCCGCTGCCCTCACGCGCCTCATCGGCGCCGTCCTCATCTACCGCGCCGTCGGCCTCCTCATCGAGGGAATCCGCGCCGTCTAGCAACTTCGGAAGGAGCACACCGTGACCGACCTCGACCCAAACGCCCTCCAGCGCGTCCTCGACGATATCGAGCTCCGCAACCTCTACTTCCGCTACGCCCGTGGCGTCGACCGGCTCGACCCGGAGACCCTGCGCTCCTGCTTCCACGAGGACGCCCACATCACCACCCGCAGGCGAGAGCTCCGCGACGACTTCGTGAAGAACGTGATGGTCGGGCTCTCCCGCTTCAAGATGACCCAGCACGTCACCACCAACGTCTGGGTCGAGATCGACGGCGACACCGCCACGGGCGAGGCCTACGCCCAGGCCAACCACCGCGCCCCCGGCGAGAACGGCGAGACCGACACCGACTACCGCTGGGGCGGCCGCTACGCCGACCGCTTCGAGCGCCGCGGCGGTGTCTGGAAGTTCTCCGACCGCATCGTCATCCACGACATGGACCGCGTCGTGCGCGTCGATGAGGTCTGGGATCCGCCCGGCCTCGGCTTCACCGAAGGCTCCCATTCGACCGACGACATCGTCTACAAGGAGTAGCGCCATGGCCCTCGAAGACCTCACCAGTCCTTACGACATCCCCTCCGGACGCCTCTTCCACTTCGCCATGGCCGTGCCCGACCTGCCCGCCGCCATGGACCTCCTCGGCCCCGCCCTCAACGTGGACTGGACCTCCGTCTGGTCCATGACGAGGGAGATGGATACCCCAGGAGGCCACACCCGCGATGAAGTGCAGGCCGTCTACTCCCGCCAGGGCCCTCCCTACGTCGAGCTTGTCAGCGGTCACGGGAGTGGCTTCTTCGCCGCCGACCAGGGCCCCCGGCTCCACCACGTCGGCTACATCGTCGACGACGTTCGCGCCGAGGCCGAGCGCCTCCAGGCCCTCGGCATGACCATCTGGGATCTTGGTCCCGCCTCCGCCTTCGTCACGAACGAGCTGGGCATGACCTTTGAGGTTATGGGCGAGGGGATCCGTGGCACCCTCGACGAGTGGTTCGCCAGACCCACGGAGTAAACCCCCGCCTCAGCCGCTAACCCGCCGGTCGCGTAGCATCCCTCGGCGATGCCCCGCCGCATCCTCATCAGTAACGATGACGGCTACGAATCGCCCGGGCTCTGGGCGCTGGCGCGCGCCTGCCGCTCCCTCGATTGCGAGGTCACGGTCGTCGCCCCCGAGAAGAACCAGAGCGCCGTCGGCGGCAGCCTCAGCCTCCGCCAGGAGCTCAACTGGACCCGCATCGAGGATCCGCCCGTCGCCGGCGTCGACGCCTGGCGCGTCAACGGCTCCCCTGCCTCGGCCGTCATCGTCGGCCTCAACGGGGTGCTCGACGAGGCTCCCGATCTGCTCGTCGCGGGCATCAACCAGGGCGCCAACATGGGCAACGACCTGACCGCCAGCGGCACCGTTGGCGCCGCCCTCCAGGGCCATTTCCGCGGCATCACCTCGCTCGCCATCTCCTACGCCATGACGCCCCGCACCGAGGTCGACTGGGACGCCGCCGAGCGCGTCGCCGCCATCTTCTGCCGCGAGGAGATCGAGGGCCGCCTGCCCAAGTCGATCTTCCTCAACGTCAACATCCCTCTGGTCCCCTTCGAGGAGATCAAGGGCATCCTCGTCACACGTGTCGCCCGGCGCGGCTACTTTCACCTCGAGGTCCAGGGCGAGTCGAGCGGCATCCTCACCCGCGGCCCCTTCAAGCCCACCTCCCTCGACCCGCCCCCCGGCAGCGACATCTGGGCGATCGTCAACAAGTACGTCAGCGTCAGTCCGCTCCAGGCCAACTTCACCGACCACCACGTCATCGACGCCCTCGGCGAGCGCTTCAACGCCGCCTGGGGCGAGTAGCGGACGACCGCCCTAAGGTTCGCTACACTCGAACCTGACCGATCTGGAGGACAGCCCATGTCTGGCCACTCGAAATGGTCGACCATCAAGCGAAAGAAGGAGAGCGCCGACAACAAGCGCGGCGCCCTCTTCACCAAGCTCGCCAAGGAGATCCAACTCGCCGCCAAGGCTGGTGGCGGCGACCCTGCTACCAACTTCAAGCTGCGCCTCGTGATCCAGCGGGCGAGGTCCTCCAACATGCCCAACGACAACATTGCCCGCGCCATTGCCAAGGCCACCGGCGCCGGCGACAGCGATCAGCTCATCGAGGTCAGCTACGAAGGCTTCGGCCCCGGCGGCGCCGCCATCCTCGTCAACGCCGTCACCGACAACCGCAACCGCACCGTCGCCGCCATTCGCCACGCGTTCACGCGCGCCGGCGGCAGCCTCGGCGAGAACGGCTCCGTCGCCTGGCAGTTCGAATCCAGGGGCGCCCTCTCCGTCTCCCTCGAAGGGCATGACGAGGACGACATCGCCCTCGCCGCCATCGAGGCCGGCGCCGAGGATGTCGAGACCTCCGAGGGCTCGCTTGAGATCCAGACCGCCCCCGGCGACCTCGAGACCGTGCGCCAGGCGCTTACGGAGGCGGGCTATACCGTCGACCACGCTGACCTCTCGATGATGCCTACCGTCACGATCGCGCTGGCGAAGGGCGCGGCCGCCCAGACCCTGCGCCTCCTCGACGGGCTCGAGGAGCTCGAGGACGTGCAGCGCGTCTACTCCAACGCCGACTTCGACGAGGAGCTCCTCGCCCAGTACGCCGGCTAGCGACAGATCCCTCTCGGCGTTCCCTGGCCACCCGTCGTAGAGTGCGGCCATGCGTATTGCTGGCATCGACCCCGGGCTCAACGCCACCGGCTACGGCATCGTCGACATTGACGGCGACGAGTGCCGCCATGTCGCCCACGGCGTCGTCCGCACCCGCTCCTCCGAGAGCCTCGCCCGCCGCCTCGTCCTCATCCGCGATGGGCTGCGCAAGGCCTTCGCCCAGTGGTCACCGGAGGTCGGCGCCGTCGAGGCGTCTTTCGTCGGCTCCAACGCGCGCTCGGCCCTCGCTCTTGGTCACGCTCGCGCCGCCGCCATCCTCGCCCTCGCCGATTCCGGCCTCGAGGTGCACGAGTACGCCCCCAACCTCATAAAGAGCACCGTCTCCGGGTACGGTCACGGCAGCAAGGACCAGATCGCCGAGATGGTCCGCATCCAGCTCGGCCTCTCCGCCGTCCCGAGCCCCTCCGATGCCGCAGACGCACTCGCCGTGGCGATCACCCACTGGGCCCACAGCCGCCTCAGCAGCCAGCTCTAGTAGCGCCCGCCCAGCTTCGTGTGGTCCCAGCTGTAGATGCGCTCCGGGCGGATCCGCACCGTCACCCGCTTCGACGCTGCCGGCAGCGCCGCCTCCGGCGTCTCTATCGGGATTGGCATCCCCTGGTACTTGCTTCCCACGACCGACATTACCGCCGCCGTCGTCGCCACATCCGTGTCCAGCTCCGCCGTCCCCCGGATCACGAGCCCCCGCAGCTCCTCGTAGGCCCGCCCCGTCTCCAGCATCGCCGTGACGTGCGGGTCGCGCTGCAGGTTCACGATCTTCTGGCTCTTCCCGAACGTCGTGAAGTGCACGACTCCGTCAATCACCACGTACCACATCGCCGCCAGGTGGGGGAATCCGCCCGGACCGTTCGTCGCCACCTGCAACGTCCAGCCCTCGTCGAGGAAGCGCTCCCGCTCCTCATCGGTCATCCCGATCGCTGCTCTCCGGCTTGGCATCGTGGCCCCCCTTTCGCGGTGGCCAAAGCCTACGCTCTGCCCGCGAACAGGGGTGTGGCCGTCGTGCCTGGAGACCCGGCTACCGCCGCTGGAAGCGCCGCCGCCGGTCGCGACCCCCGGCCTGGCTGCGCCCGTAGCGCACCGGCCCGCTCCGCCCCGCCACCTCCGCGAACGCTTGCAGCTCCTCGCTTTCCGACCCCACCAGCTCCCGCCGCAGCTCCACGATGCGGTCGCGCAACGCCGCCGCCTTCTCGAACTCGAGGTTCTTCGCCGCCCCCTTCATCTCCCGCTCCAGCTCCTTGATCATGCGCAGCAGATCGTCCGGCGCCATCCCCTCGGGAACGCCCGCGTCGTACTCCTCCACGTCCTCCGCCACCTCGCGCACATGGTCCGTGATGTCCCGGATCGCCTTCGTGATGGTCGTTGCCTCGAGGCCGTGCTCGCGGTTGTACGCGTCCTGGATGCCGCGCCTCCGCTCCGTCTCCTCGATCGCCGTCCGCATGCTCGCCGTCATGTGGTCGGCGTACATCACAACGCGCCCCTCCGTGTGCCGCGCCGCCCGCCCGATCGTCTGGATCAGCGAGCGGTTCGAGCGCAGGTACCCCTCCTTGTCCGCATCCAGGATCGCCACCAGCGAGACCTCGGGCAGGTCCAGCCCCTCGCGCAGCAGGTTGATCCCCACCACCACGTCGTACACCCCCAGGCGCAGGTCGCGCAGGATCTCGACCCGGTCGAACGTCTCCACCTCCGAGTGGAGGTAGTGCGTCTTCACCCCCATCTCTGTCAGGTAGTCGGCGAGGTCCTCCGCCATCTTCTTCGTCAGCGTCGTCACCAGGATGCGTTGGCCCTTCGCTGTCGTCGCCCGGATCTGCCCGAGCAGGTCGTCGATCTGCCCGTCCGTCGACCGCACCTCCACCACCGGGTCGAGCACGCCCGTCGGGCGGATCACCTGCTGCGCCACCTGCGTCGACTGCTCCAGCTCGTAGTCCGCCGGCGTCGCGCTCACGAAGATCGCCTGCTTGATGTGCCGGTCGAACTCCTCGAACGTGAGCGGGCGGTTGTCCAGCGCGCTCGGCAGGCGGAAGCCGAACTCGACCAACGTCTCCTTGCGCGAGCGATCGCTGAAGAACTGCCCTCGCACCTGCGGAATCGTCATGTGCGACTCGTCCACGATCAGCAGCCAGTCGTCCGGGAAGTAGTCGAGCAGGCACCACGGCGTCGTACCCGCGGGCCGCGTCTGCAGGTGCCGCGAATAGTTCTCAATGCCCGCGCAATAGCCCGTCTCCCGCAGCGTCTCCAGGTCGTAGTGGGTCCGCTCCTCGAGCCGCGCCGCCTCCAGGATCTTCCCCTGCTCCTTCAGGAAGGTGAGCTGGTCGCTGAGCTCCGTCTCGATCGCCTTGAGCGCGTCGCCGAGGTTGTCCTTGCTCGTGACGAAGTGCTTGGCCGGGAAGATTTCGATCTCCTGCCGCTCCGCCACGATTTCGCCCGTCAGCGGATCGAGCTCGCTGATGCGCTCCACCTCGTTGTCCCAGAAGTCGATGCGGACCGCCAGCTCCTCGTAGCTGGGCAGGATCGTGAGCGAGTCGCCCCGCATCCGGAAGCGCCCCCGCACCACGTTCTGGTCGTTCCGCTCGTACTGCATCTCCACCATCCGCCGCAGCACATCGCGACGGTCCAGCCGCTGCCCCACCTTCATGCTGAGGATGAATTGCGCGTAGTCCGAGGGCTCCCCCAGACCGTAGATGCAGCTCACGCTCGCCACGATGATCACGTCCCGGCGCGTGAACAGCGACCGCGTCGCCGCGTGCCGCAGCTTGTCGATCTCCTCGTTGATGTCCGCGTCCTTGGCGATGTAAGTGTCGCTGCGGGGGATATACGCCTCTGGCTGGTAGTAGTCGTAGTAGCTCACGAAGTACTCGACCGAGTTTTCCGGGAAGAACTCCTTCAGCTCCGAGCAGAGCTGCGCCGCCAGCGTCTTGTTGTGTGCCAGCACCAGCGTGGGTCGCCCCACGTCCTCCACCACGTTCGCGATCGTGAACGTCTTGCCCGAGCCCGTTGCCCCCAGCAGCGTCTGGTAGCGATCCCCCCGCTTGAGTCCCACGATCAGATCCTCGATCGCCTGCGGCTGGTCGCCCGTCGGCTCGAAATCGGCCCTCAGCTTGAAGGCGCCCTGCGATGGGGAGGCCACGGAAACCATGAGCGCCAGTGTAGCAGCGCGCCCTCAGCCGCCCTCGCCCAGCGTCACGTTGTCGATCAGCCGTACGGCCCCGAAGCGCGCCGCCAGCGACAGCAACGCGGCTCCCTCCACCTCCCCCTCGATCTCCGCCAGCGTCTCCGAGTCCGCCACCGAGACGTAGCCGATCTCCGCCAGCGGCTCCGCCCCCAGGGTCGCCCGCACCCCCGCCCGCAGCGACTCCGCCGAGCGCACGCCGTCCGCGAACCGTGCCGCCGCCGCCCCCAGGGCCCGCGAAAGCACTGCCGCAGCCGCCCGCTGCTCCGGCGTGAGGTAGGCGTTTCGGCTGCTCATCGCGAGCCCGTCCGCCTCCCGCACCGTCTCGCACCCCACGATCTCGACGGGCAGGTCGAGGTCCCGCGCCAGCCGCTGGATCACCCGCAGCTGCTGCGCATCCTTCTTCCCGAAATAGGCGCGGTCGGGCCGCACCGTGTTCAGCAGCTTCGTCACCACTGTCGCCACGCCCCGGAAGTGCACTGGCCGCGACGCCCCCTCCAGCCCCTGCGCCAGCCCCTCGACGGTCACGTACGTCTGGTACCCCTCGGGGTACACGGTCTCCACGCTGGGCAGGTAGACCACGTCGACGCCGAGCTCTCGCAGCAGCTGCAAGTCGTTCTCTTCGTCGCGCGGGTACCGTTCAAAGTCCTCGCTCGGCCCGAACTGCGCGGGATTCACGAAGATGCTCGCCGCCGACACTTCGTTCTCCGCCAGCGACCGCCGTGCCAGGGCGAGGTGCCCCTCGTGCAGGTAGCCCATCGTGGGCGTCAGCCCGAGGCTGCCCGGGTGCGCCGTACGCCATGCGCGCATCTCCGCCGGAGTCCGCAGAATCTTCATGCGCGACCCCGCGACGGGAGCGTCAGGCGTGCGCGCCCTGGCGCAGCTCGCTCAGCGTCTCCTCCGCCATCGGGAAGCTCTCCGCCTCGGTGGGGAAGGCGCCCTCCTCGACCTCGGCGACATAGTCGCGAATGGCCGCGCGGATGGCCTCGCCCAGCACGGCGTAGCGCTTCGCGTGGCGGAACTGCCGCTGGTCGTCGAACAGCCCGAGCATGTCGTGCAGCACCTGGACCTGGCCATCGCAGTCCGCGCCCGCCCCGATGCCGATCGTGGGGACGCCGATGCGCTCGGTGACCATCTTCGCGAGCGGGGCGGGCACCGTCTCCAGCACGACCGCGAAGGCGCCTGCCTCTTCGAGCGCGCGCGCGTCACCGATGATGCGCGCCGCCGCCGCCGGCGTCTTGCCCTGCACCTTGTGCCCGCCGAACTGGTTCACCGACTGCGGCGTCAGCCCCAGGTGGCCCATCACGGGAATGCCCGCGGAGACCATCCGCCGCACCAGCGGTGCGATCTCGCTGCCGCCCTCGAGCTTCACCGCTCCGGCGCCCGCCTGCAGCAGCCGCCCAGCGTTGGCGACGGCCTCGTCGCCGTTCGCCTGGTAGCTCATGAAGGGCATGTCGGCTACCACGAGGCAGCTTTCCGTGCCCCGCACGACCGCGCGCGTGTGATGCAGGATGTCGTCCATCGTGACCGGCACCGTCGAGTCATAGCCCAGCATCACGGTGCCGAGCGAGTCCCCCACGAGGATGATGGGCGCTCCAGCCTGTTCGACCAGCCGCGCCATCGCGTAGTCGTACGCCGTCAGCATCGCGAAGCGACGGCCCTCGCGTTTCCACTCCTTCAGCTTGTGGATCGAAAGGCGTCCCATCGGTTCCCTCCTAGCTCGTGCTGACCGGTTGGCCCTCGCGGTGGCGAATCCCCTCGCCCCGCGCGCGCCGCTCAATGACGTTGTCTTCGCCCAGGTACACGATGCGTGGCGCCAGATCGTGCGCATCCGCATCATCCAGTTGGTGGTAGCTCAGGATGATGACCTTGTCGCCCTCGTCCACGAGGTGCGCCGCGGCCCCGTTGATACAGACCTCGCCGCTGCCCTCGCGACCCACGATTGCGTACGTCTCGAGTCGCGCCCCGTTCGTCAGGTCCAGCACGTGCACCTGCTCGTACGGGATCAGGCTGACGGCGTCCATGAGGATCGGGTCGAGCGTGATCGATCCCTCGTACTCAAGGTTCGCCTCGGTAACCGTGGCGCCGTGAATCTTGGCGACCAACATCGTGCGCACTGGCGCTCCCTCCAACGAAAACGCGCCTCGCCGGGTGCCGGCGGGCGCGGAACGGTTGAACCGGAAGCCAGGTTGTGCGTGCTGGCCGCGGCTCGCCATCCGTACCGGCCCACAGGGTCCAGGCGGACTTGAGCGTGCGTAGTCTCGTTTCCCAGGCTCGCCGTCCGCGAACGGATCGGCGGCGGGCCAGATCGTCGCCATCCACGAAACGCTTGTCAACCCCCTCCGGGGTGGGCTCATCTGGCATTGAGCAGGAAGATCGGTGCTAGGATCGCCTTTCCCGACTCTGGCAAGTTGGGTTACTGGACAGTTTTGGAGGACTCTCCATGGGGAACAGGATTACGGCTCTGGCCGCCGTTGCTGCATTGCTTGGTGTCATTGCCTTCGCGGGCTTCATTTCCTTCGAGGGCGCTGCGAGCGCTATCGCAGATGATAGTGGCGCATATAACCTCATCGAGCTCAATGCTGCGCTCGCTAGCGCGATCCTTGGGTGTGCTCTCGTCATGACCTTTCTTGTGGCCGCCCATGTCGTGCGGCACTGGAATCGAAGCTAACTTCCCCGCCACTCCCCCGCCGACGGCACCCCCGCCAGCCCCTCCGCCAGCTCCACGCTCCGCACGACCGCTCGCTCGACCGTGAGCATGGCCATCAGCCCCAGCATCGTGAGGTCGTGCGGCTCGACGGCGACCTCGCCCGTCGTCAGCGCAAAGACGGTGTCGCCGTCGCCGAGTGTGTGCGCTGGGATGATCGAGCGTGCTAGCCCGTCGTGGGCATGCACCGCGAGCCGCTGCACGCCGATGTGCTCGATGGCCGCGTTCGTCGCGATGCACACCAGGGTCGTGTTCTCCCGCGAGCCTTCCTCCTCCTTGGGGCGCTCGACGACGGCCTGTTCCGGCGTCCGCATCTCGCCGGGGTGCTCCCCCCGCGGCCCCGCCACCATCGACCCCGTCTCCGGGTCGAACACCGCCCCCACGGCGTTCGTCACCGCCAGCGCCCCCACCACCAGCCCCCGCGGACCGACCAGGCTCGCCGTCCCCACGCCCCCCTTGAGGGCCTGTTCGACGCCCAGCAGCTTCGCGACTGTCGCCCCCGTCCCTGCCCCCACGCTCCCCTGCGCGACGGCTCCGCCCGTCGCCCGCGCCGCCGCCCGTTCCCCCTCATCCGCCCCGGGGTAGGCATGCTGCCCGGTCTGCAGGTCGAAGATGCCCGCCCCCACCACGATCGGGACCGGCCCCGCCTTGGTCTCCACCCCCACGCCCCGCGCCGCCAGCCAGCGCGCCACCCCCGCCGTGCTCGCCAGCCCGAACGCCGATCCCCCGGTCAGCACCACCGCGTGGCAGCGGCGCACGAGGTTTTCCCCGGCGAGCGCATCGGTCTCGTGTGTCGCGGGCGCCCCTCCCCGCACATCCACCGCCGCCCCTGTGCATCCCTCGCAGAGGATGACCGTGCAGCCCGTGGCCTTCCGTCGGGAGGTCCAATGCCCGACGCGCACGCCGCGCACGTCCGTGATGGCGTCGCGCCTGCCGGGCGCGAGCGGCTCGACTTCGCTCACACCCTCTGTCCCCTCGACCGGCGCGCGCGCAGGTACGCCCCCAGGAATCCGCGCGCCACCGAGCAGAGATCGGCGACAAGGTCCGCCATCGCCGCGGTGGCGTTCTCCCCCGCCGCGAGCCGCACCTCCAGCCGCTCCCCTACCGCGTTCGTTCCCGTGATGGCGAGCTGGTCGATCGGCGCCGGCATCGCGAGCGAATCAGGCGCCGTGCTCGCCTCGATCAGGGTGGGGAGCCACTCTGGCACGGGCAGCCCCCGCAGCTCGGCGGCGTTTTCGACCGCGCCCTCGTCAAGCGCCAGGCGCCGCACGACCCCTTCCGGCTCCGCCGTGGCCGCGAGCTGCGTCAGCGCCACCCACTCGTCTGCGCCGGGGAGCGGCCCGCGCAGCCGCTCCGCGATCGACACACGCCGGTCGTCCAGCGCCTCGAATACGGCCGTCAGCCGCAGGGCCGCCTCGACCAGCTGTCCCGCCAGCATCCCCACCAGCGCGGGACGCTCGTAGGGCGGGCAGAAAGCGAGCGATCGCAGCGCGCTGTCCGCCACCATCTGGGGCTTGCTCAGGACCGAGCGCGCGTACTCCTCCAGGAACGCGAGCTCGTCCAGCCTCGCGACGTATCCCGCTTCGGCCATGCGCTGATTCTACGGCTTCGACGATCGTCGCCTGCGGGGCTTCCGCTGGCAGCGGGGGCAGAAGTGCGTCCCCCGACCTCCAACCACCGACCGGGCGATCTCGGTCCCGCACGTGTAGCACGGCTTGCCGTCGCGCCGGAAGACCTGCACGTACATGTGCTGGCGGCCCGGGTTGCCCCTGGCGTCCACGTAGTCGCTGAAGCTCGCGCCCCGGTTCTCGATGCCGCGCTCCAGTACCTCGCGACAGGCCACGTGCAGCCGCGCGACTGCCCCCCGCGAGACCTCCCCCGCAGCCGTATCCGGCCGGATGCGCGCCTGGAAGAGCGCCTCGTCCACGTAGATGTTCCCCAGCCCCGCCACTCGTCGCTGGTCGAGCAGCACGGCCTTCACCGGCGCCGTCCGCCCCGCCAGCAGCTTCCGCAGGAAGGCCGCCGTGAAGTCGTCATCGAGCGGCTCCGGCCCCAGCTTCCCCACCACCTCCATGGTGTCCGCGACGATGTCCCACGTGCCGAACTTGCGCAGGTCGCTCCAGCGCAGGTCGTGCCCTCCGTCCAGCACGATGCGCCCCCGCTCGTACTCGATCGCCGGTTCGCCCGCCTCCCGCCACAGCAGCCGCCCCGTCATGCGCAGGTGCGTCACGAACGTGCTCCCGTCGTCCATGCCGAACAGCAGGTACTTGCCCCGCCGCCCCAGCGAGACGAAATGCCGCCCCACCAGCCCCGCCCGCAGCGCGTCGATGGGCAGGTCCGTGAGCAGGTCGATCGTTCCCGGATCGACCTCCACCGCCACCACCGTCCGCCCCACCACGAGCGGCTCCAGGTCGCGCCTGATCGTCTCGACTTCCGGCAGTTCGGGCACGGTCCCCAGCCTACCCGCGCCCCGGGCCGGCGTCGCGGCGGCGTAAGATCACACCCGTGATCACCCATCTCTCAGGCCGCCTCACCCACACCGACGTCGGTGAGTTGAGGGTGGAAGTCGACGTCTCCGGCGTCCGCTACGACGTGCTCGTGCCCGCCTTCCTCTGGCCCGAGATCCAGGAGACCGTTGACTCCACGCCCGAGGGTGGCCCCGAGCCCGAGATCGGCCTGCACGTTCTCTACCACGCGACCGCCAACGTTCCCGTGCCCCTCCTCGTCGGCTTCCTCCGCCGCCCCGAGCGCGACTTCTTCCGCAAGTTCACCACGGTCGAGGGGCTCGGTCCCACCAAGGCCGTGAAGGCGATGACCGTCTCGGTGAGCACCATCGCCCGCGCGATCGAGCAGGAGGACCGGGCCGTCCTCACCCGACTGCCCGGCATCGGCCCTCGCGTCGCCGGCAAGATCATCGCGACCCTGCGCGGCAAGGTCGTCGCCGAAGCCGCCCTCCAGGACGGCGGCCTCGAAAGCCCCGTCGACCTCGACGGCCTCAAGCGCGACCGCGTCGCCCTCGACGCGGTCGAGGCCATCGCCGCACTCGGCTATGCCCGCAGTGAGGCCCGCCGCTGGGTTGACGACGCCCTTACCGACGACCCGGATATCGCCACCGTTGAGGAGTTGACGCTGGCGGTCCTGCGCGCGCGCGGCGCCTGAGCGCCCTCAGCCCGCGCGCGACCCCTCCGCCTCCAGCTTCCGCAGGATGTGGCGCACCACCCGCCCCGTGCGGTCGTGTCCGGCGCTACAGTGAACCAGCACGGGCTTCGGCAGCCGCCGGAACGATGCCCACGCCTCGTTGAGTTGCGACTCGGTGAACGGCTCCGTCAGTCCGTCGGGCACGCCGTGGTGGGCTAC
Organism: Tepidiformaceae bacterium; assembly: GCA_965247675.1. Classification (GTDB taxonomy): domain Bacteria; phylum Chloroflexota; class Dehalococcoidia; order Tepidiformales; family Tepidiformaceae; genus UBA2991. The sequence continues at coordinate 2,202,539 of OZ252025.1, read as the reverse complement.
GTCGAACCCCGCTGCCCGGTAGCGCGCGAGCAGTCCCTCCGGCAGCGCCCCCGTGTAGAGCGGCAACTGGTCGTCGCCCAGCAGGCAGATGACCGACCGCACCCCCGCCACCCGCGTCTCCGCCACCCACGCCTCAACCGCCGCCAGGGGCACCGCCCGCTCCTCCCCCGGGGTGTAGCCCGGACGCGCGCTCACCGCCAGCTCCCCCTCGATGATCCAGCTCACCACGGTGGCTACTCCACCCCCAGCAGCGCGACCGCCTCGGCGATCGCCTCCGCCGCCCGCCGCTCGTGCGCGGCCGCCCGGCGAAGCGCGTTCGCCGCCGCCTCCCGCAGCCCCGGATTCGCGACGCTGCCGTGTCCGCCCGCCGGGAACGGGAACAGGGTCAGCAGCGGGGAGAGCGTCTGGGTCAGGTCGCGAACTGCCCGTTCCGCCCGCGCGAGCGGCTCTGCGAGCTCCGGGATCGCCTCCGCCAGGTCGTGCAGGAAGGCGGCCCCGTCGCTCCGCGCCGCCTGCAGCACTGCCAGCGTGTAGGCGTTCCCCACCCGGTCCACCTCCCCCGTCCCTTCGAACGCGTCCGCCCACGCCTCGAACGCCGCCGTCCCTCGCGGCTGCTCGCTTGCGCCGCCACTCCCGGACATGAGCTCCAGCGCCGTCCCGAGCGCGCCCACGACCGCCTCCTCTGGGTCGGGGTCGCTTGGGCCCAGCGGCGCGAAGAGCTCGATGATCCCGAGCGACGGCGAGGGCCAGTCGCTCCAGGGCGCGAAGCCCCCCAAATCGTCGGAGATCACAGACTCCACCAGGAACCCCTCGCGCGCGGCGTCGTAGCCGCGAACGATCGCGAATTCGTGCACCTGGAAGTCGAAGCCGATCAGGGGGCGCCCCGCGTCCAGCCGCTCGCGCGCCCACGCGATCGCCTCGGCGCGCGCCCCCGCCATCTCCGCCCCCCGCGCCCCCGCCATCTCCGCCCCCCGCGCCCCCGCCATCTCCGCCCCCCGCGCCCCCGCCATCTCCGCCCCCCGCGCCCGCCGCCCGAACCGTTCCCAGGCCAGACCCGTGCGCGCGTAGCGCTCGACCATCGCCGCCCAGTCGAGGTCGTGGGGCCCGCTCGGCAGCGCCGTGACTCCTCCCTCGCTGCTCACGCACAGGTGCCAGGCGTGGCCGGTCAGCCCCATCACGGCGTGACGCGGCAACTCCAGCCCCTCGGCGGCGAGGACGCCTTCGAGCGCTCCCGCGGCGGTCGTCCAGTTCAGTTTCAGTGTGAGTTCGCCCACCGATCAATCCCAGCCCCGTCGCGGAACGTTCCGCGGGCGACCGTAGAATAAGCCCAACCCGCCCAGAACGAGAGGCTACCGCACCCATGGCCGTTACCTGGCAGACAACCACGCTCTCCCACGGGCTCCGTGTCGTCACCACCCCCGTCCCCACCACGCAGGCCGCCACCGTCAACCTCTTCGTTGGCGCTGGCTCCCGCTCCGAGCCCCAGCGCCTGAACGGCATCACCCACTTCCTTGAGCACATGATCTTCAAGGGAACCGAGCGCCGCCCCCGCGCCAACATGATCGCCGAGGAGATCGAGGGCGCGGGCGGCACCCTCAATGCCTACACGAGCAAGGAATACACCTGCTACTGGAACATCGTCCCCTTCGACCGCCTCGAAACTGCAATCGACATAACCGCCGACATGCTCCTCCATTCCACCCTCTCCCAGGAGGAGATCGACCGCGAGCGCACCGTCGTCCAGCAGGAGCTCAAGCGGAACCACGACCACCCCGGCGCCTGGGCGAGCCGCCTCCTCGGCGTCTCCGTCTACGGCGAGCAGCCCTGCGGCTGGGATGTTGGCGGCAGCGTCGAGCTTGTCGGCGAGATGAACCGCCCCGACTTCATGAGTCACATGGAGGACTGGTACCTGGGCCCGAACATGGTCCTCTCCGTCGCCGGGAACTGCACCCACGAGCAGGTGCTCGAACTGGCCGAGCCCCGCTTCGCCGAGGTGGCCGCCGGCGCCCTCCCCGATATCACCCCCTATGACCCGGCCACCTCCGGCGCCCGCATTAGCATCGACTCGCGCGACATCGACCAGTGCAGCGTCATGCTCGGTCTGCCCCTCTTCGGTCGCAGCGACCCCCGCCGCTTCGCCATCCGCATCCTCAACGACATCCTCGGCTCGGGTATGTCCTCGCGGCTCTTCAACGAGGTACGCGAGCGGCGCGGCCTCGCCTACTCCGTGAGCTCCGGCTACGGCTACCTCGCCGATGCCGGCGTCTTCACCGTCTCCGCCGGCGTCGGCCGTGAGAAGCTCTCCGAGACCATCCGCGTCTGCCTCGACGAGCTCCAGAGGCTCATCGACGAGCCCGTCCCCGAGGACGAGCTGCGGCGCGCCAAGGACCACGTCATCGGCCGCTTCCGCCTTTCGCTCGAGACGGCCTTCTCCCTCGGCCAGCGCCACGGCGAGCAGACCCTCACGAAGGGCAAGGTCGAGACGATCGACGACTTCGTCGCCGCCCTCGAGGCGGTCGACGCCCCCCAGATCCGCTCCGTCGCCACCGACATCTTCGTGAACGACCTTCTCCACTGCGCCGCCGTCGGCCCCAACCTCTCCGAGGACGAAGTCGCCAACGCCCTGGCCCGCTGACCCGGCGTCTCGGCATCACCCCCACTCAGCGACCAACGGGAGCGCTCTCCTCAGGCGGGCATCGCCCGCCGCTCTCCTCAGCCGCGCGAAGCGCGGCGCTCCCCTCAGCGACCAACGGGAGCGCTCTCCCCTACAGCCCCAGCCCCGACTCCCATGCCTCGCGAAGCGCGTCGAGGTCCGCCTCGATCGGTCCGTAGCGCAGTGTGTTCTCTGCCGTGGTCACGCCGAGGCGCGTGATCGGCGCGCCCGCCTCCTCCGCCAGTGCCGCCAGCCTCTCCGCCGCCTCCGGGCGGGCGCTCACGATGATGCGTCCCTGCCCTTCACCGAAGAGCGCCGCATCGATGCGCCCCTCCACCTCGACCTCCCCCGCGAAGCCGTAGCCGCCCAGCAGGCAGCACTCCGCCAGCGCGACCGCGAGGCCGCCGTCGCTGCAGTCGTGTGCGTTCCACAGCAGACCCACGTCGTTGGCGCCCAGCACGAGGTCGTGCAGGCGCGACTCCGCCGCCAGGTCGACCGTCGGTGTCCCGATGATGGCGCCGTGCACGGCCTCCAGGTACTCGCTCCCCGCGAGCGTCCGCGCCGGCTGTTTGACCGTCCCCCCCAGCAGCCACACCTCCGCCCCCGCGCGCTCGAACGCCGCTCCGAGATGCGCATGGACGTTTTCGAGCACACCGAGCATCCCAATCACCGGCGTCGGCGCGACCGGAGCCCCGCCGCTCTCGTTGTAGAGGCTGACGTTGCCGCTCACCACGGGCGTGCCGAACGCCTCGCAGGCGGCGGCGATGCCGTCCACGGCCCCCGACAGGGTCGCGTAGACCTCCAGGTTCTCGGGCGCGCCGAAGTTGAGGCAGTCCGTGACCGCCACCGGCCTCGCCCCCGTGCAGACCACGTTGCGCGCCGCCTCCGCCACGGCGATAGCCCCGCCGTTGCGCGCGTCGAGCTGGCAGTAGCGCCCGTTCCCGTCCGTCGCCAGGGCGATGCCCCGCGTCGTGCCCGGCACCCGCAGCACGGCCGCGTCGCCACCGGGCGCCACGACCGTGTTCGCGAGCACCTGGTGGTCGTACTGGCGGAACACTTCTGCCTTGCTCGCGAGGTTGGGCCGCGCAATCAGCGCCGTCAGCGCCTCCGTCGCGGCCTCCGGACGCAGGTCCGGGAAGGCTCCGGGATTCGCCTGGCTGCGGGCCAGCGCCTCCAGGCTGCGCCGCCCGTCGCGCGTGTACGCCGGGGCCTCCGTCGCGACCCCGACGGGCACGTGTCCCACCTCTATGCCGTCCTCCCGCAGCACCACCTCGTCCCCGTCCGTCACCTGCCCGATGTCGACGCATTCCACCTCCCAGCGCTCGAACAGCGCTGCTACGTCCTCCACGTGTTCGCGCTTCGCGATCACGAGCATCCGCTCCTGGCTCTCCGAGAGCATCACCTCGTACGGCGTCATCCCCGACTCGCGCCGTGGCACGCGTTCCAGGTCGAGCACCGCCCCTGAGTCACCCCGCGCGCAGCATTCGAGCACCGAGCTCGTGAGGCCCGCCGCTCCCAGGTCCTGCAACCCCACGATCCAGTCGCGGTGCTCGGAGGCGAGCTCGTGGCACGCCTCCATCAGCATCTTCTCGAGGAAGGGGTTGCCCACCTGCACCGCTGGACGCATCTCCTCGAAGCGCGCCTCCGGGTCGGTGCGGCTCGCAAGACCGCTCGCCCCGTGAATGCCGTCCCGGCCCGTGTCCGCCCCCACCAGCAGGAGGGCGTTCCCCTCGCCGCTCGCGTTCGCGCTCAGGATGCCGTCCGCCCGCACGAGGCCCACGCACATCGCGTTCACGAGGGGATTGCCGTTGTACGACTCCCCGAACACCACCTCACCCCCGACCGTGGGAATGCCGAGGCAGTTGCCGTAGCCGCCGATTCCGCCCACCACCCCCTCGAACAGGTAGCGGTTGTTGCCCTCGTCCAGCGGACCGAAGCGAAGTGAGTCCAGCAACGCGATCGGGTACGCCCCCATCGCGAAGATGTCGCGCACGATGCCCCCCACCCCCGTCGCCGCCCCCTCGTACGGCTCGATCGCGGACGGGTGGTTGTGCGACTCGACCTTCATCACGACCGCCCAGCCGTCGCCGATGTCGATCGCGCCGGCGTTCTCTTCGCCCACGCGCGTCAGCACACGATCGCCGCTGCTCGGGAAACGGCGCAGGAGGGGACGGCTGTTCTTGTAGCCGCAGTGCTCGCTCCACAGCGAGCCAAACACCCCCAGCTCGACCTCGTTCGGTTCGCGCCCCAGCCGCGCGACGAGCAGTTCGTACTCGTCGCGGCTCAGCGCGACCGCGTCCAGCGCCTCCTGCTCGACCGCCACGCCCCGATGCTACAGCCGCTCCATCTCCCGCGCGCGGCGCTCCTCGTACTCCTCGTCGGTCAGGAGCCCGCGTTCATGGAGCTCTCCCAGGGTGCGCAGGTTCTCCGCGGCCTCGCCTGTCTCCCTGCTGACGCTGCCCTCGTCGCCCGTATCCCGCCAGTCAAGAACGAGTGCGTCTGCAATTCCATGGCGTGCATGGACGACACGAGTGTCAATCACCTTGTCCCAGAGGCACTGTCTGTCCTTGTCCCACGTGCACCAAAGAGCGGCTATGAACCAGCCGATGCCGAAAATGATGGCGCCTAGGATGGCGACCAATGTCTTGACGACTATTTCCCTCAGCAGGACATATCCGAGGCCCGCAACCCTGTCGTCCTTCTTTACAACGTACATGCCGAGAATCTGTTTGCCGGGTGTCTGCCCCCTCGACGCTGCAACCAATAGCCAGACAATGTAGACCACTGCGGACGCTAGCATCCCTAGGACCAGCACTGTACCCCCATCTCCCGAACCCTCCCCCACTGCGCCAGCGACAAGTAACAGGAGAAGGAAGAGGACGAGTCCGAAACCCCACTCGATCGCCCAGCCTGCGAGTCTCCGCCCGGGGCTCGCGAGTTCAAGGTCCGGTTCTGTCGTCGCTTCGTGCGTCATCGCTCTCCCTTAGTCGAAGCTGAAGGGCGGGTACTCGTCGACCAGCAGACCCCCGTAGGCGTTGGCGCGCGCGTTCCAGCGGCTGTAGCCCACGAGGAAGTTGTGCAGTCCATCCGGCACGCGCCCCAGCACGATTCCCACGAGCCAGGTCGCGACCAGCACGAACCCGGCGATGACGCCGAGGATGGAGAGCACGATCGCGTGAGGGATGATGAGAATTAAGCGGAACAACGTCGTCAGTCGGTTCCGTCCCTCAGTCCTTTCCTCCACGGCCAGCCGAACAGGGTAGTCCCCCTCAGCGTCCATCGAGAACGGTGGGTACCGACCCGTCATCAGGTTGCTGTACGCGTTCGCGCGGGTGTTCCAGTGGGTGTAGCCGATCGTGAAGCGCAGCAGCGCCTCCGGGAAGCGCCCCAGGATCACGATCGCGAACCACGCCAGGATGCCCACGATCCACACTGCAATCCCGAGGAAATACAGGACGACGAGGTGGGGAATGGCCAGGATCAGCCGGAACAGGATCGACAGGCGCCCCTGCGGCGCTGGCCCGTCGATCTCCAGCTGGACCGGATAGTCGGATGTCATTGCTGTCACTGTTGCGCTCCCTTCAGACCGCGGCGTCCCCGCTCAGCGATTGCCTCAACAAGCGTTGGCTCCCCTAGTTGAAGCTGAACGGCGGGTACTCATCCACGAGCAGCCCGAGGTAGGCGCCGAAGCGCGTGCTCCAGCGGGTGTACCCCGCGATGAAGTTGTGCAGCCACTCGGGCAGCTGCCCCAGCACGGTCCCCCCGAGCCAGGCCACGATCGTCGCGAGTGTGACGAAGATGCCGAGGATGGCCAGCACGATGATGTGCGGCAGGCTCAGGATTATGCGCACGGGGAAGAAGCCCGTCAGCCTGTTCCGTCCCTCGACCTGCTCCGGCACGATCAGACGAACGGGATAGTCGGGACGCTCGCCCAGCGCGAAGGGCGGGTACTTGTCCGTCAGAAAGCCGCCGGTAACGATGTAGAACCTGGTGCTGCCCCAGGTTTGCTGGCTGAGCGTTCCGCCATAGGCAGACACGCGCACCGCCCAATGGGCGACGCCAATCGAGAACCGCAGCAGCCGCTCCGGGTAGCGCCCCGTGATGACGATCGCCAGCGAGGCCACCAGCCAGACCACGAACGCCGCGATCCCCAGGAAGGCGAGGACAATCCAGTGCGGGATCGTCAGGATCCACCGGAAGAACACCGTCAATCGGTTTTGGGACGCCGCCGGATCGATCTCCAGTTGGACCGGATAGTCGGATGTCATGGTCGTCATTGATGTGCCCCTTTCAGACCGCGACGCCTGCCGCGGCCTCAATCACTGATTGCCAGATGCGGTTCCCGTCGGCCCCGCCGGTGAGCTCTTCGCCCGCCCGCTCGGGGTGGGGCATCATCCCCAGCACGTTCCCCGCCTCGTTGCGGATGCCCGCGATGTTGCGCGTGCTCCCGTTCGGGTTCGAGGCGGGCGTCGCCTCGCCCCGTTCGTCGCAGTAGCGGAACACGACCCGCCCTTCACTCTCCAGTTCGTCGAGCGTCGCGCGGTCGGCCTGGTAGTTGCCCTCGCCGTGGCTGATGGGGATGCGTAGCACCTCGCCCTCGGCGATGCCCGACGTCCACGGCGACCCGGCGCTTTCGTTGCGCAGGTGCGTCCACTCGCAGCGGAAGCGCAGGCTGCGGTTGCGGATGAGCGCTCCCGGCAGCAGGCCGCTCTCGCACAGCACCTGGAAGCCGTTGCAGATGCCGATCACGGGTACACCCGCCTCGGCCGCCCGCACCACCTCCTCCATGATCGGCGAGAAGCGCGCGATCGCGCCGCAGCGCAGGTAGTCGCCGTAGGAGAAGCCCCCGGGCAGGACCACCGCGTCGAACCCCGCCAGCGAGGTCTCGCGGTGCCAGACGATCTCCGCCTCCTGCCCGAGCACGTTCACGAGCACGTGCTGGCAATCGCGGTCGCTCCAGGTTCCCGGGAAACGAATGATGGCGAAGCGCATCAAACCTCATCGCCGGCCCGCGGGTGGCCTGCTGGCAGTATAGCAGCGCCCCCTGACCCTCCCGGCGCCTAGCCCTCGGCGGCCGCCGGGCCGGGCGGCGCCGGCGCCTCCGGGTACTCGATGCGTGGGTGGTAGACCGCCCGCAGGGTGCTCCGGAAGCTCGCCGCTACCGTCTGCAGCTCCTTCATCGTGATGTCGCACTCGTCCATCTGCCCCTCCGCCAGCCGCTCGGCGAATACCCCGTTCACGAGCTCGTCGATCTCCTCGTGCGTCTCGGGTTGGTTCGCCCGCACCAGCGCCTCGCACGAATCGGCCAGCATCACGATCGCGTACTCCTTGGCCTGCGGCCGCGGACCCGGGTAGCGGAAGGTCTCGGCGTCCGTCTCTCCTCGCTCCAGCGCCTTGCGATAGAAGAACTCCACCAGCCGCGTTCCGTGGTGCTGGGGGATGAAGTCCCCCACGATCGCCGGCAGCCGCCGGCGGCGGGCCAGGTCCATGCCGTCGAGCACGTGCCCGTGGATGATCATCGCGCTCGCCTCGGGCGCGAGGCGGTCGTGCGGGCTCACCCCTCGCTCGATGTTGTTCTCCACGAAGTACTCGGGCCGCTGCATCTTGCCGATGTCGTGGTAGTACGCCCCCGCTCGCACAAGCAGCGCGTCGGCTCCGATGCGGTTCGCCGCCCGCTCCGCCAGCGTCCCTACCAGCATGCTGTGGTGGAACGTGCCCGGCGCCTTCTCCTGGAGCTCCTGCAGCAGCGGATGGCCGGCCTGCGCCAGCTCCATCAGCTGCATCCGCGTCGTCACCCGCAGCAACAGGGAAAGCAGCACGTGCAGCCCCAGTCCGATCACGGCCGAGCCGCCCCCCCCCACCACCGCCGCCAGCGCGAGCCAGCCGAGACCCTCCGTCTCCCGCTGCTCCGTCAACAGCCAGAAAGCGAGCAGCACGGCCCCAGTCGCCGCGCCCACCGCCACCCCCGCCCCCGCGAACCGGCCCAACCGCTCCGACCGCTGCATCGCCGCTGCCCCTGCCAGACCGCCGGCCGCGTAGGCGATCACGAGCTCGAGCGGCTCCAGCACGCTCGTGAAGGCCGCCCCCGCCAGGGGCGGCGCCGTGGCCGCGATGAATCCTGCGTAGAGCGCCACCACCACCGCCACGATCGCCCCGAAGCGCGGCGCCGAGACCGACGACACCACTACCGCCGCCGCCGCCGCGGGCATCGCGTACGCGAAGAAGTGGCCCTCGGTGTCGGGCAGTAGCTGGGGCAGCCCCACGCGCACCGCCACGAGCGTGCCCAGCACCGCCAGCAGCGTCATCAGCGTGCGGCGTTCGGCCGGGCGCGAGAACGGTTGCAGGCGGTAGAGGTAGACGCCCAGCACCGCCCCCAGCGCCGCCCCCATCAGCATCCCCGCCCCCAGGTCGTAGTAGTCGAACCCCTCGCGGATCACGCCCGTCTCGCGCAGCGCCTCGACCGCCACGGCGTCCAGCGGTTGCCCTTCCTGGGCGATGAGCTCGCCCGCGGTGTAGGTCGCCAGCACCGGCTCCACCCCCGCCCGCGCCTCCTCCCGCAGGGCGGCCGTCGCCTCCTCGTCGAGCGCCACCGTCGGCGTTACGAAGGCGTCCAGCAGCTCGCGCAGGGCGCCCTCACCGTTCGGGAACGAGGGCACGTCTCCCACCACCAGGTACGCCTCGATGCGGTTGCGTTTGTCCTCCTCCCGCAGCGGCGAGCTCAGGATGACGCTCACGCCCTCCACCGCGGCCGCTCGCAGCTTCTCGAGGTCGGCCACTCCCAGCGTGAGCAGGGTCGAGCGGATCGCCTGTCCCAGCCCGGCTCCCGGCGGCGACTCGCCCAGCACTTGCAACTGCTCTTCCGACGAGAGACCGGTCCGCAGCCGCAGCCGGGCCACCTCCTCGAAGAGGATGCCCAGCAGTTGCAGCTGCTCCTCGGGAACCTCGTCCAGCGAGGCCGTCACCGGCTCGACCGCCGCTACCGCCTCCGTGCGCGCCGCCTCGGTGAGCTCCGCCGAGACGTACTCGCTCTCGTGCACGGCGGCGAACGCGCGCGGGGCGATGTCGCCCTCACGGGGGGTGCTCTCGCCGGGCAGAAGGGGCACGGCCAGGACGATCGCGCCAATCGCGATAAGCACGCCGAAGGCGGTCGCGCCTCCACGCGTAACGACCGGATCACTGCCTCGTCGGAGCATCAGGTAGCCGCCGATGATAGCAGAGCCGGCGCCCATCCCCGCTCCGGCCCGACACCCCGCGAGCGCGTATCGTTACCCCTCGGTCGGCCCCGCGCCGGCCGGTCTCCGTGGTGAAAGGCGGACCAATGGCGGACATCAACGAGCAGGTCAGGGCGGCTCTCGAGGAGCTCATCGCCGGCGGCGTTGAGTCGGGACTCCAGGTTGCCGCCTACCACCACGGCGAGCTGGTTGTCGATACCTGGGCCGGACTCGCCGATGTCGAGTCCGCCCGCCCCGTCGATGGCGGCACGCTCTTCACCTCTTTCTCCTGCACGAAGGGTGTAACCGCCACCGCCATCCACATGCTCGTGGATCGCGGCGTCCTCTCCTACGACGAGCCCATCTCCGGCCACTGGCCCGAGTTCGCCCAGCGAGGCAAGCAGTACGCGACCATCCGCCACGCCCTCACCCACCGCGTCGGGGTGCCCCAGATGCCCGAGGGCGTCACCCCCGAGTCGATGTCGGACTGGGACCACATGTGCGATGCCATTGCGGCCCTCGAACCCCTCTGGGAGCCCGGCGCCCGCACCGGCTACCACGCCTACACCTTCGGCTGGATCCTGGGCGAGGTCATCCGCCGCGCTGATGGCCGCGACATCAACCGCTTCGTGCAGGATGAGATCTGCGCCCCACTCGGCCTCGACGGCATTCACATGGGCGTCGACGACGCCACTGAGGCGCGTGTCGCCACCCTCGTCGACGGTCCCCGCCCCGACGCGCCGCCCGCCCCGCCGGGCGCGCTCATCACGCGCGCCATCCCGCCCGCCGTCGGCATTCTCGCCGAGCCCTACAACAACCCACTCGTGCGTCGCGCCGCCCTCCCCGCCCACGGCGGCCTCATGAGCGCCCGCTCCCTCGCCCGCATGTACGCCGCCCTCGGCAACGGCGGCGAGCTCGACGGGGTCCGCATCCTCTCCGAGGAGCGCGTCCGCACCGCCACCCGTTTCCAGACGGACGATGTCGACATGGTCATCCAGCAGCCCGTGCGCAAGGCCATGGGTTACTTCCAGACCGGCCCTATCACGGCCATGGGCCCCCGCGCGACTACCTTCGGACACCCCGGCGCCGGCGGCTCCATCGGCTTCGCCGATCCCGAGCACGAATTCGCCTTCGCCCTCACCAAGAGTGCGCTCGTTGCGGGCGCCGACCCGGGCGCCAGCGCAGCCGAAGTCGTCGGCGCACTCGTGCGCCGCGAGCTCGGATTCCCCGATGAAGTGGCTGGTTAGCCCAGCAGGCCCCGCACGATCTCGCTGATGACGCGGCCGTCGGCCTTGCCCTGGAAGCGCTTGATCAGCACTGGCATCACCTTGCCGATATCGCGCGGCCCCGAGGCGCCTGTTTCTGCGATCGTGGCCTGCGCCGCCTCCTCGATCTCTTCGCGGCTCGCTTCCTCAGGCAGGTAGTCTGCGAACGCCTCCAGCTCCACTTCCTCGCGCTCCACCAGGTCGTCGCGTCCGCCCTTGCGGAACTCCGTGATGCTCTCGCGACGCTGCTTCACCTGGCGCTGGAGGACAACGAGCAGGTCGCCCTCGGCGAGCTCGTCGCCCGCCTCGATCTCGGCGTTCTTGATCGCAGCCGTGAGCATGCGCAGGGCGGCCTTGCGCGGCTCGTCCCTGGCGAGCATGGCCGCGCGCAGGTCGCTCTGGATGCGCTCTTTCAGGGCCGCCACGGGGAGAGGGCTACCGGCCCGAGCGGGCGCGCGCTTCCGCCCGAAGCTGCTTCTTGCGCAGCTTCCGCAGGCGTGCCGCTTCTTTCTTCTTGCGCTTCACGCTCGGCTTTTCGTAGTGCTGGCGCTTGCGCGTTTCCGAGAGGATGCCGTCTTGCTGCACGCGCTTGTTGAAGCGCTTCAGAGCAGACTCGAATGGCTCGTCCTCACCGATAATAATTTCGGCCACGCTGCTGGGTCACCACCCTTCGGGCGTGATTGCCGTCCATTGGACGGCGAGCGCTCACGGTAGCACCCGCGGCCCGCTCGCGAAAGCCGCCGCCTCGGGAACCCGCCCCGCCGCGCGCCTCCCGCACGCGTGCGTCCAGCCGTCGCAACCGTTCCTCCACCCAGATCGCCGGTCGCTCGTTGGCGACGCTCGGCGCCTCCATGTTGTAGCGATCCTGCTTCGCCCGCAGCGCCCGTGCCGCGCACCTGAACTCCCGCCGCCGCTCCGCGATCAGCGGCGCCAGCCGCCGCCACTCGCCCGTCTTCCGGGCCCGCTCGACGAGTGCGCCGTGCTCCCCTTCGATGGTCGCCAGCCGTTCGCGGTCCCGTTCGATCGTGCGCGCCAACTCGAGCCACTCGGGCAGCGTTCCCGCGTTCCCGAGGATGTGATGCGCCAGCCACAGGTCGCCCGCCAGCCGATCCGCATCGCGCCGGAGCAGCGGCGCCCCCTCCCCCGCAAGCCCCTCGAAGAGGCCCTCTTCGATCGCTTCCAGGATGCGGTTCTCGACCAGCTGCTCGAACTTCACCCGTTCCTCGCCACGCCCTGCCTATCAGAACGGGGCCACACGGGCCCCGTCGCGGTCGTTTTCGGTGGATGCAGGGCGCTAGTCGGCCGAGGGCAGCACCTTCGGCTGCATCAGTTCCATCTCGCGCTCGTCGACCTTGAGCTCGCAGTCGCCCGGCTTGATCACCAGCACCTCAATGCCAGTCTCCTCGTCCTTGTAGCGCTTCCCCAGCTGTACGGCCATCGATCGTCCCCTCGCTTACTTCTTCAGCTCGAGCGGCGTGTCGCCGCACTTCAGTTCGCCGTCGCCGCCCTTCGTCACGATGAACTCAGAGCCGCACGTCGGACAGAGATACCGCTTTCCCGTCTGTGCTGCCATCTGTGTCCCCTCCTTGCCTGACGAATCTCGCTGGCTGCGGATCGTAGGCACGCCCCTGCGGAGCGTCAATGAAGCAGCCGCTACTCGGTGACGAACACGACCGCGAGCATGTCCGGATGGTAGCCGCAGGTGATGCGGTACTCGCCCGGCGCGTCAAACGTGAAGGTCCGGGTCACGCCCGCTCCCTCGAAGTCCTCGCCCTGCTGCTCGCCGTCGATCTCGATGTCGTGCAACCCGACGACGTTCTTGAACGTCACGGTCGTGCCCACGGTCACCTTCACGCCCGTTCGGTTCGGCTCGCCTGTCTCGCCGTCGGCCACGACCGTCCAGTTGTTGTCGTTTCCGAGAATGACCACATCGCTGGAGACCGCGTTCGGCTCGTCGATCACGATCGGGTCTGCCCCGCTGATGGTGTTGAACGCGCTCGCCGATACGGTGTGCTCGACGCAGGCGGTGCCTGGGTTGAGCTCGTCGGACGGCGCCGCGCCCCAGGAGTCCGGCGGGAAGTGCAGCGTCTTGCCGATGGGCAGGACCGCCTCCGCGACTACGTCGTTCGCCTCGCCCAGCGAGGCGGCCGTCACGTTGCCGAAGCCCGATGCCACTTCGGCCAGATCGGCGCCACTCACCACGTAGGAGTTGATGGGCGGGAGCGCGATCCAGACCTCGGTCGAGACCTCCTCGCCCGCCGCCAGCTCGTTCAGCGAGCGCAAGGCGCTCTCGCCGATGCCGTGGGCGCTGGCGATGGAGAGGACGGCATCGCCGAACTGCACGATGTAGCGCGTCCCGTCCCGCAGCTCGATCTGGTCGCCCTCCGCGATGGCGGCGTCCTCGTCGAGCCCGTTGTCTTCCGCCAGCGCCAGCTCGGGGATGTCGTGCGCGGCGGCGATGGAGATGAGCGTATCGCCCGCCTGGGCCGTGTAGCTCACGCCGTCGGGAAGGAGCAGCGTGCGCTCGCCCGTCAGGGCGGCGTCGTCGGCGATGTCACCAAGAATCGACAACAGCAAGGGGTTGAGCGGGCGGATCTGCGCGGCCGTGATGCCGTGCTGTTCGGCGATGCTCGCCAGCGTTGCGCCTGCCTGCACCAGGTAGGTCGCCCCTTCGGGCAGCCGTAACGTCTGCCCGGGCACCAGCCCGGTCGCGATGTTCTCCGCGTCGGGGTTCAGCATCAGGGCTTCGTCGTCGCCAGCGTAGGGCAGGTAGAAGTTCCCGCCTTCGCCGATGGCGTAGGTGAGGCCGTTGAGCTCCGCGATGACGATCGCGCCCACGTGCTCGCGGTCGGCGATCTTGCGGGCGGTGTCGTTCTCCCGCGCCCTCACCGTACGACCGTCCGGCAGCCGGATGCTGGCGCCCTCGTCGATCGTTGCGTCCATCGAGCTCAGCCCGTTCAGGGCGGCTACGTCGCCCCCGCCGATGCCGTGCGCCGCCGCTATCTGCGGCAGCGTGTCGCCCGTCACCGAGGCTGCCGACTCGTGGTTCAGGTTGTGCGCGAACTCGACCGACGCCAGCCACCCGTGGTTCGTCGGGTTGCCAATCGCGTCGAAGGTTCCCGCCTCGAGCGGCGCCGTCAGCAGCCGTACGAGGTGCTCGATCTGGTTCGGTGTCAGGCTGCCGCCGTTCGAGTCGAGCCAGGCCGGCATCAGCGTGCCCGCGCGGCCGCAGGTGAGCGTGCGCCGGATGAGGTCCTGGTTCTGGGACAGCACCAGGGGCTCCTGGTTGCGGAAGGCCGCCTTGTTCAGGGTCAGACCAACGCCGCCCTCGCCCCGGATGCCGTGGCACGTGCGGCAGTTGTTCGCGAAGAGCAGCGCCCCCCGCTCGATCGACTCGGCCTCGAAGAAGTCCGCCTGCCGCTCTGCGCGGATGGGCAGGTCGATCGTGGTGTACGCCGCACAACCGGCCACACTGATGAACATCAGCACCACGATCAGGAAGATTTGGCGCTGCGTATTCAACGAGTCCTCCGCTGCCGGCTAGCCACTGTAGCGAACCGCCCGCCTCGGATTGGGGTTCTCGCCGCCGCCGAGCGTGAGCGCCCGCGTGTTCACGGTCACCGACCCGTCGCTGTTCGTCGTCAGCAGGAACGTGTCCATCGGGCGCGGCGCGGGCCCGAAGACGCGAACCCCCGCCCGCGAGTAGGTCGAGCCGTGGCAGGGGCAGCGGAACCACCCCTGGATGCCGGGGAAGGCGACCTCCGCTCCGTCGAAATCGCCACGCCAGGGAACCGTGCAGCCAAGGTGGGGGCACTTCCAGTACAGCGCCAGCAGTCCGCCCGCGCCGCCCTGAGCAAGGACGTCGCCCTCGGCGCCGTCCAGGTTCACCAGCCAGAACTTACCTTCGGTGATGCGCACGGGCTCCGCGCCCGGCTCCGGGATCTGGATCTTGGGAACCGTCACCGGCCGCCCGAAGCCCTGCGGGCTGCGCAGGTTGAAGAAGCCCAGGAAGAACGCACTGAACGCGCCCAGCGAGAGCGCGAGCCCGGCGAACGCGCTCACGCGCATGAAGGAGCGTCGCGAGACCTTGCGCGCCTCCGTCTGCCGTGCTTGCTCTATCCGCTGCGCCTGCGCCATCCGCTCGCTACTCCTGTCCCGGGATGCCTTCGAGGGTGCGCAGGTCCCATGGCCAGATCAGATCCTGGCCGGGGCCGCGGAAGGCCGTGCCGATGATGGTCAGCATCAGGAACACGCCCACGAATCCGCTCATCAGCGTGATCATCGCGCCCCGGCGGGTGAGCACCCACCCGATCTTCCAGAAGCTGAAGATGAGCAGGCACGAGAACCCGACGATGAACCCGGTGGGAATGCCGATGTCCACCAGCAGCGTCGGCAGGTCGATGTGCTGGAAGGTCGTCACGCCCGCGCCCGGACCCTCGTCCAGCAGCTTCAGGTTGAACCACAGGTAGGGGATCGAGTCCGCCCACCCGGGCCATGGCACCACCGAGGGGTCCTTCAACGCCGCCGAGCGCTCGAGGAAGGCCAGCGTGTCGCCGCCGGAGAGACCGAACCAGTCCTTCAGCCAGAGGGCCACCTTGCCCGAGTTCCAGAGGATCAGGGCCAGCGTCCCCCAGAAGCCCACCATCATCGAAATCACGGTGTTCCTCACCGAGTTGGCGTCCGCGAACCAGCGCCCCTGGCCCTCCGTCGACCGGTCGAAGTAGGGGAAGACCGCGAGGATGATGAGCCAGGCCGTCGGCACCATGATTCCCGCCAGGGCGGGGTTCATGTGCAACAGCAGCTCCTGCAGGTTCAGCAGGTACCACGGCGCCTTCGCCGGGTCGTTCGTGACATTGGCGTTCGCTTCGTCCAGAAGCGGCGCGTTCATCACGTACGAGAGGACGAACAAGAGCACCGTGAAGAGCAGCGCGGCGATGAACTCCACGAAGACGAGATCGGGCCAGACCAGCACCTCTTCATCGCGTGCGCGAGGGGTGGGTCGGGCGGCCGGACGGGCGACGACAACAGTAGCCATGCGTTAGTTCACCCCGCCGCTACAGTGGCCGGGCCAGGCCGCCATCCCGGCGAATCCGCCAGAAGTGCACGGCCATGAAAATTGCCGCAAGCAGGGGCAGGCCGATGACGTGCAGCGTGTAGAAGCGAATCAGCGCGTCCGGCCCCACCTCGAAGCCGCCCAGCAGCCAGAATCGCGTCTTCGGGCCGAGCACCGGCGCCGAGCCGGCGATGTTCGTCCCCACCGTGATGGCCCAGAAGGCCAGCTGGTCCCAGGGCAGCAGGTAGCCCGTGAAGCTGAGGAGGAAGGTCAGCACCAGCAGCACCACGCCCACGACCCAGTTGAACTCGCGCGGTGGCTTGTAGGCTCCCGTATAGAACACCCGCAGCATGTGCAGGAACACGAGGATCACCATCGCGTGCGCCATCCAGCGGTGCATGTTTCGCATGAGCTGACCGAACTGCACGTTCGTCTGGATGTTCTGGATATCGAGGTAGGCCCGGTCCACGCTGGGCACGTAGTAGAACATCAGCAGGATGCCCGTCACCGTCAGCCCCAGGAACATGAAGAACGTGAGGCCGCCGAGGCAGTAGGTGTGCGTGATCTTCACGTGCGTGCGGTGGATGCGCGTGGGGTGCAGGTGGAGGAACACGTTCGTCGCCACCACCAACATCTGGTTGCGAGGCGTGTTCGGGTAGCCCGTGCGGAAGATCGACCGCCACACGTAGTTGTGGAAGAGCTTGTCGTAGATCTGGTCGCTGATCGTGGGTTGGGTTGGCTGCTCAACGGCCATGGGCGTTACCGCTCCCACCACTTGCCGAAGGCGACCATGATGCCCAGGCCAAGGAACATCGTTACGAACACGAACACCAGCTCGAGGAATTCGCCAACTTCCACGGCCCCGCGCCCTTTCCGTTCCCCGCCAACGGCCTCCCTGGCCCCAGGCGAGTTTGTGAATCCTGTAGCAAGCGAGTTATACCCCGCCCCTCCGGGGGGGTCAAACCTGAGCGGCTCCCGTTACAGGCGCAGCCCGAAGCGCAGCCGCACCAGCCCCCGGATGTCCTCCAGCGCGGTGCTCACGATGTGCACTTTCGTGTCCCGATCCTCCACCCAGTGGACCGGCAGTTCCCCCACCCGGAAGCCCGCCTGGTGGGACCGCACCAGCAGTTCCGTATCGAAGAACCACCGCCGATCCTCGATCCCCGGCACCACCGTATCCACCGCCCGCCGCGCGACCGCCTTGAAGCCGCACTGCGCGTCCGTGAGGCGCAGCCCTGGGAAGAACGCCCGGATCATCAGCACGTAGCAGCGCGAGATGAATTCGCGCTTCAGCGACCGCGTCGTTGCCGACCCACGCGCCAGCCGCGAGCCGCTGACCACGTCGTAGCCGCCCTCCGCCACCATCCCGATCAGGTCCGGCAAGTGGTCCAGGTCCGTGCTCAGGTCGACGTCCATATAGGAGACCACGTCCGCCTCGCTCCCCAGCCACGCCTCCCGAAGCGCGATTCCCCGCCCCTTCTCGGTCAGGACCAGCGCCCGCACCTGCTCGTGCTCGCGCTCCAACTCGCGCGCGAGTTGGCTGGTGCCGTCGTTCGAGCCGTTGTCCGCGATCACCAGCCGCCAGTCGTAGCGGGGGTACTCCCGGAAGAGCGCGAGGGTGCGCTCCACGCTCGCGCGCAGCACCGTCACCTCGTTGTAGCAGGGGATGACCGCATCCACGGTCGGCCGGGCGTCGCTCTGTTCCGTCACGGCGCCCTCCCGACCGGTGCTGGTAAAGAGGCTACTCCGGGCGCAGGGCGGCCAGCCGGCGCTTGGTGCGGTCGGCCCGCCCCGTGGGGATCGCACCCTTCCTCGCCGCCCGGTCCAGAACCGAGTAGGCCTCGCTCAGCGCCTCGCTGAACGCCTCGCCGTCGCCCGCGGCCGCCGCTTCGCGTGCGGTGCGCACCGCCGAGCGCGACTGCGTGCGCGTCGCCCGGTGGCGGCCCCGCCGCTTGAGCGACTGTCGCCAGCGCTTCATCGCTGATTGCTTCGTTGCCATAGGAGGGGGATCGTAGGGGCGCATGCGGCTCCGCGCAAAGCCGGCGCCGTACTTGCCCCGTTCACAAAGCTCTCGTATTCTAACGGTGCACTGGTCAGAAGCCCGGCATCCTGCCGATGCGCTCACTAGGCATACCTCAATAGTCGAGGTCTCCAGCAACCCCATCTCGCCCGTACCTGTATGAGCGTCGCTCGCAGCGGGCAACAGGATCGTTGCCATCACACGCGCACCAGAGTCCCCGCCAGCCGAAGAGGCCCCCGTCATCACCGATCGTGAGGACGGCGACTCCACGCTCAACATCGCCACGCTCAACATCGCCGAGCTTGAGAGCACCACTCGCGGCGAGCTGATTCGCGTCGCCCGCGACCTTGGCGTGAGCAATGCCTCCACCCTGCGCAAGCGCGACCTCATCTTCCACCTCCTCCAGACCCAGGCCGAGCGCCACGGCAACCTCTTCTCCGGCGGTTTCCTGGAGGTCTCCGACGACGGCAACTACGGCTTCCTCCGGGGCGAGTCCCTCCTCCCGGGCCCGCACGATATCTACGTCTCGCAGACCAACCTGCGGCGTTTCGCCCTCCGCCCCGGCGACTACGTCACCGGGCAGATTCGCGCCCCGCGCGACAACGAGAAGTACTACGGCCTGCTCAAGGTCGAAGCCGTCAACGGCCTCGACCCGGACGCCGCCAAGCGCCGGCCCTTCTTTGAGAACCTCACGGCGGTCTTCCCTTACGAGCGGCTCCTCCTCGAGACCACCCCCGACAACCTCACCCACCGCCTGATCGATCTCATCGCCCCCGTCGGGCGCGGGCAGCGCGCCCTCATCGTCTCCCCGCCCAAGGCCGGCAAGACGATGCTCCTGCAGAACATCGCCAACGGCATCACCACCAACCATCCCGATGTCCACCTCATGGTCGTCCTCATCGGGGAGCGCCCCGAAGAAGTCACCGACATGCGGCGCAGCGTCCGCGGTGAGGTCGCCAGCAGCACCTTCGATGAGCCTGTTGAGGATCACACGCGTGTTGCCGAGATGGCCTTCGAGCGCGCCAAGCGGCTCGTGGAGGGCGGCCAGGACGTCGTCATCCTCATGGATTCCATCACGCGCGCCACGCGCGCCTACAACCTTGCCCTTCCCCCCAGCGGCCGCACCCTCACCGGCGGCGTCGACCCCGTCGCCCTCTACCCGCCCAAGCGGCTCTTCGGCGCTGCCCGCAAATGCGAGGAGGGCGGCTCCCTCACGGTCATCGCCACCTGCCTCGTCGATACCGGCAGCCGCATGGACGAGGTCATCTTCGAGGAGTTCAAGGGCACCGGAAACATGGAGCTCCGCCTCGACCGCAAGCTCGCCGAGCGCCGCTTCTATCCCGCCATCGACATCCAGGCGAGCTCCACGCGGCGCGAGGAGCTCCTGCTCGATGAGGGCACGCTGAAGGGCGTTTGGCTCGTGCGCCGCATGACCGCCATGATCTCGCAGAACTCCCCCAACTCCCTCGAGGCCACCGAGCGGCTCCTTGAGCGCCTGGGTCGCAGTGAGACCAACGAGGAGTTCCTCGCCAGCATCCGGACCGAGGTCTAGGGCGCCGGGGCCGCTTCCGGTCCTTGCTTTTCACACCCGTCTGGGGCAGCTTATTCCTTAACAGTCCGCGCGGGCGCCACCGCGGGGCCACGCGCGGATGCGTTCTGGAGGGTGTTCAGCCCAGTGCTGAAGGACTGGCTGCTCGAGCTATTGGGAGCGCGCCCGTCACCGGCGGCGCGTTCAGACGCGCACGGTCACCTCGCCGGGCGCATCGGTCTGCACCTCTTCCTCGTCGCCCTCGCGGCCTTCGCGGCCCTGGTCACTGCCCGGCTCGTTTCCGAAACCGAGCTCCCGCAGGTCTCCGCCATCCCTCCCGCCCCCCTCTCGGGCGTGCGCGCCATCGCCTCGACGGGCGAGGAACTGCTCCGCCCGGGCGTGAGCCATGACACGGAGAAGTCCGTGCTCAGAACGGCGCTCCTTCCTTCCCGGATCCCGCAACTGCGTCCGACCGACACTGTCAATGCCGGGGGGACCCTCTCGGGCGGCCTCGTGCGGGCCGCCGCTGATACCAGGGACGCGGGCTACGAGGTGCGGCCCCTCTCCGAACAGATCGACCCCACGGTGCCCTATGTCGTCTACGCGGTGCGCTCCGGCGACACACTGGGGGCGATCGCGGAGACCTACGGCACCACCGTCCACAACATCCTGCTCAACAATGCCGAGGTGGGCGAGGGTGGCTGGATCGCCCCGGGCCAGCAGGTGCTCGTCCCCTTCGACACCGGCATCCTCTACCTGGTCGGTCAGGGCGAAACCCTTGCCGGCATCATCGACGACTACGACCACGTCACCATCGCCGCTGTCCTCGCCTACGAGCCCAACAAGCTCTCCGATGCAGACGACATCCAGCCAGGCGCGTACGTCCTCCTCCCCAACGCCGAGCTCAAGCCCCCGCCGCTCCTCAGCCCCGATGGCTGGATCATCACGCCCCCGCCTCCACCTTCTCCGGGGCAATTCGGTTTGCCCCTGGCTGGCTGGGACTTCGTCAGCGACACCTTCGGCACCTACCGCGGCCCCAGCCGAATTCACACGGGAATCGACCTGGCGCTGGGATCGCAGCCTGCCTCATCCGTCTACGCTGCCTGCGATGGCTGGGTCTCCCGCGTCGAGTGGCTTACCTACAGCTACGGCTACCACGTAATTGTCGACTGCGGCGATGGCTGGGAGACGCTGTACTCCCACTTCCGCGAGATCATCGTCTCGTGGGAGCAGACCGTGAAGAAGGGCGAGACGATCCTCGGCATCTCCGGGTCGACCGGCTACAGCACCGGTGAGCACCTCCACTTCGAGATCCGTCACAACGGCCGCCACCTCGATCCCGAGGTCTACCTCAACTTCTACTAGGAGCGCGCGCCGGCCGCGACTCGGCTCAAGGCCGCCGATCGAGGTCGGGATTCAACCCTTTTCCTCCGTAAAGTCTTGCGTTTCGATCGCCGCTGCGGCAGGTTAGGTCGCAACGACCGGCGCCGACTGACAGGGACAGGCCCTGTCGCCCCTGACTCGCGGGAAGGGACGGAAGCCTGTGCTGAGGGAACGGCTGCTCCGCATGCTCCATGCGCGCTCCTCATCGCGTGCGCGTTCCCATGCCCATCGTCGCTTCCCCATGCGCGCCGGCCTGCACCTGCTCCTCATCGCCATGGCCGCGCTCGCAGTGGTATTCACGGCCCAGCTCGCCTCCGATCCGGAACCCTCCGAGGCCGTCAGCATCCCTCCCGTGCCCCTCTCCGGTGTGCGCGCGGTTGTCGTCACGGGGGAGGAGTTGCTCCGCCCCGGCGTGAGCCATGGCACTCGCGAGTCGCCCCTCAGGGAGTCGCTCCCTCCCGCCCAGGGCGCGCGCCCCACCGACAACATCAAGGACGGGGAAACGTTCTCCGATGGCTTTAGCCGGTTCACCGCCGAGAGAAGGGATGACGGCTACGAGCAGCGGCCCGTGTCCGAGCAGATCGACCCTACGGTGCCCTATGTCTTCTACGAGGTGCGCGCCGACGACACGCTCAGCGGTATCGCCGATACCTACCGCACGACCGTTGAGAACATCCTCTTCAACAACGCCGAGGTCGACGAGGGCGGCTGGATCGCCCCCGGCCAGCAGATCCTCGTTCCCTTCGACACCGGCATCCTCTACCTGGTCGGCCAGGGTGAGACCCTCAGCGGCATCATCGATAACTACCTCAAGGTCACCATCGAGGATGTCCTTGCCTACCGCCCCAACAACCTCTCCGATGCGAGCGACGTCCGGCCCGGCGACTATGTCCTGCTTCCCAATGCCGAGCGCAAGCCACCGCCTGTCTACAGCGAGGGCGGGGTCATCCTGGGGTACTACGGCGTGCCCCAGGTCTCCGACGATCGCTTCGGCCTGCCGCTCCCCATCTGGGCCTTCGTCAGCGACACCTACGGGACCTACCGCGGCCCCGACCTCATCCACGAGGGAATCGACCTTGCCCTTGGCGGCTATCCCGCCTCATCCGTGTACGCCTCCTGCGATGGCTGGGTCTCCCGCACCGAGTGGCTCACCTATAGCTACGGCTACTACGTGGTCGTCAATTGCGGCGAGGGCTGGGAGACCCTCTACGCCCACTTCAGCGAAATCGGTGTGTCCTGGGAGGAGACGGTCACCAAGGGGGTCACCATCCTCGGCATCTCGGGCTCCACTGGCTACAGCACCGGCGAGCACCTCCACTTCGAGATTCGCTACGACGGCCTTCCCCTGGATCCCGAGAAGTACCTCGACTTCTACTAGGGCTGCCCCTGAGCGGCCGCTCCCCGCCCTCGCTACTCGTCCTCCTCCACCGCCCGCACGGCGCCTCCGGGGTCGGTGCGCACGAGCCTCGCGATCACCACGTCCCGATGCACGTAGTAACCCGAGCCGTCGTCGTACGCCTGGACGAAGTCGCCGCCGCAGGTGATCAGGGTCACCCACTCCTCGTCGGCTGGGCGCAGAAGCTCCGGGTCCTCGGCCTGGTGGGGATTGACGAGGTCCCACATGGGTACGGCTCCGGTCTCGTAGCGGCGCTGCAGGAACACCTCGTACACGTACTCGCGCCCGTCATCCATCACCACGATCACGTGGTCGCCAGCCTCCAGCTCGGTCAGCGAATGGAAGGGGCCGCGGATGTCGGGGTACCAGTCCTTGTGGGCCGAGTAGAGCGAGCTCGTGCCGAACCCCGGCTTGTCGTAGATGTGATACCAGCCCACGTTGCGCGGCCGGGGGACATCCAGCTTGTCGTAGCCGGGCACCTTCCCGATCGCTTCGATCGGCGCCTCCACGTCCAGCGCGGGGATGCGCATCGCCACCAGTTCGCCGTTGTAGGGAGTGGGCTCTGGGGGTGGTGGCGTGGGCGTCGCCGTGGCGGTGGGGGCGGCCGCCGGCTCTTGCGTCGCAGGTGGTGTCGCCCGCACCGGCTTCGACTCGACCGAGGGGTCCAGGCTCGCGCAGGCCACCCCGGCCAGCGCCACGACCACCACCAGGAGCCAGGTCGCGAAAGTGGAACGGTTTCCGGGCGTGTGTCCCCCCAAACCCTGCATGACTGCCAGCTTACTGCTGGCCCTCCGGCACTGCTTGCACTGTCTCGGGCGTGGTTACGGTCACGAGCCTGGCGATCACGACGTCGCGGTGAATGTAGTAGCCGGCGCCTCCCTCGGTGGTCGCCACGAAGTCGCCGCCGCACGTGATGAGGGTGATCCACTCCTCCCCCTCGGGGCGAAGCAACTCGGGATTCCTCGCCTTGTGCGGCCAGACCAGGTCGTACATGGGGATGTCGTTCCTGCTGTAGCGCCGCTGGAAGAACACCTCGTACCTGTACTCGCGGCCGTCATCCATCACGACCACCACCGGGTCGCCTTCCCCCAGGTCCGCCAACGCGTAGAACGGCCCCCGGATGTTGGGCCAGTAGTCCTTGTGCGCCGAGTAGAGCGAGCTGGTGCCGAATCCTGGCTTGTCGTAGATGTCGTACCAGCCCACATTGTGCGGGTCCGGCACGTCGAGCTTGTTCTGCCCCGGGACCAGCCCGATCGCTTCGATCGGCGCTTCCACGCCCAGCGAGGGCAACCGCATGGAGACCAGTTCGCCGTCGTAGGGCTCCGGCTCCGGCGTAGGCGAGGGAGTGGGTGTCGGGGCCTGGGTGGGAACGACGGTGGGGACGGGAGTCTGTGCAGTCGCGGGGACGGGCGTTTGCGTGGGAACGGGAGTGACCGTCTGCGGCGTCGGAGTCTCGGTTGCGGCCGGTGGGTCCACATCGGCCGGACTGCCGCCGCCGCATCCCACGCCAGCCAGCAAGACCAGAACCGTCAGGACCAGCAGGCCCTGTGTCAGACGCCAACCACGCACGATTCGCTCCGTGCATCCAGCAGGATGGTCGCCACCGATTAACAGTATAGGTCGATGCGCGTTTATTGTCGCCGGCCTAGCGAGCGTAGAAGCTCCCGCAGCGACCGCCTCGCGCGTACGGAGGCGCCGCCGATCACCGGCTCGCCGCCGCTCGCCGAAGCCGGACGCCCAAGCCAGTAGAAGGCTGCCGCTCCCACCGCCGCCAGCCCCGCGACCACCGCGAGCACGATGATCATGACCGGAGCCCCGTCTCCCTCGGGCGTCTCCACCGGGGGTGTGACGTTCTCCCCGGCCTCCTCCGGCTCGTCGGGCTCGTTGGGCTCGTTGGGGGTGGCGGACTCCGTGGCCACCTGTGTCTCCGTGGGCGTGGCTGCCGCCTCGGTCGGTGTGGGCGTAGGCGCTGCCGTGGCCGTCGCAGTCGGTGTGGCCGTCCCGGTCGCCGAGGGCGTCGCCGTCTCAGCCTCTGTGGGCGTGGAGGTAGGAGCCGCCGTGGCGGTGGCGGTAGGAGCCGCTGTGGGTGTGGCCGTTTCGGTGGCGGTAGGAGCCGCTGTGGGTGTGGCCGTTTCGGTGGCGGTGGGAGCCGCTGTAGGGGTGGCCGTTTCCGTGGCGGTGGGAGCCTCCGTGGGCGTGGGCGTGGGCGTGGGCGTGGGCGTGGGCGTGGGCGTGGGCGTGGGCGTGGGCGTGGCCGTGGGTGTCGCCGTTTCCGTGGCGGTGGGCGCCGCCGTGGCCGTGGGCGTGGGCGTGGGCTCGACGGGAGGGGAAGGGCCGTCTTCCAGCGTGAGATCGAGTTTCTGCGGTACGCTCCCCCAAATCCCCACCTCCACAGCGAACCGCCCGTCGATCTGGAAGCGCACCTCCGCCCCCGTAACGCCACAGCCCGGCTTCTCCTGCGAGGAGACGACGTGCACGCGGTATATCGTCACGGGAACGCCGTTCTCCTCGATTCGCTCCGTCTGCTGAGTCTCTTGGTCGGTACAGAGCTCGCCACCAATGTAGGCGTACACATCGAGCCCGCCTGCCACCTCGCCGGTCGAGCTCACGGTTCCCTGGAAGGTTGATGGCGGGGCGGGTTGCGCCTGCACCGTTCCGCCTGGCCCTGTCGCCAGCCCTGCCCCCACCACCGCACAGCCAAGACAGAGGGCCACTGTTGCGAGGGCCGCGCGCAGTCGATGCCCTCGCTCCCGGCCCATCGCGCGAGACTACAGCAGCCCGTTCATACGCCGTACTGTGCTAGCCCCTTCAACAGTTGCGGACCTGTACGAGCCACCCGCCAGCTAGTTCACCGAGAGCGTCATCGTTGGGGGCGTGAGCGAGAAGTGCATCTCAACGGAGAACTCGTCCAGCTTGTTCGCCCAGCGCGACCACATCCCCCGCGCGTAAGCCGCCTCCGTGCTCCCGAACGCCCCCTGCATCGAGCGCGTGTCCTCGAAGCAGTAGATGCCGAGCATCGTCCCCTGCCGCGTCTCGCCCCATTGCACGGAGGCCATTCCCGGAATCTTGGCCACTTCCCGCAGGTGCTGCGAGCGGAACCAGCCCGCGAACGTCTCGCGGTCCTCGCGCACCCGCGCCCGCAGCAGGATGAACGGCTGTTCGCCTTTCATGCGTTCTCCCGGCAGAGCGCCGCCGCCAGGGCCACGCTCGCCTCTACACAGTATCGCGAATCCACCTGCACGCACGGCCTCGCGAACGGCTCCTCCCGCCCCCGCATCCGCTCGTACACGCGCACGTCGGCCTCCGAGAGGCCCTCGCGCGGCCCCGAGAGCCGCTCCCGCAGGACAGCATCCGGCGCCGTCAGGCGCACCGCCAGCACCTGCGCCTCGTGTCGTGCCGCCAGTTCCCAGAAGCCGCGACGCTCATGCTCGCGCAGGTTCGTCGCATCGACGATCACGTCCTGCCCCCGCTCCAGCGCTCCCTCCGCCCGCTCCCGCAGCGTGGCGAAAACCTCGCTGTTCTCCTTGCGCGTGTACCGTCGCTGCGGGAAGAGTTCCAGGCGCACGCGGTCGCTCTCAAACACGTGCGCCTGCATCCTTGACGCGAGGTGCGCCGCGAACGTCGTCTTGCCGGTGCCCGGCAGACCGCTGAGCAACACCAGTGCCGCCAAATTGCCGGTACCTCCCAGCCGTGCTACTTTCCATCCTGAAGACAGGTAAAGGAAGTCGAACGAGCAAGTTTGCTGGCCCAGGAAACGAAAGAGACTCTGATCCGGGAGTACGCCCGCATTGAAGGCGATACCGGATCCCCTGAAGTCCAGGTGGCGCTCCTCACTGAGCGTATCAAGTACCTGACGGCGCACCTACAGGCGCACAAGCACGATTACCACACGCGCCGCGGGCTGCTGAAGCTCGTCGGGCAGCGTCGCAGGTTGCTGCGCTACCTCAACAGGCGAGATGTCAACCGGTACCGCGCGCTTATTGGGCGTCTCGGGCTGCGCCGCTAAGGCCAACCCTTTCGTTCCTGGCCTCGCCCCCGAGCAGGGAGGCAGCCTGCCACTCAGCCATCCCGAACCCGATCGAACCCGCGGCCCGTGGCCGCCAGAGAGAGTGTAGAGAGAACCATGACCGCAACCGAATCCAGTGTCCGTACCTACGAAGTCGAGATCGGCGGCAAGCCCCTGCTCATCCAGCACGGCGCCCTCGCCGGCCTCGCCAACGGCGCCGTGACCGTGCGCCAGGGCGATACCGTCGTCCTCGTCACGGCCTGTATGGCCGACCCCCGTGAGGGCATCGACTTCTTCCCCCTCACCGTCGATTACGAAGAGCGCCTCTACGCCGTCGGCAAGATCCCCGGCGGCTTCCCCCGCCGCGAAGGGCGCCCCTCCTCCGATGGCGTCCTCGCCATGCGCCTGACCGACCGCTGCCTGCGCCCGCTCTTCCCCAAGGGCTTCCGCAACGAGGTCCAGATCGTCGCCACCACCCTCTCCTCCGACCGCGAGCACCAGCCCGACACGCTCATCACCATCGGCGCCAGTGCGGCCCTCAGCATTAGCGACATCCCCTTCAACGGCCCCGTCAGCAGCGCCCGCGTCGGCCGCATCGATGGCGAGTACGTGGTCAACCCCACCTTCGCCGAGGTCGCCGAGGGGGACCTCGACCTCATCGTCGCCGGCACGAAGGACGCCGTCATGATGGTCGAGGCTGGCGCCAGCGAGGTTCCCGAGGAAGCCGTTATCGAGGCCATGGAGATCGCCATGGAGGCGAACTCCGCGATCAATGCCCTCATCGAGGAAATCGCCGCCGCCGCCGCCCCCGTGAAGAAGGACTACACCCCCGCCGTCGCCAACGAGGAGGCCATCGAGGCCGTCCGCGAGGCCCTTGCAGGCCGCATCGAGGACCTCGTTTCGAACGCCGCCAGCGAGCGCAGCGACGAGAACAAGCGCGTTCGCGCCGAGCTCGTCGAGCAGTTCGAGGGCCGCTTCGAGCCCCGCGCTGTCGCCGATGCCCTCTACGCCGTCATCAAGAAGGCCATGCGGGACCGCATCCTCAACGAGGGTCGCCGCGCCGACGACCGCGAGACGAGCGAGATCCGCCCCCTCGACATCCACGTCGGCACCCTCCCCCGCACCCACGGCTCCGGCCTCTTCAAGCGTGGCGAGACGCAGGTGCTCACCATCGCCACCCTCGGCGGCATGAACATGGCGCAGAAGCTGGACACGCTCTCGCCGGACGAGTCCAAGCGCTACATGCACCACTACAACTTCCCGCCCTACTCCGTCGGCGAGGCGCGCCCCATGCGTGGCGCCGGTCGCCGCGAGATCGGGCATGGCGCCCTCGCTGAGCGCGCCCTCCTCCCCGTCATCCCGCCCGAGACGGAGTTCCCCTACGCCCTCCGCCTCGTGAGCGAGGTCCTCTCCTCCAACGGCTCAACCTCCATGGCCAGCGTCTGCGGCAGCACGCTCGCGCTCATGGACGCCGGCGTGCCCCTTTCCGCCCCCGTGGCCGGCATCGCCATGGGCCTGATCATGGGCGAAGACGACAACTACGCCGTCCTCACGGACATCGCCGGCCAGGAAGACTTCATGGGTGACATGGACTTCAAGGTCGCCGGCACGGACGAGGGCATCACCGCCCTGCAGATGGACATCAAGATCGGCGGCGTCTCCCGCGAACTCCTCGAGACCGCCCTCGCCCAGGCTCGCGAGGCCCGCGTCTTCCTGCTGGAGCGCATGGCTGACGTCATCGACAGGCCCCGCGAGACCGTCTCCGAGCACGCGCCCAAGGTCTACATCATCAAGATCGACCAGGAGCAGATCGGCAGCGTCATCGGCCCCGGCGGCCGCGTCATCCGCAAGATCCAGGAAGACTCCGGCGGCGCCAACATCGACATCCAGGAAGACGGCACCATTTTCGTCTCCGCCGTGGCGGGCGACGCCGCCGATACCGCCATCCGCATGATCGAAGGCCTCACCAAGGAGATCAGCGTCGGCGAGACCTACACCGGTCCCGTCACCCGCATCCTCAACTTCGGCGCCTTCGTCGAGATCCTTCCCGGCAAGGATGGCCTCGTGCACATCTCCGAGCTCAGCGAGGAGCGTGTCGAGAGCGTCCAGGATGTCGTCTCCGTTGGTGATCAGCTCACCGTGACCGTCACCGAGATCGACTCGCTCGGTCGCGTCAACCTGACCGCCCGCAGCGGCCGGGTCGGCGCTGCCCCCGAGACCGACGGACGTCCCCGTGACCGCGACCGCCCGCGCGACCGGGACGGAGGCCGGGACGGAGGCCGGGATCGCGACCGGCCGCGCGGCCGCGGCCCAGGACGTGACCGTGACGGCGGACGGGATCGCGACCGCCCGCGCGACCGGGACGGAGGCCGTGACCGCGACCGCCCGCGCGACCGCGGCCCTTCCGAGGATCGCCCGCGCGACCGCGGCCCTTCCGAGGATCGTCCGCCGCGACCGCGCCGCCCCGAGCGTGAGCCGGAGCAAGAAACCCCCGTCGCCACCGAGGTGGACGGCGCCATTGAGGACGATTTCGAGAACGACGCCCTCGACTACGACGGCATCGAGTCGGTAGGCCCCGACGACGGTGGCGAAGTCCGCGAGGACCGCTCCGGGGACCGCCCCGGGGACCGCGGTGAGGACCGCGGTGATGACGGTCCCCGCCGGCGCCGGCGCCGGCGCTCTCGCGGCAATGGCAGTGGCAACCGCGAGGGTGGTTCTCCTCGCGGTGGAGGCAACCGCGAGGGTGGCTCCAGGCAGCCCGAGCAGCGCGAGATCACTCGTGGCGGAGGAGGGCGCAGCGGCGGCGGCGCCACCCGCGGCTGGACTCGCCGCACCACGCCAACCGAAGGTGGTGTCCCGCCTGCCCCGCCGCCCCCGCCCCGCCGCGGGCTCGGTGGTGGCGGCGACTACGAGGACTAGCCGGAGCCGCGCGCACCGTGCGTCTCTTCGAGCACGAGGCCAAGGCGCTCTTCCGGCGCGCCGGCCTCGAGGCCCCACGCGGGCTCCTCGCTGAGACCCCCGCCGAGGCGATCACCGCCTCGGCGGAGCTCGGTCCCCGCGTCGTCGTCAAGGGACAGGTCCGCTCCGGCGGCCGCGCCAGGGCTGGCGCCGTCCGCTTCGCCGAAGGCGCCAGCGAGGTTGGGGAGGCGGCTCGCGCCGTCCTGGGGACCCGTGTCGCCGGCCAGGCCGTAGCCAACCTCCTCATCGAAGAGGCCCTGCCGGTCGAGCAGGAGCGCTATCTCGGCATCGTCTACGACGACCGCTTCCGCGGCCCCGCCGCCGTCGCCTCCCTCGCCGGCGGCATCGACGTCGAGGCCGAGGCTGCCACGGCCGCTCGCGTCCCCCTCTCCACCCTCGACCCCACCCAGGACTTCCGCCTCAAGGAGGCGGTCGCTTCCCTCGGGCTGTCCGGTACGGAACTCGTCCAGCTAACGGGCGTCCTCGCGCGTCTCTGGCGGCTCTTCACGGAGCGGGACCTGCTGCTCGCCGAGATCAACCCCCTCGCGCGCACGGCCGATGGCCGCTGGGTAGCCCTCGACGCCCGCGCCGAGCTCGACGACGACGCCCTCTTCCGCCAGGCGGACACCCTGCGCGACCTCGGCATCGACCCCGCCACCCGCAGCGACCGCGAGGCCAGTGCGCTCGAGTTGGAGGCCGCCCGCATCGATCGCTCCGACCACCGCGGCGTGGCCGGTCGCGTCGTCCAGTTCGAGGGTTCGCTTGCGTTGCTCATCGGCGGCGGCGGCGCCAGTCTCACCGCCTTCGATGCCGTCCGCGCCCGCGGTGGCCGTCCCGCCAACTACTGCGAGATCGGCGGCAATCCCAGCGTACGCAAGGTGGCGGCCCTCACGCGGCTGCTGCTGCGCCAGCCCGGCATCGAGCGCATCGCGGTCATCATGAACGTGGTCAATAACACCCGCGCCGACCTCATCGCCCGCGGCGTCATCCGCGGCTGTCTCGATGCCGGCCTCGAACCGGCCCGCGCCATCGCCGTCTTCCGCGTCCCCGGCGCGTGGGAAGAGGAGTGCGCGGTCCTTCTGCGGCACTATGGCGTCGCTGCCTGCGACCGGACCGTCAGCATCGACGAGGCAGCGGCGATGGCCGTCGCGGCTGCGTCCTAGAGCAGCGGCAGGTACTCCGACAGCTCGAAATCCGAGACGTGGCGCTGGTAGCGCCCCCACTCGATGCGCTTGTTCTTCAGCAGCGTCTCGAAGACGTGATCGCCCAGCGCCGACCGCAGCAAGGTCGATTCCGCGGCCGCGTCGATCGCCTCCCGCAGGTTCCCCGGCAGCGTCTCGATCCCCAGGCGGGCGCGGTCCACATCCGACATCTCGAAGACGTTCTCCTCGACCGGAGCCGGCAGCGGACGCTCCTGCTCGATCCCGTCGAGCCCCGCCGCCAGCATCACCGCGAACGCCAGGTACGGGTTGCAGGCGGGGTCGGGCGAGCGGTATTCGATGCGCGTGTGCACCTCGTCCCCCGGGGTGTACGCGGGGATGCGCACCAGGTCGCTTCGATTTCGCCGCGCCCAGCTCAGGTACACGGGCGCCTCGAAGCCCGGCTGCAGCCGCTTGTAGCTGTTCACCCACTGGTTCGTCACCAGCGTCATCGCCCGCGCGTGCGTCAGCAGTCCGGCCACGTACCCCTTCGCCAGGGCGCTCAGATGGTACCTGTCGTCCCCATCGAAGAACGCGTTCCGCTCCCCCTTGAACAGCGACTGGTGCACGTGCATCCCGCTGCCGTTCTCGCCCTCCAGCGGCTTCGGCATGAAGGTCGCGTAGACATCGTTCGCCGCGGCGATCTCCTTCACCACGGCGCGATAGGTCATGGCGTTGTCCGCCATCGTGAGCGCGTCCGCGTAGCGCAGCGCGATCTCGTGCTGGCTGGGGGCCACCTCGTGGTGGCTCGATTCCACCTCGATCCCCATTGCGCTCAGGGTCAGCACCGTGTCCCGCCGCAGGTCCGAGCCCTGGTCCGCGATCTGGTCGAAGTATCCGCCCCGGTCCAGGGGAATCGTGCTCTCCGCGTCCTCGAAGTAGAAGTACTCCAGCTCGGGGCTCACGTAGAACGTGTAGCCGAGCGCCTTCGTCCGCTCGAGCTGGCGACGCAGGACCCATCGCGGGTCGCCCTCGAACGGCTCCCCATCGGGCCGGTAGATATCGCAGAACATGCGCGCCACGCCCTGCTCCCGCGGCCGCCACGGCACCAGCTGGAAGGTCGCCGGGTCGGGCCGCGCGAGCATGTCCGACTCGTCGATGCGGGCGAACCCCTCAATGCTCGACCCGTCGAAGCCCATGCCCTCTTCGAGCGCTTTCTCAAGCTCCCCAACCGTGATCTGGAAGCTCTTCAGCATTCCCACGATGTCCGTGAACCAGAGCCGCACGAACTTCACGTCGTTCTCGCGGCACGCCGAGATCACATAGCTTGCTGACTCGTTCATCGCCTCGTCCCGCGGACGCACCCGCAGACGCACCGTACCCGTCCGATGTTACAGACAGGTTGCGCCACGCTACTCCCCCGCCGCCTCGCGCTGCCGCCGCTGCCAGTCCCGCACGAACGGGTTGTGGTCGCGCTCGAACGCCACCGTCGTTTCCTGCATGTGACCGGGCAGGACGATCGTGTCGTCCGGCAGGGTCAGCAGCTGGTTCGTGATGCTGCGCATCTCCTCGTCGAAGTCGCCCCCCGGAAGGTCCGTCCGCCCGATCGACTCACGGAAGAGCGTGTCCCCGCTGAAGAGCAGCCCGTCCGCGTAGTAGCTCACGCTCCCCGGCGTGTGGCCGGGCGTCGCGATCGCCTTCAGCTTCAGCCCCGCCACGTCCACCTCGTCCCCGTCCGTCACGAAGGCGCTGGGGTCGGGCGGCGCCTGCCCCTCCTCGATGCCGAAGCGCTCGGCCGCGCCCCGCCACCCGTTGCGCAGCAGGTCGAGGTCGCTCCTGTGCAGCAGGAAGTGTGCGCCCGTCGCCGCCTGTACCCCGCGAACCCCCAGAATGTGGTCGATATGCGCGTGCGAGTTCGCGATCGCCTTGATCGTCACCCCCATGTCCCTCGCCAGCGCCAGCACTTCCTCGGGCTGGTCCCCCGGATCGATGCAGATCGCCTCGCCCGTGCGCCGGTTCCCCACCACCCAGCAGTTCTCCTGGAAGACCCCCACCACGATCCCCCGCACCATGATCTCGTTTGCGACGTCCATGCGGGGAGCTTCCCTGCACGCCGCCGCCCCGTCAACTGTGCCCCGACCACCCCGTGAGCGCCCTCGACCTCGCCGTCATCTCCATCCTCGCCGCGATCGCCGCGCTTCCCCAGAACGTGACCGGTTTCGGATTCGCCCTCGTCCTCGCCCCCCTTCTCGTTCTCTTCCTCGACCCCGAAGACACCGTCGTCATCGTCAACATCCTCGCCATGCTCTCCGCCAGCGCTATCGTCTGGCGCTTGCGCCACCACATCGCCTGGCGTACGGCGGGGACCCTCTTCGCCGCGTCGTTCGTCGGGATGCCCTTCGGCCTGCTCGTGCTCCTCGCCGTCGACGCGAGGGTGCTGCAGATCCTGATCGCGGTCGCCGTCCTCAGCGGGACGCTCGCCCTCGCGCGTGGCCTCAGCGTCGGCGGCGGGAGCGCCATCGCCGCCGCTGCCGGCGTCGCCGGGGGCTTCTTGCGGACCAGTACGAGCGCCGCCGGCCCACCCATCATCATGTACCTCCAGGCCCGCCGCCTCCCCCTCGACACCTTCCGCGCGACCGGCTCCTTCTTCCTCATGGCGACCGGCGCCGTCGCCCTCGTGCTGTACGCCTCCACCGGCCGCCTCGAGGCCGATATCGGCCTCGCCGTGGGGGCTGCCGTCCCCGGCGTCGCCATCGGCACGGCCGTCGGCGCCACCGTCGCTGGACGCATCAGCGAGACCTGGTTCCGGCGCGCCGTCACGGCCCTTCTCATCGCCACCGCCATCACCGCCCTCGTGACGGCCATCCTCGGCTAGCAGGCTGCTGAAAAGTCCCCAGAGGCCGTTTGAGCCCCATTTCGAGCTGACGAAGGGACTCGAAAAGGCCAATGTTTCCAGGCTCTACGCAAGACTGCCGGATCGCCCGAAATGCGGTCTGGCACAGTTTTAGGGGTTTATCAGCACACTGCTAGGGCGCTCGACGGGCTAGGAAATCCTCTTGGGTCCGCTGAAGTGTCTCCCTTGAGAAGTTCAAGCAGCCGAAGCGCTCGAAGAAGTGGATGGCTGCCTCGCGCCCCAGCCTCGCGGCCTCTGCGTACAGACCTGGGCCCTGCATCTGCCAGCTCCCCTCGATTGGCTCCTCGGCCGCTCGGAAGCCCGATGACAGCCACACAAGGCCGTTCCCCGTGAGTTCGCGATTCCTGACCTGCTCCATCCTGATCTGTATAACCGGGGCGTCGTCAAGCATTCCTGCCGCTGCGAGTCGGGCTGCGAACTCGAAGATTTCCGTGAACGTGTAGAGAGCTCCGACCACACTGAGTTCTCCACCAGCCGCGTGGCGATCGGAGCGGTCTTCCCAGAACGAGAAGAAGTGCACGAACTGCCCGCTTTGGTAGAGGCGCCAGTGCTCGCGATGGCTCATGCCGTCAACCTCCGACGCAATCCAGTCGCTTCCCGGCTTCCGACACTCTTGGTTTACGTAGGGGTAAGGCCAACCGCGCATTCTGACTTGCGACTCTTCTACCGCCGACCAGCACTCACCCAGCGAGGCGATGCGGGTTTTGTTGAACTCGCGTGGGTGGATCACTACCCGCCAGTGTGGCCCTGCCCGCAAGTCTGAGAGGACATCGGTGGTGGCTGTGGGAGTGACCATCTCAAATGTCCTCGATCTGCTTGGCGAACGCCTCGCTGTCAGTGTCACCTGCGACTTGCACCACGGGCAAGAGGCCAAGGGTTCGGAGTCGTTCGACTTCGCGCCCCAGCGCCTTGTCGGTGGCCAGGCGCATCAAGGCTCGCATGTCCGTCGGCGTGCGGACCTCTACCGTCTCCGGCTTCCGGGTCGACCGGACATATAGTGCCCCTTCCCGTAGCCGCTGGCTCTCCGTCTTCATGCAGAGAATCGGTTCATACTCGAATTCGGGCACCGTCACGATGAAAAAGCGCCGTCCGTCGTGCTGGTGTGCCTCCAACCTCGGTTCGGCGAACGGCTCCGCGAATCCGTTCACCGCTGCCTGAAAGTCCTCGTCGGGCGGATAGTTCTGCCAGTGCTCTTCGCTTATCCCGTTTGCGGTGAAGGCGTTTTCGGGACCTTCTGTCATCCCCATAACGATGTTCCCTCCGCCCCTCGTATTCGCCATCCCGAGCACGGTTCTGATGAGCGACACACGCAGGTCACGCCATGGCGCGGACTGCTTGTATTCAAGGTTGGGGGATTCGTGTCCTGTCAGGATCAGCTCGTCGAAATCCACCATGGCAACAATTGTACGCGGGAGAGTGCGATCACGACCTCCCGCGCGTACCCTTCCGCCATGGCCCTCGACGACCTCCCCCTCCTCCCCACCCGCGTCGATGTGCTCGACCCGCGCTACCGGGAGAACCGCGACGTCAACCTCGCCCTCGGCGACGACCTCCGCGCCCGCCTCCAGCGCGTCGAGCAGGCCGGCGGCGAACGCTACGTCGAGCGCCACCATGGTCGCGGCAAGCTCCTTGCCCGCGAGCGCATCCAGCGCCTCATCGATCCCGACGGCGCCTTCCTCGAGCTGAGCCCCCTCGCCGCCGACGGCGTCTACGACGACACCGTGCCCGCCGCCGGCATCGTCACCGGCATCGGCCGCGTCAGCGGGCGCGAGTGCGTCATCGTCGCCAACGACGCCACCGTGAAGGGCGGCTCCTACTACCCGCTGACCGTGCGCAAGCACCTCCGCGCCCAGGAGATCGCCGAGCAGAACCACCTGGCCTGTATCTACCTAGTCGATTCAGGCGGCGCCTTCCTCCCCCTCCAGCACGATGTCTTCCCCGACCGCGACCACTTTGGCCGCATCTTCTACAACCAGGCCCGCCTGAGCGCGAAGGGCATCTACCAGATCGCCGCCGTCATGGGCTCCTGCACCGCCGGCGGCGCCTACGTCCCCGCCATGAGCGACGAGACCGTCATCGTGCGGGGAACCGGCACCATCTTCCTCGGCGGGCCGCCCCTCGTGAAGGCTGCCACCGGCGAGGAGACCACCGCCGAGGAGCTCGGCGGCGCCGACGTCCACACGCGCATCAGCGGCGTCGCCGACCACTTCGCCGAGAACGACGAGGAAGCCCTGCGCACCGTCCGCAGCATCATCGCCAGCATCCCCGCCACCAAGACCCCGCCCTGGGAGGTCGCCGACCCCGAGCCACCGCTCCACGACCCGGAGGAACTCCTCGGCATCGTCCCGCCCGACTACGGCCGCACCTACGACGTGCGCGAGGTCATCGCCCGCCTCGTCGACGGCTCGCGCTTCCACGAGTTCAAGGCGCGCTACGGCGCCACCCTCGTCTGCGGCTTCGCTCGCATCACCGGCTTCCCCGTCGGCATCATCGCCAACAACGGCATCCTCTTCGGCGAGAGCGCCCTCAAGGGCGCCCACTTCGTCGAGCTCTGCGGCCAGCGCCGCGTGCCCCTCGTCTTCCTCCAGAACATCACCGGCTTCATGGTCGGACGCCAGTACGAGAACGCCGGCATCGCCCGCGACGGCGCCAAGATGGTCACCGCTGTCGCCAGCGTGGCCGTACCCAAGTTCACCGTCGTCATCGGCGGCAGCTTCGGCGCGGGCAACTACGCCATGGCCGGACGCGCCTACTCGCCGCGCCAGCTCTGGATGTGGCCCAACGCCCGCATCAGCGTCATGGGCGGCGAGCAGGCCGCCAACGTCCTCCTCCAGGTCCGCCTCGACCGTGGGGAAGAGCTGAGCGAGGAGGAGCAGCGCGCCTTCATGGCCCCCACCCTCGAAACCTACGAGCGCGAAGGCTCCCCCTATTTCAGCAGCGCCCGCCTCTGGGACGACGGCGTCATCGACCCCCTGGACACGCGCCGCGTCCTCTCCATGGGCATTTCCGCGGCCCTCAACGCCCCCATCCCCGAGACCGACTGGGGCGTTTTCCGCATGTAGGGGCCGCCCCCGCCCCTACAATGCCGCCATGTTCGAGGCCGTCCTCGTGGCCAACCGCGGCGAGATCGCCGTGCGCATCATCCGCACCCTGCGGAAGCTCGGCGTGCGCGCCGTGCTCGCCGCCTCCGTGCCCGACCGCCACAGTCTCGCCGCCCGCCTCGCCGACGAGGTCGTGCGGCTCGAGGGCCACACCGCCGCCGACACCTACCTCGACATCGGCGCCGTCATCGCCGCGGCGAAGGCCACGGGATGCGAGGCCGTCCACCCCGGCTACGGCCTCCTCAGCGAACGCCCCGACTTCGCCCGCGACTGTGCGGCGGCGGGACTCACCTTCATCGGCCCCTCCGCCGAGACGCTGACCCTCCTCGGCGACAAGGTCGCCGCCCGCGACCTCGCCTTCGCCAACGACGTGCCTGTCGCTCCTGGCGCGGAGGGAACGACCGATGCCGAACTCGCCGAGGCTGCCCGCGAGATTGGCTTCCCCCTCATGCTCAAGGCCCGCGGAGGTGGTGGCGGCCTCGGCATGCGCGTCGTGCCCGACCCCGACGACCTCGCCCCCGCGATCGAAGCCGCCCGCCGCCAGACCGCCGCTGCCTTCGGCGACGACCGCCTCTTCGTCGAGCGCTACGTCGAGAACGCCCACCACGTCGAGGTCCAGGTCCTCGCCGATGCGCACGGCAATGCCGTCCACCTCGGTGAGCGCGACTGTTCCGTGCAGCGGCGCCACCAGAAGCTCGTCGAGGAGACCCCCAGCCCCGTGGTCGATGCCGCCCTGCGCGCCGACCTCACCGCCGCCGCCCTGCGCCTCATGCGCGCCGCCGGCTACGTGAATGCGGGCACCGTCGAGTTCCTCGTCGGCGCACCCGAGGACGGCCACCGCCCCTTCTACTTCCTCGAGGTGAATCCCCGCCTCCAGGTCGAGCATCCCGTCACCGAGGCCGTCACCGGACTCGACCTCGTCGCCCTCCAGCTCGCGGTCGCCGTCGGAGAGCCCCTCCCCTTCGGCCAGGAGGACGTGCGCTTCGAGGGCCACGCCATCGAGTTCCGCCTCAACGCCGAGGATCCCTGGACCGGCTTCCTCCCCGCTGCCGGGCGCCTCTCCGCCCTAACCGCCCCCGACGCCCGCCTCGATACCGGCTACGAAGCCGGCGACGCCGTGCCCAGCGAATACGACTCCCTCATCGCCAAGCTCGTCGTCCACGGCGCCGATCGCCGCGAGTCCCTCGAAGCAGCCGCTACCGCCCTCGCTGCCGCCGCCCTCGATGGCCTCCGCACGAACCTGCCCCTTCACCGCGCTGTCCTCGCGGACGCGACCTTGGTCGCCGGGGAGGCGAGCGTGCAGTGGCTCGAACGCGAGCTCCCGGCCCTCCTCGAAGCTGCTCGCTCTCACCCTGCCGCCCTCGTCGCGGCTGCCATCCTCCTTGCGGAGCGGGAGGCGCCCGGCTTCGCCGGTGCAGCCTGGCTGGCGCCGGGCGGTCGCACGCTCTGGCTCGATGACGGCGCCGGACCGCGCGCCGTCTGCGTCACCGGCGAGGACGCCAGCGTGGAGGGGGAGCCCGTCGCCTGGCGGCTCGTTTCCCGCGCGGCCGGCAGCGTCACCGTGGCTGCCGAAGAAGGAACTCCCGCCACCGCCACCCCCGCACCCGACGGCGCGATCGCCATCAACGGCGCTGCCGGCGACTACCGCCTCCGGTTGGTTGCGCCCCCGGCCAGATCCGTGGCCGCGCGCGCGGGCGATGGGCCTGGTGGCGAGATTCGTGCGCCCCTCGCCGGACGCGTCGCCGCCGTGAACGTGCGCGAGGGGGATTCCGTGGCCGACGGCGAGGTCGTCGCCGTCCTCGATGCGATGAAGATGGAGCATGCCATCACGGCGCCCGGCGCAGGCACCGTGCGCGCCGTCCACGTCGCCCCCGACGAGGTCGTCGAGGCGGGGGCGCTCCTGGTCGAGCTGGAGTAGCGAGCGCTAGTCGCTGCTGAAGGGCAGGTCCGCTTCGACCCGCCGGCCCTGGCTCTGGTGGACGCGCGCGATCGCCTCCGGTTCCGACTCGTGCACCGTCGTCGTCTTCGTCCCGCGCGTGATCGCGATCGAGCCCGTGCGCGAGAGCTCGCGGATGCCGTACGGCTCGCACATCTTGGTGAGCCCGTTGATCTTGTCCTCGTCGCCCACCACCTGGAGCGTGAGCGAGTTCGTGGCCATGTCGACGACATCCGCGCGGAACACGTTCGCGATGTCCAGCAGCTCGTGCCGGTTCACGTTGTTGCAGCGAACCTTCAGCAGCGCCAGCTCGCGCGTGATCGCGTCCTCGTGGGTCAGGTCGCTCACCTTCACCACGTCGATGAGCTTGTAGAGCTGCTTCTCCACCTGCTCCACGGGCGCGCTCGCGCCATCGACGATGATGGTCATGCGGCTCAGGCCCTCGATCTCGGTGGGCCCGACCGCCAGCGACTCGATGTTGAACCCCCGCCGCCGGAACAGCCCCGCGACCCGCTGCAGGACGCCCGGCTTGTCCTCGACGATGGCGACGACGGTGTGATGGGCCGGTCGCGTTCCGTTGCTGCTGGTCATCGCACGAGCTCCTTCTCCGGCATCTCGATCGTCTCCGAGAGGGCGGCCCCCGCCGGCACCATCGGCCACACGTTCTCGTCCTGGTCGACGTGGAAGTCGATCAGGATGGGCCCGTCGTAGTTGCGCGCCTCCTGGATGGCGGGAAGCACCTCCGCCTTGGTCTCCACGCGCAGCGAGCGGATGCCGTACGCCTCCGCCAGCTTGCAGAAGTCCGGCTGCGTCACCGCCACGGAGACGAAATTCTCGTCGTAGAACAGCTCCTGCCACTGGCGCACCATGCCCAGGTAGCCGTTGTTCATGATCGCGATCTTTATCGGCAGCCGTTCGTCCACGCAGACGGCCAGCTCCTGCATCGTCATCTGGAAGCCCCCGTCGCCGCAGATCGCCCAGATCTCCGAGTCCGGCTGGCCCATCTGCGCCCCGATCGCGGCCGGCAGCTCGAACCCCATTGTCCCCAGCCCGCCGGAGGAGACCAGCTTCCGCGGGCTGTCGTAGAAGTAGTGCTGTCCTGCCCACATCTGGTGCTGGCCCACGCCCGTCACGAGCGTGGCGGTGCCGCCCGTCTCCTCGTACAGCGTGCGCACGATCTGCTGCGGGATGAGCCGCCGCGTCTCCCGGATCTCGAGACTCGGGTGCTCCTCCTCGACCTTGTCGATCCAGCCCAGCCAGGCCGAGCGGTCGCGCCGCTCGATGCGCTCCGTCAGCTCCGGCAGCACGCGCTTCACGTCGCCCACCACGGGGATTGCCGTGGGCAGGTTCTTCCCGATCTCCGCCGGGTCGATATCGATGTGCACGATCGTCGCCGTCGGGTTGAAGTCGTTGAAGCGCCCCATCGCGCGGTCGTCGAAGCGCATCCCGATGCCGACCACCACGTCGGCCTCGTCCGCGGCCATGTTGGCGTGGTACATGCCGTGCATACCGAGGAAGCCGTAGCTGAGCGGGTTGGTCTCGGGGAAGCCCCCGATCCCGAGGAAGGTCGTGATCACGGGGATCTGCGCCTTCTCCGCCAGCTCGATGAGCTCGCTCGAGGCGTTGCCCCAGATGATCCCGTGCCCGGAGATGATGATCGGGCGCTCCGCCCGGTTAAGCGCCTCCGCCGCCCGCCGGATCATCCCCGCGTGGCCCTTCGTCGTGGGACGGTAGCCGCGCAGGTTGATCTCCTCTGGCCAGACGAACTCCGCCTCCTCCTGGAACACGTCCTTGGGAATGTCCACGTGCACAGGCCCGGGACGGCCCGTGCGCGCGATGTGGAACGCCTCGCGCACCGTCATCGCGATGTTCTCGGCACGCATCACGAGGTAGTTGTGCTTCGTGATCGGCTGCGTGATGCCCGTGATGTCCGCTTCCTGGAAACCGTCCTTGCCCAGCAGCGTGCGCGCCACGTTCCCCGTGATCGCCACCATCGGCGTCGAGTCCAGGTACGAGGTCGCGATGCCAGTGACCAGGTTGGTCGCGCCCGGACCGCTCGTCGCCAGGCAGACGCCGACCTCGCCCGAGGCGCGGGCGTAGCCATCGGCCATGTGCGCCGCGCCCTGTTCGTGCCGCACCAGCACGTGCTGGATCGCGGGGAACTGGGGCAGCGTGTCATAGAGCGGGAGCACCACGCCGCCGGGGTAGCCGAATATCGTCGATACGCCCTCCCGCTGGAGACACTCCAGCAGGATCTGGGATCCCGTCATCCGAACCATGGTTGAGTCCTTCACCGGCTCTAGAGTCTCGGCCTGTTCCCTGGTGGGGGATGACCGGTGCCTGCCACGCCATGCGGTCGTGGCGGCTCGGGGTCTGCCGGTGGCGCCTCGCCCCAAGCGTTTCAGCGAGCGGAGGCGCGGCCGGTAAGCCGCTGTCCCTCCAGTGAGCCAATCCCGAGTGTAGGCCCCAACTTCTCTTACGTGAAGCACCGCGAGTGGGGCCGGTGCGGCGCGCTACACTGGGGCGGTGACGCAGGGAGCGCTTTTCGACGACGAACCGAGGCTCGCCATTGACGGGCGGTCGTGTCGCCACGTGCGCGATAGCATCGGGCTGGACGAGGAGACGGCTGCGAAGAAGATTCAGGCGGCGCTACGCCGTTCTGTTCCGAAGGCTGCAGTGACCGTCGCGGGGCTGCGGGACTGGGAGGCTGGCGAAACGCGCCGTTCGATGCCTGAGATCGAGGCGTGGGCCGAAGCGCTCCTGCTGCCGTTCGGGGCGATGGCCGACCCCGCGAGTTGGGAGCGTCCGCAGACGGACTTCCGCACAGGTGCGAGCGCGGCGAGCTATGCGACCCATCGGAAGCTGCGCACCTTCGATGCGTTCTGCGAGCTGGCCAAAGAGATCGCACTGGCGGAGGGCTCGGCGGAGGAGGTTAGCCTGCCGGTAGGGACCCTTACGGAGCTGGTGGGCACCGATGGCACATTCCACGACGCAGCGATCGAGCGGTTCGCGACCGCGGTCCGGACGGCCATCGGGCTGACTCAGGCACGGCAGGATAAGTGGGCCGACGACAAGACGGCACTGGCGGACGCGGTTGCAGTGGTCGAGAACGCAGGGGTGTTTGTGTTCACGCTTTCGCTCGACATCGGGGAGTTGCGCGGGGCTTCGCGCTGGGAGGTGGGGATGCCGCCAGCTGTGTTGCTGAGTTCCGGGGACGCTGCGGCGCCGCGACTGTTTACGCTCGCCCACGAACTCACGCATCTGTGTCTACGGCAGGGCCGGCGGGAGCTCGCTCTCTGCACACCCTTCGTTAGCCACAGGACGAACAACCGAGAGGAGCGCGTGGCGAACCGTGTTGCGGGGGCGCTGCTCGTCCCACACGCGGACCTGGAACCGCTGATCGCGGATGCCCCGTTCGTCGACGAATATCGCTCGCTGCCAGGCGAAGTGCGCCGGCGGTTGCGTGAGCGGTTCAACGTCAGCAACAGCGTGCTCGGCGTGCGGCTCGCGCAGCTGGGTCTCGTTGGCGACCCCAGCTTGCCGAAGCCTTCTAGAGCCGGCGGAGGCGGTAAGGGCGGCGCATCAACGGCGGTTCGGTACCGAAGGTACTTGGGCCCGCGGGCGCTCGTGGGGGCGCGGTCGGCAGTGGCCGATGGGCGCTTCGGGATAGAACGCGTTGCGCGCCTGCTAGACCTGCGCACGGAGCAGGTGGTGGCGACGCTCGAGCTTTGATGGCCGACAACTCACCGCGCTGTTACTACATCGACACGAACGCGATCATCGCGCTTGTCAAGACCGGACCCGGACGGCAGATGCTGGAAGACCTTGGGAAGCGCAACGAGTTGCGCATTTCCGAGGCCGTTCAGCGGGAGGCGACTCGGCGGAGGGAGACCGAGGCAGCACGTTGGGTCCGCGATCACAAGAGATTCGTGATGCCCACAACCAAAGACGTAGCCGAGCGCACGCTCGCGCTCGCATCCACGCACGGGCGATTGTTCACGAACTCTCCCGGCGCCGCCGACCCGGAGCTCGTGGCGGCGGCTGTGCTTCACCGCGACCGCGAACCAGTGCCGACCGTTCTGAGCGACGACACGGGGGTCCAAGCGGTCTGCCTGATAGAGAACGTGCCCTATGCTACGGTCGCGGCATTTCAGCGGATCTTCGACATCTGAGCCTTGGGGTCAGGGCAAGAGGGCGCAGGTGGCGGTGAGGGCAGCGGGAACGGCCGCGTCACCCCGCGAAGGCGTCCCCCACCAGTGCCTGCCCCGCCTCGATCACCGACCCCACCTTCGATTCGTCCCGCAGCTCGGTGTAGATGCGCAGCAGCGGCTCCGTGCCGGAGAGGCGGAACAGCACCCAGCCCTCCGACAGCAGGAAGCGCCACCCGTCCGTCGTATCGACGCCTGTTACGGGCAGGCCCGCGAACTCCCCTGGCGAGGCTGCGTCCAGCGCCGCCTTGACGGCGGTGTTTGCGCCCGCCTCGAGCTCCAGATCCACGCGCTCGTAAAAGTGGGGCCCCGTGATTGCGAATACCTCGTCCAGCAGCTCGGCGGGACCCTTCCCGCTCAGCGCCATCGCATCCAGCAGGTAGAGCGCCGACAGGATGCCGTCGCGCTCGGGCAGGTGCCCGCGGAAGCCGTACCCCCCGCTCTCCTCGCCCCCGATGAGCGCATCCTCGCGCATCATCACCGGGCCAATGTGCTTGAATCCCACGGGCGTCTCGATGCAGGCCGCCCCGTGGTGCTCCGCCAGCAGCCGGGCCATCGCCGTCGTCGTCACCGACTTCACGACCGCCCCCCGCAGCCCCCTCGCTCCCAGCAGGTGTTGTACGAGCAGCGCGAAGGTACGTAGCTGGTCCACGTACGCTCCTGATCCGTCCACGAGCCCCACCCGGTCGGCGTCGCCGTCGTTCGCGATGCCCGCGTCGAAGCCCCCGCCCGCCACCAGCGCCAGCAGCGCATCGAGGTTCGAGGCGATCGGCTCCGGCGCCCGCAGCCCCGGGAAGAGCGGGTTGCGCTCGGTGTGAATCTCCTCCACCCGCGTGCTGCCCCCGTCGAGCAGCTCCGTGAGCAGCCCCGCCCCGGCGCCGAACATCGGGTCGACCGCCACCCGCAGCCCCGCCCCCCGGATGCGGTCCAGGTCGACCTGCCGCCCCAGCCCCGCCAGGTACCCCGGGATCGGGTCGAAGCGCGTGATCGCGTCGGAGTCCGCCGGCGCCAGCTTCGGCCTCGCCGGGTCCGCCAGGACGGCGGGCACGCGCCGCTCGATGTCGGCCACGATCTCGGGGCTGGCGCTGCCGCCGTAGTGCGGCTTCACCTTGATCCCGTTCCAGCGGAACGGGTTGTGGCTGCTCGTCACGATGACGCCGCCCCCCGCTCCCGCCTCGACGATGCGGTAGCTCAGGGCAGGCGTGGGCGCGGGCCGGTCCGCCAGCTGCACGGCAAAGCCGTTCCCCGCGAGCACGCGCGCCACCGCCAGCGCGAACTCGTCCGACT
Source organism: Tepidiformaceae bacterium (assembly GCA_965247675.1). Classification (GTDB taxonomy): domain Bacteria; phylum Chloroflexota; class Dehalococcoidia; order Tepidiformales; family Tepidiformaceae; genus UBA2991. The sequence goes on along the minus strand of OZ252025.1, from coordinate 2,158,481 downwards.
GGAAGCGTGTGTCGTACCCCACCACGAGCGGCTCGCCCCGCCCGCGCGTCTCGGCGAAGTGCTCCGCGACCGCCTGGGCGCACGCCCGAACATTCTCGAACGTGAACGCCTCGCCCATGATCGCGCGCCAGCCGTCCGTCCCGAAGCGCACCGGGTTCTCGCTCATGGCCGCCTCACCCCCGCCGCCCGCCGGGCTCGACCGACTCGCCCGGCCGCAGCCGTGCGCCCGCCGCCACGCTCGCCCCCCGTCCCAGCACCGCCCCGCGCACCAGCGCCCCCTCGCCGATGCAGACGCCGTCCGCCAGCACCGAGTCGCTCACCTGCGCGCCTGCTTCCACGCGCACATCCTCCCACAGCACCGACCCCGTTACGCCCGCCCCCGCCGCCACCACGCTCCCCGCCCCCACCGACGACGCTTCGACGCGCGCGCCCTCTCCCACCACGGCGCCTTCCGCCAGGAACGGCGCGCCCGCACGCTGCGCCAGCGCCCGCGAGAGTTCGAGGTAGCGCGCGGGCGTCCCCAGGTCCGCCCAGAGCCCCTCGAAGCGGTAGCCGAGCACGTTCTCCCGGCGCCCCACCAGCGAGGGGAAAAGCGTCTCCTCCACGCGCACCGCCCCGCGCGGGATCTCCCCCACCAGGTCCGGCTCGAACACCCACACGCCCGCGTTCACGAGGTCGCTTGGCGCCGTCCCCGGCGGGGGCTTCTCGACGAACCCCCTGATCCGCGAGTCCCCGTCCACCACCGCCACCCCGAACGCCGACGGGTCCGCCACCCGGCAGAGCGCCAGCGTCAGCCGCGCTTCCGTCTGGGCGTGCGCCGCCAGCGCCGCCCCAAGGTCGAAGTCGACGTACACGTCGCCGTTGAGCACGAGAAAGCGCCCCTCCACCTCCGCCGCCCGCACCGCGTTCCGGATCGCGCCGCCCGACTCCAGCCGCTCGCGCTCCACCACGTGCGCGATCGTGATCCCCCGGCGATCACCCTCCGGGAAGGCCTCGACGAGGTCGTCCTGGTGCTGCCCCATGGCGAGCACCGCCCGCTCGATGCCGAACCGGCCGAGCCAGTCCAGCAGGTGCTCAAGTGCGGGCCGGTTGGCGACCGGGATCAGGCTCTTGTGGCGCGTCAGCGTCAGCGGCCGCAGCCGCGCTCCCTGCCCCCCGACGAGGATGATCGCGTCCATGCCTGGCGAACGTTACTCCCCGCGTCGCGCCGTTGCCGCAACGTCCGCCGCCCGCCCGGTGTCCTCCCAGGGCACATCCAGCCCCGTGCGCCCGAAGTGCCCGTAGGCGGCCGTCGCCCGGAAGATGGGCCGGCGCAGGTCCAGGTCGCGGATGATCGCCCCCGGGCGCAGGTCGAAGTGCTTGCGCACGGCAGCGAGAATGGCGTCGTCCCCGACCTCGCCCGTTCCGAAGGTCTCGACGTTGACCGAGGTCGGCTGGGCCACCCCGATCGCGTACGAGAGCGTCACCTCGCAGCGCCGCGCCAGCCCCGCCGCCACGATCGTCTTCGCCACCCAGCGGGCCGCGTAGGCGGCCGAGCGGTCCACCTTCGTCGGGTCCTTGCCGCTGAAGGCGCCGCCCCCGTGCCGCGCCACGCCCCCATAGGTATCGACGATGATCTTCCGTCCCGTAAGCCCTGAGTCGCCCTTTGGCCCCCCCACGACGAACCGCCCCGAGGGGTTCACGTAGACCTTCGTGTCCCCGTCCACCAGCGAGCGGTCGACGATCGTGTCGATGATGTGGCGGCGCACGTCCGTCTCGATCGCCTCCTGGTCCACATCCGGGGCGTGCTGCGTCGAGATCACGATAGCCTCGGCCCGGCGCAACTCCCAGCCGTCGCCGTACTCGATCGTCACCTGCGACTTGCCGTCGGGGCGCAGCCAGGGGAGCTCGCCGCTCTTGCGCACCTCCGCCAGCCGCCGCGCGAGCCGGTGCGCCAGCGAGATGCTGAGCGGCATCAGCTCCGGCGTCTCGTCGCAGGCGAACCCGATCATCATTCCCTGGTCGCCCGCGCCTGTCTCGAGCTCCTCGCTCTCGCGCGCCCCGTGGCGCGCTTCCCACGAGCGGTTCACGCCTGCGGCGATGTCCTGCGACTGCTCGTCGATGGCCGTCACCACGCCGCACGTCTCCCAGTCGAAGCCGATGTCGGACGAGGTGTAGCCGATGTCCCGGATCGTTTCACGAACGATGCGGGGGATGTCCACGTAGGCGTTCGTCGTGATCTCGCCCATCACGAGCACGAGCCCCGTCGTGATCGCCGTCTCGCAGGCGACGCGCGCCAGCGGGTCCCTCGCGAGGATCTCGTCGAGGATGGCGTCCGAGATCTGATCGCAGATCTTGTCCGGGTGCCCCTCGGTCACCGACTCGGAGGTGACGAAGCGCGCGCTCATGTGCCCGCCTGCCAGCTGCTGAGGTAGCGCCGCTGCTCCTCCGTGAGCGTATCGATGCCGATGCTCATCGCCTGCAGCTTCAGGCGCGCGATCTCCTCGTCGATCGAGTCCGGCAGCTCGTGTACCTGGTTGTCCAGCGTCGATTCGTTGGCCACCAGCCACTCCGTTCCCAGCGCCTGGTTGGCGAAGGACATGTCCATCACCGAGGCGGGGTGTCCCTCCGCCGCCGCGAGGTTCACCAGCCGTCCCTCTCCCAGCAGGAAGAGCGTGCGCCCGTCCCCCAGGCGATATTCGTCGACGTGGTCACGCACGCGCCGCTTCCCCTCGCTCATGCCCTCCAGCGCGTCCAGGTCGATCTCGTTATCGAAGTGGCCGCTGTTCGCCATGATGGCGCCGTTCTTCATGGTCTCGAGCACCGCCCCATCGATCACATGGCAGTCGCCGGTGACCGTCACGAAAATGTCGCCGATCGTCGCGGCCTCCGCCATCGGCATCACCCTGAATCCCTCCATCACCGCCTCCAGCGCCCGCACCGGGTCGACCTCCGTCACGACCACGTGCGCCCCCATCCCTCGCGCCCGGCTGGCCAGTCCCCGTCCGCACCAGCCGTACCCCGCGACCACGAATGTCTTGCCCGCGAGCAACACGTTCGTCGCCCGGATGATGCCGTCCAGCGTCGACTGACCCGTTCCGAAGCGGTTGTCGAACAGGTGCTTCGTATCCGAATCGTTCACGGCCACGATCGGGTAGCCCAGTGCTCCATCCGCCGCCATCGCCCGCAGGCGGATGACGCCCGTCGTCGTCTCCTCCATGCCTCCCGCGACGCCCGGCAGCAGCTCCCGCCGCTCCTGGTGGATCGTCGCCACCAGGTCGGCGCCGTCGTCCATCGTCACCTGCGGGCTATGGTCGAGCGCCTGGTGGATGTGCCGGTAGTAGGTTTCGTTGTTCTCGCCCCGCCGGGCGAACACGGAGATGCCGTACTCCTCCACCAGCGCCGCCGCCACGTCGTCCTGCGTCGACAGCGGGTTGCTGGCGCAGAGCCGCAGCTCGGCGCCGCCGTCGCGCAGCGCGAGCGCCAGGTTCGCCGTCTCCGTGGTCACGTGCAGGCAGCCCGCCATGCGTACGCCCTTGAGCGGCTGCTCGCGTGCGAAGCGCTCGCGGATGCGGGCCAGCACGGGCATCTCCCGCGCCGCCCACTCGATGCGGTCGACCCCTTCGCGCACGCGCGTCGGGTCACTGATGATGTCGGAAGGAACGCTCATTCGCCGTACCGTTCGCCTTCGCGTTGGTTTGTGTGAAGCCTCACAAGCGTACCGAAACCAGCGCTCCCCCGCGCTGCCGCCCCCGCAGCTGCGCCAGCAGGCGCCGCGGCAGGGCCAGCATCGCCGTCGCGTCCCGACGCATCGCCGTCGCCTCCACCATCTCTCCCGCTTCGCGGTAGCCCAGTCGCCGGTACGCGGTGATCGCGGGCGCGTTCGCCGGGTCCACGGTCAGTACGACCGTGTCGCACTGCTCCAGCAGCGCCTCGGTGGCGGCGCTTGTCGCCGCCGTCGCGTATCCCTGCCCGCGGTGCCGGGGATGGGTGAACACGTTCCCCACCACCGCGATCCCCTCCTGCGGCGAGACGGCGTGCGTACCCGCGATCGCCACCAGCCGCCCGCTGATGACCACCCCCCGGTACACCCCCCCGTCGATGTGTCCCGCCTCGTAGTACGTGGGATTCCCGTCCGAACCGTACAGCTGGTTGATGCGGCGGATGTCGATCCCCAGCAGGCCCGTGGCCGCAACCACCACCCGCCGCCGGAAGGTGTTCGCGGTCACGCTCATGCGCAGCATCGCCTGGCTGTTCGAGAGGTGGTACACGCTCCGCACCGCATCGACGTGCTCGCGGCGGCAGGTCAGGTAGGTGCGCGCCGGCCCCGGCTCGATCGAGAGGATAGCTGTCGCCGCCTCCGGGTCGCCCATCACGAACGTCGCGTCGCCCAGACCCCCTCGGCTGTGCGTCACCAGACCGCGCCCGCCCGCCCCCTCCCCGGTGAACCAGCGCGTCCGCTCGAACAGTCCCGGCTCGAGCTGCGCGAGCGCATAGGCGGCGTGCTCCCGCTGCGGTTGCAGCCGTTCCCGGATCGCGTCGCGACTCCGCAGCCTCCGCACCAGATACTCGCGCCGCTCCCGTCCCGCCACCCAGGGAAGCTCCCGCTCCGCCATCACGCCACCTCCTCGAAGTGGGTGAACTCGCGGAACTCGCGGTAGCGCTCCTCCACCTCGTGGCGCGTGAGCCCCAGCAGACGGCTCGGCCCGAACCCCTCCACCGCGAACGAGGCCACCGCGGACCCGTAGATGATCGCCCGCCGGATCTCCCGCGGCGTGACCTCCACTGTGTCGAGGTAGCCCAGGAACGCCCCCGCGAAGGTGTCCCCCGCCCCCGTGGGGTCTACCACCTCCTGGAGGGGATAGCCCGGTGCGACGAAGTAGTCGTCCTCGCTCACGTAGACGGCCCCGTACTCCCCGAGCTTGATCAACGCCGCCGGCGCCCCCGCCTCCACCAGCGCCCGCCCCGCCTTCGCGATGCTGGCCACTCCCGTCAGCTGGCGTGCCTCCGTCTCGTTCAGGGAGGCGAAGTGGGCCTCCCGCATGGCCGCCCGCACCCCCTCCTGCTCCGTCTCGATGTAGAGCTTGATCGTGTCGACCATCGTGGCGCGCGGGGCCGTCAGCGCCGCGAGCAGGCCGCGCTGCGCGGCGGGGTCGTCCGCCGCCATGAACGCCGTTTCCGAGTCCTCCCAGCCTTCCGGCAGCACGGGCCGCCAGCCGTCATTCACCCCGAGATGGGTGTAGAGCGTGTCGCGCGTGTTCATGTCGTAGTGGTAGCGCGCTCCCCAACGACTCGTCGTCCCGCCTTCGACCGTCGTCAGCCCCGCGAGGTCGATGCCGCGCCCCTCAAGCTTGGCCCGCTCGCTCGCGGGGAAGTCCTCGCCAATCGCCGCCAGCAGGCGCACGCCCGTGAACTGCGTCGCCGCCAGCGCCGCGCACGTCGCCGAGCCCCCCAGGGATTGCGCAACCTTCGCGAACGGCGTCTCGATATCGTCCAGCGCCACCCAGCCCGACACGAGCAGCGTCATGCGTCTGCCCCGAGGCGCCGCCGCAGCACCGGTCCGAGCCGCTCTCGCGCATGGGCAGGGATCGCCTTCCGCGACGTCACCAGTCCCGCGTCCAGCGCCCGCCCGCAGTCGCAGCCATCGTCTTCCAGGGCGGCTGCCAGATTCCCCACCGCCCGGCGGCTCACCTCGACGTTCTCCGCCAGACGCCTCATGACGATCGCGGCGTCGACCGCCGCCTCCCCCTCATGCCAGGCGTCGTAGTCGGTCACGGCCGCCAGCATTGCGTAGCAGAGCTCGGCCTCGCGCGCCAGCTTCGCCTCCGGCAGCGCCGTCATCCCCACCAGGCTCGCCCCCCACGAGCGGTACAGCTCGCTCTCCGCGCGCGTCCCGAAGGCTGGCCCCTCGATCACCACGTAGGCGCCGCCTTCGTGCGCGGTCGCCCCTGCCGCCCGCGCCGCCGTCAGCGCCCGCGCCCGCAGGCTCGCGCAGAACGGCTCCGCGAAAGCCACGTGCGCCACGACGCCCTCCCCGAAGAACGTGGCCGGCCGGTCCCCGCGCGTGCGATCGATCAGTTGGTCGGGTGTCACGAGGTGGCCCGGTGCGTACTCCTCCCGCAGCGACCCCACCGCCGACACCGCCAGCACGCGCCGCACGCCCAGCGACTTCAGCGCCCAGAAATTGGCTCGCTGGGGTATCTCCGAGGGCAGCAGCCGGTGCCCGCGACCGTGCCTCGCCAGGAAGGCGACGCGCCGCCCCTCCAGCTCCCCCACCCGGATCGCGTCGCTGGGCTGCCCGAACGGCGTCTCAACCGCCAGCTCCTCCACCCCGCGCAGCCCCGGCATCTCGTAGAAACCGCTCCCGCCAAGGACCGCGAGCTCGATCGATTCAGGCACTGCTTCGGAGTCTACCCCGCTAGCTGCTCGCGGCGGTCAGGGCGGCGATCGCCGGCCCGTACGGAGGCCGCAGGACCCCCGACTCCGTGACGATGCCCGCGATCAGCTCTGCCGGGGTCACGTCGAAGGCGGGGTTGTAGGCGGCCCCGCCTTCCGGGCTCCAGCGCTCGCCGCCGAAGCCCCCCACCTCATCGTCGGCGCGGAACTCGATCGGGATCGCCTCGCCCGACGGTGTGGCCGCATCGAACGTGCTGATCGGGGCGGCCAGGTAGAAGGGCACGCCGTGCCGGGCGGCGACCGCCGCCAGCCCGTACGTCCCCACCTTGTTCGCCCCGTCGCCGTTTGCCGCGATCCGGTCCGCGCCGGTGATGACGGCGTTCACCCGCCCCGACGCGATCAGCGAGGCCGCCGCCGTGTCCGGCAGAAGCGTCCCCGGAATGCCGAGCGCCTCCAGCTCCCACATCGTCAAGCGCGCGCCCTGCAGCAGCGGACGCGTCTCGGTGGCGTAGCAGCGCTCGACCCGTCCCGCTCGCCAGGCCTCCGCGATAACCGCCAGGGCCGTCCCTTCCGCGCCCGTGGCCAGGCCGCCGGTGTTGCAGTGGGTCAGGACCGCCCCCTCCAGCCCGGGCAGATTCCATCCGTGCCGCGCGAGCGCTGCGTCCCTTTCGTGCTGCCGTGCCAGGGCCCGCTCCGCGAACCGCCAGAGCGCGGCCCGCGCCTCCTCCTCCCCGCCGGCCGCCGCCACCGCCGCCAGCGCCTCATCGATCATCGCGCCCAGGTCGACGGCGGTCGGGCGGGTCGCCTTCAGCTCCGCCGCCGCTAGCGCCAGCGCTTCCGCGCTCGCCCCGCGCTCCTCCCCCGCGATCGCCATCCCGCAGGCGCCGGTCACGCCCAGGAGGGGCGCTCCCCGCACCCGCAGCGATCGGATCGCTTCGGCCACCTCCGCCACCGTGCCCAGCCGCAGGCGGCGTTCCTCGTGCGGCAGCAGCGTCTGATCGAGGACCTCGATGCCTTCGCCCGGCAGGATGCGGATGGGCGTGATGCCGCTCACACTGGTCGCCTAGTAGCGCACGAGGCTGATGGCGTCGTAGCCGTCGATCTTGGCCCGGCCGCCCAGCGCCTCCAGCTCGATCACGAACCCCAGCCCGACCACCTCGCCGCCCGCCAGCTCCACCAGCTTCGTGGCCGCCGCCGCCGTTCCCCCCGTCGCCAGCAGGTCATCGACGATGTACGCCCGCTTCCCCACCTCCAGCGCGTCCTCGTGGATGTCGAGCTGGCTGTCGCCGTACTCCAGCGAGTACTCGATCGACATGTGCGCCGCCGGCAGCTTGCCCGGCTTCCGCACCGGCACGAAGGGCAGGCGCATGCGGTCCGCCATCGCCGCACCGAACAGGAAGCCTCGCGACTCGATGCCCACGATGGCGGAGGCGTCGCGTCGCGCGGCGTGCACGCACAGCTCGTTCACGCTGTAGCGGAAGGCGAGCGGATCGGCCAGCAACGGCGTGATGTCGCGGAAGAGCACGCCCTCCCTGGGAAAGTCGGGAACGTCACGGATGCTTCTGCGCAGGTCCACGGCGAGCGATTCTAGCGCAGTCGCGCGGCCGCGCCCCGTTCCCGGGCCGAAAAGGGGCGGTCCGGCGGTCTCCGGGGTTCCCTCGCAGGGCGTTTCCGGGTACCTTGCCAGTGCCTGCGCGAAACTCGCGCGAATCCCCATCCGGAGTTGCCCCATGACCACGTCCGTCCGACAGGGAACCCCCACGGAGAAGGCGCCCGAGCCCTTCATGGGCACCACGCTCATCCCCAAGGAGCGCTACACCTCGAAGGAGTACATGGAGCTCGAGTGGGAGCGCATGTGGACGAAGGTCTGGAATATGGCCGGCCGTGAGTCCGACACCCCCAACGTGGGCGACTACTTCACTACCGAGCTCGGCAGCGAGTCGCTGCTCATCGTGCGTGAGGCGGAGGACAAGGTCCGCGCCTTCTACAACGTCTGCCCGCACCGCGGGAACCAGATTCGCAACCCCGGCATGGGCCACGCCGAGTCGTTCCAGTGCGCCTACCACTTCTTCGAGTTCAACCTCGACGGTTCCAAGAAGTTCGTGCCGGACGAGGACACGTTCACCCAGGGCGTACCCCAGGAGACGGCCCTCGTCGAAGTGCCCTGCGACACCTGGGGCGGCTTCGTCTGGTTCAACATGAACCCCGACTGCGAGCCCCTCGAGGAGTTCCTCGATCCCGTCAACCAGCACCTCGATCCCTACCACTTCGAGGACTACGCCATCGTCGCCGACATGACGATCGAGTGGGACACGAACTGGAAGACCTCTGTCGACGCCTTCAACGAGGTCTACCACGTGCAGGGCATCCATCCGCAGCTGCTGGAGTCGCTGGACGACATCCACGTGCAGATCGACCTGTACGAGCGCCACAACCGATACCTCGTCCCGTTCGGTCTCGTCAGCCCGCGCTACCCGAACCAGCAGGAGATCACCCAGCCGCTGCGGGAGTTCATGATCGCCGCCGGCATCAACCCCGATACATTCGAGGGCGGCATGGGTGGTGTGCGACCCGCCATGCAGGCGGCCACCAAAAAGTCGGCCGCCGCCCAGGGCCTCGACGTCTCCGAGCTGAACGACGATCAGCTCTCCGACGACTACCACTACTACATCTTCCCCAGCCTCACCTTCAACACGAACGCCCTCAACTTCCTGTTCTTCCGCCAGCGTCCCCACGCGACGGACCCGAACAAGATGTACTTCGACATGCAGACCTACGTGCGCATCCCGCCGGGGGTTGACCATCCTCCGCGGCCCATCCACAGCCAGTACAAGCACGGCGAGATCTCCATCGGCCTCGTCATGGACCAGGACTCCTACAACCTGCCGCGCGTGCAGAAGGGCATGAACTCGCGCGCCTACAAGGGGCTCCTCATCAACTACCGCGAGCGCCGCATCCGCCACATGCACAAGGTGCTCGACAACTACCTCGCAGGCCCCGATCGCTAGATCGCGGCCCGCACGGGTACAGAAAGCCGCGGCGCTCAGGCGCCGCGGCTTCTTCTTGGGCCGGCCACTACTGGACCGCGCCGCTGACGACCAGCTCCACCAACTCCTCTTCGCTGTAGCCGAGCAGCTCCCGGAAGACCTGCTCCGTGTGCTGCCCCAACAGCGGTGCCGGGTTTCGCGGTCCCGCCCGCGTCTCGCTGAGCAGGTAGGCCGGGCCGTCGTAGGTCAGCGGCCCGATGACCGGGTGGTCCATCTCCCAGAAGTGCCCTCGCGACTGCAACTGGGGGTCGTGCTGGACGTCCGCCATGGTCGCCACCAGGTGCGCGGGGACCCCTGCTGCCTGCAGCCGTTCTTGCGCCTCCTCCGCCGTTCCCTCCCCGCACCACGCCGCCAGCCCCGCCTCGATCTCGTCCTCCCGACGCTTCCGCCCCGCCGCCGTCCGCAGCCCCTCGTCCGCCGCCCAGTCCTCCCGCCCTATCGCCTCACAGAGGCGGGTCCACTGCGCGTCGCTCATCACCGCGAGCGCGCACCAGCGATCCTCTCCCCGGCAGGCGAAGACGCCGTGTGGCGCCGCCTCGCGGTGGCGGTTGCCGTTCGCCGTCGCGACCTCGCCCCCGTTCAGCGCCGCCACGAGCTCGCCGTCGAGGGCGTACGTCGTCGCCTCTAACTGCGAGAGGTCGATGTACTGCCCCTCGCCCGTCCGATGGCGGTGGTCGAGCGCCGCCAGCAACGAGGACGCCGCGAAGTGCATCGCTACCCAGTCCGTGTACGCGACTCCGGTGCCCGTGGGCGGACGGTCGGGCCAGCTCGTGAACCCCGTAATGCCCGCCGCCGCCTGCAAGATCAGCCCGAACCCGCGGAACTGCGCGTGCGGCCCGTACTGCCCCTCCATCGACATCGACATCATGATCACGTTCGGGTTGATCGCCCGAACGGCCTCGTAGTCCAGCCCCACTCGCGCCATGAACCCCGGGGTGAACGACTCCGTGACGACATCGCTCACAGCAATCAGCCGCTTCGCCGCCGCCAGCCCTGCGGGTGTCCGCAGATTGATCTGCACGCCCAGCTTGTCGCGGTTGTGGTTGGCCCAGTAGGCGCTCCCGTCGGGACTCCTGTCGCCCTCCGGTCGCGGCCCGCCCGAGCGGAACGTGTCCAGCTTCAGCGTCGACTCCACGCGGACCACCTCCGCCCCGTGCCAGGCCAGCATCTGCGTCGAGTTCGGCCCCACGCCCACCCACGAGAAGTCCGCCACGCGCACCCCCCGGAAGAGGTCGCGGGGGCCCACCGGCCCTCCACCCTTCGCGGTTTCGCGCGCCCGCCCACCCCCGGCCACATCCGCCCGCAGCGCCTCCCCGTGGGCCCCTGCCGCCGCCACCTGCCCCGTCCGCCAGGGCGTTTCGGAGAGCTTCATGGGCGCGCCCGGCATCCGTAGCGTCCCCGCCGGCGAGGGCGTCTCCTCGAAGAACGCCCGCGCCGCCAGGTGCTCGCTCTCGACGAGGTCCGCCATGGTGCTGACCGGGTAGATCAGCAAACCCCGTGGCTGCCCCTCCTCCGAGAGCTCGTGCGTGCTCCGGTGCGCAAGGAAGCGCCGGATCTCGCGTTCCAGCTCATCCACCTCCTCGGGGTTCGGCAATGCCCCGCCCGCGAGTGCCCGACCAGCCCACGCCTCCGGATCGAAGGTGCGTGGCTCGCCCGCGTCGTCGAACCACCGCGCCAGCGCGCGCAGGCTCTCCGGCTGGCGCCAGTACGCCACATACCCGTCCGCCGAGGGAAAGATCATCCGTGTGCCCTGCGTCCCGAACGCCCGACCCCCCCCGCCCGCTTCGTGACCAGCCCGTCCATCGCGTAGTACAGGCGCGAGTTTCCGAGTGCGTTCGCGACAGCCGCCTGCATTGACACATCCACGAGCTGCCCTCGGCCCGTGAGCTGTCGCGCCCGCAGCGCCAGCAGCGTGCCGACGCATGCCTGCGCGCCTGCCAGCGCGTACGCCTGCTCCACCGATACCCGCAGGGGCGCCCGGTCGGGGTCGCCGCAGAGCGACATGAGCCCCCCGGCCGCCAACCCCACCAGGTCGTTCCCGAGCCACCCCGCCTTCGGTCCTGCCAGCCCGAACGGCGTGATCACCGTGCGCACCACATGTGGCGCCCGCTCCGCCACCTCGTCGAGCGCCAGTGGCCACGACTCGCCCCGGTCGTTCGGCGAGAGCACGACGGCGTCGGCGCTCGCGCACAGTTCGAGCAGGAAGGCCGCATCTTCCGCCGACGTCTCGGCGACCGTGATGCTGCGCTTGCCCACGTGCATCTGCGCCCACCAGGCGCTCAGCCGCTCGCCGCCGCCGATCAGGGGCGCCCGCCTCCGCGTCGCGTCCCCGCCCGGCGGCTCCACCCTCACGACGTCCGCCCCCAGCCCCGCCAGCATGCGCGTGCACACTGCCCCCATCTCGCGGGTCAGGTCGATGACACGGTACGGCGCGAGCGCTCCCGTCATGGCGGTGGCTAGGCTACTCGACCGGGTTCAAAGCCGCGGCCGCGGCGGCGGCTTGCGTATTCCCGCGTCGCCTTCACGATTCCTATAGGATTGGGGCGTGGCATGGACGCCGCAAGGAGGCCGTCATGGGATTCCTCGACAAGCTCTTCCGGCGCGGTCCGGGCAGCGAGGCGGTAGGCCTCCACGACGATGCCGTCGAGCAGGCGGAGTGCCCCCACGTTGTCCTTGTTCCCCAGTGGGCGGAGGCTGACGACATCGGGCACGAGGACAAGGCCTCTCGCTACTTGTGCGGCACATGCGGCTCACAGTTCACGCCTGACGAGGCCCAGCATCTGCGTGAGACCGAGGCCGCGCGCATCGGCGCTCTCGACGCATAGGCCCGCCCAGCCGCCCTCCCCTCACTGCTGGCGCGTACAATCCGCCTCGCCCCCCGGCAGGAGGAGCGTGGCATGGTGATGCAGCAGGCTTCCGGTACCACCTTCGCGAACAGCATCGAGTGGGCCAACGCTTCAGCCCGTAACGCCCCGCTGATTGACGGTGACCTCCCCGGTCCCCGCTCCCGCGAACTCTTCGAGAAGACCGAGCGGTACCAGTACGGCAGCTACTTCCAGATGGTGAATACCCTCCCCGTCGCCTTCACCCACGGTGAGGGCGTCACCCTCACCGACGCCGACGGCAACCGCTTCCTCGATTTCACCCAGGGCCACATGGTCGCCGCCCTCGGCCACGCCCACCCCCGCATCACCGAGGCCGTTGCCAACCAGGCCGGACGCCTCCTGAACGTGCGCGACTTCCCCACCGATGTGCGCGTTCAGCTCATGGAGCGCCTCGCCGCCATTACGCCCGGCGACCTCAACGTCTTCCAGTTCTTCAACACCGGCACCGAGGCCACCGAGGCCGCCTTCCGCGTTGCCCGCGCCGCCACCGGCAACCACGAATTCCTTTCCTTCATGGGCGACTACCACGGGCGCACCACCAGCGCCATCGCCTCGGCCATGGGCAACCCCGCCACCGGTCCCCGCCCCTCCGGCTTCCTCACCGTGCCCGCCGCCTTCTGCTACCGCTGCGAGTACAAGATGACGTACCCCGATTGCGGCATGCACTGCACCGACTTTGCCGAGCGCCTCATGCTCGCGAACAGCCACGGCAAGCTCGCCGGCATCATCGTCGAGCCCATCACCAACGGCAGCGGCGCCCGCACCTACCCCGACGAGTTCCTCCCCCGGCTGCGCGAAATCGCGGACCGCCACGGCATGCTCCTCATCTTCGACGAGTTCGCCAGCTTCGGACGCACGGGCACGTGGTTCGCCTCCGAGCACTACGGCGTCGTTCCCGATGCCGTCATTATCGGCAAGATGCTCGGGAACGGCGTGCCCATCTCCGTCCTCTGCGTGCGTGAGGGCCTCAAGGACGCGCTCCAGCAGACCCAGCCCTCCACGACCAATGGCGGCCAACCCGCCGCCTGCGCCGCCGCCCTCGCCGTCCTCGACACGATCGAGGATGAGAACCTGCTCGATCACACCCGCGCCCTCGGCGAGGCCTGCCTCGAGCGCCTCCACCAGATTCGCGACGCTCACCCCTCCGTGGGCGACGCGCGCGGCAAGGGCCTCCTCCTCGCCCTCGACTTCGTCACCGACAAGGAGAGCCGCCAGCCGAACCATGAGGCCGGCCGCCTCTTCTACAAGAACTGCCTCGAACGCGGGCTCGTCGTCTCCGGCGGGGGCAGCGCCACGCGCGTCTGCCCACCCGTCGTCTGCTCGGAAGAAACCGCCATGAAGGCCTACGACATCGCCGAAGATGCCATCGACGCGATGGAGCGAGAACTCGGCTACGTCTAGTCACAACAGGAGAGAGCACCGATGACCGAAACCGCGAACCCCCACGGCGCACAGTCCCCCGCCTCCGCTTGCCCCGTCGCCGCTGATCTCGGCGCCGAGCTGTTCGAGCCCGGCTCCCAGGAGCGCTGGTTCGAGTCCTACAAGGTCCTCCACGAAGAGGCCCCCATCGCCCGCATCCCGGGCAAGGGCTGGTTCCCCGGCGCCGATGCCTTCATCGTCTCGAAGTTCGAGGACATCGCCTCGATCACGCGCGATCCCCGCTTCTTCGACCTCATGCCCGAGGACATCTCCGCCGCCGCTGCCGCCGGCTCCAGCCGCGTCGAGTCCGAGATCTTCCGCGAGGAGGGTTTCGGTGACACCGTCGACGCCGCCCAGACCCTCCGCCCCACCGTCGAGCAGCACAAGCGCTATCGCATGCAGCTCTGGGACCCCTGGGTCGGCCCCGAGGGCGCCGAGCGCCACCGCGAGATGGTCACCGCCGCCGTCAACGGCCTCATCGACCGCTGGATCGACGCCGGCGAGGTCGAGTTCGTCACGCAGTTCGCCGCGCCCCTCCCCCAGACGGTCATCACCACCATCCTCGGGTTCCCCCTTGAGGACATGCCCATGCTCAAGAAGATGGAGGAGGCCCAGGTCCGCCGCTTCGTCTACGGCGATGGCCCCCGCAACGAGCTTCCCGACGACATCGAGCGCGAGAACGCCGCCGTCCTCGTCGACTTCCACCGCTACATCCAGTCCCAGGTCGACGAGAAGCGCCGCAACCCGAAGGAGGACATGATCTCCTTCCTCACCCAGGTCGAGTACGAGGACCGCAAGCTCAGCGACGGCGAGATCATCAGCATCGCCGTGCTCATGCACATCGGCGGCAACGAGACCACCCAGTACGCCCTCACATCCGAGGCGCTCCTCCTCGCCCAGCACCCCGAGCTCGTCGACGAGCTCCGCGCCGACCGCGGCAAGGTCCGCTTCTTCGTCGAAGAGGCGCTCCGCCTCTACGCCCCCACGCAGGGCGGCGCCGGTGGCCGCTACGTCGCCCAGGACATGGAGATTCGCGGCGTCCACGTCCCCAGGGGCTCCCTCCTCCACCTCCGCTTCGGCGCCGGCAACCGCGACGCCGACCTCTGCCCCGCCCCGGGTGAGCTACGCCTCGACCGCAAGAACCCGGGCCGCCACCTGACGTTCTCGATGGGGCCGCGCAACTGCCCCGGCCAGGGCATCTCCCGGCTCGAACAGAACATCGCCACCGAGGTCCTCATCGAGCGGCTCGCCAACCTCCGCTTCGCGCCGGGCAAGAACGACTTCACCCACCAGCCCGGCATCATGCTCGGCCTCTACGAGCTCAACCTCCAGTTCGACAAGCGCTGAGCCGTGCGTGGCATGCAGGTGAGGCCTCCGGCATGAGTGGAGCCGCTTCCGCGAGCGCGTGGACCGAGGTCGTCCCCTTCGGCGACCTCCCCGTCCGCGCCGCCGCCCGCTACCCCGATGCCGACGCCGTCATCTTCCCCGACCGCCGCCACACCTACGCGAGCCTCAACGAGGCCGCCGTCCGCGCCGCCCGCTCCCTCGCCGGCCTCGGCCTCGGCCCCGGCGACCACCTCGGCATTCTCATGCCCAACTGCATGGACTACGTCGAGGTCATATTCGGCGCCGCCATGCTCGGCGCCTGGGTCGTGCCCATCAACGCCCGCTACAAGGAGCACGAGCTCGCCTACGTCATCGAGAACGCCGACCTCAAGCTGCTGATCACCAGCGACCTCATCGACGAGCACGTCGATTTCGTCGAGCTGCTGCACCGCTGCCTCCCCGGCCTCGCCGCCGCTCCCGACCCCGCCGCCCTCGCCCTCCCCGGCGCCCCCCTCCTCCGCAGCGTCGTCTTGTTGGGGAGCGAGCGCGAAGCAGTCGAGCGACCGAGCGAAGCGAGCCGGAATGAATCGACCCCGGCGGGCATGCTCGACCGCGCCATCTACGAGGCCGCCGCCGAGGGGGTGACCGACGAGGAGGTCCACCTCCTCCGTTCCCGCGTCCGCCTGCGCGACGTCGCCATGATGATGTACACCTCGGGTACCACCGCCGATCCCAAGGGCTGCCCCCTCACGCACGAGGCCCTCGTCCGCACCTCCGCGAACGCCTGCGGCGACCGTTTCCGGCTCACCGCCGAGGACCGCTTCTGGGATCCGCTGCCGCTGTTCCACATGAGCGCCATCCTCCCCCTCATCGGCTGCATGGATTCGGGCGCCGCCTACATCACCCTCACCCACTTCGAGCCCGGGCTTGGCATCGCCCAGCTCCGCGACGAGCGCGCCACTGTCTGCTTCTCCACCTTCCCGCCCATCACGACGGCCTTGCTCAACCACCCCGAGTGGGACGCCGCCGAGTTCTCCCGTATCCGCCTCATGAACAACGTCGCGCCGCCCGATGCCCTCCGCCGCATCCACGCCGCCCTCCCCACCGCCCAGCACACCAACGCCTATGGCCTCACCGAGTGCGGCGGCGTCGCCTGCTTCAGCCACCCCGACGACCCCCCCGAGAAGCGCCCCGTCACCTCCGGACGCCCCCTCCCCGGCATCGAGCTCCAGATTCGCGACCCCGAGAGCGGCGCCCTCATTGACGACCCCAACACTCGCGGCGAGATCTGGATGCGCGGCTACTGCGTCTTTGAGGGCTACTACAAGGACCCCGTGAAGAACGCCGAGTGCTTCGACGCCGAGGGCTGGTTCAACACCGGCGACCTCGGCGCCCTCGACGAGGATGGCCGCGTCAGCTTCATGGGCCGCGTGAAGGACATGCTCAAGGTCGGCGGCGAGAACGTAGCCGCCCTCGAGATCGAGTCGTACCTGCAGACCCATCCCGCCGTGAACATCGCCCAGGTCGTGGGCGTCCCCGACGACCGCTACGACGAGGTGCCCGCCGCCTTCGTCGAGCTCGTCCCCGGCGCCGAGATCGCCCCGGACGACCTGATCGCGCACTGCCGCGGCCGCATCGCCAGCTTCAAGGTGCCCCGCCACGTCCGCTTCGTCGCCCCCGGCGATTGGCCCATGTCGGCCACCAAGGTCCAGAAGTACCGCCTCCGCGACCAGCTCCTCGCCGACCTCGAGAAATAGTCGGATTCCCGCCAAAACGGACGGGGTAATTCGAGTCTGTTCCCCCTAGGCTTGCCGTCATGACCCGCAGGGGACCCGGCCGGCCGCCCTATCCCGACATCCTCACGCCCGCCGAGTGGCGCATCCTCGACGAGGTGCGCACCGGCGCCACCAACGCCGAGATCGCAATCCGCCTCGGCCTCAGCCCCTACACGGTCAAGTACCACATCTCCAACATCCTCGGGAAGCTGGAGTTGCGGAACAGGCGTCAGATCGCCGGGTGGCGCCCCGAGCCGGAACGGGTCCGCTTCGGCGAAATGGTCCCCGCCCGTGTGCGCGCGTTCCTGGCTCCCCTGGCCCTCCTCCCCAAGCCCCTCATCGGCTTCGCCGCCGCGACCGCCGTCGCGTTGGTGGCCATCCCCACGATCGTTCTCGCTGTCCTCCTCACCCGCCCCCAGGAGCCGGTGAACTTGCTCATCTCCCCAGCCCCCACGGCCTCCCCCGTAGCCGGAGCGACGCCCAATCCCACGCCCACCGCCGACCCCACGCCCGATCCAAACCCCGCCGCGACGCCAACCCCGACCCCTTCTCCTACCCCCGCTCCCACTCCCACCCCGGCCGCGACCCCCACCCCTGCGCCCTCGCCGACGCCCGAACCCACCCCGACCCCGACACCTGACCCCACCCCCGAGCCCGTCGACTCCACCCCCAACGCCCTCGGCATCCGCGAAATCCCCACCGACGACGCCTTCACCCGCCTCGAATACGCCCCCGGGAAGCAGATCGCCGAACTCACCGGCCTCTTCTTCCTCGACGTGAAGACCGGCGCCGTCGAGGGCTGGCAGAGCATCGACGGCTGGCAGAGCATCGACGGCGCCAGAATCTCGGCTTCACCGAGCAACCGCTATCTCGCCGTTGAGGGCTCCCTCCATGACCGCGAGGAGGGCCGCACCTACTCGTGGGACGTGGCCAGCCTCCGTCGCGAAGAGTGGAGCGATGGCGACGCCATCCTCTTTGAACGCCTTGGCGGGGATGGCGATGGCGATGGCGGCTCACGCCGCTACGTGGAGGTCCGCCCCTCCATGGAGCCGGAGGTGGAGTTCGACACGCCGGCCGGATGGTGGATCCATGCGTGGCGCCCCGAAGAGGGTCTCCTGCTCGCTTCCGGCGACGGGCAGCTGCATGTGCTCGGGCTCGGAACCGGCGAAGCTGTGTCGTTTGACCATCCTGATGGCGACATCCACGTGTTCCCTTCCGGGGAGGGATTCGCCATCGTCTCCTCGCCCGGTGGCTCCCTCGAAGCGCAGACCTGCCACGCTCTCCGCTACGACTGGCCGGCGCTGCTCGTGTCTGAGGTCGCGTTCCCGTGCGTTGATGGACCCATCGCGGGTACCGGAGTCAGGCTGTCGCCGAATGGGCGCTGGATCGCAGCCACCACCGGGGCACTGGACCCGGGTACAGACCCCATGGGTTCATCCGTTCTTGCCAAGCTCTCTCTCTTCAATGCGGCGACGGGGGAGGAAATAGTGCGTGTGCAGGGCGCCACCCTCCCGGTTCAGTTCGGGGGTACACCATGGCTCGCAGGAGGGGATGCGCTGCTAGTGGAATCGGTGCTGGGCCTGCAAATCGTGACTGTTGACGGCCAGAGTCGCTCCCCGTCTCAAACGTTGCACAGCACGTGGCTGCGCCTTGCTCCGGATGACCCCTCTCTCGTTGGGAGCTTCCAAGCTGTTTCGACCCTTGATGGCGAGACGCTTGCCGCGGCGAACTTTGAGGCAGCACTGCATACGTGGATAGGTTCCTGGGGGAGCGCGAGCCGAGAGTATCGAGTGTACCGTTCTGACGGCGGGATTGGCGTTGCTTCGGTCTCCCCGACCCTCCTCCCCGCCATCCAACTGCCCCCCTTCGACGACTCCCTGACGGCCGAGGTGGTCGTCGACACCTGCCTGAATGTGCGTGCCGAGCCCACCACCGAATCCGACATCGAGGTCTGCCTCCCGCCTGGGCGAGTCGTCGAGTTGGTCGCTCACCCCGCCAGCGGCTACCTGGTCGAGGGCCCCTGCTTCGAAGAGGACGCTGGCCCCTGCCTCTGGGTCCACGTGCTCACCGGGGGCGGCGAACAGGGCTGGGCCTACACCGGCTTCCTTCGCTGGCCCGGCATCCCCCTCGTGCCCGACCCCGACCCGCCCGCTCCGCGGGGATAGACGCTCTACACCGTGAAGTAGCGCGCCTCCGGGTGGTGCACCACGATCGCGCTCGTCGTCTGCTCCGGGCGCCACTGGAACGTCTCCCCCAGCTCCACCCCGATCCGCTCCGGACCGAGCAGCTTCGCGATGCCCGTCTGCTGCTCCAGGTCGGGGCAGGCGGGATACCCGAACGAGTAGCGCGACCCCTGGTACCCCTGCCCGAACAGCTTCCGGATGTCGGTCGCGTCCTGCCCCCCGATACCCAGCTCCTGGCGCACGCGCCTGTGCCAGAACTCCGCCAGCGCCTCCGCGCTCTCCACGCCGAAGCCGTGGAAGTGCAGGTAGTCGCGGTATTCGTTCGACTCGAACAGCTCCTGCGCCAGCTCGGTCGCGCGTGGCCCCACCGTCACCAGCGTGAACGCGACCGTGTCGTACTCGCCGCTCTCGCCGTCGCGGAAGAAGTCGGCGATGCAGAGCCGCCGACCCGCTGGCTGCCGCGGGAACTGGAAGCGCACGGGCTCGCCCGCGGGCTGCTCCCCGTCCACCTCGGGCCAGACGAGCAGGTCGTTCCCCTCCGCCCGGCACTTGTAGTAGCCGTAGACCACCTGCGGCGTCAGCAGCCCCTCCCCGATGGCGCGCTCCTGCCACGCCCGGAACACCGGCCGCACCTCCTCCTCCAGGAACGCCTCGTACTCCGCCTCCCCCCGATCGCCCCGCTGGTAGCCCCACTGCGCCCGGAAGAGCGCGACCTCGTTCACGTAGGGGAAGACGTCACGCAGGGGGATGCCCCGCACCACCCGGCTCCCCCAGAACGGTGGCTGCGGCACAGGCGCGTCGCGAGCCACCTCCGAGCGCACGTACGCCTCGCGCGCGGCCGCGTCCGGCTCCGCCCGCGCCGCCGCCCTCGCAGGCGTGGTCCGAGCGGGCGCCGGCCCCTCCCCGGCCACCACCCGCCCCAGCGTGTCCAGCCCCTCGAACGCGTCCCGGCAGTAGTAGACGTCGCCTTCGTAGACGGCCCGCAGGTCGTGCTCGACATAGCGCCGGTTGAGCGCCGCGCCTCCCAGCAGCACGGGGAAGCGCGAGAGCCCGCGCGCGTTCAGCTCCTCCAGGTCCTCGCGCATCACGACCGTGCTCTTCACCAGCAGGCCGCTCAGCCCGATCGCGTCCGCCTCAACCTCCAGCGCCTTCTCGATGATCGTCGCGATCGGCTGCTTGATGCCGAGGTTGTCCACCGTGTAGCCGTTGTTCGAGAGGATGATGTCGACCAGGTTCTTGCCGATGTCGTGAACGTCCCCGCGCACGGTCGCGAGCACGATGCGCCCCTTCCCCGACCCCTCGACCCGGTCCATGTGCGGCTCCAGGTGGCTCACCGCTGCTTTCATCGTCTCTGCGCTCTGCAGCACGAAGGGGAGCTGCATCTTGCCCGACCCGAACAGCTCGCCCACCACCTTCATCCCGTCCAGCAGGTGCTCGTTGATGATAGTGAGCGCCTCCATCTCGCCCAACGCCTCGTCGAGGTCTGCATCGAGTCCCCGCCGGTCGCCGTCGATGATGCGCTGCTTCAGCCGCTCCTCCACGGGCAGCGCCGCCCGCTCCTCCGCCGGTTTCGGCTTCGCCTGCTCGTCCTCGAACAGCGAGAGGAAGTGCATGAGGGGGTCGTAGTCCTCCCGCCGCCGGTCGTAGATGAGGTCGCGCGCCGTCTCGATCTGCTCCTCGGGGATGCGGCTCAGGGGGCGGATCTGGCGCGCGTTCACGATCGCCGCGTCCAGCCCCGCCTCCACCGCCTCCGCCAGGAACACCGAGTTCAGCACGCGCCGCGCCGCCGGCTTCAGCCCGAACGAAACATTCGAGACGCCCAGGATCGTGTGCGTCCCCGGCAGCTCCGTCTTCACCCGCCGGATCGCCTCCAGCGTCGCCATCGCGTCGCCGCGCAGGTCCTCCTGCCCACCCCCCAGCGGGAACGTGAGCATGTCGAACAGCAGGTCGCCCGACTCCATCCCATAACGCCCCACCGCCAGGTCGTGGATGCGGTGCGCGACCCGCAGCTTCCAGTCGACCGTGCGCGCCTGCCCCTCCTCGTCGATCACGAGCGCCACTGCCGCCGCCCCGAAGCGCTTGATCAGCGGCAGCAGCCGCGTGATCTTCCGCTCCCCGTCCTCCAGGTTGATCGAGTTCACGATGCCCTTGCCGCCGTACAGCTTCAGCGCCGTCTCGATCACCGGAACCTCGGTTGAGTCGAACACCAGCGGCAGCGTCGCCTGCGTGCGCAGCTCGCGCGCGTAGCGCTCCATGTCGGGCGCTCCCTCGCGTCCCACGTAGTCGACCATCAGGTCGAGCACGTGCGCCCCTTCCGCCGCCTGCTCACGCGCCAGCGCCACCACCCCATCGAAGTCCCCCTCCAGCAACAGATCCCGGAACGCCCGCGACCCCGTCGCGTTCATGCGCTCCCCCACCACCAGGAACGACGTGTCCTGCTCGAAGGGCACGCTCGTGTAGAGGGAGCTGCAGGCCGCCTCGATCGTCTCCGGCCGCGGCTTCGGCCGTGGCCGCCCGATTGCTGCGATCGCGGCCTCGAAGTGCTCCGGCGTGGTGCCGCAGCAGCCCGCCGCGATGCTCGTCCCGAGCTCCTCCACGAAGATGCGCTGGTAGCGCGCGAACGCCTCCGGCGTGAGCGGGTAGCAGGTCTCGCCGTCGCGGATCTCGGGCAGCCCCGCGTTCGGCCCGATGAACACCGGGCGCCGCGAGTTCTGCGCCAGGTGGCGCACGTGCTCCACCATCTGCTCCGGGCCCGTCGCGCAGTTGATGCCGATCACGTCGACCGTGTCGAGGGCTTCCAGCGTTGTCAGCGCGCAGGCGATGTCGGAGCCCAGCAGCATCGTGCCGGTCGTCTCGATGGTCACGCTGGCGATGACGGGCAGGCGTGTGCCCATCTCCCCGAACACGTCCTCGATCGCGCCCAGCGCCGCCTTCGTCTGCAGGAGGTCCTGGCAGGTCTCGACCTTGAGCACGTCGATGCCGCCCTCGACCAGTCCCCGCGCCTGCTCCCGGTAGCTCTCGACCAGCTCGTCGTAGTCGATGTGCCCCAGCGAGGGCAGCTTCGTCCCCGGCCCCATCGTGCCGAAGCTGTAGCGTGGCCACTCCGGCGTGGAGAACTCGTCCCGCAGGCGCCCCAGTTGCTCCGCCGCGAGGCGGTTGATCTCGCGCGCCCGCTCCTCGATGTCGTACTCCGCGAACACGACCCGGTTCGCACCGAACGTGGCCGAGTCGACGGCGTCGCAGCCGGCCGCGTAGAAGCTGCGCTGGATGCCCTCCAGCAGCTCCGGCTTCGAGACGACCAGGTACTCGTTGCAGCCGTCGAGCCCGTCGTAGTCCTCGGGCGTCGGCTTCAGCGACAGGATCGTCGACCCAATCGGACCCGCCGCGAACAGCACCTGCTCGCGTAGCCGGTTCAGGAACGGAAGGTTACGAGCGACGTAAGCGAACGGTCCAACCCCACGGAAAGCTGCCATTCAAGGGTAGCAGCGCTGGACGCTTGGCTCCGCCCGCGCCTCAACTTGCCCCCCGTGCTTCCGCCCCCTACGATTGTTGACACAGTTACTCGACTTTACGCGGGAGGCGATTCTTGCGGCGGCACGACCGCCGCGGGGCAGGACTGATGCGCTGTTCCACACGGGGCGATTACGGGCTGCGGGCCCTCATCGAGCTGGCCGACCACTTCGGCCAGGGCCCGTTGCAGTGCTCCGAGATCGCCCTCCGCCGCCACGTTCCCGAGCAGTACCTCGATCAGCTCCTCACGATCCTGCGTAAGGCCGGCTTCGTGCGTTCCCAGCGCGGCCCCGCCGGTGGTCACGAACTCGCCCGCGACCCCGCCGAGATCTCCGTGTTCGACGCCATCGTCGCCCTTGAGGGGAGCCTCTCCCCCGTCGGCTGGCTCGATGAGCCCGCCGACCGCACCGACCACCCCCACCAGTGCGGGCAGCGCGAGATATGGGAGCGCATCCAGCAGTCGACCAGCGCCATCCTCGCCTCCTACTCCATCGCCGACCTCCACGCGAAGGAGCCCAAGGCGGTCGCGGGGAGGTACCAGATATGAGCGAGCGCGTAGGCGCAGCCGAAGCAGTCGAGCGTCCTCGAACCAGCGAGCGCGTAGGCGCAGCCGAAGCAGTCGAGCGTCCTCGAACCAGCGAGCGCGTAGGTGCAGCCGAAGCAGTCGAGCGTCCTCGAACCAGCGAGCGCGTAGGCGCAGCCGAAGCAGCCGAGCGTCCTCGAACCAGCGAGCGCGTAGGCGCAGCCGAAGCAGTCGAGCGTCCTCGAACCAGCGAGCGCGTAGGCGCAGCCGCAGCAGTCGAGCGTCCTCGAACCAGCGAGCGCGCAGGCGCAGCCGAAGCAGTCGAGCGGGGGAATAGATGACCGCGCCGACCCGCCCCCGTATCGCCGAGTCCGTCCTTGACCTCGTCGGCGGAACGCCTCTCGTGCGTCTCAACCGCGTCGTGCCGACCGGCTCCGCCGCCATCTACGGCAAGCTCGAGAGCATGAACCCCGGCGGCTCCGTGAAGGACCGCATCGCCCTCGCCATGATCGAGGAGGCCGAGCGCTCCGGCCGCCTCAAGCCGGGGACCACCATCATCGAGCCCACCTCCGGCAACACCGGCATCGGGCTCGCCATGGTCGCCGCCGTGAAGGGCTACCGCCTCATCCTCACCATGCCCGAGGACATGTCCGTCGAGCGCCGCCGCCTCTTCGAGCGGTACGGCGCCGAGGTCCACCTCACGCCCGCCATCGAGGGCATGACCGGCGCCGTCTTTGCCGCCCGCCAGCTCGCCGAAAGTGAGTCTGATGTCTTCGTCCCCCAGCAGTTCGAGAATCCTGCCAATCCCGCTGTCCACCGCCGCACCACCGCCCGCGAGATCATCGCCGCCACCGACGGCGAGTTCGATGCCTTCGTCGCCGCCGTCGGTACGGGCGGCACGATCACCGGCGTCGGCCAGGTGCTGCGCGAGGAGTTCGGTGACCGCATCCAGATCGTCGCCGTTGAGCCCGCCCGCTCGCCCGTCCTCAGCGGCGGACGCCCGGGCCTGAGCGGTATCCAGGGCATCGGCGCCAGCTTCGTTCCCGGAGTGCTCGATCGCGAGGTCTACGACGAAGTCATCCGCGTCGAGGACAAGGACGCCTTTGCCATGACCTCCCGCCTGACCCGCGAGGAGGGCCTCCTCGTCGGCATCTCCGCCGCCGCCAACGTCGTCGCCTCCCTCGCCGTGGCCGAGCGTCTCGGTGAGGATGCCCGTATCGTCACCATCCTCTGTGATACCGGGGAGCGTTACCTCAGTGTCGACCTCTAGCCCGGCGGCGGGAGCCGCCCCACAATCCGATGGCCCCGAGGGGCCCCACAGCGAGGCAGAGCCTGTGACCGTGAACGTCTACGTCCCCACCCCCTTCCGCCACCTCGTGGGCAACCGCGTGCGCGTGCGCGCCGCCGGCGCGAACCTGCGCGAGGTCATGGACGACCTCGACACGCAGTTCCCCGGCTTCGGCGCCCAGGTGCGCGACGCCACCGGCGAGCTCGCCACCCACATCGGCGTCTACGTGAATCAGGTCGAGATCGACACGCTCGACGGCGAAGCCACGGCCCTCGCCTCCGGCGACGAGGTCGCCTTCATCCCCGCCCTCGCCGGCGGCTCCAACGTCGTCCTCACGCCCGAGATGGTGGAGCGCTACAGCCGCCACCTGATCATGCCCCAGGTCGCCAGCGTCGGGCAGCGCAAGATCATCGAGGCGAAGGTGCTCGTGGTCGGCGCCGGCGGGCTTGGCTCCCCCGTTGCCCTCTACCTCGCCCTCGCCGGCGTCGGCACCATCGGCCTTGTCGACTTCGATGTCGTCGACCGCTCCAACCTGCAGCGCCAGATCCTCCACCAGACCGCCGACATCGACCGCCCCAAGGTGGAGTCGGCCAGGGACACGCTGCTCGCGCACAACCCCAATGTCGACGTCGTCCTCCACGAGGTGCCTCTCACGAGCGACAACGCCTTCGAGATCATCAGCCAGTACGACATCGTCGTGAATGGCGCCGACAACTTCGCCACCCGCTACCTCGTCAACGACGCTTGCTACCTGCTCAGGAAGAAGCTCGTCGACGGCTCCATCCTCATGTTCGACGGCCAGGCCACCACCTACCTGCCCGGCCGGGGCTGCTACCGCTGCCTCTACCCCGCTCCGCCCCCGCCCGGGATGGTGCCGAGCTGCGCCGAGGCGGGCGTGCTCGGGGCCATGTGCGCCACCATCGGCAGCATCCAGGCCACCGAGGTGCTCAAGCTCGTCCTCGAACAGGGCGAACCCCTGGTCAACCGCCTCCTCCTCTACGATGCCCTCTCCCTCGAGTTCCGCACCGTCAAGATCCGCCGCGATCCCGCCTGCCCGCTCTGCGGCGACAACCCCACCATCAGCGAGCTTATCGACTACGAGGAGTTCTGCGGTTCCCCCTTCCCCCACCCGGAGGAAGAGGAAGCGGCCGTCTAGCCTCGACCCAGCGAACCACCCCCAGGAGAACCATTCGTGACCTCAGCCACCGCGCCCACCGTCCGCATCAGGGTTACCGCCGTCCTCCAGAAGCTCGTTGGCGGGCAGAAGGAGATCGAGGCGCGGGGCGCGACCGTGGCCGAGGCCGTCGACGACATCGAGGCGAACTACCCCGGCTTCAAGGCCCAGCTGTACGGCGAGGATGGGCAGCTCCAGCGCTTCGTCAACGTCTACCTCAACGACGAGGACATCCGCTACATGAGCGGCGCCGGCACCGCCCTCAGCGATGGCGATGTCCTCGACATCCTCCCCGCACTCGCCGGGGGCTAGTTCTCCCCGCCGTGGCCCTCTACCGCTCCATCCTCGACCTCATCGGCGATACCCCCCTCGTCGAGTTGCGTTCCTTCGCTCCACGCCCGGGCGTGCACATCTACGCCAAGCTCGAGGGCCAGAACCCCACCGGCTCGGTCAAGGACCGCATCGCCAAGGCGATGGTCGCCGCCGCCGAGGCCCGCGGCGAGCTCAAGCCCGGCGACACCATCCTCGAGCCCACGTCCGGCAACACGGGAATCGGCCTCGCCCTCATCGGCAAGCTGCGCGGTTACCACGTCGTCTGCGTCATGCCCGAGAACGTCAGCGAGGAGCGCTCCCTCCTGCTGCGCTCCCTGGGGGCCGAGATCATCTACTCCCCCGGCGAGCTCGGCTCGAACGGCGCCATCGCCAGGGCCAAGGAGATCATCGCCGCCGACCCCGGCCGCTACTACTTCCCCTACCAGTACGGCAACGAGGCCAACCCCGCCGCCCATGAGCACGGCACCGCCGTCGAGATACTGCGCGACCTGCCCGAGACCACCGTCTTCGTCGCCGGGCTCGGCACGGGCGGAACCCTCACCGGCACGGGCCGCGGCCTCAAGGCGCGCAACCCCGACATTCGCATCATCGCCGCCGCCCCCCACCCCGGCGACAACGTCCAGGGACTGCGCGCCCTCGAAGAGGGCTTCATCCCGGAGATCCTCGACGAGTCCATCCTCGACGGGAAGATCGTGGTCGACAGCCAGACCAGCTTCGCCCTCACCCGCGAGCTCGCCGAGAAGGAGGGCATCTTCGCTGGCGTCAGCAGCGGCTCCGTCATCCGCGCCGCCCTCAAGGTCTCCGAGCGCCTGCAAGGCGAGCAGCACATCGTCTGCCTCCTCGCCGACGGCGGCTGGAAGTACCTCAGCTCCGGCCTCTGGACGACCGACTGGGAGAACCTCCCCGACGACGTCGACGAGATGATCTGGTGGTAGCGCCGGGAGGGACTACTTCCCGGTAACCTCGTCCTCGCTGCGAAGGGCACCGTCCAAGAAGCCTCGGCGCAGGTCAATCTTGTCTCGTTCGGTTAGACCCCTGCCCAACATTGCTCCTGCCCTTCTCAGTAGATTCCGGTCGAGCTCGGGCGGGACTCTGCGAATCGCTTGGTTCCTGATACTGAGTTCGAGGCCTTCAACCGCCTCACTGCCTGCCTCGACACTCCACGCCTGCCCGTAGTCCACACCGATCTCATAGGCCGTTCCGACCGGACCGTCCGTGGCTGGCTGGAGGAGTTCGAGTAGCTGGAAGTGGTCGGATAGGTCGTCGCGGGCAAGGCTGATGAGGTCATCCGCCTCTCGGATGAGCGTTGCCGCTTGATTCTGTTCGTCGAACGGCTCGATTCCGACCAGTGCGACGCGCACTCCCATCTCTTGGGCCTCCACGACACCCTGGCGCAGATCCTCATCGCCTCCCAGCAGAAATGCTGTGCTGATCGCTCGATTCTCCGAGAGACGCATCAGGTCGCGGACGACTAGTGAGTCCACTCCCTTCTGCATGAATCCCTCTTGGTTGTCTCTTGGCACCGTGCGGCCTAGCCGCAGCTTCACGCCGGGTTGGCGGGCGATGGCGATGTGTGGCCCTACCGGAATAGCGTCTCGTGCGCCGTCATACCAGTAGGTTCGCAGATGTCGCTCTCCCGGCGCCTCAGATCGTCCTCGCGCCGCAAGCATTTCGGTGATGGAACCGAAGTTGATGTCAATTTGGCCTCTGGCCCGAACGCCGAGGCAGAGGCTCCCTCCTGCGGCGTAGAGGTAGCCAGCGTCGACAAACCAGGCGAACTGGTCCATCAGTTTTTTCCAAGAGAAAGGCCCCCTATGGGGGCCATTGCACAACCGGCCCGTAAGGGGCCATTGCAAATGCGCGGGCGGAAAACGCCCTGCGTTGAGTAGGGTACCCGGCCGTCTTGGGAGTTGCAACACAGTTGCAGCCATGCGAATTGGTCCACCAGGTGTCTCCAAGAAGAAGGCCCCTATGGGGGCCATTGAAGGGAAGGCCCTCCAGAGGGCCATTGGAAGGTGCGGGCCGAATGGACCCTGCCAGCGCAGTCTACCTCGATGCACTGTCAACAGCAATGGTTGTGGAAAAGGCAAGCGTACACTCCCCCAATGCGCTTTGGTGTGACCCTCCCCAACGTCGGCTACGGTGGCGACCCCGAAACCCTGATCCAGCTCGCCGTCGACGCCGAGCAGGCCGGCTGGGATGGCGTCTTCCTCTGGGACACGCCCTACGCCGTCGCTCCGGACGAGCCAGCTCCCCCGTTCGCCGACGCCTGGGTGCTGCTCTCCGCGATCGCCGTCCGCACCGAGCACGTCCGGCTGGGCACCATGCTGACGCCCCTCGCCTGGCACCGTCCCTGGCTGATCGCCCGCCAGGCGGCCACCCTCGACCGGCTCTCGGGTGGCCGCTTCACTCTCGCCGTTGGCCTCGGCGCGCCACCGGACGAGGGCCCCTGGTTCGGCGGCGACGAGTTCGATCGCCGCACGCGCGCGGCCATGCTCGACGAGGCCCTCGCCATCCTCGAAGGCCTCTGGAGCGGCGAGCCGTTCGCCTTCCAGGGCGACCACTTCAGCCTCCGCGAGGTCACCTTCCTGCCCCGCCCCGTGCAGCAGCCCCGTATCCCCATCTGGGTCGTCGGCGCCTGGCCGCGCGACCCAGACATGTGGCCCCGCCGCAAGTCGATGCGGCGCGCCATCCGCTACGACGGCCTCCTCCCCAACGTCTTCGACGCAGGGGGCGAATTTGTCTTCGACTCTACGTCCGGCGAAGAGATGCACGACCTCCGCGCCATGTCCGCCTGGGTCGAGCGCGAGCGCCCGGGCGGCGGCGCGTACGACATCGTCGTCGAACGCAGCCTCGGGACCCTCGGCGAGGCCGAGGCGCGCGCCCAAGCCGCGCGCTGGGAGGGGGCCGGCGCCACCTGGTGGCTCGACGATGCCTGGCAGGAGATGTGGGCCGCCCCCGATGATCCCGAACCCCTCCGCCGGCGCATCCTCCGCGGCCCACCCCGCTAGCCCCTCCACCCCCGCATCGCTATGCTGCCCGCAGCATATCCCTCGCCGGAGCGCTGTGTGCCCTTCGCCCGACGCCTCCTCGCCTTCGCTGCCCTCTGCGCCCTCGTCGTGACCGCCGCCTGCGGCGGCGCCGACGACGACCCCGGCACGATCATCCTCGCCACGACCACCTCCACCTACGACAGCGGCCTCCTCGACGAGCTTGTCCCCCGCTTCGAGGCGGAGACGGGCATCACCGTCAAGGTGATCGCTGTCGGCACGGGCGCGGCCCTGCGCATGGCCGGCGAGGGCAACGCCGACGCCGTCCTTGTGCACGCCCCCGAGGCGGAGGCCCCCTACGTCGCCAGCGGCGACCTGATCGGCGGGCGCCTCGTCATGAGCAACGACTTCATCATCGTCGGCCCCCGCGATGATCCCGCCGCCGCCGCATCCGCCCCCGACCTCCGCGCCGCCCTTGCCGCCATCGCCGCCGACGGCCGTTTCGTCTCCCGAGGCGACGACTCGGGCACCCACAAGAAGGAGCTCGCCCTCTGGGCGGGTGCCGGCATCGACCCGACCGCCGTGCCCCGCGAGGAGACCGGCCAGGGCATGGGCGCCACTCTGACGATCGCCTCCGAGCGCCGCGCCTACACCCTCACCGACCGCGCCACCTACCTCGCCCTGCGCGATGTGCTCGACCTTGCCGTCTTCGTCGAGGGTGATGCCGCGCTCCTCAACGTCTACCGCGCCTACGTCGTCAACTCCGACCGCCACGATGGCGTCGCCGCGACGCAGGCGGAGACCTTCGTCGCCTTCCTCGTTGAGCCGGAGACGCAGGCGCTCATCGCCCGCTTCCGCGCCGAGGAGTTCGGGCGTTCGCTCTTTACGCCCGCCGCCGCGTCCCCCGCCGGGGGCGGCTGATGGAAGCAATCTGGGACGGGCTGGTCGAGGCCCTGCGCCTCATCGGCGACGGCGATGGCGCGCTCTTCTCCATCGCCGGTCGCTCGCTGCTCGTCTCCGGCTCGGCCACCGCCCTTGCCATGGTCGTGGGCGTACCCCTCGGCTACCTGCTCGGGCGCGCCCGCTTCCCCGCCCGCACCCTCATCCTCGCAGCCGTCGGTACGGGCATGGGCATGCCCCCGGTCGTGGCCGGCCTCGTCATCTGGCTCCTGCTCGTGCGCAGCGGCCCCTTCGGCAGCTTCGAGCTGATCTACACGAAGCAGGCCATGATCATCGCCCAGTTCCTCATCGCCACGCCCCTCGTGATCGCCTTCACCGCCGCCTCCATCCAGGCCCTCCCCGCGCGCCTGCCCGATCTCCTCACCGTGCTCGGGGCGGGACGCCTGCGGAGCCTCTGGCTGCTGGCGCGCGAGGCCCGGCTCGGTCTCCTCGCCGCCGTCATGGCGGGCTTCGGCGCCGTCGTCTCCGAGGTGGGCGCCTCCATGGCCGTGGGCGGCAACCTCGTCGGCGACACGCGTGTCCTCACCACCGCCATTGTCACCGAGACGAGCCGCGCCGATACCGAGCGCGCCATCGCCTACGGCCTCGTGCTCCTGGCCATGGCCTTCGCCATCGTCGCCGTCCTCACCGTCGTGCAGCAGCGGGGAGCGCGCTGATGGAGGCGCACCTGGAGCGTGTTCGGTTCGCCTACGGCGAGCGGACCGTGCTCGATGTGCCCGCGTTGCGCTTCGCCGAGGGCCGCGTGACCGCGCTCCTCGGCCCCAACGGATCGGGCAAGTCGACCCTCCTTCGGCTCCTCGCCGGCCTTGAGCGCCCTCGCGCCGGACGCGTCCTCGTCGGCGGCAAGCCCGCCGCCGACGCCCGCCCCTCCGTCGCCTACGCCTTCCAGGAGGCGGTCTTCCTCTCCGGCTCGCTGCGCGCCAACCTCGACCTCGCCCTCCGCCTGCGCGGTCTGCCTGCCTCCGAACGCCGCCACCGTTTAGCCGAGGCCGCCAGCGCCTGCGGCGTCGCCCACCTCCTCGAGCGCCCCGCCAGCCGCCTCTCCGGGGGCGAGGCGCAGCGCGCCAACCTCGCCCGCACGCTCTCCCTGCGCGCCCCCCTCACGCTCCTCGACGAGCCCCTCGCCGGTTTCGATGAGCAGGGACGCGCGCAGATGCTCGAGGAGCTCCCCACCCTCCTCCGCCGTTTTGCGGGCACCACCGTCCTCGTCACCCACGACCGCGAGGAGGCCCTGCGCCTCGCCGCCGACCTCGTCCTCCTGCGCGAGGGGCGCGTGCAGGCGTTCGGCCCGAAGCGCGAGGTCTTCGCCGCGCCGCCCGATGCCGAGACGGCCGCCTTCCTCGGCTACACCCTCATCCCCACCGACGCTGGTCTCGCCGGTATCGCCCCCGGAGGCCTCCGCCCCGGCCCCGGCGACTTCACCGTCACCCTCGATGTCGAGGAGACCGTCGACCTCGTCACCGCCGTCGAGGTCGTCGGCCGCAGTGGGGGCCGGCGCATCGCCGTCGAGTTCCCCCCCGACCTGGCCGTGCCCGCGCCCGGCGAGCGGGTCACCGTCGGCGCTTCCGCGGAGGTGGTCGTGTCCTTCACGAATTACACGCCGCAAACTGTTGACAGCCCCTGCCGCGCGCCCGTAGCGTGATCGGTGCGATGGATGCACGAGCGGCACATACCCATTGACGGCGCCGGCAGAGGCGTCGTTTCCGCGTCTGCACCGCTCGCGCCAGGAGGGTTCCAGCGACCATGCAGTCGAGCATCATCGGCAAGATCGAAAAAGCGAAGCGCTACGCAGCCGAGCGTGAGCGCATCCGCGTCGAGGGCTTCAGCGTGACCATCCAGGGCGACAACGGCGACCACCGTGTTGAGTTCGCCAACGAGGCCTGGTCCTGTACCTGCGGTTTCTTTAGCGAATGGTCGATCTGCAGCCATACGATGGCGATCGAACGCGTGCTCGCGGGCCTCGTGCCCCCTCAGCCGCTCCCGGTGGCGAGCGCGACCGGCACGTAGCCGCTCCCCGCTGCTCTGGCAGCGCCGTACCATGACGGTCCGCCTGCGCGCGGACTGAGGATGCGTATGGCCATCGCCCGGCCCCGTCTCCTGCTTGCCCTCTGGGCCGCGAGAGGCGCGGGCGCGCTCAGCGCCGGCCTCGGACGGGGCGGCGCCACCGCCCTTCCCGGTCTCCTTGCCGAACGCATCGACCCCGCCTTCGTGGCCACCCTCGGGCGCCGGCTTGAGGGCGGCGCCGTCCTCGTCACCGGCACGAACGGCAAGACGACCACCGCCCGCCTCCTCGCGGGCATGCTTGCCGCCGCCGGCCGCGGCGCCGTCCACAACCGCGAGGGCTCGAACCTCACGCGCGGCATCGCCTCCGCCCTCGCCGCCGCCGCCGACTGGCGGGCCCGCCCCCGCGACCCCCGCGCCCTCGCCCTGATGGAGACGGACGAAGCCACCCTGCCCGCCGCCGCCCGCGCCCTGCAGCCCCGCGCCGTCGCCTTCACCAATCTCTTCCGCGACCAACTCGACCGCTACGGCGAGGTCGACGGTGTGGCCGCCCGCTGGCGCGCGGCGCTCGCCCTCCTGCCCCCCTCGACCACCCTCGTCCTCAACGCCGACGACCCCTCCGTGGCCGAGCTCGCGCTCGACTGGTCGGGACCCGTGCACTGGTACTCCCTCGCCGGCGCCCGCGGCGACACCTCCTCCCCCGGCCCCGTCGACGCGCGCTGGTGCCGCGCCTGCGGGGGCGTCTACCGCTACGAGGCGCGCTACGCCGCCCACCTCGGGCGCTGGCGCTGCGCGGGCTGCGGTCGCGCCAGTCCCGAGCCCGACACGAGCGCCACCGCCATCGCCGCCGGCCCCAACGGCCTGCGCCTCAGCGTCCCCGGTCTGGGCGAACTCGACCTGCCCCTTGGCGGCCTCTACAACGCCGGCAACGCCCTCGCCGCGATCGCCCTTGCCCGCGTCCTCGACCTGCACGCCGAGGACGTGCGCGCCGGTCTCGCCGCTGCTCGCCCCGCCTTCGGCCGGGGCGAGCTCGTCGTCCTCGACGGCCTCCGCCTGCGACTCCTCCTCTGCAAGAACCCGGCCGGTGCGAGCGAGGGGTTGCGCCTCGTCGAGGCCGAGGAGGGCCGGGCTGAGGTCGCCTTCGTCCTCAACGACCGCTTTGCCGACGGCCGCGACGTGAGCTGGATCTGGGACGTCGACTTCGAGCGCCTCGCCGGCCGCGTCGAGCGCTGCTGGGCTGGGGGCGTTCGCGCCGAGGACGCCGCCCTGCGCCTGCGCTATGCGGGCTGGCCCGCGCCCGCCGCCACCGTGCGCGAGTCCGCCGGCTTGCTCGACGCCCTTGCTCGGGGCCCGCGCGATGGCGCTGTCACGGTCCTCCTCACCTATACCGCTCTCCTCGACCTGCGCGCGGAGCTCGCCCGCCGTGGCGCCTTCTCCGAGTCGACCGGCGCCCGCATCGCCGCCGCCACCTCCTAGATTCCAGGCCGTACACGTTACCGTGTAAGCTACGCGGGTGCCTGAAACGTCCCCGGAAGCCTGGGTGAAAGAGCTGCGGCGCCGCTCGGGACTGAGCCAGTCCGCCTTCGCGCGCCGCCTGGGCGTGCGCCAGCAGACGGTGAGCGAGTGGGAGACGGGCCGCTACGCGCCCCGCGGTGCGAGCCTCGTCGTGCTGCGCCTGCTCGAGGAGGAGGTCGCCCCCTACGACGCCTCCCCGCCGCCCTCGGAGGAGTCTCCATGAGCGTGCTCGCACCCGACCGCCTCCTTCCCCGCCGGGCGTTCGCCGAGGCGCCCGCCGCCTACGCCGCTGCCCGCGGCGAGGCCGCTCTTGCCGAGCGCTGGTTCGCAGGCCTGCGTGGCCTCTCCAGCGTCGAGGATGGCCGCCGCTTGCGCATCCGCTTCCCCGGCGTCCCCGCCCCCGGCTACGGCCCCGACGCCCGCGATGCTGTCATCGAGCTCGACGGGGCCGAGCTCTGCGGCGATGTCGAGCTGCACCTGCGCGCCAGTGGCTGGCGCGCCCACGGCCACTACGAGGACCCGGCCTACGCCCGCGTTGTCCTCCACGTGGTCGAGGAGAACGACGGCGGCGCCCTCGTCACGCGCCACGCCAGCGGCCGCGCCATCCCCCTCGCCGTCGCCGCGCCGCCCGCCGCCACGCCGCCCCTTCCCGGTTTCCTGCCCCCCTGCGCCGCCACCGCCGCCCGCTCCTCGCCCGCGCCCGCCCTCGAACGGCTCGCCCTCGAGCGGCTCCGCGCGAAGACGTCGCGCGCGGGCCACTGGGCCGCCGCCCGCGGGCCCGCGGGCGTCCTCTACGCCCTCGCCCTCGAGACCCTGGCCGGCCGTCGCAACCGCGAGGCCTTCGCCGAGGTGGCCCGCCGTCTGCCCCTCCCCGCCCTCCTCGACCGTGCTCCCGCCGGCGCTGGGGAGGAGCGCGCGGAAGCCTTCGCCGCCGCCCTACGCGAGGCCGCGAGCGGCCTCCCCCTGGCGCGCCACGGCGGCCGCCCCGCCGCCGCTCCCGAGCGCCGTCTCGAAGCCCTCGGCGGGCTCGCCGCCCGCCTCTGGCCCGGTCCCGGAGCGGGCTGGCCCGAGGCTCTTGCCGAACCCGCCTCCATTCCCCGCGCCCTGCGCGCCCCCGGCATCGGCGCCGCCGCCGCCCTCGAGCTCGCCGTCAACGCCGCCCTGCCTGTCGCCCTCGGCGCCGGCCTCTGGCCCGAGGAGGCCGCCCTCGCCCGTTTCCGCGCCCTGCCCGCGCCCGCCCCCTACGGCCAGCTCCGCTCCCTCGCCGGCTGGCTGAGCGCCGGCGAGGACGACCCCCTCGGTCGCGCCGCCACCCTTCAGGGCGCCCTCCAGCTCCACGCCCGCCACTGCGCCCGCGGCGCCTGCGGCGCCTGCCCCCTCTCCTGATCCCGTTTCCCGCCCCGGCACGTGCGGGATTCGTCCCGGCGGGCCACAATAGCGCCGGCGGCGCGCCGCTACCCGTTCGCCGCTTGAGGGAAGCTATGCCGACCACCGCCGAGAAGATCTGGGAAGAGCACCTCGTTCGCCGCGAGGAAGGCCTCCCCGACCTCCTCTACATCGATCTCCACCTCGTCCACGAGGTCACCTCGCCCCAGGCCTTCGAGTCCCTGCGGCTCGCCCGGCGCCCCGTGCGCCGCCCCGACCGCACCCTCGCCACCGTCGATCACAACGTCCCCACCGAGGGCCGCGACCGTCCCTGGGACGACCCCCTCTCCATCCAGCAGGTGGAGACCCTGCGCGCCAACTGCGCCGAGTTCGAGGTGCCTTTCTTCGACATCGACGATCCCCGCCAGGGCATCGTTCACGTGGTCGGCCCCGAGCAGGGCCTCAGCCAGCCCGGCATGACCATCGTCTGCGGCGATAGCCACACCTCCACCCACGGCGCCCTCGGCGCGCTCGCCATCGGCATCGGCACCTCCGAGGTCGAGCACGTGCTCGCCACCCAGACCCTCTCCCAGGCCACCCAGCGCACCATGGCCATCGAGGTCGACGGGGAGCTCACCCCCGGCGTCACCGCCAAGGACGTGATCCTCACCATCATCAACATCATTGGTGTGGGCGGCGGCGCCGGCCACATCGTCGAGTACCGCGGCGAGGTCATCCGCTCCCTCCCCATGGAGGGCCGCATGACCATCTGCAACATGAGCATCGAGGCGGGCGCCCGCGCCGGCCTCGTCGCCCCCGACGATGTCACCTTCGCCTACCTCGAAGGGCGCCCCTCCAGCCCCGCCGGGGCCGCCTGGGAGCGCGCCCTCGACCACTGGCGCGGCCTCGCCAGCGACGAGGGCGCCCATTTCGACACGACGGTCACGCTTGCGGGCGCCGACATCGAGCCCTGCGTGACCTGGGGTACGAACCCCGCCCAGAGCGTGCCCGTCTCGGGGTGCGTGCCCGATCCCGCCGATGCCCCCAGCGAGGCCGCCCGCGAGCAGACCGAGCGCGCCCTCCGCTACATGGACCTCAAGGCCGGCACCGCCCTCGCCGACATCCCCCTCGATCGCGTCTTCATCGGCTCCTGCACGAACTCGCGGCTCGAGGATCTGCGCGCCGCCGCCAACACGATCCGGGGGCGCCAGGTCGCCTCCAGCGTGCGCGCCATGGTCGTGCCCGGCAGCGGCCTCGTGAAGGCCGCCGCCGAGGCCGAGGGCCTCGACGAGGTCTTCCGCGCGGCCGGCTTCGAGTGGCGCGACGCCGGCTGCTCCATGTGCCTCGGCATGAACCCCGACATCCTCCTCCCCGGCGAACGCTGCGCCTCCACTTCCAACCGCAACTTCGAGGGGCGCCAGGGGCCGGGTGGCCGCACCCACCTCGTCAGCCCCCAGATGGCCGCCGCCGCCGCCGTCGCCGGCCACTTCGTCGACATCCGCGAGTGGGAGGTGCGCTGATGCGAAAGTTCGAGCCCGTGCGCAGCAAGGCGCTGCCCCTCAACCGCGCCGACGTCGACACCGACCAGATCATCCCCGCCAAGTACCTCAAGCGGATCGAGCGCAGCGGCTTCGGCCAGTTCCTCTTCGACGACTGGCGCAAGGACCCGCAGTTCATTCTCAACGAGGGCGTCTTCGGCGGCGCCCGCATCCTCGTGACGGGCGCCAACTTCGGCTGCGGCTCCTCTCGCGAGCACGCCCCCTGGGCGCTCGAGGACTACGGCTTCCGCGCCCTCATCGCCCCCTCATTCGCCGACATCTTCCGCAACAACTGCGCCAAGATCGGCCTCCTCACCATCACCCTGGCACCCGCGGATGTGCAGTTCCTCATCGCCCGCGCCGAGGAGTTGCCCGAGGCCGAGACCATCGTCGACCTCGAGTCCCAGACGGTCGCCACGGCCGACGGCTCCTTCGTGCGCACGTTCGAGATCGACCCCGCGGTCAAGCGCAATCTGCTGGAGGGGCTGGACGCCATCGGCCTCACCCTTGCGCACGAGGAGGACATCACCGCCTTCGAGGCCGACCGCCCCGACCGCTACCCCTCCACCGCGCCCGCGGAGACGTCAACGTGAGCCGCCGCGGCCGTCACCCCCGCCCGAACCCCATCTGGTACTGGAGGAACTGGTACCACTCCACGCTCCAGATGATGGAGAGGAATCGCGTCTTCGCTCGCAACCACTGGCTGAAGATTCGCCACCTTGAGGAGTGCTGCGGGAACTACGGCGAGCCCGGATGCTGAGCGCCCGCCCCGCCGTCCGGTGCGGACGGGCCCGACTCCCAGGCAAGCTAGGGGACCATGCCCGCCCCGCCTGAGGTGTCGCTCGCCGTCCACACGCGGCTCCCGCCCCAGCCCCTGCCCCCAACCCGCTTCCGCTTTCCCGACCCCCGCGGCGCGCCCCTCAGCGGCTTCGTCGCCGCCGGCGGCGACCTTGCCCCCGCGACCATCGTGGCCGCCTACCGCGCCGGCCTCTTCCCCTGGCCCCACGATGGCGTCGATACCCTCTGGTGGTCTCCCGACCCCCGCGCCATCCTCTCTCCCGAGCGCTTCCATGTCTCCCGCCGGCTGGCCCGGCGCGTACGCCAGGGACGCTTCCGCGTCACCCTCGACGCCGCCTTCGCGCAGGTAGTCGCCGCTTGCGCCGTGCGCCCCGAGGGCACCTGGATCACGCCCGCCATCATGCGCGCCTATCTGCGCCTGCACACGCTCGGCTGGGCCCACAGCGTCGAGGTCTGGAATCCCGAGGGGGCCCTCGTGGGAGGGCTCTACGGCCTCCGCGTGGACGGCCTCTTCGGCGCCGAGTCGATGTTCCACCGCGCCCCCGACGCCTCCAAGGTCGCCCTCCTCGCCCTCTGCCAGCACGCCCCCCGGGCCGGCATCTCCCTCATCGACGTGCAGCTCCCCACCCCCCACCTCGCCTCCCTCGGCGCCGAGCCCGTCCCCCGTGATCGCTACCTCGAACTCCTGACCGCCGCGCGCGCTCCTGAAGCGGCGAACCAGTAGACTCGAACCATGGCTTCCTACCCGATTGTCCTTGCACCTGGCGACGGCATCGGCCCCGAGGTTCTCGAAGAGGGACTGAAGGTGCTCACCGCCGTCGAACGCCGTTTCGGCCACGAATTCCAGTACGAGGACGCCGTCGTCGGCGGCGCCGCCATTGACGCCTACGGCATCGCCCTCCGCGACGAGACGCTCGAGGCCGCCGCCCGCTCCCGCGCGATCCTCTTCGGCGCCGTCGGCGGACCCAAGTGGGATGACCCCCAGGCCGCCATCCGTCCCGAGCAGGCCATCCTCGGCCTGCGCAAGGGGCTCGGCCTCTTCGCCAACCTGCGCCCCGTGCGCGTCAACCCGCTCCTGCTCGGCGATAGCGCGATCAAGCCCGAGATCCTCGACGGCGTCGACATGATCGTCGTTCGCGAGCTCACCGGCGGCATCTACTTCGGCAAGCCCCAGAAGCGCTGGGCGAATAGCCGCGGTCGCCAGGCCGTGGACACCATGCGCTACAGCGAGCGCGAGATCGAACGCATCCTCCGCACCGGCTTCGAGCTCGCCCGCGGGCGCCGCCGCAAGCTCACCAGCGTGGACAAGGCCAACGTCCTCGATACCAGCCGCCTCTGGCGCGAGATCGCCCTCGAGCTCTCCGCCGAGTACCCCGATGTCGAGCTTGACCACCTCCTCGTCGACGCCTGCTCGATGCACCTCATCACCCACCCCGCCACCTTCGATGTGATCGTTACCGGCAACATGTTCGGCGACATCCTCACGGATGAGGCGTCCGTGCTGGCCGGCTCCCTGGGCATGCTCCCCTCGGCCAGCCTTGGCCGTCGCCGCCGCAACGGCACCGGCATCGGCATGTACGAGCCCATCCACGGCACCGCTCCCGACATCGCCGGCCAGGGCATCGCCAACCCCATCGCCATGATCCTCAGCACCGCCCTCATGCTGCGTCACTCTCTCTCGCTCGAGGAGGAGGCCGCCGCCATCGAGCAAGCCGTCGATGACGTCCTCCGTGAGGGCTACCGCACCGCCGACATCGAGTCGGGGGACCACACCACCGTCGACACCGCCCGCATGGGGACGCTCGTGGCCGAGCGGCTCTCGGCGTGAACGGAGGGAACGCCACGCCCTCGGCCAACTTGGTAGGATAGGGCGTTGCAAGACTCACCCATCGCGGCGCACGACCTTGCTGCCGCATCCCGCCACGAGAGGGAGGTTTCCCGTGACCACTACCGAAATCCAGCGCGGCCTTGAAGGCGTCAACGTCGCCGCCACGAAGCTCTGCACCATCGACGGCCAGAAGGGCCAGCTCATCTATGCCGGCTACGACATCTACGATCTGGCCGAACATGCCTCCTTCGAAGAGACCGCCTTCCTCCTCTGGAATCTCAACCTGCCGACGCGCCAGGAGCTCGATACCCTTGAGGCCCTCCTTATCGAGGAGCGCCCCCTCTCAGACCTCAACCGCACCCTGATCACCGAGCTCGCCGGCAAAACCCTCCCCATGCGCGGCCTCGAGATCTGCGTCACCGCCCTCGGTGCGCTCGACCCCAACTCCAACGACTTCTCCCAGGAGCAGCTCAAGTGGACGGCCGCGCGCCTCACCGCCCGCATGCCGACCGTCGTCGCTGCCTTCCACCGCCAGCGCCAGGGGCTCGACATCGTGCCCCCGCGCGACGACCTCGACCACGCCGCCAACTTCCTCTGGACCCTCACCGCCGAGGAGCCCAGCGAGTTCGAGGCGCACGTCTTCGACGTCGCCATGACCCTCCACGCCGAGCACGAGATGAACGCCTCGACCTTCTCGGCGATCGTGACCGCCTCCACCATGAGCGACATGTACTCCGCCATCGCCTCCGCCATTGGCACGCTCAAGGGGCCGCTCCACGGCGGCGCCAACAGCGCCGTGTTCGAGATGCTCGAGGTAATCGGCGACGAGTCCAACATCGAGAACCACATCGAGGCCATGCTCGCCCGCGGCGAGCGCGTGATGGGCATCGGCCATCGCGTCTACAAGACCACCGATCCGCGCGCCATCATCCTCGAGCGCCTCGGCGAGGAGCTCGCCGAGTCCTCCCCCGATCGCCACTACTTCGATCTCTCCCGCAAGGTGCGCGACTACCTCGCCGAGCGCCTCAGCGGCCGCCCCCTCTACCCCAACGTCGACTTCTTCAGCGCTTCCGTCTACCGCATGCTCGGCATCCCCCACGACCTCTACACGCCCATCTTCGCGGTGGCCCGCATCGCCGGCTGGAGCGCGCACCTGCTCGAGCAGTACGCCGACAATCGCCTCGTCCGCCCCAACGCCGTCTACGCGGGCGAGAAATCCCGCGCTTACGAGCCCATCGAGGCCCGTGGCCAGGGAGAGCGCTCTACTCCTCGCTGACCATCTCCTCGAAGCCCTCGTCGCCTTCCTGCTCGCGCAGTTCGGTTTCGTGCGCCTCCAGCTCCTCGCGCTGCTCGCGCTGCTCGGCGCTCTCCGCCGTCAGGCCTCCCTGCGCGTCCACCTCGAACTCCGCTTCGCGCGCCTCGCGTACCTGCGCATACCAGTTGCTCCCCAGGAACGTGAGCGGGCTGAAAACGCGCTCCTCCAGCAGCCAGCGCTCGGCGTACGCCTCCTCCAACGCCTGAACCGTAACCACCTCG
The DNA here is from genome assembly GCA_965247675.1 of Tepidiformaceae bacterium. Classification (GTDB taxonomy): domain Bacteria; phylum Chloroflexota; class Dehalococcoidia; order Tepidiformales; family Tepidiformaceae; genus UBA2991. Next base: position 2,118,112 of record OZ252025.1, on the reverse strand, counting down.
CCCACGAACACGATGTGGTCGCCCGTGGGGATGACGTCACGCAGGCCGCACTCGATCCATGCCAGGCAGCCGTCGAGCAGGGGCGCATCCACGCGCAACGCCGTGAACGTGTCCAGCTTGCTGCCCTCGACCTTGTTCTCGTCGCTGCCCGAACTGTTTCCGAAGAAGGCCGTCTCCCGCAGCAGCTCCGGCCCCGGGATGTTGAGCGCGAACTCCTCGCTGAAGCGGATCATGTCGGCTGTGTGCCGCACCGGGTGCAGCACGATCCCCACCATTGGGGGTGACATCGAGAGGGGTACCGTCCAGGCAACGGGCGCAGCGTTGGCTGTGCCGCGCCAGCTGGCCGTCACGATGCTGATCGGCCCCGGATTCAACAGTCTCCGGGCATCCGTGGGATCGTAGAGGCGACGCCCCACTGTGCTGCTCCTGGCCTGGCCTTGGCGCCCGCCGGTTGAGCGGGCCTGCCTATGTTAGCTGCCGCCGACCAGCTCCATGCCCTGTTCCCGCTCCTGCTCGTGCCGCCAGCGGATGAATTCCCAGTACTCAAGCAGCTCGTCGATGTCCTGCGGGCGCTTCTCCAGCTCGTACGCCAGGTTCGCGATCCTGCTTTCGCGGACGTAGAGCACCACGTCGATCGCGTTCAGGAAGTAGTGCAGGGGCCGGTTCAGGATACGAGCTACGTTCAGCAGCATGTCGATGCCCACTGCCCGCTGTCCCGCCTCGTAGAGGCTGATCGCGCTCTGCGTCGTGTTCAGCAACTGCGCCAGCCGAACCTGGCTGAGGCCCCCGTCCTTGCGCGCCTGCCGGATGCGGTTCCCGAGTATCGCCGATGTTGGATCCTTGCCGTTCTCGCTCACTGTGCTCACCATCACCCCCACGGGCTGCAGACGCGGCCCCGCTCATAGGCGAATGAGGGTAGAGAAGATTGTGAAATAGCGTACAAACGCCCTTTATTAGTGTCAAATCTTACGGTCGCACGCTCCTCACCGCCCCGCCGCCAACCGCTCCGCCAGCGCCCGCGGCAGCTCTGCCGCCGCCATCCGGCGCTGCGTCTCCCCGATGTCATACGCCACCCGGTGGTGCGCGACCGTTCCCGCAGCGCTGTCCACCAGTGCGTAGGAGGCCCGGGGGTCGCCGTCTCGCGGCTGCCCCACGGACCCCGGATTCACGCACAGCGGCCCCGGCCCGAGCGCGGCCTCCTCTCCCTCCGTCGGCGTCTCGCCCTCCACGCCCCCCGCACGTTGGCGCACCAGCAGGGGCAGGTGCGTGTGACCGACGGCGCTGTAAGGCGTCTCCTGCCGCTCGAAGTGCGCCTCCGCCGCCTCCACCGTGGTCAGGTATTCGCGCAGCGGGTCCCGCAAGGTGCCGTGCGCGAGGCTCCAGGTCCCCTCGCGTCTCACCTCGCTCAGTCCCGCGAGGTACGCCGCCGCCTCCGCCTCGAGGTGGGAGCGGGTCCACTCCGCTGCCTCCGCCGCCAGGGCGTTGAACCACGCCGTCCCCATCACCCCTGTCGCCACGGCGTCGTGATTTCCCAGCACCGAGACGGCCCCCACTTCCGCGAGCCGCGCGACCACGCCGTTGGGGTCGGGACCGTACCCGACGGTGTCGCCGAGGTTCCAGATGGCCTCCGCGCCCCGCCCCTCCGCGTCAGCCAGCACGGCATCGAGCGCCACCAGGTTCGAGTGCACATCCGAGAGCAGCGCGATCCGCACCGGCCCCTCCATCCTGCCCGTGGGGCGCAGCCACGCCCCTCCCTATACTGGACCAGCCATGAGCGCCGCCGTCGAGACCAGCGTGACCACCAGCAGCGAAGAGGCGACGCGCGCCTTCGGCGAGCGCCTCGGCGTCTGCCTCCGCGCCGGCGATGTCATCCTCCTCAGCGGCGAGCTTGGCAGCGGCAAGACGCGCCTTGCCCAGGGCATCGCCCGCGGCCTCGGCTGCCCCGGGCCCGTCAACAGCCCCACTTTTGTCCTCGTCAATGAGCACCCCGGCCGCGAGCGCCTCTTCCACGCCGACCTCTACCGCATCGCCGGCGCCGGCGATCTCTCCGAACTCGGCCTGTGGGAAGAGGCCGAGCGCGGCGTCCTCGTCGTCGAGTGGCCCGACCGGGCCGCCGGCCAGCTTCCTGCCGCAACGCTCACCATCGAGATCGCCTGCGGCGAGGGTGACGAGCGCACCTTCCGGCTCGCCGCGGCCGTCGATCGCGGCCGCGAGCTGCTTACCGCTCTGGACCTCACGTGAGCGCCGTTCTCGCCATCGACACGGCCTCCCCCGCCTTCGCCCTCGCCCTCGACGGCGGTTCCGGTGAGCAGGCCCGCGTCTTCGAGAGCAGCGCCGACTTCAGCCATGCCTCCCTTCTCGCGGCCGTCGAGGAGCAGCTTCGGGGCGTGCCCCTCGCCGCCGTCGTCGCCGTCTCCGGTCCCGGGAGCTACTCGGGACTGCGCGCGGGCATCGCCACCGCTCAGGGGCTCGCCTTCGCCCAGGGCTGCGTCCTCGCCGGCATCTCGACGCTCGAGGCGGTCGCGGCCGTCTGTTGGGCCGGCGATTCACCGCCGGCCGCCGTCACCGCCATTCATCCTGCGGGCCGCGGCGCCGTTGCCGCTTGCGACTTCCACGGCCTCGTTCCCGCCGGCCCCATGCGCATCGCCGCGCCCGCGGAGCTCGCCGGCGTCACCCTCGCCGGTGAGGGAGCGGGCGCCCTTGGCGGGCGCGAGGTGCTCCCCCGCGAGCGCGCCGCCGCCGCTCTCGCGCGCTACCAGGCGGGCGCACTCGAACCCGTCTCCGAGCTGGCCGCTGTCTACCTGCGCGAGCCGCACATCACGGCTCCCCGCCGCCCCTTCGGCCCCGCTGGCGCGCAGGACCGGCTGCCAGCACGATAGCGCCATGCCAGTTGAACGCACCCTCGTCCTCGTCAAGCCCGACGCCATGCAGCGGGGCCTCGCCGGAACCATCCTCCAGCGGCTGGAGAACCGTGGCCTGCGGCTCACCGGCCTCAAGCTCATGCGGGTCGAAGAAGGCCTCGCGCGGCGGCATTACGCCGAGCACGAGGGCAAGCCCTTCTTCGCCGGCCTTGTCGACTACATCACCAGCAGCCCCATCGTGGCCGCGGTCTTCGAGGGCGACGCCGCCACCTCGGCGGTGCGCAACAGCGTCGGCGCGACCAACCCCTCGCAGGCCGCCGCCGGCACCATCCGCGGCGACTTCGGGCTCGAGGTGGGCCGCAACCTTGTGCACGCCAGCGACAGCCCGCAGAGCGGCGAGCGCGAGGTCGCGCTCTTCTTCACCCCCGACGAACTCGTCGCCTGGTCCCGCGACACCGACCGCTGGATCTCCGAGAGTCCCTGAACGCGAGCGAAAGGCCGCGCTCTCGTATGCTTGCTCCACCCCATCTATCGGAGCACCCGTGAAGCAGTACGACTCGGCCCCCGCCCTCACCATCGATGCCGCCAAGAGCTACACCGCCACGATCGAGACCTCTGCCGGCTCGATGGTCGCCGACCTCTTCGCCGATGACGCCCCCAACACCGTCAACAACTTCGTCTTCCTCGCCAAAGACGGCTTCTACGACGACGTCATCTTCCACCGCGTCATCAGCGGCTTCATGATTCAGGGCGGCGACCCCACGGGCACGGGCCGCGGCGGCCCCGGCTACCGCTTCGACGATGAGCCCGTCACGCGCCCCTACGACCGTGGGACGCTCGCCATGGCCAACGCCGGCCCCAACACCAACGGCTCCCAGTTCTTCATCATGCACGCCGACTACGCCCTCCCGCCGAACTACACCATCTTTGGCAAGCTGACCGCGGGCGAGGACGTTATCGATGAGATTGCCGGCGCCCAGGCGGGGGCCAACGACCGTCCCCTCGAGCCCGTCGTGATCAGCGGCGTCACCATCGGCGAGCGCTGACCCTCAGTCTCCCGCGGAGCCCATCCCCGCGCCCTCCGATTCGGCGTGAACCGGCCGTGCGTACCCGTAGACGAGTCCGTAGGCGATCGTCAGGAGGGCTGTGAAGCCCGCGACCACTGCCCCGGTCTGGAACGCCATCGGCGCGCTGTAGGCGTCCACCACGGCGCCACCGATGGCCGGCCCCGCGCCCAGTCCCAGGCCGCTCAGCGCCACCGACCACCCGATCAGCGTGCCCCGGTACGACTCCGGCGCCAGGTCCATCATCGAGGCGTTCAGGGCTGGAACCTGCAGCACGTGCCCGCAGAAGATCACCGCCGTCGCCGCGGCCGCAAGGAAGATGTTTGTGGTTGCTGCCGCCGTCAGCGCCCCCGCGATGATCAGGAACTGGCCCAGCAGCAGCGGGATCGTTCGCCCGACCCGGTCGGACAGGTGCCCCGCGGGCACGTAGAGGATTCCGCCCGCCACGACCGCCGGAATCAGGAAGACCGTCAGCTGCGCGAACGAGATGTCGAGCACGTTGTCGCCGTAGGGCCGGACCGCCGGCACCAGCGAGCTGACCCCAATCGTGGCCGAGAGGATGAGCGCGCTCAGGAACACCATCTGCTTCGAGAAGACGCTGCGGAGCGGCGGCCGCTGCTCGTGGGCGACCCCCGGCCGGTCCTTTCGGTAGGCGGGGATCCTTGCCAATCCGGTGATCAGCGCCGCCACCACCGCCCCCGCCGCGATGATGAACAGGGAGTTCGGCACCGTCTCCACCAGCAGCGCTCCCACCAGCGCGCCCAGGCCAAAACCGAGCAGTTGGCCCACGTTCAGGAAGCCCACCACCTTGCCCCGCTCCACCGGCGGGTACAGGTCCGCCCCGATCGCGTACGTCGCCGGCCAGACGAACGCCGTGGAAATGCCCAGCAGCGCCGAGAATCCGAGGTAGGCCCACTCCTGCTGGATGAATCCCATCAGCCCCAGCGCCGGGACCATCAGCGCGAACCCCAGCAGCAGCGCGTGCTTCCGCTCGATGCGGTCGCTGATCGCCCCCGCGGGCGTCTCCGAGAGGAAGCGCGCCCCGCCGTAGAGGCCCAGCAGGTAGCCCCCGAATCCCTCGCTCGCGCCCAGGTTGTTGGGGACGAACTCCTGGAAGACCGCAAAGATCACGATCCCCAGCGCCACCTGCGCGAAGAAGATGCTGAGGCCCAACCCGTGCGGCGCCCCCGCCAGCCATGAGCGCGCCTCCAGCCACAAGCGCATTGGGGCACTCTAGCGGCGCAATCCCCTGTGAGCCTTCGGCGCCGCCGATCGCTGGTCCCTTGTCCCGGCCACGCCTATCCTGAGCGGGCGGTGGAAAACACCCCCGAGAGCGACTTTGCCCACGCGATCGCGGGCCACGACCATGAGGTCGACCTCTTCGGCGGGGCTGTAGCCATTGCCCGCCTCGGACACGACGACGTCGACGGCCACGCCCTGGCCCGCGAGCTCGATCTCATCGCCGAAACCGTTCGTGAACGCGCCGGCGACCACGTTGCCCCCGATCTCCTCGCCGCCACCGTCACCGCCGAGCTCTTCGAGGAACGCGGTTTTCGTGGTAACCGCGAGCACTACACCGACCCCGAGAACAGCTACATCGACCGCGTCATCGAGCGCCGTCTTGGCATCCCCATCACCCTCTCGCTCGTGTTCCTGGAGATCGCCCAACGCGCCGGCCTCGAATGCGACGGCGTCGGCTTTCCCGGGCACTTCCTCGTCCGCTGCGGCGGCGACAACGGCTTCTTCGTCGACCCCTTCAACGCCGGCGAGCAGCCCACCCGCGAGGAGCTGTGGGGCCGCCTGGAGGGCCGCACGTCGACCTTCCCCAGCGTGGATTCCCTTCTCGCCGCCGTCACCCGGCGACAGATCCTGCAGCGCATGCTGGTCAACCTCTGCGTGGCCTACCAGGGCGTGGGCGATACCGAGCGCTGGACCGCCGCCCTTGGCTTTCGCCTCCGTCTCGAGCCCTGGAACGCTGCCCTCTACCTGGAACGGGGACTCCTCCACTACCAGCAGGGCGAGGAAGCGCTTGCCTTGGCCGATCTCGAACGGTACGTTGACAGCGGTGACCCGGACCTGAGCCCTCAGGCTCTACGCTTACTTGAGAACCTTCGATTGCGGCTTGGAAGGGAAAGGGGGAACCCGTGACCGGCGTCCTTCCCTGTGCACCCTCTGGCAAAGAGCCGCCCCTCCGCCGCCAGATCCAGATCGATACGTACCTGCGCATCGCCCGTTCCCTGCGCCGCATCTCCAAGGTCATGAACGTCCTGACCGACGCCGAGATGGATCGCGTCATCCCCCTCCTCAGCGAGCGCCGCTTCGCCTCGCGGCAGCTCCTCTTCTCGGCGGGGGAGGTCCCCGACCGCGTCTTCCTGCTGCTCAAGGGGCGAGTGAAGCTGTACCGCATCTCCAGCAACGGCAAGGAGGTCATCATCGACATCGCGGGCAAGGGCGAGCTCGTCGGTGACATGGCCATCCTCGAAGGGGAGGACCACAGCATCTACGCCCGCGCCCTGGAGGAGACCGTCGTCGTCACCATCTGCTGGGAGGACTTCTTCTACCTCGTCCAGCACTCGCCGCGCCTGGCCTTCACCATGGCCGAAATCATGGCCCGCCGGCTCACCGGTGTGCAGCGCACCCTCATGAACCTGGTCTCCAAGCCCGTCTCCGGCCGCCTCGCCGATGCCCTCCTCGACCGTGTCGAAGGGGACGATCTCCGTCTCGGGCTCACCCACGAGGAGCTCGGCCAGACGATCGGGACCAGCCGCGAGACGGTCACGGCCCTCCTGAGCCGTTTTGTCGCCCTCGGCGCCATCGAGCCCGCCTCGGATGGCTACCGCCTCGCGAACGGGGATCTCCTGCGCGAGATCTCGAGCGGCACGGTCACCGTCTCGCCGCGCCACCCCGTCCGAGGCCAGCCGACCGCTCCGAAGTCTTGAGCGCGCCAGGCGGCCAACCTCCGCCACCCTTGCCCGAGGCCCCCTCGCGCCCCTCGCTCATCGCCCACGGCGGCGGCAACAGCGCCGCCCGCGCCCGCGAGGCGCTGGACGCCGGCGCCACTTTCATCGAGGTCGATCTCTGGGTGCATCGTGGACGCCTTGAGGCCCGCCACGAGCGCCGCCTCCCCGGGCCCCTCCCCATCCTCTACGAGCTCTGGTACCTCCGCCGCGCACCCCGTCCTCCCTACCACCTGGAGGACCTGCTGCTCGCCTGCCAGGGACGTGCGGGTGTCCTCCTCGACCTCAAGAACGGGTTGGGGGAGATGCCCCGCCTCCTCCGCGAGGCCCTCGCCCGTGCCGGAGGGAACGTGCCGGTGGTCGCTTCCTCCCAGAACTGGCCCCTCCTCCGCGAGGTCGGCGTCGCCTGCCCCCAGGTCGACCTCTACTACTCCATCGACACTCTCGACCAGTTCGACCTCTTCCAATCGGTCGTGACGCACGACCCCCTCCCCACTGGCGTCTCCTGCCGCCACTCGCTCCTCACCCGGGACGTTGTGGCCGGTTTTCACGAGGCAGGCCTCGCCGTTGCCGCCTGGACCGTCGACGAGGGGGACCGCGCCCGCGAGCTCGCGACCTGGGGGGTCGAGGCCATCACCACCAACCAGGTCGAGGAGATGCGCGCCGCTCTCGCTGCGTCGCCATGAGCCCGCCGCGCCCGCTCGCCGTCTATGTGCACATCCCCTTCTGTGTGCGTGTCTGCGGCTACTGCGACTTCAACACCTACGCCGGCATGGACGGTACGAAGGACGCCTACGCCGCCGCCGCGGTTGCCGAGATCGAGGCCTGGGCGCCCAGAATCGGCGGCCGCCCCGTGACGTCCATCGCCTTCGGCGGCGGCACCCCCGGCGAGATGCCTCCTGAGTCGCTCATCGCCATCGTTCAGGCGGTGCGCGCGGCCGCCCCCCTCGCCCCCGACGCCGAGATCACCATCGAGGCCAACCCCGGGACCACCTCCGGTCCCGCCCTCCGCGCCCTCGCCGCCGCGGGCGTGAACCGCATCTCCTTCGGCGCCCAGAGCTTCGACCCCGTCGAGCTCGCCTTCCTCGACCGCGTCCACACTCCCGAGGCGACCGCCGCCTCCCTCCACCTCGCCCGCGAGGCCGGTATCCCCGGCGTCAACCTCGACCTGATGTACGGTCTGCCAGGACAGACGCCTGCCGCCTGGGCAGCGATCCTCGAGCAGGCGCTCGGCCTCGCTCCCGATCACCTCTCGCTCTACGCCCTCACCGTCGAGCCCGGGACGCCCCTCGCGAACCGTGTCGAGCGGGGAGAGGTGGTCCCCCTCGACGCCGATGCCGTGGCTGCCATGTACGATGCCGCCGCCGCCCGCCTCAATGGCGCCGGCTACCGCCACTACGAGCTTTCCAACTGGGCCCTTCCCGGCCGCGAGAGCCGTCACAACCGCGTCTACTGGACCTGGGGCGACTATCTCGGCATCGGCGCCGGGGCCCACGGCTTCCTTGATGGCGAACGCTTCGAGAACGTCGCCCACCCACGCGCCTACATCGAGGCCGTGCGGCGCGACGGACGCGCCATCGCCGAGCAGGTCCGTCCCGACCCCGCCACCGCCATGTGCGACTGGCTCGCCCTCCGCCTCCGCCTCGTCGAGGGCTTTGCCCCCGGCGACTTCGCCGTCACGTTCGGCGAGGCGCTCGAAGAGGCCGCCGGACCGCCCCTCGACGCCTGCCGCGCCGCCGGTCTCCTCGAAGAAGGCGGCGGGCGTCTGCGCCTCACCCCCCGAGGCCGCCTCCTGCACAGCGAAGTCGCCGTGCAGGTGATGCTCCACCTCCAGGAGCGCGCCGCCGAGCCCCCCTCCCTGCGAAGCGCCACGCGCGGCATGGCATAATCGCCGCACGCCCATGTACGTCGTTGGTACCGCTGGTCACGTCGACCACGGCAAAAGCGCCCTCGTCCGCGCCCTCACCAACATCGACCCCGACCGCCTGCGCGAGGAGAAAGAGCGCGGCCTCACCATCGACCTCGGCTTCGCCTGGCTCGACTTGCCTTCTGGACGCGACATAAGCATCGTGGACGTTCCCGGCCACGAGCGCTTCATCAAGAACATGCTTGCCGGCGCCGGTGGCGTCGACCTCGCCCTCCTGGTGGTTGCCGCGGACGAGGGGCCAATGCCTCAGACCCGTGAGCATCTCGCCATCCTCGACCTGCTCGATGTGCCCGCCGGCGTTGTCGCCATCACCAAGTGCGACCTCGCCGAGGAGGAGTACGTCGACCTCGTAGAGGAGGAGGTGGCTGAGACGCTCATAGGTTCCCGGCTTGAAGGCGCCCCCATCGTGCGCACCTCCGCCACCACCAGAGAGGGTCTCGATGACCTCGTGGCCACCCTCGACACCGCCCTCGACACGACACCGGCGAAGCGTGACCTCGGCCGCCCCCGCCTCCCCATCGACCGCGCCTTCACCATCCGCGGGTTTGGCGCGGTTGTGACCGGCACCCTGCTCGACGGTAGCCTTGAGGTCGGCCACGAGGTCGAGGTCCAGCCGGGAGGCCTGCGCGGCCGCATCCGCGGTCTCCAGCGCCACGGCGAGAAAGTCGAGCGTCTCGCCCCTGGAACGCGCGCCGCCGTCAACGTCAGCGGCATCCGCACCGAGCAGCTGCGCCGCGGGATGGTGCTCAGCGCGCGCGACGTACTGAAGCCCGCCTACGCCCTCGACGTGCGCCTCAGGGCGACCGACCTCCTCAGCCACCCCCTCGCGCACGACGCGGGCGTCACCTTCCTCTCCGCGACCGCGGAGTCCGAGGCCAAGGTGCGCTTCCTCGACCGTGACGAGCTTGCGGCTGGCGAGACCGCCTGGGCCCAGCTCGTGCTCGAAACCCCGGTCGCCGTCCTGCCGCACGACAGCTGCATCGTGCGCACGCCCAACGAGACCGTCGCCGGAGGCCCCATCGCCGCCGTCAACCCGCGCCGCCACCGCCGCAACGACCTGACCACCCTCGAAGCCCTCGACCGCCAGCTCGAAGCGCCCCCCGCCGAGCGCCTCGCCGACCTTCTCGCCGCCGGCCCTCTGCCACGCAGCGAGATCAGCGCCGCCCTTGGCCTCCAGCCCGACGAGGCCGCCGCTGCTGCGACCGACCTCATTAGCGCCGGCCGCGCCATCGATCACGGTCCCCTCCTCGCCGGTCGCCCCTGGCTCGCCGCCACGTCCGCCCGCCTCGTCGCGGCCGTGCGCGACTACCTCGCCGAGCATCCCCTCCGCTCCTCCGCCCCCCGTGAGCACCTGCGCAGCCGCCTCGCCCTCCAACCGCAGATCTTCGACCTCGTCGCCGGCGAAAGCGTGGCCGCCGGTGAGCTTGTGGAGCGCTCCGGCGGCGGGCTCCACCCGCCTGGCTACGCCGTCGCCCTCAGCAGCGGGCAGCAGGAGCAGGCTGCGGCCTTCGTCGCTGCCCTCAGGGCAGGCGGCGCGAGTCCCCCGACCGAGTCCCCTCCAGCCCCCGACCTGCTCGCCTACCTGGCCGGCGAGGGGCTGGTCGAAGACACCGGCTCGGGCGTCGTCTTCGAGGCCGGCGTCTACGCCGCGCTCGCGCAGCGCATCCGCGAGCACATCGAGGCGAACGGCTCCGTCAGCCTTGCCGAGGTCCGCGACCTCTTCGGGACCAGCCGCAAGTACGCGCAGGCCCTCATCGAGCATCTCGACGCGACCCACGTCACGCGCCGCACCGGCGATGTCCGGGTGCTGCGCTCGCCCCTGGAGGCGCGCCGGTGACCCTGCGCATGGATACCGTCGCCGCCGAGCTGCCCGCGCTCATCGCCCGCCACGAGGAGACGCGCGCGGCCGCCGCCGCCGCCATCGAGGGCGCGCGCGCCGCCCTCCGCGGCTGGAGCGACGACCCCGACGCTGCCGCCGCCCGCATCGAGCGGGCACTTGCCGGCCAGGCGGTCCCCTATGCCCTCGCCCTTCGCGAGGACCCCGCCGCCACCTTCCCCGCCCCTGCTGCCGGCCCCGTCACCGTTGTCGCCGTCGACGGCTCCTCCATCACCCCCGACCGCTTCGCCACCGTGCGCTGCTACGCCATCAACATCGGTCACGCCCGCCTCCCCTACGGCGTCGACCTCGAACCATCGCTCGATGCCGTCGCCGAGGTCGGTCTCGACGGCGACCTGCTCGATCGTGTTCCCGACATGCGCCGCGCCCCGCGCGGCCTCGCCACGCGCCTCCTCCGCGACGTGCGCGAGCTTGAGCGCGGCGCCGAGGTCGCCCTGCCTGCCGTCAAGGCCGGCCCCACCGTCCTCCTGATCGACGGCACCCTCCTCCCCTGGGACCTGCACACGCGCCAGGCCTCCGACGACGCCCTCGCTCCCTACCGCGAGCGTACCGTCGACGCACTCGACCGCCTGCGCGCCAGCGGCGAAGCGCTCAGCATGGGCGCCTACATCTCCGCCTCCGCCGCCCGCGAGGTCGTCGCCAGCCTTGAGGTGCTCGCCCCGCCCCCTCCCTCCGCCCCGCCCCTCAGCGACGGGGATGTGTTCCGCGGACTGCTCGCCCCCGGCCAGCGCAGCGCCCTCTTCCGCTCCCACAGCAGCCGCCCCGGCCGCGTCGAGGAGCTGCTTCCCGGCCACGACGTCGCCCTTTTCTACCTCCGCATCGGCGACGACGTCGCCCGCGTCGAGCTCCCCGCCTGGGCCGCCACGCCCCTGCAGGTCGAACGCCTCCACGCGACCCTCGTGGATCAGTGCGAGCGCTGCGAGGGCTACCCCCGCGCCCTGCAGGAGGCGCACGAGCAGGCCGTCATCTCCGCCGGCGACCGCGAGCAGTTCGAACGCCTGTTGGCGCGCCTCGCGGGCGATGTGGGCATTCACGAACGCGTCAGCGGGAAACAGCAGAGCAAGCGGAGGAGGTCGATCTGAACGAGACCTGCCGCGTCGTCCAGGCCAGCGTGCGCGCCTTCGACTGCGCCTATGCGCGCTATACGAGCGAGCCCTTCGCCCTCGGCCAGATGCTCGTCGTGCGCGAGGGGCGCTACCTTACGTTCGGTGTCGTCACCGGCAGCGAGAGCGGCCCCGACGACCCCTCGCGCCCTCTCGTTCCCCGCGGCGACCGCGGCCAGAGCGCGGCCGCCGTCATGGCCGGCAACCCCGAGATCGAGCTGCTGCTCCGCACCACCCTCACGGTGGCCATCTGCGGCCACATCGATCGCGAGGTTGCGCGACCCATCCTCCCGCCCATGCCTCCGCCCCTGCTGGCCGAGGTGCATGCCGCCGATGACGAGGAGAAGGTCCGCGTCGCGGACGAAGGACGCTTCCTCGTGCCGCTCCTCGCCAACTCCGCCGCCGACGATGCCGTGCTGGCCGCCGCCCTCCGCGATGTCGCCCGCGCCGCCGCGCCCGGCGAGCGACCCTTCCTCGTGGCCGCCGGCAAGGAGCTCGCCCGCCTCCTCAAGGCCGAGCCCTCGCGCCTGACCAGTATCCTCAGGGTGGTCGAACCATGAGCGACACGAACTCCGAACCAGCCGCACCCCTCGGCGTCGTCGTCGGAGGCTCCCTGACGAAGGGCCTCGAGGTGCGCCTCGACCCCAACCAGACGGCCCAGCTCGGCCAGTACGCCATGACGGAGCTTGATGAAGGGGGCCTCAGCCTCCTCGGCATGGTCACTGACATCACCCTCAAGTCCGTCGACTCCGGCTCCACTGTCTGGCCTCCCGGCGAAGGCGATTCCTCCCTCCTCCGCGAGGTGCTCCAGGACACCGGCGTCTACACCGCCCTCGCCGTCGACCCCTACCTCGAACTCCCTGACAACGGCGAGGAGCCCTCCCGCGCCCGCCGCCTCCCCAACCACTTCTCCGCCGTCCGCCCCGCCGACCAGGACACCCTCAACCGCGCGTTCTCCACCCACGGCAACCCCGCCATCCCCGTCGGCGCTCCCCTCGGCATGGACACACTGGAAGTCTGCGTCGACTTCGAACGCCTCTTCGAGCGCTCCGCCGGCGTCTTCGGCAAGAGCGGCACGGGCAAGAGCGTGCTCGTCCTCCACCTCCTCGACGCCATGCTCACCCGCTCCGCCGCCGTCCCCACCAACGGCGAGCGCACCGTCGCCCTCGTCTTCGACATGCACAACGACTACGGCTGGAGCATGAAATTCCAGGGGCCGGGCACGCGCGAGCTGCGCTCACTGAAGCAGCGCCACCAGACCGATGCCGAGCTCTACACGCTCGAATCCGGCGCCACTCGCTCCGACGGCCAGATTCTCATCGGGACACGTGACATCCAGCCCGACGACCTTGAGGTCCTGCGCGAGACCCTCGGTCTGTCGGACCTGGCCATCGATGCCACCCACGCCTGCCGCCGTCGCTTCGGTCCGGGCTGGATCGACGAGATCCTGGCGGACGAGCCGTCGCCCGCGGTGGTCAACAAGCTCTGGCGTGAGCCCCCCGAGGGCGACGTCAACTGGTCTCAGGTGGCCGCCCAGATCGGCTATCCGGGATCGCTTGAGAGCCTCCGTCGCCGCATGGAGCGGCTCACGCGCCGCGAGTTCGTCCGCACCGAGGGCTCCCAGTTCGGCGATGTCATCGAGCACATCGTGCGCTCGCTCCAGAGCGGCAAGAGCGTCGTGGTTCAGTTTGGCCGGTACGGGAACGACCTCACCAGCTACATGCTCGTCGCGAACATGCTCTCCCGCCGCATCTGGGAGCGTTACCGCGACAGCACCGAGCGCTCGCGCGAGCGCGAGGCGCCCAACCGTCTTGTCATCGTCATCGAGGAGGCGCACAAGTTCGTCGACCGCTCCCTCGCCGGGCAGAGCATCTTCGGCCAGATTGCCCGCGAGCTGCGCAAGTACAACGTCACCCTCCTCGTCATCGACCAGCGCCCCAGCCAGATCGACCCGGAGGTGCTCTCCCAGATTGGCACCAAGTTCACGCTCCAGCTCGATAGCGACAACGATGTCGATGCGCTCGTCGGCAACGTCGCTGGCCGCAGCGGCCTGCGACAGGTCATCGCCGCCCTCGAAAGCAAGCGCCAGGCGCTCGTGTTTGGTCACGCGCTGCCCATGCCCGTCGTCGTCCAGACCCCCGAGGCCACCAACGACAGCTCCGCGCGTGGCTCCCTGCGAGTCCGTCTCGGCCTGCCCGAGCGCGAGGAGGGGAGCCCCGCCGCCGCCCTCTTCGGCGCGCCGGGGGAGAGCGGCTAGGCTCGCCCCAGCGCCGCGTAGACGTGATGCGGGACCGCCATCGGCTCCTCGGGGAAGCGCTCCGCACGCCTGCCCCGCGATCACGAGTTCGGCGTGCCCCGCTGGCAGCCCCGTCTCCTCCGCCGTCGCCTGTACGTAGCGGATGGCGACTCCCGCGTCCGCGTCCAGCGTCCGCGCCTGCTCCGCCATCGCCTCCGACGGGTCCACCCCCGTGACCGTCGCGCCTCGCCGCGCGAGGCTGCGCGCCACCGCTCCCGTGCCCGTGCCCAGGTCGACGGCGTGGCTGCCGGCGATGCGCACGCCGTGCGCCTCCAGCAGGTCGAAAAAGCGCTCGGGGAGGCCGGCGCGGTGGGTCGCGTAGTCCGAGGCTGCCCTGCCGAAGTCCACGCCCGACATCAGGCGCGCCTGATCGCCGGCGTTCTCCGCGTCCTCGGCCACGTCCGTTCCTAACCGGTTGAGGTTGCGGCCTGCGCCTCACCCCGCGAGGTGATGCGCCGGAAGAACTGCCCGATATCGTGGTGCTCCCACGCCACCAGCACCTGCGCCGCCACGAAGATGCTGCTGTACGTCCCCGCGATCACGCCCACGAGCAGGACCAGCAGGAAGTTCTGGATGGTGACGCCGCCGATCAGGAACATCGCGATGATCGTCAGCACCGTCACGAACGACGTGTTGACCGAGCGCACCAGCGTCTCCGTCAGGCTCACGTTCACCGCCTCCGCGAAGGGCACGAAGGCGTCCCGCGAGGTCACCTCGCGCACCCGGTCGAAGACCACGATCGTGTCGTGCACGGAGAAGCCGATCACCGTCAGGATGGCGACGATGAAGGCCGTGTCCACCTCCGTGCCCGCCACCTTCGCCAGCAGCGAGAACAGCCCCAGCACCACCACCGCGTCGTGCACCAGCGCGATCACCGCGCAGAGCCCGTACCGCCAGGCGCTCCGCTGGCGACGGAACGCGAAGGCCACGTAGATCAGGATCGCCGCCGCCGCCACGGCTACCGCGAGCGTTGCGTCCCGCGCGATCTCGGTGGAGACGGTCCCCGAGACGGTGGCGAAGTCGAGCCGCTGAACGGGGCCGAACTCCTCTTCCAGACCCGCGAGGATCTCGTCGATCTCGCCCGGCGGCAGGGGCCCCTCGGCCGCCGTGATGGGCGGCGCCCCCTCCAGTTCTACCGTGCGCACCAGGAACGTGTTGAACCCCGCGCCCTGCACCTTCGCCTCCTCGTGCCCGAGGCGGCTCAGCGCCTCCCGCAGCTCCTCCGCCTCTACCACCCGCACCGGCTCGGGAGTCTCCGCCCCTCCCCCGGCGCCCTCTTCCGCCTGCTCCCCTGCTCCACCGGCAGGCGTTTCCTCCTGCCCGAACTGGAGCGTGAACGTGGACCCGCCCGTGAACTCGATACCCGCCTTCAGCGAAGGTGGCACCAGAAGGGTGATCGCCGCTGCTGCGAAGACCACCAGCGAGAGCCCCAGCGTGATCCAGCGCCGCTTCGCAAAGGCGATGAACGTCGAGCGAGGCGCTGCCACCGCCGTGCCCTCGTCCTCGCCGTCCTCCCCGTGCGCTGTCAGCCCCTCGGCGTTGAAGAGCCAGCGCGAGCGCGCGAACCGCGTCCCCACGACCATCCGCAGGAAGGTGCGTGTCACCACGATCGCCGAGAACATGCTCACGGCAACGCCGATCGCGAGCGTGATTGCGAATCCTCGCACGAACGAAGCTCCGAACTGGTCGCCGAACCAGAACAGGATCGCGCACGTGATGAAGGTCGCGATGTTCGAGTCCCGGATCGACGGCCAGGCCCGCCGGAAGCCCGTCTCGATGGCCGTGGCCAGCGGCCTGCCCCGCCGTAACTCCTCTTTCATCCGTTCGAAGATGAGGATGTTCGCGTCGACCGCCATACCCACCGAGAGGATGAACGCCGCGAGCCCCGAGAGTGTCAGGGTCACTGGCCACATCTTGAACACCGTGAGCGTGATGAGCGCGTAGACGATCAACGCGAAGGCGGCCAGCACACCAGGGAGGCGGTAGTACAGGATCATGAACGCCAACACCGCCAGCAGGCCGATCTCCGCCGCGTTCACCGAGGCCTTCACGGAGTCATCGCCCAGCGAGGCGCTCACCTCGTTCGCCTGGATGGTGCGCAGGGGCACCGGCAGGGCGCCCGCGTTGAGCTGCCTTGAGAGGTCGTTCGCCTCCGTGAAGCTGCCCAGCCCCGTGATCGACCCCTGGTCCTCGATTACGCCCTGCACGACCGCATCCGAGATCAATTCATCGTCGAGATAGATCAGGATGCGCCGCTGCGGGTCGCCTTGCTGGTACTGAAGTGCGCGCGTCGTGATCTGCCGGACGAGCTCGCTGCCCACGCCTGTCGTCTCGAAGTTCACCGTGAAGCTCGTGCCCCGCCGCTCGGGGTAGGTGTTGCTCTTCAGGTGCTGGCCCGTCATCTGGATCTCGACGCCGTCGACCACGCCCGTCGCCGGCACAAGCTGGCCCTCGTCGTTGTAGACGAAGTACTGGAGCGAGGCGGTTCGGCCGATCAGGCGCTCGGCGTCCGGAAGGCTGATCCCCGGCACCTGCACATCGAGCCGGTTCCCGTTCGCGATCTGGATCTCGGGCTCCACCACGCCGAAGGCGTCCACGCGCCGCTCGATCACCTCCTTGGCGACCTCCAGCGACTCCGTCAGGTCGCCCTCGTAGCCGGGGGGCGGTTCCGCCTGCAGCACCAGGTGCGCGCCGCCCTGCAGGTCGAGCCCCAGGCGCATCGTCTCGCGCTCGTAGCTGCCGATGCTGATGCCCCGGCCCTCGGGCCAGAAGTCGCCGGGCAGGTAGCGGCTGGGCGCGCTCGGCCAGACCGCGATCAGGCAGAAGACGCTGCCCACGAGAATCGCGAGAAACGTGAGGGCGGTGGAGGAACTACGCATTCAGGTCGCCGGCCTCGCCGGCGCCCGTCGCCACCGTCTCGAGCGCCTCCTCGGGCGCGGGCTCCAGGGTTGTCAACCGCCGCTCGACCGCGTCCGTCAGGGCGCGCACGTGGATGCCGGGCGCGATCTCGAGGATCAGCTCCGTCGGTCCCTCATCCGGCGTCTGCACGTCCTTCACCTCAGCGATGATCCCCCCCGTCGTCACCACCTCGTCGCCGATCTGCAGCTCGCGCACGGCCTTCTTGCGCTGTCGCTGCTGTTTCAGCACCGGCTGCAGCAGGATGAAGTAGAAAGCCGCCACGGCGAGCACCGTGTAGAAGATGACACTGAACATCACGGCCATGGGAGCACTCCGGATCTAGCCTTCGGTAGTCATGCGTTCGAGGGATTGGCGCGCCAGCGCGAGAGCGGTCGCGCGGTCGTCCACCTCGCCGGCCAGCTGAGCCTCGCGCACCGATGTTAGGACAGCCCCCAGAAGCCGTCCACTTGGCAGGCCCAGTTCCCGCATCAGTTCCTCGCCGTCCACCAGCGCGGGCTCCTCCTCGGCCAGCGCCTCCGCCGCTCCCCTCACGATGTGCCCCAGGAAGGCGATGTGCCGCTCGAAGTGCTCGCGCT
The DNA here is from genome assembly GCA_965247675.1 of Tepidiformaceae bacterium. Taxonomy (GTDB): domain Bacteria; phylum Chloroflexota; class Dehalococcoidia; order Tepidiformales; family Tepidiformaceae; genus UBA2991. The sequence continues at coordinate 2,100,513 of OZ252025.1, read as the reverse complement.
GGTACGCCGGCCCGCGCGTCGCCATCCCGTCGGCCAGCAGCAGCAGCAGCAGCGGCAGCGTCTCTCCCTGCACATCCCTGGCGAAGCGCCGCAGGGCTCGATCCGTTGGCGGCCACGACCTTGCGAACTCTCCCGGGCGCAGGTGGTAGCGAACCATGCAGGTCACGAAGTCGATGCTCGCCTGCTCGAACCCGAGCGAAGCCAGCCGCCCGCCAAGGAGGTCCGCCCCGACGGGCCCGTGCCGCGGAAAGCGCAGACGCCCCTCCCGGACCTCCGCCGTCCGTGGCTTGGCGATGTCGTGCACCAGGCACGACAGCCTCAGCAGGTGCAGCAGCGGTCGCCCGTCGATCTCCCGCACGAGCCACTCCTTCACAGAGATCTCGGGCGAGGGGTCAGGCATCCCCAGCCCCTCCACACCCTCCCCCAGGGCGCGGTCGAGCGCCCCCACCGCCGAGAGGTTGTGCTCCAGCACGGTGTAGTGGTGCAGGGCGGGCTGTTCGAAGCCCCGCCCCTCCTCCAGCTCTGGCAGGAGTCCCGCCGTGAGCGTGCCCGCCGCGTCGAGCGCGCGCAGGCGATGCTCGGCGTCGTCGCGCGCGATCGCGTCGAGGAGTTTCCTGGGAGGTGTCACCCGAGCAGTCTACCGGCGCGGCGCTACGCCCGCGGATGCGCCTGGTTGTACTGTTCCCGCTTCTGCTGGTCCGTCAGATGGGTGTAGATCTGCGTGGTCGAGATGCTGGCGTGGCCGAGCGCCTCCTGCACGTTCCGCAGGGGCATCCCGCCCGAGAGCATGTGCGTGGCGTAGGTGTGCCGCAGCGTGTGGGGCGTGATCCCCTCAAGCCCTGCGTCCCGTGCGTAGTTCTTCAGGATCAGCCAGAACCCCTGGCGCGTCAGACGTCCGCCGCGGCGGTTTACGAACAGGGCTGTCTCGTTGCGGTTGCGCACCATCTTCGGTCGTACGTGGAAGATGTACTGCCGCAGCTCGTCCACCGCCCGCTGGTAGAGCGGCAGCGCCCGCTCCTGGTCGCCCTTGCCGATGCCCCTGACGGTGACGGGGTCGCTCTCCAGCGCCACGTGCTCCACGTCCAGCGAAACGAGCTCGGTCACGCGCATCCCCGTCCCGTAGGCCATCTCCAGCATCGCCTTGTCGCGCTGCGCCACGGGCGTGCTCCGCCGGGCGGGCTGCTCCAGCAGCTCGTCGACCTCCTCCGCCGTCAGCGTGCGCGGGAGCGCCTTTCCCACCTGGGGTGAGCGCAAATCCTCCGTCGGGTCGCCCGCCAGGATGCCCTCTGCCGCCATGAAGCTGAAGAAGGACTTCACCGCCGCTACCTTGCGCGCCACCGTGGCCGCCTTGTAACGTCTCCCGCGAAGCTCCTCGACGAACGTCAGCAGCGTCGCGGCCGTGACTGCTTCCCACGAACAGGGTGTCTCCACGGTCTGGCCGGAGATGCTCTTTTCGAACTGCGCCAGGTCGCTCCGGTAGGCCGAGATCGTGTTTTCAGACGCGTTTTTCTCGACAGCGAGAAACGTCAAAAACTCAGCTACACGGGAGTCCATCCAAAGCCCCCCTCTAGGACAAGTTGGAACGCAGTGGCGGTCGTGGGAGGCTCATCCTAGGCTGACGCGCCCGGCTTGGCCATGGGTAGCGACCGCCTTCCGGTGAAGATTTCGTAGGTATCAAGAAGTGCGGTGAGGATGCTCACGCAGGCCGCTCCCTTTGTCATTGTCAATAGCCGAAATCGAGTTGGAACTCCGCCTCAAATCTCTCCCGCAGCGCCCGCCCGTGTGATATGCAGCCAGCGGCGCTTCCCCACCCGCACGTGCGAACCGACCCGCGCCGGTTCCCGCCCATCTGCCACCGTTTCGCCGTCGACTGCCACCGCTCCCTGGTCGAACAGCCGCCGCGCCTCGCGCCGCGATGGCGCCGCCCCCGCCTCCACGATCACGTCGATCAGGGGCTGTCCCTCGCGCACCGGCGCCTCCGGCATCTCCGCCGGCTCCTCGCGCCGCTGCACCGTCCGCTCGAACTGCGCCTCCGCCTCCGCCGCTGCGGCTTCGCCGTGTAATTCCGTCACAATCGTCCGCGCCAGCCGCTTCTTCTCCGTCATTGGATCGCCTGTGCCGCTCGAAAGCCCTTCGATCGTGGCCGCCACCTCCTCCCGATCGAGGCTCGTCGCCAGCTGGAAGTAGTTGGCCAGCGCCGCGTCGGGAATCGACATCGCCTTGCCGTACTGGTCCTCGGGCGGCTCGTCAAGCCCGATGAAGTTCCCGGTCGACTTCGACATCCGCATCACGCCGTCGATCCCCACCAGGATGGGCATCGTCACCGGCACGTGCTTCCGCTGCCCCGCGTGTTCCTGGATCTTGCGTCCCGCCATCAGGTTGAACAGCTGCTCCGTGCCGCCCACCTGCACGTCGCATTCCAGCGCCCGTGCGTCGTAGCCCTGCAGCAGCGCGTAGAGGAATTCGTGCAGGTAGACCGCATCCGCTTGCTGGTGGCGCTTGCGGAAGTTGTCCCGCGTGAGCATTTCCGCCACCGTGAATTTCGACATCAGGGAGATGAGGTCACTCAGGTCAAGTTCCCCCAGCCACTCCGAGTTGTGCCGCACCACAGTCTTCGACTGGTCCAGGATCTTCGACGCCTGGACGAAATAGGCCGCCTCGTTCGCCCGGATCGTCTCGCTGTCGATCTGCGGACGGAGCTTGTTCTTGTCCGAGGGGTCGCCGATCAGCGCCGTGATGTCCCCGATCAGGAATACCGTCTCGTGCCCAAAGTCCTGGAACTGCCGCAGCTTGCGCAGTGGCACCGCGTGCCCAAGCGTCAGCGAGGTCGCCGTCGGATCGACGCCCAGGTAGACGCGCAGCGGCCGGTCCTCTTCCAGGAGCTCCCGCAGCTCCGCCTCGAACGCCTGCCGCAACCCCTCGTCCCCGTACTCCACTCCGCTCATGAGCACGAAGAGCTGCTCGTCGACGGGCGCCATCTTGCGGCTCACGAGAACAGCTCCCGCACATGCTGCACGTCCGCCGCGATCTGCGCCCGCAGCTCCTCTGGCCCGGAGAACGCCTGCTCCGGGCGCACGCGGTCCACGATCGCGATCTCCATGCGCTCGTCGTAGAGGTCGCCCTCGAAGTCCAGCAGGTGCGTCTCGATCGAAATGTGCCCCTCGTCGAACGTGGGCCGCCGCCCGATGTTGGTCGCTCCCAGCAGCTCCCGCCCCGCCACCGTCGCCCGCGTGCCGTAGACGCCCAGCGCGGGCAGCGCGCGGTCCGCCGCCACCGAGATATTGGCCGTGGGAAACCCGATCGTGCGTCCCCGCTCGAAGCCGCGCACCACGGGCCCCGCGAGCGTGTAGGGGCGCCCCAGCAGGTCCGTTGCGGCCCGCATGTCGCCCTCCTCCAGCGCGCGCCGCACCATCGTCGAGCTGCAGCGCTCGCCACCAGCCAGCAGGGGCTCGATCTGCACGACCTCGAAGCCCAGCTCTTCGCCCGCCTGTCGCATCCGTTCGGGCGTGTCCGCAGGCGCCCCCCGCCCGAAGGCGGCATCCGGTCCCAGCACCATCAGCTGCATGCGCAGCAGCCGGTGGAAGGCCTCCGCCAGCTCCTCTGCCGTCACCTCCGAGAGCTCCGACGTGAACGTGAGCGGCAGCACCCACGAGGCGCCTGCCTCGCGCATCAGCCGCAGCCGGTCCTCAAGCGAGGTCAGGTAGCTCGGTGTGATGTCGGGCCGCAAGACGGTGATCGGATGGGGGTGCAGCGTCACCACGCCGGGCGCGAGCCCGCGCGCTTCCGCCTCGTTCCGCAGCCGCGCGAGGAGGGCCTGGTGCCCCCGGTGCACCCCGTCGAAGACGCCCATCACGAGCGCGCTTCCGCCCTCGGGGGCGGCCATCTCCAGTTGGGCAGAGGTCAGCGATGGGAGCGTCACGGTCATGCTGTTCTGGCGGGCGGTGCTGGCGCCGTCGCCGTTCTCCACTCTCGCACGATGCCGCCAGCTACACTAGCCACATGCGCCTCCGGCTCCTGCTGGCACTGCTCTGGCTGGCGGTCATGGTTGCGCTCGCGAGCATGCCCAGCCCCGAGGACCCCTCAAGTGGGGCCCTCGCGAACGCCGTCCATGCGGTCCAGTACGCTGTCTTCATCCTCATCCTCCTCAGTTTCGCCCGTAGCGCCCTTCCGCGCCTTCCCGCGCCCGCCCTTGTCGTCCTTGCGGGCGCCGCCGCCCTGCTCGTGGGGGCGGCGCAGGAGTGGTACCAGTCCTTCCTCCCCTACCGGCAGGGCGACCCCGCCGACCTCCTCTACGACGCCGTTGGCGTCGCCGGCGGCGTGCTCCTCTGGGCCCTTGCCGCTGCGCTTCGGCAGCGCCGCCTTCAGCGTTCGCTGGCGGCTGGCTGAACGAGGCCCCGTATGCGGATGTCCCCCCAGGCCTTGTCCTGCTCCACCTCGCAGGCCCCGCGCTTGAGCAGCTCCAGGAGCGCGATGAAGGTCACCACCACCTCCACCCGCGTCGTGCAGGATGCGATCACGCGCCGGAACGAGAAGGACCGCCCCCGCCCCCGCAGGCGCGCCTCCAGCGCCTCGATCCGGTCCGCCAGGCTTACGTCGAGGCGCGTGACAGTGCCCGCCGGCTCCTCCGGCATCCGCTCCAGCACCTCCATCATCACCGCGTAGAGCGCCTCCAGCGAGACCCCGGCGAGGGCGTTCCCCGGTGGTGGCTCCGGCGGCGGTCCCCCACGCGGATAGGTGCGCCACCCCGCCGCCGCCCGCTCCCCCAGCGAGTCCGCCGCTTCCTTGTAGCGCTGGTACTCGAGCAGCAGCGCCACCAGCTCCTCCCCCGCATCCTCCTCTTCCGCCTCCTCTGCATCCTCCTCGCGCCGCGGCAGCAGCGCCCGTGACTTGAGCTGCAGCAGCTTCGCCCCAATGGAGACGAACTCCGCCAGGGCCACCGCATCGAGTGACTCGTCCGCGTGCACTGCTTCGAGGTACTGGTTGGCGACCGCCACCAGCGACACCGTCGTGATGTCGAGGTCTTCCCGCTGGATCAGCATCAGCAGCAGGTCCAGGGGGCCCTTGAACGTCGGCAGCCGGATCTCGAGCATGGCCTCCCGATGGCCGCTCCCCGTCCGGGCGACGGTGTCAACCTCTTCCTGCCGCCCCGGCCCCTTCGATTCAGGGGCCGGGTGCTCGACCGCAGCGGCTCGACGAGGGACGGGTCGCATGTTCTCGCGATTCGCGCCTACGGCAAAGCGCGAAGGCGCCTCACTCTCCCGCCGGCGCGGACGCTCCGTCCGCCGGCGCCAGGTCCGTTCGCAGCTTCGTGGCGTCTCGCAGGTAGATGTGCCGGATCTCGTGTGGGGCGGCGTCCGTGTTCACGTGCAGCAGGATGCGGACGCACTTCTGCATCGCGCCCGGCACGCTCATCTCGTGGCCGCACAGGAGCGGCACGTACTTCCAGCCGTCCAGCCGCCGGGTCGCCTCTGCGGGGAACTCGGCGTTCAGGTCGGGTGTCGTCGTGAAGTGACACGAGGCGATGTCGTCCACCTGCACGTCGTTGGCCGCGACCATCGCCTCCAGCAGTTCGCGTGCCCCTTCGAGGATCGCCTCGCGGGCGTTCTCCTCGACCGTGATCGCCCCGCGGATTCCGCGAACCGCCATGGACAGATCCTCCTCGCGAGCGCTCAACGTGGCCCGTACGACCGTCGCCCCTATGCCTGGCCCGCCCCGGCCCCGCGGCCGGTCACGAACTCCACGTACGAGCGAACGCGTTCGACGCAGCCCTCGACGCTCCCCCCTTCGATGGCCGCGATAATAGCAGAGCCCACGATCACGCCTTCCGCCAGGCGCCCCACCTCCGCCACCTGCTGCCGCGTGGAGACGCCGAATCCGACCGCGATCGGCAGCTCCGTGTGCCGCCGGATCGTCGCCACCAGCTCGCCGATCTCGGGTGGTAGTTGCGCCCGCTGCCCCGTCGTCCCGGTCACGCTCACGCAGTAGATGAACGAGTCCGCCACCGCTGCCACCTCCCCCATCCGCTCCTCCGCCGTGGTCGGCGCGATCAGCGGCACGAAGCTCACGCCGTGCTCGGTGCAGGCCTTCCGGAACGTGCCCGCTTCGTCGGGCGGCAGGTCCACCACGATGAAGCCGTCGGCCCCCGCCGCTGCCGCATCCGCCGCCGCCCGCTCCTCCCCGTAGGCAAGCAGGGGATTGTCGTAGCCCATCAGGATGAGCGGGACGGCGAGCCCCTGCGCGCGCGCCTCCCGCACCATCCCGAGGCAGTCCGCGAAGGTGACGCCGGCGGCCACGGCCACCTCGTTCGCGCGCTGGACGGTGGCGCCATCCGCCAGCGGATCGGTGAACGGAACGCCCAGTTCGATCACGTCGGCGCCCCCCGCCTCCATTCCCAACAGGAGCGGCACGGTCTGGTGGGGGCTCGGGAAACCCGCCATCACGTAGGCCACGAAGGCCGCCCGCCCCTCCCCGTTCGCCTGCGCGAATCCCGCTCGCAACCGTTCCGACATTCCCTACGCCTCCGTCGCCAGCAGGAGGAAGAAGCTGGCCGCGTTAAACAGTACGTGGAAGGCCACGCTCTCCCAGAGATTGCCGCGCCGCCAGAACAGCCACGCCAGCGTCACGCCGATGATAAAGAATGGAACCAGGCTCCCCAGGTCCAGGTGCACCCCGCTGAAGACCGCCCCCGAGATCACCGCCGCCGGCCAGAACCCCCACCGCTGCAGCCCCCCGAAGATGAGCCCCCGGTAGAACAGCTCCTCGCCCAGTGGCGCCGCTACCACCACCGCCAGGGCCGTCAGCGCGAGCGTCACCGGCTGGCGGATGACCTCGGTCGGCAGCGTGCTCTCCGGTTCCAGCGCCTCGATGTCGAGCGCGTTCACGATCGCCGCGTAGGTCGCCACCATCGCGTAGCAGCCCACCACCGCCACCGCCGGACGCCACAGGGCCCGTACGCTGAACCGGGTAAACCCCAGCCGTCGCAGGAGCGACGCCATGTCGTTCTGCGTGACCACCGCCACTACCCCGATCAGCAGGAGGTTGAGCGCCAGCGTCGTCGCCAGCGCCAGCGAGAGCGCCGTCTGGTCCGCTGTGATCCCGGGTGGGTCCGGCAGCTCCTCGCCGGTCGTCGCGGCTGCCAGGCGCTCGTCCGCGTACGTGGCGATCTCCCCAGCCTTCTCGAACACGTCGCCGACATCGCGCGTCCGGAACTCCGCTGCCGTTCCCCACACCAGGGCCAAGAACACCGCGTTCGTGACGACCACCGCCAGAATTCCCGCTAGGATCCCCAGCAACACATGCTTCGGGCCCCAGGGAATCGCCCCGCGCCGCCCCCCGAGGGGCTCCGGCAGCGTGACCTGGGTGCTCAGAGCGTGACGCCCAGCGCCTCGGCGACCGTGTGCATGTCCTTGTCGCCGCGGCCGCTCAGCCCGATGAGCACGTCACCGCCCTCCCCGAGCTCCTGCGCCAGCCGGACCGCCGGCTCGATGGCGTGCGCCGGCTCCAGCGCCGGGATGATCCCCTCGCTCCGCGTGAGCCGCTGGAACCCTGCCAGCGCCTCCGCATCGTCTGCCGCGATGTACTCCGCGCGCCCGCTCGCCTTCAGCCAGGAGTGCTCGGGTCCGACGCCCGGGTAGTCCAGCCCCGCCGAGATGCTGTGCGTGTCCAGGATCTGGCCTGCCTCGTCCTGCAGCAGGAAGGTGCGGGTGCCGTGCAACACGCCCGGGCTCCCCGCGACCAGCGTGGCCGCATTCCGCCCCGGCACCGCGAGGCCCTCGCCCGCGGCCTCCACGCCCACCAGCCGCACCGGGTCGTCGAGGAACGGGTGGAACAGCCCGATCGCGTTGCTCCCTCCGCCCACGCAGGCGACGGCCACATCCGGCAGCCGGCCCGCCTGCTCCAGCATCTGCTCCCGCGCCTCCCGCCCGATGACCGACTGGAAGTCGCGCACCATCGTCGGGAACGGGTGCGGCCCGATCGCGGAGCCGATCAGGTAGTGGGTCGTGCGCACGTTCGTGACCCAGTCCCGCATCGCCTCGTTGATCGCGTCCTTCAGGGTGCGGCTGCCCGAATCCACGGGCACGACCTCCGCCCCAAGAATTTTCATGCGGAACACGTTCAGCGACTGCCGCCGGATGTCCTCCGTGCCCATGTAGACGACGCACTCGAGCCCCAGCTTCGCGCACACCGTCGCTGCCGCGACGCCGTGCTGCCCCGCCCCCGTCTCCGCGATGATGCGCGGCTTCTGCAGGCGCTGTGCCAGCAGCGCCTGTCCGAGCGCGTTGTTGATCTTGTGCGCCCCCGTGTGCGCCAGGTCCTCGCGCTTCAGCCAGAGGCGGGCGCCGCCCACCTCCTGCGTGAGCCGCTCGGCGAAGTAGAGCGGCGTCGGCCGCCCCACGTAGTGACGCCCCAGGTCCGCCAGCTCCTCGGCGAAGGCGGGGTCGCGGCGGGAGGCCTCGTACGCCGCCTCCAGCTCCTCGTGCGCCGCCACCAGCACCTCGGGGATGTAGCGTCCGCCGAACTCCCCGAACCGCGAGGCCAGGTCGCTTCTCGTCTCCGTGCTCATCGTCCGGTCCCCTTTGCTGCGCGGATAAACGCGCGCACTTTGTCGATGTCCTTGACGCCGTCGGTCTCGATGCCGCTGGAAACGTCGACCGCCCACGGGTCGACTGCGCCCACCGCCTCGGCCACGTTCTCGGGCGAGAGTCCGCCCGCCAGCATCAGCGGCAGCCGCCGCCCTACCTCGGCCGCCACCTCCCAGTCGAACGTCGCGCCCGTGCCGCCCCGCGCTCCCGCAGCGCCCGTGTCAAGCATGATGCCGGCAGCCACGCCCGGCGTTGCCGCCTCCAGCACGTCGTCCGCGGTCGTCTCCGGATGGACGTGGATCACCTGCAGCACGGGCGGACGCACCTGCCGCACGAACCCCGCATCCTCGCCGCCCGAGAGCTGGATCAGCTCCAGACCGGCGGCCTCGGCGATCTCGTTCGCGTCCGCGACCTCCTGGTCGGCGAAGACCCCGACGATGAGCGGACGCCAGCGAGCGAGCGCGTCGTCGATCGCCTCGTTCCAGGCGCCGAACCAGCTCGCGCCCCGCACCTCGTCCCGCCCCGGCCCCTCTACGCGCGCGACCTCCGGGCTGCGCCGCGTCTCCCGGACCGCCTCGATGATCTCGTAGCACTGCTGCGGCGTGACTTGCCGCCGCGACTCCGCGAACATGATCCCGATGAAGTCGGCGCCCGCCTTCACCGCCTCGCGCGCCGTCTCCGCGTCGCGCACGCCGCAGATCTTGACGCGCGTCATCGTCCCCGCAGCTCCGCGATCATGGCCGCCGGGTCGGGCGCCCGCATGAGCGCCTCCCCGACCAGCACGGCCTTCGCGCCGACGGCCTCGAAGCGCGCCACGTCCTCGCGCGTGTTGATGCCGCTCAGCGCAGCGAGGAGGGCGTCCGCGGGCGCTTCTCCCGCCAGCCGGTCGGTCGTCCCGAGGTCCACATCGAAGCTGCGCAGGTCGCGGTTGTTAATCCCTACCAGCCTGGCCCCGACGGCCTTCGCGCGCGCCATCTCCTCGGCGTCGTTCACCTCTACCATCGCCTCCATCCCCAGCTCCCGCGAGCAGACGAGCAGCCGCTCCAGCGTCTCGTCGTCGAGGCAGGCCACGATCAAGAGGACCGCGTCGGCCCCGTGGGCGCGCGCTTCCAGCAGCTGGTACTCGTCGATCAGGAAGTCCTTCCGCAGCAGCCCCGGACGCCCCTCGCCCAGCTCCCCCACCGCCTCCCGCGCCTCCCGCAGGTCCACCAGCGTCCCCTTGAACCACGCGGGCTCCGTCAGCACGGAGATGCCCGCCGCCCCGCCCAGCGCGTAGCGCAGCGCCTGCTCGGCCGCGTCCATGTCCGGCGCGATGTCGCCCTTGCTCGGCGAGGCGCGCTTGATCTCCGCGATCACCGCCGGCGCCGACTCCGCCAGCCGCGCGACGAAGTCGATCGGCGGCGGGGACGCGTTCGCCGCGCGCTGCAACTCGCCGATGGGGAGCGCGGCCTTCGCGTCGGCCACGTCCTCGCGGCGCTTCGCCACGATCGTTTCGAGAATGGTCGGCGAGCTCACGAAACCTCCTGCGTCAGCCTCACGTATGACTCCGCTACCGCGCGCGCCCGTCCCGAGGCGACGGCCTCCCGCGCCAGCGCCGCCCCCTCCGCGAAGCTGTCCGCCAGCCCCGCCACCCAGCACCCCGCCCCCGCGTTCAGCGTCACGAAGTCGGCCACCGGTCCTCCCTGCCCCGCCAGCACCGCCCGCAGCGTCTCCGCGTTCTCCTCCGGGGAGCCGCCCGCCACGTCCTCGAGCGAGCCCCCCTCCATCCCGAACGTGTCCGGTGTCAGCTCCTCCTCGCGGAGGGCGCCCCCTTCGAGGATCCAGGCGTGCGTGGCGGCAGCCGGACTGATCTCGTCCAGCCCGTCGGCCGAGTGCACGACCACCGCGCGATCGAGGCCACGGATGCGAAACGCCTCCGCGAACAGCGGACCAATCTCCGCCGACCCCACGCCGGTCAACTGCGCGCGCGGCCGCGCCGGGTTCGAGATCGGACCCAGCACGTTGAAGATCGTGCGTGTCCCCAGCTCCCGCCGGGGGCCGCCCACGTGGCGCATCGCCGGGTGGAAGCGCTGGGCGAAGAGGAAGCCGAAGCCGCACCCCTCGATAACCCGCGCCACCGCCTCTCCCCCAAGGTCGATGCGCGCCCCCAGCGCCTCCAGCAGGTCCGCCGACCCGCAGCGCGAGGAGGCCGCGCGATTCCCGTGCTTGGCCACGCGCGCCCCCGCCCCCGCCACCACCAACGCCGCCGCCGTCGAAACGTTGAACGTGTCTGCCCCGTCCCCGCCCGTGCCACACAGGTCGACGACGTTGCCGGCCGCGATCGGCTCCGCGTGCCGCTCCATCACCGCCCAGCAGGCCGCCACGATCTCGGGGGTCTCGCCGTGCGCCCGCATCCCCGCCAGGAACGCCCCGATCTGCGCCGGCGTGGCATCGCCCGACATGATCGTCTCAAGCGCCGCCGCCGCCTCATCGGGTTCGATGCCGCCCCGATCCACGAGCGCCGCGATCGCCTCCTGTATCGCCGTCATCGCTCCCACGTCCCGCCCCTGATCTCCAGGAAGTTCTGCAGCAGCGCCTTGCTGTGCTCCGTCGCGATCGACTCCGGGTGGAACTGCACCCCCTCGACCGTGAAGCGCTCGTGCCGCACGCCCATGATGATGCCGCTCTCCGAGCGCGCCGACACCGTCAGCGAGTCCGGCAGACTTGGCGGGTCCGCCGCCAGCGAGTGGTAGCGCACCGCCGTGAAGGGGTCCGGCAGCCCCGCGAACACGCCCTTGCCGTCGTGGCTGATCGTCGAGGTCTTGCCGTGCTTGATCTCCCCCGCCCCCACGATCTTCCCCTCGAACGCCTCGCAGATGCACTGATGCCCAAGGCAGACCCCCAGCACCGGCGTGCGGCCCGCGAATCGCCTCACAAGCTCCGTCGAGATCCCCGCCCTTGCGGGCCTCCCCGGCCCCGGCGAGATCACGATGCGGTCGGGCGCGAGCGCGTCGCACGCCTCAATGGTCACCTGGTCGTTCCGGTGCACCACGATCTCAGCGCCCAGCTCCGCGAGGTACTGGTAGAGGTTGTAGGTGAAGCTGTCGTAGTTGTCGATCAGCAATGTCGTCATCGGTCCAGGCTCCCCTCGGCGGCCAGGTCGTCCGCCACCTCGTGCAGGGCCTGCGCCAGCTCCTCGGGCGTGTAGCCGTAACCCCGCCGGTCGAGCCGGAACTTCTTCTCGAGGTATCCGGTGTCGAACGCGCTGGGCGACCCCAGTTCGAGCGGATAGGCCGTTCCCGGCTCGCCCAGCAGCACGACGAGGAAGTAGCCGTCCCCCGCGCCCCGGGCGTAGCGCGCCGTCTCCTTCAGGAGTGGCACGAGCGCGAGGTCGATGGCGTTCGCGCGGTAGAAGCGCACCGCCACGTGTGTGATCTCCTTCGCCAGCGCCGCGTCCGTCACGGTGTCGCCCCCGCCGCCACGCGACGCACATACGCGAGCACCTCCGCCGGCTGTTCCGCCAGCAGGTCCGGCCCCTCCGCCCGCACGCGCTCCACGTCGAGCGATCCCCACGCCGCCCCGATCGCGTGGCAACCCGCCGCCTGTGCCGCCTTCACGTCCGCCGGTGTGTCCCCGACGTATGCGATCTGACGGGGCTCGTCGAGACAGAGTCGCTCCATCGCCACGAAAATCGGGTCCGGTTCGGGCTTGTGCCGCTCGCAGTCATCGTGGCCCACCACCGTCGCGAAGCGGTCCAGCAGGCCCGTGCGCGTCAGCTCCCCCGTCGCTCCCCACGAGATCTTCGAGGTCACCACCGCCAGATCCAGCCCGTCTGCGCGCAAGGCGTCGAGGGTTTCCACGACGCCGGGGAATGGCTCGAGCACGAAGTCGATCGCGTAGTACCGCTCCCGGTATCGCTCGGCGAAGCGGAGCCAGTCGTCGCCCATCAGATCGCGGGCGAGCGCCTCCAGCGTCTGGCCGTTGTGCTCTCGCCAGACCCTCTCCGCGTCCGGCCGCGTGCCCAGGCAGTCCTCGTACGTCCCGGCGAGGGCTTCCATCCGTCCCGGCAGCGTGTTCAGCACCGTGTCGTCGAGGTCCCAGAAGACGGCTCTCATGGCGAACGCTCCGGTCGCGGAACGCCCCGCTCCGCGAAGACTTCCTCCATCACCGGCCAGGCCGTCAGCGCCGCCGGGAACCCGGCGTAGACCGCCACCATCCGCAGCGTCTCGACCACCTCCTCCGGGGTGGCTCCGTGGTTGAGTGCGCCGTTGATGTGCGATCGAAGCTGGTTCGGCCGCCCTGTGAGCGCCGCTAGCATCGCGACCACCTCGAGGCTGCGCGTGCGTCGGTCCAGGTGATCGCTGCCCCACACCCCTCCCAGCGCGAAATCGACCACGTCGTCGGCCAGCTCCGGCGAGTTCGTCCGCATGGCCGCGTGCCGCGCATCCGGATCGGCGCCGCCCGAGAGCGTGCGCATCACGTCGTGTCCCGCCTCCCGCCGTGACGCGAACGGGCCGTCCTTCGTTTCTGATTCCATGTCCATCTCCCGCTGCAGCGCGCTCAGGATCGCGGCGCTGTCGTCTCGCGGCGCCGCCAGCCCGAAGGCCGCCAGGACGCCCTGCCGCACGTGTTCCTCCATGGCCAGCTCGGCCAGCGCTGCGGGCGCGAACCAGGCCAGCTCCGCCCCGTCCGCCGCTGCCGGCTCCCCCTCCCAGGCGCTCGCCGCGAACAGGTTGTAGACCATGTGTCCGTCCGCGTCCGGGACGAACAACGTCTCGTAGAACGCCTCCTCGATGGCCTCCACCGTGATCCCCATCTCCCCGAGAATCGCCGCCATCCCCGCGTCTACGTCGTCGTGTTCCGGCGCGAGGTCGCCTCCCGGCAGGCTCCACACGTCCTCCCCCGGGCCGCGCCGGAGCAGTAGCTCGCCCTTCCGCTCGAGGATTGCCGCCAGGTGGATGCGCTGCGCCATGGCCTACCCCCCGACGTGCTGTGGCGACTGCTCTGCCGCCGCGATCTCGGCCTGGTCGATGGCGCGTTCCAGCGCCAGCATCTTGTTCACGCTTTCCTGGTACTCCGCCGGCGGCGAGGAGTCGTACACGATGCCGCCCCCAGCCTGCAGGTAGGCGTTGCCGTCCTTTACCACCATCGTGCGAATGGCGATGCAGGTGTCCAGGCTTCCGGCGAAGCTTGCGTACCCCACGGCCCCCGCGTAGATGCCTCGCCGCTCCTGCTCCAGCTCCGCGATGATCTCCATGGCCCGCACCTTCGGCGCCCCCGAAACCGTGCCCGCCGGAAACACCGAGCGGAAGGCATCGAAGGGCGTGCGGTCTTCGCGCAACTGGCCCGAGACGTGCGAGACGATGTGCATCACGTGGGAGTAGCGCTCGATCTCCATCAGCTGGTCGACCCGCACCGTGCCCGGCTCCGCTACCCGCCCCACGTCGTTCCGCCCCAGGTCCACCAGCATGATGTGTTCCGCGCGCTCCTTCTCGTCCCCCAGCAGCTCCTCCGCGAGGGCGTCGTCCTCCTCGGGCGTTGCGCCCCGCGGCCGTGTGCCCGCGATGGGGTGCGTTGTCACCACGCCGTCCTCCACCCGCACCAGCATCTCCGGCGAAGCGCCCACGATCTGAAAGTCGTCCAGATCCAGGTAAAACATGTAGGGCGAAGGGTTCACCGTGCGCAGCTGCCGGTAGATGGTGAACGGGTGCACCGAGGTGGGACGCCGGATCCGCTGCGATGGCACCGCCTGGATGATCTCGCCGCCGATCACGTCCTCGCGGATGCGCGCCACCATCAGCTCGTAGCCCTCGCGCCCGACGTTCGAGACGCCCTGCGCGCTCACCCGGGCGACCTCCGCTACCTCCTCGACCGGCAACGCCAGCGGCCTGCTCAGCCGCGCCACGATCCCGTCGATCGTTGTCGCCGCCTCCGCATAGGACGCCTCGATGTCGCCCTCAAGCCGGCAGTGCGCAACCGCGCGAATCGTGTGGCGAACGTGGTCGAACACGACCATCGAGTCGCACAGCAGGAACATCGCCTCGGGGATGCCGACCGGGTCCGCCTCGTTCGCCGGCACGCGCGGTTCGAAGTGACGGATCGCCTCGTAGCTCACGTAGCCAACGGCGCCGCCCGTCAGGCGCGGCAGTCCCGGCAGCTCCACCGCCCGCAGCCCCGCGAGCGCTTCCTCGAGCGGCTTCAGCGGGTCGCCGTCGTAGGCTTCCCCCGGCCCCGTGCGGATGACCTCGTAGGGGTTGGCCCCGATGAACGAGTAGCGCGCCAGCCGCTCGCCCCCCTCCACCGACTCCAGCAGGAACGAGTAGCGCCCCTCGCGCACCTTCAGATAGGCCGAGACGGGGGTCTCCAGGTCGGCTGCCACCTCGCGGTAGACGGGCGCCAGGTTCCCGCCGCCCGCCGCTGCGAGCGCCCTCACCTCGTCGAGCGTTGGGTGCAGCATGTCAGCGCCCCCGCGGAGGCCCGTTCAGGTAGTTGATCTCCATCGCATCGCGAACCAGCGCCATCGTCTCCTGGGCCGCCACCCGCGCCCGCGATGTGCCGGACTCGAGCGCATCCCGCACCTCGTCCAGGTGCGTCTCGTAGTAGGCCCGGCGCTCCCGGAAGGGATCGAGCAGGGTGTTCAGCGCCTTCGTCAGCTTCTGCTTCACCTCCACGTCGCCCACCCGCCCGGCGAGGTAGCGCTCCTTCAGGTCGTTCACCTCGTCCACGTCGGGGTTGAAGGCATCGTGGTACATGAAGACGGGGTTGCCCTCGACATGCCCCGGGTCGGTCGCACGGAGCCGCGTCGGGTCGGTGAACATGCCCCGCACCTTTTTCGCCACGGTGTCCGCGTCGTCCTTGAGCTGGATCGTGTTATTCAGCGACTTGCTCATCTTCGTCTGGCCGTCGGTCCCCAGCAGCCGCGGAACGCGCCCCACGAGCCCCTCCGGCTCGGGGAACACCTCGCGAAACTGGCGGTTGAAGCGCCGCGCCAGCTCGCGCGTCATCTCGATGTGCGGCAGCTGGTCCTCCCCTACCGGCACCAGGTGCGCGCGCGGCATGAGGATGTTGGCCACCTGCATCACCGGGTAGGTGAAAAACGCCACGGGCACGGACTTCTTGCCGAAGTCCGCCATCTCCGCCTTCAGCGTGGGGTTGCGTTGCAGCATCCCCAGGGGCAGGTACCAGCTCAGCCAGGTCGTCAGCTCGGCGTGCTCCGGCACCAGGCTCTCGATGACGAAGCAGCTCCCCTCCGGGTCGAGCCCGACGGCGAGCCAGTCCAGCGCAACCTCCCACACCGACTCGCGCACGCGCTCGAAGTCGTCGGCGTAGTCCGAGACCTGGTAGTCCGCGATGAGGAAGTGGCAGTCGTACTCCCGCTGCAGGCGGAGCCAGTTCTCGAGCGCGCCGGCGTAGTGGCCCAGGTGCAGCGCCCCGGTGGGCCGGATGCCGGTCAGGATTCGTTTCCGCTCGCTCACTGGCTCCCCCTCTCCTTGCGCTTCGCTAGGCAGCCGCGCCGTAGCAGCCGTCGAGGAAGGCCAGCAGCCGCTCGCTCGCCCGCTCCGCCGCCGCGACGACGGCGTCGCTGTCTTCGCACAGTTCCTCGATCGCGGAGAGCTCCGCGCCCGAGTGGGCCACGTCAGAGACCAGGTGCACGGAGAAGAACTCGAACTGCTCGGGCAGCAGGTCGTAGTGTTCCGTGAGCCCCTTGATCTTCTTCCACGCGATCGCGGGCACCTGCGACTCGTAGGCGAAGAGCGTCGCCAGCGCTTCCGCCACCGGCGCCTTTGACGCCACTGCGGCGTAGTGCTCGATGAGCGCCGCCGTCTCGGGGTGCGGCTGCGCGCCCTCGACCTCGTCGCGCGAGACGCCCAGCGCCGCCGCGAACTCCAGCCACAGGGCCGGGTGATTGCGCTCGCCGTGCTCTTCGTCCCAGAGGTTGTCGAGTAGCAGTTGCCGGACCGCCGGCGACTCCGTGCGCGCATGGATTGCGCTCAGGAAGCGCGGGAACGCGCGCTCGAAGTGGTAATACTGGCGCGCGTAGTCCTGCAGCCGCTCCACCTCGAGCGTGCCCGCGGTCCATGCCTGGTAGAAGGGGTGCTGGAGCAGCGACCGCTCCGCGATCGCTTCCCGCATGCGCATTTCCAGCGCCGTTCCCGCTTCCGTCATCGTCATCTCCGACCTCCTTCGGTCCTGCTTCCTCGTGTTCTCCAGCTCTCCGGCGCTGTCACCTTCACCCCTCGCGGCGCTGTCCGCTCCGGTAGGTCGAGTGACGGGCAACGCACAAAAAAACCCGTCCAAAGGACGGGGGTTCCCGCGGTACCACCTTCGTTCCCCGGCGTGAACCGGAGCGCTCAGCGGGCGTCGATCCGTTTCCGGACGGAACGCCCGAGGCCGCTAACGGGGCCCATCCCGCCCGCGCCTACCCACCGTTTCCGGCTTCAGCGAGGGAGCTCCCGGGTCCATTCGCCGCTCGCGCACCCGACCGGGCTTCCACCGTCCCCGGTTCGCTAAAAAGGCCGCCTGAGCGGGTACTCCTCCCGATCGACGCTTCTTCGATTCAGTTGTCGTTCGAGCCTAGGTCCGCGCGCCCGAGCGGTCAATACGCAATCCCGGCTGACTACTCGGCCGGCAGGAACTGGACGAGCGCCGACATGGCGTCCGGCTCCGTCAGCAGGGGCGGATGCGCCGCACCCGTCACCTCGACCACGCGGGCGTCGGGATGCTCGCGGCCCATCTTCGCCGCGGTGTCGCGGCTCAGGATGTCGCTGTGCTCCCCCCGCAGCACCAGGATCGGGCACTTGATCGACCGGTACAGGCGCCAGAGCTCGTCCTGCTCGGGCACGCCCATGCCCACGTGACGGGCCGCCGGGTCCATCTTCCACACGTACAGCCCGCTATCGCTCAGGCGAACGTTCCAGCGCGCGTAGTCCGCCACGCGGTCGTCCGAGAGCCGTGCCGCCGCCGGGAAGTGCTCCTTGTAGTACTTCACGACCGCCTTCAGGTCGGGGAAGGCCGTCGGCGTCGAGTCCGACCGGTCGCTGATGCGGCCTACGCCGCTGTCGTCCACATCGGGACCGATGTCGTTCATCACGAGCGCCGACACGCGCTCTGGATGCATGGCCGCGTAGGCCATCGCCACGCCCCCGCCCATCGCCGTCCCCACCAGCGCGCATCGTTGGATTCCCAACGCTTCACGCACCGCCTCCAGGTCGGAGACGTACACGTCCTGCGTGTACTCGTCGTGCGGCCCCCAGGCCGACTCGCCCCGTCCCCGGAAGTCCAGGGCGAACACCTGGTAGCGCGGCGAGAGCTCGGTCGCGGCCCGATCGAACATGCGCGCCTGGCCCACGAGGTTGTGCAGCAGCACGACGCTCGGCGCCGTCGCTGAACCCCGCGCAATGAGGTGCTGCCGCAGCCCATTCGCTTCGACGAAGATGTCCCGAACACCGAACGCACTCGTCATGGCTCACCCCTCCGGCTCTAGCTGCCGCGATTGTACGGAATCCCGGCCCCCCAGCACGTAAGCCTGCGGATCAGATCGGTTGCCGCCCCGCGTAGCCCGTCTCGATGGGGTGCCAGTAGGCCAGTTCCGTCTCGCTCAGCTCGTAACAGAGAAGCACCACCGCACCGTCGCGTTCATGGGGGAAGTCGATCAGCCCTCGCTCCGGGTCCTTCAGCTGGATGCCCCAGCCATCGAGCAGATCCACGCACTCCCGCAGCGCCTCCTCATGCTGCTCCCGCTCCTCCCCGCTGGTGGGAGAAGGAAGTGGCAACGGGTGGCCATCTGCCATCGACGCCCGCCGTTGCGCCGCCTCCAGCGCCCGGCTCCCGCGCAGCGCCACGAAAGCATCGCGCAGCCGCTCCAGCACCGGTCGCACCTGCGGCAGGAGTGCCCGTGCCTCCTCCACGGTGAAGAGCCGCACGCTAGACGAACAGGTGGAGCGGCATCTGCTCGGGCATCACCGTCTCCCCCGACTCGACCACCGACCGCCCCGCCAACTCCTCCTCCACGCCCGGTCCGATGATGACGTTCCGCCCGATCGTCATCCCCGCCGGAACGACTGCCCGCTTCCCCACGATCGAGATGCCGCAGTTCACGATGTCGGGCCGCGCCTGGTTCACGACCGACTGATCGCCCGCTCCCACCGTCGCCCCCGGGCCCACCTGCACCTCCTTGTCGATGATGGTGTGGTCGACCACCGCCCCCGACCGGATCACCGCGTCGTGGCAGATGATCGAGTCCCGCACCGTCGCCCCCTCCTCCACCACCACCCCCGGCGAGATCACCGAGCGCTCCACCGTCCCGTCGATCTGCGCCCCCGGCGAGATGAGCGCGTCGTGCGGCGCTGCCTTGGCCCCGAACCGCGCCGGCGTCTGCGAGACTCGCGACGTTCGCAGCGGTGCCTCAGGGTTCGCCAGATTCAGCGGCGGGTACCGCTCGATCAGGTCCATGTTCGCCTGCCAGTACGCCTCGATCGTGCCCACGTCGCGCCAGTAGTCGAGGTACTGGTATCCGAAGACCCGGTGGGTGCCGAAGATGCGCGGCACGATGTCCCTGCCGAAGTCATGCGCGCTCGCCTCTCCCAGGCTCGCGTCCTCCTGCAGCGCCTCAATCAGCACCTCCCGGTTGAAGCAGTAGATGCCCATCGACACCCACGTCGACTTCGGGTTCGCGGGCTTCTCCAGGAAGTCCACCATCCGCCCGCTCGAGTCCAGCTCGAGCACGCCGAAGCGGTGCGCCTCCTCCAGCGGCACCGAGTAGACCCCGATCGTCACGTCCGCCCGCTGCCGCCGGTGGTACGCGACCAGGTTGCGGTACGACATCAGGTACACGTGGTCCGCCGAGAGGATCAGCACCTCCTCCGCCCGCGACTGCGCGATCAGGTAGAGGTTCTGGTAGACCGCGTCGGCCGTCCCCTGGTACCAGTCCATGTCCGCGCGACCGAGATACGCCTGCAGGATCTCGATGTTCCGGTCGGGCGTGTCGTAGCCCCACCCCCGGCCCGAGGCGATGTGCTTCACCAGCGACCGCGGCCGGTACTGCGTCAGCACGGCCACCTGGTCGATGTCGCTCGCCGCGCAGTTACTGAGCGAGAAGTCCACGATCCGGTACTGACCGCCGAACACCACCGCCGGCTTCGCCCGCTGCTCCGAGAGCACGGAGAGGCGATCCCCCTGCCCGCCCGCCAGGATCAGCGCCAGCACGTCTCGCATGGCCTGCATTGTAAGCACGCGAAGGAACGGACCTTGAGCGCCGAACGGCTATGCTGAGGCGGTGAGGTCCTGCCGAGTCGCCCTCGCCCAGATCAACACCACCGTCGGCGACATCGACGGCAACTGCGACCGCATTCGCGCCGGCATTGCCGCCGCCCGCGAGGCCGGCGCCGCCATCGTCGCCTTCCCCGAGCTCGCCGTGACCGGCTACCCCCCCGAGGACCTCCTCCTGCGCCGCTCCTTCTGCGAGGCGTCCCGCGCCGCCGCCGCCGCCCTCGCCCCCGAAACCGACGGCATTGTCGCCGTCGTCGGCTTCGTCGATTGGCACGCCGGCGACCCCTACAACGCGGCCGCCGTTTTCGCTGGCCGCCAGTGGGCCGGCACCTACCGCAAGCGCCGCCTCCCCAACTACGGCGTCTTCGACGAGGAGCGCTACTTCGCCTCCGGACGCACCGTGCCCGTCTTCCGCAGCGGCGACCTCACCTTCGGCGTGAGCATCTGCGAAGACATCTGGTTCCCGGGCCAGCCCCTCACCGGCATGGCCGTCGGCGGCGCCGAGCTCTGCGTCAACATCAACGCTTCCCCCTACCACCGCGGCCGCGGCGCCGAGCGCGCCCGCATGCTCACCACCCGCGCTACCGATAACCGCATCGCCATCGCCTACGTCAACGCTATCGGTGGCCAGGACGAGCTCGTCTTCGACGGCGGCTCCATGGTCGTCGACGCGCACGGCGAGGTCATCGCCACTGGCCCCCAGTTCCGCGACGAGCTGGTGATCGTCGACGTTGACCTCGACGAGGCCGCCCAGCGCCGCCTGCACGACCCCCGCCGCCGCGCCGCCCTCCGCCACGGGGACTCCCTGGAAGAGGTCGAAGAGGTCGACCTTGCCCTCGAAGTTAACCTGACCCCCCGCGACGAGCCCGCCCGCCCCCAGGCCGCCCCCCTCCCGGACGAGGCCGAGGTCTGGGAAGCGCTCGTCCTCGGCACCCGCGACTACCTCGCCAAGACCGGCTTCACGAGCGCCTACATCGGCCTCTCCGGCGGCATCGACTCCAGCGTTGTCGCCGCCGTCGCCGCCGACGCCCTCGGCCCGGAGAACGTCACCGGCGTCTCCATGCCCAGCCGCTTCTCCAGCGACCACAGTCGCAGCGACGCCCACGTCCTCGCCGGGAACCTCGGTATCGACCTCCTCACCATCCCCATCGAGCCCGCCCACGCCGCCATGCTGGAGATGCTCGAGGAGTCCTTCGCCGGCTCCGAACCCGGCCTCGCCGAGGAGAACCTGCAGTCACGCCAGCGCGGCAACATCCTCATGAGCCTCGCCAACAAGTTCGGCGCGCTCGTCCTCACCACCGGCAACAAGAGCGAGATGGCCACCGGTTACGCCACCCTCTACGGCGACATGGCCGGCGGCTTCGCCGTCCTCAAGGACGTGCCCAAGACCCTCACCTACGCTATCGCCCGCTGGCGCAACGCCGCCGCCGGACGCCCCCTCATCCCCCAGAACGTCATCGACAAGCCCCCCAGCGCCGAACTCCGCCCCGACCAGTTCGACGCCGACTCGCTGCCCCCCTACGAGGTCCTCGACCCCATCCTCGAGGCCTACGTCGAGGGCGACAAGAGCGGCCCCGAGATCGTCGCCATGGGCTTCGACGAAGCCACCGTCCGCCGCGTCCTCGCCCTCGTCGACCGCAACGAATACAAGCGCCGCCAGTCCCCGCCCGGCGTCAAGATCACCCCCCGCGCCTTCGGCCGCGACCGCCGCCTCCCCATCGCCAACCGCTACAGGGATTGGTAGTCGCTACTGCGTCGTCACCGCTGCCTGCATGCGCAGCCGCAGTTGCTCCTGCAGCTCCTTCAGCACGCCCTTCGCCCGAGCGATCTCGACCAACGTGAGGGCAATCAGGTCCGGGTCGGGATCCTCAAGCACCACTTCCAGGAAGGAGAGGATGTCCTGGTCGGTCTCCCAGTGGTCGATCACGTCCCACGGTCGCGTCTTGGGCTTTGGCACTGCTCCCCCTGGCTAACCAAGCGGGTAGCCTAGCATCTGTTCAAGTTCCGTCTGCATCGCTCGGTGTTCAGACTCCTTGGCTCGCTCCCCTGCGAGCAAGTTCCGCGACCGCGCGTCAGCTACGCCAGACAACGCTTTGGCGGAGACTCTCGGCGTCGGTTCGATGGCGATGACTCTAGTCAGCGCGGCAGCAGATACCTGCCGGTCAAGATTCTGCTGGGCTTCGCGTTGGTTCATCCAGGGCCCTCGACCGTAGAGGAAGCGCGTCGCAGACACGGACTGCACAGAATTCGCGATGGAGACTTCGTGCTTGCTTGCCTTCTTGACAATCAACGTTGCTAGCTGCAATTCCTTGCTTCGCTTCCTACGCGGCCGGAGGCGGAGTGCTCGTGAGAGAGAGATCGGCAAGTGGTAGTCGAACGACACAAAGCTTCCGGGCAACACTCCATCGTCGAGGGGGGAAGGCCAGCGTACGAAGGCAGTATCTGAGGTGTAGAAGTGACGCCCCTGAGGTGCGACCAACAGTCTCCAGTCCAGGAGCGTGAGCAGCATGTTTGCATAGCCTTGTGCCCCTGAAAGGAGCCACAGCATGGTCTTGGTCTCGCTGTCAGCACTTGGGTCTTGCTGGAGCCACACTTCGTCTGGCTTTGAGTCCCAATGTTCGAACTCGTCCTGTGGGAGCATCAGGCGAGCTATCTCCTTGATCTTGCTCACCAAGTGCCTCTTGTTGGATTCCAACCAGGAGGAGAACGCCAGCGACCGGAAGAACTGGGCACTCATGAACCTTGCGAGCGCCACCATGCCTTCGGCTGGGATGCCCTGCTCCTCTTCGACTTGCCTTAGGCGCTCAAGCCATGGTGCCGCGTCGGCCTCGACTGTGCCCAGCCAGTCCTCCGCCGAGATCGTCACCCCCTCGAACTCAAAGTTGTATCGGCCCTTCTCGACGGCTAGCTTCTTGACCGAGGCGGTCCCGCTGCTGCTCGTCTCGAGGTCGCGAAACGGGACTGGCTCTCCAGTGGACGGGGCGAAGTTGCGAAGGTACATCCTAGGGACGAAGTGTTGCCGTCGCGCCTCAGTGGTCCCGTAGATGAACTCGCGCGGTCCGGGTTCATAGCTCGTTCCTAA
Organism: Tepidiformaceae bacterium; assembly: GCA_965247675.1. Taxonomy (GTDB): domain Bacteria; phylum Chloroflexota; class Dehalococcoidia; order Tepidiformales; family Tepidiformaceae; genus UBA2991. Next base: position 2,077,602 of record OZ252025.1, on the reverse strand, counting down.
GGTCATTCCTCGCGGCGGCGCATTCACAACTCCAGTGTGACTTGGCGAACATGTGTTTCGCAACCTAGCCCGGCCCCTACCCCTCCAGACGCCCCGCCAGCTCCTCGCTCGACACCCCCAGCGCCTCGTAGAACGCCGGGTTTACCTCGCCCGATGCGATCATCCCGCGCGCGATGATGAGGGCGTCGATCGTCGTACCGCCCTCGCGACGCAGCGCCCCCGCCGTCATGTTCAGCGCCTGACGCAGGGTCGGCGCCGGCATCACCCGATCCGAGAGCGGCGTGCTGCCCTCACCGTGCACGGCTCGCAGCGCGTGCTCCAGTGCGTGCGGGTCCGGCAGGTGCGGCCGACCCTCTTCGCGCAGCACGCTCAACGCCCCCGCCAGCAGGAACTCCACGCCCTCGATCGCCACGTTCAGGCCCGCCGCCAGGTGTTCCCCCTCCGCCAGCGCCCGCTCGCCGTCCGCCGAAAGCCGTACTTCCGCCATCAGTCCTTCCGGGAGCGAGTCTACGTGCCCCCGAGGACCAACGCCTTACGAGCTACTGACCACCAGCCACCAGCCACTAATCACCAAGCGCCAGCCCCCGCCGCTGCGCGCTCGGCGCGAAGTCCAGCACCTCTAACTCCATGCGGTCGCCCTTCCACTCGCGGCTGAGCGAGTAGACGATGTCCAGCTCGTCCGCGAGCTCCATCTCCCCCATGCGGAAGGCGATCCCCGGCCATGTTGAGGCGCCCTCTCGCACCTTCAGCTTCAGGTGGCTCCCGTCCGACCCCACCCGGCGGCTGTCCCGCAGCTCCACGTTGCGGCTCAACAGCACCGGACGCCGGTTCCCGTGACCGCACGGCTCGAAGCGCGTCAACCCCTTGATCTCGACTCCCGAGAGGTCCGCCAGCGATGTCTCCGCGTCGATGGTGATCGATGGTCGCAGGTCCTCCGGCGCGAGCAGCTCCGCCGCCGTGTTCACGATCCGCTCCCGGAACGCATCGAGGTTCTCGTTGCGAATCGTGAGGCCCGCCGCGGCCCGGTGCCCACCGTGACGCACCAGCAGGTCCGACTCCTTCCGGATCGCCTTCACGATGTCGAAGTCCCCGAAGGTGCGCGCGCTCGCGCGGCTCGTTTCCGGCCCCTGCTCGTAGACGATGGCCGGGCGGCTGCGCGACTCCACCAGCCGCCCCGCGATGATCCCGATGATGCCCGCGTGCATCCGCTCGCTCCCCACCATCGTGAGGGGGTCGTCACTCGCGCCCAGCAGGCTCTCTGCCTCCAGCAGACCCTGCTCGCACTCCGCCTGACGCTGCCGGTTGAGCGCGTCAAGCTGCTCCGCGATCTGGCGCGCGGCCAGCGGGGTTTCCGCCAGCAGCAGGTCGAGCGCCGTCTGCGCGTGCTGCATCCGCCCCGCTGCGTTCAGACGTGGCCCCAGCCCGAACCCGAGTGTTTCCGCCCGGATACGTCCCGCGCTCCTGCCCGCGATCCCCGCCAGCGCCTCCACCCCGGGACGCGGCGACGTCCGCATGTGTTCGAGTCCCGCCGTCACGATCGCGCGGTTCTCGTCTTCCAGCGGCGCCACGTCCACCACCGTCCCCAGCGCCACCAGGTCGAGGAAGTCCCGCTCCGGTAGCTCCCGCCCCAGCGACTCGTACAGCGCCTGCAGGAACCGGTACGCGACGCCCACTGCCGCCAGCTCCGTGAAGGGGTAGGGCGACCCCTCCCGCTTCGGGTTGATCACGGCCAGCGCCGCTGGCAGCTCCTGTGGCACGGTGTGGTGGTCGAGCACGATGACGTCCGTCCCGAGGCTGTTCGCGTGGGCGATCTCCGCCACCGAGCTCGTGCCGCAGTCCGCGCTGATGAGCAATCCCGCTCCCGCCTGTCGCAGCTGCTCGACCGCGCCCACGTTCAGCCCGTACCCCTCCCGGAAGCGGTCCGGCAGGTAGGGGATCGTGACCGCGCCCAGCCGTTCCAGCGCCAGCTTCAGGAGTGCGATCGAAGTCACCCCGTCGACGTCGAAGTCGCCGAAGAGCGCGATCGTCTCCCGTGCCTCGATCGCCTCGCGCGTGCGCCGCAGGGCTTGCTCGATGCCCGGCAGCAGGAGGGGGTCGTGCCGCGCCTCCAGATGTGGTTTGTAGAAGCGCTCGGCCGCGTCGCGCGTCGTGATGCCGCGCGCTGCCAGCACCGTGCCGACGACTGGTGGGAGGTTGGGGAGCCGCTCCTGGTGCGCGAATGCGCGGCGGAGCCTCCAGCGCGGTGTCGTCCGCGCCGGCGCCGTCATGCGGTTTGCGCGTGCTGGCGGAAGACGAGCGAGCTGTTGTGTCCCCCGAACCCGAACGCATTCGACATCACCGCCCGCAGCGGCGCCGATCGCGCGGTGTTGGGAACGTAGTCGAGGTCGCAGTCGGGGTCGGGTGTCTCGTAGTTGATGGTGGGCGGGATGGCGCTGTGCCGGAGCGCCTGGATCGCGATCCCCGCCTCCACCGCGCCCGCCGCCCCCAGCAGGTGTCCCATCGCCGATTTCGTCGAGCTCATCGGCAGGGTATAGGCGTACTCCCCGAAGACGCGCTTCGCCGCCAACGTCTCGAACCTGTCGTTCAGCGGTGTCGAGGTGCCGTGCGCGTTCAGGTAGTCGATGTCGTCCGGCGAGGCTCCCGCATCTTCGAGCGCCGCCTGCATGGCGAGTGTCGCGCCCGAGGCGTCCTCGGCCGGCTGGGTCACGTGGAAGGCGTCGCTGGTCGCCCCGTAGCCGGCCAGCTCGGCCAGCACGGTGGCCCCCCTCGCCAGTGCGTGCTCCTCGGCTTCCAGCAGGAGCACGCCCGCCCCCTCGCCCAGCACGAAGCCGTCGCGGTTCAGGTCGAAGGGCCGCGAGGCCGTCGCCGGATCCCGGGACTCCGTCAGCGCCTTGGCCGCCGCGAAGCCCGCCACCACCAGCGGCGTGATGGCCGCTTCGGAGCCGCCCGCCACGGCCACGTCCACCTCACCCCGCCGGATCATCGCCGCCGCCACGCCGATCGCGTCCGCCCCGCTGGCGCAGGCGCTCGTCACGGAGAAGTTGGCGGCCTTCGCCCCCAGCCGGATGCTCAGCCCGCCCGAGGCCATATCCGCCAGCATCTGTGTCATCAGGAACGGACTCACTCGCCCCGGACCGCGCTCGCGCAGTACCTCGGTCTCGCGCGCCATCGTGAGCACACCCCCGATGGCCGTGCCGATGATCGTCGCCATGCGGTGTCCGTCTTCCTCGGGGGCGGCGTAGTTCGCCTGCCGCAAGGCCTCGTCCGCGGCCACGTAGGCGAACTGCATGAAGCGGTCCGCCCGCCGCGCCTCCTTGCGCTCGAGGAAGGCCGTCGGCTCGAAGTTCTTGACCTCGGCCCCCACTACGTCACCGAAACGCTCGTCCGCGAAGCTCTCGATCAGCCGTACGCCTGAGCGACCGGCGAGCAAGGCTTCCCAGGTCGCCTGCGCGTCGTGCCCCAGTGGCGTGACCATGCCCAGACCAGTAACGACGACGCGTCTGCTCATGTTTCTGCCCGGACCCCTGCTGAGCCGCGAGTATACATCAGGGTGCGGCGACCTCCCGGACGACGCCCGGGAGGCGGGCAGCGATTTCCCCCGCCAGCAGGCCGCTTGCGCCGTACTGCGCACGCATCGCCTCGCCCACCGCCGCGTGGAGGTACACCCCCAGACTGGCCGCGTCGAAGGCGCTCAGGCCCTGTCCTAGGTAGCCCGCGATCATGCCCGCCAACACGTCGCCGCTGCCTGCCGTCGCCAGCAGCGGATTCGCGAACGGTGAGATGCGGGCGTGCCCCTCGCCGTCCGCCACCACCGTGTGCGCGCCCTTCAGGACCACTGTGCAGCCGTACCGCCCTGCCGCCTCGCGAGCCGCCCCCACCCGGTTCCCCTGCACCTCCGCCACGCTCGACCCCAGCAGCCGCGCCATCTCCCCTGGATGCGGGGTCAGGACGGCGCCAGCTGGCGTGCGCTCGGCGCTGTCCTCCAGCGCCGCAAGCGCGTTCAGCGCGTCTGCGTCGATAACGACGCGTCCCGCCAGATCCTCTGCCATGTCGGGAAGCAGGGCCCATACCAGCGCCCGCGTGTCGCCCGTATGCCCCAGCCCTGGACCGACCACACACGCGTCGAAGCCGCCCCACTCCGCTCGCAGCGCCAGCGCCGCCTCTCCCGTCAGACCGCCGTCCTCCGCGGCTTCCTGCGGGAGCCAGGTCGCCTCCGCCACTGCCGGTGCAATCGAGGCGATGACCGGCTCGGGGCACGCGATCGTGACGAGCCCCGCTCCCGCGCGGTAGGCGGCCGTCGCCGCCAGGGCGGGCGCCCCGCGATAGCGCGAGCAGCCTCCCACCACCAGCACCTTGCCGAATGTGCCCTTGTTCGCATCCTCGGGTCGTGGGGGAAGCGCCTCTCGCGCCCAACGCGAGGTGATCAGCTCCAGCGAAGCCGCCTCCATCGCCTCCGCCGGGATGCCGATGTCGACTACCTGCACGCGCCCCACCACGCCGCTCCCCATCGCCTGGTACATCCCCACCTTCGGTAGCCCGAACGTCACGGTGAGGTCGGCCGCCACCGTCAGCGGGTCGACCCCGCCCCCGTCGGCGTCGAGCCCTGTCGGCAGGTCGAGGGCGAGCACCTTCGGCGGACGCGCGCCAGCGCGCGTCGCCGCCAGCGCGACCAGCGCCTCCCCTATCGGCTCGTCCGCCGCCAGCGGCCGCCCCTTCCCCACCCCCAACAGTGCATCGACGACGAGGTCCGCCTCCGCCATCCGCACGAGTGCTCCTGAAGCCTCCTCCCCCTGTACCACTCCAATCTCCCGTGCGGTCAGCTCCTGCAGGTTCGAGTCGTCCTCGCGACCCCTTGGGGCCACCACCGTCACCTCCGACCCCCAGTCGTGCAGATGCCGCGCCGCCACCAGCCCGTCCCCGCCGTTGTTGCCCGGGCCCGCCAGCACGACGATCTGCCGACCCTCGAGCGTGCCCAGCAGCATCCAGGCCTCCTGCGCCGAGGCCAGCCCTGCCTCCTCCATCAGCTGGGCCTCGCTCACCCCAGCCTCAATGGCGGCCCGCTCCATCGCGCGCATCTCTTCAACGGTCACCAACTTCACTGCAACGCCTCCCTGCCTGTCCGAAGCTCAACACGATCGATGACGGCAACCAGGCGTGCTACAAAGTTCAACGCAGTCCCTCCTCGCGGACGAGCCTTTGCGCTGCCTCGCCCATGCGGGGTGTGTCTTCCGCCTCTGTGAGGGCCCGTTCGCCGACCACCGAGGCCATGGCGAACTCCTTCGAGTGCGTGAGGCTGATGTCGAGCCCCCGTAGCTCGATCCGCTCTGCCCGCCCCGCGCCCCGCCGGTAGAGGAACACCAGCGGCTTCCCCCGCCGGTTCGGCAGGATCTCGATGTCGCGCCACCCCACCCCTCGCACGCCCGTGCCCAGCGCCTTCATCACCGCCTCCTTGGCCGCGAAGCGCGCCGCCAGCTCCGGCACGCGTCCCCGGCAGTGGCGCACCTCGTCCTCCGTGTACACACGCCGCAGGAAGCGCTCGCCGTGCCGGTCGAGCACCTTCCGGACGCGCGCAATCTCGATGATGTCGATGCCGTGGGCGAACTTCCGGGCCACGGAACGATCCTAGCCCCTCGCCCTTCCCCACGCCCGGCCCGTACCCTTGGCGCATGCCCGCCACCATCATCGACGGCCGTGCCGTAGCCGCCGATCTTCGCGCCGACCTCGCCGGCGAGGTCGCCGAATTGACTGCCCGCGGCGTCACGCCCGGCCTCGCCGCGGTGCTCGTGGGCGACGACCCCGGCTCCGTCAGCTACGTCACCGCCAAAGCCGAGGCCTGCGCCGAGATCGGCATCTTCTCCGAGACCATCCGCCTGCCCGCGGCCATCTCCAGCGAAGCTCTGCTCGCTCGTATCGGCGAGCTCAACGCCGACGTTCGCTTCCATGCCATCCTCCAGCAGCTCCCCCTGCCCAACCACATCGACGAGCGCGCCATCCTCGACGCCATTGAACCGGCGAAGGATGTTGACGGTCTCCACCCCACCAACCTCGGCCGCCTCCTGCGGGGTGAGACGAGCGGTCCCATTCCCTGCACACCCCACGGTGTCATGCACCTCCTCGCCCGTTCCGGCGTTGACCCAGCCGGGACACACGCCGTTGTCGTCGGGCGCTCGTCGCTCGTCGGTCGACCCCTCGCCGCACTCCTCGCGAACAAGGCCGCCGGGGCGAATGCCACCGTTACCCTTTGCCACACCGGCACGACTGACCTCGCTGCCCACACCCGCACGGCCGACATCCTCGTCGTTGCCGCCGGCCGCCCCGGCACCGTCACCGCGGACATGGTCAAGCCCGGCGCGACTGTCATCGATGTCGGCACGAACCGCATCGACGACGCCTCCCGCAAACGCGGCTGGCGCCTCGTGGGCGATGTCGACTTCGCAGGCGTCTCCGAGGTCGCCGGCCGCATCACGAGGGTCCCCGGCGGGGTCGGGCCCATGACCATCGCCATGCTGCTCGCGAACACCGTCCGCGCCGCCCGCGTCGCCTCTGGAGGCTAGTGGCCCGGCTTGCGAGGCTGGAAGAGAAATTGACGCTCATGCGAGGGAGACACGCCTCCTGCTTCTCGTGATCGTGGAGAAACTCTTCACCCCGGAAGAGTTCGAAGAGGCAATGCCTCGGCTAGCGCCGCGCGGACAGTAGCCCGAGCCGGCGCTAGCCCCTCACCGGATTCCTTGGGACACTGGGCCCATGCACCAGCTTCTGAGCCAGGCCCGCGACCTTTTCCTGCGCATCTCCGACACCCTGGTGCGGCTTTGACCTCCCCCTAGCGGAAGAACGACTGGACGAGCTCGAAGCCCAATCGGGCGAAGCTTCCTTCTGGGATGACGCGGAGAACGCCCGCGCCGTGATGCAGGAGATCGCCTCCCTGCGCGAACGTATCGAGACCTGGCGCGGGATCGAGCGCCGCGCCCGCGACCAGGTTGAGCTCCTCGAGCTCGCCCTCGACGAGGAGGATGAATCCCTCGCCGAGCAGGCTGGCGAAGAATTGCGATCCCTCGAAGCCGAGATCGAGCGGCTGGAATTCGAGCTCCAGCTCTCCGGTGAATACGACCACCGCGACGCCATCCTCGCCATCCATGCAGGGGCCGGCGGAACCGATGCCTCTGACTGGACCGAAGTCCTCCTGCGCATGTACCTGCGCTGGGCCGAGGCGCACGGCTACGCCACCGAGGTACTCGATACCGCCGAGGCCGAGGAGGCGGGTATCAAGAGCACGACTGTCGAGGTGCGCGGCCACCTCGCCTACGGCTACCTGGCCAGTGAGCGGGGGGTCCATCGCCTCGTCCGGCTTTCGCCCTTCGACGCCGCCCACGCACGCCACACCAGCTTCGCAAAGGTCGAGGTCATGCCCGAGGTCGCCTCCACCAGCGAGGTCGAGATCAGCTCCGACGACCTCCGCGTCGATGTCTTCCGCGCCAGTGGCCACGGCGGCCAGAACGTGCAGAAGAACTCGACCGCCATCCGCATCACCCACATCCCCACGGGCATCGTCGTCACCTGCCAGAACGAGCGCTCCCAGCACCGCAACCGCTCCAGCGCCTTGAAGGTCCTGGAAGCGCGTCTGCTCCAACGTGCGCTCCTCGCCCAGGAGGAGGAGCGCGCCCGGCTCAAAGGTAAACATGTGGATATGGGCTGGGGAAACCAGATACGAAGCTACGTCCTTCACCCCTATAAGATGGTGAAGGACCACCGAACCGACTTCGAGACGAGCAATACCACCGCAGTGCTGGACGGAGACCTGGACGACCTGATGGCAGCCTACCTGCGCGCCCGCATGGGAGAGGACGCGTGAGGACTGCGCTCATCCTTCCCCTGCTCGCCATCATGGCAAGCCTCGCGCTAGCCCTCCCCACGTCCACCTCCGCCCAGTCCCCCAAGTTCACTACCGCCATCGAGAACGACTTCCCCCAGTTCCTGCGTTTCCGCCTCACAGTCAGCGCCCCCGGCGAGGTCGCCGATGTGACCCTCCGCTACCGGGTGACTGGCTCCGGCTCCCTCGCCCGCGCCAAGCCCGAGGAGTTCCAGCCCGCCGCCGATGTGCGCGTCGAGGTGCGCGTGCCCACCGGCACCCTCGGCTTCATCCCTGTGGGAAGCGAATTCGTCTACAACTGGGAGCTCACCCTCGACGATGGCACCGTCCTCGAGAGCGAGAGCGACAGCTATGTCTACCTGCCGCCCGGCAGGGAGTGGCAGAGCGTCGACAACGACTTCATGCGCGTCTACTACCACGGGAACCTGGAGGACACCGCCCTCGCCCTGCTGGCGGCTGCCGAGCGCACCTACGCGCGCATGGGCGAGCTCCTCCGCACCGAGCTCGAGGTCGTGCCCGTCAGCACCGTCCTCTTTGCTTCCGAAGCGGATCTCGAGGAAGCGCAGCCGACTCGCAGCGAGGCGTACGACGCCGCCACCTTCCTCTGCGGCAGCCAGGTCGCGAACAACGTCATCTTCGTCCTCGACCGCAGCTGTGGCACGCGCGATCGCGCCGATACCCTGCGGCACGAGTTCACCCACATCCTCACCAAGGCCGCCGGCGAGAGCGCCCTTGGCAAGATCCCGTCCTGGCTCGACGAGGGCACCGCCGTCTACTCCCAGACCGAGCCCGGGAGCGGCTACCTCGATGCCTTTGAGGTTGGCGTCGCCATCGACCGCCTCATTCCCTTCAAAACCATGATCGCCGGGAACTACGACCCGAACCTGGTTGGCCTCTTCTACGGGCAGTCCTACGAGATGGTGCGCTTCCTCATCCGCCAGGGCGGCGAGGATACCTTTGCCCGCCTCTTCGCCACCATCAAGGCGGGCAACCGCTTCGACCGGGCGATCGAGAGCATCTACGGCTGGACGATCGAGGAGTTCGAGAACGAGTTCCGCGCGTTCCACGACCTCCCGCCGCGTGAACCCGCCCCCACCGTCACGCCCGCCCGCGAGGAACCGGCCTCCACCCCTGAGTCGACCCCCGAGCCCGAGCGGCCTGAGCCTACCCCCTCCCCTCCCACCGCCCCCGAGCAGCCCGAGCCCACCGCCTCCCAACCCGAGCAGCGCGCTTCCAGCGGCGGTGATGGCGGCCGCGACCTCAGCAACGTCGCCCTCGGCGCCATCGCCGGCGGCGCCGTCCTTGCGCTCCTGGCGATCTTCGCCTTCCTGCTCTCGCTCATGCTCGGCAACCGTGGTCAGGAGCCAGCGCCCGCCGGTGACGCTCCGGGGGATCCGGCGCCTAGCGGACCGCTGGCCAGCTCGAGCCGCGGGTCCACGTTCGATGCCAGCTCGCGCACCGAGGAACCCCCCTCCCCCGAGCCGGAGCCCGAACCCGAGCCGGAGCCCGAGTTCGACGAATGGGGCCCGCCCCCGACCTAGGCCTCAGCCGCCTCCCGGTCGCGCTCGCGCAACGCCTTCCCGACGATCCCCCAGCGCTGGAGCGCGGTCGCGTTCGCGAGCACCGCGAGAATGATGATGACGACCGTGAGCCCGTTCGCCAGCAGCCCGATACCGAGGAGGACCACTCGTTCCTGCCGCCGGAAGAGCCCCTCTCGTGTGGCCACGCCCAGCGCCTCCCCGCGCGCCCGCACGTAGCTCACGGCGATGCTCCCGAAGAGGGCTGCGTACCCGAACCCCGCCTGCACGTCCTCCCCCCGCTCCGCGAAGTACCAGATGCAGGCCACCAGCACGAGCGCCTCGCTCACTCGGTCCATCACCGCGTCGAGCAGCGCTCCGTAGGGAGTCGCCTGCCCCGTTGCCCGCGCTACCGCCCCGTCCACGAAGTCCATCGCGCTGAAGCCCAGGAACACCGCTCCCGCGATCAGCAGCCGCTCCTCGACGATGAGCCAGGCGGCCACGCCGCTCCCGGCCACCCCCGCCAGTGTGATCATGTTCGGGGTGATGCCGAGCCTTCCCACGCCCCGCCCGATGGCCGCGCTCGCCGCCGCCGGGAGGCGCTCGGGCAGGAGCCGCCGCCGCCGTCGGCTCACGCCCGCGTCAAATCCTGCTGCGACGCCTTCGCCGCCGCCACCTGCCCGCGCTCGTAGAGCAGGCGCTCGTAGTAGGCCATCACCCGGCGCGCCACGTTCTCCCAGCTGTAGTGGGCCGCCTGCGCCTGTCCCTGTTCCGCCAGCGCCTCGCGCAGGTCGCGATCGTGCCGCAGACGGAGCACCGCCTCCGCGATCGCCGCATCGTCCTTGGGCGGCACGAGCAGCCCGTCGACCTCGTTCGTGATCACCCCCGCGAATCCCTCGATGTTGCTCGCCACCACGGGCAGGCGCGCCGCCATCGCCTCCAGCAGCGCGATCCCCTGGCTCTCGTTCCCCGTCGCCGGCGAGCAGAAGGCGTGGGCGCTGTGGTGGTAGCGGGGCAACTCGTCGTAGGGCACGTTCGAGCGGAAGACGACGTTCTCGTCTGGGCCCACGATCCGCTCGTACCGTCGGAAGCTGCCCGCCCCCACCACGATCAGCCGGCTCTGCGGTTCCGCCTCGCGGATGCGCCGGAACGCGCGCAGGGCGTACTTCAGCCCTTTCCGTTTCTCCGGACGCCCCACGAACAGCAGGTTGAAGCAGCCATCGTCGAACTCCTGCAGGGGCGCGTGCTCGCTCGCGAAGTGGCCGAAGTCGATCCCGTTCGGGATGAGGTTGAAATAGCCGGGGAAGTACCGCCCCACCAGCCGCGCCGCCGCCGGCGAGACTGCGATCTTTCCGTCCAGCCTCCGGAACCACGGCCGGATCAGCGGCCGCGTGTACCCGTAGAAGCGGTTGCCGCCTTCCTTCGCCGCGTGGAAGGTGCCCACGTTTGCCGCCTGCGAGTGGCGCAGCACCTGGTACGGCAGCAGCGGCATCAAGGGCTCGTGCAGGTGGACGATCTCGAACGCCCCCTCGGCCAGCAGGCTCTCGATCGCCCGCCCCTTCCACGTGAAGCTGATGCGCGCCATCGATCCGCTTGCGGGCACCGCCCGCGGCCGCCCCATCACCACGCAGTCCGCCTCTGCCCCCTCCGGGTCGGAGGCGGGCGCCAGGATCGTCACCTCGTGGCCCCACTGGCGGAACTGCGCCCCCAGCTGGCCGATGTGGCTGTTCACGCCGCTCGGCACGGACCAGTCATACGGCGATACGAGCGCAATCCTCATCGTCCGCTCACCCACGTCCCTCGACGTACCATCTTACGGGGCGTCGCCGAGAACCCCCACGCTAGCCCCAGCAGCGCCTGCCCCAGTCCGATCTGGCGCAGCGATGGCGGCTGCGAGTGACCCTCTCTCACCGCCCCCGAAGCCAGCGCCACGCGGAGCTCCTCGGCCGTGCTCCCCTCGAACTCCGTCCAGCCGGTACCGAGCTGCGGCAGGTGGTGGCAGTCGCTCCCGCCGCAGACCGGCAGGCGCCAGCGCTCCCCGTTGCGCTCGGCCGTCTGCCTGGCCGTCACACGGCCCGCCGGACTCAGGTTCGCCTCGATTGCATCGAACGTGACTCCCTCCTCCCCCCGCGCCACCACCCGGTCGATGGTGCGGCGGCTCAGCGAACGCGTCAGCCAGCTCATTGGGTGAGCGGCGATCGCAATGCCCCCCTGGGCGTGGATCGCCTCGATCGTCGCCTCCACCGACCGGAAGATCGGGGGCGTCTGCTCGATGAACAGGGCCAGCAGGTGCCCGTGCCGTGTCGTCATCTCCGCCCCCGGCACCACCTCCACCCGCAGCCCCCGCTTTGCCGCCAGCTCGCGCGCCTCGAGCCCGCCGCGCACGTCCTCGTGGTCGGTGATCGCGATCACGTCCAGCTCGGTCGCATGCTCCGCCTGCTGGAGAACGGTCTCGACCGAGGCCATTCCGTCGGAGATGCGGGTGTGGATGTGCAGGTCCGCCCTACCCACAGGCGTGTACCTCCCAGAAGTCCTCCTGCACCGTCCACTGCCCGGGGTCGCGCTGCAGGTGCGCGCCGAACAGGTCCGCCCACCGCTGCGCCGCTGCTCGCACTGCCTCCTCCCGGTCGCCCTCGGCGGGGACCGTGAAAGGCTGCCCGATCCACACCGTCTGATTGTCAGCAAACCGGCGTGCCGCGAACATCGGCGCCACCGTTGCTCCCGTGCGCCGTGCCAGTTCCCAGGGCCCGCGCGGCACCAGCACCCGCCGCCCCAGGAGTGTCACGCAGACGCCCCCGCCGCCGAGATCGCGGTCCGCAACGAGGGCCACCAGGCCTCCTGCCTGCAGCTCGCGCAGCGCCCTGCGCGTCCCGCTCATGTTCGCTTCCGCCACGGTCCCCCCCGCTGCCTCGCGCAGCCGTGCGAGGTAGCGCCCGAGTGCGGGCGTCTCCAGCGGCTCCACGAGCTCTACCCACGGCCGCCCCCGCTGCGCAGCCGCGATCAGCGCCAGCTCCGGGTTGCCCGTGTGCGCGCTCGCGATGATGAGCGGCCCCGGCTTGAAGAGGGACGCGATGTGCTCCTCCCCCACGAAGCGGAGGTGCTTCTCCTCGAAGCCCGTGTCCTCGCGATGGGGGAACGTGGCCAGGTCCACGTAGTAGCTCGCCGTGCTCTGGAACGCCTTCAAGGCGGCCGCGCTCGCGAGCTCGCGATCCCCGTTGCAGGCCGGAAGCAGGTTGTTCGTCACGCGCTCCCGCGCCCCGCGCCGCAGCCTCCACGCGAGCCACCCGGCGCAGCGCGCCAGGGCGTAGGCGGGCCGCGGGAAGCGTCCTGCCAGGGGCGCGGCCGTCCTGAACGCTACCAGCGTCAGCGTTCCGAGGAGGAGTCGGCTGAAGTTCGCGGTTCCCAAAACTCGCGAAACATATACCACTGTTCGGGGTACCGGCGGATAAATTCCTCGTGCGCGCTCATGATCGCCTGCGTGAGCGCCTGCACGTCACGCGCACTGTCCCCGCTTGGCTCGAAGCCAAGGTCGAAGTTGGAGAGCACATCGATCCGCCCGGGTCCCCGGCGCGGGAAGGACACTGCCCCCACTGCCGCCCCCGTGCGCAGCGCGAGCCGCGCCGGCCCCGCCGGCACCTCCACCTCCTCGCCGAAGAAGCGCACGCGCACACCCCCCTCGGTCAGGGGCCGGTCGATGAGGATCGCGAGCATCTCGTTGCGGCGTAGCGCCCGCACCAGCGAAGGCCCCGCCCGCTCCATCTTCACCAGCCGGACGCCCAGCGCCTCCCGTCCCGACACGATCAGCTCGTCCAGGCCGGGGTGCCCGAAGGTCTCCCCGATCACCGTCAGGGAGTAGCCGCGGGCCGCCGCGATCGTCGCCCCCAAGTCCCAGTTGCCGAAGTGCATGGGCGCCACGATCGCCCCGCGACCCTGCGCCAGCCCCCGGTCGAGCCCCTCGAAACCGGGCGTCTCCACCCCCACCGCCAGCCGTTCCGCTGGCGTGAGCCGGGCGCTTGAGGCGAACTCGACTACATAACGCGTGTAGTTCGCCAGCGACTGACGCGCCACCCGCCGGCGCTCGCCGGGGGTTGCGTGGGGAAGGACCCGCTCGTAGTTGAGGAGCATCGTCCGCCGGCCCTGCGGCCAGCAGTAGAACATGGCGCTCCCGACGAGCCCCGCCGCCGCACAGAGCAGCCACAGCGGTAACACATGCGAGAGCGCGAGGAGCGCTCGCCAGCCGGCGTACGCGAACGTGCCCGCCCCCTTTGCCTGGAAGCCTACCCCTCGGCGATGAACGACTCGACCATGTCCCGGGCCTCGTCGTCGTGATACTGCACCGGCGGCGACTTCATGAAGTAGGAGCTCGGCGCCAGCAGCGGCCCCTTCAGCCCCCGGTCGAGGCCCAGCTTGGCGCAGCGGATGGCGTCGATCACCACCCCGGCGCTGTTCGGGCTGTCCCACACCTCGAGCTTCAACTCCAGGTTCAGCGGAACGTTGCCGAAGGTGGTGCCTTCCATGCGGATGTGGCACCACTTGCGGTCGTCCAGCCAGGGCACGTAGTCGCTCGGGCCCACGTGTACGTCAGTGGCCGGCATGTCGTAGTCGATCTGGCTCGTCACCGCCGAAGTCTTCGAGATCTTCTTCGACTCCAGCCGCGAGCGCTCAAGCATGTTCAGGAAGTCGGTGTTCCCGCCGAAGTTGAGCTGGTAGGTGCGGTCGAGGTGCACGCCCCGGTCGGCGAACAGCCGGGCCAGGGTGCGGTGCACGATCGTCGCCCCCACCTGGCTCTTGATGTCGTCGCCCACGATCGGCAGCCCCGCCTCTTCGAAGCGGCGCGGCCAGTAGCCGTTCTCGTCCCGCGCGATGAACACGGGGATGCAGTTGATGAAGGCGCAGCCCGCCGCCAGCGTCTGCTCGACGTACCACTTCGTGGCCTCTTCCGAGCCCACGGGCAGGTAGTTGATGACGACGTCGACCTCGTTCTCGCGAAGCAGCTTCACGATGTCGGCCGTGCCCCCGGGCGCCTTCTCGATCACGTCGCTCAGGTACTGGCCGAGGCCGTCGTGCGTCATCCCCCGCTCGACCTTCACGCCCTTGTGCGGCACGTCGGAGAACTTGAACGTGTTGTTCTGCCCGGAGAAGACAGCCTCTGAGAGGTCCTTCCCCACCTTGTCGGCGTCGATATCGATCGCCACCGCCACGTTGATGTCGTTGATGTGGTAGCCCCCCACCACGGGGTGCATGATGCCGGGAACGTCGTCCCCTTCCTCGACCTGCCGGTAGAGCTCCAGCCCCTGCACGAGCGAGGAGGCGCAGTTGCCCACGCCGATGATGGCCACGTTGATACTCAAGGTCGCAATCTCCAGGAAAGTGGTTCAGTGAGCGCGCGGAGACTCGCTCAACGGCCGCGCCCTTTGCGGCACGCCAGCCGCAACGCAGTACTCCAGCCTAGCACGCCCCTCGTGCGTGCGCTCTATCTGAAGACCGGCGCCCCGGTCTGCCCCACCAAGGTGCTACTCGTTCTGGAGGACCGCGATGAGTGCCCCGTACAGCGCCAGCAAGGCGGTGAACCCCGCCCCCATCACCCACACCATGAGCCGGACCGTTCCCCGCACTTCGGCCACGTCGGCCTTGAGATCGGCGTACTGATCCTTCGTCGCGAGCTCGCGACGGATGTGTTCGTCCACGGGAGCCTCCCTGGAGTCTCCCGGAGGATAGCCCAAACCCCTTGACAATGGTGAGGAATAGCAAGTTAAAGCTCGGGTCTCTCGCCTGGCATCGGCCCGGCGTGGCCGTCCGCCTACAATAGCCCCGAGCCCCCGTAGCTCAGCGGACAGAGCGGGCGTTTTCTAAACGTCTGGTCGCAGGTTCGACTCCTGCCGGGGGCATGCGTCCGCCTTGCAAGCCCTTCCCCCGCCCTCCACCATCTCCCCGGAGGCGAACCATGCAGGTCTCCCCCAACGTCCGCGCCGTCCAGGTTCCCGACGAGAGCCCCATGCGTCCCCAGTCGACGAACATCTACCTCGTCGGCCGCGACCAGGTCCTCACGATCGACTCGGGCGAGGCCCTCGACCGCTACCGCTGGATGCTCCGCGGCTATCTCGCCGCCACCGAGAAGGCCGAGATCGCCATCGCCGCCGTCACCCACCACCACTCCGACCACTCCGGCAACCTCAAGTGGACCCGCGAGATCTTCGGCGCCGAGATCGCCATCCCCGAGAACGGGCGGCCTCTCCTCAAGGGCCGCCTCCCCGCGAAGGGCGTGCGCAAGCTCGCGGACGGCCAGCTTGTCGAGCTCGACGGGGGCGTCCGCCTGCGCGTCATCACCTCCCCCGGCCACTCCGTCGACTCCATCTGCTACTACCTCGAAGACGAGGGCGTCCTCTTCACGGGCGATACCATGCTCGGCTCGACCACGACCACCATCGGCGACCTCGCCGCCTATCGGGCTACCCTTCAGCGCCTCGTCGACCTCCCTAACCTCAAGGTCATCTGTCCCGGCCATGGTCCCCTCGTGCACGACCCCCGCGAGCGGCTCCAGTCCTACATCGACCACCGCAACGCCCGCGAGACGCAGATCCTCGATGCCCTCAAGGAGGGCGGCCCCAGGACGAGCTGGGAGCTCATGCTGGCCATCTACGCCGACATCGATACACGCCTGCGCCGCGCCGCGGACGGCAACGTCCGCACCCACCTCGCCCAGCTCCAGGCTGAGGGCCGCGTCCTTGCTTCGCCCGGCAAGCCCCGGCGCGCCACAGCCCGTAAACGCACCCGCGAGGAGGCCCGCCAGCGGGAGCGCGACCGCATCATCAAGCGCGCCCGCCGCCTCGAGGCAGCCGCCGGGCGGGCCGAGGTCCGCGCCCAGGAGAACCCCCCCGACGAACAGTGGATCGAGCCCCCGAGCTACGAGCTCAGCTGACCGCCCCACTCCCGATCGGTCCCTGCACTCCCAACGTTGATCGGAAAGCGGTAAGATCGCGTCGCCGCCAAGGGGCGGCTTTGTGATCCACCATGCCAGAGACACACATCGTTCACCGCAGGCTCGACATCGGCGTCCAGAAGGTGCCCAAGCAGGACGCCGAGGAACGCGTGCGCAACTGGGACGAGACCTACCTCGGCTTCGACATCAACTCGGCGAAGATCGAGGCGCAGCGCTGCATCCAGTGCCCCTCCGCGCCCTGCCAGGAAGCCTGCCCCGTCGACAACGACATCCCCGGCGCCTTCGCCCTCGTCGAGGAAGGCGACATCCTCGGCGCCGCCGACAAGTTCCGCGAGACCAGCAATCTCCCCGAGATGTGCGGCCGCCTCTGCCCCCAGGAGAGCCTCTGCGAGGGCGCCTGCGTGGTCGGCTTCGCCATCCGCCCCGACGGCCGCGCCGAGCCCGCCGTCACCATCGGCAAGCTCGAGGCCTTCGTCACCGACTTCCAGCGCCGCGAGGTCGGAGGCTACCCCAGGGCCAAGTACCCGCCTCCGGCCAGCGGTCGCAAGGTCGCCGTGATCGGCGCCGGGCCCGCTGGCCTCGCCGTTGCCGAGCTCCTCGCCGAGGTGGGCCACGGCTCCACCGTCTTCGAGTACTGGCCCGAGCCCGGCGGCGTCCTCGTCTACGGCATCCCCAACTTCAAGATGCGCAAGCAGATCGTCGACGACTACATCACCCACCTTGAGGCGCTCGGCGTCGAGTTCCGCTGCAACACCTACGTCGGCAAGGACATCACCGTCGACGAGATGCTCGACGGCGAGTACGACGCCGTCTTCCTCGGCACAGGCGCCGGAGTCGGCAACGAGCTCGGCATCGAGGGCGAGACCCTCGAGGGCGTTCACCGCGCGACCGACTACCTCGTGCGCGGCAACCTCCGCCCCGACCAGCTCCCCGACCACCTCAAGGAGCCCCTCTCACCGCCCACGAAGGTCGCCGTCATCGGCGGCGGCGACACCTCCATGGACTGCGTCCGCACCGCCGTCCGTTTGGGCGCCGAGACCGTCACCTGCGTCTACCGGCGCACCGAGGCGGAGATGCTGGGCCGCGGCGAGGAGCGGATCAATGCTCGCGAGGAAGGCGTCCAGTTCGAGATGCTCACCGCCCCCCTCCGCATCCTCGGCGACGAGAACGGCAAGGCCACCGGCGTTGAGTGCATCCGCATGCGCCTCGGCGAGCCCGACGACTCCGGCCGCCGCCGCCCCGTCCCCATCGAGGGCAGCGAGTTCGTCATCGAAGCCGACACCATCCCCATCGCCATCGGCTACGGCGCCGACCCGGTCGTCCCCGAGACAACCAGCGGCCTCAGCACCAAGTGGGGCGCCCTCATCCAGATCGACGAAGGCGGACGCACCTCCCGCCGCGGCATCTTCGCCGGCGGCGACAACGTCAACGGCGCCGACCTCGTGGTCACCGCCCTCGCCGACGGCCGCCGCGCCGCCGAAGCCATCGCCAACTACCTCGACACCCTGGACTAAGGCCCTTTACCGCCCCTACCCCTCCCTCCCCCACAATGGCCCCGTGACCCGCGTCCTCGCTCTACCCGCCCTGCTCCTCGCCCTCCTCGTTCTCCCCGTGTGTGGGGGCAACGACGGGACCGTAACCGGCAAGGTGTACTTCGAAGGCGGCGATGTCGACCTGCCCGAGGGCGCCGTCGTCACCGTCAAGCTCCTCGACATCTCCTACGCCGACGCCCCCTCCATGACGCTCGGCGAGCACGTCATCGAGGACGCCGGAAGCCTCCCCGTGAAGTTCCGCGTCCGCTACGACACGGACGCCATCGACGACCGCAACGACTACTCCCTCTCAGCCAGGATTGAGCTCGACGGCCGCCTCCTCTACATCAACGACACCGTCCACTCCGTCATCACCCGCAACAACCCCGGCGACCGTGATGTTGAGGTCATCCTGGTCGATTAACCGTCGCTACATAGGCAGCCGTACATCCGGTACACTATTGTCTATTGGGGGTATCTTGACGATTAGACGAAAAGACCCCCGGAGCGAAGAACCCGAGGCCGACAACGGCCGTGCCTGGCCGACTGCCGGCTGGTTCAAGAGTTCGACTACCTTTGAAGAGCTGGTCGAGCAGCAGGGCGTCCGCCCCTTCGTCTTCCCCGAAGGGAAGGATGATGAGGACAAGTTCGACGTCGACGAGTTCCTTGACGCCATCTTTGGCGAGCAGAAGAGGCCGTAACCCTGCCCCCGCCCGCCCGCATCCTCGTGGATACCGATGTCTTCTCCTTCATGTTTGGAGGGGATTCCCGCGCCGACCGATACCGACCGCACCTTGAAGGGCGTCTTGCTGGCCTGTCCTTCCAGAGCATCGCGGAATTGCTGCAGGGCGCCTTCCAGAACAACTGGGGCGAGCGGCGTATCGGCAACCTCAGAGACGCCATCGACGGCTTTGCGGCCGTCCCGTTTGACATGGAGATGGTGGAGCACTTCGCAAGGCTGCGCGCCGCTCGTCGCTAGGCAGGTCGCGAAATCGATGCCGCCGACGCGTGGGTTGCCGCCACTGCTCTTTGGGCTCGGTGCCCCGTCGTGACCCACAACCGGCGGGACTTTAGCGGGATTGACGGCCTCGAAGTCGTCACGGAGCTGAGCTAGGCACTACCCACTCAGCGTGGCGCCAGCTGGGCGCTCTTCTTACCCCTCAGGCGGCGTCGCGAGCGCGCAGCAGTCGAGCGCAGGAATTCCTAGCCCGGCGCTCTCCTCGGTTGGAGCGGGCGAAGGGAATCGAACCCTCGTCTCAACCTTGGGAAGGTCGCATTCTGCCATTGAACCACGCCCGCACGCGCGGCCCGCATCCTATCATTGCCCGCACTTCGACCGGAGGCCGCCCGTGCCCATCCCCAAAGAGCTCGCCCTCACGCCCGACCAGATCGACGAGATCATGTCGAACACCTGGAATATGCGTATCGCCACCATCGGACCGGGCGAGCGCATCAACCTGACCCCGCTCTGGTTCGGCTGGGCCGGAGGCCGCGTCTACACCGCCTGCCGCGGCCAGAAGGTCGCCAACCTGCGACGCAATCCCGTCGCTACCGTCCTCGTCGACCTGAACGAACGCTACCCCGAGCTCCAGGGCATCATGCTCCAGGGTCGTGCCGTCGTCCTCGAGGATGCGGATGCCGAGAACGCCGACCCTCACCTCGAGGAGGCCCGCCTCCAGATGGGCCAGAAGTACGGCCAGCCGGATGGACGCCATGCGGCGACCGCCCGCGGACGCAACCGCCGCTGGGTCGTGCTCGAGCCCGACCGCACTGTCACCTGGGATAACTTCAAGCTCGGCCAGCTCCAGCGCTAGAGCCTCGCGACGAGCCACTCCTCCGCCGCCCCCACCACATCGTCCCCGATAGCGAGTGACACGCCGACCCGCCCTCCGAGAGACTTTGGCGTGTCACTTGTTACGAGAGAGAAAGTCTACTATCATGGGGTGTCAACAGAGGGCGCTAATCCCAAACCACTGTTGAGGAGATGTTTGATGAGTGGCAAGGGAATCGTCACACTGCCAACGTTGAGGGCGGTCCGCCGTCTCGCTGCAAACGGTGGCGTCTTCCAGAGCCAGGGGCTCCGCGAGCAACTTGGCTATGCGGAGGGATCTCAAGAGGCGCACAACATGCACTCCGTCGTCAATCGACTGAAGAAGAGCGGAATCATCGCCCCAGTGAACGACTCGCGGCGCCGGAACCAGTACCTTCGGCTGGTGGATGAGGACTTACTTCGCCGCCAGATTGAACGTGCAGCGACCCCAAGCGATACGAATGGCGCGCGGGGAACCTCCGGACCCATTGCCGGTCCGCCCCCCATCAGCCCTGTTCCGGATGTGGAGGAGGGCCGCCCGTCAGCTCCTCGGCGTGTCATATACCTCGAAGAGCGGGTGGCCGACTTGGAGGCGCAGTTGTCGGAGGTGAGCGGATTACCTGCACTGGTCGGCAAGCTGCAGTCCGAGTTCGAGGAGACCAATGAAAAGCTGGACCGACTCATCGAATTGTGGAGCTAGCAGCATGGCCCGCATGCTCAGCCCGGTCGCGCGAAGGCCTGGCTATTGCGGCGGCCGGTCATCGAGCAGGGGTTGGCTGGCGACCGAGCCTAGGGTAATGCTGATCCGTACGAAGTGGGGCTGGAGACCACCTCGTCTGAGGTCGACAACACGAACACTACCTTGAAGCGGGTCGATGTCGCGCCGCTGCTCGGCCAGCTCCAGCGTTAGAGCCTCGCGACGAGCCACTCCTCCGCCGCTCCCACCACGTCGTCCCCGATGGCGAAGTGCCCGCCCGGCAGCGTCAGGAGGTCCTTCTCGCCGGGAATGCCCGCGTACAGCTCCATCGTGGCATCGGGCGACACGATCTCGTCCCGCTCCTTCGCAATGACTCGCACGGCCACGCTGGCGAGCCCCGCCAGGTGGCTCCCTGGCCCCTCCGCGGGGCCGCTCAGCGAGCCTGTTCCCGCCGCCGCGAACACCGCCGCCCGGAAGCGCCCGTCTCCCGCCACGGCGGGCACGCCCAGCATCGCCCCCAGCGAGTAGCCGTAGTACCCCAGCCGCCCCGTGTCGACCGCGTAGCGCCCGGCGAGCTCATCGACGACGGCCCGTACCTCTCCCGCGAACTTCGCCGCCATGGAGGCGGCCTGCTCGGGGTCGCGCATGGCGGCGAAGGGGTCCGGTACCGCCCGCTCCCCGTGGCCGGGCGCATCCAGCCCCAGGCAGGCCCAGCGATGCGTCGTCGCCCACGCCCGTGCCGGCCCGGACACGATCGCGTCTTCCTTGCGGCTCATCCCGGGGTGCTGGATCAGCACCAGCGGGAACGGTCCCTCCTCCCCATCCGGCAGCCACAGCAGACCGGGAGTCTCGTCCAGCCGGAAGCGAACCTCCCGCAGGCCCCCGTTTTCGCGTTCACTGCCCTCGAAGTTCGGCATCGCCGCGAGCCTACCCGTTCCCCCGGGCCGGTGCGCCCATCCGCCCCCACAGCAGGATGCGCTTGAACGGGTACAGGAAGGGACGCTCGTCCGGGAGCTCCGCCAGCAGCCGCTCCCGGTAGTCGGCCAGGTAGGCCTCGTAGTCCTCGCGTCCGAGCCGGTTGCGGTAGTCGGTCAGCAGCGATCCCTTCACCCACTCCACCACCTCCTCCGGCCCCGCCAGCCGGTGCAGGTAGACCTGCTCCCGCACGTGCTGCTCGGCGAACCCGATCCGCGCGAACAGCTCCGCGTACCACTCGACCTCCCCCATCGGGTACTCGCGGACGTACCCGCCCAGCGCCTTCCTGTGCCGCGGCTCCCCTGCGACCACGTGCGCCACCGTGTGCGACGGGTGGTCGTGATTCATGGGCATCTGCACCGCGAGCTGTCCCCCCTCCGCGAGCGTCGCCGCCAACCGCGGGAAGAGTGCTGCGTGGTCGGGGACCCACTGCAGGGCGGCGTTCGAGAACACCACGTCCAGCCCCCTCCCCGCGAACGCCGCGATATCGCCCTGCTCGAAGCGCACGCCGCCGCCCGCGTGTTGCGCGCTCCGCGCCAGCATCGCCTCGGACCGGTCGACCCCCACCGTCTCCGCCGCCCCCGTGCGTTCGTGCAGCACCCGCGTGAGCACGCCCGTCCCGCACCCCAGGTCCACCACCCGCCCACCCGGCACCGGCTCCACCAGCGCCAGGAGGTCGTGGAAGGGCTGCTCGCGTTCGGCGCGGAAGCGCGCGTACTGCTCCGGTTGCCAGGCGTCGCTCATCCGCGCGAGCCTACCAGCGCCCCCCAACTCACGAGTACTTGACGCCTGCCCCTCGCCTCCCCAAGGTGGCCCGGCATGGTCCGCTGGGACAAGCAAACCGCGCTCGTCGTCGTCGATGTCCAGAACGACTTCGCCGACGCTCGTGGCGGGCTCTCCGTCGCCGCCGGCGACGAGATCATCCCCGCCCTCAACGACGCCATCGCCGCTGCCGAAGCCTCGGGGGCGGCTGTCCTCTACACGCAGGACTGGCATCCCCCCGACACGCCCCACTTCGAGAAGGATGGTGGCATCTGGCCCGTCCACTGCGTCCAGGACACGTGGGGCGCCGAGTTGCACCCCGACCTCTGTGTCGTGGGCGAGATCGTGCGCAAGGGAACGGGCGGCGAGGACGGCTACTCCGGCTTCACCGTCCGCGACCCCGCCAGCGGCAACCCCAGCGACACCCTCCTCGAGTCCCTCCTCCGGGAGCGTGCAGTTGGCACCGTCGTCGTCGGTGGTCTCGCGACCGACTACTGTGTCCGCGACACCGCCCTCGATGCCGTCCGGCGGGGGTTCGCGACCTTCGTCCTCATCGATGCCGTCCGCGCCGTCGACCTCCATGCCGGCGACGGCGCCCGTGCCTTCGAGGCCATGCGCCGCGCAGGCGTGCGCCCGGTCTGAGCCCGCCCCATGACCACCATCGAGGACCGGCTGCGCCGCTGGCTCGCGAGCGAGCACGGCATCGCCGATCGCCGCCGCCTCGCCCGCGCCGACTCCGACACGCTGCTCCTCTCCAAGTTTCCCCCGGGCTTCATCTCCCGCGTCGGCGAGACCCTTGAGAAGCTCGAGTTGCTTGCCAACCCCGACCCCCTTGCCGCCGCCTGCGCCGAACGCGCCCGCCGTTTTCCGCGCGAGTCGCGCGTCGAGGGGTGGCGCGCCGCCGCCTGCGACCTCGTCCGCGAGCGCGCCGCCGCCCGCGGTCTGACCGCCGAGGACGCCGAGCTCGTGACCGCCGGCATCGAGTCCGTCGCCGCCGTCATGGGCGCCGTCCTCTGGAGCGACCCCGCTGCCGGAGAGCCTTTCGAGCCCGCTCCGGGCGAGCGCGACGCCTGGCGTGACGCCCTCTCCCGCGCCGAAGGCTCGGGCGATCTCTTCACGCGCCACTACGGCACCTTCGAGGGACGCGCCGTCGTGGCCCACTGCCCGGGAGCTCCCTACGCGCGCGCCATGCTCGAGTCAGCCTGGCGCGCCTGCACGGGCACGCCCCCGCCCGCCTAGCGAGGCGCGAGCGCCCGGATGGTCTGCAGGATCGCCTCCTGCTCGCTGGCCACCCCCGCCGCCGCGATCGGGTACAGGAGCGCTTCGTCGAGCCCTGCCGCCACGAGTTCCGCCGCCACTTCGTGGCACTCCTCCGCGCTCCGCCCCACCACCGCGTGCGCCCGCACGAACCCCTCCGAGATGCCCGCGATCGCCTCCGTCCGCTCCCGCGCCAGCCAGCGCCGCTCGAAGACCTCGCAGTCCTCCTCGAAGCCGTCCTCGATGAACACCTTCCGGTACACGGGCGCCATCAGGTAGGCGAGCAACTCGTCCTTGATCGGCGCCGAGGCCTGCTCGTACGACTCGTCGATCACGGTTCGCAGGAAGGCGACGATGCGCACCTCCTCGCGCTTCCGCCCCGCCTTCGCGATGCCCCGTTCGATCGCCTCCACGGAACGCGCGATCACCGTCGCCGTCGGGTAGTTCAGGATGACGCCGTCCGCGATCTCGCCGGCCAGCTCCAGCATTCGCTCGCCCAGCGCCCCGATGTACACCGGGATTGCCGGCTCCGCCGGGTCCATCGCCGGCGCCCGCGTCTGGTAGAGACCCTCGTGCCGGAGCCGCTCGCCCGCCGTCAGCTGCCGGAACACCTCCACGTACTCGCGCATGCGCGCGACCGGACGGTCCCAGGGCATCCCGTGCCAGTTCGTCACGATCACCGGCGTGCTCACGCCGAATCCGGCCGAGACGCGCCCCCCGCTCAGGTCCTGGAGCGACCAGAACGACATCGCTGCCAGATACGGGTCACGCAGGCCGATCGGCACGATGCCCGTGCCCAACCCGAACCGCTCCGTCTGCGAAGCCACCGCCGCCAGCACCGTGATCGCGTCCGGCGCGTTCACCTCCGTCACCCAGCCGCCGCTGAACCCCCGGCGCTCACCCTCCTGCGCCTGCTCGACGTGATCGCGCACGTGGTCGCCGTGCAGCACCAGTCCGGAGTAGCTCATCGCCTTCCCTCCGCGTGGGTGGCGGCATCATGCCACAGCCCGCGAATCCGGAAGGTCAACGGCGTCGCGGTTGCGGCTTGATGATCCCGCGCTGCATCAACAGCCGCATCACCATCCGTGAGACGGAGATTCCGAGCATGCCGGCCACGATCAGGAAGATGACCGTTGAAATGGTGGTTCCCCCCGCTATCGCTCCGGTTCCCAGCAGGAGCCCGACGAACAGTCCCGCGGACAGCGCGACGAAGACGGGCATTGTCCGCCAGCGCCACTCGGGGAGCGCCGGGGCCGTGGACTGCGCCTTCGCCCTCTCCTCGCCTCCGCCCTCGGAGGGCCCCCGGACGCGCCGTCTCCGCCGCCGTGAGGGGCTCACGCCGGCCCCCGCGCCCGCAGCAGCGCCTCCACCGCCTCGCGCTCGAACAGCAGGGCCCCGCCCGCGGTGCGCCGGTGCGGCACGCGCCCCGCTGTCGCCGCCTCCGCAAGCTCGGCCTCGCTCATCCCCGTCGCCAGCGCCGCCTCGTAAAGGTCCAGCACGGCCTCAAGGGTGGGGGATGGGGGAGCCGATGCCTCGAGACAGTCGTTGCAGATGAACACCAGCGCCATGTGCGTTTCGCTCAGCGAGACGGTCCCGCAGTCGCGCCCGGGCAGGTCTTCCCGCTGGTTCAGGTGGAAGAGGCGCCCGCACGCGTCGCAGTATGATTCAGTGTGCGGTTCGACTGGCTCGGTGCAAATCGAGCATGGATTCGCTTGAAAGGCGTCAGTCATGAGTGTGGAGCCCCGAGAATAGCCGTTTTCTTGACACTTTCAAACGGTCGCCGATATGATCATGCAACCCTAACAATTTTTTGACCCTGGGGGCATCTTGGAGAGCACGGCCGCTGTGATCCAGCCGCCCCGACGAAGCGGCGACTTGGCGGAGAGGCTTGGCATCAAGCCCCTTCCCGATGATCTACTCTGCGAAGCCCTCACCCACGCCTCCTACCCGAACGAGAGCGCCTCGCAGGCCACCCCCAACGAACGCCTGGAATTCCTCGGCGATGCCATCCTCGGCATGGTGGTGGCCAACGCCCTCTTCCGCACGTACCCCGAGGCCGCCGAGGGCGAGCTTACGCGCATGCGCGCCGAGATCGTGCGTGGCAGCACGCTCGCCCGGGCCGCCCGCCGCCTCGGCCTGGGCGGTGACCTCATCCTCGGCCGCGGCGAGGAAGCCGCCGGCGGCCGCGGTCGCGACCGCAACCTCGCCGGCGCCTTCGAGGCGTTGCTGGGCGCGGTCTACCACGCCCACGGGCTTACCGTGGCGCGCGCCCTCACCCTGCGCCTGCTGAAACCCGAGATCGACCAGATGCGCAGCGGTGGCCCCTCCCTCGACGCCAAGTCCGCCCTCCAGCACCTGGTGCAGGCCCGCTGGCATCAGCCTCCCGATTATGTAACTGTTGACGAGCAGGCCGAGGAAGAGGGGCGTCGTTTCGTGGTGGAGGTCCGTGTTTCTGGCGAGATGCTCGGGCGCGGGAGCGGGTCGAGCAAGCGTGCGGCCCAGCACGAGGCCGCCCGCCGGGCCCATGCCGCCCTCTCCACCGAGAGCGGGGCCGGCGTCCCCGTGGGCGCCTGACCCATGTACGTCAAGCGGCTCACCCTGCAAGGCTTCAAGAGCTTCGCCCAGGAGACCACCTTCGAGTTTGGCTCGGGGGTAACGGCCATCATCGGCCCCAATGGCTCCGGCAAGAGCAACGTCGCCGATGCCGTCCGCTGGGTCCTCGGTGAGCAGGGCCTGCGCCTCCTCCGCGCCCGCAAGCAGGAGGACGTCATCTTCGCCGGCGCGGGCGACCGCGCCCCCCTTGGTATGGCCGAGGTCACGCTCACGCTCGACAACGGCGACGGCTGGCTTCCCCTCGACTTCAGCGAGATCCAGATCGGCCGCCGCGCCTACCGCGATGGCGACACCGAGTACCTCCTGAACGGCTCCCGCATCCGCCTGCGCGACCTCAACGACCTCCTCCAGAAGGCCAACGTCGGCCAGAACAGCTACGCCATCATGGGCCAGGGGATGGTCGATGAGGTTCTCAGCCTCTCTCCCCAGGACCGCCGCTCCCTCATCGACGAGGCTGCCGACGTCAAGCCCTTCCGCCAGAAGATCGCCGATGCCCACAACCGTCTCGCGAGCACGCGCGAGAACATGGCGAAGGTCCAGATCATCGTCGACGAGCTCGAGCCCCGCCTGCGACTGCTTCGCCGCCAGGCGAACCGCGCCGGCGAGCACCGCGATCTTTCCGCTCGCCTTGCCACCCTCCTCCGCCAGCTCTACTCCTGGCGCTGGAGCCAGACCCGCAACGCCATCGTTCGCGCCCAGGCCGAGCTCGATCAGCGCGGCGCCGAAGACGAGGCCGCCGAGTCCCGCGTCTCCACGCTGGAGGAGCAGCTCCAGGCCCTCGGCGAGGAGATCGCCAGGCGTCGCGAGGCCGTCTCCCGCCGCGATGGCGCCCGCGATGACATCGAGACCCGCATCCGCTCGCTCGAACACGGGCTCCTCCTCGACCGCGAGCGCCACGCCATGACGAACACCCGCCACGGTGAGATTCGCACCGAGGTGGAAGCGCTCGAGAGCGAGAAGGCCAGCATCGCCGCCGCCGACCTCGAGAGCGGCCACCGCGCCATCGAGCTCACGAGCGAGATCGAAGTGTTGCGAGCCACCCTCGAACGCGAACGCGAGGCGCTCGCCCAGGTGCAGCGGCAGGACGCCACCCCGCACCGCCGCGCCGAGGAGCTTCGCGGTCAGATCGCCGCCCTCGACGAACGCATCACCGAGCAGGCAACCATCGTTGAGCGCGCCTCCGTTGCTCCCTCCGAAGGGCCGGAGGCCGACCGTATCGAGGTGCGCCGCAAGCAGCTGCTCGTCGAGCTCATCGGCTACGGCCGCCGCTTCGCCGAGCTGGGCGAGCGCGCCGGCTCCGCCGAGTCGCGTCTTCGCGAGGAGCGCGAGGCCGCTTCCAGCGCCCGCGAGCGGCTCGCTCGCGTGCAGGCCGAGCTCCGCGAGCTGGAGGCGGCGGGGAAGGAGCCCCTCCGCCAACTCGACCACCTGCAGGGGCGGCTTGAGGTTCTCAAGCGCGTGCAGGCCGAGAGCGAAGGCATCGCCACCGGCACCCGCAACTCCCTCATCATGGGCCAGGTCCTCATCGAGAACGTTCGTCCCGGGAGCCTCGGCGAGGCCCCCGAGGTTACCGGCGTCGTGGGACTCCTCTCCCGCCACCTGCGCGTCCCCGCCGGGCTCGAGGCCGCAATCAACGCCGCCCTCGAGAACCACCTCCACGCCATCATCGTCGAGCGCGAGGCCCAGGCTCTCCACGCCATCGACCTTCTCCGCGCCGGCGCTCGCGGTCGCGCCCAGTTCCTCCCCCTCGATGGCCTGCGCAAGGGCTATCCCCTCAACCTCCAGAAGGAACGCGGCGTCGTCGGCGTCGCCTCCCGCCTGGTGCGCTGCGAGAATCGCTTCCGCGACCTCGTCGATACCCTCCTGGGACGCATCATCGTCGTCGACGACCTGACCGTTGCGAAGCGCATGCTCGGTCGGGGTCTTGGCGCCGTGGTCACCCTTGATGGCGTCTTCCTCGATCCCTCGGGGGTTATCACCGGCGGTCTGGCCTCTGCGTCCGAGAGCCCCTTCAGCTTCACCCGCCAGCGGGAGATCGCCGAGATTCCCGGCCAGGTCGCCGAGCTCCAGGAGGTCGTCGAGGCGAACGGGAAGCAGGTCGAGGGCGCGCGAGAGACGGTCGAGCGCCTCTCTCGCCTTGCGGAGGAGCACGGCCGCGCCCACGAGGAGAGCCGCGGCGATCTCGACGAGGCCCTCCGCGCCCGCGAACGCGAGCGCGATCGCCTCCATCGCGTTCGCCGCGAGATGGTGGCCGTCCTCGGCCGCCGTCGTGAGCTGGCCGGCGGTACCTTCCACGAGCAGGCCGCGGAGGTTGCCCGTGCCCGCCTCGACGAGCTCGCTGCCCGCCGTCGCGAAGCCACCGCCGAGCTGGATGCACTCGCGCCCGACCTCGAAGCCGCCCCCGCACGCGCTGAGGCGTCCATCGACGCCGTCTCCAGCGCGAGCGCGCGCCTGGCCTCGGCCGAGGGGGAGGCAAGGGCGCGCGCCCTCGCCCGCGAGCAGCAGAAGCGAGCCATCGAGCGGCTCACCTCCCAGATTGGCCAGCGCATACTCCGCGCCCAGAACCTTGAGCTTGAAGCCCGCACCTTCACCGAGGGCATCGAGCGTCAGTCGCGGGAACTCGAGGCCCTCCGCCTGGAGCAGGAGCAGTCCAGCGACGACACCGCCCCCGATCGCGATGAACTCCACCGACTCGAGATGCACGAGCGCTCCGTGCAGGCCGACTACGCCGCGGCGCAGTCGGCGCTGCTTCAAACCCGCCGCCGCCGCCTCGACCTCGAAGCCGACCTCGACCGCTCTCGCGAACGTCTGCAGACCCTGCGTGAAGAGATGTCCCGCGAGGGGCTCTCGACCTCACCGGGAGGGGGCGTTGCGTCGCCCGCCGCCACGGGCGACGAGCCCGTTGACGTTGTCTCCGTCGAGCAGGAGATCGCCGAGGTGCGGACCGCGATCGGCAAGCTCGGCCCGATCAACCAGGAAGCGCCCGACGACTTCCGCGAGAGCGAGGAGCGCCACGCCTTCCTCACGGAGCAGATCCAGGACCTGACCGAGGCCGAAGCCCAGCTGCAGAGCGCGATCACGGAGCTGAACGGGGAGATCCGCACCCGCTTCCGCGCTACCTTCGACCGCGTTGACACGGCCTTCGGCGGCTACTTCACAGGATTCTTCGGGGGCGGCGCCGCGCGCCTCAAGCTGCTCGATCCCGACGACATCATCGAGTCTGGCATCGAGATCGAGGCGCAGCCGCCGGGCAAGCGCATCAGCAGCATCAGCCTGCTCTCCGGCGGTGAGCGCTCGCTCACGGCGGTCGCCCTCCTCTTCGCCCTCCTCTCCGTGAATCCCGCGCCCTTCTGCGTCCTTGACGAGGTCGATGCCGCCCTCGACGAAGCGAACGTAGGCCGCTTCGTGGCCGAGCTCGCCCGCCTGGCCGACCGCACGCAGTTCCTGATCGTGACCCACAACCGCCGCACCATCGAGGCGACCGATGCCATCTACGGCGTGTCGATGGGCCCCGGCGGCGTCTCCAGCACCCTCTCCCTCCGCCTCTCGGACCTGCCTACCGGCGCTGCGCCGGCGAGCGCGACACGGGAGGCGGCGCCCACCACGCCGCGAGCGACCGCCGGAGCCGCAAGCCGCTAGCACCGGTTTGGGGCCTGGGGGAGAATCCGAGCGGCGCCGCCCAGGGCGGCCGGGAGCGAGGGCGATGCGATTCTGGCGAAGACGGCAGGATCCCGATGGCGCCGAGTCCTCCGCCGATGCTCCTGCCTTCACGCCCGAGCAGGTCGAGGAGATCCAGGCGCAGTCCGGGCGCGCGCTCGCCCGCAGCCGCTCCGGCCTCCTCGGTCGCATCGGCCGTCTCTTCGACCGTCCCGACTTCGACGACGACCTCTGGGACGAGCTTGAGGAGATCCTCGTCGCCGCCGATACCGGTATCGCCACCACCGAACGCATCCTCGATCACGTGCGCGAGCAGGTGCGGGAGACTCGCGCCACCACCTCCGCCGAGGTGCGCGACATCCTCCGAGCCGAGCTCATCGCCATCCTCGAGGTCCCTGCCGCCCGGCCTCCCCGCTGGGATGCTCCCTTCCCCGAGCTGCTCGTCGTCCTGGTCGTCGGCGTAAACGGCGCGGGCAAGACCACCTCCATCGCGAAGCTCGCGTGGGCGCTCAAGGAAGGGGGCCAACTCCCCATCCTCGCCGCCGCCGATACCTTCCGCGCAGCCGCCATCGACCAGCTCCGGATCTGGGGCGACCGGCTCGACGTGCGGGTCGTCGCCCACCAGCCCGGCGGCGACCCCGGCGCCGTCGTCTTCGATACCCTCTCCGCGGCCGAGGCCGATGGCGCCGCCGTCGCCCTCATCGACACGGCCGGACGGCTCCACACCAAGTCGAACCTGATGGAGGAGCTGAAGAAGGTCACCCGCGTCATCCAGCGCCGCTATCCCGAGGCGCCCCACGAGACCCTGCTGGTGCTCGATGCCACGACCGGGCAGAACGGCCTCCTCCAGGCGCGCGCCTTCACCGAGGCAGTCGGCGTCACCGGACTCGTCCTCGCCAAGCTCGATGGCACTGCCCGGGGTGGCATCGTGTTCGCCATCGCCAGTGAGCTCGGAGTGCCCGTTCGCCTCATCGGCACCGGCGAGAGTCTCGGCGACCTCGCCCCCTTCGATGCCGAGATGTTCGTCGATGCGCTCCTTGCATGAGGCCGGTCCGTGACTGAGGCGCTCGCCTTCTGGGCCGTCGCCATCGTGATCGCGGCGTTCGCGCTGCCGCTCGCCTTCCGCCTCTTCGCGCGCTTCCCCGATGCGGGTGCGGGCCTCAGTTTCACGCTTGGCCTCACGCTCGTCGGCGCCGGCTACTTTCTTCTCCGCGTCGTCGGCGCGCTCCCCGCTGGCCGCGGAGGAATCCTCCTCGCGATCGCCCTCTTCGCCGTCGCCACATTCGTGCTGGCCGCCCGCGATCGGCGTTTCCCCGCCACCCTCCGCCGCTCCCTCCCTGGCCTGGCGGTGGCCGCCGCTCTCTTCTCGGCGCTCTTCTTCGGCTACGCCTACTTCCGCGCTCACGTTCCCGACATCGCCCACACCGAGCAGCCGATGGACCTCCTCTACCTGAACGCGATGCTCGTCTCCCCCGAGTATCCCCCCCACGACCCCTGGTTTGCGGGCGAGAGCGCGAGCTACCACTACGGTGGCTACCTGCAGGCCGCCATCCTCACGGGCGCGTCCGATGTCTGGCCCGCTTCCGGCTACAACCTCGCGCTGGGCGCTGTGTTCGCGAGCGCGGGAGCCGCCGTTGCGTCCCTCTGCGCCGCCCTCGCCCGCTGGATATTCGGGCGTCGCCCCCGCCGCTGGATCGCGCTCGCCGCCGCGGGAGGCGTCGTCCTCCTGCTCTTCGGCGGCCCCCTGGCGAGTGTCTTCGAGTTCGCCGCCGCCCACGGCGCCGACCATGACGGCGTCTACAAGGCCTTCGCCGTGGAGGGCCTCGCGCGTTGCGGAGAGGGCGCGGACGAGACCTGCACCGGCCAGCCCCTCGCCCCCAGCACCCACTGGTACCCCGACGACCACTGGGTCTGGTGGCGCATGTCCCGCATGGCCTACTGGGAACCCCAGCCCTCCTACCCCTTCACTGTCACCGAGGTGCCCGCCTTCAGCTTCCTGCTTGGCGACCTGCACCCCCACGTCATGGCCATTCCCGGGGTGCTGCTCGCGCTTGCCGTTTCCGCAGCCCTCTGGCGGGGGCGTGGACCCCTCTCGTGGGAGGAGCACCGCCGGCGACCCTGGATGCTGCTCGCGCTCACGTTCATCTTCGGCTCGCTCGCCTTCGTGAACGTCTGGGATGTGGTCGTCTTCTCCCCCCTCCTCGCCCTCGCCGTCTTCGCCAGGAACCGCCGCTCGCACTCCTTCGGCGCCGCCGTGGTCGATACCGCCTCCTACCTTCTTCCCCCCGCCCTTCTCTCGGTGGTCGCCTTCCTTCCATGGTGGTCCGGTTTCACGCCCGAGGCCGGCGGCATCTACGCCTACGCCGGCAGGGGAACGCGTATCCGGCACGCCCTCCACATGTGGGGCGTGCCCATCGTCTTCTCACTCCTCGTGCTCTGGTGGGGATTCCGGCGGTGGCGGGACGAGATTCCCGCCGGCCCCTTCGTGGTCGCCCTCGCCCTGCCGCTCCTGCCCCTGCTGGTCTGGCTTCCCGTGCTCGCCTACGAGCGAACCGCCGCCCCCTTCGTCGTGGGCGACGGCCTGCCCACGGCCTTCGGCGCCCGCACCGACGGGGCGTGGTTCACCCTGGCCGGCTACGCAGCCGGCCTCTGGCTGCTTACGGGGGCTACGTTCGTCTTCAGCCGCCGCAACCACCCGGCCGCGCTCGTCGCGGGTCTCGCCGCCCTCGGCATCCTGCTCCTCTACATCACCGAACTGTTCCTCCTCCGGGACATCCTCTTCTTCATCCCGCGGCTCAATACCGTGTTCAAGCTCTCCTACGAGGCCTGGATCGTGCTCTCCATCGCTGGCGCCGTTGGGGGAGTGGCGGCCGTGCGGGCCGCGACCCCCATGTACCGGCCGCTCCTGGTGGCGCCCCTAGCGGTCCTGGTCGGCGCTTCCCTTGTCTTCGCCGTCACCAACACGCCCAACCGCGCCGGTGGTTTCGCCGTCGCCCCCGGACTCGATGGCCTTGGCTACGTCCAGCGGCTCAACGCCGCCGAACATGAGCTGGTCCGCTGGCTGAACGAGAACGTTGACCCCGCCCAGATAGTCGTCGAGTCGACGGGCCGCGTCTGGGTTCGGGGCGAAGGTGGCGAGGCCGTGCGGGAGAGCGGCGGGGCCTCCTACGGCTCTGCCGGCCGCATCGGCTACCGCACCGGCCTGCAGACGCCCATCGGCTGGGCCGGCCACGAGAGAACCTGGCGCGGCGCCTCGCCCGAGCTTGACGCAAAGATCGGCCGCCGCCAGGACCTCGTCGATCGCGTGTACACCGCTGGCGGCCGGGCCCAGGCGCTGGCCGCCCTCCAGGAGCTCGGCGCCACCTACGTCGTCGTCGGGGCTCTGGAACGCTCACACTACCGTGACGGCCTCATGCCTCCCTTCGAGACGTTCCTCGAAACCGTATTCGTCGCCGGCGACGTGACCGTCTTCCGCCTGCCCATCTTCCGGCTGGAGGCCACGCGATGACCTCCCCCACCCCCTCCCGTCGCTCCTCCGCCCGCTCAGGGGGCCTTTTCGCCCTCTCCGTTGCCACCATCGCGTGGGTGCTCGTCGTCGTCCTCTTCGTGGCGTTGCGCGTGGGCGTCGTCTGGCGAGCGCCCGTGGGGGGCGCCGAGCTTGCCCACCTCTCGGGCGCCTGGCAGGCCAGCTCCGGCATCGAGGACGCGCGCTATGTGCCCACGCTCTATCAGGCCGTCACGGCGGTGACCCTCGGCTGGACCGACTCCGAGCTTCCCGCGCGCGTCCTGGCCCTGGCGGCCACCCTCTCCATCCCGCTTGCCCTCTACCACCTCCGGCGGACGCTGGGCGAGAGTGGTGCACTGCTGGCGCTCCTCCTGCTGGCGCTCGATCCGATGGGCATCGTCCTTGGGGTAACCGCCTCGGCGGCGGCGTGGGATACCGCCATCGCCATCTGGCTGGTCGTGGCGCTGCTCGCGAGCCGCCCCCCACCCTGGGGATGGCTCCTCCTCGCGTTCCTCGTCTCCACGGGCGGCCCCCTCACTCTGCCCGTGGTCGCTGCCGCCATCGTGGTCGCCGCGATTCGAGGCGATCGGCCGAAGGCTGACTCCTTCGTCTGGAGCGCGGTAGGGGTTGTCCTTGGCCTGCTCCTCACGTCCTTGCGCTTCGGTTTAGGCGGCGATGGCCTCGTGGTGGCGCCCTTTCACCTCTTCGTGGCCGGATTTGAGGAGCCCTGGTCATCCCTCACGGTGGCTGAGCTCGCCGCTCTCTACGGTCTTCCCCTCCTTGTGGGAGGCGCCGCCGCGGGTGGCTGGCTCGCCTTCCGCCTGCGCTCCGGGAGCACCCCCCTGACCCCCACCGAGGCACTCCTGTTGGGGACGGCGGGGGCTGCCCTCCTCTGGTTCCTTGTGGCCCTTCCCTCGACCTCGCCCTTCCCGCTCGCCGCCGCCACCCTCGCCTCCTGCCTTCTCCTCGGCCCCGCCCTCGCCCGCGTCGCGAGCCTGCTGCTGACCGCCAGCTGGCGCCGCGAGAGCTACCTCCTGCTCCTCGCCATCGGACTCGCCGCGGTTGCCTCTTTCGTTCTGAGCGACTGGGCCCGCGAGGGACGCGTTGGCGGCGCCAATGAACGCATGCTCGTCGCCCTGACCGTGATCGTTGCCCTCCTCGCCCTGGCCCTGCTGGCCAGCTACCGCGAAGCGCTCCACCTGACGTTCATCCCCGCCCTTGCCGCCGGAGGCATCCTGCTCCTGGCCGGCGCCAGTGGCGTTGCCCTGAGCGCGGCCGGCGAGCCCCTCCCCGGGCCGGTAAGCCCCCCCGCCGCCCGCGCCATCCGGGATGTAGCCCTGGACGCCAGCGCCGCGCGGGGCTCCGTCGTCATCCACGGACGGTACCGCGAAGCGCTCACCTGGCCCTTCCGCAATTCCGCCACGCTCATCCTCGCCGACCGCGTCCCGCCCGAAGCGGCCGTCGCCGTCTGGCCTATCGATCTTCCTCAGCCGGAGGGCTTTGTCCCGCTCGAAGGCCGCTGGGTCCTGCAACGCTCGATCCCCGGCCCCGGGGGATTTCTCCAGTACGTCCGCTGGCTCGGTGAACGCAACAGCCTCCCGTCCGAGCTCGAGATCGTGGCCATCTACGTGAGGTCGCCATGACGTCGCAGCCCGCCTCCACCTCCGAGGGAAACGCGCTCGACCGCCTCCTCGCTCGCCGCATCGAGGTGAACTGGGAGTTCGTTGCCTACACGGCCATTTTCGCCGCCGCCTTCGCCCTCCGCTTCTGGGATCTGGGCGCCCGCGCGCTCCACCACGACGAGAGCATCCACGCGCTCTGGTCCTGGGAGCTTGCCCAGGGGTCGTACACCCACAACCCCGTGTTTCACGGACCCCTGCTCTACTTCCTGCAGGGCTTCACCTTCCTCGTCTTCACCGCCACCGACTACACCTCCCGCATCTCACCCGCGTTGTTCGGCATGGCCGTGCTCGCGATCCCGCTCGCCCTGCGGCGCTGGCTCGGTCCCGTGGGAACGTTCGCCGTGGTTGCGTTCCTCGCCTTCTCGCCGACGGTCGTCTACTTCAGCCGCTTTCTGCGCATGGATATCTACCTGGCTTTCTTCATCCTCCTCATGGTTGTGGCCATGTGGAGCTACCTCCACAACGGACGGACGCGCTGGCTCATCGTCTTCGTGATCGCCCTCGCCCTCGCCTTCAGCACGAAGGAAGCGGCGTTCCTCTTCGTCGCCTTCCTCCTGCTCTACCTCAACGGCCACCTTGCGCTCGAACTGGCGGGCGCCAACCTTCAGGCCCGCAAGGCCGACACGCTCTCCCGCAGGCTCCTCCTCGCCGCCGCCCTCTACCCCTTTGCCTGGGTGCTCGCCGGCCTCTGGCGCTACCTCAAGCGGTTGCGCCGCAGGGCCGCCTGGGGCGACCTGCCCCGCACCGGCGACCTGCTGGTGCTCACCGGTTCGCTCACCCTTCCGCTTCTCACGGCCTTCGCCAAGGCCCCGATTGAGGTCATCTTCGCTGCGGGTCCGCTCGACTACCCCGAGGTCTGCGCCAACCCCTCGACACGCGCCGCCGCTGTCCTTGTGGCCGCCTTCGTCGTCGTCTGTGGGGTCGCCGCCTTTGCCGGCCTCTCCTGGCGCCCGCGCACCTGGCTCACCGCCGCCGCTATCGGGGCGATCATCTACATCACCCTCATGACGAGCCTGTGGACGAACGCTGAGGGTTTCTGTAGCGGGGCCTGGGGCTCCATTGACCACTGGCAGGCCCAGCACGACTACCGCCGCGGCCAGCAGCCCTGGTTCTACTACCTCATGCTCATGCCCGCCTACGAGTTTCTTCCCCTCCTGATCGCCCTCGCCGGCGGCGCCTGGGCGATGGTCCGCGGGTCCGCCTTCTCGAGATTCCTCGTGTTCTGGTTCGTGTTCCTCTTCGCCGCCCTCTCCTTTGCCGGGGAGAAGATGCCCTGGCTCAACACCCACCTCACCATCCCCGCCGCCCTCCTCGCCGCCTGGACGATCCAGCGCGCCTGGACCCACTGGAATCCGTCGCGCCTTGACTCCCGCGCCCTGCTCTCCATCGCGTTCGTCATGGCGACCGCCGCCTTCGCGGCCTCCGTCCTCGACCTCGACTGGGGTCCGACCCTTGGTGTCCGGCTCACGTGGGGCCTCCTTCCCCTCCTGCTGACCGTCGGCGCGGCCCTCTTCGTGGCGTCGCGGCTGGGCTGGCGGACGCTTCCCGCGCTCGCCGCGCTGGTTCTCATCGTGGGCCTCGCCTTCTTCTCCGTGCGCACCATGATCAGCGTCACCTTCCAGCGCGGCGACGTGCC
This sequence comes from Tepidiformaceae bacterium, assembly GCA_965247675.1. Classification (GTDB taxonomy): domain Bacteria; phylum Chloroflexota; class Dehalococcoidia; order Tepidiformales; family Tepidiformaceae; genus UBA2991. The sequence continues at coordinate 2,041,155 of OZ252025.1, read as the reverse complement.
CGACGACATGCTCATCTACACCCAGTCCTCCCCCGACGTCACTCGCATGGCAGACGAAATCGATGCCCTCGCCCTCGCCACCGGCCGGGGATTCGACCTGCGTATCGCCGTCGATACGCCGCAGTCCTTCGACTGGCCCTGGCGTTGGTATCTGCGCGACTACCGCAGGGTCTCCATCGGGAACATGGAGTCCGGCCTCCCGCCCGGCGAGTTCGATGTCGTGCTTGTCCATTCCGCGAACGCGGACATCGTGGCTGGCGACCTCGTTGCCCGCGGCGCCACGGCCTTCGCCCTGCCCACTCGCTACCACCACCGCTGGAACTACCCCGAGACCTACAAGGCGGCCCTCACGGCAGGGCCCCGGGAGCCCGAAGCCTGGCGGCAGATCGGCAGCGGGGTCTTCCGTGGAAGCTGGGTCCGTGACGCCTTCGCCTACTGGCGGGATCACGAGGCCCCCGGTGCATTCGGCTCCGTCAATGGGCTCGCGTACTTCCCGGCCGCCTTCGATCGTGAGACGGAGCGCCTCACCATCGGGACCTTCGAGCCCGTCCCCCCCGACCTCGACAGTGCCGGCCGCCTCACCTTCGGCGGTCTTGGCAGCCGCCCCGGCCAGTTCTCAACCCCCGTCGACATCGAGACCGGCCCCGACGGTAGCCTCTACGTCGTCGATAGCACGAGCGGAAGCCTCCAGCGCTTCGACGCGCAGGGGAACTTCCTCGCCGCCATCAATATCCGTGCCAGGTTCTTCGAGGGGTCCACCCCCTGGGGCCTCGCCGTGGCCGAAGACGGGACCGTCTTCGTGGCCGACACCTTTGGCTGGCGCATCATCGCCTTCGATGCCGGCCTTCGCGAACTCAAGCTCGCCTTCGGGGAACCCCGAACCGCTGGACCGCCTGGCCCCTACGAGCTTTTTGGTCCCCGCGACATCGCCGTTGACTCCTCCGGGAACCTCTGGGTGACCGACACGGGCCACGGTCGCATCGTGATCTACACGCCCCAGGGGGAGTTTCTCCGCGAGATTGGCGCGCCCTACAACGCCCAGACGCTCGGCCGAGGCGGCGGCTCGGCCGAGTTCAGCGAGCCCGTGGGTATCGACATCGCCCCCAACGGCGAGATCGTCGTGGCCGACATGTGGAACGCCCGCGTCCAGATACTCGATCCCACGGGCGCCTACCTGCGCGAGTTCCCCGTGCCCGGCTGGGGTGGCCCCGCCCCCCTCGACAAGCCCTATCTGCGCGTCCTCCGTGATGGGCGCATCGCCCTCTCCCTCCCCTCCCTCGGCCAGGTGCGCATCTACAGCCCCACCGGCGTCCTCCTCGACACCATCGCTCCCCTCGACGAACCGCTCCGTTCCCCCTACGGAATCGTTGAGACGGCCGATGGTAAGCTCTGGGTCGTGGAAGGCGGGGCCGCGCGGGTGCGTCTCTTCGACGGCGCCGTGGCCGGGGAGCGCTGATCAACCGTGTTGCGCTCGTTCCGTTTCTGGGCCGCCGTAGCTGTTGGCGTTCTGCTGATCGCCCTCTTCCTGCTCGCTACCGACCCTTCCGAGATCGCGGAGGCCTTCGAGGACGCCAACTACTGGTACGTCGCCCCTGCCGTGGTTGTGCTCTTCCTCTCCTTCTGGCTGCGCTGCTACCGCTGGTCGGTGCTCATGCGACCGGTGGCCGCCATCACCGCCCGCCGCCTCTTCTCCTACTCGATCATCGGCTACATGGCGAACAACCTCATCCCCGCCCGCGCCGGCGAGCTCATTCGCGCCTACGTCCTCGGCGAGCGTGAGCGCGTCTCCACGATGGGCACCCTCGGCGCCATCGCGGTCGAGCGCCTCTTCGATGGCTGCGTGCTCGTGCTCATGCTGCTCACGGCCGGCGCCGTCGCCGGTCTCGGCGATGGCCGCCTGCAGGCCATCGCCATCGCCTCCGCGGTGCTCTTCTCCGTTGCGCTCGTGGTCTTCTACTGGTTCACCCTGCGCGAGGAGCGTACCTATCGCGCCGCCGACTTCATCCTTGCTCGCCTGCCTGCCAGCGCGGGCGAGCGCCTCTCCCCCCACCTCCGCTCGCTCATCGGCGCCCTCCGCTCCGTCCACGACTGGCGAAGTTTCCTCCTTGTCACCTTCTTCAGCATCCTCGGCTGGACCGTCGAAGCCGGCGCCTACGCCATCGTCGGCCTTGCCTTCGACCTCAAGGTCAGCTTCGCCCACTACGTGCTCCTCCTGGCTGCCGCCAACCTTGCCATCATCATCCCCACCTTCTTCGGTGGCGCCGGCCCCTTCGAGTGGGCGGCCAAGCTCGTCCTGGTCAACGCCGGCATAGGCGGTGGCCTCGCCGCCGCCTACGCCATCGTCGCCCATGCCGTTGTTGTCGCTCCCGCGACGGTCGTCGGCCTCATCCTGCTCTGGACCTTCGGTATCCCCATCGCCCGCCTCGGACGCATCGGCGCCGTGCCCGTCGAAGAACCCGGCCCGGTGGCGCCGTGAGGGCCGGCATCGTGGGCGCTGGTGTGGCCGGGCTGGCTGCCGCCCGCCGCCTGCAGGAGCTCGGCCACGAGGTCACCATCTTCGAGGGGCGCGACGAGCCCGGTGGTCAGGTCGTCACCTTCGAGGTCGGCGGAGAACCGATCGAGTGCTTCTACCACCACATCTTCACCAACGACACGACAGTCGTCCGCTACTTCGATGACCTCGGTATGGGGGACGGCCTCGAGTGGATCGAGCCCCACAACGGCCACTTCGTGAACGGCCGCGTCTACCCCTTCGTCACACCTCTCGACCTCCTCCGTTTCGACGCCATCAGCCTCCCCAGCCGCCTCCGCCTGGGGCTTGCCAGCCTCTGGTTGAAGCGCCAGGCCGACTGGCGCGTCTACGAGAATGTGACCGCCCGCGCCTGGATGGAACGCGCCGTCGGCAAGCAGGCCTTCAACGCCTTCTGGGGTCCCCTCCTGCGCGGAAAGTTCGCCGAGCACGCCGACGAGATCGGCATGGCTTGGCTGCACTGGAAGATTCGGCTCCGTTTCGGCTCACGTGAGGGCCGCCTCGGCGCGACAGAGACGCTCGGCTACCCCCGTGGCTCCTTCCGCTCCTACTACTTCGCCCTTGCCGACCACATCCGCGAGGCCGGCGGCCGCATTCACCTGAGCACGCCCGTCGAGGCCGTCGTCACGGAGCTTGGGTCCGTCACCGGTATCCGCGCAGGCGGCGCCTTCCACGAATTCGACCAGGTCCTCATGACCACGCCCAACATCATCACCAAGCGCATCGCACCCGAGCTCCCCGCCCCCTACGTCGAGGTCCTCGACCGCGTCCGCTACCAGTGGGCCTCCTGCCTCGTCCTCGCTCTCGACCGCCCCCTCAGCGATTTCTACTGGCTCTCCATCGCCGACGACCTCCCCTTCGTCGCCTGCGTCGAGCACACGAATCTCGTGGGGGCGGAGCGTTACGGCGGCAACCACATCGTCTACCTCTCGAACTACGTCGCCCCCGACCACCCCGTCCTGCAGATGGACGCCGAGGAGGCCCTCACCGCGTACGAGGACAGCATCCGCCGCATCAACCCCGCCTTCGACCGCTCCTGGGTGCGCCAGAAGTGGTTCTTCCGCGACCCCGGGGGCCAGCCCGTCATCACCACCAACTACTCCGACTCTATCCCCTCCATGGAGACCGGCATCGGCGGGCTCTACCTCTCCAACACCACCCAGGTTTACCCTGAGGACCGCGGCCAGAACTACAGCCTCCAGCTGGGCGAGCAGGCCGCCGACCTGATGGACGAGAACGCCCGCGCGGTTGCTGCCGCACGAGGCGCGTGGATATAGTAGTGCCGCATTTCACAAACGGGATCCCTGCACATGGCGGCTGAGCCGACCACTGGTGAGCTGCGAGAGCTCGTCGCCGAGTACGAGTTCGAACGCGGCCATCTCCTGCCCGCTCTCATCGAGATCCAGGAACGCTACGGCTACGTCTCCCGCGAGGCGATCGAGGTGCTCGCGCGCCAGATGCGCAGCACCCCCGCCCTCGTCTACGGCGCCGTCTCCTTCTACGCCGACTTCCGCACCGATCCCCCACCCGAGCGCGAGATCGCCTGGTGCAGCGGCCCCGCCTGCCGCCTCCGCGGTGGCGACCGCATCCGCGAGGCCCTCCAGTACACGCTCGGCCTCCCTCTCGACGGCCAGAGCGAGGATGGCGCCTACGGCCTGCGCCTCGGCCAGTGCAACGGCACCTGCAGCGAGGCCCCCCAGCTCTGGGTCGACGGCAATGTCGTTGGCAACCTCACCGTGGCCGGGGCCGTCGCCATCGCCCGTGACGTGAAGGGAGACGCATGAACGAACGCTTCAGCGCCATCGCCACCGAGGCGCGTGACCGCCGCGAGGCCGCTCGCGCCAGCGGCCGCGAGCAGGTCAGCCTCTGCCTCGATACCTCCTCCCTCGCCAGCGGCGGCGCCGAGACGCTCGCCGCCCTCCAGGACGCCGTCGCCGCCAGGGGCCTCAACGTCGACATCACGACGACCGGCTCGTGGGGCTTCTGCTGGCTCGAACCGACCGTCTCCGTGCGCTCCGCCGCGGGCACCCGCACCGTCCTCTACCACTCCCTCACGCCCGACCGCGTCGACGAGTTCGTGCAGGCCACCCTCGTCGAGGCGGGCGAGTTCCCTGAGCTCGCGCTCGGCGTCGTCGAGGGCGCTGCCAGCGACGACATCGCCCCGCTCGAGGACCACCCCTTCATGCGCGGCCAGATCCGCCGGCTCATGGCCAACTGCGGCCAGATCGACCCCGAGAACATCGACCACGCTCTCGCCAGCGGCGCCTACGAGGGCTTCGTTCATGCCCTCGACATGGAGCCCGAGGCCATCATCGAGCTCATGCTCGAGAGCGGCCTCGGCGGACGCGGCGGCGCCGGCTTCCCCGCCGGCCGCAAGTGGGACTTCCTCCGCAATGCGAGTGCTGACCCCCGCTACCTCGTCTGCAACGCCGACGAGGGCGACCCCGGCGCCTGGGTGAACCGCATCCTCATGGAGGGCGACCCCCATCTCATCATCGAAGGCATGCTCATCGCGGCCCTCGCCACGCACGCCGTGGAGGGCTACATCTACATCCGCCACGAGTACCCCCTCGCCATCGAGCGCATGAACGTCGCCGTCGAGCAGGCGCGCGAACGCGGCCTCCTCGGCGAGGACATCCTCGGCAGCGGCAAGACGTTCGACCTCGTCGTCTTCGTCGGCGCCGGCTCCTACGTCTGCGGCGAAGAAACCGGCCTCATCAACTCCATCGATGGCTACCGCGGCATGCCCCGCATCCGCCCGCCCTTCCCCGCCCAGGCTGGCCTCTGGAACCTCCCCACCAACGTCAACAACGTCGAGACCTACGCCAACGCGCCCCTCGTTCTCCGCCACGGCGCGGAGTGGTGGTCGAGCGTGAGCAACGACGAGGCCAAGGGCACGAAGATGTTCACCATCTCGGGCGCCGTGAACCAGGCCGGCTGCGTCGAGATCCCCTTCGGCCTGAGCGTGCGTGACCTGCTCGAGACCTACGGCGGCGGCACCCCGGGCGGCGTTCCCCTCAAGGGCTACCAGCCCGGCGGACCCCTCTCCGGCATCCTCCCTGCCGCCGAGGCGGACCTGCCCCTCACCATCGGCCCCTTCCGCGAGCGCGGCATGTTCCTCGGCTCCGGCGGCATCGTCTACTTCGACGAAACCACCAGCGTCGTCGACCTCTGCACCTACTTCCTCGGTTTCGCCGAGGACGAGTCCTGCGGGCGCTGCACCACCTGCTTCCAGGGCACCCAGCGCGCCGTCGAGATCCTCCGCCGCATCGGCAACGGTGGTGGCCGCGAGACCGACCTCGACAAGTTCGAGGACCTCATCCAGACGATGACCTGGTCGAACTGCCTCCACGGTTCGTTCGCGATGACGACGGTCAAGCTCGCCCTGCGCTACTTCCGCGAGGAGTTCGAGATCCTCATCCGCGAGAAGCGCGACCCCACGCGCTCCCTCCCCGGCATGATCACCTACGAGGTCACCTCACCCGGCGACCCGGCCCTCGCCGAGGCCGCTGCCATCTGTCCCACCGAGGCGATCGTCGAGGGCGGCTCCCGCTACACCATCGTGGACGAGCTCTGCATCCGCTGCGGCGCCTGCGCCGAGGTCGCCCCCAACGCCGTCACCGTCCGCGACCGCTTCGTCTAGTCCTGCTGGCTGGGCTTAGTCGTCCGCTGAAGCCATCCAACGAACCACCCTGCGCACCACCACGCCCAAGCTGAGGGCCACTGCGGCGGGCAACGCAAAGACTACCATTAAGAAGAACGAGTAATCGGCTGCGCTATTGAAGTCACTCGAGTTCTTGTAGCTCTCACTGTACAAGTGAGGGAAGGCGAGACTGACAAGAACGTAGATTCCTATTGCCAGCAGTATGGCCCACCAGCGCCTGACTAAAAGGCCGACGAGAAGAGCAGGGAAACTGAAGACGCTCATCCAAAAGTAAAACTCGACCACCTGGGTATCCCCACTCCCTCTGAGCGTAGCACTCTGGGCGCAAGGTCACTCCTCACCCGCGTACACTGCCCCGATGCCCTTCGCCGAGCTTGATGGCGCCCGCCTCTACTACGAGCAGCACGGCGACCCCGATGGCGACCACGTCGTCTTCCACCACGGGGCGGGCGGCAACTCCCTCTCCTGGTGGCAGCAGCTCCCCGCCTTCGGTGAGCGCTACCGCTGCACCGTCTACGACGCGCGCGGCTGGGGTCGCTCCCTCGCCCTCGGCGAGCACGACCGCGGCGCCTTCGGACGCGACCTCGTCGGCCTCCTCGAACACCTCGGCATCGACCGCGCGCATGTGATCGCGCAGTCGATGGGTGGGCGCGCCGTCGCGGGATTGCTGCGGCTCGCCCCCGAACGCGCCCGCTCGCTCGTCCTCTGCGGCACCAACGCCGGCGCCACCAACGACCGCGTGCGCGAGCTGCAGGCCACCCTCCGCGTCGAGCGCGGCGAGGGCGGTCTCGCGCGTCACGCCCTCGCCCCCCACTTCCCCCGCGAGCAGCCCGCCCTCGCCCTCCTCTACCACCAGATCCGGCGGCTCAACCCGCCACGGGAGGCCAATGTGCTCGGACCCCCGCCGGCCACCTACCGTGGCAGCACCCACGGGATGCTCCTCGAATCCGGCTTGCCCATCGCCTTCGTCGTCGGCGAGCACGACCGCATCACCTCCCCCGAGCTCATCCGGGAGTCGCACTCGCTCGTCCCCGGGGCCGCCCTCTTCGAGATGCCCGGCGCCGGGCACTCCACCTATTTCGAGCAGCCCGCGGTGTTCAACGACTACGTGCTCGCCTTCCTCGCCCGTGCCGAGGCGCGTGATCAACACCCTGGCGACAAGACATAGTGATCAGGCATTTGATCTTGAACGCGTTGCGGTCATGCCCTAGCGTCTCCTCCCCATGCCTCGATGGTCCCCCCGCATCCGCCCCTCTCTTCCCCGCTCCCGACGGCGTGGATGGGTGCAGCCTGGCAATACCATCACCCGCGCCCTCGAGCATGAGCTGACGGGCCTGCCCCCGCACCTTCCTTCCGAGCCCGACCCCGTGCCCGCACCGGTTATCGCCAGCGTTGGGGAGAGCTCGTCCCGCCGCCCCTCCAGCGCCGCCTGACCGCTTCCCCGCTATACTCCCCCCATGGCGATCTACGAGTACTACTGCCCCACCTGCCGCGACACCTTTGAGCGTCGCCGCCCCATGACCGAGGCCACCGTCGCGACGACGTGCGCCGGCGGCCATCGCGCCGAGCGCACCATCTCGAACTTTGCCGTCGCCCGTGGCGATGGCGGAGCCGCCGTCGCTCAGATGGAGCCGGGGTTTGGCGCCTCCGGCGGCTGCGCCTGCGGTGGTGGCGGCTGCGGCTGCTCCTCCTGATCCTCCTCGGGAGGTTCTCCGCCCTCGGCGCCCTCTTCCTCCGCCTCGTCTCCCTCCGGTTCCCCTTGCTCCGGCTCGTCGTCCTCCGGTTGGCTCTCGTCTAGCTCGTCGTCCGCCGGTTCGCTCTCGTCCGGCTCGTCGTCCGCCGGTTCGCTCTCGTCCGGCTCGTCGTCCGCCGGTTCGCTCTCGTTTAGCTCGTCGTCCGCCGGTTCGCTCTCGTCGGGCTCGTCCTCCTCCGGTTCGCTCTCGTCTAGCTCGCCTTCTTCCAGTTCTCTCTCGTCCGCCTCGTCTTCCGCCGGTTCGCTCTCGTCGGGCTCGTCCTCCTCCAGTTCGCTCTCGTCCAGTTCGGCGTCGTCCGGCTCGTCTTCCTCCGCGCGTGGCGGGCGCGTGAACCAGAGGTACCCGCCCGCAACCGCGACCAGCACAGCCGCCTCGACCAGCGCCAGCGCCACCACGATCAGCGTCGCCTCTGCCCAGAATGACTCCGGGAACATCTGGATGAGCCGGTCCCTGCTGGGGTCGAGCAGCCAGAAGTCGTTGGTGAAGATGATCTCGTGCATCTGCTCCCAGGCGCTCTCGAATCCGACCAGGGTGATGACCCCCACCGCCACGCCCACCACGATGCCCACGCCCACGCCACCAAGGACGTACGCTGCCAGGTCGCGTCCCGAGCGCTCGCCCGACCAGAGCACCACGCCCGCCACGTAGGCCAGCACGAATCCCAGCGCCACCTCGTTCGCCCGGTAGAGCGTTCGCATGAGGCTCTTCACGTCCCGCATGTGAATCGTCTCTTCCGCGCTGAGGAGCGCGGTCTCCTGCCCTCCCGTGAACACCAGGACGCGCAGCGTCTCCTCGTCGTCCTCGAAGTACCGCACGATGGCGCCCACGGCATAGTCGAGCTCGCCCAGCGCGATGCCCGTGTTCTGGGCCGCGTCGTGCCGGCGCAGGGCCCCTTCCAGGAACCCCGTGTCGCTGGCCAGGAAACGGATATTCGTTGTGAAGAGGAGGACGGGCAGGGCCAGCACGAACCCGGTCGTCGCCACCATGCCGATGTAGCGCATCCCGCTCATGGTGCTGCCCTTGCGTGAGGGGGGTCAAACAGCTTCATCGACGGAACTGCCGGTCGAGCGCCTCCTGGCGCACGTGCACCAGCGTCGGCCGGCCGTGCGGACACGTCCGTGGCGAGGCCGACGCCGCCAGGTCCTCGATCAGCTGGCGCATCTCCTCCAGCGAGAGCGCCATGCCCGCCCGCACGCTGCTGTGGCAGGCGACCGTCGCCGCCACGCGGTCGAACGGGTCGGACACCCGTCGCTCGTCTCCCAGCTTCTCCAACATCGCTCGCAGGCCCCCGGAGATGTCGCCGTCGCCGAAACCCACGGGCGCTGCCCGCACGAGGCAGGAGGCATCGCCGAATGGCTCCAGCGCCAGTCCGAGCCGCTGCAGGTGCCCTCCGTGCTCCTCGAACACGGCCGCGGCTGTTCGGTCCAGCTCCACCAGCACCGGCTCCAGCAGTGGCTGCACGGCCGCCTCCGAGCCCCGCCCCTTCAGCCGGTCGAACACGACCCGTTCGTGCGCGGCGTGCTGGTCGATGAGGTACATCCCGTCCGGCCCCTCCGCCACCACGTAGGTCGTCGCCACCTGCCCCACCACCCGCAGCAGCGGGAGCGTCTCCCGTTGGGTCCGCCTCCCCGCCTCCGCTGGTGAGGCCTCGGGCGCGAGCTCCCTCGCGAGCGCCGGCTGCGCGCCCGGCGGCTGCAGTCGCTCCCGCAACGATGGGCGCGGCGCCTCCGCCGGAGCCTGTGCAGTCGACGGCGCTTCCCCCAGCGCCCAGCCCACCGGCGCCGTCCCCTCCAGCGCCCGCACGACGGCGTGACGCAGCACTCGCGCCACGCCCCGCTGGTCGCGGAAGCGCACCTCCGCCTTCGCCGGGTGCACGTTCACATCGACCGCCTCCGCCGGCAGGTGCAGGGCCACGCTCGCGACCGGGTAGCGCCCGCCCGGCAACTCCGACTGGTAGGCGTCGCTCACGGCGAAGCGCAGCGCCGGGCTTTGCACCCAGCGTCCGTTCACGAAGAGTGCGATCCCGCTGCGGTTGCCGCGGTGGAGCGAGGGCGGTCCCGTCAGCCCGGAGATCGCGATGCCCCCTTCCTCGTGGGCTACCTCGAGCATGGCATCGCCCTGCTCCGCCCCGTAGACGGCCGCCACCGCGTGTCGCAGGTTGCCGTCGCCGCTCGTCTGGAACGGGCGCCGTCCCGCCTCCAGGCGGAAGGCGATTCCCGGGTAGGCGAGCGCGTAGTGCGAGACCAGGGTCGTGATCTGGCGCCCCTCGCTCGCCGCCGACCCGAGGAAGCTGCGCCGCGCCGGCACCTTTGTGAACAGCTCGCGCACGGTGATGGTCGTGCCCACGGGCGCCGCCCGTGCGCCGCGGCGCACGACCTCGCGATCCACCAGCAGGGCCGCCACCCCCACCGGCTCCCCCTCCGCCCGCGTCACGATATCGACCTCTGCCGCCGCCGCGATCGCGCCCAGCGCCTCCCCCCGGAAGCCGAGCGTTTCTACCCGCCGCAGATCCGCCGCCTCCGCGATCTTGCTCGTCGCGTGGCGCTCGAAGGCCACCTCGATCTGGTCCGGCGGGATGCCCCGCCCATCGTCGCTGACCTCGATCGAGTGCAGGCCCCCCTCCGTGATGGCCACGCGGATGCGCTTTGCCCCCGCATCAATAGCGTTGTCGAGCAGTTCGCGCACGACCGACACGGGCCGCTCGATCACCTCGCCCGCGGCGATGCGCGCCGCCACCTCTGGTGGCAGCTGGCGGATGCGCCGGGCCCCGCTCACTCGGTCCCCCGCGCCCGATGGCGAAGCTCGCCGAGCCTCGCCATCGCCTCCAGCGGCGTCATCGATTCCAGGTCGAGACCTGCCAGCTCCGCCTCGACCTCGCTCCCGCCACCGAACAGTGCGCCCTGGAGAACCGCCGCTGCCGGGGCGCGCTCCTCCGGTGCTTCCAGCGTCTCCGTACGGTCACGCTCCAGCTCGTCCAGCAGGATCCGGGCGCGCTCCACCACCGAGGCCGGCAGCCCCGCCAGGCGCGCGACGTGGATGCCGTAGGAGCGGTCGCTCGGACCCGGCTCGATACGGTGCTCGAACACCACCTCGCCGCCCTCGTCGCGCACGGCCACGTGCGCGTTGTCCGCGCTCGCCAGCTCGTCCGCTACCGCCGTCAGCTCGTGGTAGTGCGTCGCGAAGAGCGTGCGCGGTGGTCCCTCCGGACGTGCGTCGAGGAACTCCAGCACCGCTCGCGCGATCGCCATCCCATCGAACGTGCTCGTGCCCCGCCCCACCTCGTCCAGGATCACCAGCGACTGGTCGGTCGCGCGGTGCAGGATCTGCGCCGTTTCGACCATCTCCACCATGAAGGTCGAGTGCCCCGCGGCCAGGTCGTCGTGCGCGCCGATGCGCGTGAAGATGCGGTCGAAGAGCGGCAGCTCCGCCCTCTCCGCCGGCACGAAGCTGCCCGCCTGCGCCATCAGGGCGATGAGCGCCACCTGCCGCAGGTAGGTCGACTTGCCGCTCATGTTGGGGCCGGTCAGCAGCAGGATGCGCGCCTCTCCGTCGAGCACGCAGTCGTTGGGCACGAACCGCCCCGGCCCCAGCGCCGCCTCCACGACCGCGTGCCGCCCCCCGCGGATCGCGAGCCGCGCCCCGTCGTCGAACTCGGGCCGCACGTAGCCCCGCTCCGCCGCCGCCTCCGCCAGCCCCAGCGCCACGTCGATCGTCGCGAGCCCCTCGCCCGCGCGCTGCAGCGCCTCGAGCTGCGCGTCCAGCCGCTCGACGAGCGCCTCGAAGGCCTGCCGTTCGCGCGCCGCCAGCCGCTCGCGGGAGGTCGTCATGCCGCTCTCCAGCTCCTTCAGCTCCTCCGTCACGTAGCGTTCCGCCCCCACCAGCGTCTGCCGCCGCTGGTAGCGCTCCGGCACGAGCGCCACGTTCGCCAGCGAGACCTCCAGGTAGTAGCCGAACACCTTGTTCTGCCCCACCTTCAGCGAGCGGATGCCGGTCTGTTGCCGCTCCGAGGCCTCCAGCGCGAGCAGCGCCTCGCGCGCCGAGCGCGTGCGCCCCCGCAGCGTGTCGATCTCGGGATCGTGCCCGGGGGCGATCACGCCGCCCTCCTCGAAGTTGGGCGGTGGGTCCTCGGCCAGCGCTTCATCCAGCGCCAGCAACGGCTCCGCGACCTCCGCAAGCGCCACCTGCGCCCCCGCCAGCAGCGCCGGCGGCTCCGACCTCTCCAGCAGCGCCCCGAGGTCCAGCGCTGCCCGCAACCCCTGGCGCAGCGCCGCCAGCTCTCGCGGTGACGCGGCCCGCGCCCCCAGCCGCCCGCAGAGGCGCGCCACGTCGGGAGTGCCCCGCAGGATTGTCTGCGCCCGCTCCCGCTCGATGGGGCGCTCCAGCGCCCAGACGAGCGCATCGTGCCGCTCCCCCAGCGGGGTGGCCTTTCGCAACGGCTGCGCCAGCCAGCGACGCAGCAGCCGCGCCCCCATCGCCGAGCGTGTGCGGTTCAGCACCGAGAAGAGTGAGGTCCGCCCATCGCCCGCGGGCAGCGCCTCGAGGTTCGTGAGGGTGCGCCCGTCGAGGGCGACGGTCTCCTCGCTGGCGAGGGTGCGCACCCGCCCCAGCGCCCCGGCCGCCTCGGGATAGACCTCGTCCAGGTAAGCGAGCACCTGCGCCACCGCCGCGACCGCCGCCTCGCTCCCCACCAGCGTCTCCGGCGCGGACTCGCCGTATTGCTCCGCCACCAGCGCCGCCGCCACCGCCGCGCTCAGGCGCGGGCGCTCCACCTCGCAGCCGGCCTCGCCGCCGCCCGCCCCCTCCTCCTCCAGCAGCTCCGCCGGCGCCACGCGCGCAAGCTCCGCCGCTGCGCCTTCCCCGGAGACGACGCGTATCTCTCCCGTCGTCACCTCGGCCAGCGCCAGCGCCTGCTCCCCGCCCCGCTCGACCAGCGCCGCCAGCTCGTTCGGCGTCTCCGCCGAGAGCGCCGCTTCGCTCGTGACCGTGCCCGCGGTCACTGTGCGAACCACCTCGCGCGGCACGAGCCCCTTCACGCTCGCGGGGTCGGCCATCTGCTCGCAGATGGCGACCCGGTGGCCGCGCTTCACCAGCTTGGACACGTGCCCATCGATGCTCTGGCGGGGAACCCCGGCCAGCGGGACGCGGATGCCTTTCCCCATTGGCTTCGAGGTCAGCACGATGTCGAGCTCGCGCGCCACGAGCTCCGCGTCCTCGTCGAACGTTTCGTAGAAGTCGCCCAGCCGGAAGAAGAGGATCGCGCCGGGGTGGCGCTTCTTGAGGTCCAGGTATTGCCGGCGAATCGGCGTGGTCACGCGCCCACCACCCCCTGGGCTTGCACAGCCCTGTTCATTCTACGGACATCTGTTCGGGTGCGTAGACCCCTCCCTCCTGGTCTGCGGGGCTCGTCTAGTCTGGGGGCGGACGTTCGCCGTCGATCGCGCACGCCCCGGTACACCCCCGCCGCCTCGCCACCAGCCCGTACCCCACTCCCACGAGGCTCCGCAGGGGCCGCCACCAGAGCAGCCGCGCCAGACCCCACCCCCACAGCGCCCCCGCGACATAGATCCACGCGTCCCCTCCCCGCAGCGCCCGCCCTCGCGGCGTCACCACGTGGACCGCCTCCGCACAGGCCGCCCGCAACGCGGGCGTGAGCGGCGGACTCGGCGCCTCCTGATGCGCCACCACCCGCATGCTTCGTCCCCTGTCGCGCTTCGCCACCCACGCCGCCGCTCGCCCGCAGAAGACGCACTCGCCGTCGAAGAGCAACCAGGCACTCCCCTTGCTGTCCGGCGTCATCGCGGGTCAGCCATCCGCTACGCGTCGACCGCGTTTGCCCGCAGGTACGCCTCGTCGAAGCGCAGCCCCAGCCCGGGCTCGTTCCCAAGCACGACCATGCCGTCCTCCACCTGTGGGACTTCCTCGAACAGTGGGAAGGCCCAGGGCACGTGCTCCAGCAGATGCGTGTTCGTCCCCGCCGCCGCGTGCGCGAACTGCTCGGTGGCCAGGTGCGTCACGACCGGCAGGTTGAACGCCTCGGCCAGGTGCGCCGCTTTCACGTACTCCGTGAAGCCCCCCACCCGGAACAGGTCGACCATCATGATGTCGATCGATCGCGCCTCCACCATGTGCCGGAAGGGGACCAGCCCGTAGTGGTACTCGCCCGAGCAGACGGGGGTGTCCAGGGCCGCTGCGATGCGCGCCATGCCGGCGTAGTCCTGGTGCTGGGTGGGATCCTCCAGCCAGTACAGCCGGTGCTCGCTGAGCTGCCGCCCGATCGTGGTCGCCTGGTGCACGGTCCAGCCCTGGTTGATGTCGATCATGATGTCGACCTCGTCCCCCACGGCCTCGCGCAGCACGCGCATGCGCTCCACCTCGGCCGCCGCCGAGGACTCCGCCCCGCAGCGAAGCTTCATCGCGCGGAATCCCGCCTGCACCAATGTCGGTCCCCACTCCTGCAGCTCCTCGAGGTTGTAGTGCCGCCAGAGGTGCCCGCTGCCGTACGTACGGACGCGCCCCTCGCTCCCGCCCAGCAGCTTCCAGCAGGGGAGACCAAGGGCTTTCCCCTTGATGTCCCAGAGGGCCACGTCGATCGCCGAGCTCGCGCGCGTCACCAGCCCCGCCGGGGCGGTGCCCCCGTTGCGCATGCGCAGGTCGCGCCCGATCGCGTCCGTCTCGAACGGGTCCCGACCAACCACCTGCTCGCAGAGGCCGTCCAGGGTTGCCTTCAGCGCCGGCGCCACCGCTCGCGAGACGTAGGCCGCATAGGCGATCCCCTCAATGCCGTCGTCCGTGCGCAGCCGCAGCGTCGTGTACCAGGGCGTGACCTGCCCGGGAATCTCCCCGAGCGTTCCCCGTCCCTTGGGAAGCTCCACCACCTGGGTTTCGAATGCGGCGACCTTCATCAGTTGCTCCTCTTGGCTCGCCGCTCGGCGGTGGCGAGCGGTCTCAGTCCAGAACGCCCTGCTTGAGCGTCACCTCGGCGAGTTCGCGCTCCCCCGCAGGCCCGCCGCCTTCGATCTCGAAGCCGGTGTCTGCGATCATCGCCAGGTCCGCCTCGGCCGCCTGACCCTTCGTCGTGAGGTAGTCGCCGATGAAGATCGAGTTCGCGAGGTAGAGCCCCAGCGGCTGCAGCGACCGCAGGTGAACCTCGCGGCCACCCGCGATGCGCACCTCCGACCGCGGGAACAGCAGCCGGAACACCGCCAGGATGCGCAGGCAGCGCTGCGGCGTGAGTTCATTCAGCCCCGCCAGCGGCGTCCCCTCAATGGGAATCAGGAAGTTGATGGGCACCGAATCCGGGTCGAGCTCGCGCAGCGCGTAGCCCGCGTCGAGCACGTCCGTGTCGGTTTCGCCCATGCCGAAGAGCGCCCCCGAGCAGGGCGAGAGACCGCCCTCCCTGGCCCGCCCCACCGTTTCCTGCCGGTCCGCGAACGTGTGCGTGTCGCAGATGGCGTCGTAGAAGCTCTCGCTCGTGTTCAGGTTGTGGTTGTAGGCGTAGACCCCTGCCTCGCCCAGTTGCTCCGCCTGCCCGTCGCTCAGCAGCCCCAGGCACGCGCAGATCTCCAGCGCCCCGTCCGCCTCCTTCACCGCCTCCACGCCGCGCGCCACCTGCGCGACCTCGCGCTCCGTCGGACCCCGCCCGCTGGCCACCAGGCAGAGGCGCGTGGCGCCCAGCTCGCGCGCCCGCGCCGCCGCCGCGCAGAACGTCTCCTCCCCCACCATCGGGTACGAGAGGATGGGCGCGGTCGAATCGCGCGCTTGCGAGCAGTAGTGGCAGTCCTCCGGGCAGAGGCCGCTCTTGATGTTCAGCAACAGGTTCAGCTTCACCCGCCGCCCGAACGCCGCGAGGCGCACACGGCTCACCGCCGACACGATCTCCAGGGTGCGCTCGTCCGGCGCCTGCAGCAGCCAGGCGAGCTCCTCGCGTCCGGGATCGCGCCCGTCCAGGCTCGCCTCGACCAGCCGATCCAAACGCGCTTCGAAGGTCTTCTCCATGGGCTCGAAGCATACCCCGCCCTCGCGCCACACGGCAGTCGCGGTACCATCCCCCCGTGCCCGCAGATTCACCCGCCGACCCCTACCCCCTCTGGCACCCCTTCACGCAGATGGCGCGCTTCGAACGCGAGCCCCAGCTCGTCGTCTCCCGCGCCGAGGGCAACCGCCTGATCGACACCAACGGGCACGAGTACGTTGATGGCGTCGCCTCCCTCTGGGCGAACGTGCACGGCCACAGCCACCCCCACATCGTCGCCGCCATCCAGGAGCAGGCGGCCAGGCTCCAGCACAGCACCCTACTCGGCATCACCCACGAGCCCGCCGTCGAGCTCGCCCGCCGCCTCCTGCCCCACCTCCCCGGCCGCTCGCGCGTCTTCTTCAGCGAGAACGGCGCCTCCGCCGTCGAGGTCTCCCTCAAGATGGCCGTCCAGTACTGGGCCAACCGTGGCCGTCCCGAGCGAAACCGCATCGCCGCCCTCGAGATGGCCTACCACGGCGACACCCTCGGCGCCGTCAGCGCCGGCGGCGAGGGTCCCTTCCGCGATGTCTACGCCCCCCTCCTCTTCGAGCCCTTGCGCTTCGCCAACGCCTACCGCTACCGCTGCTCGCGCTGCGCCGCCGCCCCCGCCTGCACCGACGCCTGCCTCGACTCCCTGAGCAACCTCCTCGAAGCGCGCGGCGACGAGATCGCCGCCGTCATCATCGAACCGCGCGTGCAGGGTGCCGCCGGCATGATCGTCGCTCCCGAGGGCCACATCGCCGCCATCCGCGCCCTCTGCGACGAGTTCGACACACTCCTCATCGCCGACGAGGTCGCCACCGGCTTCGGCAAGACCGGCGCCATGTTCGCCTGCGACCTCGAAGGCGTGACGCCCGACATCACGATCCTGGGGAAGGGCATTACCGGTGGCTACCTGCCCCTCTCCGCCACCGTCACCACGGAGGAGGTCTACCGGGCCTTCCACGGCGAGGAGGGGCGCAAGCTCTTCCACGGCCACACCTACGCCGGCAACCCCATCTGCTGCGCCGCCGCCCTCGCCAGCCTCGACCTGTTCGAGTCGGAGGACGTGCTCGCCCGCGCCCGCGATCGCGCCGACCTGCTCGCGACGCTGCTCGCGGAGCGCATCGCCGACCACCCCCTCGTCGGGGAGGTCCGTCAGCAGGGGCTCATGGCCGGCATCGAGCTCGTCGCCGACCGCGACACGCACGCCCCCCTCCCCCCCGAGCGCGAGGCGGGCTGGCGCGTCTGCCTCGCCGCCCGCGACCGCGGGGTCTTCATCCGTCCTCTGGGGGACGTTATTGTCCTCATGCCTCCCCTCTCCATTGAGGAGGACGAGCTCGCGCAGATCTGTGAGGCGGTCGCCTATGGCCTCGACCGAGTCTCCCGCGGCTAGCGGCTGGCTCGGCGAGCTCCGCGACGAGCTCGCCGCCCTCGAACGCCGCTCCCTCCACCGCACCATCCTTACGCCGGCTGGCGGCCAGGGCGAGACGCTCAGCATCGACGGGCGTGAGCTGCTCAACCTCACCTCGAATAACTACCTTGGCCTCGCGGGCGACCCGCGCGTCGTCGCTCGCGCCGTCGAGGCGGCCCGCGCCTACGGCGCGAGCGTGAGCGCCTCGCGCCTCCTCTGCGGCTCCACCCCCCTGCACGAGGAGCTGGAAGGCCGTCTGGCGGCTCTCAAGGGCCAGGAAGCGGCGCTCCTCTACTCCTCCGGCTACCTCGCCAACCTCGGCGTCCTCACCGCCCTCGCCCGGCCCGGGGACGCCATCTTCAGCGACGCCCTCAACCACGCCTCCATCATCGACGGCTGCCGCCTCTCAGGCGCGACGACGAAGGTCTACCGCCACTGCGACGCAGACCACCTCGCCGAACTGCTCGCCTCCACGCCCGCGGAGCGCCGCCTCATCGTCAGCGAGACCGTCTTCAGCATGGACGGCGACATCGCCCCCCTCCCCAGGCTGGTGGAGCTCGCCCGCGCCCACGGCGCCGTCCTGGTGCTTGATGAGGCGCATGCCACGGGCGTGCTCGGCCCCGCTGGCGAGGGCGCGCTTGCCCGCTTCGGCCTCGATCCCGAGGGCATCGTCATTGTCGGGACGCTCTCCAAGGCGCTCGCCTCCGCCGGCGGCTTTGTCGCCTCAAGTGCAACGGTCGTCGATTACCTCGTCAACCGCTCGCGTCCCTTCATTTTCAACACCGCCCTGCCCCCCGCCAGCGTGGGAGCCGCCCTCGCCGCCCTCGACGTGGTGGCCGCCGAGCCCGAACGGCGCGCTCACCTCGATGCGCTCGCGACCCGCCTGCGCGCCGGCCTGATGGCCGCCGGCCACCCGCCCTCCGACTCGGAGACGGCCATCGTCCCCCTCCTCCTCGGTTCCGCCGACGCCGCCCTCGCCGTCGAGCGTCGCCTGCGGGAGGCCGGCATCCTTTCCCGCGCCATCCGGCCCCCCACCGTCCCCGAGGGCACGGCCCGCATCCGCTTCAATCTCATCGCCACCCACACGACCGACGACATCGACCGCGTGCTCGCCGCCGTTCCCCCGCCCGCGTGAGCCGGCGCGTCCTCTTCGTCACCGGCACCGACACGGGCGTGGGCAAGACCGTGGTTGCCGCCTGGCTCGCCGCCGCCCTCGCTCCCCGCCTGCGCGTGGCCCTCGTGAAGCCGTTCCAGACGGGCGCCCTCGACCCCGCCGTCGACGGTGACGAGGCCTTCTACCGCTCCGCTCTCGGGGATGAGGCCGTCGTCATCCACACGCTCGTCACCCTCGCCGAGCCCCTCGCGCCCTCCATCGCTGCCGAACGCGCGCGCGCTCCCATCGATGTCGCCGCCGCGCTCGTGGAGTGCCGCGCCCTGGCGAAGCAAAGCGACATAACAATCGTAGAAGGGGCGGGCGGCCTTCTCGTCCCCATCACCGCCGGGCACGACATGGCGAGCTTCGCCGCCGCCCTCGATGCCGCGCTCGTCGTGGTCGTACGACCCTCGCTGGGCACTCTCAACCACACCGCCCTGACCATTGAGGCCGCGGAACGGCGCGGCCTGGCTGTCGAGCTCATCGTCGTCAGCGGCTTCCCCGAGGACGCCGGCACGGTCGAGTGGGAGAACCTGCGTTTCCTCCACGACCGCTATCCCGCCCTTCCCATCGTCGTCCTCGCCGAGGCGCCCCTCGCCCCCTCCGACCCCCTGGCTGGCCTCGATCCCCGCCTCCTCGGCCCTACCCCCCCGCTCCTAGCCGGGCTGGACCTCCCCCCGCTCGACCTCCCCGGCTAGGCCAGCGAGGCGTAGACCGCCCGCGCCAGCCTGTTGGCCCGTGGATCGTCTGGCCTCACGGTGCTCGTCCACATCTGATTCATCGTGTAGCCGAACCCGAGGCCGGCGTCCGGGTCGGCGAATCCGAGGGATCCGCCCATGCCGGCGTGTCCAAACGAGTTCTCGCCCCTGGCATCACGCGTCCCCGGGACCGGCATCATGAACCCCAGGGTGCGCCGCACAGGCGTCTGCAGAATGATGTCCCTGCCCTCTGTCTGCGGCGTCCCGGCGAGCCGGATCGCCTCCGCGCTCAGCAGCCGGCGCCCCTGCCACGCGCCCCCCGATCCCAGCGCCCCGTAGATCGTCGCGAGCGCCCGCGCGTTTCCGTGGCCGTTCGAACCCGGCTGCTCGGAGCCGCGGAAGGCGCGGCTGTTCCGTCCCTTGTTCGGCCCCCGCGGCGCCAGGTTGAACGTGCGCCCCGCGAGTGAGGTGGGATCCTGCAGCGCGGCGGCCGCCAGGCTCGAGACCGCCTCCGGAGAGACCCGCGCGAGGAAGAGGTCGGAGACCCGGTGGTCCTCCTCGGGCCCGAACCCCAGAAGGAAGTCCACGCCCAGCGGCCCTGCGATCTCCTCCCGGATGAACGTGCCCGGCGAGCGCCCGTCCACTCGCCGGATCACCTCGCCCACGAGCCACCCGAACGATGCCGCGTGGTAGCCCTGCTTCTCGCCGGGCGTCCACACCGGCGCCTGACGCGCGAGCGCCCCCGCCATCACGTCCCACTGCAGCTCCGCCCCAACCGGGAGCTCCTCGTCGATGACCGGTAGTCCCGCCTGGTGCGTCAGCAGGTAACGGAGGGGCAGGTCTTCCTTCCCTGCCTGTGCGAACTCCGGCCACACATCCGCGACCGGCGCCTCGAAATCGAGCAGCCCCCGGTCCGCGAGCATGTGCGCGGCCAGCGCCACCACTCCCTTCGTCGATGAGTACACGAGCACGATCGTGTCGCGCTCCCAGGGCCACGTCTGCTCCCGGTCCACGTGCCCCGCCCACAGGTCGACCACGAGTTCGCCATGCAGCGCGACCGCGACCGCCGCGCCCAGCTCGCCAGCCTCGGCGAAGTTCCGGGCGAACGCCTCGCGTACGCGCTCGAAACGGGCATCGCACGTTCCTTCGATGGCCGGGCTCTCCGCGCTCACAGCGCGTCGCTGAACGTGGTCGCGATGTGGCCCTCAGCCTCCAGACGGGCGAATTCCTCGTCGCTCACGCCGAGCAGTTCCCTGTAGACGTAGTCGTTGTCCTGCCCGAACGCGACCGGCGGCCGGCGGATGCCCCCCTCTGACTCGGGGAAGTCGTAGATGGGGCGCGGGTAGCGATGGATGCCGATGTCGTCCTGCAGCTCCTGGGGCAGGTAGAGGTTGCGCGCCTGCACGTGCGGGTCGTCGAGCACGCGTGAGGCCTCCAGCACGGGCGCCGCCGCCACGCCCGCCGCCTGCAACCGCGCGAACAGCTCGTCGTCGTCGAAGCGCGCGGTCCACTCCGCCAGCTTCTCGTCGAGCAGGTCCTGGGCGGCCGCCCGGCCCGCGCCCGTCGCCAGCTCGGGCGCCTGCGCCCACTCCGGGTCGCCCATGACGGTGCGCAGCGCCTCCCAGGTCGCGTCGCTCGTGACCGTGATCGCGATCCAGCGGTCGTCGCCCGTATCCGAACCCCCCGGCGAGAGGCAGGGGTAGACGCCGCAGGGCGCCTGCCCGTCGGCGGCATAGATCGAGCGGTTGCCGATCGCGTGCTCCACCTCGCCGTTCAGGCTGTAGTTCATGTACGCCTGCGCGAACATGGCCGCCGCGTTCTCGGCCTGCGCCATCTCGATGAACTGGCCCTTGCCCGTGTTCCGCCGGTGCCAGATGGCCATCATGATCGCCAGCGCGATCTGCGCCGCCGCGATGTAGTCGGCGGCGAAGATGCCGCTATTCGAGTTGGGGTCGCTACCCCGGTAGCCGCGCAGGATCTGGTGCCCCATGGTCCCTTCCAGGTGGGCGCCCATTGTGCGTGCGCTCGCGTATTCCCCGGTGATCCCGTAGCCCGGGGCCCGCAGGAAGATGATGTCGTCGCGCTGCTCGCGCAGCCACTCGTAGGAGATACCCAGTTTCTCCATGGTGCCGACGGCGCTGTTCTCCAGCACCGCGTCCGACATCGCCGCCAGCCGTCCCAGGATGTCCTTGCCCTCGGGCTGCCGGATGTCGAGCGTGAAGCTGCGCTTGTTCCGGTAGAGGCTCACGAACATCGGGTGGTAGTTCCAGGGGCGCTCGCCAGGATCGCTGTTCGGCAGCCCCGTGACCCAGCCCGGCCCGCCCTGCGCCATCGCCTTCGCGATGCGCGGACCTGGCACCGCCCGCGTGCTCGGCTGCCAGACGAACTGGTTCTCCTGTTTCAGCACCTCCGCCCCCAGGTCGGCCAGCAGCACGGTCGAGAACGTGCCCGCCCAGACGCCGCCCAGGTCGAGGATGCGGATCCCTTCCAGCGGTTGTGTTGCCATCAGCGCACCTCCACCACGCCGGCTGCCGCCAGCTCGTCGATCGCTCCGGCCCCGTAGCCGGCCTCCCCCAGCACCTCGGCTGTGTGCTCCCCCAGCAGGGGCGCCGGGCGGCGCAGTTCCCAGGGGGTCTCCGACATCAGGAAGGGACGTCCCGGAATCTCGACCTCGCCCAACTCCGCGTGCTCCGCCAGCTTCCAGAAGCCGCGTGCCCGGAAGTTGGGGTCGTCGAACACCTCATCGACCGTGAAGAGCGGCCCGCAGAGGAACTTCACCTTGCGCGCCGCCTCCCAGATCTCCCGCTTCGTGTGTTCCAGGAGCCACACGTAGAAGAACGCGTTGAACTCCTCGATCGCGTCTGGGTTTATCTGGATGGCGGGGTTGTCCCATTTCTCGTCCTCCATCCAGTCCGGATAGCCCAGGAACTCGCGCGCGTTCCTGAAGCGCGCTCCCCCGCCCTGCAGGTCCACCCAGCCGTCCTGGCACGGGAACACACCGTTCAGCATCCCCACCCCCGCCCCCGGCGAGCGCAGCGACTTCCGGCCCGAGTACTGGTACCCCATCACCGTGGCGTGTCGCCGGTCGACCCCCACCAGGTGGCTGTCCGCGATGGAGAAGTCGACGTGCTGGCCCACGCCCTGGTAGCGGCCCGCCATGAGCGCGCCCATCATCGCCGTGGCCGCCGCCGAGCCCGACTGCACCAGCGCCGCCGTGCCGTACATCTTCACCGGCTCGCGCTCCAGCAGTCCCGTCGAGAACATCTCCCCGGCGAAGGCGTAGAGCACGAGGTCCGAGCCCTTGTAGTCGCGGTACGGGCTTACCTGGCCGAAGTTGGAGATCGAGATGAGGGGCACGTCCGCCCTCCGCGCGTGGATCGCCTCCCAGCCCACGCCCAGCTTGTCCGCCACGCCCGGCCGGAAGCTCTCGACGACGAGGTCGGCGCGCTCCAGCAGCCGCCAGAACACCTCCCGGCCCCGCTCCTCCGCCAGGTCCAGCACCGCCGAGCGCTTGTTCGTGTTGAAGTAGAAGAACGTGCCGCTCTTCTCCGCGTGGCGCTCGCCGCCCTGGTAAGGACCGAGCCGCCGCGAGGGGTCGCCCCCCGGCCGCTCGATCTTGATCACGTCGGCCCCGAAATCGGCGAACAGCTTCGTCGCGTACGGGCCCGCGATGTGCTGCGTCAGGTCCAGCACCCGGACGTCGTTCAGAGGACCGGTCATCGGCCCCTCCTCCGTGGCTTGTGCTCGCGTCCGCTTGAACGGGCGCAGGGGCGCATCTTACGGCGTTCTCGTGTCCGGTTCCCCGGACGCAATCAGGGGGCGCAGCTCCAGAGCTGCGCCCCTGAGGGCAGGGCGGGTTGAGGGCGCCGGGCCTAGTTGACGTACGGCGCGATCTTCGCCTTCTGCTCGGCGAGCAGGTCGGCCGGCATGGTCACATAGCCCACTTCCGGCACGATCGCGTCGACACTGTCGAGGAAGAACTGGAGGAAGGCGGCCAGCTCTGGGTGCTCGCTCAGCAGGCTGGCGCGGGTGTAGATGAAGAGCGGCCGCGAGAGCGGCGTGTACTCGCCGGAGAGGGCGGCCTCGAAGCTCGGGGCCACGCACCCATTGCCGTCATCGACCGCCACCGCCTGCAGGGTCTGGCCCGCCTCGAGGAAGTAGGCGAAGCCGAAGTAGCCGATGGCGTTCTTGTCGCGGCCGATGCCGAGGGCGAGGATGTTGTCGTCCTCGGAGGGGGTGCCGTCGCCGCGGTGCGTCGCTCCCTCGACCGCTTCGATGATGGCCTCGTTGAAGTAGTCGAAGGTGCCCGAGTCGGCGCCCGGGGAGTAGGCGATGATGTCCTCATCGGGCCAGTCGGCGCGGATGTCGCTCCACTTCTTGGCGCCGTTGGCGCTGAAGGCCTGGTTGAGCTCCATGACGGTCATGCACTGGGCGAAGTCGTTGTCGGGATGGACCATGACGGTGAGGGCGTCGATCGCGACCTGGATCTCGACGATGTCGTCGATGCCGTTCTCGGCGCAGGCGGCCACTTCCTTGTCCTTGATCGGGCGGGAAGCGTCGCTGATCTGGCTTTCACCGCGGCAGAACTTCTCGAAGCCGCCGCCGGTACCCGAGAAGGCCACGTTCACGCGCACGTCGGAGACGTACCCGAACTCCTCGGCCATCGCCTCGGCGATGGGGAAAACGGTCGAGGAACCGTCGATGCGGATCTCTCCGGAGAGACCGGCGTACTTGTCCTCATCCGCGGCCGCCGCCTTGGTGGTCGCTGCCTCGGTGGCTGCGGGCTCGCCGTCGTCGCCGCACGCGACCGTGACCAGCGCGAACGCCGCCAGGCCGGTGATCAAGAGCAGCAGCCAGCGGCGCTGCCCCGAGCTAAGAACTTTCTTGTGGAAGGTCACGGATGTGGTGATGCCCCCTGAGTGATTTGCCGGACCGACTGCGGGCTGGCGCTCGTCGATAGGGACGCTAGCCCCCGGGGCTTAAGTGGGCGTTAACACGGCGCTTCGGCGCGCTCCTCCTCGTGGAGGGGTACGATCGCCGCCGCCGCTCCTATGGTGATGAATGTTCTCGCGCTGCTTGTGGCTCTCGTAGCTGGCTCTGTTCCCTTCTCCTGGCTCCTCGCCAGATACGGCTACGGCGTCGATCTGCGTGAGACCGGCGACGGCAACGTCGGCGGCGGCAACGTCCTCACGCACGCCGGCATGCTTCCTGGCATTGTCGCCATGCTCCTCGACCTGCTCAAGGGCGCTGCTGCCACCGCGTTTGCGATCGGGGTCGCTGGCGACGAGTGGGTCGTGCTCACGGCGGGCGCGATCGCCATCGTTGGGCACGTCTTTCCACCGTGGCTCGGCTTTGCAGGCGGGCGTGGCGCGGCCCCCGCGCTCGGCGTCGCCTGGGCGCTCTTTCCGCTTGCGGGCGTCGCCATGTTCGTGTTTGGGGTCGTTGTGCTGGTGGCCCGGCGCAGCACGGTTGCCGGCATTGCCACCGCTGTCGTCGCGCTCGCCGTGACCGTGCTCGCCACGGATGGCGACCTGAGCCGGCTCCTCTTCGTGGCGCTGCTCTTCATCGCCGTCGGGCTGAAGGACGTCTTCGACCGTTTTCTCGCCCGACGGCCCTCGGCCTAGGTCGGCCCCACCAGCAGCGGCAGCGATCGCACCCCCCGGTGCTGCAGGCTGGGCATGCGCGGGAGCACCTGGTCGTCCGCCCGGCGGATTTCGGTGAACCGGGAAAGCAGGGCCTCGATCGCGATGGCGCCCTCCAGCCGTGCCAGGGGCGCCCCCAGGCAGAAGTGCGTGCCGATCCCGAACGTGAGGTGCCGGCTCGCATTCGTTCGCCGGATGTCGAAGGAGTCCGCGTTCGTGAACACGCGCTCGTCCCGGTTCGCGGAGCCGAACCAGAGGACCGCTTCTTCCCCTGGCTCGATCCGCGCCTCCCCCACCGCCGTCGCCGCCTTTGCGCGCCGGGACATGTACTGCGCGGGCGCGCTGTAGCGCAGCACCTCCTCGATCGCGTTCGGCGCCAGCGACGGGTCTCCCCGCAACAGCGACAGCTGCTGCGGATGGTCCAACAGCGCCAGCACCGTGTTCCCGATGAGGTCGCGCGTCGTCTCGTTGCCCGCCACCAGCAGCAGGATGAGCAGGTGAATCAGTTCGTCCTGCGTTAGCCGCGAGCCCTCCACCTCCGCTCGCACCAGCCCGCTGATGAGGTCGTCCCGCGGCTCTCGCCGTCGCGCCTCGATGAGCGCCGTGAAGTACTCGCGCAGCGCCGGAAACGCGCGCCCCCCAAGCGGATTGCGCCCCGGTCCCTGCCCCCGCAGCTCGATTGCGATGATCGCCTCGTCGGACCAGCGCTTGAAGCTGGCCCGGTCACTGCTGGGGACCCCCAGGATCTCCGCGATCACGATTACCGGCAGGGGGTGGCTGAACGTCTCCACCAGGTCGAATCGCCCCTCCGCCGGGACCGTGTCCAGCAGCTCCTCCGCGATCTCGCGGATGCGCGGCGCCAGCCGCTCGACCGTCTTCGGCGTGAACGCCTCCGCCACCAGCGAGCGCAGCCGCGTGTGCTCCGGCGGGTCGCTGTTCAGGAGCCCCACCGTGCGCGGGAGCCGCTCCTGCGTTTCAGGATCGATGTCGTACTGGCCCGGCCGGGGCTCCATCGTCCAGTGCTCGTGGTCCCGCGAGATCGCCACGCACTGGTCATGCCGGAACACGAACCAGACCCCGTGCCCCCGCCCGAACTGCGCCGCCACCCGCTCGTGGATGCGCTGCACCTCCCCGCTCCAGGCGCCGTCTTGCGCCCCCTCCACCCGGAGCGGGCTGTGCTCGCGCCCCCAGGCGTAGAAGTCGTACGGGTTCGCGAGGAACGGGTCGTCCTCGCCCCAGGGCGCCTCCGAGGGGGTGAACGTCTGCGCCATGCTGCCCTCCGCCCCGCGATTCTAGTCCTCGCCGCCCCTCGAAGGCGCCGGCCGCCCCTTGATCGCCTCGATCTCGACGATCCGCTCCCGGAACCGCCAGAGCCCGTCGTCGCAACGCTGCACCGTGTCCCGGTAGCGCCCGAACACGAGCACGTACGGCTCCTCCGTCTCGTCCTCGTCCAGCCGCGTGAAGAAGCTCTCGACCTTCGCCATGTCGCCCTCCACGGCGACGCGCGGCTGCACCATCATGTGCTTGTGCCACGTCTCCGGCGCTCGCGTGTGGGTCGCGATGAAGGCCGCCAGCGCCTCCCGCCCCTCGATGCGGTTGCCTGGCCTGTCGAGGTCCGGGGGCCTGCGCATATCGAAGGCGCCGTCCTCCGTGAAACAGTCGACCCACTGCGCCTCCAGGCCGTAGTCGATGCTGTGGGCGTAGCGGTACATGTTGGCGACCACGCCGCGCTCGTCCTCGAGCGTGGCCAATCGCGTCTCCAGATCGGCAAGACGCTCCTCGGTGCTCGCCATCGCATCCCCCCTCCGGCCCGTGCGCCGGCAGCGCGACCCTAGCCCAGTGGGTCGCTCCGGCGCCACCCCGCTTCTGTCCCGCCCGGCTCGGCCACGGCCGGCTCTGGGTGGGAGGGCATCCGCCGCAGCGATGGGCTGCGGACGAGGACAAAGGCTGTCACGCCGGCGAGGACGATGGCGGCGAACACGATCCAGCCGCCGTCATCGAGCAGCGCCTGTCCAGCGGCGGCTACCCGCGGACCCAGCACCGCCCCGACTGCGAGCAGGGCCGTGTACACGCCCATCACCCGCCCCATGAACACGAGTGACGTGTGGGATTGGAGCAGGGTCAGAAAAAGCGTCCCTCGGAACCCCAGTGTCAGCCCGTAGAGGGTCATGAGCAGCGCGGTCAGGACGTAAGCCGGGGAGAACCAGATTGCGACCGCCAGCACGACCCCCGTTGTCAGCATGGCCCCGTACCAGCCCCCCGCGTTCCGCAGCCGCGGGATAAAGGCAAGAGTCACCACGCTGAGAAGTGCACCAATACCCAGGAACAAGTACAGGAAGGACACCGCCCGCACGCCCACGTCGAGTTGATCCCTCGTTACTGCTGGAGTCAGCGCCAGCCACGGCCCGACGAGGGCCGTGGAAAGCAGCAACCCAAGCAACACGCCGATCGTGGCCTTCCGGGATTTGATGAAGCCGAGGCATTCGGCGATGTCGCTGCCAATCGTGGCAAGGAGGGATCGTCCCGCCGCCCCCTGCCCTTCCCTCGGGAGGGGAGAGGACTCGCGCGGGGGAACGCGAAGCGGAAGGAGGAACAGCACTCCGGCGCCCATCGCGATCGCCGGGACGGCGAAGGCGCTCGCGGTTCCCCATGAGCTGACAAGAACACCCGCGAGGACCGGCCCTGCCGCGTATCCGATGGCCCGCCCGAACTCGTTCAGCGCGTTGGCGTTCAGCAGCCGGTTCGCCGGCACAAGGGTGGGAACCAGTGCCAACCGCACCGGCTCCCCTACCGCCACCCCGGCGCCCAGCAGAAACGCCATCACGACTACCATCCCCAGCGACACCCCGCCCGAGCCGACCAGCATGGCGGTGAGCAGAAAGACGACCGAGACGGCGGCATAGCTTGCCAGCAAGAGCAGGCGGCGGTCCCGGCGATCGGAGAGCACGCCTGCGAGCAGGCCCAGGAGCATCGCCGGGATGGCCAGCGTCAGGCTGAACCGGTCGTACGAGTAGTTCTCGTCCAGCGTCTCGATGATCAGCCACGCAAAGGCGAATCCCTGGGTGGCCAGCGCCAGCGAGTGGCACACATTCGCTGCCCACAGCCACCGGTAGTCCCGGATGCGGAACGACGCGCACGGTTGCAAACGCCGACCCCGCTCCGCCCCTGCCCCCTCCTCGGTGCTGGTCATCGTGCCCCGTCCGGCCCGTGCGCCGCCCGCACGACCCTAGACGAAGGCGTACACCACCGTCGAGTAGTGCGTCAGTCCGGCGAGCGCCGTGAGCAGGTGGAACAGCTCGTGGTAGCCGAAGACCCGCGGAAACGGATCTGGTCGGCGCCGCGCATGGACCACGCCCCCGAGCGAGTAGAGAACCCCTCCCGCCACCATCAGCGCCAGCACGGTCGAGGAGGCCGCCGAGGCGAATGGCGCGATCGCGATCAGGCCGATCCAGCCCAGCCCCAGGTACAGCGCCAGATTGAGCCATCGTGGGGGCGTGGGGTTCAGCGCTTTCGAGGCGATCCCCACCGCCGCCAATCCCCACAGCACGGAGAGGGTGGGGATGCCCCAGCCGTTCCCCAGCAGCACCAGGCAGAAGGGCGTGTAGGTTCCCGCGATCAGCACGAAGATCATGGAGCGATCGATCCGCTGCAGGACCGCTCGTCCCCGCT
This sequence comes from Tepidiformaceae bacterium, assembly GCA_965247675.1. GTDB lineage: Bacteria > Chloroflexota > Dehalococcoidia > Tepidiformales > Tepidiformaceae > UBA2991. The sequence continues at coordinate 2,012,638 of OZ252025.1, read as the reverse complement.
CAAGCAGGTGGTACGCGCTGCTGGCTGAGAAGAGCAGCAGCATCGACGCCCCGAAGATAGCTCCGCCCACGTATTCGCGGGCGCTATCGGCGATGAGGAGGAGTCCAACCAGCGCCGCTGGCGAAGCCAACGCCATCAGCAAGTGGAACTGGCCGCGAAGGACCGGTCGCATCTCCTGAATCACTCTTCCAGCGTAGACGACGCCACGCGCGATCGCAGTAGCGCCGCGCCGCTACCCCGGCCCTGACTCGACCGGTGCGGCGAGAGGCGCCTCCGGGTGCGAGGGCATCCGCCGCAGCCCCGGCTGCGTCAGCAGGAACACCGCGCCCAGGGCCACGCTCGCCCCGCCGCAGAGGGAGAAGAAGCCGCCAGCCCCCAGCCACTCCGCGCCAATCCCTCCCAACAGGCCGCCCACCGGCGTGGCGCCCATCATGACGAGCGTGAAGATCGCCATCACCCGGCCCATCACCGGGCCCGGGGTGTGCGACTGGATGAGCGTCAGGTTCAGGTTCATGAAGAAGGCCGCACTCAGACCGGTCATGAGCATGAGCGCCGCTGTCAGCAGGTAGCTGTGGGAGAACCCGATGATCACTGCCAGGGCGCTGCTCGTCATGAGCGCGCAGGTGAACCAGCCCCCGGCGTTCTCCAGCCGCGGGATGGAGGCGAGGATGAGCGAGCTGATGGTCAGGCCCACCCCCATGTACGTGAACAGCATGCTCGCCCAGAACGCGCTCGCACCGAGCTGCACCTGCGCTACCTTCGGCAGCAGCGTCACCCAGGGGCCGGCGATCACGAGCGAGGAGAGGAGCAGCAGGAGGAAGAGCACGCGGATGTTCGGTTCCCGGATGACGAACCGGAACCCATCGATTACCTCGCTGACGATCCCGCCGAGGGCGGAACGGCCGTCCACCGCCAGGGCGGGGGAGGGCCCCCGCGCGGGAATGCGCAGAGGGATGATGAAGATGACGCCAACGCCCATCAGGATCGCCTGCAGCGCGAAGTTGCCCCCGATGCCCCAGATCGCGATCGTCGCTCCACCGAGCGCCGGCCCGAGCATCTGCGAGATGGTCTGCCCCGCGCCGTTCAAGGTGATAGCGTTCATCAGCCGGTTCGGCGGCACGACCGCCGGGATGAGCGCCTGACGCACCGGTTGCCCCACCGCCACGCCCGTGCCCACGAACAGCGCCATCACCAGCGCCACCCGCAACGTCATCAGGTCCATCCAGATCATGGTCGCCGTCAGCAGGGCGGCGACCAGCACGATCGCCTGGCTGATGAACAGCAGCCGCCGCCGGTCCCAGCGATCCGAGAGAACGCCCGCCGGCAGCGCCAGGAAGAAGACGGGGATGCCCAGCGCGAAGCTGACCAGGCCCAGGTAGAAGTCCCTCGCCTGCAGCGTTTCGATCACCAGCCACACGAACGCGAAGCGCTCGATGCCCTGCACCAGGGCATAGCTGAAGTTGTTCGCCCACAGCAGGCGGAAGTCCCGCAGCTCGAAGGCAGCGAAAGTCTGGAGGTTGAGCCTGCTCCCTGTTCGCTGCTCGCTGCTTTTCATGGCCACGGGTACCCCCGACTGGCCCGTCTGGCGATGCTACCCCGATCCGGTGTCCGCCGGAGCCGCCGCGGGCGGCTCCGGGTGGGACGGCATCCGCCTCAGCCCCGGTTGTGTTATCAGGAACACCAAAGCCACCACCGCGATCGCCGCGCCGCACAGCGAGAACCAGCCGCCCGCGCCCAGCCACTCGGCCCCGAGGCCGGCCAAAAGCCCACCGAACGGCGCTCCCCCCATCAGCATGAGCGTGTAGAGCGCCATCACGCGTCCCATCACATCGCTCGGCGTGTGCGACTGGATGAGGGTCAGGTTGAGGTTCATGAAGAACCCGGCATTGAAGCCGCTGAGCACCATGAACAGCACCGTCAGCAGGTAGCTGTGGGAGAACCCGATCCCGACCGCCAGGGCGCCACCGATCACAAGCGTCAGGCTGAACCAGCCGCCTGCGTTCCTGATTCGCGGAATCGAGGCGAGGATCAGTGAACTGACGATCGTCCCGACCCCCATGAAGGCGAACAGCATGCTGGTCCAGAAGGCGCCCTGGCCGAGTTGGGCCTGTCCAATCCGTGGCAGCAGCGTCTGCCAGGGGCCCATGATGACGAGCGACGAGGCAAGCAGCAGGATGAAGAGAACGCGGATCTCCGCATTTTTGAAGGCGATGAAGCGGAAGCCCTCGAAGATGTCGCTGAACAGAACCGTGAGCCGTGAGCGGACGGGCGCCCCCGCTTCCGCGCTCGGGACCGGCGAGGGCGCCCTCGGGGGAATGCGAAGCGGAATGATGAAGAGCACTCCGACGGCCACCAGAACCGCCTGAAGCCCAAAGCTCCCCCCGATGCCCCAGAGTGTGATGGCGATGCCCCCGAGTGCGGGCCCGCCTATCTGGGAGACGTTCTGTCCGAGGCTGTTCAGCGTGATCGCGTTCATCAGCCGGTGCGAGGGAACCACCGCCGGGATGAGCGCCTGCCGTACCGGCTGCCCCACCGCGATACCAACACCCGCGAAGAGGGCCATCACCATGGCCATCCCGATGGTCATCACGTCCACCCAGATCAGGATGGCTGTCAGCGAGGAAGCGGCCAGCACCAGGAACTGGCTGACGAAGAGCAGCACGCGCCGGTCCCAGCGGTCGGAGAGCACCCCTACCGGGAGCGCGAGAAACAGCACCGGCACGCCCAGCGCGAAGCTCACCGCCCCCAGGAAAAAGTCCCGGGCCAGCAATGCTTCAATGACCAGCCAGGGGAAGGCGAAGCGCAGGATGCCCTGCACGAGCGCGTAGCTGAAGTTGTTCAGCCACAGCAGCCGGAAGTCGCGCAACTCGAAGGCCGCGAACGTCTGCAGGTTAAGGCCACGCCCAGCCAGCCGTGCGGGACCGGCCCCCGCGCCACGCTCCTCGATCCGTGCCAATCCCCCACCAGCGCGAGCGCGGCTCTTCAGTGCTGACGTTCTCGCGAAGGTCAACGTACGCCCGCCGAGGGCCACCGGCAACCGCGCCCCGCCCGCAGCAGGTACCATTCCCCCGCCCGAGGCCCCCCATGACAATGCCCGCCGACCCCGCCGCCGCACCCCTCCCCCTCGAAGGGATCCGCGTCTGCGACTTCTCCTGGATCGTCGCCGGCCCCCAGGCGACCAGCATCCTCGCCGACCTCGGCGCCGAGGTCATCAAGGTCGAGAGCGAGGACCACCTCGATACGGTTCGCCTCATGCCCGGCCAGCCCGGCCCCAACCGTCGCGGCCTGCACAACAACTTCAACCGCAACAAGCTCAGCATCACCGCCAACCTTGGTAAGCCCGGCGGTCGCGAGCTGGTTGAACGCCTCGTCGCCGTCTCCGACCTCGTCGTCGAGAACTTCAGCCCGGGCGCTTTCGCCCGCATGGGCTTCCCCTACGAGCGCCTCCGCGAGCTGCGACCCGACATCGTCTACCTCTCCGTCTCCGGCTACGGCCACCTGGGCCGCGACACCACCTACGTCACCTGGGGACCCACCGCCCAGGCGGTCTCCGGCGCGACCGCCGTCTCCGGTCTCCCCGACCAGCCCCCGGCCGGCTGGGGCTTCTCCTACCTCGACCACACCGCCGGCTACTACGGCGCCGTGGCCGCCCTCATGGCCCTCTACCATCGCTCCCAGACCGGCGAGGGCCAGCATGTCGACCTCTCCCAGGTCGAGACGGGCATGCTCCTCGCCGGCGTCAACATGCTCGATTTCCAGGTGAACGGACGCCCCTCGGAGCGCATCGGGAACCGCTCGCGCTGGCCTGCCGTCGCCCCCCATGGCATCTACCGCTGTGCCGGCGACGACCGCTGGATCGCCATCGCCGCGGAGAACGACGCCTGCTGGCGGGCGCTTTGCGACGAGCTTGCCGCTCCCGAGCTCCTCGCGGACGAGCGCTTCGCCACGAACGAGGCTCGCGTCGCCCACCAGGACGCGCTCGACGAGGCCATCACGGAATGCACGCGCGAGTGCGAGCCGCACCCGCTCATGGAGGCCCTGCAGGCACGCGGCGTCCCCGCCGGCGTCGTCCAGACGATGGAGGACCGTATGGAGCGCGACCCCCAGCTCGCGGCCCGCGGCTTCTACCCCACCGCTCCCCATCCCGAACTCGGGGAGCACCGCTTCGAGGGGCTCCCCATGCGCTTCTCGAAGTCCCGCTGGCGCCTCGATCGCGGGGCGCCCCTCCTCGGCGAGCACACCCGCGAGGTGGCCACGGAAATCCTCGGCTACAGCGAGGCCGAGTTCGAGACGCTGCTCTCCGAGGGGGCGGTCTGATGCCCGGTCCCCTCGCCGGCCTCACTGCCGTGGAGATCGGCGACCGTGGCGAGGTCGCCGGCAAGCTCCTCGCCGATGCGGGGGTGGAGGTGATCCGCGTCGAAACCCCCGAGGGCGCCCGCACCCGCCACACCGGCCCCTTCGTCGACGACCGCCCCGACCCCGACGCCAGCCTGCGCTTCGCCTACCTCAACACGAACAAGCGCGGCGTTACCCTCTCGCTCGCCGAACCGGAGGACGCCGCCCGCTGGCGCGCCCTCGTCGCCCGCGCCGATGTTGTCGTCGATAGCACGGAACCGGGCGCGCTCGATGCCCTCGGCCTCGGCTACGAAGCCCTCGCCCCGGATTCGCCACGGCTCGTCTGGTGCGCGATCACGCCATTCGGTCTCTCCGGGCCGCGCCGGGACTGGGCCGTTACCGATCTCGTCAGCATGGCGCTCGGCGGACCGCCCATGAGCACCGGCTACGACGACCATGACTTGCCACCCATCCGTGCCGACGGCGAGCACTCGTTCTGGATGGCGGGCGAGTACGCCGTCGCCGGGATCATCGCCGCCCTCATGCAGCGCACGCTCACGGGCGAGGGCCAGCTGATCGATGTTTCCATCCACGAGGCGGCGGCCCGCACCACCGAGGGCGCCTTCGAGAGCTGGGAGTATCGCCGCCGCATCAACCAGCGCCAGACGGGCCGTCACTCCGCCGCCGACCCCACGCCCCCCTCACAGTTCCTGAGCGCGGACGGCCACTACATGCAGATCCTGGGCAGTGGCGTTCCCCGCCGGAAGCACCTCTTCCCCCTCCTGCTGGAGTGGCTCGATGAGCACGATGCCGCCGGGGACCTGCACGACCCCGCCTACGCCCGCGCCCTCTACGAGCGTGAGGGCGACACCGCCGCCGCCGCCCGCCACGTCGGCGAGGTCATCGAGCGCTTCGTCGCCACCCGCCCCGCCGAGGAGATGTACCGCCGCGCCCAGTCGATGCACCTGCCCTGGGGTCCCGTGCGCTGGCCCGAGGAGAACCTCGACGATCCCCACTGGGACGACCGCGAGTTCTTCGTCGAGGGCCCCGTCCCCGGCGCTCCGGTCCCGGCCCGCTACCCCCGCGCCGGCTACCGTTTCACCGCTACCCCCGTCGAGCTCCGCCGCCCCGCTCCCCGTCTCGGCGAGCACAACGAGGAGGTCTTCGGAGAGCGCGGGTCCGTCTGAGGGCGCGGCCGCTACTCTTCCCGCTTCAGTCGGGTCTCCGCCAGGAACGCCTCAAACTCGGCGCGGTGGGCGCTCTCCATGGCGGCCAGCTGGCCGATGTCGATCAGGTGCCGCTCCGTGCGCACCACGAGCGTCCGCAGCAGGTCCGACTCCTCGCAGGGCGCCTCGTGCTCGATGGCGTCGTAACCCTCGAAGGGACGTGAGACCGTGCGGACGGACTCCAGGGGCACATCGTGCACCCGCTTCCAGCGGTCGCGCACGTCGTCGGTCGCTTCGGCCCCGCGCACCCGGATCGCATACGACGGCGCTCCGTCCTTGCGGAAGATGACGGCGTAGTCCGGCGATTCGAGCCGCTCCCAGCCCGAGGCCGTGAGGTCCGGGATGCCCAGTTCGCCCTCATCCCCCAGCCAGATCCGCGGTCGCTCCGCTGCTGCGGTCATGCAGACCTCCTCGTTCGGTGGCGGGTCGTCGCCCTCCGTATCGCGATAGACTACCGCCCGCCGATGCCTCGGAACCTGGCCGGCGAACGTCTGGAGGCGGACATGGGAAGGCTGGAAGGAAAAGTGGCGCTCGTCACGGGCTCCGCACGGGGACAGGGCGAGGCTGAGGCCCGGCTCTTCAGCGCCGAGGGCGCGAGTGTCATCGTCGCCGACGTACGCGAGGCCGAGGGCACCAAGGTGGCCGCCGAGATCGCGGAGTCGGGCGGGAGCGCCGAATTCGTGCTCCTGGACACCACCCAGGCCGACCAGTGGAAGCACGCAATTGCGCATGCCATCTCGAGCTACGGCAAGCTCGATGTCCTCGTGAACAACGCCGCCATCTGGCGGGGCGAGGGCGGCATCGAGGACATAACGTCCGAGAACTGGGACGACCTCTTCGACGTCAACTGCAAGGCGGGCTTCCTCGGTATGCAGGCCGCCATCCCCGAGATGCGGCGCGCAGGAGGCGGCTCCATCATCAACGTCGGGTCGACGCTCGCGAGGCACGGGGCTGTCAGCAGCGCGGCCTACTCCGCGGCCAAGGCAGCGCTCGCCCTCGTCACGCGTTCCGCCGCCCTGCAATACGCCCCCGAGAAGATACGCGTGAACATCATCCATCCCGGCTCGATCAACACGCCCATGCTGCGTGAGGGCACCCACGGCAGGCATCTCGATATCGCCAACCGCATCCCCATCGGCCGCCTCGGCCAGCCCATCGACATCGCCTACGGGGCCCTCTATCTCGCCTCCGAGGAAGCCTCGTTCGTGACCGGTGTCGAGCTCGTCATCGACGGAGGGACGCAAGCCTGATGACTGCCCAGGTCCTCGTCGAACGCAACGTCATGGCGCCCATGCGCGACGGCGTCCGCCTCGCCGCCGATATCTACCGCCCCAACGACGACGCGCAGTACCCCGTGCTCGTCCACCGCATTCCCTACGACAAGTCCGTTGCCCAGAACATCGGCAGCCAGATGGTCAACCCCATCGTCGCTGCCGAGCACGGCTACGCCGTGGTCGTGCAGGACTGCCGCGGCTGCTTCCAGTCCGAGGGCATCATGACCCTCTACGGCGACGAGCAGGAGGACGGCTACGACACCGTCGAATGGGCCGCCGTCCAGCCCTGGAGCAACGGCAAGGTCGGCATCTACGGGTCCTCCTACATGGGGGTGACCACTCTTCAGGCGACCGCTGCCGCGCCACCCCACCTCGAAGCGGCCATGGCCTACCTCACCGCCGCCAACCTGTACGACGGCTGGGTCTACAGCGGCGGCGCCCTCGAGCTCGGCTTCAACCTCGGGTACACCCAGGGCCGGGCCCTCCCCGCCATGATGCGGATGGGCGTCGACCCCGACCGCCAGCGCGAGCTGCGCCGGCAGATGGCCGTAGGCGCCGCCGATCGCGTGGCCTTCCTTCGCACCCTCCCCCTCAGCGAGGCGCCCGTCCTGCGCGAACGCGACATCCTTCCCTACTGGCACGAATTCATCGATCACGACACCTACGACGACTACTGGAAGCACCTGGACGTCGCTGCCCGGGCCGACGAGATCACGGTGCCTGTGATGCACATCGCCGGCTGGTACGACCAGTTCCTGAAGGGGCACCTCGACCTCAACCTGGCGCTCCAGGAACACCCCGACGAGCGCGTGCGTGAGACCCATCGCTTCATCATTGGGCCGTGGGATCACAATTCCTACATGGGCTACAACCTCTCGCGGGCGGGCGACCGCGAGTTCGGCGGTCGTGCGCTGAGCGGCGTTGCCGTGGTGAGCGACATCCTTCTCCAGTGGTTCGACCATTGGCTGAAGGGGGAGAACACCCCCCTCATGTCCCAGCCTCGCGCCCGCTACTTCCTCATGGGCGATGAGAACGTCTGGCAGGAGACCGACAGCTGGCCCCCTCCCAGCTCGCCGAGGTCCTGGTATCTGCACAGCGCTGGCCGGGCCAACTCCCGCTTCGGCGACGGCGCCCTCTCGACCGACCCGCCCGGCGCGGAGATCCTCGACAGCTACCGCTACGACCCCGAGGACCCCGTCCCGACCATCGGCGGCCGTACCTTCGCTACCGTCACCGGGCCGGGCGGCGTGCGCGATCAGTCCGAGATCGAGACCCGCGACGACGTGCTCGTCTACACCTCGCCCCGCCTGCTTGAGTCCGTCACCATCGCCGGCAACATCACCGTCGACCTCTGGATCGCGAGCAGCGCCCCCGACACGGACTTCACCGGCAAGCTCGTTGACGTGGAGCCGGGCGGCTACTGCGCCGTCGTTGCCGACGGTATCCTGCGCGCCCGCTTCCGCAACTCGTTCGAGGCGCCCGAGTTCCTGGAGCCGGGGGAGGTCGCCCAACTGACCATCGACCTCTGGGACGTGGCCTACACGTTCAAGCAGGGTCACGCGCTGCGGCTCGAGATCAGCAGCAGCAACTTCCCCCGCTTCAGCCGCAACGCCAACTCGAAGGTCCGCCCCGAATTCGCCGCTCCCGATGATCTGCGCGTGGCAATCCAGCAGGTGTTCCACGATGCCGGGCGCCCGTCGCACGTTACCCTTCCAGTCATCGAGAGCCAGTAGGAGAGGGCGCTGACGGCAAGCCCCGTAGTAGGTTTCTGAACCCGAGAGAAGCGGAGGAGGCCCTGTTGTTCCTCCCACCCCAAAGCCGTTGGTCAGTGCCCTTCGATGGAACCTTCGACGTCCGTGCCGCCGCCACGTCCCCACCCGGGAAGGTCCCCCGCAAGAAGGAGTTGCGAAGGGGCCTCAACGACCTCATCAAGGAGCTCGACGACCTCCAGTACCGGCTCTTCGTTGAGGACCGGCACTCCCTCCTCCTCATCTTCCAGGCCCTTGATGCGGGGGGGGAAGGACAGCACCATCCGCGCTGTCTTCCGCGGCGTGAACCCCGCCGGCCTCCAGGTCACCTCGTTCAAGGAGCCTTCCTCCTACGAACTCGACCACGACTTCCTCTGGCGCACTGCCCGGCTCCTCCCCGAGCGTGGCCGCCTCGGCGTCTTCGACCGCAGCTACTACGAGGAGGTGCTCGTCGTCCGCGTCTACCCCGAGCTGCTCAAGCCCCAGCGCCTGCCCGATGGAGACAGCCTCGAAGAGCTGTGGGAAGGGCGCCTCACGTCCATCCGCGACCACGAGGCGCACCTCGCCCGCAATGGCACCACCGTCATCAAGTTCTGGCTCAACGTCTCCCGTGAAGCGCAGGCCGAACGGCTGCGCGCCCGCGTCGAGGGGCGGGAGAAGCAGTGGAAGTTCTCCATGTCGGATGTGCGCGACCGCCAGCATTGGGACGCCTACCTCGATGCCTACGAGCGCGCCCTAAAGGTGACATCCCGGCCCTGGGCGCCGTGGTACGTCATTCCCGCCGACGACAAGCCCTTCATGCGGCACGCCGTCGCCGGGGTCATCGTGGAGACCCTGCGCGCGCTTGATCCGCAGCTCCCGCGCACCGAGCCCCTCGGCCCCGAGGAGCAGCGCCGCATCCTCGACCTGCTCGACGAGTAGCCCGGCCCGCCGGTCTGTGGGCAAGACGAAAGGCCTCCCGGATAGGGAGGCCTTTCGCGGTGACCTGGTAGCGGGGGAGGGATTCGAACCCCCGACCTTCGGGTTATGAGCCCGACGAGCTACCACTGCTCCACCCCGCGCCGATGGTCCTGACGGACCTTCGCACTAAAGAGCGATGAACTGCATCGAGATTCACGGCGAGCCTCAATTGAGGTCAAGCCCTCGACCATTAGTACGCCTCAGCTGAACGCGTTGCCGCGCTTACACCTGGCGCCTATCAAACAGGTAGTCTTCCTGTGGTCTTACCCCCTTTGACGGGGTGGGAAGTCTCATCTTGAGGTCGGCTTCGCACTTAGATGCTTTCAGCGCTTATCCGATCCGAACATGGCTACCGGGCAATGCTCCTGGCGGAACAACCCACACACCAGCGGTTCGTTCACCCCGGTCCTCTCGTACTAGGGGCAACGCCTCTCAAACTTCCTGCGCCCACGGCGGATAGAGACCGAACTGTCTCACGACGTTCTGAACCCAGCTCGCGTACCGCTTTAATGGGCGAACAGCCCAACCCTTGGGACCTACTCCAGCCCCAGGATGCGACGAGCCGACATCGAGGTGCCAAACCTTGCCGTCGCTATGGACGCTTGGGCAAGATAAGCCTGTTATCCCCGGGGTAACTTATATCCGTTAAGCCACGGCCCTTCCACTCGGAACCGTAGGATCACTTTGACCGGCTTTCGCCCCTGCTCGACTTGTAGGTCTCGCAGTCAAGCTCCCTTGTGCCAATACACTCAACAGGTGATTTCCATCCACCCTGAGGGAACCTTTGTGCGCCTCCGTTACTCTTTGGGAGGCGACCGCCCCAGTCAAACTGCCCACCAGACACTGTCCTCCTGCTTGATCAGGAGTTAGAAAGCAAACCACAGAAGGGTGGTATTTCAAGGTTGGCTCCACCACGCCCGAAAGCGTGACTTCAAAGCCTCCCACCTATCCTACGCATCTAAGGCCCACTCCCAGTGTCAAGCTGCAGTAAAGCTCCACGGGGTCTTTTTGTCCTGCCGCGGGTCGGCCGCATCTTCACGGCCAATTCAATTTCGCCGGGTCCTTCGTCGAGACAGTGCCCAGATCGTTACGCCTTTCGTGCGGGTCGGAACTTACCCGACAAGGAATTTCGCTACCTTAGGACCGTTATAGTTACGGCCGCCGTTCACCGGGGCTTCGGTTCGAAGCTCTCACCTCTCCCCTTAACCTTCCGGCACTGGGCAGGCGTCAGCCCCTATACGTCAGCTTTCGCTTTTGCAGAGACCTGTGGTTTTGGTAAACAGTCGCCTGGGCCTGCTCACTGCGGCCCCCTGCCGCTCACCGGGCAAGCCGGTTTACAGCCGAGGGCGATCCTTCTCCCGAAGTTACGGATCCAATTTGCCGAGTTCCTTAACGAAGGTTCTCCCGTTCGCCTCACGGTACTTACCGCCACCTACCAGTGTCGGTTTGCGGTACGGGCACGTTGGTAACTAGCAGCGAGGCTTTTCTCGCCGGCTTGGGCTCAACCCCGTCGCTTTGACGAATGTCTCCACTTCTCCCGAATCCTCAGCTTGGCCCGGTGGTGGATTTACCTGCCACCGGATGCCTACGACTCAGAAACGGACCATATCCAATAGATCCGCGGGACCTACCCTTCCGGGTCCCCCCTCTGCGTTAAAGCGCGACCATCGTGGTGCTGGAATACTAACCAGCTGTCCATCGCCTACGCCTCTCGGCCTCGGCTTAGGCCCGACTAACCCTACGCGGACTGACCTTCCGTAGGAAACCTTAGGTTTACGGCGGGTGCGGTTCTCACGCACCTTACGCTACTCATGCCGGCATTCTCACTTCGCTCCGCTCCAGGGTGCCTCACAGCAACCCCTTCTCTGCTGAAGCGAACGCTCCCCTACCGCCATCCGCCAATGCGGATGACCCACAGCTTCGGTGTCACGCTTAGCCCCGTTGAATTCTCGGCGCAGAATCACTCGACCAGTGAGCTGTTACGCACTCTTTAAAGGGTGGCTGCTTCTAAGCCAACCTCCTGGCTGTCTTTGCAATTCAACATCCTTGTACACTGAGCGTGAACTTTGGGACCTTAGCTGGTGGTCTGGGCTGTTTCCCTTTCGACAATGAAGCTTATCCCCCACTGTCTCACTCCCGGATTTTGTCCGGCGGCATTCGCAGTTTGGTTGGGTTTGGTAGGCGGTAAGCCCCCTAGCCCATCCAGAGCTCTACCTCCGCCGGAGATACTTCCGAGGCTGCACCTAAATGCATTTCGGGGAGAACGAGCTATCTCTTGGTTCGTTTGGCATTTCACCGCTACCCACAAGTCATCCAATCGTTTTGCAACACAAGAAGGTTCGCGCCTCCATCCGGTTTTACCCGGACTTCACGCTGCCCATGGGTAGATCACCAAGTTTCGCGTCTACTCCACGCCACTCAATCGCCCTATTCGGACTCGCTTTCGCTACGGCTCCATGACGAAGTCACTTAACCTTGCGACGTAGCGTAACTCACCGGCTCATTCTTCAATAGGCACGCCGTCACTCGTCGAAACGAGCTCCGACTGCATGTAAGCACACGGTTTCAGGATCTGTTTCACTCCCCTCCCGGGGTACTTTTCACCTTTCCCTCACGGTACTGGTTCACTATCGGTCATCAGGGGTATTTAGCCTTGGGAAGTGGTCTCCCCAGATTCCCACAGGGTTTCACGTGTCCCGTGGTACTCAGGTGCCTGCCCGGAGTCACAAACCATTCGTCTACGGGGCTCTCACCCTCTTTGGCCGGCCGTTCCAGTGCCGTTCGTCTTGGTTTGCGATTGCTAACTCCGTGCCCGAAAGCTGGCAGGTCCTACAACCCCGGCTGGGCGAACCCAACCGGTTTGGGCTTTTCCCCGTTCGCTCGCCGCTACTTAGGGAATAATCTCTTTTCCTCGGGGTACTTAGATGTTTCAGTTCCCCCGGTTCCCTCTACCAGGTCTATGTGTTCAACCTGGAGTGATCCGGTAATCCCGGACCGGGTTTCCCCATTCGGAAATCTCCGCCTGAGCTTGTTTGGCAGCTGAGCGGAGCTTATCGCAGCCTTACCACGTCCTTCTTCGGCCCCTGATGCCTAGGCATCCACCGCGCGCCTTAGTAGCTTGACCTCAATTAAGGCTCGCACGCATGAATCTCTCCCGGCTTCGCCACACTCCCCGAGGGGAACGCAGCGAACCCGTTCGCAGTTTCATCGCTCTTCAGTTGTGAAGGTCCGTCCCGGCTTCGTCGCCGGGGGGCGCCAGGTGGCGCTCCCCGATACCGAAACCCGCTCTTGCCGCAGTCCCAGGAGGAGTGGTGGAGCCGAGGAGACTCGAACTCCCGACTTCCGCCTTGCAAAGGCGGCGCTCTCCCAACTGAGCTACGGCCCCTTGCGCCCGGCGCCAGAGTGGTGGGCCATTCTGGACTCGAACCAGAGACCTCAGTCTTATCAGGACTGCGCTCTAACCAGCTGAGCTAATGGCCCTTGGGCCGGCACGGCCTTTAAGAGCTGGATAGCGGACGGAAGAAGGCCGCCTGGAGGCCTTTTGGGGTCACCTCGAGCCGAAGCTCGGGGCGATCGACCTGGGATCATCCCTGCCGCACCCCGCAACACCGTTGCTGAGTGTCTTGTCGGTAGGGCGTACTCCCTAGAAAGGAGGTGATCCAGCCGCAGCTTCCGCTACGGCTACCTTGTTACGACTTCGTCCCAATCGCTGGCCCCACCCTCGACGCCTGCCTCCTTGCGGTTAGCCGAGCGGCTTCAGGTGTTACCAACTTTCATGACGTGACGGGCGGTGTGTACAAGGCCCGGGAACGTATTCACCGCAGTAGTGCTGACCTGCGGTTACTAGCAACTCCGGCTTCATGCAGGCGAGTTTCAGCCTGCAATCCGAACTGAGGATGGCTTTGATGGGATTAGCTCCACCTTGCGGTTTCGCGACCCGTTGGACCACCCATTGTAGCGTGTGTGTAGCCCCGGATATAAGGGCCACGCTGACCTGACATCATCCCCTCCTTCCTCCGGGGGTTTCCCGGCAGTCTCGTCAGAAAAATACAACTGACGACAGGGGTTGCGCTCGTTGCGAGACTTAACCCAACACCTCACGGCACGAGCTGACGACGGCCGTGCAACACCTGTGCATGCTCCCCGAAGGGTCCCTCAGCTTTCACCTCGGTACCACATGCATGTCAAATCCGGGTAAGGTTCTTCGCGTACCATCGAATTAAACCACACGCTCCGCTGCTTGTGCGGGCCCCCGTCAATTCCTTTGAGTTTTAGCCTTGCGGCCGTAGTCCTCAGGCGGAGTACTTATCGCGTTAGCTTCGGCACTGAGGGGGTCGATACCCCCAACACCTAGTACTCATCGTTTACGGCGTGGACTACCCGGGTATCTAATCCGGTTTGCTCCCCACGCTTTCGCCCCTGAGCGTCAGGTCAGGGCCAGAATGCCGCCTTCGCCGCTGGTGTTCCTTCCGATATCTACGCATTTCACCGCTACACCGGAAATTCCGCATTCCCCTCCCTGCCTCAAGCCTGGCAGTTTTCCAAGACCCCTCCCGGTTGAGCCGGGAGATTTCACCTGAAACTTGCCGGGCCGCCTGCGGGCGCTTTACGCCCAGTAAATCCGGACAACGCTTGCCACCTACGTATTACCGCGGCTGCTGGCACGTAGTTAGCCGTGGCTTATTCGCGAGGTACCGTCAGTACTTCTTCCCTCGCAAAAGCGGTTTACAACCCGAAGGCCTTCCTCCCGCACGCGGCGTTGCTGCGTCAGGCTTTCGCCCATTGCGCAAGATTCTTAGCTGCTGCCTCCCGTAGGAGTCGGGGCCGTTCTCAGTCCCCGTGTGGCTGACCATCCTCTCAGACCAGCTACCGATCGTGGCCTTGGTGGGCCGTTACCTCACCAACTAGCTAATCGGCCGCGGGCCCCTCCCAAAGCGCCGGAGCTTTCACCATCCGGTTTCTCACCGAAGGTGGTATGCGGTATTAGCCCGGCTTTCGCCGGGTTATCCCCCACTCCAGGGCAGGTTACCCACGTGTTACTCACCCGTCCGCCGCTCTCCACCAGCCCGAAAGCCGGTTTCTCGCTCGACTTGCATGCCTAATACACGCCGCCAGCGTTTGTCCTGAGCCAGGATCAAACTCTCCGTAAGAGCACTCAACCCGATGGCTGAGTCATTTTTTCCCTTGACGGGTTCCCAGACGTTCTCTTTCGTCCGCTATCCAGTTGTTAAAGTCCGTAGGACCTGAGCCAGGCCCGAAAGAGAAGAATAGGTCTCGCCCCTTCCGCTGTCAATTCGCGCGGCCCCCCCGAGGGCTCTCCGGCTACCCCGTTCGCAGGTACGTCAGCGGCTCCTGCTGGCGCACCAATCCCCGCAGTTCCAGCGTTAACAGCGCCCCCGTCACCACCTCGATCGGCAGCTCCGCTCGGCGCGCCACCTCGTCCACGTGCAGGGGTCCCTCCTCCAGCCAGTGCAAGACCCGCCCCTCCTCCGCGCTCGTCTCCGCCGCCGCTGCCGTCGACCGCGCCACCCGCGCCGGCGACTCCCCCAGCGGAAGCTGCTGCCCGATGCTGAGCAGGTTCAGCTCCTCGCACAGTTCCTCCGCCGAACCCACCAGTTTCGCCGCGCTCTCCCGGATCAACCGGTTCGTGCCCGTGCTCTGCTGCGAGAACACGCTCCCCGGCGTGGCGAACACCTCCCGGTTTTGCTCCAGCGCGTGGTGGGCCGTGTGCAGCGCCCCGCTCGTCGGCCCCGCCTCGATCACGAGCGTCGCCCACGCCAGCCCTGAGATGATCCGGTTCCGCCGGGGGAAGTAGTCGGCGCGGGTCTTCACCCCGGGCGGGTACTCCGAGATCACGCACCCGTCCGCCATCACGCGTTCCGCCAGGCCCGCGTTCTCACGCGGGTAGATGCCGTCGATGCCCCCCGCCATGACCGCCACCGTCGGCGCCCCCTCGTCCACCGCCACGCGGTGCGCGATCGAGTCGATGCCCCGCGCCAGCCCGCTCACGATGGCCACCCCGGCCCGCGCCACCGCCCCGCAGAACTGCTCGCACACCTCGCGCCCGTACGGCGTCACCCGCCGCGTCCCCACCACCGCCAGCGACTGCTCGAACTGCGGGCCCGCGCTTCCCCGCACGAACAGCACCGGCGGGCTCTGCGGGATCTCCTTTAGCAGCGAGGGGTACGCCTCGTCCTCCCAGGTGAGCGTGCGCACGCCGTGCCGCTCGATCGCTTCCAGCTCCTCCTCCGGCGCGAACTCTCGCCGCGCCCGCTCGAAGCCGCGCACGTACTGTGGCCGCAGCCCCGCCTCCCTCGCCACCCCCGAGGGCGCCTCCCAGGCCTCGGCGATGCTCCCGAAGTAGGCGATCAGGCTGCGGAAGCTCTCCGAGCCGAGCCCGGCCCGGCGCAGGGCGATCCACTGAGCGCGTTCCGTGCTGTCGCCAACCATTGCGGGTCGGACTCTAGCACGCCTCCGCGAGTCAGGCCTCTGCGCCCTCCCGCGCGACGCGCAACCGCCGCAGCCGCCGCCCCGACATGCTCAGCACGCTCAGGCGCAGGCCGTCCACCTGCACCTCATCCCCCACCGCCGGCAGCCGCCCGAGCTCGTAGATGACGAATCCCCCGACGGTATCGAAGTCTTCGCTCTCCGCCGTGTAGTCGAACAACTCCTCCAGCACCTCCGCCGGCATGCTCGCATCGAGCAGCACCTCGTCCTCCGAGATCTGCTCCATGGCGGGTCTGGCCACGTCGTACTCGTCCTCGATCTCCCCCACGATCTCCTCGATCAGGTCCTCGATCGTGATCAGCCCGGCCGTCCCCCCGTACTCGTCGACCACGATCGCAAGGTGCGTGCGGTTCGCTCGCATCTCCGTCAGCAGTTGGTCGGCGTGTTTCGTTTCCGGGATGAACACCGCTTCCCGCAGCAGCGCTCGCAGCGAGGAGTCGCGTCCCGAGAGCAGCGCCTCCAGCAGGTCCTTTGCGTAGGCGATGCCGGCGATGTCGTCGATACTCTCGCCAAAGGCGGGAATGCGGCTGAAGCCCCGTTCCGTCGCGAGTTGCGCCGCTTCGGTGATGCTCGCCCGGACCTCCGTGGCGACGATGTCGATGCGCGGCACCATCACCTCCCGCGCCGTCTTGTCCTCCAGCCCGATGATCCCGCGGATCATCCGCTCCTCCTCCTCTTCGACGCCGCCGCTTGCCTCCTCCCGCTCCAGCAGCGCGAGGATGTCCTCGTTCTGCGACCCCGGCCGAACGCTCTGCAGTGGCGCCGCGATCAGCCTCGCCGGGACGCTCAGCACCCAGGCTGGCGCCGTGAAGGCCATGCGTGCCGCCACAATGACGCGATGAAGCTGCAGCACCGAGTACTCGGGACGCTGTGCCGCCAGCGTGCCCACGGTCATCTGCACGAGCGCCGCGTAGGCGCCCCCGCCAATGCCGATCCAGGCCGCGCCCCCCGCCCCCAGCTCGACGGCTCCGATGTAGGCGAAGGCCGACACGACCCCCGCCGCCGCCAGCACTCGCGCGGTGGTCAGCGGGCCCAGCGGCTCGAGCGGTCGCTCCACTGTCCCCACGATGCGCAGCGCTGCCTGATTTCCCTGGCGCGCGAGCGCCTGGATGCGGGCCACGTTCGTGCGCTCCAGCGCCGTCTCCGCGCCCGCCACCAGCGCCAGCACTACCGATGCGAAGGCGATCACCACGATGGCCACGATCTCACCTATTGCCATCGCTAGGCCGTCTCCTCGTCTTTCTGGGGAAGCGCGCGGGCGGGCACGCCCGCCACGCGCACGCCGGGCGCCACGTCCCGTGTCACCACCGCTCCCGCCGCCGTGAAGGCGCCGTCGCCCACCGAGACCGGTGCGATCAGCATCGTGTCGCACCCAACGAAGGCCCTCACCCCGATATGTGTTCGGTGCTTCGCCTTCCCGTCGAAGTTCACCGTCACCGCCCCCGCTCCGATGTTCGCGCCCTCGCCCACGTCCGCGTCGCCGAGGTAGCTGAAGTGGTGCATCTTGACGCCGTCGCCGACGACGGAGTTCTTGACCTCGGCGTAGTTGTGAATCTCGCAGCCGTCCCCGATGGCGGCCCCGCTGCGCACGTGCGCGTACGGCCCCACCGTCGTCCCCCTCCCCACCCTCGAGTCCTCCACGACCGAGTGCTCGACGGTGCTCTCCGGACCGACGTTCGCGTTCCGCAATGTCGCCCCCGGCCCGATCACCGCGCCCGTCGCCACCGAGGTCTTCCCGTACAGGTAGCAGTTGGGCTCGATGCGGACATCCGCCTCCAGCCGCACGTCGCGGTCCAGGTAGACCGTCGCTGGATCGCGGAACGTCACCCCCGCCGCGAGGTGCGCCGCGATCAGGCGCTCCCGCACGATCGCTTCTGCCTGCGCCAGTCCTGCGCGGTTGTCGATGCTCAGGCTTGCGGCTTCGTCCGCCGCCACGGTGCGCGCTGGATGCCCCTCCGTCTGCGCCGCTGCGGCCAGCGAGGCAAGCACGTTCCCGTCCGCCGTCTCGGCGTCGAGGTGGTCCCAGAGCCAGCCGGCGTCCGCGCACCACGGCCCCGCTCGCTCCCCGTCTGTCGACGTTGCCAATGCGAGTGGCGCATCTCCCCGGGCTTCAATGAGCGCACGCAGCAGGTCGCTGCCGACCAGTGGTGTGTCACCCCGCGCCAGTAACACGCTGGCGCACCCGTCGAGCGCTTCGTGGAGCGCCTCGGCGCCGGCCTGCGCGGCGACGCAGCGGTCAGCGCCAACCAGCGCTACACCCTCCTCGTCCGCCACCACCACGAGACGGCCCGGCGAGAGTTCCCGTGCCGCGTCGATGACGTACTGCGCAGAGGGGACGCCCGCCACCGCGTGCAGCGCCGGCGGGAGCGCCGACCGCATCCGGTCGCTGCGCTCGGCGGCGAGCACGACCACACCCAGCGCCGCGCTCATCGGGCGAGCGAACACGCCCGCCAAAGGGCGCGTCTATCGAGACCAGCTAGTGGAAAGGGCTCGCGTTCGTGGGGATCGGGATCTTCGCTCATAGGCGTGTGGCTGTGTGCGCCCCACATGCTAGAGCGCCATAAGGCGATGTCAAGGAGTCAAGCGCCTCCTCCGCTCGACACTCGACGGGTTGCGCTCGTAGCATCCGAAGGCGCAATGCCTGCTCCCCCACGGACTTCCGACGAGATTCGCGCTGCGTTCGTGGACTTCTTCGCGGAGCGCGATCACCGTCTGCTCCCCCCCTGGCCCCTCGTCCCCGTCGGCGACCCGACCACCCTCTTCACGACCGCGGGGATGCAGCAGTTCAAGCCGTACTTCACCGGCCAGGCCGAACCTCCCGTGCGTCGCGCCACCACTGTTCAGCGCGCCTTCCGTGTGACCGACATCGAGGAGGTCGGCGACTTCAGCCACTGCACCGCCTTCGAGATGCTCGGCAACTTCAGCTTCGGCGACTACTTCAAGGCCGAGGCCATCGCCTGGGCCTGGGACCTCAGCACCGGCGTCTATCAGCTTCCGCCCGAACGCATCCACGTCAGCATCTACGACGGTGACGACGAGGCCTACCAGGCGTGGCGCGACACGGGCGTGCCTCACGAGCGCATCCATCGCTACGACGAGTCCGAGAACTACTGGTACAGCGGCCCCGTAGGCCCTTGCGGGCCCGACACCGAGATCTTCTACGACTACTTCCCCGAGCGCGGCCTCGACGGCGCCGACCCCGCCAGCGACGGCGAGCGCTTCCTCGAGTACTGGAACCTCGTCCTCATGCAGAACTTCCGCCACGAGGACGGCTCCCTGAGCGACCTCCCCTCGAAGAACATCGATACCGGCAGCGGCCTCGAGCGCGTCGCCGCCATCCAGCAGGGGACGCGCTCGATCTTCGAGACCGACATCTTCCTCTCCATCATCGAGGCGGCGGCCGCCGTGGTCGGGGTTGACTACCTCGGCGGCCGCGCCAGCGCCTCCGAGGGCCGCGCCGTCCGCGCCATGTCCGAGCACGCCCGCGCCGCGACGCTTCTCGTCGGCGACGGCGTCGTTCCCAGCAACGAGGGGCGCGGCTACGTCCTCCGCCGCATCCTCCGCCGCGCCGTCTACCTTGCCCGCCGTGAGGGCGTGGACGAGCCCTTCCTGAATCGCCTTGTCGAGGCGTCCATCGCCAAGCTCGGCCCCGCCTACCCCCACCTCGAACGGGAGCGCGATTTCATCCTGCGTGCCATTGGGGGCGAGGAGGAACGCTTCATCCGCACCCTCGCTGCTGCCTCCCAGCGCCTCGACCTCGTCCTCGATCGCCTTGAGGGCGCCGGGCGGCGCACCCTGCCCGGCGAGGAGGCCTTCTCCCTCTACGACACCTTCGGCCTGCCCATCGAGCTCACCCGCGAGATCGCCGGCGCCCGCAGCTTCGCCGTCGACACGGACGGCTTCGAAGAGGCCCTCGAAGCCCAGCGCCGCAGCGCCCGCGAAGCGGCCGCACTCCTCGGGGGCGAGGACCGCCCCGCTCTTGCCGCCATCGGTGGCGACCACAGCGCCTTTGTTGGCTGGCGCCATGTCGATGCCGATGCCCGTGTCGTCGCCCTCCTCCACGACGGCCGTCCCGCCGACGTCATCCCCGCTGGCACGGAAGCCGAGGTCATCCTCGACTCCACCCCCTTCTATCCGGAAGGTGGCGGCCAGCTCGGCGACCGTGGCCTCCTGCGCGCCCCCAACGGGCTCTTCGCGGTCGAGGACACGCAGGGTGCGAGCGGCGCCATCGTCCACTCCGGCAAGGTGGCGGAGGGCGAGCTGCGCGTGGACGACTCCCTCCGCGCCGAGGTCGACCTCGCCTGGCGCGGCGGCGTCACCCGCAACCACACCGCCACCCACCTCCTCCACGCCGCCCTCCGCGGCACGCTCGGCCAACACGTGCGTCAGCAGGGCTCCCTCGTGGCCGACGAACGCCTCCGCTTCGACTTCACCCACCTCGAGAGCGCCCCCCGCGAGAGCCTCGACGAGGTCGAGAGCCTGGTGAACGGCGTCATCCGCCAGAACCGCCCCGTCGAGTGGCGCATGACCAGCTACCAGCAGGCCATCGAGGATGGCGCCCTCGCCTTCTTCGGCGACAAGTACGGCGCCGAGGTGCGTGTCGTCGAGATCGGCGGCGACGGTGCGCCCTTCAGCGCCGAGCTCTGCGGCGGGACGCACGTGTCTCAGACCGGCGAGCTCGGCCTCGTGCACATCTTGCGCGAGTCCGCCGTCGCCGCCGGGACACGCCGTATCGAGGCGCTCTCCGGCGCCTCCGCCGAGCGCTTCCTCCTCGACCAGCACGCCCGCCTCCAGCGCCTCGCCGAGCGCCTCTCCACCCCGCCCGCCGGGCTCGAAGCGCGCATCGAGGCACTCCAGGAGGAGCTCGCCGGCCTCCGCACGCGCGTGGCCGATCTCCAGCGCTCCCAGGCCGCCGAGCAGAGCGCTGACCTTGCCGCCGCCGCCGAACGCATCGGGGAGGCCCACCTCGTCGTCGCGCGCGTGCAGGCCGCCTCCCGCGAGGCCCTCAAGGAGCTCGCCGACGACCTCCGCCGCCGCCTCTCCCCCGCCCTCCTCGTCCTTGCCGCCGTCATCGACGACCGGCCCGCATTCGTCGTCGCCGCCACCCCCGACCTCGTGGACGCCGGCATCCATGCGGGGAACATCGTGCGCGAGGTGGCGAAGGCCGCCGGCGGCGGTGGCGGTGGCCGCCCCGACCTTGCCGAAGCGGGCGCCCGCGACCCCGGTGGCATCGATGCCGCTCTTGAAGAGGGCCGCCGCCGCGCTCGGATCGCCCTTGAGGCTGGGTAGCCCAATGGACGACTCCCCCGAGTCCGAATCGACGGCCCCGGAGACGCCAGAGGCCTTCGACGCCCCCGAGCCACCCCCGCCTCCCCCCGCCGAACCTCCCGCCCCAACAATCGGGGAGCCCGAACCCCCTGCCCCGGAGGCGCCCCCTGCGGAGCAGTCGCTGGCCTCGATCGTGCCCATCAGCCGCCACGAGCCGATCGACGGCATCTGCGGCCGAATCGATGTCGCCCCGTCGCTCGCGGTCGTGCTGCACGCCCGCAGCGGCAACCGCGCCATGTCCGAGGAGCTCGGCATGCGCCGCGTTGCCCGCCATGCCGAGGCTTCCGGGCGCACCCTCGCCGTGGCCACGCGTTCGGGGGTGCTCGCTCGGCGCGCGCGGGCCCAGGGTGTTCCCGTCTCCTGGAATCCGCGCAAGGTGCACTGGGGATCGGGCGGCAAGGTCGTCATCAGGCTCGGATCCTTCGCCCTGCTCGTCCCGCCCTTCGGCCGCTACGCCCAGTACGTCGCGCTGGCGGTCTTCATCCTGGCCGCGGCGGCTGCGCTCTTCACCGCCGGGCCCTCGGCCACCGTCAAGGTCTATCCCCGCACCCAGACCGTCGAGGGCGTCACGGTGGTTCGCGCCTCCCCGCGGGTCGACGAGATCGACCTCGATCGGATGCTGCTCCCGGCTACGACGGTCACGGTGGAGCGGGATGTGCTCCTCGCCGTGCCCACGACGGGGGAGGTCATCCAGGGCGTCGCCCCGGCCACCGCCACGCTCAGGATCACGAACCCGACCGAACGCAGCGTCACGGTGCCCGCGGGCGCCGTCGTCTTCGCCATTCCCGATTTCGTCGCCTTCGAGTTCGACATCCCCGTCACCGTTCCCGCCGGCGGGAACGCCTTCGGGCCCGTGACCGCCCGCTCCGCCGGTTCCGCCGGCAACGTCGATGCCGGGGCCATCACCCAGTGGCGAAGCACCGATCTGGCCGTCCTCGCCGCCACCAACCCCGACCCCGCCCTTGGCGGCGCCGACGATGTCGTCCGCGCCGTCGCCCCGGCCGACATCCGCGCCCTCGAGTCGCTTGCCGGGGACGTTGGCGTGGGCCCGCCGCCCGGCGCCCTCCTCACCAACGCCCGCCCCGGCTACGGGATCATCCTCCGCAGCGCCACCGTCACCGTTGAGTTGGGGGAGCCCAGCGCCCAGGCGGGGGAGGCCGCCGATGTCGTCTTCATGGAGGTGCGCACCACGTTCGAGGCGCGCGCCATCTCCCCGGAGGTGCTCGATACGCTTGCGCGCGCGCTCCTCGCCGCCCCCGGGGGCTCCGGCGAGCTCGTCCCCGGAACCGTCCTCGGCGTCGAGACGGGCAACCTCCAGGTCAATCACCCCGATGGTTCCTTCACGGGCGAGCTGCGGGTGAGCGCGGAGTTCCCGCTGGGTCCCTCCCCCGCCGAGGTGGAGGACGCCGTCGCTGGCCGCAGCGCCTCCGACGCGGAAGCAGAGCTCGCAACGCGCTATGGTATTGACGATGTCGAGATCGACCTCACGCCGGGCTGGGCGCCGCGGCTCCCCCGCTTCGGGTTCCGGCTCGACATCCAGTTCGCCAGCCGCGCCTTCGAGCCAGAAGACCCCAACGCCGATGCCAGTCCGTCTGATGGCCCTTGACCTGGGCTCGCGCCGCACCGGCGTGGCCGTCAGCGATGAGCTTGGCCTCTACGCCCATCCCCGCCCCGCCGTGCGGGGCGGGACGCGCGCCGTCCTCAGTGCCATCCCCGCGCTCGTCACCGCCGAAGACGTTGGTGAGGTCATCGTTGGCCTGCCCCTCACCCTCGCGGGTGAGGACTCCGCCCAGACCACCGCCACACGCGCCTTCGTCGAGCGTCTGCGTGAGCACCTCGAGGTACCCGTGACGACGTGGGATGAGCGCCTCTCCACCGTCGAGGCCGCCCGCTACGTGCCCCGTGGCCGCCAGCGTGACGGCGCCCTCGATTCTGCCGCCGCCGCCCTCCTCCTCCAGGCGGTCCTCGATTCCCGCGCGGGCGGCAACGCATGATGCCGATGTTCCGATGGCTGTTCAGCGGGCGCACCCTGCTCATGGTGTTGGCCTTTGGCGTCGTGATCGCCGCCGTCATCGTCGGTGGCGCCCTCTTCGCCGGGACGCCCCGGGCCACCCTCGGGGCCGACATCATCCCCGCCCCCGAGCCGTGCGAGCCCGGTTCCCCGCAGCGCTACATCCTCGCCGAGGGCAGCACCTCCGCCGAGGTCGCCGACCAGCTTGAGGCGCTCGGCGTCATCCGCTCCGCCACCCAGTTCAAGGTCCTTGCCGGGCTCCTCGGCCTGCAGAATCGCCTCGCCTCCGGCGTCTACACCCTCCAGCCCTGTGCTTCCACCATCTCCGTCATCAACTCCCTCACCGTCGGGGAGGCCATTCCCACCGTCCGCGTCACCTTCCCCGAGGGGCTGCGCATCGAGGAGATGGCTGAGATCGCCCAGCAAGCGGGATTCGGCCCGGCCGAGGAGTTCATTGCCGCTGCCCGCGAGGTCGAGCTCCCACTCACCCTCGCCGTCGAGCTCCCCGAGGGCGTGGGCCACGAGGGCTACCTCTTCCCCGACACCTACATCGTGCCCCTCGGCTCCGCCGCCGCCGAGCTCATCGCGCTCATGGCGGAAACCATGCACCTGCGTTTCTCCGCGGACATGCGTGAAGCCGCCGCCGAACGGGGTCTCACCCCCCACCAGGTCCTCATCCTCGCCTCCATCATCGAACGCGAGGTTGCCGTCCCCGAGGAACGCCCCGTCGTCGCCGGCGTGTTCCTCAACCGCCTCGCGGCCTTCGATCGCCTCGGCGCGGACGCCACCGTGCAGTACGCCATCGCCGAGGACCCGGCCAGTGTCGAGGCGTATGGCTGGTGGAAGGCAGGCGACGAGATTACCCTCGCCGACCTCGACCACCCTTCGCCTTACAACACGCGCCGCTACGCCGGACTCCCGCCCGGTCCCATCGCCAGTCCCGGCCTCGCCTCGATTGAGGCCGTCGCCTACGCCGAGGACACCGACTTCTACTACTACGTCGTCGATACCCGCACCGACGATGGCTCGCACTGCTTCGCCGTCAGCCTCGCCGAGCACAACGACCCCAACAGGTGCCAGAAGGTCGACCGGTGAGCGCCCGCCTCGGCATCATCGGCCATCCCGTCGCCCACTCCCTCTCGCCTGCCATCCAGGGCGCCGCCCTTCGCGCCGCTGGCATCGACGCTACCTACGACCGCTGGGACACCCCCCTCGCCGACCTCCCCGCGCGCGTTGCCGCCCTCCGCGAGCGCGGCTGCCTCGGCGCGAACGTCACCATCCCCCACAAGCAGGCCGTCCTCCCCCTCCTCGACGAGGTCGCGCCCCTCGCCGCCGAGATCGGCGCGGTCAACACCATCGTCAACGACGGCGGGCGCCTCTCCGGCCACAACACCGATGGCGGCGGCTTCGTCGCCGCCCTGGAGGAGGCTGGTTTCTCGTCGGAGGGGAAGCGCTTCCTGCTCGTTGGCGCGGGCGGCGCCGCTCGCGGCATCGCCTTCGCCCTCCGCGATGCCGGAGCTGCGGCCATCGCCATCGCGAACCGCACTCCCGCCCGCGCCGAGGCCCTCGCCGCCGCCGCGGGCGCCCGTGCTGTCCCCTTCGACGCACCCCCTCGCCCCTACGACTGCGTGGTGAACTGCACCTCAGCCGGGATGCACGGCTCCGGAGCCGAGGACGTCCTCCCCTGCGACCCCGCTGCCGCCGATGCCGGCACGCTCATCATCGACATCGTGTACGCCCCCGAGGAGACGCCCCTCCTGCGGGCCGCCCGCGATGCCGGGCTGGCCGTCCTCGGCGGACTGCCCATGCTCATCCACCAGGGCGCGCTCGCCTTCGAGCTCTGGACGGGCCGTCCCGCCCCCCTCGACGCCATGCGGGACGCTGCCCGCGCCGCCCTTGCGGGAGACGCCACGTGATCATCGTCGGCGTTGTCCTCGGGCTCGCCTTCTTCCTCTTCGTGGGGTGGATCATCTCCACGGAGATGTTCCAGCACCGCAGTTGGCGCAAGCGTGTCGCCTCAGGCGATACGGAGATCGTCGAGGCCCTCATCCTCGAGGCGATGGCCTCCTGGCGCAGGGCGCGCCCGCACCGCGACGTGCCCGCGAATCTCTGGGCTGGCGTGCAGCGCGCCGAGCTCGCCGCCGCCAACGCCGACCTGGCCGTCGTGCAGTCCTCCGCCGAGGGCGAGTTCCGCACGGTCGAGGGCCGCCGCGAGCAGGTCTCCTCCGCACTGGAGGAGGCCTTCGCCCTCGCCGCCAGACTGGTCGAGATGATGTTGTACGATGTTCCGAACCTCAGCCTCGGGAGCGTTCGCGTGGACGTGTACTCCACCTTCACCGCGGACGGCGGGGTGGCCTTGCAGAAACCTATCCTGACTACCACCGCCCATCGCGCCGACGCCGACGGCCTCGACTGGGACGATCTCGCCCCCGCCGAGATACTCGCGCGCTTCGAGACCGCCTGGGAACCCACCGCCAGCGGTCTCGCGACTCCCATCACCCTGCCCCCCATCCCGGGCGCTGCCCAGAACCGGCAGGTCTCCTGATGGGACAGTTCCGCTTCCTCACCTCCGGTGAGAGCCACGGCAAGGGCCTGACGGCCCTCATTGAGGGGTTGCCCGCGGGCCTGCCCCTGACCGAGGACGACATTGCCCGCGACATGTCCCGCCGCCAGGGCGGCTACGGCCGCGGCGGACGCATGAAGATCGAGAAGGACCGCGCCGAGATCACGGCCGGCGTCCGCCACGGACTCACCCTCGGTTCCCCCATTGCCCTCTGGATTACGAACCGCGACTGGGTGAACTGGACCGAGAAAATGGCGGTGGAGCCCGTCGATGCCGAGATCGAGCGCGTCACCCGTCTCCGCCCCGGCCACGCCGACCTTCCCGGCGCCATCAAGTACGGCTTCGACGACGTCCGCAACGTTCTCGAACGAGCCAGCGCCCGCGAGACCGCCGCCCGCGTCGCCGTCGCCGGTGTCGCCAAGCGCCTCCTCGACGAGTTCGGGGTCTCCTTCCACAGCCACACCCTCGCCATCGGCGGGGTCCGCTCGAGTGCCGGCGAGGACGTCGACTGGGAGGCGGTCGAGGCCGACCGCGTGCGCTGCGCCGACCCCGCCGCCTCCGAGCAGATGGTCGCCGCCATCGACGCCGCCAAGTCCGACGGCGACACCCTCGGCGGCCAGGTCGAGGTGCGCGCCTCCGGCGTCCCCCTGGGCCTTGGCTCCTATGTCCAGTGGGACCGCAAGCTCGACGGCCGCATCGCCCAGGCCATCACCAGCATCAACGCGTTCAAGGGCGTCGGCATCGGCCTCGGCTTCGATTCAACCGAGCAGCGTGGCTCCCAGACCCACGATGTCATCCTCCCCGCCGACCAGTGGGGCGAGCGTCCCTGGCGCCACGGCACGAACAATCACGGCGGCATCGAGGGCGGCATCAGCACGGGCGAGGACATCGTCGTGCGCGCCGCGGTGAAGCCCATCCCCACGCTTGCCCATCCCCTCCCCTCCGTCGATCTCGATACCGGCGAGGAGGTGCTGGCCCACTACGAGCGCAGCGACGTCTGTGTCGTGCCCGCCGCCGGCGTCGTCGCCGAGGCGATGGTCGCCATCGTCCTCGCCGACGCCTGGCTTGAAAAATTCGGTGGCGACAGCCTCGCCGAGATCCGCGCCAGCGTCGAAAACCACTTCAAGACCCTCGGCCCCCGCGCTCGTTCGGGCTGATCCCATGCCTGACCACATCTTCCTCGTTGGCCTCTCCGGGAGCGGCAAATCCAGCGTCGGACGCCTCCTCGCCGGCCGCCTCGGCTGGTCCTTCATGGACACTGACGCCCTCGTCGAGGAAGCGGCTGGGCGCTCGATTCCCGCCATCTTCAACGAGCAAGGCGAAGCCGCGTTTCGCCAGCTGGAGGGTCGAGCCCTTGCTCGCGCCACCCGCGCTACCCGCGTTGTCATTGCTACCGGCGGCGGCGCTCCCACTCACGATGCAGGCCGCTCGATCCTTGCGGACGGCTTCACCGTTTGGCTCGCGGTCAGCCCCGCCGTTGCCGCCGACCGCCTCGCCAGCCAGCACACCGACGAGCCCCGGCCGCTTCTCGCGGGCGATCCCCAGGCGCGCCTCGAATCCCTCCTCGAAGCGCGCCACGACGACTACGCCCGCGCCGACGCTTCAGTCGAAGTGGATGGCCTCACCCCCGAGCAGGTCTGCGACGAGATCCTGCGCCTCTGGAACGAGCCCAGTTCTGGCGCCGACGCCGGGATAGCGGGCGTTGCCGCCACCGTGCGCACCCCCGGCGCGAGCTACCCCATCGTCGTGCGCGAGGGCGCCCTCGCCGACCTCGGCGGGCTTTGCGAAGCCGTCGGCCTCTCCGGCCGCGCCTTCCTCCTCACCGACGACGGAGCCGGCCCCCTCTGCGCCCCCACAGCCCTCGACTCCCTGCGCGCGAGCGGCTTCCAGTCTGCCAGCATGGCCATCCCCGCCGGCGAGCAACACAAGACCCTGGCCACCGTCGCCACCGTCTACGACTGGCTCCTCGGCGAGCGGGTCGAACGCACCGACTTCCTCGTCTGTCTGGGGGGCGGGGTCGTCACCGACCTCGGCGGGTTTGCCGCTGCGACCGTCCTGCGTGGCATTCCCTTCGTCCACGTGCCCACCAGCTTGCTCGGCATGGTCGATGCCGCCATCGGCGGCAAGACAGGCGTCGATCACGCCATCGGCAAGAACCTCGTCGGCGCCTTCGCCCAGCCCCGCCTCGTCCTCACCGACCCCTCCCTCCTCACCACCCTCCCGCCCCGCCACCTCCACGCCGGCCTTGCCGAACTCGTGAAGCACGGCTTCATCCTCGACGAAGAACTTGTCCGGCTCCTCGAAGCGCGGGCCGGTGACCCCGCCGCCCTCGCCACCGAGGAGCTCATTGCCCGCAGCACCGCCATCAAGGCCCGCGTCGTCTCCGACGATGAGCGCGAGGTGGGTGAGCGCACGCTGCTCAACTACGGCCACACCATCGGCCACGGCATCGAGGCGGCCGCCGGCTTCAGCGGCTACCTCCACGGCGAGGCCGTCGCCATCGGCATGCACGCCGCTGGACGCATCGCCTGCGAGACCGGCCTCCTCCCCGCCGAGGCCCTCGCGCGCCAGCAGGAGCTCCTGCGCGCCTGTGGCCTTCCCGATCGCGCCGAGGGCGTCGACCGCGAGGCCGTCGTCGCCGCCATGCGCAGCGACAAGAAGGTGCGTGCCGGGGCTATCTCCTGGGTGCTCCTCGAACATATCGGCCAGGCGACCGTCCGCCGCGACGTGCCCGAGGAAGCCGTCGAGGCCGCCCTCGACGCCGTCGTCGCCTGAACATGTCATTGACCTTCCGGCTCGATGGCGGCGGCGAAGGCCCCGCCGCCCCCCGCGCGGGCACGCTCACGACGGGCCGCGGCTCCGTCACCACGCCGACCTTCATGCCCGTCGGCACGCTCGCCAGCGTCAAGGCCCTCACCCCCGAGGAAGTTGCCGCCACGGGCGCCCGCATCACGCTCGTCAACGCCTACCACCTCTACCTGCGCCCCGGCCACCGGCTCATCGAGTCCCTCGGCGGGGTGCACCGCTTCATGGGTTGGGAGGGTCCCATCCTCTCCGACAGCGGCGGTTTCCAGGTCTTCAGTCTCGCGAAGCTCGTGCGCGTCGACGACGAGGGCGTGCGCTTCCGCTCGCACCTCGATGGCTCCGAGCATCACTACACGCCCGAGCTCGCCGCCGAGGTGCAGAGCGCTCTCGGTGTCGACATCGCCATGCCCCTCGACCATGTTCTCCCCGGTGATGCCCCCGCCCCCGACCAGCGCGAGGCTGCCCAACGCACCCTCCACTGGTTCGACCGCTCCCAGGCCCTCGACCCAGACCCTGCCCTCTTCGCCATCGTCCAGGGCGGCGTCCACGAGGACCTGCGCCGCTGGCACGCCCGTGAGCTCTCCGCCCGTGAGGCTCCCGGCTACGCCATCGGGGGTCTCTCCGTGGGTGAGTCCAAGGCCGAGCAGTACGCCATGACGGAGGTCACCTGCGCCGGGCTCCCCGCCGACCGGCCCCGCTACCTCATGGGCGTCGGCAGCCCCGAGGACCTCGTCCACGCCGTCGCCCGTGGCGTCGACATGTTCGACTGCGTCCTCCCCACCCGTCTCGGGCGTACCGGCTCGCTCTTCACCGGGGAGGGGCGCATCAACATCCGCGGGGCCCGCTACCGTGAGCGGACCGCTCCCCTCGACCCCGACTGTGACTGCGCCATGTGCGCGAGCTACTCCCCCGCCTACGTCCACCACCTCTTCCGCAA
The DNA here is from genome assembly GCA_965247675.1 of Tepidiformaceae bacterium. Classification (GTDB taxonomy): domain Bacteria; phylum Chloroflexota; class Dehalococcoidia; order Tepidiformales; family Tepidiformaceae; genus UBA2991. The sequence continues at coordinate 1,982,944 of OZ252025.1, read as the reverse complement.
CGAGGAATTGCTGGGCTACCGCCTCGCCAGCATCCACAACCTGCGCTACCTCCAGCGCCTCTGCGAACGCATGCGCGAGGCCGTGCTTGCCGGCGCCTTCGATGCCCTCGCCGAGGAGTTCCTCGCCCGCTACCAGCCCGCCGACGAGGCCGCCAGAATCGAGCAGCGCGAACGCTGGCGTTCCCGCTCCCGCGCCTGACCCGGCTCGACAAACTGGCGCCCTCCCTTCTACGCTCGTGAACCGACGAAGCCCTTTCGGCCCGGCGGGTGAAACGACAACGATGGCGAAACAAGCAAACTCAGCCCCTCCCGCGAGCGGCAAGAAGTCCGCGAAGCGCGGCGCGCGGACCTCGCGTGCCCGTGGCGGCAAGGACCTCGTCATCGTCGAGTCCCCCGCCAAAGCCCGCACGATCGAGGGCATCCTCGGCGACCAGTACCGCGTCATCGCCTCCGTCGGCCACGTCCGCGACCTGCCAAGCTACGGCTACGGGGTCGATGTGAAGGGCGGCTCCTTCGAGCCCACCTACGAGGTGCTGAAGGACAAGAAGGACATCGTCAAGCAGATCAAGGAGGCCTCCGCCAGCGCCGAGCGCGTCTTCCTCTCGACCGACCCCGACCGTGAGGGCGAGGCCATCTCCTGGCACATCCTCGAGGCTGCGGGCATCCCGGCCGAGAAGACTCAGCGCGTCGTCTTCCACGAGATCACGAAGCCCGCCATCGAAGCTGCCTTCCAGCACCCCGGCGAGCTCGACCGTGACCTGATCCAGGCCCAGGAGACTCGCCGCGTCCTCGATCGCCTGATCGGCTACCCCCTCAGCTGGTTCGTTCAGGGCAAGGTGGCTCGCAGCGCCAGCGCCGGCCGCGTCCAGAGCGTCGCCCTCCGGCTCATCGTGGAGCGCGAGCGCGAGATCGAGGCGTTCACCCCGCGCGAGTACTGGAGCGTCCACGCCCGCCTCGCCAGCGCTGGCGAGGAGTTCGGCGCGAAGCTCACGCGCCTCCCCGGTGTCCGCAGGCTCGATGAAAAACGCGACCTCCCGGACGAGGCCACCGCCAACGCCCTCCTCGCCTCCCTGCGCCGCTCCGACTTCTCCGTGAAGACGGTCAAGAAGGGAGAGCGCAAGCGCCGCCCCGCGCCGCCCTTCACCACGAGCAGCTATCAGCAGGCCGCCAACAACCGCCTCGGGCTCGGCGCCCAGCGCGCGATGGCCCTCGCGCAGCAGCTCTACGAGGGCGTCACCATCCCCGGCGAGGGAGCGGGCGGCCTCATCACCTACATGCGCACCGACTCCCTCAGCATCTCTCCCGTTGCCCGCCGCGCTGCCCGCGGCTACGCCGCCGCCCGCTGGGGCGACGACTACGTGCCTGAGAAAGAGCGTGTCTACCGCACCCGCGCGCGCGGCGCCCAGGAGGCCCACGAGGCCATCCGCCCCACCGCCGCCGCCCGCGCCCCCGAGACCCTGCGCAACGTTCTGAACCGCGACCAGCTCCGCGCCTACACCCTCATCTGGCAGCGCTTCATGGCGAGCCAGCTCGCCGATGCCCGCTACTCCACCGTCGCGATCGAGATCGACGCGCACGAGGGCAGCGAGCTGCGGGGTGGCTTCCGCGCCAACGCCCAGCGCCTCGTCTTCGCGGGCCATCTCGCCGCTCTCGGCATCGACGCCACCGAGGAGAGCACCGCCGTCGACCGCGACGCCCCCGACACAGTCGTCACCCTCCCCGAGCTTGCCGACGGCGACGCCCTTGAGCGCCGCTCCGTCGATGGCGAGCAGCACTTCACGGAGCCCCCGCCCCGCTTCACCGAGGCCTCCCTCGTCAAGTCGCTGGAGGAAGAGGGCATCGGGCGGCCCAGCACCTACGCCTCCATCGTGCAGACCGTGCTCGGCCGCTCCTACGTTGTCCGCGAAGGCCGCGCACTCGTCCCCCAGGAGCTCGGCTTCGCCGTCAACGACCTCCTCGTCCAGCACATGGACCGCTACGTCGCCGTGCCCTTCACCAGCGAGCTCGAAGGGGAGCTCGACGAGATCGCTTCCGGCGAGCGTGAGTACGGCGAGGTCGTGCGCGGCTTCTGGGAACCCTTCAACGCCGCCCTCGAGACGGCCAAGCTGGAGGCCCGCAAGCAGGTCGAGGAGACCAACATCGTCTGCTCCAAGTGCGGCGAGCGGAAGATGGTCGTCCGCTGGGGCCGCAACGGGAAGTTCCTCGGCTGCTCCGGCTACCCCGAGTGCAAGAACGCCATGCCCCTGACCGAGGAGGGCGAGCCCCAACCTCCCCCGGAGCCGCAACCAACCGACTGGAAGTGCCCCCGCTGCGGCTCGGGCACCGAGTTGAAGCACGGCCCCTACGGCGAGTACATCGACTGCGTGAAGCGGGACTCGAAGGAGTGCGACTTCCGCTCCAGTAAGCCCGTCGATGTCCCCTGCCCCGAGGAGCCCAAGACGGGCCAGCTCGTCGCCAAGCGCGCCCGCGGACGAGGTGTGTTCTACGGCTGCTGGAACTACCCCGACTGCACCTACACCACCAACAGCATCGAGCCCGGCAAGCTCTCGCCCGTGCGCACGGCCGAGGAGCGCGAGGCCGCCGCCGAGAAGGCGAAGGCCCGTGCAAGCAAGGGGCGCCGCTCGACGCGCCGTTCGACCACCCGCCGCCGTCGCGCCAGCTAGGCCCGTCGCTCTTTACGTCTCCTGTCGTATTCTGTCTACATGGCCTCCCCGCCAGCCCATAAGACAGCAGAGGCCTACCTCGACGCCTACCTGCGCGAGCTGCAGAGCCTCGGCGGCCGTTCGCCCTACACCATCCGCAACTACCGCTCCGACATCGGCCACTACCTGCGCTTCTGCGAGGAAGCTGGCGTGGAGCCCCTCGCTACCACCCGCGCGAGCTTCCGCACCTACCTTGCCCGGCTGCGGCAGGATGGCATCGCTGCCGCTTCCGTCACGCGTCGCACGACCACCATCCACGGCTTCTACCGGTACCTTCAGCACGAAGGCGCCACCGACCGCGACCTCCTCTACGGGGTCGCCCTCCCCAAGAAGCCGAAGCGCCTGCCCAAGGTGATCGAGCCACCCCACATCGAGGCGCTCATCGAGGCGCCCGATACGGGCACGCCCCGGGGACTCCGCGATCGCGCCATCCTCGAGCTCCTTTACGGCGGTGGCCTGCGCATCTCCGAGCTGACCGGCCTCGACGTCGCCAACCTCGACCTCGTCGGCGGCCAGGCCATCGTCCGTGGCAAAGGCGACAAGGAGCGCGCTGTGCTCTTCGGCGAGCCCGCCGCGCGCGCCCTCCAGGCCTACCTCACCGTCGGCCGCCCGGAGTTCGCCGACGGACCCGAACCTGCCCTCTTCCTCAACCGCGACGGCGGGCGCCTCTCCGCCCGCTCCGTCCAGAAGGCCGTCCGCCGGTACGCCCTTGCCGCCGGCATCCCCGAGGACGTTCACCCCCACCTCCTCCGCCACTCCTTCGCCACCCACCTCCTCGATGGCGGCGCCGACATCCGCATCGTCCAGGACCTGCTCGGCCACACCTCCGCCAACACCACCCAGATCTACACCCACGTCAGCCGCGCCCGGCAGGCCGAGGTCACCGAGAAGGCCTGGCAGGAGGTCGGCGTGAAGGCGCTCGAACGCGCCCGCTCGAAGCGCCACGTCTCGTGAGCGACCAGGACGCCCCCCTGCTACTCCTCGTCCACGGCCCCAACCTCAACCTGCTTGGTGAGCGCCGTCCCGAGATCTACGGTCACGACACGCTCCCCGACATCGAGGCCGGCGTGGCCGCCGCCGCCAACGCCCGCGGCGCCACCGTCCTCAGCTTCCAGAGCAACCACGAGGGAGCCCTTATCGACTTCCTCCACGAGCACCGCCGCCGCGCCAGCGGCGTCATCCTCAATGCGGGCGCCTACACCCACACCTCGATCGCCCTCCACGACGCCCTTGAAGCCGTCGCCCTCCCCGCCGTCGAGGTGCACCTCTCGAACATCCACGCCCGCGAGCCCTTCCGCCGCCGCTCCGTCATCGCGGCCGCCTGCATCGGCCAGGTCGCCGGGCTTGGGCGCGCCGGCTACACCGCCGCCGTCAACCTCCTCCTCGACCATCTCGGCGCTCCCGACTAACCGCCACAATCGCGCGGCGCTACACTGACCTCGTGACCGCCCCCCCGCCTCCGGCCCAGCGAATCGAGCGCCTACGCGCCGCCCTCGACGAGGCCAGCCTCGATGGCCTCTACGTCGCCAGCCCCGTCGACGACGTCAACCATCGGCACTCCGCCAACCGCCGCTACCTGACCGGCTTCAGCGGCTCGACCGGCTACGCCGCCATTTCCCCAACGCTGGCGCTCCTCGCCGTCGACGCCCGCTACAGCGCCCAGGCCCGCCGCGAGGCCGAACCCCGCGGCTTCACCGTCTTCGACACAAAGGGCCCACAGGCCGCCTGGCTTCCCGAATTCGTGGCCGCCGCCGGCCTCGCCGGCAAGCGCCTCGGCCTCTCCCGCTCCGACCTCAGCTACGGCGACTTCCTCACCCTGCGCGAGGCGATGGAGCGTATGCCCGAATCGGACCGCCCCGAGCTCGTTCCCGCCCCGCCCATCGTCGAGCGCCTCCGCGCCCGCAAGGACGCCGGGGAGCTCGCCCTCCTCGAAGAGGCGATCGCCATCGCCGAGCGCGCTTTTCTGGACGTACGGGGTTCGGTCGAGCCCGGCGTCACCGAGCGCGGCTTCGCCGCCGCCCTCGATGCCGCGGTCAAGGAACACGGCGCCCGCGGTCTCTCCTTCGAGCCCATCGTCGCCGGTGGCGAGCGCGGGGCCATGCCTCACGCCGACCTCTCCGACCGCCCCTTCCGCCCCGGCGAGCCCATCATCGTCGACTGGGGCGCCGAGCTCTCCGGCTACTGCAGCGACCTCACCCGCACCTTCCACCTGGGGCCCGAACCGGAGCGCTTCCGCGAGGTCTACGAGGTCGTCCGCGAGGCCCAGCAAACCGCCATCGAACGCGTCGAGGCGGGCATGAGCGGCGCTGCCGCGCACGCCCTCGCCGCCTCCGTCATCGAGCGCCACGGCTACGGCGAGGCCTTCACCCACGGGCTCGGCCACGGCGTCGGCCTCGACGTGCACGACTACCCGCCCTACCTCGGCCCCACCTCGGAGGACGTGCTCGAAGAGGGCATGGTCTTCACCATCGAGCCCGGCATCTACCTGCCGGGCTGGGGCGGTGTCCGCATCGAGGATATCGTGACCCTCGAAGGGGGCCGCGCCCGCCAGCTCAGCCACCTCGACTCAACCCTTCCCGCAGGAGCCCAGCCTTGAGCCAGATATCCACCGGCGATTTTCGCCGCGGCGTCACCATCGAAATGAACGGCAAGCTCTACGCCGTCCTCAGCTACGAGCACAACAAGACCGCCCGCGGCTCCGCCCAGGTCCGCATGAAGCTGCGCGACGTGCGCAGCGGCGCCATCATCGAGCACACCGTTCAGGCCGGCGCCCGCTTCGACCGCGCCCGCATCGAACGCCGAGACATGCAGTACCTCTACTCCGATGACGATTTCTACTACTTCATGAACACCGAGACCTACGACCAGATCCCCGTCGACTCCGCCAAGGTCGGCGACGCCGCCAGGTTCCTCAAGGAGAACGATACCTGCGAGGTCTCCCTCTACGGCGAGGAGGTCATCGCCGTAGAGCTCCCCGGCTCCGTCGCCCTTACTGTCGCTCAGACCGACCCGGGCGTGCGCGGCGATACGGCCCAGGGCGGCTCCAAGCCCGCCACCCTCGAAACCGGCCTCGTGGTCCAGGTCCCCCTCTTTATCAACGAGGGCGAGCTCATCCGCGTCAACACCGAAACAGGCGACTACATCGAGCGAGCCAACTAGTGGAACCCATCCGCGTCTCCCAGCTCGTCTACCTGCTCAAGGACATGCTTGAGGGAAGCGAGCTGCTCTCCGACCTCTGGGTCGTGGGGGAGGTCTCCGACGCGACCCGATCCCGTCTCGGCCACCGCTACTTCTCCCTGCAGGACGGCGAGGGCGCTCTCCGAGCCGTCCTCTTCCGCGACGACATGCCCGGCGCCGAGGTGCCGGGCGGCGAGCGCGTGCTCGCCCACGGCCGCGTGACCATCTACCCGCAGCGCGGCGAGCTCCAGTTCGTCTGCGACTTCTTCCGGCCGGAGGGCGTCGGCATCGAGGCCGCCCGCCTCGATCGGCTGCGCGAGCAGCTGGAGGAGGAGGGTCTCTTCGAGCCCTCCCGCAAGCGCCCCCTCCCCGCCTACCCCCGCCGTATCGGCCTCGTCACCTCCCCCACCGGCGCCGCCGTCCAGGACGTTCGCGATGTCCTCGCCCGCCGCTGGCCCCTCGCCGAGCTGGTCGTCTCCCCCGCCCTCGTCCAGGGCGACCAGGCCCCCGCCAGCATCATCGCCGCCCTTCGCGACCTGTCCGGCGACGAGACGCTCGACCTTGCCCTCGTCGTCCGTGGCGGCGGCGCCTCCGCCGACCTCTCCGCCTTCGACGACGAGGGTGTGGTGCGTGCCGTCTTCGGCTTTCCCGTGCCCATCGTGACCGGCATCGGCCACGAGACCGACACCTCCCTGGCCGACCTCGCCGCCGACCTGCGCGCCCCAACCCCGAGTGCGGCCGCCGAGCGCGCCGTCCCCGACGCTGCCGAGGTCGCCGCCCGCCTTGCCTCCCTCGAGCGAGCCATGGCGCTCAACGCGCGCGGGCGCATCCAGACCGCCGCCGTCCGCCTCCAAAACCTGGCCGCGAACCTTCGCCACGTTGCTCCCAGTCCCGCCCGCGCCGCCGAGCAGGTCGACTCGCTCGGGGCGCGCATGGGCGAGTTGCTCACCGCCCGCCTTACCGCCGAGCGCGCCACCCTCGAGCGGACCGCGGCGCAGGTCAGCGCCCTCGACCCCTCCACCACCCTCGCGCGCGGCTACGCCATCGTTGAGCGGCTGGGGCGCCGGCGCCGCGTCGTCCGCCGCGTACGCGACGTGAAGTCCGGCAATCGTGTCGCCGTCTCCGTCGGTGACGGCGCCTTCTGGGCGGAGGTCAGCTGATGACCGAGCCCAACTTCGAGGAGCTCGTCGCCCAGCTCGAAGAGCGCGCGCGCAAGCTCGAGGCGGGCAACATCCCGCTTGAGGAGGCAATCGCCACCTACGAGGAGGCCGCTGCCCTCGTCGGGCAGTTGCGAACGCTCCTCGACGCAGCCGAGCTCCGCGTCCAGCGTCTCCAGGGAGGCCTCGAGGAGGGCGCCACCTTGCGAGAGGTCGCGGAGTCCTACGACGAGACCTCCGCTCCCGATGACGCCCGCTGAGCCCCTGCGCGTCGCCTGGCTCACCACGGGACGCGGGCCCGGTTCCTATGGCGCGCTCGAATCCCTCTGCGCGGCGATCGACTCCGGCCTCGCCGTCGAACTTGCGGTGGCCTTCGTCAATCGCGAGCGGGGCGAGTTCGAGGCCACCGACCGATTGCTCGACCTCCTCGAGGGCCGGAACGTGCCTGTCGAGACCCTCTCCTCCGTGCGCTTCCGCAAGATGCAGGGCGGGCAGCGCTCCCGACCGGGAGAGCCCCTCCCCCCCTGGCGCCGCGCCTTCGACGAACTCGCCTCCGAACGCCTCGCCCGCTACTCCTTCGACCTCGCCGTGATGTTCGGGTACATGCTCATCGCGACCGAGCCCCTCTACGGCCGCTTCGCCATCATCAACGACCACCCCGCCCTCCCCGATGGCCCCACGGGGACCTACCAGGAGGTCATCGCCGAGCTCATCGCTTCCGGGGCGACGGAGTCAGGCTGCATGTACCACCTCGTCACCGGCGATCTCGACCGGGGGCCCGTGCTCAGCTACTGCCGCTTCCCCACCCCGGCAGATCCCTCCGCCGAGGTTCCCGCCGACGCGACGCGCGCCGAGATCGAGGCCCTCCCCCTCTACGGCGAGATTCGCGCCCGCGGCGTCGCCCGCGAACGCCCCTTCCTCATCGAGACCCTGCGCGCCCTCCGGGAGGGGCGCCTCTCCATCCCGCCCGCGCGCCCCCTTGATCTCACCGCGGAGGTCGAAGCGGCCCTCTCGCGCGACGTATAATCCCGACCATGGCCGGACCGGAGCTCCATAGCCTCGCCTGCCCTGACTGCGCCGAACCCCACGACGCCACCGACAACTACTGCCGCAACTGCGGCATGTTCCTGCGCGAGCGCAGGAACATGCCGGTCCCCCGCCCGCCCGCCGCCCTCGAAGTTCGCCGGCCCGCCCTCCCCGCGCCCGTGCGGCGAGCGGCCACGGCCATCGCCATCGGCACGGCCCTCAAGATCACGGCCAAGATCGCGGGCAAGCTGCTCGCGCAACGCGCCGCCGCCAGGGCCTCGAGCCGCGCCCTCGCCCGCCGCCGCGAGCGTCCCGACACCGTCGTGAGCGAGTCCCTCTTCATCCGTCGTACCTGGATCCAGCGCGACTAACCGGGTGCGCGTCCGCAACCCGATGGTCATCCACTACGTCCGCGACATGGAGCGCGCGTGCGCCTTCTATCGGGAGACGCTGGGGCTGGCGGACGAGCCCACGCCCGGTTCCGGCTCACCCGGCTGGAACACGTTCCGCTGCGAGGGCCTGATCGTCGCCCTCCACATCCTCCCCAGCGGGGAATCCGCCGAGGGACCAATGCCCCATGCCGGGCTCAACCTCGAGGTTGACGACCTCGATGCAGCGCTCTCCGAACTCCGCGCTGCGGGCGGGGAGCTTCGCGCCCTCCACGAGGCCGGCGGCGTTCCCGTGCGCGTCGCTGAGGTTGCCGATCCCGATGGCAACGGTTTCGAACTCCGCCAGCACGTCGACTGACTCGATCGCCCTTCTCGCTCGTGTACCCTTCGTAGCCGAAGGAGTGCTACCGCATGTTCGCAACCATCGGACACACCATCGACCTGATGAAGATGAGCTGGCGCGTCCTCATGATGGACCGCGAGCTCATCCTGTTCCCCGTCATGTCCGTTGCGGGGCTGGCGCTGCTGGCGGTCGCCATCTTCGCGGGCGGGCTCCTTGGCGGCGCCTTCGGCCTTGCCGAGGAGGGTGGTGAGGCCTCCGGTGGTGACCTCGCGCTCGGGCTGGTCCTCGCCTTCGGCTCCTCCTTCATCGTCATCTTCTTCAACGCCGCGCTGGTTGCGGCGGCGCTCGAACGGCTCCGTGGCGGCGACCCGAATATCGCATCCGGTCTCAAGGCCGCCTCTTCTCACATCCCCCAGATCCTCGCCTGGGCCCTGATCACAACGATTGTCACACTCATCCTGCAGGCGCTCCGCAATCGCGGCGGCATCGCCGGACAGATCGCCTCAATGATCGGCGGCATTGCCTGGAGCCTCGCCACCTTCTTCGTGATTCCCGTGCTTGTCGCCGAGGGCATCGGGCCGATCGAGGCGATCAAACGCTCCTCCTCCCTCCTCCGGCAGACGTGGGGACGCCAGGTCACCGCCAGCTTCGGCTTCGGCCTCCTGACCATTGGCGCGATCATCGTGGCGGCGATCCCCGCCCTCCTGCTCGCTCTGATCCACCCGCTCCTCGGCCTCGCTGTCGGCATCCCCCTGGTGGGGCTGGCATGGGCAACCGTGACCGCCCTCGAGGGCATCTTCAAGGCTGCCCTCTACGACTTCTCCATTGGCAGGGAGCCCCACGGCTTCGACCGCGCGACGCTCCAGAATGCCTATGGTGAGGGAGGCAGTGGCGCCAGGGGGTTCGTCTAGGCGCGCCGCCTTGTAGGCGGTCACTCCGCAGGCCGGGTACGCTGCGAACGTGCCCTCGTCGGCAGGCCGCCACCTGGACTGGCGCGGAGAGCGCCTCTCCCTGCGCCCCGCCAGTGTTGGCGACGCTCCCGCCCTCGTCGCCTTGCACCGCCAACTGGCAGGTGTACCTGCACCGGCTGGCGACACCTCCCCCGAGGAGTGGTTCCGCACCGGCGGGCCATGGATGCACGAGCGCTTCGGCACGCGCCACATCCAGGCCTACCGCGATCTCGGCTGGGATTGCTGGGTGCTCGAACGCAATGGAGAAGCCATCGCGGGAAGCGTCGAGGTCCTCTACGCGACCGAGCCGGAGCCGTTCGGGCGGTACGCTCACCTGGAGCTGCTGGAGCCTGCCGAAGATCTTGCCGTCGCCGAGGTCGAGCACTGGGTGCTGGACCAGTGTGAGTCGCGCGCCCGTGCTCGCGGCTTCGACCGCTTCTGGTGCCGCCCCGTGGGCTCCGGTGGAAGCTGGGATGTCCTGGCCGCGCGTGGCTACGCCGAGCGCCGGTGGAACGCCTGGCTGAGGGTCGAGCACCTCGATGCCATCGAGCCCCCGGCCTTCGAGGCACGCCCGCTCGATGGCGACTACGACCGCGAAGCCTCAGGCCTGCTCGCGCTCGACCACCGCGAGTCGGCCGCGTACCGCTGGGGCTACCTCTGGCGCCCCGTCCTCGCGCCCGACGCGGCGGACTTCCCGACGGATGTCGCGTTCTCGGGCCGGAGCATCACCCTCTCCGGGCGACCGGCGGCCAACGTTCTCGTGACTGTCTGGCGGTGGCGCGACCCCAAGGTCGCCTGGGCCGACATCTGGGTCGACCCGGCCCTTGCCGGCGAGGCCGCCTACGTTTTCGAGCTCATCGCCGTCGCTGCCCGCGAAGCCTCGTCGTTGGGGGCGAGCGCCCTTGACGTTGTCGTTCCGGAACGCCTGTCCTCCGCCCTCCGGTCCCGCGTCGCGGGAACGGTCGTCCCCCTCGAACGTGGCGACCCGTGGCTCGTGAAGCGCCTCGGCCTACGGGTTGACGGCTCCTGAAACGGAGCCCCCAGGGGTTGTCTGGCGTGGTGCCGACATTGTATGTTCTAGGCAAGAATGATCGTTGCGCGTTCCCGGGGCGTTGGGGTCCAGAATGGGCACATCTTCCGGGAAAAGGAACTCAGGCATGCAGTACCAATTCACGGTTTCCGTCTCGATTTCTGAGACTGAGAGCGGATCCTGGCGCGCCGAGGGCGAGAACATCACGCTGTTTCTGGAAGCCAGCAACCGCGCCGAGCTCGTTGGGTACGTCGTTGGCGCTGTACAGGCACTCGGTCAGTGGATTGTCGATTCCAGGCCGGACGGTGAGAGCCTGGAAGAGCACTGTCGTTCAGTCGGCGTCCAATGCCAGGCCGTGGACGTTGAGGATGGGCTTGAGCTGGCCGTGCGAGAACTTCATGAGGCCATGGATCACGTCAGCAGGCTGCTTTCTGTCACGCAGAGGATTCCTGTCTAGCGGTGGAGCTTGTCGCCGCCAAGAAGGTCGCTCTCCAGGCCATGATGGACTGCCTGGGGTACACCGGACACGAGGGAACACCGATGTACAGCGCACGCCTCGCTGCTGCGGGACCGTCGGTCATCTTTCTTGGCAGTATCTCCGGGGACACCCTCAACCAGTTTCTTGATGCAGCCCAGGCGTACCTGGAGCGAAGAGGATTGAGCGGTCGGCAGGTCTCGGTGTGCAAGGACAGGGCCATCGAGCTGATGGGCATTCTCTCCGGCGGCCTGGAGGAAACCGATCCCGGCTAGTCGTCCGCCCGTAGCGCCGCCGCCCGCCCGCCCCTAGGATCGCGGTACCTACAAACCGGAGCCGTGTCCATGCAGCCCCTGACCGAAGAACAGCTCGCCGCCCTGCGCGCCTGGCCCTCCCCCGCCATCTCCAACGCCATCGAGACCTTCCAGGTCCGCGCCCGCAACTACGGCGCCATGACCCCCGACATCCGCTGTCACTTCCCCGAGATGGAGCCCATCGTCGGTTACGCCGTCACCTGCAAGATTCGCGCCAGCGTGCCCGCCGACCAGGACCCCGAGGTCAGCGTCGATCGGGGCGCCTGGTACGACCACATCGAGTCCATCCCCGCCCCCCGCATCGTCGTTATCGAGGACCTCGACGATGCGCCCGTCGGTTCCTTCTGGGGCGAGGTGAACGCCAATATTCACCGCGCCCTCGGGTGCATCGGTGTCGTCACCAGCGGTGCCGTGCGCGATATGGAGGAGGTCCGCGAGCTGGGCTTCCAGTTCCTCGCGAAGGAGGTGCTGGTCTCCCATGCCTACGTGCACCAGGTCGAGGTCGCTGGGCCAGTCACCGTCGGTGGTGCCACCGTCCGTCCCGGCGACCTCCTGCACGCCGACCTGCACGGCTGCATCTCCATCCCCCACGACATCGCCGCCGACGTCCCCGCCGCCGCCCAGATGGTCGAGGACCGCGAGCGCGTCATCATCAACTACGCCAAGTCCCCCGAGTTCACCCGCGAGGGCCTGCTCGAACGTTTCCGCGGCGGCTTTACCCGTCCCCGCGAGGAGGCCTAGGGCTCAGTCGAACATGAGCACCGAGCGCGCCACCTCGCCCGCCTTCATGGCGCGGAAGGCCTCGTTCACGTCCTCCAGGCGCATGCGGCGGGTGATCATCTCGTCCAGCTTCAGCCGGCCCTGCATGTAGAAGTCGATGTAGCGGGGCATGTCCACGCGGAAGCGGTTCGAGCCCATCGAGCTGCCCTGCAGCTTCTTCTCGCTCAGCAGCGAGCGCCCGTCGATCTCCACCTTCTGCCCCACCGGGATCATGCCGATGACGGTTGCCGTGCCCCCGCGCCGCAGGGCTTCGTATGCCTGCTCCGCCGCCGACTTCAGCCCGATCGCCTCGAATGTGTAGTCGGCTCCACCGCCGGTCAGCTCGCGGATGCGCTCCACCGGGTCGCCAGAGGAGGCGTCGACCACGTGCGTCGCGCCCAGTTCGCGCGCCTTCGCCAGCTTCGACTCAACCATGTCGACGGCGATGATCATGCGCGCCCCCGCCACCAGCGACCCCTGCACCGCGGCCAGTCCCACGCCGCCCACGCCGAAGACCGCCACCGTCGACCCGGGCGCTACCTTGGCCGTGTTCACCGCCGCCCCGAATCCCGTCGTCACGCCGCAACCGATGAGCGCCGCCGCGTCGAGCGGCATGTCGTCGCGGATGCGCACCACCGCGTTCTCGTGCACCAGCATCTTCTCCGCGTAGCTGGAGAGGTTGGCGAATTGCGCCACCGGCTGACCGTTCCACGTGTACTTCGGCGGGTCGTCCGCGCCTCGCGTCACCGCCTCCTTGTCGCAGGCGTAGGGCTGGCCCGTCATGCAGCGCTCGCACATGCCGCAGAACACCGAGAGGCAGCAGATCACGTGGTCGCCGGGCTGCACGTAGGTCACCTGCTCGCCCACTGATTCGACGATGCCCGCCGCCTCGTGTCCGAGGATCGCCGGCGGGTCCAACGGGTAGAACCCGTCCACGAAGTGCAGGTCGCTATGGCAGACGCCGCTCGCGGCCGTCTTCACGATGACCTCGCGCGGTCCCGGATCGTCGATCGCGATTTCCTCGATCGTCAGCGGCTGGTGCGCTCCGTGGAATACGGCGGCCTTCATGGCGCTCCTCCTTGTGGCGGGTGCGCCTACTGTACGCGGCGCGCTAATCCCTCGGGGGCAGCGAGGCGCGCGGCTGAACGCGGGGATTCGCCACGAACTGCGGCCAGCGTCCCTCCATCAGCCCCACCACCGTTTCGCCCACGCGGCGACGCATGCTCTCGAACGACTGGTCCGAGTACGAGGCCGAGTGCGGCATCAGCACCACGTTCTCCATGCGCGCCAGCGGCGACTCCGCCTCCAGCGGCTCGCGCTCGAACACGTCTAGCCCCGCTCCCGCGATCTGGCGCGCGTCGAGCGCCGCGATGAGCGCTTCCTGGTCCACCACCGGCCCCCGCGAGGTGTTGATCAGGTAGGCGGTGGGCTTCATCGCCGCCAGCTCGGCCTCGCCGATCAGGTGACGCGTCTCCGGATTCAGTGGCGTGTGCACGGAGACGTAATCGGAACGGCCCAGCAACTCGTGCAGCGTCTCGACTTGCTCTACCCCGTAGGCACGGAAGATGCCCTCGCCCAGGTAGGGGTCGTAGGCGATGACGTTCAGGCCGAACGCCTTCGCCCGCGGGACGACCGCCCGCGCGATGTTCCCCAGCGCTACCAGCCCCAGCGTCTCCCCGCCGATTGGTCCCATTGGCCCCAGCGGACCGGGCCGCCAGCTGCCGTCGCGCACGGCGCTGTCGAGCATGGGCAGCTTCTTCGCGCAGGCCAGCAGCAGGAGCATCGCCTGGTTGGCCACCTCCGGCTGGCAGAAATCGGGGAAGTGCGCCACCACGACCCCGTGGTCCGTGGCCGCCGGAATGTCGAGCGTGTCCAGCCCCACCCCGTAGCGGATGATGAGCTTGCACCGTGGCATCGACTCCACCACCCGCCGCGTGATCTGCGCCGACGAGACGAGGATCGCGTCCGCGTCCTTCACGTTCGCGATCAGCGCGTCCTCGCTCGACGAACTGGTCGCGACGAACCTCCCCCCTCCCGTTTCGATGATGCTCTGTTCGGTCTCGAAGGAGACGTTGGGGCGCTTGTCGACGTGGACGACCAGGTACGGTTCAGACATGCGCGAGAGCGTACAGATGCCGCCGCGCGTGGGCCAGCGTGCGGGGCTCCCCGCTACCGCCCGCTCGCGTATTATGCGGCGCTACGCACGAATCGCCGAAGGAGCCACCATGACGACAGCCGAGCAGACCTGGACCGAATCCACCACTGAGGTCGCGGGCCTCAGCATCCGCTACCTGCAGGCAGGCAGCGGTCCCAACGCGGTGGTGCTGCACCACTCCTCGGGCAACCTCGGCTGGGTGCCCTTCTACGAGGCGCTCGCCCAGAACTTCACCGTCACCGTGCCCGATCTCCCCGGCTACGGCCAGTCCGAGCGCCCCGTCTGGGCGCGGGATGCCCGCGACATCGGCATCCTCATCGATCGCTTTGTGGCCCGCGTCGCCCCCGAGAGCCCCACCCTCATCGGCCTCGGCTTTGGCGGCTTCATCGCCGCCGAGCTCGCCGCCATGCACCAGGAGCGGCTCGGCGCTCTCGTCCTCGTGGGCGCCGCCGGTGTCCAGCCCGACGAGGGCGAGATCCTCGACCAGATGCTCCTCAGCTACTCCGAGTACATCTCCGCCGGCTTCCGCGATGAGGAGCACTTCAAGGATTTCTTCGGCGAGGAGGTCACCGAGGAAGTGCGCGAGCTCTGGGACTTCAGCCGTGAGATGACCGCGCGCCTCAGTTGGAAGCCGTACATGTTCAACCGTCGCCTTCCCCACGTCCTCGGCGAGGTGCAGACCCCCACGCTGGTCGTCAGTGGCAGCGAGGAGAAGGTCATCCCCCTCACCTGCGCGCGCGAATACGCCGCCACCCTCGCCAATGCCACCCTCGAGATCGTCGAGGGGGCCGGCCACTACGTCGACTACGAGGAGCCGCAGGCGCTGGCCGCCCTCATCGCGCGGCACGCAGGCGCGTAGCTCGCCGAAACCTGCGGGAAAGGGGCTCACGCCCCTTCCCGAAGGCGGTATGATGCGCGCATTAAGCGTCTCGACGCCTTGAGCGTACGGGCGCGGGGGGCAGTGCATGTTCATCGGCTACTTCACCGAGAGGCCCTACCAGGATCGCGAGTCGGGGTACTTTGGGGCCACCGGCCGCGATATCGCCGACCTCGGTATCAGCAACAGCGAGTACAACCCGAGGCTCGGCTCGGAGCTCTACAACCGCTACCTCGACGAGAAGGTCTACGCCGAGGAGATGGGCTTCGACGGCGTCATGCTCAACGAGCACCACAGCACGCCCTTCTGCATGGGCGGCGTGGTCAACGTCGAGGCCGCCATCCTCGCGCGCATCACCAAGCGCGTGAAGATCGTCCTCCTCGGCAACGTCCTCCCCATCTGGGACGACCCCCTCTGGCTCGCCGAGGAGCTCGCCGAGATCGATATGATCTCCCGCGGCCGCCTCGTCACCGGCTGGGTGCGCGGCACCGGCCGCGAGAGCGTCGCCCACAACGCCCAGGCGCCTTTCAACTGGGAGCGCTACCAGGAGGCCCACGATCTCGTCCTCGCCGCCTGGACCAGGGACGGGCCCTTCCGCTGGGAGGGCGAGCACTACAACTACCGCTACGTGAATCCCTGGGCGAAGACCTACCAGCAGCCCCATCCCCAGATCTGGATTCCCGGCGTCATGAGCCGCAACACCGTCAAGTGGGCCGCCGAGCACCGCTACCCCTACGTGATGCTCGCCACCGACCTCGAGCCCACCAAGGTTTCCTACGACTACTACACGCAGGTCGCCGACGAGAACGGCTACGAAGCCGGCACCCAGCACCGCAGCTACCTCTTCAAGGTCCACGTCGATGAGACCGAGGAGCTCGCCGACCAGGCCGGCCGCAAGTACGTCCAGGGTCCCAGCAACCCCTTCCTCGAGGGCAACCAGGGGATCGTTCGCCCCTACCTGCAGAACCTCCCCGGCATGACGTCGCGCACCAACCTCCTGCCCACGGTCACCAGCTTCACGCAGGCCCGGGCCCGCGGACGCCTGGCCGCCCACGAGGAGGCCACCGGCGACGATGCCGACAAGAAGGCCGAGGCCGCCGACTCGTTCGGCAGCTACGAGAACCAGAAGGAGCGCATGTCGATCATCACGGGCACGCCCAAGACCGTGATCCCGAAGATCCGGCACGTGCTCGAGTACCTGCGCCCCGGGAGCATCTTCTTCTGGGATGGGGACGGCGCGATGGATCACGACGATGCCACGCGCAGCCTCCGTCTCATGGGCGAGGAAGTCATCCCCGCCGTTCGCGAGATGGCCAAGGAGTTCGATCTCAAGGGCCCCTTCGAGATGGACACCAACACCAACGAGCCCATGGAGCAGGGCGAGGCCATCCCCGCCGGCGGCTCCTAGCGTTCCCACCCCGGCACTGCCCGAAGGCGCCGCAACTTGTTGCGGCGCCTTCCCTTTGGGGACATCGATGCGTGGCTGCAAGCGCTTCCGGGGATTCCGGGACCCGAAGCTAGACGCGTTGGCGACGGAGATCGAGCGCGGCAAGCGAAAAGCGGACGTAGCCAGCGGCCCTGTTCGGCTTGCCATGCCCGACCGCGCCCCTGCCGTCGTGGTGTGCGACGATCGCGGTGTGACCACCGACAGCGCCTTCGACGCCGACGTTCTGGTCGTGGGTGGGGGACCGGCCGGCTCGGCCGCCGCCACCATGCTCGCGCGCAAGGGTTGGCGCGTCCGCCTCTACGAGCGCGACCGCTTCCCCCGCGAGCACGTCGGCGAGTCGCTCCTCCCCGCCTCCATGCCCGTGCTCACCGAGCTCGGGGTGCTCCCCGCGGTCGAGGCCGCCGGATTCCTCCCGAAGTACGGCGCCACCATGGTCTGGGGCCGCGACCCCGACCCCTGGAGCTGGTCGTTCCGCGAGGCGAGTCCCCGCTACCCCCACGCCTTCCAGGTCGTGCGCGCCCAGTTCGACGACATCCTCCTGCGCAACGCGGCCGACTCGGGGGTGGATGTGCGCGAGGGTCACCGTGTGCTCGCCGCCGACACCGGTTCCGCCGCCGTCTCCCTGCGCGTGGAGGACTCCGACGGCCGCGAGACCACGGCTCGCGCCCGCATCGTCGTCGATGCCAGCGGCCAGGGGGGCCTCATCGGGCGCGCCCGCGACCTGCGAGAGCCCGACGCCTTCTTCCGCAACCTCGCTGTCTACGGCTACTACGCGGGCGGCTCCCGCCTCCCCGGACCCCACGCCAACAACATCCTCATCGAGTCCATCGAGGACGGCTGGCTCTGGGCCATCCCCCTCCACACCGGCCTCGTCAGCACCGGCGTCGTCGTCGACAGCGCCGCAAGCCGCGCGCGTATCGCGGAGTTCGGCCCCGAGACCTTCTTCCGCGAGCGGATTGCCAGCGGCCCCCACACTTCCGCCCTCATAGAGGGCGCGACGCTCACCGCCAGCCCCACCATCGTTCGCGACTGGTCCTACACCTCCCGCGAGTTCGCCGGCGAGGGGTTCGTCCTTGCCGGCGATGCCGCCTGCTTCATCGATCCGCTCTTCTCCTCCGGCGTGCACCTCGCCCTCTCCTCGGGCGTGCTCGCGGCCGCCTACGTCACTTCCGCGCTTAAGGACGCTGAGCTAGGGCGCGCCGCCGCCGCCGTCTACTGCGAGCAGTACCGCCAGCAATACCAGCATTTCCGCGAGCTGGCCCGCCTCTTCTATGCCAGCAACCGCACCGTCGATTCCTACTTCTGGGAGGCCCGCCGCATCACCGGCGCCGGCGAGTCCACCTCCGCCCGGCTCGCCTTCGTCCGCGCCGTCGCGGGCCAGCCCCCCGCCGGTTACGAGCGCGCCGTGCTCGCCCACGGTGAGACGCCTCGTAGCTTCAGTCAGGCTGTGAGCGACATCGAGCGACGCCGCGGCGAGTGCGCCACCGCCTTCGATGAGCGTTTCGGTGACGACCTCCCTGGCCTCCTCTCCGCCGTCCCCGCGCTCGTGGAGGAGGCCCGCCTCGAACGCAAGCCCATCGTTGGCGAAGGCGAGTTCGTGTGGGGCCAGGTGATCGTCACCCCCGAGCGTCCCGAGGGAGTCCCCGTCAGCGACCTGGTCGCCCTCGTGGTCGCCCAGATCGATGGTCGCTGCAGCGTCGGCGAGCTGGTCGACCGTCTCGGCGCGCGCATTCCGCCGGAGACGCTCGACCAGCTCCGCCCGCGAATCGTCCAGGCGCTGCGCCTGCTGCACGTCGATGGCGTTGTCGCCGGCTTCGAAGACGGCGCCGGCTCATGAGTGGCGCCACACAGGGCCGCATCGTCCAGCTCAGCGCCTCGAACGGTGGCGTGCCCAAGCTGCCCCTCGTCGAGGCCACCGTCGACGGCCACGGCATCACCGTCGATCGCCAGGCCGACGGGCGCGCCCACGGCGGCCCCCGTCGCGCCCTCTGCCTCTTCGCCCTCGAACGCATCGAGACACTCGCCGCCGAGGGCCACCCCATCTTCCCCGGGGCGACCGGCGAGAACGTCACAACCGCCGGCATCGACTGGAACCGCGTGACCCCCGGCTCCCGGCTCCGCCTCGGCGAGACCGTGCTCATCGAGGTGACTGGCTACACGGAACCCTGCTGGAAGAACGCGCAGTGGTTCCGCGAGGGCGACTTCGCCGCCATGGACCAGGAGGAGCGCCCCGGATTCAGCCGCGTCTACGCTCGCGTCCTCGCAGGCGGCGACCTCCGCCCCGGCGACCCCGTTGAGCTGTTTGCGGACACCACCGCCGAGCGCATCGAGCGGACACAGCCGCGAACCATCCGCTGGCGTCCTCCCTCCTCCGGCGACTGAGCCGGTGGCGTTGCTCGCCGACCGCATCGCCCGCGCCTTCCCCGGAAGCGACGGCATCGAGCCCATCCGCGAGATCGGCTGGGGCGCCCGCAGCAACGTCGTCGAGACCGCAGGGGGAATCGCCGTCAAGAGCGGGCGCGTCCCCGCCGCCGGGGAAGCGTACGAGCGGGAGTGGCGGGCCCTCCCCGTGCTGGCCACGCGGCTCTCGCCCTCCATCCCCTCCCCCCGCTGGCCATCTCCGCCTATCAGGAGGCCAGCGGCCGCTACGACGCCGAGATCGCCTACCGCGTCGACCGCTACTGGAAGATGCGCGCGCCGGGCGGCACCGCCTTCAGCATCGAGCACGAGAGCGTGGCCGAGGTGCTGGACCAGATTCGCAAGCTACGGGAGATCTTCTTCGGCCCCTGATTCGCTTCCCCGCCGTTGACGATCCGCGGCCCGTGTGGCAGAGTTAGGCGTCTTACTTAGTGTCGGAAGTACACTAAGTGTCGCCTTCTAGCCGAAGGGATCGTCCGATGACCGTAGCTACGCCCACCTCCGACCACGTGACGCTGCTTGAGCGCTACTCGGACCCCGACACCTGCCCCACCGACCGCCTCGAGCCCCTCCCCCTCGTCGAGGAGCCCGCTTTCGTCAGCTGGCAGCAGGACATCCCCCGCAGCTACCTCGGCCTGCCCCCGGAGGAGGTCGAGCGGCGCATCCGGACCGCTCGCGCTGCCCTCGGCGAGCGCCTCGTCATCCTCGGCCACCACTACCAGCGCGACGAGGTCATCCAGTACGCCGACTTCACGGGCGACAGCTTCAAGCTCGCCCAGCACGCCGCCAGCCAGCAGGGCATCGATTTCGTCCTCTTCTGCGGCGTCCACTTCATGGCCGAGTCGGCCGACATCCTCACGCCCCCCGAGGTCTCGGTCATCCTCCCCAACATGGCCGCCGGCTGCTCCATGGCCGACATGGCCGACCCCGGCGACGTCTACGCCGCCTGGGACGAGATGACCGCTGCCCTCGACCCCGCCACGCGCATCATCCCCATCACCTACATGAACAGCGCCGCCAGCCTCAAGGCCTTCGTGGGGAAGCGTGAGGGCATCGTCTGCACCTCCAGCAACGCCCCCAAGACCTTCGAGTACGCCTTTGAGCGCGGCGAGAAGGTGCTCTTCTTCCCCGACCAGCACCTCGGACGCAACACCGGCTACGAGATGGGCATCCCCCTCGAGGAAATGGTGACGTGGGACTGGCGCAGGCCCCTCGGTGGCCTCGCGCCCGAACAGCTCGAGCGCGCCCGGGTCATCCTCTGGAAGGGCCACTGCAGCACCCACCAGCGCTTCTCCGTCGAGCAGATCGAGAAGGCCCGCGCCGAGCATCCCGGCCTCAACGTGATCGTCCACCCCGAGTGCTCCTGGGAAGTCGCGCAGTCCGCCGACCATAGCGGCTCGACGGAGCGCATCATCAAGGCCGTGAGCGCCGCCCCCGCCGGCTCGACCTGGGGCGTTGGCACGGAGATCAACCTCGTCAAGCGCCTCGCCGACGAAAACCCGGACAAGACAATCTTCTGCCTCGACCCCGTCGTCTGCCCCTGCAGCACGATGTACCGCATCCATCCCGCCTACCTCGCCTGGACGCTTGAGGGATTGGTCCAGGGGCACGTCGTCAACCGCGTCGAGGTCGATGCGGAGACGCGCGAGTGGTCGCTCGTGGCCCTCGAACGGATGCTAGCTCTGCCCTAACGGCGTAGCCTCGGCCACGACGCGATGTCCCCCTTCCTGAACCGGCTGCGCGGATACCTCCGGTACTGGGTGACCAGTCCGGTGGGGCGCATGTCGCCCGCCGCCCGCCACATCTATGCGTCCGGCTCGCTCGGTGGGAACGCCCTCGGCCGCACCCGCGACCTCTGGCTCATCTTCTTCTACCTCGGCGATGCCGACGGCGACCTCGAACGCCGCGGCGGGGCCATCGCCATTGGCGCCGTGCTCGTTATCGGACGCCTCATCGAGGCCTTCGACGACCCTCTCATCGGCTACTGGAGCGACCGCACGCGCTCCCGCTGGGGGCGTCGCATCCCCTTTGTCCTCGCCGCCACCCCGTTCATGGCCATCCTCTTCGTGTTTCTCTGGATGCCTCCCAACCCGGGCGAGACCCTCGGCAACGTCATCTTCCTCTTCTCCATCTTCTGGTTCTTCAACCTGTTCTCGACGCTCTCCGGCGGCCCCATGGAGTCGCTCCTGCCCGAGATCGCGCGTCGCGGCGACGATCGCCTGGGCATCGTCAGCTGGCAGGTCGTGTTCGGCCTGATCGGTACCGTTCTCGCCTTCGTCGGCACGGGGCTGCTCAAGGAGGCCTTCGGATTCGTGGCCATGGCGATCGTCATTGCCGTCGTGGCCTTCGTCTCGCGCTACATCGCGCTCGCGGGCCTGGCGACGCTCCATCGGCGCCTCGCAGGAGATATACGCCGAGGACCGGCCCGCTGAGCGCCTCTCGATCCGGGAGGCGCTCACGACCTGCCTGCGCAACGATCAGTTCCTGGTCTTCCTTCCCTCGTTCGTCCTTTACAGCGTCGGTGTCCAGATCATCACCGGCGTCCTGCCCTTCTACGCCGAAGCCGTCCTGGGCAAGGAGGAGGAGGGCACGACGGTAGCAATCCTCACCGGCTCCGCGCTGGGCGTGCTCCTGCTCGCGCTCCCATTCGTCGTGCGGCGCGCCCGGCGCCACTCCAAGCGGCAGGTCTACGGCTGGGGGATGCTTTTCGCGGGGCTCTACTTCCCGCTGTTCGCGATCGCAGGGTATCTCCCCGGCATCTCCCCCATGCTGCAGGGAGTCGCCTTCGCGCTCCTCATCGGCATTGCGCTCGCCCCCGCCCAGACCTTCCCGAACGCCCTCATCGCGGACATCACCGACTACGACACCATCCGTACGGGCCTGCGCCGAGAGGCCACCTTCTATGCCACGCAGGCCACGATCGAGAAGATTGCTGGCGCCGCCGGGCCGGCAATCCTCATCGCCCTCCTGGCGCTCGGGAGCACGGCCGACGATCCGCTCGGCATCCGCCTCGTGGGGCCCGTCGCCGGCGCCCTCACGCTGATTGGCTACTTCGTCTTCCGGCGCTACTGGCTGCCCGATGTCGTCACCAAGGAGTCAATCGCCAACCGCGGCTAGCCGTCCCCCAGCTCCGCGAACACCCGCTCGTTGTCCTCGCCCAGCAGCGGCGCCCGCCGCCGGATGCGCCACGGCGAAGCGAGGAACTGGTACGGCGCCCCTGGATACGTCACGGTGCGGTCCAGCTCGGGGTGCTCCACCTCCACGGGGAACCCGCGCTCGACGAAGTGCGGATCCTGCAGCACCTCCTCGGGCGAGTAGATGATCCCGATCTGGAACCCCCGCTCCTGCCCCCCCGTGAAGAACTCGTAGGCCGTCAGCCTCGACGCCAGGAAGTTCATGGCCGAACGCCCCGCCCCGAAGATGGCCATCAGCTCTTCGTCCTGCTCCAGCATCGACATGTCGAATCGCTGCCGCCGCATCCCCTCCTCCAGCAGCGGGAACTCCAGGAACTCCTCCACCAGACCCAGCGTCGTGAGCCATTCGCACACCGCCGCGAACGACTCCGGCCGCCGCGGTGGGATGCCCGTGTTGACGTAACGCCCGTCCTTGCACAGCACTTGCGAGGGCATCGAGGGGTTTAACCCAGCGTGGCGTCCGGTCTGGCGCTGGACTGTGTCCTGCGCCACCAGCCACGTGTACGTGCCCGCTTCCGTCGTCACGTTCGCGGCCGCATGCGCGTTCACGTCGATGTGCTGCCCCCGACCCGTCTCGTCCCGGTGCAGCAGCGCCACCAGCGCCGACATCACGCCGAAGTGGCTCGCCGTGTGGTAGCCCTGGTTGCCCCCGCCCCGTACCGGCGGCAGCGAGTGGTCGTCATACCCGCAGTTCCAGACCGGCCCGCCCCCCGCCAGGATCGTGAGGTCCGTCGCTGCCTCGTCCTCGCGCGGCATCCCCCGCCCGAACGGGCTCAGCGTGACCATGATCAGCCCCGCGTTCGACTCCCGCAGCGACTCGTAGTCGAGGTCCGCCCCCGCCTCCCCGCTCTGCAGGAGGATGTCGGCCCGGTCGATCAGCGACCGCAGCCGCTTCCGGTCCGTGTCTGCCTGCAGGTCGAGCGTGACGCTCGCCTTGCTCGTGTTGTAGTGCCAGAAATAGAGGCTGCGCTCCGGCCCCGGTTGGTCGTCGGCGAAGGGCGGATACGTGCGCGTGCGGTCGCCTCCCGGCGGCTCGACCTTGACCACCTCCGCGCCCATGTCGGCGAGCAGCTTCCCCGCGAACATGCCCATCTCGTCGCACAGCTCGACGACGCGCACTCCCTCCATCGCCCCCGTCACAGCACGCCCTCCTCCGTGAGCGACGCAATCTCGTCGGTGCTCAGCCCCAGCAGTCCCCCGAAGACCTCCTCGTTGTGCTCCCCCAGGCAGGGCCCGCCCCGCTCGATGCGCCAGTCCGTCTCGGAGAAGTGCACCGGCAGCCCGTCCGCGCGGACATCGCCCATGTCGCGGTGCGTCACCGTGGGCCAGAGCCCCCACGCTGCCGTGTTCGGGTCCTTGTCGATGCGTTCCTGTGGGCGCTGCACTGCCGTCGCCGGGATTCCCGCCCCCTGCAGCAGCGCTGCCGCCTCGAAGTTCCCCCGCGCCCGCGTCCACCCCGCCACCAGCTCGTCGAGCGCGTCCTCCGCCACCAGCCGCCCCCGCAGGTCCGAGAAGCGCCCCTCCTGCGTCCACGCCTCCCCGGTCGCCTCGCCGAAGGCCTCCCAGTCCCGATCGTCGCGGCAGGCGATCGCGACCCAGGTGTCCTCCTCCTGCGAGGGGTAGATGCCGTGCGGCGCCATCGACGGGTGCTGGCTGCGATTGCTGTTGGGGCTGCCCTGCCGCCGCAGCGGCCGCCCGTTCACGGTGTAGTCGAGCATCGCCGGACCGGTCAGGCTCGCCCCCGCCTCGGTGCAGGCCAGGTCCACCCACTGCCCCTCGCCCGTGCGGTTCCGGTGGCGAAGCGCCATCAGGATCGCGATCGCCATGTAGTAGCCGCCCGTGTGGTCCATGTACGAATAGCCCCAACCCGCCGGGGGTTGGTCGGGGAGCCCCGAGCTGAACGTCAGCCCCGAGACCGCCTGCACGATCGGCCCCCACGTCTTGTAGTCGCGGTAGGGGCCGCGGTGCCCGAAGCCACAGTTCGAGACGTAGATGACGTCCTCGCGGATCGCCTTCAGCGCCTCGTAGTCGAACCCCAGCCGCTCCATCACCCCCGCCGAGAAGTTCTCGGCTACGACGTCCGAGACTGCCACGAGCTCCCGCAGCAGTTCCTTCCCCCGCTCCGTGCGCAGGTTCAGCGTGACGCCCAGCTTCTCGACGTTGTGGTTGTTGAAGGGCCCGCCGAACTCGACGCCGCGGCGCTGGTCCACGTACGGCGGCATCCCCCGCAGGATGTCCCAGCGCCCCTGGTTGACGGGATCCTCGATGCGGATGACCTGCGCCCCGAAGGCCGCCAGGAAGCGCGTCGCCCCCGCCCCGGCCAACTGCCCGGTGAAGTCGCAGATACGAAGGTGCGAGAGCGCTCCCGGCATGTCCCCTCCAGCCCGCGGGAGCATACCTGCCCGCGACCCGGGCCGCACTCGCGCTAGCGGGCCAGTCGGCGAGCGCGAAGCTGCCGCTGCCTGATGCGCAGGTCCCGTAACGACGAGCTCCGGACGGGCGCCTGAGACTGCCGTGTCATGAGCGCTGCAACCGAGGCGGTCGTGATCGAGAGCGCCGCGATCCCGAAGATCATGAGGAAGCCCGCGACGCCCCGCCCCAGCGGCGTGACGGGAGCGTAGTCGCCGTACCCCACGGTCGTCATCGTCACCATCGCCCACCAGTACGAGTCCCCGAGAGAGGTGATCTGGCTGTTGGCGTGGTTGTGCTCCGCGATGAAGGTCAGCGTCCCTCCGCCGACGACTGCGACAAGCAGGCATGCCAGCACAAACCCCGTCCCGCGGCGCAGGAAGAACGACCGGATGAGGCGAGTGTTCAGTCCCAGGACCACGGCCAGTCGGAGCAGCATGAGCAATCGCAGGAACCGCAGAGGCCGCAGGAAGGGCACGACGACCATCGCCGCCTCGAGCGGATGCCCGCGCACATACGCCAGCCGGTTCGGTGAAACGAGCAGCTTCGCCGCGAATTCAACCGTGAAGGCCGCCCAGATGACGTAGTCCGCGATCAGGAACCAGCGGTGGACTTGCTCCGACAGATCGGTCGTAAACGGCAGGATGAGCAGTGGCACCATCAGCAACGCCAGCGCGAGCATCGGGAATTCCGTCGCCCGCTCCACCCGAGCCAGCCGCTCTGCGCTCCTCTCGACTTGTAGCACCCCCCGGATGCTCACGGTGTCCGCAGCGCCTCGACCGCCGCGACGATGTCGCGCGGCTCCATCCGGTAACGGTAGTCGGCGAGGCAGTGCCGCGAACGGATCACCCTATCGCGGTCGATGACGAACGTCGCCGGCACCGGCAGACGCCACCCCGTCTTCGGATTCCGATCGGGGAACCCCAGCCGCGTGTACGCCCGTTTCAGTCGCTCCGGCAGCTCAAAGTCGATGCGGTACGCCTCCATGGCCGTGCCCTCGCTGTCGGTCAGGACGGGGATGTCCGTCTCGTTCTTCCCCAGCAGCTTTCGCGCGTCCTCCTCCGTCTCCGGTCCCACGAAGAACAGCGTCGCGCCCAGCTCCCGAAGCTCGCTATGCCGTCGCTGCAGACCCTGCAGCTCGATGTTGCAGAACGGTCACCACTCGCCCCGATAGAACGAGACAACCGCCGGTCCCTGGGCCAGCGCCTCGCCCAGACTCGCGTCGCGGCCGTGGGTCACGTCCCGCAGCCGAAAGTCCGGCGCCGACGCACCCACGTCGAGCGCGCGCGCGATCGTCGCTGCCTCGATCTCCTCGATAGCCGCCTCCATCGTTTCGATGAGTTGCGGCGCACGCTCGGCGAAGCCGTCGCGCAGCACCTTCAGTTCGTCGTCAAGAAGTCCGCTCTCGGTCATGGCATGCCCCCTGAGACCATTCTAGGAGCAGAGGACAGCTCGCCTCCGCTATCCTGCGCTCGTGCAGACCGACCTTCTCCTCATGCCCTTCGGCGCGACCTACGCGCAGATGCGCGAGGCCGCCGTCGCCGCCGAGGACGCCGGCTTCGATGGCATCTGGACCTGGGACCACCTGCGCGACGCCGACTACAACAGCGGCCGCGTCCCCGAGGCTCTCATCGCCCTCACCGGCATCGCCGAGGCCACCTCGCGCGTGATGCTTGGCACGCTCGTCCTGAACGTGGCCAACCGCCACCCGGGTCTCCTCGCCAACATGGCCGCCACCCTCCAGGAGGTGAGCGGCAACCGCTTCATTCTGGGGCTCGGCGCGGGCGGCGGCCCCTCCCTCCCCTACGCCCCCGAGCAGACCATGATCGGCCGCCCCGTTCCCCCCGACCGCGTCCGCGCCGCCCAGGTCGCCGAAGCCGCGCAGGTGCTGCGACACCTCTGGTCGGGCGATCGCGCCAACTTCAACGGCGAGCACTTCCAGCTCCGCGGCGCCCACGGCTACCCCCGCCCCGAGGTCCCCCCGCCCGTCGTCGTGGGTGGCTGGGGACCGCGCATGGCGGGAATCGCCGGCCGCCACGCCGACGGCTTCAACACGCAGGCGGGCCACCCCCAACTGGGGTCCTTTGTTGAGCTCGCCCGGCGCGAGCACGCCGCCTCCGGGCGCAACCCCGACGACTTCCTCCTCACCGTCTTCGCCGGCCTGAGCGAACCCTACGTCCGTGCCGACAGTTCCGCCCGCGCCTCCCTTGAGCAGAAGGGTGTCGACCGCCTCATCCTCCTCACCGGCCCGCCCTACTACCTCGAGGAGATCCGCGAAGCCGGCCGGATGCTGCGCTCCTAGAAGATTGCCAGCGGGTTCAGTGGCGAGGCGGTGCCGCCCTCCAGTCGCAGGGGCGCCAGCGCGAACAGGAACTCCCAGCGGTTCCGCTCGCGGCAGGCGGCCAGCAGCCGTTCCAGGTTCATGTTGTCGATCAGGTGGATGCCCATGTTCGCGATGGCCACCTGGTGGAACGGCATTGGCCAGCCGTCGACCCCGCTGGGCATGGCGTCGGTCACGCCGTCGCAGCCGATGACGGCTACGTCGCGCTCCCGCACCCACGGCAGGCAGCTCGCGTCGAGCCCGGCCAGGCCGTCGAAGGGCGCCCCCGGCCCCTTGGATTCCTTGCGCGGATCGCGCCCGGTGGCCACCAGCAGGATGTCGCCTGCCTCCACCCGTACGCCCTGGCGCGCCTCCGCCGCCTCCAGCTCCGCGATTGTGATGTTCTGCATTGGCTCCAGCCACTGCGCGTCGCGAACCGGCGGGACGTCGAGCAGCACGCCCCGGCTCACGATGCCGTCCGCCCCCGCCATGATGCTGTTCTTCTTCGCCCCGTCCGTGCGCACCTCGGCCTTGTCGTAGCCGTTGTACATCTTCCCCTCGTAGAAGATGTGGCAGAGCGCATCGAGGTGCGTCGTCACCATGCCGTGCGGCGCGATCGCGAAGTAGTCCCGCGCGATCCCGAAGCGGTCGTCCGCCGTCGAGGCGTCGCCGCCGCTGATCATGTGGTGCTGCACGGGAGTGGGGTTCTCCATCGACGGCATCACCGGCAGTGGCCGGGCGCAGCTCACCGAGACGCCCTCCTGCACGAGCGCCGCCGCCTGTGCGCGCTTCGCGTCCGTGATCAGGTTGAGCGCGCCCCGCTCGTCGTCGTCGCCCCAGCGCCCCCAGTTGCGCAGTTCCAGCGCCATCCGCGCGAGGTCGTCCGAGGTGGGTGTGCCTGTTGCTTCCGTCATCGCCGTGGCCCCCCGCGGCGCGCGGCATCTATGACGCGGCGCCGCCCGCGATGATACGCGCCGCCTGAGTGCCCCCGCGCTGGCGTGTAGGATCGAACGCCGTTGCAAGCCCGTCCCGGAGGAACGAACCGTGACCATCGAGAGTCTGCTCGTCGCCAACCGCGGTGAGATCGCCATCCGCGTCATGCGCGCCGCCGGCGAGCTCGGAATCCGGACCGTCGCCGTGCACTCCGAGGACGACGCCCGCAACCTCCACACGCGCAAGGCCGATGCCGTCCGTCCCCTGGACGGCCGTGGCGTCGCCCCTTACCTCGACATCGACCAGCTCGTGGCCGCCGCCCGCCAGGCGCGCTGCGACGCCGTCCACCCCGGCTACGGCTTCCTCGCCGAAAGCGCCGCCTTCGCCCGCGCCTGCGAGGAGGCCGGCCTCACGTTCGTCGGCCCCACCCCCGGGACGCTCGACCTCTTCGGGACGAAGACGCAGGCTCGCGCCCTCGCCGAGGCCAACGACGTCCCCGTCGTTCCCGGTCTCTCGCACGCGGTGTCCGTCGACGAGGCGCGCGCCTTCTTCGCCGACCTCCCCGAGGGCGCCGGCATGCTTATCAAGGCCGTCGCCGGCGGCGGCGGCCGGGGCATGCGCACCATCGCCGAGGCCGGCGAGATCGATGCCGCCTTCGAGCGCTGCGCCTCCGAGGCCGAGCAAGCCTTCGGCGACCCCAGCCTCTACGTGGAGCGCTGGATTCCCCGCGTCCGCCACATCGAGGTGCAGATCGCTGGCGACGCGGGCGGAGCCGTCACCCACTTCGGCGAGCGCGACTGCAGCATCCAGCGCCGCCACCAGAAGATCATCGAGATCGCACCCGCTCCCGCCCTCGCCCCAGACCTGCGCGAGCGCATCACCGCCGCCGCCGTGCGCCTCGCCAGGGCGAGCGGCTACCGCAACCTCGGCACGTTCGAGTTCATCATCTCCGCTGAAGACAACGATGGCGGCGAATTCTGGTTCATCGAGACGAACGCCCGCCTCCAGGTCGAGCACACCGTCACCGAGCAGGTGACCGGCGTTGACCTCGTCCAGCTCCAGCTACGGCTGGCCGGCGGCGAGACGCTTGCTGGCCTCGGCTTGTCGCAGGATGAGGCGCCCTCGCCCCGCGGCTTCGCCGTCCAGGCCCGCGTCAACATGGAGACGATGGCCGCCGACGGCTCGACCCGCCCCTCCGGCGGCACCCTGAGCGCCTTCGACATCCCCTCCGGCCCCGGCGTCCGCACCGACACCTTCGGCTACGCCGGCTACCGCACCAGCCCCAGCTTCGACTCACTCCTCGCCAAGGTCATCGGCTACGCCCCCTCCCCGGACCTCGCCGCCGCCATCCGCCGCACCTCCCGCGCCCTCACCGAGTTCCGCATTGAGGGCGTCGCGACCAACGTTGACCTCCTCGAGACGATCCTTGCCCACCCGGACCTGGCTACGGGCCGCGTCTACACGCGCTTCGTCGACGACCACGTGGCCGCCCTCGTCGACCCCATCAACGCCACCCACCCCCGGCGCTTCTTCGAGCGGGCGGGCGCATCCGCCCCGGTCCCCGCGAGCGGCCAGGCCGGCGTTATCGTCGACGCCAGCGACCCGCTCGCGGTGCTCGCCCACGGCAAGCAGGGCGAGCCCGCTCCCGCCACCGCCGCTCCGACCCCCGCTCCCGACATCCTCGCCGCCGTCGACGTGCCGGAGGGCGTCCACGCCGTCCTTGCACCCCTACAGGGCACCATCGTCACGATCGATGTGGCCGCGGGCGACGCCGTGCGCGAGGGCCAGCTCCTCCTTGTCATGAACGCCATGAAGATGGAGCACGAGGTGCACGCGGAGGCCAGCGGCGTCGTTCGCGAGGTCACCGTCTCAGCCGGCGACACTATCTACGAAGGGCACCCCGTCATCCTCATCGACGAAGCCGCCGTTGAGGTGTCCGGCGAGGCCGCCGACGAGGAGATCGACCTCGACTATGTCCGCCCCGACCTCGCCGAGGTGCACGAGCGCCACGCCGCCACCCTCGACGAGAACCGCCCCGACGCCGTCGCCCGCCGGCGCCGCACGAAGCAGCGCACCGCCCGCGAGAACGTCGACGACCTCTGCGATCCCGGCACTTTCGTCGAGCACGGCTCGCTCGCCCTCACCCCCGGCACCGGGCTCTCCCTCGAGGAGGTCATCCAACGCTTCCCCACCGATGGCATGATCACCGGCGTCGGCTCCGTCAACGGTGAGCACTTTGGCGACGAGGACGCCCGCTGTGTCGTCCTCGCCTACGACTACACCGTGCTCGCCGGCACCCAGGGCGCCGTCAACCACCCCAAGACCGACCGTATGCTCGAGCTGGCGGGCAAGTGGCGCCGCCCGGTCGTGTTCTTCACCGAGGGTGGTGGCGGGCGCGCCGGCACCGGCGGCCGCCGCGAGGGTGGCCAGGCCACCGCCGAAGCACCCCAGATCGGCGGCTACCGCCCCCTCGACACCCCGACCTTCGCCACCATGGCCAAGCTGAGCGGTCTCGTGCCCCTCGTGGGCGTTACCTCGGGACGCTGCTTCGCCGGCAACGCCGTCCTCCTCGGCTGCTGCGACATCATCATCGCCACCGCCAACTCCAACATCGGCCTCGGCGGCCCCGCCATGGTTGAGGGCGGTGGCCTCGGCGTGTTCACCCCCGAGGAGATCGGACCCATGTCCGTGCAGGTGCCCAACGGCGTCGTCGATATCGCTGTCGAGGACGAGGAGGAGGCCGTCCGCGCCGCCAGGCAGTACCTCTCCTACTTCCAGGGGCCCGTCGAGGAGTGGGACTGCGCTGACCAGCGCCTCCTGCGCACGCTCGTTCCCGAGAACCGCCTCCGCGCCTACAGCATCCGCGCCATCATCGACACCATGGCCGACACCGGCTCCGTGCTCGAGCTGCGCTCGCAGTTCGGCATCGGCATGGTCACCTCGCTCATCCGCATTGAGGGCCGTCCGATCGGCGTCATCGCCAACAACGCCACCCACCTCGGCGGCGCCGTCGATAGTGACGGCGCCGACAAGGGCGCGCGCTTCATGCAGCTCTGCGACGCCTTCGACATCCCCATCCTCTTCCTCGTCGACACCCCCGGCATGATGGTCGGCCCCGAGGTCGAGAGGACCGCCCTCGCGCGCCATTCCGCCCGCCTCTTCGTCACCGGCGCGAACCTCTCGGTCCCGCACTTCGCCATCTTCATTCGCAAGGGCTACGGTCTCGGCGCCCAGGCGATGGTCGGTGGCAACACCAAGGAGCCCTTCTTCGCCGCCGCCTGGCCCACGGGCGAGTTCGGCGGCATGGGTCTCGAGGGGCAGGTCAAGCTCGGCTACCGCAACGAGCTCGCCGCCATCGAGGACCCCGAAGAGCGCATGCGCCGCTACGAAGACCTCGTCGACCGCGCCTACGAGCGCGGCAAGGCCCTCAACCAGGGCGTCGCCTTCGGCATCGACGACGTTATCGACCCGATGGACTCGCGCGCATGGATTAGCAACGGGATGCGCTCCGTCCCGCCCCCGCCCCGCCGGGAGGGTAAAAAGCGCCAGAACATCGATACCTGGTAGGGCTCAGGCCGGGTAGATACCCAGGAGTGCTGCCAGCGGCGCGACCGGCGCCGTCCAGGTTGAGGAGGGCCACGCCCTGCTCCGCCGCCGCCCGCCGCTGCTTGGGCGTCTCAGCGGTGGCTTGCTGGTAGTGCCGCGCCAGCGCCTGCAGGCAGAACGCGAGGCTGCGCGGGAACTCCTGCGAGAAGATCAGCAGCCGCGCCACGAGCATGCCGTCCACCTCGCTGTGCCCCAGCCGCCGGTAGGCCTCCCGCGCCGAGGCCGAGCGCAGCACCGCCACCCACTGGAAGCGGTCGAACGGCCCGCCGACATCGTCTCCCCCCGGCAGGAGGATGTGGTACTTCGCGTCGATGATGCGGCTCGTCATGTCGGCCCGCTCCAGGTACATCCCGCAGGGTCACCTTGCCGGCCAGGTAGGCGCGCATCAGCCCCGGCACCCCCAGCATCGAGTCGGCCCGGTACACCTCTGGATCGAGGAAGTCGTCGTCGATGCGGCGGTAGATGACATCGACCCGTTCCAGCCCCGTTTCGAGGGCAGGTTCGTGCGGCAGACCCTCGCTGTCTCGCCGTTCTGTACCCCGTGAAGGGTGACGCGCGTCTGGCGAGGCACCCGGCCTGACCGTAGAGTCCCGCCATGCCAATCGCCCGTGGCGCCCCCGGAGCGGCCCAGCGTTTCGAGTTCGATGTCGTTGTCGTCGGGGGTGGCATCGCCGGTCTCTCTGCTGCCCTCGGCGCCACCGAGGCCGGCGCCCGCGCCGTCCTCGTCGAGAAGGCCCCGCGAGCCGAGCGCGGTGGCAACACCCGCTTCGCCGACGCCCAGATGCGCTTTCCCCACGAGCCCGACGAGTTCGGTCACCGCCGCTACACCGCCGACGAGATGTACGACGACCTCATGCGTATCTCCAGCGGCCGCGCCAACCCGGAGCTCATCCGGACCCTCTGCGACCGCGCCGCCAGCGCCATCGAGTGGCTCACCGCCTATGGCGTCGAGTGGGAGGAGGGGTACCCCCACACCGCTGGCTACCGGCGCATGCCCAGGGCCGGTGGCCAGGGCCTCGTCGACCTGCTTTACCGCCGCCTCGAGGGCCTGAGCCTGCCCGTGAGCTACGAAACCGCCGCCAGCGACCTCATCCTCGACACCGACGGCACCGTCTGTGGCGTGCGCTGCACCGGTCCCGAGGGTGTCACCGACATCGAGGCCGCGGGCGGTGTCATCCTCGCCTGCGGTGGCTTCCAGGCGAACGTCGAGATGCGTGTCCGCTACCTCGGGCGCTTCGCCGACTCACTCATCCTCCGTGGCTCCCGCTACAACACCGGCGAGGGCCTCACTATGGCTCTCGCCGCGGGGGCCGCCCCGGCCGGACAGTGGGGCGACTACCACTCCGCCGTCCTCGACGCGCGCTCGCCCGCCATCGAGTGCGGTGTCACCGCCCTCTACAACTACCAGATGGGCATCTTCGTTGATTCACGCGGCCGCCGTTTCATCGACGAGGGCGAGGACTTCCGCGACCACACCTACGTGAAGTTCAGCAAACGCATCATCGAGGAGGCGGATGGCCGCGCCTGGTGCCTCTTCGACCAGCGTGCCTACCAGCGCGAGGAGTTCGGTCGCGCCTGGCGCCCCGTGGGTCCCCCGCTCGAGGCAGACACGCTGACCGCCCTCGCCCGCGACATGGGCGTTCCCGGAGAGGATCTGCTTGAGACGGTCGCCGCCTACAACGCCGCCGTCCAGGACGGGGAGTACAACCTCGACCGGCTCGACGGCAAGGGAACGCGCGGCATCGCGCCGCCCAAGAGCAACTGGGCCCTGCCCCTCGACACCCCTCCCTACCTCGCAATCCCGGTCACGGGCGGGATCACCTTCACCTTCGGGGGTCTCGGTTGCGACGCCCGCGCGCGCGTGCTCCACACCACAGGCCACCCCATCCCCGGCCTCTACGCCGCGGGCGAGCCCATGGGCGAGTTCTTCTACGACAACTACCCCGGCGCCAGCTCCGTCATCCGCGGCGCCGTCTTCGGACGCATCGCCGGCGGCGAGGCCGCCGGCCGCGCCTGAGCTTCTGGGGAGGGTGTAGTCGATGGCCACGCCCCTCATGAGGGACGCTGGCGTGGCGGCGTTGAGGACCAGGTACTTCGCCTGCTGGCCTGCTATGGTCCTGTTTGTGTGGAAGACAATTACTGCGAGAGCCGCGATTGTTGCGCTGGCCGCGCTGGCGGGGGCCGCTGGACTCGGGGCGAGTTCTGCCCAGAGTGAGGCGGAGGCCACTGTCGAGGTTCGTATCTGGCAGGGCTTGGGCGATGAACGTGTCATCTACGTCGGGGCGCGCCCTGCTGGCGGCTCGTGGCGGACGCTGGGGGCGATCCGTTTGCCCCTCGACTCCGGCTTCAGCCCAAAAGGACGTTACCGCTACGGGGACATCGCGCTCGATGTGCCGCTGCCGAACCGTGCATCCCCGGCGACGGTCGAAGTCTGGGTTTGGCAGGATGTAGGGAACAGCCGGAACATCCTCATCAATGCCCGTCCCGCAGGCGGTGATTGGAGCACACTCGGAACGATCCGGCTGCCGCTCGATGATGGGTTGGATGGCAGCGGCCGCTTTCGGTATGGGACTTCGCGCTTGGTGTGCCGCTGCCCGAAACCCTCGTCGCAACGCTCGCGGATCTCCCGACGGTACCTGGCTATCGGATCGCGCCGCAGAGCGAAGCGCAAGTTGGCTATCTGCGGTTCGGACTTGAGTTCGACCGCGACGGGAGCGTGGTTGTGGCGGATCGCGCGAACGGCGCCATCCGCCGAATTCTGTCTGACGGAACCCTCACCACGGTCGCCGGCGGCAATTGGGTTGGTGCGCGTGACGGTCCCGCCAACACCGCACAGTTCGCGTCGCCGAGCGATGTGGCCATTGCCGCCGATGGCTCAATCTACGTCGCTGATTCTGGGGCTGATCGCATCCGTAAGATCGCGCCTGACGGCATGGTCACCACGGTGGCTGGTGACGGTAGCCGGGGCTCTGTTGATGGCCCCGCGGCGGAAGCGAGCTTCACCTCTCCCGACGGGATCGTTGTCAGCGACGTTGGTGACATCTACGTCCTCGAAACCAGTGAGCGCCGAACGGGATGGATACGGCGAATTTCGCAAGAGGGTCTGGTCTCGACCCTCGTTGGGCCAGGGGAAGCTGGAGACCCCATCTATCGCGACGGGCCCGTGGGGCAGGCGAGGTTCTGGTACATGGTCGCGATGGACATTGATGACGGAGGAAACCTCTACGTCCTCGAGGAGAGCGGTTGCAACCGCCTTGGTGTGGTCTTCAACGTTCGCATGATCGACTCGGAGGGTGAGGTGTCCACGCTCTTCCGGGGCGAGGCGCCGGGCCTTGGCGGAGCGCTTGCCTACCCCCGCGGACTTGCGGTCGGGAGCGACGGGACCGTCTACCTGACGAACACCTACCACCATCAGGTCCTCGCTCTCACGCCTGACGGCGAACTCGTGGCAGTGGCGGGGACCGGTGAGCAGGGCTACCTCGATGGCGACCATGACGAGGCTGCCTTTGACTTGCCAGCGGCGATCGCCGTTTCCGACGATGGAACAATCGTGGTGGGGGATGAAGGCAACAGCGTGATTCGGCGCATCGCCGCCGGAGCGGACAGCGGTGGTGCCGGCGCGCCGGCCGTCGTCCGCGGGGTCGTCCCTCCGTACCTGCCCGGAGTTGGCGATGTCACTGTCTTTGCGGGAAGCCGCGGGCCGGCTCACGGAGAACTCGTAGATGGCCCGGCGGACCAGGCGAAATTCCTCGGACCGAGGGGGGCCGCACTCGATCACGCAGGCAACATGCTGGTCGCCGACACTGACCACCACGCCATTCGCCGGGTCGCTCCCGATGGAACCGTGACGACGCTCGCCGGCGGGAATGGGAGAGGTTTTCGCGACGGGCCCTGCGCAAGCGCGCAGTTCGCACACCCTCTAGCTGTCGGGGTCAGTGCTGCTGGTGACATCTACGTCGCTGATTGGCTGAACTACCGCATTCGGCGTATTACGCCCGATTGCCAGGTCACCACCGTCGCGGGAGGCGCGTCGGACGGCAGTGCACAGAGTGGCTACCGCGACGGTTCGGGGGAGCTCGCGAGATTCTCCGAACCCCGCGGGATCGCCTTTGACGAGAGCGGCAACCCTCTGATTGTCGACGCAGGGAACCATGCCGTCAGGCGTATCTCCCCGACGGGTGAGGTCTCGACGTTCGCCGGTGGGGAACGTGGCGATCCCTTCGAATACCCTCAGGCGATTGCAGTCGACGACGAGGGCAACGTCTTTGTCGTGCAGCGGGATGCGGTCTTCGCGATTGACGCGGCCGGCGATGTCACGACGATTCTGCAGTTGCCACCGCTCCCGGGGCTTGGTGGACTCCTATCGAATCCAGAAGGGATTGCAGTCGCTGCCGATGGGGCCCTCTTCGTGACGGAGAGCTACTTCGGGCGCGTTCTGAGGATTACGCGGGATGGGATGGTGTCGGTTGTGGCGGGAGTTACGGAGTCCAACTGGTCCGGTGGCTCCACCCTGGGCGGCCCCGCCTCCGAAGGGCATCTCTTCGCGCCCCGGGGGATCGTTGTCGCCGAGAACGGCGATCTCCTTGTGGTGGCCGGAGGCGTGGACCTGATCTGGAAGGTCACCTTCGAGGACGGCAACTAGCGCGGCTTCGGCTAACCTCAACCGACGCCCTCGGTGGGTGGAAGAAGGGGCTGGGTTTCGCGCCTAGAAGCGCTCGAAGTTGTCCCCCACCGGGGGCTCCGCCAGGCACTCCATGATCTGGCCCGAGGCTCCCGTGTGGTAGTCCGCCGTGGAGTACCGCTTGAACACCTCTTCGTCATCGAACGAGAGGAACAGGGCGTAGGAGAGCGGGTCCTCCACGCTTCGGCGGTACTCGAAGATGCCCGATGGCTCGTTCGCCGCCACGTCCCGCACGAGCTGCGAGGTGAGCCGCTCGAACTCCGCCTGCTTCTCCGGGGCGACCCTCAGCTGCCAGAACGTCGTTGGCATGGCTTGCCTCCTAGATCGGGCGGAACACGGGAATCGGGTAGGCGCCCTCTTGCTGTTCCTCGAACTCGACGCGCACGCGCTGGCCGATGGCGATGTCCGTCGTGGGGTTGTCGACGCCCACCACGCTGCTCATCATGCGGAAGCCCTCGTCGAGGTCGATGTAGGCCACCGAGTAGGCGCCCAGGTCGATGAAGCCCGGCATCCGGTTCTGCCGGACGACCGAGAACGTGTAGACCGTGCCCTCGCCGCTCGAGACGTGCCAGTCAAGGTCGTTCGAGCCGCACGAGGGGCAGTGCTGACGCGGGTAGAACACCACGTCCTCGCAGGCGTTGCAGCGCTGGTAGCGCAGCTCGCCCTGCTGGGCGCCTTCCCAGAACGGCTGGGTGTGGGGCTCGGGGAATTGCGGTTGTGGTCGCTTCGCCATCGTCCTAGTCCTTCGCCAGAATCACGGTGCCGCCCGTGTGCGTTCCGCCCAGCAGGCCGCCGTTCCCGTGGGCCACGGCCAGCTGCGCGTCCGGCACCTGCGAGGTCGACTCGCCCCGCAGCTGCCGCGCCGACTCCAGCAGCAGGAAAATGCCGCGCATGCCCGGGTGGTTCGAGGAGAGCCCACCACCGTCGGTGTTGAGCGCCGGGCCCTCGCCGCTGTCGAAGGCGAGCCGTCCGCCCTCAACGTAGGCGCCGATCTCGCCCTTCCCGCAGAACCCGAGGTCCTCCAGGCAGACCGCCACCGTGATCGTGAACGAGTCGTAGATCATCGCGATGTCGACTTCGTCCGGGGTCACGCCCGCCTCGCCGAACGCCATCGGGCCGCTCTGCGCGCCCGCGCTCGTCGTGATGTCGCCGCCGTTCTCGCGGTACTTCGTTGCTTCGCCGCCGCCGATGAGCCAGACGGGCGGCTTCCTGCACCCGCGCGCCACATCGGCCGAGGCGATGATCAACGCCCCGCCGCCGTCGCTGATCATGCAGCACTCCAGCAGGTGCAGCGGGTCCGCCACGATGCGCGACTCCAGCACGTCCTGGGGCGTGATCTCGTTCACGCCCACGAACTGCAGGTCGGTCATCGCCTTCACGGCCTCGGGGTTGCGCATTGCGTGGTGCCGGGTCGCCACCGAGATGCCTGCGAACTGCTCGTCCGTCGTGCCGTACTCGTGCATGTGGCGCTGCTTCACCATCGCGTAGTTCGAGATGAGCGTGGAGCCGTAGGGCAGCTCCATGTTCTGCGCCCAGTTCGGCGCCGCCGCTCCGCGCCCGCCCGTGCCGATCGCGACCCGGTTCGAGGCCGAGGTCGAGCCATAGCTGAGCACGGCCACGTTGCACTTGCCCGCAGCGATGTCGCGCATGGCGTGCGCCGCGTGGAACTCGTACGAGGAGCCGCCCACCTGCGTCGTGTCGAGCACCGTCGGGCGCAGGCCGAGATAGGCTGCGAGCTGCAGCCCCCCGCCGGCCTCGCCGTCCTGCGCGTCGTAGATCGCGTCGATGTCGCTCCACGTGAGCCCGGCGTCGTCCAGCGCCGCGCGAATCGAATCGACCTTGATGTTCACCGCCGAGACTCCTGGAGCTACCCGCAGGGGGTACTCGTGAATCCCGACGATGGCCGCCTTCCGCTCTTGCGCCATCGTTCCTCCTCGAATCGCTACTGCGTTGGATTCTGGGCCTGCTGCTGATTGCGCCACTAGCCGCGCGTCCCGTACGGTGCGCGCGTGCGCGTCGCGCTGATCGCCGATACCCATCTCCCATCCCTCATCCGTCAACTCGATGAGCTCGGACCACAGGCGGGCGAATTGCTCGCGACAGCGGACCTGATTCTACACGCCGGTGATGTCACCGCACCGAGCGTCCTCGACTGGTGCGAGGCCTTCGCTCCGGTGCTCGTCGCCCGCGGAAACAACGACATTTTCGAGGACCCCCGGCTCGCCCACCGCCAGATGCTCGACCTCGAAGGCTGGCGCATCGGCATGACCCACGAGCTCCGCCCCGAGTCCCGCCCCATCTCCGTCCTGCTCGACGCCGGCCTCGGCGGCGAGCGGGTCGATGTCCTCATCG
The DNA here is from genome assembly GCA_965247675.1 of Tepidiformaceae bacterium. GTDB lineage: Bacteria > Chloroflexota > Dehalococcoidia > Tepidiformales > Tepidiformaceae > UBA2991. The sequence goes on along the minus strand of OZ252025.1, from coordinate 1,944,230 downwards.
CCGGGGACACCCACGTCGAGCGACTTGAGTTCCGCGACGATGTCCTCTTCGTGAACCCCGGCAGCCCCACCCTCCCCCACCACAAGGAGTACCGGCTGGGCACTGCTGCCATTCTCGACATCGAGCGCGACTGCATCCGCGCCGAGGTGCTGCTCCTCGGCCAGACCGAGGGCTCGCCCAACCCCGGCGCCGCCAGCGCCATCGAGATCACGCGCGACAACGGGCACGTCCGGGTGGTCGCATGACGGAGCAGGCGCAAGTCACTCACATCAACGTCTCCGGTGGTGGCGTGCCCAAGCGCCCCATTCCGAGTGCTGTGATCGGGACGCTTGGCGTCGAAGGCGACCGCCAGGAAAGCACCGAGTTCCACGGCGGCCCCGAACGCGCCCTCTGCCTCTTCTCTCTCGAACGCATTGAGGCCCTGCAGGCCGAAGGCCACTCGATCGTCCCCGGGGGCGCCAGCGAGAACATCACCATCGCCGGCCTCGACTGGGATGACGTGGGCCCCGGCAGGCAGCTCCGCCTCGGCGACTCCGTCCTCATCGAGATCACGCGCTACACAGCGCCCTGCACCAAGATCCGCGCCAACTTCGCCGGCGGCGACTTCAACCGTGTCAACCAGAAGACCCACCCCGGCTGGAGCCGCGCCTATGCGCGCGTGCTCGAGGGCGGACCCCTCCTCCCCGGCGACATCGTGGAATTGCTGCCCGAGGACTAGCGCCCGCGGCTGAACCACGACGGCGGTACCGCCACCGGCAGCATCCCAAAATCCTCCGCCAGGATCCCCTCCAGTGCGCTCGCCGAGCGAATCCCGTGCCGCTCCATCTTCCCTTCGCGCGTCGTCATCAGCAGGCCCCGCGCGGCCGTGATCCGCCCCCCACCCTCCAGCGGGCGCGTCACGATCCAACCCTTCGTGAACTGCGACTTCGACGAGGTCGTGTGGAAGGCCAGCATCGGCAGGAAGTCTCGCGCCGTCGTCGGCGCCGAGCGGAAGTGGTAGACCACCTCCCGCTCCGCTGCCTCATCCGCGCGGAACTCCACCTGCCAGGCTCTCGCCGAGGAGGCCCGTGGCTCCTCCGGCGGCTGCCCGTCCTCCCGGCGCACCACGCGATAGGCCCCGCCCCGCTCCTGCGGCGTCCAGCTGCCGTCCCACGGCAGCGGCCGCTGGAACGTCTCGCCGTTGCCCACGTCCGCGATCCAGTCCTTGTCCGGCATGGCGACTCGCAGCGTCATGTGGTCGAAGGGCCGCCCGAAGCCCCCCTCCCGCCGCCGCATCTGTCCCTCCATCACCTCCACCTCGAACCCGAGCCCGCGCAGGGCGCCCGCCAGCAGCAGGTTCAGCTCGTAGCAGAACCCGCCCCGCCGCCGCGCCACCATCTTCTGCGCGAGGTGAGCCGTCGCGAACGAGTACCCCCGTCCCAGGTGGATGTCGAGGTTCTCGAAGGGGATGGAGAAGTGGTGCGCCCGGTGGACGGTGCGCAGCCCGTCAACGTCCGCCGCCGGCCGCTCGTACAGCCCGACTCGTTCCAGGTATGCGTCCAGCGCGTCGCCCCCAAGGGCATCAGCAGGTTGCTGTAGCAGGTTGCCAGCCCTCGGTTCGGATGCCGATCATGCTCCGAGCGCGGGGGACGGTTGTCAAACGTGCGCCTGCTGGCACACCCCGCCGCCGCTGTCGCCTGCCCCCGAGTGTTGACGTATCGCTGACTTTCGCTGCGCTATCGTGGAAGGGCCCGATGCTCGGCACGGGCGTGCAGCGAGGTGTAGTCATGGGGAACCAGACGCCTCCTCGCAACTGGCTCCTTGGCGCCGCTATCGCGGCGGCTGTCGCGCTGTGGGCCTGCGGGTCCGGCGACGACGCAACCCCTACCCCCTCCGCGACAGCCACTCCTGCCCCGACGCCAACGGTCGCAGCCACGGTCGAGACGGCAAGCCCTACCCCCACGGTCGAGACGGTTGCCGCGACCCCCACGGAGGCCCTGCCCCCAGTCGAGGACACCTACGTTGGCATTGGCGCTTCCGACGCCACGACCGTCGTGGTGCTCGCCCAGGGCGGCCCCCTCCCATCCCTGGCCCCCACGCTCGAGGTCACGAGCCGGCTGGGCGCGCTCGATCTGGAGCAGGTCTTCCTCGTCAATGTTCACCAGGCCCAGACCATCGACCCCGGCGCGTTCGCAGTTCTTGACCTCACGTTCGAGGAGGCCGTAGCCGCCAGCTCCCGCAGCGTGGCGATGCTCGCCGCCGTGGTCGAGCACTTCCAGGATCAGGGCAAGACGGTCTACGTCGTCGGCATCTCCTTCGGCGCCTTCGTCGTGCAGGAGCTGCTCGCCACCCAGGGGAACGTCGCCGAGGGGTACCTTATCGTCACCGGCCGAATCGACATGCCCGACGGGATCTGGACCGAGTTCGCCGAGGGCCGCAATGCCGGGTTCGTGGGCGGGGTCGAGATCGTGAAGTATCCGGATAGGGCCGGTCAGGACAGAGCGGCCGCTGCCTTTCACCGCAACTCGGCCCGCCTCGCCGCCGGCCTCGGCCACTATCGCTACAGCGAACGGCTCGCCCATGTCGACATGACCAACGTCGTCTACGTCTTCGCAGCCCTTGACGAGCAGGTCGGACGCCTGACCGACCCCGAGCTTGCGTTCCTTGCCCAGCGTGGCGCGGACGTGATCGAGCATGGTGGGGGTCACGGCATACCCGGTCCCGTCATGTACGACGCCTTCGCCCGCCTGCTTCCCCCCGAACTGCTGGAATATCCCTCGAACGGAGCACGCTGATGGTGACCACCGCCAACGACCAGTTCGCCGAGATCGACGGCTTCGAGTTGCGCTACCGCCTCTACGGCAGCGATGAAGACCCCGTCGCCGTCATCGGACACGGCATCTTCTCCTCCCTCGACCAGTACGCCGACCGTCCCGAGGCCCTCGACGTGCTCGCCGCGCGCTACCGCATCCTCCTCTACGACGCCCGTGGCCACGGTGAGTCCGAGGGCCCGGAAGAGCCCGACGGCTACTCCTGGCAGGCGCTCGGCGAAGAGATGCTCGCGCTCGCCGCCCTCGCCGGTGAGGAGCGCCCCATTCTCGGCGGCGCCTCTATGAGCGCCTCCGCCGCTCTCTGGGTCGCCATCGAGCGCCCCGAGCAAGCCCGCGCGCTTGTGCTGATCGCGCCCCCGCCCCTCGGCCCCCGCGAGCTCCGCGAGGAGTCCGAGACGGAGGCCCTGCGCATGCTTGCGACCCTGGCCACGGCCGTCGAGTCCTTCGGCCTCTCCGGCACCGCCGATATGGCCGGCAGCATGCCCGCCTTCACCGCCGTCGCCGGCGAGGGGGGCACGGAGGTCCTGCGCTCGCAGAATCCCCGCACGATCGTCCCCATCATCCGCGGCCTGCACGACCACACCCCGCGCGACCCCGCCGACTACTCCACCATCCGCTGTCCCGTCGCCGTCTTCGCTCACCCCGACGACGCCCTCCATCCCATCCGCTCCGCCAACCTCCTCGCCGAGCACATCCCCGACTGCCGCCTCCACATCGGCCCCGAGCGCGACTACTGGCAGAACTATCCCGAGGAGCTCGCCCGCGAGATGATCGCCTTCCTCGACACCGTCGAGTAGCCGCCCCGCGCCCCTCCCCGGTCGCTATCATCCGCCGCGAATTCCCCGCGAGGAGATGCCCCATGACGGTCTTCGATGAACCCATCGCCCACCACCTCGGCTGGGCCGTCTACGACGCCGACGTGACCGCCGCCCGCTACACGCAGATGCTCGGCGCGAAGTTCAAGCTGCAGCCCATCTACGAGCTCCAGGACATCTACGGACGCCCGGCCAAGCTGAAGGTCTACTACGGCGCCTTCGCCGGCATCGCCATCGAGATCATCGAGCCCTTCGAGGGCGATACCCCCCACGCCACCTTCCTCCGCGAGCACGGCGAGGGCATCCAGCACCTCGGCATCTGGGTGCCCGACGTGAAGAAGGCCACCGCCGATCTGCTGGCCAAGGGCGCCCGCCTCACCTGGGTGTACTCCCGCGAGCAAGACGACCCTGAGGCCGCCCACGCCGCCGCCCAGCTCACCGTCGCCTCGCCCGTCGAGGAGCTCATGGGCGCCGTCCCCCAGAACGGCCTCAGTTACCTCGACATCAAGGAGGGCGGCACCACCATCGAACTCCTCGGCCCCTACGTCCACGACGTCATCTACCGCCACGGCGGCCCCCTCGAGGGCATGGAGGAGTGGATCCAGGCCTTCCCACCTCTGGACGACTAATCGACGGCTCTCAACCCCCCGCCCCCATCCACTGCTGGACCATGTCCCGCGCCGCCTCGGCTGCCAACTCCACCCGGACGCCGTAACGGTTGAGCAGGTAGGTCGGGCCGGTCGCGACGCCTTCTGGCGTGACCGCCTGCGCCTCGACGTGGAAGCCCGCGGCCTCAAGCCGGGCGATCTCGGCCAGCGGGTCTGCTGCCATCACCCCGATGTGGTGCAGGCCGCCCGCCATGGCGGGGCTCCACACACTCTCCCCGATCGCCTCGATCAGCTCGAAGTACGGCGGTCCCTGCCGCGAGTAGGTGGCCAGCACGTCGTAGGAGCGCAGCTCCCCCTGCTCGTGGATGTTTATCGGGAACGCGCGCGGCGGCGCCCACGTGAGTCCCAGCTGCTCGCTCATCTCCGACATCGCGGGCGCCAACTCCGGCACCACGATGCCCATGTGGTACAGGTTCTCGTACGGCGTCGCCGAGAGGCCCGCCGTCATCGGGTCGATTGCCACGAGTTATCGCCCCGATGGGTCGAGGCCGCGCTCCTCGCGCGCCTTGCGCATACGCTCCGAGTCCGAGCTCAGCCGCGGGCCCATCTCGTCGTCCCGGAGTTCGCCCCGCACCATCCGGTCCGACTTCGAGCCGTCGAAGGTGATCCACTTCTCCGGCACCACCTCGATGACCACCCGCAGGGGCGAGTCCAGCCGCTCCACGAAGTGGTCCTCGGCGGCCTTGTCGTCGCCCATCGCCTTGTGCGCGAGCGCGCGATAGAACCAGTCCTTCGTCTCCCGGTCCTCGTGCACGACCGCCCGGCCCTTCGCCGTCGCCGCCCCGCGCGGCCCGAAGTTGGGCGCGACCATGGCGCTCACCGACACCGAGACGCGCGGGTCGCGCTTGATCGCCGACACGCGGTGCCGGTTGGCCGTGCACGTGATCCAGAACTTCCCGTCCTTCCAGAAGAACTGATGCAGCACGCCCACGGGCCAGCCGTCCTTGGTGCCCCACATCAGCACGCACTCGCGCGCATCCGCCAGCAGCTCGTCCAGCTGCTCCTCGTCGAAGGGGAAGATCGAGACGACCTCGTGGTCGCGCATCATGTCTGGCTCTGGCATCTCCGTCACCTCATTCGTTCTCGTTGTGGTGGCCACAAGGGCCTCCGGCGGCTCGCGATGATACCCGCCCTGTCCCGCCCTCGCGCCCCGCACTCCCCTATGATGCGGCCACCCCCACCCGCCCAAGGACGTGCTCGTGGCGCAGGAAGTGGCTTCTCCGGACACGGTTCAGCCGCTCGGCCTGCGTGACACCTTCGGCGCCGCCCGCGACTCGTTCCACGACTCTAGCTTCACCCGCTACTTCATCAGCAACTCACTCTTCTTTCTGGGGCAGGGGCTGGTCTTGCTGGGCGCCCAGTGGCTTATTCTCGACCTCACCGACTCGCGCACGCTCCTCGGAGCAATGGGCGCCATCCACGCGGTCATTGTCATCGTGCTCTCGCCCGCGGCGGGTGTCATCGCCGATCGCACCGCCCGCCGCGACCTCCTCATCGTCGGCCGCGTGGGCCTCGCCGGCGTCGCCATCGGCATGGGGCTCGTCATCGTCGTGGGCGCCGCCGAGGTCTGGATCGTGCTCGTCGCCGTCGGCTGCGAAGCCGTCTTCCTCGCCGTCACCCAGCCGGCCAGCCAGAGCTACGTGTTCGACCTCGTGGGGCCTCGCCGTCTCCCGACGGCCGTCGCCCTGATTGCCATGTCAACGGCGGTGCTCGGGATCGTGGGTCCCTCCGCGGGCGGCATCCTCCTCGGCACCGTCGGAACCCAGGCGACCTACCTCATCAGCGGCGCCGGCTTCGTGGTGGGCGCGCTCCTCATGCTCGCCATCCCGATCAAGGGAAAGACGGAGGCTGCCGTCGCCTCAACGATCTCGTTCACGGCCGATGTCATCGAGACCGCTCGCCACCTCCGCCGCGATCGACTCCTCCTCTGGGTGCTGATGCCCGCCACCCTCGTCACCCTCTTCGCTGGCGCTATCCTCGTGCTCCGACCAGTCTTCGCGAAAGACATTCTTGAGGTTGGGGCTCCTGGACTGGGCTGGCTGGGCGCCATGTTCGGCCTTGGCAGTGTCGTCGGCTCTATCGTCGTCATCGCCCTCGGCGACCGGCTCAAGCTGAAGGGGCTCACCCTCCTCATCGCACCCCTCGACTGGTGCGGCTGCATGATCGTGTACGCGATCTCCCCCTGGTTCGAGCTCACCCTCGCCGTCGAGTTCGTCATGGGTATCAGCTCACCCTTCTGGATGGTCGCCATGATGACCATCCTCCAGATTCGCGTTCCCGCGCAGCTCCGCAGCCGTGTCCTCGCCGTCTACTTCATGGTCCTCCAGTTCATGCAGCTCAACTGGCTCCCCACGGGAATCCTCGCCGACGGCATCGGCGATCGCCCGGCGCTACTGATCATGGGCGCGATCCCCTTTGGGCTCCTCATCCTCATGCTCATCTTCGTCCGTCCTCTCGTCACCCTCGGGAGCGACAGCAACCCGCTCGTGACCTGGACTCCGCCCGACGGGGAACCGTCCGACTCCTCCTGACCCAGCCGCTTCTGGCAGAATCCCCCCATGACCCTCTCCGATGTCCGCGCCCTCACCTTCGATGTCTTCGGTACCGTCGTCGATTGGCGCAGCACCGTCATCCGCGAGGTGACGGCCGCGCTCGGCGGGGGCAAGGGCCTCGCCGGCGACTGGGAGGCCTTCGCCGACCGCTGGCGCTTCGAGGGCTACGTCGGCGGCATCCAGGCCATCCGCCGGGGCGAGCGCCCCTTCACCACCGCCGACGCTCTCCACCGCTCCAAGCTCGACGAGCTCCTGGCCGAGCTCGGTAACCCCCTCGACGAGACCGAGGCCGCCGAACTCAACCGCGTCTGGCACCGCCTCGACCCCTGGCCCGACTCCGTCGGCGGGCTCGGGCGTCTGCGCAAGCGCTTCACCGTCTCTACGCTCTCGAATGGGAACTTCGCCCTGCTCGTGAACATGGCGAAGTACTCAGGCCTGCCCTGGGACTCGATTCTCAGCGCAGACCTCCTCGGCCACTTCAAGAGCGACCCGGAGACCTACCTCTCCGCTGCCCGCGCCCTTACGCTCGAACCCGGCCAGGTGATGATGGTGGCCGCGCACAAGGCCGATCTCGAGGCTGCCTCAGCCTGCGGACTCCACACCGCCTTCGTCCCCCGCCCCCGCGAGCACGGCTCGGCCCGGCGCGACGACCTGGAGCCGGACAACCGCTTCGACTTCAACGCCACCGACTTCCACGACCTCGCCAGGCAACTCGGCTGCTGAGGCCTTGGCTGCTGAGGCCTTAACGACAGCGGCGCGCGACGAACTGGACCTCGCGCGCCGTATTCGGGTCGGCGGGGGCTGGCTAGCCCTCGCCGTCCCCCTCCCTCCGCCCTCCTCGGTCGACTCCTCCTCCGGAGGCGCCGGCGGCGTGTGCTCACGCGTCTCGATGAAGACGTACACGAGATTCATGTCGTAGATCTGCCAGCCGTTCTCGGGGCTGTGACGCGCCTTGTCGAAGTACGTCCCGCGGACGATGAGAATCGTGCCCTGGGGCGCAAACTCGTGCAGCGCGTTCAGGTAACTCTGCATTGTTGCGTCGCCGCTCGAGCCGTCCACTGGCATCTCGTGAATGTCGACGAGCCCGTTCCTGCTGGCCTTTCCGCCGTTCGCGCGGCGCAGTAGGCTGCCCCCGCCACACCGGCCTGGAGGATGCCCCATGACCGTCAAGCGTGATATCGCCGTCGCCCACCACATCGGCTTTGTCGCCCGCGATGCCGAGAAGATGGCGCGCGCCTACGAGCGCCTCCTCGGCGCCACGTTCGACCTGCTGGACCCGCTCCCCGTGCACAACCTCTACGACGAGCGCGCCACCATCCGCGTCGCCTACGGCGCCTTCGCCAACCTCGTCGTCGAGATCATCGAGCCCATGGATGGCCACCTCCCCCACCACGACTTCCTCGAGAAGTACGGCGAGGGCATCCAGCACATCGGCTTCCAGGTCGACGACCCGCAGGCATGGACGGGCCGCATCGCCGAGGCGGGCGGCCACATCGAGTGGATCGTCGACGACACGAACCACCTCTCGATCGGCTACCTCACCCCCGATTCCACCAACGCGGAGATGGTCAAGCGCATCACGCCCGACTGCCTCTCCTACCTCGACGCGGGCATCGGCAACGTTGCCATCGAGTTCATGGGCCCGCAGATCCAGGGGCGCATGCTCAAGCGCTGGGATGGCTCCCTCGGTGAGACCGAGACCACCGTTCCCACCGACCCCTCCCGCGGTGGCGTGCCCTCCGAGCACCCCCTCATCGGCGAGCTCATCACGACCACCCCGCCCAACTGGTTCACGGGCGAGCGCCGGGGCTGAGCGTTCCCCTCAGGACGCCGAGCGGTCGTACAGCTCGATGAACTCGCCCGTCGGGCCGATGATCTGCGAGAACCCGGCCTCGTTCGGCGGGAAGAACCACGTCCCCAGCCCGCTCGACTCCACGCGCTCCGCGACCGCCTCGAGGTCGGCGTTGAGCAGCCGGAAGTGGTTCGAAGCCAGGTAGCGCTTCCCGGCGTCGGCGCCGGCCACCGGCGTACCCTCCTCCACCACCAGCTCGACCCGCCCGCCGCCGCCCTCGAGTGCCCAGCGCTCATCGCCCGTGCCCTGGGTCGAGAGCGACGTGAGCCGGTAACCCAGCACTCGCTGGAAGAACCGCCACGCCGTCGCGAAGCCGGATCGCGCGTAGTGCACGTACACGAACGGTTCGCCCCGCGTGAGCACGTAGCGCTGGCTGTCGACCGTGAAGGTGACGCCATCTTCCTCCGGGAACGGCTCCGCCTGCGACCAGGCCAGCCCCGGCGCCGCCTCGCGCATGGCGCGGTACGCCCCGGCAGGGTCGTCCGTTGCGATTCCGATCGTCAGGTCGCCCTGTGCGGGCCCGTCGCCGGGGCGGTCAAGGCGCGTGCTCTCCGCCGTCAGCTCGACCAGGTCGATCTGCTGGCGCGTGGCCGGGTTCTCGATGAACCACGTGCGAATCTCGTCGCCCAGCGTGGGCGCGATCATCTGGCCGATGGCGTCGCCCGCCTCGTTGCGATAGTTGCGGGGCTCGCTGGCGCCCCCTTCGATTTCCGTGAACCCGATCGCCGCGACTGCGGCCGTCATCGCTTCCAGGTCGCTGACCGTGACCCCGTGGTGCGTCTGTGTCTCTGACATAGTCTCCCTACTCTCCGGGCGCGAGGGCCGCGATCTCGCGCAGGCTCTGTTCCCGCGAGGTTCCCGAGGCCGCGAACAGGTGCGACTCCCCCGTCGGCCCATCCGGGCCGTGCGCGAGGATGTTCAGCGCTGCCTGCGCGATGTCCGCTGGCATCACTTCCGCCGGGCTGTCGTGCGTCGCCCGGAACATCGGCGAGTCGGTCGCCCCCATGCAGAGCGCGTTCACGCGGATGTTGTGCGGCTTCAGCTCCACTGCCCACGTTTCCGTCAGCCGCCACTGCGCCCACTTCGCGCAGTCGTAGCCCGTCGCCGCCGCGAGCCCCGTGATCAGGTGCCCCTCATGCACGTGCTCGGTGATCACGTTCAGGATGTTGCCGCCCCCCGCCGCCTGCATCGCCGGCACGGCCGCCAGCGCGCAATAGAAGCTGCCTTGCGAGCAGATGTTCATCGAGTCCTGGAACGCCTTCGCCTGCGACTCGTACGACCCGGAGGTGAGCGCTGTATCGACCCAGATCGCTGCGTTGTTCACGAGGATGTCGATGCGCCCGAAGCGCTGCACGACGCTGTTCATCGCCCGCCGCACCTGCTCCCTGTCGGCCACGTCGCAGTCGACGGCGAGTCCGTCGCGGCCAGTCGCCCGCACCTGCCGGATCGTCTCCTGGTTGCTGACCGAGTCGATGTCGAGCGAGGCCACGTTCGCGCCCTGCTCGGCGAAGGCGAGGGCGAACCCCCGCCCGATCCCCTCGGCCCCACCCGTGACGACCGCTACCTGTCCTTCGAGCTGCATGACGCCTACCCCCTTGCTCCCCTGAGCGAGCCGATTCTGAGCGATGCGCACCCGCATTGCCAGCACCCCCGCCCTGCCCCGGCGACGGCTAGAATCCGGGCATGGTTGCGACATCCGGCGCCTTCCCCGACTTCGACGACGCCCGCCTCTTTGACGCCGATCCGCAGGTGCTCGCCGATCCCCACCCTTTCTACGAGGCTGCCCGCGAGCGTGGGCCCATCGTCCGCGAGCCCCACTACGGCGTCTTTGTCGTCACGCGCTACGCCGACATCCTCGAGATTTCGCAGCGCACCGACGATTTCTCCGCGGCCGTCTCCGCCTATGGCCCCTGGGCCGTCGATGTCCTCCCCCAGCGCCCCGAGGGATGTCCCTTCGGCGAAGCCGACGTGACGGAGGAGCTGCAGGAGTGGCGTGAGGGGACGCCCTTCGGCTTCATCCCCGTGCTCACCGCCGATCCGCCCCGCCACACGGACCTGCGCTCCGTGGCCAACCGCCTCTTCACCGCCTCCCGCCAGCAGGAGATCGAGCCCCGCCTTCGCGAGATGGCGATCGAGATGGCGGACGAGTTCGCGGGTGACGGCGGGGTCGAGTTCGTCTCGCAGTTCTCGTCACTCTACCCGTTCTTCGTGATAACGGAGCTGTTCGGGATTCCCCGCGAGGAGCAGGACCGCCTGCGTGAGCAGTTCCGCCAGCGTAGCGCCGCCGGCGCGACCTCCCGCCCCGACCAGAGCGACAACAGCGCCATGCGAGACCGCATCCGCAACGAGCGCACCCCCAGCGCCGATGCCACCGACTCCCTCACCCCCAACGACCGCCAGTTTCTCGACTACATGCGCGACCGCCGCGCCCACCCCCAGAGCGACATCCTCACGCAGATCGCCACCGCCCGCTTCCGCGATGGCTCCCTGCCCGCGCTCGAAGAGCTCGTCGAGGTCTCCAGCGTCGTCTACGGCGCCGGCAACGGCACGACCACCGACCTGCTCACGAACGCCATGCAGCTCCTCGCCGAGCAGCCCGACCTTCAGGACCGCTTGCGAGAGGAACCCGGCGAGATCCCCGCCTTCATCGACGAGGTGCTGCGCTTTGCCTCGCCCGTGCAGGGCCTCTTCCGCTACGCCAAGCGCGACGCCGTTGTCGATGGCGTTGAGATTCCCGCCGGATCCGTCGTCTGGCTCGTCTACGCGGCCGCCAACCGCGACCCTGAGCGCTTCGAGGAGCCAGCCACCTTCGACCCCCAGCGCGAGAACGCGCGCCACAGCGTCGCCTTCGGCCACGGGCCACACTTCTGCCCCGGCCAGCCGCTCGCCCGTCTCGAAGGCCGCCTTGCCTTCGAGACGCTCCTCGCGCGCATGGGCGACATCCGCATCGACGCCGCCAAATTCGAGCCCAGCTGGCCCGCCTGGTACGTCGTCCGCGGCCTCGAATCCCTCCCCCTCACGTTCACCGCGCTGCAGCCATGAGCACAGACACCTGGTTCGAGGCGAACCGCTGCAAGTGGGATGAGCGCGTCGCCATCCACCGCGGTTCGGCGTTCTACGACGTGCCGGGCTTCCTCGCGGGAAAGAGCGCACTGGAGTCGCACGAGCCAGAGGAAGTCGGCAATGTCGCCGGCAAGTCGCTGCTGCACCTCCAGTGCCACTTTGGACTCGACACCCTTTCGTGGGCCCGCCTTGGCGCTGACGTCACCGGTCTCGACTTCTCTGGCGAAGCCGTCCGCGAGGCGCGTGCCCTCGCCGCCGAGGCCGGCCTGCCCGCCGAGTTCGTCGAAGCGAACGTCTACGACGCCGTCGAGGCGCTCCCTGGCCGCACGTTCGATGTCGTCTATACCGGACAGGGCGCCCTCAACTGGTTACCTGACATGGACGCCTGGGCCGCGACCGCGGCACGTCTGGTCGCGCCGGGCGGGTGCTTCTACCTGTTCGAGTTCCACCCCTTCGGGGACGTGTTCGACGATGAAGCGCCCGACGCTCTCCGCATCCGCTACCCGTACTTCCCCCGGACCGAGCCGTTGTACTTCGATGATCCGGGGACCTACACCGACGGTGAGGCGAAGACGGTCCACAACGACTCCTACGAGTGGCCCCACTCCCTCGGCGAGGTCGTCTCTGCCCTCGCCGGTAGCGGTCTGACGATCGAGTTCCTGCATGAGTTCGACCGCCTCGTCTGGAAGGGGATGGAGTGCATGGTGCCAGGCGAGGAGCCGAACACCTGGGTGATTCCCGAGCACCGCGAGAGCGTCCCCCTGATGTACTCCATCCGCGCCCGCAAGCCGTCCTGACGCCCCGCCCGCTATCATCCCCGCTGTGAAAGCAACGGATACCCGCCAGATCGGACGCACCTCCCTGCAGGTCACCTGCCTCGGGCTCGGGGGAGTCTTCCTCGCGCGCGATGCTCCACGCAGCGAGGCCGAAGCGCTCATCGACCGCGCCGCCGAACTCGGCGTACGCTACTTCGACACCGCCCCCATGTACGGCATTGGCGAAAGCGAGCGTCGCTACCACAGCCCGCTCGCGCGCCTCGATCGCTCCCGGTTCGTACTCTCCACCAAGGTCGGACGGCTGCTCCAGGAGGATGTGGGCGGCTCCGAGCCCTGGCACTTCGACTTCAGCCGCGACGGTGTCCTGCGCTCCTTCGAGACCAGCCTGCAGCGCCTCGGGCTCGACCGCGTCGACATCCTCCTCGTGCACGACCCCGACGACCACGCCGATCAGGCTCTGCGCGAGGCCTTCCCCGCCCTTATCGAGCTGCGCGAACAGGGCCTCGTCGGTGCCATCGGCGCGGGCATGAACCAGTGGGAGCTGGAGCTGCGCTTCGCCCGCGAGCTGCCCCTCGACTGCTTCCTCCTGGCCGGGCGCTACACCCTCCTCGAGCAGGGCGCCCTTACCGAGTTCCTGCCCTATTGCGAGGCGAACGGCATCAGCGTGATCGCGGGCGGCCCCTACAACAGCGGCATCCTCGCCTCCGACCTCGACGACAGCGCCAACTACAACTACCGCGCAGCGCCCCCGCAGATGCTGGAGCGGGCCCGCGCCATCAAGGCCGTCTGCGACCGCCACGGCGTGCCCCTTAAGGCCGCGGCCCTGCAGTTCATCCTTGCCCACCCCGCCGTCGCAGCCGTTATCCCCGGCGCCGCCTCCGTCGCGGAGGTCGAGGAGAACGCCCGCATGATCGAGACACCCATCCCCGCCGCGCTCTGGCCCGAGCTGCAGGAAGCCGGCCTCCTCGATCCAGCCGCACCCGTCCCCGCCTGACCCCGCCCTCCGCGTACGATGCCGCCGGAGGCCAGCCCATGACCGTTTCGCGCGTCCTCGTCGAGAAGAACATCCCGATCCCGCTCCGCGACGGGGTCGTCACCTACGCCGACGTCTTCCGCCCCGCCGACGGCGGCCCCGTTCCCGGCATCCTCACGCGCACCCCCTACGACAAGGAGGTGTTCGCGGCCGCTGCCCTCCCCGTCATGCCCTCCGCCCTCAAGCTCGCCGAACGCGGCTACGCCGTTGCTGTCCAGGACGTGCGCGGCCGCTTCGCGTCCGAGGGCGAGTTCAACCCCTTCGTCAACGAGGCCGACGACGGCTACGACTCGGTCGAGTGGCTTGCGGCCCAGCCCTGGTGCGACGGCGGTGTTGCCATCTACGGCCCCTCCTACGTGGGCGCGACCACGCTCCTGGCGGCCAGGGCGAAACCGCCCTCGTTGAGGTGCGCCATCCCCATCATCACCGCCGACGACTACTACGACGGCTGGACCTACCAGGGTGGCGCTCTCCAGCTCGGATTCACGACCTTCTGGGGCCTCGGCCTCGCCGCCGCGCAGGCGCTTGGCCGCGACCGGGGCCTCGACCCCGACCACCTCGCCGCTGCCGGCCAGGCCCTCCTCGACCCCGCCGAGACCGTCCGCACGCGCCCCCTCGCCGCCATGCCCGGCCTCTCCCAGCCCGCCCTCGCCCCCTGGTACCGCGACTGGATCGGTCACGACAGCCGCGATGGCTACTGGGAAGCCCTTCGCCACTCCGACGACTACTCCCGCTACGAGATCCCCATGTTCCACGTCGGCGGCTGGTTCGACATCTTCGGCATCGGCACCGTGCGCAACTTCCGCGGCATGAGCGCCGCCTCCTCCACCAACCACCACCTCCTCCTCGGTCCCTGGTCCCACACCTACTACGACCGCTACCTTGGCGAGCTGGACTTCGGACCGACCGGGTCGGCGGCCTTCTCCGGCGCCGTCCTCGACTACAACCGCTTCCTCGACCAGCACCTGAAGGGCGTCGAGACAGACCTGCCCGCCGTCCGCTACTTCCTCATGGGGGCGAACGAGTGGCGCGAGGCGGACGGGTGGCCGCCCTCCGATGCGCAAGTGCAAAGCTGGTTCCTGGACAGCGGTGGGAATGCCAACAGCGCCCGCGGCGACGGCGCCCTTGCTACCAGCGTCCCACCCGGCGACTCCCTCCCCGACCGCTTTTTCTACGACCCCCTTCGCCCCGTACCCAGCGAGGGCGGCCCGACCTTGCAGGCCAACATCGGCCTCCCCGGCCCCCGCGACCAGTCGCGCATCGAGGCTCGCGACGATGTGCTCTGCTACACCAGCGAACCCCTTGACGAGCCACTCGTCGTGGCCGGACCCGTGAAGGTCGGCCTCTGGGCGGTCACCGATGCGCTCGACACCGACTTCACGGCCAAGCTCGTCGATGTCCACCCTGACGGCCGCCCCGTCTCCCTCTGCGACGGCATCGTGCGCGCCCGCTTCCGCCAGTCTCTCAGCGAGCCCCAGCCGGTCCCCGCGGGCGAGCCGATCCGCTACGAGATAGACCTCGCCAGCACCGCTATCGTCTTCGCCCGCGGCCACCGCATCCGCCTCGAGGTCTCCTCGTCGAACTTCCCCCGCTTCGACGCCAATCCCAACACCGGTGAGCCGGTCGCCACGGAGACCGAGATCTGGCCCGCCCTCCAGTACGTCCTCCACGACGAAGAGCACCCCTCCGCCATCGAGCTCTCCGTCCTCCCCGAGTGAGGGCCGATTTCAGCTACGGCCCCGTGAGCTCGCCGACCAGTTGCGTGAGCAGCTCGGGATAGAGCGAACGCGCTGGCCAGGCGAACGCCTCGTCCCCGCCGGACCCCGGTCGTGCGTCGAGCGCGAGTTCCGGCGACTCCGCCGCGAACGGCCACGCGAACACCGGCTGGACGCCCACCACATCCAGCCACCCGTTGATCAGCGCCCCCAGCCGTCCCCGCTGCTCCCCTACCGCCCGCGTCGTCCCCGACAGCCCCTCCGCGTCGTCCCCGAACAGCCGCGCGAGGTCTGCCTGCTCCCCCGGCTCCCCCGCCCGCAGCGCCTGCCCCAGCCGCAGGATCGTGGCGATCTCCCCAGCCATCCTCCGCCACGTCGCGACCGGTTCCTGGTACGTGCGCAGGGGCACCGTCCACCCCTCCGTCAGCGACCTGCGTGGAAACAGCTCTTGTGCGTTCTCCCCGCTACGAGGTGTGCAGGCGTCGTGCACCCCCGGGAGGCCGTGGTCGACGCAGATACCGAGGACGCCCCAGCGCCGCACGAAGGCCGGGAAGTCCCTAAGCGGGGCCTCCTCCAGTGGGAGGAACGCCGTCAGGCACCCCTCCGGCCGCTCCCCCCGCGTGAACCCGTAGTCGACGTTACCCGGCGCCCGCACCCGCCACGCCAGCCACTCGCCGTCGTCCCCTTCGCGAACTGCCACGTCGAGCGGGACGGCGAGCGCCCGCGGATAGGTGGAACCCCTCATGAGGGATGTTCCGTCGTTCGCTCCTCAATCGCGTAGAGCTCGGCCATGCCGGCGGCTTCCTTGATCGCCTCGTAGCCCGCCCCTATCGCCGCCTCGTCCTCCCCGCTCGTCCCCTCCTCGATGAAGTGCCGCGCCGCCTCTCGCGCCGCCAACCACCCCGCCACCTGCCCCGTGAACGAGTCGATGACCAGCAGCCAGCCCAGCGCCCCCCACTCCGCCCGCGTGCGGCTCCCGAACGAGCCCATCGCCGCCAGCGGCGCGTCGATCACGGTTACCGCGTCCCGCCACTGCTCCGGCGTCTCCGGACGAAGCATCACGAGGTCCGCGCCCGCCGCGCGGTAGGCCCATCCCCGCTCCACGGCCGCCTCGTACGACTCGTTCCGGACCGCCCCCGTGCGCGCGATGATGAGGAAGTCGGGGTCGCGTCTCGCCGCCACGGCTGCCTCCAGCTTCCCCACCATCGTCTCCATCGACACCAGGTGTTCGACCCCTTTGTGGTGATGCGCCCTCTTCGGCGCCACCTGGTCCTCGAGCTCGATCGCGGCCGCGCCCGTCGCTTCAATCTCCGCTACCGCGCGGCTCGTGTGAACCGCATCCCCAAACCCCACGCCGCCGTCCACGATGAGCGCGATCGACGAGCGCGCCGTGATCCGCCGCGCCGCCTCCGCCATCTCCGTCAACGTGAGCAGCGCCTCCGACACCGCCAGCTGGAAGCCGAGCGCGCCCCCGCTCAGGTAAGCCGCCCCGTAGCCGAGCCCTTCCAGCGTGCGCGCCGTCAGCGGGTCGAGGCAGACCGGCGCGAACACGGGCGGGCTCGTCTCGAGCAACTCCCGCAAGCGCCCGCGCGCACTCACGCCCCTACTGCCCCCGGAATTGCGGCCGCCGCTTCTCCATGAACGCCCGCCGCCCCTCGATGTAGTCCTCGCTCGCGAAGCAGGCCTCCACCATCTCCTCGATTGTGCCGAGGTTGCGCTCGTCCGGCTCCTTCGTCGCTTCCGCGACCGAGGCCCGCAACAGGTTCACCGTGAGCGGCGCGTTCTCCGCGATGGCGTTCGCCATGTCCGTCACCGTTGGCTCCAGCGCTTCCACCGGCACGACCCGGTTCACGAGTCCCCAGCGCTGTGCGTCCGCCGCGGCGAAGCGCCCACCCGTGAACAGGATCTCGCGCGCCGCCGCCGCCCCCACCGTCTCCACGAGCTGTTTCGTTCCCCCGAACCCGTATCCCAGCCCCAGCCGCGCCGCGGGGATGCCGAACTGCGAGTCCTCCGCCGCCACGCGGATGTCGGCCCGCAGCGCGGTGATCAGCCCGCCGCCCATGCAGAACCCGCGAATCATCGCGATCAGCGGCTTCCCCAGCTCCACGAACGACCGCGCCGACTCCTCGCCGATGCGGTTGAACTCGGCGATCGACTCCGGGTCCGAACGCCGCTTCTCGAACTCGGAGATGTCCGCCCCCGAGACGAACGCCTTGTCGCCCGCCCCTGTCATCACCACCACCCGTACGTCCGGGTCGTCCCGGAAGTCGTGCAGGATCACCGTGACCGCCTCCTGCATCTCAATGCTGAGTGCGTTCCGCCGCGCCGGATTGTTGAACGTCATCCAGCCGACGCCACCCTCCTTGCGCGCGAGCATCTTCTCCGTCTTCAACTGCATGCAGCTTCTCCGTGCCTTCGTGCGTCTAGATGACGCCGTTGTCGCGCAATCCCGAGATGGCGTCATTGTCCATCCCGAGGCCGCGCAGGATGTCGTCGGTGTGTTCGCCCAGTTCGGGCGTGGGTCGGTGATTGGGTGGCTGGGGCGTCCTCGCAAGGTTGATCGCCTGCCCCACCACGTGCAGGTCCCCCAGCAACGGATGCGCCAGCGGCCGCGCGATGCCCAGCGCCTGCACCTGCGGGTCGGCGAAGGTCGCGTCGATCGTGTTGATGGGGCCGCAGGGAACCCCCGCTTCGTTCAGGACGTCGATCCACTCCCCGCTCGTGCGCGAGGGCGTCACCCCTGCGATGCGCGCATTCAGTGAGGCTCGGTTCTGCGACCGCAGGCCGCCGGTGGCGTAGTCGGGGTCGTCGAGCAACTCCGTCAGGTCCAGCGCATGGCAGAGTCGTTCCCAGAGGACTCCGCCCGAAGCCGCGATGTTGATGTGCCCGTCCGCCGTGGGGAACACGCCCGTGGGGATGCTCGTGGGGTGGTCGTTCCCCGCCTGCGGCGCCACCTCTTGGTCGATCAGCCAGCGCGCCGCCTGGAAGTCGAGCATCTGGATCTGCGCCTCCAGCAGCGAGGTGTGCACCCACTGCCCCTCCCCCGACCGCTCCCGCTCGAACAGCGCCAGCAGGATGCCCTGCGCCAGCAGCATCCCCGCCGTCAGGTCCGCGATCGGGATGCCCACCCGCACCGGCCCCTGCCCCGGCAGCCCCGTGATCGACATCAGCCCACCCAGCCCCTGCGCGATCTGGTCCACCCCGGGGCGGTCGCGATACGGTCCCGATTGCCCGAAGCCGGAGATGCTCCCGTAGACGATGCGCGGATTCACCGCCCGCACCACCTCGTAGTCGATGCCCAGCCGGTGCTTCACCCCCGGCCGGTAGTTCTCGACGACGACATCGGCGTCCTTCGCCAATCGCAGGAAGATATCGCGACCTGCATCCGCCTTCAGGTTCAGGGTGAGGCTGCGCTTGTTGCGATGCAGGTTCTGGAAGTCGAAGCCGTGGCGCTCCCCCGTGATCCCGTCCCCGCCCCCCGGTCGCGGTGGCAGCTCGATCTTGATCACGTCCGCGCCCCAGTCGGCGAGTTGTCGCGCGCAGGTCGGACCCGCGCGAGCCCGCGTCAGGTCGAGCGCGTGAATCCCCTCGAGTGGAAGCCTGGATGCGCCCACGACTCCTCCGGCGCCGATCCTACGCGGGCGCGGCTTGGTTGTGCCGCTGGACACCGTCCGCCCGATCCCGTCTGCTTGCCGCACCAACCCAAGGAGCGAGCGCCATGTCCCGCCTCCCCGCCCTCGACGAGCAGAGCCTGAGCCCGGAACAGACCGCGGTGGTCGAAGCCATCCGCAGCGGCCCCCGCGGCGCGAACGCCGGCGCCACCACCGGCCCCTTCGGCGTCTGGCTCTACAGCCCCGATTTCGCCAACCCTGCCCAGGAGCTCGGCGCTCACTGCCGCTTTGGCGCCGCCCTTCCCCGCGACGTCACCGAGTTCGCCATCATCCTCACGGCGAAGCGCTGGCGCGCCCAGTTCGAGTTCTGGGCGCACGCCCGCATCGCCCTGCAGGAGGGCATCCCCGAGGCCGTCGTCGAGGCCGTTCGCACGGGCGCGCCCCTGGAGCTCGACCGCGCCGATCTCGCCCTTGTCCACCGACTCGTTAGCGAGTACTTCGAGACGAGCCGCGTCTCCGACGAGACCTACCGCGAGGCCCTCGAGACCTTCGGGGAGGCCGGCCTTGTCGACCTCGTCGGGACCGTCGGTTACTACGGCCTCGTGTCCGCGACCCTCAATGTGTTCGAGGTCGCACTGCCGCCGGGCGTGGAGGAACCGCTCCCGTAGCCCCTGGCCTACAGCCGGTCGAGTGCTTCCCGCGCGCCGTGCAGGGCCTCAAGGTGCCCGTTCGTGTCGAGCCCGACGCCGAGCGTGCGCAGGCATAGGTGCGTGACGCCCGTCTCCCGCCAGGCCTCGACCTCCGCCAGCCACTCCGATTCCGTCTTCCCGACGATCTGCACGGCGCTCTCGGAGCCGATCGCTGCCGCGTCGCGCCCGGCTGCCTCGGCCTCTTCCGAAACGGCTTCGCGCACGGCTCCGTAGGCCTCCGGCGCCATCAGCGCGAACCAGCCGTCCGCAAGCCTCCCGATGCGGCGCCTCACCGCGGCGCCCGGTTCCCGTGCCCCACCGACCCAGATGGGGATGGGTTGCTGCACCGGAAGCGGGTTGATGCGCTCGCCGTCGAGCCGGTCCCACTGACCCTCGAAGTGCACTGCCTCTTCCGTCCACAGCCGCCGCAGGATCGTGATCTGCTCGTCGCAGCGCTTGCCCCGCGTATGGAAATCCTGTCCGAAGGCGGCGTAGTCCTCGGCGCGCGCCCCCACGCCCACCCCAAAGCGGAGCCGCCCCCCGCTGAGCCGGTCGATCTCCGCGGCCTGCTTCGCCACTACCACCGTCTGCCGTGTCGGCAACACGATCACCGACGGCACCAGCTCGATCGTCTCCGTGTGCGCCGCCACCCAGGCCAGCAGCGTCAGTGGCTCGTGCGCGTGGTCGACCCCCACCGCCGCCACGCGGTCGGGCACGCGCAGGTGGGTGAACCCCAGCTCGTCCGCCTCCCGCGCGAACCGTGCCATGCCGGCGTGGTCGTCTTGCAGGTCCCGTACGGGAATGGAAATTCCGATCCTCATGCTCTTCCCCCTTCGGCCATCACCAAGCCGCCCCGCTGGCGGGAACTCCGCCGGGGGGCGCCTCGCTTTGTATAGACTCCCCTCCTGTGCGTAAAGCCATGCGCCTCCTCAGGCGCCTTGCGATCGTCCTGCTCGGGCTGGCTGATGTCTTTTGGCTCCTCGTTGTTGGGGTCGCCATGTTTGGGAACGGGGTGAGCTTCTTCAACTTCACGTGGTGGGCGATCCTGCTCACCGTGACCAGCATCTTCGTGTTCTGGTACCTCGTATTCGCGCTGATCCAGTCCCTATGGCGCAGGTTCCGCCGCCCCAACTTCCCCCCTGAAGGCGAAGACCGCGATGAACCTACAGATCGAAGTCGATCTCAAGATGCTGGAGGCCGCGCACACCGCCCCGCCCAGGCGGCGGGAAGGCGATCCCCTCGTTCGGAACGTCCGCCAGTCGCGGGTTCTTGAGCGCCTCCAGCAGGATGCGCGAGGAGACCACCGACTCCTGGCGGGCGAGCGCGTAGCCCATGCAGAAGTGCGTCTCCTGCCCGAACCCGAGGTGGCTCGCGACCCCATCCTTCCAGTACCCCGTGCGCAGCTCCTTCCCGAAGTACAGGTCGTCCCGGAAGATGTTGAAGGTGTCCGGGTCCTTGAAGATGGTCTCGTCGCGGTTCCCCGAGCCCAGCCCCAGCCACGCCGTCGCCCCGACCGGCATCACCCGGCCGCGCAGCTCCACCTCAACCTTCGTCCGCCGCCGCTGCCAGTGGTTCGAGCCGTCGAAGCGCAGCATCTCCGTGAACACCTGGTCCATCAGCTCCGGGTTGTCGCGCACGGCCTCGTACTGCTCAGGGCTGCGGAGCAGGTTCCACCACATCGCGTCGATCGCCTTGTGCGTTGTGTCGCCGCCGCCGACCAGCAGCAGGGCCACGTAACCCCGCATCTGGTCGCGGGTCATCTTCTCGCCGTCCTTCTCCGCGTGACAGAAGGTCGAGAGCAGGTCGTCCCGCGGCTCCGCGATGCGCTCATCGATCAGCGGGTCGAGGTAGGCGAAGAGATCGTCCCGCGCCGCCATTCCCAGCCGGTAGTGCGCCCGTCCGTATCCGCCCCCGGCGAAGAGCCGGTCGTAGACGGCCTCGAAGTAGTCGTTGTCCTCTTCGGGAAGCCCCAGCATCCCCGCGATCACGCGGATCGGGAAACGCTCGCTGAACTGCGAAACCAGGTCAACCTGCCCCGACGACGTCAGCCCGGCCTTCTGATCGGCCCGTGCCTTCTCCATGAAGCCATCGATGATCTTCCGTGCGATCCGCTCGATCAGCGGTACACGCTTCTCCAGACGCTTCCCCACGAACTCCCCCGCTACGATCCCGCGCAGCCAGATGTAGTCCTGCCCCTCCCCGAGCTCGTTCAGCGTCTGCCCCAGGGGCGTGTCCGACCCGAACTTGAACTTGCCGTGCGGGTCGTAGACAGCCCGCGTGAACCGCGCGTTGTCCTTGTAGATCGCCCAGATGTCCTCGTACCGCGAGACGATCCAGCGGTTCTGAAACTTGTCCTGGTAGACCGGCTCGTGCTCCCGCAGCCGCTTGTAGATGGGGAACGGGTTGATGCGGAACTCGTCCGTGACGAACTCTTGCGGCTCGATCAGGCTCGGATCACTCTCGACCTGCGCGGTCATAGCGGGCTCCTGGCTGTTGGCCTTTGGCTATTGAGCGCATGGTACCGCAGCGGCAGAGGCCCGGGGCCGGGGGACCAACGGCCAGGAGCCAACAGCCCGCAGTGGGCGCGCCTAGGCGCGCTCACTGCGAACCATCTCCGCCACCCGCTCCCCGATCATGATGCACGTCAGGTTCGTGTTCGCCCGCACGATCTCCGGCATCACCGAGGCGTCCACCACGCGCAGCCCCTCGACCCCGTGCACCCGGCACTGTGCATCGACCACCGCGCCGGGGTCGCTTGCCCGACCCATCTTCGCCGTGCCAACGGGGTGGAAGTTGTGCGACCCGTTCGCCCGGATGTACGCGTCCAGCGCGTCGTCGTCGGCCAGCACCTCCGCCGAGGGCGTCTCCAGTCCCTCCGCGTACCGCGCGATCGCCGGGTGCTCTCCCAATCGCTGCGACAGTTGCAGGCCCTCCCGCAGCCGGCGCACATCCGACTCGTCGGAGAAGAAGTTCAGCTCGATCCGGGGTTGCACGCGATGGTCGGCGCTCTCGATGTGGAGCCGCCCCCGCGACTTCGGCCGCTGCAGGATCACCAGCAGGGCAAAATTCCCCTCCCGCCCCGGGAAGTGATTCACCATGTAGACCTGCATGTCGTTCGTCTCGCCGCCGCTGGCGGTGTACCGCAGCATCGTCTGCACGGGCGGGTCGGGCATGACCGAGACCCCCGGCTTCGACCGCCACACCACCGAGCAGAGCGGGTGGTCGATCAGGTTGCGACCCACCCCCGGCAGCTCCCGCACGAGCGTCGCCCCGATCCCCTCCACGTCCTCCCGCGCCCCGATGCCCGACCGCACCAGGATCGGCGGCGACATGATCGCTCCCGCCGAGAGGATCACGTTCCGGCCGCGGACAGTCTGCAGCTCGCCGTCGCAGTCCACCTCCACCCCCGTCGCCCGCCCGTCCTCGATCAGCACGCGCTTCACGAGGCAGCTGCCCCGGATCGTCAGGTTCAACCGGTTCCGGATCGGCTCCAGGTACGCCATCGCCGTCGAAATGCGCGTGTCGACCTGCCGGTTCTGCGCCGTCGGGCTGATGCCCGTCGCCTCCGGGTCGTTGAAGTCCTCCGCGTACGGGAAGCCGTGCTCCTGGCACACCTCGAGGAACGCCTCCGACAGGGGCCGCATCTCATCCGGGCGCCAGCGCACGATTGGAAGCGGTCCGCTCTTCCCGTGGAAGTCTCCCGAGGCGTCGAGGTCGTGCTCCAGCCTGCGGAAGGAGGGCAGGCACTCCTCCCACGACCAGCCTTCGTTCCCGAGCGCAGCCCACTCGTCGAAGTCCTCAGGCGTGCCCCGGATGGCCAGGGTGCCGTTCACCGACGACGAGCCTCCCATCACGCGCCCGCGCGGGTAGTAGACCTCCCGATCCGGCGTCGCGTTGGCCGTGAAGCCCCAGTCGTGGTCGACCACCGAGACGCGGTGCGCATAGCGCAAGTCGTGCGGAGTCGCGTCCGTGCTGGCGTAGTCGGGACCCGCCTCCAGGAGCAGCACCGAGCGGTCCGCGTCCTCGCTCAGGCGAGCCGCCACGACCGCCCCCGAAGACCCCGCCCCCACCACGATGCAGTCGTAGACCGTGCTCACGGCCCGCAAGCATACCGCCCTCGTTGACAAGCGCGAGGCCGCCGCTGACGATGCCGCCCAGCAGCCGTCCTACCCCCGTGGAGAGAGGTGCCCCATGGCCGACCGAATCGAAGGCGTGACCGTCGACGAGAACGTGATGATCCCGATGAGGGACGGTGTCAGCCTCCAGGCCGACGTTTACCGCCCCTCCGGCCCCGGCAGGTTCCCCACCCTCGTCTCGCGCACCCCCTACGGGCGCCAGGGCCTCGGGGCCCTCGTGATGGCCGACTTCTGGACCTCCCACGGCTACGCCGTCGTTACCCAGGACACGCGCGCCCGCTTCGGATCCGAGGGCGACATCTACGAGCCTCACGTGAACGAGGCCCTCGATGGTTACGACACCATCGAGTGGGCCGCCGCCCAGCCCTGGTCGACCGGCTCCGTGGGCACCCACGGCCAGTCCTACCTCGCCGCCGTGCAGTACATGGTCGCGGCCGAATCGCCGCCCTCGCTGAAGGCGCAGATGCCCGTCTCCGGCTCCACCGACTTCCACCAGAGCTGGATCTACCACAGCGGCGGCGCCTTCGAGCACGGCTGGATGGCGGCCTACGCCACCTCCAAGGCGCGCGATACCGCCCGCCGCCTGGGCCTCGATCCCGACCTCCCCGAGTTGGAGTCCGAGCTCGCTACCGCCGACGGCTTCCGCCCCCTCCTCGACCACTCCGCCCGCGAGCTGCCCATGACCGCCTGGGCCGACCGCCTCTCCGAGATCGCGCCCTACTTCGCCGACTACCTCGCCAACCCCGACGACGGCCCCCACTGGTGGAACATCAACCTTCGCCGCCGCTTCCACGAGGTCAACCAGCCGATGTATCACGTCGGCTCCTGGTACGACATCTTCCAGGAGGGCGCGCTCGAGGGCTTCAGCGGCATCACCGCCCGCGGCGGCGAGCACGCCCGCCCCAACCAGAAGCTGCTCATGGGCCCCTGGGGCCACATCGGCTACACCGTGCCCACCACCGGCGGCTGCGGCGACCTCGACTTCGGGTCCGTTGCGGCAATCGAGCTCAAGGAGGACCAGCTCCGCTGGTTCGACTACTGGCTCAAGGACGAAGACACCGGAATCATGGACGACCCGCCCGTCCGCATTTTCGTCATGGGCGACAACGTCTGGCGCGAGGAGAACGAGTGGCCCCTCGCCCGCACCGTCTACACGCCCTGGTACCTCCACAGCGGCGGCGGCGCCAACACCCTCAACGGCGACGGCGCCCTCAGCCAGGACTCCCCCGGCAACGAGCGCCCGGATACCTTCGTCTACGACCCCGACGACCCCGTCCCCACCCTCGGCGGCAACAACCTCATCACGCCCCCGGGCGTCTTCGACCAGACCCCCGCCGAGGAGCGCGGCGACGTGCTCTGCTACACCAGCGAGCCCCTCAGCGAGGAGCTTGAGGTGACCGGACCCATTACCGTCACCCTCTGGGCCTCCACCAGCGGCGTCGATACCGACTTCACCGCCAAGCTCTGCGACGTGCGCCCCGACGACTACGTCCAGAACATCAACGACGGCATCATCCGCGCGCGCTACCGCAACTCCCTGCTCAAGCAGGAGATGCTCACGCCCGGCCAGTCCTACGAGTTCACGATCGATCTCTGGGCCACGAGCCACGTCTTCAAGCCCGGCCACCGCATCCGCGTCGACATCAGCTCATCGAACTTCCCCCACTTCGACCGCAATCCCAACACCGGCCGGGCGATCCACACCGAGACCGAGCTGATGCCCGCCCAGCAGACCGTCTTCCACGACACCAACCGCCCCTCCTGCATCACCCTGCCGGTCATCCCGCGCTGACGCGCGGGGGCTCTTGGCCGTTGGCTCTTGGCTATTGGTGGTAGGGGGGCGCCGACCACCAGCTACCGACCACCGATCACCAACCACTGACCACTGGCCATCAACCACTATGCTCGACACAAGAAAAAGCGCTCCACCCGAGAGTGGAACGCTTTCCGCTGAAGGTAGTTTCCCGGAGCCGGCGTTCCTCGGTTGCCCTCGGTCCGCCTCCCGTCCGGCTCCCCCGAAGGGTCCTCGTCCGGTCTCCGCTCACCCCGCCTCCAACACAAACGAGGTTACTCCCACGAATTTCGGCCTGTAAACCCCTTGCGCCGTTTCCTTGACGATCCCTTCATCTATGCCCCGACGTTACGACTCCCAGTCCCTCTCGACTGCCTCAAGCGGGTCACGGTGAGCACGCGAAAACGCCCCACCCAAGGGGCGGAGCGCTTTCCAGCTGCTGGTCTTCCAACAGCCAGAAGCCAGGAGCCAACAGCCGCGGGCCGCTAGGCCCGCTTCACCTCTGCGTACTGCTGCGGAACCTCGTCGCCGAGCCACGACTTGCCCATGACTCCGTAGTGGCGCCAGCTCACGCCGCCGTGCGCCGCTGCCTGGTGGGAGTCGCGCAGCTTCCGCTCCAGCGGATGCTCCATGCGGCTCGCCGTCGTTCCCGCAGTGTTGTGGATGGTGTCGACCACGTGCCGCGAAGCCTGCGCCGCATGCGTCGAGGCCAGCAGCCCCAGCCGCAGCAGGGGCCACTCCGGAAGCGAGCGACCCCCGTTCAGCGGCCCCAGGTTCGCCTCGATCTCCTCCTGCGACTCCATCACGAAGGCCCGTGCCGCTCGCAGCGTCGCCTCCATCTCCCCCAGACGGATGTACGCCTCCGGCTGGTCCTTCAGCGTCGAGCCCGACATCCACGGCGTCTTCACCATCGCCAGGTCCACGAACGTGTCGATCGCGCCACGCGCGATCCCCAGCGCCACGGCCGCCTTGTTGTAGGGAACCTGCGAGGGGTTCCGGTAGGTCGGGTTCTCCCAGTGCTCCGTCGAGTCGAGCGCGTTCTGCGGCAGCATGTGCTTCGGGGGCACGTACTGGTCGACGATGCGCACGTCGTGGCTCCCGGAGCCGCGCAGCCCCGCCATGTTCCACGTGTCGACGGGCACGAACTCGCCCTTCGGCACCATGAACGAGGCGTCCGCCATCTCGCCCGTGTCCTCGTCCACGATCTCGGCGGCGGGATTGAGCACGAGGTTCCAGGTGGCGTTGAAGCACCCGCTCGCGAACGCGCCCTGGTAGGTCGTGCGCCAGCCATCGCTCTCACGCTTCGCCTTCCGCCCGGGGAACTCTCCGTTCGGCGTGCCCAGGCCGGAGCAGACGAGGTAGTACCAGTCGTCGCAGATCTCGTGCGCGAAGGCCGGGTCCATCTGCCGCAGGACGAGCGCGTTGATCTCCGAGTTGATCTGCACGCACCAGCCGATCGAGCCGTCGATCGCGCAGGACGCCTCGATCGCCTCGATCTGGCCCCGCGCCGTCATGTCCTCCCCTCCCAGCTCCTTCGGCAGGGTGTGGCGGTACAGGCCCGCGTCCGCCATCACCTTCGAGACCCAGTCCGGCAGGCGGCGCAACTGCTGCGCTTCGTTCCCGCCCTCCGTGAGCGCCTCCTTGATGTTCGCGATGCGCTCCGCCATCGGCGTCTTCTGCAGTTCCGTGCTCTTATCGATGATCTCCTGTCGCACCATTGCCGCGCTCTCCTGTGCCAGTTTCGCGAGCGGGATACTACCGGAAGCCACTGTCTTGGCCACTCCCCTGTTCTCGTTCACGGTCATGCGCTACGGTCGCAGCTACTCTTGTCAGGAGACACCAATGCCCGACGTCAAGGCCATCCCCGACGGCTACACCGCCATCACCCCCTACCTCGTCGCCGAGGACGCCCCCGGCCTCATCGACTTTCTCACCAACGCCTTCGGCGCCGCCGAGCGCATGCGCATGCCCATGCCCGACGGGTCGCTCGGGCACGCCGAGGTCGAGATCGGGGGCGCCACCGTGATGCTCTCCTCCTCCATGGCCCCCGACTACCCGCCCAGCAGCGCCCAGATCCATCTCTATGTCGAGGACGTCGACGCCGTCTACGCCCAGGCCGTGAGCGCCGGCGCCACCGCCGTGACCGAGCCCGAGGACCAGTTCTACGGCGACCGCATCGCCCGAATCCTCGACCCTTCCGGCAACACCTGGTCTATCGCCACCCACATCGCGGACGTCAGCCCGGAGGAGATGATGCAGGCCATGGAGGCCATGGGCGAAGGCTAGCGGCGGAACTCAGTCCGCGAGTCGCACTTTGAACTCCGCAGGGTCCATCCCCGCGTGTTCGATGATCACCCGCGCGTTTCTGACTGTGTCTGCGCCGGAGTAGTTCGTCTCGATCGACAGAGGGCCCACGTGGTGAGCTTGTTTGAATTCCTTGCCGTTCGGGTGAGTCGGTCTCGTGGCAAGGATGTAGCGTTCCCCGACCTGAATTGGGCTGCTGTCCCCCGAAAGGCGTCTTTCGTCCAACAGCCACTGCGCTACTCCGGTTACAAGAGTCATCCAACTGGGGGTTGAGATTTGCTTGCCTGTTGGGAGCAGTAGTTCGCGGGGCTTAGCGAACGGCACCACCTCCAACTCCGCCAGCGATACCCACCGTTCTCCCTCGTCGCGTGAAGGGGTGGGTGGAGGTAAGGGCTCGCGGGGGGGTTGGGCGGCCTTGTCGCGACGGGTGTGTACCGCCTTGTGACCGGCGATGCGACGGGTCTCCGACTCATCGATCGTGGCGTCACACTCAGGGCACTTCCACTGCGGCGAGGCCTGTTCCTCAATGACCGTCGACTCGGTAGCCCCTCTGGCAAGAGGCGTTTCTCCCTCCCTGACTAGCCCTTCGCCAACGGCGGGACGCCATAGCGCCAGCGCCTTTAGGCATACGTCCGCAGGTGAATCCTTCAGTACATCGAATTCAGTGACGAGTTTCTTGTCGACCGGTACCTGCCGGAACGTCTCGTAGATCGCCCAGCGCCTCCCGTCGGTCACGCAGAAGTAGGGTGTGCCCTGCTCAACGCAGTAGGCGATGCTCTGCGAAAGACCGTCCCGGAGTGGCCGGTCGAGCCTCTTCGCCTCCACGATCATGGCGGGCCGTCCATCCGAGCCGAGGAGGGCGTAGTCCGCAGACTTCGGGGCCAGTGCGTACTCCGGTACGACCTGCGCCGGATCCTCGGTGTCCCACCCCACTCCCCAAAGCAGAGGGTCGATCAACGCGTACCGTGTCCGAGTCTCGTTCTGGCTGAGCAGTTGGCCGTGCTTGCCGATGCGTGTCCTCAGTGTCTCGACAAGTTCCAGTAGGTCTTCTAGCGGCATGGCCCGCACTATACCGTCGCTCCCCCGCCCCTTCGTCCCCCAACAGCCAACAGCCAACAGCTATACTCCCCGCCACAACCCATCCCCCCAGGAGCCCCCATGCCTCCCCTACGCATCGGCCTTATCGGAAGCGGCGGTATCTCCCGCGCCCACATGGGCGCCTTCCTCGAACATCGCGACGAAGTTGAGCTCGTCGCCGTCTGCGACATCCGCGAGGAGGCCGCCCAGGCCTACGCCGCCGACGCCGGCGTCGACCCCAGCGCCGTCTACACGAACACCGCCGACCTCCTCGCCCGCGACGACGTGGAGGCGGTCGATATCGCCACCATCCACGACCAGCACGCCAGCAACGCCATCGAGGCGGCCAGGGCGGGCAAGCACGTCCTCCTCGAGAAGCCGATGGCCTGCTCTGTCCAGGAGGCGCGCGACATCGTCTCCGCCTGCGACGACAACGGCGTCACCTTCATGGTCGCGCAGATGCTGCGCTACCTCCCGCACTACCAGAACGTGAAGCGCATCATCGAGTCCGGCGAACTCGGCGACATCTGGGCCTGCCGAGCCGATAGCTGGTTCGGCGCCGCCCTCCCCCGCAGCTTGAGCCGCGATAACTGGTGGGGCTTCGACGGCAAGCGCAACGGCGGCGGCAGCGTCATGATGGTCAGCACCCACCAGGTGGACCTGATCCGCTACTTCGTCGGCAACGTCGTGCGCATCACGGCCAGGACGTGGGGCGACCACCCCCTCATGAAGAACGGCGCCGAGGACCGCGCCGTCGCCACCTTCGAGTTCGAGAACGGCGCCATGGGCACCCTGCTCTCCAGCTACAGCGCCCGCACCCCCTGGATGTACCAGTCCCTCATCCTGGGCACGAAGGGCAGCATCTACACCGTGCCCGACCTCGAGGGAAACGTCGTCAACCAGCACCACGCCCCCGCCCGCATCGCCTCCGAGGCCCGCGAGACGCAACTCGGCCACAACGGCATCCACGCTTTCAGCGAGGTCGGTCCCGACATGGAGGGCCTCGTCGGCGAGAACCCCTTCACGAACGAGATCGTCCACTTCGCCCGCTGCATCCGTGATGGCGTCGAGCCCATCAGCAGCGGCCATGACAACCTCAACACCATGGAGGCCGTGCATGGCATCTACGCCGCCGCCGAAGCCGGCCACACCATCGAGGTCGCCGACCTGTAGCGCGTCGCCCCGGCTCCGGGCCTGCTAGCCCTGCTCGTGGCGGCGGTGCGTGTCCTCGATGGCCACATCGAGGTCGTCCCACAGGCGCTCGACCATCGAGCGCAGCCGCATGTTCTGGTACGAGCCCCAGACCGTCATCGCGGGCGGCACCACCAGGATGGAGACGAACAGCGAGTACACGATCGTGATCGCCGCCGTGATGCCGAACTGCTCGAACGACAGCAGCGCGATCCCCATCAGCGGCAGCAACCGGGGCCCCGTCGCCTTCTGGTACTCCTCCTCCACCAGCGAGATCGACACGCTGGTCACGCTCAGCGGCCCCTCGTCCCCCGTCGCGAGCTCGTTGATCTGCAGCTCCGCGTCGTTGAGCGGGTCGTCGTCGGTGTCCCGTAGCCGGACGGTGGCGACGCCGATAGGCGTGCCGTCCGTGTCGGTTCCGGTTGTCACCTGGAGGGCTGCTCGCGCCTGTTCGGCCTCCGGGGCCGTGCGGACGTACTCGAGTGCGGCATCGATCTGCTCCTGCGTGACCGAGCCGAAGTCGTCGGTTTGAAGCAGGCCGGCCATCAGCAGCGTAGGGGCGATGATGGGGTCAACGGGCGCCAGCTGCGGCGCCACGTCCGGGTGGGCGACGATACGGCGCAGGAGGCCGTCGGCCTGGGCGAGTCCCGCGGGCGTGAGCACGTTCCCACGGAACACGAGCGTCACAACGGCAACGTCGGAAGCCCCAAAGAGGGCGTCGATCTCGTCCATCGCCCTGGCGACATCGCTGTCGTGGGGGAGGAACGACTCGTTCTCCGCTACTGGCGCACGCTGCCCGATCCCGGCGACCAGAACCACGGTGACGAGAGCGAGGACGGCGAGCGTGACCCACGGTCTCGCTGTCACCAGCCAGCTCAGCCAGTCCAGAGCCCTGCCCATGGCGCGCCATTCTCACCGCGGCAAAGAAGGCTGGCAATGTGGCTCCGGTGGGCCCGCCTACGCCTCCTCCGCCAGCTCAGTCCGCGCCCGCTCCACCGCATGGCGCAGACGCAGGTTCTGGTACGCCCCCCAGACGATCATCGCCGGGGGCACGACCAGCACCGCCGCGACCAGCGCGTACGCGATCGTGATCGCCGTGACGACGCCGAACTGCTGGAACGGCGTCAGCGGCGAGAACACGAGCACGCCGAATCCAACCGCCGTCGTCAGCGCCGAGCCGATCAGCGCGGAGCCGGTGGTGGCGAGTGTGCGGCTGGCCGCCGCCTCCGGGTCGCGCAGGTGGGCGAACTCCTCCTTGTAGCGGTGGATCACGTGGATCGTGTAGTCCACCCCGATGCCGATGGAGAGCGCCGTGATCAGCGCAGTTACCACGGTGTAGGGGATGCCCAGCAGCGCCATGCATCGCCGCCCGACGGCAGGAAGTCGCGTGTGTCGAATGTCGAGTCGATCCGTGTCGCTGCGATCGCCAGCAACCCGGTCACGACGGCCACGAACCCGAGGTAGGGGGCAGGCCTGCGCGCCAGCTCCCGGCCCAGCGCCTCCAATGCTCGACTGGCGCCGGGTATTGCACTCGAGATTGGTCGCGCTGCCGGGAGCTTCCCCTTCGTTTCCAGGCGGCCGTCGATGAGCGCCCGCACCGCCGGAATCAGTCACGAGCAGGCCGAAGCCCACTCCCAGCCCGGCAGTGATGCCGAAGTCGCCGTTCGCCGGGATGGGCGAGACCAGGTTCGTCAGGAAGCTGGCGACCGTGGTCCCCGCCGCCAGCGCCAGCGGGATCGTGACCGTGCGCAGGCCCCGTCGCACCGCCTGCCCGACAGGCTCCCCGGCATTGCGCTGCTCGCGATAGACCGCGACGGTCTGGATCGCGTAGTCCACGGCCAGGCCGATCACCATGATCGGCACCATCGTCGTCAGGATGTTCGGCGGTCCGATCCACCCCAGCGCGTTCGGCCCGAGCCACCCCTGCGCCCCCGTGATCCAGACGATCGTGACCAACAGCCCCGACAGCGTGAGCAGGAGGTCCGAAGGCGAGCGCATGAAGAGGAAGGTCAGCGCCGCGATCACCAGCAGCGCGAGCCCCATCAGTTGCAGCATCGTCGAGCCTGTCGCCGCGTCGCTCTCCTCGTCGATCGTCGCGGGAGACACGCTGCGCCCCGCAAGCGGCCCCTCGACCGCCTCCGCGATCTCGTGGATGGCCAGCTCCGCCTCGACCAACGCCTCGACGTCCCCGGGATCGCGAAGCCGGATGGTGGCGATCGCGATGGGCGTGCCGTCCGCGTCCCTGCCCGTCAACGAGTCGAGTGCCGCCCGCGCTCCCGCCAGTTCCCCCTCGGTTCGGATGCGTTCAAGCACCCTGTCGATATCCGCCTGCGTTGTGTCCTCGAAGCCGTCCGTACCCAGCACAGCCGCCAGCGGCTCCGTTGGCGAGGTCACGGCGTCCCCGGCCGCCAGCACGTCCGCCACCCGTTCGTCCGATGTCACCCCCTCGATCACCCGTTCAATCTGCGCCAGCCCCTCCGGCGTGAGCGCCTCCCCACGGAAGACCAGCGTCACCGAAACGGTCTCGGCGGATTCCCCGAACAGCGCCTCGATCGTCGAGAGCGCGACCGCCACCTCGCTGTCGTCCGAGAGGAAGATCTCGTTGTTGGCCTGTGGCGCCCGCTGGGGGATGCCCGCCCCGAGCGCGATCGTGATGGCGGCCAGTACGGCGAGCGTCGCGACCGGCCGCACCGTCACCAGCCAGCTCAGCGCGTCGAGCACCCTTCCCATGACGGGCCATTCTCACTGCGCCCGGGGCGTCCGCCAACCGTCGCGCCGTGGGTTCGCGCTAGCCCCAGTGGCCGGGCATCGGCGGGCTGTTCCAGACCTCGGTGATTCGTCCCTCCACTACCCGGAACACCTCGATCGCGCAGATGCGCAGCTCGTTCCCCACCACCTCCGCCGCCACGCCCGACGCCGCCAGCTCCGTGCCCGTGGGACCGGTCATGTTCCAGACCCAGGTCACATCCTGCCCGTCCCCGGCCAGCAGCAGCGTCTCGAATTGCAGGCTGCGCCCGTCCGCTGCTGTTCCCATCGCCCGCTCGCTCGTGACGCGGTGAAGCTGGTCCGCGTGGCTCATCACCGTTGCCTTGCCCGCGTCGTGGCGGGTGTAGGGGTCGGCGCAGAACTCGACGACGGCTGAGCTGTCACCGCGGTTCCACACCCGCTCGACGTAGCTGGCCACCACTTCGCGGGCGGAGAGCTCGGACATCGGGCGCAGTGTCGCACATGGTGCCGTGCGCCTCCCCGTCCCCGTCCCCCTCCCCCTCCCCGCAACGGGTATCATCCCGCTGCTACTTCCCGACCGGAGGCCCACCATGGTCCGAGCCGAAATCATCCAGAAGCAGGAAGCGCTTCACAACACGCCCATCCTCGACCGCATCGCCAACATGCGCGAAGCGCTCGTCCAGGCTGGCGACGAGGCCCAGGAGCTTCGGCACATGCCCCCCTGGGCCGTCAAGGAGATGGTCGACGCCGGCATCTACCGCATGGTCGTGCCCGCCGAGCTCGGCGGCGAGGATCTCCTCGCTCGCGAGCAGATCGAGGTCATTGAAGCCTCCGCGGCCATCGACGGCTCGGTCGGCTGGTGCGTCCAGATCAACTCAGAGATCAACGCCCTCGTCCTCCGCCAGATGGACCCCAAGTTCGCCCACG
Organism: Tepidiformaceae bacterium; assembly: GCA_965247675.1. Lineage (GTDB taxonomy): Bacteria > Chloroflexota > Dehalococcoidia > Tepidiformales > Tepidiformaceae > UBA2991. The sequence continues at coordinate 1,910,492 of OZ252025.1, read as the reverse complement.
AGATCTGCGACGATTGGGAATACCTGGTCTGCTCCGGGCTGGGCGCACCCAACGGCCCCTTCCCCGGTCGCGAGGCCCAGCGCGAGGGCGACGGCTGGCGCGTGAAGTACCAGGGCGCCTTTGCCAGCGGCTGCCACAGCGCCACCTGGAACCTTATCCTGACGGGAGAGACGAAAGATCCCACGACCGGCGAGAACGTCGATGCCGCCTTCATGATTCCACAGGGCGAATTCGAGATCGTCGACACCTGGGATATGGCCGGTCTGCGCGGTTCCGGCAGCCACGACGTGCGGATCGTCGGCTATGTGCCCCCCGAGCACTGCCTCCCCCAGGCAGCTCTCGCCTCCACCAAGACCTGGGAGAACCCCACCTACCGCAACCCCATCCAGGTGCCCTACAACAAGGGCGCCGTTGCCCTCGGTGTCGCCCGCGGCGCCCTCGACGAGTTCACGAAGCTCGCCATGACGAAGACGCCCTGGGGCTCCGGTTCACTGTTGAAAGACCTCCCCGAGGGCCCCGTACGCCTCGGCGAGATGGAGGCGACCTGGGCCGCCGCTCGCGCCTTCCTCATGGAGACGCAGGACGAGATCGAGGAGAACCTGGGCCCGCTCGACGGAGGCAGGGAGTATCCCGAATGGCCCCTGGCGCGTCGTGGGCTCCTTGCTTCCACGCACGCCGCCCAGTCCTGCCGCCACGTCGTCGACGTCATCCACAACACCGCCGGCACCACCGCCAGCCGCATGAGCCACCCGCTGGAACGGAAGCTCCGCGACGCCCATCAGGCGGCCGCCCACGGCGGGGTCAGCTGGCGCCACTACGGCCGCGTGGGCAAGACCTTCCTCGGCGAGGACCCGCCGCCCCAGTACGCCACCCCCACGCGTGCGTAAGCGCGCATGCGGGCGCTGGTACGCTTCCCCTACTAGCCTTAGTGGGGGTTCTGTGATGCTTGCGATCCGTTACCGCTTCGCCCTTCTCCCGGCGCTCGCCTTGGTCGCAGTGCTCGGGCTCGTCGCCGCCTGCGGCGGCGACGACGACGGTGGCGGGGACGCTGTCACCCTCCACCTCGGCACCATCCTCCCCGAGACCGGTGGCCTCTCCAATCTCGGCAGGCCCATGATCGCTGGCGTGAGGCTGGCCGAAGCGGACATCAAGGCCGCTGGTGGCGCCATCAAGGTGACCTACGCCGACTCCGCCACCAGCCCCGACACCGCTCCTGAAGCTGTGAACCGTCTGCTGGGGGAGGGCGCGCATGCCATCGTCGGCGCCGGCGCATCGAGCGTCTCGCAGTCCTTCATCCAGGTCCTCTTCGACGAGAAGATCCCGCAGTGCTCCCCCTCGAACACCTCCCCCTCGTTCAGCACCCAGGAGAACGCCGCCTACTACTTCCGCACGGTGCCACCCGACATCGCCATCGCGCCCATCCTGGCCGACCTCGTTGTCGGCGACGGCCACACCCGCATCTCCCTCGTCGCTCGCGCCGACGACTGGGGCCAGAGCCTCCTGCACGAACTCGAGAAAGAGCTTGAGCAGGTTGGCGCCGAGTACGACAGCATCCTCTACGACCCCGCCGCCATCTCGTTCGACGCCGAGGTCGCCGCCGTTGAGAACTACGCCCCCGACGCCGTCATCAACATCACCTTCAACGAGGGCCTCGCCCTCATCCGCCACCTGCTGGAGGCGGGCTACGGTCCCGAGCGGCAGTACCTCACCAACGGCTACATCGATCCCGCCCTCGCCGAGCAGATCGATCCCAGCAACCCGAACGTCGTCGATGGCCTGAGGCTCCTTGAGCCTGGCGCCGACCTCGACTTCAACGAGCGGCTCGCGGCCGAAACGGGCGGCGAGATCGCCTACGGCGCCGCTGCCTACGACTGCACCATGATCCTCGCGCTCGCCGCCCAGATCGCCGGCAGCACCGACGGCGACGCCCTCCTTGAGGCTGTCGGCAAGGTCACCGACGGGGGCACGGAGTGCACCTCCTACGCGGAATGCTCCGAGCTCATCCGCGACGGCGAGGACATCGACTACGTGGGCGTGAGCGGCCCCGTCAACCTCGACGAGGTCGGCGATCCCACCGTCGCCACCTACATCATTACGACGTACACCAACGGCGAGTTCGACCGCCTCCGCGTCGCTGAAGTCGACCTGAGCTCTGGTCGGTAGGGCGGCAAGCGCCGCGCTACCGACCGCCAACCCTCTAGAATCCCGGCACTCGCTACCAGGGAGGCTCCCCGTGGTCCGTCCCGAGATCATCGAGCGCCAGAACGCCATCAAGCAGACGCCCATGCTCGAACGCATTGCCGCCATGAAGGAGATGCTCCTGCAGGCCGGTGACGAGGCGCAGGAGCTGCGCCACCTCCCCGAGTGGGCCTCGAAAGAGATGGCCGACCAGGGCCTCTACCGCTTTGTCCTCCCCCTCGAGCTCGGCGGCGAGAACGTCACCGCCCGCGAGCAGATCGAGAATGTCGAGGCCGCCTCCGCCATCGACGGCTCCGTTGGCTGGTGCGTCCACATCAACTCGGAGATCAACGCCCTCGTCATCCGACGCATGGAGCCGGAGTTCGCCCACAAGATCTGCGACGACTGGTACGCCCTCGTCTGCTCCGGCCTGGGCCCGCCCAACGGCCCCAACCCCGGGCGCAGGGCTCGCCGCGAGGGCGACGGCTGGCGCCTCAACTACCAGGGCTCCTTCGCCAGCGGCAGCCACAACGCCACCTGGAACTTCGTGATGGCCTCGCAGATGACCGACGAGGACACCGGCGAGACTCCCGTGAACTCCTTCATGGTTCCCCGCGGCGAATTCGAGGTCGTCGATACCTGGGACACCGCCGGCATGCGCGGCTCCGGCAGCCACGACGTGCGCATGACCGACTGCTACGTGCGCCCCGAGCACTGCCTCCCCGAGGTTGCCCTCGCCTCCAGCGAGATCTGGGAGAATCCTACCTACCGCAACCCCACGCACGCCGTCTACAACAAGGCCGCCGTCGCCCTCGGCGTCTGCCGCGGCGCCATCGATTCCTTCGTCGATCTCGCGAACGTGAAGACGCCCTGGGGCTCGGGCTCCGTGCTCAAGGACCAGTCCCAGGCGCAGTACCGCGTCGGCGAGGCCGAAGCCACCCTGCAGGCCGCCCGCGCGTTCGTCATGGAGACGCAGGAGTCCCTCGAGGCCCATCTCGGCCCCCTCCCCTCACAGGGCGGCCGCCTCACCCCCGACTGGGAGCACGCCCGTCTCGCCGTCCTCGCCTGCGCCCACGCCGCCCAATCGAGCCGCGAGGTCGTCGCCAGGCTCAACAACACGGCCGGCACGACCGGCAGCCGCATGGACAGCCCCCTCGAGCGCAAGCTCCGCGATGCCCATCAGGCCGCCACCCACGCCCTCATCTCGTACCGCCACTACGAGAACATCGGCAAAACCTGGGTCGGCCACGACCCACCCCCCAACTACCGCCAACCCGACCGCGCCTAGCAGGGTGTTGGCTATTGGCTATTAGTGGAAGGCGAGCCGCGCCCGCCTTCCTGCCTCAACCCCGGCCTACTCAATTCTGGCGCCCTTCTCAAGATTGTGACGTGCGCAGAGGATGCGGACGTTTTCAACCGTCGAACCACCACCCCGCGAGAACGGGATCTCATGGTCGAAGTGGGTCTCATCACTGGCCCCGCAGAGCACGCACTTCCCCCCATCCCGTACCCAAACGGCCTTCTTCACTGCCGACGGGATCACCCGCGAGGGCTCCTTCCGCAGCGGGGTCGTCGCCGAGGCACGCTCCACGGCCTTGAGCCGAAACTTGAACACCCGCTGCCCCTCCGAGACCTCGGCCCACGCGTCGGTCAGGTGAAAGGCCCCGTTGTAGACCCGCATCCCCTTCAGGATCTTCTCGTAGACCCGCACCAGTTCCGGGGGTTCCGAGCCCGTGGCTTCGAAGAAGCGCCCGTTCCGCGTCAACCGCCCGCTTGGCGTCCTGAGTTGCTGGTCGGCCGTCTGTGGGTCGGGCGCCTGCCCTCGGGGCACGTTGTGACCCTGATAGACGATGACCGTCCCCTCTTCCTCGACCCTGTCGGTGTAAGGCGCTCCGCGCTGCTGGCTCATCAGGATGACGCTGTGCTAATTCACCCAACGATCGGCAGCGCCAGCCCCTCCACCACCTCCACGCCCGGCAGCCGCCTGAGCGCGTCCGGGGCGACCGCGATCTTCGAGCTGCGCGTGCCGCTTCCAAGGATCACCCGGTCCAGCGCGAACACGGCTGCGTCGACATAAATCGGGACGCCCTCGGGAAGGGCGAACGCTGTCACGCCGCCGATAGCCATGCCTGTGTGCGCCACCGTGTCCTCCGCCGAGGCGAACGAGGCCTTGCGCACGCCCATCAGCTTGCGCACCCGACGGTTCACGTCGAGCCGCGTGTCGGCGCGCACGACGCACGCCGCGAACTGTCGCGGCTCGCTCCTCGAGGCGATCAGGATCGTGTTCCCGCACTCCGGGACGGGGTAGCCGTACTCCCGGCAGAAGTCGGCCGTGTCGCCGAACGCGGGGTCGATCTCGATGCGCTCGTACTCGATCCCGAGCACCTCCAGCGCCTCAAGGACGGCGGCCTCGGCGTCGACGGTCTCCGTCACCCCAGCAGCGCCCGACCCAGCGCCGCGAGCTCGTCCGCAGCCCAGCGCTTCGATAGCACCGAGGTCGGGACTGCTCCGCTCGACCCGTGGTAGGCCCCCGGGTAGACATGCAACTCGACCGGCACGCGTGCGTTTGCCATGGCGCGCGCGTAGGCCACGTCCTCGTCGACGAACAGGTCGAGGTCCCCGACGTTGATGTAGGCGGGCGGCAAACCCGCGAGGTCGGTCGCGCGCGCGGGCGCCGCGTAGGGCGACACGTCATCGCCGCCGGCGTTCCCCGACAGGTAGGCGTTCCACCCCGCGTCGTTCGCCTCCCGGTTCCACGTGCGCGAGTCCTGCACCGCGTGGCTGCTGCGGGTCGCGTTGCGGTCGTCCAGCATCGGGTAGACGAGCAGCTGGTAAGACAGCTCGATCTCGCCCCGATCGCGCGCTGCCAGCGCCACCCCCGCCGCCAGCCCCCCGCCCGCGCTTCCCCCACCGACCGCGATCCGAGCGGGATCGATCCCCAATTCCTCCCGCGACCGCCACACCCCCGCGAGTCCCGCGTAGCAGTCTTCCAGCGGCGCCGGGAACGGGTGCTCAGGCGCCAGCCGGTACTCGACGGAGGCCACCAGCACGTTCAGCCTGTCGGCGATGTTGGCGCAGTAGGGGTCGCTCATCTCGACGTTGCCCATCACCATGCCCCCGCCGTGGATCCAGTAGAACGCGGCCGCCGGTTGAGGCAGCCCCTCGGGGCGGTAGAGTCGCACGGGGACGTCAGGAGCGCCCGCCGGACCGGGAACCTGCCGGTCCTCGATCACAACGTTCGCGGGGAGAACCGGCTGGGGCAGGGACGCCCGCATCTCCGCCATCCGCGCCCGCGTTCCGGGAATGTCGGACCAGTCGCGCATTGGCCGGGGCATTCCCTCGAAGACGGGCTGGTGCTCGTCGTCGAGCCGGCTGGCGATGTCGATCGGTGCTACGTCCATGTGGTCCTCCTGATGCCGTCAGCGGCGGGACGCGGGCAGTCTACCCCGCACGCCCACTGCTGACCGCGCTCGCGTACCATTCGCCCGATTCGGGGAGGTCAGCCATGGGAACGCTCGACGGTCGTGTCGCCATCGTCACCGGGGCCAGTCGCGGTATCGGCGAGGACGTGGCGGTCGCCCTCGCCGCCGAGGGCGCGAAGGTCACCATCGCCGCGCGCACCGAGGAGGTCCGCGACAAGCGCCTCCCCGGCACCATCCACACCGTGGCCGAAGGCATCCGCAGCGCCGGTGGCGAGGCTCTTGCCGTGCGCATGGACGTGCGCGACCCCGAGAGCATCAGCGCCGGCGTCGACCGCGTCGTCGAGGAGTGGGGGCGCGTCGACATCCTCGTGAACAACGCCGCCATCCTCGTCCCCGGGTCCATCGAGACCGTCCAGCCCCGCCACCTCGACCTCATCTTGCAGATCGATCTGCGCGGCCCCCTCCTCCTGATCCGCGCCTGCGTGCCCCACATGCGAGCCGCGGGCGGCGGCCACGTCGTGAACGTCTCGTCGCGCGCGGGCGTCTTTCCCGGCCCAGGCCCCTACCCCGAGACCCGTGCGAGTGGCGGCTTCTACGCGATGGTCAAGTCCGGCCTCGAACGCTACTCCCAGTCCCTCGCCATGGAGCTGCAGGACGACGGCATCGCGGTGAACGTGCTCTCGCCCCTGGGGCGCATTCGCACGCCCGGCAACATCTGGGCCGAGAACGACCCCGAGAACCCGACCCTCGAGTTCGAGCGCGCGCCCCACATGGCGAAGGGCACGGTCTGGATCTGCGAGCAGCCCCCCGGCGAGTTCACCGGCCACATCGTCTTCGACGAGGACCTCTGCGCAGAGAAGGGCCTGTAGCGCGTCCTAGCGCGTCAGCTCGTCGATGTCCGGCCCGCCCTCGGTCGCGACCACGCCTGCCTCGCGCAGCGCCTCCACCTCTTCCGCTCCCAGCCCCAGCAGTTCGCCCAACACCTCAACCGTGTGCTCGCCCATGCTTGGCGGCGGCCCCGCGATGCCCGACTCCGAGCGCGACAGGCGCACGGGCGTGTTCGCCACGGGCAGCGTGCCCGCCACCGGATGGGTGACCTCCTGGATCATCTCCCGGTGGCGCACCTGGGGGTCGGCCACGACGTCCGCGATCGTGTTCAGCGGCCCGCTCGGGATGTCCGCCGCCAGGAACTCCTTCAGCCAGTGCGCCCGCGGCTGCTTGCCGAACGCCTCGAACAGCAGTGGCTCGAGAGCGGAGTGATTCGCCGTCCGTTTGGGGCCGGTGTCGAAGCGTGGGTCGTCGATCAGATCGGGCACACCCAGCAATGCGCAGAGGATCGGCCACTGCTCGTCCCGAAACGCCAGCGCCACCACGATCCAGCCGTCCGCTGTCGGGAACGCCTGGAACGGCGTCGCGCTCGGATGCCGCGTGCCCAGCGGCTTCGGCGCCTCGCCCGTCACGAAGTACCGCATGATGGCGTTCTCCAGCACGCTCACCTGCGCGTCGAGCATGCTGATGTCGATCGCCTGCCCCTCCCCGCTCTTCCCCCGCTCGTGCAGCGCCGTGAGGATGCCGATGGCGGTGTAGAGCCCCGCCACGATGTCCCCGTACGAAACCCCTGGCCGCACCGGGTCGCCGCCCGGCTCGCCCGTGATCGACATCACGCCGCCCATCCCCTGCACGATGATGTCGACCGCCGGGTGGTCGCGGTACGGCCCCGTCTGCCCGAATCCCGACGTGCTCGCGAAGATGAGCCCCGGATTCCGTTCCCGCAGGGTCTCGTAGCCGATCCCGAGCCGCTCCATCGTCCCCGGCGTGAAATTCTCCATCACGACATCGACCTTCTCCGCGAGGTCGAGCAGCAGGTCCCTGCCCTCCTCGCGCGTCAGGTCGATCGAGATCGATCGCTTGCCCCGGTTGATGCTGAAGAAGTAGCCACTCCAGCCGTTCTGGTAGGGACCGCTCGTGCGGGCCACGTCCCCCCACGGCGGGCGCTCGACCTTGATCACGTCCGCGCCAAGGTCCGACAGCACCATCGCGGCGTACGGCCCCGAGAGCACCCACGTCAGGTCGAGAACTTTGATGTCGTCGAGCGGCTTCGCCACAGCTCGCGAGTATACGTGCGGCCGCCTACCGCTGACCCCGCAGGCGTGGGTCGAGCGTGTCCCGCAGGGCGTCGCCGAACAGGTTGAAGGCCACCACCGTGATGCTCAGCGCGAGCCCCGGGAAGATGGCGATCCAGGGCGCCCTCACGAAGTAATTGCGGTTGCTCCCCGAGAGGTCCGCTCCCCACGATGGCGTCCCCTGCTCCACCCCCACGCCCAGGAAGCTCAGCGCCGACTCGGTCAGGATCGCCGCCGGCAGCGTCGTGCTCATCACGATCAGCAGGAGGCCTACGAGGTTGGGGAAGATGTGCCGCCACATGATCCGCGTCTCGCTCGCCCCTATCACGCGCGCCGACTCCACATAAACCGCGGCCCGCTGCTCCAGCACGTTCCCCCGCATGATGCGGAAGATCACCGGCGTGAACACGATGCAGATGGCGACCACCAGCAGGAACTCCTCCGCCGCGAGGACCGCTCCCAGGTCGGGTAACTCGTCCCGTAGCGAGGCGTACAGCGTGAGCGCGAACAGGATCGATGGGAACGCGATCAGCACGTCCGCCACGCGCCCGAAGGCGAAATCGACGGGACCGCCAAGGTAGCCCGCCATCAGCGCCAGCGCCGTTCCTCCCAGCGCCGCCACGACCACCGTCGCCAGACCGATCTTCAGCGAGACCCGACCTCCGTACAGCACACGCGACCAGACATCGCGCCCCTCCCGGTTCGTCCCAAAGAAGTGACTGCCGCTCGGGCCTTCGAGGAGAGGCGTAACGCCGAAGCCTTCCGGGTCGCTCGTGCGCAACACCGGGGCTGCGATGGAGCCGAACACGATGAGGATGATGAGGACCGCGCCGATCGTCCCGAGGTGCTGCTGCCGCACGAAGCGCAGCACCCCCGCGAAGCGCGGCTGAGGCGGGCGCAGTGCTTCTGCGTGCAGAGCCGCCGCTGCTTCGCTCTCGGTCATCAGTACCGGATCCTGGGGTCGATGAACGTGTAGGTGAGGTCGACCGCGAGATTGACGATGGTGAACATGAAGGCGAACACCATGATGGCCGCCAGGGCCACCGTGTAGTCGATGGACACTACCGACTCGAACACGAGCAGCCCCAGACCGGGTATCCCGAAGATCTGCTCCGCGATGACCGAACCGCCAAGGACTGCCCCCAGCTGGATGCCAATCACCGTGATCACCGCAATCATCGAGCTGCGGAACACGTGCCGCAGCACCACCGCGCGCTCCCGAAGGCCCTTCGCCCGCGCCGTCCGCACGTAGTCCGAGTACAGCGTCTCCAGCATCGACGAGCGCACGATGCGGGCCACGTACGCCGCCGTCGCGATCGCCAGGGTCACCGCCGGCCAGATCACAATTTTGAGGTTGTTGAGCGGGTCGTCTTCAAGCCGCACGTACTCCCAGAGCGGGGTCCACGCCCACCAGATCGCGGGTAATGTGATCACCAGTGTCGCTACCCAGAAATTGGGCACGGAGATCCCCGAGATCGTCATGATCCGTAGGAACCCATCAAGGAACGTCCCCGGTCTGATCGCGGAGATGATCCCCACCGGGATGCCGATAACCGCCGTCAGCAACACCGTCAGCAGTCCAAGCTCCGCCGTCACCGGCAGCCGCGACCTGATCTCGGGCGTCACCGGGCGGCGGTTCTTCAGCGAGATGCCGAAGTCGCCTCGGATCGCGCCCCAGGCCCAGTTGCCGTATTGCACGAAAAACGGCCGGTCGAGCCCGAACTCCTCCTCCAGGCTCGCGATGGCCTTCGCGTTCTGGTCCGGGGAGACGAGTCCGAAGCCGGTCAGCGCCGCGTTCCCGGGCCGCAGGAAGAGCAGCCAGAACAGCAGCAGCGACATCCCGAACAACATGAACGGGACGACGATCAACCGGCGGGCGATGTATGCCTGCATGAGCCCCAGACTCGGCAGAGGGCGGGCGGGTAGGCCCGCCCTCTGCCGAAGGTTCCCTAGCTTTCGATCCACATGTCGTGTGTCCGGTTCAGCAGTCCTCCAAGGAGGACGTCGTCCTCCGGGAAGTTCTGCACCCGGGCGTTGTGCACGACCCAACTGTGGCCCGGAACCGGCAGGTTAATGCCGGGCACCAGCTCATCGAGGGCGAAGAGCTGCATCTCCCGCATCTTCTCCTGCCGGACAGCCGCGTCGACCTCCTGTGCCTGCGCGGCCGTCAGGTCGACCAGCTGCTCCGCGTTCGCCACCAGGCTCGCGTCCGGCTGGTCCACGCCGAAGCTCCACGACACGCCCGCGAAGGCTGCCGGGTTCATCATCGTCATGTTGTAGATCTCCGGCGTCGTGCTCGCGTTGTACGGCACCATGAAGAGCTCCCACTGCTTCAGTGGCTCGCGCGCCCGCGCCACCCACGTGGTCACGTCGTGGATGAGGGGTTCCGAGCTCACGCCGAGGTTCTCCTCGAACTGGCGAGCGAGGAACTCCGACAGGAGCGCCCCGCGCGGATCCATATTCGACTCGATGCGGATGTTGTCGATTTCGATGCCCGATGCTTCCCACAGCTCTCGCGCACGAACCGGGTCGAACACGCGGTAGGACTTCAGTGTTTCCTGGTCGAGTGCGAAGCCCGGGAGCGCCTGGCCCACGGGACCGTCGTACACACCGTCGCCCGCATACAGCGTGGCGATCAGCGCGTCGTAGTCGATGGCCAGCGAAATCGCTTCGCGTGCCCGTCTGTCCGTGAACTTGATGTTGTCGAACGCCAGGAAGCGCGCCTCCGTCGAAGCGACCTCCTTGGCCACGAATGAGTCATTCCCCGTGAACTCGTCGAACTCGATACGGTCGGCGATGGCCGGCAGGTAGTCGATGTCCCCGGCCAGGAAGGCCGCTTTCACCGCAGCGCGGTCCACGATGATCCGCGTCTCGTGACGGTCGATGTACGGTTCGCCCTCGACAAAGTGCGTCGAGGGGTTCTCGTGCGCGTAGTAGTTCGGGTAGCGGGCCAGCGCGACGCCTGCGCTGTCACGCTTCTCGATGATGTACGGGCCCGCCCCCGCGTCAAGCTCCTGCACGTTGCCATTCGCCTGCTGGTCCAGCAACGCCTTCGAGACAATCCCGTAGGCGGTCGATGCCATGAGCACCGGTGCCGAGGCGGCCGGCGCCTTCAGCGACACCTGCACCGTGGACTCGTCGATCGCGGTGATCGTGTCCATGAAGCCCCAGTTCGCCTCGTTCACCTGGGAGCCCTGGTCCGCCAGCAGCGAGGGGAAGCGGCTCCACGTGTTCGCCACGTCCTCGGCCGTCACGGCGCTGCCGTCGTGGTGGAACGTCATCCCCGGACGCAGCGGGAACGTGATGGTGAGGTTGTCCGGCTGCTCCATCGCCGTGGCCGCATCGAACAGGAACTCGTTCGTCGAGACCTTGTAGAGATGCGTGTGGTTGTAGATCCTCGCCAGGATCTCGTTGTTGTTGATGACCTTCAGACCTGGATCAATACCGTCGTCGACCTGCGTCTTGCTCTGCCGGAAGGTGCCGCCCGCTCGCGAAGGAGCCTCGGCCGGAGCTGGCTCGTCGTCGTCGTCGCCACAGCCGACGGCCATCAGGCCCGCCGAGCCCGCCGCCAGCGCCGCGCCTCCGATGAGGAAGCCACGTCGTGATCGCCGGCGCCTCCAGTAGCGCCCCCAATAGCCTTCTCGCATGTTGCTCTCCCGGTGCAGGATGGTCGGCAGTCTAGCCAATCCGGCCCGCCCCGTCAGCAACTCGCGTGTCCCCCAGAACACGCCCCCCCGCTATCATCCTGCCGTGGCTCAGATCGACTGGTACCGCGTCGCTGGTCTCGACGAGCTCGAAGACGGTGACGTCAAGACCGTCCTCGCCGGACGGAACGTCGTCGCGCTCACCCTGCACGAGGGCCGCTACGGCGCTCTCGACAACCGTTGTCCGCACGAGAACGCCCCCCTCGGCGAGGGCTACATCGACCGCGGCTGGCTCATCTGCCCCCTCCACCAGTACGAGTTCAATCCCCACGACGGCCACCCCTCGCCCACGTTTGACGAGGGCCCACCCGCCTATCCGGTCCACGTGCGCGAGGACGGCGTCTACGTAGGCGTCGAAGACCTTGCCGCCAGCTACGAGGAGGCTCGCCAGGCATTCTTCGCCGCCACCGAGGACGCCATCACCCTGGTCCACGCCACCGAGGGCGCCCGCCAGGCCCTCATCGACTGGCGCCGCGCCGCCGTCGTCGGCACCGGGGTGGAACCCCCCCAGGGGATGCCCCGCACGGTCGACGCGGCGGACCTCCCCAACGCGCTCGCTCTCGCTCGCGCCCTCCGCGCCTGGCACGACTCCTACGAGGCCATGCGTGTTGCCTTCAACCGCATCCCGCGCGAGGAGAAGCCCTCGGTGGCCCGCCCTCCGCAGAAGTACCCCGCCCCGCAAACCAGCAGCGTCCCCCGGATGATCTTCGGCTGACATCCATGACCGACCTGAAGCAGCGGAGGCTTGGCCGGACCGGCCTGACGGTTCCCGAACTCGGACTCGGCGCCATGGACACTCCCACCTCCCCGGAGGGCGGTGACACCCTTCGCGCTGCCTTCGACGCGGGCATCACCTTCATCGACACCGCCCGCGAGTACGCCGGCAGCGAGATGCTCATCGGCCAGGCGCTGCGCGAAGCGGAGCCGCCGGGCGCGCTCTGCCTCGCCAGCAAGACCTTCAGCCGCACCGCCAACGGCGCCCAGTACGACATCGACCGCTCCCTGCGAGCGCTCGGCCGCGAACGCATCTCCCTCTACCAGCTGCACGATGTCTCCACCCCCGAGGCGTGGGAAGCGGTCATGGGCGAGGATGGCGCCCTCGCCGGTCTCCAGACTGCTCGCTGGCGGGGCCTGATCGACCACATCGGCATCTCTTCCCACACCGCTGAGATCGTTCGCAGCGCCATCACCTGCGGCGAGTTCGACACCGTCATGCTCGAGTACTCCGCCTTCTATCCCGCCAGCGCGCCCCTGATCGAGCTCGCCCGCGAGCACGATGTGGGTGTCATCGTGATGCGGCCCGTGGGTGGCTCTGGCCGTACGAGCGCGATGCGGGGCCGCATCGCCGAGGGCTACGACGGCCCGCTCACGCCCGCAAACCTCCTCCGCTATGTCTGGTCGAACGCGGGCGTCTCCGTCGCCATCCCGGGCGCCCGCTACCCCTCCCGCATTCACGACAACGTGGCCACCGCCGCCGGCTGGCTCCCCATGGATGAGGCCGATCGACAAACCCTCGAGGCGGAGGCCGCGCGCCTCTACTAGCGGCCTCGGCCCGTTCACACCGAGCCGACGCCGAAGCGGTATCGTGCCCTCTCGACCGCTGACCGTGAACGATTCGAATCCCACCCCGCCGCGGGCCGCGGCCCCCTCTGGGAGGTCGTCGCCTACTTCCTCCGCCTCGGTGTCGTCGCCTTCGGCGGCCCCGCCGCCCACGTCGCCATGATGCGCCGCGACCTCGTCGTGCAGCGCAAGTGGCTCTCCGACCAGGACCTGCTCGACCATCTCGCCGTCGCGAGTCTCATCCCCGGCCCCAACTCCACCGAGCTGGCCATGCATCTTGCGCCCGCCGCGCCGGCTGGGCGGGACTCTGGCTTGGAGGCGCGGCTTTCATCCTGCCCGCCTTCGCCATCGTTCTCGCCTTCGCCTGGCTCTACGTCGAGTACGGCGAGACGCCCGCCGGCGCCGACCTCCTGCGCGGCGTGCAGCCCGTGATCCTCGCCATTGTCGTGCAGGCCATCTGGAGCCTGCGCACGACCGCTGTTCGCGCCTGGGACACGGCGGTGGTCGCCTTTGCGGCGGTCGTACTGGCCGTCCTCGGACTCAACGAGGTGTTCGTGATCGTCGGGGCGGGCCTCGCGCTGCTTGCCTGGCGGCGGCTCGCCCCCGAACCCCTGCGCGAGCCCCTGGGAGCTCCCCTGCCCGATCCCCGCACCGTCTGGCGGGCGGTCCGGCGCTGGTTGCGCGTGACCGGTCGCCGCGCCGGAGGATTCGTGCTCCTCGCGACCCCTGCCGGCTTCGCCCTCCCCGAACTCTTCTGGGTGTTCCTCAAGATCGGCGGCACCCTCTACGGGAGCGGCTACGTGCTCGTCGCCTTCCTCGAGGCGGACTTCGTGATGAGCCGCGGCTGGCTCACGGAGCAGACCCTGGTCGATGCCGTCGCCGTGGGGCAATTCACGCCGGGACCGGTCTTCACAACCGCCACCTTCGTCGGCTACGTCTTCGACGGCTTCCCTGGCGCCATCGTCGCGACGCTCGGCATCTTCCTGCCTTCCTTCTTCTTCGTCGCGGTCACGCATCGGCTCGTGCCGCGCCTGCGGGAGGCCCCATGGGCCTCCGGCTTCCTCGATGGCGTGGGGGCGGCCGCCGTTGCTGTCATGGCCGTCGTCGTCGTGACGCTGGGGCGCGTCGTGATCGATGACGCTTTCGCCTGGGTCGTCCTCGCCGTCGCTGCCGTCGTGCTCGTGCGCTTCTCCCTCAGCACAGTCTGGCTCGTGCTTACCGGGGGAGCCGCCGGCCTGCTCGCGGGCGTGGTCATGTAGCCCCGGGTAGGCTTCTCCGGGGCGTGCAGACTCCCATCTCAGCCTCCGCCCAAGACCGCACTTTGCGCACTGAGGTCCTGCCTTGCCCTACGCACGAACCGCCCGCTTCATCGCCCTCGCTGGTGTCGCGGTCTTCGCGCTCCTGCTGACCGGCGCCGGCCGCGATCTCGCCCTGCCAGCCGCATCGGCGGAGGGTGATGGCGAGGTCACCCTCACTCTCCTCCACAACAACGACGGCGAGTCCTCCCTGCTCCCCCTCGCGAACGCTGTCGAGATCGAGGGCCACACCGTCGAGTTGCCTGTCGCCGGCATCGCCGCCTACAAAGCGGTCACCGAGCGGGAAATCGCCGAGGCGCGCGCGAGCGGTAACGCCGTCCTCAACGTCTACGCCGGCGACGCCTACCGGCCTGGCTCGACCTTCGTGTGCAGCCAGCTCGAAGGGAACCCCCTGTTCGATGCCGCCGCCCAGGATGCCATCCCCTACGACGCCCACATCATTGGAAACCACGAATTCGATTCGAACCCTGATTTCCTGGAACGCTTCATCCGTGCCTTCGCAGGCCGGCCCTTCCTCAGCGCCAACCTCGACTTCTCCGCCGAGCCCGGCTTCGACGACCTTGTCGATACCGACGGCCTGGTCGAGCTGCCCGCCGAGGATGGCCGTGTGGTCGGCCGGTCCACGATCGTCACCGACGAGGTCACGGGCGCCCGCTTCGGCCTTGTTGGCGCCACGACCCCGTCGCTGTCGGTCATCTCGGTGCCCCGCAAGGTCGCCGTCACGGCCGATTTCGAGACGACCGCCGCCGTCGTGCAGGCCGAGATCGACCGCCTGCACGAGCTGGGCGTGAGCAGGATCGTCTTCGTCAGCTACCTCCAGAACCTTACGAACGACGCGAAGCTGATAGGTCTCCTGCGCGGCGTCGACATTGCCGTTGCCGGAGGCGTCGACGAGCTCCTGCAGAACCCCACCGTCGATGCCGCCCTTCAGCTCCTCCCCGGCGAACGCGCCGAGGTCGAGGGCGTCTACCCGATCGAGGCCACCGACGCCGCCGGCCGCACCGTCTACGTCGTCACCACGGCCGGTAACTACAAGTACGTTGGCCGCCTCGATGTCGTCTTCGGCGCCGACGGTGAGGTATCCCGCGTCGTCGCCGAAACGAGCTACCCCCGTCCCGTCGTTCCCGCCACCGAGGCTGCCGGGGCCACGGACTTCCCCGCCCCCGTGGAGAAGGATGCCGCGCTTGTCGAAGCCATCGAAGACCCGCTGAACGACTGCCTCGCCGACCTCGCCAGCACCTCCGTGGCGACCACCGAGGTCCTCCTCGATGTGTCTCGCCGCGCGGTGCGCGCCCGCGAGAGCAATGCCGGCAACCTCCTCGCCGATGCCTTCCTCCACAGCTACGACCGCAACGCCCCCGAACTGGGGCAACCTCCGCGTGGCCCCGGCAACGCCGTCATCGCCATCACGAACGGCGGTGGCATCCGCCAGAACGCCGGCGATGTCTTGCCCACGAACGGACGCGTTCCCGGCGACCTCTACCTCGTGGACACGCTCGATGTGCTCCCCTTCGCCAACGCCGTCGCCATCATCCCGGCCGTCTCCGCCAGCGACCTCAAGGCCGCCTTCGAACTCTCCATCTCCAGCTACCCCGACCTGAACGGTGGGTTCCTCCAGATCGGCGGGATCAGGGTTGTCTACGACCCCTCCGCTGCAGTGGGCTCCCGTGTCGTCAGCCTCACGCTTGAGAGTGGCCCCGCGCTCGTCGCGGATGGCGCCATCGCTGAGGGCGCCCCCACGGCCACTGTCCTCACCAACAGCTTCCTCGCGGGCGGCGGCGACGGCTACGCCATGTTCGCGACCTACGCGGGCAAGCTCCAGCTCCCGACCAGCTACGAGCAGGCCCTGCGCGACTACCTGCGGGCGCTCGGGACCGTCTCCGCCGCCGACTTGCGCTACGCGCCCGGCGGCGAGGGACGCATCACCTTCCTGGAAGCGCCGCCGCCCGAGGTGCCCGAGGCTCCCGCGCCTCCGGCGACGGGTACCGGACGCACTCCCGCAGATGCTTCCTCACCGCTGCCGCTCGCCATTGCAGCGGTTGCCGCTGCCGCTCGCCATTGCAGCGGTTGCCGCTGCCGCAGCCCTCTGGCAGTTCCGCCGGCGCTGTCGCCAGGACCGCCGCTAGGAATCCTCTGAGCAAGTAGGCTGCCGGCGGCGATTTGCTGCCGGCAGCAGGTTGTATTGGACAAGGAGGACCGCAGGGGAGGGGGCCGGGGGGAGGGCGGGGGCTTCTTTTGCCCTCCCGTCCCGCTTCGACGGGCGCGGGGGACGCACTGCTCCCCGGGTCAGGCGAGTTGGGGCTCGGCTCTGAGCAGGTTCGTCAAGCCCAGCAGCAGCGCCAGCCGCTCCCGGTTCTTGGCCAGACCGCGGTAGCGCACCTTGTCGTAGCCGAAGCGCCGCTTCACCGCGAGGAAGGGGTGCTCCACCTGCGCCCGCAGCGACGCCTTCTCCCGCTCCGCCCGCGCCGCCGCGCTCCCCGGCTCAAGCAGCCGCCTCAGGCCGGGTCGCATGGCTACGCGCCACGCGACCTCCGCGCGCGCCTGCTCGGGACGCTTCTCCACGCCCTGGTAGCCCGCGTCGCCGTACGCCTCCCGCTCCTCGCCGTGCAGCAGGCGGTGCGCCTCCGTCACGTCGGCCACGTTCGCCGCCGTCGCCCTCATGCTGTGCACCAGCCCGCTGTCGGCGTCCACGCCGATGTGCAGCTTCATGCCGAAGTGCCACTCGTTCCCCTTCTTCGTCTGGTGCATCTCCGGGTCGCGCGCGCGCTGGCGGTTCTTCGTCGACGAGGGCGCCTCGATGATGCTGGCGTCCACGATCGTGCCCTCGCGCAGGCGCAGGCCGCGGCGGGCGAGGTGGGCGTTGATTGTCTCGAACAGCTTCGTCCCCAGGTTGTGGCGCTCCAGCAGGTGGCGGAAGTGGAGGATGGTGCTCTCGTCGGGAATGGCCTCGGTCAGGGTGAGACCGCAGAAGCGGCGCACCGACTCGGCCTCGTAGAGGAGGTCCTCCATGGCGGGGTCGCTGAGGTTGTAGCAGAGCTGGACGCAGTGGCTGCGCAGCATCACCGCCAGCGGGTAGGGCCGCCGTCCCCGTCCCGCCTTCGGGTAGTGCGGCTCGATGCGCCCCTCCAACTCATCCCAGGGCACAAGGGCGTCGAGGCGCTCGAGGAACAACTCACGCCGCGTCTTCCGCTTCTTCTGCTCGAACTCCACGCTGGCGAACGTCGGCTGATGCATGGGGGCACCCTCCCTCTCCGGTTCACGCGCCATGATCGCATCTGCTCGCTCGCTCTGGCGAGTTGTTCAGACTTTCCCTAGGACCGGCGGTCGCGAGCGGGACGTGCTAGCGTGCGCGCTCACGTTAGTCGCGACCACTACCGCAGAGGTACCCCGTGGACGTTGGCCTCGTCTCCCTCGGCGATAACCTCCCCCACCCCCACACCGGCGAGCGGCTCAGTCCCCAGGCACGCTTCCGCCAGCTGGTCGACCTCGGCGCCCTCGCCCAGGAGCTCGGCTTCTGGTCGTTCCACCTCGGCGAGCACCACTTCAGCGAGTACATCGTCTCCTCCCCCACGCCCATCCTCGCCGCCGTCGCCGAGCGTACGACGAGCCTGCGCCTCTCCACCGCCGTCTCCCTGCTCCCCCACCACGACGCCGTCCGCCTGGCCGAGGACTACGCCACCGTCGATGTCCTCTCCGGTGGCCGCGCCGAGCTCGTCGGCGGACGCGGTGTCTACCGCGCCCACTACGCACAGTTCGGCCAGGAGCAGGAGCGCTCCGCCGAGATGCTCGCGGAGTCGGTCGATCTCCTGCGGCGCCTGTGGACCGAAGAGGGCGTCACCTGGTCAGGCGACGACCCCCGCTGGACGGCGTCACGGTCCATCCTCGGCCCGTCCAGCAGCCCCACCCACCCATCTGGCTCTCCGCCAGCTCCCCCGAGTCCGTCGACCGCGCCGTCGCGCTCGGCTGCCCCATCGTTATCCCCACCGTGTCGGTCGGCGTCGACGCCCCGCCCGGGCTCATCGAGCGCTACCGCAAGGGCTGGCGCCGCGCCGGTCGCGATCCCGAGGAGGGGCGCGTCGCCCTCCACGTCCATTGCCACGTCGGCGCAGGCGCTACCGCCGATGCCGTTGCATCCTGGCGCCCCTTCCAGACCGGCTACCTCTCCTGGGTGCTCCGCGACATCGCGGGCGCGGAGGGCCCCCTTCCTCCGCACTTCGCCGCCCTGGCTACGCCCGAGGCGCAGGCCGTCTGCGGAAGCGTCGAGGATGTGCTCGCCGCCCTCGAAGGCCGTATCCGCGCGGCCGGTGGCGTCGAGCTGCTCATGGTCCAGATGGATCAAGGAGGACTCCCGCCGCAGGAGGTGGTGGAAACCGTCACGCGTTTCGCCACCCGCGTGCTCCCCCGCCTCCGCGAACGCCTAGCCTCATGATCGTGATTCCGCCCCCCATTCGTGAACCGTTCGCCGCGTCCTGCCACACTTCCGTCGGGCCCGGCCCCAGAAGGCTGTCCCGAAGGAAGTGCCCGTGACGAACACCCCGACCGCCGATCCCCAGTGCCTCGACGGCGACATCGATGGCGCCGTCAACTTCCGCGACCTCGGTGGCTACCGCACCGAGGATGGTCGTGTCGTGCGCTCCGGACGGGTCTTCCGCGCCGGGATGATGCACCACATCGACGCCGTCGGGCTGTCGACCCTGCGCGACACCCTTGGCATCTGCACCGTCGTCGATCTGCGCAACGCCGAGGAGTTGACGGCCGACGGGCGGTCGCCCTTTGAGGACTACGGCATCGACTGGCGCAACGTCGCCATCGGCGGCGAGACCGTCATGACTCCGGAGGAGCGCCAGGAGCGCTTCAAGGCGATGGCTGCGGGCCCGGTGGATTGGTGCGAGTCCTACGTGCGGATGTCGGAGCGCGCTCCCGCCGCCTTCCGCACCTTCTTCGAGCTCGCCGCCGACCCCGCCAACGCCCCGCTCGTGTTCCATTGCACCGGAGGTCGCGATCGCACTGGTGTCGCTGCCGCTCTTCTCCTCTCCTCCCTCGGCGTGGACGACGAGACGATCGCTCGGGACTACTCCCTCACCGGCGACCTTCTCCAGCCGCACGTCGGCCTCTTCGGCAGGCAGATGGAGGCCCTCGGTATGACCCGAGAGAGCTGGGGGAAGCTGCTCGAGACGCCCGCCGAGGCCATGCGCCGTTTCCTCATCTACCTGCGCGAGGAGCACAGCGGTGCGGAGTCCTACCTGCGAGCGGCCGGCGTGTCCGCCCCTGCCATCGACGCCGCAAAGGAGCACCTGCTACAGCAACGCGGCATTTGAAATATCTTATCTCGCAATGGCTCGGCGGGGGTATTATCTCTGCACTAGTTTGGATTGAGGAGGAGTGTGATGTCTTCCACTAGAAGGCTCCTCTATCTCTCGCTGACGTCGTTGTTGGCCGTGGTCATGCTGTTCGTGATCGCCGCCTGTGGCGACGACGATGGCGAGGAGGCCATCCCCGAACCCACTCCCGCTCCCGCAACTGAAGCCGCCGAGACCGAAACCCCGGCCCCGGCGCCCGACGAAGGTGTCGAGCTGCACATCGGTGTGGTCCTCCCCGAGACGGGAGCGCTTGGATTCCTCAATCCGCCGATGATTGAGTCGGTCAGGCTGGCGGTTGCCGACATGCTTGAGGCGGGTGGCCCCATCACCGTCACCTACGCCGACTC
This sequence comes from Tepidiformaceae bacterium, assembly GCA_965247675.1. Lineage (GTDB taxonomy): Bacteria > Chloroflexota > Dehalococcoidia > Tepidiformales > Tepidiformaceae > UBA2991. The sequence goes on along the minus strand of OZ252025.1, from coordinate 1,890,482 downwards.
GGGCACGAACCCCGACGTCGCCGCCGAGTCGGTCAACCGCCTCCTCGGCGAGGGCGCTCACGTCATCGTTGGCGCTGCCGCCTCCGGCATCTCGCAGTCGTTCATCCAGCGTCTCTACGACGACAAGATCCCGCAGTGCTCTCCCTCGAACACGTCCCCCTCCTTCAGCACCCAGGAAAACGCCGCCTACTACTTCCGCACGGTACCGCCCGATGAGGCCGTCGCCCCCATCATTGCCGACGAGGTCGTCGCCGATGGCGGTACGCGTGTTGCCATCCTCGCCCGCGCCGATGACTACGGGAACGCCCTCGCCAACCTGATGGTGGGCGCCCTCAACGAGCTCGGCGCCGAGTCCAGGATCATCTCCTTCGATCCGAACGCCTCCACGTTCGAGTCCGAGGTGGCGGCCACCAGGGGCTACGCCCCCGATGCCATCGTGCACATCTCCTTCGAGGAAGGCACGAGCATCATCCGCGGCCTCCTCGAGGCCGGATTCGGCCCCGAGATCCAGTACGCCGCCGATGGTCTCTTCTTCCCCACGCTCTGGGAGTTGGTCGATCCGAACAACGCCAACGTCCTGGATGGCATGAAGCTGATCGGCGCCAGCGGGTCGAAGAAGTTCAACGACCGCCTTGCCCCGATCACCGGCGGTAACGTCATCTACGGCGGCCAGTCGTACGACTGCGTCGTCCTGATGGTCCTGGCCGCTGAGGCCGCCGGGAGCACTGATGGTGACGCCATCATCGAGGCCCTTGGCACGCTGACCGATGGCGGCACCGAGTGCCGCACCTACGCCGACTGCTCCGCTCTCCTCGCTGAGGGCGAGGATATCGATTACGTGGGTGTGAGCGGACCCCTCAACCTCGACGCTGTCGGCGACCCCACGGTGGGCAACTACGCCGTTGCGCAGTTCCAGAACGGGGCCCTTGTGGCATTGAGCGACAAGGAGAGCCATCTCGCCGACCTCGTCGCCCCCGCTGCCGCACCCACAGAGGCGCCACCTGCCGCTCCCACGCTCCACATCGGCGTGGTGCTCCCGGAGACGGGCGCGCTCGGGGAGTACGGCGTGCCCATGATCGCCTCCGTCCGGTTGGCCATCGAGGACATCGTCGCCGGCGGCGGCGATGTGGAGGTCACCTACGCCGATAGCGGCACCGACCCCGATGTGGCCTCGGAAGCGGTCAACCGCCTGCTTGGCGAAGGCGCGCACGTCATCGTCGGCGCGGCCGCCTCCGGCATCTCCCAGGCCTTCATCCAGAAGCTCTACGACGAGCGCATTCCCCAGTGCTCGCCCTCCAACACCTCGCCCTCCTTCACCGGCCAGGCGAACGCCGGCTACTACTTCCGCACGGCGCCGTCCGATGCCATCGTCGCTCCCGTCATCGCGGATACGATCGTTTCCAACGGCGGCACGCGCGTCGCCATCCTCGCCCGCGCGGATGACTACGGCGTGGCCCTTCGCGACCTCGTCGACAACGCCCTCCAGAGCCTGGGAGCGGAGACCAGCATCACGACCTACGACCCGAACAGCACCGTCTTCAGCGCAGAGGTCGAGCAGGTGAAGGGCTATGGCCCCGACGCCATCCTCCTCATCAGCTTCATCCCCGACGGGTCCAGCCTGGCGCGCGGTCTCATCGAGGCCGGCTTCTCGCCGGACATGATGTACGGCTCCGACGGCATGCATACCCCCACCCTCTGGGAGAGCGTCGACGCGTCCAACCCCGAGGTGCTCGACGGTCTCACCCTCTTCGTCGCATCCGGCCCGGCGATTCCCGCCTACCAGGAGTTCAACGACCGCCTCGCCGAGGTCTCCGAGGGGAATTTCGTCTTCGGCGCGCAGTCCTACGACTGCGCGGTCATCCTCGCCCTGGCGGCCAGGGCTGCCGGCAGCACTGACGGGGACGCCATCATCGCCGCCGTCAGCGAGGTCACCGGTGGTGGCGCCGAGTGCACGACCTACGGGGAGTGCGCGGGCCTCATCGACGCCGGCCAGGACCTTGCCTACGTCGGCAAGGTCGGAAGCCTCAAGCTCGATGCCGGTGGCGACCCCACCGTGGCGACGTACAAGGTGAGCCGTTTCGAGGGCGGCGAGCTCGTCGAGCAGATCACCGTCTTCGATGTCAGCCGCTAGGCTGAGCAGCGGCCAGCATCTGCCGAAGGGGCGCCGCCCGGCGCCCCTTCGGCATCTCCGTCGCGAGCGCGGGCGCTGAGCGTTCCCAGGTACAGCTCCACCACGCGCTCGTCGTTCAGGAGCTCCTCGCCCGGACCCGTATAGGCGTTGCGGCCCTGGTCGAGGACGTAGCCGCGGTGGGCGATCTGCAGGCACCGCCTCGCGTTCTGCTCGACCATCAAGACCGAGACCCCCGCCCGGTTCACCTCCACCACCTGCTCGAAGACCTGCTCCTGGTAGCGCGGCGAGAGCCCCGCCGAGGGCTCGTCCAGCAGCAGCACCGAGGGGTTCATCATCAGCGCCCTGCCCATCGCCAGCATCTGCCGTTCGCCTCCCGAGAGCGCTCCCGCCCGCTGCCCCGCCCGCTCCGCCAGCAACGGGAACAGCTCCACGACCGTCTCGAACCGCTCCTGCCACGCTCGCGGCTCCAGGAAGAGCCCCATCTCCAGGTTCTCGCGCACGCTCAGCCGCGGGAACACGTTCTCCGTCTGGGGCACGTAGCCGATGCCCTCCGTCACCAGCAGGTGGGGCTTCTTGCCGAGCACCGACTGGCCCCGCAGCAGCACGTCCCCTTCCCACACCTCCACCAGCCCGAAGGCCGCCTTCAGCAGCGTCGACTTGCCCGCCCCGTTCGGCCCCACGATGCCCGCGATCTCGCCTTCCCACAGGCTCAGGCTGCAGTTGTTCAGGATGGGCACACCCGCGATGTACCCCGCTACCAGCGAGCGTGCCTCGAGCAGCGGCCTCGCCTCAGCCATCGTTCCCCTCCTCGCTCGGCTCCTCCGCCCCCTCCGCCCCCTCCGCTTCCGCGGGGAGCCCCTCGCGCGCGCGCCCCAGGTAGGCGTCGATCACGGCCTCGTTCGCGACCACCTCTTCCGGTGGCCCCTCGGTCAGGATCCGTCCCTGCGCCATCACCACCACCCAGTCGCTGATGTCCATCACCACGTCCATGTTGTGCTCCACGAACACGATCGTGACGCCCTGGGCGTTCAGGTCCCGGATGTGTTCCAGCAGCGACTCCGTCAGGGCCGGGTTCACGCCCGCCGTGGGCTCGTCGAGCATGACCACTCGCGGGTCCGCCATCAGCGCCCGCGCCATCTCCAGCAGCTTCCGCTGGCCCCCGGAGAGTGTCCCCGCCTGTTCGGCGGCCATGTGCGCCAGGTTGAAGCGCTCGAGCAGCTCCATCGCGCGCGCCTTCAGGCGCACCTCCTCGGGCTGCCACAGCCAGCGCAGGAGGGCGCGCTCAAGCCGTTCGCCCCGCTGCGTCTGCGCCGCCACCGCCATGTTCTCCAGCACCGTCAGCCGCGAGAGCGACTTGGTCAGCTGGAACGTGCGCACCATGCCCAGCCGCGCGATGCGGTGCGGCGGCAGCCCCCCCAGCCGCCGCCCGTCCAGCCGCCACGACCCCCTGTCGGGCTTGTCGAATCCGGTCAGCAGGTTGAAGAGCGTCGTCTTGCCCGCCCCGTTCGGCCCGATGATCGCGGTGATCGTGCCCCGCTCGATCTCCAGGTGATCGATATCGACGGCGCGGATGCCCCCGAACGTCTTCAGCATGCCGAAGGTGATGAGGACGGGGTCATCTTTCAGCCTCCCCGGCGGGGCCGCCTCGAGCGCTACCTGTGTCAGCTCCGGTCGTGTCGTCATGCTGCTCATGTCCCCAGGTGCAGGTCCCTGCTTCTCCCGAAGATTCCCTGCGGGCGGAGGGCCATCAGCGAGACCAGCCCGATCCCCATCAAGACGACACTGATGGCCCCCTCCGATCCGTCGAGGAAGTCGGCGAGGGCGTTTGGCAGCCAGGCCTGCGCCGAGAGCTCACGGATGAACGACTCGACCCCCTCCCGCAGGAACCAGAACAGCATTGCCCCCACCACCGGCCCCACGGTCGTCGCGAGGCCGCCCAGGATCAGCGCCGCCCAGGCGAAGAACGTCACCTGCGGCTCGAAGTTCTCCGAACCCACGCCCGACTGCTGGAGGGCGTCGATGATCCCCGCCAGGCCCCCGATCACGCCCCCGATCACGAGCGCCTGCAGCTTATAGGCGACGACGTTCTTGCCCAGGCTGAGCACGGCATCTTCGTCTTCGCGGATGGCGCGCACCACCCGTCCCCAGGGGCTGCGGATCAACGCCAGCACCAGCGCCGAGCAGAGGACCACGAGGATCCAGGCCACGATCATCACCCACAGCTGGTTCGAGGAGTACGTGAACGTGCCCCATCCGAACCGACCGTCGGGCAGGAAGTTGAGGTCGTAGAAGCTGTTGGCGATGGCCTGCAGCCCGAACGGTCCGCCCGTGATGTCCGTCGCGGGCGAGGATCGGATCAGCAGGCGCAGGATCTCCGCCGCCGCGATCGTGGTGATGGCGAAATAGTCGCTGCGCAGCCGCAGCGTGGGGATGCCCAGTGCGAGCGCGAAGGCGACGCACAGCCCCAGCCCGAAGGGGATCCCCAGCCAGAGCGATCCGCCCCACGTCGCCACCATGATGGCGGTGCCATAGGCGCCCAGCATCATGAAGCCGACCTGCCCGAAGTTGAGCAGACCGGCATAGCCGAAGTGCAGGTTCAACCCGATCGCCGCCAGCGCGAAGATCGCGGCCTGTGGCCCCAACCCCGCCCGCGCCGCGTTCCCCAGGATGACATCAAACTCCATCTAGCCGATCCGCTCCCGCTGGCCCAGCAGACCCTGTGGCCGCACCAGCAGCGCCAGTACGAGCACACCCAGCGCGAACACCGCCTTGATCTCGGGGCTCGCCCACACCGTGCTCACCTCCGTCACGAGGCCGATCAGCAGACCTCCCACCATGGCGCCGTAGGCGGTGCCCAGACCGCCCAGTACCACCGCCGCGAACATGAGCAGCAGCAGCCGGAAGCCCATCAGCCAGTCCACCGCCTCCACCGACCCGAAGAAGATGCCCCCCACCGCCGCCAGCGCCGCCCCCGCGATCCAGACGACCAGGATCACCCGGTCAACGTCGATCCCCGAGGACTCGGCGAGCTCGGGGTTGTCCGCGACGGCCCGGATCGCCTTGCCCATGCGCGCCCGCTGCAGGAACACCGCCACCGCAATCAGGATCACCGCCGAGAGCACCATGATGGTGAAATCCCGTGGCGTCACCGCGAACGGCCCGAAGGTCCACTCCGCCTGGAGGGCGTAGTCGACGAAACGCTCGCGGTCGGGACCGAAGAACAGCAGCATCACGTGCCGCGCCAGCAGCGACAGCCCGATCGTGACCACCATGAACTGGAAGCCGCCCAGCCGGCGCCCCCGCAGGGGGCGCAACAGCGAGAACTCGACACCCCCGCCCACTGCTCCCGCGACCACGACCGCCAGCACCCCCGCGAGAATCAGCGGCGCCCCGAAGGTATCGGCGTTGAAGTACCAGGCGAGGATCGCCCCCAGCGTGACCAGCTCGCCGTGGGCGAAATTGATCAGCCCCGTCAGCCCGAAGATGAGCGACAGCCCGATCGCGCACATCGCGATGATCAGCCCGAACTTGACTCCGTTGAGCACCGCCTGCGCGAGCTTCTCCCCCACCGTGGGACCACCGCCGACGGGCTCGCCCAGTGCGAAGATCAGGGGCCGCGAGCGGCCCGCTGTCACGGTCACCTCCAGCGTCTGGCGTTCGGGGTCGCGCAGGCTGATGCCCTCGGGCAGCGTCTCCGTGTCGATCGTCGCGCGATACGTGCCCGGCCCGGGGAGGTCGATCTGCCAGCGTCCGTCCTCGCCGCTGACGGCCTCGCCGACCGGCTCACCCGCGGCATCGACGACGAAGATGCGGACGCTCGCGACCGGTTCGCCGTTGAAGCGCAGCGTGCCCGAGAACGCCTCGCCGTCGCCGTCCTGAGCATGAGCCGTGCCGAAGAGAAAGACGGAGAGAACCGTCACCGCGACCAGCGCGACCGCACTCCAGAGCGAGCGGGCGTTCGGCAAGGTCGCACTCCCTTCCGATGGCTGGCTGCGCGGCCAAGTATAGGCGGCGAGTCACCCCGGTGGGCCGTGATGTCGCTCACCGAGCCCCGCGGCGTGGGAGGTGTGCACGAAGTGGCCACCCTGACTTTCTTTGGCAGTTGCCCCCACAGGCCCTTGCATAGCGTGGAGACATAGGCCAAGATAGCGTCTCACCTATGGAGAGAGATTAGGGATACCTAATTCAGGGAGTGAGTGACCACGTTGTCCAAGACTCGTTCCGACGCCCGTTACCCCCGTTCCTGGCTCACGTTGACCGTATTTGCTGTCCTGGTTGCTCTCGCCCTCGCCGTCGTTGCTGGCTGGGCCTGCTCCGACGAGGAGAAGTCCGTCACGGTCTATTCCGGCCGCAGCCAGAACCTCATCGGCCCGCTCCTCGAACGGTTCGAAGAGGACACTGGGATTGATGTCGACGTCCGCTACGGCAGCTCCACGGACCTCGCCCTGTTGCTCCAGGAGGAGGGCGACAAGACGCCTGCCGACGTCTTCATCTCCCGCAGCCCTGGCCCCGTTGGCTTCGTCGCCGAGCGCGGCCTGCTCGCCGAGCTCGACGACGATGTGCTGAAGCTCGCTCCCTCCAGCCCCTCCGGCTACTGGGTTGCCCTCACCGGGCGGCAGCGCGTGCTCGTGTACAACAGTGAGCTCTTCGACCCTGCAGAACTCCCCACCTCCATCTACGAGCTCACCGAGGAGAGGTGGCTCGGCCGCGTCGCCCTCGCCCCCACCAACGGTTCGTTCCAGGACTTCTTCACCCTCTTGCGCATCAAGGACGGTGACGAGGCTGCCCTCGCCTGGCTCAAGGCGCTGCACGACGGCGGCGCTCCCGTCTACGGCAACAACGTTGCCATCGTCCAGGCCGTCGCCCGCGGCGAGATCGAAATGGGGCTCGTCAATCACTACTACAACCTCCGCATCAAGGTGGAGGACCCCTCCACCCTCAGCGAGAATCACCACTTCCAGGAAGGCGACCCCGGCGGTGTCACCATCGCCACCGCGATCGGCGCCACCGCCTCCGGCGACAAGGACGTGGCCGAGAAGCTCATCCGCTACCTCCTCGGCAAGGACGCCCAGGAATACTTCGGCAAGGCGAACTTCGAGTATCCCCTTGCCCTTGGCCTCGAGCTGGAGGGCGTCAACTCAGCGCCGCCCGGGACAGTTGACGTCGGTGAGTTCGACCGCCTCGGCGGCAGCCTCGAACGCACCATCGAGCTCATTCGCGAGGCCGGCTTCGAGCCATAGGGGCTGTTGGCGGCGAACCGCCAAGGAGGAAGCGCGTGTACGTCTGTATCTGCCAGGCAGTGACGGTGTCCGAGGTGCGCGAAGTCACGGAGGCCGGCACTCGCGACTTCGATGAGGTCGTCGACCGGTTCTCCCTCGGCGGCGAAGACAGCTGCGGCGCCTGCCTCGTCGTTCTTGAACGATTGCTGGCGGAGATCGTGCCCGTCGAGCTCGGTTCCACCAGGAAGGAGTGCGTCACCGACTGCCACCAGTGCCCACTGCGCGTTGCCTGTGCGCGCGGGCTCATGCAAGGGGGAATCGAGTGAATGCCAAGCCCGGAGTAGTGGATGCGCTCAACCGCATCCTCACCATCGAGATAACCGCGGTCAATCAGTACTTCCTCCAGTCCGCGATCATCCGGAACTGGGGCTACGACCACCTTGCCGACCGTCTCCGCGCCGTCAGCATGAGCGAGATGCGCGACATCGAGGAGCTCGTGAAGCACATCCTCTACCTCGAAGGGCTTCCCAACCTCCAGCGCATCGATGTCGTCAAGGTCGGCGAGAACGTCCTTGAGCACCTCGAGCTCGACCTTGAGAGCGAGAAGGCCGCCATTGAGGCGCTGACCGAGGGCGTCACCCTCTGCGTAGAGGTCGACGACTACGGAACCCGCTCCCGCCTGGAGGAGATGATTCGCGACGAAGAGGCGCACATCGACTGGCTGGAAAGCCAGATGGAAGCCATCGGCCAGGTAGGGATCGAGCAGTATCTCGCCCAGCAGCTCGGGACCGGCGAGTAGGCCCCGGCGAGCGGGCGATGGCGATGGCGTTCCGTCGACGGCAGCTTCGAGACAGAGATGCCGTCGCGCTCGCCAGGTACATCGGTCGCCTGCTCATTCCCGTGCTCGTAGTCCTCCTTCGGATGACGGACATGAACCGCTGGCGCCGCTACGGCATCCGCCGGCGCTCCCCTCACTGATCGCTGCGTGACCCCTCCGCTGAACAGGGTCTCGGGCCTCTCGTTGACCGCGGTATTCGGCCCGTCACCTACTCGCTGGCCCTGACGACCGGATAGCATGGGTGTCATGGCGAAGCGAAGTTTCCGCGCGATCGGCCTGCTCTTCCTGGCCCTGGGGCTCGGCTCGCTCCTGCTTTCGCAGTGGGCCGCTCCCGGCGAGGCCAAGGGCGACTACATCGGCGTCCTCAGGGTCGACGGCGCCATCGACGCCATCAACTCCCGCTACCTCGCGCGCGCCATCGGCAAGGCCGAGGGCGACGAGGCCGTCCTCATCATCGTCGAGCTCAACACCCCCGGCGGCCGCCTCGACTCGACCCGCGACATGGTCGAGACCATCCTCGAGTCCCGCTCCCCCGTGGCCGTCTACGTCTCGCCTTCGGGGGCGCAGGCCGCCTCGGCCGGCACCTTCATCACCGTTGCCGCCAACTTCGCCGTCATGGCCCCCGCCACCAACATCGGCGCCGCCTCTCCCATCAGCGGCTCTGGCGAGGATCTGCCCGATACGCTGGCGAGGAAGGTGAACGAGGACACGCGCGCCTTCATCCGCGCCATCTCCGAGCAGCGCGGCCGCAACGCGCAGGCCCTCGAGGACACCGTCACCTACGCGCGTGCGTACTCCGCCACCGAGGCCCTGGAGCTCGACATCATCGACCTCATCGCCACCGATCGGGAGGACCTGCTCCGCCAGATCGACGGGCGCACCGCCCAGACCGCCGCCGGTCCCGTCGTCGTCAATACCGAGGGCGTCCCCGTCCGGGAGATCGACAGGAGCTTGCTCGAGAGCTTCCTGAGCGTCATCGCCAACCCCAACATCGCGTTCCTGCTGATCTCGCTCGGGAGCATGGCCCTGTTCGTTGAGTTCCTTGTTCCCTTCTTCGGTCCTGGCATCGTCGGGGTGATCCTGCTCGCGCTCGCCTTCGTCTCCTTCGGGTACCTGCCGGTGAACTGGGTGGGCGTGGCCCTCATCCTCGTCTCGATGGGGCTTTTCTACTTCGAGATGGAAGCCCCGGGCATCGGCGTTTTCGGCGCGGGAGGCCTCGCCAGCTTCCTCGTGGGCGCCTTCCTGCTCTTCGGTGGCTTCTTCGGCTCCGCCGATCCCCTCGACCTCACGGCCGACATCAGCCTCTGGCTCATCATCCTCATGACCGTCGTCATGGCCAGCGCCGTGCTCATGCTCTACTTCCTCGTGCGTCAGGGGGGGAGCACAGACGCCTACGGTGCAGACCGCGAGGGCGCTCTGGTCGGCGCACGGGCCGTTGCCCTCTCCGATCTCACCCCAACCGGCAGGGTACTTGTCGGGGACGGAGAGTGGTTTGCTACTATGGAAGAAGGACAACGCGTGCGCGCCGGCGCAAACGTGCACGTTGTTGCCGTCTATAGTGGAAGAACGCTCAAAGTCTCGGATGCGCCCCCGCCAACCGCTCCGGGAGCGCGCGGGCCCCTTGTCGCGTTCGCAACAATCATTCGAAAAGCGTTTAGGAGGTAGTTCATGGCGCCAATTATCCGGGTAGCAGGCCCAAACGAGGCGTTGATCAGGTCCGGTGGCGGCTCTCAGCCGAAAATCACCGTCGGCGGCAGGGTCATCGTCATCCCCATCTTCTTCAAGGCCCAGAGCCTCTCACTCGAGGTTATGACCCTCGCGGTGGAGACCGCGAAGGTCTACACCAAGGAGGGTGTCGCCGTCACCGTGGACGGCGTCGCGCAGGTGAAGGTCGCCCGTTCCGAGGAAGCCATCCGCACCGCGGCGCAGCAGTTCGTCGGTAAGCCCCAGCGGGAGATCGCCGAGGTTGCCCTCCAGACCCTTGAGGGCGCCCAGCGCGCCATCCTCGGGACGATGACAGTCGAGGGCATCTATCAGGACCGCGAGTCGTTCGCCCAGAGCGTCGGCGAGGTTGCCGACCCGCACATGGCGAACATGGGCCTCCAGATCGTCAGCTTCACGATCCGCGATATCCGCGACGACATGGGCTATCTCAATGCCCTCGGACGCAAGCGCACCGCCGAAGTCACCCGCGACGCCGAGATCGGCGAAGCCGAGGCGACCCGCGATGCATCCATCAAGCGCGCCGAGGCCCAGCGTGACGCCACGATCGTCGAAGCGGCGGCAAACCGCGATCAGGAAACGGCCAAGTTCGATGCCGAGACGCTCATCGCTGAGTCCGAGCGCGACTTCAAGGTCGAGCAGGCCAGGTACCAGCAGGAGACCAACGCCCGTCAGGCCGAGGCCGAGCTCGCCTACGCCCTCCAGGAGGCCGTGACCCGCCAGGAGATCCGCGAGCAGGAGGTCCAGATCGAGGTCGTCGAGCGCACCAAGCAGATCGAGATCGAGGCTCAGGAGATCCTGCGTCGCGAGCGCGAGCTCGAGGCCAGCATCAAGCGTCCCGCCGAGGCTGAGCGTTACCGGCTGGAGACCATTGCCGCGGGCGAGAAGGGCCAGGTCGTGGCCGGAGCTGAGGCCGAAGCGGAGTCGCTCACCCTCAACGGCACGGGCGAAGCCAACGCCATCCGCGCCCGCGGCGAGGCCGAGGCCGACGCCATCCGTGCCCGGGGTCTCGCCGAAGCCGAGGCCATGCGCGTCAAGGCGGAAGCCTGGAAGGAGTACGGCCAGGCGGCCATGATCGACACCCTCATCGAGTCCCTGCCCGAGGTTGCCGCCGCCGTCGCGCAGCCGCTCGCACAGACCGACCGCATCGTCATGATCAGCGGTGGGGACAACGGTTCCATCGGCGCCAGCAAGCTCACCAACGACGTGACCAGGGTCGTCTCACAGCTTCCCGATCTCGTCGAGAGCCTCACCGGCATCGACATCCTCGGGACGCTCAAGAACCTCTCGCGCGTTGCCACCACCGATGACCTCAGCCACGGCCGTGCTGAGGATATGCCTGCAGCGGAAGCCTCGGCTTCCGCTGCAGGCGAGGCTTCCGCTGAGGGCGGCGGCGCGGAGGAGGCGCCAGCGCAGTAGCCTTCCGCGGCCCGATAGCCCTGAATGCGCCCCTCCGGTCTACCCGGAGGGGCGCATTGCACTGCGTGTGGGAGCCGCCAGGGACATCGCGGGCGAGGCCACTCGGCTCGCTGTCGGACTCGACCGGCCGGTTTACGACTGCCTCTAACTGGCGCTGGCGTATCGCATCGGGGCCCGCCTCGTTACGGCGGACACCCGCTTCGCAAACGCCCTGAACTCCACCGAGCACGGCGGCTCGATTGTCACCCTGACAGCGCTGGCGGATGAAGTCGGTGCGGGCGGAGAACCCTAGGCGGAAACCTCTGCCGGCGCCGCAACCGTTTCCGAGGGGCGCTCCAGCGGTAGTTCCACGATCATCTCCGTGTACTCGCCCGGCACGGAGTCCACCCGAATCGTTCCCCCGTGGCGCCGCACGATGTCGCTCGAGAGCGAGAGCCCCAGGCCCGTGCCCTGGTCCGTCGGCTTCGTGGTGAAGAACGGGTTGAAGATCTTCTCGATGACGTCCGGCGGCATGCCCGTCCCGTTGTCCCGGATACGGACCTCGACGTGGTCCTCTCCCTTCTTCGTCTTCAGCCAGATCGTCGGCGTGTAGGGGCCGCCCGCCATGCTGGCCCCGGGCGTCGCCCGGCGGCGCTCGTCCGTTGCGTGGCAGGCGTTGGTCACCATGTTCAGGAACACGCGGCCCAGGTCCTGGGGGATGACCTCCATCTCGCCCGTCTCCGGGTCGTACTCGTCCTTGATGTCCAGCTGGAAGTCCGAGTCGGTCGCCCGCGCGCTGTGGTAGGCCAGCCGGGCATGCTCCTCCAGCAACCCGTTGATGTCCGCGACCTGCCACTCCCCCGAGCCTCGCCCCATGCGGAGCATGTTCTCGACGATGCGGTTCGCTCGCTTCCCGTGCGACTGGATCCGCTCAAGGTTGCTGGTGAGGTCACTCGTGATCTCCTCGATCAGCGACTGCTGTTCCTCGTTCAGCTCTACGCCTTCTTCTTCCAGCACTTCCTGCAGCTCTGTCAGGAGCTCTGCTGAGACCTCCGAGAAGTTGTTGACGAAGTTCAGCGGGTTGCGTATCTCGTGGGCCACGCCCGCCGTCAGCTCACCCAGCGCGGCCAGCTTCTCCCGCATGACAATCTGGTCCTGGGCTCTGTTGAGCTGGCCCAGGGTGCTCTCCAGTTCCACGTTCTTGTCCTGAAGCTCGCCCGCGAGCTGTTCCACGAGGTTGAGTCGCTGCACCTCCAGGGCGTGCCGCCGGAACACCTCCAGGGCGGCCGCCATGTCCGCTACCTCATCCTGTCCGTCCATCTCCACGCTGGTCTCGATGTCGCCGCTGGCCATCCGCAGCATCCACGCCGAGAGCAGGTTGAGGCGCCGCAGCAGGATCCGGCCCAGGTACAGCCAGATGATGAGCACCGCACCCACCACGCTGACGGTGCTGATGACGAGCAGGAGCGTCCTGCCGGTGAAGATCGCCGCGGAGGAGGCCTCCGTGGCCTCCTCTGCCCTCGCCTGCGCCGCCATCACCAGCCCGTCAACCTCGGCCACCACGACGATCGAGAGGTCCCGGTTACTCGCGAGCAACTCCACCTGGCGTGCCTCGATCCGCAGCTCCTGCTCGAAGAGCCCGAACACGCTCTGTTCGCCGGTACCAAGGGGGAACAGCCGGTCGAAGATGGGACTCGCCGCCGTGTGGAAGGGACTCCCTGCCAGCGTTCCCAGGTTGCGGTCGATGCGATTGTTCGCCGCTTCGAAGCGCTCCCGCAGGGGCTCGATCAGAGACGCGTCCGAGAGGGTGAAGGCGTTCGCCAGGAGCTCCGTGGCGATGTTCACGTCCCCCTGCAGCTCGCTCAGCCGCCGGTAGCGGACGATCTCCGATTCCACGAAGTGCTGCGAGCGCGGCGCCGCCGGTTCACCCAGCGTGCTGAATCCCGTCAGGATGTAGAAGAGCTGGTCGTCGATCGCCGGCGCCAGCAGGTCGTCCAGTTCGAAGCGCACCTGGGTCAGCTCTAACTGCAGCGCCGCCAGGCGCTGCCGTAGCTCGAACACGCCCGATGTGTCGCTTCTCAGCGCATCGATGTTCGAGATGAGCGTGTCTGCGTAGCCCCGGATGCGACCCACCCGCTCCTGGTCGGCGTCCTCGCGAGCTTCCAGGGTGGCCAGTTGCTCTTCAAAGGCGGCATAGGCTTCGTCGATGTTCTGAACGACCTGGTCGAACCCCTCCGGTGTGGTCGCGGCCGCCAGGTTGGGGGCCGCCGCCACCAGCACGCCGCTGTACTGGGCCACGCCGAACGCGGCCGCCAGTTCGGGCACGCTGCCTTCGTTCACGCGGCTCTGGACCGTGCCCACCCGGTCAAACGAGAACCAGCCTACGAGACTGGCTGCCAGGGTGAGCACGACCGCTCCCCCGACGGCCATGTAGAGCTGGGTCGAGATACGGAACCGGCTGTCCAGCAGGCGCTTCAGTCGTTCAACCACTCTGTCTCTCGCAGCGTTTCGATCTCCCGAAGTGACTCGATCGCATGGTACTGCTCGCCGGGCCCGATAACAGTGAGAAATACCTTGTCCGACCCCTGGTTGTCATCCGCCCCGTACTGGAGAGAGAACCCCTCAATGCTGAGCGCCTCCGACCCACGCAGGCTCGAGAGGAAGCAGGTCCGGTCGAGCTCCCGGCCGCACTTCTCCAACCCTGCAATGGCAAGACGGCCGGCAAGGTAGCCTTCCAGCGAGACGAACCCGGGCTCTGCATCCGAGGCATAGGCCGCCAGCGCACGCTGGTAGGCCGCGACCACGGCCAGCGAGTCATCCTCGGGGAAGGGCACGACCTGTGTCACCAGCACGCCCACGCCGTCCGGCCCCAGCTCCTGCGCCAGGGCCGTGCTGCCAACAAACGACACGTTCAGGAACAGGGAGTCCATCCCCAGGATCTGCGCCCACTTGATGAACTTCGCCATCGGCTGGTAGGCGCCGATCATGATGACCGCCTCGGGATTCCCCTCCACGATGTCCAGCGCGGCCGCCTTCACCGCCGGGGTGTTGCGCGTGTAGCGCCCCACGGCCACCGCCTCGCTGCCCCGCCGCGCCAGCGCCGCTTGCACGCCGTCGTAGCCGCTGCGCCCGTACGAGTCGTGCTGGTAGAGGATGGCGATCCGCTCGACGCCCAGGTCCACCGTCAGCCGTTCCACCATCTCCTCCGTCTCCTGGGCGTAGGAGGCGCGCAGGTTGATGATGTTCGCCCACTCCGCATCGCGCAGGAACCCCGCCCCCGTGAAGGGGGCGATGTAGGGGACCCCGGCCTCGGCCGCGACGGGCGTGGCCGATCGCGAGGTGGGCGTGCCCACCGCCCCGATGAGCGCGAACACCCCCTCCCCGATCAGTTGCTGGGTGTTGGTGATGGCCGCTTCCGGCTCGTACGCGTCGTCCAGTGATGTCAGCTCCAGCATCCGGCCGTGCACGCCCCCCGCCGCATTCGCCTCGTGAAACGCGGCTTCGATCCCGAGCCGCATGTTCTTGCCCAGCTCCTGTGCGGGCCCGCTGAACGCTGCCGACTGTCCGAAGAGCACGCGATTGTCGAAGACGCCCGGGGTGCCGGTGTCGGCCACCTCCGTCGCCACGGGCACGGGAGTGGCGGTCCCGTCCGTGTCGCTACCGCCGCCGGAACAGCCCCCAACCGCGAGCGCCGCCACGATGGCGAACGCGCCGCCTGCCCCTGCGATTCTCACGGGCCCATCCGCCTCATCGCACCTTGCGCGTGACGATGCTCAGCCGGTTCCTGTCCGCTTCGCGCGAGTAGCGCACCTCGTCCATCAACGTCTTCGTCAGGTGGACGCCCAGTCCTCCCACGCGCCGCTCGCTCAACGTCCCCGTCAGGTCTGGTTCGGGCGCCTCGGTGAGGGGGTCAAAGGGCCGGCCGCGATCGCTGAGGTCGATCGAGATCGAATCCTCAGCGGACTCGACCTCGAGGGAAATGTCCGGGTCTCCGCCGTCCGCCCCGTAGTCCATGATGTTCAGGATTAGCTCTTCCAGCACCAGGTTGACGCGGAAGACGAGTTCGTCCGGCCAGTTGTCCTGCTGGCCCAGCTCCTCAATGCCCGCCGAGATACGCTCCAGCTCGTCGCGGGTCGTGTTGATGGCCATGGAAAGCGTGGCGCCCATTGGTTACTCCCGGCGGAGTGTCAGGCAGGTGATGTCATCGTGCTGCGGTGCCTCGCCCGTGTACTCCAGCACCCGGTTCATGATGGCCACGCCGGCTTGTTCGGCACCTGTGGGCGGGTCCGACCCGAACAGGTCCTGCACCCCTTCGATGCCCATCAGCTCGCCCTGCTGGTTTGTCGCCTCAGTCACCCCGTCGGTGTAGAGGCAGACGGTGTCGCCGGGCTCTACCTGGAACGACCCCTGCCGGTACTCGAAACCTCCGAGCACCCCCAGCGCAATCCCGCCGGTAAGTGGCTTCATCTCCGAGCTCCCGTCGGGGTGAACCACGAGCGGCGGGTCGTGGCCGCCGCTGGCGTAGGTCAGCACGCCCGTAGCCGGCTCGTAAACGGCGTAGAGCATGGTTACGAACATGCCCGTGGTGTCGTCCTCGTTCAGGAGGTTATTGACCTCCGTGAGCACGGCCCCCGGGCTGCCCGCGGTGCCGATGGCCGAGCCCTTCAGCAGGGTGCGGCTCGACATCATGAAGAGCGCCGCCGGCACCCCTTTGTCGGAGACATCCGCAATGGCCAGGCCAACGTGGTCATCCTCCAGACGGATGACGTCGAAGAAGTCCCCGCCCACGTTCCGCGCCGGGTGCATGGTCCCGTAGGTCTCGTAGGAAGGCCCGCTTGGGAACACCTTCGGGAGGATCGATTGCTGCATCTTGCTGGCGACATCGAGCTCGTTCTGCAGTGCCACCAGCTTGTCGCGCGTGCTCAAGGCCTCGCGCCACTGCTCGATGTGCTCCAGTGTCCGGTCGATCGTGATTTGCAGGTCATCGAAGTCCACCGGCTTCGTCACGAAGTCGAACGCGCCCCGGTTCATCGCCGTGCGAATGTTCTCCATGTCGCCGTAGGCGGAGACGATGATGGCCCGGATGTCGGGGCTCACGTTGGGAATCTGATCCAGCAGCGTGAGGCCGTCCATGCGGGGCATGTTGATATCGGAGACGACCATGTCGATGGCCGGATCTGCCTCAAGCTGCTCCAGCGCTTCCACGCCGTTGTGCGCGAACACGAACTCGTAGCGTCCGCGCCGGATCTGGCGGCGCATGCGCTGCAACACCAGGGGCTCAAGGTCGGGTTCGTCGTCGACTACCAGAATCTTGTAGGTCATAGACGGCGCATGCCTCGGCAAGCCCTCTCTCTTTGTGGGCGGTGTGGCCTAGCTGCTGATGGCGGCGGCCGCCTCGGCCTGCGAGTCGTGAATGGGAATGATGTTGTCGAAGCCGCTGATCCGAAACACCTCACGGATCGGGTCCGAGAGCGAGCACAGCGCCAGCTTTGCCCCGTTGCCCTCGAGGGTTTTGGCCGTCAGCAGCAGAACCCTCAACCCGGCGCTGCTGATGTAGGAGACGCTCTCGAAATCCAGGACGAGGGCCTTGTCGCTGTCCTCAATCACTGCTTGCAGGTCCGCCTGGAACTCGCTGGCATTGGAGCCATCGATGCGCCCATCGGCTTTGGCTATGACCGTGCCGCCTTCCCTCTCGGCGCTGATTGCCATGTGGTCCGTCTCCTCAACCGTGCTTCGACTCGTGATCACGCAGTGTACGGCGTGCGTGCCGCTTCGTCTCCCGTTCCCGTTGATGCCGACCTGCTCTGGAGTCGATCTGCGACTTCCGCCCGTCCCGCCTCGTCGTCAACGCTTGCAGCGCAAGCGGGAAACTTCCCCGCCTACGGGGTCGTAACCCCATGAGCCACGCGATCAATACACCACTGCTACCCTGCGGGCAGCGAGGGTGAACCTGCGGTCCGTGGGGCGCGAGTATACACGACACCAGATAGCCCCATGGCGCATCTGGGCCGGGCAGTCGTGCCTGCCGGTGCTGCCCAGACCTGCAAGAAACGACACATAAGGTTCCCGCGCGCGACCTCGGCAGCGCCCCCTGCGCTCCGGCTCGGCATGCCATCCCGGAGTGCGTGAGTTTGCTTACAGAGCGCTCCTCGCCGGGTGATATCGGCTCTCGAATTGACTGGCAGGCATGGTGTACAACGAATTCATCTGCAACTAGAGGAGCTACCTATGGCACACGCCGCCCACGAATGCGACGAGCACGAGCACCACGAGCAGATCGCCTGCTCCAGGAAGGTCAACGGGCATCCGCACCGGGTGCGGACAGGGAGGCGCTCTCCATAGCGGAGGCGCCTTCTTCGCCCATTGATCCCTCAGCCCGTGTCCGCTGGACGTGGTCCGGGGATTTCCGAGTCACAACCGTGGGGTGAGCGCGAATGTCTTCAACGTCAGGTTCGGCAGGTGAAGGGGCTGGCGCCCACGATCACGACCCCGATAGGCACGACCACGACGCCCACGATCATGGTGACCACGACCAGCGAGGCCGCAGCCGCCGCAGCCTGACCTATGCCCTCGTCTTGATCGCGGGCTACATGGTCGCGGAGATCGTCGGGGGCCTGCTCTCCGGGAGCCTGGCGCTCCTTGCCGATGCCGGCCACATGGCGACCGACGCCGCCGCCATCGGCCTCGCCCTCCTTGCCATGTGGATCGCCGAGCGCGCCGCCTCCGCCGAGCGCACCTTCGGCTTCTATCGCACCGAGATTCTCGCCGCCCTGCTCAACGCCATCGCCCTCTGGATCATCGTCGCCTGGATCTGTTTCGAGGCGTACCACCGCTTCTTCCAGGAAGACACGCATGTCGACGGCTGGCCCGTGCTCTTCGTTGGCCTTGGCGGCCTCGCGGTGAATATCGCCGCCGCGTTCATCCTCCACCGCTCGTCCGAGCACAGCCTCAACGCCGAAGGCGCCTTCCAGCACGTGCTCGCCGACCTGCTGGGCTCCGTGGGCGTCGTCATCTCCTCCATCCTCATCATCACCCTCGGCTGGCACCTCGCCGACCCCATGATCAGCATCGTCATCGGCCTGCTCATCCTCGTCAGCTCCTGGGGTCTCATGACCAGCGTCGTCCATGTCCTGCTCGAAGGGACGCCCGAGAACATCGATGTCTACAAGCTGTGCGGTGACATCGAAGACCTTGAGGGCGTCACCCTCGTGCACCACGTGCACGTCTGGACCATTACCTCCCAGAGCGACGCCTTCACCGCACACGTCGTCATCGACCCCAGGTACGGGGGCGACAACGACGCGCTCCTGACGCAGATGACGGAAATCGCCCACGGCAAATTCGGCATCGCGCACGTCACCATCCAGGTGGAGGAATCCGTCAACGGCTGCGACGAGAACCACGACGTCGGCCACCTGGCCCAGCGGTCGCGCATCGTGAGCACGCGAAGCACGTGGGGGTCGCTGCGCTACCTCTTACCCGGCGCCTAGCGGCTCACGGCCGGTACCGCTGGCGCTACCCGTTCCCTACCCCTCTGCGGCGCGTAGGATCGTGGCCTGAGCACAGGGGGAGTCATGAGCACCGTCGAATTCATCCAGCGCAGCCTTGAGTTCACGCACGCAGCCCTTGTCGACGCCCGCAACGGCAGCGACGAGCAACTCCACTTCGTTCCCGACTCGGGCAGTCACTCCATCGCCTGGTGCCTCTGGCACACCTCGCGCGTTGAGGACCTCATCATCAGCCGCGTCGCCGGCCAGCCGCAGGTCTGGAGCGAAGAGTGGGCCGGCCGCGCCGGCCTCCCCTTCGAGGGCTTCGGTACGGGCATGTCCGACGAGGACGCCCAGCAGGTGCACGTCACCGATATGCCCGCGCTCGCGGGCTACCAGGACGCCGTCTTCGAGCGCACTGCCCACTTCCTCGCCAGCGCCACCGATACGGACCTCGAGCGCGAGATTCCCGCCCGCAACGGCACGGAAAGCGTCGGCGAGGCCATCTCCCTGCACATGATGGGCCACTTCAACGGCCACCGCGGCGAGATCAACACCCTCCGCGGCATGCAGGGCATGCCCACCGTCATGGCCGCCCAGGGCACCCACTAGCAGGGCCACCCGCGGAGGTTCGCGCCGTACCGCCTGCAGCCGGGTTCGCGATCGGCGCTATGATTCGCCGCGGCCACTGCCAGGGTCCCGGGGGTAGCGTATGGACTTCGGCATCACCTTTCCCTCCTATATCGAGGCCTGGAAGGACGCACAGGTCGCCGAGGATTCCGGCTTCTCGCACGCCTGGTTCTACGACTCCCAGCTCCTCTACAGCGACATCTACGCGACGATGGCGCTCGCGGCCGAGCACACCACCCGCCTGACGCTGGGCACGCTCGTGGCCATCCCCAGCAACCGTCTCGCTCCAGTCACGGCCTCGGCCATCGCCACCATCAACTACCTCGCCCCCGGACGGACGGTGCTCGGAGTCGGCACCGGCTTCACGGGGCGCAACACGATGGGCCTGCCCGCTCTCTCCGCGCGCGCGATGCAGCGCTACGTCGAGCAGGTCCGTGCCCTCTTGCGGGGCGAGGACGCCCTCATCCGGGAGGGCGAGGCCGAGCGCTGGATCCGTCTGCTGCACCCCGAGCGTGGTCTGGGCTTCATCAACGTTGACGACCCCATCCCCATCTACATCGCCGCCAACGGCCCCCGCGCCGTTGCGGTCGCGGCCGAGTCCGGCGACGGCTGGATCACGACCGCCCGCGCCCGTGCGCTCCTCTCCCACAACTTCGAGGCGCACGGCGCCGCCGCCCGTGCGGCCGGGCGGGACGATGCCAGGCCCTACACGGTCCTGCTGGGCATGGCCTGCATCCTCCAGCCCGGCGAGTCACCCACCTCGCAGCGGGTCATCGACCGCATCGGCTGGGGGACGCTCCCGCCCTACCACGCCGCCTGGGAGGCGGAGTATGGCCCCGGCGCCAACCTCGGACTCCACGATCCCGAGATGGCGGCTGCCTACAAGGCCTACATCGACCCGGAGGCGGAGCGGGCCGGGTCACCGGAAGATCGCCGTTACCTCGACGTGCACCGCGGCCACCTCGCCTTCCTCAAGCCCGGCGAGGAACGCTTCGTCTCGGAAGCTGCCGTGCGCGCCACCTTCACCGGGCCACCGGAGGAGATCGTCGACCGCCTCCAGCGGCTGGAGGCTGCAGGGGTCGATAACTTCGCACTGCAGGTTGTGCAGGGGAGCGCCCGCGAGACGATCGAGGAGTTCGGCCGGCACGTGATCGCCAGGATGTGACTTCGTCCTCCGGGGCGGGGCCTGGGGATCTGCCGGCGTCAGTGGTCTCAGAGGAGCCGGATGACACCGTCCGTTCCGTCGACCTCGATGAGCGCTCCGTCCCCGATCTCGCGCGTGCCCGTCCGCGTCCCGACCACTGCCGGGATGCCGTACTCGCGCGCCACCACGGCCGTATGCGAGAGGGCCCCTCCCGCATCAGTCACCACTGCGCCGGCGATGGCGAAGTACGGCGTCCACGTTGGGGCCGTGACTCCGCAGACCAGGATCTCGCCGTCGCCGAGGCGGTCGGCCTCCGCCAGCGAACGGATCACCCGTGCGCGACCCCGGTAGATGCCCGGTGAGGCGCCCGTCCCGCGCACCACCCCGGTCGCGCTCGCTTCGGCGGCGAGGGGCTGGCCGAGCACGGGCGGCGGCTGCACCGACCGGTAGGCCGCTTGCGCCCGCCGCCGCTCGTCAAGCGTGCCGCTCTTGGGCGCCGTCCCTGTCTCGAGCGCCTCGATGAGCTCTTCAAGCGCGAAGTAGAAGACATCCCCGGAGTCCTCCGCGAGCCCTCGCTCCACCAGCAGCCGGTCGATGCTCAGCCAGCGGTAGCGGGAGGCCGCCCCGAGCCGCTGATCGCAGAGCGTGTTGTGATCTTCGCGAACGGGCAGGAGCTCTTGCGCCCCGGGCAGTGCCTCCAGCAGCTCCCGCGCACGCTGGTCGCTCGCGGCCAGCGCACGGAGCTCCCGCTCTAGCCGCTCGCGCTGGACGACCTGCCTGGCGGTGGCGAGGGCGGGCGCGGCATCCTCGGGCTCGTCCGCATAGCGAAGAACCAGGCTGAGCGCCGGCCGGGCATCCTCGCGCCACGCCGGCGCATCCGCCACCTGTGCGTCGATCGTGTGGCCGAACTCTTCGAGGAAGGCCGTGAGGCGCCGGTCGAACCCGGCATGCGCCAGGACGCCGGTCCCCTTCGCCGCCGCATCCCGGACTGCCCCCCGCAGCGCCGGGGTGGCGCGAACCTCGCGGCCAAGCTCCCAGAGCGCAATCGCGCGATCGAGGGTGCGATTGGGGAAGCCCTGGAGGAGGGCGTGGGCGTCGGCTCGTCGAGCCTCCCCGAAGGCATCGCAGTACCCGTCGGCGAAGTCCTGGGCGAGGCGCCCCGATGTGAAGACGCACTCGCCGTGGACCCCTGCGAAAATCCGCCTGAACTCGGTCGCCTGGCGATCAAGGGTCTCCCGCCACTCCCCTTCCCGAACCGCGGTCGCGTCGAAACCGGTCAACTCGTCGAACAGCGCGTCCACCTCGGGCAGCCACTTTGTGTTCCAGGTCTCGAGCGCGGTGGCGTCCCCGAGATCCGGTAGCTCGGTCGGCATTGACAGCTCGCCCGCCGGCCCGGTACGGACGTAGCTGTAGCCGTTGATGAAGAGGCGGGCTGGTGGCGCGCCTGGTTCAGGCGACCTTCCAAAGCCCGCCACCCTCGTGAGCGGTGGCTGGGAAGCCGGGCCGTGCTCGTTCTCGTACACCCAGGTGTACTGTGCCAGCTCGGGATCAGGCAGTACGAATTCGACGTTGGTCATGCTCTCGTGGTGCTCCTGCTTCGGTGGCGCTCAGAACATGGGGCCGGCGAGCGCGGCGTACAAGGGAGCCTCGCGCTCCTGTTGGCGGGCGAAGTAGCTGCGGATCGACCCGAGCAGATCCTCGTAGAGCTCGGCGCCGAGTGACTCGCGGTCCTCGTGGACCACCCGCACGAGCCGCTCAAGTTGCACGTTGAGGGCGCTGCTCTCTTCGTCAAGTGCCGCCACCGTGGCCAGGGCGCCGGGCTCACGCGAGGTCGGCCGTGACAGCAACGCCGCGAGGTCCGCGTGCATCGAGGGATTGCTGGGCGTCGACCGCCCCTCCAGCCGGTCGCGGGCGCCGCTCAGCACGTCCCGGAGATCCGCGTTCCCCTCCGCGAGGATGGTGAGTTCGCGCTCGACACGGACGGACAGGTGCGAGAGGAGGGTGCGGATGCTCCGCAGCGAGCTTGCCGCCCAGGGATCGGTCACCGTCGGCGCCACCCTCGTGTCCAGCGCCTCGGCGATTGAGTCGAGAAGCTCCTTCGTACTGGGTCTCACGATCGTTCCCCCCGGATGTAGGCGCTCCCGCCCGCTCCCGGAGGGGCGAGCGTGGCGACCGCTTCCTCGAGGTCCATGCCCACGAGGGAGGCAAGCCTTCCGGCCATGGTTCGAGGGCTCGAAACGCCCATGACGGCAACAGCGGGACGGCGATCGCGGCCGTCCATGAACCCCCGGAGGGCGCTGTTCAGGCACACCGCCGACTTGAAGGCGATAAAGAGCTGGCTGAACGCCATCGTGCGGGGCGAGAGCTGGAAGCCGGCCGCGGCCTCGTAGTGAGCCAGGGTCTCCTCCGGATCCCAGAGACTGAGCATCCCTTGCGAGAAGGCCCAGTCCTGTGCTGGGTCGCCCAATGCGGCGAGCTCCCAGTCGCTCATCGCCACGATCTTGCCGTCTCGCCAGATCTCTTCGCCGATGCCGTTGTTCCCCTTGATGAGCGAGACGCGGGGGCTATCGGTCGGGATGTGTTCCTCCAGCCAGTAGAGCGCATCCGTGATCTCCGGGTAGGGGGCGGAGCGACACTCGAACCAGATCTCCTTCCACATCTGGAAGTCTTGTCGTACCGCGTCGGCGGGAGATGAGGGGGCGGGCAACACCTCGTCGAGCTTGTACCGTTGCCAGTCGAGTGAATGCACGAGCGCGAGCTTCTCCGCATGCTCGAACGCCACGCTTCGTCTGATCGCGTCGCCCTCGGGCCCCGGCGCCATCAGGTCGGGAACGTCGGTGGCGCCATCGACGAGCTCGCGGACCATGTGGGGCCGGCCCTCGGCGAAGGGGATGCCCTCGTCGTACCACAGCGGCTCCGCCACGGGGACCGGCGAGGGCCAGAGGCGCCGGTAGACCTCCCATTCCGTTTTCAGCGGCAGGGGAACGATCCCGCCGCTCGGGAGGTCCACCCGCACGACGAGATCGCGGTGCCGGCTGCGGGCCCCCTCGCCCACCTCCGCTCCAACGATCCATGTCTCGCGCGACATCCCCGGGAAGGTCTGCTTGAGGGCGCTGATCGTGACGGGTTCGTCGAAGTGCTCGGCGAGGTAGTCGGCAGTCGCTGATGCATCGACCATCGCGTACCTCCCTCCGCTGCCGTTGGCCGCTGCGGCCTAGAGGCCGTACTTCTGGTTGGGTCCCATCACCATGATGGGGAAGTGGCCGTGGCCCGGCTTGCCGTTGACGGAGAGCCTGACGGGCTGCTCCCGGTGGCCGGACGGGATCTGTTCGCCCTGGAGATTCCGCACGATCTCAGGGTGAGAAACGTCATAGACATCCGTCTCCTCGAGGTACTCCCCTCGCCAGGCGCCCAGCCCCTTCTCGTCGTTGTAGCCCGTGCCGTAGCCCGTGCCCTTGTAGGCCCAGGCGGTGAGCACCGGCTCCGCTTCAATCTCCCAGCGCCGCTCATCCTCCGTGGTCAGCGTGACCCGAGCGTGGCTGAAGGCACGCGTCCCCTCGTGGAAGGTCAGCTCGTGCTCCGCATCGACGATGCGGAGCTCAGGTCGGCCCGCCTCCGCAGGCCAGACCAGCGCGCCATCGAGCGACTGGCGCCTCCCGCGGTGGTCCTCGTGGAGCTGGAAGTAGCCGCCGAACTCATCGACCCGGAACGCGAGCCACAGAAACAGGCGTCCCCCGGCCCCAGCCTGGGGCATGCCCGCCACCGGCTCGAAACCCCCGACCCCGGGGCGGACCCCCCACGAGTGGTCCCGTGCCCCGAACCAGTCGGTGGCCTCGTAGGTGCGACCGTCGATGCGTAGCTCCCCGCTCACCGTCCCGACCTGGGCGAACCGGTACATATCGGAGGCGAGACGGCCCTGCACCCGCGAGAAGCCGTGGTCCTCCAGCCGGGGAGGCAGGCTGCCCGTCCACGTGAGGTCGCAGCCAAGGGGGTGGTCGCCCTCCTCAAGCCTGAGGCGCAGGACCTTCAGGGGCTCCACCAGGGAGACGCTGAGGCCGCCCACCCTCGTCTCCGCGAGGGCGGGCCGCAGCTCCCTCGAGAAGCGAACGTTGTACTGCCGGCCCTCGCGCTGCGCGGTCACGAAGCCGTCGAGCACGTTCATGTTGGGATAGCGCCCCATGCTCACGAGCACGCCCGCCGAGCCGTCCGGCGCAACCGCCTCGAACCAGTAGCGGTCGTAGAAACGGTGGTCGCTCGTGCTCACGAACTCGAATGGCAGGGGGGCCTGGTGGAGCAGTGTGTCGTCGAGGTCTGTCAGCAAGGGGAGGCTCCGCTCTCGCGTGTGGAAGGGGGAGTGTAGCCGGACGGGCACCCGCTGGCCCATGCCCGGCCGGCGGGTGGCCTCAGGGAGCGCGGGGCGGTACTTGTCGCCCGGGCTCCCAACGACCGTCAGCCGACCTCCAGCGGCAGCGACGGATCGGCGGCGTACTCCGACATGGAGGCGTCGTAGACCGCGATGTCTCCGTAGCCCAGCAGCGAAAGGGCGAGAGCGTCGTTGGACGCCGCGATGCCCCCGCCGCAGTACGTGACCACGCGCTGGGTCCTGTCCGCGCCTGCCTGCTCGAAGAGCGACGCCAGCTCCTCAGCGGGGCGGAAGAGGCCGGTCTCGGGATCGGTCAGCTCCATCGCAGGCACATTCGTCGAGCCGGGAATGTGCCCGGGACGCCCGTAGGTCTGCCCGCCGTCGGCGCCCGAATGTTGCTCCCGTCCCAGGGCGTTGATCAGGCAGCTGCCGCCTGCGTCGCCGGACTCGACAAACGCCCTGACCTCGCCCAGGTCGGCGAACCGAGCCGGATCAGCAGTCGGCGTGAAGATCGCGGGCTCGTACGTTGCCGCATCCGTAGATACCGCCCGGCCCTCGGCGCTCCAGCGACGCCAGCCGCCATCCAGCACTGCCGCGCCCTTGCAGCCCATCGACCGGAACATCCACCAGAGCCTCGCGGCCCACATCGAGCCCGAGCGGTCGTAGAGGACCACCTTCGACGACTCCGAGATCCCGTGCCGTCCCGCCGCCTCGGCGAACGCCTCGGCCGAGGGCATCATGAAACGCAGGCGTTGCTCGTTGTCAGAAAAGTCGCCCTGCAGGTCGAGGAATCCCGCGCCGGGAACGTGTCCCGAGTCGTACTCCGCCCGTCCCGACTCGACGAGGCGCCCACCGCCGTCGCGGGGCCGCAGGAAAACCGTCGTTTCGAAGACGCGGACGTCGTCGTCCGCCAGATGTTCCGCCAGCCAATCGGTCGAAACGAGGAACTCCGGATGCGCGAATGCCATGATCAACTCCAGCCAGTCTGGGTTTGCCCTGAGTTTGCCTGGTCGCGCTCTAGTATCGGCGTCCCGCGGATCGTCTGCGACCCGGTTCCTGCTTGGGCGGGGAAGGACCTTGCAGCTTAGCCGACCGCCGGTAGCCCCTCGGCGCGCCGGACTTCGTTGAGGGTCTCCGCCACGCGCTGCCGGAACGGGGCGTACTGGACTTCGAACTCCTCGACGAGACGCGAATTGTCCATCAGGAACAACCCCGAGAGCTCCCGCCCACCCTCGTCCTCGTCGAACGCAATCTCCGCCTCGGGCAGGAGCTCGCGCACGATGGTTGCGAGCTCGCCAAGGCTCATCGACTCCCCACCCGAGTTGTAAATCGAGTGGTGCGTCTCCTCGGCGAGCGTCACGCGCAGGAACACCTCCGCGATGTCCTCGACGTGGAGTGGCAGCGTCATGGTGTCGCGATGGGGGAAGTGGACGGGCTCGTTGCGCGCCGGCAGCACCTGGCACTGCACGTGGTTCATCGAACCTCGCACCTTGTCGGGGCCCGTGATGTTCGCGGGCCTCACGCCGGTGATCGCCATGTCGAAGGCGCGGTTGTACCAATCGGCCTGGTGTTCGTTGAAGGTCTTTGAGACCGCGTAGATGCCCGTGCCGAGCCGTGGCTCCTCCTCCGTCACCGCATGCTCGCCGTGCAGTCGTTGGGGACCGTAGACGGCAAGGGAGCTCGCATAGACCACCCGCGGGATGCCGAGGATGCGAGCCGCCTCGAAGCAGTTATCCATCCCGAGGATGTTCAGCCGCACCTGCGGATGCGGGTCACTCTCGCCCGCGCCGAGGGCGTACGCGAGATTGAGGACGCGGTCGGGCTTGCTCAACGTGAGCGCCTCGACGACATCGTCCATGAGGGTGATGTCGCCGCGGGTGATCTGGATCCGGTCACGAAGCGGCTCGAGCGAGGGAGCGTCCGGAGCGATGTCCATGCAGTGGACCTCGTGTCCGTGCTCGACCAGCCGGCGCATCACGCGTGGCCCGATGAAGCCGCTCCCTCCCAGCACTGCAACACGCATCCCGCGCCGACCTCCCGCTGTCTCTGGCGCCAATGTAGCACCACCGCCCGCTCGAGGGTTCGTCGTACAGTCTCCCTTGGCGAGCCACTCCAGCGGATTGGTCAGGCGTTCCCGCAGTCTGGGGTGGGTGAGGTAATTCCGTTGACCGCCTGCTAGCGTGGTCTCCATGCCGGGGAGAGGCCGTGGACGCCCACCGTACCGCGATGTCCTGACGCCGGCCGAGCAGCGCGTGCTTGACGAGCTTCGCAAGGGCGGCACGAACGCCGAGATCGCCGTGCGCCTCGGTCGCAGCGTCGAGACGGTCAGAACGCACATCGCCAGCATGCTCGCCAAGCTCGACCTGGCGGACCGCGACCAGCTCGCTACCTGGCGGCCGGAAGGGGACCGCAGGCGCCGCCTGGCGATCCCGGCCGTGCTGGCGAGCCTCGGACGACCCGCGCTCTGGGTGGGAGGCGGACCGGCGGCGGTGATCGCGATGGCCACGCTCGTTGCCCTGTTGGTTGCCGCCCTGGGCTCCGACGATGACCCGGAACCGTTGTCGGCGGATCGCTGCCCGACGCCGGCGGACCCGACCTGCATCCGCGCCGTCTACCTGGGCGCGCCCGGCGACTACGCCCAGGTGCAGGACATCCCCGCCGACGTGCTCCTCACCGCCAACAGCGACGGGCGCTACTACGTCGAGCGCGGCCGCCAGTACACGGTCGTGACGGCGGCTTCCCTGCCGACCGGCTGGACGCGCTTCTACCTGGACCGGACCCCGCCGGAGACGCTCTCGCCGGTCTCGGGCTCCCAGCTCATCAAGCCCATCGGCACGACCTACACCTTCACCGTCACCACCGACCCCGGAGCGTCCACGCTCATCACCTTCGACCTCAAGGAGGCGCGCCCCTTCGTGCGCCCTCGACCCGACGGCAAGCCCGAGATCGGCGACACCTTGGTGACGACGGTGTTCTCGGTCGTGAACTGCGATTCCGGCGTGGCCGTCTCCGACCCTGCTTCCAACGCCGAGTTGGTCGAGGACTGCGCGAGCCTGCTGAAGGCGAAAGACCGGCTCGCGGGCACGGCCACCCTCAACTGGAGCGCGGGCCGCCCCATGAGCCAGTGGAGCGGCGTCACCGTCGCCGGTACGCCCCAGCGCGTGACGAAGCTGGAGCTGGCCAACAGCGGCCTCACGGGAGAGCTCACGGGCCTGCTGGGGAACCTGACGGAGCTGACTCACCTGCGGCTCAACGCCAACGCCCTCACGGGCCGGATTCCCTCCAAGCTGCAGCTCCTAAAAGCCCTCACGCACCTCTATCTGGCCAACGACGCCCTCACCGGCTGCCTGCCCGCGTCGCTGCGAAGCGTGAGCAACAACGACCTTCCCACGCTCAATCTCCCCGACTGCGCAGTTCCGACCGAAGCAAGTGGACAAGGTCGAAAGCTACTTCTCGGAGGAGGCCAAACTATTGCCTACCAGCTTCCCGGGAGGACCGCTACCCTCATCGTTGACCTCCCGGAGGGCTACACCTTTACGGTGGTACCCATCTCAGGCGATCCCATTGATCTAGAAACGACACCGTCAACGGTCATCAATGTAGTAATGACCGACGCAGCGGGACACGAGTCATGGGTAGCCTTCAATCCAGGAACGGGGGATGAGTACTACCGCTTCATAAGCGGGGCAGGTGGCCTCTACTTTGACGGAAGCACCCGCGGGCAGGATGCCAGGCGCTTGGTTCCCCTACACCCGCTCAACGACGTGTTCGACCGGATCTCCGAATCCGCCTGGTTGCAGGAGTAGTCCCTGCGCTGGAGGACTCTGTTCGCACCCTGGCGCTGCTCGGCCTGGTAGCCGTTCTGATCACTGCCCCCCGCCTTCTCCGAACGGGAATACGTCGTTGATGAGCAGCAGGTCTGCGTTGGGGCAGTGCGGGAGCCACTGGCGACCCCGCTCCCCTTCGGGGATTTCGTAGAGCACCTCGTCGCCGATCACGATTTCGGCTTCCAGTTCGTACTGGTGGTGGCGACTGATCTTGACGCCCTCGGACGGGAGTTCGAACTCGATCGGGAACCCTTTGAGGTCAGCCTTGCGCGTCTCCGTGAGCACCAGCCGCGCTTCGGGATCGGTAACGTCGATCAGGCGGATGTGCAGCACCGCCTCGCGGGGCAGGTCTTCGCGCTGAAAGCTGGAGTGAATCACTCCCGGCAGGGGTTCGACGCACCTGTCGAAGGGGTCGGTGGAGATGACCACGACGTCCCGGTTTCTGGGAGCGCCACGGGTGAGGACCGTGTGCACCGTGTCGTTGATGTACAGCAGGTCGTCACCCCGCCTGACTTCGGCACTGAGTGAATACTCGTTGCCGTCGGAGACCCGCTCGCGGTCGTACTCGATGCGGAAGCGAACCGGGAGCCGGTCGGCGTTCTCGATGACGTCGCGCCCGAGTTCCACGGATGAGGCGTCGGCCAGCGGCGTGTCCAGCAGCCTGACAGTGACCACGGCGCCTTCCGGCAATGCGACCTCGCGCACGAAGCGGTCCTCGCCGCTGATGGTGTTCAGACGCAGTGGGCGGCCGACCTCTGGGCCACGCTCATGACAGACGTGCTTGGGTACGAACGGTTCGCGGCGGCGGGAGGCGATTTCGGCGCCGGGATCAGCGCCCAGCTCGGCCACAAGTACGGCGATCGCGTCGTCGGAATCCACGTGAGCATAGCCCCCATGCTGGGAGGGGGAGGAGGGTCCGGAACCGGCAACCTGCAACCGGGCAGCCTCCTGGGCCTGCGGCGGACCCTGGATAGCGGTGATCAGCGGTTTGCCGGGAAGGCCGGCGGCAGGCTCCGGGAATCCGAGCGGCGGACCCTGCCCGCGGTACTGCCCCGCCCGGCACGCCATGGCCTTCCAGGCGGTGCCCGCCCGTACGCCACGGCGTCGGCCGCGCGGTCCCGCTTACGAGTCGGGTTCGGCTCCGTTACCCGTGAGCGGCGTTCGCTCGACGGACACCCCGCCGGCCGAATCGATTTCGACCATGTTCATCGTCTCGGCGAACTGCGGGCTTCCCGAGTAGTACGCATGGGGGTGCCGCCCGCCAGCGTGAACAGGGCGGTCCCAATGCCCCAACGCTACATAGTCAGCATCGATCGCCGCCAGATCGTCGTCGCGAATGAGCCAGGACCGATCCCGATCTTCGGGGCTTCGATGCAAGTGACCATGGGCGACCGCTATGTGCCTGCCGGCCAACCGCTTCGGCGATTGCGCCAGGGGAGCCATATCCTCGTAGTCACGATGTGGCCGCCCCCAGACTGAGAGATCGAGGGATTCGAAGTGGAGGGTCTCGCCGTTGGTCACTCCCAGCACGGACACATTCTCGGGGTCACCAAGACCGCCCCGGACGTAGACGGAGTCCTCTCCCAGGCAATCATGATTGCCCGGAAGGATGACGACCGGAAGGCGGGCATCGCTGAGGAGCCGAGTGGCTTTGTCGATCAGCCGCAGGGGAAGACGATTGTGCTCGAATACGTCGCCAGCGAGTATCAGGAGATCGGCCCGAATAGCGGCGGCCAACACTGAACGCAGGACCGTGAGCTCTTCCGAACCCGAGTCGATGTGAAGGTCCGAGCTGTGCGCTATTCGTACGATCTCGTCATCGATGGCCATCGGCGAGCTTCGTCCCCCCTGTTTTCCCAGGCCAACGGAAGGGCGTGGCGGCTGGGAAGTGCGCCCGTCGACAGATCCGACAATCCGCAGTCCGGCAGCTTACCAGCGCTGCCAGAGCAGCGCTGCTCGTACCCGCATGGGAGTGCCCGTTAGCCCAGGCGATCCAGCGGGAGCGGGCGAAGCAGCCGCGTGCTCTCCTGCCCCGGGCTCCATGTCCCGCTCACCAGGGAGGGCGATGCGCTAGACCTCCCTGCCCAGGAACGCGCCGGAGTGAATCGCGTTGCGGATGCTGTTGCGACCCTGCACGTCCCCGATTTGACGCACCTCGATCCCCTCAGTCTCGAGCTCGGCTGCGAGGTAACGGTTGGGCTCGTGGTGGGTCACCAGGATCACCGTGTTGGCGGGGATGGTCCGCACCCGGTCGGTGTGGAGGACGCCGATGTCGACCTCGCCCGGACGGATCTCCCGGAGGTAGTGCCCCCCGACCAGGTCGAAGTCCCCAGACATGAGCCGCTCACGTGCGGCGCCGACGGTCACCGGTGGGTAGGGCAGGTTCTCCCCCAGGTCCTTGAGACGGGACACAAGGGTCACGTGCACGCCGGCCTCGAGGAGCACGTCCGCGGCGGAGATCGCCTCGAACGAACCCGTGTCGTCAAAAACGAGCGCAGGGTCCTGGATGTTGACGGGGTCGCCGTATCCCAGGAGGTCCTGGGCGTTGTGCACGTGCGCGAGATCGTGTCCGGGGAGTGTGGCCGCCGGGGTCGAGACCTGGAAGCCGTCCGCGCGTGGGGTGGTCCCGGTCGCCAGCACGACCACATCCGCGTCCGCCTCCAGGACTGTCTCGAGGTCCACGAGGGAGTTCAGGTGCACGTCGACCTGCAGGCGCTTGAGCTCTTCGCCCAGCCAGTGGGTGATGGCGCCGACATCACCCCGCCTGGGCGCGCTCGCCGCGATGCTTACCTGACCGCCCAGTTTCTGCGTGGCCTCGTGCAGCTGCACGTGGTGCCCTCGAATGGCGGCTGTGCGGGCGAACTCCATGCCCGCGGGACCGCCCCCGACCACGAGAATCCTCTTCGGCTCGTCGGCGGGAATCTCGGGCTCATGGGTCACCGTCGCCTCCTGGCCCGCGGCGACGTTGACGACGCAACTCAGCCCCTGGCCGGCCATCAGACGCCCGACACAGCCCATGTTGGTACCGATGCAGGGTCTGATGAGGTCCTCGTCGCCGCGGCGCGCCTTGTTCACCAGCTCCGGATCGGCGAGCAGCGCCCGCACCATGGAGACCATATCCGCCTGGCCCGACTCCACGAGGGCGTGGGCGTGGTCCATCGTCAGGATGCGCCCAACCACAATGGTGGGCTTGGTGATCACGGGGCGGATATTCGCGTTCGGGGCCATCTCCACGCCGAGTGGGTCGTCGGATGGAGCGATGAGCTTGTGGAAGCGCCAGTACGAGCCCATGTGGAGGGAGACGTAGTCGACCAGGGGATCGACGGTCTCGGCGATGTGGCGGTTCTGATCGGCCGTGAGGCCGCCGGGCACGTAGTCCTCGTTCGGCAGGCGCACCCCCACGGCGAAGTCGCTATCGCCCACCTCCGAGCGGACGGCATCGATCACCTCGAGGAGGAGGCGCATGCGCTTCTCGGGGGTGCCGCCGTACTCGTCGTCTCGCTGATTGAGCGCCGGCGAGAGGAACTCGTGCAGCAGGTAACCGCTGGAGGCGTGGATGTCGACGCCATCGAGGCCGGCGTCGCGGATGCGCCGGGCCGCGTTGGCGAAGTGCTCCACGAGATCGTCGATCTGCCCCTTGCTGATGGCGACGGGTACTACCGCCCCGCCGAGGAAGTTCGGGATCTCGCTGGCGGACCAGGCTTCCGCTCCCCCCACCATCTCGCCCTGCGACGCGCCCGGGTGATAGATCTGATGGAACATCTTCATGCCGTGCTCGTGCACGGCGTTCCCCAACTTCTCCAGGTACGGCTTGCAGCCGTCGTCCCAGAGGCGGATCGCCCCGGGAGCGTTGGGGTGGACGCTCGTCGCGGACACGGTGGACATGCCGACCCCACCCTTCGCCCGGGCGACGTGATAGGCGATGAAGTCGTCGCCGAAGAGGCCGGTGCCGTGCGGTGACCGCACGATGCGGTTCTTGATAGTGACCCCGCCGACGGTGATCGGCTCAAACAGCTTCTCGTACATGTCGCCTCCAGTTCCCATCCAGGTCCATGTACGCCGGCCGGCGGCGTACATGGACCTGGCTACCGTTTCGCCACGGCTACCCTACTCGTCCGGCGCGGCTCTTTGACGACCACGGGGCCGCCGCGAAGGACTAGGCTTACCGCCCGGCTCAACCGGGGAGTAGCAGGGGGAGGTCTCGACGACATGCAGGCACTCGTGTTGCGAGGCACCTCGCTGACGGTAGAGGAATGGCCACGCCCAACCCCCGGCCCCGGCGAGGTGCTGGTCCGGGTGCTGGCGGCGGGGATCTGCGGCTCCGACGTTCACGCCGCCAGTCACCTGGAGGCCATGATGGCGGAGACGGGACCGACTTCCTGGTACGCGAAGGTGGATCTGACCAGGGGGATGGTCATGGGCCACGAGTTCGTCGCCGAGGTCGTTGAGGTTGGGCCGGACGTTTCCGAGTGGTCCCCCGGCGACCGCGTCGTCCGCGCCCCCGCCCGTGAGACTACGCGTCCCCTTCCACCGCGAATGGCGAGCGCATACAGCTCGGAGCTCAACGGCGCCTTTGCGGACCACATGGTGTTGTGGGAGCCGGTCCTCCTCGCCGTCCCCGAGAACATCAGCGTCGAGGTAGCCGCCACCACCGAGCCCTGCGCCGTCGCTCGCCACGCAACCCACGAGACCCAGGTCGACGTGCACGAGCGGGTGCTCATCATGGGCGCCGGCCCGATCGGGCTCATGGCGATGCTGTGGCTGAAGCACGATGGTGTGGAGTTCGTCGCCGTCAGCGATCCCGTCGCCGGGCGACGCGAACTCGCGTCCGCATTGGGAGCGGACCCGGTCCTCGATCCCTCGGCCGCCAACTTTGCCTCCGCGCTCGAAGCCGGAGTCGGGACGGGCCCGGACGTCGTCTTCGATTGCGTCGGGATCCCGGGAATCATCCGGCAGGCGATGGAGGCCGCGAAGCCGCGCGGCAGGATCACCGTCGTCGGTGTCTGCATGGAAGAGGACCGCTTCATGCCCGTGATGGGGATCAACAAGCAGCTGACGATCAAGTTCGTGATGGCCTATACCCGCGCCGAGTTCGAGGAGACGCTCGCCGCCTTCAGCAGCGGCGCGATCGATACAGGCCCGGTCGTGACGCGGACCGTGGACCTCGGCGAGTTGCCGGCACAGTTCGAGAGGATGACGAGGGGCGATCAGCTCGACTGCAAGGTGATCGTCCGCGACAGCGCCGACGCGAGCGACGTTTGAGAGGGGGAAGACATGCCCGTTGAGCCATTCACGGTCGCCATTCCAGATGAGGCGATAGACGACCTCCGGGCGCGCCTGCGACGTATCCGCTGGCCCGCCGACTTCAACAACGAGGATTGGCGATACGGGGTGCCGCGCTCGTACCTGGAGTCATTCGTGGAGTCCTGAAAGGAGTACGACTGGCGCGAGACCGAGGCCGAGATCAACAGCTTCGGCAACTACCGCGTCACCCTCGATGGTATCCCGATTCACTTCATGTATGAGCGGGGGAAGGGGCCGAACCCGCTCCCCATCATCCTCACGCATGGCTGGCCGTGGAGCTTCTGGGACTGGAAGGAGGCCATGCGCAGGCTCACCGATCCCGCCGCGTTCGGCGGAGACCCGGCCGACTCGTTCGATGTGATCGCGCCTTCCCTTCCTGGCTTCGGGTTCTCCACGCCCCTCACCGTGGACGGTGTGCAGACGCAGTGGACGGCCGACCTCTGGGCCACGCTCATGACAGACGTGCTCGGGTACGAACGGTTTGCAGCGGCGGGAGGCGACTTCGGCGCCGGGATCAGCGCCCAGCTCGGCCACAAGTACGGTGATCGCGTCGTCGGAATCCACGTGAGCATTGCCCCCATGTTGGGAGGGGGAGGAGGGTCCGGAACCGGCGATCTGAAACCGGGCAGCCTCCTGGGCCTGCGGCGGACCCTGGATGGGCCGACGGCGAGGCTCAATCGGGACGACTTCGAGCCGGACGAGCAGTGGTCCTGGGACATGATGGACGACCGCTGGACCACCGCCCTGGCCCACGTAGCCGTGCACACCACCGATCCGCAGACCTTCGCATACGCCCTGCACGACTCCCCGGTGGGACTCGCCGCCTGGCTCATCGAGAAGCGCTACAACTGGAGCGACAATCGCGGCGGCATCGAGAAGGTGCCGTCACGAAAGTTCCTGCTCGACCTCGTGAGCATCTACTGGTTCACCGAGAGCTACGTCACCTCGGCCCGATGGTACTGGCACGTCTTCCGCACACCCTGGGACCGTGCGCACGAACGCACGCCCGCCATCGAGGTCCCCGTCGGCGTCCCCGGCTTTCCGCAGGAGATGGTGTTCGCTCCCCGCAAGATGGTCGAGGCGAACAACAACCTCACCCACTGGGGCAAGCAGGAGCGCGGTGGTCATTTCCCCGCGGCGGAGGAACCGGATCTGTTCGTGCAGGACCTCGTCCAGTTCTTCAGGCCTTTGCGCTGAGGTGTAGGGGCGGCTGGAGATCACCCCAACGAGAGTCCTTATGAGGTAGCCTCCGAGGCTGCGAGTTGCTTCACGGAACGCCGGGGGTCTCTTGGACTGGAACGACACACCCCAACAGGCGGACTTCCGCAGCCAGGTCCGGGACGTAATCGCCAACTGGCTGCCGGACCGCTACCGGCGGATGGCGGCGGAGCGTGGCGGACCCGGGGAACGACAGTGGGAGTTCGACCGCAAGGCATCAGACGCCTCGGCACGGGCCGCAGCGGAAGCGTGGCACGGCGCTCTGTACGAAAGGCGATGGGTGGCCCCGCACTGGCCTGCGGAATTCGGCGGGGGCGGGCTCAGCCCCATGGAGCAATTCATCCTCAACCAGGAGCTGGCCCGGGCCGGTGCGCCCCCGGTCGGGGGTTCGGGCGTCAGCATGCTTGGCCCCACGCTGATACTCCACGGAACAGACGAACAGCGCTCCCGCCACCTGCCACCGATTCTCGCCGGGGAGGTGACCTGGGCGCAGGGCTACTCCGAGCCCGGCGCGGGCTCCGACCTCGCGTCCTCCAGACCCGGGCCGTGCGCGATGGGGACGAGTACATCCTGAACGGGCAGAAGATCTGGACATCCGGCGCACACACCGCGGACGCACTCTTCGCCCTGGTTCGAACGGATCCGACGGCTCCCAAGCACCGGGGGATCTCGTTTCTCCTGATCGAGGACATCAAGGCGCCCGGGATCACCGTTCGCCCACTGGTCGACCTCAGCGGACGGCACTACTTCAACGAGGTGTTCTTCGAGGATGTCCGCGTTCCCGTCGGCAACGTCGTCGGCGAGGAGAACCGCGGCTGGTACGTCGGCATGACCCTGCTCGACTTCGAGCGCTCCAACATCGCCGGGGCCGTGGGCGCCCGGCGAACGCTTGAACGTCTCATCGACACCATTCGCGGCAACCCGGCCCTGCGAACGTGGACCAATGCCTCGTCGCTACGACAGGAGATCGCCCAGCGGTACATCGAGACCGAAGTCATGCATCAGTTCTCGCTACGGGTGATTTCGATCCAAAACCGCGGTGAGGTGCCCAACCACGAAGCCTCCCTCTCCAAGCTGTTCAACTCCGAGCTCGCGCAGCGGCTCTCGCAGACCGGCATGCGCGCGCTCGGGCTGCACGGCGCGCTGGTCGACGAGCACGAGCCACGGTCGTTCGCCTCGCACTACATGGGTACGGTCCCGGCCACCATCCGCGGCGGGACTTCGGAAGTGCAGCGCAATGTGATCGCAACGCGGGGTCTGGGCTTACCTCGCGCCTGAGCGAGGTTTCGCAGCTAGTCGACGGCGACCGGTAACACGGCTCCGAGTAACCAGCGGGCGATCGCTGTCATCTCCGCATCCTGCTGCGGCTGGCCGAAGACCTGCACGCCCACGGGCATACCGCCGACGCTCATCAGCGGCACGCTCACGGCCGGGGCGAACAGCATCGAGCCTGGGAAGTTGAACACGGGATCACCGGTCGGGCGCGGGGCAAGCGGAGCGCCCGGCTCATCGCCGAGCCAGACGTGGGCGGGACCCGGACACGAGAGCGTGATGATTGCATCGGCGGCTCCGGCCAGGGCCGCGTGCGCCTCCTGGGCTATTTCACGGGCGATCAGCTCCGCCCGGTAGTCGTCCACCGACATGGCCTCTGCGTGGGCAAGCGCGGCTTTTGCGCGCTCGCTGACGCCGTCGGGGTGCTGATCGACGAGGTTCCGCGTCGCCCAGCGATTTTCCCAGTTCGTGATTGTGTTGCACACCTCGCGAGCATCGCTGATGAGACCTTCGAGCGACTCGATCAGGGGATTGTCCCCTCGCCACAGGAGCTGGACGCCACGCTCGCGCAACTGACCGAGGACCGATGCGAAGCCCTCCCTGCTGGAGTCGTCCAGCTCATCCCAGCCCTGCGTCTCCAGGACGATCAGCCGCTCGGGCTTGCGCGGCTCGGGGGTGGTCGAAGGTCCGTCAAGGCCGGGCGATCCACGGTCGCCTCCGGCGCGCCGCGCGATTTCGATGGCCACCTGCCACATGTCCTCGATGCAGCCCGCAAGGACGCCGTGGGTGCTCATGCTGGTCGTCTGCCGCTCGCCGCGGTTGATGCCTCCCTGCGTCGGCTTGAGGGCGACGTTCCCGCAGTAGCCGGCCGGCCTGATGATCGAACCACCGACCTGGGTGCCCAGAGCCGCCGGGAGCATGCGCGCCGCGACCGCCGCCGCCGAGCCGGACGAGGAGCCGCCGGGCGAGCGTCGGGAGTCGAAGGGATTGGTCGTTGGCCCGGGATGCGAGCCCCCGAGCTCGGCCGTGACGGTCTTTCCGAGGATCACCGCACCGGCCTGCCGCAGAGCCCAGACGGCCGCGTTGTCCCGCCTGGGGAAGTTCCCGCGGAACGCTTCGCAGCCGTATTCGGTCGGCATGTCCTTCGTCTCGAGGAGGTCCTTGATCCCCACCGGCATGCCGTCGATTGGGGAGAGCGGCTCACCCGCGGCCCAGCGCTCCGTGCTCGCGTCCGCGGCCGCGCGGGCCCGGTCCCGATTGAGGTGCGCGAAGGCCTGGACCACCGGCTCGCGCTCCTCGATGGTCGCCAGGCAGCGCTCGAGGAAGTCGCGGGTAGTGTCATCGCCCGTTCGGAACCGCCGGGCGGCGTCGTGGAACGTCAGGGGCTCGTAGGCCCGCGGGTCGTAGCCCGTCGCGGTGGGTTGCGCCATCACGAAGCCTCCCTTGCCGCGGACGGCCAGCGATCCGAGTGCAGCGTCTCCTCGATCGGAAGACGGATTCAGGGCGCCATCGGCGCTGGCGTCGGCTCGAACGTCACGTGCAGATCAATGAGCCCGAGCATGCGGCCGGGGATGTGCCTGAAGTCGTTCTTCCCCTCGGCGAGGCCAATCGACTCGAAACGATCGAGCCAGCCGTTCACCGCGATGTTCTGCTCCAGCCGGGAGAGGCCCGCCCCCGGACAATTGCGCGGACCCTGCGAGAAGGTGAGGTGGCGGCCCGGGTTGGGGCGGGAGAGATCGATGCTGTCCGCATGCGGGAAGGTCTCCTCGTCCCTGTTTCCGGCGCCGTAGCGCACATGCAGCAGGGAGCCTGCCGGGATCTTCACCCCCTGGAACTCGACATCCCGTGCTGCGAGCCGGCTCGAGCTGCCCTGGGTAGGCGCGTAGACGCGGAGGGCCTCCTCCACGAAGAAACGCACCTTGCTCCGGTCGCGCTTGAGCTCCGCCCAGACGCCGGGGTTCTGGGCGAGGAGGAGCCACTCGGACGTGAGTGCGAACTGCGTCGTCTCGTTGCCACCGATGTGCATCCCGAACGTCACCGACACGATCTCGGCGTCTGTCAGCTTGCGACCCTCGTACTCGACCTGCGTGAGGAACGTGAGCATGTCGTTCCCGGGATGGCGCCGCTTCTCGTCCGCCTGCTCCTTCAGGTACTGCTGGAACTCCACGAGCGCCCGGGCGTTCTCGACCTCTTCATCAGGCGGGAGTTCATCCTTGTGGTTGATGAAGTAGACGAAGCGGCGGACCTGGGCTTCCTCGAACGCCCTGAGCTTCGGGAGGTCCTCAAGCGGCAGCCCCAGGATCGTCGTGATCACCCGCTGCGGGAGCGGCTGCGCGAACTCCTGGACAAGCTCTGCCTCGGTTCGGTCATCCCAGCCTTCGAGGAGCAAGTCGACCTGGGAACGGATCATGTCCGCGTGCTGGTCGGCGCCAACGGCGCCGACCCAGGGATCGGTGAGCTGCAGGCGGTGCTGCTTGTGCGACTCCAGGTCAGGACGCAGCGACTGCCGGGTATCGGCCGGCGTCCCCAAGCCGGTCTCGCGGAAAATCTCCGCGGCCTCGTCGCTCGCCTGGCGCAGTTCGGACGGGGGAAACGCCTCGGGGTCGCGGATGATCCGGGAGATGTCCGCGTACTTGGTGATGACGTAGGCGTCCGTGCCGGGCGTCTTGCCGCCTCCGGGGATCCGCAGAACGGGCGACTCCTCATGGAGCAGGGAGTACGCCTCGTACCAGTGCTCCTGTGATCCGGGGACGAACAGGTCAACGTCGCCCACCTGCACCGGGCACCCCGCCCCGGCGTTCATGGTCTTCAGGTCATGTGTTGAAGGTGCGGACATAGCTCAGGCCTCCCTCCGCCTGGTGGTGCCACCGACTCGGACAGGCCACCACCCGCGGCGCCGCTTGGCAGTGATTCTACGCCCCATGGCAGCGACCCGAGGCCACCGAATGCGGGACCGCCACTGTGTGCGCCGCTACGCGCGCACCCCGGCGGAACCTGGGGACAACGTGGACCCAGGTTCCATCGCGGTAGCGCCCGGGGAAAAGCGTCCATCCCGTAGGATGCGAGTGTGGGCGTTCTCGATCAGTTCAGGCTTGACGGGCATGTGGCCGTCGTCACAGGCGGAGGCCGCGGCATTGGCCGCGGCATCGCCCTGGCCTTCGCCGAGGCCGGAGCGGACGTTGCAGTTGCGGCTCGCCGGACACATGAGGTCGAGGCGGTGGCGGAAGAGGTGCGGGAACGTGGCCGGCGAGCCTTCGCCATGGGGATGGATGTGCTCGACTGGCCCGCGAATGATCGCCTGGCCGAGGCCACTGTCGCCGAACTCGGGAAGCTCACGATCTGGGTCAACAACGCAGGCGGGAATCTCGACCGCACCCAGCGCCCGCTTGTCGACACCCCGGAGGAGGTCTGGGACACGCTTGTCGACCTCAACCTGAAGACCGCCTGGTGGGGAGCGAAGGCCGCCACTGAGCGGATGACCGAGGGTGGGAACATCATCAACATCTCATCGGTCGCTGCGTGGGGCGCTTCACCCAACGCGGGGCCCTATGCCGCGACGAAGTCCTCCATGATCAATATGACCAAGACGCTCGCGTTGGAGCTGGCCCCGCAGAAGATCAGGGTCAACTGCATCGCGCCGGGCCTCGTCCCGACCGAAATGTTCTTCGAGACCATGAAGGTGGACGAAGCCACCGTGGAGAGCATGGGCGCGCAGATGCCTGCCGGGCGCGCTGGCAGGCCCGAGGACATTGGGGCCGCGGCGGTCTACTTCTGCTCGCCGGCAGCCGAGTGGGTGACGGGCCAGACGTTGGCCGTGAGTGGCGGGCCGACGGGAACGAGGGAAATGTGAGCATCCTCGATCGGTTCCGCCTCGATGGGCAGGTGGCGGTTGTGACCGGCTCCGGGCGGGGTATTGGCGAAGGCATCGCTGTCGGCCTCGCTGAGGCGGGCGCCGCAGTTGTCGTGGCTGCACGGCGAACCAACGAGATAGAAGCGGTCGCAGAGAAAGTCCGGGCCGCGGGCGGCCAGGCGCTGGCACGGACGACGGACTTCCTCGACGTCGAGCAGATCGAGGCACTGGCGGCCGCCGCCGTCGCGGAGTTTGGGAAGCTCACGATCTGGGTCAACAATGTCGGTGGCGCTCAGGACCGGACCGCTCGCACGATCCTCGGCACGCCTGAGAAGGCCTGGGACAACCAGATCGACCTCAACCTCAAGTCCGTGTGGGCGGGAGCGAGGGCTGCGAACCGAGCCATGGGCGAGGATGGCGGCGTGATCGTGAACATCTCCTCCGCTGCAGCGACGAAGCCTTCTCCAATGAACGGCCCCTACGCCGCCGCGAAGTTCGGCGTCAACAGCCTCACCATGACGCTCGCTGCCGAGCTGGCGCCGAGAGTGCGGGTCGTGGGCGTCTCCCCCGGCCCGGTCCCCACTGAAGTGATGATCGAGTACACCGGCATGAGCGAGGAACAGTTGCGCCAGGGGCTCGGTTCAATGCTCCCACTCAAGCGTATCGGCGAGCCCGAGGACATTGCCGCCGCCGTCGTCTACCTTGCGTCCCCCGCTGCCTCCTGGGTGACCGGCGCCACGCTCTCCGTCACGGGCGGCAGCTAGACCTCACCGGCGCAGGGAGCCCCGGTCGACACCCTCGAACAGGGCGCGCTCCAGAGTCCGGCATGGCCCGCGCTAGCCAGGCGTCCCACGTCTCTCACCACTGACCGAGCGGGGCGTGACTACGCGCTCGTGCGAAAGGGGATGCGCCCCGTTCTCTGTGGTGCTCTTGTTCTGAACACCCGCGCGGCCCCTCCTTGAGCGTCCGACGAGCGAGAGAACGCCAGGGGCGTTGCTCAAGGCTCCGACGCTTGCGCCACCGCGGTGAGGGCTGCCCCCCCTCCGAGTGTTGCGGCAGGCCCTTGCACAGCGTGTGAGCATGGTCCACTATTGCGTCGAAGCTTTTGAATTTACTTAGGTGCTACTAATTCTCAAGGTGAACGCGACCGTGTCAACCACTCAGTTCTTCCGGCGCCCTGCGCGAACCTCGCGGGTCCTGATCGGACTCGCGCTCGTGTTCGCTCTCGCCTTCAGCGCAGTAGCGGCCTTCGGCTGCTCCGATGAGGAGGAGACCATCACGGTCTACTCCGGCCGTAGCCAGAACCTGATCGGTCCTCTTCTGGAACGGTTCGCCGAAGAGACGGGCATCGAAGTCCAGGTCCGCTACGGCGGCTCCACCGACCTCGCGCTCCTGCTCCAGGAGGAGGGCGAGCGAACCCCCGCCGATGTCTTCATCTCTCGAAGCCCGGGGGCCATCGGCTTCCTGGCCGAGCGCGGCCTGCTGGCCGAGCTGGACGGCGATGTCCTTGAGCTCGCCCCCTCCAGCCCTTCCGGCTACTGGGTCGCGCTGACGGGCCGCGAGCGAGTGCTCGTCTACAACAAGGAGCTCTTCGACCCTGCTGACCTGCCGACTTCCGTCTACGAGCTCACCGATGAGAAGTGGCTCGGTCGGGTTGCCCTGGCTCCCACCAACGGCTCCTTCCAGGACTTCTTTACCCTCTTTCGAGTCAGTGACGGCGATGAGGCCGCCTTCGCCTGGCTGAAGGCCCTGCACGATGGCGGCGCCCCCGTCTACCCGAACAACGTCTCCATCGTGCAGGCCGTTGCCCGCGGTGAGATCGAGATGGGTCTCGTCAACCACTACTACAACCTGCGCATCAAGGTGGAGGATCCCTCCACCCCCAGCGAGAACCACCGCTTCAGGGAGGGCGACCCCGGTGGCGTGACCATCGCCACTGCCATCGGCGCCACCGCCTCTGGCGACAAGGATGTCGCCCAGAAGCTCATCCGCTTCCTCACGAGCAAGGGGGCGCAGGAGTACTTCGGCCAGGCGAACTTCGAGTATCCCCTCGCCAGCGGCATCGAGCTTGAAGGCGTCAATTCCGAATCTCCTGGGCCCGTCGATGTCGGCGAGTTCGACCGCTTCGGCACGAGTCTCGAACGCACCATTGAGATGATCCGCGAAGCCGGCTTCGAGCCATAGGCGTTCGCTGACGCGCGCCCGCAAGGAGGAATCGGCGTACCTCTGCATCTGTGAGGGTCGAGCGGCTCGTGCCTGAGGGCCGGAAGGGCAACCCCCGTTTCGAGTCCCGGCGAGCGCATCCGTTTTCATCCAACGTCCACCGGCCTGTCACCTCATCGCAACACCCATCGCCGACCGTGGAGAGCGAGGCACGGTGTCGATGGCAAACAAGATCGAGGTACTGAAGCAGGCGAAGGACGGGTTCGACGTGTTCCCCGACCTCCTTCGCTACGCGCGTGAAGGGCACGCCGCGATAGACCCGGACGACTTCGAACGGCTGAAGTGGTATGGGCTCTTCCACCGCAAGGCGACCCCGGGCTACTTCATGCTGCGCCTGCGCATGCCCAACGGCATCCTGACGAGCGAGCAGATGGCAGCGATCGGCGAGATCGCGAATCGCTGCGGGCGGGGTCAAGCCGATACCACTACTAGGCAGAACATCCAGCTGCGCTGGATCGAGATCGAGGACGTTCCCTGGATCTTCCAGCGTCTGTCCGCTGCCGGTCTTACCTCGCAGCAGAGCGGTATGGACAACGTTCGCAACGTGGTTGGCTGCCCCATTGCGGGCCTCGATCCCGACGAGTTGATCGACAGCCGCACCCTCGCGGTCCGGCTCCAGCAGGCGACCATCGGGCACAAGGCCTTCAGCAATCTCCCCCGCAAGTTCAACCTGGCCATCACCGGCTGCCAGGACGACTGCATTCATGCCCAGACGCACGATCTCTCCTTCGTCCCCGCCCTGGCCGGCGACCAGCGGACCACTGGCTTCCACGTCCTCGTCGGTGGGGCGATGGGTGGCCGCGAGCCCGCGTACGCCCAGCCACTGGATGTCTTTATCGAGAGTGGGGATGTGGTTCCGCTGGCTACCGCCATCCTCGAAGTCTTTCGCGACCACGGCCCTCGCGAGTCCCGGCTTGGAGCGCTCCTCAAGGAGCCGCTCCTCCAGACGTTCAGCCCCAATCCCTCGCCCTGGATGCGGTCCGTCGTTACCTGCACGGGGGGGACGGAGTACTGCCACTTCAGCCTGATCGACACCAAGGGTGAGGCCCTCAAGCTCGCCCGCGCCCTCGACGAGCGCTACGAGATCGATGCGCCCGTGCGGCTCCAGATGTCGGGTTGCCCACACTCGTGCGGTCAGCGCCGGCCGGCGAGATCGGCCTGCTGGGAAGCCGCGTGCGCCGAGGCGAGACGATCGTCGACGCCGCACGGGTGATCGCCTCGAACGGCCCTGACCTCACGATGTGGACGATGGGTGCGAGCCAGAGCACCTCGGGGGTCGACAAGAACCTCGCGCTGATGAACCTCTCGCTCGCGACCGGGAACATCGGCCGTCCCGGCGCCGGCCCGTTCTCGTTGACGGGGCAGCCGAACGCGATGGGCGGGCGGGAGGCCGGCGGACTGGCGCCCACCCTTCCCGGACACCGCCTCGTTGCCAACCCCGAGCACCGTGCGGATGTGGAAACGGCCTGGGGCGTTCCGCCCGGGTCGATCGCCTCTCGACCGGGCGTGACTGCCTCAGAGATGGTCGAGGCGCTCGAACGGGGTGAGCTGAAGGTCGTGTGGGTGGTGGCCACGAACCCGGTGGCTTCGCTCCCCAACAGCGAACGCGTACGAGCTGCCTTCGCCAGGGCGGAGATGGTGGTCGTCCAGGATGCCTACCACCCCACGGAGACGGGCGAGCTGGCCG
Organism: Tepidiformaceae bacterium; assembly: GCA_965247675.1. Classification (GTDB taxonomy): domain Bacteria; phylum Chloroflexota; class Dehalococcoidia; order Tepidiformales; family Tepidiformaceae; genus UBA2991. Next base: position 1,846,169 of record OZ252025.1, on the reverse strand, counting down.
ATGTCCTCCTGCCCGCGGCGCAGTGGTCCGAGCGTACCGGCGCCATGACCAACAGCGAGCGCCGCATCTGCCTCCTGGAACAGATCGGCGAGGCTCCCGGGGAAGCCCTTCCCGACTGGCAGATCATCAGCCGCGTCGCCGTCGCCCTCGCCCTCGCCCTCGGATACGGGGAAGCGTTTTCGTACGGCGATGTCGAGGATATCTTCGCCGAGTACCGGGACCTCACGCGGGGACGAGACCTCGACATCACAGGTGTCAGCTACGAGCTGCTGCGGGCCTCCTCGAGTGGTGTGCAGTGGCCCCTTCCCGAGGGAGGCCGCGAACAACCCCGCCTCTTCGAAGACAGGCCCTTCGCCACGCCGGACGGCCGCGCTCGCTTCCACGTACCCGCCTCCCGGGAGCCCGACGATCCCCTGACCGAGCGCTATCCGCTCTCGCTCGTGACCGGGCGGGTGAAGGATCAGTGGCACACCATGACCCGCATGGGCAATGTGCCCAAGCTCAACAAGAGCGAGGTTGAGCCCGTTGTCGAGATACACCCCGCCGACGCCCGTCCCCTGGGCGTCCGCACCGGTCGACCCCTCCGCGTCAGCTCTCGGCGAGGCAGCTTCGAGGCCCGTGCCCGGGTCGACCGGGCGGTGAGGCCGGGCACGGTCTGGGCGCCGTTTCACTGGGGCGCCCTGCGGCACGAGGGAGGTCCGGTGAACGCCGTGACCAGCGAGGCATTCGACCCTCGCTCGAAGCAACCGGAGTTGAAGTTCGCCGCCGTGCGAGTCGAACCGCTCTAGCCGCAGTTTCCCCTGGTCAGGGCGCGCCCGCTGGTGCCGCGGCAGTGGCGGTTGACGTGGCATCGGCTGGAGCCGCGCGAAACATGTCTGGCATGAAACGTTGCTGAAGCATGGTGTTCTCGCGGAGTTCACCTCGCCGAAAAGAACCTGATACCTCCCATAGCTACCTTCGCTGGAGACGTTGCCATCCCGAGGGAGATCTGAATGGACACAGCCCAAATCCGGAACAAGTCACCGCGGATCGACTTGTTCAGCCTGAAGAGCATGCAGATGCGTACGTTCCACATGACGTGGGCGGCCTTCTTCCTCGCCTTCTTCGGCTGGTTCGGCATCGCGCCCCTCGTGGCGATCGTGCGCGAGGACCTCGACCTCTCCAGGGCCGAGGTGGGCAACACCATCATCGCGTCCGTCGCGATCACGATCGTGGCCCGGCTCGTCATCGGCTTCCTGAGCGACCGCTACGGCCCGCGACGCACCTACACGGGGCTCCTGATCCTGGGCTCCCTCCCCGTGATGGGCATCGAGCAGGCCGTGCCCGCAACCAGCAGAAGGACCTGGGTGTTCGCCATGACGGACGAACTGGATGCAGCGCTGGAGATTCTTCGTCCGACAGGCCCCGAGTTTGGCGCCGGATACTCCAACCATGGTCCCATGGCAGCAGAAGCGCTCATGGCCCTCGGCCGGGACGACGCGATTGTCTCGTGGGTGCTCACGTATCGGGAGAATCTGGAAGACCTCCCGGCACCGCACCAGCGGTTGAGAGACGTGGGCCATCGGGAGGCCCTCGGCCTCCTCGACCTGTTCCCCGAGTGGCTTGACCTCATCCGCGGCCAGGTGGCGGAGCTGGGATGGGAGACGGTAGTGCGCCGCTGGATCCCGACCCTCGCTGAAGGGCTGTCGGGAGCGGCGATGCATGGATTGATCCGGACTGCACACGCCGTCCGAGCCCTGGAGCGGCAGGAGACGGAGGGGCGGGTAGAGGAGTTGAGCCGGGCGGTCGCGTACTGGGCGGCACGCTACCAGACGTTGCCGGTGACCGGCTCCGGGCAGGGGCTTCTGCCCTCTCGGGCGGTGACCTCCGTTGCCTCAGCGCGAGGACAGGTGAGCGGGAGGCTCATCAACGATCGACTTGCCGAGTTGGCCACGTTCGCTCCTTTCGGCCCGGCGGCGTCGCTCGTGAGCCCGGTGAGGGTTGATCGCTACGTGTTCCTGGATGACCTCATCCGCACATTTGCTGACATCTACCTTGCGAACGTCCAGGCAGGCTCTCGCGCCACGGTCGCCTTCATCCACGGGGTGACCGGGCCTCGCGCGGTGCGGCTCCTGCTCGGCTACGTCGACGAGCGGACGGCGGATGAGCTACTGGTGAGAGTCTGGCAGGCGGCGGCCGGCAGCTACTCGGCCTGTGGCGAGCCGGGCGTCGTCAGCGCCTACGCTCGCGACGACCAGCCCGACGTGGAGGACATCGTCGAGCAGGCGATTCGCACCGAGGACGAACACGCAATCAAGTTCGTGGAGGCGTGCTTCGACGAGCACCGGCGCAGTGCAGACCCACTCTTCCTAGCCGCAGGGGCGGACGCGGCGGTACGGCTGATGTCGTGAGCCTGTCTCGACCTGCTTCTCTAAACTAATGGCAGGGGGAGGCAGTGGTCCTCACTCGCAACGCAGACACTAGCGGTGCCGCCGGCATTGGAGAGGTACACGCTGAAAGCTGGCGGACCACGTGCCGCGGCATCGTTCCGGACGGGTACCTGAGGCTCATGCGGATTAGGCGAGGAATATCGCGGCCATGATGCCACCGACAACAACGAGGAAGCCAAGCACGGCGAAGAGCGTTCCTCTCCCTACGCCGTGGGATGTCACAACCATCTTGGCTGATGGCTCCGGGGGCTCTGCCTCGGCAGCCCGTTCCGCCAGTTCCATGATCGTCCGCTGCATGGGCTCTGAGGTAAGGCTCACCCGATTGTTGGACCCAGCGTACATGATCTCTCGCAGACGCTTCGCGGCCTCCGCGGGCGTGAGGTCCTTTGCCTCCGTCATGCCCATAAGGCTACGCCGAGTGCGCTTTGCCTGTAGGGCCGCGCTCCGCAGGCCTTGGCCTCTCTCCAGCGAAGCTCGCTGAGGAGCCATGTCTGGGGTCCTCCCTCCCACGAATACGGCTAAAAGCTGTGTCGTGGGGGATCGACTCCGTTCGTTAGGTTCAAGAGCACAGAGGCCTTCATGCGGTACCAGCGATCCATGATGGCATGGAAGCATCGCGCCAGTGACTTCCGCATGACTAACACCCCTTTGCGACTCCGCAGACCCTGTCGGCGACCGTCTCGACGACTGCGTCTGCCCCATCAATTGCCGCTTGAACTCTATCACGTCACCCTGAGCCTTGATGGCCCTAGCAGGGTGCTGAAACAGTCCGCTGCGGTCGTTCTGGGCTGATTTCGCGCCGTTCGCGAAGTTGAAAAAGCCAATGGTTCTGGGCTCTACGAGAGACTGCCGGATGGTCAGTCAGGGCCTCAGGCCCAGGCTCAACCCTCCCTTCATCTGGGCCCCAGTGGGCAAGGGTTTTACTCTTGGAGATTCGGAAGCGACGCGGCCGCCCTGGTAGTTCGGGGCGGCCGTTTCGTGTCTGGCAGGTAGGGGCTCGCGGACCAGCTCCGGCACGAGCGGGAGCGCATCGAGGCATCAGCGGAGGCTGAGGACGCTCCCGAGCTGCCCGCGGCTCCCACGGCCCCTGAGAAGCGCCAGCGCCGCAAAAGGCGCGTTTCGCCCTGAGACGCCCTGTAAGGCGATTCTGAGGGCGGAACGGCCGTTCCGGGTTCCTAGTCCTACTACTCCGGAGCCCCTCTTCGGCGGGCAGGGCTGCGCGAGCGCAGCGTGCGCTAGACTCCCGCCATGAAGCGTCTACTCAAGTGGCTCATCGCGTTCCTCGCGCAGCCGATCACGCTCGCCGGCGAGATCATCAAAGGCGCGGCTCGACCCCGAGGACGACGAGGACTAGTACAGAGGACCGCCTCCGTCATCCTGCTTTCCATGACGGTTGCCCTCTCGATACCTGCCGGCCTAATGAGCGCCGGGTACTTTCTCAACGTGGCTGCCGGGGAAGGCACGCGCTGGGAGAGCGACCTGCTGATTGCGCCCGCCCTGCTGGTCCTCATCTGCGGCTCCTACAGCATGGTCCGCTTCGCCCGCTGGCTGGTCCGGAAGTAGACTGCGGGCCGCGGACAATTGCGGTGCAGCGCCCCCTTCGGAGAGGGGGCGCTGTGCTGTGTGTAGACTTCCCGGGGGCGCGTCCCGTGGCGTGAGCGCCGAGCCGCCGTGCCCGCTGGCTCATCCTCTCCTCAACGGTCGAGTTGCCGACTGGTGCGCCGGGGCGGCGCGCATCTGGTCCGAGACGGCCATGTGCTCCCACGTAGGGCAAGTTCGGTCAAGCGCCCACGCGTGGTGGTGTAGAGCTGCCAGAGGCTGAACGGGTCCATGGGCCGCACTCTGGGAGGGCGCCGAGCAGGATGCGCGGGCCACGAGGTCGCCCTGTCCTGGCCAGTGCTCCTGCGTCCAACTAGACCCTATGGCGCGCCCCTGCAAATCTGGTTGAAGCGCCGGGTCTTAGTCCTTTCCGAACTCTTTCCAGCCGCCGGGGAGTCTCCTCGACGGGCGGGATTCGTGGTTCCTCAACTGGAGGAGCCGGGCTTTGCGTCTCTGTAGGAGGGAGCGCCCTATGGGTCACCTGTACGCACTCCGAGGGGCCTTCCTACAGCAGTGGCGCATCACCGCGAGCCGTTACCAGATACTGCTCGTCGGGATCAGCCAGGTGCCGACTGCGGCCGCGGCAGCCTGGATCGCTCGAGCCAGCGCGGAACAAGGTATCTCCCTCGCGATAGCCGTTGGCGCCGCGTTCGTCGTCGTCTGGAACGTATGCGTGTTCCGAACCGGCTTTTCGCTCCTCGAAGAGCGCTGGGCAGGCACGCTCGAACTGAATCTGCTGTCCCGTTCTCCGCTCACACTCGTGATGCTGGGGAAGTCGCTCGCGTTCGTCGTCTTCTTTGCCATGGTGGGGTTGCTGTCCTTCGCAGCGGCTCTGCTGGTCGCCAACGAAGTCGCAAGCATCGAGCATCCCGCCTCCTTCGCCCTCTCCCTCACGCTGGTCGTGCTCGCGGTCGTCGCCCTCCAGTTCCTCTTCGCGCCGCTCAGTTTCCTTGTCGGGGCCCAGGGTGGGTTCTTCAACGCGATCATGCCCCTGGGCGTTGTCCTGAGCGGCTTCTTCTACCCCATCTCGCTGCTTCCCAACTGGTTCGAGTGGCTGGCCCGCCTGTTGCCGACCTCCTGGGCCATGGAGGCCCTGGTCTGGTCCATCAACGGGAAGGAGGACATCGGCCGCGTCGCGCTCAACTGGGTGCCGGCCGTCGGTCTTCTGGTGCTGTTTGCCCTCGCCGAAGTCGCGCTGTTCATCCGGGCCGAGAGGCGGGCGCGCCTCTCCGGTGGCCTGACGGAGGGCTGAACGCATGGACGCGATTCAGAACTTCTACCTGCAGGCCTAACTCTCGTACCGGGGTCTCTTCCACTGGCTGACACCGTTCCCGTACTTCAGTAATCTCATCCTCGCGCCGTTCCTTACGCTGCTGAATTTCCTCCTGATTGGGCGCTTTGCTTCGGTCGGCGATGTCGACCGCTTCGGCATCGGGATGGTCGTCTATGCCATCGTCTGGATCTGCGTGGCTGGCGTGACGCAGTCCTTCTCCAACGACCGTTCGGGAGGGACGCTGCACCTGCTCTTCGGCTCTCCCGCCAACCGGGCGTCCGCCTACTTCGCACGCGGGGTCGGGCACTTCACCAATGGCCCGCTCACGGCCGTCAGCACGACCATTCTGGCGGTCCTTGTGATCGATCTGGACGCGGGCGAACTGAACTATCTCACGTATGCGCTCGCGATCGTCGTGGTCTCGATCGGGATCTTGATGTTCTCCCTGCTCCTCGGGAACTTCGCTGCTCTCTACCGGGACTGGCAGCTGTTCTTCTCCCTGGCGCTGGGAGGACTCCTTGGCCTCACCGGGGTAGTCATCCCGGTCGACCGTCTTCCCAACGTGCTCGAGGGAGTGGCCCAGGGGCTTCCCATCACACACGGGCTGAACGCGCTGCGAGGGGCGGTCACGGGAGCGTCGGTGGCGGATGTTTCTACGGATCTCTTGCTCGAACTGGCCGTCGCCGCTGGCTACGCCCTTGTCGGGCTCGCTGTGTTCACGCTGATGGACCGAGCCGCGCGGCGGCGCGGCATCCTTGCAGGAGGTGAGGAATGACCATGGATGCTCCGATCATCGAGTGCCGCAATCTGCGGAGGACGTTCCAGCGCGGTGGTCCCCTGCGGCGGGGGAGCGAAATCGTGGCGGTCAGCGATATCTCGTTCGCCGTCCGCCCGGGGTCGATCTTCGGGCTGCTCGGGCCGACCATCTCGCGCCCCGCGAGGCCAATCGCCGCTCCGACGAGCTTCTCGAGCTCGTAGGCCTGGGCGAACGGCGACGCTCGAAGGTGTTCGAGTACTCGCGCGGTATGAAGCAGCGGCTCCACCTCGCCCGCGCCCTGCTCACCGAGCCCGACGTGCTCTTCCTGGATGAACCGACGGCGGGCCTCGACCCGCTCGGCGCCTACGAGTTCCGGCAGCTGGTCGGCGAACTGAAGGAGCGGGGCCGGACGATCCTGCTGACGACGCACTTCATGCTCGAGGCGGACGAGCTCTGCGACGAGCTGATCGTGATCGACCGCGGTGTGGTTGTCGCGCAGGGGAGCCCTGCGGCGATCAAGCGCCAGTTCGGCAGCGCCACTGTCGTCGAGATCTCCCTGCGAGAACCCCGGGAACGGCTTCAGGAGTCCCTGGGGGAGCTGCCGCAGGTCCAGCATGTGGAGGTCGGCGTTGAGGGCATGCTCCAGACCGTTCGCGTGCACATTCCCTCAGACCAGGATGCGGGCCCGATCGTCGCCCACATCGGCGCCGAGCACGTGGACCACATGACCACGCGCACGTCGTCGCTGGAAGAGGCGTACCTCACCCTCATCGGGAGGGAACAGCAGGCATGAATCGTGCCGCCATCACCCATTCGCAGACCCCCCGCCCCTGAGAGGAAGTCGTGAGCACCCGCGCTGCCGTCTTCAAGGAAGCAGTGATCGTCGAGATGATCTCGTTCTGGCAGGGGGGTCTGGACACAGGGGTGACGCTGCTATTGGAGAGCAGCAAAGCGGGACCGGCCGCCTCCGAGGCTATCGCCGAGCTCGCCGGGCAGGTGGTTGCGCAGCGGACGACGAGTCTTGAGGAAGCCTATCTCGTCCTGCTCGCGGCGGCTTAGGCTGGGACTCGAGCCGAGTCGACCCGGAGGGACTCATGCGCACCCGTAATGTCGCCCGCATAGTTGTCTTCAACCCTGACAACGAAGTGCTCCTGCTCCAATACAGGCATGACCGTTCCCTCGATCCCGAAAAGCCAGAGCTCCTGGAGTACTGGGTGCCTCCCGGGGGTGGTCTCCGCAGTGGCGAGTCCTTTGAGGACGCGGCGCTGCGGGAGCTTGAAGAGGAGACAGGGATCCAGCCAGCCAACGTGGGGTCCTGGGTGTGGACGAGACGGCTCAAGCTGAGATTGCAGGCTGAGGACTGGCTGCAGGTCGAGCGTTACTTCGTCGTGCGGATGTCTCCGCCCGACACCCTGCGCAACTCCACCGCGGAGGAGGAGATCGCGGACATCCAGTGGTGGTCGCTGGAATCCCTGCGGGAGTCCGACGCGGTCTTCTTCCCCGGGCCCTTCTCGAAGCTGCGCGGGCCTGCTGGGGCAGCTCGGCCTGATTGACAGCGAGCCACACGCTGGCTGAGCCTGCCTGCGTGAAGGTTCCCGTTGAGACATCGGACAAACTGAAGCTGCGGAAGGCTGGTCAAGGCGACAGCGACTTCGCCTACCAGGTGAAGAGGGCTGCCTTTCGAGAGTACGTGGAGCAGGTCTGGGGCTGGGAGGAAGACGAGCAACGCAAGCTCCACGACCGACGATTCCGACCGGAAGACTTCCTGATCATCAACCTGGATGGCACCGATATCGGAGTCATGTGGGCGGCTCTGGAGGCCGACTGCGTGCATGTAAACCAGCTCTACATCTTGCCGGAACACCAGGGGCAGGGCATTGGCCGGAGGTGCATGTTGATGGTCCTCGATTGGGGCAGCGAACTGGGCCTACCGGTAAGGATGAGGGTGCTGAAGGTGAATCCCCGCGCGGCAGCGTTCTACGAGAGGCTCGGCTTCTCGACCACGGGCGAGATTGATACACACTTCTTGATGCAGAAGGCGCCTGCCTCGATCTCTTCATGAGACAGGAGCACAACGGGACCGTGAACCGTCGTTGGCTCCGGCACACTACGACTGCCTAGCCCCGGCGGGAGCGTCTACCGGTTGACAGAACCGGAGTAGGTACCCATCGGGATCCACTACGACAAATTGCCGTTGCCCGAAGATGTCGTCTCCGACGCGGTACGACTTCTCCTCCAGCGGTAGCAGCACGCGTCCCTCGGCCTCCACGACCGACTCGTAGAGTGCGTCGAGGTCATCGACATCGATCTGCAGGTTCACCCCGCGACCGTAGGGGAAGTGGAGGTCGCCTAGCAGGAACGCTCGGTCGGTCGGCTGTTCGAGCATGAGTTGAGCACCCTGCCTTTCAAGATAGGCGAAGCGCTCCTCGGGACGGTCGAACATCACGTCGAACCCAAGCACTCGAGTGTAGAACTCCACGCTCCTGCTGATATCGGACACGATGAGTTCGGGCACGAGACGGGCGAAATTCATGAGCAGATCGTTCTCGGCCGGTCGGCGTTGGCGAGCCAGGCGGTGCCAGAGGGGCCCCAGGCAGCAATCGACCATGCCGGTTTCAGGCTGACAGGCAGTATAGGTGCCGGGGCCTGGGAGCTTCACTCCGCCGTCGCGGGTTCTGGTGCGGGAATGGGGTGTTCGACCAGCCAGGCGACTATGGAGGCGACGTTCTCCATGGCGTCCGGGATGTTGGCTTCAAATTCGCCAAGGAAGTTGTCGTCGGCCATGTCGGAGATTCCCCGTACCTCGACAAAGGGAGTGTGGGAGAAGGCCGCCGCCCTTGCTGGTCCCGCGCCCTCGAACGCGATCACCATGCTCGTGTTGTAGGCCGTCCTTGATGTTGCTGCCGACTTCGAGTTCCCGGACTCAGGGGCCGCATGAAACCAATACCGCCGTCCTCCGGGTGGTGCTGGTGGGCGATGTGGCGCACGGGCTCATCGGCCTCTGTGGATCCTGTCGGATCCCAGATGGAGGCGGATGCGGTGCCTGAGCGGCTGAGCGTTCAGCGCAGGTCCGCCGGCACAACGGCTTCGGGGCTCCTCAACCCCCAGCAAACAAGCTCTGCGGACTCGCTCAGGGCGCAACTGAACGATCTGCCGGCACTCACCGAGCGATAGCTCCCGGAAGGGGCGTCTGTCTGACCGTAAGGGTTGCTGCCCCAGCAGGTGATCTGGCCAGATTCAAGCACGGCGCAAGTGTGGTCCCACCCAGCACTCACTGAGAGGTAGTTCCCGGGCGGCGCAACCGCCCGACCCTCGTATGGGACGGAGACATCGCGATGTGTCGGAGAGCCTGGACGCTGCGCTCCCCAACAGACCACACTGCCCGAATCCCGATGCCCGCAAGTGTGCGCCATCCCTGCGCTTACTCCGATGAACGCCCCGGGTGGTGCGTCCGTCTGGCCGTACCTGTTGTCCCCCCAACACACGACCTCGCCCGACTCCCGGACCGCACAACTGTGGTAACCGCCGGCGTTCACTCCCGCGTATCTCCCCGCCGGTGCGTCCGTCTGGCCATGCTGGTTGTCCCCCCAGCACGAAAGCTCGCCAGAGTCACGGAGGCCGCATGTGTGGCTTGCTCCCACCGACACCGAGTGGTAACCGCCCCAGGCCGGAACGTCTTGGCTGCCTTGGCCCCAGCAGACAACATGCCCTGAGTCCGACAAAGCACATGCGTGCCTGAGGCTAACGTCTACAGACACAAAGGAGCTCTGCCCCCAGCACGTGTGCACTCCGGCCTCGTTGAACCCGCAGTACGGTGTCCGGTCGGGATCGCTCCGCCATCTCGCGCTCAATGGCCAGTCGTCCAAGTCGGTGCCTGTGCCCCAGCAGAGGATGTTTCCTGAGGCGCGCACCGCGCAGGCGTGGCCAGTGGCCGCACTTCCAGAGGCCGCGCTAACTGACTTGTACGCACCTGACAGTTCGTGCCTACTGAAGACTTCGTATCCTCCCCAGCAAACGACTTTGCCCGAATCTCGCATCGCGCAACTGTGGTTCTCACCCGCGCTCACTGCCACGTAGATCCCCGGCGGCGGATCCGCCTGCCCGACCGCGTTGAATCCCCAGCAGGTCACCTCGCCGGACTCCTCTACAGCGCAGGTGTGGTACCGACCCGCACCGATTGACAGGAAGCGGCCGGGCGGTGCATCCGCCTGGCCAGCATTGCCCGGTGCTGCGGCGTCATCTTCGGAGTCTCGCTCCTCGGCTCCCCAACAAACAGCCTCCCCAGACTCTCGCAGGGCGCAGGTGTGGCTCCCACCCGCGCTCACGGAGCGGAACCGGCCTGAAGGTGCGTCCGTCTGACCCCGGTAGTTGTTTCCCCAGCACCTGACCTTGCCCGTTTCCCCTAGGGAAAGTCTGAACAACTCGCCAGAGCGAGCGTCAGCACCGATCGGCACATTGGGCGGCGCACGTCCGCAGGGGTGGGCGGTCGCTGATGCGAGCCCCCGGTCACCTTTCTCAGGGCTCGTCCCACCGGCGTGGTGGGACTACCGATATCCTCTGTCCCGGCAGAGCGGGACCATCCAGGCTGCTGGCTCTCTCGACGGCCTTGCGGACATCCCCACGGGGGACAGGTGGTGACTCATGCAGGATGACGAGAGGGCCTTCGCGGGGCCGCCGGGCTCGGTTGTGACACCCGAACAACCGCAGGCGATCTCGCTTGGCGAGGCTGCAAACATTGCCGGCGAAGTCCAGGACCTGATTCAGGCAGGCCGGGCACAGTCGGCCTGGGACCTCATCCAGCATCTCCACCCGGCCGACATTGGAAGCATCCTCGCGGGCTTGCCGGGCACGAGCCGGAATGCGCTTCTGCGCCTGATGTCGCCCGAGACCGTGGTCTGGATGCTGCGCCAGATGAATCCCGTCGAGGCGGGACGCGTCGGCACGCGCCTCGGCTAGCGGGCCCTCTCGGCGGTCCTCCACGAGATACACCCCCAACAGGCCCTGGAAACCGTGCGACGGCTGCCGTTCCTTCGGACGCGGGAGGTTGTTGAGGCGCTCGAACAGCCCCTCTCTGAGCCCGATCTGCTTGCCCATGCACGCAACACGGCTGGCTCTCTCATGGTGGCGGAGTTCCCCACCGTCGCCATCAGTGGGCAGGTCGCAGCCGCGCGCGAAGGGCTCCGGGCCATGGGCGAAGCGGGGTACGGCTTCACCCACATCTTCGTGCTGGAGGATGCCGGGCAGCTCGTGGGCCAGGTCACCATGGTCGACCTGGCGCTCGCTGCGGAAGGGACGCCTGTTAACACACTGTCCAGGGCCGTGGTCGCCTCTGTGACGGTCGACACCCGGCGGAGGAGTGCGCTCGACTACAGCGCCATTACAACATCACCCAGCTTCCAGTTGTCGAGGACGGCAAGCTGATCGGCGTGATCCTCTCCGAGTCCCTCCTGGGGGCGTCGGTCGAGCACGACACGCGCCAGATGCTGCAGGTGGCGAACGTCTCCGGGGAGACCATCGACGGGCCCCTCGGAGCCTCCATCCGCACACGCCTGCCCTGGCTCACGGTGAATCTTGCCACCACCTTCCTCGCCGCCGCGACCATTGCGGTCTTCGAGTCCACGCTGGCCAGGGTCGTGGTGCTCGCGGCTTTCCTCCCGGTTGTCGCGGGACAGGGAGGCATCGGCGGTACGCAGACCCTCACGCTCATCGTTCGCGCGATCGCACTTGGCGAGCTCGTGGGCGTCCAGGCGCGGCGGCTGCTGATTCGGGAAGCCCTGCTCGGGCTCCTGCACGGAGTCTGGCTGGGGATTCTGGTGGCCGTCGTCGCCATCGTGTGGAAGCAAAACCTCGGCCTCGGTCTCGTGTTGGGCCTCGCCATGCTCGGGAACATGGTGATCGTCGGTTCGGTCGGCGCCGGCGTCCCCCTCTTCCTGCGACGCATCGGCGTCGATCCGGCGGTGGCATCGGCCGTCGTCGTCACGACGTTCACCGACGTCTTCGGCTTCCTGCTCTTCCTCGGCATTGCCACGGCAGCCATCAGCCTGATCGAATAGCCGCGCGGCTCGTCCTGTCCGCGCCTCGGAGGCCACGAATCGCCGAGCGCCTCACTACGCAGGGCCCGCCGTAGCGGTATCCTGCGTAGCACATCTCAAGGGGAGCGATGTGCAATGGGCGTGAAGCCACCAACCATGGAAGAGCATCTCGAGATCGAAGCGATCAAGCAGCTACGGGTCCTCTACTCGCAGCTGTTCGACAGCCACCGCTCGGACGAGCTGGCGATGATCTTCACGGAGGACGCCGTCTGCGAATTCAGCGACGACCTGCCCTACGGCGACTGGGTCGGTCGCGACGAGATCCGCGAGCAGTACAAGAAGGTCGCCGGGGGCAGCGCCAAGCCCTTCTCCTTCATGCATGCGACCACCAACGGCTGGGTCGAGCTCACGGGCCCGGATAGCGCGACCGGCAGCTGGTTCCTGCTCGATCTGGGTCTGGGGGACAATCCCAACCCCGTGGGTCTACTGGGCGTCTACAACGACGTCTACAAGAAGGTCGACGGCGAGTGGTTCATCCACCGCACGCGGATCGACCACATCTGGACCCAGGGCAGAGCGGGCGGAGGCTAGCACCGAGCGGCCGAGGGGCTTAGGGGACCGCCGGCGGCGAGTCGTGCCCAGGTCGGTGGCTTGGTCTGCTGTGCCACAACCTCGGGCCTCCAGGTGGGAATCCCAGCCTCCGTCATAGACGTTCGGAAGTCCCAAACCACGGTACTCGCCTCACCGGAGGTGGTGCTGGCGGAGCTGGAGCATGCGCCGTCAAGCGACGCGCGCAACGACGACCTGGCCGCCGCTCAGCAACTCCTCACGTCGCTCGACAATCAGCGACAGCGGGTCCTCCGGCTCTTCCAGATGGGCGAGGTCGACGAGGCGTACCTACAGAAGGAGCTGGCCGCTATTCAGGCGCGACGCTCGCCCGCCGAGGCGCCGGTCGCTCGGCTGAACGCCTCTGGACTCGCGCCTCAGATTCCCGCGAGCGTGGAGGACTTCGCCGCGACCTGCGAGGCCCTGCGAGAGCGCGTTGTGGCGGAGGTGGAGGCGGGTCGCCTCAAGGAGGTCTCCGAGGCGATGCAGCTCTCGGTCACGATCGAGCGAACCGACGATGGCGCCTCAGGCGTCCTTGAGGGCGTGATTCCGCTCAGATTTGAAAGGTTTGAGGGCGATTTTTTTCTCACCATTGAAGAAACATCGGTATGACGACGCGCTCGTGCGAAAAGGGGTGCGCCCCGTTCTACCTATCGCTCTCGTTCTGAGGGTAGACAGGCTCTACGAAGCAGGGACGCGGGGACAGTCCCTGGACCGATGACCGGGTGAGGTTCGCACAGTTCGAATCCCCGCTGGCCTACCAAGCTATACGAAATCGAGAACCTTTGTCCTGACCTTCACCTTGGCCTTGTAGGCATGGGTGGCGACGGACCCGGCTCAGGATGGGCCGTGTTTCGCGCGAAGCTCATCGAGTTGGGTCGCTGAGCCTTCGGAGAGTTCGAGACTGGAGAGCTTCTCCACAAGAGGCTGCGCTTCGTGCCAGAACCCCCCGGATGCATCGTGCTCCGCGACGTAGACCAGCAGCCGTACCGTTGCCTCGGGGTAACTCGCCCAGTGGTCACCTTCGTCCATCGCATGAAGGACACCCCATCCCTCGAGTGGCGCCTCGGGCATCTTGACTGCAAGATCAACAGCCTCGGGGAAAAGGCTCTCAAAGTAGCGTGGCCACCCGACCATCGCAGCCACTTCGCCCTTGCTGAGGCGTGCAGGGACGCCCTGAAGGCGGTTTTCCCAATACTGCTTGAGCCAACGTTCCCACCAGTCTCGCTGGCCTGCGTCGTCCACTCCGCGAATACGCTCGCCCACGCTCCACGCGAAGAGACGCTTGTCCGAGTCGTCAGCGGCCTTGAAGAACTCGGGTGTCCAGGCGTCCAGCGGATCGTCGATGAAGTACGTGATGGCAGCCGTACACAGTGCGATGAACGCTTCGCGTTGCTGTCTGTGAGAGCGGGGAGCGCGTTGAGGAGCGCGAGTTCGAGCTCGCCGAGACCAACCGCGCCCCACGCGGCGTCTGGTCCGACCGCGTTACCCTCTGGGTCTCCGACAGCGGCCAGAACCGGCTGTTCGCGCACGACCTCGACAGCGGTGAGCGCGTGCCGGACTCCGACATCGAACTCGCCGAGCGCAACCACGACGCCCGCGGCATCTGGTCCGACGAAGTCACCATGTGGGTGCTGGACGGCGTCAAGGACAGCCTCTTCGCCTACGACCTCGCCAGCGGCGAGCTGCTGGCCGAATACGCCCTCGACTCAACGAACGACGACCCCCAGGGCCTCTGGTCCGACGGCGTCACCATCTGGGTCTCCAACCCCGACCCGAAGCGCCTCTTCGCCTACCGCCTGCCGGCAAGGCCGGAAGCGCCCGCGGCTGAAGACGCGAAAGCGCAGGAGCTCGAGCGCGTCGCCGACGAGGAGTTCACGAAGCTCTCCCGCGCCAGCAACAACAGCCCTCGCGGCATCTGGGCCAACGGCGATGTCATGTACGTCACCGATGAGAGCGACAGCAAGGTCTATAGCTACAACATGCCCGACGCCATCGACGCCCGTCTCGCCACGCTCACCCTGAGCGGCGTCGACTTCGGCGAGTTCTCACCCGGCCAGACAGAGTACGAGGGCGTCGCCGGCGAGGACGCCACCGAGACGACGGTGGAGGCCGAGGCCGAGCAGCGTGAGGCGGCGGTCGTCATCGAGCCCGGCGACAGCGACGAGGTGACCGACGGTTACCAGGTGGCGTTGGACGAGCTCGATGAGATCACCGTCACCGTCACCTCCTCGGACGGCAGCCGCACGAAGACCTACCGCATGACCTTCACGCAGGCGGTCGCGGAGGTCGCGCTCGATGCCGGCTGGAACACGTTCGCGTGGCCCGGCGCCGACAGCATCGCCATCGCCGATGCCCTGCGGGGCGACGGGGACCTCGCCAACGACATCTCCGCCGCCGTCGCCGCCCTCTACGGCTGGGACGGGGAGGCGGGCGCCTGGCTGGCCTTCTTCCCCGGCTTCGGGGACGTGCCCGGCGTCAACACCCTCGCCACCCTCGACCAGGGCGCCGCCTACTGGATTGCCGTCACCGAGCCCGTGACCTGGGCCGTCCCCGCGCTGACCACGGTCGCGGGGGTCGAGATCGAGGCCACGGCGCGGGCGTCCGCCTTCGCGGGAACCGTGACCGACCCCGCCGGCGAGGCGGCCGCGGGCCTCGCCGTGGAGGCCTACGTGGGCGACACGCGCTGCAACGCCGGCGAGCCCGTCGCGACCTACCGCGCGATCGAGGACGGGCGCACGGTCACCAGGTACTACGCCAGCGTCGCGCACGCAGACCAATTGGCCGGCTGCGGGGCGGCGGGCGGCGACGTGACCTTCAGGGTCGGCGACCGCGCGGTCGTGGAAACGGGCGCCTGGGACAACACCGCCTACCCCTGGCAGAGGCTCGGCCTGACCCTCGCCCGGGAGACAGTGACCGAGGAGACGGTGACGATT
The DNA here is from genome assembly GCA_965247675.1 of Tepidiformaceae bacterium. GTDB lineage: Bacteria > Chloroflexota > Dehalococcoidia > Tepidiformales > Tepidiformaceae > UBA2991. Next base: position 1,830,537 of record OZ252025.1, on the reverse strand, counting down.
GATGTGGCGGTCTGGCGGCGAAACGAGGATCCCTTCAACGCCCTCGCGGCTCTCTACATCAGCACACGCGCACCGGGCGAAAGCTGGGACACCCACGACGACGATGGACCGCTCGCCATGACCCCCTACACGAGCCCCGGCTCTGGCGCCCAGGACTGGTACCGGAGCGACCTCACGCCCGTGGAGGTCGTCCTTGCGGACGGCTCAACCGTCACCATCGACGTAGCCGTCTGGCGGAACGTCGGCGCCCCCACGAGCCTCTACATCAGCACGCGCGTGCCCGGCGAAGGCTGGATCACCCACGACGACGATGGACCTCTCGCCATGACCCTCTACACGAGCCCCGGCTCTGGGGCCCAGAACTGGTACCGGAGCGACCTCACGCCCATTGAGGTCGCCCTGCAGTAGGGGAATCCCATGCTCCCGGGCCGGGGGTCCGGGAGCAGCCGCCCGAAGGAGGCCGTGGCGATGGGGCGATAAGGACATCAGGGAGTTTACGAACCCCCGGGAACTGGTACGCCGGTACCTTCCACGGCGACGCTGCCGGTGCCAGCAGGCAGAAGACGTGAGGCGCGCATGAGCAGGGCGCAGCAGCGGGGCTCGGCGCTGAGGCGCGAACTGGGCCTGCGCGGTCAGGTGGATGCGGAGGCCGTCGCCGGGGGCTCGGGCGACCGTCCAACGATGGTCCCTGCGCGTGCTTGAGGAGATGCGGCTCGGGGACTACGTCGCCGTCTCCGACCGGCTGGAGCCGGAGTGGCGGCGCTGGGTGGTGGCGCATGCCATCGGACACTGCCAACTACACCCCGGCAATCACCTCTGGATACGCCAGCACACCGACATCGCGCGAGGCTTCGAGCGGGAGGCCGAGGACTTCGCCTGTGGCCTGCTGGTCGATGTCGACGAGGCCCGCGCCGAGGGGCTCGTCAACTCATGGGAGGTGGCGGAGCACTTCGGCGTGCCGGACGAGATGGTCCGGGAGCAGGTGCTGCCGCGGAGGGAGTGAGGGGTTGGGCCTGCGAGGTCCGGCGAGGCTCCCTGGCGCGTGGAGGTCTATCCACGGGCGCCCGTGCGCCCCAACCGAGATGTTCCCGGCTGCCCCCTATCGGCGTACCACTCCCTAGCAGGGTGCTGACAAATGCACGATCTTGGGCCTGAGGCCCTGACTGACCATCCGGCAGTGTCTCGTAGAGCCCAGAAACATTGGCTTTTGATTTTGCGACCCGCGTGAAATCAGCCCAAAACGACCACTGCGGACTTTTTCAGCACCCTGCTAGGGGTCAAGAGGTCGCTGGTTCAAGTCCAGTCGCCCCGACCAGCAAACCCCATACGGCGTATAGAGATTCGGGCGTCCGTCGGTTCCCGCGCGACGACCTCTACGGTCAGGCCAGGGTCTGCATCGCCTGTCACAAGTGAAGGCTCGGTGGTGGGAACCGGGGATATCCTGGCCGCGCTCGATCTCAAAGGGTCCAGTTACACCGGGAATACCAGCCATGAGCGCATGTGGCAGCGCTGAGAAGCACCCACTGGACTCCGTGATATTGGCTGCGCGCTGATGAAGGGCCACCATGCTGAGAGGAGATACCAGTGACAAGTCAGTCCGAACTGCTGGAGCGCATCACGGTGCGCGCCGACGTCTTCGGCGGCAAGCCGATCATTTGCGACCTGCGCATCGCCGTAGAGCATGTCCTCGGAATGCTGGCGGCAGGCGACTCCGCGGAGACGATCCTCGATGAATACCCGGTGCTTGAGCGGGAAGACATGCAGGCGTGCCTGCTCTTCGCTCACCGCTCGATAGCCGGTGAGGATGTGCACGAGCGGGTACCCGTCCACGAATCTTGAAGTTCCTGCTTGACGTGTGCGCCGCGTCTCGCAGCATGTACGCGGCACTGACCGAACGTGGCCACGATGTCCTATCGGCCTTGGAGACCGCACCTCGCGCCTCGGACGACGAGCTGCTCGCCATGGCGCTTGCGGAGCAACGCGTCTTCATCACGGAGGACAGGGACTTTGGCGAGTTGGTGTTTGTGCGCCGCCTGCCGCACCCGTGCATCATTCGGTTCACCGACATGCCCAGGTAGCCTGCCACGAACCACAAGAAACCGACCTGGGCTCTGGGCGAGCCGCGGCCTCTGGCGCTCTAGGAATCCTCTGAGCAAGTAGGCTGCCGGCGGCGATTTGCTGCCGGCAGCAGGTTGTATTGGACAAGGAGGACCGCAGGGGAGGGGGCCGGGGGGAGGGCGGGGGCTTCTTTTGCCCTCCCGTCCCGCTTCGACGGGCGCGGGGGACGCACTGCTCCCCGGGTCAGGCGAGTTGGGGCTCGGCTCTGAGCAGGTTCGTCAAGCCCAGCAGCAGCGCCAGCCGCTCCCGGTTCTTGGCCAGACCGCGGTAGCGCACCTTGTCGTAGCCGAAGCGCCGCTTCACCGCGAGGAAGGGGTGCTCCACCTGCGCCCGCAGCGACGCCTTCTCCCGCTCCGCCCGCGCCGCCGCGCTCCCCGGCTCAAGCAGCCGCCTCAGGCCGGGTCGCATGGCTACGCGCCACGCGACCTCCGCGCGCGCCTGCTCGGGACGCTTCTCCACGCCCTGGTAGCCCGCGTCGCCGTACGCCTCCCGCTCCTCGCCGTGCAGCAGGCGGTGCGCCTCCGTCACGTCGGCCACGTTCGCCGCCGTCGCCCTCATGCTGTGCACCAGCCCGCTGTCGGCGTCCACGCCGATGTGCAGCTTCATGCCGAAGTGCCACTCGTTCCCCTTCTTCGTCTGGTGCATCTCCGGGTCGCGCGCGCGCTGGCGGTTCTTCGTCGACGAGGGCGCCTCGATGATGCTGGCGTCCACGATCGTGCCCTCGCGCAGGCGCAGGCCGCGGCGGGCGAGGTGGGCGTTGATTGTCTCGAACAGCTTCGTCCCCAGGTTGTGGCGCTCCAGCAGGTGGCGGAAGTGGAGGATGGTGCTCTCGTCGGGAATGGCCTCGGTCAGGGTGAGACCGCAGAAGCGGCGCACCGACTCGGCCTCGTAGAGGAGGTCCTCCATGGCGGGGTCGCTGAGGTTGTAGCAGAGCTGGACGCAGTGGCTGCGCAGCATCACCGCCAGCGGGTAGGGCCGCCGTCCCCGTCCCGCCTTCGGGTAGTGCGGCTCGATGCGCCCCTCCAACTCATCCCAGGGCACAAGGGCGTCGAGGCGCTCGAGGAACAACTCACGCCGCGTCTTCCGCTTCTTCTGCTCGAACTCCACGCTGGCGAACGTCGGCTGATGTATGGGGGCACCCTCCCTCTCCGGTTCACGCGCCATGATCGCATCTGCTCGCTCGCTCTGGCGAGTTGTTCAGACTTTCCCTAGGGTTGCGAGCTGCGGCATGTGGCGGGGAGAGAGGGCACATCGTCCCGATGTATCCCACGTTTCGCGCCACTGAACTCAAGAGGCATGACAACGCGCTCGTGCGAAAGTGGATGCGCCCCGTTCTACGTGGTGCTCTCGTTCTGACAACGCCGACGTTGGCACGGAAGTGCTTCGCCGGTGAGGTGGCTGCGCCTTGCTCTCAGCCAAGCTCCAGAAGGTTCAGAGCAAGGCGTCGGGCTGTAGAGTTACGTGGAAGGGCAACCCCCGGCTTCGTCGCAGGGGAGAAAGGATTCCGCGATGGCGGTCTTGCGAACAGCCCACCACGGAGTCAACGTCTCAGATATCGCAGGGGTAGCGGACGCCTTTCGAGTCGCCGGATTCACTCTCGCAACTGTGGGGGGAATCGACGAGTTCCGGACTGACGAAAACAATCCGCGTCGCGAGGTCTGTCTCAAGGGGGGACCGACCTACGGCGAGGAGTTCGATACATACGTTATCGAGCACCAGAGTTCGCATCAGCAGCTCTTTCTCATCGAGGTCAAGCCTGCCTGGCGAGTGGATCGGCCGGGGAGTCAACCTGCGCAAACGGATCTCACGATTGTCGTTCCGGTAGAGGGCGATCCTGCTGACGTCTACCAGGAGATGCGCGCCGGCAGTCCCTCAATTGCAATGACCGATCCTGTTGCCGCACCGGACCGAGAAGGGATCGCGGTCGTCATCGATGGGCAGAACTACGTTCTCACGTCCGGCTCGACACCCTTCGCCGTTGTTCACTACTCGAGTGAGGACTTCCCATCGGCCCGTGCCTTTTACGAAGAGACGCTGGGTCTCCAGCTTGGGGGCGTTCCGGGGACTGAAGGGCAGTATCGCTTCGCCGAGATGGACGCGGTCCTCGAAGTCGAGGTTCGCGACACTACGCCGGCACTCGATCCCGCAACAGGGAAACGATACTGCGGTGGGAGCTATTTTCGGATGACCAACGTGAGCCTTTCGGCTGTCGCGGCTCTTAAATTGCCTGCGCCGGAAGTGCTGGACGTGGCCACGGGTAACGCCGAGTGGTTCTTCGCTCCCGAGGGTGGAGCGGGGTATATCTACGGACCGTTGGGTGAAATGATCGAGCTCTTTGACATCGGCGTGGACTACCTCGACTCACCCCCGTATTGCCCAGAGGTGCAGCCGGTCTGATCGCCACCGGCTCGGCAGCCGTCAGCGAGTCCGTTGACGCGGGCCAAGCCAGTCGCGAGTGGCACCGCCGAGGACATTGAACGACAGCACCACAACCGTGATGGCAATACCCGCCGAGATACTCATCATCGGCTTGCTATCGAGCAACGCCCGGCCTTCGTTCACGACCTGGCCCCAGCTTGGACCAGGCACGCTGAGGTTGAGAAACGAACCACTTCTCAACGGTGACCTGCCGTCAGTGCCGCTGGAAATCGGGTTGGGCGCCAACTCAGCGGGGTGACGCAAGTGTCCAACGGGGAACACGGCAACGGGAACCAAGCCGTGCAGCGGCAATACCGCACCTCGGAGCCGCTTGAGTCGCGGGTGGACCTACACGAGCGCTTCAGTACAAACGGTCTCGGCTGGCATCCGTGGGTCATGGGGAGGATCGCAAGGCATCTCTCCGGCCAGGTGCTCGAGGTCGGTTGCGGAACAGGAGCTCTCTGGTCGAAGACGGACCAGGCCTTACCGGAACTGAGACGCCTGGTGCAGGCGGACTACTCGACGGCGATGGTCACAGCGGCACGAGGCAATGCGCCGGAGGTGGCAAGCGGGCCCATGTGTGTGGTTGCGGACGCCCAGCGCCTCCCGTTCCCCAATGGCACCTTCGATGCGGTCCTGTGTTTCCACATGCTCTATGAGGTGGACGACAGCGATGCGGCGCTGTCTGAGATCGCCCGTGTGGTTCGACCTGAAGGAGTGGTGCTCTTCTCCACGAACGGCAAGGAACACCTGAAGGAACTCGACGAACTCGTGGCGCGACACCTGCCAGGGGCTGGCTGGCCGGACAGTCTTTCGCAATTCACGCTGGAGAACGCTCAGGAGATACTCTCGGGGTTCTTCCGCGAGGTCGAACTTGAGGTCTACGCCGATAGCCTCGTCGTCACCGAGATCCCGCCCCTGCTGAGGTGGGCCAGGGGAGTTCCCGGCGCTCCGCACGACCTGAGCGAGTTTGAAAGGGCCGTACGCGAGATCATGTCTGCCAACGGGGAACTCGATGTCACGAAGTCTTCGGGTCTGCTCACTGCGGGGCGTCTCGTCAGGCGAGACGAGATGCCGCCGGGGAACCGGTGATGGACGCTGCTTGAGTGCACATCGTTGGAGGGCCTGGGAGCGGCAAGACCACCCTCGCGTTGCGCCGGCTCGGCAGCGAGGTGTAGAGCCCATCAAGCTCGACGACATTGCCTTTGACCCGCAGTCGGGGGCTGCCAGGCCCCTCCCTCATCGCTTGGCGGACATCAACTCGATAGTGGCTCAACCCACTTGGGTCACTGAGGGCGTCTACCTTGGGTGGACGGCCAGGTTGTTCACAGACGCCGATGTCATCATCTGGCTCGACCCGCCGATGCGGGTGGCCCTGGCGCGAAAGCTACCTCACCACCTCCGACGCACGCTCACCGGCGGACACCCTCACGCTGGAATGCGAAGTCAACTCGACCACACCCGCTTCATGTGGCGGTACTACAGGGGGGCGAGTGTCGTCGACTCAGTCTCCGAAGACAGTGACAGGATGGTCACCCGAGCGGCGACTGCGCAGGCGTTGGCACTGGACTCGGCCAAGGTAGTCCGATGCCGGACTTCGCACGAAGTCAAGGCGCTTGCCGGCACTCTTCACTGAACGGGTCGGGCATTCAAGCTGATGGGAGCGCCGTTTGGCCCACGTATGGTGTCTCTCTGGCGGCGACGGATCTCTCCTTGTTGCTTCGAACTCAGCTGGTTTCAAGGCTCAGTGAGCTGGGCATTGCCCCTGATGGCCGAGTCGCACGTGCGTTCAAGACCGTAGCGCGGGAGTCCTTTGTCCACGGGTTTCCCCTCGAGCACGTGTACCGTGACCGCGCCATCACCACCAAGATCCGCAAGGGCATCCTTACTAGCTCATCCACTCAACCTTCATTGATGGCGAAGATGCTGAGTCGGCTCGACATCCAGCCCGGTCAGAACGTCCTCGAAATCGGGACAGGAACGGGCTACAACGCGGCGCTCCTCGCCGAGCTTGTGGGGGCCGAAGGCGCTGTAACCACGGTCGACATCGATCCCGGTGTCTGCGCTGCAGCGGCTTCGAGTCTCAAGGCCGCCGGCTACGAGCAGGTTGAAGTGATCACTAGCGACGGGGCGCTGGGCGCCCCGGAGAACGCGCCATACGACCGTATCATCGTCACCGCCGGCGCGTGGCAGATCCCACCGGCCTGGCCGGAACAGCTCAGCGGGGAAGGCGGCATCGTGCTCCCGCTGCGAATCAACGGCTCGGGCCTCGCCCCCCTTCTCCGCCCGGACGGGGATGAGCTGTCCGGTCACGGCGCGGATCCCTGCTCCTTCATTGCGCTTGAGGGCGCCTTTGGCGGTGGCTACCGCTACGAGCTCTCGTCGGGACTGATCGCCCGCTCGGACCGCGCTCTGCGCGACTCCGAAGGGCGTGCGATCGACTTCCTGCTCGCCAACGGTAGGCTCGCCGATGCTGACCTCCTCGACTTCCGAGTTGACGAGGCCGGCACCCTGGCCTTCTACCACTACCTTCAGCTCCAGGGTTTCGTCTCCACGCAGCTTCTCAACCCTTGAGGAGTACCTTGGGGCGGGGTCCATTCTCTCCTCTTGACATCACCAAGGTCAGCCTTGGGGTTTGGGGAGTCACTGACGGTGCACGGCACGAACCAGGCGCAAACGGTCGCCAGAGAGACCCTGCAGGATTGGCGCTCCCGTGGCCGTCCCTCGCTCGACGCGTTGCGCATCCGTGTCGAACCCAGCCCTGAGCAGGCGCCAGAGATCCCCGCGCTGCAAAGCGGGTGGTATCGCTTCCGCAGGGGTCCAGACAATATCGAGTTGTGGTATGACTTCTGAACTCGGATTTTGTTCCAACTGCGGCACGCGCCTGCACGCAGCCGAAATTGCTGGCGGCCATCACGCTTCTTGCCCAGCGTGTGGGCGCGTCCAGTGGCGCAATCCAGCGCCGGTAACCGGCATGCTTGTAACCGCAGGCGACGCAGTGCTCTTAGCTCGTCACCCCTCATCCAACGGCGGTGCCGGGCTCTTGGCGATTCCCACGAGACGCATCGAACTCGGAGAGACGGCCGAGGCTGCTGCGGCCAGGGCTGTCCAGGCATGCGCAGAGCGGCGACTGCCCAGGGCGGTGGCGGCTCCTCGATCGGGGACGCCGCCTACCGGTTCATCCAGATCGAACCAGAGCGCTTCTTCGGGGTGGAGCGGATCTGGATCGGCGATGCCCGCGTGGCCGTCACCGACCGCGAGCGCACGCTGCTGGACGGACTCTCGATGCCCCGACACTGCGGAGGCTTTGCCGAGGTCTTTCATGCCTTCGACATCGCAATGCCCGACCTCGACATCGAGCGGATCACCAGCTACGCCCTGCAGCTCGACATGGCGACCGCAAAGCGTCTCGACTGGGTGCTGGAGCAGCTTGGCGTTGAGTCGCCCCCACTCGCCGCGCTGCCCATCAAGGGCTACCGCAAGCTCGATCCCTCCGGGCCGAACAACGGACCCCACAACGGCCGCTGGATGATCCGCGAGAACCTGCCGGGGATGATCGCGGCATGAGGCCGCTACGGACTGGCGTGGAAGAGATCGCCGCTAACGACTACAACCTGAACATCAGCCGCTACGTCGACACGACCGAGCCCGTCGAGGTCCTGAGCGTCGAGGACGCACTCGCTCAGCTTCGCGAAGCCGAGCGCAAGCGCGACGAGGCGGCCGCCCGCATGGACGAGCTGCTCGCGGAGCTTGGCTATGCGAAGGGTAGGCAGACGACCTGAACTGGTCACATTCTGCTACCATAATGGTCACATTCGAGATCGGGAGTGCGGCATGACCAGGGAAAGCCCCGGCGGCGGCGAGACGCGCACCATGAAGGCGTCCGAATTCAAGGCCAAGTGCCTTGCCCTCATGGACGAGATCGCCGAGAGCGGCGAGGAGATCGTCATCACCAAGCGGGGCAAGCCCGTGGCGAAGCTGGCGCCCTGCGAGAGGAAGCCAAGGACGCTGTTCGGCGCGGGCGGTGAAATCGCCATCCACGGCGACATCATCGAGCCGATCGAGGTGGAGTGGGAGGCCGAGTCCGACCCCGACCGCGTGCTCAACCCACCATGATCCTGCTGGACACGCATGTCCTGGTCTGGTTCTGGCATGGCCGCTCCCAGTTGGGCCGCCACGCCCGTGGGACCATCGAGCGCGAGTGGCAGGCCGGAACCGCTGCCGTCTCCACCATCACCTTCTGGGAGGCCGGCATGCTGCAGGGCAAGGGAAGAGTCACGCTGACAGCCGACCTCGCCGCCTGGCGCGCCTCCCTCCTGCGCGACGGCCTGGTTGAGATTCCCGTCGACGGCGCCATCGCCGCCCGTGCCGGGGTTCTGCGCGACTTGCACGGCGACCCCGCCGACCGCTTGATCCTCGCGACCGCGCTCGAAGGACACCAACTGATCACGGCGGACACGCGCCTGCTCGACTGGCCGGGCGATGTCGCCTGCCTGGACGCGCGCGAGTGACCGCCGCGCTCCCCGACGACTGGCGCGCCTTGCGCCTGGGGACGTGTGCGACTCGCCCCGGTACGGTGCTAATGCGCCCGCAGGTCCCTTTGACCCGCGTCTGCCCCGCTGTGTGCGTATCACCGAAGTAGTGCTGCTCCGGCGAGGGTTCCGGATTCGTGAAGCCCGAGGTGTTGGTGGAGTTCGGCGCACGCTCCACCGGAGAACCTCGTCAGGAGCGCCTGATCGAGTGCGACGCGGGTACCTCTCTCCCAGGAGTCGCATTCCCTACAGTCTTCCCCTTCGTGATGGCCGCTGAGCGTACGTTTTGGGAGAAAGCTACGGCCATTCACGTCTTCTGTCGGCAGCAGCGAAAGCGGGGCCAGCGTCTCTCGCGGCACTGGCACGACCTCGTCCGCCTGGATGATGCCGGGCTTGCCAAAGATGCGCTCGTGAACCGTTCCCTTGCAGAAGCGGTCGCGCGCCACAAGTCGATGTTCTTTCGAGAGAAGGACGCTACGGGGAGTTGGATCGACTACGAAGCGGCGGTCTCGGGAGGACTTCTGCTGGTGCCGGAGGGGCAGGCACGTACAGCTCTGGCCGACGACTACGCGAGGATGGTGAGCGACGGCATGCTCCTTGACGATGAAGAGCCGTTCAGCCAGCTCATGGAAAAGTGCGCACACATTCAAGCCAGAGCCAATGGGGCTTGATCTTGCACTCGACCTGGTGACCGAGCGACCCCGTTGCGCTCACCCTCACACATGTCAGTACAGAGAGCTGGTCGACATCGAGATCCCGAATCCACAGGCGATGCGGGCGAGCTGACGGAATACACCTCGCGTCGCCACTCACACAGGATCGATTCCGACGTTCGGGACTTAACAGTTCGAACGTTCGCCGCACAGTCTCCCATGGGGAACCGCGGCAAGAAGCAGCGCAGCTCTGTCAGCCTTTCGAGCATTGAGGCGCTCCACCGGCTCCAACGGGGAGCCCGGTGGGTGCGCCAGGAGGCAGCTGCCTCAGATCACGGTGCTGGCTTGAGAACGCTCGGCTCCTCGAGGATGGTGAGGATGGCCTCCGCGCAGTACACGCGGTTGCGGCGCCCTTCCCCCACGCGGCAGACGATGCCCGCTGCCTCAAGCCGGTTGATGCCGCGCTGGGCGGTCGTGAACGCCACCTCCAGCCGCTCGGCCACGCCCCCCACCGTCCAGAAGGGGTTCTCGGCGAAGAGGTCGAGCGCCCGCTCCGGCAGCCGTGAGCGGCTTCCGGCCAACTCGTGCCTCCAGCCAGCGAGCAGGTCTTCGAGCCGCTCGATCCGCTCCAGGGCATCGTCCGACTGGAGCACGACACCTCGCAGGAAGTAGGTCAGCCACTCCTCCCACTCGCCCCGCTCTGTCACGGCGAGCAGGTGGGCGTAGTACTGGTCGCGCGTGGCCTCGAAGTAGGCGCTCAGGTAGAGCAGCGGCGAGGGAAGGATGCCCCGCGTCACCAGCAGGAGCGTGATCAGCAGGCGCCCGACACGGCCGTTGCCGTCGAGGAAGGGGTGGATCGCCTCGAAGTGCGTGTGGGTGATGGCGGCGTGCACCAGCGGCGGAAGTGACTCGTCGTGCAGGAACCGCTCCCATGCCCCCAGGCACGGCATCACCTCCGCAGGTGGTGGCGGAACATAGGTCGCCTCGTTCAGCGTGCATCCCGGCGGTCCGATCCAGTTCTGGCTGCGCCGGAACTCACCCGGCGTGGCCACGTCCCCCCGGACGCCCCGCATGAGGTGTTCGTGCAGCTCGCGCACGAGACGCAGCGAGACGGGCAGCGTCTCCAAGCGCTCGAGGCTGTACTCGAGGGCGGTGACGTAGTTGCCCACCTCGCGCAGGTCGTCGGGACTGCGCTCCACGGCGGTGCCGGCCTCGGCCGCCAGCAGCTCGGCGAGAGTCGCTTGGGTTCCCTCGATGCGGCTGGAGAGGACGGCTTCCTTGCGGACGAAGGTTCGGGTGAGGATGTGTGGGTTGGGAAGACGTCGTCCCTCACCTGCAAGCCTGCCGATGGCCCGGTCCGCGGCCGAGAGGCGGACCGTCAGCGCTTCGTCCCATGACAGGGGCGGCGGAGGCGCAGTCGGCACGAACGCGCGGTACCCGCCCGGGCAGTCAACCAGGTGACCGTGCGGCTGTCGGGGTTGGTCAGGCAACGCGCAGCTCCTTGTTAGCGGTAGCGAGAATAGCCGTGGCCGCTATTATCGCATCAACCATCGTATGAAAATAAGGGTACATCCGATTCACGCTCGTCCCTGCACCCGTTTCACCCTGGAGTTGCCGCCTCTCCCAGGCCAGTGGCAACACCCAGGCCTCAGGACTAGGCTGACAGACTCGGGGATGTCCATGATCGGCTACAGCGGCAACAGTCCCTACTGCTATGCCAACTCTGCCGCGATGCTGCTTGAGAGCGTCGGCGAGTCTGTTGAACCTCGCCTCCTCGAAGTCTTGTCGGGGGTCGGACTGGGCGCCTTCTGGCTCGTCGAGTCCCAGACCCTTTTCCTGAGCGGCTGGGCGTCTTCACCTGACGTGGGAGTGTCTCGTGCGTTCGCGCTACTGGGATTCGAGGTGGCCGAGGAAGCAGAATCAGACGGCGCCGCCATGCCCGCGCACGCGCTGACCCGACAGCTTGACGAGGGACCGGTGATGCTCGGTCCCCTGGACATGGGTGAGCTCCCCTACCACCCCGACAGCCGGGGAGCGAATGGGGTCGATCACTTCGTTCTCGCGCTCGATGTCGAGGAGGGTGCGGTTGTTATGCACGATCCTGCCGGGTACCCCGCGATGCCCATCGACATCGAGGCGCTCGATCACGCTTGGAGGGCCGAACTGATCGGGTACCGGAGAGGTGCGTACCGTCGGTGGCACTCGCCTACCCGTGTCAGGAGACCCGGCCAAGAAGAGATCGCTGAAAAGGCGATTCGGTCCTTCGCTCAGGCCTACAGAGATTCCAGGGCCACGGTTCATCCGGGGATTGTCATCGGCTCCGAGGCCATAGAGGCGCTGGTGGCGACCATCAAGGACAGGGAACTCGCACAGCAGGGGCTGGAACACCTGCGGCGATTCGCGTTGCCCCTGGGTGTGAGGCGAGCCCTGGACTACGCCTGGTTCCTGCGCGATGTCGCGCCAGAGCTCGCCGACCTCAAGAGCAGGCAGGCTTGGCACCTGGGGCGTGCCCACGCCGCGGCGGCCCGGTGCAGGTGGGAACCGCTTGCGGAGCACCTGATGCACTTGGCAAGCTTGGAAAACGAAATGGAAGCTGCCCTTAGCGCGAGCAATCCGGGCGGCCCCTAATACGGTGGGTGGTGCTATGGGCTCGGAACACGATGCGAACGTCGAACGCCGGACACCCCGTCCCTTCAAGTTTTACTTTGGGCAGGGGCAGATCGTCGAGGAGGTCTCGTGCCAGTCCCGCTGGCACCAGCCGACGATTCAGCTTTTGGAGTGGGACGACGGCGAGCTTAGCCTTCGCTTCTGCTCGTACAGCCATGACGGGCGGTTTCAGCGGAATCCCCTGGTGGTGTCTGCGAGCGACCTCGCTCACCTTGCGGCCAGGGCCAGCAAGGGCGGGCGGCTCAAGCCGCTGCTAGAGATACTCGGCGGAACCCCATCTACAGACGGGTGACCTGTCTGTCTTGAGCCTTGGAACCCAGGGCGGAGATAGGCCAGCGGCGGTACGGCTGATGCCGTGAAAGCAAGCTCGCCTTGGGGGCGGGCAACAGGAACTTCTCACTCAGGGGTCTGGGTCGAGGGGATGTCCCCACGTGACGGTGCTCGTCATGGCCACGCGAACGGTACCGCTGCGAGAGAAGGGCATGACCAACTCTCGAACGGAAGCATCGAAGTCGGCTGCTTTCTCTGGAGCCATACGCTGCCGGGAGAAGCCGTTCCGGGCGTGAAGGAGTTCGACGTAGTGGTCGACGGTTAGGTCGTGCTCCTGAGGCGCTGTTCGCCTCCTGCCCGCTGCCGAGAAGAGATGCCGCTGTTCAAGCTCGGCGATCACGCTGTGATGTCCGAAGTCGCTGTTCGTCGAGTATCTCGGGAGGGTGCTGTTGAGGGACTCAACCCACGGCGCAGCGATCTCGTGGCCGCTAACGACTGCCAGGTAGCCGCCAGGAGATAAGGACGTGGCCATCTTGGGCAGAACAGCGTGCCAGCCCATCCAGTGGATGCTGGCGCCGGCCACGATGAGGCCGTAGCGGCTGTTCTCGTAGGGGAATTCCTCGGCGCTCTCGCACACCCACCGGATGTTGGGGAGGTCTCCACGCTCTCGAGCACGGCCGAGTTCGATCATCGCCGCCGACTGGTCAACCGCGTCGACGTGATCGACGAGCGCGGCCAAGGGTCGTGCCAGTTCTCCCGTCCCGCACCCCATGTCGAGCACGACTCGCGGAGCGTCCTCTAGCAAGCTGACAAGCAGGTCAAGGACCTCAGCCGAGTACGGCGGGTAGTGGACGTAGGCCTCGGCGACGGCCTCGTCTCTGAACTGGTCGGCATACTCCGGTGAGAGGTGCCTGGGCTTCGGCTCACTCACTTCTGGCCTCCCACGGGTAGAGCAGTCGGCGCAGAGTATGCCGCGATCCCATGCAGACCAGCCTTGGAGGGGCTAAGGAGCAGGCGTTGGGTGCGGAGCTCGGGAGGTCTTTCCAGCTACCGAGTGTCAGCGAGTCCTCGCCTTTACGCGAGCGCCGAGGCGGTTGCTCGTCGGTAGGAACGTCCAGCTGTGGGAATGCAAACGTTCGGGACCCGCGGTTAGCCCTCTTATAGTCCAGCACGATGGCGATGGACCGTTCCTTGTCGCTGCGAACCCAACTGGTCTCAAGGCTCAGCGAGGTCGGCGTTGCCGCCGACAGCCGAGTCGCCCGTGCGTTCGAGATAGTACCGCGGGAGGCCTTCGTGCACGGGTTTCCTCTCGAGCAGGTTTACCGGGATCGCGCAATCACCACCAAGACCCGGGAGGGTATCCTTACGAGCTCATCCACCCAGCCTTCGCTCATGGCGCGGATGTTGAGTCGACTCGATGTCCAGCCCGGTCAGAACGTCCTCGAAGTCGGGACTGGAACCGGCTACAACGCAGCGCTCCTGGCCGAACTCGTGGGGCCGCAAGGCACTGTAACCACCGTCGACATCGATCCTGATGTCGCTGCTGCTGCGGATGCGAGCCTCAAGGCCGCCGGCTATCAGCGGGTTGAGGTGGTTGCCGGCGACGGGGGACGGGGCGCCCCGAAAAACGCGCCCTACGACCGCATCATCGTCACCGCTGGCGTGTGGCAGATCCCGCCAGCCTGGCCCGAACAGCTCAGCAGGGAAGGTGGGATCGTGCTCCCGCTGCGAATCAACGGCTCGGGCCTCGCTGCCCTCCTCCGCCCGGAGGGGAATGGGCTGTGTGGCCGCGGGGCGGACCCCTGCTCGTTCATTGAGCTCGAGGGCGCGTTTGGCGGTGGCTACGACTGTGAGCTCGCGACCGGGCTGATTGCCCGGTCGGACCGCGCTCTGCGCCACTCCGAAGAGCGTGCGATCGACTTCCTGCTCACCGAAGGCAGTCGCGCCGATGCGGATATTCCCGACTTCGGAGTTGACGAGACCGACACCCTGGCGTTCTGCCACTACCTTCAACTACAGGGTTTCGTCTCGGTGCAGCTTCTCAATCCGCGGGGAGTACCTTTGGGTGGGGTCCATTCGCTCCTCTTGACGTCGCCAAGGTCGGCTCTGGGGATGGGGGAGTCATTGACGGTCCACGGCACGAACGAGGCGCAGCTGGTCACCCTAGACACCCTGCAGGATTGGCGCTCCCGTGGTTGTCCCTCGCTCGACATGGTGCGCGTCCGTGTCGAGCCCATCGTCGAACCAGCGCCAGAGATCCCGGCACTCCGAAGTGGGCGGTATCGCTTCCGTAGGGGACCAGACAAAATCGAGCTGTGGTATGACTCCTGAACTCGGGTTTTGTTCGTACTGTGGCACGCGTCTCCAGCCAGCCGAGATCGATGGTGGCCATCACGCTTCGTGCCCAGCGTGTGGACGCGTTCAGTGGCGGAATCCAGAGCCCATAGCCGGCATGCTGTTAACCGCTGGAGACTCGGTGCTTCTCGCTCGTCAGCCCTCGTCCAACGGGGGCACCACGCGCTTGGCACTTCCCGCGAAGCTTATTGAACTCGGAGAGACTGCCGAGACTGCTGCGGTGACGGCTGTCCGGGAGACCTGCGGTCTCAAGGCCAAAGTGACTGGCATTGTAGGACGCCCACAGTCGTCCTCGGACACAGCAACCGTAACAATCTCTTTCAGGGGCGAACTGGGGAACCCCGGTATGCCCGCTGCCAGTCTGGCTCATCTGGATTGGTACGCGGCGGAGCGAATACCGTGGGCTCAGACGGAACCAGCAACGAGGACGGCCTTGCGCTGCCTGGTAGACGAGGGCATCGAGAATACGCCAGCCCATCCCCACGAGGGTGACTCTGGTCTAGACCCTATCTCGCCCGTGGATTCCCAGATTCGGTATTGCGGTCACTGCGGAGGTCCCCTAGAGCAAATGAGCGAGGACGGAGGGACTCGGAATCGATGCCCGGGTTGTGGCAGCCCTGGCAAGGATGTCCCGGCCGTCGCCGCTAGTTTCCTGGCTGTTGATGGTGGCCGCGTGCTGCTCGGAAGGCGCGCTATTCGGTCGAGACCCGGATTTGGTCTGTGGGCGGGGCCGGCCGGGTACATGGAACTTGGTGAGTCCGTCGAAGACTCAGCGCGACGTGAACTGTTTGAGGAGACATCGCTGGTTGGAGAGGTCGGTGGCTTAGTCTCCGTCTACACCACGGCGAGCCATGTCGAAGTGGCCTATTTGGGCTCCGCTACCGGCGAGCCTCGACCTAGCTCCGAGATGAGTGAACTGGCCTGGTTCGCGAAGAGCGAACTGCCCTGGGGAGAGATGTTCGACAGCTGCCCGTTGTCGGTACGCAAGTTGGCGGACAGAGAGATCCTCTTCGGCTAGCCACCCGAAATGCTGTCTTCTTCACCACTGAACGCATGGGGCACGCCGACCGGCTCGTGCGAAAAGGGATGCGCCCGGTTCTACATGGTTCTGTCCCTCTGAGGCACGTCGCGCGTGGAGCCCACGATCAGTCCTGAAGCGGCTCCTGTAGCCCCCCGCTAGGTCGCCGAGCACTCGAGATATGGGGCCGGCGCCCATCGCACTGTGCGCCAGTTCATGGTTGGAGACGCGTACGCCTTCCTTCGATCATGGGCTGGTTCCAGGCTGACACTCGGTGGGGCGATCTCGCCCTTCCCAGGGCACCGATACCCTCCGAGACCGGCGACGGCCGATTTCTCACCACGGGAGGAAACATGGCATGGACGTTCGACCCGCACAGACCGGAACCGGCGTCCGTGCCCTTCCGAAGGACTTTCACCCGGACTACGAAGCCAGTCAGACAGGGGAAGTGAAGGCTGCGGAGGGAGACGCACCGCAGCTCTGCCAGTCTCTCGATCAGTTAAACGGTCCAACGGCTCCGCGAGGGTGGTGAGGATGGCCACCGCGCAGTACTCGCGGTTTCTGCCCTCTACGACACCGCCCCCGGGACTCCCGCGTACTGCCCGTCCGAGGGGCGATGTCTTGTTTGACAGCCGAAGCGACGCAAGCGGATCATGAGGGGACGACTGGGGGCGGGTTGACCATGAACTGGCGTGACTACATCACCGTCGACCCGAATGTCTGCCATGGGCAGGCCTGCATCGCCGGCACGCGGGTCATGGTCAGCGTCGTCCTCGACAACCTTGCCGCGGGATTGACGGCTGAGGAGATTGCGGAGAGCTATCCGTCTGTTTCCGCCGATGCGGTCACGGCGGCCCTCCAATACGCGACGGAGTTGGCCAAGGAGCGCACTGTGCCACTGGGCGCATAGAGAAGCTCCATGCGGGTCAAGCTCGATGAGAACCTGCCGGTACAGCTGAAGCGCCTGTTCACGGAATCCGGCCATGACGCGGCGACGGTTGTCGACGAGAGCCTGGGCGGCGCGTCGGACATGGAGGTGGCGGCGGTCTGCATCGGTGAGGAACGCGTGCTGGTCACGCAAGACCCCGACTTCTGCGACATACGGACATACCCGCCTGCGGAGTACTTCGGGATCATCGTGTTCCGGCTGTCTACCGGAGCCCGGGATGCTCTCCTGGAGGTAGGCGCCACCTTGATAGAGCGATTGGAAGAGTCAATCCCCCAGCCGCCAGCTATGGATAGTGGAAGACTCGCGGATCGGAATCCGAGAGTGACGCAGTGACCGCCATCATCCGAGCCATCGCCCAAGAGGTCGCCCTCGACTGGTTGCGCGACAGCGACTGGGACATCGGCGCAGCTCACGTCGGTCTTGAAGAGAGATAGGAGCTCCGATGGCGATCGTCATAGGCCGTAGGCAAGAGCCTAGGTGGGAGACATCGTTCCAAATGCGACTGCGCCCCTAGAGATCCCCGCCGATCGGAAGTTCGCAGCTCGAGTCCCCGTTAGCCCACCATTTTCGGCCGTGGCGTACCGTACTGCGAACTGGTTCGACGGCTGCACTCCCACAATGCTGACCGGGGCGGATGCTGTGGGGCGCTCGCTCACCCGAGGCTCTGGAGGCGAGCAGCGCAGTCCCTCCTGGCGGGCCGCCAACGAGGCTTCACGGCCCGGTGATGCCTACTCGATCGTGACGATGTTGGTGAATGCGGAGCCGCCAGCCTTGTTGCACGCCCTGACCTTCCAGCTGGTCAGCGTGTACTCCCCGAAGAAGGCTCTGTTGGGGGCAATATCGAAGCACTCGGCCTCCAGCGGAGCGTTTATCGCTACCAACAGCTCACGAATCGCCAGCGAGCTGATTCGGGCGTGGACCGATGGGGCGAGCGCGAGCTTCGGTTCGAGTGCCTCCAAGCAATCCCGCAAGGCGTTCGTCATCTCGCGTCCGCGGTGAAGATGCCCAAGAAGCGCCGAGACGAGTAGCGACTCCTGCTGTACGGGTAGCCCCCGTTGTGCGAGCGCCGCGATCAGGTCTGCTACGACGGCGAGAGCGGACTCTTGAGAGCATTCTGGGCCTTCAAGAGTCGAAAGGAGGGCCCGACTTCCTTCGTCCGTTTAGAACAACCCTTCGAGGTTCTCCCGGAGGTTCCGCCACCACCCCCGGTCCGCGCCGGAATCCGGTACGAAATGGACTGCGTATGTCCCGTCGTCCTCCACTCTGAGCCGTCCGGCCAGGGTCACCACGTCGCCGGGGGAGGTTGCTTCGAAGACGTCCGCAGCTCCGCGGACGCTCACCCGTTGCACATACTCCCCCCGGTCCATCTCAAGCAGTAGCTCGTCGATGTCCTGGAACAAGACCGTACCGCTGACCCTCACGCACGCATCGCGGAACAGGTCACCGGCCACCGCGATCTGCGCGGGCGACGGGATCCCGGGAGATTCCAGGGGACACGGCTTGGCGCGCGGCGAGACCACGTCGAGGCTGAACAGGACGACCAGGACCAGCACCCCTATGCCCACCGTGCCTACCATCCATGTGAGGCACCCGCGGAGGCACCCGCCACCTTTCGCCTCCTCAGCCGGCCCCTCCCACCACTGAGTCTGATATTCCGTCGGCAGCGCCCCCGCAGGGGCTGCCGGAGGACTCCTCTGCGCCTCCAACTCACGCGCAATCTCTCCAGTTTCGTCGGCGGTCCCGCGGTGCGCAGTCTCCTCGGTATCCGGCGACTCCAATTCGAGCAGTTCGAGCTCTAATTCATAACCTAGCCCCGCAGCCGCGTTCGCCGCGTCGCCCGACCGTCCGGTCAGGCCCCACTGCAGAGCGTGCATGAAGCCGGAATAGGCCGCGTCCAGGTCGGCGCCCTGTACGGAGGATGCCCCGTCGGATCCGAACCAAGGTGGAGCCGAGACCGCAACGCCGAGCCACGGCTGGGCCACATCCAGGGCGACGGCGTAGGCCAGCATCGAATCTGATTGGCCCTGAGCGCCCGTCCGTTCAGATCCGGTCAGGGTCTCTTTCAAACCAAGCCACCGGCTTATCTCACGTGCCCCCGCCGGCGTTGGCGTCAGCATGCCCGTTGGTACCTCTGTCGCCATCAGCAGATATACGAGGCCCGTGAGCGCGCCGATCAGAGCGTTCGCCCACCACTGGGCCAGCCAGAGAGCCGTCCAGAGCCCGCTGCCAACGCCCATCAGAGCCCCGGCCAACATGGCCCATTCGATCCCGTCCCCGGTATTCTCCCTCCTTACTCGTACCGGGTTGTCATGGAACAGGCCACGCTGCTGCAGGTACTCTCCCAGCTGGTCACCGATGGCGTCTCTGCGCTTGCTCATCGCTTCATGCAGCGCGTCAATCGTTGTGAAGCGCGACGGCAGGCCGTCGCATATCGTCCGCTCCCAGTCGTGCTGTGTGGGACCCTGCCGGGACAGCCGGTAGAGGAAGCCGACCCTCGTTCCCACGGCCTCGATTCGCAGCGTGCCGCGCTGGCACATCTCGATGATGGAGGCCAGTATCGCTGGGTACCATATCGCGTGGCCGTCCAGCGCAGATACCGCCGCGGCGGGCATTGAACCGGGCTGCGGGGTCCCCGAGTACCCTGGGCGCTGGTGCCGGTACTTGGGCCACAGCCACAGCACGACAATAAGCAGTTGCGCTGCGACTACGCCTATCGTTCGGAAGCCCCATGCCGTCAGCTGCGGCCAGTCCATCGCCCGATGGTCGGGAAAGCCGCTTTCGGCGATGACCCCGCCCGGGTCCACCGCGAACAGCAACCCGATGATGGCGAGGGCTGCGACCGCTACCACCACACTTCCCATGGCTTACCTTGCTTCTCGCGTCATACTGCCTTACTTGACCCCGCCGGACATCCGTCCTTCATATTGCTTTCAGAGAGCAGTTGTCGCCATGCGATACCCGCGCCCAGCCGTGTCGGAGCGCCTCCCCTGGAGGCAGAGGATAGCGGCGTAGGCGTCCGGGACGGCAACTACGGCCTCCTTGGCCAGCTTCCCCTTTCAGAGGACGGGCCGGGCTATGGCGGTGTAGCCGCCGCCTTGGGTAGGCGGACCCTTCCCCTCAATAGGACCTCCAGCGGAAAGTTCGCAGTACAGTACGTGTAGGCCCACCAGAACTGGCCGTAGCAAACCGCGCCGCGGCACTCGGGAGCAGTCGTTGCACGCAGAACATCAGGGCGAGGAGAGCGTGGCACGGTAGGCCTCAAAGTCCTCATAGAATTCCTCGATGGTGAGTCCGAATGCCTGCTCGAACGCAGGCCACCACGTACCCACTGATGGCAGCAGCCGAAAGTACTCGATGACGGCCCAGTCGCCCGCGTGGGTAGCTAACCATTCCGCAGCAAGGAAGAAGAGTGCCGACTCGCTTCTAACATTGATGGCATAGCTCTTGTCGTTCACTGTGTAGTTGCCTTCGAAGTTACTGAGTGGAAGTGTGGTGCCCTGCGCGAGCATGAGTTGGGTTGCGCGAACATCATCAGAAGCTGCTCTCCCAGACGCGATCTCGTAGGCGTATATTGCGTAATTCTCCACACCCTGGCACAGCCAGAACGGCCCCCAGATGCAGTGCGAGCCAGGTTCCGGTGATATCGAAAAAGGAGGTGCCAGGGCCTCAAGGATTCTGACGAAGTGTTGCGGTTCAGAAAATAGGAGGTGTAGAAGTCTCCTTCATAGGGTCGGTATATCGGATACCTCCACCCATCAGGGCAGTCAGATATGAAGGTGGTCACATGATTTGAAAAGAGCGGAACGCAGTCACCTACCCCGAATGCCTGCAAGAACGTGGAAGACAGAGATGCCGTATCAACAACATAGACGGAGTAATCGACTGGTCCCGCGCCGAAGCGCTCGCCATAGAACCTTGAGAGACTTGCGATTTCCGCCTCGATCGCGTCTGCGGCCGGGACAGCGAGGTCGCTCAATGCCACGACGATCGGCTCGACTCGACTGTCCGTCAGGTGTGCGAGCAGTGGCGCCGACTCCTTGCGATAGCCTTCGAACTCCCGATAGAAGTGCTCGACAGCGATGCCGAAAGCGACATTGAAGGCATCTTCCCAGCGGCTGTAGGACCTTCCGAGGCGGTAGAATTCGGCAAGGGATTCTTCGCCGGCATGGTCCACCAGCCACTGGGAAGCCAGAAACCCCAACACGTACGGAAGAAACCGCTCACGTGGATTGAAGTCATGTAACTCGCCAGGAGTCCTGCCGAGTTGCTCGACGGCGAACGCAGGATTGAGCGGCTGAACGCCAATCTCGAGTTCGTACAGATGCTGCGCGTACTCGGCAGATCCCTCGGTGAGCCAGCCGGGGCCCCAGCCGGGATCCCGAGCGAGCACATTCTGGAGGACGTGAAAGTACTCGTGGGCTGCTGCATAGGTGTTGCAGCCGGGGAAGGGGAACTGTACGACATCATCGAAGACCGCACATCCGGGATGGTCATCGCTGACGCTGACCGTGTAGTCGGAGGTGTGCACTCCGAGACTCCTGGCGAGGGCAGCCTCGGCGGCCTCGAATAGGGCTTGCACAGCTTCCCGTTCCTCTGTGGAAAGGTGATCGCCGAACCTGAACTCAGGCCGTGCCGCGCCTCGCTCCCACCAGCGCACATCGTGAGTCAACCCAACCCACATCGCGTCACCTCGCCTCAGGCCCAGGGGTTGGGTGCTCCCGATGCCCGGGTCGTAGAGCACGAACCGCTGTGCAGATACATCCCACAGCGCCGCGAGAACGAACTTGTCACCGAGTTGTTCGACAGCTTCGTCGATCCCTGCAACCTCATCGCCTGTCCAGCCAACGAGGTTCCAGCCCGCTCGCAGTGACAGCAGCACGGCTTCCCCGGACACTGAACGTGTCCACGGGACTGGTGCCTTACCACCAAGGAGGAGCCACAGTCCCATGCCCGGGGTCAGTGATGGGAGCTGCGTGTACGAGCTACGGAATGCGTTCCGATGGGTTCCCGCTTCCGCATCCCACGTTGAGACCCCCCGGAGCTGGGGCAACGCCTCGAAGAGCTCCGACGTAGGGGTAGCTGGCCCTACCCAGCCGACCAAGTTCCAGCCGGGATGCAGCACTGTCGCAATCGCCTCGGGATGGGGTGTGGCTTCCGACCCCTCCGCGCCGCTCGCCGGTTGGGGCGCGAGCCCCTTGGCAAGGAGGAGAGCTACGAGGACGGCGACGAGTAGCGGTTGGATGTGTGGGAGGTCGAAGGCGGGCCTTAAGTTACTGCTCCTCCTAAAGGTCTGCTGAAGGGCGGCGCGGTCTTGCCGAGGTACATCTTGAGTGCACACTTGTCGCAGTTCCGCAGTCTACTCCAGTCACAGAGCGTCCCCAGAGATGGCGGGACGATTCGGCAGGGCACCCGCTCCTAGTACTCGGCTCACCTCTCGGTGCCGTACTTCTCGGCGTGCCTACATCGACACGACCAACGAAAAAGTTCGCAGTACAGTACGTGTAGGCCCATTTCGCCTTCGAATAGGCGGCGGTAGACGCCGCGGTCGTCCACGGCGTCGTAGGCCGTGTACGGTGTTCCCCGGTAGGCCATGGGGTGCCCCGGGGACAGCGGTCAAGATGTCCTTGAGTGAACGATCTCACAACGGTCGCGGCGGGGACGGTCGCGACGTGCCGGGCTGCAGGCCGCGCCGTCGCCAGGAACATGAGCGCCGGAGGCCGCGTACTACACTGTGCACCCCGGACGCGCCGCCGCCGGGCAGATGATCGGGGATGAGCTTGTCCACGCACCCCCAGTTCCTCCAGATGCATCAGCTCGATGCCCGCTGCGGTGGCTGCTGGGCGTCGTTTCCCCGGCCGTGTCGATGCGGCGGACAGATCCACGCGGAGCTCGGAGACGAAAACGTGACCGGAGATATCTGGCTCAGGCGATGGTGCTCGAAGTGCGGCATCGATTGGGACGATCCGATTCCGGACGAATCGTAGCCACGAGGTCGGGGATCCTGGTCTCGATTCGGCGACTCCGCTTCGGGCCGTCGAGCTCCCAGAGCCGCGGCCGACCGACCGGTCAGGGCTCCGGATGGAAGTGGGGGTGAGCCACAGCCTCATGGGGCCAAAGGAACTCGAATCCCGCTGCGAGCGCGTACTGGCGGTCAAGGTCCTCGCGGTCGCCGATGTGCAAATACACGTCCGCCTCAAACTGGGCTTTCACGTCCGGTAACATGTGTTTGGAGACAACAAAGTCGACCTCGATGTCGTGCGCGGCCCAGATGGCCCGTTGACCGCTCAGCGTGCGATCGGAACAGCTGCCGATCAGAAAGCCCTTGTCGCGTACCCGGCGGACCATGTCCATCGTCAAGACGCCAGGGGGATCGCCGACTTCTAACGTGCCGTCGATGTCGAAGCTGATCAGAACCAACACAGGCCACTCCTCGTCCTCGACCGTGACTAGTCGGGGCTGGCGCTCCAGACGGTGAAGTTCCCCCCGAGGGGCATCGGCCCGCCCGAGACTGCCACTTCCGGCTTGACGCCAGTGACCTGTCTCGCGCCGGCGCGGCCTTGCAGCTGTTGAATGCAGTCCGTGTGCATCCAGACCCGGCTGCGGCCACTGCCGACGTTGCCCCCGCTGGGGGAGACCGGGTTGGGGCCTTCGATACTGATGTCGGTCTGGTAGAAGTCCAGTGCTTCCCCGAACTGGATCCCGCGATAGCCCAGGCCCTCCAGATGGAATTGATGGAAGAGCGAGAAGCCGTCGTACATGTTTTCGAAGGAGAGATCGTCTGCGGTGATCCCCGCGCCCTCGTAGATCTTGCGAGCGGTGCGCGCAGTTTCGGCTTCCACCTCATCGAGCGTGGGAATCAAGCTGCGGGGCCGGGTGTTACTGGACGCGTGATTGAGGATGTAGACCGGCTTCTCTTTCATGTCCGCCGCGCGCTCGGCCGTGGAAAAGAGGAAGGCGCCGGACATCATGATGGGAATGTCGTTGTCGAACAGGTTGGCGGGCTTCGCGATCCAGCGCGCCGCGAGGTAGTCCTCTCGTCCAAGTTCCTCGGGCCGGTGCTGCGCCCAGTAACCCTCAGGGAACATCAGCCCGTTGCGACGGGAGTTCTCCATGAGCGGCGCCATCATTTCGTGGCTCTTGCCGTACTTTCGGCAATACTCCGCGAATTGCAGGGCCGTGCCGTACGAGGCGGGACCGCCCCATAGTCGGGTCATGGCGGCGGTGCCAGACAGGGCCTCCCCGGCGTTGGCCCCGCTCTGGTAGTAGCGTCCCTCGAAGTTGTGCCAGCTCTTGACGACGAGGCAGGTGTGGGTCAGACCGTCGCCTACGGCCTGAGCCGTCACATTGAGCGCGTTCGACATGCAGCCGGGGCCGTACATCGTGAACTGGACGTTGGTGAGCTCCGGCATGTTCGCCAGCAGCCATTCGGCACTGATCTTCGCGACGCCGTCGAGCGGGTCGTCCGTCTGCTGGAAGCTCTGGATGACGTCCATCGGAAGCGGCTTGCCCTCCTCCCAGAACGCGCCGGTCGTGGTCTGGGGGACGACCACCAGACCATCGATCTGCTCGGGCGCGACGCCGGCGTCGTCGATCGCCTGCCGGAGCGCCTGAATGCTGATGGCGCCGACGCACGTCTCGGGGCGGCCGTCCCAGCGCCGGGCCGTCGGCGCGTGGCCGACGCCGACGGCGGCGACCTTGCCGCGGTGCTCCCAAGTGCCAAGCCCTTCGTCGTTGCGGTACATCGCATCCGGTGCAGTTGGTGTCGTCATTACGCGCACTCCTTGCCGTACGGGCCGTCAGGTGGATCGGGATCAGTCAGCAATCACGCGCCACTCGGGCACGAGCTGACCATTCGCCGTGGGCTCGAAGGTCACCTCGACGGCCGCGCCGACAGGCACGTCGTCCACCGGCGTGCCCGGGAGGTGCGAGAACATCTGGATGCCCGGATCGTCGTCCAGCATGATCACCGCGAGGTTGAAGGGCTGATCCTCTTGGAGCAGCCGCACGGGACCGTCATGGACGACGCCGTAGTTATAGATCGTGCCACGCCCGCTGACGGGCTTCCACTCGAGTGAATCGCTGGCGCCGCACTCGCGGCAGGCTTCCGCCGGCGGATGCTGTAACAAATTGCAGGCGCGGCAGTTTTGGATCACAAGGCGCTCTTCGTTCGCGGCGTCCCAGAACGGCTGGCTGAAGCTGTCCGGCACGACGCCTTGCTTGGTCATCAGTTCCCCCTGTCGCTGCGCAGCGCTGCTCGACCGCCCACGGCGTTGGTGCAGAATACAGACTGCGGCGGAGGAGTGATCGATAGGTCGCCTCGAAGACGGTCAACTGAGGCCTGCTGCGCAGCCTCGGTATGTGCACTGCTGAAGGCGAGGCCTCGGATCGAGGAAACGGCTGGCTTCTGGGACGCCGTTGGCTATGACCTCGACGCGGGGATGGCGAGGTACGTGCCCAACCTCTAGCCCTCCCTGATGCTTTGCTCTGACGGGCCCATGCTTGGAGAGGGTCTTCTGTGGCTCGTACGCTGACATGACCTCTTCCAGTTGCACATCACCTAGACCTGACAGGAAGGCACGCGTTTCCGCCTGCAATACGGCCCAGCGTCTTGCGATCTGGTCGACGTTCCCGGCCGCCGACCACGGAGCCCTTGGCCTGAGTTGCCAACGGCCGAGCCAACGACGCTCCGCGGAGATCATGTGGTCGAGGGTTTCGAGCAGGCTTGGGGCTGTACCGGAGGCTTTGGCGGCCTCTTCTGGGGGGACGGTGAGGGCTCGACGCAGAAGCCTGTCTATCGCCCACGCGTGGTGGTCATAGAGCTGACGGAGGCTGTTCGGGTCCATGGGCGCATTCTAGGTAGGCACGGATGAGGATGCGCCGGCCACGTTGAGGCCGCCCCAACTCGCTGGTGCGCCCGTTTGCCCCTTTGAGAACGCCGACCGCCGGGTTTCTTACCACGGGAGGAGACATGGAATGACGACGCGCTCGTGCGAATAAGCGCCTCAGGTTTCCGAGAACGCGGACGACTTCGCCGCCACGTGCGAGACCCTGAGGGAGCGCGTCTTGGCGGAAGTGGACGCTGGTCGGCTCAAGGGAGTCGCCCAAGCGATGCAATTGTCGGTCGAGGTCCAGCGGACCGCTGACGGTGCGTCAGGCCTACTTAAGGGCGTGATCCCGCACGATTTGGACAGTTTTGGTGGAAAAATTTCTCACCACTGCACAAACATCGGCATGACGACGTGGACGTAGCCGTCCTCTTCCGCCGGGCGGAACACGCCCTGGCTTGAGGGGCTTGTCGTCTCCAGACGCACCTCGCCGTCGAGTACGCCTAGCACGTCGGCCAGGTAGCGGCTGTTGAACGCGATCTTCGCGGGCTCGCCGTCTACCTTCACGTCGATCTCGCCTTCGTTGTCACCCACCTCGTCCGCTCGTGCGCTGATGACCAGCTTGCCCGAGGAGCCGTCGCCCGCGGGCTGCACCTGTAGCCGCACAATGCCGCTGCCGTCGCGCGCGAAGATGGCGGCGATGCGCGCACTGCGCATGAAGTCGGCGACATCCACCACCGTCGACGTGTTGTACTCGCTCGGAATCAGCTGGTTGTAGTTGGGGAACGTCCCCTGGATGAGTTGAGCCACCAGCTCCACGTCCGTCAGCGAGAACTGCACCTGGGTCTGCTTGTCGTTCACGCGCAGCTCCACGGGCGTCGATCCGTCCCCGATCAGTCGCGCCACCTCCCGCAGCGCCCGCGCCGGCACGATCAGATTCAGGTCGCTCGCCGGGAGCGCCTGGCGGGCGCCGAGCTCAATATCCGATACCGCCAGCCGGAAGCCGTCGGAGGCGGCGAACGTCAGCTTGCTCTCCTCGCCCTTGATGCTCACGCCGGTGATCACCGGCCGCGAGTCGTCCGTCGCCGCGGCGAATTCGACGCGGTCGATCGTGCGCCGCAGCATCGCTCCGTCGAGCTCGGTCGAGGGCCCTTCCTCGATCGTCGCGATGCGGGGAAAGTCCTCCGCATCCATGGTGTTGATGGTCGACTCCGTGCGCGCGCACTCCAACTTTGCCTGGCGGGTGCGCTCGGGCACCTCGATGGAAACCGTCGCCGGCGGCAGCTGCGCCACGAAATCCGTGATCAGCCGAGCGGGGACAGTCGTCGCCCCCTCCTCCTCGATCTTCGCCCCGATCCAGGTGCTGATAGAGATGTCGAGGTCGGTGGCGGAGAGCCGCAACCGTCCACCGTCCGTGGCCATCAAGATGTTCGACGTGATGGGCAGCGTTGATCGCGCGGCTACCGCCCGTCCCACGATCGACAACCCTCGCTGGAGGTTCTCTTGGAGGACCTGAACCTTCATTGGCTTACCCACATTTTCCGTTCTGAAGGGCGATTATAGGAAACCACAGGCTGAGCGCATAGGCGGCTGAGCAGTTGCGCTCCATACTTCAAGGCGATGGGACATAACCCCAGAACGTAAAGCCCTCTATAATTGCCCTTCCGGCGCATCTGCGGGGACGCCGGTGGGTAAGGCGTGTACATCAACAGGCTCCATCTCGCGAACTTCCGGAACTACGCGCAGGTCGATCTCGCCCTCGATCGCGGGCTTAACCTGTTCGTCGGCGAGAACGCGCAGGGCAAGAGCAACTTGCTCGAGGCCATCTACCTGCTCTCCACCCTGCGCTCCAGCCGGGCCAGCAGCGACTCCGACCTCGTGAGGCGCGACATCCTCGACTCCGAGTTCCCCGTCGCCCGCCTCCAGACCGAGGTCCAGCGCGCCGCCGGCCGCCTCAACCTGGAACTTGCGGTCGTCGGGCGCGGTGGTGAGGGTCAGCGTGCGGGCAAGCGCGTCCGCGTGAACGGGCTCGCCAAGCGAACCTCCGATGCCGTCGGCGAGCTCGCGGCGGTACTCTTCACCACCTTTGATATCGAGGTCGTGGCTGGACCCCCTATCCTCCGCCGCCGCTACCTCGACATGATGGCCTCCCAGGTCGACCGCGGGTACCTGCGCGCCATGCAGCGTTACCAGCGAGTCCTGCAGCAGCGCAACGGGCTGCTCAAGCGCATCCAGGCTCGCGAGGCGGCGCCCACCGAGCTTGGCTTCTGGAACCAGGAGCTTGCGCACGCCGGCGGCATCATCATGAAGGGTCGCGCCGATGCCCTCGGCCTGCTCGTGCCCTACGCCCGCGAGCAGATGGGCCGCCTCAGTGACGACCTCGAGACCATCGAGCTCACCTACCGACCCGCCCTCGGAGATGCCGTCGAAAACGACCTGCCCATCGATGAAGCCGAGTGGACGAACCGCATGCTGCGGGCCCTGAACGAAGGCCGTCCGCGTGAGATCGGCGCCGGCGTTACCCTCTTCGGCCCCCACCGAGACGACGTCGAGGTGCTCATCGACGACCTTCCCGCTGCCGCCTTCGCCTCGCGCGCGCAGCTCCGCACGGCCGCCCTCTCCCTCCGCTTCGCCGAAGCCGCCTACCTTCAGACCTGCCTCGGCGATGAGCCCGTCGTCCTCCTTGACGACGTTCTCAGTGAGCTCGACGAACAGCGCCGCCGCGGTGTCCTCGACTCCTTCGCCATCTTCCAGCAGGTCATCGTCACCACCTCCGACCCCGACCGCGTGCGTGATGTGCTCACCACCGCCACGGGGCGCTTCGTCGTCACCGGTGGCGCTATCGGCCGCTTCGAGGGCGAGTAGCCTCCTCCGCCCGCAACACGGGAGTCAGTGGACCCGCCGGGACGCTCATCTGGACCGCTCCCCGTTCGACCGTCAGCGTCACCGGTGTCTCTCCGGTCACATCGCCGTCGAGCTGTACGGGCAAGCCAGGGGTGGAGACCTCAAACCGAGGCGTGCGCAGTTCGCGCACACCTGCGTCGCCCGGGTGCCGCCGCCCAACCACCTTGAGCGCGTGCCGAAGTGCGTCCGGCGCGTGCCGCGGGGTGAAGATGCAGGCGTCGAGCTGCCCGTCCCTGGCGCTTGCCTCCAGCGAGAAGATGAGGATGCCACCGTACAGCCGCGTGTTGCTCACCACGATCAGGCCCACGTCTTCTGCCGCCGCCGCGCCCGCCGTGGCCCATTCCACTTCCCTGGTGCGCAGGCGGTGAAGCATCGGCACCCCGTGCAGCACGTAGGCGAGCACCCCCAGGCGCCGCTTCAGCCGAGGCGTCACCGTCGCCGCGATCTGCGCGTCCCACCCGATGCCCGCCATCAGCAGGAAGGGCTCACCGTTCGCCCGCCCGACATCCATTGCCACCCGCTGACCGTCCAGGTGGGCATCGAGCGCCTTCAGAAGATTGCGGGGGATCCCCGCTTCCTTGGCCCAGACGTTGGCCGTGCCTCCCGGCAGCACTGCCAGCGCCGATTCCGACCCCGCTATTGCGCCCGCCGCCAGCCGTACGGTGCCGTCGCCGCCCAGCACGAAGACGAAGGAGTCGCCGCGCTCCGCGGCGTGGGCGGCCGCCGCTGCCGTCCCCGCCGGCGAATCCGGCAGCTCGAGCCGCGCCTCCAGGCCGCGCGCTTCCAGGTGGCGCAGCGCCTCCTCCGCGTCGAAGCGGCGCATCCCCCGAGCGCGGGGGTTGGCCACGAGCGTTGCCTTCTTCGCTCCCATTGTTGCCCGGCGGCTCCCTGCTCCCTACCATACCGCCGAATCCGCTCCGCTCCCGATCGGGGGTTCCGTGCTCACGCTCCTCAGCTTCAACCACATCAGCATGGCCGCGAGCGACTGGCGCGAGCAGCGCGAGCGCTTCGAGCGCCTCTTTGGCTTTCGCTCCCTGCGGCTGTTCACCGCTCAGCCGGGAACCCCCATTGAGGGCTGTGTCTCCCGCATTCGCAACACCCGCACCGAGTGGGAGTTCCTGCAGCCCGACGGCCCCGCGAGTTTCGTCCAGAAGTTCCTCGACGAGCGCGGCCCCGGGCTTCACCATCTCGCCGTCGAGGTGCCTGATATCGAGGAGGCGGTGGCGGAACTGGAGCGGCTTGGCATCACGCCCTTCGGGGGTATCAGCGAGGACACCATGTGGTGGATGGCCTACATCCACCCCCGCGACAGCGGCGGCGTTCTCTGGCAGCTCTACCAGCCCCGACCGGGTACCTCAATGAACGGTACTCGCGGCGAGGCCGGCGCGATCGGCTTCCGCCGTCTCGACCATATCTCGCTCGCCTCCCCCGACCTCGAGGCGCAGGCCGCCTGGCAGGAGCGCGTCTTTGGCATGGAAGTCGAGAACCGCTGGGACGTGCCCGACGAGGGCTACAAGGGCTGCCTCATGCGCATCCCCAACACCGAGCTCAAGCTCGAGATCCTCGAGCCAGCCGGCGATGAGGGCTTCCTCCAGGACTTCCTCGCGAAGCGGGGGAAGGGCCTGCACCATGTCTCCTGCGAGGTCGAGTCCATGGATCGTGCGCTCGAGGTCCTCGCGGCCGAAGGCATCGAGCCGCCGGGCGGCGTCGGCGGCGAGGGCTGGAAGCGCAACGTCTTCCTCTCGCCGCGCGACACCAACGGCGTCCTCTTCCAGCTCTTCGAGGAGCCCTCGGACTGAACGCCTTCAGCCCTCTCCCTGCGTGGTGAGCGGGATGGGCTGAGGCTCGGAAGGCGGACACCGCCCGCACCCTTGTCGGGCAGAAGCCGCGTAGGTGGGCTGGCCATCAAGGCGTTCATCCCTTAACGTTCGTCAAGGCGGGGTCGCATGGGAGCGCGACCCGATGAGTTGGTCTCCGCGTCTGGGGATAGGGATACGATCGGCCGGGGTGCTCGCCACCCTGGTCGTTTCTGTCGTGGTCACGGCGCTCGTGGCGGGTTCGGCACTGGGCCTCGTCGGTACGGGCGGGCGTGACGACACCGCCGAACCTGCCCCGCAGATCCTCGCCTACAGCGCCTGCAACACCGTGAGTGTCACGGTGCTCCAGCCAGAGGCGGCCGACGTCAGCAGGTTCTTCAGGCGCTCCGGGGGCAACGACCAGTACCTGTACTCGGGCGGGTCGATCCTGACGAACTTCGATGTGGGGAGGACGGTCTCTCTCGGGCAAGTCCAGGGGTCGTTGATCCTGGGCATTGAGGTCGTGTGGTCGGGAGAAAGGTTCGTGTCTGCGCCTCCACAGCAACGGGTTTTCGGGACTAATCCCGGCTGAGCTGCGCAACTTGACCGGGCTGAGGACCCTGCACCTGCACATCAATAGATTCACAGGCTCCATCCCCAACCTCTCAAGACTCATAAACTTGAAGAACCTCGCTCTCTACAACAACCAGTTGACAGGCAGCATTCCGTCCTGGCTCCCACGGCTGTCGATGTTGGAGAGCGTTCACCTCTACGACAACCAGCTCACGGGGAGCATCCCAACGGGGCTGGGGAACCTCCAGGGTCTCCGCTACCTGCAGCTGAACGCCAACAGGCTCACGGGGTCCATCCCGGGCGATCTGGTCAACCCGCCCCTCCTGAATACGCTCCGGCTCTCGATGAACCAGTTGCAGGGCTGCATCCCCGACGCCCTCTTCGACCTCCCCTCCAACGACATGGTTGGAGTCAACAACCCGGAGTATTACGACGGACAGCAGACCATTCCCGCGAATCTGCTCCCGAGGTGCTCGCAGTACACGCCGCCCCCCCACCGCCCCCGCCGCCCGTGAATCCGAATCCCGGCAATCAGGACCCCGGCAACCAGAATCCCGGCAATCAGAACCCGGGTACCCAGAACCCGGGTACCCAGAACCCGGGCACGCAGAACCCGGGTACCCAGAATCCCGGCAATCAGAACACGCGACCAACGCCCACGCCCACCCCGACCCCGACACCCACCCCGACCCCAACTCCTACGCCCACGCCAACACCGACGCCCACGCCAACTCCTACGCCCACGCCAACTCCTACGCCCACGCCAACTCCTACGCCCACGCCCACGCCAACACCGACCCCCACGCCAACACCGACGCCCACGACCACGCCAACACCGCCGCCCACGCCAACACCGACACCGACACCGACGCCCACGCCAACACCGACGCCCACGCCAACACCGACGCCCACGCCAACACCGACGCCCACGCCCATCCTAGAGGCCACGTCGGAGCCCGAGGACGAAACCGGAACGACTGCCGAGGACGAGACGGGCACAGCGTCTGAGGACCGGACTGGGACGGACGCCGAGAGGGAATCCGGCACAGACCAGCAGGATGAGACCGGGACGGAGGGTCAGGAGGCCACAGCTGACTCTGTCCCGCAGACGGATTCCGGAAGGGCCGCGGAACCTGATACGGGCACGGGTCTCAGCGCCCAGCAGCTCACGGTTTCGGTCTTCATGCTGGTGGTCGTGGTGGTCGGAGCCCTGCTCGCCCTGTCCTACAGGCGTCGCTAGGCGCCCCCACGCGAGCCCGTCTGCACGCCCGGCGCCCCACTCGATGGGGCGCCACGTGGTCTCGCGAGCGGAAAGCGTTTCGGTGAGCTACCATCACCCGCACGGATGTTCGAGCGTGACCCCGTAGCCACCGCATCCCCGTCCGTCGGCGGCCCGCTCGCGGCCTTCCATCCGGTCGTGCGCGCCTGGTTCGAGCGTCGCTTCGACCACCCCACCGACGCCCAATCTGAGGGCTGGCCCCGCATCCACGCCGGTGAGACCACGCTCATCGCCGCCCCGACCGGCTCCGGCAAGACCCTCGCGGCCTTCCTCGTCGGCATCGACCAGCTCATTCGCGAGGCCGAGGCCGGCGATCTCGACGGCGCGACGCGCATCGTCTACGTCTCCCCCCTCAAGGCCCTCAGCAACGACATCCAGCGCAACCTCGAAGAACCCCTCGCCGAAATCCGCGCCCTCGCGCGGGAGATGGGCTACGACCTCCCCCCCATCACCAGCGCGGTGCGCACGGGCGACACGCCCGCCTCGGCCCGCCAGACCATGGTGCGCAGGCCCCCCCACATTCTCGTCACGACCCCCGAGTCCCTCTTCCTGCTTGTCACCGCCGCACGCAGCCGCGAGAACCTGCGCGGCGTCCGCACCGTGATCGTCGACGAGATTCACGCCCTGGCCCGCGACCGCCGGGGCAGCCATCTGGCGCTCACCCTCGCCCGGCTCGACCGTCTCGCCGAGAGCCCACCGGCCCGTATCGGCCTCTCCGCTACCCAGCGCCCCATCGAGCTGATCGCCCGCTTCCTCGCCGGGGCCGGCCGCCCCGCCACGATCGTCGATTGCGGACACCAGCGCGACATCGAGCTCCATGTCGAGACGCCCCCCAGCGACCTCGAGGCGGTGCCCCCCAGGGAGCAGTTTGCCGACATGTACGATCGCCTCGCGGAGCTGATCCGCGAGCACCGCACCACCCTTATCTTCGTCAACACCCGCTCCCTTTCGGAACGGGTCGCCAAGGAGCTGGCCGAGCGCCTCGGCGAGGATGCCGTCGCCAGCCACCACGGCAGCATCGCCAAGGATCGCCGCCTGCATGTCGAGCAGCGCCTCAAGGCCGGCGACCTCCGCGCCCTCGTCGCAACCGCCTCACTGGAGCTCGGCATCGACATCGGCGCCATCGACCTCGTCTGCCAGGTCGGCTCGCCGAGGAGCATCGCCACGCTCCTCCAGCGCATCGGCCGCTCCGGCCACGCCCTCGGCCTTCGTCCCCACGGCCGCCTCTTCCCCACGACCCGGGACGAGCTGCTGGAGTGCTCCGCACTCATCCGCGCGGTCCACGCCGGACGCCTCGACCGCATCTCCCCCCTGACCGCCCCTCTCGACGTACTCGCCCAGCAGATCGTGGCCGAGTGCGCCTGCGAACCGTGGTCGGAGGACTCCCTCTACGACCTCGTGTGCGAGGCCTTCCCCTTCGTCGATCTCACCCGCGAGTCCTTCGACGAGATCGTCACGATGCTCGCAACGGGCATCGGCGATGGCCCCGGCTCCGCCCCGCCCCTCATCCACCGCGACCGCATCAACGGAATCGTGCGCGGACGGCGGGGGGCACGGCTGGCCGCCCTCAACAACGGCGGCGTCATCCCCGAGATGGGTGACTACCGCGTCGTCGCCGAACCCGAGGACATCCCCGTCGGCACCGTCAACGAGGACTTTGCCATGGAGAGCGCTGCCGGCGATATCTTCCTCCTCGGCTCGACCTCCTGGCGCATCCGTCGCGTCGAGCAGAGCACGGTGCGTGTCGTCGATGCCCACGGCGCCCCCCCGACGGTCCCCTTCTGGCTGGGCGAAGCGCCGGGCCGCACCATCGAGCTTTCCGAGGAAGCCGGCCGCCTGCGGCGCGAGGTCGCGGACGGCCTCGACGAACCCGAGGCGCTCGTCCGCCGCCTCCAGGAGGAGTGCAGCCTCAGCGAGAATGGCGCCCGGCAGATGGTCGACTACGTTCGCGCCACCCACGACGGCCTCGGCGTTGTGCCCTCCGACACCGATGTCGTCTTCGAGCGCTTCTTCGATGACTCGGGTGGCATGCAGCTTGTCGTGCACGCGCCCTTCGGCGCGCGCGTTAACCGCGCCTGGGGGCTGGCCCTGCGCAAGCAGTTCTGCACGACCTTCGACTTCGAGCTCCAGGCCGCCGCCAACGACGACGCCATCCTCCTCTCCGCCGGCCCCCAGCACTCGTGGCCCCTCGCCGACGCCTTCTCCTGGGTCAATCCCCGCAACGCCCCCACGCTCGTGGAGAAGTCGATCTTCTACATCCCGCTCTTCCCCACGCGCTGGCGCTGGAACGCCTCCCGGGCGCTCGCCATCCCCCGCCAGCGCAACGGCAAGCGTGTGCCTCCGTTCCTCCAGCGCCTGCGGGGCGACGACCTCATGGCCGCGGTCTTTCCCGCCCAGGTCGGCTGCCAGGAGCACCTCGACGCCCCCCTCACCCTCCCCGACCACCCCCTCATGCGCCAGACCCGGGACGACTGCCTCTACGAGGCGATGGACGTGCGCGGCCTCCAGGACGTCCTCACCCGCATCGAGGAAGGCGGCATTCGCCTCCACGCCGTCGATACGGTCGAGCCATCTCCCATGGCCCACGAGATCGTCAGCGGCCGGCCCTACACCTACCTCGATGACGCCCCCATCGAGGAGCGCCGCACGCGCGCCGTCACCCTGCGCCGCACCCTCCCCGACTCCGCCCGCGACCTCGCCGCCCTCAGCCCCGACGCCATCGCCCGCGTTCGCGAAGAGGCCTGGCCCGCGCCCCGCGACGCCGAGGAGGCGCACGACGCGCTCCTCGGCTTCATCGTTCTTGCCGAGGAGCACGTGGCGTCCTGGGGCGAGTGGCTGGTAGAGTTGGAGGCGGCCAACCGTGCCGCCCGGCTTCGCCTCGGCGAGCGAACCTTCTGGTTCGCCGCCGAGAACCTCCCCTCCGTCCGCCTCCTCTTCCCCGATGCCGATATTCCCAGCCCCGTGGTCCCCGCGCACGCCCTCCTGGAGGTTGAAGACCGCGAGGCGGCGCGGCTCACTCTCGTACGCGGCCACACCGAGTGCCTCGGGCCGCTCACCGCCGCCGACATCGCCCGGCGCACCGGCCTCTCCGCGAAAGATGGGGACCACGGCCTTCGCGCCGCCGAGGCGGCCGGCTACCTCGTCCGCGGCCGCTTCTCGCCCAACGCTCCGGAGGACGAGCTCTGCGACCGGCGCCTGCTCGCCCGTATCCACCGCTACACGCTCGAGGGTCTGCGCAAAGGAGTCGCGCCCGTCTCCCGCGCCGACTACATGCGCTTCCTCACCCGCTGGCAGGGACTCGCCCCGGGCGCCGTCTACGGCGGCCGGCCCGGCTTGCGCCGCGCCCTCGAACGTCTGCAGGGCTTCGAGGCGGCTGCCGGCTCCTGGGAGGGCGACCTCCTCCGCGCCCGCGTCCGCGACTACGACCCGGCCTGGCTCGACGAGCTCTGCCTGGCCGGCGAGATCGCCTGGGCCCGCCTCAGTGGCCGCAAAGCGGCGTCACCGGAGGACTCCCTCGCCCGTCCTGCGCCCGCCACGCGCGCCACCCCCATCACGATCGTCGCCCGCCGAGCCTTTCCCGACCTCCTCGCCGCCGCCCGCTACGCCCGTCCCGAGGGCATCCCCGCCCCGCCCGGCGCCGCCTCCACCATCGTCGAGCTCCTGCGCGAACGCGGCGCCCTCTTCTTCGACGAGCTGGTCCGCGAGACGGGCCAGCTCTCCAGCCAGACCGAGGACACGCTGCGCGAGCTCATCGCCGCCGGCCTCGTCGCCTCCGACGGCTTCGAGGGCGTGCGCAGGATCTTCGGGCGTTCCTCCTCGGGCCGCCGCCGCCCCGCCATCCGCCGCCCCGTTGCCAGCTATCGACTGGGGCTCGTCCTCGGCGGACCACCGGGCCGCTGGTCCCTCGTCGAGGCGCCCCCACGCGCCTCCACCCGCGAGGACGAGCTAGCCGCCCTCGTCGCCAGCGTCCTTCTCGAACGCTACGGGGTTGTCTTCCGCGACCTCGCCGTGCACGAGCGCTTCGCCCTGCCCTGGCGCTCGGTCCTGCGCGCCCTTCGCACGATGGAGGCGCGTGGCGACGTCCGCGGTGGGCGCTTCGTCTCCGGCGTCGTCGGCGAGCAGTACGCCCTCATCGATGCGGTCGAGCAGCTGCGCCGCACGCGCAACGAGCCCGTCACGGGCGAGCGCGTGGTCGTGAGCGCCGTCGACCCCGTGAATCTGACGGGCACGGTCCTTCCGGGGCCACGCGTGCCCGCCTACCCGGGCCGCTCCTTCGTGCTCATCGATGGGGTGCCTGAGGAGGAGGCGAAGGCCGCCGAGGCCTTCGCCGGCGCCGACCGGCGCTAGCCGGAGGCCGCCCTACCCGACCGCCGGCAGGTTGTAGACCCGCGCCGCCGTGTCGTGCAGCACCTTGCGACGAACCGTCGGGTCAAGCTGTTCCAGCGTCTTCGTGATGCGCGTGTGCGTCTCCGGGTAGAGGCAGGTCGGGTGGGGGAAGTCGGTCTCGAACATCACGTTGTCCTCGCCCAGCTCCTCGATCGCGTGCAGCGGTCCCCACTGTTCGAACCAGAACGAGGCGTACACCTGCCGCTTGAAGTACTCCTTTGGGCGCAGGCTCAGCCCCTCGCGCTCCGTCGGGATCGTCTCGTCGTACTGCCACTCCATGGCCTCCAGCAGGAAGGGGATCCAGCCGATGCCGCTCTCCACCGAGACGAAGTTGAGGTTCGGGTAGCGGTCCAGCAGCCCGCTGAAGATCAGGTTCATGATCGTCTTGCACTGGACCATGAAGAGCGAAACGCTGATGGCGGCCAGGCTGCGCTGCGGCCCGTACCCTTTCCATAGCATCTGGCTCCCGAGGTTGTTCCCCGAGCCGATGTGGAAGTTCACCGGGATGCCCATCTCCTGGCACGTCGACCACAGCGGATCCCAGTGCGGGTCGTGCAGGTGTGGCAGCTCGAACGCCTCCGGCGTGTCCGTCATCGTGATGCCCGTGATGCCCGCGTCCTTCACGCGGCGCACCTCGCGCACGCACTCGTCCATGTCCCAGAACGGTGTCAGTGCCTGGGGAAAGAGCCGCCCGTTCCCCGCCTGCTGCAGGTCGATGATGGCGTCGTTGTAGACGCGCGCGCAGACGTTCCGAAGCTCGCTGTCCTCGAGCGCCATGAAGCGGTTGCTGCCGAAGCCCGCCACGTTCGGGTAGATGATCTGTTGCGAAATGCCGAGCCGGTCGAGCAGCTGAAGCCGTGGCTCGGGGTAGCTCGCCGCGTCGCTCATGTCCTCGAAGTCGTCCAGGCTGAGCATCCCGTACGCCTTCTCCCCGTCCTTCTTCACCACCGTGAAACCGAGCGGTCCAAAGTCCACGTCTCCATCGACCACCCAGCGCGCACGCCCCTTCTCGTCGCGCACTACCTGGGGCACGCGCTCCTTGTAGGAAGCCGGCGCTCGCGAGGTCCAGAGCTCGGGCGGCTCCGTGTAGTGGCTGTCGATGTCGATCACGGGCACGCCGTGGACGGTCAGCGGTGGCGCCATGGGAGCATCCTCCTGCGCGTCGCGCGCGCAATAATCCTACCGTCCTCACCGAACCCCAGGGTCAAGACAGAGCGAGCTCGGGGAAGTAGCGCCCGTAGGTTCGGCGGTCCCTGGTGAGGAGCCGGTCCGCGTGTACGACCGCGTGGCCGCCAATCAGGAAGTCGGCCAGGGTGTGCTGCCGGAATTGGAGTGTTGTGCCGCAGCGCTCGCAGGTGACCTGCTGGGCGGTCCCACACTCTGAGCAAGTCGGTAGCCGTGGCCGCTGGCGGTTGTAGGTACGCCACGCCTGCCCAGAGCGATGGAGCGCTTCGCGACTGGATGCCTCGAGTCGAACGCCGGTGTTGACAAGAAAGAGGTCGAGATATTTGGGTGTGTCGAAGAGTGGCGCCACCTCCGAGTAGACCGCCTCGGAGATCACCACTGCGCTCTGTCGCGCTGCCCTGGTCAGCAGAAGCTCCGACTCGTC
Organism: Tepidiformaceae bacterium; assembly: GCA_965247675.1. GTDB lineage: Bacteria > Chloroflexota > Dehalococcoidia > Tepidiformales > Tepidiformaceae > UBA2991. The sequence goes on along the minus strand of OZ252025.1, from coordinate 1,792,185 downwards.
ACCGTGGGGACTGTTGGGAAGGAGGATGTCGAGGAGGATGTTGCTGTCGACGGCAGTGGTCACGGCTCCCTCGCGCCCTCAATCTCATCGACCGGGTCCGGGCCGCGAAGCTCGGCAAAGATTTCGTCGGGGGTTTCCTCAATGTTGCTGAGGTAACCACGCCACTGCCGGAAGGGGGAGTCCTCCAACTCCTTCTCGACGTGGATGCCTTCTTCGTCCTCCACGAAGGCGATTTTGTCTCCCTCGCGAAGCCCAAGACGGTCGCATAAGCCCTTGGGCAGCGTGATCTGTCTCTTACTGGTGATTTTGGCGGTGAATGTCGAGTCGGTCATGGGTCTTGCTCTCGCCTTACATCAACTCCTTACTATATGGTAAGGAGTTGATGTAAGGCAATCAACCCGCGACCGCTCGACCCGCCTTCGCCTACTCCATACGCCCCGCGCTCTTGGCTGCCGCCGTGGCCGCGTTGCGGCCCGCGATGCGCCCGAACGTGACCGCAGGCCCGTACGAGCCGCCGCCGCCGATGTAGCGGTCGCCGTGCAGCGTGCCCATCGCCTCCCCCGCCGCGAAGAGGTTGTCGATCGGCAGCTCCGTGTTCGCGATCACGTGCGTGTCCGAGTCGACCCGCAGGCCGCAGCCCGTCCACGCGATGATCGCCGGGCGCACCTCCAGCGCGTAGAAGGGCGGCGTCTCGATGGGACGCAGACCCACTGGCTTGAAGTAGGCCGTGTCCACGCCCCGGGCGCAGTCGGCGTTGTACTTCTGCACCGTGCCCGCGAGGGGAGACGCGTTGATCTTGCACAGCCCGGCCAGCTCCTCGAGCGTGTCCGCCCGCAGCACCTCGCCGCTCTCCGCGCGCGCCAGCAGGTTCTCCGAGGTCCAGCTCGGGCCCACGGGCATCGAGTCGGCGTCGATCCGGGCTGCTTCGTCGAAGATCGCGTAGGCCATGCTCCCGTTCCGCTTGAAGAGTCCCGCCATCACCGTGTACGGCGCCATCTCGCTCGCGAAGCGCCGTCCCTCGCGGCTCACGAGGATGACCCAGGGCGGCACTGCCACCTCCAGGTCCTTCGTGAATCCCGGCGTCAGCAGCAGCAAGCCACGGTTGTAGCCGCCCAGCGTCGCCCCGACCTGCTCCCCCAGCGTGATCCCGTCGCCCATCGCCTTCGGCCCCGAGATGGCCCAGACGCCGTCGCCCTGCTCGTGCGCGTCGGGCCAGTACTTCTCGATGAACTCCTTGTTGTGCCCGAACCCGCCCGAGGCGATCACGACCGCCCCGCAGCGCACCTCCTGGTCGCCCGCGGCCACCCCTACGATCTCGCCGTCCTCCTCGATCAGCCGGTCCGCGCGCGTGACCAGCGCGAGGTCCACGTTCCGCTTGATGCGCTCGGAATCCAGGACCCGCACCACCGCCAGCCCTTCGCCCTCGGGCGGGTGGCCCCGGGGCACCGTGTCGATCCCGGAGATGTAGACGCGCTCCGCCTTGTACTCGACGCCCAGGCTGCGCAGCCACTCGAACGTGGGGGCGGCGTTGTCGCAGTAGGTGCGCGCCACCGCCGGCTCCACGTTCCACTGGTTGAGCGTCATGTAGTAGCTGAACATGTCGTCGGGCGTGTCATCGAGAATGCCCGCCTCGCGCTGCACGCTCGTGCCCGCCGCGTAGAAGTGCCCCCCGGAGAGCCGCGAGGAGCCCCCCACCTTGTCGTCCGCCTCGAGCACGATCACGCTTGCGCCGGAGTCGGCGGCGGCGACCGCCGCCGAGAGCCCCGCCGCCCCCGAACCGATCACGACGATGTCGTAGTCCCGCTCCATGCTGTCCTCCCTCGGCCGGCCTCCCGGCGCGATGCATCCGCGATTGGCCCGCATCGTGGGAGCCTGCGCGAGGCGCGTCAAGCGCCTTCGCTGGTACTCGCGCGGCCGCTGTCCGATAATCTGCCCGCAGACCCGCGCAAGCTCCCCACTCCCAGGAGGACGCGATGAAACTCTCAGTGAATCTCGACCGCTGCATCAAGGCGGCGGAGTGCTCGACCTACCACGCCGAACTGTTCGCAGCACGGGAAGATGGCTTCCCCGTCGTCATCGTCGAGGAGCCCGAGGGCGATCAGGTCGAAGATGCCGAGGACGCGGTCCGCGTCTGCCCCGGCAACGCCATCAGCCTCACCAGGGACGACCACTAGAACAGCATCGACGCCTGCGCTTCGCTGCTTTCCGAGGTATTCTCGCGGAGCCAGGCGATGGCATCCCCCAGCGCCAGATAGAGCGAGCCGCCGGCCCGTACGCCGTGCGCCCAACGTTCGATCGCCTCTTCACCGTCGTCGCTTCCTCGCCGGACCGCGCTTGCGGCCGTCTCCGCGATGGCGCGCACGGCGCGCTCGTACGACGCGCGTGGCTCCAGCGCGTACTCCTCGCGCAGGATGGCGACGAGGTCGGGCGACTCGCCGCGCTCGAGCATGTCCGCCGCGCGCCAGCGAGTCGCCTCCAGTGCTCGCTCCCCGGGCGTGGCTCTAGGCCCCCCGCTCGTCGAACTCGAGGTTCAGCTGCCACAGGCCCAGCATGATGCCGGGCTGATGCGTCAGTTCGTTCTTGCCGGGGGCCAGCCGCAGGTTGTCGAGCCGGTCGAGCATCACGTTGACGGCGATGTTCTGCTCCAGCCGTGAGAGCCCCGCGCCCGGACACACCCGCGGTCCCATCGAGAAGGTCAGGTGCCGGCCGGGGTTCTTGCGTGTCAGGTCGATCGAATCGGTCGCCGGACAGAGGTCCGGGTCGCGGTTCGCCGCGCCGTAGCGCAGGTGCAGCATCGACCCACGCGGAATATTCACTCCACGGAGCTCCACGTCCTTCATTGCCACACGCGTTGAGAGCCCCTGCGTGGGTGCGTACAGGCGCAGCGCCTCCTCCACGAAGAAGCGCACCTTCGAGCGGTCGGCCCGCAACTCCTCCACGATCTCCGGATGCTGCGCCAGCAGCATCGCCTCCGCGGTGAGCGCGTACTGCGTTGTCTCGTTCCCGCCGATGTGCATGCCGTACACAACGCTCGCGATCTCGGCATCGTTCAGCCTGCGCTTGTCCGGCCCGTACTCGACGTTGAGCAGGAACGTGATCATGTCGTCCCTGGGGTTCTGCCGCTTGTCCTCGATCTGCTCCCCGATGTAGTGCTGGAAGGCGACCAGCGCCTCCGCGTTCGCCTTCTCCTCCTCGGGGGTCAGCAGGTTCTTGTGGCTGAAGCCGTAGACGAACCGCCTGACCTGCTCCTCCTCCCACACGCGCGTCGTCCCCATGTCCTCCAGGGGGAAGCCGAGGATGGTCGTGATCACTATCTGTGGCAGCGGCGCCGCAAAGCCCTTCACGAACTCCACCGAGCCCTTCTCGATCCACCTGTCCATCAGGTCATTCGCGGCCTGCGTGATCATAGGCGTGTGTCGCTCGGCCGCGGGCAGGGCCACCCACGGATCCGTCAGTTCCATACGGTGCCGCTTGTGCTCCTCCAGGTTGGGACGAAGCGTGTCCCAGGTGTCCGTGATCGTGCCGAAGCCCTTCTCCCGGAAGATCTCCTGCGCGGCCTCGTCGCCCTCGGCGGCGTTGTAGAACTCGAACGTCTCCGGGTCCCGAACCACCATCGCGATGTCTTCGTATTTGCTCAGGATGTAGGCATCCGAGCCGGGAATCGCTCCCTCGCCCGGGATCTTGTGAACCGGCGCCTCGTCATGGAGAATTTTGTAGGAGTCGAACCAGTACTCCTGCGCCCCCGGCGAGAAGAGGTCGACATCGTCCAGATTCACGGGACACCCCGTGACCTGCTCGACCCGATGGCCGGTCGCATGAGGGGCGTCTGAGGTCGCTCGCTGCATTACTGTCCTCCGGTGCGGTACTCGCCGCGGACTGCGAATTTGTGCGGCCAATCCTACGCGCCTCGGTGCCGGCAGATCAGCAGATCCGTGAGGACAACAATGCCTTGGCCGGGAACGAATCGAGCCTTGCCTGCATATGCTCAAACGGGTGGGGTAATTCGCCTTGTGGCGTGGTAGCGTGCCCCGGTCCGCGTCGGGAAGGGGGTCGAGGGACATGTCGCGCCGCTTGGCCGCTCTCGCGCTGGGAATGCTGCTGCTGGTCGGCCTGACGCTGAGCGCGCCCCCCGTTCGCGCGGCCCCCGAGGACTTCATCGAAGCCTGCTCGAACGGGATAGCTGTCCCTGACCCCGAAGACAACCCCGGCCTTGTCCAGGACTGCGCCATCCTCCTCAGCATCCGCGACACCCTCGCCGGGGATGCTGTGCTCGACTGGAGCCACACCACACCCATCCTGGAGTGGGAAGGGGTCGAAGTTCGTCCGGATCCCTATCGCGTGAGTGCCCTGGAACTGTTGAGGCGTGGTTTGACGGGTGAAATTTCACCTGAACTGGGTGGGCTTTCGTCCCTCAAGGTACTGCAATTGGCACACAATGAACTAGGGGGTGAAATACCTCCGGAGCTTGGGGAGCTGCAGTCCCTGGACATCCTGGCGCTCGGAGGCAACCGGCTGGAGGGCCGTATTCCGAGTAGTCTCGGGGACCTGGACGTTCTTCGCGAACTGTCGCTATTTTCCAATAGGATCTCTGGCCCTATTCCTTCCACACTCTCAGAGATGAGTAACTTGCGGGGATTATTACTGACGGACAACAATATTTCTGGTGCTATTCCGAAGGAACTTGGGGCTCTCTCGCAACTCCGGGTTCTGTGGTTGGCCAGGAACAACTTGACCGGAGGGATTCCTCCGGAGCTCGGGGAGTTGACAGACCTTTGGGCTCTCGACCTCGGGGATAACAATCTGATGGGGCCCATTCCGGAGGAACTGGCAAACCTCTCGCAGCTCGAAGAAATGGGACTCCTGAGGAACCACCTTACCGGTGCAGTTCCTCCAGCAATCGGCATGCTGACGTCCCTCACAGCGCTGTTGCTTTCTGGTAACGAACTGACTGGAGAGATTCCCGCTGAAATTGCTGACTTGCCCCAACTTGGCACCCTGTGGCTGAGCCACAACAGGCTCACCGGCGAGATTCCTCCTGAACTCGTCTCGCTGCCCAACCTCGAATACCTCACCCTTAGGTCCAACCTGCTGACAGGTTGTGTCCCCTCTGCGCTTCACATGCTTGAGCAGAACGACCTCGACCTGCTCGCCCTCCCCGACTGCCCCAGCCCACCCGACCCCGAACCCGCCCCCGAGCCTCCCGACCCCGAACCCGCCCCCGAGCCTCCCGAAACCGGCACCGGCCTCCCCCCCGCCCCGCACGGCGCCCTCCCCGCCGCGGTGAACGTGTTCGCCATCGTCGCGACTGTCGTCGCCATCCTCGGGATTGTCGCGGGCCTCCGCACGCGCACCCGCCCCTGACCCCACCCCACCCTTGCCGCCCCCGCCATCCCCGCCGTATCGTGCCGCCTGCCAAGTCCCACACCCCGGAGGAGCGGCCCAATGGCGACCGTGCTCATCACGCTCAAGGTCAAGGAGGGCATGGAGGCCCGCTACGAGGAGATCCAGAAGGACCTCTACGAGAAGACCCACTCCCTCGAAAGCGATGTCCTCCGCTACGAGATGTGGCGCGGACGGGAGCCCCGCAGCTACTACTGCATCCTCTCCTTCCCCGACTACAACACCTTCCTCATCAAGCACCAGATCAGCGACCACCACGAGGATGCCACCCCGCCCCTGATGGAGGTCATTGAGGAAGAGGGAATCGAGTGGGTCGACCCCATCCAGGGCGCCTCCCCCCTGCCCCCCACCAACCAGCAGGACGTTCCCGACGACGCGCCCGAGATCGCGAAGACCTACGACGAGATCCTGCGCGTGGCCGTGCCCGGCTGGTGGGCCTCGCTCCGCTAGCGATATGGACCTCGAACTCGAAGGCAAGGCGGCACTCGTCACCGGTGGCAGCAAGGGCATCGGCAAGGCGATCGCGCGCGCCCTCGCCCAGGAGGGCGTCGATGTCGCTATCGCCGCGCGCACGCAGGCCACTCTTGAGGAGACAGCCGCCGAGCTCGCCGCCGAGACCGGCCGCCGCATCGTCCCCATCGCCGTCGACACGGGCAGCACTTCCGCTGTCGACGCCATGGTGGCGAGCGCTGTCGAACAGCTCGGGCGGCTCGACATCCTCGTGAACAACGCCGCCCGCCCCGGCGGCGGTCCCGGCCCCGGTCCCGGCCTCGAAGGCATCACCGACGCCAACTTTGCGGAGGAGATGAATACGAAGGTGCTCGGCTACCTGCGCTGCGCCCGAGCCGCCGCTCCCCACCTGAAGGCGAACGGCTGGGGCCGCATCATCAACATCAGCGGCATGGCCGCGCGCCAATCCGGCACGGCCATCGGCAGCATGCGCAACGTCGCCGTCGCCGCCCTCACCAAGAACCTTGCCGACGAGCTTGGGCCCCACGGCATCAACGTCACCGTCGTCCACCCTGGCCTCACCTGGACCGAGCGCATGCCAGACCTGATGGAGCAGCGCGCCGCCGAGCAGGGAATCTCCGTCGAGGAGGCCACCGAGCGAGCGGCCCAGGGCAACTCCGTGCGGCGCATCATCGATGCGGCCGACATCGCCAACGTGGTGGCCTTCCTCGCCTCCCCGAAGTCGGTTGCCATCTCCGGCGACACGATCGCCGCCGGCGGCGGCGTCGGACGCGCCATCCACTACTGAGCGCTGGAGCGCCGAAGCCGGGCTACTCGTCCGCCACCGAGATCGCCTCGACGGGACAGACCTCCGAGGCCTGCTGCGCCTCGATCTCCATGTCCTCGCTGTCCAGCGGGTCCACCTGTATGACGGGGAAGCCCTCGCTGTCTACCTTGAAGAGCGCCGGGTGGTTGTAGTAGCACTCACCGCTCTTCGTGCACTTCTTCAGGTCGACCTTCACTCGCATCGTTGCCCCCGTCCCTAGTTGACGTCGAACTGGATCCAGAGCTCTTCCGGCGCGCGGAAGCCCCCGGAGCCCATGACCGGCGATGTGATGCCGGGGTGATCGGGGAACTTGGGGCGCGGGTTCTTCATCGCCTCCGCGAGGCGCGTGCTTGCGATGATCGCCTCCTGGCGGGCCATCGCGTAGCCCATGCAGAAGTGCTGCCCCATGCCGAAGCCGAGGTGTCCGTGCTTGCCGTCGGGGTAGCGCCCCGAGCGCAGCTCGCGACCCATGTGCAGGTCGTCCCGCAGCATGTCGAACGTGTCCGGGTCCTTGAACACGCGCTCGTCCCGGTTCCCCGCGGCCAGGTACATGCTGACGTTGGCCCGCTCGGGAATGACCTCGCCGTGGATCTTGATCTCGTGGGTCGTGCGCCGTCCCTGCGTGTGGACCACCGGGTCGTAGCGCATCATCTCCGTGAACACGTTCGTCCACAGGCTGGGGTCGTTCTGCACTTCGTTCTCGAACTGGTCAGGGCGCGTGTAGAGCATGTGGTACCACATGTTGGCGATCGCCTTGTCGGTCGTGTCGCCGCCTGCCGCCAGCAGCAGTGCGATGAACCCCTTGATCTCGTCGGCGTTCATGCGCTGTCCGCGGAACTCGGCGTGCACGATGCGCGAGACGAGATCCTCGCCGGGCGCGTCCTCGGCGCGAAGAATCAGCGGGTCGAGGTACTCCCACATCTCGTTCCGGGCCTGCAGCCCCTTGGCGAAGTGCTCGCCCCCGAAGCCCAGTCCTTCGATCAGGTGCTGGTACCAGCGCACGAACATGTCCTCGTCTTCGCGCGGCAGCCCGAGCATGTTCGAGATGACGCGGATGGGGAACTGGTTCGTGAACTGGCTGACCAGCTCAACTTCGCCCGTATCCGAGAAGCCCCTGGCGATGTCGTCCGCCGACTTCGCCCAGATCTGCCCCATCAGTTCGCGCGCGATCTGCTCGATGAAGGGCAGGAATCCCTGCAGCCGGTTCCCGACGAACTGGTCGGCGACGACGTTGCGCAGGAAGCGATGCTCCTCGCTGTTGCCGTACTCGAGGATGTTCGGTCCGAACACGTGCTTCTTTCCGAACTCGTAGTCGCCCTTGGGGTCGTAGGACGCCCGGTTGAAGTCGTCGTTGTTCTGGAAGATCGCGACGATGTCGTCGTAGCGGCTCACCACCCAGCTGTTGTGGAACAGGTCCTGGTAAATGGGATGGTCGTCGCGCAGGCGTTTGTAGAGCGGGAATGGATCCTTCCGGAACTCCGGCCCGTCGAACTCCTGCGGCTCGATCGCGAGCCGCAACTGTTCGCGTATGGCATCCGCCATGGCGGTGGATTCGTCAGTCGCCGTCATCGGCCAACTCCTGCTTCAGTGCGTGCGCGTAGCCTACGACATCCCGAATGGCAGGCGCTCCCCTGGCCGCTAGTTCACGTCGAACTGGATCCAGAGCTCTTCCGGCGTGCGGAAGCCGCCGGAGCCTGTCACGGGCGACGTGACGCCCGGATGCGTGGGGAACTTCGGCCGCGGGTTCTTCATCGCCTCCGCGAGGCGCGTGCTCGCGATGATCGCCTCCTGGCGCGCCATCGCGTAGCCCATGCAGAAGTGCTGCCCCATGCCGAAGCCGAGGTGCCCGTGCTTGCCGTCGGGGTAGCGCCCCGAGCGCAGCTCGCGACCCATGTGCAGGTCGTCCCGCAATATGTCGAACGTATCCGGGTTCTTGAAGACGCGTTCGTCGCGATTCCCCGCCCCCAGGAACAGTGACACCGTTGCCCGCTCGGGGATCACCTCGCCCAGGATCTTGATCTCGCGTGTCGTGTGCCGCCCCTGACCGTGCACCACCGGGTCGTACCGCATCATCTCGGTGAAGACGTTCGTCCACAGGCTGGGGTCGCGCTGGACCTCGTTCTCGAACTGGTCCGGGCGCGTGTAGAGCATGTGGTACCACATGTTGGCGATGGCCTTGTCCGTCGTGTCGCCGCCCGCCGCCAGCAGCAGCGCGATGAAACCCTTGATCTCGTCGACGTTCATCCGCTGGCCGCGGAACTCCGCGTGCACGATTCGCGAGATGAGGTCCTCGCCCGGTGCGTCCTCCGCCCTGCGGATCAGCGGATCGAGGTAGTCCCACATCTCGTTCCGCGCCTGCATCCCCCTGGCGAAGTGCTCGCCGCCGTAGCCCAGCCCCTCGATCAGGTGCTGGTACCAGCGCACGAACGTGTTCTCGTCCTCGCGCGGCAACCCGAGCATGTTGGAGATGACGCGGATCGGGAACTGGCTCGTGAACTGGCTGACCAGCTCCACTTCGCCCGTATCCGAGAACCCCTTGGTGATGTCGTCCGCCGACTTTGCCCAGATCTGCCCCATCAGCTCGCGCGCGATCTGCTCGATGAAGGGCAGGAAGCCCTGCAGCCGGTTCCCCACGAACTGGTCGGCTACGACGTTGCGCAGGAAGCGGTGCTCGTCGCTGTTGCCGTACTCCAGGATGTTGGGCCCGAACACCTGGTTCCTGCCGAACTCGTAGTCGCCCTTGGGGTCGTAGGACGCCCGGTTGAAGTCGTCGTTGTTCTGGAAGATCTCGACGATGTCGTCGTAGCGACTCACGACCCAGTTGTTGTGGAACAGGTCGTGGTAGATGGGATGGTGGTCCCGCAGCCGCTTGTAGAGCGGGAACGGGTCGCGCCGGTACTCCTCGCTATCGAACTCCTGCGGCTCGATGGCCAGCTTGAGTTGCTCCCTGATGGCATCCGCCATCGCCGTGGACTCGTCGGTCGCCGTCATCGCGTTCCTCCTGTTCGGGCGGAGTGCACCGCATGTCCACCAATGGCGGACGGAGTCGCGCTCCTAGGTCGTGTGGTTCTCGGCTTGCTCGCCGTCCCTGGCTCCGGGGATGATGCCGCGCGTCCAGAACGGATCGAGGGCCTTCAGAACGGCGCTCGGACCGTGCTCCTCGCGGGGCAGCGTTCCGTCCGCCGAGACCTGCGTCTCGCCGTACACCGTCCGCTCTCCCTCCCCGGCGCCGTCCTCGAAGATGCGGATCTGCGACTCGCGCCCGTGCAGCGGCGGCGGCTGCCGGAAGGCCCGTTCCGCCGTCGCTGCCTCCGCCTCCCCGGATGGGGAATGCCTTGGGTGATCGCCTTCGTCGCGCACTGGACTACGCCTCCTGGTTCGCTGCCTTCGTGAACGTCAGGTCCAGCTTCCACAGCCCCAGCATGATGCCGGGCTGGTGCCGGAGGTCGTTGCCGGGCGCCAGTTCGAGTGTGTCCAGCCGCTGGGTCAGCCGCTCCCAGGCGATGTTCTGCTCGAGCCGCGAGATGCCCGCCCCGGGGCAAACTCGAATCCCCTGCGAGAACGTCATGTGCCGTCCCGTGTTCGGGCGCGTCAGGTCTACGTCGGCGGGGCAGCCGAACTCCTCCGCGTCCAGATTGGCGGCGCCGTAGCGCAGGTGCAGGATCGAGCCCTTGGGGATGGGCATCCCGCGAATCTCCACGTCCTTCGCCGCCATGCGCGTCGAGAGACCCTGCGTCGGTGCGTGGATGCGCATGCCCTCTTCGGCGAAGAAGCGAACCTTCGAGGGGTTCGCCTTCAGTTCCTGCCAGAGCGCGGGATCCTGCGCCAGCAACTCCGCTTCCGCCGCGATCGCGTACTGCGTTGTCTCGAGGCCGCCGATGTGCATGCCGAACAGGACGCCGATGACCTCGTTGTCCGTCAGCTTCCGGTTCATCGCCTTGTAAGTGACCTGCGTCAGGAAGCTCGTCATGTCGTCCTGCGGGTCCTTGCGCTTCCGCGTGACCTGCTCCTGGACGTACTGCATGAACTCGCCCAGGTCGCGCGCGTTCTCAAGCTCCTCCGCGTCGGACATGATGTTGCGGTGGCCCTTGCCGAAGACGAAGCGCCGCACCTGCGCCTGCCCCCACTTCCTCAGAATGGGCAGATCCTCCATCGGCCACCCGAGGATCGTGGTCATCACCAGTTGGGGCAGGGGTGCGGCGAAGTCCTCGACGAACTCGATCTCGGCGGGATCGCGGTGGATCCAGCTGTCGATCAGCTGGTCGACAAACTTCGTGACCATCGGGCGGTGACGCGGTGCGCCCGTCGCCCCTACCCACGGATCGGTCAGTTCGATGCGGTGCGCCTTGTGCAGCTCCAGGTTGGGCCGCAGCGTGTTCAGCGCCATCGCATCGGCCAGCGCGCTGGGCTCGCCGTCCTCCGTGCTCATCCCCGCGGTGCCTCCGCCGTCCGCACCGGCGAATCCGGGCTGCAGGAAGGTGATCGGGTCACGGATGATGTCGTAGATGTCCTGGTACTTCGTGATCACGAAGCCGTCGGTATCGGGCGTGCTGCCCTCGCCCGCGATGCGCTGGATGGGCGCCTCCGCATGGAGAATCTTGTAGGCATCCGGCCAGTGCTCCTGCGCGCCGGGCGCGAACAGGTCCACGTCCTCCAGGTTCATGGGGCACTCCGCCACCGTGTTGATCATCTCCGTGTAGTCGCTTGCTGCACTCGTCGTCATCTGTGGGCTCTCCCCTTGGTCAGGTCTCGGGGGGAATTCTGCCATCTTCCGGGCTCTGGTGCCGCAAGGAGGCCCCGCCCGCCACTGCTGGCGAAGACGCTCCCCCTCCCGCACACTGCGCGCATCCGAAATTCCGAGGAGCAATCCCGTGGCTGTAACCGTGAACGTGACCTATCCCGCCGACGGTGTCGGCCTCATCGCCTTCTCCGACCCGCCCATGAACTTCGGCGGCGGCGAGCTCGGTGCGGGCATCCTCAGCGCCATCGACGAAATCGAGCAATCAGACGCCAGGGTTTTCGTCCTCGCCTCCGATACGCCCGGCTACTTCATCGCCCACTGGCACCTGGGTGGCATCGTCCAGGCGATGGAGGGCATGGCCGCTATCGGCAACAGCGTGCCCCCGCCCAAGACCCCGTACGGCTCCGACCGCAGCATCTTCGAGCGTGTTGGCGACAGCCCCCTCATCTCCATCGCCGCCAACAACGGCCAGGCCTGGGGTGGTGGCGCCGAGCTCTCCTGGGGCTGCGACCTGCGCATCGCCGCCGAGTCCGCCACCTACGGCCAGCCCGAGGTCGCCATTGGGATCCCGCCCGGAGCCGGCGGCTGCACCCGCCTCGCCCGCCTCATCGGCCCCACGAAGTGCCTCGAGATGATCCTTGACGGCCGTCCCATCACCGCCCGGGAGGCCCTCAACCTCGGCGCTATCAACAAGGTCGTCCCCGACGACAAGCTGCGCGAGGAGACCATCGCCTGGGCCGCCCACATCGCCCAGTGGCCCGCCTTCAGCCTCGACGCCTGCAAGCGCAGCTTCATGGGTGGCCGCGACCGCGACATCTACGATGCCCGCCGCCACGAGCAGCAGATCTTCGGCCAGACCGCCCGTCGCGCCGACGCCATCGAGATCATGAACGCGGCCCAGGCGAAGTACGACGCCGGCATGGACTCCTACGACGCCCTCGGCATCCCGCGGGAGTAGCGATCCCAAAGCTCCGACTGCATCAGCGGGAAACGGGCCGCGCCAGCGACTCGGAGCGACCGCTAGGACCCCGGGGTGGTCGGCGAGTTCGAGCGAGCCATCTACCGGAACCTCGCGCGGTAGCCGCTGGCTGCCGTTACTGGTCCAGCCGGTACAGGTAGCGGATGTCCCAGAGGCCGTAGAGCGTCGGGGTGGTGTTGCCGAACACGTTGCGCACCGCGTTCAGCCGCTCCCGCAGGACCGTGTAGATGAGCGGCGCGTTCTCGGCGGCGATGGCCTGGGCGCGGTGGTAGTGCTCGATGCGACGCTCGCGGTCGAGCTCCTGGCTCCCTTCGATGTAGAGCCGGTCGATCTCCGCTTCCCACTCCGTCGCCGGTGTGTCCTGGAACGGATGCCAGAGGTGGAGGGTCTCGCTGCTGTGCCACACACCGATGCCCCCGTGGGGCTCCGGACCGCCCGTCAGCCCGATGACGATCGCTTCCCACTCGTAGGTGGCCGTCAGCTGGCCAACGATCTCGCCGAACTCCCGAAGCTCGAAGTCCGCCTCGATGCCGATGGCTTCTAGGTCATCGTGGATCAGGGAGAGAACCTCCGCGCGCACCGTGTTTTCCGTGTTGGTCACCATCAGGAACTCGATCGCGTTGCCGTGCTCGTCCTCGCGCACGCCGTCGCCATCCTCGTCCCTCCAGCCCAGGCTGTTGAGGATGCTCCTGGCCTCGTCCGGGTCGTGCGGGTACTGGCGTACCTCCGGGTTGTGGAAGTCGCCTGCTGCAGGGCTGATTGAGGCCCACTGCGGGTACCCCAGTCCATCGAAGACCCGCTCGATGATCGCTTCGCGGTCGATGGCGTGCGAGACGGCCCGGCGGAACTCAACGTTCTGGAACCATGCGAGCTTCTCCGGCGCCAGGTACGGCTCGGCCGTCTCCGGGTTCACGCCCGGGTTCATGTTGAACACGAGGAACGTCGTCCCGAAGGCGGGACCCCGCTGGTGGATCGTGAAGTTCCCCTCCTCCTGCAGCGGTTCGAGCCCGGCGAACTCCTTTCCCGGCACGCCGTAGATGTCGCTCTCCCCCGAGCGGAACGCCTCCAGCTCCGCCTTGATGTCGGGGACGATCACCTGCACGATCGAGTCCAGGTAGGGCAGGCGCTCGCCCTCGTCGTCGGTCAGCCAGTAGTTCGGGTTGCGCTTCAGGACCACGCGCTTGGCCGGGGCGTAGGACTCGATCGTGAACGGACCCGTCCCCACTATCTCGGCCGGATTCGTGTCGAGGCCCCACGTCTCCGCGAAGACGCCGTCCTGGACCGCCTGTTCAAGCAGGTGCCTGGGGTAGATCGCCGTGCCCATGAAACGCAGGAACGGCGCGAAGGGCACCGGCAGCACGAACCGCACGGTGTAGTCGTCGATGAGGTCCACCGACATCTCCGCTGCCTGCCACGCCCCCTCCTCGTCCAGGAAGCGGACGGTGAAGGCCGGCCGGTCGCTCGCCGGGATATCGTCGTTGTAGATGATCCGGTTGAACGTGAAGCCCACGTCCTGAGCCGTGAACGGCGTCCCGTCGTGCCACTGCACGTCCCGTCGCAGCCGGAAGACCCAGGTCAGCCCGTCGCCCGAGTTCTCCCACGACTCCGCCAGCGCGGGCTCAACTTCGTTGGTCAGCCACGAGACCTCCGTCAGCCCCTCGAACAGGTAGCCCAGCACGCCCGACGACGAGGCGTCGTTCGCAATGGCCAGGTTGAACGTGAGCGGGTCGGAGATGGTCGCGACCGTCAGCGTTCCGCCGTGCTTCCCCGCGCGGTATTCGAACGCCGCCGCGTTCGCGCGCAGCCGGTCGACGGTTGATTGCTCCGCTGCGGGTTCGACCGCTGCACCAGGGCTCTCCCCAACTCCCGCATCGTCGTCGTCCGCACAAGCGGTGGCTACGATGAGGGTGATCAGTGCCGGCAGTCCGAGTCCCAGCCAGAGTGTCCGTGCCGCGCGAGCGCGCAGGCCTGGGTGGCGTGCGGTCTCCACAGCAGCGGTCAAGGAGCTCTCCCTTTGGCGATGCCCGTGAGCGGCGGTGTGTCGCTGAATCGTAGCGAGGGTCCGTGAAGCTGCGGTGTGAGCAGGCCGACTCCCCTAGCCGCCACCCGCGAGCCGTTCCCTCAGCCGCTGGACCTGTACGCGCAGCGGGTCGCCCCCCGGCGCCGTCATTGGCGTGAGCTCCGCCTCTTCGACGGCCAGCTCCACCAGCGCCGGACCCTGCACCGTGAGCAGCTCCGGCAACCGGATGCGCAGCTCCTCCAGCGTGTCGATGCGCGTTGTGAAGGCGTATCCCGCCGCCTCCGCCATCCCCGCGAAGTCGACCGCGCCCGCTCCGGGGATCGCCTGGCTCCCCGATGTCTGGTACACGCCGTTCGCGAAGAGCACGTGCGTGTAGTTCGCCGGCGCCGCCCCCGCCACCGTCGCCAGGGAGCCGAGCTGCATCAGCAGCGAGCCGTCCCCGTCGAGCACGATCACGCGGCGCTCAGGCCGCGCCAGCGCCAGCCCCAACCCCAACGACGACGCCCCTCCCATAAAGCCGACGCAGGCCACGCTGGGCGCGTCCGGCGCGATCGTGCGCCACTCCGGGACGGCCGTCATCGTCGGCACTACGAGCGCGTCGCCGCGCGCCTCGTTGAACGCCCGCAGGACATCCTCGGGTCGCATCAGGCCGTCTCCCTTCCGACAAAGACGATGGCCGGGCCCGAGCGCTCCCGGCTGAGGGCGTAGTACTCGGGGATGAGGCTCAGGTCCTCACGTGTCTCCAGCAGCGCGTGCGGCACGCCGAACGTGTCCATCAGCGGCTGCGCGAAGCGGACCATCGAGCGTGGCGAGTCCAGCGGGTCCAGCTCCGGCTCGCGGCTCAACAGCCCCACCAACGCGAACAGCGGCACCTCCCCGTCCAGACCCACTCCCCGGAGCGTGTTCACGGAGGCGTACAGCCCCGCGTGCTGGATCATGAGCGCCACCTCGGCGCCGCCGATGTACAGACCCGCCGCGATCGCATTCGCCTCGTCCTCGGTCGAGCAGGTCAGCAGCCGCAGGTCGCCGTCCTCCTCCAGCTCGGCGACTGCGCTGCGCTGGTGTGTGTCTGGCACGGAGAGCACCCAACCCAGCGGCTTTCCCGCCTCCGGCGGGGCCGTACGCTGGGCGCGAAACGCCTCTTTCAGCGCCTCCACGATCAACCCCGCAGGGATGCTCTCGTTCTCCGGCATGGGTGCCTATCCTACCGGGCGAGCGCATCCGGGCATTGACGCGCCCCCCGTCCGTTCGTACCGTCCCTGTATGGCGTCTACTGCTGGGGAACCTGCGTTCCTTGCCCCCGACCTGGAGGAGCGCCTCGCGCGCTTCGCACCCGAGGTGCACGACGTCATCAGCACCCTCCACGGCGAGCTCTGGCAGGCGCTCGCCCCCGAGATTCTTGAGCTCTGCCGCCTGCGCATCGCCGGCCTGCAGGGCGACGAGCGCGAGGCCTCCCGCCCCGCCCCCAGCGCCCCCGTCGCACCGGAGAAGGCGGCCGCCATCGGCGACTGGCCCGACTCGCCCCTCTTCAGCGAGCGCGAGCGCGCCTGCCTCGCCTTCACCGAGCAGTTCGTTGGCGATGTCGCCGGCGTGACCCAGGGCGACATCGACGCGTTGCTCGCCCACTTCAGCCCCGGAGAGGTGCAGGCATTCGTCAGCGCCCTCCTCGCCCTCGATCAGCACCAGCGTCTGGCGCTTGGCCTGCGAACGGTCCTCGCGCCCAGGGAGGAAACCGCATGACTTCCGTTCGAGAACGCCGCCTGCCCGAACCCGCAATCCCCACCGCTCCCGTCGCCCCAGGGCTCGGCGCCGCCATCGGCGCCTACCAGGACGCCGTCGTGCGACTCAGCCGCCTCGATCCTGTTACCACCGAGCTCGTGCGGCTGCGCTGCGCGCGCCAGCACCAATGCTTCACCTGAATGTCCCTCCGCCTGGGCGTTGCCCGGGACGCCGGCCTCGATGAAGACATGGCCGCCAAGGTCGACTACTACGAGGACAGCGATCTGCCGGAACACCAGAAGATCGCCCTCCGCCTCACCGACGCCTTCGTGACCGCCCCCGGCGCTATCAGCGACGAGTTGCGCGCGGAAGTTCGGAGCCACTTCACCGAGGCGCAGATCGTCGAGCTCATGCTCGACATGTCCAAGTGGAGCACGCAGAAGCTCCCCGTCGCCCTCGGGACGGACGACCCGATTGGTGGCGACCGCCTCAGCATCTTCGACTTCGACGATGGCGGCGCGGTCGTCTGGGGCCCCACGCTCATGGCCCCCTTCCAGCCTTCGGAGCAGCCCGTCCGCTAGGGAAAGTCTGAACAACTCGCCAGAGCGAGCGAGCAGATGCGATCATGGCGCGTGAACCGGAGAGGGAGGGTGCCCCCATACATCAGCCGACGTTCGCCAGCGTGGAGTTCGAGCAGAAGAAGCGGAAGACGCGGCGTGAGTTGTTCCTCGAGCGCCTCGACGCCCTTGTGCCCTGGGATGAGTTGGAGGGGCGCATCGAGCCGCACTACCCGAAGGCGGGACGGGGACGGCGGCCCTACCCGCTGGCGGTGATGCTGCGCAGCCACTGCGTCCAGCTCTGCTACAACCTCAGCGACCCCGCCATGGAGGACCTCCTCTACGAGGCCGAGTCGGTGCGCCGCTTCTGCGGTCTCACCCTGACCGAGGCCATTCCCGACGAGAGCACCATCCTCCACTTCCGCCACCTGCTGGAGCGCCACAACCTGGGGACGAAGCTGTTCGAGACAATCAACGCCCACCTCGCCCGCCGCGGCCTGCGCCTGCGCGAGGGCACGATCGTGGACGCCAGCATCATCGAGGCGCCCTCGTCGACGAAGAACCGCCAGCGCGCGCGCGACCCGGAGATGCACCAGACGAAGAAGGGGAACGAGTGGCACTTCGGCATGAAGCTGCACATCGGCGTGGACGCCGACAGCGGGCTGGTGCACAGCATGAGGGCGACGGCGGCGAACGTGGCCGACGTGACGGAGGCGCACCGCCTGCTGCACGGCGAGGAGCGGGAGGCGTACGGCGACGCGGGCTACCAGGGCGTGGAGAAGCGTCCCGAGCAGGCGCGCGCGGAGGTCGCGTGGCGCGTAGCCATGCGACCCGGCCTGAGGCGGCTGCTTGAGCCGGGGAGCGCGGCGGCGCGGGCGGAGCGGGAGAAGGCGTCGCTGCGGGCGCAGGTGGAGCACCCCTTCCTCGCGGTGAAGCGGCGCTTCGGCTACGACAAGGTGCGCTACCGCGGTCTGGCCAAGAACCGGGAGCGGCTGGCGCTGCTGCTGGGCTTGACGAACCTGCTCAGAGCCGAGCCCCAACTCGCCTGACCCGGGGAGCAGTGCGTCCCCCGCGCCCGTCGAAGCGGGACGGGAGGGCAAAAGAAGCCCCCGCCCTCCCCCCGGCCCCCTCCCCTGCGGTCCTCCTTGTCCAATACAACCTGCTGCCGGCAGCAAATCGCCGCCGGCAGCCTACTTGCTCAGAGGATTCCTAGGCGGCCCCGAATTGTGGCCGCGGAAGCCGCCAGGCCACCCAGAAGAGCAGTAGCGAGAGCCCCATCGAGCCCATCAGCATCACCAGGGCCCAGTCGTAGGCCCCGGTCGCGTCGAAGATCGCCCCCGAAATGATGGGGCTGATCAGGTGCAGGCTCCCGACGACCTGGATGATCCCCAGCAGCGAGGCGAACGCGACCAGCCCGAACGAGCGCATCAGCAGCAACGGTTCGACCATCGGCCCTCCGCTCGCTCCCACCACCCAGAGCACCAGGAAGATCGCCACCCCGGTCACGCTGCCGCCCGTGAGGAGCAGCGTCGCAAACGCGCACACGAGGAAGCCCGCGACCACCATCGCCGCGGCTTCCATGCGGGGGATGCGGTCCGTGAGGTAGCCGAACGCCAGCCGGGTGACCACCCCGCCCCCGGCCGCAATGGAGAACAGCGTCGCAGCCTGTTCGGTCGAGTAGCCCACCGTCTGGAAGTACGGGATCCCGTGCACGACCCAGCTCATCATCCCGAAGAAGAAGGCCGTCAACGCCGCTGCAACCACCCAGAACAATGGCGTGCGCAAGGCCTGCCGGACTGTCACACCCGTCAGCACCCGCGCCGCCACGGGTTTGTCTTCAGGTGTCGCGTCGCCATCCACCTCGGCCCCGATATCCGCCGGGTCATCGCGCAAGAGCAGCAGGGAAAGCGGTACGAAGACCGCCACGACCGCGATCCCCGCCACCACGAACGAGCCCTGCCACTGCACCTCGTCGATCACTGCCTGCATGATGGGGACCACCACGAACCCACCAAGGGAGAAGCCCGTCCCGAGCATCCCCACAGCCAGCCCCCGGCGCCGCTCGAACCACCGCGAGATGAGCGCCTGGAACGGGATGAAGAACATCATCTGCCGGAACACGGCATTGATGGATTGGTACGCGAACCACTGCCAGAGCTCGCTCGTCGTCGCCAGCAGCAGGTAGCTCGCTGCCGTCAGGACCGCCCCGATGAGGATGACTCGCCGCGGCCCGTAGCGGTCGATCCACCAGCCGATGAGCGGCGCCGCGAAGCCGCTCGCCGCGAGCGAGACCGAGAACCCCGCGGAGACCTCCGCCCGCGACCAGCCGAACTCGCTCTCGAGGGGATCGACATAAAGTCCGAACGACCAGAACGAGATGCCGGCCGCCAGCGCCACCGCGACGACAGAACCCGCGAGCATCCACCAGCCGTAGTAGGCGTCCCGCAGCCGCCGCCAGTACCGGGTCATCGGTGCGATTCTAGGGGGCCCGCACGCTATGCCTTCGGTAGCGCGACTTTCGCCGCGACCTCGAAGCTGGACCCGTTCTTCCGCCCGGAGCCGTCTGCCCGCCGGCTCAGGCTTGGCCGGGGCCGTCCCCTTCCGGCGCCGCTTGAGCGCCCTGCCCGCTCGCTCCGGCTCTGGTCACGAGGGGGACAACAGGAAGCTGCGGGCGGGGCAGTTTCCACGCCAGCCAGTACAGCAGCAGCGAGAGGCCGATCGCGCAGGAGAACATGACAATGGCCCAGTCGTACTCGCCCGTCGCATCGAAGATCGCCCCCGCGATGATGGGGCTCACGATCTGCCCGCTCTGCGAGACCAGCCCCAGCGCCCCGAGGATCGAGGCGAAGTACGCCATGCCGAACGTGCGCGACGTCAGCAGCGGTTCGACCATCGGACCGCCGCTCGACCCCACGAACCAGAATCCCAGGAAGATGACCACCCCCAGCACGCTCCCTCCCGTCATCAGCAGCGCTACGAAGGCCAGCATCAGGAAGCCCGAGAGCACCATCGCCGCCACCTCGATGCGGGGGATACGGTCGGCGACGTAGCCGAACACCAGCCGCGTGATGATGCCGCTCCCCGCGGCGATCGCGAGCAGTTGCGCCGCCCACCACTTCGAGTACCCCACCGACTCGTAGTAGGGGACCGCGTGCGCCGTCCAGCCGAACATCCCGAAGAAGAACATCATGAGGGCGAGCGCGATCACCCAGAAGAGCGGTTTCCGCAACGCCTGCCGGTCGGTCAGGCCGGTCAGCACCGCTGGTCCCCGGGGCCCGCTCTCCGGCTGCGCGTCGCCATCGACCTGCTGTCCTTTCTCGGAGGGGTGATCCCGGATCAGCAGCAGGGAGAGCGGCGCGACCACGCCCGCGATCAGGATCGCGGAGACGACGAAGGAGCCCTCCCACTGCACCGCGTCGATCACGGCCCGCAGGAGCGGCACTACCACGAACCCGCCCATGGAGAAGCCTGTTCCCAGGATCCCCACCGCCAGTCCCCGGCGCCGGTCGAACCAGCGCACGACCAGCGTCTGGAACGGTATGAAGAACATCATGTTGCGGAACACGGCCGTGATGGCCTGGTAGACGAACCACTGCCAGAGCTCGGTGGTGGTTGCCAACAGGAGGAAGCTCCCCGCCGTCAGCAGCGCCCCAACGAAGACGACCCGGCGCGGCCCGTAGCGGTCGACCCCCCGTCCGATGAGGGGCGAGGCGAACGCGCCCACCAGCAGCGCGATCGAGAAGCCGCCGGAGATCGCCCAGCGCGACCACCCGAACTCGCGCTCGAGGGGGTCGATGTAGAGCCCGAACGACCAGAACGAGAGCCCCGCCGCCAGCGAGACCGACACCACCGATGCCGCCAGCACCCACCAGCCGTAATAGGCGTCCCGCAGCTGGTGCCAGTACCGGGTCACCAGCACGCACCAGCGGTGGTAGGCGTGCCGCAGCCGTCCCCGGAGCTGGCTCGGTGGTGGGGTGCTCGGGGCAGCGCGCTAGGCCTCCGGCAGCGCGACCGTGGCCGTGCCCTCCAGACAGGGGGGCTCGCCCTCGCGAGCGAGCGAGACGTCACAGTCCGCCAGCCGCACCCCGTCTTCCTCGCGGATGGCCGTCACCACCCCGCGCGCGACCATGCGGTCGCCGTCGAGCACCACGTTGGGGAAGCGCATCACGATGCGACGCACGCTCGTCGGTCCCGCCCACTCCATCAGCATGTTGAGCATGTAGCTCAACCCCAGCGGCCCCTGGTTGATGGTGCGCTCGCCCAACCCGAACGCCAACGCCGCCACGGCCTTGCGATCCCAGTGCACGGGGTTCGGGTCGCGCAGGATCGCCGCCATCGTGCGCATCCGCTCGGGACGGACGCTCTCCATCACCCACTCCGGTATCGAATCACCCACCTGCGCGTTCATGCTGCCGACCTCCGGTACGTCCACGTGATCGTCGAGCTGGCGGCGAACTCGCCCCCCGGCTCCCGCAGCTCGAAGCGGAACTGGATGCGGTCGTAGGCGCCCCGCCGTCCCCCGCGCAGCGGCCCCTGCACCCGGTCCGCCTCCGTGACCGTGCCGGTCACGGTGTACTCGACCTCCTCCTGCAGGGGCCGCTCGATCTCCCAGTCGTAGCTCTCGATGCCGATGGAGAAGTCGGACTCCGCCTGCCCCAGCGCGAACATCCCCCCGATGGAAGTGTTCGCGCCCAGGATCGGCATGTGGAACAGCACCACCGGGTGCACGAGCCCGTCCGGCAGCGGCTCCGACCCCGTGCACTCGGTTATCAGGAAGTTCTCCCAGTGCGCGACCGTGTACTTCCCGCCCGGAAACTCGTGCCCCACGAGCGCCCGGATCTCCTCGACCGGCGGTTGGATGTCGGCCATGAATCGCCTCCTAGGCGAACTGCTCGGCGAGGCGAGCGCGCTCTGCGAGCTTCGGTAGCACAACGTCCGCCGGCGCTGGCGGCAGTACGAACACCAGCCGGTCGACGCCTGCCTTCGCATGCTTCTCGATCCGCGCCGGGTCGCTCCCCGCCCCGAAGAGCGACACCGGCAGCGGTCCCCGCCCCGCCTCGGCGGCGAGGTCGTTCAGATCCGCGATCGCCGCGCCGAAGTCGGCGCGCTGGCGGCCGTCGATCGGCATCCAGCCGTCGCCGTAGCGGGCCACGCGCTTCAGCGTCGTCGGCCCGTCACCCCCGATGATCACCGGCGGATGGGGATCCTGTATGGGCTTCGGCCACTGCCAGATCGGGTCGAAGTCGACGAGCTCGCCGTGATACTCGCCCTCGTCGTTCGCCCAGATCGCCTTCATCGCCTCGATCGTCTCGCGCATGCGCCGCCAGCGACGCGCCGGGTCGGTCCCGTGGTTCTCCATCTCCTCCAGGTTCCAGCCGGCGCCGATGCCCAGCAGCGCCCGGCCCCCGGAGACAAAGTCCAGGCTCGCGACCTCCTTCGCTAGGGTGATCGGATCGCGCTCGATGACGAGGCAGATGCCGCTTCCGACCAGGAGCCGCTCCGTGGCCGTGGCCGCTGCCGTCAGCGCGACGAACAGGTCGAGCGTGTGCGAGTACTCCTTCGGCAACTCGGGGCCGCCCGGCCAGGGCGACTTGCGGCTCGCGGGGATGTGCGTGTGCTCTGGGAAGAAGAGCGACTCGAAGCCGTGCGCCTCCACCTCGCGGGCCAGCTCGCCCGGCGCGATGGCGTAGTCGGTGGGGAACATCGTGATGCCGAACTTCATGCACACCTCCGCCGGATTCGCTGCCGGCGGCGGCAGCGTAGCGCGCCTGCCCCCCGCCCGCACCCTACAGGCGCAGCACCAGCTTCCCCACTACGTCCCGGTCGAGCACGCGCTGGATGAAGCGTGGCCCGTCCGCGAGTTGGCCCACCTCCATTGCGGGTGCCGCCAACCGCCCGTCCGCGAGCATCGCGAACACGGCCGCCGCCGACTGCTGCATGCGCGCTACGCGCCGGCCGCGGTAGTGCATCAGCACCACCCCTACCGCGCTCCGGTTCTTGATCAGGAGGTGGTTCCCCTTGAACTGCGGGATGGCCCCACCGGCGAATCCCGCCACGACATAACGTCCGCCCCAGTCCAGCGACCGGAACGCCGCCTCCCCCTGCGCCCCCACGGGGTCGACCACGACGTCGACGCCGCTTCCGTCCGTGGCCTTGAGGGTGGCTTCGCGCAGGTCCTCGTCCCGGCAGTTCACGAGGTGCTTCGCTCCGGAGGCCTCGGCCGCGGCGAGCTTCTCGGCACTGCTCGCCGCCGCCACCACCTCCCCACCGAGGGCCGTCGCCACCGACACCGCCGCCAGTCCGACGCCGCTCCCCGCCCCCAGCACGAGCACGCGCTCGCCCGCCTCCAAACGCGCCTCCCACGTGAGACAGATGTGGGCCGTCAGGTAGACCGAGAGCGCCCCCGCCGCCACATCCGGTGGGATGCCCTCGGGGACGGGGAAGCACTCCGTCGCAAGCGCCGTCGCCCGCTCCGCGTGTCCCCCGTCATGGAGCAATGCCGCCACCGCGTCACCCTCCCGGAACCCCACGACCCCCGGCCCCACCTCGACCACCCGCCCCGCCACCTCCATGCCCGGTGCGAACGGCGGTGTGTGCTCGGTCTGGTGCCTGCCCTGCACGAAGAGGACATCGGCGAACGAGACGCCTGCCGCCTCCACCGCGATCCCCACCTCGCCCGGCCCCACCGGCGGCTCCGGCAGCTCTCCGAGACGCAGGTCTTCGGGCTTCCCCAACTCGTGGCAGACGACCGCGCGCATCACGCCTCCCGCGCGAACCCTACCGCACGTGTAATCGGAGGCGAGTTACCGGGGGCCGCGTATCATCGCCCCCTGCGGAGGATTCCCATGCCGGACGTCATCGTCGAGCGGCACGACCGCGTCATGCTGATGCGCTTCAATCGCCCCGAGCGCATGAACGCCATGGGCGGAACGCTCATGCCCGAGTTCATGGACGCCATCGAAGAGGGCATGGGAGACGACTCCGTCGGCGCCTTTGTCGTCACCGGCGAAGGCCGCGCCTGGTGCGCCGGGGCCGATCTGGAAGCGGCCGGCCAGCGCCACGAGAGCGGCAACGCCCCGCAGCGCCGCTCGCAGCAACTCGACACGATGGGCCCGGGCCGCTCCATCCTCGCCATCTACAAGAGCGGGAAGCCCATGATCGCCGCCGTCAACGGCGTTGCCGTGGGTGGAGGATTCGGTCTCTGCAGCGCCTTCGACATCCGCATCGCCAGCGACCGCGCCCGCTTCGGCACCATCTTCATCAAGCGTGCCCTCGCCTCGGATTTTGGTCTCTCGTACTTCCTCCCCCGCATGGTCGGCCCGGAGCATGCCGCCGAGCTCTTCTACACAGGCCGAATCGTCGAGGCCGAGGAGGCCCTTTCCCTTGGCATCGTCTCGCGCGTCGTGCCCCACGACCAGCTCATCGAGAAGTCGCTCGCGTTCGCCTCGCAGGTGGCGAACCAGCCGCCCACGGCCCTCGCCTACACCCGGCGCATGCTCCAGCACTCGCAGTGGGCCTCGATCGAGCAGCAGCTCGAGTTCGAGTGGCCCCTGCAGCGCGATCTGCTGCAGGGACCCGAGTTCACCGAGGCGGTCGCCGCCTTCCGCGAGAAGCGCGAGCCCAACTACAACGTGTAGCTGGCCCCTCCTTCCCCGTCCTCGTTACAGGTAGGTCTCCTGCGTGCGGTCGATCCAGGTCTGGGCGAAACGGTCCTGGTACGCCTCGCCCGCGTCCAGCGGGAATAGCTGGACGTACGGCCAGAACAGCGTGACCACGTTCTCGCTCACGAAGTTCGCCCCGACGTTCAACTCCAGCAGCCGGCGCTGCACGTCAAAGCCGATCTCCTGGCGCCGTTCCGACGACATCTCCGCGCGCTGCTCCTCGATGAGTCGGTCCAACTCCTCGTCCCGCAGCGCGAATGTGTTTGCATTGCCGTCCCTGTGGAAATAGGGATAGAGCCAGTCATCGAGCTCGATCCAGCCGTTGTCCACGCCCACCGCCCACGGCGCCTCGCCCTGGAGCAGTCGCTCCGCCAGCCCTTCGACGGAGACCTCCCGGACCGCCACCTCAAGGCCGAGCGTCGCGGCGAGCTGGTCGGCGATCAGCGAGCCCATGCCGAGGGTCTCCTCCACGTTCAGCGTCACGAGGAGCTCGATGGGCTCTGGCAGTTCGTTCTCTTCGAGGTAGGCGTCCAGGGAGGCCTGCGCCTCGCGTATGTCGAGGGCACGGCCGCCGCTTCCGGGAAGGTAGCCGGGCTGGCGCTGCAGCTCCGCCTGCGGCAGCGACCAGCGTCGCACGGCAGCGCTGATCCAGGGATTGAGCGTGCCGCTCCCGTGGAAGAAGCGGGTCAGCATCTCCCGTCGGTCGATTGCCACGGTCAACGCGCGTCGTAGCCGGGGGTCGTCGAACGGAGGCGGCGCCGCCAGGAAACGCATCCCGTAGAACTGCGCCACCGCCGAGCGCGCCTCGCGCAGTTCGGGCAGCCGGCGCTTCAGTTCCTGCGCCTGCAGAAAGCCCGCCTCGACCGCGTCGAGGTCCCGCGTGCGGAAGTCGGCCTCGAGCTCGTCGATGGAGCGGGGCGGCACCGTGGAGATGCCATCGAGGAAGGGGCCTCCTCCCGGCCCGTGCCAGGCGTCGTTGCGGGCCACGCTCGCGTACGACCCCTCGGACCACTCGATCCAGCGAAAGGGCCCGCTCCCGACCTGCTGGCTCGGGCTGAGCGTACCGGCGAGCTCCAACGGCAGGATGAAGCCCTCCGGCGAGGCGAAGCGCGCCAGCGCCCCCGCGAACGGCTCCTCCGTCCGCGCGACGAGCGTGCGGTCGTCGGGCGCCTCCAGCGCTGCGAAAGGCGCCCCCCATCGCTCCTTCCGCGGGAACGAAGCGCTCCCCAGGCGCTGCCGTTCGATGCTGGCGAGGACGTCCCTCGCTGTTACCGCCCGGCCGTTCAGGGGCTCCACATCGTGCCAGCGCGCCTCGGGGTTCAGGCGAAAAACGTAGGTCAGCTCATCAGGCTGCTCAGGCAGCCCCGTTGCCAGGTCGGGCGCGAGCTGCCCGTCGATCTGGCTCTCGTACGTCAGCAGCCGGCTGTAGATCAGCGCCTGCTGCCCCAGCAGCGCCGCCGAGGTCGTCGTGTGCGGGTCGAACCGCCCGTCGCTGGAGAAGGCGGCGGCGTACCGCAGCGTTCCCCCGTGGCGGCTCGCCTGCTCCGCCCGCGTCGGGTCGGGGGCGGGCGTGCTCGAGTAGGTGGGGTAGGTCTCCGGCGTCGGTTCCGGGGTGGGGGTCTCCTGGGGTGGCAGCTCCGTGTCCTCGCACCCGACCGCGGCCAGCCCCGCCGCCCCCGCCGAAGCCCCCAGCGCCCCGAGGAACCACCGCCGGCTGTACCTCCGCCTGTCCCTCGCCGTCGCCATCCGTACTATCCTTGCCTGCCGAACGCGTACGCGCCCATGAACCCCGACCAGGCCCCAGGAGGTCCGATATGCCCGACCGACTCAACTCCGACCAGGTGGCGGACGCCCTCGCCGCCCTCCCCGGTTGGTCCGCCGACGGCGACAACGCCATCCGCAAGACATTCAAGCTCGACGACCACATCACGGCCATGGGGTTCGTCAACCGCGTCGCCATGGCGGCCGAGGTGATGAACCATCACCCTGAGCTCTCCATCGTCTACAGCACGGTCGACATCCGGCTCAGCACGCACGATGCCGGTGGCGTGACCCAACTTGATGTCGAACTGGCGGGCAAGATCGAGCACTACGCCTAGCCCCGCCCGGGGCGCGGGCGCTACGAGACGCCGATCGCGTCCTGCGCCGTCTTCGCCTTTTTCATCAGGGCGATCTCCTGGTCCGTCAGCTCCTCCAGCGGCTTCAGGATCTCGTCCTTCAGGGGGAAGATGTGGACGGCGTCCCAGCCGCACACGTCCTCGCACAGCCGGCAGCCCGTGCACTTCTTCTCGTCCACCGTGCTCACGCCGAAGAAGTCGTCGACGCGGTCGGTGTGCTGCAGGGTGAGCGCATCGAAGGGGCAGATGTTGATGCAGAGCTCGCAGCCCGAGCCGATGCACTTCTCCTCGATCACCACGGCCTTCGGCCACTGGTTCTTCTTGATCGACTTCGTCACGTCGCCCAACTCGTCGAGGATCGATTCCGGGGGGCAGACCACCCCGCACGCCCCGCAGTCGATGCAGAGCGTCGGGTCGATCACGTGCAACTCGTTGCGCGATCCCGTGATCGCGTTCGTGGGGCAGCGCTTCGTGCAGGCGGTACAGCCGATACACGTCTCGATGATGCTGTAGGACATCGCCTCTCGATCCTAAGTTTGCCTCCCACCGCCCGCAAGCAGCGCGGGCCTGCGTGTTGGGAGCGCCGGCCCGCGTTGCCCTACACTCTTGTCATGTTCCCGCCCGACAGGAGCTGCTCCCCCAAGCCCGGCATCGACCGGCAGGCGTAGGCAGTTGCCTCGTTTCACATGGTCAGCCAGGCAGCGAGCACTGGGCGGCTTTCCCGACGTTCAGTGGCGAAACGCTATGCACGGGTCCCTGGAAGTTCCCATTGCCGTGAAGCTACTCCGTCTGCCACCGGAGAAGCGGGTTCTCGTGGTTGGGTGCGGGGGTGGGGTTGCGTTCCCCGCACTGGTCAACCTGTGCAACCCCTCGACGCTTGCCGGAATCGACATCGATGGGGACTTCCTGGCTCAGGCGGAAGAACAGGTGCGAGGCACGGACATCAGCGCCGAACTGATCCTGGCCGATGCACAGAGCATGCCCTTCCCGGACGGGTCGTTTGATGTCGTGGTCGACTTTGGTACTGCTTACCATGTCCCGTCCCCCCACCTGGCCATCAGCGAGATTGAACGGGTCCTGGATCGGGGCGGCATCCTGATGTACGAGGCGCCGCTGACTCAATTCCTGGCTCACCCGTGGCGTACTTCCGGACGCAGGTTGGCCTGGGGATCGGCTCCGTCACTGGTTCCGAGCCGCACTGCCGGCCTCTGGAAGACACGTACCAGGCGGTAACAGCCTCGTGTTCTGAACCGCCCCCGCCCCTTTACACTCCCGCTATGTCCCTGCCCGATATGCCCCTCGGCCCGACCGGCGTCATGGTGCGCCCCCTCGGAGTCGGGACCAACTCGTGGGGCGACCACGCCGGCGAGGAGGTGGGCGCCACCAATCCCGCTGCCGCCGTCGAGGCCGCCCTGGCGGCGGGCGTGTCGCTCTTCGACACCGCCGAGATCTACAACCGGGGCGCCTCCGAGCGCGCCCTCGGTCGCGCCCTCGCCGATAGCGGAGCCTCCGCCTTCGTCGCCACCAAGTTCGCGCCCCTCCCCTGGCGCGTTACGCGCGGCTCCCTGCCGCGCGCGCTCGATGCCAGCCTGCGCCGCCTCCAGCGCGAGACCGTCGACCTGTACCAGATCCACTTCCCCTTCACCCTTCTGCGTATCCCCAGCCTCATGAACCGCCTCGCCGATGCCGTCGAAGCGGGCCACGTCCGCCACGCTGGGGTCAGCAACTACAGCGCCGCGCAGATGCGGGCAGCTCACGCTGCCCTCGCCCGGCGAGGCCTGCCCCTCGTCTCGAACCAGGTCAACTACAGCCTCCTCAACCGGCAGCCCGAGCGGAACGGCCTTCTGGAGGCCTGCCGCGATCTCGACGTGACCCTCATCGCCTACTTCCCTCTTGCCAGCGGCATGCTCACGGGCAAGTACCGCGCAAGCGGCGAGCAAGCCAGCGGCTTTCGCCGCTTCAGCGGCAACTTCCGCCGCCCCGAGCGCGTCGAGCCGCTCCTCCAGGCCCTCGACGAGATCGGGCAGACGCACGGCCGCACGCCCGCGCAGGTCGCCATCAACTGGCTCGCCCGCCAGGAGAACGTGCTCCCCATCCCCGGGGCGCGCCACGCCCGCCAGGCGCGCGAGAACGCTGGCGCCATCGACTTCGCCATCAGCGATGCCGAGGCTGCCCGCCTCGCCGAGCTCAGCGACACCCTGTCAGAACGCGAATAACCCGCTCCCCCGCTATACTGCGGCGCCGAAGAACTGCCCGAAGAAGGAGCTCCCATGAGCCTGCTCGATCGCATCCTCCGTCCCTCCCGCACCGCCTCCGCCCACTGCGACGGCCCTTGCGGCGTCTACGACCCCGCCTCCGCGCGAATCGCCGCCGAAGCCGTTCTCTCCATGGCCAAGAAGCTCGTCGCGCTCGAAGGCGACGACCTTGCCACCGAGAACACCAAGGGCCGCTTCATCGCCATCAAGGAAGAGCAGTCGCAGCTCGCCAAGCAGGAGTTGCTCATCCTCTGGACCGACTACTTCAAACCGCCCCACCTTGAGGCCAACCCCGACCTCCATACCACCTTCTGGAACGCGGCCAAGCTCTGCTCCCAGAACAAGGTCGAGGTGAACGTCGACGCTGCCCAGGCCCTGGTCGATACCATCGGCGAGATCCACAACATCTTCTGGGCCTCCAAGAACCGCGACGACGTTCCCTTCTACACCGCCGGCTAGGTCCGAACGCCGCTCGGGAAGACCGTCGCCATTGCCGCCGCGGGCGCTGCGCTGATTGCGTTCGCCCGCTGGCGTCTCTCCCGCTACGCCATCGCCGGCGCGAGCATGGCCCCTGCTCTGGCCTCCGGCGACTACGTCGTTGTCGATGTGCGCGCCTACGCTCGTAGCTCGCCGGCGCCCGGCGAGGTCGTGCTCGCCCGCGACCCGCGTGAGCGCTCGCGCGTGATCGCCAAGCGCGTCGCCGCCCTCGCCGGGGAAGACGGAGTCGTGCTCCTTGGCGACAACCTCGCGGTGAGCACCGACAGCCGCGCCTTCGGCCCCGTCCCCGGCAGCGCCCTCACGGGCCGTGTGGTCTGGCGCTACTGGCCCCCTGCCCGCTTCGGCCCCGTGCGCTAGCCCGGATCTTCGTCCGCGAGCTGCTCCAGTACGAGCGCGTCCGTGGGGAAGGCGAGGGGCGGGGGCTCGGCCGGATCAAAGTAGCCGACCTCACTCAGCTCGCCGTCGGCGGGAAAGGGCTCGCCCCTGGCGTCCCGCGCCGCGAACCAGATCCCAACTGTCAGCCGCTCGGGATCGTGGAAATTCGAGTGCACAGCCAGCACCTCGCCCGCAATGGCGCTGATGCCCGTTTCCTCCCGGAGCTCGCGTTCCGCCCCCGTGCGCACGTCTTCGCCCCACTCCAACGAGCCGCAGGGGATGCACCACTCCCCCGCGCCCCACCCAAGGGCGCGCTTGCCCAGGAGCACTCGCCCGTTCCTGTCCCGCACCACGACCGCGACCCCGACGGAGGGCCGTCGCTTCCCGCTCATCCTGCCTCCGGGCGCCTGCGGCGCCCCGCGGTCAATAATCCGTGGCAGTCTCCGGTGCGCACGTGAGGAGCCTACCTGCCGCGTAAAGTCCCTTACCAGCGGGTCCCTTGCCGGACGCCCCACGCGGCTCGATACTGCCCAGATAGGAAACCTACGAGTGAGTCAACCGTCCCGCCGCCTCTGCCCCGTCTGTGGCATCGCCTTCTTTGGGGGCGAACCCGTGTTGCAGTGCTCAGGGTGCAACGCCGTCCACCACCCCGCCTGCTGGATCGAGGGCGACGGTTGCTCCACGCCGAGCGAGCACGAGGGACAGCCTCTGCCCCGTACCTTTGGGGGCGTTCCCCCGCCGCCGCCCGCCAGCCGCCCTGCCCCTGCCGCCACGCCGCCCGCCCCTCCGCCCGTCTCCGCCCCCTACCCGGAGCGGCAACCCATCCGCCGTCCCCGCAACATCGGATCCCTCGGGCTCGAAACGCGCCGTGCGCGTGACCCGGCCGGGCTGGTCCGCTTCTGGTACGTGCCCCTCGGCTTTCTGATCGCCGCTGCCATCGCCTACGGCATCGTCCTCGGTATCGACCGCCTCCGGGATGACGGCGGCGACCAACCCGCTGCTCCGGCGGCCACGGAGGCGCCCATTGCCACGGCCGCTGCCACCACCGCGGCGTCCACCCCTAGCCCGGTCCCGACCACCCAGGCGCCCACACCCACGCCCACCCCGCCCCCGACCGCCGCGCAGCCACCGGCCCGCTTCACCGCCAATGATGGCGCCGTCGTTGCAGGCACCGACAGCTGTCTCAACGTCCGCGACAAGGCCACCATCGAAGGCGAGGTCATCGACTGCATCGCCGACGGCACCAACGTCACCATCCTCGATGGCCCCGTGGCGGAAGGCGACTTGATCTGGTGGTTCGTGGCCGCCCCCCAGGTCAACGGCTGGGCAGCCGAACCCTATTTGATCAAACGCTAGAGAGCCGCTCCCGCAGCCGCGCCATCGCGATAGCGGCCGCCGCCGCCTCCTCGCCCTTGTTGCCGTGGACGCCCCCCGCCCGGTCGAGCGCCTGCTCGGGCGTGTCGCAGGTCAGCACGCCGAAGGCGGCGGGCACACCCGTCTCCTGCGAGGTCTCCATGATGCCGGCAGCGGCCTGCCCGGCGATATGCTCGTAGTGGTCCGTCTCGCCCTTGATAACGGCTCCGATTGCGATCACCGCGTCGAAGCGCCCCGACTCCGCCGCCCAGCGCGTGGCCGCCGGCACTTCGAACGATCCCGGCACCCAGGCGACCGTGATGTCGTCCGCTCGCACCCCCCGCTCCCCCAGGCCCGACTTCGCGCCCTCCAGCAGCTTGTGCGTCACGAACGCGTTCCACTGCGCCACCACGATGCAGACGCGCAGCCCCTCGCCGTTGCTGTCGCTGCCGATCTCGATCAACTCAGCTCCTCCGGGGCGCTGTCCAGCCCGTCCAGGATGTGCCCCATCCGCCGGCGCTTGGTCTCCAGGTAGTTGATGTTGAACTTGTTGGGCGTGGTCTCCAGGGGCACGCGCTCCACGATCTCGAGGCCGTACCCCTCGAGCCCGGCCAGCTTGTCGGGGTTGTTCGTGAGCAGGCGCAGCTTGCGCACACCCAGGTCGAGCAGGATCTGCATGGCGATTCCGTAGTCGCGTCCGTCTGCGGGGAAACCGAGAGCCAGGTTCGCGTCCACGGTGTCGAGCCCATCGTCCTGCAGGCGGTAGGCGCGCAGCTTGTTGTGCAGCCCGATGCCCCGCCCCTCCTGCCGCAGGTAGAGGAACACGCCCCCCTGCTCGCCGATCATCTTCAGCGCAAGGTCCTTCTGATCGCCGCAATCGCAGCGCATCGAATGCAGCACGTCGCCGGTGAAGCACTGGTCGTGGACGCGCACGAGCACGGCTTCACCGGGATCGATGTCGCCCTTCACCACCGCCACCTCTTCTTCGCTGGCGTACTTCGCCTGGTAGGCGACGATGCTCATCTCGCCCATGGGCGTGGGCAGGTGCGTCTCCGCCACGCGCCGCACCAGCCGCTCCGTCTTCAGGCGGTACTTGATGATGTCGTTGGTAGTCAGGATCTTGAGGCCGTGGCGACGGGCGAAGCGCTTCAGCTCCGGCATCCGCGCCATCTCCCCGTCGCCTTTCATGATCTCGCAGATCACGGCCGCCGGGCGCATCCCCGCCAGCCGGCTGAGGTCGACGCTCGCCTCGGTCTGCCCCGCGCGTACGAGGACGCCTCCCTCGTGTGCGCGCAGCGGGAACATGTGCCCCGGGCGCACAAGGTCCTCGGGCCGCGTTTCCGGGTCGAGCAGCACCTGCACCGTGCGCGCCCGATCGGCCGCGCTGATCCCGGTGGAGACACCCGTCCGTGCCTCCACCGAGACAGTGAAGGGGGTTCCGAAGGGGGAGTCGTTCGTGTGCTCCTCCACCATCATGGGCAGGCGCAGCTCCTCCACCCGCTCCGCCGAGAGGGCGATGCAGATCAGCCCGCGTGCATAGCGCGCCATGAAGTTGATCGTCTCCGGCGTCACGCACTCCGCGGGGATGGTCAGGTCGCCTTCGTTCTCGCGGTCCTCGTCGTCGGCGATGATGACGAACTTGCCCCGGCGGTACTCCTCGATCGCCTCTTCCACGCTGATGGAGACGGAATCCCCCACGTTGGTCATGCCCGCTCCCCCGCTCCCTCGCGCTCAGCCACGAACTGTTCGACGTAGCGCGCGAGGATGTCTGTTTCCAGGTTTACGCGCGCGCCCACCCCTCGGCTCACGAGGTTGGTGTGTTCCTGTGTGTACTGCACCAGCGAGACCGCCAGCGAGGTTTCGTCCTTCGCGGTGATGGTGAGGCTTACCCCGTCGATGCAGACAGGTCCCTTGACGACCGTGTAGCGCAGCAGCTCCGGCGGTGTCGCGACGCGGACGATGAGGGCATCGCCCTCGGGCTCGATCGCGGCGATCTCCCCTACTCCTTCGGTTACGCCCCGCACGATGTGCCCGCTCAGCCGGTCATTCGGCCGCACGCTGCGCTCGAGGTTCACGCGGTCGCCCGGGCGAAGGGCGCCCAGCGCCGAGCGCCGGTACGTCTCCGGCATGAGGTTCGCGAAGAAGGTGTCGCCTTCCATCTCCGCCACCGTGAGGTCGACCCCGTTGATGGCGATCGAGTCGCCGAGCGCTGAGTCACTGACGACGTCGGGCGCGCGAATCAGGAGCCGGCCCTCGCCGCTTTCGAGGACTGTGCCCAGTTCTTCGATGATGCCGGTGAACATCCCGCCTCGCGCTCGTGCCATTGACGCGCCAGAGATGACGGGAAAGGCGATACCAGCGGCTTGCCGCCGAGGCGGCCGCTCGTTCGTTCTCTCCCATCCGGACTTTGACCGTCGGCCGCGGAATTCCACCGGGTCAATCCGCCGAAGCGGAGTCGCGGGCTCTCACCGCCGGTGAGGATTTTCACCTCGCCCCGAGAACGTCGCTCCGATCGTTAGCGTCGGAGTGGGCAATGTCAAGGACCGCTGGTCGCGCCGAGGCCTGCGCGCTCGGCCAGCTTCACCAGCACGTCGTAGGTGGCGAAGGCGTCGGCCAGGGCCGTGTGCTCGCCCAGCCGCCCGATCCCGAGCCGGTCGGCCACGTGCCCGAGGTTGAAGCGGTCCACCTCGTCCCTTCCCAGCAGCCTCCGTGCGATCAGTTGCACGTCGATGGCCACGTCCGCGAAGGGCCACGAGGTGTCCGTCCGCCGTGCGCTCTCGACCAGAAAGGCCATGTCGCTGGTGATGCCCCAACCGGCGATCGTCGCTCCCCGCCCCAGCTCCACCAGCCGCGCGAACGCCTCCTCCAGGGGCACGGCGTCCCGCCACTTGCGCGATGAGTACCCGGTTACCTTGAGCGCTCCCACCTGGGCCGTACCGATGTGGAGGGGACGTACCCGCGTGCCCCACGAGCCCTCTTCGGGGAACCCCGTCCCGACGGTGGCGAGCACGCCCCCGAGGTCGAGCACCTCGTGCTCACGGGGGTGGGGGCCGCTCATCTCCAGGTCCACCACCAGCAGCCTCGCGCCGATCGAGCCGTCGTGCTCCTCGCCCCGGGGAAGGAGCGCCCCGTCGGCGGCCAGCGCACGCCGGCCCGGCTGCAGGAAGGCCTCGACCGCTTCCATATCCCGGAGGGTACCGGAATCGCCGCGACCGTTCGTGGTCGTGCTTCGCCCCCTCCACCAGGCGTGCGCTACCATGACCGCCATGTCCGATCCCTCCCTGGAAGCCCAACGGTTCTTCGCCGAGCGCTACGGCATCGACTCCGCCCGCATCGCCTCCCTTCTCTCGGACGCCCTCGCCCAGGGCGGCGACTTCGCCGAGCTCTTCTTCGAGCACCGCACGAACGGCGCCATCAGTCTTGAGGACCAGCAGATCAAGTCGGCCGCCCGCAGCGTCGAGCAGGGCGTCGGCATCCGCGTGGTGAAGGGCGACAGCATCGGCTACGCCTACACCGAATCGCTCGACCCCGAGGCCATGCGCCTTGCCGCCGGCACGGCTGCCCGCATCGGCGACGGCGGGGATCGCCCCACCGCCATCGATACCACCCCCATCGGCGCTGGCGAGAGCTACTACGGCGAGGACGCCCTCCTGAGCGACGAGCCCGCCGCCGCCAAGGTCGCCCTGCTCGACCGCGCCGACCGCGCCGCTCGCGCCTACGACCCCAGCATTGCACGCGTCGACGCCAGCATCGCCGACGAGCGCAAGGTGGTCCTCGTTGCCCGCAGCGACGGCCAGATCGTCGGCGACGTGCAGCCCCTCATGCGCTTCAACGTGATGGCCCTTTCGCAGCGTGGCGAGAATCGCCAGACCGCCCGCACCGGCGGCGGCGGACGCCTGGGCGTCGAGTACTTCGAGCGCATCACTCCCGAGGACACTGCCCGCGACGCCGCCCGCCAGGCCGTCCTCCTGCAGGGTGCCGTCGATGCGCCCGCCGGCGAGGTTCCCGTCGTCCTCGCTGCCGGCGATAGCGGCATCCTCCTGCACGAGGCCATCGGCCACGGCCTCGAGGCCGACTTCAACCGCAAGGGCACCAGCAACTACACCGACCGCATCGGCCAGCCCGTCGCCAGCGACCTCGTCACCGTCATCGACGACGCCACCATCGAGCAGTCCCGCGGTTCCATCAACGTCGACGACGAGGGCAACCCCACCAGGCGCAATACCCTCATCGAGGGCGGCATCCTGCGCGGCTACCTCCACGACGAGATCAGCGCCCGCCACTTCGGGATTGACCCCACCGGCTCGGGCCGGCGCCAATCCTTCAAGCACCCCATCATGCCGCGGATGACGAACACGCTGATGCTCCCCGGCCCCTCCACCCCCGACGAGCTCATCGGCAGCGTCGAGCGGGGTATCTACTGCGTCGCCTTCTCGGGGGGACAGGTCAACATCTCCAACGGCGACTTCGTCTTCTCCACCACCGAGGCCTACCTCATCGAGAAGGGTCAGATCACCAAACCTCTGCGCACCACCAATCTCATCGGGAACGGCCCCGAGGCGCTCTCCCGCGTGAGCATGGTCGCCAACGACTACGCCCTCTCCGATGGCCGCTGGACCTGCGGCAAGGAGGGGCAGTCCGTGCCCGTCGGGGTCGGCCTTCCGACCGTTCTCGTCTCCGCCATGACCGTGGGTGGCACCCAACTTGGCTGAGGCGGCCCCCCTCGAGCTCGCGACCCGCGCCGTCGAGCGCGCCACCGGCCTCGGCGCCGATCAGTGCGACGCCTTCGCCGTCGCCCAGACGGAGGCCACCGTCTCCGTGCGTCTCGGCGAGATCGAAAAACTGATCGAGGCCAGTTCCCACTCTCTCGGCCTGCGCGTCATCGCCGGCGGACGCACTGCCGTCTGCTCGACCTCCGACTTCACGCCCGCCGCCTTCGAGCAGTTCGTGAGCGAGACGGTCGAGCTCGCCCACATCTCCGCGCCCGACCAGTACGCCGGCCTCCCCGAGCCGGAGCTGCTGGCCACGGGCAGTGGGGACGCCCTCCAGCTCTACGATGAGCGCATCGAGAGCCTCGCTCTCGACGAACGCATCGAGATGGCGCGCTCCTGCGAGGGCGCCGCGCTCTCCTTCGACGCGCGCATCACCAACTCCGAGGGCGCCAGCCTCTCCACGCGCAGCGGCGAGGTCGCCCTTGCGAACTCTCGTGGGTTCGCCGCCAGCTACCCCGCCACCTCCATCTCCCTCTCCACCGAAGCCCTCGCCGACGATGAGGATGGCAAGAAGCGCAACGCCTGGTGGTTCAGCGCCGAGCGCAACCTGCGCAGCCTCATGGACCCCGAGACGCTGGGCCGCATCGCCGCCCAGCGCGCGGTCGACCAGCTCGGCGCGCGCAAGGCGGAGACGAAGCGCGTCCCCGTCATCTTCGAGCCGATGATGGCCGCCCGCCTCGCGGGTGACGTCGCTCGATGCGCCACCGGCGGCGCCCTCTACCGGGGAGCCACCTTCCTCGCCGGTCGCACGGGCGAGGCCATCGGCTCCCCCCTCGTCACGATCGTTGACGACCCCACCCAGCCCGCGCGCGCCGGCTCCCGCCCCTTCGACGGCGAAGGCGTCGCCGCCCGCCGCAACGTCCTCTTCCAGGATGGTCGTTTCGAGGGCTTCCTCTTCGACTGCTACACGGCCCGGCGCATGGACGCCCGCACCACGGGCAGCGCCCAGCGCGGCGTCGCCTCCCTGCCCGAGCCCGGCCCCGCCAACCTCATCTTCGAGCCGCGTGACACGGCCGCCGAGGACATCGTCGCGGACACGCAGGAGGGCCTGCTCGTGACCGCCCTGATGGGCTTCGGCTTCAACCCCACCACGGGCGACTACTCCCGCGGCGTGGGTGGCTTCTGGATCGAGAACGGCGCCATCGGCTATCCCGTCGCCGAGGCCAACATCTCCGGCGATGTCGCCTCCATGCTGGCGCGCGTCGATGCCGTCGGTAGCGACCTCACCTGGTTCGGTTCCAGCGCCGCCCCCACCGTGCGCATCGCCGAGATGACCGTCTCCGGCGTCTGAACGTGCCCCTCCCGCCCTACTTCGCCTACGGCTCCAACATGGCCTCGTCGCAGATGGCTGAGCGCTGCCCGGGCGCCGTCTGCCTCGGCATCGCCCGCTTGCCCGGCTACCGCCTCGCGTTCGACGCGTGGAGCAACCGTCGTGGCGGCCTCGTCGCTGATGTTCTTCCCACCCCTGGCGCGGACGTCTGGGGCGTGCTCTGGCGGGTGACCGAGAAGCACGCCGGCGCGCTCGATCGCTACGAGGGCGTCGCCCGCGGCCAGTACCGTCGCCAAACGGTGCAGGTCGAGTCCGCCCAGGGCGAGGCGGTCGCGGCCTTCGCCTACGTCATCTGCAATCCGGGCGACGAGGGCCCTACGACCGACGCCTACCGCGACCTCCTCCTCGAGGGCGCCCGCGAGCACGGCCTCCCGCCGTCCTCGGTCAAGGCCATCGAAGATGTGCCCACCCTGCCGCCTCGCCCCTCTCCGCCGGCTCCCCCTACACTGAAGCCGTGACCGCCGAGACCCCCCCGCCCCCCGGCGAGGCCGACATCCGCCGCTACCGCCGCAACCTCCGGGAAGAGGTCGATGGGGAAGGTCTCTACCTCCTGCTCGCGGATGCGGAGGACGACCCCAACCTGAAGCGGATCTTTCAGCGCCTCGCCGAGAGCGAGAAGCGCCACATCGATCTGTGGCAGGAGAAGCTGCAGGAGGCCGGCGCCGAGGTCCCTGACTTCCGCCCCGGTATGCAGGTCCGTGTCCTCGGCTGGCTCGCGCGGCGCTTTGGCACGCAGTTCGTCACCCCCGTCGTCGAACGCATGGAGCTCAACGCCGTCACCATGTACGACGACCAGCCCGAGGCTATCGCCGAGGGGCTGCCCGGTTCCGAGCGCTCCCACGCCCGCCTCTTCCAGGAGTTGGGGCGCCAGCCCGGCCAGAGCGTCGATGTGGCGCGCATCGAGGGGCGCCACCGCTCCGGCTCGGGGAACGCCCTGCGCGCGGCCGTCCTCGGCGCCAACGACGGTCTGGTCTCGAACCTGAGCCTTGTCATGGGCGTGGCCGGCGCCGATCCCGGCCGCGAGTTCGTCGCCCTTGCCGGAATCGCCGGGCTCCTCGCCGGCGCCATCAGCATGGCGCTGGGCGAGTGGATCAGCGTCCTCAGCAGCCGCGAGGCCTTCAACCGTCAGGTTGAGATCGAGCGCGAGGAGCTGGAGATGAACCCCGAGGAGGAGCGCGCCGAGCTCGTCCTCCTCTACCAGGCCAAGGGCCTCTCCGAGGAGGCCGCCCGCGCGACCACCGACCGCGTCTTCTCCAACAGGGAGACCGCCCTCGACACGCTCGTGCGCGAGGAGCTCGGCATGGCAGAGGATAGCGCCGGTAATCCCACCGTTGCGGCCGTCACCTCGTTCCTGCTGTTCGCCGTGGGCGCGCTGCTGCCCGTCTTCCCCTGGTTCTTCGCCGACGGCGGGCTCGCCATCGGCCTCAGCCTCGGCCTGGGCGCCGCCGGTCTCTTCGTCCTCGGCGCTGCCGTCACCCTCTGGACGGGCCGCTCCGCCCTCTATTCGGGCGCGAGGCAGCTGGCCCTGGGCCTCGCCGCCGCCGGAATCACGTACGGCATCGGCACCGCTCTCGGCGTCGCCATCGACTTCTAGCGTCAGGCTTGCGCCTCCCCGCCGCCCCCTCGATACTGAACGCTCTGGTGGCTAGAGCGAGGTGGCCCCACCCGTTCCCATCCCGAACACGGAAGTGAAACGCCTCAGCGCCGACGATACTGCCCGGGTAACTGGGTGGGAAAATAGGCCGCCGCCGGGTCTTCCCAACCCCCCAGGACCCGTTGCCCTGGCGCGTTTCGCTCAGCGACTGCGTTTCGCACCTTGATCGAGGCGCTGCTACAATCGAGGCCACACTAGCGGCCGTCCCCCTCGCCTCACGTTCAGACGGGCAACGCGGTCAAACGGAGCCCACCAGTGTCCACCGACGAACAGGCCCCCGAGGCCATCACCGGCGACTCTTCCGCCCCCGCGGGTGTCGCCGATCCGCCTGCCACCCCCGAACCCGCCCCGACTCCTCCCGCACCCGCCCCAGCGGCCCCCAAGCCTGCGCCGTCCGAGCCGACCGCCGAGATGGATATGGCCGCGCTGCTCGAGACGGAGGCTGCCCAACCGAGCAGCCTCCGCCGGGGCGAGATCATCGAAGGCGTCGTCATGGGCGCCTCGACCGATGGCGTCATCGTCGATGTCGGCACCAAGACCGAGGCCGTCATCCCCCAGAGCGAGATGCTCTCAATGGGCGCCGACGGCCAGGCGCGCCTGAAGGCAGGCGACTCCGTCCGCGTAATGGTTCTCCAGCCGATGAGCGCCGAGGGCCACGGCATCGTCTCTCTCGACCGCGCCCGCGGCGAGGAGGGCTGGGAGATCCTCGCCGCCCGACTCGAGGCGGGCGAGATCTTCAGCGCCGAGATCGTCGGCCACAACCGTGGCGGCGTGCTCGCCAATGTCGAGGGCGTCAACGCCTTCATCCCTCTCTCCCAGATCGATAGCATCCGCCGCGACAATCCCGATGCCACCAACGCCCTCGCCACGCTTGTGGGCAAGGACGTGCGCCTCAAGGTCATCGAGCTCAATCGCCGCAAGAACCGCGCCATCCTTTCTGAGCGCGCCGCCATGACGGAATGGCGCCGCGAGCAGAAGGAGCTGATCATCCAGGAGCTCCAGGAAGGCGAAATCCGGGACGGGCGCGTCTCCTCCATCACCGACTTCGGCGTCTTCGTCGATCTCGGTGGCGCCGATGGCCTCGCTCACCTCACCGAGCTCACCTGGGAACGGGGAAAGAAGGCGAAGGACCTCTTTAAGGTCGGCGACGAGGTCAAGGCCTACGTCCTCCGCGTCGACCGTGAGGCGCGCAAGATCTCCCTCTCCCTCAAGCGCGCCCACCCCGAGGAGTGGGACAGCGCCGTGGATCGTTTCGTCATCGGCCAGGTGTTGATCGGCAGGGTCACGAAGCTCATGCCTTTCGGCGCCTTTGTGCGGCTCGATGGACCGATCGAGGGCCTCGTTCACATCTCGGAGATCACGAACCGCCGCATCCAGCACCCCAAGGAGGTGCTGGAAGAGGGCAACGTCGTGCCGGTCAAGCTCGTTCGTATCGAGAAGGACCGCCACCGCCTCGGCCTCAGCCTCCGCCAGGCGCGTAACGACGCCGAGGCGATGGGCTTCGGCTTCGATCGCAACGGTTCCCTTGTCGACTGGCCCGACGATGTGCGTGAAGAGTTCGGGTTGGACAAGCGCGACGCCTCCCAGGGGCCCTCCCGTCCCCGCACCGCCCAGGAGCAAATCGAGGAGGCCGTGGCCAACGACCCCGAGCCCGTTTCGGCCTTCGCGCATGCCTTCGCCCAGGCGCTGGAAAACGCCGAGAGTGGCCGCACCCTCGATCTCGCCGCCGCCGGGCCCGCCGCTGCTGCCGATGAGGCTGCTGCCGTTGCCGACGAGCCCGCTCCGGCTTCCGATGAGGCTGCTGCCGTTGCCGACGAGCCTGCAGTCGCTTCCGATGAGGCTGCTGCCGTTGCCGACGAGCCTGCAGTCGCTTCCGATGAGGCTGCTGCCGTTGCCGACGAGCCTGCAGTCGCTTCCGATGAGGCTGCTGCCGTTGCCGACGAGCCTGCAGTCGCTTCCGATGAGGTCGCTGCCGTCGCCGACGAGCCCGCAGCGGCTTCCGATGAGGCTGCTGCCGTTGCCGACGAGCCAACTGCGGCTTCCGATGAGGTTGCTGCCGTTGCCGACGAGCCAGCTGCGGCTTCCGATGAGGTTGCTGCCGTTGCCGACGAGTCAGCTGCGGCTTCCGATGAGGTCGCTGCCGTTGCCGACGAGCCAGCAACGGCTTCCGGTGAGGTCGCTACCGTCGCCGAGGGCGATGAGGCAGCTCCCGAGGCACCCGATGAGAGCCCTGCGGAGGCGCAAGCACCCGCCGGGGAACCAGTTGCGGCATCCGGCGAGAGTGGCACTGCCACCCGCGATGCCGAGTAGCCAGGAGGGAACGCGATGGCCGACCGATTCGATAAGTTCACGGAGCGCGCCCGGCGTGTGCTGACCCTCGCCCAGGAGGAAGCTCACCGCTTCAACCACAACTACATCGGCACCGAGCACATCCTGCTCGGCCTCGTGCGCGAGGGCGATGGCGTTGCCGCCGAGGTCCTCTCCAACCTCGGCGTTGAGCTGAACAAGGTGCGCTCCGCCGTCGAGTTCATCATCGGCCGCGGTGATCGCACAGTGCTCGGCGAGATTGGCCTCACCCCGCGCGCCAAGAAGGTCATCGAGCTCGCCGTCGACGAGGCGCGCCGCCTTGGGCACAGCTATATCGGCACCGAGCACCTGCTCCTCGGCCTCGTGCGCGAAGGCGAGGGCATCGCCGCCGGCGTCCTTGAGAGCCTTGGCGTCAACATCGAGCGCGTCCGCGCCGAGACCACGCGCATCCTCAGCCAGTCCTCCCCGCAGGCGGCCGGCACGGCCGCCGGCGGCCCCCGCCAGGCGAGCCGCACCCCCACCGTCGACCAGCTCGGTATCGAGCTCACCGCCGCCGCCCGCGCCGGCCAGCTCGACCCCGTCATCGGCCGCTCCACCGAGCTCGAGCGTGTCGTGCAGATTCTCTCCCGGCGCACCAAGAACAACCCCGTGCTCATCGGTGAGCCTGGCGTCGGCAAGACCGCCATCGCCGAGCTCCTCGCCCAGCGCATCACCACCGGCGATGTTCCGGAGACCCTCGCCGAGAAGCGCCTCCTGACGCTCGATATCGGCTCCCTCGTGGCCGGCACCAAGTACCGCGGCGAGTTCGAGGAGCGCCTTAAGAAGGTGATCGAGGAGATCAAGACGGCCGGCAACTGCATCCTCTTCGTCGACGAGTTGCACATGCTCGTCGGCGCCGGCGCCGCCGAAGGCGCCGTCGATGCCGCCAACATCCTCAAGCCCGCCCTCGCCCGCGGCGAGCTCCAGTGCATCGGCGCTACCACCCTCGACGAGTACCGCAAGCACATCGAGCGCGACGCCGCTCTCGAGCGCCGTTTCCAGCCCATCGTCGTCGAGGAGCCCACCGTCGAGGAGACGGTCGAGGTCCTACGCGGCATCCGAGGCCGTTACGAAGAGCACCACCACCTCAAGATCAGCGACGATGCGCTCGCCGCCGCCGCCCGCATGTCCGACCGCTACGTCACCGAACGCTTCCTGCCCGACAAGGCGATCGACCTCATCGACGAGGCCTCCAGCCGCGTGCGCATCCGCCGCGCCGCCACCCCGCCTTCCATGAAGGAGGCGCTCAAGGGCCTCGAGAGCCTCCGCCGGGAGCGTGACCAGGCCACCGAGGCCCAGCAGCTTGAGTACGCCTCCGAGCTCACCGATCGCGAGCAGAAGCTCCGCATCAAGATCAACGAGATGGGCGAATGGGGCGAAGGCACCGGCGGTGTCGCCACCCCCATCGTCAGTGAAGAGGACATCGCCGAGGTCGTGGCCATGTGGACGGGCATCCCCGCCGCCCAGATCGCGAGCGAGGAGAGCGCCCGCCTCCTGAAGATGGAAAGCTCCCTGCGCACCAAGGTCATCGGCCAGGACGAGGCGATCGAGTCCATCGCCCGCTCCGTTCGCCGCGCTCGCGCCGGCCTCAAGGATCCGCGCCGCCCGATCGGCGTCTTCCTCTTCCTCGGCCCCACCGGCGTCGGCAAGACTTACCTCGCCCAGCAGCTCGCCGAGTTCATGTTCGACTCCCAGGACAACATGATTAAGCTCGACATGAGCGAGTTCAGCGAGCGGCACACCGTCGCCCGCCTCATCGGCGCCCCCCCCGGCTACGTCGGCTACGACGACGGCGGGCAACTCACCGACACGGTGCGCCGCCGCCCCTACTGCCTCATCGTCCTCGACGAGATCGAGAAGGCCCACCCCGATGTCTTCAACCTGCTCCTCCAGATCTTCGACGAGGGCCGCCTCGCCGACGCCAAGGGGCGCAAGGCCGACTTCCGCAACACCATCATCATCATGACCTCGAACGTGGGTTCCGACCTCATCAAGCGCGATTCCAACTTCGGTTTCTCCATCACCCACGACGAGGCCCAGACGTACGAGGATCGCTACAAGCGGATGAAGGACAAGGTGCTCACCGAGCTGAAGAACGTCTTCAAGCCAGAGTTCCTCAACCGCGTCGACAGCACGGTCGTGTTCCACGCGCTCACGCCCGAGCACATCCGCCGCATCGTCGACCTCGAGCTCTCGCAGGTGGGGCGCAGGCTCGCGCTGCGCGCCGTCACCTTCGAGGTGACCGACGAGGCCAAGGACTGGCTCGGGGAGAAGGGCTACGACCAGGTGTTCGGCGCCCGCCCGCTCCGCCGCGTCATCCAGGACAACATCGAGGACAAGATCAGCGAGATGCTCCTGGGCGGTGAATTCGGCACCGGCGACCATCTCGTGATCGGCCGCGATCCCGATGGCGACGGGCTCACGATCAAGCCCGTCAACTCACCCGCGGCCGTCAGTTAGCACCAGCGCTCCCGCGGAGGTCGAAACGTACGGCCAACAGGCCCTCGATCGTTGACGCAGGGCGTGCGCTCGCGTACCGTAGATTTCGCGTGCTGTGCCACTGCGCAGAACCCCCATTCCGTCACCTTGCTTTGCTGTGCCATTCAGAACCTAGGGCCTGAAGGAGTCGCCAGTTCATGACCGCGACACTCAACGGGACGCGGACGGGCGAGCGTGCCCCGCTCGCCGTCCAGTCGTTCAGCACCATCTCGAACGTTCTTGAGATCCCCAGCCTCATCAAGCTCCAGCTCGATTCCTTCGACTGGTTCAAGCGTGAGGGCCTCCGCGAACTGCTCGACGAGCTCTCCCCCATCCAGGACTTCACGAGCACGAAGATGGACCTCATCTTCGGCGAGTACGAGTTCCGCGAGCCCAAGCACTCCCAGGGCGAATGCCGCGAACGCGACATGACGTTCTCCGCGCCCCTCTTCGTCGATGTGGAGCTGCGCATCAAGGATTCGGGCGAGATCAAGGAACAGCGCCTTTTCTTCGGCGATTTCCCGCTCATGACCGACCGCGGCACCTTCATCATCAATGGCGCCGAGCGCGTCGTCGTGAGCCAGCTCGTGCGCTCCCCCGGCGTCTACTACACCGTCGACACCGACGCTCAGAGCGGCCAGCGCCTCGCCAACGCCAAGCTCATCCCCAGCCGCGGCGCCTGGCTCGAATTCGAGACCTCGAACAAGCGCATCCTCAGCGTCAAGATCGACCGCAAGCGCAAGCTGCCCGTCTCCGTGCTCATTCGCAGCATCGATGAGCCCGGCCTCCTCCCCGGCGACCAGGAGAATCCCGCCTTCGCCAGGTACTTCCGCACCCAGCGGCGCCTCGACGAGGAAGGCACCGCTGCCGCCGAGAAGGCCCGCGACGCCGCCCGCCGCGAGTGCGAGAAGGTGCTCGGCACCGACGAGCGCGTCCTCGCCTTCTTCGAGGCTGTCGATGTCGAGGGCGACCTTTCCTACCTGACCGCTACCCTCGGCCGCCGCGAGGGCGGGCGCAACAACGATCCCTGCCAGACCAAGCACGAGGCTCTCCTCGAGCTCTACCGCAAGATCCGTCCGGGCGACCCTCCCACGCACGAGAACGCCCGCTCGCTCGTCAACCAGCTCTTCTTCAATCGCCGGCGCTACGACCTC
Organism: Tepidiformaceae bacterium; assembly: GCA_965247675.1. GTDB lineage: Bacteria > Chloroflexota > Dehalococcoidia > Tepidiformales > Tepidiformaceae > UBA2991. Next base: position 1,747,500 of record OZ252025.1, on the reverse strand, counting down.
GGGCGCGTCGGCCGGCACAAGCTGAACAAGCGGCTCGCCCTCCCCGACGCCACCGACAAGCGCTGGCTGCGTCCCATCGACCTGATCGAGCTCACCCGCGAGCTGATCAGGGTCAACCTCGGCCGCAGCGGCACGGACGACATCGACCACCTCGGCAACCGCCGCGTGCGCGCCGTGGGCGAGCTCATTCAGCAGCAGTTCCGCATCGGCCTCGTGCGCATGGAGCGCGTCGTGCGCGAGCGCATGACCATCACCGATCCGGCCGAGGCCACGCCCAGCGCCCTCATCAACATCCGGCCAGTGGTGGCCGCCATGAAGGAGTTCTTCGGCGGCAGCCAGCTCTCCCAGTTCATGGACCAGACGAACCCGCTTGCCGAGCTCACCCACAAGCGCCGCCTCAGCGCCCTCGGCCCCGGCGGCCTCTCCCGCGACCGTGCTGGCTTCGACGTGCGCGACGTGCACCACAGCCACTACGGCCGCATCTGCCCGATCGAGACGCCGGAGGGCCCCAACATCGGACTCATCGGCTCCCTCGCCACCTACGGCCGCCTCAACGACTTCGGCTTCATCGAGACGCCCTACCGCCGCGTCATCAGCGAGATGGCCTCCGACGACCCCAAGCTGGTTGGCCGGGAGCTGCGCGCCGATGTGATCGATGCAGGCGGCGTCGTTATCGCCGCGGCAGGCGCCGTCATCGACAAGGCTATCGCCGCCAGCCTGAAGAAGGCGGGACTACGCGTCCCCACCCAGGCCGTCGTCGCCGATGAGGTCGCCTACCTCACCGCCGACGAGGAGGATCGCTACGTCGTCGGCCAGGCCAACACCCGCGTGGACGAGGACGGTCGCGTGCTCGACGCGCGCGTCGAGGTGCGGGTCAACGAGGAGTTCAAGCTCGTCGCTCCGCACGAGATCGACTTCCTCGACGTTTCGCCCAAGCAGATGGTCTCCGTCGCCGCCTCGCTCATCCCCTTCCTTGAGCACGACGACGCGAACCGCGCCCTCATGGGCTCGAACATGCAGCGCCAGGCCGTGCCCCTCGTCCGTCCCGAGGCCCCTCTCGTGGGTACGGGCATGGAGGCACGCACTGCCATCGACAGCGGCCACGTCGTCGTCGCCCTCGGCGCCGGCGAGGTGGTCGAGGCCTCCGGGACCGAGGTCGCGATCAAGTACGACGACGAGAAGCTCGGTACGGGCCGCACCCACCTGATCAAGTTCCAGCGCTCCAACCAGGGCACCTGCCTCAACCAGCGCCCGCTCGTCTTCCGTGGCGAGCGCGTGCGTACGGGCCAGCCCCTCGTCGATAGCTCCAGCACCCAGGGGGGCGAGCTCGCCCTCGGCCAGAACGTGCTCTGCGCCTTCATGAGCTGGGAGGGCTACAACTTCGAGGACGCCATCATCATCAGCGAGAGCCTTGTCCGTGAGGACAAGTTCACCTCCATCCACATCGAGAAGCACGAGATCGAGGCGCGCGACACCAAGCTCGGCGCCGAGGAGATCACGCGCGACATCCCCAACGTCGGCGAGGAAGCCCTCGCCAACCTCGATGAGGAAGGCATCATCCGTATCGGCGCCGAGGTCCGCGAGGGCGACATCCTCGTCGGCAAGATCACGCCCAAGGGCGAGACCGAGCTGACCGCCGAGGAGAAGCTGCTGCGCGCCATCTTTGGCGAGAAGGCGCGCGAGGTGAAGGACACCAGCCTGCGCCTCCCCCACGGCGAGCGTGGCAAGGTCATCGATGTCCGCGTCTTCAGCCGTGAGGACCACGAGGGCCTGCCCGCCGGCGTCAACAAGCTCGTGCGTGTCAGCACGGCCCAGCGCCGCAAGATCGCGGAGGGCGACAAGATGGCCGGCCGTCATGGCAACAAGGGCGTCATCAGCCGGATCCTCCCCCGCGAGGATCTGCCCTACCTGCCCGACGGCACGCCCATCGACATCATCCTCAACCCCATCGGCGTCCCCAGCCGCATGAACATCGGCCAGGTGCTCGAGACGCACCTCGGCTGGGCTGCCAAGGCCCTTGGCTTCCGCGCCAGCACCCCCGTCTTCGACGGCGCCGACGACGACGATCTCGACGACTCCCTGGCGCGCGCCTGGATGGCGGCCGAGAGCGGCGCCGTCTACTTCATCGACTCGCGCGACTACGGCTTCGACGAGGCCGTGGCCGCCGAGTGGCTCCGCGAGCAGGGTTACGACCCCGGTCCCGTCCTCCAGCAGCCCGAGAAGGGCGCCGCCAAGCGCGCCTGCCTCGAGATCTGGCTCGGCCAGGTCGGGCGCAACCCCGACGCATCCGCCACCGTCGAGGAGCTCGAGGAAGAGACCCAGAACGTCTTCACCGAGACTGGCGCCGTGCCGCCCCTATTCGGCAAGACCATGCTCTGCGATGGCCGCACGGGCGAGCCCTTCGACCAGCCGGTCACCGTCGGCTACATCTACATGCTCAAGCTCATCCACCTGGTCGAGGACAAGATCCACGCCCGCAGCACCGGCCCCTACTCGCTCATCACCCAGCAGCCGCTGGGCGGCAAGGCGCAGTTCGGCGGCCAGCGCTTCGGCGAGATGGAGGTCTGGGCGCTCGAGGCCTACGGCGCCGCCCACATCCTCCAGGAGCTCCTCACCGTCAAGTCCGACGATGTCGTCGGGCGCGTCAAGACCTACGAGGCGATCGTCAAGGGCGAGGACGTCCTCGAACCGGGCGTCCCCGAGTCTTTCAAGGTGCTCGTCAAGGAGCTCCAGAGCCTCGGCCTGTCGATCGACGTTTCCAACGACTCGGGCAGTGTCTCCTTCACCGAGGAGACGGCCGGAGAGCTGCCCGAGCTCGGCATCAACCTTTCCGGATTTGAATCGGAGGATCTCTTCAATGCTCGAAGTCAATGACTTCAACCAGGTCCGCATCGGGCTCGCCAGCCCCGCCCAGATCCGCTCCTGGTCCTACGGTGAGGTCACCAAGCCGGAGACCATCAACTACCGCACCCTGAAGCCGGAGAAGGACGGCCTCTTCTGCGAGAAGATCTTTGGTCCCACCAAGGACTTCGAGTGCTATTGCGGCAAGTACAAGCGCGTCCGCTACAAGGGCATCATCTGCGACAAGTGCGGTGTCGAGGTCGCGCGCGCCAAGGTTCGCCGTGAGCGCATGGGCCACGTCGAGCTGGCCAGCCCCGTCAGCCACATCTGGTTCGTGAAGGGCACGCCCTCGAAGCTCGGCCTGCTGCTCGATATCTCCCCCCGCAACCTGGAGCGCGTCCTCTACTTCGCCCAGTACATGATCACCCAGGTCGACGAGAACGCCCGGAACTTCGAGCTGGAGAACCTCCAGAACGAGCTCGCCCGCGCCATCGACGAACGCCTCGCCGACATCAGCCCCGAGCGCGAGCGGCTCGAGCTCCAGCTCGAAGCCGCCCAGGAGGAGCTCGAGGCCAAGCGCGACGAGCAGATCGCCCAGCTCGAGGTGGAGCGCGGCGGCACCCGCGATGCCATCGAGGCCGAGGCCGACCGCAACGTCGAAGCCGCCAACGAGATCATCGGCGAGCTCACCGAGCGCGACTACGTCTTCCAGGGCGAAGTCATCGTCGCCACCGGCGAGAAGATGACCAAGACCGCCCGCAACAAGCTCCAGCGGGAAGGCCGCAAGAAGCTCACCGCCTTCGACAAGGAGACGAAGAAGCTGATCGAGGCCGAGCGCCTCGTCGTCCAGGGCGCCATGGACGAGGCCAAGGCCAGCGTCTACGAAGAGCTGCACCCACTACAGGAGCGCGCAGCGGAGATCCGCCGCGAGACCGAGGAGCAGTACCAGGAGCGCCTCAACGATCTCGAGGACATCGTCGATCCGGTCCAAAACGACCGCGTCGAGCTCCTCTCCGAGACCCGCTACCGCGAGCTCTCCGACATGTTCGGGCACGTCTTCAAGGCGGCCATGGGCGCCGAGGCCGTCCTCAGTATCGTCGAGCGCATCGACCTCGACGTCCTGCGCGCCAAGCTCAAGAACGAGCTCGCGACCGCCAGCGGCCAGCGCCGCAAGAAGGCCACCAAGCGTCTCCAGGTCGTCGAGGACCTCATCGAGTCCGGCAACAAGCCCGACTGGATGATCTTCGCCGTCCTGCCTGTGCTCCCGCCCGAGCTGCGCCCCATGGTCCAGCTCGATGGCGGCCGCTTCGCCACTAGCGACCTGAACGACCTGTACCGCCGCGTTATCAACCGCAACAACCGCCTCAAGCGACTGCTCGATCTTGGCGCTCCCGAGATCATCATCCGCAACGAAAAGCGCATGCTGCAGGAGGCGGTCGACAGCCTCGTCGACAACGGCCGCCGTGGCCGCGCCGTCAGCGGCAGCGGCAACCACAAGCTCAAGAGCCTCAGCGACATGCTCAAGGGCAAGCAGGGACGCTTCCGCCAGAACCTGCTTGGCAAGCGCGTCGACTACTCGGGCCGCTCCGTCATCGTGGTCGGTCCCGAGCTCAAGCTGCACCAGTGCGGTCTGCCCAAGAAGATGGCGCTCGAGCTCTTCAAGCCGTTCGTCATGCACTCGCTTGTGGCCAAGGGCCTGGCCCACAACATCAAGAGCGCCAAGCGCATCGTCGAGCGCGCCCGCCCCGAGGTCTGGGACGTTCTCGACGAGGTCATCCAGGACCGCCCGGTGCTGCTCAACCGCGCTCCCACCCTCCACCGGCTCGGCATCCAGGCCTTCCAGCCGGTGCTCATCGAGGGCTCCGCGGTCCAGCTGCACCCCCTTGTCTGCGCTGCTTTCAACGCCGACTTCGACGGCGACCAGATGGCCGTGCACGTGCCCCTCAGCCGTGAGGCCGTGGCCGAGGCCAAGCAGATTCTCCTCTCAACGAAGAACCTGCTTTCGCCCGCCAGCGGCGATCCAACCGTCACCCCCACCCTCGACATGGTCCTCGGCTCGTACTACATGACCGAGATTGGGAATAGCACCCGTGGCGCCTTCGTCGAGGCCAACGGCGCCCCTGCCCGGGGCGTCTACGGCTCCTTCGACGAGGCCAAGCTGGCCTTCGACCTCGGAGCCGTTGACCTGCGCGCCTCGATCAAGGTTCGCACCAACCGCCCCGCCGCCGACAGCAACGAGAGCGACGAGGCGGGTGGCCGCGCGACTACGCTTGCGAAGGCGCGGCTGCTGCAGACCACCGTCGGGCGCATCATCTTCAACGAGGTGCTTCCCGAGGAGCTCCCCTTCCAGAACTACACCATGGACCGGCCCGCCCTGCGGCGGCTCGTCGCCCTCGTCTACCGCGAGCTCGGCAGCGAGGCGACCGCGGAGGTCGTCGACCGCATCAAGGAGGTCGGCTTCCGCTTCGCCACCCAGAGCGGCGTCACCATCGCCATCCACGAGATCATGGTGCCCCACCACAAGAAGGAGCTCATCGCCGAGGCCGACCAGGATGTCGCCGACCTCGAAGAGCAGTACCAGATGGGGCTCATCACCGGGGAAGAGCGCTACCAGGGCGCCGTCGAGGTGTGGACCGAGACGACCCGCCGCATCGAGAAGGACATCGCCGACAGCCTCTCCGAGTACGGCTCGCTCAACTACATGGCTAGCTCGGGCACCAAGGGCAACATCACCCAGATCCGGCAGATGGCGGGCATGCGCGGCCTCATGGCCGACCCCCACGGCCGGATCATCGCCGAGCCCATCCGCGCTTCCTTCCGCGAGGGGCTCACCGTGCTGGAGTACTTCATCTCTACCCACGGCGCCCGCAAGGGTCTGGCCGATACCGCCCTCCGCACCGCCGACTCCGGTTACCTCACCCGCCGCCTGATCGATGTCTCCCAGGACGTCATCATCATCGACAACGACTGCGACACCACCACCGGCCTCTGGATCGAGCAGCGCGACGAGCGCGAAACGATGGAGGATTTCCGCGACCGCATCGTCGGCCGCTATGCCGCCGCACCCGTGGCCGACGAGGCCACCGGCGAGATCATCGTCGACCGCAACGAGGAGATCAATGAGGCCGTCGCCGATCGCCTTGAGGCGATCGAAGTGGCGCGCGTCTACGTGCGCACGCCCATGTCCTGCGAGGCCGAGCGTGGCATCTGCCAGCTCTGCTACGGCCGCGACCTCGCCCGTGGCGCACTCGTGCGCCTGCGCACGGCGGTCGGCATCATCGCCGCCCAGTCCATCGGCGAGCCGGGCACCCAGCTCACCATGCGCACCTTCCACACCGGCGGCGTCGCCGGCACCATCGACATCACCAGCGGTCTCCCCCGCGTCGAGGAGCTGTTCGAGGCCCGCGTCCCCAAGGGCGAGGCCATTATCAGCGAGATCGACGGCGTTGTGGAGGTGCTCGACGACGCCGGGCAGCGCCTCGTGCGTGTCTCCAACGTCGATACCATCGTCGAGGAGTACGAGATTCCCGCCGGCTCGACGGCGCAGGTTGCCGATGGCGACCATGTGGTGGTCGGCACCCTCCTCGCCGCTGTGCCGGAGGAGACGAAGAAGGCCGAGAGCGCCGAGCTCGCCACCGAGCTCCTCTCCCGGATCCCCGGCATCGCGCGCGTGAAGGGTCGCAAGAAGATCCAGGTCGTGTACGAGGACCGCGAGGACCGCGAGTACGCCATACCTGCCGCCGCCCGCCTGCTCGTCGTCTCCGGCGAGGCCCTCGACGCCGGCGCCCAGATCACCGAGGGCGCCAAGAACCCGCAGCACATCCTCTCCATCCAGGGCCGCGACGCCGTTCGCCGCTACATGGTGGACGAGGTGCAGAAGGTTTATCGCTCACAGGGCGTGAATATCAACGACAAGCACATCGAAGTCATCACCCGCCAGATGCTGCGCCGCGTGCGCGTCGATCACCCCGGTGATACGGGACTCCTTCCAGGTGATCTCATCGCCCGGCGCGAGTTTGAGGAGATCGTCGCCAGGGTCGTGGCCGAGGGTGGGGACCCCGCCACCGCCCAGCCCGTCCTCCTCGGCGTCACCAAGGCGTCGCTCAACACGAATTCGTGGCTCGCCGCCGCCTCCTTCCAGGAGACGACGCGCGTGCTTACCAACGCCGCGGTCGAGGGCAAGATCGACAGGCTCGTCGGCCTCAAGGAGAACGTCATCATCGGCAAGCTCATCCCCGCCCGCGCGGAGATCGAGGTGCCCCGCCGCGAGTTCGTCCCCGAGCTCGACCTGCCGGAGTCCCTCGAGTTCGATGAGGAAGCCGAGCTGGAGCGTATGCTCGCCGAGCGTGAGGCCGGCGCCGCCGTCGCGGTCGAGGTACCCGACCCCGATGCGCTGCCGTCTCTCGCCGGTGAGGGCGACCCTGTCTAGAAGCTGCTGGAAGCGGCGTCGCGACTAGCCTCGCGGCACCGCTTCCAGCAGCACCACCGCAGCCGCCCCGATTGCCTCGCCGCGGCCAACCGCGTCCAGCCCTTCTGCGCTCTTCGCCTTCACATTCACCTGTTCGAGGGTGACGCCGGCGATTCGCGCGATGCTCTCGCGGATCGCCTCCAGGTGAGTGGCCAGGCGCGGGCGCTCCGCCCGCACGGTCGCGTCGACGTTCGCGAGCGCCCAGCCGGCGGCGCGCGCCATTCGCAGGGCCTCCGCCAGGAACACGCTGCTGTCGGCGTCCCTCCAGCGTTCGTCCGAGCTTGGGAAGTGCGTCCCCAGATCACCCTTCCCCGCCGCCCCCAGCACCGCGTCCGTGATGGCGTGCAGGAGCACGTCTGCGTCGCTGTGCCCGGCCAGCCCCGCCGCCCCCTCGATCGGTACTCCCCCCAGCACAAGCCTCCGCGTCAGATCGGTACGGTGCAGGTCCTCGCCCATCCCGACTCGCATCAGCGCCTCCCTCGCTCCGCCAGCAGCGCCCGCGCCAGGATCAGGTCGATGAGCTGTGTCACCTTCAGGTTGGCGGGGTCGCCCTCGACCGTGCGGACCACTAGCCCCGCCCGGGCGAGCATGGCCGCGTCGTCCGTCTCGTCCCCTTCCGAGAGGGCCGCTGCCGCCAGCCACGCGTCGCGCCGCACGACCTGCGGCGTCTGCGCTGCCCGCAGTCGTCCCCGGTCGGGACTCCCCACGATGGTCGCGCCCTCCACCTCCTTGATCGTGTCGGTCACGGGCCCCACCAGGATTGCCCCGTCCGCCTTCGCGGCTTCCTTCACGCACGCGTCGATGAGCCCCGGCGTCACCAGCGGACGTGCCCCGTCGTGGATGGCGACGTATTCGCTGGCGACTGCCCGCAGTCCCGCCTCCACGCTGTCCCGGCGCCGTGCGCCCCCCGCCACCACCGCCACTAACGCCTCGCCCAGCGTCTCCCGCCCGATCGCCTCCAGCATCTCGAGCAGGTCCTCCCGCCCGACGATTGCCACCTGCCTGATCGAAGTGGCTGCGTGCAGCGCGGCCAGCGACCAGGCGATCAGCGGCCGCCCATTCAGGTCGGCCAGCAGCTTGTCGCCGTCCCCGAAGCGGGTCGAACGGCCCGCCGCGACGACCACGGCATCGACCTGCATGGCCGCACACTACACCGGCTCCCGCTAGGATGTGGGTAGTGCGGCTCACACCGCACGAGAGGCACGATGAGAGTCGATATCGAGCACCTGCTCGCTCGCGTCACCAAGCCCGGCCGCTACACGGGCGGCGAATGGAACTCGGTCACGAAGGACTGGGACGCTGCCACCGTGCGCATCGCCCTCGCCTACCCCGACCTCTACGACATCGGCATGTCGAACATGGGTCTCGGCATCCTTTACGGCCTCCTGAACGACCAGGACGACGTGCTCTGTGAGCGCGCCTTCGCCCCCTGGCCCGACATGGAGGCGGAGATGCGCCGGGAGGGCGCACCCCTCTGGAGCCTCGAGACGCGCCATCCCCTGCGCGAATTCGATGTCCTGGGCTTCACCCTTCAGTACGAACTGACCTACACGAACATCCTCAACATGCTCGATCTCGCGGGTATCGCCCCTCGCTCCCGTGACCGCGGTGAGGACGACCCCATCGTCATCGCCGGCGGAAGCTGCGCCTTCAACCCGGAGCCCCTGGCCCCCTTCATCGACGCCTTCGTGCTCGGCGAGGGAGAGGAGGCCATCGGCGACCTTGCCGATCTCGTCCGCACGTGGAAGAGCGAGGGCGCTCCCCGCGACGCCCGCCTGCGCGACCTCCTGGCCATGCCCGGCGTCTACGTGCCCGCCTTCTACGAGGCGCGCTACGACGAGCGCGGCCACTTCGCCGCCCTCGACCCCATCGACGCGGCCGCCCCGCCCGTCGTCCAGCGCCGCGTCGTCGAGCAGCTTCCGCCCGCGCTCACGAAGCCGATCGTGCCCTTCCTCCAGACCGTGCACGACCGCGCCGCCGTCGAGATCCAGCGAGGCTGTACGCAAGGCTGCCGCTTCTGCCAGGCCGGCATGATCTACCGCCCTACGCGCGAACGCAGCCCCGAGGAAGTCGTTGAGGCCACCCGCCGGCTGCTCGCCAACACGGGCTACGAGGAGCTCTCCCTGCTCTCGCTCAGCACCACCGACCACAGCCGCATCGTGCCCATGGTCGAGGCCCTTACGGCGACCTTCCCGGACCTCAAGATCTCCCTTCCGAGCACCCGCGTCGACAGTTTCTCCGTCGATGTCGCGAACGCCATCGCCAAGGGCAAGAAGCACACGCTCACGCTTGCCCCGGAAGCCGGCAGCCAGCGCCTGCGCAACGCCATCAATAAGCTCGTGAGCGAGGACGACCTCTTCGGCGCCGCCTCCAACGCCTTCTCCCGCGGCTGGACCAGCGTCAAGATGTATTTCATGGTCGGCCTGCCCTCCGAGACCATCGAGGATGTCGAGGGCATCGTTGACCTCGGTCGCCGCGTGAAGCAGATCGGCCGGGAACACGCCGGCAACCGCGCTCGTGTGCGTGTCAGCACGAGCAACCACGTACCGAAGGCGCACACGCCCTTCCAGTGGGCCCGCCAGGAGAGCGCCGCCGAGCTCACCCCCAAGCACCGCCTGCTCAAGGACGGCTGCCGCGCCGCCGGCGTCGACTTCAGCTGGAACGACCCCGCCGACAGCCGCGTCGAGGTCATCCTCAGCCGTGGCGATCGCCGCGTCGCCGAGGCCGTGGAATACGCCTGGCGTGGAGGCGCCACCTTCGACGCCTGGAGCGAGCACTTCCGCCCCGGCGTCTGGGAAGAAGCCTTCGCCGCCGCCGGGGTCGACGCCGACCGGTTCGCGCACGAGGAGTGGGACACCTTCGCCCCCCTCCCCTGGGACCACATCGCCAGCGGCGTCAACAAGAGCTACCTGCGTGGTCAGTGGCGAGACGTCTTCCGCGAGCACACCGTGGGCGACTGCCATCACGGCGCCTGTAACGTCTGCGGGGTCCAGGACGTCCCCGTCGGGGACTGCGTGGTCAAGGTCGGCGAGCTCATCGAGTTGCGCCGCGGCTCCCGCACCTTCGAGGGCGAACCGCTCGAGCTGGTTTAAGCGCCCCCTACCCAGAGACTCCGAGTGTTACGCAGCGCAGCCGCTGAGCCCGTCCCCCAACAGCCAATAGCTAGGAGCCAACAGCCCCGTCCGCTGGCCCCGTGCCCATCTGGGTCTATACTCGGCAGGCGTGAGCCTCACCGCGGAATACCGCACCCAGCTAATCGCCAGGCTCCGCGCCACCACCGCCGACCTCTCCTGGGCTGTGCGCGACCTTCCCGGCGAGCAGCATTACTGGACGCCCGACCCCGACGAGTGGTCCATCCACGAGCAGATCGCTCACCTTGTCGACATGGAAGAGCGCGTCTACCTGCCCCTCCTCCGCTGGGCTGCCATCCCCGACATGCTCGAACCCGCTCAATACAGCAGGCGCGTCTGGCGCGACGAGCGCTACGACGCCGGTGTGCTTCTCGGCGATCTCATGGAGCAGCTCGGTCGCGTCCGCGATGAGGAGTTCGATGTCTTTCGCGAGCTCGACGATGCCGCCTGGCTCCACCTGCGCGACGATGGCAACTGGGGCCCCGTGACCTGCCAGTGGATCGCGGAGGTCGTCTACCGTCACGTCCTTGATCACCTGCAGGGCGTCATGGGGCTGCGAGGCGACCTGCACCTTGCCGCCCTCCACCGCGGCGTGGCGGGCGGCGTCTAGATGCGGCTCCGCAGCATCCTTCGCACCCGTCCCGACGAGTCGTCGATCGGCGCCGCCCTCGAGACCGCCGCCGACGCCATCCTGCTTGCCCTCACCGACGAGACCGAGCCGCTCGAGGAGCTGCGCGCTGCTGTTGCGGCGGCCGTTGAGCGCGTGGCCGAGGCGGGCAAGGTCGCCCTCGTGGCCGTGAACCACCCCCGCACACAGCTCACCCGCGGTGACCTCGACGCCGTCACCGGCCCCGGGCTGGCCGCAGTGCTCCTTCCCCACTGCACCGAGCCGCAAGACGTGCGCGACACCGCCGTGCTCCTGCGCGAGTTCGAGCACACCCGCGGCATCGAGCCGGGACAGGTCGCCCTCTTCCCCGTCGTCGATACCGGGCGCGGCGTCCTGCGCGCCGGCGAGAGCCTCGCCGCCGCTCCGCGCACCGCCGGCCTCGTGCTCGCCTCCGAGCCGTTCGCCCGCGACGTGGGCGCTCGCACCGAGGAGAGCGGCCCCCGCCTCGCCTATGCGCGGGGCGCCGTCATCACCGCCGCCGCCGCGAACGAAGGCATCGCCCTCATCGACGGCAGCGTCCTTGAGCTGCGGGATATGGCGAACTACGGCTTCGCCGGCGCCGTGCTCGATGACGCCCGCCTCCTCGCCGTCGCCAACGATGTCTTCGAGCCGACAGCGACCGCTCTGAAGCGCGCCCGCGCCGACATCGAGGCCTATGAGTCCCGTCCCGAGGGCGCGTGGGTCGCACGCCGCGACGGCGGCGTTGTCGACGCGCAGCGGGCGCGCCAGGCCCGCGGCACCCTCGAGCGCGCCTCAGACGGCGGCTGAGCGCGCCCAGCGCGTCGACAGCTCCTCCAGCAGGACCGCCGCGTTCGCCATGGACCTCGCCCGGTCGGGCTCGAGTTCGGCCAGCGTGTGCACCTCTCCCGATGCCCCCTCCGCCCGCCCGGCAAGCACGACGCAGCGGACTCCCGCATCTTCTGCCAGTCTGCGCAGCCTCCCCACCGTCTTGCCCTGCTCCGACTGCCCGTCGAAGCTCCCCTCGCCGGTTACGACGATGTCGGCCCGCCGTAGCCGCTCCTCCAGCCCCACCGCCTCCGCCACCACGTCGAAGCCGCTCATGATGCGTCCCCCCAGGAAAGCGACGAGCCCCCCGGCGAGCCCGCCCGCCGCCCCTGCTCCAGGGAGCTCCGCGATCGCTACGCCGAGCGAGCGTTCAACGACGGCGGCGTAGCGTTGCAGCGCCGCTTCGATTGCCTCGACATCTCGCGGGGAGGCGCCCTTCTGCGGCCCGAAGACGGCCGCCGCTCCCCGCGGCCCCACGAGCGGGTTCGTCACGTCGGTCGCGACCAGCACCTCCACCCCCGCCAGCGAGTGCGGAGGCGACCAGTCGATGCGCGCCAGCTCGGAAAGCGGCGACGCCCCCGGTACGAGGTCGCGACCGGCGCCGTCGCGGAGGCGAGCGCCGAGCGCTCGCGCTATGCCCGAGCCGCCGTCGCTCGTCGCGCTTCCGCCCACGCCCACGACGATCCGTCGTGGGCGCCCCTCAAGTGCGGCCGCGACCAACTCGCCCACGCCCTCCGTGCTCGCCCGCAGGGGGTCGCGGTCCGCCCGCTCGATCAGGGCGAGCCCGTTCGCCATCGCAGCCTCAACCGCCCACGTGTCCGTGTCCGCAATATCCAGCACGTGCGCGGTCCGCGCCCGTCCGAGTGCGTCGTGCGTGGCCGTCACCCGCATCCGTCCGCCCGTTGCCCGCGCCAGCGCGGCCAGGAACCCCGGCCCCCCGTCAGAGAGCGGGAGCGCTTCGACGGTCCAGTGCGGCTGCGCGGCGGCGAGGCCCCGCGCGATCGCGGCCGCGGCTTCCTCCGCTGTCAGGCTCTCCTTGAATTCCTGGGGCGCCACCAGGACGCGCACGGCCTCAGAACCCGCCATCCCGCACGATGTACAGCACGCCCAGCAGCAGGATCGCGATCACATAGCCCCACGCGGCCCGGCGGAGGGCGTGCAGCGCCGCAATCGCCCGCGGCCTGCGGAATACCACCGCCGCCACGACGATCACCACTGCGACCACCACCAGCGCCAGCGCCAGGAATCCTGTCAACGCGTCCTCCCCCGACCGTGCGCGCCGATCGTCGCCCGCGAGCGCCGCAGCCGCCACCCTTGCTCTCGGGTACGATGAACCCTCCACGTGCGACGCTTCTCACCCCAGCTGCTGCTCATCCCTGTCCTCTCGGCCCTCGGCCTCGCGCTCCTCAGCGCCTGCGCCGCCGATGAGGTGGCGTTCCCCACCGACCTCCCCGACGACGCGTATCCGCTCGAAGACATGCTCCTGGACCTCGATGACCTTCCCCTCCGCATGGACGACCAGGAAACGAGGACCTTCGACAACGACGACTGGGCGCAGCTCTTCGACATCGACGACCTCCGTGGGAAGGTCAACCAGCTCGAGGCGCGCGGCCGCATCAACGCCGCCGTCCGCGAATTCTCGTGGGCTAGCGCTTTCCCGCTCGCCGGTCCGTGGTTCATCACCGTGCAATCCACCCTCTACACCGATGTCGATGCCGCGAGGGACTCCTTGAGCCTCTTCTGCGGGACCCTCACCGACGAGCGCACCGCAATCGACGTTTCCGAGTTCTGGGTCGCCGATATCGGCGATGGCGTCCAGGGTCTCATCCTCGGTGAGCAGGTTGAGGGAGCCGGGCGAGTCGTCCAGACCATAGTCTGTTTCCGCACCGGCCGCGTTGTGCACGCTGTCCTCCAGCAGGGTCTCGACGGCAGCGAGGACATCGCCCTCTCCGTGCTCATGGCGAGGCGCATGTACGAGCACGTCCGCGACGTCTTCGCGGACCTGGACTTCGAGCCGCCCTCGCCTGGCTAGGCGCTGCGAAACGCGTACAGCGTGCGTCCCCTGGCGCAGAGCCGGTCCTGCTCGTCGAGGATGCTGACCTCGATCATCGCCAGCTGCCGCCCCCGCTTCACGACCGTCCCCTCGGCGTAGATGCGCGCTCCCAGTGCCGGCCGAAGGTAGGTGATGTTCAGGTCGGCTGTGCCCGCCGGCTGCTGCCCCGGGCGCTGCACCGTCGAGAGCGCCGCCAGCATGGCGATGTCGACCAGCGCCGCGAGGATGCCTCCGTGCAGCCCTCCGGCCACGCCGCCCTGCGTCACTGCGCTCGGCGCGATGGAGATGCGGGCGAAGTCCTCGCGGCGCTCCTCTAGCCGCACGCCGAGCGCCCTGTGCAGCGGGTGCTCCGCGAAGTGCTTCGCGAACGCCTCGAAGGCTGCGTCGCCGGGGCCGTCCCTCACCAGGTGGCGGCGCTGGGGCGGGCAGTGCCCGGAGGGGCCTTCCCGTAGTCCTCGAAGGGCCCGTCGCGCCAGTTGAGCGCGGCCTTCAGCCCCTTCTCCCGCGAGATGCGGCCGAACTCTCCGCCTCCGGGACGCACGGAGCTCAGCGCCTGGATGTCGGCTCCCACGGCCATCGCCGTGCGAATCCCCATGATTTCGTAGACCCGGTTCACCTGGCGCTTGGTCATCTGCAGCATGGGCGAGTCGACGTTGGCGATGCGCTCGGCGAACGCCTCCGTCGCCTCGGCCAGCTCCTCGACGGGCACGGCGCGGTTCGCCCAGCCCACCTCCACTGCCTCCAGCCCGGTGAGGCTGTCGCCCGTGTAGAGCAACTCCCGCACTTTCTTCTGATGCATGTGCCAGGGGTGGTAGATGATGTCGACGCTCGTCATCGCCCGCACCGCCGGGTACCCGATGATGGCGTCCTCGGCGATGAACATCAGGTCGCACATCGTCGCCAGCTCGGTGCCGCCCGCCAGGCAGTAGCCGTGCACCTGCGCGATCACCGGCTTCGTCAGATCCCAGATCTGCCAGTAGCCGCTCAGCAGGTGCTGTGGCCACTGCCCCTGCCCCGGATGGATCGGGCCCACGCCTGGCAGCCCGCTGCGCGTGTCCACGTAGCTGTGCTCGTCGGGAGGCGTGCCCGAGAGGTCGTAGCCTGCGCTGAAGGCCCGCCCCGAGCCTCGCAGGATGATGACCTTCACGCTCTCGTCGAGTTCGAACTGCTTCATCGCGTCGAACACCTCGGCGCGAAGGTTGTGGCTCAGCGCGTTCATCTTCTCCGGCCGGTTGAGGGTGATGATCGCGTGGCGGTCCCGCTTGTCGGTGAGGATGTCCTGGTAGTCAGCCATGCGCCGAATCCTAGAGGACGGCGCCCCGCCTCGTCACGGCCCGCCTATCGCTTGCGCGCCACCACCCGCGCGAATGTCAGCACGCGCTCCCCTGCCGCGTCCGCCCGCAGCGCTACCTGCTCCTCCGGGCGCGTGTGGAGGATGTACTCCTCCCAGATCGCGTCCGACTCGGGCGGCTCCTCCGCGCACGTCACCTCGACGAGCCCGGTCTTGCGCCAGTGGTCGCGCCACCAGTCCGCCGTGTGGAATGCGTGGAAGCCGCCCTCGCCGTAGAGGCTGGCGAGGTAGTCTGGCACGCTATCCGGACCGAGCTCCCGCCGGTACGCGGGGCAGACGATGCCGATCTCCCCGCCTGGTCGCAGGAAACGCGCCAGGTATTCCAGGTAGAGGTCGGCCGTGCCGAAGTACTGGTAGGCGTCGAGACTCATGAGCGCGTCGAAGAACCCCTCCGCGTACGGCAACCGGTGCGCCTCCGCGTAGATGGGGTGGACCTGCCCTTCCAGCCCTGCCGCCTGGATGCGTTCCCAGTTCTCCGTCGGCTTGATCCAGAGGTCCGTCGCCCACACCTCCACGCCGAACTCCCGTGCCAGGAAGACGGAGCTGATCGCCTTGCCGCAGCCCAGGTCCAGCACGCGTGCGCTGGCCGCGAGGTCCATCCGTTCCGCCAGCGACTCCGCCAGCCAGAGCACGTTCGGCCCCATGCGGTTCTCCGTCACCCACGACTCGTCGTAGGCGGCGCTGCGGGGAAAGAGCTCGGCCAATCGCCCGGCCCTACTCGTCCCCGAAGTCGAGCGCGAGGTTCACGAGCGCGCGCACGACCTGACCGCTGGCGCCCTTCGAGATCCAGCCCTTGTTCTTCGAGGCCATGTCCACGCCGGCGATGTCGAGGTGCACCCACGGCGTCGTGTCGACGAAGTGCTCCAGGAACTTCGCCGCCGTGATGCTCCCCGCGGCCCGCCCGCCGGTATTCTTGATCTCGCCTACGGTGCTTTTAATCTGGTCGCCGTACTCCTTGAACATCGGCAGCCGCCAGCTACGCTCGCCCGCCGCCTCCGCGGCCGACTCGACCCGCCGCGCGAGTGCGTCGTCGTTCGTCATCAGGCCGTAGGCGTGCTCCCCGAGGGCGACGCTGATCGCACCTGTGAGCGTGGCTACGTCAACGATGTGGCGAGCGCCCAGCTCGCGCGCGTAGCAGAGCCCGTCCGCCAGCACGAGCCGGCCCTCGGCGTCCGTGTTCAGGATCTCGATCGTCTTGCCGTTCATGGCCGAGACCACGTCGCCGGGACGGCTGGCGTTTCCGCCGGGCATGTTCTCCGTGCAGGGCGCGATCGCGAGGATGTCCGCCTTCGGCGCGATCGCCGCGATTGCCTGCATCGCCGCGATCACGGAGGCGGCGCCGGTCATGTCGGCCTTCATCGCTTCCATGCCCGCCGCCGGTTTGATGCTGATGCCGCCCGTGTCGAAGGTGATGCCCTTCCCCACGAGCGCGAGGTCGTAGCCCTCGCCCCCTCGTCCCTTGTAGCTGATGCGCACGAGCTTGGCCGGCTGCACGCTTCCGCGCGCCACGGAGAGCAGCGCGCCCATGCCCTTGCTCGCCATCTCCTCCTCTTCCATCACCTCCAGCTCAAGGTTGGGAGCGCTGGCCACGTCCGCCGCGCGCCCCGCCAGGTCGGTCGGATTCAGGTTGTTCGCGGGCTCGTTCGCGAGGTCGCGGGCGAGGTTCGTGGCCTCCGCCAGCACACATCCCCGGCTCGCCGCCGCTGCCATCGCCTCCACCTTCGCGCCGTCGTGTTCGACGATGGTGAGCCGCCCGAGGTCTGCCTTGTCGTCGTCATCCGGCTGGGTCTTGTAGCGAAGGAACCGGTACGCCCCCAGGATCGCGCCTTCGGCCATCGCCTGCGCACACGCGTTCGGGTCCAGCCCGCCGATGCCGGCGCCGTGCACGATCGTGGCGACGTGCGTCACGCCGGGTTTCCGGCAGGCGCGCACCACCTCCGCGGAGAGGTTGCGCACGGCGTGCACGTCGAAGTCTTCTGCCTTGCCCAGCCCGGCCACGAGTACGCGCGGCGCGGCGATCCTGCCGAAGGTGTGGATGGTCGTGCGTTCGCCCGCCTTCCCGCGGATGTCGCCCAGCTCGATCAGTTGGCTGATGGCGCCGTCGAGGGCGCGGTCGACGGCGCCCGTGGCCCCGCCGGGGCTCTTCACGCCCTCGAACAGATTGACGACGACAACGTCGGCCTCGGTCGTGCTGATGTCACCCTGGACTACGGATACGTCCATCGTTGGCCCTCTTGCGGAAGTTTGGTAGCGTGTGCGCCCCGAGAGAGTGTAGCCGTCCCCCTTGAGGCGGCAAGGCGCGAGCCCCGTCTGCCATGGTCAGCAACGTCGATTCCGTACGAGCGCAGGCCCTCCGCTTCTGGCGATTCTCCCGTCGAACGGGCATCCAGGAGGTGGTCGTCGTCGTGATCGCCTTCCTCGTCTACTTCTTCATCCGCGGCGCCGTCGTCGACCGCGCCGGCGAGGCGCTCGCCAACGGTCTCGACCTCATCGCGCTCGAACGCGCCATGGGCATGTACTGGGAGATCGAGTGGCAGTCCTGGATCATCGACGAATACTGGGCCGTCCGCGCCATGAACTGGATCTACTTCTGGGGGCACATGCCCCTCGTCGTGGCCCTCGCCAGCTTCCTCTGGGTCTGGCACCGCTCTACCTACGGACTCATGCGCACCGCCTTCCTCGCCTCGGGCGCGATCGGTGTCGTCATCTACGCCCTCTACCCGGTCGCCCCGCCCCGCCTTGTGCCCTTCGCGGGCTATATCGACACGATGGCCGTGCTCGACCGCGTCGGCTACCAGGCCCAGGAGGCCCAGGCCTTCGTGAACCCCTACGCCGCCGTGCCCAGCCTCCACTTCGGCTGGTCGATGCTCCTCGGGGGCGCCTTCGCCTGGGTGGGACGCCGCCACGCCTGGGTCGTCGTCGCGGGCGTGATGTGGCCCGTGCTCATGCTGTTTTCCATCGTCATGACGGCGAACCACTTCATCATCGACGCCGTCTTCGGCGCGATCGTCTCGCTGGCCGGGCTCGCCATCGCCGAGGGCATGCGCCGCGCCCAGCCCGGGGCCCTGCGCCTCCTGAGGGATGCCTTCGCGCGTGTACCGGGCTAGCGCCGGCCGGCCGGCATGCCCCGCCGTGCGATGACGCGCGCCACGCGCCGGCCGTCCATGGCCGTCACCTGGAACTGGTAGCCCGCCTCCGTGAATCGCTCGCCCACGGCTGGGATGTGACCGAGGCGCTCCATCACGAAGCCACTGACGGTGTCGAAGTCCTCACCGGCGCCCGCGAACTCGATCGCGGCGATGGCCTCCAGGTCGGCCGCAAGCGCGAGTCCGTCCAGGAGCAGGTTGCCGTTCGGCAGCGAGCGCACACGCTCTCCTGCCTGCTGGCGCGCCCCGCCGAGCCAGTGCCCCAGGAGCCGCCCCAGCACGTCGTCGCCGCTGAGGATGCCGCTCGTGCCCCCGTGCTCGTCGACGAGCACGACCAGCTTGGCGCCCTGCTCCCGCATCTCCGTCACCGCCACCTCCACGCTTACGGACTCGGGGATGGCGACGACGGGGCCGACGAGCGCGCGCCAGTCCTCGCCTCCCTCGCGCACGAGGCGCATCAGTTCCTTCGCGTCCAGCAGCCCCACCACGTGGTCGAGGTCGCCCTCGTACACGGGGTAGCGCCGGTGCGGATGCGCTTCCGTGAGGGCGAGCACCTCCTCCATCGAGGAGTCGCTGTCGATGGCGACGACATCGGTGCGGGGGGCCATGATCTGATCGGCCTGGATCTCGCCGAACTCGAGGCCCCGTCGGGCCAGCAGCAGCTCCGCCGTCGAAAGCAGACCCGCCCGCGCGCTCGCCTCCATCACGATTTCGAGCTCCTCGGGCGCGAGCGTGGCCTGCGCGCTCTCCGAGGCGGGCCGCACCCCCGCCAGCCGCACCACCGCCAGCCCCATCCCGTTCAGCAGCCAGATGAACGGCCGGAAGATGCGCGTGAACACCTCGATCGGCGCCACCACCCAGAGAGCCGTGCGCTCCGCCCGCTCCAGCGCCATCGTCTTCGGGGCGAGCTCCCCGAACACGATGTGCAGTGTCGTGATCAGGATGAACGCGATCGTCACCGCGATCGTGTGCGCGGCGGCTGTCCCCGCCCAGTCCCCGGCCAGGTCCTCCAGCGCGGGCTCGATCAGGCGCGCTATTGCGGGCTCGCCCACCCAGCCGAGTGCCAGGCTCGACATCGTGATGCCGAGCTGCGTGGCCGCGATGTACATGTCAAGCTTCTTCAGCGAGCCAAGCAGCAAGCGCGCGCGCGCGTGGCCGCTGCTCGCGAGATGCTCGATGCGCGTGCGCCGCACCGCGACGTACGCGAACTCGGTAGCGACGAACAGCCCGTTCGCGGCGACAAGCGCAAGCACGGCCACCAGGCCGATGATGGTCGTGACATCCGACACGGAGGACCCCCTCGGTCCTCAATGGTACGTCCAGCGCCGTTGGGCGCAGCCGAGCCGCTAGGAATCCTCTGAGCAAGTAGGCTGCCGGCGGCGATTTGCTGCCGGCAGCAGGTTGTATTGGACAAGGAGGACCGCAGGGGAGGGGGCCGGGGGGAGGGCGGGGGCTTCTTTTGCCCTCCCGTCCCGCTTCGACGGGCGCGGGGGACGCACTGCTCCCCGGGTCAGGCGAGTTGGGGCTCGGCTCTGAGCAGGTTCGTCAAGCCCAGCAGCAGCGCCAGCCGCTCCCGGTTCTTCGCCAGACCGCGGTAGCGCACCTTGTCGTAGCCGAAGCGCCGCTTCACCGCGAGGAAGGGGTGCTCCACCTGCGCCCGCAGCGACGCCTTCTCCCGCTCCGCCCGCGCCGCCGCGCTCCCCGGCTCAAGCAGCCGCCTCAGGCCGGGTCGCATGGCTACGCGCCACGCGACCTCCGCGCGCGCCTGCTCGGGACGCTTCTCCACGCCCTGGTAGCCCGCGTCGCCGTACGCCTCCCGCTCCTCGCCGTGCAGCAGGCGGTGCGCCTCCGTCACGTCGGCCACGTTCGCCGCCGTCGCCCTCATGCTGTGCACCAGCCCGCTGTCGGCGTCCACGCCGATGTGCAGCTTCATGCCGAAGTGCCACTCGTTCCCCTTCTTCGTCTGGTGCATCTCCGGGTCGCGCGCGCTGGCGGTTCTTCGTCGACGAGGGCGCCTCGATGATGCTGGCGTCCACGATCGTGCCCTCGCGCAGGCGCAGGCCGCGGCGGGCGAGGTGGGCGTTGATTGTCTCGAACAGCTTCGTCCCCAGGTTGTGGCGCTCCAGCAGGTGGCGGAAGTGGAGGATGGTGCTCTCGTCGGGAATGGCCTCGGTCAGGGTGAGACCGCAGAAGCGGCGCACCGACTCGGCCTCGTAGAGGAGGTCCTCCATGGCGGGGTCGCTGAGGTTGTAGCAGAGCTGGACGCAGTGGCTGCGCAGCATCACCGCCAGCGGGTAGGGCCGCCGTCCCCGTCCCGCCTTCGGGTAGTGCGGCTCGATGCGCCCCTCCAACTCATCCCAGGGCACAAGGGCGTCGAGGCGCTCGAGGAACAACTCACGCCGCGTCTTCCGCTTCTTCTGCTCGAACTCCACGCTGGCGAACGTCGGCTGATGCATGGGGGCACCCTCCCTCTCCGGTTCACGCGCCATGATCGCATCTGCTCGCTCGCTCTGGCGAGTTGTTCAGACTTTCCCTAGTGGAACATCGCCCGGTAGGAACTGCTCCCCACGAAGCGAGCCAGCAGCGCCCGTCCCCCTTGCGCCAACCCCGTGGTTTCGATCTCGCCCGGCGCGATGTAGCGCACCGACGTTCCCGGCTGCGGCGCCAGATCCTCCAACGTTAGGTCCGGGTCGCAGTAATAGACGTGCTGGCCGCGCTCTCCGGTGCGGAACAGGCGCAGCTCCCCCAACAGCGTTCCCGTCGCCTCCTCGAAGACGCGGAGAGCGCCCGCGTCGGGGCTCTCGCCCCCCCGTAACGCCGTCGAGGGAGGCGCGCCCTCCCCCTCCCGCTCCACCACGAGCACGCGCCCCCAGCGGTCGAGCGCCAGCACGGTTACCCGCGACCTAACCTGCTCCTCCGTCACGACGCCTCCCGCGCGAGTACCCCCGCCCTGCCCCCTGCCTCCCGGTGGCGATACCATACCGCCATGCCCCGCCGGCCCGTCGCCTCCGTGCTCACCCTCGGCTGCAAGCTCAACCTCGCCGACAGCGAGGCCGTCGCTGCGCGGCTCAGCGCCGCCGGCTACGAAGTCGTCGACGCCATGTGCGAGGCGGACGCCATCGTTGTCAACACGTGCTCCGTCACGCATGCCGCCGACCGCAAGTCGCGGCGCCTCATCCGTGCGGCTCGCAGACTCTCGCCCGGGGCCCCCATCGCCGTCACCGGCTGCTACCCGCGTTCCGCCGGCGAGGAGGCGGTCGAGGCGCTTGGGGCCGACTTCGTCGCGGGCACGACCGAGGCTGAGCATGCTCGCCTCGTCGCGAGGCTGACCGCCGTCGCACCTCCCCCCGCTTCCCCCCGGCCCGCGTCCGCGCCCGGCCTGCACACGCGCGCCTTTGTGAAGGCGCAGGAGGGCTGCAACGACGTCTGCGCCTTCTGCATCGTGCCCCGCACGCGTGGCCGCGAGGTCTCCCGCTCCATCGACGACGTTGTCCGCGACATGGCCGATGCTCACGGCCGCGGCGCCCGCGAGGTCGTGCTGACGGGCACGCAGCTCGGCGCCTGGGGCCGCGACCTCCCCGAACCCCTTACCCCCCGCGACCTGATCGCGGGCATCCTCGCGCAGACGGAGACGCCGCGGCTTCGCTTCAGCTCCCTCCAGCCCCAGGACATCACGCCCGAACTCGTGGCCCTCTGGGATGATCCCCGCCTCATGCCCCACTTCCACCTCGCCCTCCAGTCGGGGGCCGATCCGGTGCTCGCGCGCATGCGTCGCCGCTACGATACCGACGCCTACCGCGACGCCCTCGACCGCATCCGCGCGGCCATCCCCGATGCCGCCGTCACCACCGACGTGATCGCGGGCTTTCCGGGGGAGAGCGAGGAGGATTTCGCCGCCACCCTTGCTCTCTGCCAGGAGGCCGCCTTCGCTCGCATCCACGCCTTCCCCTACTCCCCCCGCGCCCGCACCGCCGCCGCCTCGATGGCCGGCCAGGTACCCGTCGAGGTGCGCAAGGAACGGATGGCCCGGCTCCTCGCGCTTGCGAGCGACCTCGCCTCCGACTTCTGCGCGCGCTTCGCCGGCGAGGTTCGCCCCGTGCTCTGGGAGGAGCGCCGCACGACCCCCCAGGGCGCGCGCTGGCACGGCCTCACCGACAACTACGTCTCCGTCTACGCCGAAGGCGAAGGCGACCTGGCGGGACGACTTACGCCGGCCACGCTCGGCGAACCCTTTGCCGATGGCCTCGCCGTCCGCATGGGGAGCGCGGCATGACCGAAGCCGCCCCCCCGCCGCGCCCCTCCCGCGATGAGCTCCCCTGGGTGCTCGAAGCCCTCCTGCTCGCCGCCGAGGAACCGCTCGGCCCCTCCGCCCTCGCGCGCGCCACCGGCGTCGGCGAGCGCTCCGTTCGCACCGGCCTCGAACGTCTCGCCAACGACTACGAGGCGCGTGGCCTGCGCCTCCAGGAGGAAGGCGGCCGCTACCAGCTCGTCACCGCCCCCGAGTACGCCCCGTACGTCGCGAGCCTCCTTGGCGACCAGTCCTCCGAGCGACTCTCGCGGGCGGCCCTCGAGACCCTCACCATCGTCGCCTACCGCCAGCCCTGCACGCGTGGCGAGGTCGAAGCCATCCGCGGCGTCAACTCCGACCGCATCGTCGCCTCGCTCGAGCAGCGCGGGCTGATCGAGAATGTGGGCATGGCGCGCTCACCCGGACGCCCCAGGCTCTACCGCCCCGCGCCTCGCTTCTACGAGCACTTCGGTCTGCTCGGCCCCTCCGACCTCCCACCCCTGCCCGATGACGAGCCCTCCGAAACCGTCGACCTTTGAGCGCGCACTCCCCACGCTGATGGTTCTCGGTCTCCTCCGCATCCGCCTCCGCTTCGTCGCCCACTCCCGCAAGGAGAAGCGCGCCCTCGTCAAGTCCGTCGTCGAGCGCCTGCGCCATCGCTACAACGCCGCCGTCAGCGAGGCTGGCGACCTGGACGCCCTCGACCTCACGACCATCGCCGTCGCCTGCCTTGCCAACGACGCAGCCCACGCCGACGCCCAGCTCCAGAACATCGCCCGGGCCGTCGAAGGCTGGCGCCTCGACGCCGAGGTCGTCGACATCGAGACCGAGCTCATCAGCGTCTGAGCTTCGCCCGTCAGCTCCGTCGCAGGAGGGCAAGCAGCCGGTTGCGGGCCTCGTCCACCTCCTCTACCCGCAGCAGGATGGCCACCCCCAGGTACACCGCCAGGCCCGCGATCGAGGCCGCGAACACTGTCACCCACGCCGCCGCCGACCCCGGCTCGTCGAACGTCGGCAGGACAAGTCCGAGGAAGAGCGCCATCGCCGCCGCCGCTGCGGCGATGCGCGAGATCTTGTGCAGGTCCCGGAACGCGTCCGCCGCTGAACCCGTCCGCACGGCATAGAGCCAGTACAGGAACACCCACTCCAGCCACGACGCGACCGAGAGCGAGATCGCCAGCCCCTCGACCGCGAACCGCTCCCACAGGATCGCGCTGAGCACGATGTTCACGATTACCGCCCCAACCGTCAGCATGACCGGCGTGCGCGTATCACCCAGCGCGTAGAAGCCCCGGCTGTGAATCTCGATGGCCGCCTGCGGCACGATGCCGAGGCAGAGGAAGCCCAGCGCCGCCGAGGTGATGGCGGTGTCGCTCGAGACAAAGGCGCCACGCTCCAGGAGCACCGTTGTCGCCGGCTCCCGCAGGAACGCGAGCCCAAGCGCTGCCGGTATCGCAAAGAACAGGATGGTGCGCAGCACGCGCGAGACCGTCTCCACGAGGCTGCGTCCATCGCCCGCTGCCGCGTGCTCGGCCAGTCGCGGAAAGGCTGCCGTCGCGAGGGCCATGCCGAAGAGGGCCACGGGAAGGTTCGCGATCAGCCAGGCGAACGTCAGGCCCGAGATGGCCGAGGTCCCCACCTTCGAGGCGAAGAACGTGGTCGTCACCACGAAGTTCGCCTGCGCCGCCGCCAGCCCCAGTACGCGCGGTCCCATCAGCCGCGCCACCTCCCGCGTGGGCGCGTCCCACAGGGTGGCGCGGAGGCTGTAGCGCATCCGCTGTCGTATCAGCCCCGGAATCTGCACCACGAGGTGCCCCGCCGACCCGACCAGGACGCCGATCGCCAGCCCCTCCACGCCAAAGCGTCCCGATAGCGCCAACGCCCCGAAAATGATCCCGAGGTTGTAGAGGTTCGGCGCCAGGGCAGGCAGGAAGAACTGCTGCCGCGCATTCAGGATGCCCGTCACCATGCCGCTCACGGACAGCAGCAGGGGCGAGAGCAGCATGATCCGCGTCAGCTTCACTGCCTCCGAGGTCAGCTCATCCCCGCGACCGATGTCCTCCCCCAGCCCCGGCGCGAATACGGGCACGAGCCAGGGCGCCAGCGCCAGCGCGATCAGGCAGAGCACGGCCGTCGCGAGGAAGACGATCGTGAGGACGTTGCTCGCCAGCCTCCAGGCGGAGTCGGCGTTCTCGCGCCGGTAGAGCCGCGTGAACACGGGGATGAAGGCGCTTCCCAGCGTCGCTCCTGCCAGCACCTGGAAGATGAGGTCGGGAACACGGAAGGCCACCCAGTACGCGTCGAGCTCCGGGCTGGCGCCGAACTCGTTGGCGATGATGGCGGTGCGCGCCACCCCCAGCAGCCGCGATCCGAGGAACCCGAAGGCGACGATCGCTCCCGCGACGACGAGACCCTGGCGGGCTGCCCCCAGGGTTCCCTCGGGAGGGCGTCCGGCGTCCATGCGGGCATGGTACGGCCTCGCCGATCTGCGGTCGCAGCGGGCCGGGCGTAGCGCCATCGCGGCGCCCCGCTACCATGGAGCCATGCGCTACCGCCGCATCGTCGCCAAGTTCGGCACGAGCCTGCTCACGGCCGGATCCGATCGCCTTGACCTCGAGGCGATGTCGCGGCTCGTCGGCCAGGTGGTGCGGCTGCGGGAGGCCGGCTGCGAAGTCACCGTCGTTTCCAGCGGCGCGCAGGCCGCGGGACGGCACGTGCTCGCCCACCGCCCGCCCGAGGCCCGCCATCTCAGTCGCCAGGCGCTGGCCAGCGTCGGCCAGAGCCACCTCATGCAGAGCTGGGACGAACTCTTCGAGTGGCACGATGCCGTCGTCGCCCAGGTGCTCCTGACCCGGCGCGACCTCAGCGACCGCCTCGGCTACCTGAACGCCCGCAATACGCTGCGCGACCTGCTCGATTGCGGCGCCGTGCCCATCGTCAACGAGAACGACGCGGTCGCCCTCGACGAGGTGCTGGCCTCGCGCATCGGCGAGAACGACAGCCTCTCCGCCTTCGTCGCGAACCTCATCGACGCCGACCTGCTCGTCATCCTCACCGATGTCGACGGCCTCTATTCCGCCGACCCGGCCCTCGACCCCTCCGCCCGTCTCATCCCCGAGGTCGACACCATCGACGAGACCCACGAGGACGCCGCCGGTGACGGTCCCGGGCGCGGGGGCATGACTTCGAAGATCTCTGCCGCACGCATCGCGACGCAGGGCGGAGCCGCCGTCGTCATCGCCAACGGCCACACGCCCGACGCCCTCGTGACAGCCGCCGGAGGCATGCCCATCGGCACCCGCTTCGCCGCCGCCGCCAATCAGCTCGAGAGCCGCAAGCGGTGGATCCTCGGGAACGCCGGCGTCAACGGCCATCTCATTGTCGATGGCGGGGCCGCCACTGCCCTGCGGGAGCGTGGGCGCAGCCTGCTCCCCGCGGGCGTCAGGGATGTCGAGGGCGCCTTCGAGCGGGGCGAAACGATCGAGGTGCGCGACCTCGACGGCAGGCGCGTGGCCGCCGGCATCACCAACTACGCCAGCAGCGAGGTGCTGCGCATTCGCGGGCTTCGCAGCGACCTTATCGTCGAGACGCTCGGCTACGCCTATGGCGACGAGGTCATCCACCGTGACAACCTCGTCCTGCTCTGAGGCACGCCCAGGAGGCCTTCATGGATCGCTACGTTCGCTTCGCCCGGCCCGACGGCTCGACCGGCGCCGGCCTGCTCGAAGGCGACGGCATCGTCGTCATCGCCGAACCCTTCTGGGACCGCAGCGAGCGCACCGGCGAGGAAGTCGCCCTCGCCGATGTCCAGATCCTGCCACCCTGCGAGCCGCGCTCAATCGTCTGCGTGGGGCTCAACTACGCGAGCCATCTCGGCGGGCGACCCGCGCCCGACCCGCCCACCCTCTTCCTCAAGCCCCTCTCCTCGATCGCGGGCCCCGGCGACCCCATCCGCCTCCCCGCCGCCTCCGCGCGCGTCGACCCCGAGGGCGAGATCGTCATCGTCATCGGCCGCGAGCTTGCCTCTCCCACCCGCGAGGAGGCCCTCGCAGGCATCTTCGGCTATACGGCCGGCAATGACGTCAGCGCCCGGGACTGGCAGGGGAACGATGGCCAGTGGTGGCGCGCCAAGGGCGCCGACACCTTCGGCGTCTTTGGTCCCGCTATCGCCACGGGCCTCGACCACGACGCGATCGAGGTCCGCACGCGCGTGAACGGTGTCGAGACCCAGCACGGTCGTTCCGACGAGCTCATCCTCGACATCCCCGAGATCGTGCGCTACACCGCCGCCGCCATGACGCTGCTGCCCGGCGACATCATCTACAGCGGCACTCCCGGCCAGCCCCAGGCCCTCCAACCCGGCGACACCGTCGAGGTCGAGGTCACCGGTGTGGGCGTGCTCAGCAATCCCGTCGTCGCCGGTCGCTGAGGGCAGCATCGGCTATGCTTCGGAAACCCCGCAGAGGTGCGTCGCAATGAAGAAAGTCGTCGTCGACCGAGTCATTTGTCTGAAGGCCGGGCAGTGCTACTACCTCCAGCCGACGATCTTCAAGGCCGATTCGCAGGGCTGGCCCGACATCGTCGTGGAGTTCCCCGAAGAGGACGACGACCTCGAAGCGGCCGAGGACGCCGCCGAGATCTGCCCCAGCGGCGCCATCGTTGTCGAGGACGTCTAGGCGATAGCGCTTGTGCGCTCCGCTAGTCGAAGCGCGTCGGGATGTCGAGGCGCTCCAGGGCCTCGCCGCCCACACGGTCCGTGATGGCTTCCCACTCGCCCATCTCCCACTCGCCTACGAACGTGATCGCCGAGCCTTCCTTGCCGGCGCGCGCTGTGCGACCCACGCGGTGGATGTACTCCTCGGCGTTCTGCGGTACGTCGTAGTTCACGACGTGGGCGATGTCGGGGATGTCGAGGCCGCGCGCGGCCACGTTCGTCGCCACTAGCCAATCGAGCTTGCCGCTGCGGAAGTCGCGCATCACGCGGTCGCGCTCGCTCTGGCGCAGATCGCCGTGGATGGCGCGTGCATGGATGCCTTCGCGTCGCAGACTCTCGGTGAGCCGGTCCACGCCGATCTTCGTGCGGCGGAAGATGAGCGAGCGGCCGAGGTCCATCGAGTCGTGCAGATGCCCCAGCGCCCGGAACTTGTCCCGCGCCGCTACCTCGCAGTAGAACTGGCGGACCGTGTCCACCGGCTGCAGCTGCGCCGGCGCCGCCTCGATTCGCTCGGAATCGCGCATGTAGCGCCACACGAGCCGGGTGATGCTCATCGGCATCGTGGCGCTGAAGAGCGCCGTCTGCCGCTCGAGCGGCGACTGCCGCAGGATCTGGTCGATGTCCTTGGCGAAGCCGATGTCCAGCATCTCGTCCGCTTCGTCGAGCACGACGAAGGCAGCCCGGCTGAGCGAGAGCGTCCGACGCTTCAGATGGTCGATCACGCGTCCGGGTGTACCCACGATCACGTGGCCGCCACGCTCGAGCGCTTCCAGGTCGCGGTTGATGGGCTTTCCGCCGACCAGGCGAATGGTGGTGAATCCGTAGAAGTCACCCAGGTGCGCGATCACGTCGGTTACCTGGTCGCAGAGCTCGCGCGTCGGGAGCAGGATGAGGGCCTGCACTTCGTTCCGCGAGGGGTCGATCGAGCGGGCCAGTGGGTCGCCGAAGGCGAGCGTCTTGCCCGTGCCCGTCTGCGCCAGCCCCACGACGTCCCGTCCCGCGTAGAGCAACGGCATCGAGCGTTCCTGGATGGGCGTGGGCTGATCGAAGCCGAGCTCCGCAATCGCGCGAAGGCCTGCTCCGCGCACGCCGGCGGCGTAGAACTTTGCGGGCTCGGTGAGACGGTCGTCGTCTTCGTGTGTGGGGGCCGGCGCCTGTTCACGCCTGGCCTGGGATCCGTTCTCATGGACGGGCGGCGCCCCGCCCTCGGGACGCCGTCGACGCCCTCCCCGTGAGCGGCGGCGCCTGCGTGCGGGCGGGGGTCCCTCATGCCCTTCCTCGGAGGGGCGTGAGGCCGGAGCCACCGCTGTAGCGGTGGCGGTGCTGGTGTCGGAGGCTGAGGTGGGGGTCTCGGACTCGGATTCAGGGTTGGTCTTGGGTCGCCGGAACAATCGCAGTGGCAAAGGGGGAATGTATCCTCTCGTCGTCGCGGGCTGGGCCGCGCAAGGTGGGGCGTGTGCTTCGTGCGCCTGGCTTCGGGCGGCTCTCTCTTCCCGCCTCACAGCCCTGGCGCTGCGCCCACTGTCGTCTGACGATAACACAACACCGGCTAATGGCTGGGAACAGGAGGCTAGAATAGCCGCCACTCACCCGCCCCCGAGGCAGCACCCGGAGGTCCGCATGGACTACGAAGCCATCATCTATGAAGTCGAGCGCAGACGAGCCCGCATCACGCTCAACCGCCCCGAGAAGCTCAACGCCCTTTCCATCCAGCTCCAGCAGGAGCTCAACCACGCCCTCTGGGAAGCCGACAACGACAACCGCGTCCACACGGTCATCCTGCGCGGCGCCGGCCGCGCCTTCAGCGCGGGCTACGACCTCACTCCGAGGCCACTTGTCGAGCGAGACCCCGACGACACTTCCCGCGAAGGTCGGTCCTTCGACGACGACGCCTGGCGCATGGAGCAGAGCCAGCGTCTGCGCATGGCCATCTTCGACATGCACAAGCCGGTCATCGCCCAGATCCACGGCTACTGCGTGGCCGGCGGCACCGATGTCGCCCTCCTCTGCGACATGATCATCGCCGCGGACGACACCCTCATCGGTTTCCCGCCCGCCCGCGCCCAGGGCGCGCTGCCGAACAACATGTGGCTCTACAACGTCGGCCCCCAGTGGGCCAAGCGCCTCATGCTCTCCGGCGACTTCGTCACCGGCGCCGACGCCGCCAAGATCGGCCTCGTGTTGAAGGCCGTCCCGCTCGATCTGCTCGAGCAGGAGGTCGAGGGCCTTGCCGACCGCCTCGCCATGATCGACACGGAGCTGCTCTCCGCGAACAAGCGCATCATCAACATCGGCCTCGAGCTGATGGGCGCCCGCACCCTCCAGCGCATCGCCACCGAGAACGACGCCCGCGCCCACCTCGCCCCCAGCGTCGCCCAGTTCGGCGCTCGCTCCCGCGAGCACGGCCTCAAGGCCGCCCTGCAGTGGCGCGATACCAAATTCGGCGACCAGCGCGCCCTCGTTGATCGCCCCGAGATCCGCGACGAGCAGGGCTTCTTCGTCGAGGAGTAGGAGCATCGCCCACGACCACAGCGCCGCCGTTCGCTAGCATTGGCCCATGGCCGAAACAGACCGGTACGACGAGCACGACGACGACTTCGAAGCCGAGGATGACGGCCTCATCCTCGGCCCCGACGAACGTGACCGCGACCTCCTCGACGGCTCCTGGGAGCAGAAGTACTACGCGAGCGAGCGCCG
Source organism: Tepidiformaceae bacterium (assembly GCA_965247675.1). GTDB lineage: Bacteria > Chloroflexota > Dehalococcoidia > Tepidiformales > Tepidiformaceae > UBA2991. The sequence continues at coordinate 1,717,358 of OZ252025.1, read as the reverse complement.
CTCCCGCGACTGGGGCACGATCGGGATCGGCATCTCCCTCCTGTTCCTGATAGGGATGATCGTCCCCACCATCCTCTTCGCGCTCCGGTAGATCACGTCATGCCCAACGACGCGCTCGCAGGAAAGGTCATCGCCGCCATCGGTGGGGGCGACGACCACCATCGCGCCGTCGCCGTTGCCGCGGCGGAAGCGGGTGCGTCGGTCGCGCTCGCGACCTTCAACACCCTCTCGCAGCAGGAGTTTGCCGTGAACTCCGTCGCGAACGAGATCTGGGCCATTGGCCGCGACCACTTCGCCGACGTGATCGAAGCTTCCGACCCCGAGCAGATGGGCGCCTTCACCCAGAAGACGTGGAGCCAGCTCGGTCGCTGCGACGCCGTCATCGTCGTCTCCTCCCTGCCCACTCCCAGCTCCGACTCGCCCGTCGAGGAGAAGCGCGCCTTCGCGGGCCGCCACCGCACGCCCCTGCTCGCCGCCCAGGCCTTTGGCCAGCTCATGCGCGAGCAGGGTGGCGGCGCCGTCATCTTCGTCGCCCCCGCGCGCGACCCCGCCGACGCGAAGGCCCTCAACGCCTCTCTCGCCGCGCACCTCGGCGCCGGCGGCCCCCGCATCACCGTTGTCGGGCGCGATGCCCCCGCCCCGGAGGAAGCCGCCGCCGGCGTCCTCGCCGTGCTCGCGCCTGCGACCTCATGACGGACCTTCGGTAAGCTCTCGCCCGAGGCAGCTACGTGACATCTCCCGCCCCGCCCCTTGCCCCGCCGCCCCTCGCCGACATCGTCGTGCTTGAGCTCGCCAGCGGCGTCGCCGGCCCCTACTGCGCCCGGCTTCTCGCGGATCTCGGCGCCCAGGTGGTCAAGGTCGAGCCCGCCGGCGGCGATCCCGCCCGCGCCGAGCTCCCCCTCGTCGACGGCGAGAGCGCCTTCTTCGCGTGGCTGGCCGCAGGCAAGCTGAGCGTCACCCTCTCCCTCGACGACCCCCGCGTGGACGAGCTCGCCTCCCACGCCGACATCGTCGTCCACAGCGAACGCGGAGAGGCCGCCGATCGCCTCGAGGAACGCCTCGCAGCCGCGAGCGAGCGCGCCGTCGTCCTCTCCCTCTCGCCATACGGACGCAGCGGTGATCGTGCGGACTGGCAGGCGACGCCCTTCACCGAGTACGCGACGGGCGGCTACCACTACTTCGCCGGCGACCGCGCACGCGAGCCGCTCGCCCTGCCCGGCCACCAGGTTCCCTTCCATGCCGGCACGCACGGCGCCGTCGCGGTCCTGGCGGGGCTCTGGCGCGCCCGCGAGCAGGGCAAGGGGCAGCGGATCGAGGTCTCCCACCAGGAGGCCATCCTCAACGATCACGCCTGGCTCACCACCATCTGGACGCACCAGGGCGTGGTCCAGAGCCGTACGGGCAGCATCTTCGTGCCCTGCGCTGATGGCTTCGTCTTCCTCTTCAACCTTGCGCCCTACCCCAACCTCTTTGTCCTCATCGAACGCTTCGACCTGCTGGAGGACGAGTCCCTGCAGCAGCCCCTGGTCTGGACCGAGCGCTTCGCCGAGGTGCTGGAAGCCTTCGGCGAGTGGACCAGGACCCGCACCAAGCAGGAGATCTATCACGCCGCCCAGGAGCTGCGGATCGCCGTCACCCCCGTGAACACCATGGCCGATGTCGCCGCTAGCGAGCAGCTGGCCGCCCGCGACTGGTTCGGCGCCGTCTGCGTCGGCGACCGCGAGCTGATCGCCCCGGGCCTCCCCTACAAGCTGGGCGACACCGCCCCCGCCGCTTCCGCCGCCGCCCCCGCACTCGGTGAGCAGACCAAGTCCGTCCTCGCCGCCGACTTTCCCTGGGCGAACGCGGACGCGCCCCCACCTGCGGCCTCCGCCACAACGGGCCAAGGGCCACTCGCGGGCCTGCGTTTCATTGAGGTCACAGCTAACTGGGCGGGGCCGATCGCGGGACGCCACTTCGCCGACCTCGGCGCCGACGTCATCAAGGTAGAGCTGCACACGAAACCCGCCACTCGCACCCTCGCCTGGGTCCCCGCCGATATCTGGCCCGACCACTACCACCGCGCCGGCTACTTCAACAAGTTGAACCGCAACAAGCGCGCTATCTGCCTCAACCTCGGCACCGACGAGGGCCGTGCCGTCCTCCTCGACCTGGTCAGGCAGGCCGACGGCCTCATCGAGAACAACGCCACCCGCGTGATGACCCAGCTGGGCGTCGGCTACGACGTCCTGCGCGAGGTCAACCCCGGCCTGGTGATGTGCTCCATGGCGGGCTTCGGCGCCACCGGCCCCGAGCGCAACTACAGCGCCTACGGCAGCAACATCGAGGCCATGAGCGGCCTCGCCAGCGTCCTCGGCTACGGACCCGGCGAATACTACGGCACCGGTAGCTACTACGCCGACCCCGTCACCGGGAACCATGGCGCCGTCGCCATCCTCGCCGCCCTGCACGGCCGCCGCGCGAGCGGGCGGGGCCGTTGGATCGACATGTCCCTCTTCGAGGCCGTGCTTCCCTACTTCTCCCAGGAGCTGCTCACCTACGCCGCCACCGGCGAGAGCCCCGAACCGACCGGCAATGCCTCACCCGTCGATGCTCCCCAGGGTGTCTACCCCTGCGCTGGCGAGGACAACTGGCTCGCTCTCACGGTGCGCGACGAACGCGATTTCGTCGCTCTCGCAAAGGTGCTCGGTTGCCCCGAGCTCGCCGCGGACGGCTCCTGCGCCACGGTCGAGGCCCGCCGCGCCGCCGCCCCTGCGATCGACGCCGCGATCGCCGCCTGGTCGCGGGAGGAGACGGTGACCGCCGCCGCTGCCGCCCTGCAGGCGGCCGGAATCCCCGCCGCCCCCGTCATGCCAAACTGGATGGTCGTGAGCGACAACCACTTGAACGACCGGGGCTACTTCGTGCAGATCCGCCACCCCGTAGCTGGGACGCACGTCTTCCCCGGCTTCCCCTGGCGCTTCGAGGAGACTCCCGGCGCCATTGCGCGCCCCGCGCCGCTCTTCGCCCAGCACAACCACGAGGTCTTCACGGAACTCCTCGGCATGAGCGACGCGGAGATCGAAGCGCTCTACGCCGCCGGCGCGACCAACGACGCCCCCCAGTACGCCGCCGGGCCGAGCCTCTGATGGTGGACGTCCTCGTCCTCCTGCCCCCCGGCGTCATGCCGCCCCCGCTCCGCGAAGACGTCGAGGTCCGCACCTGCGCGACCGCTGCCGACGTGGTCGCCGGCCTCGCTGGCGCCACCGGCGATGTCGTCCTCTGTGACGATGGCCTTGAAGGCAGTGCGGAGGACGTGGCGGCAGCTGTCGCAGCCGTCGACGGGAGCGTTATCCAGGTCAAGCAAGGCCCATGGGACGGCGAGAACCACTCCCCCGTCAGTGCCGCCTGCGCGGGTGTGATCGCGGGGTTCGGGCCTGGGGGCGTGGGCGCCGCGGTGGCGCTTCTGCGGAAAGACGCCTAGCCGGCCCGCAGCAGGTTCGCGATGGTGGGGTCGCCATCGCCCAGCGCTCGGCCGCGCTCGGCCAGCCCCTTGACCGTGCTGCGGCTTCGTCCCCCCAGCAGCGCTCCGATCTCGCTGTAACTGGCGCCCCGCTCCTGCAGGGCCGCCGCCGCCACGGCCCGCGCCCGCGCCTGCTTCGCGGCGCGGCTACGGCCCTCGACTTCGCCCGCCGCGAGGGCGAAGTGCGCGGTGATGCGCTCGATGACCGATCTCGCCGTCTCCTCCCCCCGGCCGTGCAGTTCCAGGGCCCCCAGTTCGGCGGCCAGACGCAGCTCGCTCAGCAGACCGCGCCGCTGCAGTCCCACGGCCGCGTGCACCCCCGCGAGGATGGACCGGACCGAGCCCTTCCCCATCGCCAGTTGCTCCAGGCACCAGGACGGCACGGCCACTCGCAGCTCGGCCAGGTGTTGCTCGATGAAGGCCCGCCGCTCGGTTCCCGCGAACGGCTCGACGCTGGCGACGATTCCCGCCTCCAGCCGCGAGCACAGCCGCTCCGGCAGGCCCATCTCCCGCGGCCGCAGTTCGCTCCCCACCACCGCCCCCCCGCCCGCATGCGTGACCGCGTCGAGCGTGTGCACCAGCTCTCGCAGCGTGCCCATCTTCCCGGCCAGGTCGTGCAGGTCGTCGATGATGAGGAGGTGGACGCCACGCACGGCATCCTGGAACGCCTCGACGTTCCCCTCTCGTAGCGCTCGCTGGTAGCGCGTCGTGAACGCCTCCCCGCTCAGGCAGGCGACGGGACGGCCCTGCTCGCTCGCCCGCGCCGCCAGGCCGTGCAGCAGGTGCGTCTTGCCCACCCCGGGCGGACCGTGCACGACCACCGGGCTGATGGCCGGTTCCCCCTCCGCCACGAGGCTCAGGCAGCTCGCCACAGCGAGCGCGCTCCCCTCCGAGCGGAAGTAGCGCGTGAGTGTGAAGGCGCTGTTCACCTGCCCCAGCACCTCCGCGCGCGGTGTGCGCTCGCGCCGGCTGGTTGCCGCAAGGGCCTCCACTTCCTCGGTCGGCGCGGTTCCGGGCGCGACGAACCGCACGCACCCGCCCTCCCCCTCGATCGCGCCCAGGCAGCGCTCGACAACCGCGGCCAGGTTCTCGTTGAGCCAGTCCGCGCGGAAGGCTGAGCGCGCCTCCACCGTGAGCTCGCCGTCGTGCAGCGAACGGACCGTCGTCCCGGCCAGCCACGTCTCGAAGTTGGCGCGGCTCACCTCAAGCTCCAGTCGCCCCAGCACTGCCTGCCAGGTGCGCGCGAGCGCTCGTGGTGATTGCAAACCCTCTCCCGGCACGGGCGCGCGTGCTCCCTCCCCGGGGGCACGTCTGTACTCCCGGCCAGCTTTTCGTCGGTGATGCTCTGAGGTGTCGCGGCCCTCAGGCGCGACTAACAGAGGCTAGCGCTCGGTGTGCTCGTGCGGCAACCGCTTTCGGGCTGCCGCGCCCTTTCATTAACGGACCTTTCACGGCGCAGATCGCCTTATGGTCTCGCTCCCCTCGGGGGCTGCCAGACGGGCTCGCACCGGCGTGCATTGACGCGCGCCCCCCCGCCGCTAGACTACGGACAGGCCATGGAACGTGACGACGGCTACCTCCAGATCGGTGAAGCGGCCGAACGGTCGGGGCTCACCCAGCGCACCCTCCGCTACTACGAGGAGCGCGGGCTCCTGCCCCCACCGACGCGCATGGTCGGCGGTTTTCGTCTCTACTCTCCCCCTGACATGGAGCGTATCGAGCGCGTGAAGGCGCTCAAGGAGCTCCTCGGCTTCTCCCTCGCCGATATCAAGGAGATGCTCGAAGCCGACGACGTGCGCATGCAGATCCGCGCGGAGTGGAACAAGGACGACGAGGCCGACGAGAAGGCCAAGAAGGTGCGCATCGCCCGTGAGGTTACCCTCCGCCAGATCGCCCTCCTCGACCAGAAGGTCGAGAAGATGGAGAAGATGCGCATCCAGCTCGCCGAGCGGCTGGCGAAACACGACGAGATGCTGCGGCGTTTCACCGAGGCCTCGGTGCCCGTTGTGGCACACGATTGAGCGATAGGCCCCCGCCAGCACATCGAAACGGATGGACCGGTAAGCTACCCCTGATGGCAGTGCGCGATTCCTTCGACCGTCCCCTGCGCGACCTCCGGGTCTCCGTGACCGATCGCTGCAACTTTCGTTGCGTCTACTGCATGCCCAGGGAGGTCTTTGGGCCATCCTTCCAGTTCCTCGACCGCGACGAGATCCTGACCTACGAGGAGATCGTGCGGCTCGCCCGGCTGTTCATCGCGCACGGCGTCGAGAAGATCCGCGTCACCGGCGGCGAACCCCTCGTCCGGCGCGGCCTGCCCCTCCTCATCAAGCAGCTTGCCGCGCTCGATGGTCTCCTCGACCTCACCCTCACCACCAACGGCGCTCTCCTCCCCGCCCAGGCCGGACCGCTGCGCGAGGCCGGGCTGGAACGCATCACCGTCAGCCTCGACTCCGTCGACGACGCCACCTTCCGGGCCATGAACGATGTTGACGTGGGCGTCGACGTCGTCCTCGCCGGCATCGACGCGGCGCGCGACGCGGGACTCTGGCCGATCAAGGTGAACGCAGTTGTCAAGCGCGGTCTGAACGACCACACCATCGTCGGTCTGGCGCGCCACTTCCACGGCACGGGCGTCATCGTGCGCTTCATCGAGTACATGGACGTGGGCACGACCAACGGCTGGGTGCTCGACCACGTCGTGCCCGCCACCGAGATTGTCGAGCGCATCGATGCCGAGCTGCCGATCGAGCCCCTCGACCCGAACTACCGCGGTGAGGTCGCGCGTCGCTACCGCTACCGCGACGGCGGGGGGGAGATCGGCGTGATCACGTCCATCACGCAGCCCTTCTGCGGCGACTGCACTCGAGCTCGCCTTTCGCCGGAAGGCGAGCTCTACACCTGTCTCTTCGGCGCCACGGGCTTCGACCTGCGCGCGCTCCTGCGCGGCGGCGCCGGCGACGACGAGCTGGGCGACGCCATCGCCCGCGTCTGGCGCATTCGCGAGGACCGCTACTCGGACCTGCGCACCGAGGCGACGGACGAACTCGAGCGCGTCGAGATGTCCCACATCGGCGGCTAGGCCGCCCTCAGTCCTCCTCGGGCCAGAGCGTTTCCCAGTTGGGGCCGCCGAGCACGGCCTCCCGGATCGTGCGGCGCTCCAGCACCTCGAGCCGCGCCAGCGCCCGCGCCATCGCCAGGTCCGCCTCGTTGGAGACGGCCGCCATGCGCGCGCCCATCGGCCCGAGAACGTCGTGTTCGCGGATGAGCGCGATCGAGTGGGGCCACATCGCGAAGGTGAAGTCGTCCGGCGTCCCGAACGTGCTGCGGTGCTTGCCCAGCCAGGCGTACCGGTCCTGGACGCTCGAGACGGGCGCTACCACCGCCACCAGCGGTCCCTCCGTGGGCGAGCTGCGTGCATCCAGCAGGAGCCGCTCGGCGAAGGCGTGGAACCCGATCACCATCAGGTCCGCGTTCTCCAGCCGCTCCCTGAGGGCGTCGAGGTCGACCTGCAGGCCGTTCTCCGAGTGAACCATGCGCAGCACCCCCGGATGTGAAGCGAGGGGGCCGGCTGTTGCCGTGCCCCCTCGCAAGAGTTCCTCATGCGCCCGCCGCATGCGGCGGGCGAGAGGGTCGAGCCTAATACATCGGCGCGGGCGGAGCCGCGGCGGCGGGCGCGGGGTCCTTCTTCTCCGTGATCAGGCAGTTCGTCGTGAGGACCATGGCGGCGATGGAGACGGCGTTCTCGATGGCGGCGCGGGTTACCTTCGCCGGATCGATGATGCCCTTTTCCACCATGTCGCCGAATTCGTCGAGCTGGGCGTCGTAGCCGAGGCCCTTCTTCAGATCCTTCACCTCTTCGACCACCACCGAGCCGTCCTTGCCGGCGTTGATGGCGATGCGGCGGAGGGGCTCCTCCAGCGCGCGGCGAAGAATGCGGGCGCCAGTGGCCTCGTCGCCTTCCAGCTTCACCCGGTCGAGCGCCGAGATGGCGTTCAGCAGGGCGACTCCGCCGCCCGGCACGATGCCTTCTTCGACGGCCGCGCGGGTCGCGCTGAGGGCGTCCTCGACACGGTGCTTCTTCTCCTTCAGCTCGACCTCCGTGGCCGCGCCGACGCGGATGACGGCAACGCTGCCGGCCAGCTTGCCGAGGCGCTCCTGGGACTTCTCGCGGTCCCAGTCGCTCTTCGCCTCGTTTAGGATGGCGCGGACCTGGCCCACGCGGGCGTCGATGTCCTTCTTCTTGCCCTTGCCCTCGATGATGGTCGTGTCTTCCTTCGTCGAGAGAACACGGCGGGCGCTGCCCAGGTCGGCCTGCGTCACGCTATCGAGCGTGCGGCCGATCTCCTCGGAGATGACCTGCGCCCCGGTCAGGGTGGCGATGTCGCCGAGGTTGTCCTTCTGGCGGTCGCCGAAGCCCGGAGCCTTCACCGCGAGCACGTTCATCGTGCCGCGCAGCTTGTTCACCGCCAGCGTCGCGAGCGCTTCGCCGTCGACATCGGAGGCGATAATGAGCAGGTTGTTCGACTGCGAGACGATCTTCTCCAGCAGCGGCAGGAGCTCCTGCACCGAGGAGAGCTTCTTGTCGGTGATGAGGATCAGGGGATCCTCGATCTCCGCTTCCATGCGCTCCGGGTTCGTGACGAAATAGGGGCTGATGAAGCCGCGGTCGAACGCCATGCCGTCCACGTACTCGACCTCGGTCTGGATGCCCTTCGACTCCTCGACCGTGATCACCCCGTCCTTGCCGACCTTCTCCATCGTCTCGCCGATGAGCTCGCCGATGGCCGGGTCGTTGTTCGCCGAGATGGAGGCGACCTGCGCCATCTGCTCGCGCGCGTTCACCTTGATCGAGTTGCGGCCGACGCGGTCGACGACCGCCTCGGCGCCCTTCTCGAGGCCGCGCTTCAGGGACATCGGGTTCGCGCCGGCGGCCACGTTCTTGAGGCCTTCCTGCACGATCGCCTGGCCGATCACGGTTGCCGTGGTCGTGCCGTCGCCGGCGATGTCGTTCGTCTTGGAGGCGATCTCCTTGGCGAGCTGGGCGCCGATATTCTCGAACGCCTCCTCAAGCTCGATGTCCTTGGCGATCGTCACGCCGTCGTTGGTGATGGTCGGCGCGCCGAACCTCTTGTCGAGCACCACGTTGCGGCCCTTGGGGCCGAGCGTGATCTTGACGGCGTCGGCGAGCGCGTCGATGCCACGCTTCATTGCGTGGCGGGCTTCTTCATCGAACAGCAATTGCTTGGGCATGTACCTGTCTGTACCTCTCCCGAAACTCGATGGCGCGTATGTTAGCACTCTTACCGTAAGAGTGCTAATCAAGCCCCGCCGGCCCCCTACCGCCGCAACAGCCCCCGCAGGCGTCGTCTCGCCCCCTCCCCCTCGCCCCGCCGCGTGATCGCGCTTGCCGCCCGCCGCGCAGACTCCTCCAAGCTGTCGTCGAGCGCCTCCAGCGTGGCGGACTCCCCATACCGTCGCGCCAGCGCCTTTCCCAGCAGGAAGTCGGCGATGGCCGGGTTCTTTGGAAGGAGGCTGCCGTGCAGGTAGGTGCCGATCGCGTTGGCCACCCGCGCCCCCTCCGACCCGTCCTCCCCATTGTTCCCCCGACCCGCGATCACGACGCCGAAGGTCTCCTGGCCCTCATCCAGCCACGTGCGACCTCCGTGATTCTCGAACCCCACCACTTCGCCCAGGTCCGCACGCAGCAGCACGTTCCCGACGGCCCGCTCCGCCTCCTCGCCGGGGTGACGTGTCTCCATGTGGAACAGCCCGATGCCGGACAGCACGCTCCCATCCCCGTCGACATAACGCCTGCCGAACAGCTGGAACCCGCCGCACACCGCCAGCGCCGGCAGCCCCTCCTCGATGGCCTCCCGGATCGCCGGGCCCTTCGCAACCAGGTCGCCGGCGATGCGGCGCTGCTCGCGGTCCTCGCCCCCGCCGACGATGAGCAGGTCGTACGACGCCGGGTCGAACTCCTCGCCGATGCCGATCCCGTCAACGTCCAGCGCGATGCCGCGCGCCTCGCAGCGGTAGCGCAGGGCGATCGCGTTCCCGCGGTCCCCGTACACGTTCATGACATCGGCATACAGGTGCGCCAGCCGCAGCCGGATCCCGTCCCCGTCGTCCATGCCCCTAGCCTACCTCGCACTGCCGACTGTCTGTCCGCAGGCATGGCTTGTTCCGGTTAGGCGTCGTGGTCGAGTGTGTAGTTGCCCGCTCACCGCTCAAATGTTCTAGACTGCGCTCCGTGAGCGCTTCCCCCTCCTCGCCTCTTGCCCCGCCCCACGATCCCCGCACCCTCGCCCCCGCCCGTGAGCAACTGCGCGAGGTTTTCGGCTACAGCGAGTTCCTGCCTGGGCAGGCCGAGGTCGTGGCCTCCGTCCTCGCCGGGCGTGACACCCTCGCCGTGCTCCCCACCGGCGGCGGCAAGAGCGTGTGCTACCAGCTCCCCGCCCTCCTCCTCGATGGCCTCACCCTCGTCGTCTCGCCCCTGCTCGCGCTGATGAAGGACCAGGTCGATGCGCTCACGCGCGACGGTGTCGCCGCTGCGGCCATCAACTCGACCGTGCCCCGCGAGGAGCAGGCGGACATCCTGCGGCGCGTCGCCGATGGCGACCTGCGCCTCCTCTACGTCGCCCCCGAGCGCTTCTCCGATGGCCGCTTTGTCGCCGCCCTGCGCGGGGTGAACGTTGCCCTGCTTGCCATCGACGAGGCCCACTGCATCTCGCAGTGGGGCCACGACTTCCGCCCCAGCTATCGCGACCTCGGCGCCGCCCGCGCCCGCCTCGGCGACCCCCCCATCGTCGCCCTCACCGCCACCGCCGACCCCCGCGTGCGCGAAGACATCGTCGAGCGCCTCGGCCTCCACGACCCCGACATCCGCATCGCGGGCTTCGACCGCCCCAACCTCCGCTTCCACGCCATCCGCGTTCGCAGCCAGAAGGAGAAGCTGGAGCAGATCGCCGAGCTCCTCGAAGCCCTCGGCGATGAGGCCTCAGCCATCGTCTACTGCGCCACCCGCAAGCGCGTGGAGTCCCTCGTGGAAACGCTGCAGCGGCGGCGCATCCGTTGCGCCCGCTACCACGCCGGAATGCCCGAGGACGATCGCGTCCGCATCCAGAACGCCTTCGCCCGCGACAGCCTTCGCATCATCGTCGCGACCAACGCTTTCGGCCTCGGCATCGACAAGCCCGATGTCCGCCTCGTCGTCCATCACGACCTGCCCGAATCCATCGAGTCCTACTACCAAGAAGCGGGCCGCGCCGGCCGCGACGGAGACCCCGCCGAGTGCGTTCTCTACTACGCCCCCCGCGACCGTGGCCTGCGCGAGTTCTTCATCGAGCTCTCCCATCCCCCGCCTGCGACCGTGCTCGAGGTCTATCGCGCCCTCGTGCGGCGCGCCGGCGACCGCGAGTTCATCGACGACCTCGTCGACCGCGAGGAGACGCCGGGCGTGAACGCCGCCGTCCAGGCGCTTGTCGAGTCGGGGCTGGCCGCCCGTCGGGGGCGCTTTGCCTGGGCCCTGCGCCCCGACGGCGAGGACGAGATCGATCTCGCCGGGCTCGAGGCGCACCGCGCCCACGCCACCGCCAAGCTCGACTCCATGCAGTCGTACGCCGAGTCCGCGACCTGCCTGCGCGCCCGTGTCCTCGACTACTTCGGGGAGACGGAGGGCCCGCGCTCGTGCGGCAACTGCGGCCCCTGCCTCGCCCCCACCCAGCGCCGCGAGGTCGACAACGAAGCCCCGCTCTTCCTGGAGCTGCGTGCGGTCCGCCGCCGCCGCGCCGAGGAGGAGGGCGTCCCGCCCTACGTCATCTTCAGCGACGCCACCCTGCACGACATGGTCGAGCAGCGGCCCACGACCGAGGCTGGCCTGCTGCAGGTCCGCGGCGTCGGGCGGGTGAAGGCCGAACGCTACGGCCGTGCCTTCCTCGCTGTCATCGCGTCACAGGAGGGCACACCGCCCCCGCCGGCTGAAGCCGAGCGCACTCCCGCTCCCCGCGAGCCGGGCCACCCGCTCGTGACGCCCCGGGCTGGGACGAACCTGCCACCCACCGCCCAGCGCACGCTTGAGCTGCACCACGAGGGCCTCACCATCGACGAGATCGCCGTCCGCCGCGGCTTCAAGGCGCAGACCATCGCCCAGCATCTCGCCCGCTTCGTTGAGCAAGGCCAGATCGAGGACGTGCGTCCCTGGGTCAGCGATGCCGAACTCGCCCGCATTCGCCTCGTCGCCGCGGGCCGCCCCATCGCCGCCCTCCGCCCCCTCCGCGAGGCCCTCGACGGCGCCCTCTCCTACGACCAGCTCACCATCGCCCGCGCCTACCTCAACCGCGAGATCCGCGACTCCGGCTAGCCTCCGCTACGAAGCCCACTCGGCCAGCGAGCGCAGCAGCTCGCGTGGCGGCGGCAGGCGATGGCGGTTACGCACATACAGGACCGTCGCGGGCACGGTGATCGCGACGATGATCAGCCCGCCCGCCACGAAGCGCGCCGTCCACGACTCGGTAAGCGAGTCGCCGAAGTGCACGACGACTGCCGTCGGAAGGATCGATCCGAACAGCACGAGCGTGATGAAGAAGCGGAACGACATCGGCGTCAGGCCCGCGGCGTAGGCGGCGAAGTCGAACGAGATGGGCATCATCCGCCACCAGAACACGAGCTGCGGCCCCATCTCTCTCGCCAGTACATCAATACGTTCCGCCCCCCGTTCTCCCACCAGCCGGGGCACGAACTGCCGCCCGAACCGTCGCGAGATCCAGAAGATGATGGCCGCCCCGATCAGCTGCCCGATGACGGCGTAGACCACCCCCAGCACCGTCCCCCAGATGAGCCCCGCGGCAATCATGAAGGGCGGGTTGGGGATGGGTGCGAAGACCATCGCCGCCGCCAGGATGGCGATCAGGAGGACCGGACCCCAGAGGCCCAGCCCTTCGCCCCACTCGCGGATGTCAGTTGTCTCCAGGTCGCCCAGCGCGAAGTCCCCGATGACGAACGCCGCTGCCAGCGCGAACGCTGCCAGACCGATGATCCGCCGCCGCCGTACCGGGTCGAGGAGGATCGGCCCCTCGCTCGCGTCTCGCCCCCGCGCCGGACCCAGCCGGTCCCCCAGCTCCCCCCACGCGATCCAGGCGACGACGATGCCCGCCGCGAGCGCCACGCCCGTGCTGTCGATGGCCTCGCGAAGGCCGAGCGCGACAGCCGCCCCCACCGCCAGTGCCACCGCCAGGATCAGTGCCCCGCGCATCGTGTCCGATCGTACGGGATGCCGGTGCGGTCGCCGCTCAGGAAAGCAGGCCGTTCAGCAGGTCGTGGTACTGCGCCAGGTGGCGGATGCCAAGGAAGTCGGCGCGAACGCGTTCGCGCGCATTCGCGCCCAGCCTTGCCGCCAGCGCCTCGTCCCGTGACAGGCGGCAAAGCGCCTCGCCCAGCGCCTCCACGTCCGCCGGGTCGTCCAGCAGGAGTCCGTCCTCGTTATGAGTGACCTGGTCCTGCAGGCCCCCCACGCGGCTCGCAACGACGGGCCGGCTCTTCCACATCGCCTCGGTCAGCGTCAGCCCGAACCCCTCGCGCAGGCTCTTCTGAACGACCACGCTCGCGTGTCGCTGGAGCGCATTGACCATCGCTGCGTTCTCCCCCACGTCGTCCATCGGGAGCGAGGCGAGGTGCATGCGCGAGCGCAGGTGCGCGGGGAAGGCCGCCCACTCCACCTTCAACTCCTCCAGCACGATGGCGCCCTCGGGGTCGTCCGTGACGCCGGAGATATCGGGCCCCGCCAGCACGAGCTGCGTGCGTCCCTCCGGGTCGCAGCGCTCAACGAACGAGGCGAACCCGCGCATCACGCCGCCGTGGTCCTTCAAGGGGTCCCAGCGCGATACCTGCACGACCAGCGGGTCGTCCCAAGCTGGCGCCTCGTTCTCGCGCAGCACGACGGCTTCTCGTTCCACCGACCCCGTCGATCCGTCTTCGCGCGTGAAGCTCCGCGGACCGTCACCCGCGGGTCCCGAGATGAGTCCCGCCTGCGCAAGGATCGCGCGCGTCACGGCCTCGTCGAGCTCCTCGTTTTTCGCCGAGAACGCGTCGATCGAGGGCCGCACCACCGCGCTCCGCCCGTCGTCGAGGCTCGGAGGGATGTAGGCCTTCCGCGAGAAGACGCGCAGCGGGACGTCGCGCACGTGGGGCGCCAGGAAAGCCCAGCCGCCCTCCGCCTCCGACGTGATGTCTTCGGTGCCGATGTGGCAGCGCCAGATGACGGTCGCGCCGTGCGCTATCAAGGCCGGCGCCATGCCCGCCGTCTGCGGGTCGTGCAGGAACACGGCGTCGCCGGGACGCACGTCCTCCAGGAACGCCTCGATGTTCGGCGCGAGCACGTCTCCGTACGCCCGCGCCGCCTGTGCGCCCAGCGGCGAACCGTCGCCCGCCGAGCCGTGTAGCGCATGGTGCAGCCGTTTCGTGATGCGGAAGAACTCTGTTTCGCCCTCGATCACGGCCCAGCGCGCGTCGATCCCCGTTCCCCGTGCGTATGCCAGCAGCGAGCGCAGCATCTCCGCCACGCCGCCACCCTCGGCCGTCGAGTTCACGTGCCAGACCGTGCGCTCGCCGAGCAGGTCGCGGCTCCGCTCGAGCACGGCGAGGGCGCGTTCGTACGCGTCCGGCTCGACGACCTCGCGGAAGCGATCCAGCGGATACGTACGAAGGTCAACCTGGCTCAGCGGCGACATCGAGTCTTCGCAGTCCTTGTGGGCGTTCGCGGCAGCGTAGCGCAGACCCTCCGTACGGAAACGCATGCTGGGTCGGCGGCGCAGCGGGGCGGGGAGTTGGGTACGATGCGGACGCGAAACCCGCCACTGGAGGGACTCATGCCAGGCGCGCTCGATGGAGTCCGCATCCTCGATTTCACCCGTTACCAGCAAGGGCCGTTCGCGACCGTCCTGCTTTCCGACCTTGGAGCCGACGTGATCAAGGTGGAGGAGCCCACGTATGGCGACCTTGGCCGCAGCCTTGGACTGCAGCCCGACGGCTGGTGCGCCTACTTCCAGGCCCTCAACCGCAACAAGCGTTCCCTCACCGTCGACACACGCACCGACGAGGGCCGCGAGATCATCTATCGGCTCATCCCTAAGACGGATGTCGTGACCGACAACTTCCGGCCCGGCACGATGGAGCGCTTCGGGCTCGACCACGAGTCCCTCGCCGCCATCAACCCGCGCATCATCACCGCCAGCGCCACCGGATTCGGGCCCAAGGGCCCCCAGGCACCCGAGCCTTCCTTCGACTCGATCGGCCAGGCCATGGGCGGGATCGCGATCGCCCAGGGAGGCGGGCCCGGCTCCGAACCGGCCGTGATCATCGGTGGCATGGCCGACCAGGTCGGCGCGATGATTTTCGCCCTCGGTATCGCTGCCGCCATTGCCGCCCGCGAGCTGCAGGGAGTCGGCCAGCACGTGGATACCTCACTGCTGGGTTCCCAGCTTGCCCTCCAGGGGCTGGGGCTTACGGGCTTCCTGCGCCAGAAGGAACAGCGGCCCGGAGGCACTCGCTGGAATCCGCTCTTCACCTGGTACCCCTGCGCGGATGGCCTCTATCTCAGCCTCGGCCTGCTCGACCCAAAGTGGTGGCCCGCCTTCTGCGCCGTTCTCGAGCGTGAGGACCTCATGGTCGACGAGCGTTTCGCCGAGCCCCACGGACGCATCGGAAACCGCGCGGAGCTCATCGAAGAACTCAACTTCACCTTCGCAAGGAAGCCGCGCGACGAGTGGCTCGGCCTGCTCAAGGCGGCCAACCTGCCCTGCGGGCCCGTCAACGACTACGCGGCCGTGGCGAAGGAGCCCCAGGTCATCGCCAACGAGTACCTCACCACCCTCGAGGATCCGAACCTCGGAGAGGTCGGCGTCGTCGGTACGCCCATCCAGATGAGCGCGACGCCCGCCGGTCCCAAGTCAACCGCCCCCGACCTTGGCCAGCACACCGAGGAGATCTTGCTCGACTTCGGCTACACCTGGGACGACATCGAGCGATTCAAGGACGCCAGGGTCATCTGAGGCGACCGCTCAGTCCTCGATCTCGTCGAGCCCTTCCGCCGTCAGCCGGATGGCCGCCGTGGGGAAGTCCGGGTTGCGCGGGTTGTCCGTGTGGTAGACCTCGATCAGGTCGCGCTCGAGCAGCTCCTTCATGATCGCGTGCGTGAGTCGGTCGTTCGCCCAGCGCACGCCTGTCATGTTGGCGAGGCGGTTGCGGCGAAAGTGCTCGAACCCCACGAACGGGAGCCGCTCGTCCATCTCGAAGACGGACTCGAGGATGTCCCACTGCTGATCGTCCACGATCGCAGTGGCCACGGCTCGCAGAGCTTCGTTCACTTCCTGCTCGCTCTCGATCGAGAGCAGGGGCGCCAGCCGGTACTCGCCGGGGGCGATGGCCTCCACCAGCTCCCGATACTTCAGGTGCGAGAGGTTCGGCGAGACGCTGTTCGCGGGGGCGCCGGCGATCTCAGCGATCTCCTGATAGTGCATCGCGGCCGCGGATCCCGCGAGGATGCCCAGCACGGCCGTCTGCCGTGGAAGTTGCGAGAAGTCCGTGGCGGGCGCGGACTCGGCCGCAGCCTTCGTGACCGGCTCTGCTGGCTCCTCCTCGGCAGGCAGCGGGCGCTGCAACTCTTTCGCCAGGTCAGGACGCAGCACGGCCAGCGTCTTCACCATTGCCTCGATCTTCTCGTTCAGATCAACCAGCGCCTCGTGCTTCTCGCCGAGGTCGCGTTCGATCGTGGCGATCTCATCGAGGATGCTGTCGCGCTCATTGTGGAGGCGCGTCAACGCCTCACCCAGTTCATCGGCTGCCGACGATGTCATAGCGATAGCCCTTTACACTTTTGTGCTCCACAAGTGTAGCGGCTTACATAGGTTAAGCTCTACTACCCATGCTACAGCACCCGCGCAAACTCTTACGCTCGACTAATGATACTCCTCGAACACCTCCTGCAACGGCGACTCACTGCCCCAGTCCGGCAACTCGCCAAGGGGGAACCACCGGGCCTCGGCCAGCTCCTCCTCCTGCAGCTGGAAACTCCCACCGCCCACCGCCGCCACGCAGACCACCAGCACCAGGTTGCGGCCCATCGGCTCGCAGGAGTAGCTCCCGAGGATGCGTTGCACGCGGACCTCGAGTCCCGTCTCCTCTCGCACCTCCCGGACTGCCGCCGCCTCGATCGACTCGTAGGGCTCGGGGTACCCCGCCACGAGCGCGAACTCCGCCGCGTAGTGAGGACGCACAAGCAGCACCTCGCCCTCCCGCTCGATGAGCGCCGCCGCGACCGGTGTGGGCGCATCGAGATGCACGTAGCCGCAATTCCTGCAGCCTGGCTTGAGCGCTGCTGCGGGGAGGTCGCGCCCGTCCACGGCCTCGCGACGCAACTGCTCCCCGCAGTAGGGGCAGAAGCGTGCTTCGCGGGGGTCGGAGGCCACGGGAGGCTGCGGGCTAGGCCCGCGGCAGGCCCAGGCCGCGCGTGGCGATGATGTTGCGCTGGATCTCGCTTGTGCCGCCAGCGATCGTCGCCGACACCGAGGCCACGTAGCCCGCACCCAGGCGGCCCTGGAAGGGCGCGTTCTCGCCGCCGTTGAGCTGGCCGGCCGTCCCCAGCATCTTGATCGCCGTGCCCGCGATCCGCTGCGAGAGCTCGGTGCTGAACATCTTCGCGATCGACGCCTCCGCGTTCGGGATCTCTCCCGCCGCCTGCATGCCGATGACGCGGTAGCTCAGCATCTTCGCCGTCGCCGCCTCGATCCAGCGCTCCGCCAGGGCTTCGCGCACGCTGTCCGGGTTGGTCACCCCGTCGCGATGCTCGCGCCAGTAGGCGAGGTAGCGCTCCAGCGTCTGCCGGTGGGCCACCGCGCTTCCGATGGAGCTACGCTCGAAGTCGAGCGTCGTGGCGCCCACGTACCAGCCGCGGTTCACCTCGCCGACGATGTTCTCCGCCGGCACGCGCACGTCCTCGAAGAAGACCTCGTTGAAGTTGTGCATGTTCCCCATGTTGACCAGCGGACGCACGGTGATGCCGGGCGTCTGCATGTCGAGCAGGAAGTAGCTGATGCCGCGGTGCTTGGGCGCATCCGGGTCCGTCCGCGCCAGCATGAAGATCCAGTCCGAGTAATGCGCTCCCGAGGTCCAGATCTTCTGGCCGTTGATGACGTAGTCGTCGCCGTCGCGGATGGCGCGCGTCTGCAGCGAGGCCAGGTCCGAGCCCGAGCCGGGCTCGCTGTAACCCTGGCACCAGATCACCTCGCCCCGCAGCATGCGGCCCAGGTGCTCCTCCTGCTGCGCCTCCGTGCCGTGCGCGATGATCGTCGGCCCTAGCATGGAGACGCCGTTGCCGATGCTGCCCGAGGGCACGCGCGCCTCGGCGAACTCCTCGTTCATGATGAATTGCTCCATCACGCCGAGGTCCGCGCCGCCGTACTCCTTCGGCCAGGCGGGCGCGATCCAGCCCCGCTCGGCCAGCTGCCCCGCCCAGCGCTTGTACCAGGGGGCGTTGCGCGGGGGGCCTTCCTCCCCGCCCTGCATGCCCTTGTTGGGGTCGTACTCCGGCGGGCGCTCGTTCTCGATGAACGTGCGCACCTCGTTCCGCCACTCGGCCTGTTCGGGTGTGTCCTGGAAGTCCATGGCGGCTCTCCGCGCCCCGTAGCGGGCACTCGAACGCTACCAGACGCCCCCAAGGCCGTAAACGGCTGAACCTACCGGGGTTGATCGTCCGGGCGTGGCGGAACTTCGCTCCCGAAGCCCAGGAGGAGTCCCACGGTAAGCATCAGGAAGATGCCAATGCCCCACTTCAGGACAACCCCTGTGATGTTCAGGAAACGATCGCTTCTCGATGTCGTAGCACTTGCCATCCAAGTTCACCTTCCCGCCGGGGCTCAGAGGCGGTCAACGGCTCCCGCTGCTGTGCGTGCGGCTACTCCATCTTCCGCAGCGAGGGCTGCGTGACCAGCGCCATCGTCGTCAAGGTGAACAGGATCGCGCCGCTGATCGCCATCCAGAGAGGCGCGCCCACACCGGTGGCCATGAGCCCCGCGAGCAGTCCGCCAAACGGCCCCAGCCCCTGGAATGCCAGCGTGTGGATGCTCATCACGCGCCCCATCATCTCGGGTGGCGTATTCGTCTGCACAAGCGTCTGGTTCAGGTTCATGAACACGCCCCCGCCCATGCCCCCGATGAAGATGATCGCAGCCGTCAGCGGGTACCAGGGCGAGAGCCCCAGGCCCGGGAGGACGAGGCCCGCCATCATCAGCGACCCGATAAACCAGCCGCCCTTGTTCTTCAGCTCGGGCACGGACGCGATCGCGAGCGAGCTAATGACCATGCCCGCGCCCATGAAGGTGAACAGCAGACTCGCCTGGAAGGCTTCCCGCCCCAGCTCCTCCTTGGCGATCTGTGGAAGGAGGGTGCCGAATGGGCCGATCATGAAAATGCCCGTGATCCCCAGCGTCAGGATGAGCGTGCGGATTCCCCGGTGATCCCATACGAAGCTCAGCCCTTCGCGCAGCTCGTGCAGCGGCTGCCGGCGCTCCTCGACCCTCCGTGCATCCGGAACCCGCAGTGGGATCAGGGCCAGTGTCCCGATTCCCAGCACCACCCCCTGGGCGATGAACGCCCCGCCGATCCCCCAGGTCGCGATGGCGAGGCCCCCGAGCCCCGCTCCGACGATCTGCGAGATGTTCATCGCCATGCTCATCATCACGATCGCCTTGAGGAGTGTGTCCCGGTCGACGACCGACGGTACGATCGCGTTGCGAACAGGCAGGCCGACGGCGATGGTCGCCCCCACCCCCGCCGCCAGCACCAGCGCGATCGTGGTCGTCATCGCCCCTGCGACGATGATGACCCCCGCCGTCACTGTCACCGCCACCGCGAAAAGCTGGCTCGCAAGCACGAGCGAGCGCCGGTTGATGCGGTCTGCCAGCACCCCCGCGGGAATGGTCACGAACAACACCGGAATCCCGAGCGCGAAGAACACGGCCCCGGACCAGGCCGGTCCCCTCCCGAGCCCGCCGTCCTCCACTGCCTGGATGACCAGCCAGACGAACGCGAAGCGCTGCATCGCCTGCACAAGCGCGAAGCTCATCGTGTTGATCCAGAGGTAGGTGAAGGGCCGCGACTTGAAGGCCGAGAACGTCTCTATCGTCGGTAGCGAGGGACGGGTGGCAGAGCGCGGGGACGTGGGCGGGGCGCTCCGCGCCTGCTCGCTCATCGCCGCATCCTGTGCACCGGCGCATGCTAACGGTTAACGCGTACGTCAATGTCGCTACTCCGCCGAAACCCGGCTCCGGGCCCTCAGGAGTCGCCCCGGCAGTGTCCGCTCCCTGCCACCCCCCTGCCCGCTTCGCTATGGTCCCGCCATCCCCGCGCAAGGAGGCTTCAGATGGGCAAGCTCGATGGCAGGTAGCGGTCATTACCGGTGGGGCCAGTGGCATCGGCCGGGCCACCCCCGAGCTTTACGCCGACGAGGGCGCCAACATCGTGATCGCCGATCTGCAGGACGGCTCGGATTCAGTCGCCGCCGTCCAGGAGCGCGGACGCAAGGCCATCTTCGTCGCGACCGATACCAGCGACGAGGCCGCGTGCGAAGCCCTCGCGGACGCTGCCGTCGAGGCGTTTGGCGCGATCGATGTCCTCGTCGCGGCCGCGGGCATCGGCAACGGCGGCCCCACGCCCGATGTCGCCGCCGACCCCTCCTCTGTGCTCCTCGTGAACCAGCCGGTCAGCGCCTGGCAGCGCGTTCTCGACGTCAACCTCAACGGCGTCATGCTCTCCGACCGCGCCGTCGCCCGCCGCATGATCGAGGCGGGCAACGGCGGCGCCATCATCAACATCGCCTCGATCATGGCGAAGGTGCCCCAGGTCGGCGTCGGCCCCTACTGCGTCTCCAAGGCGGGCGTCTGGATGGTGACCAAGGTGCTGGCCATGGAGCTCGTCCCCTATGACATCCGCGTGAACGCCATCGGCCCGGGCTTCATCGACACGCCCATGACCGCGGGCCTGAACGTCAGCGAGACGGGCCACTGGGCCATGGCAATCACCCCCATGAAGCGCATGGGCGTCCCTGAAGAGGTGGCGAAAACGGCCCTCTTCCTCGCCTGCGACGACGCCAGCTTCTATACCGGCGCCCTGCTCCACCCCCACGGGGGCGTCTTCACCGACTAGGAGGCCAGCTCCCGGCCGCGTGCAGCCCCCCAGGGCCGTCGGCGCCGGTCGTCTACGACATCCTTCGCAGCGCCGGCTGCGTGATCAACCCCGCTGTCGTCAGGACGAGCAGGATCGCTCCGCTGATGACCATCCAGATGGGCGCCCCCAGCCACGCCGCCATGAGCCCTGCCAGCATCCCCCCGAACGGCCCCAGTCCCTGGAACGCGAGGGTGTGGATGCTCACCACCCGCCCCATGATTTCGGGAGGCGTGTTTGCCTGCACCAGCGTCTGGTTCAGGTTCATGAAGATGCCCGCGGCCACGCCCCCGAAGAACATGACGACGGCCGTCACCGGGTACCAGGGGGAGACCCCCAGCAAGGGCACGACGATGCCCGCAGACATCAGCGTGCCGATGACCCAGCCGCCCTTGTTCCTGAGCTGCGGCACCGAGGCGATCGCGAGCGAGCTGATGACGGTGCCCACGCCCATGAACGTGAACAGCAGGCTCGCCTCCAACGGACCGCTTCTCAGCTCCTCCTTCGCGATCTGCGGAAGGAGCGTCCCGAACGGGCCGATGAGGAAGATGCCGGAGAAGGCGAGCAATACGATGAGCGAGCGGATGCCACGGTGATCCCAGACGAAGCGCAACCCTTCCTGCAGCTCGTGGATCGGCGGCCGGCGCTCCTCTGCCGTGCGCGCGTCCGGGACTCGCAGGGGGATGAGCGCCAGCGTTCCGATGAACAGGACCACGCCCTGCGCGATGAACGCTCCGCCAATTCCCCAGACCGCGATGAGCGCGCCCCCGAGACCCGCCCCCAGGATCTGCGAGATGTTCATCGCCATGCTCATCATCACGATCGCCTTCAGCAGCGTGTCCCGGTCCACCACCGTCGGCACGATCGCGTTGCGCACGGGCAGGCCAACGGCGATGGTCGCCCCCACGCCCGCCGCCAGGATGAGCGCGAACACGGTCGTCATCGCCCCGGCCACGATGATCACGCCCGCCGCCACGGTCACTCCCACGGCGACAAGCTGGCTGCCGAGCACGAGCGAGCGGCGGTTGATGCGGTCCGCGAGCACACCCGCGGGAATCGTGATGAACAGCACCGGAATACCCAGGGCGAAGAACACCGCCCCCGACCACTCCGACCCCCGCCCCAGCCCACCGACCTCGACCGCCTCGATCACCAGCCACACGAACGCGAACCGCTGCATCGCCTGCACGAGCGCGAAGCTCACCGTATTGATCCAGAGGTACGTGAAAGGGCGCGACCTGAACGCCGAGAACGTCTCCAGGGTGGGCAGCGACGGACGATTGGCGGGACGCACCGGGGCAGCCGCAGCGCCCTGGCCCTCCTCGCTCACTCGCGCATCACCTCTTCGCGCACCGGCGCATCATAGAGCGCCTGTCTCCACCCGTTCGCCGCGCCGGCGCCCTGCTGCACCCCCACGGGGGCGTCTTCACCGACTAGGAGGCAAGCTCCCGGCGCTCACGCCAGAGGCCCTGCATCTGCCGCTCGGCGATGAGCCAGCCACCGTCCGTGCGCACCAGCACGTCGCGGTAGACGCCGCCTGTCACGATCACCCCGCCGCCGGCCTCCTGCCCCTCGATCTGTGTCGCATGGAGGTAGGTCGTGGCCGTCGCCCGGTCGCCGTCGAGCGCGATCTCGTGGTTCCCGAGCAGGTGCTGCTGAGCCACCAGTCCCGTGGTCATGCCCCGCACGAACTCCGCGACGGCCTCGCCGCCGCGGAACTCTCGCCCACCGCCGTAGCGCACGAGGGCGTCGGGGCTGAAGCAGCTCGCCAGCCCCTCGTAGTCGCCCGCGTCGATCGTCGTGCCGTAGCGGTTGATCACGTCCGTGATCGCGATCCGGTCGTTTTGCTCTCGCAGTGTCTCGTCCATTGAATGCCTCCTCGGAGCGTCTGGGGCGTCAGGGTTCGCCGGTGGCGGGCGAGGTGGCGGTTCCGCCGCTACCGCCGCGTCTCCAGAGTCGCCCGCTGCCGAGACCCAGCGAGAGGACTGCGGCCGCCACCATCAGCAGCGCCGCCACGAAGAACATCTCCGTCATTGTCTGGCGCAGGGCCTCCAGAATGTTCTCCTCCGTTGCGTTGGCGAAGCCCTCCTCGAATATCTCGCCCGTGCGCTCGCCGAAGCGTCCCAGTCCTTGCGATCCAAGGAGCGCCATGCCGACGACCATGCCGAGCGTCTGCCAGACCTGGAGTACTGCCGTGGCGGAGGCGCGTCTCCCGGCTTCGACGCCCTCCATGACGGTCGAGTAGAGCGAGGCGTCGGCCAGCGTGAACCCAAACCCGGCCAGTCCCAGCGATATCCAGAGTGCAATCTGTGTGGGCTCGGTCCCCCAACTCGCCATCGCGAAGAGTCCGGCTGCGCCGATGCCGAAGCTGAGCAGTGTCGTCAGCCGGTAGCCCAAAATAGTGGCGAGGGCGCCCCCCACGATCCCCCCGACCGCCATGAACAGCACCATCCGCCCGAGCATGAGCCCCGGCCCGGCGCCGTCCAGTCCCCAGACGTAGTCCGCCAGGAGGGGCACGCTCACGAGCGCCGTCATGAGCGCCATCCCTTCCAGCAGGAACACGACGTTCGCCACCGCCACCCGCCGGATGCGGAACATGCGCATGTCGATAAGGGGCGACTCGACCCGCAACTGCCGAATCGTGAACAGCGCAAAGAACACCGCCGCCGCCCCGTACAACGCAAGGACCATCCAGAGCTCGCTCAGGCTCTCCCCGGCCCCGGCGATCGCGAACGTTAGCGCCGCCAGCGCCACCGAGAGCAGCAGTCCCCCCTGCCAGTCGACCTTCTCGTTCGCCCGCGGTGGCGCCGAGACCCTGCGCGCCAGGAACAGCACCAGGATCAGAACGGGGAGGGCCAGCACGATGTTCATCCAGAACAATCCCCGCCAGCCGAGCCACACGCCGATGAGCGTCCCCCACAGGGGACCGGCCAGGCTGGAGGCGTCGTCCAGCGTTGAGATGGCAGCGATTCCCATCGTGCGCTGCGACGGCGGCAGCGAGTGCGACGCGATTGCGAGCCCCACCGGCACCAGCGCCCCGCCTCCCAGCGCTGTCACCGCCCTGGCGATTGTGAGGATGGCCAGGTTCGGGGCGAGAGCGACAATCACGGAGCCGCCCATGAAGATGAGCATCCCCACCACGAAGATGCGGTAGTGGCCGTGCACATCCGCCAGCCGTCCCATCAGCGGCAGCGCCACGGTGTAGCCCAGCAGATAGCCGTTCAGGATCCACGAGGCCTGGTCGAGCTCGTCGATGGCGACGTTCAGGTCGCCCAGCATGGTCGTGAGCACGGGAATGACGAACGTCTGGTCGAAGCCGCCGATGAAGACTCCGAAGCCGAGCGCGACGACGACGGGCCAGCCCGCTCGCACTCCTGCCGCCGCGCCCGTCACCCTCACTGCGGTGGTTCGATCGGCTCCACCTCATGAAAGTTCGTGAATTCGAGGCGGCGCAGGATGTCGGCAGGCTCATTCTCGTGCAGCTGCCCCAGGACATGGACCCGGTAGATGATGGCGTTGTCTTTCCCGATCCAGACCGTCCCCTGAACCTCGTAGCCCGGCACCGCCCCCAGGCCCATGGCTGTCAGATCGCCCGAGTCCAGCAAGCCTTCGATGCGCCAGGTATCGATCTCATTGATCAGCTCCTCGCCCGTCACGCTCGGGTTCTGCACACCATTGATCACACCCGAGACACCCGCGCTCGGGTCGAACAGCCCCTTCAGCGGGTTTCCGGCCTCCAGGGGGAGCCACTGCGTCTGGTCGAAGGGGCTGGTCATCCAGGCGTCATCGCCGATCGCGATCACGTTCATGGTGACGTTGATCCCGCCGAAATCGGGTGCTATTGCCTGAATGGTGGACCGCAATTGGTCGGGGATGATGATGTCGCCCTCGATCTTCCTCATCTCGACCGGGAACCCCTCGAGTGGCGTCGTCTTGCCATCGAAGTCCATAGTGAAGTGGAAGCTCTCCTGCGAGTTGAACTCTTCGATTGCCTGGTCGAGGAATGCCCGCAGTTCCTCTGCCTCAGGCGTCGCCGCGGCGCCATCCCCGTCACCGCCCCCACAGGCCACCAGCGCGACGCAAGCCATGGCCACGGCCGCCCACGCCCACCACCTTGCCCGACTCTTTACTTTCAGCATGTCGCGATTCTGCACTGTTCGAAACCGTTCGTCACCCTTGGCGATCTCCCGAGGCCACGTGCTGATCCGGTAGGCTACGCACTGGAACCCCGAGGGAGGCGTCAGCATGACGACAGTCGAGGAACGCAGCGAGCCCAAAGCCGGCTACAAGGTTGTGGGGAGCCGCCCCATCCGCCACGACGGCGTCGACAAGGTGACCGGTCGCGCCCAGTACGGCGCGGACATCAACCTGCCGGGCACACTGCACGGCAAGATCCTGCGCAGCCCCCACGGGCACGCCCGCATCGTCTCCATCGACACGAGCAAGGCCGAGGCGCTGCCCGACGTGAAGGCCGTCGTCACCGCTGCCGACGTGCCCATCGTGCAGGACATGATGATCGACTTCGGCGAGACCATGGGGAACGCCCGCCTCCTCGCCGAGAACTGCCTCGCCCAGGAGAAGGTGCTTTACAAGGGGCATGCCGTGGCCGCGGTCGCCGCCTCCAACCCGCATGTAGCCGAGGAAGCCCTCTCCCTCATCGAGGTCGAGTACGAGCCCCTCCCGGTGGTCCTCAACGCCATCGAAGCGATGCGCGAGGACGCCCCTCTCCTCCACGAGGCCATGACCACCCGCTCCATCGCCGAGCGCTTCACTCGGGGCGACGACACGGGCGTGCACAGCAACATCGCCAGCCACCTCCAGTTGAAGCGCGGCGACCTCGATGAAGGCTTCGCCAGGGCCGATGTGGTCGTCGAGCGCGAGTTCACCACCAGCACAGTCCACCAGGGCTACATCGAGCCCCACACCTCCACCGCCCGCTGGGCCCCCGATGGACACGTCACCATCTGGACCAGCACGCAGGGCGCCTTCGGCATCCGCGGCCAAGCGGCCGCCATCCTCGGTGTGCCCGAGGGCAAGGTCACCGTGATTCCCATGGAGATCGGCGGCGGCTTCGGCGCCAAGACCTACGTCCACGTCGATCCCGTGGCGGCGCTCCTCTCGAAGCAGAGCGGCCAGCCCGTGAAGGTGACGATGAGCCGCACCGAGGTCTTCGAGGCCTCCGGTCCCACCTCCGCCACCACCATCCGCGCCAAGATGGGCGCCACCAACGACGGCGACATCGTTGCCGCGGAGCTCTGGATGGCCTACGAGGCAGGAGCCTTCCCCGGCTCCCCCGTCGGCGCCGGCGCCTCCACCGCCCTCGCCCCCTACGACATCGAGCACCTCGTCGTCGATGGCTTTGACGTCGTCGTCAACAAGCCCAAGGTGGGCGCCTACCGCGCTCCCGGCTCGCCCCAGGCGGCCTTCGCCGTCGAGAGTGTCATCGACGAGATCGCCGGGAAGATCGGCATGGCGTCCATGGACTTCCGCCTCAGGAACGCCACGAAGGAAGGCGACCGCATGCCCAACGGCATGCCCTTCCCCACCGTTGGCTGCGTCGAGGTCGAGGAAGCCATCGTCAACCATCCCCACTACTCGGCGCCGATCGAGGGCCCCAACCGCGGACGTGGCGTCGCCATGGGCTTCTGGTTCAACGGTGGCAACCAGTCCTCCGCCACGGTCACCGTCAACGCCGACGGGACGATCGCGTTGGTCACCGGCTCCGTCGATATCGGTGGCATGCGCGCCGTGCTCGCCATGCAGGCGGCCGAAGCCCTCGGGCTTGCCGCCGAGGATGTGCAACCCACCGTCGGCGATACCGACTCCGTTGGCTGGACCGGCGTCACCGGCGGCAGCCGCACGGCCTTCTCGACCGGCATCGCCACCATCACCGCCTCCGAGGACGTGAAGCGCCAGATGACCGAGCGGGCCGCCATTCTGCTCGAGGCCGAAGTCGACGATGTCAGCTTCGAGGACGGCGTGTTCTCCCTTGAGGACGGCAAGCAGATCACCTGGAAGGAGGTCGCCGGCAAGCAGCTGCGCACGGGCGGTCCCATCAGCGCCTCCGCCAGCTCCAACCCCACCCGCGTTGGTCCCGCCTTTGCCGGCAACATCGTCGATGTCGAAGTCGACCCCGAGACGGGCAAGGTCGACATCCTCCGCTACACCGCCATCCAGGACGCCGGCACCGCCATCCACCCCAGCTACGTCGAGGGGCAGATGCAGGGCGGGGTCGTCCAGGGCATCGGCTGGGCGCTCAACGAGGAGTACGTCTGGCAGGAGGACGGCGCGATGTCGAACTCCAGCTTCCTCGACTACCGCATGCCCACCAGCCTCGACCTCCCGATGATCGATACGGAGATCATCGAGGTGCCGAATCCCGGCCACCCCTACGGCATCCGCGGCGTCGGCGAGGTTCCCATCGTCCCGCCCATGGCGGCGATCGCCAACGCCATCAACGACGCCACCGGCGTGCGCATGACGCACCTGCCGATGTCGCCCGGCAACGTCCTCGAGGCGCTGGGAGCGGTGCCCCCGGAGGGATAGCGAGAGGTTCGTGGCCACCGTCTTCATCCCCTCGCTGCTGGAGGGCCTCACCGGGGGCGTCCGCACCGTCGACATCCCGGGCCGCAACCTGCGGCAAGTGATCAACGCCCTCGACGAGCGCTACCCCGGCATAAAGGAGCGCCTCCTCGATGAGGAGGGCGCCCTCATCCCCGAGATCATGGCCGCCATCGACGGCGAGACAGCTCACCTCGGCCTCCTCCAGCCCGTCAACGCGGCCACCGAGATCCAGTTCGTCCCCGCCATCGGCGGCGGCCAGGGGCATTGACGAGGACGTGCTAGCCCGCTCGCACGCGTGAGCAGTCGCGCCGGGTGTAATCCTTTGGGTGGCTGTGGGGGATGGACCCGTCGGGCATGCGAACCTCATGCCAGGTGGCGATGTGCCGGCCCCTCGGAGTCATGACTTTGAGGATGAGCGACTCGCCTCCCGCATAGGCGGGGTTTCGGGCCGGTGCCGAGTAGGCGATGATGGCAGAGAGAACGCCAGCAGAGCGCTTTCGTTGAACGCCTGCTTCCGAGCAGATGCGTTCGAGCTCCTGGAGGGTGGTGACTTCCATGACCAGTGCCGCCGTGCCAATCGAGACACTCGCCCTCGAGGATGTGAAGGACGCTGTCCGCCGGGCGCTCCGCGGAGGCCTTCAGCCGCAGTGGCTTGATGACTTTCTCGCAACTGTTGATTGGACCAAACAGGAACGCGCGCCGCAGGCTATCAGAGAAACACTGGGGATGCTCGAGCAATCCGCGACCGAGTTCTCCGAGGGCGACCTCAACGAGGCCGACTACCGAAGTAGGCTCCTAAGCGTCCTTCCAGCCGGGGAGCGGTTGCAATCCGCTGCAAGCGAAGCAGGCACGGCGACCCGCAAACGGGTGGGGTAATTCAAGCTGTTGGGCGCTAGCATCGGGCAATGACTCCCGGACCGGTCGGGCGGACTGGCGTGCTCGAGGCTTTGGCGGCGCTGCTCGTGGCGACGCTTGTAGCCTGCGGCGGCGAGACCGTCGCGATCCCCGCTGCCACCACCACCCCGACCACCGCCACCGCCACCGCCACCCCGACCGCCGCCGCCACCGCCACCCCGATCCCGGCCGCCACCGCCACCCCGACCGCCGTCACCGCCACCGCCACCGCGACCGCCACCCCGACCGCCACCGCGACCGCCACCCCGACCCCCGCCGCCACCGCCACCCCGACCCCCGCCGCCACCGCCACCGCCACCGCGACCGCCACCGCCACGGCCACCCCGTCCCCCGAGGCCATCGCCAGGGCACTGCCGCAGAGCCCGGTTGTGAGCGCGCCTCCCGGCCCCTTCACCGCGATCGCTGTGGGGGGACACGAGGCCGTTTGCGCGCTGACTGAGGCAGGTGAGTTGGCCTGCTGGGCTTGGGGGGACGAAGTCGCGACCATCGTGTCGAGCGGCCCGCACATCGCCCTTGACGCCGGCGGAGGCGCTACTTGCGCTGTCACGGATGCTGGCGAGTTGGCCTGCTGGGGAGCCGCTGATGCCCCGTCGGGCGTCTACACCGCTGTAAGCACGGACGGGGCTTACAGTTGCGCCCTCACAGAAGCTGGCGAAGCGGTGTGTTGGGGAAGCCCCTACATTGACAGGATGCCTGTCCCACCTTCCGACAGCTATGTCGCGGTTACCGTGGGAACCTCGACCTTCATCGATGGAATGACCTGGTCTGCCTGCGCTGCCAAGGCAGAAGGGGGCTACGTCTGCTGGCGATCCGGCGGGAGGCACGGTCCCGAGGAAGGGCTGATCTGGCAGGTGCCCGGGGAAACCGAGCCGGTCACAGTTTCAGGGGACTTCTGCAGCGTCAATGACATTGGTAACCCCGACTGCAGGCTGTTGAGGAACCGTTATGCGGTGGTCAGTCAGGGGGGCATGCATGCCTGCGGTGTCACGCGTGAGGGCGTCGCCGAGTGCTGGCCCTCGGGCATCATTGCAGCAAGCTACCGCGCGCTTAGCTCGATGATCCCGCCGAAACTCACGAACGACCGGTACGCGACTATCAGCAACTCTGGTGGCCGCGCCTGCGCCCTTACCGAGACCGGCGAGGCTGTTTGCTGGGAGGCGGTCGCGAATGTGCTACCCCAGCCTGACCCTCAGCCCGCCCCCTACGTGGCGGTGAGCGACGGCCGCAACCACACCTGCGCCCTCACGGAGGCTGGACAGGCAGTCTGCTGGGGCTGGAACAACTGGGGGCAGGCTGAGGCGCCCCCCGGCCGCTACACGGCGATCAGCGCCGGTGCCTATCACACCTGCGCGCTCACGGAAGCGGGGGACGACGTCTGCTGGGGCAACTTCTCGTCTCTTCCCTCCGAAGGGCGCCACACGGCGAACGACACTGCGTACGGCCGCTACCGGGCGATCCAGGTTGGCGGCCACGTGACTTGCGCGCTGACGGATACCGGCGAGGCGGTTTGCTGGGAAACTGACGCTCCTTCGGGACATTACACGGCGCTCGCCGTCGGCTTCCAGCACGCGTGCGCGCTCACGGAGGCTGGTGAGGCAGTCTGCTGGGCTTGGGCGGCCACAAGATCAAAGGAAGCGGAACCCTACGAGAACCCCTACCACGACCAACTGATGCAGCCACCCCCCGGCCCGTTCATCGCCATCAGCGCGAGCGAGTTCCGTTCCTGCGCCATGACGGAGGCGGGTGGGGTCGTTTGCTGGGGAGATGTGGAGTACGAGCAGATGCCCATCGAGATCCCGCTCATATGAATCAGGCGTTCCACCCGTCCCCCCTCCCGCCCTCGTTATGATTCGCGCCGCACGACCAAGGAGGCGCACCCATGCCCGTCGGACCGAACGACATCGAGACCGGACGCAAGCTCTTCGAGGAGGGCGGCTGGAGCAGCGGCGACCCCTACGGCCCCGACCAGTGGTTCTCCGACGACGCCGTCATGCGCGACATCGTCAGCCACGCCGAACCGCTGCGCGGCAAGGAAGAGATTCGCAAGTTCTGGGCCAGCCGCAAGGTTGGCATTACCCTCCGTGTTCCCGTCGAGGAGACCTACGTTGCCGAGGGGCACCGCGGTACCGCCATCCTCTGGATGGCCTACTCCCAGGTCATGGACGAGAACGACGAGAACTACGGCAGGTGGCGCTCCTTCGAGGGCATGTCCCGCCTCGAGTTCAACGATGAGGGCGAAGTCACCCTCGAGGTCGACTACCACCACGGCGGCCAGGGCTTCGTCGATAGCTGGGTCGAGCACTGGAATGCGCGCCGCGCCATGAAGTGGGAAGACCTCGGCGCCATCACCGGCGCCTAGGGGCGCGCGATGGGCAGGCTCGACGATCGCATCGCCCTCGTCACCGGCGCCGGACGCTACCGCGGCATCGGACGCGCCATCGTGCTGCGTCTCGCCGAGGAGGGGGCGCACGTTGTGGTCACGGCGCGCGCCCGCGACGCCTCCACCTTCCCCCAGCACGAGCAGGAGATGGGCTGGAAGGGCATCGAGAGCGTCGCCGAGGAGGTGCGCGCCATGGGCCGTCGCGCCCTCGCGATCGACTGCGACGTCGCCGACAAGGACGACCTCCAGCGTACCGTCGATGCCGCCATCGCCGAGCTCGGCCGCATCGACATCCTCGTGAACAACGCCGCCCTCCCCAGCGAGGCCGGCGCCGCTCCCATCCTCGAGATGACCGACGAGAACTGGTACGAGACCGTCGATGTCAACCTCCACGGCCTCTACCACACGATCCGCGCCGTCGGCCGCGAGATGGTGAAGGGCGGCGGTGGCAGCATCGTCAACATCTCCTCCACGGCAGGGCGCATCGGCCTCCCCAACTACGGCGCCTACTGCGCCACCAAGTGGGCTATGCACGGCCTCACCCAGCAGCTCGCCCTCGAGCTCGCCAAGGACAACATCCGCGTCAACATCGTCTGCCCCGGCTCCACCGACACCGACATGATGGACAGCACCTTCGGCCGCTACGACGAGGTCGCCGGGCAGGAGCCGGGCACCTCCAAGGCCGCCGTCCGCGCCGCCCTCCTCATGGGCCGGCAGGCGACTGTCGAGGAGCAGGCCGCCGTCGTCGCCTTCCTCGCCTCCGACGATTCGTCCTACATGACGGGTCAGGCGCTCAACGTCGACGGCGGCAGCCGCATGGACTAACCGCCCGTCACCACTTCCCCCAACAGGAGGCCCGCATGCCGCTCCGCTACGTGAAGACCCTTGAGGAGGTCCGCCGCCTCCAGAAGCTCTACGCCACGCCCGAGTTCGAATCCTTCCGCGGCATTGCCGCCAGCTTCCGCACCGACCCGGACGTCGTCGCCGCCATCCTCCCGCCTCCCCTGGAACCTGTCGACGAGCCCATCGCCTCGGTTAGCGTCTCCCACATCGGGGTCAGCAACACGCTTCAGCCCTTCGGCGCGGGCGGTCTCAACGTGCGCTGCCAGTACGAGGGCATCGTCGGCGACTACCCCATCACCATGCCCATGTCGACGGACAGCGCCGTCATCTTCGGGCGCGAGCTCTACGGCGAGCCGAAGAAGGTCGCCAACATCCACGTGCGCCGCGACGGCGACGAGATCACGGGCACGATCGAGCGCTACGGCCAGGTCTACATCGAGGTGCGTGGCCGCGTCGTCGAACAGGTCGAGCCCGGCGAGTCGCCCGAGAGCTCGCGCTTCTACTTCAAGTTCATGCCCGCCCCCGATGGCCGTGGCTTCGACAACGACCCCGTGCTCGTGCGCGTGCGCCACACCGGCCACACGCGCCTCATCCAGCGGCTGGAGGGCGAGGTGCTCCTGCGCGAGTCCCCCCACGACCCCGTCGCCGACATCCCGATCCGCGAGCTGCTGAGTGTCAGCTACAGCGAGGGCGATACCTACACCCACGGCGAGATCCTCACCCGCGTGCCCGGCGAGTCGTTCCTGCCTTACATGTTCGGCAAGGTCGATGACCTCGAGCTGCTCGCCACGCAGGCGCCAGGCAACTCCTCCGCGGGAATCTCGTCCCCGTGAAGTTCGGCCTCGTCGCGACGAGCAGTGGCCCCCTCGACGACAGGCTCGCCGAGGTGGACGCCCTCGGTTTCGACACCTTCTACGTTGTCGACCACCCCTCCTTCGACCAGCCCGATGCCTGGACCTATCTCTGCTGGGTAGCCGCGCAGACGCGGCACATGCGGCTGGGCACGCACGTCACGGGCATGCCCTTCCACCACCCCTTTCAGCTCGCCAAGCAGGTCGCCACCGTCGATACGCTCTCCGGCGGGCGCGCCGTGCTCGGTATCGGCACCGCCTACGAGCACGCGGACTTCGAACCCTACGGCTTCGAGATGCTCGACTTCCTCGGACGCATCGAGCAGCTGGAGGAAGGCATCCGCATCCTCAAGTCCTTCTGGACGCAGGAGCAGACGGAGTTCGCTGGCGAGCACTATCGCCTCGAGGGAGGCGCCACCTTCTCCCCCAAGCCTGTGCAGCAGCCCCACCCGCCCATCATCGTGGGCCTCAACCGCCGGGGCGCCCTTCTGCGTCTCGCCGCGCGTCAGGCCGACGCCATCAACACCTGGCAGCTCGGCCCCGCGCAGGTCGCGAAGCTCGCCGAGCACGCCGTCGCCGCCTGCGCTGACATCGGCCGCGACCCCGCGAGCCTCGCGCTCACATCCGACCTCATCCTCGCCCGCGGCCAGACGCAGGAAGCTGCCGACCAGATCGCCGCCGGCATTGCCCAGATGGCGCGCGGCTGGGGACGCTCCGAGAAGGTGACCCAGTGGGACCACGGTGGCATCCTCTTCGGGGATGGCGACAACATGCTCGAACAGGTCGCTGCCTTCGACGCCTTAGGCGTCGAGGAGGTCGCTATCTCCTCCTCGGACTTCGATGACATCGCCTGGTTCAACGAGCACGTCATCGCTCGCTACCGGTAGCGAGCGCGCCCTGCTAGCGCAGGTGCTCCGAGTTCCGGATCACGAGCAGCCACGTCAGCAAGGCCGAGACCGCGACCAGCACCACGCTTGCCAGCCCCATGTCGGCCAGGAAGCTGTCCTCGTTTGCATTCCAGATGCGGGTGGCCAGCGTCTCGAAGCCGATGGGCGAGGCAAGCAGCGTTGCCGGCAGCTCCTTCATCGTCGAGAGCAGCACGAGCCCGCCGCCCGCCGCCAGCGCCGGCGCCATCAGTGGCAGGTCGATCCGCAGCAGACGCCGCAGGCGCCCCGCCCCCAGCGTCCGCGCTGCCTCCTCCAGGCGCTGGTCAACGGTTGCGACGCCGACCTCCGCGCT
The DNA here is from genome assembly GCA_965247675.1 of Tepidiformaceae bacterium. GTDB lineage: Bacteria > Chloroflexota > Dehalococcoidia > Tepidiformales > Tepidiformaceae > UBA2991. The sequence goes on along the minus strand of OZ252025.1, from coordinate 1,683,850 downwards.
CCGTAACGCCTGCACGCCGAAGTGGACCACGTACGCAAAGATGAGCAACGGCAGCGAGAGGTAGAGGAAGTCGAGTCCCGGCACGCGCAGCGCCATGAACACGACCGCCAGGGCAATCAGCAGTCCCGGAACGGCGAAGCTGCCCGCCACGATCGCATGCACGGCCTCCGCGGCACGCCCCCCGTAGCGGCTCGTGAGGTAGGCCAGGGGCAGCACCACCACGACCGCTACCGCTGCGGTCACCACGGCCGCGATCACCGTGTTCAGCGCCGGTTCGGCGAGGGCGGCAAGGTCGACGCTCGTGCGGTCGAAGCCGCTGCCCGTGCCCGCGAGTCCGCGGAACGCCCACCACGCCAGCACGAAAACGGGCGCAAGGAGCCCCGCTCCCACGGCGATGAATGCCCCCAGCGTGGCCGGCGCCTTCCAGGGGCCCAGCGCGACCCGCCTCGCCCGCACCCCACCCGGCGCGAGCTGCGTGAGCGACCGCTTCGCGGAGGCTCGTTCGAGCCCTGCCACCGCCAGCGCCACGACGGCGAGGATCAGGCCAAGCGCGAACGCCAGCGGCGCATCGTAGAGGCGGTTCACGAACACATTCGTCGAGAGTGTCTGGTAGTTCATCAGCTTCACGACGCCGAAGTCGCTCACGACGTAGAGGAACACGAGCAGCGTCCCCGCCTGCACGGCGGTCCGCACCTGCGGCCACACGACGCGGCGGAAGGTCCCCAGCCCGCCCTCACCGAGCAGGCGGGACGCCTCCTCCAGGGAGGGTGGCAGCCCCCCGATGCGCGCCGCCGCGGGCAGGTACACGTACGGATAGCACACCGCCGTCAGTATGAAGAACGCGCCCCAGAAGCCTTCGATGCGGGCCGGCGCCTCCAGGCCAAGGGGGTTGAGCACTTCCTCCGCGAGGCCACCCGGCGACAGCGCCGCCAGCAACGCCGCCGCCGCCACAAACGAGGGCAGCACCAGGGGCAGGGGACAGATCACGCGCCAGGCCCCGCGTAGCGGCAGGTCCGTACGCATGGTGAGCCAGGCCAGCAGCGTGCCGATTGCGGCTGATGCCGCCGCAACGCTCACCGCGAGCAGGAGCGTGTTCACGAGCGGGTCGGCCGTGTCCCGCGAGAAAAGGATCGAGAGTGTCTCGCTCCCCTCGGTGATGTTGCGGACGACCAGGTACCCGACCGGAATCGCGAACAGCGCGGCGATGATCAGCGCGGCTACCCACAGCCACAGCGGACCGCGGATGCCCGCCGCTCGTCTGGCGGCCTCGAACAGGGCCGGCGCATGCGTCACTGGCTACGCTTCGAAGGCGACCGTCGGCGGACCCTGGTAGCGAACCGAGGTGCGGTCGCCGTTGCTGAAGCGGGGCGCCCCGCCCTCCCGCACCATCAGGGTCTGACCGTGTTCGCCCCGCAGCACGTAGAGCGTGTCGTGGCCGTAGAACTCGAGTCGCTCGACCTCCCAGGTCTCCCCCGCATCGAGCGCCAGATGTTCGGGCCGCAGCAGAACCTCGCACCTGTCGGGAGCGGCCTGCGCCAGCGGCACGGACCCCACCATCGTCGCCGCCGCCGCCGCGCCCCCACGCCCCGGCACGACGTTCGCCTCGCCGACGAAGGTTGCGACCCAGCGGTTCGCGGGGCGGCTGTACAGCTCGCCGGGCGTGGCGCTCTGGAGCACGCGCCCGTCCCGCATCACGACCACCTGCGCGCCCATCACGAACGCCTCCTCCTGGTCGTGCGTCACGAACACGCTCGTGATGTCGAGCCGGCGCAGCAGCGCCGCCACCTCGGCCCGCAGCTCCACGCGAAGGGCCGGGTCGAGGTTGGCGAAGGGCTCGTCCAGCAGGAGCACATCCGGGCCCGGCGCCAGCGCCCGCGCAAGCGCGACGCGCTGCCGCTGCCCCCCGGAGAGCGATGTCGGCGAGCGCTTCCCCAAACCCGAGAGGCCCACGAGCTCGAGCGCCTCCTCAACTGCCCGTGCCCGCTCGGGCCCCCGGGGCAGGCCGAAGGCGACGTTCTCGGCCACGCTCAGGTGCGGGAAGAGCGCGCCCTCCTGGAACACCAGGCCGATGCGCCGCTTCTCCGGCGGCGTCAGGCGATCGGGCGTGCTCAGGGTCTCGCTGCCCGCGCGGATGGAGCCGCTATCCGGGCGCTCGAGCCCAGCGATGAGCCGCAGCAAGGTCGTCTTCCCGCAGCCGCTCGGGCCAAGCAGCGCCGTGACTGTTCCCGCCGGGACGGTAATCGAGACGTCGTCCACCGCTCGTGCGTCGTCGTAGGCGAACGACACGCTGCTGACCACGAGGTTGCCCGTGGCGCCGGATGGCGGACGCGGATCCTTCCCCAGCCGTGCGCGCGTGAGCAGTGCGAAAGCGCTCAAAATTCAGCCTCACCTGTGAGGTTAGCCACGGCAAAGTATCGCAGATAGGAGTTCCTATCAACCCTGCCCGAAACGGGAATCGTCTAGAATCGAGTGTCAGTCCCGGGCTCACGCCCGCCGGAGCGTGCATGAAGGCAGTCGTCCTCGCGGCGGGCCGTGGCCAGCGCCTCAGTGAGTCCGGTCCAGGCCTCCCCAAGCCCCTCGTTCCCCTGGCGGGCATTCCTCTCGTGGGCCACACGCTTGGAGCCCTCGCCGAGGCGGGCGTGGAGCGCGCCCTCGTCGTCACGGGTCACGGCGAACGCGCCGTGCGCCAGGGCGCGCAGGAGTGGGCGCGGCTGCCGCTCGAGTTCGCAGCCAACCCCCGCTTCCGCCAGGGCGCCTCCTACTCGCTCGCCGCTGCGCGCTCCTACTGCGGCGACGACCCCTTCCTGCTCGTCATGTGCGACCATGCCTTCTCCCCCCGGTTGATCGCGACGCTTCTCGAATCCGCCGCCGCCACCCCCCCTGGCGACACCTGCGGTGTCGCAGCCGACCACTCCCCCCGCGCCGATGCCTACGTCGACGAAGCGACGAAGCTCGCGACCGACGACGCTGGCTTCGTGACCGGTATCGGCAAGGCGCTGACGGCCTGGGACGCGCTCGATGCCGGCGCCTTCATCTGCTCCCCCGCCGTCTGGGATGCCCTCGGCGCCGCTCCCGAGGACTGCGGCCTGAGCGACATCATGGCCGTGCTTGTGCGGGACCGCCTCCTTGGCACCGTCGATGTCAGCGGGCACTTCTGGTACGACATCGATACAGCCGCCGACCTGCGCGAAGCCGAGCGCCTGCTCGCCGCGAGTACGACCAGCGCCGCTACCCGTCGATAACGGCCGTCACCTCGACCTCGATGTCGTAACCGTCGCCCGAGCCGCTGAAGACGGCCGTGCTTGCCGGAAAGCGGTCGCCGTAGAACGTCTCCCGGATCTTCGCCACCTCTGGCAGCTTCGAGCGATCGGCCAGGTAGACGGTCTCGCGCACGACGTCGTCCATCGTCGCCCCCGCCTTCGCCAGCACGTCGACGACGTTCTCGTAGGCCTTCCGCGTCTGCGCCTCGATGCTCCCCTCGCCGGCCCCCACCTGCCCCGCCACGTAGACGGTGTCGCCCACCTTCACCGCCTGGCTGTAGTGCCACGGCATGCCCTCCGGAAGCCGGAGAACGTCGATGTACTCTCGCGCCATTGCGCCCCTCCCGCGGCCCGAGCCGCGCGCGGAGTCTACGCAGGGCAGGACTCAGCGCGTCAGGTGACGGCGACGATCAATCCCAGTGCGATGAAGAGCGGGATTAGCGCGAGGGCGGCGTAGAACAGCGTCTCCGCCGGAAGACGCCGGCCTCGCCTCGTGCCTGTCATCGTGATACCCAGCGCCAGCACGATCACTCCCGCCAGCGTTGAGGTGAGGGGGTTCACCAGGATCGCGAGCATGACGAGCACGCCGAGCGCCGAGGCCACCACGATCGTGAGGCCGAGCCAGTAGGAGAAGAGGGAGATATGCCGCATGCGACTCGCGAAAAACGCGAAGAGATCCCGGTTCTGCTCTGGCGGCACAGGTGCTCCCCGGGGGTCGTCCCGGCCCCAGCATACCGGTCCCGGCGATCAACGCGCGTGCGCCCGGTATCATGCGCCCGTGCCCACCATGCGTGCCGTCGCCTGGGCCGGCCCCCGCGCCGTTGATGTTGTCGACCGGGAGCTGACCGACCCGCCCCCTGGTTGGGTGCGCCTGCGCGTGGCCGGCGCCGGCATCTGCGGCAGCGACCTGCACAGCTATCGCCGCGGCGGTCCCCCCGGAAGCACCCCCGGCCACGAGGTTGGCGGCGTCGTTGAGGCCGTCGGTGAGGGTGTCGAGCTTGAGATGGGCGCGAACGTCTCCGTCGAACCCGTCGCCGTCTGCTTCCGCTGCTACGAGTGCCTCACCGGCCAAACCTGGCACTGCCAGAACCGCGTCTTCCTCGGTGGCGACGGCGCCGGCGGCATGGCCGAGACCATGCTCGCCCCCGCGACCTCCGTCTATCCCCTCCCCGAGCGCGTTTCCCCCGAGGCCGGCTCCCTCGCCGAGCCCATCGCCGTGGCCGTGCACGCCGTCAACGAGGCCGGCATCAGGCTCGGCTCCCGCGCCGTCATCCTCGGCGCGGGCACCGTCGGACTCGTGAACCTGCTCGTGGCGCGCCGCGCCGGGGCGACCGAAGTCTACATAACGGCCCGCCACCCCTTTCAGGCGGAGATGGCACGCGCCCTCGGCGCCACCGCCGTCTTCCCCGACGGCAAGACGGCCCGTAGGGAGCTGAAGGGCCTCCCCGTCGACGCCGTCATCGAAACCGTCGGCGGCAGCGCCCCCACGATCACCGAGGGCATCTCGCTCGTGCGCAACCGCGGCACCGTCGTCATGCTCGGCGCCTTCCAGGACGACGTCGCCCTGCCCGCCACACCCCTCCTCCTGAAGGAGGTGCGCCTGGTCGGCGCGGTCTGCTACGGACGCCCGGGCCCGCGCACCGAGTTTGGCCTTGCCACCGCCCTCCTCGACGAGCTCGCGGAGCCGCTCGCCCCGCTCGTCACCCACACCTTCCCCCTCGACCGCGCCCCCGAGGCCTTCGCCGCCGCCGACGACAAGTCGTCGGGTTCGATCAAGGTCCGCCTGACCCCGTAGCCCCTGCCCTCGCGCCTCCGCCCGCCCCTGTGCCATGCTCCCCCGGAACTGCGGAGGGAGAGATATGGGACGTCCGCTCGAAGGTATCCGCGTGCTCGACTTCACCTGGGCCCAGCAGGGTCCCTACGCGACCGTGCTCCTGGCCGACATGGGCGCCGAGATCATCAAGGTCGAACACCGCGAGGGTGAGCGCGGGCGTGGCGTGGGCGGTCGAGCCAGCGCCCCTACCTCCTACTTCGTCGCGCACAATCGCGGCAAGCACAGCGTCACCCTCGACGTGCGCCGCCCGGAGGCGCGCGAGATCGTCCACCGCTTCGTCGAGCGCGTTGATGTCGTCGTCAGCAACATGCGTCCCGGCGCCATGGACCGCCTCGGCTTCGACTACGAGACGCTCTGCGCCATCAACCCCGGCATCGTGTACGCCAGCGCCTCCGCCTTCGGTCCCCACGGCGACCGCACGCCCGTCCCCGGCAACGACATCATCGGCCAGGCATCGGGCGGCATCACGCTCCGCAGCGGACCCGAGGGCGGTCCGCCCACCCCCACCGGCGCCGCCATTGCCGACCAGGTGGGCGCCATGATCCTCTGCTCCGGCATCCTCGCCGCCCTTGTGAAGCGCGAGCGGACGGGCGAAGGCGAGCAGGTCGACGCTTCCCTCTACGGCTCCCAGATCGCCCTCCAGTCCTGGGAGATCAACACCGAGTCGTTCACAGGAGAGACTGCCCCACGCGCCGGGCTCGGCCACCCCCTCCTCACGTCCCGCGCCGTCTGGCGAACCTTCGAGACCGCCGATGGCTGGCTCGTCATCGGCGGCGCCGCCACCGACAAGTTCACCGCCCTCTGCGACGAGCTCGGTCTCGATGACCTCCCCGGGCGCTACCCCGACGACCGCTCGCGCGCCGCCGGCATGGCCGAGATCCAGGCCCAGTTGGAAGAGCGCATCCGCACCCGCCCGACGGACGAGTGGATCGCTCGCTTCCGCGCACGCGACATCTTCTGCGGCCCTGTCCAGGGCTACGCCGACATCCTCGCCGACCCCCAGGCCCGGGCCAACGGCTACATCGCCACCATGCCCCACCCAACCTTCGGCGACGCGCTCATCGTCGGCAGCCCCATTCAATTCGGCCGCGAACCCCAGACCGAGCTCGCCCCGCCCCCGGAGCTCGGCGATTCGACCGAGCGCTACCTCACCGAGCTCGGCTACTCCTGGGAGGAGATCGAGTCCCTGCGCGAGGCCGCCGTCATCTAGGCGCTAGATGACCGTCGGCGGCCGGTACTTCCCGAACACCTCGCGCATCGCCCCGCAGATCTCGCCCAGCGTGGCGCAGGCGCGAACAGCGTCGAGGGTGGGCGGCCGGTGGTAGGGTGGGGCCGTGAACAGCGGAAGCAGGCGTGCCCGTCCTCGCGAGGGGGCAGCGACTCGCGGGGCTACCGGGCTTGGTGTTCTCTGCGTTCTGATCACTCTCGCACTGTCGGCCTGTGGCGACGGCCGCCAGACACCCGCGCCAGCGGCCGCCACAGCCACGGCCGTCGCGACGCCGATACCCACGGCCGTCGCGACGCCAACGCCCACGGCCGTCGCGACGCCAACGCCCACGGCCGTCGCGACGCCAATACCCACCGCCGTCCCGACGCCAACCCCGACCCCAACACAGATCGCCACCCCCGAGCACTTTGCCGCCATAGATGAGCTAGCGTGGGTTCGGGACGGCCTCAACGACATTGAGAGTGCGTCGCAAGCAGACTTGCAATACTTGGGTTTCGTTAGTCCGCAGGCATTTGCGGCTCTGATGGACAAGGGGTGGATCGGGGAAGAGGTCGGCGACGCTAGCCGTGAAACCTTTAGCCTCTTGGCAAACATGGCGGGAGCTCGACCAGGTGTTGCACCCATCATTACGAAGTTGCAGTTCCTCGACTCCCTGGAGAGTGAAGATATCACGGCACTCGATGTGATGAACACAATTGTTGTAGACAGTGATGGAGATACCATCGATTTCTTCTCGGCGCTAGCAGCAAGCCAAGATACAGAGAAACTCACCGGATATGACGTCGCTATGTTTTACTTCGGAAGAAAAGGGGCACTCGTCAAGCTCGCACTTGAACGCATAACTTGGTTGAAAGATGCAGCTGTGGTTCCTGACCCTTTCGCAACGCATAACGCTCGCTTTTCTCGAGCATATTCTCAACTGAGCAGCCTCTTGCATATCTATCTCTATTCGCCGGAGGCTTTCTTGGAGCTCTTGGAAAAAGAGTGGGTCAAGAGGTCTCCTGATGGGTCCACCACGACGGCACTCGGACGGCTGTGGAGCCTTGCTGGGCATGACCCACAGATGGCGAGAGCGATTGCCGCGATGCCTTTCCTCCGAACGTGGGAACAGCATGACCTACTGGCCTTGGAGTTCTTCGAAGATCTTGTGTTTGACGATGCGGAGGGACTCCAGGACTTGGTTTCTTACTACGCCCTGCAGGGTGGCCTAACCGATGAGCAACTGGGAACCATCAAAGGCACATACCTTGAACTGCAGGAGTCTCCGACGGGCGCCATCTTCACCTCGTTGCCCTGGATTCGCGATGGCGTGTCGGACTCCGAAAAGCAACCGGCATTCATTCTGCAGCGGCTTGCCCTGGAGGCAGAGCCGGTCTTTCTGGCCATGGCGCAAAAGTCCTGGGTTCAGGATGGCCTCAGCGCTGACGAGGTAGGGGTTCTGGGGAGCTTTTGGGGCATGGCTGCGAACACCTCAGCCCGCCACGACGAGAAGTCGGCGCTGAGGATCAGCGCCATGCAGTTCCTGGATGATGTCGATGGGATTGACGCGGCGGCCATGGAAGCGCTTTCGGGGCTGACCTGGTTAGGTGACGGCTCAACCCTGCCACGTGTGCTTGACCACCCGAGGTTTGCGGCAGGCATTGCCAGTGAGGACGCGATTGTGGTGGCAGCCTTGGGCTACGTGGCGGCCAGTGGTGAGGGATTGCTGGAGAGGCTATTGGAACCCGGGGGAGTGATGGTTCGGGAGCGGGTGGTGGCGCTGCCGCGCGCTGGGGAAGTAAAGATCTCGGTCCTCAACCTCAATCCCGGCTCCTTCCGCACGATTGACATACTCGAAGATGTCGTGCGCTCTCAGGAAGAGTTCATGCTGACGCCCTTTCCGAAGAGGTACATCGGTCTGTTTGTTCTGGACGGAACAGTGAACATTGGGGGCGGTGGCGCCGCGGGCATTGTGACGATCGACCCTGGCTACGAGGAAGACCGTCTCCTCATCGCACATGAAGTGGCTCACACCTACTGGCCGTTTTCTCCCGCCTGGATCGCGGAGGGCGCAGCGGAGTTCTTGATGAATATTCTGGAGGTTCCGCAGTACATGGAGGGCCCTCAGGACACACAGGGGTGCCCCCTCGCAGACACCCTGGGCGAGCTGGACGCTTTGGTCTTGGAGAGGCGCGACGCGGGCCTGTCCGTGCGTGATGTCTATTACAGCTCGGGTTGCGCATACAGCCTCGGTCGGGGGCTCTTTGCCGACCTCTACGGGGTGCTCGGGGACGACACCTTCCGGCAGGGTTTCCGACGCCTGTACTTGACCATGCGGGACAATGTGCACGACGCCGAGTGCACAGGCATCCAGAAGGGCATCTGCTACGTGAAGCGCGCCTTCGTCACCGACGCCTCTCCCGAGGCCGCTCTGCTCGCCGAACCCGCGATCAACCGCTGGTACTACGGCTCCCCCGAAGGACCAACGCCCGAACCTAGATGACCGTCGGCGGGCGGTACTTCCCGAAGAGGCCTCGCTCCCTACTCGCAGACCCCCGCGATGGCATCCTCAAGGATCGCCGCTGCCTCGTCGATCTGGTCCTCGGTCGTGCTCGCCGGCGGCACGAAGCGCAGGACCGAACCCTCCCGTCTGAGGCTGAAGATCAGACCGTCCTCCAGGCAACGCTCTGCAATGGCTCGCCCCTCTGAGGTCGCCGGCTCCTTCGTCCCGCGATCGCGGACAAGCTCCACCCCCAGCAGCAACCCCCGTCCGCGCACATCGCCGATCATCTCGAAGCGCTCCGCCAGCGCCCGCAGCTTTGACTTCAGGCGGCCGCCAAGCCGCCTCGCGGTGTCTGCCAGGCCGTCCCCTTCCAACACATCGAGGGTCGCCCGTCCGGCCGCGCAGGCGAGCGGATCGTTCGAGTGCGAGTGGGTGACGATGAACTCGTCCGCGACGACGCGCTCCTCGATCTCCGCCGACGTGCTGACCGACGAAAGGCAGACGCCGCCGCCGAAGTGCTTTGCCAGCGTGAGGATGTCCGGTACGACCCCTTCCTGCTCAAACGCGAAGGTGTCGCCCGTCTTGCCCAGACCCGTCTGTTCCTCGTCGAGGATCAGCAGCATGTCGCGCTCGCGGCAACGCGCCTTGAGCTCGGGCAGCCAGCCCCGTGGCGGCTCGATGACCCCGCCGGCGGAGAAGATCGGCTCGGTCAGCACGGCCGCCGGCCGTGACGTGGTCTGGGCGTCGATTAACTCGAACGACGCGTCCAGGCAGGCGAGGCCGCATGAATCGGGCTCGAGACCGATCGGACAGCGGTAGCAGTACGGCGCGAGCATCGCCATCAGGCCCGGCTGCGGAGGGCCGTATCCCCGATGCCACCCGGCGAAGGTGAGCGCGCGCGTCGTGTCCGACATCCCGTGGAAGGACACATGCGGACTGGCCACTTCGAACCCGCCCGTGTACTTCCGCGCGATATTGATCGCCGCCTCGTTGGCGTCCGCTCCCGACTGCAGGAACAGGCTCTTGCGCAGGGAATCCGGGAGTAGCCGCGCCAGCCGTTCGGCCAGCCGTATCTCCTGGTCGTTGTAGTAGCTGCTGTGCGCGTGGATCAGCCGGCCGCACGCCTCGGTCACGGCGTCGACGATCGCGGGATGGTTGTGCCCCAGCCAGGCGCACATCTGCCCGGAGTTGAAATCCAGGTAGCGCTTGCCGTTGACATCCTCGACCTCGGAGCCTGATCCGCGTACGAAGATCGGCCCCGAACCCGAGGCGTCCATCCGCCCGCCGAAGCTGAACCGCCGTGCGGCCTCAAGGAGGCTCTGCTCTGAATCGTTCATGTCCGTCCTCCTCCTGGTGTGGGGTACGACCGGGTGGTCGCTGCGCGACACCGGTTGTCGTTCGGTTCCGCCGTCATGCCTGACCCCCTGCGCTGTGGCGCTGGGGCCAGCGTACCGGAAGGCGCTAGATGACGGTCGGCGGGCGGTACTCCCCGAAGACCTCGCGCATCGCCCCGCAGATCTCGCCCAGCGTGGCGTAGGCGCGGACCGCTTCGAGGATGGGGGGGAGCAGGTTGGCGTCGCCCTCGCAGGCAGTCGTCAGACTCGCGATCGCGCTCGCCACGGCCTGCGGATCCCGCTCGCGGCGGTGGTGCTCCAGCCGCCCCAGCTGCTCGTCCACGAGCCGCCGGTCGACGCTGAAGATGGTCTGGGGCTGATCGCCCCCCTCCTGGTAGTCGTTCACGCCGACCACGACCTCTTCGCCCTCGTCCACCCGCTGCTGGTGGAGCCAGCTCGCCTCCGCGATCTGGTTCTGCATCCAGCCGCTCTCGATGGCCGCCACCGACCCGCCCATGCTCTCGACCTCGCCCATGATCGCGACCGCCTGGCGCTCGAGGTCGTTCGTCAGGTGCTCGACGTAGTAGCTCCCCGCGAAGGGGTCGATGGTGTCCGCCGCGCCGGTTTCGTGCGCGATGATCTGCTGCGTGCGCAGGGCCATGCGCTGCGCCTCGTCCGTGGGCAGCGCCAGCGCCTCGTCGAAGCAGCTCAGGGCGATGCTCTGCACCCCGCCCGTCACCGCCGCCAGCGTCTGGATGGCGGCCCGCACGATGTTGTTCTCCGGCTGCTGCGCCATGAGCGTGCTGCCGCCCGTCTGCGTGTGCGTGCGCAGCATCATCGAGCGCGGGTTCTTCGCCCCGTACCGCTCCTTCAGGAGGCGCGCCCAGAGCCGCCGCAGCGCCCGGTACTTGGCCACCTCCTCGAAGAAGTGGTTGTGCGTGTTGAAGATCCAGCTGATGCGCGGTGCGAACTCGTCGATCTCGAGCCCCCGCGCCAGCGCCGCCTCGATGTACGCACAGGCGTTCGCGAAGGTGAATCCGATCTCCTGCGCCGCCGTCGAGCCCGCGTCGCGGATGTGGTAGCCGCTCACGCTGATCGTGTTCCAGAGGGGAACTTCTTTCGCGCAGAAGGCCATCACGTCCGCCGCCAGCCGCACGCTCGGTCCCGGGGGGAAGATGTAGGTGCCGCGCGCCACGTACTCCTTAAGCACGTCGTTCTGGACCGTTCCCCGCAGCTTCTCCGCGGGAACGCCCTGCTTCTCCCCCGCCGCCAGGTACATCGCCAGCATCACCGCCGCCGGCGCGTTGATCGTCATGCTCGTCGAGACCTTGTCGAGCGGGATCTCGGCGAAGAGCGTCTCCATGTCGTAGAGCGAGTCGATGGCCACTCCCACCTGCCCTACCTCCGCGATCGCCATCGGGTCGTCGGAGTCGTAGCCGAGCTGGCTCGGCAGGTCGAAGGCGACGGAGAGGCCCGTCTGCCCCTGGCTCAGCAGGTAGCGGAACTTCTGGTTCGACTCATCCGCCGTGCCGAAGCCGGCGTACTGACGCATCGTCCACAGCCGCCCGCGATACATCGTCGGCTGCACCCCGCGCGTGAACGGGTACTCGCCGGGAAAGCCGAGGTCGCGCTCGTAGTCGAGGTCCGCCACGTCGAGCGGTGTGTAGAGCCGTTGCACGTCGAAGCTGCTGGTCGAGAACTCGTCCGACCGCTCCGGCGAGCGCTGCAGCGCCTTCGCCAGCGGCCCTTCCTCCCAGCCGTGCACCACGCGCGACAGCTCCGCCAGCGCCTCCTCCGAGAACAGGCTGGGCTGCGTCCCGTTCGATTCCGTCGTGTCGCTCATGCGCGGGCCTCCCTGCACCGCCAAGTCTAGCGAACCGACGCCTCACAGCGGACCGCGGCCGTCTGGCGATCCCGTTCCGGCGGGCGTACTCTGCCCGCCATGCCACCAGAGACTGCCCTCTTCCTGCCCCCCGGAGTGGTCTCGCCCAGCGCTGCCGCCCAGCCGGCCGCCGGCCCACCCTTCGACCGCGACTTCTTCGAGAAGGTCCTGCCCCAGGCGATCAAGTCGTTCTGCACCCAGGTTGTGTGCGAGTCCCCGATCGTCGAGCTCTACACGGTCGATGGCGCGAAGCACTTCGTGAAGGCCATCTCCGGCGTTTCCGACACCTGGGTCGCGCTCCACACCAAGCGCGAGGACCACGAACACGACATCCAGGTCTTCATCCCCTACACGACCATCTTCCGCGTCGAGGTCCACCCCGAGGAGGACGACGGCCAGCGCCGCCTCGGCTTCCTCGCCATCATGGCCGACGAGGGCGAGTAGGGGTTCATGAAACGCCGAGAGGGGCGCCGCCTGGACATCTGGCAGGATGTTGGACTGCCCGTTCGGTATCCCCGCTACCAGTGCTAAATCGACTAGAGACGCGCTCATCTTCGGGACCCGGCTCCAAGGTGGTCACATGTCCGCTCGCGCTTTCAGTTTCGTAGGCGCTGATGAGTCCCTGCTGAAGGCAACGGAACTCACATGCATGGGGCTCAAGGAGATGCGGCGGCTAGGTGAAATGCGTGACAGTAAATTCGACATAATGCTGCGTTCCCTGCAGCAGGGCGTGGAACTGCTGGGGAAGTTGATGATTGGCCTCCATGGGGAAAATTGTGGCGATAGCGGCGTTCATGACAGAATCAAGAAACTCGGCCACAATGTAGACGAGAATGTAGACGCGATAGTTGAGATTTCTGTCACAACCCAATTTGCTGGACAGCGTCCCGCTACACAGGCAGACATTGCCTTTCTAGGAAGTGACTGGATACTAGACGGGCTAATAGATATCCTTTCTTGCGTGGGGAAGGGCGGAAGATTTAAGGACATTGACTCGGCGTTCGGTGGTAGCGTCCAGTGTGACCCCGACGAGATGTTTCATGACCTATAATTCAGAGTGATGGACGCGTACCAGGAAGTGACGATCGGCAACTTTCATGAACCTTTCTGCAGAGTTATCACCGAGGTAACCCAAAGGATGTTGCGGGCCTTTGGTAGGATGTTTGCGCTTGGGGCACTTGGAAACAATGGCGTGAGACTTGCACCCCACCTTCAGCGGTGGACTACTCTCCAAGACGCACAACTCAGTACACTTGCACGGCACTGTGAGACCTGAACGCTTCTAGCTTTGCGCGCTACGGGCTTGTTTGCTACGGGCCGGAGGCCAGCGTCCTGTCGTGCAGCGAAGCACCTGCATCCCTACCCCACGGACCTGAACACAGCCAGCAGCGCGACCGTTGCCGCAAACCCGAACCCCGTTCTCCAGATCAGACGGTCGACGCAACTCCCTATCGCTGCAACCTCGGCCCGCACGTCCCGGACCGTAGCAAGGGCCTCCGCCTCCCTGGCCATCCGCCTAGGCCCCGCCGCCGTTCCCCGGCCGGCCCACGGCCGGCACCGGACGCGCGCTCGTGCGGTACTGCGCCTTGCCCGCCTCCAGCAGGTCGCCGCCGTGAGCGTCGTTCACGACGATCGCGGGGAAGCGGTCGACCTCCAGACGTCGGATGGCCTCCGTGCCCAGGTCCTCGAACGCCACCACCTCGACGCTCTTGATGTGCCGGTTCAGGAGCGCGCCCGTGCCCCCCACGGCGATGCAGTAGACGGCGTGGCTCGCCGTGATCGCCTCGCGCACGGCCGGACCGCGCCCGCCCTTGCCGATGATCCCCTTCACGCCAAGCTCCAGCATGCGCGGCGTGTACGGGTCCAGCCGCATGGCCGTCGTCGGGCCGGCCGAGCCGATGACCCGCCCCGGCCGCGGCGGTGTCGGCCCCACGTAGTAGATGACCTGCCCGCGCAGGTCGAGGGGAAGCTCCTCGCCCGCGTCCGCCATCGCGATGAGCCGCTTGTGGGCGGCGTCGCGGGCCGTGTAGATGACCCCGCTGAACGCCACGTGGTCGCCGATGCGCAGGCCCTCGATCGCCTCGTCCGTTAGGGGCAGTGTGATCGCCTTGCTTTCCGACATCATCCGCCTCCTACAGGACCACGTGCTTGGTTCGTGCGCTGTGGCACTGGATGTTGACCGCCACCGGCAGCGCCGTGATGTGCGTCGGGTGCGTCTCCACGAACACGTCGAGCGCTGTCGTCGAACCGCCCACCGCCTGCGGCCCCACGCCGAGCGCGTTCACCGCCTCCAGCAGCTCACCCTCGAGCGCCTCGACGTCGGGGTCGGGGTTGCGCTCGCCGATCTTGCGGAAGAGCGAGTGCTTCGCCATCGTCATCGCCTTCTCCGCCGTGCCGCCCACGCCCACACCGATGACGAGCGGCGGGCAGGGGTTTCCGCCTGACAGGTCAACGGTCTCGCAGACAAAGTCGATGACGGCTTCGCGCCCCGCCCCCGGCAGGAAGTTCTGGTAGCGCGACATGTTCTCGCAGCCGCCCCCCTTGGGCATGAAACCGATGTGAATCGTGTCGCCGGGCACGATCTCGGTGTGAATCACGCCGGGCGTGTTCGTGCCCGTGTTCTTCCGGTCGCCGAAGGGGTGGGCCACGATCGACTTGCGCAGGTAGCCCTCGCCGTATCCCTGCTCGATGCCGTCGTTGATGGCGTCCAGCAGGAACCCCCCGGTCACGTGCACGTCCTGCCCCAGATCGATGTGGACGACGGCGGTACCGGTGTCCTGGCAGAGGGGCAGCATGCGAGAGCGAGCGATCTCGGCGTTCTCAAGAATCTCGTCGATGATCTGCACGCCCAGTGGCGAGCGCTCCGTCTCGCGCGCATCGCGGATGGCGCCCTCGACATCCTCGGGCAGGAAGTGGCTCGCCTCGACGGCCAGTTTCGCGACGGCCTCGGTGATGGCCCCCGCCTCGATCTCTCGCATGGGCTTTCCTCCTCCGGCTGGCGGGATGCCCCGTTCGCCGCCGCGTAGGTACGAGGATCGTATCCCCTCGACGGGGCTGCCGCACGTTTGCGAGGGCCCGGCTCGGGTCCGTTCCTGTCTGGTGAGAAACAAACGTGCTAGCCTTCCCGCGGGCGCCGTCCCCGCCGCGTCCCGCCGGCCTTGGCCGCAGCAAACGCCGTTTCGGAGCGCCCAATCGATGACCGCCACCGCCGGTACCCTCAAGCACCAGGCGATCAACACGATTCGCACCCTCGCCATGGACGCCGTGCAGGCGGCCAACTCGGGCCATCCCGGCGCTCCCATGGGCGCCGCGCCCATGGCCTACGTCCTCTGGACGCGCCACCTCCGCCACAACCCCGCCGACCCCGCCTGGCCCGACCGCGACCGCTTCGTGCTCTCCGCCGGCCACGCCTCCATGCTCCTCTACAGCCTCCTCTACCTGACCGGCTACGACCTGCCGCTCGACGAGATCAAGAACTTCCGCCAGTGGGGCAGCAAGACGCCGGGCCATCCCGAGTACGGCCTCACCCCCGGCGTCGAGACAACCACGGGGCCGCTCGGTTCGGGTGTCGCGAACGCGGTGGGGATGGCGATCGCCGAGCGCATGCTGGCGGCGCGCTTCAACCGCCCCGGCCACACCATCGTCGACCACCGCACCTACGCCTTCGTCAGCGACGGCGACCTGATGGAGGGCATCGCCTCGGAGGCCAGCTCCCTCGCCGGAACCCTCGGCCTGGGGAAGCTCACCTTCCTCTACGACGACAATGAGATCTCGATCGAAGGCGCGACCGACCTCGCCTTCCAGGAGGACGTGGGCGAGCGCTTCCGCGCCTACGGCTGGCACGTCCAGCACGTCGATGGCGACGACCTCGACGCCGTCGACGCCGCCCTCTGCGCTGCCCAGAACGTCGAGGACCGTCCCTCCATCATTGTCACGGTAACCGAAATCGCACACGGCAGCCCCAACAAGGCGGGGTCCGCCGCCGCCCACGGCGCCGCTCTCGGCGAGGAAGAGGTGCGCCTCACCAAGGAGGTGTACGGGTGGCCGCAGGAGCCCGCCTTCCACGTTCCCCAGGAGGCGCTTGCCGAGTTTCGCGTCGCCCTCGAGCAGGGCGCTGCCCGCCAGGATGCCTGGCAGGAACGCTTCGATGCCTACGCGCGCGCCTTCCCCGAGGAAGCCGCCGAGTGGCGCCGTGGTGTGGCCGGCGATCTCCCGGAGGGCTGGGAAGCGCACCTTCCCGCCTTCTCTTCAGACGACGGTTCATTGGCGACGCGCGCGGCCTCGGGCAAGGTGCTGAACGCGCTCGCCTCCGTCATCCCCAACCTCGCCGGCGGCTCGGGCGACCTCGCCCCCTCGAACAACACCTACCTGAACGACTTTGGCGACTTCGCCAGGGATGCCTGGGAGGGTCGCAACCTCCGTTTCGGCGTGCGCGAGCACGCCATGGGCGGCATCGTGAACGGCCTCGCCGTGCACGGCGGCCTCATCCCTTACGGCGGCACCTTCCTCGCCTTCTCCGACTGGATGCGGGGCGCCATCCGCCTTGGCGCCATCATGGGCTGCCACTCCATCTACGTCTTCACGCACGACAGCATCGGCTTGGGCGAGGACGGCCCCACGCACCAGCCCATCGAGCAGCTCCTGGCCCTGCGCGCCATCCCCGGCCTCACTGTCATCCGCCCCGCCGACGCCAACGAGACCGTCGCCGCCTGGAAGGTGGCCCTCGAGCGCCGCAACGGCCCCACCCTGCTCGCCCTCACCCGCCAGGGCGTGCCCGTCATCGGCGAGCGGGAGCGCGTGCGCGAGGGTGTGCCCCGGGGCGCCTACGTCCTCGACGACGCTCCCGATGGCAACCCCGACCTCATCCTCATCGCCACCGGCTCCGAGGTCTCGCTCGCTCGCGGGGCTGCCTCGACGCTCGCCGGGCGGGGTATCGGCGCTCGCGTCGTGAGCATGCCCAGCTGGGAGCTGTTCGCCGAGCAGCCCCAGTCCTACCGCGACGAGGTGCTGCCGCCCGAGGTGATCGCCCGCCTCGCCATCGAGGCCGGGACGACCCTTGGCTGGGAGCGCTACGTCGGCGCATCCGGCGAAGTTGCCGGAATCGACCGGTTCGGCGCCTCCGCCCCCGGCAAGATCATGATGGAGCAGTACGGTTTCACCACCGAGGCCATCACGGAGCGCGCGGCCGCCCTCGTCGAGCGCATTCGCGCAGCCGGACCGGCGGGAGGATAGCGTCGTGCCCCTTGCCACCGAGCAGCTCATCCAGCGCGGCCAGAGCGTCTGGCTCGACTACATCAGGCGCGGCCTGCTCCGCTCGGGCGAGGTCGACCGCATGGTGGCCGAAGGCTGGATCACCGGCATGACCTCGAACCCCACGATCTTCGACAAGGCCATTTCCGAGTCTGGCGACTACGAGGAGGCCCTGCAGGCCATCATCCGCATGGGCGAGGCCGACCCCTACGACGCCTTCGTCGCGCTCGCCTCCGAGGACATCCAGCTGGCCGCCGATGCCCTCCAGCCCGTCTACGAGACGACCGCTGCCGTCGATGGCTACGTCTCCCTCGAGGTCCCGCCCGGCATCGGGCACGACCGCGAGGCCACGGTCGCCGAGGCGCTGCGCCTCTTCCGGCTCGTCGACCGCCCCAACGTGATGATCAAGGTGCCCGGCACGCCCGCCGGCGTGGAGGCCCTGACGGAGCTCATCGCCGCGGGCGTCAACGTGAACGTCACGCTCCTCTTCAGCGTTGCCGTCTACGAGGGCGTGGCCGAGGCGTACATCGCCGGCCTCGAACGGCGCCTCGAAGCGGGCGCTTCACTCGATACCATCGCGAGCGTTGCCTCCTTCTTCGTCTCTCGCGTCGACACCGCCGTGGATGCCCAACTCCCGGAGGACTCGCCCCTGCGCGGCCAGATCGCCGTCGCGAACGCGCGACACGCCTACGCGCGCTTCCGCGACATCTTCTCGGGCGAGCGCTGGGAGCGCCTCGTGACAGCCGGCGCACGCCCCCAGCGCCCCCTCTGGGCTTCGACCGGCACCAAGAATCCTGCCTACTCCGACACCCTCTACGTCGAGACGCTGATCTTCCCGGACACCGTGAACACCCTGCCGCAGGCCACCCTCGACGCCGTGCTCGACCACCTCGCCGTCGAGCCCGTGCCCGCGGAGGCGCTCGGTCAGGCGAGCCAGCAGCTCGCTGAGGCCGGCGAGGCCGGCATCGACATGGCGGCCGTCACCGACAAGCTGCTCGTCGATGGCCTCGCATCCTTCGAGGACAGCTACCGGGCCCTGATGGCCAAGCTCGACCGGCGGCTCGCGACCGCCCCCGGGCGCCAGCCAGCCGCCTCCCATGCGCTCGGTGACCTCGCGGACGCCGTCGAGGAGCGCCTCGCGGCCCTCCGACGGGAGGAGGTCGTGCGCCGTCTCTGGATGCGCGACCACACCGTCTGGAAGCCCGACCCTACGGAGATCGCCAACCGCCTCGGCTTCCTGACCGCTCCGGAGCGCAGCCTCGAAGATGCCCCCGATCTGGCCGCGTTCGCACGCGAAGTCGCCGCCGAGGGCTTCGCCGATGTCGTGCTCATGGGCATGGGCGGTTCGAGCCTTGCCGCGGGCGTCCTGCACGCGGCCCTCGGGACCGGCGGCGATGGCCTGAACCTGCACGTACACGACACGACGGACCCCGAGGAGCTGCTGGCCCTCGAAGCGCGCCTCGACCTCGAGCGCACGCTCTTCATCGCCGCCAGCAAGACCGGCGGCACCGTCGAGACGAGCGCCCAACTCGCCTTCTTCTGGGAGAAGGCGCCCTACGGCCGGCGCTTCGCCGCCATCACCGACGCGGGTACGCCCCTCGACGCGCTGGCCCGGGAAAACGGCTTTCGCCGCGTCTTCCACGGCGATCCCGAGGTCGGGGGGCGCTACTCGGCCCTCTCCGTGTTCGGCATGGCGCCCGCCGCGCTCATCGGCGCCGACGTGGGTCAGCTCGCGATGCGCGCCCAGGAGATGCTCGAGGCCTGCCGTCGCACGGTGCCCTCCGAGAACCCGGGGGCGCTCCTTGGCGCTGTCCTCGGCGAGGCCGCTCTCGCCGGCCGCGACAAGCTCACCCTCCTCCTGCCCGACGAGCTTCGCGAGCTCGGCGTCTGGATCGAGCAGCTCGTCGCCGAGTCTCTGGGGAAGGAAGGGACGGGGATCGTGCCGGTCGAGGGCGAACCCCTGTCCGGCGCCGAGACCTACGGCCACGACCGCCTCTTCGTCGCCCTCGGCGAGCACGAGGGGCTCGAGGCGCTCGAGGCCGCCGGCCACCCGGTTATCCGCCTTCCGTACTGTGATGCCGCCCAGCTCCCTGCCGAATTCGCCCGCTGGGAGATCGCCACCGCCGTCGCCGGCCACATCCTCGGCGTTCACCCCTTCGACCAGCCCAACGTGCAGGACGCGAAAGACGCGACCGCGCGCGTCCTCGCGGCGCCCGCCCCGCCCCCGCAGACGCCGCCCCTCGCCGAGGTGCTCGCCTCCCTGCGGGCGGGCGACTATCTCGCCCTGCTCGCCTACCTTCCGCGCACGCCGGAGCACGCGACCGTTCTCCAGGATCTGCGCCTGCGCCTGCGTGACCGCCACGGTGTCGCCACCACCGTCGGCTTCGGGCCGCGCTACCTGCACTCCACCGGCCAGCTCCACAAAGGCGGTCCGCCGAGCGGTGTCTTCGTCCAGATCGTTCGCGAAGATCCGGTCGATCTGCCCGTGCCCGGCAAGTCCTACACCTTCGCCCAGCTGAAGGCGGCGCAAGCGCAGGGAGACCTCGAAGCGCTCCTTGCCCGGGGCCGCCGCGTCGCCCGCGTCACCATCGAGGAGCTCACCGCCGAGGCAGGGGCCTGACGCCCCCATGACGGACGCGGCGGACGGGCAGCGCCAGCTTCCGCGGGCCAGGTCCGCGCTCCTCACGGAACTCGAAGCGACGGCGCGTGAGCTGGCCCGGGCCGCTGGCGCCGAGATCACCGACGCCCTCGGACGCTCTATCAGCGTCGACTACAAGAACGAGGGCAAGTCCGAGAAGAGCGCCCCCACGGACCCCGTCTCCGAGGTCGATCGCGCCGTCGAGGCGATGATCCGCGCACGACTCGCGGAGCGCTTCCCCGACCACGCCATCCTCGGTGAGGAGCAGGAGGACGCCCCCCTCCCGGACGCCGAGTACCTCTGGGCTATCGACCCCGTGGACGGCACCACCAACTTCGTCAACCGCTACCCCCTCTTCGCCGCCTCGGTGGGCGTCCTCCACGAGGGCGTTCCCGTGGCTGGCGCCGTCTGGTGCTCGGCCAGCCACGGCCTCGGGCCTGGCGTCTACCACGCCCATCACGGCGGACCGCTCAACTTCGAAGGCGAGCCCATGGCCGCCGTCGAGAACACGGGTGTACGTCGCAGCCTCAGCGCCGCTCCCGGCGGCGCGCCCGGACGCTCCGCCAGCTGGGACAACCGGGTGACCGGCTCCGCCGCCATCGAGTGCGCCTTCGTGGCCGCCGGCATCTTCACAACGGCGCAGTTCTGGGGCGTGCATGCCTGGGACCTCGCCGCCGGCATCGTGCTCGTTGAGGCAGCAGGACGGGAGTCGCTCATCCGCGAAGGCAGCGGCTGGAAGCCGTTCGAGCGCTTCACCCCACCCACGCGCGTCCGAGAGGACCGTACGCCCACGCTGCGCGACTGGTCCCGGCCGGTATTGGTGGGAACGCCCGAGGGCCTGACGCAGCTACGCGAGCGGACACGCCGCCCAGGGCTCATCCAGCGCGCCGCCCGGCGCCTGCGGAGACGCTAGGAAAAGACGCGCTCCCGGTAGTAGCGCAACTCCGCGATCGACTCGCGGATGTCGTCCATCGCTCGGTGCGCCTCCCCCTTGGGGAAGCGTTCGAGCTGCGGGTACCAGCGCAGGACCAGCTCCTTCACGGTCGAGACATCGATCACCCGGTAATGCAGGTGCTGGACGACATCCGGCATCCACCGCTCGAGGAAGCGCTTGTCGTGTCCGACCGAGTTCCCGCACAACGGCGACTGTCCCTCGGAGGTATGCTGCCGCAGGTAGTCGAGCAGCAGCGCCCCGGCCTCCTCGATCCCCACCCGCGAAGCACGCACCGCCTCGGTCAGTCCCGACTGACCGTGCTGCTTCACGCACCACTCGTCCATCAGCGCGAGCACTTCCTGGGGCTGGTGCACGATGAGGTCCAACCCGTCGTCGAGCTCGCGCAGCTCCCCGTCCGTTACGAGCGCCGCCGCTTCGAGCACGTGGTGGCGCTCCACGTCAAGGCCAGTCATCTCCATGTCGACCCAGACCAGCAGGGGACGAGGTTCGTCGGCCATCGTCAGATGGTAGCGCGATGCTGTCTTGGGGAGGCTACAATTCGGCCCCGATGGGACCGTTGGACATCTTCGACTGGCTGGCGAAGGAGGAGTGGCTCGCCATCCTCCGCATCGGGCTGGGCCTCTGGTGGCTCGAGAGCGTGCGTCACAAGGACCTGCCGGGCTTCCTCCGGGGCGGCTCGCGCGGCTGGGTCGAGGGGCTCGTCGAGGAACATCCCGTGCCTGCCTTCGCCAGGGTGCTCAAGGCCACGTCGCTGCGCAGCGAGCGCGCCTGGGTGGTCACCTCGTGGATGGTGGTGCTGGCCGAATTCGCCGCCGGCGTCAGCATCACCCTCGGCTTCCTCACCTTCGCCGGGCTGATCCTGGCCGCCTTCCTCAACCTGAACTACCTGCTCCTCGCGGGGCTGAAGGACCAGGGCGAGCAGGGCCAGAACCTGATGATGCTGCTCATCGCCGTCGTCCTCTTCGCGACCGGCGCCGGCGAGGTCTGGGGCGTGGACGCCGTTATCTTCTAGGCGGCTTGCCTCTCGCGCCCCCGCCTCCCACGATCGGCGCGTGACCTTCTCCATCTCCTACCCCACTCGCCACACCGACACGTTTACCGACACCGGGTTTGTGCACGCGGGCGTTCTGCTCGCGCTCACGGAGCTCGCCTACTCTGCCTTCGAGGGCCACTGTGGCGTCTCCAAGCCCGACCACGTCGTCGCCGTCCAGCGCGAGACCCGCGCCGTCTACCACGCACCGCTGCCCTGGCAGGATGGGGCCACCATCGAGGTCACGACCGTGAGTACCGACGACCGCGGTTTCGAGCAGGAGTTCTCGGTGCGCTCCACGACTCGCGGGACGCCGATCGCCACCTTCGTGCATGCGTGGGCATGGCTCGACACCGTCACGGGCCGTGGCATCCCCATCCCACCAGACGTGCAGTACCTGCTGCAGCGAGGCGGAGCGCCTTCGTGAGTTGCCCCCAGCCCGAGGGCCGCCCGGTCGCGATCGCGCACCGTGCGGGCAACCACCTCCCGCGTCTCGACCGCGCGAAGGCCATCGGCGCCGACCTCGCGGAATTCGACCTCTGGCTGCACCGCGGCCGGCTCGAGGTGCGCCACGCGAAGACCGTGGCCCCCCTCCCCCTGCTGCGCGAACGCTGGCGCCTCTCCCCCGGCTGGGGTCCCCGCCTCGAGCTCGATGCGGTCATCGAGGCGGCCGGCCGCGACGTGCGCGTCATGGTCGACTTGAAGTCCGAAACGCCGACTCTCTCCGAGGCCGTCGCGGACGCCTTCGATCGGCGTCTCCCCGGCGCGCCCTACGCCGTCACGACGCGGGAGTGGTGGCTGCTGGAGCCCTTCGAAGGGCTCCAGCAGGTCTGCCTCATCCCCTCGGCGGCCTGGCCGGATGAGCTCGCCGAGCTCCTGCCTGTCCTCGGCGAGCGTTACCACGCCCTCTCCCTGCACATCACGCTCGTGCAGCCCGCCCTCATGCGCGAACTCGCGGGGCGCGGCGTCGCCGTCTACGTCTGGCCGGTGAACACCCACGCCGAGCTCGCCCGCGTCCTCGGCGCCGGCGCCGCGGGGGTCAACAGCGACAACCTCGACCTCCTCGCCGAGGTGATCGGCGCCACCGGGGGCTCCCCTGAACCGGATGCAGCGGGGGGACCTGGCGGGGGAAGTTTGCCCAACGCACGGGGTCCTCTACGCTCGAAACGATGAGCGCCATCTGGGCCGAGGGTCTGATCAAGCACTTCAACGAGGTGCGCGCCGTCGATGGCATCGACCTCGACATCGCGGCGGGAACGATCTTCGGTTTCCTCGGGCAAAACGGCTCCGGCAAGACGACCACCATTCGTGTGCTCACCACCCTGCTGCGTCCAACTGCCGGTAGGGCACGCGTCGACGGCCTCGACATCCTCACTGAGGCACGCGCCGTGCGGAACCGCATCGGCGTGGCTCTCCAGGATGCCGGCCTCGACGATATCCAAACGGGTCGCGAACTGCTCACCCTCCAGGCGCGCCTCTTTGGCATACGCGGCGTTGTACGCCGCCCACGCGTCGACGAACTGCTCGCCATCGTCGACCTCGAAGACGCAGCCGATCGCACCATCGGCACATATTCCGGCGGCATGAAGCGCCGCCTCGATCTCGCCGCGGCCCTCGTCCACGGACCCGGCATCCTCTTCCTGGATGAACCGACGACCGGCCTCGACCCCATCAGCCGCGAGGCCATCTGGCGCTACGTGAACCGGCTCAGCGTCGAGGAGGGCATCACCGTCTTCCTCACGACCCAGTATCTCGAGGAAGCCGATCGCCTCGCCCACGACCTCGCCATCATCGACCAGGGGCGGATCATTGCGCGGGGCTCGCCCGCTGAGATGAAGGCGCGCATCGGCACCGACGTCGTCACGGTTCAGGTCCCCGCTGCGGATGCGCTCGATCGCGCCGCCGAGGTCGCGGGCGGCCTGGCCGCCGTCGAACGCGTGCAAATCGCCGACGGGGCGGCCGTTGTGTACGTGGCCGATGGCGCTCGTGCGGTAGCGCGCATCGTCATCGCCCTCGACGATGCCGGCATCGAGGTGGGAGACGTCTCCATCTCACGCCCCAGCCTCGACGACGTGTTCCTCGAAGCGACGGGACACCACCTCCAGGTGGAAGAGCTGCCCGCCGCCGAAGGGGGAGCCGCCTGATGCAGTCGATCACGACGGTCTGCTTCCTCACTGTGCGCTCCCTCCGCGAGGCGGTCCGCAATCCGGCGCAGGAAGTTGGGAACATCTTCGTCCCGCTCTTTTTCTTCGCCGTCACCGTCGGCTCCATCGGCTCCATCGCGGCGGACGCCTTCGGGATCGAAAACTTCACCGGCTTCCAGGTGCCCGTCGCCATTCTCGCGGCGGCCTCAAGCATCTCCGCCAGCGCCGGGCTCGGCACCATCACCGATATCCAATCAGGTTATTTCGACAAGCTGCTGCTGACTCCCGTTCCCCGCTCCGCCATCGTCCTCGGACGCATCACCGCCGACGGGGTGCGCACTGTCATCATCACGCTGGTCATCGTGTGCGTGGGACTCATCTTCCGCACGGGGTTCGATACCGGCGTACCCGGCCTGCTGGTTCTGCTCGTGGGATCGTTCTCCTTCGGCATGGCCTACTCCGGCTTCAACGCCGCCGTCGCCCTCCGCACGGGAAGCCCGCAGGCGGCCGCCGCCGGGGGCCTGCTCCTCTTCCCCCTGATCTTCCTCTCGACCGCCTTCGCCCCCAAGGAGGTATTCGCCGACTGGCTGCAGGTTCTCGCCACTATCAATCCCATCACCTACGTCCTCGAGGCGCAGCGCTCCCTCATCATCGAGGGCTGGAACGGACTCGACCTGCTCAGGGGCGCCGCCGCCGTCTTCGGTTTCGGTACCGCCTCCTTCACGCTCACCTTTCTCGCCCTGCGCTGGCGCACCTCGTGAGCGGCCAGACCCTGTTCGAGCGCGTCGGGGGCCGCGAGGCCGTGGAGGCCGTCATCGAGGCCTTCTACGACGCTGTCGCCGCGGACGCTCCCCTGCGAGCCCTCTACCCCGACGACCTGACCCCCAGCCGTGAGAAGCTCACCCTCTTCTTCGAACAGTGGCTGGGCGGCGAACCGCGCTACTCCGAGCGCTACGGCCACCCCCGCCTGCGCCGCCGCCACTTCCCCTTCGTTATCGCCGAGCACCATGCCCAGCTCTGGCTCACGCACATGCGTGCGGCGCTTGAGGGGCAGGCGCTCGCGCCCGAGGACTTCGACGCCGTCTGGGGGCGCCTCGAACCGCTCGCCCACCACATGGTGAACGCCCACGAGGACGTCCCCCGCGAGCCCCTCCCCGACGACGCCTGGCTGACCTGAGCGTCCGCCGCGGGTGGGCCTGTATCGTGCGCGCGTGACCGAGCCCTCGACGCCCGAGCCGGAAGACCTCACGCTCAGCCTCCACAACGTGACGGCCGTGCCCGGCCCTTCACCCGAGAGCCTGGCGGTCGTTCTGGAGACCAGCCGCGGCGAGATTCCAGGGGTGTTCCATCCCGTGCAAGGCGGCTCCGGCGCCATCATCTGCGCCGGCGGCGCGATGGGTGGGCTGGACGGGCCAGCGGGCGGGCTCTTCGCCCGGCTGCCCGGGCTGCTCATGCCTCGCAATGTCAGCGTCCTCCGCCTCGACTACCGCGAGCCCGATGTCTTCGAGGAGTGCGTCCTCGACGTGTTGGCGGGCTGCTCCTTCCTGAAGGGCATTGGCGCCAGCGATGCCGTGCTCGTGGGGCACAGCTTCGGCGGGGCCGTCGTCGTGAAGGCAGGCGCCCTCCACCCCCTGGTGAGCGCTGTTGCTTCGCTCTCGCCCCAGCTCTACGGCACGCGTCAGGTCGAAGAGCTGGCGCGGCCCCTCCTGCTGGTGCATGGCAGCGCCGACGAGGTGCTC
Organism: Tepidiformaceae bacterium; assembly: GCA_965247675.1. Taxonomy (GTDB): domain Bacteria; phylum Chloroflexota; class Dehalococcoidia; order Tepidiformales; family Tepidiformaceae; genus UBA2991. The sequence goes on along the minus strand of OZ252025.1, from coordinate 1,658,074 downwards.
GACTCCGAGGCCAGCGAGGACATCTACCGGCGCGCGGGAGAACCGAAGCGTCTCGTCGTCTACGGCGATGCCGGCCACTCGCTGGCAAGCGTCGCCGACGCGCTCGATGAACTGCTCGCCTCGTGGATCGAGGCGCGCCTTCTGGGCGAGCCGATGGAGAGTGGCCGCACGGTCGAGTGGCCGACCGTCCCGGACGCCGACGGAACGTAGTCGCCAGGCGCTTAGTTCAAGCGGGCATGATGCTGCTGGTGCTGCTCCCTGGCAGCTACGTTCGTTCTCGCCGCCCTCTGCCACGAGCATCCGCCGCACGAACCGAGGTATGCGTTCCCGAAGTCAACGACGATGTAGTCATGCGTCTCGGGGTCCGGCGCCCCGAGCAGCAGCGATGCCATTGCTGCCACCTGTACTTCCATCGCACCAAGCCGCTCCTCGAACCCATCGAGCCGGTGGTTCAGCGCATGTATCGCGTCCCGTAGACCCTGGAAGCCCTCGCGCATCTCCGTAGCGAGCAGCCCCACCCCGCTCGCGATCGCCTCCGCCTGGCGGATGCCCATCCCTGCCCGCCTGAGGTCGGTGGCAAAGTCCTGCTCGTCGAATCGTGCAGCCTGTGTCACAACGAGCGTTAGCCTAGCACAAATGAGCGCTTCCTGTATACAAAGGTGTCCTCGGGTCCTGGTCGTGGACATGTTCGTTGTGGCTGCCTGCCGTAGGGCGACCGCTGAGCACGGCGGGGTTGCCGCGGCCCGTTTCGAGACGGTCTAACGGTGGTAAGTAGCCGCTCGCATGTGCTACCTTGACGACTAGGCTGAAAGGAGAGGTGCCGCCGGCGGGGTGGCCGGCGCATAGCTCACAGAAAGGGACGGGACCTGACGCCATCTCCCAAGGCTTCAGATCCCGCCCGTCTGGTCGAGAAGCAGTCCTCCCGGACTCAACCGTGCGCTCGGTCTTGGTGGCTACCTCCTTTCAGCCATCCTCGCTTCCCGATTACCGTTGGCGCGTATCTCGCCCATCGAGCGGATGTTGCGCCGAAGAAACGCCGGTAGTTCGGCGTCCTCCTCACTTGACATGCCGGGCAGCTCAAGGGCTACGGCCCGCGGCTTGCTGCTGGCCCGGCTGAGGCCCACCGTCGGGGCCTGCGACTCCGAGAATCCGGTCGCTATGACCGTCATGTGCACCGCATCCCCGGCCGACGGGTCGACCACGGTGCCGAAGATGATGTTGGCCGTGCTGTCCACCACCTCTGCGATGACCCGCGCGGCGATGTCCAGCTCGCGGAGCTTGAGGTTGCCGTCGTGAGTGACGTTGAAGAGCACGTTCGTCGCCCCGTTGATCGTCTGATCGAGGAGCGGACTGGCCGTTGCCTTCTTCGCCGCCTCCGCCGCGCGGTTCTCCCCCGAGGCCGACCCGATGGCGAGGAGGGCGGGCCCTGCTTCGCTCATCACGGTGCGTACGTCGTTGAAGTCCAGGTTGATGGCGCCGTTCTGGCTGATGATGTTCGAGATCGCCTGGATCGCCTGCCGCAGCACGTCGTCGGCCATCTCGAACGCCTGGTCCATGGTGAAGTCCTCGGGGCAGCTCTCCAGCAGCCGCGAGTTGGGGATCGAGATGAGGGTGTCGACCTTGTCCCGCAGCTTGTCGATGCCGCCCCGGGCCGCCCGCGTGCGGGCCGCTCCCTCCCAGGCGAACGGCGTCGTGACGGTGCCGATGGTGAGCGCGCCGACTTCGCGCGCCACCTCCGCCACCACGGGCGCCGCGCCGGTGCCCGTGCCGCCGCCCATGCCAGCCGCCACGAACACCATCTCGGCGCCGTTCAGCAGATCTTCGAGTTCGGCCCGGCTCTCTTCGGCGGCGCGCTCACCGCGCGTGGGGTCGCCCCCGACGCCCAGGCCCTTGGTCAGCTTCTCCCCGATGCGCATCCGCAGCTCCGCGTCGGAGCTGGCGAGCGCTTGCGCATCGGTGTTCACGGCCACGAAGGTCACGCCCGGGATGTTAGCGTGCACCATGCGGTTCACGGCGTTGCCGCCGCCCCCGCCGACTCCGACGACCCTGATGTCGGGCAGTAGTTCCTTGTCGACTGTGTAGCTCAACGTTCTTCCTCCGTCTGTGGGGTGAAAGCGGATTTGGTGTCGGTCTGGCCGTTAGCGTTCGCGATGGTCCTCCTTGGTTGGGGGATGCTCTCGGTTACTGGGGGATGAAGGCTCGCCCAAACGCGGCGACGCGCCTGAGGAAGCCGCTCTCCGGGTCGTCTTTGCGGGCCCCGGCGGGCCGCCGAGCGGCAGCGGTCCCACGCAGGGCGTGCTTCGCCAGCCCCACCGCGGTGGTGTAGGCGGGTGTCGCGATCAGGTCGGTCAGGCCGGTGCAGCCGCGCGGCCCGCCGACCCGCGCCGGCAGGTCGAGCCGGTGCTCGGCGAGCTCGTCGATGCCGCGCAGCTGGCTCGTGCCGCCGGTGAGGACGAGCCCCGCGGCGATCCGGTCCAGGTAGCCCGCGCGCTTCAGCTCGATGGCCACCATCTCGAGGATCTCCTCCGTGCGCGCCTGCAGGATCTCGGCCACGTGCCCGGCCGAGACGCGCTTCCGGGAGTTCGTGCCGAAGGCGCGCACCTCCACGTCCACGCTGCCCACTTCCGCCGTCGTCAGGGCGGAGCCGTACTCGCACTTCAGCCGTTCGGCGCTCTCCCAGGGGCAGCGCAGCAGCCGCGCCAGATCCTGTGTCAGGTGCGCACCGCCCAGCGTGAGCGTGGCGGTGTGGGCGACGGCTCCCTCGTCGTACACGCAGATGGAGGTTGTGCTCCCTCCGATATCGACCGCCGCCACGCCCTGCGCGCGCTCCTCGGCCGTGATCGCGCCCGTGGCAGCGGCGAGGGATCCGAGCACGATCTCATCCACCTGCACGCCCGCGTCCTCCACGCACTTCGTCAGGTTCTGCACGGCCGACACCGCGCCCGTCACGATGTGGGTCTCGGCGTCGAGGCGGGCGCCGAACATCCCCACCGGGTCGGAAACCGGGTCGGTGCCTTCGATCCAGTACCCCCGCGGGATCACGTGGAGGATCTGACGGTTGGTGGGGATGCTGATCTGCCCCGCCACCTCAATGGCGCGCGCCCGGTCGTCCGCCGTGATCGGCTCGCTGCGGTCGGCGATGGCCACGATGCCGCGGTTGTTCTGCGAGCTCAGGTGCCCGCCCGCGATACCCACGACCCCGCTGAGGATGCGCATCCCGCACGACTGCTCTGCCTTCTCCACCGCCGTTGCGACGGCATCGCGGGCCGACTGGATGTTGTCGATCACCCCGCGTGCGAGGCCGGCGGCGGGCGCCACCCCAACGCCGAGTACGTGCGCCTGCCCGTACTCGTTCCTGTCGGCGACGAGCGCCGTCACCTTCGTGGAGCCGATGTCGATGGCTGCTATGGCGTTACTCTTCTTCATGGTTCCCCTCGTTGACGTTTTTCACCGCAGCACGGGCCTGTCCCCGAACCGCAGGTCGATGGTTGAGTAGGTGATGTCTCGCGCTGTCGCTTCCTGCGCCACGCGCGCCCACACCGCCAGCTTGTAGGCGATGCCGCTTGAGTCGCCGAGGAGGGCGGTCTGGCCGTCCGCGGTGCGGACGCGAATGCCCTCGTCCGGCGAGTAGGTCAGTTCGACCGCCGGCGTGCCCAGCGCCTTCTCGATCTGGCTCGTTATCTCCGCCGCTGCTTCGACGGCATGACGGTCGACCCGGTCGCCCGGCCGCAGCGAGAATGACTCGTTGCTCACGATCGTCGTCGAGCCGGCGGGCGGAGCTTGGTGCCCCAGGACGAACCCCTCACGGTCGATCGTGTAGCGCAGTCCGGCCTGCTCCCACGAGCCCCACGGCTCGCGCTCGCGAACCGTGATGCGAACCGTGTCCGGCCAGTGCCGCTCGATGTCGACGGAGGCGACCAGCGGCAGCTCCAGGATGGCCGCCGCCGCCGTGCTCAGGTCGGCGGTGAACGTGCGCTCGCCCCAGAAGTCGACGCGCTCGATGATGTCGCTCTCGCGCGACGCCCCGGCCCCCACAACCTCCACCTCCCGCACCCGCAGCAGGGGCGATTCCCACGCCCACACGCCCGCGCCCACGACTCCCAGGAACACCGTTGCCGCGGCGATCATCAGCGAGCGGCTCCGCAGCCACGACCGTCCCCGCCGGCCGAGCGTCCGCGCCCTGAGCAGCGGCCGGAGCTTCCGCCGGCCCACGCTCTGGTCCTGCTTCTCGCCCGCCCCGCGCCCGGACGCGCGTGCGGTGGTGGGTTCGGACGCGGGCCGCTTCCGCCGCACGATGCGGTTCTTCGGTGGCGGCGCCTTCTCCCGTTCGTGCCGCCTGATCATCGCGCCACCCCCCGTTCCCAGCGCGCCACTGCGAGGTCGAGGATGCGCGCCAGGAGGTTCGGGTAGGTGAGGCCGCTCGCTTCCCACAGCCGGGGGAACATGCTGATGGTGGTGAACCCCGGAATCGTGTTCACCTCGCTGCCGGTCACCTCACCGGTACCGCCCACGAAGAAGTCGACGCGCGCGTATCCCTCGCAGCCCATCGCCAGGTACATCCGCAGGGCGAGCGCGCGCACGCGCGCAACCGCGTCCGCGTCGATGCGTGCGGGCACATGCAGTGCGGTCCGCGAGTCGGCGGCGTACTTGCTGTCGTAGTCGTAGAACTCGCGGTCGGGCTCGATCTCGCCAACGACCGCGGCCGCCTCCGGCGCCTCGTTGCCCAGCACCGAGCACTCCACCTCGCGGCCCTCCACCGCCTGCTCGACCACGACCTTCTCGTCGTGGGCAAGGGCCGCCACGAGTGCCCTGCCGAGGTCCTCGCGTGAGGCGACGCGTGTGATGCCGATGCTTGAGCCGCCATTCGCGGGCTTCGCGAAGCACGGGTAGCCGACCCCGTCCTCGACGAAGCGGTGCGCCTCTTCGCCGTCGCGCTCGATCTCCCAGCGGTGAAGCACGACATAACGGGCGACGGGGATGCCTGCCTCCCTGAACAGCGCCTTCTGCACCGCCTTGTCCATCCCCACCGCACTCGCCGCGACGCCGGCGCCGGCGTACGGGATGTCCGCCAGCTCCAGCAGCCCCTGGAGGCAGCCGTCCTCGCCCTGGGCGCCGTGGATGAGGGGGAAGGCCAGGTCGCATTGGCCGAGTTCCGCCAGCGCCCCGCCGCCGACAAGGGGCGTTCCGCCCTCATGCAGCGCCTCCATGCCTTCCGCGAGGGACTCCTCCGTCTCCGCGATCGAGAGCCACTCGCCCGCGCGCGTCACGCCGATGGGCGCCACTTCCCAGCGTTCGCGGTCGAGCGCAGCGATGACGCTGCGGGCGCTGCGCAGGCTCACCTCGTGCTCGCCCGAGCGCCCCCCGAAGATGACCGCCACCCGCTGTCTTGCCATCACCACGCCCCCACGAACCCGACTTCGCGCTCGAGCCGCACACCGTGGGTCTCGAAGACGCGGCGCTCCGCTTCCTCCACCAGCCAGAGCACATCGCTCGCCCGTGCCTGTCCCCGGTTCACGAAGAAGTTGGCGTGCTGTTCGCTGATGCCGGCGTCCCCGCGCCGCTCTCCCCGCAGCCCAACGGCGTCAATCAGCTTCCAGGCCGGGCTCTTGGGCGGGTTCTTGAACATGGAGCCGGCGTTGCGTCCACGTGGTTGCGCGGCCAGTCGCCGCTGGTCGTAGCCGCTTGCCTCGGCCAGGAGGGCGTCCGCGTCGCTGGCGCTGAGCGTGAGCTCCGCCTCGAGCACGGTGCGGCCGGCGAGTGGTCCGCGCCGGAAGGCGCTGCCACGGTAAGTCAGGTCGAGCTCGCCGGCGGCGCGCCAGGAGTCGCCCTCCTCGGGATCGAGCAGTCGCACGCCTGTGAGCACATCGGCCAGGCACCCCCCGTAGGCGCCCGCGTTGTAGACGACCGCCCCGCCCAACGTCCCCGGAATGCCGACGGCCCAGGCCAGCCCCGCCACCCCAGCGCGGCACATCTTCCGTGCGAAGCCCGCGAAGCTCGCTCCGCTGCCGATGCGGACGCGGTTGCCCTCGTGCTCCTCGTTGCGTGCGCGGTTATCGATGACGATGCCGCGGATGCCCCCGTCGGCCACGACGATGTTGCTGCCACTGCCCAGGACGAACGGCCCCGCGTCTGCCTCTGCCGCGATGCGTGCGGCTTGAGCGAGAGCATCGGCGTTGCGGACGGTCACGTAGATGTCGGCGGGGCCGCCCACGCCGAAGGTCGTGTGGCGGGACATCCGTTCGCCCCGGCGCACCTCGCCCACCGACTCCAGCCTTGCCGCCAGCTGTTCGAGCGTCGTCATGACAGTCGCTCCAGCAGCAGCGGACCAACCTCGGTGACGCTGCCAGCGCCGATCGTCAGGACAACGTCGCCCGGACGGGCGAGCGTGGCCGCCTGCTCGACCGCTTCGCCGAAGTCCGCGGCGTACGAGGCGGACGGACGGGCGATGTTCCGCGCGAGGTCCGCCGCCGAGCGGCCTTCCGTCGGCGTCTCGCGGGCAGCGTAGGTCTCGAGGATGACGAGCTCGTCGAGCCCGCCCCAGCACTCCAGCCACGCCTCCCACAGGTAGACGATGCGGCTGTAGGTGTGGGGCTGATGGATGCCGATCAGGCGCCGCCCCGGGAAGCGCGTGCGCGCCGCCTCGAGCACGGCCCGAACCTCGCTTGGGTGGTGCGCGTACTCGTCGATGACCAACACACCGCTGGCCTCGCCCAGGCGCTCGAAGCGTCGCTTCGCCCCCTGGAAGGACGCGGCGGCGGCACGGACGGTGGCGAACGGTGTGCCCTCCCCAAGGCAGACCGCCGCCGCCCCCAGCGTGTTCTGCACGGCGTACTCGCCCGGCAGCGCGACCGTCAGTTCCCCGAGCGCGTCGCCTTCGTGTCTCACGGCGAAAGCCGCGCCCGACTCCCCAAGGGCGAGGTCGGTGGCTTGCCACGTACAGGTGTCGCCCAGGCCGTAGGTCTCGACGGTGAAGGCGCCCTCGGCGGCAGCCGCGACACGCGCCGCGCCCTCGTTGTCGCCGCCAGCCAACAGCCGCCCGCCCGTGCGTACGCGCCGCGCGAACGTGAGAAAGGCCTCCTCATACGCCTCGGGCGTGCCGTACAGGTCGAGGTGGTCGGCGTCCACGTTCGTGATCACGGCGATGTCGGGCTCGTAGGCGTGGAAGGCTCGCTGGTACTCGTCCGCCTCCACCACGCAGACATCCCCGCCACCCCAGGCGGCGTTCCCCCCGAGGTCGCGGCTCTCGCCCCCGATCAGGTACATCGGTTGGCGCCCGGCCTCGCTCAGGATGAAGGCGATGAGGCTCGTCGTCGTCGTCTTGCCGTGCGACCCGGCCACGGCGATGACCCGCTTCCCCTCCATCAACCCCGCGACCACCTCCGGCCGCCCGAGCACGGGCAGTCCGCGGCGGCGGGCCTCTGCGATCTCGGGGTTGTCCTCCCCCACCGCCGCCGTCGCCACCACGGTGCGCGCATCGCCGAGGTTCTCTGCGGCGTGTTCGGCGAAGACCGTCACGCCCATCGCCTCGAGGCTCCTCGTGAGCGCTGACGGTTCAAGGTCGCTGCCCTGCACGCGCTCGCCGCGCTCATGCAGCAGCTGTGCGATGGCCGACATGTGCATGCCGCCGACTCCCACGATGTGCACGGGGCCGCGAAGCTCGCTCATCGCGCCACCTCCCGCAGGATCGCGGCGAGCCGCTCCGCCCCGTCGGCGTGACCCGTGGCGCGCGCTGCTTCCGCCATCGCCTCACGCCGACCGCCGTCGTGCAGCAGGTCGAGGACACGACCTTCGAGGGCGTCCAACTCCGCTTCCTCGAGAACGAGCGCGGCGCCGTGCTCGGCGAGCCAGCGAGCGTTCTCGCGCTGGTGCCCGCCCGCGAAGGTGCCCGGCACGAGGATGGCGGGGAGCCCGGCAGCGGGCAGCTCGCCGAGCGTGCTCGCGCCCGCGCGCATGACCGCGAGGTCGGCGGCGACCATCAGGGCCGGCAGGTCCTCCCGGAACGGCGCCGGTTCGTAGCGGTCGCGCAGCGCCTCGGGCAGCGACCTGCGTTCGGACGTCGCCTCGTGCGAGGCGGCCTCGCCGGTGATGTGGACCACGCGTGCGGCCTCGCAGAACCGCGGCAGCGCCTGCCAGACCGCACGGTTGATCGCCTGCGCCCCCTGCGTCGCCCCCGCGACCAGGAGCACGCGTTCGTCTTCGCTCCAGCCCAGCTCCTCGCGGACGCGCTCACGCGGCGCGCGGAAGGCGTCGCGCACGGGGTAGCCGCTCACGACCGTCTTTTCGGTGGGAAGCCGGGGGAGGGCTGCCTCCGTGGCCGCTGCGATGAGCGTGGCCAGCCGGCTCTCGGCGCGAACGGCCAGCCCCGGCTCCACGTCCGGCAGGAACACGACAAGAGGCAGTCGCAGGACGCGCGCGGCCACGCTCGGCGGGAAGCTGCCGTAGCCGCCGGTGCTGAGCATCACGTGCGGGCGGAAGCGCCGCAGCGCTCGCAGCGCCGCCGCCACGCCCAGTGCCGTACGCGCGAGCCCGCGCGCCAGGGCCAGCGGCGAACGACCGCGCAGAGGCGCCGCCGGGACCGCCTCGAAGGGCACGTCGTGGCCCTGCACGAGCGTGCGCTCGCCACGGTTGTCCGGCCCGTAGAAGCGCGCCTCCACCGGCTCGCCGCTGGCCCGCAGCGCCCCCAGGGTGGCCAGCGCCGGGAAGATGTGGCCTGCCGTTCCGCCCGCTGCGAGCGCGACTCTCATCACTCGTCCCTCCCCTCGGAGGGCTGTTTGCCCATGCGCGTGCGCTCGCGGGCGGCTTCGCGTGCTTCGGTGAAGCGCGAGATGCTTGCGAGCACGCCCGCGGCCAGGAGCACGGCCGCGAGGGCGCTGCCGCCGTAGCTGATGAAAGGCAGGGGCACGCCTGTCAGCGGGATCACGCGCGTGATGCCGCCGATGTTCACGAACGCCTGCGTCGCGATCCACGTGGTGATGCCCGTCGCCAGGAGAAAGCCAAATTGGTCCGGCGCGCGCCGCGCGACCTGGTACCCCTTCAGCATCAGCGTCACAAAGAGGAGCACCACCGCGCCCGTCGCTACCAGCCCCAGCTCCTCGCCCAGGATCGCGAAGATGCCGTCGGTGTGGCTCTCCGGGACGTAGAAGAACTTGCCCCGGCTCGCGCCCAGGCCGAGCCCGGTCGCCCCGCCGTTGCCAAGCGCGATAAGCGCCTGCAGCGTCTGGAAGCCGTTCCCGAGCGGGTCGGACTCGGCGCTGAGGAAAGCGCTCAGGCGGTCGAACCGGTAGCCCTCGATGAGCGTCAGCGAGACCACCGCGATGCTGCCCGAGACGAACAGGGCGCTCATCTGCAGCAGGGTCGCTCCCGCCGCCCAGAACATCGTGATCGTGATGGCGATGATGATGCCCGTCGTGCCCAGATCGGGCTGGAGCATGAGCAGCAGGCCGATCGCGCTGATGATGACGATGAACGGCATCAGGCCCTGCTCGAAGCGCCGCAGGTTGTCGCCCCGCGAGTTGAGCCACGCCGCCAGGTAGACGATGACACTGAGCTTCGTGAACTCCGCGGGCTGTAGGCTGAAACCGCCGAAGGTGAGCCAGCGCTGCGCGCCGCCCGCCTCGGTGCCCACGATGAGGGTGAACAGCAGGAGCACCAGCGTGAGCCCCATGAGCGGCACCGCCAGGCGCCGCAGGATGTGGTAGTCGAGCCGCATGGCCGCGATCAGCAAGGCCGTACCGAGCACGGCCCACATCGCCTGTCGCGCGATGAAGTGGTGCGAGTCGGAGAACAGCGCGAGGCCGATCACGAAGCTCGCGCTGTACACCGTCACCAGGCCGGTGATCGTGAGCACGGCGACCAGCGCCAGCAGCGTGTAGTCGGGGCCCCGCGCGGGCCAACGGCGGTTCGAGGTGACGGCTATGGCGACACCTCCTCGAATCCATCGAGCGCGGCCACGAGTGCGGCGAAGGCCTCGCCCCGCGCCTCGAAGCGGGGGTAGGCGTCGAAGCTCGTGCCCGCCGGCGAGAGCAGGACGGCGTCGCCCTCCCGCGCAATGGCGGCGGCGGCTTCCACCGCCTCGGTCAGCGTTTCCACCCGCGCGACCGTCTCCACGGCCCCCGCCATCGCCTCCGCGAACGGCGTGGCCGCTTCCCCGAAGCAGATGGCCGCGTGGCAGCGCTCCCCGGCGGCGGCGCGAAGCTTCTCCAGCGGCAGCGTCTTCTCGCGCCCGCCGAGCAACAGGATGGCCGGCTCGCTCACCGCTTCCAGCGCTGCCACGGTGCGCTCCGGCGAGGTGGCGATGCTGTCGTTGATCCAGATTGCTCCCCGCGCCCGCCCTACAACCTGCAGGCGGTGGGGGAGCCCCGGGAAGCGTCGCAGCGCATCCGCGATGGCCTCCAGCGGGAGGCCCATCGCCCGCGCCGTTGCGACTGCCATCACGGCGTTTGCGACGTTGTGACGGCCCCGCATGCGCAGGTCGCTGGTGCTGGCGACAGTCTCGGGCGCGCCTCCCCAGCGCGATACGATCGTGTCCCCGTCGAGCCAGGCGCCATCACCCGGGACTGGTCCCGCCAGCGAAACCTCGGCGAGCCGGCCCTGCACGTCGGCGCGCAGATCCCGGCTCGTGTCGTCGTCGGCGTTCAGGATCGCCAGCCCTTCGGCGTCCTGGTAGCGCAGCAGGCCGCGCTTCAGGTCGACGTATTCGGGCCAGCTGAACTGGTCGAGGTGGTTCGGCGTGACGTTCGTGACCGCGGCGATCGCGGGCGAGCGGTCGGTGTACTGCAGCTGGGTGTGGCTGATCTCGAGGATGACGGTCGCTGCCTCGGGGACGGCCTCGATACGGTCGAGCAGTGACCCGCCGAGGTTCCCCCCCACGAGGTGCTCGATGCCGGCGCTCTCCGCCATCGCCCCCACCAGGGCCGTCGTCGTCGACTTGCCGCTCGAGCCCGTGATCCCAACGACGCGGCCGCGGCAGAGCCGCAGGGCCAGCGCCATTTGCGAGACCACGGGGATGCCGAGCTCGCGTGCGCGCACGACCTTCGGGTCGTTGCGCAGCACCGACTGCGAAACCGCCAGCAGGTCGAAGCCCTTGGGGTCGAGCAGTTCACCGCGGATGGTCCGCTCGACGCCCTCGGGCGCTACGGCGCCGGCGGCGTCGAGCTGCTCGGCGGTACGGCTGTCGGCCATGGTCACGGAGGTGCCGCGGGCGAGCAGCCAGCGCGCGAGGTCGCGCCCTTCGATCCCCAGGGAGTAAACGAGCGCGCGGGCGCCCGGGATCTCGGGGAGTGTCGTCGTGGTCGCGCGTTCCACCATCATCGTCACTCCGGTACCGCCAGCGCGAGACCGACGCCGACCATCGCGGCGACGATGGAGACAACCCAGAAGCGGGTCACCACCGTTGTCTCGCTCCAGCCGAGCTCTTCGAAGTGGTGGTGCAGGGGCGCGCGCCGGAAGACGCGCTTGCCTCCGCTCAGGCGGAAGTAGCCGATCTGGACGATGTTGCTCAGGGCCTCCGCCACGAACACCAGCCCGACGAGCGGCAGCAGCAGCCAGTGGCCTGTCATGAGGGCGACGATGGCCAGGCTCGACCCCAGAGCGAGGGCGCCCGTGTCGCCCATGAACACGCGTGCGGGGTGGGCGTTGTACCAGAGGAATCCGAGGTTGGCGCCCGCGATGATGAAGGCGAAGGTCGCGACGAAATCCTGACCCTGCACGAACGCGATCACCCCGTAGGCGATGAAGGCGAAGAGCGTCGTGCCCCCGGCCAGCGTGTCGAGCCCGTCCGTGACCGCCACAGCGCTCGTCGTCGCCACGATCGCGACAACGGCGATAGCCATGTAGGCGGGGCCGAGCGCGTAGCTTCCCAGCCACGGCACGTTCACGGACTCCACGTCGAGTTCGCCGTACAGCACCCAGGCGGCGCCGATAGCGAGCAGGGTGAGCAACAGGATCTTCAGCCGCCAGCTGACGCCGCCACGGAAGCCGACGCGCTCCTGCAACGTGCCCAGGTCGTCGATGAAGCCGATGACGCCGGTGGCGGCGATCATGCCCAGGGGCAGCAGGATGGAGCGGTGGTCCAGCCAGTCGATGGCGACCGCGGTCACGATCAGGGTGGGCACCCAGATGATGAACCCGCCGAAGGTGGGCGTGCCCGCCTTCTCCTGGTGCGAGGCGGGCTGATCCTCGCTGATCGCCTTGCCCGCCCGCTGTGCGCGCAGGTACTGCACGACCGGCCAACCGATGCCCATCGTGAGCGCGAAGCTGATGCCGCCGGAGAGGAGCGCACGAATCATGAGCTGCCCTCCAGCGTCGGGAGAAGCAACTCGAAGGCCTGCCCGCGCGAGGCTTTCACGAGGATGTGGTCGCCCTCGCCGAGGAGGACCACGGCGAAGGCCGCAGCCTCCTCCTTCGTCTCGAACCAGCGGCTTTCCTTGAGGCCGTTCGTCCGCGCCTCCTCTACCAGCGGCCGGCAGGCCTCGCCTGCGGCTACAAGGATGTCGCAGCAGCCGGCGGCGATGCCGCCGACGCGGCGGTGCTCATCCCGGGAGCGCTCGCCGAGCTCGGCCATCTCGCCCAGCAGGGCGATGCGCCGCCCGCCCAGGCCGCGCAGCAGCGTCAGCGCGCCCGCCACGGAGGCAGGACTGGCGTTGTAGGTGTCGTCGAGGATGCGCGCTCCTGCGGCGCTGCGCCGTACGTGCAGGCGCCCGTCGATCTCCGCGCCGCCGACCGCTTGCGCCGCTTCCGCCAGCCCCACCCCCAGCGCGAGTTGGATGCCGATCGCCGCCAGCGCCCCCTGCGCGAGGTGCGCCCCCGGAAGCTGGAGCCGCACGTCCGCCTCCGCCCCCTCGTAGGCGACGCGGAACTCGGAGCCGTCCAGCCCGTGGTCGCGAACCTCCCCCCGGCGGAGGCCCGCGGCCTCGCTCGCGCCGAAGCCGATGACCTCGCAGGCGAGCTCCTCGACGACCGGCGCGATGCGCTCGTCGTCGACGTTCAGGACGGCGACACCGTCGCCGGGAAGGTTGCGCGCCAGCGAGAGCTTCTCGCGCTCGATCGCCTCCATGCTTCCGAGCTTCTCGAGGTGTGTGGCGCCGATGTTGAGGACCGCGCCCACGCTCGGCTCGGCGATGGCGCAGAGCTCCGCGATCTCCCCCTCGCTGTCCATCGCCATCTCCAGCACCGAGACCTCGTGGTCGCGTTGCAGGCTCATCAGGGCGAGGGGCAGCCCCTCGCGGGAGTTCAGGTTTCCCGGGCTGTGGTGCGTCCGGAAGTGTGTGTCCAGCGCCGCCGCCGCCAGCTCCTTCGCCGTGGTCTTTCCCACCGTCCCCGTGATGCCTGCCACGCGAACACCGCAGCTCCGCCGCCAGTCGCGCGCGAGCACGGCCATGGCCGTGCGGGTGTCGCCGACCAGGGCGAGCGTGCGGTCGGGCCAGTCGCCCCGCGGAGGCCGCTCGCAGACGGCCGCCGGCGCTCCCCGCGCCAGCGCTTCGTCGACGAAGTCGTTGCCGTCGAGCCGCTCGCCGCGGAAAGCGGCGAACAGGTCGCCTGGCTGCGTCAGGCGGGAGTCGGCCGACCCGCCGGTGATCGGCGCGGCCGCGCCCTCGATCACGCGGTAGCTGCGGGCGCGCATGCTCTCCGAGAGGAACGCCGTCGTCATACCCGTCACCTCGCCGCCACCTGCTCGATGTCCGGAGGAACGCCGAGGTAGCCGAGCACCTCATCGACGAGCGCGGCGAAGACCGGTCCCGCGGCCTCCGTACCCGTGACCAGATCGGCGTTCTCGTCGAGCTTCACGAGGATGAGGATGCGGGGCTCGTCGACAGGTGCGAAGCCCGCGAACGAGACGATCTGTGTGTCGGTGTAGCTGCCCTCGATCGGCACGTTGGCCGTTCCCGACTTGCCCCCGGCCGTGTACAGGCGCGGCTTTGCGGGGTGGTACCAGCCGGGGTCGATGACAGCGCCGAGCATCTGGCGGATGGTTGCGCTCGTCTCCGCCGAGATCGGCTGGCCCACGACGTTCGTGGGGAGCTCGTGGCGCGTGCCGTCCCGGTCGACCATGCCCGAGACGAGTCGGGGCTCCACCAGTCGCCCGCCGTTGATGGAGGCCGCCAGGGCGCTCACCAACTGGACGGGCGTCACGCTGATCGCCTGTCCGAACGACTGCGTGGCCGCGTCCACGGGAGACCAGTCCGCGTCGGTGGGCCGGCGCACGATGCCGGTCGCCTCGCCGCTCATGTCGATTCCCGTTGGCTTGCCGAAGCCGAAGGCGTCCAGGTACTCGTGGAAGAGACCGACGCCCAGCTTCTCGACCATGAAGACGGCGCCCGTGTTGATGCTCTGCTGGAGCACGCCCGTCATCGTCTGCTTGCCGTAGACGCCGTTCTTCCAGTTGTAGAGGGGGGTGCCGTAGACGTAGGCGATGCCCGTATCTTCGTACTCGGTGTGCGGCGTCACGAGGCCGGCGTCGATGGCGGCGGCGGTCGTGATGACCTTCATCACCGAGCCCGGCTCATAGACATCGCTCACGGTGCTGTTGCGCAGGAGCCTCACCTGGTCCGGGTCGGAGAGGTCGAGCGAGTTGAACTCGAGGCGCGGGTGTGTCGCGAGGGCCAGGATCTCGCCGTTTCGGGGATCGATGATGATGATTGCGCCCCGCGTTGCCTCGTGCTCCTCGATGGCCTGCTTGAGGGCGCGCTCGGCGGCCACCTGCATGCGCCGGTCGATCGTGAGCACGATGTCGGGGCCGGGCACGGGCTCCGTGGTGAAGGTCTCGCCGTAGGGGATGGGCGAACCGGTCGTATCGCGTTCGAAGATGACCCGACCGGGCGTGCCCTGCAGTTCCGCGTCGTACCACGCTTCGATGCCCGTCAGCCCCGTGTTGTCGGTGCCGGTGATTCCGATGATCGAGGAGGCGAGATCGCCTGCCGGGTGGACCCGCATCGTGTTGGGCAGTCCCACCAGGCCGGGCACGTTCGCACCGAGCAGCGCCTTGCCGGTGTCGTAGGGCACATCGCGGGCGACGAGCACGTCCACGAGCCCGCTCTCCCGTACGAGCGTGCGGAGGTAGGTGGCGTCGTGCCCCGTCGCCTCCGCAATCGCCTCCGAGGCCTTGCGCGCCGCCGCCTCGTCGTTCCAGACACGGGATGCGATGTACAGGTCCCAGGTATCCATGCTCATCGCGAGCAGGAAACCGTTCCGGTCGAGGATGGCGCCGCGGCGGGCGAACACGGTGTCGCTGGCGAACAGCTCGCTGCGGGCCTCTTCGGCGTACCGGTCGTGCTCCAGCACCTGCACCTGCACAAGGCGCGCCAGCACGATCGAGGCAAATACCACGAACGCGATCGCCGGCAGCCAGACCCGGCTGGTGCGCCTTGCTTGCTGGTGCGCCATGGGGCGCCCTCCCGCCGGCCCTCCTCCCGTGACCGGTTCGAATTCAGTTCAGCAGCGGCATGGCCTCCATGGTTGGTCCGCGGCTACGGAGTGAGCCCGGAGCCAGGCTCCGAGGACTCAGGGAGATGCTCCGCAGGGATCTTCGGGGGCGCCGGTCCGGCTTCCCCGATGGTCACGAAGATGGCTTCCGCGCCCGGAACGAGTCCGATCTCGCCCGCGCGCCGGGCGACGCGATCGAGGGAGATGAGGCGGCCAATTTCGGCCTCCAGCTGGCGCATCTCGACGCGGAGGGCGGTCTGCTCGCCCTCCAGCACCTCAAGATCGCGTCCCTGGGTCGTCAGAAGGCTGTTCTGCACGACCGGCGCCAAGGCGCTGGCCGAAACGATGAGCGCGCCCGCGATCACCCAGCCGCTCGCGCCCAGGTGGGGCAGCGAGAGGCCCTTGTGCGTTCGTGGCGCGGGCTGCTCGAGCGCCGTCATGGCTGGGCCTCCGTCTTGCGCTGCGCGGCCCGGAGGACGGCGCTGCGCGCGCGCGGGTTGCGCCCGACCTCGTCCTCGGAAGCGCGCACGGCTCGCCGCGCGAGCAGCGTGAGGGTTGCGCGATGGTCGCAGCGGCATTCGGGCAGCACGGGCGGGCAGAGGCAGTCGCGCGACTCGCGTCCGAAGTACTGCTTCACGATGCGGTCTTCAAGTGAGTGGAAAGCGATGGTGACGAGCCTCCCGCCGAGGCGGGAAGGCCCAAAGCCGAGCAGGCTGCGGGCTAGCGGCAAGGCCGTGCCAAGCGAGTCGAGTTCGCCATTTACACGAATCCGAAGCGCGAGAAAGACCTTGGTGGCGGGGTGTTGTTGGGTGCGGTCTCTCGCGCCCCCCGCAGCCTGCTCGACGGCTTTGGCTAAATCCCAGGTCGAGCTCAGCGGCCGTGCCGCCAGCACCGCTTTCGCGATGCGGCGCGGCCCTCGCACCTCTCCCAGCTCCCGGAAGAGGGTTGCGAGCGTGCGCTCGTCCCACGTATTCACGATGTCCGCAGCCGTCAAGCCGTCCGACGACTGGTCCATGCGCATATCCAGTGGCCCCTCGGTCGCGAAGGCGAAGCCTCGCTCCGGGGTGTCCAGGTGCATCGAAGAAACGCCCAGGTCCATCAGGATGCCGTCCACCGCCTCGAACCCTTCGTCCGCGGCGATAGAGTCGAGATCGCGGAAGTTCCCGCGGGCGAAGCTGACCTGCCTCCCAAACGGAGCCAGCCTCGCTCGCGCGAACTCCAGCGCCTCGGCGTCCTGGTCGATGCAGAGCAGCCGCCCCTCCGGCCCCATCGCCTCGGCGATGCCGGCGCTGTGGCCTCCGGCCCCCGCCGTGCAGTCGATGTAGACGCCGTCCTCGCGCACGGCCAGGTAGCTCAGAGCCTCTTCGAGGAGGACGGGGGTGTGCGGTGCTTGAGACGATGTCATGACCGGCACGCTAGCCTCCCCCACCCGCGGCAGCAGGCCCATCGGCCAGCTGCTGGAGGGCGTTGGCGCGGGCGGTCGGCAGCAGCGACTCCTGCTGCTCCCACGTCGCCCGGTCCCAGATCTCGAGGCGCTGATCGTTCCCCAGAACGACCACGTCCCGCTCGATGGTTGCGTAGGTGAGGAGCTTGGCGGGGATGAGTAGCCGGCCCTGGCCGTCGCGCTGGACGTCGAACGACGAGGCGAAGAACGCTCGCCGCAGTTGGCGGCCCTGCTCGGAGTAGGCGGGCACGCGCTCAACCACGCGCGCCTCCGCCTCGAATCCCTCCGGCGTGTAGACCTCGATGCAGCCGTCGAGCCCGGGCACCAGGACAGCCCCGTTCGCGAAGTCTTCGCGAAACTTCGGGGGCAGGGCGACCCGATTGCGGTCGTCCAACTGGTACTCGAAGTTCCCACGGAACGCCATGTCGGCCCCTCGGGCAGGGAAACCCCACCGTTTTCAGGAGATTTCTGGGAAAAGATCCCATTCTTCCCCACTTTCTCCCACGAGCGATAGTAGGGACGCCCCACCGGTCTGTCAACGCATTCGCTTCCATCTTGCTGACCTCGCGCCCTCCCCGAGAGGGCCCGCGCTAGACTGTTCCGATGGCGCGCATCGCGATCCTCACCGCTTCCGACGGCGTTTCCGCCGGCACGCGCGTCGACGAAGGTGGCGCTCTCATCGAGCGCCGCTGCCGCGAGGAAGGCCACGAGATCGTGTCGCGCGACGCTCTCCCCGACGACCGTGAGGCGCTCGCCAGGCAGCTCGCCGCCTGGTGCGACGCGAACGTGGCCGATGTCATCCTCACGACGGGCGGCACCGGCCTCACGCCCCGTGATCTCACTCCCGAGGCCACCCGCGACATCGCCGAGCGGGACGTGCCCGGTATCCCCCTTGCCATTGCCCAGGAGGGGCTCACGCACACCTCCTACGCCATCCTTTCGCGCGGTCTCGCCGTCACGCGCGGCAGAACGCTCATCGTGAACCTGCCCGGCAGCCCCAGGGGTGTTGCCGATGGCCTCGCCGTGCTCCTCCCCCTCCTGCCCCACATCGCGGAGCTGCTGGCCGGCCCCGTCGAGCACGACGGATGAGAGTCGACGTCCTCACGCTCTTCCCCGAGGCCTTCGGCGGTCCGCTCGATGTCTCCATCATCAAGCGAGCACGAGAGAACGGTCTGCTCGACCTCCACCTCCACGACATCCGCGAATACGCCACTGACCGCCACCGCACCGTCGACGACCAGCCCTTCGGCGGCGGCCACGGCATGGTCATGAAGGTCGACGTGCTCGACGCTGCCCTCCAGTCGACTCAGGCCAAGGCCGAGCCGCCCGGCCACGTCATCTACCTCTCGCCCCAGGGCGAGCTGTTGGACGACGCCCTCGTGCGCGAGCTTGCGGGCCACCCGCGCCTCGTCCTCGTCGCCGGCCGCTACGAGGGCGTCGACGAGCGCTTCGTCGAGCATTGCGCCGACCGCGAGGTCTCGATTGGCGACTACGTCCTCACGGGCGGGGAGCTCCCGGCGATGGTGCTCATCGAAGCCGTCGCGCGCCACATCCCCGGCGCTCTCGGCGATGCCGCCTCCCCCCGCGAGGAGTCGTTCGCCGACGGCCTCCTCGAGCACCCCCAGTACACGCGCCCAGCCGAGTATCGCGGCTGGACGGTCCCGGAGGTACTCCTCAGCGGACACCACGCCGAGATCGAGAAGTGGAAGCAGGAGCAGCGCCTCAAGCGCACCCGCCAGCGCCGCCCCGACCTGCTGGAGGGCGAGGGCTAGCGAGCTACTCGGCCCGAGCCAGCACCGCCAACCGGCGGCTGTCCATGGTCAACTCGGAGCCGTCCAGCCCGCCCCACGCTTCCTCCACCGTCAGGCCCGCATGCGACATCCGCAGTTCCAGCTCCTGGAGCGTGTAGACCCGCACGGTGAAGCTCTGGGAGGTCCCGTGGCCAGCGCTGTCTGTGACCTTCCACCGTGTGGTGTTCGTTCCGGCCACCGCGTCGAATTCGTGTTCTTCGATCCCCGTGCGGCCGTCGCGTCGCTCGCCGCTCCTGCGAGGCTCGAAGCGGCGCATCAGGGAGTCGCGGTTGATCAACTCGATGAGGAAGCGTCCCCCCGGACGCAGCACGCGGGCGACCTCCTCCAGCACTCGCTGGTTTCCCTCGTCGTCGAAGTAGCCGAAGGCAGTGAACATGTTGATGACCGCGTCCTGGCTGGAGTCGACGAGCCCCGTGTCGCGCATGTCGGCCTCGCGCCACGCGACATCCACGCCGAACTCTGCCGCTTGGGCGGCGGCGGCCTCCAGGTTGTAGGCGGAGATGTCGACCCCGGTGACCCGGTGCCCGCGCTGGGCGAGCCGCACGCTGTGACGGCCCGGCCCGCAGCACAGGTCGAGGACATCGCTGGGCTCTGTCAGCCCCAGCGCTCGCTCGCTGAACTCGACCTCAGCCTCGGCCTGACGGGCGTACTCGCCGTCGTCGTCCGGATAGCTGGGTCCGCCCTTCGCGAAGAAGTCGTACCAATCCCGCTCAAAGAACGTCTCGTACCAGGGGCGGGCGGCCTCGTCGCTCATCCGTCTACCAAAGCGGTCCCCCGGCCTATGCGCTACTCCGGGTGGTCCCAGTCGATCATCATCACGTCGATCTCGTCGCCCGGTTCCGCCCGTGGCAGGTCCTCGGGGATGACCGTCAGCCCGTTGGCGGCGCTCATGCTGGTCAGGATGCCGCTCCCCTGCGGCCCGGTCAGGTCGGCGTAGTAGCGACCGTCCTCGCCCTTCGTGACGATGCAGCGGGCGTAGAAACGACGCCCGTCCGTGTTCACCACCGGATCGCGCGTGATCGCCTTCACCACCGGCCGCTCCCAGCCTTCACGACCGAGCATCCTGAAGATGGCGGGTCGCCCGAAGAGTTCGAATGCGACCATCGAGCTGACCGGGTTCCCCGGCAGCCCGAGATGGGGTACGCGACGCCCGTCGGGCGCGTCGAAGGCCCCGAACGCGAGCGGCTTGCCCGGCTTCATGCGCACCGTCCAGAAGTCGATCGCGCCCTCGCGCGCGAGCACGTCCTTGACCACGTCGAAGTCGCCCCGCGAGACACCCGCGCTGGTCACGATCATGTCGGCGTCGAGCCCCGAGCGGATCTTCGCGGTCAGGTCCTCCACCGTGTCGCGGGCGATGCCGAGCAGGCGCGGGCGCCCGCCAAAGGCGCGTACGAGGGCCGCCACGCTGTGGGCGTTCGCGTCATAGATCTGGCCGCGGCGGCGCTCCTCGCCGGGGGTCACGATCTCGTCGCCGGTCGAGAGGATGGCGACCTCCGGCCGCCGGTACACGGACACCTCCGTGCGCCCGGTGCTGGAGAGCACGCCGATCTCGGAGGCGCGCACGACACGTCCCGCCTCCAGCACCACCTGCCCGTCGCGGATGTCCTCGGCCCGGCGGCGAATGTTGGCCCCCGGTAGGGCCGCCTTGAAGACGCCGACGACATCGCCCCTCGACGGGGATTGTCCGGGTTCGCGCAGCGGCTCATCGGTCTCCTCGAAGGGCACGATCGCGTCCGCGCCCGGCGGGATGGGCGCTCCCGTCATGATGCGGACGGCTTCCCCGTCCCCCACTTCCGTGTCGAGCACGTAGCCCGCCGCGAGGTCGGCCACGACGGTGAGCCTGCGCGGCTCGGCCTCGCTCGATCCGTCGGTGTCGGCGGCGCGCACGGCGTAGCCGTCCATGGCGGTGTTGTCGAGCGGGGGGATGTCGAATCCCGCGACGACGTCCTCGGCCAGCACCTGCCCGAGCGCCTCGATCACGGGCGCCTGCTCCGGCGCGAGGCGCTCGAAGAAGGCGAGGATGCGCTCCCGCGCATCCTCCACGCTGATCATCGCCGAGGTCGGAATCGTCACGGTCGCGGGGTCTCGGAGGGCCTAGCCGAGCCGCACCGCCAGGCAGGTGGTCGTGCGCTGCACGCCCGTTACGGTCTGGATCGCATCGGTGATGGCCGTGCCGAGCCTGTCGAGGTCGTCCGCCTCGATCTGGACGATCACGTCGTAAGGCCCCGTCACCGTGTCCACGGCGAGCACGGCCGCGCCCGGGTAGGTCAGGGCGGCGGCGGCGGCTCCCACCGCCTTCGCACTGCCGACATCTGTCTCGATAAGGACGTACCCTCGAACCACGCGCTCCTCCTCGGTCGCTAAGGTGCGATCATGATTCGGCCCGCTTCGGGGCCTGTCAAGAACCTCCGTAGGTAGCGTCGACGGTGGGCAGCAGGTACTCGACGACAACCTCGCCGGCCGTTGCCGCCGGGTCGACGCGCACCGGGACGACCAACCGCACCTGCTGGATCAGGCAGAGGGCCTCCTTGCCCGTGCGGCAGAAGTAGACAACGCCCTCGCCCGTGATCTCCGCTTCGCCCTCGCGCAGCTCGATGGGAACGGGGATCGTGAACGACTCGTCCTCCGTCGAAAACGTCAGCACCGTCTCGCTGAGCTCCACGACGAGGTCGCTGCTCGACGAGAGTTCGAGCCGCGAGGGGGCGGAGTTGTTGAGATGGAAGCTCTCCGGCGACTGGAACGTGATCCGCAGCGTCGTCACGCCGGGAGCAACCACCTGCAGGGGAAGCTGCACGCGCAGGATGCCATCCTCGGGGAGCTTCGGGTTTGCCGCCGCCAGGTTGGTGAGCGGCAGCGTGGTTACGGCCCCGGAGGGGGGGTCGATGATGCGCACCACCTTGTTGCCCGTGTCGGCCAGGTACAGCCTCCCATTCGACATGCTCAGGCCGTTCGGCTCTTCGAAGCGCCCCTCGGCGCCGGTCGCGTCGTTCCAGCCGCGCGCGCCGCTGCCCGCCACTGTCGTCACCGAAAAGTCCGCGAGCGAGAGCGCTCGCAGCTTGTGGTTGTACGTGTCGGCGAGGTAGATCACGCCATCGCCCAGGGCGAGGCCCTGGGCGTGCTGGATCTGCGCCGCGCCGAAGGGGCCGTCGGCGTCCCCCCAGCGGAACAGGTGGTTGCCGATGAGCGTCTCCACGTCGCCCACGCCCGCGAAGGGAACGCGGCGCAGCGAGCTGGACTCGGCGTCGACCCAGTAGAGGTGGGTGTCGTCCCCGGTGATTCCGCTTGGCTGCGCGAGCGTGGCGGTGTTGAGCCGGTGCCCGTCGTCGATGTTCTCCCGCCCCGTCCCGGCGAAGACCTCCAGGTAGTCCGCCTCCAGGTTCAGCACCCAGATCTGGTGGCTGCCGGCGTTGGCGATGTACAGCGAACCGTCGTGGTAGTGGATGTCCCAGGGCGAAGCCAGTGAGGTGCTGAGCGGCTCCCCGCCCTGGAGGCGCTGGTAGCCCCGGCTGCCCGTCCCGGCGATCGTCGTCACCTGTTCCGTCGTCAGGTCGATCGCGCGAACGGCGTGGTTGCGTGTGTCTGCTACCCACAGGGTGTTGCCGTCGGGCGAGAGCTCCAGCCCCTGCGGGTCGCGGAAGCGAGCCTCACCTGGACCGCCGTCGGTGAAACCCGCCTCGCCCGCGCCGTAGGCCGTGATCACCTGCCCCTCCAGATCGGTGACGACGATGCGGTGGTGGCCCGCGTCGGCGATGAAGAGGCGGTTGCCCGCTTCGTCCGCGAGCACCTCGCTCGGAAACGAGAAGAACGTCGACGCGACCGTCGCGTCGAGGTCCAGGGCGATGGGCGTCGTGTCGATCAACCCCAGCGCCGTGAATTCGTCATGGAGCTGTTTGACGATGGGCTGGAAGTTCTCGTACACCAGCTCGCCCGCGGCCCCGCCGACCACGCTGCCGCGTGGGTCGATGAGGACCACTGTCGGCCACGCCCGCACCCCCCACTGCCGCCAGATGATGGCGTCGGGGTCGTTCACCACGGGGTGCTTCAGGCCGTAGCGAGCGATCGCTTCGGCAACGGCCGAGTCCTCGTGCTCCTCGGAGTACTT
This sequence comes from Tepidiformaceae bacterium, assembly GCA_965247675.1. Taxonomy (GTDB): domain Bacteria; phylum Chloroflexota; class Dehalococcoidia; order Tepidiformales; family Tepidiformaceae; genus UBA2991. Next base: position 1,635,297 of record OZ252025.1, on the reverse strand, counting down.
GCCCGTGTGCACGCCGATCACGACGAGGCTGTCGGGAAACTCGTGCTCCAGCCGCTCCAGGTCGGGGATGATGTGCTGGCAGTTGATGCAGCCCTGCGTCCAGAAGTCGAGCAGGACCAGCTTGCCCCGCAGCTTTGCGAAGCTCAGGGGCTCGCTCACGTTGAACCACGTCAGGCCCGTCGGGAATTCAGGCGCTGGGTTCTCCACCGGCTCTGGTTCGCCGCCGGTATCGCGTGGTCGTGTCTCCTGCGCGGCTGTCTCCCCCTCGGCCGCTTCGGGCTGAGCCGCGCCCGCGACCGTCCCCGCCGGGGAGGCTGAGGCTGGTGGGTCGGAGTCTTCCCCGCCGCAGGCGGCGGCGACCAGTGCGCCCACGGTGATGACTGCCAGGGCGGCTCGCCTCAGAGTCCGTGAGTTCACCGTATTTGCCCCGTTTCGGCGGTCAGGCGGCTCGCCCGGCGGGGGCTGCGACCGCGTCCGGCGTCATCCTAGGACTCGACGTTGACGCGGACGATGTGGTGCCCCGTGGCGCCGTCGGGCTTCGTCCCCTTCACGTCGGCTGTCTGCACCCTGCCGCTGCGATCGATGGCCCGCACTTCCAGGTCGAAGCTGCCCTCGGTGGCGGGCCAGTCGACCACCCACTGCCGCCAGGTGCTGTCGGACAGCTCCTCGCCCAGGATCGCGTCGATCCACCCGTCGTCGCCGCCACCGTCCAGCCTGTGCGGCCGAATCTGGACGCCGCTGACGCCTCGCAGGCCGCCCCAGGCGACGCCCGCGATGCGCACGTTGCCGGCGGGGACTTCTTCCTCGTTGCGCGGTACGTCGATGCGCGACTGGAGCTTGATCGGCCCCTCCTTCGCCCACCCTCGTTTCCCAACCCAGTACGCGTCGAAGCTGTCCCATTCCGCCAGCTCGATCTCTTCCAGCCACTTTGTCGCCGAAACGTATCCGTAGAGCCCCGGGATGATCAGGCGCGCCGGGAAGCCGTGCGATGCCGGCAGGGGCTCTCCGTTCATCCCGATAACCACCATCGACTTGCGTCCGTCGAGCGCGACATCCGTCGGGAAGCCAACGGTGAAATCCCCGCCGACGGTGCGCCCGACCACCTGTGTGGCTCCCGCCTGAACTCCAGCCTCCTCCAGCAGGTCGGGAAGGGGCACGCCGAGCCAGTAGGCGTTCCCGACGAGGCCGCCGCCCACGTTGTTCGAGACGCACGCGAGGGTCACCGCCTCCTCCACCACGCCCCTGTCGAGCAGGTCCGCGAACGAGAACTCCAGCTCGCGGTCGACCATGCCCTTGATCGTGAGCCGCCAGTCATTGATGTCGACGCGGGGCGTCCCGAGCTCCGTGTCGATCCGATAAAACTTGTCGTTGGGCGTGACCAGCGGAGAGATGCCACGCACCGTCTCCGGGCCCGGTCGGGGGACGGGCGTGGGCTCGGGCGTTGGCTCTGGTGTCGGCTGTGGTGTGGGCTCCGGTGTTGGTTCCGGGGTCGCCTCCGGTGTGGCGGTGGCCGTGGCCTCGGTATCTTCCTGGCCGGCAGCCGGTGTCTCCGATGCGGCGGGCGTAGCGGTCTGGGTGGCGGCCTCCGAGGTTGGCGTCTCTGTTGCGGCCGTGGTTTCCGCTGCCTCTTCGGCGGCGGGTGTGGCCGTGGCCGTCGCCCGCGCCTCCGGAGTGGGGCTGGCGGACGCCGCCGCTGCTGGCGTGGCAGTGGCGGACTCAGAGGCCTGGCTCGCCCGCGTGGAGCTGCGCAGCCTGTCGGCGATGGACGCACGCTGTGCGTCCACGTCGACTCCCATGTCGATAAAGCGCCGCGCGAGGGGGGCCATCAGTGCGGCGACGGCAAGCCCGCCACCCGAGAGGAACAGGAACTGTCGGCGCTCCAGGCGCGGGGCCGAATCGGCGGCGGGGGCGTCGTCGGCTGCCGGGCGCGGAGCAGTGGCTGTCCTCAGCAGCCCCAGAAGCACCGCGATGCCGGCGACGGCGGCGCCCGCCGCGGTCGCTGCTGCGTCTGCGTCGGAAACCAGCGGATCATGGGCAGCGGCGAGGCCACCGACGACGGAGAGGGCCGCCAGCCCAACGGCGCCGATGAGCCAGTAGCGCATTGACAACGCACCCAGCCCCGTCCCCACGGCCAGGGTCGTGACCGTGATCCCGGCGACCAGCACGGGCTTGTCCTTCGTGCCGAACGTATCGATCGCCCACTTCGACATCTGCTGGGGCGAGTTGTCGATGACGATGTTGCCGATCGCGACGATCAACGACGCGCCATCAACAAGACGGGCCACGAGTTCCCCGACAGCCAGCCCGATCGCGATAGCGACCAACCCCGCCAGGGCTCCCGGCCACCACGAGCGAAGTGTCTGCAGCATGCCAACCTCTATTCTCTCACCCGCCGGCTGGCAGAGGGCGACGTCACCTGCAAAGCAGTGTAGGGCCTGCTCCCACGAGCGCCAGATGTCAAAGGTAAAGACGCGACCGGGCCTTCACCGCGCCTTTCGCCGCCGGTACCGTGGTCCCCTCCCGCTCGCCTGTTACCCAGCCCTACCTATCATTCCTCCTGGCAATGTCCACGATTGAGGCGGAGGTTGACTCGCTCCGTGCGGAGGCGCTGGAAGCGCTCGCTCGGGCCGATGGAGAGGCCGGGCGCGAGGCTTGGCGCGCCGACTGGCTCGGACGCCGCGATGGTCGCCTGACCCTCCGCCTGCGCTCCCTGAAAGACGCCCCGCCCGAGCAACGGGCGGCCCTCGGCAAGTCCCTCAACGAGCTCAAGACGACTCTGGAAGGCGAGCTCGAAGCCCGTCGCGAGGCTGCCCGCGCCGGCGCCCTCGCCGCCCTCTCCACGGATGCCGCACTCGACGTGACCCTCCCCGGACGGCCCCAGTCCCTGGGCCGCCTCCACCCCGTCACCCAGACGATGCACGACTGCATCGACGCCTTCGCCGAGATGGGCTTCCGCGTTTTCGAGGGTCCTGAAGTCGAGTGGGCGCGCTACAACTTCGATGCCGTCCGCATCCCCGACGACCACCCCGCCCGCGACATGTGGGACACCATCTGGATCGACACCCTCATCGACGGCGAGCGCAAGATGCTTTTGCGCACGCACACCTCGCCCAATCAGATCCGCGTGATGGAGCAGAGCGAACCGCCCGTGCGCGTCATCGTCCCGGGCAAGTGCTACCGGCAGGAAGCCACGGACGCCACGCACGAGTGGATGCTTACCCAGATCGAAGGGCTCGCCGTCGACGAGGGCGTGCGCATGAGCGACCTGAAGGGCACGCTCTATGCCTTCGCCCGCCGCCTCTTCGGCGAAGACCGCAAGATCATCTTCCACCACAGCTATTTCCCCTTCGTCGAGCCGGGCGTGGAGATGGCGATCGACTGTTTCATCTGCCGTGCCGACGGAAGCGACTGCCGCACGTGCCACGGCACGGGCTGGATCGAGATCCTCGGCGCGGGCATGGTCCACCCCGAGATCATCGACAACGCCGGCTATGACTCGTCGAAGCACACCGGCTTCGCCTTCGGCGTGGGCATTGAGCGTGTCGCCATGCTCCGCTGGGGCATCGAGGACATCCGCCACTTCTACCAGAACGATCTGCGCTTCCTGAGGCAGTTCTAGACCCATGAAACTCCCGCTTTCCTGGCTGCGCGACTACGTCGACATATCGCTCGAACCGGCCGAGTTCGCGAGCCGCGTTACGGACGCCATCGCCGAGGTCGAGGGCTGGGAAGTCATTGGGGAGCACTGGGATCCCGAGCTCGTGCGCGTCGCAGAGGTGCTTGGCGTCGAGCCACACCCCAACGCCGACCGCCTCCGCCTCGCCACCGTGAACGTCGGCGAGGGGCCCCGCACCGTGGTCTGCGGAGCGCCCAACGTGGCGGCAGGCCAGAAGGTGGCCTTCGCTACCGAAGGGGCGATGCTCGTCGACGGGCACACGGGCAAGCGCTCGAAGCTGAAGTTGCGCGCCATCCGCGGGGTCGACTCGGCGGGCATGGTGCTGAGCGAGAAGGAACTCGGCCTGAGCGACGAGCATGAGGGCATCCTCCTGCTCCCCGAGGACTCCTCCATCGGTTCGTCCCTCGTCGAGGCGATCGGCGACGTCGTCTTCGACGTCTCCACCTGGGCGAACCGGGCCGACCTCCTGGGCATCCTCAGCTTCGCCCGTGAGGTGGCGGCTGTCACGGGCCAGCCGCTGCGGGAACCCGACCGTTCCTACACGGAGTCAGCCCGTCGCGCCGGGGAGTTTGTCTCCGTCAGCATCGAGGCGCCCGACCTCTGTCGCCGCTTCACCGCCAGCATCATCGAGGGAATCGAGGTGGGCCCCTCACCTCCATGGATGCAGCAGCGCCTCATGCGCGCGGGCATGCGCCCCATCAACAACGTGGTCGACGTGACCAACTACGTCATGCTCGAGACGGGCCAGCCCCTGCATGCCTTCGACTACGAACTCGTGCGCGGCGCCGAGATTCGTCCCCGTCGCGCCCGCCCCGGAGAGCGGCTCACCACACTCGACGGCGTGCAGCGCGACCTCGACCCCGACATGCTCATGATCTGCGACGGCGAAGGCCCGGTGGCTGTCGCCGGCATCATGGGTGGCGGCAACAGCGAGGTCTCCGAGTCGACCACGACCGTCCTCCTCGAGGTCGCGAACTTCCATCCCGGCTCCATCCGGCGCACCTCCACGCAGCTCCGCCTGCGCAGCGAAGCCTCCCTCCGGTTCGAGAAGGGCATCGGCCCCGATCTCGCGCCCTACGCCCAGGCGCGAGCGCTCCACCTGTTGGAGCAGGTGGCGAGCGGCCGTCCCGCCGCCGGGCTCGTGGACGTGTTCCCCACCCCCCTCCCCAGTCCGCGTATCACCCTGGAAGCCTCGCGCATCGAGCAGGTCCTCGGTATTGCCGTCGAACCGTCGGAGGTGCGACGGATCCTGGGCGCGCTCGGCTTTGAGGTTGCGGGGAGCGGTGATGCCTTCGAGGTGACGCCGCCGTACTGGCGTCCCGATGTGGCCCTCCCCGACGACCTGATCGAAGAACTCATCCGCGTGCACGGCTACGAGCGCCTGCCAACGACGGTGCTGCGGGGCGCGCTCCCCGAGGCGCAGCCGCGACCCCTCGAACGCGTCCGCGAACGCGCGCGATCGCTTGCCGCGGGCCTCGGCTTCCAGGAAGTCGTGAGCTACACCCTCACCTCCGGCGAAGTGCTGGACCGCGTCGTCGCCCCCGACGACGACGACCGCACGACGCCGCTGGCCGCGGCCAACCCCGTGGCCTCGCAGCACACCTATCTGCGCACCTCGCTGCGGGGCTCGCTGCTGACCGCCTACGCCGCCAACCGCCACCACGAGGATGCGGCCATGCGTCTCTTCGAGATCGGCGTCGAGTACCTCCCCACGGAGGCGGATCTGCCCCACGAGCGCCCCGTGCTCTGCGCGGTCCTCGGCGGCCAGCGCCTTGAGCGCTGGGTACGGCCCGCCCCCGGGCGCCTCGACTTCTTCGATGCGAAGGGAGCCGTTGAGGCTCTTCTCGACGACCTCGGCGTGGCCCCGTCGTTCACCCCCGAGGAGCACTACGCGCTGCTCTCCGGGCACACCGCCGCCGTCTCCGTCGGTGACGAGACGGTAGGCGTCGTTGCGCAGGTGCACCCCGACGTCGCCACCGCCTTCGACATCGAGGAACCGGTGTTCCTCGTCGAGCTCTGGTTCGAGCCGCTCACCCGCGCCCTCCCCGAGCGTCCCGACTACGCCCCGCCCAGCCGCTATCCCGAGGCCCGCCGCGACCTCGCCCTCCTCGTCCCCGCTGCCACGCCCGCCTCCGCCCTTCTCGACGTCATCCGGTCGCACCGCGCCCGTGGCGTGCGCATCAGCGCTGACGTGTTCGATGAGTACCGGGGCGAGGGCGTCCCCGCCGGCCAGAAGTCGCTGGCCCTCGCCGTGCGCTTCCGCGCGGACGATCGCACCCTCGGGGAGCAGGATGTCGTGCGGATCGAGCAGGGCCTCCTGCGCCGCCTCGAACAGGACCTGGGCGCGACCTTGCGGGCGTGACCGAATCGCCTGCCCTCGATCCCGCCGTGGGCCTCTGTAGCCTCTGCCGCTACGCCCGCCGCGTACGCAGCGGCCGGGGCTCCCGCTTCTGGCTCTGCGAGCGTGCGGCCGACGATCGCTCCCTGCGCAAGTACCCCGCCCTCCCGCGCACGGAGTGCCATGCGTTTGACGCCGGTGTAAGCCCGCCCCCTTGTGGCGGTCCGGCGACTGGCTAGAATGTCAGCGCTATGGCCCTCACACGTGACGACCTCGCGTTTCGCTATCCCACCAACGACCTGCTGCGCGATGGCACGGCGGTCGTCTTCCGCCCGGTGACGTCCTCCGACCGCGATTCCTTGATCGGTTTCGCGCAGGCGCTGGAAGAGGAGGATCTCCTCTTCCTGCGCGAGGACATCACCTCCCCCGCCGTGGTGGACGACTGGCTGGCCGACGTTGAGGCGGGCGAGACCTTCACGGTGATCGCCGAGGTGGGCGACCGAATCGTCGGGTACGGGAGCCTCCACACCGAGCCCGCGCGCTGGACCCGCCATGTCGGCGAGATCCGCATCAACGTGCACCCCGACTACCGTGGGACCGGCCTCGGCGGGCTGCTCGCCGGCGAGATTCGCGCCGTGGCCCCCGCCTTCGGCATTCGCACGCTTAGCGCGCAGATGCCGGTCGACCAGCTGACCGCGAGGACCGTCTTCGAGCGGCTTGGCTTCCGAATTCAGGCCATCCTGCCGGGCTGGGTTACGGACCGCGAGGGCCGGGACCTCGACCTCCTCATCATGGCCACGGAGCTCTAGACGGCCGGCCTCCCGCGCTCCCCCGCGTCCCGCCTGGTGCGGCGCCGTGACGGCGTCGGGAGCCCTGCCGCGAGCGGCCCTCTTGAGGAGTGAGGGACGGGACTTATACTAGCGAACCATGCCTCCCCTGCTTCATGACCTTGCCTCTCGCTACCCCATGGACGCCGAATTGCGTGATGGCACACCGGCAGTCCTCTGGCCGTTCACGATCGATGACCGCGACGACATGCTGGAGTTCACGCAGTCGCTCGATGAGAGCGTCCTGCTCTTCCTTCGTGAAGACATAACGTCGCCGGCGACCCTCGATGCCTGGCTGGCCGAAGCCGAGACCGGAGATTCGTTCGCGGTTATCGCGCGGATAGGCGGCAGGCTCGCCGGGTACTGCAGCCTGCATACCGAACCCGCGCGCTGGACCCGCCCCGCGCGCTGGACCCGCCATATCGGTGAAATCCGCATCAACGTGCACGCCGATTACCGCGGTACGGGCATGGGCGCGCTGCTCGCGGCCGAGATTCGCGAGATCGCCCCGGCCCTCGGCGTGCGAAAGCTCACTGCGCAGATGACCGTCGACCAGGAGGGGGCGCGCATCGTCTTCGAGCGCCTCGGCTTCCGCTACCAGGCGACCCTGGAAGGCTGGGTCGTGGACCGCGAAGGGAACGACCGCGACCTGGTGATCATGTCCTGCGACCTCGACATCGAGTAGCCACCCTGCTAGCCCGTCCCCACTGTCCCCGAGGCGAAGGCGGTTCGCCACGCCTCCCCCTCTTGCTCCAGCAACTCGCGAACATCCTCCAGCGTCTCGAACGCGTACGCGCGCTCGCCTTCGCCCAGCGCCTCGCGCAGCGCTCCGCCTGCGCAGCTGGCAAAGGCCAATCGCGCCGACTGCTCGCCGGCCGACTGGGCCCCCACATGCACAACAAGATCGCCGGCATCGCGCAGGGCCGCGGCGTAGGAGAGCAGGAACCCCTCGTCCAGCTCCACCCCGCGCGGGCTGGCGTAGGTCAGGCGCCAGCGATAGACCTGCCGCGTGCGCCCGCAGTGGCGCGCCACGCGGTCGAGGCCCGGGTCTTCCAGGACGGTCTCGACGCATATATCCGGAGCCGTGCTGACGACCATCGGCAGCCAGCCGTGCCACTGGGCCCACCCCACCAGCTCCTCGAACCCCGGTCGAGGCCGCGCCAGTTCCCGGACACGCGCCTCCACCTCCTCGCGGGGCGCCTCGAACTCGGCGAACGCCGCAGCCAGTGCCTGTTCGCTTCCGTCCATGGCGGTCGCGGGTGGGTGTACGGCGAACTCCGCCACCACCCCATCGGTGAGGCCCGCTTCCACCACGACCCCTTCGAAGTCCAGCCAGAGCACCGACGCCATCCGCGGCAGGATAGACGAACCCCGCTCAGGGGCCACCGTGCCCCCTCCCACGGTGCCCCAACGTTGAGTTTTCGACATAAACTCGGCGCTCTGGTAGATTTTTATTGCCTACTCGGTTTATCGTTTCGACCCCGCAGAGTCCGGTGGGCGGAGATGACGCCATGGCCAATCCCTTTGATAACTACCTTGACCTCGTGGAATCGGCGCGCGAATTGTCGATTCACCCGCAGAGCCTGAGGCGCCTCATCAAGCAGAAGAAGATTCCCGCCACGCTGTTCGCCGGCAAGTACCTGATCGAGCGCGACAAGCTCGAGATGTTCAAAAGCAACTACGATCCGCGCCCCGGCCGCAAGCCCATCCGCCGCCTGCTGTAGCGCCCCCGGGAACGCGTGATTAGAAGATCTTGCCCTGGCTGTTGAGCACGGCCAGGGCGATGAGTACAGCCGCTTCAACCGTCAAGATGAAGCCCGCCGCCCCGAACCACACCAGCTGCGGGGTGCCCCGCGTCGCGAAGGCGGGGATCGTCACAATCACCGACGTGGCCGCCCACACGAGCACGAAAATCACGCCGAGCGCCGTCGGGCTGTAGAGGGCGAGCAGGGCATTGATCATCGGAAAGGCGCCTCCGGTGCCAATGGCGGCATCATACGATTGCTTGTGACCAAATGCACAGACGGACCCGCACTAATGCGAGCGCGTTCGGTAGTCGGCGATCGCCCGCTTCAGGGCGTCGGCGGCGAGCACGCTGCAGTGCACCTTGTCCCTGGGCAGCCCGCCGATGCCCTCGGCGATGGCCTCTCGCGTGAGCGCCTGCGCCTCCGCCAGCGTCCACCCCTCGACGTGCTCGCTCGTCCACGAGCTCGTAGCGATGGCGGGCGGGCAGCCTCGCGTGAGCCACTGCATCTTCGCGATGCGCCCGTCCGCAATCCGCAGCGTCACCTGCATGCGATCGCCGCAGACCGGGTTGCGCACCGTCGCCTCGCCGTCGGGCGCGTCCATCTCGCCGGCGTTGCGCGGATTCTCGAAGTGGTCCATCACGGTTTCGGAGTAGGCAGCCATGCGTGCCCCCATGCTAGGAACGCCCCGATCGGGCCGTCAATGCGTGCGCTTCGCTACGGGGCCCGCTCCAGGAACAGCTGCAGCTCCATCACGCCCTTGTCCTCGATCGAAACGAGGATCGGCGCCCGTGGCTGCGCGATGCCGTAGTCGGCGAACAGGATCGGGATCGACCCCACCACGACCATCAGGCCGCCGCCCCGCAGTTCCGCCGTGATGGGGATAGTCACCGGCTGCGTGACGCCGTGCAGGGTGAGGGCGCCGTTTGCCAGGAGGCTGATCGCCTCCCCTTGCGCGAGGCCATCCGGCACGGTGACCGGCTCGCTCAGCTCGAACGTGGCCGTTGGGAACGCATCCGATTCCAGCGCTTGCCGGCGCAGGGCCCCATCGCGGCGGGAGTCGTCGCTCCCCAGGTCGCGCAGGTCCGCGGTCACGGTCACCCCCGTGAGCTGGCCCCCGGCGATCGTGATGGTCGCCTCGATCGTGGGCGTGCGGCCCACGGCCTCCTTGTAGCCGATGGTCGCGAGCTCCTCCTCCACGCGGTACCCGACGAAGCTCTCCTCCCCTGGCGCGAGCGTCCAGGCGCCTTCGAGACCGGGGGCTTCCGCCTCCGCCTCGCCGCCGGAAGCCGTCGTGGCGACTGCCCTCGGGGTGGCGGTCGCCGCCGCCGTGGTCGCGGTGGCCGTGGCGGCAGCGGGACTGGGAGTTGCTGTCGCCACGGGCGTCCTGTCGTCCTGCTGGGACGAAACTGCCCCACCGAGGCTCACCGGCGGGGGCGAGTCGTCGCGGATGAGGAGCCACCAGAGCAGGAAGATGGCCACCGCGATGACCGCAACCGCGAGCGCCCCGGCGCCGATGAGAATGCGCTTCCTTGTCATCACGTCTCCGTCCGGCCGCTGCACTGACCCCGATGCGGCGGTCCGTTCACCGTAGGCAGCGGCGCCCGTTCGGTCGAGCCCTAGGTCAGCCCCAACTCGGCGAAGAAGGCCTCGAAGGCGGCGAGGTTCCCCGGGTTGAAGTGCGGCTCCACGTAGCGGACCACTCCGTCCCGCCCCACCAGGACGAGCGCGCGCCGCGACTTGCGTGCGTCCCCATCCCAGAGTCCGTAGGCGCGCACCACCTCGCCGTAGAAGTCGCTGATGAGGGGGAAGGGATAGCGGTCCCGCTCCTGAAAGCGCGCGTGTGAACCAAGCCCGTTGGTGTTGAAGCCGAACGCGACCACGCCCGCCTCGCGGAGCGTCTCGTGCTCCTGCGCAAACGCCTTCAGCGCGCTCGTACAGACGGGCATGCCGTCGTCCTGGTAGAAGAGGAGCAGCACGTCGCTCTCCGCGCGCGCCTCCTTGAGGGCGACTTCGATCTGCTCTCCCTCCGTGGTGACGGCAGGCAGACGGAAGTCCGGCGCCGGCTCGCCCGCGACGATCGGCGTCGCCCGAGGCGGGGAGGTGGTGCCAGGCTTGCGCTCCTCGCCGCTCATGCGGCGCCCCCGAACCCCGGAGGGATGCCCTCCAGCCCCCGCGTCCCCGTGAGCACGCGGACGCGTCCCAGCCCGGCGGTGTCCGTGAGCTGCTGGAAGGCCCGCCGCCGGACGAAGTACTCGGGCAGGTCGTCGCGCACACTCTCGATGAGGCTCCCCAGGCCGGCCTCGGTCAGGAAGGCCGCCTGCGTGACGGGGGCGAATGCCGTGAATCCCGCCTGCTCCATCGCCAGCTCCAATTCGGAGAGGTTCACATGGGCGGTCAGATCCTGCTGGCCGACGTGTTGGTAGGGATCCTCGTGGGCCGTGTGCCGATAGAAGCAGAGGAGCGTTCCCTGCCTGCGCCAGTCCGCCCACAGATCCTCCTCCGGGTACCCGTAGTCGAAGGTCAGGACGGCTCCGCGCTCGACCAAGTCGCACATCGCCGACATGGTGGCGTGCGCCCGCCCGCTCACCTCGAAGCGGCCGCCGGCGGGCGCCCCGTCGATGGTGGCCACGCCGCCGCGCGTCTCGACGAACGCCTTCCCGTCCCAGCGCACCCACACCTCCACCGGCCCACGTCCCTCCACCTCGAAGAGCCGCACGGGCAGGGCATCGAAGAGTTCGTTCGAGAGCACGACCCCCGCCTCCACCGGCGCGGGCGCGTCCTCGCGCCACTCGATGCGCGTGTCCGCGCCCCGCGCGTTGGGCTCGATGGCCACGTAGCTGAGGGCGCTTGCGAAGGCGCCCCCGCGCCCCTCCGCCCAGTCGATCAGGGCCGTGGCGAGCGCCCCCTCTCCCGCCCCCGGCTCGATGACCGTGAAGGAGTGCGGCCGTCCCAGTTGCTCCCAGACCCACTCGCACCAGGCCCCTGCCGCCCAGCCGAACATGGGGTGGATGGCGGGGCTCGTGAGAAAGTCCCCGCCCGTTCCGATGCGTCCCGGTTTGCGGTAGTAGCCATGCTCGGGGTGGTAGAGGGACAGCTCCATGAAGCGCTCGAAGGGGATCGCGCCACCGTCCATCTCCGCGATGATCGCTTTCACCAGCGCGGGGTTGCCCGCTGCCGCCAGTCCGGGGTCGAGGTCGAGCGCCATCCCCGGATTGTCCACTGCCACGGCGCCACTGTCCCGTTCGTGGTGGGGGCGCTACAGTCCCGGCCATGTCGGACGCCACGAAGTCGCGCCGCGTGCGCTGGATCGACCTCAGGAACCCATTCATCGAATCGCTCGACGGCATGACCGAGTTGCTGCTGGTTCGGCACGGCGAGCAGCAGCTTGGGGCCAACATGGCGGTCGGCGAAGTGGTCGATGCGCCCCTCTCGCCGCTGGGGCGGGAGCAGGCCCGTGTCGTGGGTGAGCGGCTCGCGCGCGCCGCCATCGATGCCGTCTATTGCAGCCCCCTCAGCCGCGCCCGCGTGACCGGCCAGGAGATCGCCCGCCACCATGGCCTCGAGCCCGTTGTCCATGACGGACTCGCCGAGATCGACCCGTTCCAGAACGTTCCCCAGGACCTTGGCGTCGTCGACCACTACGGGGTCGAGCGCTTCGTCGAGCTGATGCGGGAACAGAGCCGCACGCGCCTCGACTCCGTCTGGCCCGACTCCGAGGACGTGCCCGCCTTCCGCCAGCGCATCACCAGCGCCATTGCCGAGATCGCAGAGGCGAACAGGGGTCAGCGCGTTGTGGTCGCCTGCCACTCGGGCGTCATCAACCACTACCTCTCGCATGTCCTCGCCTCGGCGGTCCACCAGGTGTTCCCGCTCCATCACACCTCGATTAGCACCGTCCGCGTCGACGGCGATCGCCGGGTCGCGCTCACGGTAAACGACTTCGCGCACGTGCACGCCGTGCAGACTTCGCGCAACGATCTGAACAGCTGAACCGCACCCCTTCGGGCGTGCTAGGCTCGCCCTGCGATGGCCTCCTCGACGCCCCGCCAGAAGCTCTGGGTGGAGACCGATGGCCAGCTCGTGATGTCCGACTACCGCGTTCGCCTGCTTGAGCTCGTCGCGGAGACGGGTTCCCTCGCCGAGGCCGCCTCCGCCCTCGGTCTCAGCTACCGCCGCGCCTGGGGCAAGGTGAAGGAGATCGAGGCCAACCTGGGGCGGTCCCTGGTGCAATCGGAGGTGGGCGGCGCCGGTGGCGGCCGTACTGTCCTCACGCCCGACGCGGAAGCGCTCGTGGGTGCCTACCGGCGCTTCCAGGAGCGGGTGGAGCACGAGGTCGAGGACGCTTACGACGTCGAGCTGCGCGACCTGCTCGCATCGTCCTGACGTCGGTCCGCCCCGCGTTGGTCGTTGAAGGGCCTCGCGGTAGGCTGACCTATGCTCAAAGACGCCTACGCCGGTGACCTTACGACCGCCGACGAAGGCCGCACCGTACGGCTCGCCGGCTGGGTTCACCGCCGTCGCGACCACGGCGGCCTCATCTTCATCGACCTTCGCGACTCCCACGGCATCGTCCAGGTCGTCGTCGACCCCGAGAACGCCGAGGCCCACGAGGCGTCCCATCGCGCCCGTTCCGAGTGGGTGCTCGCAGTCGAGGGGACAGTCCGCCGCCGCTCCCCCGAGACCGTGAACCGCGACATGCCCACCGGCGAGATCGAAGTCGTGCCCACGCGCGTCGAGGTTCTGAACGAGGCGTTCACGCCGCCCTTCGCCGTGAACGACGAGAGCGAGGTCGACGAGCTCGTGCGGCTCCGCTACCGCTACGTCGATCTGCGCCGCCCCGCCGTCGCCGACGTCATTCGCCTTCGCCACGAGGTGGTGCTCTTCATGCGCGAGTTCCTCTCGGCGCGCGGCTTCGCCGAGATCGAGACGCCCACCCTGATCAAGTCCACGCCCGAGGGCGCGCGCGACTTCCTCGTGCCCTCGCGTGTGCAGCCGGGCCACTTCTTCGCCCTGCCGCAGTCTCCCCAGATCCTGAAGGAGCTGCTCATGGTGGCCGGCTTCGAGCGCTACTTCCAGATGGCCCGTTGCTACCGCGATGAGGACACCCGCGCGAACCGCATCCAGGAGTTGACGCAGCTCGACCTGGAGATGAGCTTCGTCGAGGAAGAGGATGTGCTCTCGCTGGTCGAGGAGCTGTTCACCGAGGTCGGCCGGCGTTTCGGCGGCGGCCGGCGCCTCGCCCAGACGCCCTTCCCGCGCATCGAGTACGCCGACGCCATGGCGCGCTACGGCATCGACCGCCCCGACCTGCGCTTTGGCCTTGAATTCGTCGACGTCAGCGAGGCCGTCCGCGAGTCCGAATTCCAGGTCTTCGCGGGCGCGCTTGCGGGCGGTGGCCAGGTGCGCGCCATGCGCGTTCCCGGTCAGGCGGAGATGGCCCGCCGCGCCATCGACTCCCTCGTCGAGGTCGCCCGTGGGGGCGGCGCCAGGGGGCTGGCGAACATCGGCTTCCTCGCCGGCGGCGAGCTGCGCTCGCCCATCGCCCGCTTTCTCTCCGAGGAGGAGATCGCCCAGCTCCGCGCTCTCACCGCCGCCGGGGACGGCGACATGCTCTTCCTCGTGGCCGACCGCCCCGAGGTGGTCTCCGCCTCAATGGCCCTGGTCCGGGGGGAGCTTGCCCGTCGCCTCGACCTGGCCGACCCCGAGGTTCTCTCCTTCGCTTGGGTCACGGGCTTTCCCCTGCTCGAGTGGAAGCCGGAGGAGGAGCGCTGGGACGCCACGCACAACCCCTTCTGCGGCTTCGTCGAGGAGGATGAGCCCCTGCTCGCAACGGACCCGGGGGCGGTCCGCTCGAAGCAGTACGACCTCACGCTGAACGGCACGGAGATCGCGGGCGGGTCGGTCCGTATCCACCGCCGCGCCGAGCAGGAGCAGGTGCTGCGCCTGATGAACTACACCGACGCGGAGATGCAGGACCGCTTCGGCGTCCTCCTCGATTCGCTCGAGTACGGCGCCCCGCCCATGGGCGGGATCGCCGCCGGCATCGACCGCGTCCTCATGGAGCTCGTCGGCACGCCCAACATCCGCGATGTCATCGCCTTCCCAAAGGCCTCCTCGGGCAGCGACCCGCTCATGGGCTCGCCCCAGCCCGTGGGCCAGGACCAGCTCGACGAGCTCGGGCTGCGCGTTGCCCCGCCAGGGTAAAGAGGTAAGCAGCGTCACGGTGGAGTGCTGGTGCCCGTACGCTATCCTCTGGAGGCGCGACCGGCGTTGCGCGTGACCACTCAGCCGGCCTCATAGCTGTTAGCGGGAGAAGCCGTATGTCCAATCGCACGCTCGGATTGATGATGGGCGCTGTCGCCCTCCTGATCGTGGCGGTCGCCGTTGTGTTCGTGCTCGTGTTGGCCGGTGGCGATGGCGGCGATGACGACGAGACCCCGACGGCTGCTGCTACGCGGGAAGCCTCCCAGCGCGATGACAGCGGCGACAGCACGGAGAGGGACACCGCCAGCGAGCGCGATGACCGCGACGACGGCTCTGCTGTCAGCGGCATCTGCGGCGAGAACCGGCTGATCACCTTCGGGGACGACCCCGCCACCGTTTTCGACCCCATCCAGGTGGGCGATGCCAGCACCGCCGTCTACACCGCCGAGATCTTTGGCGGTCTTGTTTCCCTCGACCTCGACCTCAACGTCGTGCCCGACATCGCCGAACGCTGGGAGGTCACCGACGGCGGCCGCGTCTACACGTTCTTCCTGCGCGACAACGTGGTCTTCCACAATGGCCGCCGTGTCACCGCGGACGACTTCAAGTTCAGCTTCGAGCGTGCCGCCGACCCCGCCAACTTCTCCCCCACCGTGCTCGACTACCTCGGCGACATCGTTGGCGTGCGCGACAAGTTCAACGGCCGCGTAGATGAGATCAGCGGCGTCCAGGTGATCGACGAGTACACGCTCCGCATCGAGCTCACCAAGCCGGTGGCCTATTTCCTCCAGGAGCTCACCTACACGGTTGCATACGTCGTCGACCGCGAGCAGATCGAACGGGATCCCGATGGCTGGACACGGAACCCCAACGGCACAGGGCCGTTCCGGCTCAAGGTGTGGCGTCCGCTCGAGGAGATCGTCCTCATTCCCCACGACCGCTACCACCTCGGTGCGCCCAAGCTCGATGAGGTCGTCTTCTCGCTCGGCGGCGGCTCGCTGCTGACGCGCTTCGAGAACGACGAGATCCACGTCGCCGGCGTCCCTCCAATTGAGCTGCCGGGCGTTCTGAGCGGTGAGAGTCCGCTGAGCGAGTCCTACCGGCCGGCGCCGCAGCTCGCCCTTGGCTACCTCGCCATGAACGTGAACCAGGAGCCCTTCGACGATCCCCTTGTGCGCCAGGCGTTTGCTCTCGCCATCAACCGTGAAGCGATCAACGAGGTGCTCTACTTCGAGGCCGCCATTGTGGCCGACGGCATCCTCCCGCCGACCATGCCTGGCTACAGCGCCGGGGCCGTCACCAGCTACCCCAACGATCCGGTGCGGGCGGCAGCACTGCTCGCACAGTCACGCTATGCGAACGACATGCCGCGCATCATCCTCACCTACAGCGGCGGCGGCGGCGACCCGCCCGACACGCTCCAGGCCTACCAGCAGCAGTGGATGGAGGTCCTCGGCGTCGACGTCGAGATCGAGGCCATCGAGTGGTCCGCCTACCTGCGGGAGCTGCGGCGCGGCACCTTCCAGATGTACGCCGCCGGCTGGATCGCGGACTATCCCGACCCCGAGAACTTCCTCGGCAAGCTTTTCGCCAGCGACAGCCGCCTCAACCACACCGGCTACTCGAGCCCCGAGGTCGACGCCCTCCTCGAGGAGGCCGCCGTCCTGCAGGATACGGAGGCTCGCTACCGGCTCTACCACCAGGCCGAGCAGATCATCGTCGACGATGCCCCGATCATTCCCACGTTCTGGAGCATCGACCACTATCTTGTGCGGGACTGCGTGGAGAACTGGCCGGATGTGGGTACGATTGTGCCCAAGTACCGCTACATCGAGATCGACACGACGAAGGAGTAAGCGGTGAGCCAGGGGCTCGCGGGCTACATCATCCGGCGGCTGCTGTGGGCGGTCCCGGTGCTCTTCGGCGTCTCCGTGATGGTGTTCGCGTTGCTTCGGCTCGCGCCTATCGATCCCATCGATTCCCTCCTCGGCCTCCGCTACGACGAGGAAGTGGCCGATCGGCTGCGGACCAAGTACGGCTACGACCGCCCCCTGCACGTGCAGTACATCAAGTACATCCAGAACCTCTTCCAGGGGGACCTCGGCGTGTCAACCCGGCACGGTGACTTCTCCGTGGCCGAGGTCGTGATCCCCAAGGTCAGGGTCTCTGCCAGTATGGGAATCATGGCGCTGGTCCTCATCTTCGGACTCGGCATCCCCGTAGGGGTGTACGCCGCGCTCATGAGGGGCACGTTCCTCGATCCCCTCGTGATTGGCTTCTGGCTCCTCATCGACTCGATGCCAGTGTTCGTAACGGCTGTCTGGGCTCCGTGGCTGTTGGCGCTCAAGCTCGGCTGGATCGACCTCTCCTACGAGGGCGTTTTCCACCCGAACATCATCCTGCCCGTGCTGCTGATGTCTCTCCCCGGTGTGGCCGGCGTCGCGAGGCTGATGCGCGCATCCGTGGTCCAGGTGGCGGGTGAGGACTACGTCCGCACTGCGCGTGCCAAGGGACTCCGCGAGCGCACCGTTGTCGTCAGCCACGTCGTGCGAAACGCTCTCCTCCCCATGGTCACGGTGGTCGGCCTATCGCTGCCCGGGATTTTCACAGGCTCCCTCTTTGTTGAGCTGCTATTCGGCATTCCCGGCATCGGGCGTGAAGCACTCGCCGCCGTTCGCGCGCCCGATTACGACGTGATGCTCGGCCTCAGCATCTTCATCTTCTCGCTGTTCATCCTCGCCAACATCGTCATCGACATCGCCTACGGCTTCATCGATCCGCGTGTCCGTGTGGGCGCTGCGAGGGGTGGCTGAGGCATGACACTCCAGACACGCGCCGCGGAGTTTGGCGACCTGGACATGCCAAGGGAGCAGCGCTGGCGCGTGCTCCGTCTCCTCGCGGGCAAGAGGATCGCGGTCGTCTGCATCCTGGTTCTTCTCGTCTTCTATGTCGCGGGCTTCTTCGCACCCTGGGTCGCGCCAAAGGACCCGAACCTGCAGGAGTTGACCGTCGAGGCGCGCCTCTCCTCGCCGTCAGCGGAGAATCTCCTCGGCACCGACCGTCTCGGGCGCGACTTCCTCTCGCGGGTCATCTACGCTTCCCGCACTACTATCCTGTTCACGCTCGCCGTGGTTCTCACTGGTGGCCTGTTTCTGGGCCTCGGGCTGGGGCTGCTCTCCGGCTACCGCGGAAGTTGGGTCGACAACCTCATCATGCGTATCGGGGAGTTGTTGGCGGGCGTGCCGACGCTCCTCTTGATGCTCATCATTGCGGCCGCGTACCGCGACCGAATCAACGACCTCTCGTTCTGGCTGAAGGACAATACCTTCCTGGGCGATGACGCCACCCCCCTGCTCTACTTCCTCATCATCGTGAGCGTGACCGTTCCCTTCACCTGGGTGGGCCTGGCTCGCATCGTCAGGAGCCAGGTGCTGGCAATCCGCGAGCAGGAATTCGTGCTCGCGGCGGAGGCGATGGGCGTCTCCACGGCGAGGCTGCTGTTCCGGCACATCCTGCCCGGGGTCATGCCCGTCTACATCGTCGGTCTCTCGGCCAGTATGGCCGGCATCGCTGGCACCGAGCTGGCGCTGAGCTGGCTCGGCCTGGGTGTCGATCCAGGAACGCCCAGCTTTGGGAGCATGATCTACGAGGCTGGCGGCGTGCGGACCTTCCAGGAGTTCCCGCATCTGCTTCTGGTTGGGGCGATCCCGATCGTGGTCTTCCTCTTCGCCTGGAACCTGCTCGGCGACTCGCTCGTCGACCTCGTCGAGCCACGCACGTATCGGCGCTGAGTCGTAGCGAGGGAATACCGTATACTCGAAACGTACTCAAAGCGCGGAGGCACGGCGGCCCGGTGAAGGTCACTCTCGAACGGCTCCCTGAGAGTCGTGTGCAGCTAGAGATCGAAGTCGAACCGGACCGTTTGGAGCGGTCCCTTGATGCCGCCTATAAGCGCCTCCTCCCCACCCTGCGCATCCCCGGATTTCGCCCCGGCAAGGCCCCTCGCCGCATCGTCGAGCGCATGGTCGGCCGTGAGCGGCTGATCCACGAGGCGCTCGACTCCCTCGTCCCCGCGGTTTACTCCGAAGCCCTCGAGAGCGAGGAGATCGACGCCGTCGACCAGCCCGAGCTCGAAATCCTCGAGACCGAGCCCGTCCGCTTCAAGGCGACCGTTGCCATCCGCCCCAGCGTCACCCTCGGCGACTACGAGTCCATCCGCATCGCCCCCGAACCCGTCGAGGTCACCGACGAGATGTTCGAGGAGCAGATGGAGCTCATCCGCCGTCGCTTTGCCACCATCGCCCCCGTCGAGCGGGGCGCCGAGTGGAACGACATCCTCACGGCCGACATCAAAGGCACGATCGAGGACACCCCCTTCGTGCAGGACGAGGACGTGGAGTTTCCGTTGCGCGAGGGCCAGCGCCTCCTCCTGCCCGACCTCGCCGAGCAGTTCCTTGGCATGGAGGCCGAGTCCGAGAAGACCGTCGAGCTTCCCGTGCCGGAGGATTTCCCCGAGCAGTTCGCGAACAAGACCGCCACCCTCACGCTCACCGTGAAATCGGTGAAGGAAGAGGAGCTGCCCGAGGAGGACGACGACCTCGCCCAGCAGGTCAACGCCGAGGAATTCGAGACCATCGACCAGCTCCGTGAGCGCGTCCGCACCGATCTGCAGGAGACGCTCCAGCGCCAGGCCGACGAGGCTTACCGCCTGAAGGTCGTCGACGAGCTTGTGGGACTCTCCGAGATCGAGTACCCGCAGGTGCTCGTGGACCGCGAGATCGACGAACTCGTCCGCGAGAGCCACGGCAGCGACGTGAGCGCCTACCAGGCCCACCTCGCCCAGAGCGGCCAATCGCCCGCCGAATTCCGCGAGATCTACCGGGAGCCCGCCGAGCAACGGCTCTTCCGCTCCCTCGTGCTGAGCGAGTTCACCACCGTCGAAGGGATCGAAGTGACGGACGACGATGTAGCCGAGCAGATGGAAAAGATGCTGGAGCCGCTGGGCGAGAACGCCGAAAGTATGCGTACCATGTTCGAGAGCGATCGCGGTTCGGCCAGCATGCGCAGCAGCCTGCTGACCGACAAGACGCTCGCGCGGCTGCAGGAGATCGCTGCCGCACCCGTGGAGGAGGAAGCCGAGTGAACGAATTCCATGCCGCCGCTCCGAGGGCCGTGATCCCCATGGTGATCGAGACGGGACCCCGTTCGGAGCGGGCGCTGGACATCTTCTCCCTGCTCCTCAAGGAGCGCATCGTCTTTCTGGGCACGCCCATCGACGACCATGTGGCCAACCTCATCGTCGCCCAGCTCCTCTTCCTCCAGCGCGAGGCCCCCGACCGCGACATCAGCCTCTACCTCCACTCGCCCGGCGGCCTCATTCCCTCCGGTCTCGCCATCTACGACACCATGCAGCTGATCGAGCCCGACGTCTCCACCATCGCCGTCGGCCAGACCGCCTCGATGGCCACGGTCCTGCTCGCCGCCGGCGCCAAGGGCAAGCGCTACGCCCTTCCCAACGCCACCGTGCACATGCACCAGGCCCTCGGGGGCGCTCGCGGTCAGGCGCGCGACATCGAGATCGCTGCCCGCGAGATCCTGCGCAATAACGACATCATCCGCGACATCATCTCCAGGTGCACCGGCCAGACGGTCGAGAAGATCCAGGAGGACTTCGACCGCGACTACTACCTTGACGCCGAGGGCGCCAAGGCCTACGGCTTCGTCGATGAGGTGCTGGAGCAGAGCGACATAGCGGCCAAGAGCGGAGGCGCCTGAACGTGGCCAGTAACCGGTCCAAGCGCACCCAGTACCACTGCTCCTTCTGCGGGAAGAGCCGCGACCAGGTGCGCCGCCTGATTGCCGGCCCTGGTTCCGTCTACATCTGCGACGAGTGCATCGAGCTCTGCCGCGAGATCATCGAGGAGGAGTCGAGCGGGGCCGGACCCCAGCCTGCCGCCACGCCCTCGCTGGCCGACACCGTCCCCTCGCCCCGCCAGATCCACGAGCACCTCGACAACTACGTCATCGGTCAGGATGCCGCCAAGAAGGTCCTCTCCGTCGCCGTTTACAACCACTACAAGCGCATCAACAACGCGGGCGCCGACCAGGAAATCGAGCTGGAGAAGTCGAACATCCTTCTCGCCGGTCCCACGGGCGTCGGCAAGACGCTCCTCGCGCGAACCCTCGCCCGCTACCTTGACGTGCCCTTCTCCGTGGCCGATGCGACTGCCCTCACCGAGGCCGGCTACGTCGGCGAGGATGTCGAGAACATCCTCCTGCACCTGATCCAGGCCGCCGACTTCGACATCCAGAAGGCCGAGCGCGGGATCATCTACATCGACGAGATCGACAAGGTCGCGCGCAAGTCCGACAACCCCAGCATCACGCGCGACGTCTCCGGCGAGGGCGTGCAGCAGGCGCTCCTGAAGATCATCGAGGGCTGCATCGCCAACGTGCCCCCGCAGGGCGGGCGCAAGCACCCCCACCAGGACTTTCTCCAGATCGACACCTCGAACATCCTCTTTATCTGCGGGGGCGCCTTCGAGGGGCTCGAGAACAACGTCGAGCGCCGCCTCAAGCGTGACCAGGTCAGCCTCGGCTTCCGCGCCGAACGCAGCATCCGCGGCCCCAACCGCACCGACCAGCTCCTGGCCAACGTTACCCACGACGACCTGCTCGAGTACGGCCTCATCCCCGAGTTCATCGGGCGCCTCTCGCTCGTCGTCTCCCTCAGGTCCCTCGACCGCGACGACCTCATCCGCATCCTCACCGAACCGAAGAACGCGCTCGTGCGCCAGTTCGAGCGCTACTTCGCCATGGATGGCGTCGACCTCACCTTCACCGACGACGCGCTCGAAGCCATCGCCGACGAGGCGACCCGGATGAAGACAGGCGCCCGCGGCCTGCGTACGGTCCTTGAGGACCGGCTCGTCGACGTCATGTACGAGATTCCGAGCCGCGAGGACATCGACCGCTGCGTGGTGAAGGGCGAGACCGTCTTGAACCGCCAGCGCCCGATCCTGATGGCGAAGGGCGGCCAGCAGGTCCAGTTCGAGGATGCCGCCCCGGCGCCCGAGATCCACGGTGAGACCGCCTGAGCGAACTCCCTAGCCCCGTGTCCTGCTGATCGCCGCCAACTGCGCGCCTGTAGCCGCCACCAGCTCGTCCGTGTCCGCCCCGAAGAGGGCGTCGCTCGCGCCGGCCGCCGCCCACACCTGCGAGAAGCGCGTCAGGCTGTCATCGGCGATCAGGTCCCAGTCGCCCGGCAGGCCCACCGGCGGGACGCCCCCCACGCGGTACCCCGTGAGCTCCAACACCTGCTCGGCCCTCGCCATCTTCAGCCGCTTGCGAGAGACGCCCAGCAGGCGCGCCAGCGCGGCCGTGTCGGCCTGCCGGTCACCTGCCACCAGCACCGCCGTTGGACGCCCGTCGGCCAGCAGGATGAGCGTCTTCACGATCTGCCCGAGCTCGCACCCGAGCGCGTTCGCGGCGTCCAGGGCGGTCGCCGTGCCCTCGGGGAAGCGTTCGATGGGCGACTCAAGCCCGCACGCCCGCATCGCCTCCCTGACGCGCGCCGGACCGTCCATGGCGGCGGTGCCGCTCTCGCTCATGCGGGCTTCCTCCCGACGAAGATGGGGCCAGGGCACTCCTCCGGGTCGCCCGGCGGGTATTCGCCGGCCTCGAATCCCGCCTCGCGCAGCGCCCCCAGCCACTCCGCCCGCGTGAACAACCCCTCGATGCAGTGGTCGTGCTCGACGCGCACGGAGCCGTCCGCCTCGCGCAGCGCGTAGACGAGGTCCACCTCGTACCGCGTGTCGTCCGCATTCTCGTCCCGTACCCACTCCAGGTAGCGCAGTGAGCGCCCATCGGGGCCGTCGTGCCCGCCGTGGTCGGTACCAACGCGGAAGCTCTCGCGGACGAAGTCGGGCACGAACACCGCTGCCCCACCCGGACGCAGGTGCGTGAATGCCGTGACGGCGGCAGCCCGCAGGTCGTCGAGCTCGGTCAGGTAGACCACCGCGTCGTGCGCGAAGACCACATCGAAGGTGCGCCCCAGTCGCAGCGTCCGCATGTCGCCCTGCACGTGTTCGCACCCGGGGTTGATCGTCTGGCTCTGGGCCAGCATCTGCGGCGAGAGGTCCGTGAGCGTGCACCTGAACCACTGCTTCAGGTGCGACGCGTTGTTCCCGCCTCCCGAGCCCAGTTCCAACAGCGTGACTGCGGCCCCCTTGCACGACTCGACCAGCGCCTTCCGGTAGTACGCCGCCTCGACCGCGTAGTCCTCGGGTGCGGTCAGCAGATGGAACCAGCCGGCGAGGTCGGAGTAGAGACGCATGCGGGTCGTGATCGTACCGCGCCGGGGCGAGACAGCCCAAAGACGCCCTCATGCGATAGCCTTACGCGATGGCTCGCGTCCGCGCCGACCAATTGCTCGTCCACCGGGGTCTCGCCGAGTCTCGCGAGAGCGCCCGGCGTCTGATCATGGCCGGGCGCGCGCGCAGCGGCACGCTGACCCTCGTGAAGCCCGCCACCATGCTCGATGAAGGGGCGCCCCTCGACCTCAGCGAGGTCGAGCCCTACGTGAGCCGTGGCGGCCGCAAGCTCGAAGCCGCCCTCGACACCTTCGGCGTCGACGTGACCGGCCTGCGCTGCCTCGATGTCGGCGCCTCCACCGGTGGATTCACCGACTGCCTGCTCCAGCGTGGGGCCGCCTCCGTGTTTGCCGTCGACGTGGGCCGCGGGCAGCTTCACCAGCGTCTCCGCGAGGACGTGCGTGTGACCGTCATGGAACGCACGAACGCCCGCGCCCTCCCCGAACTTCCTCCCCTCGACCTCTTCGTCGCCGATGTGTCCTTCATCTCCCTGCGCAAGGTTCTGCCCTCGGTGGCGTCGCGCCTCCCCGCGCGCGCTCCTGGCGTGGTCCTGTTGAAGCCCCAGTTCGAAGCCGGCCCCGCGGACGTGCCCCGTGGCGGCGTCGTCCGCGACGAGGCCGTGCGCAGGCGCGTCCTCCTCGAGTTCCGGCAGTGGGCGCTCGACGGAGGCTGGGAGGTTCTCGAGGCCGCGGACTGCGCGATCACCGGTGATCGCGGCAATCGTGAGATAGTCGTGCACATGCGGACCCCCGCCCGCCCGGAGCCATCGTGCTGAAGCGCATCCTCATCCTGCGGCCCGAGGACGTCGAGCCCGCCGTCGTTCTCGCCCGGCGCATCGCCGACGCGGTGGAGGACGCCGGCGTCGAGGCGCGCGTCGCCGGGGCCTGGGGCGACGTCCCCGCCGATGCCCTGTCGGGCGCTGAGCTCATCATCTGCGTCGGCGGCGACGGTACGGTGCTTCGCGCCGCCCGCCTCGCCGTACCCCGTCCCCTCCCCATCATCGGCGTGAACATGGGCCGGCTCGGCTTCCTCACGAGCGTGAACCGCGACGCCTTCTTCGACCAGTTCGACCGCATCCTCGCGGGCGAGTGGGAGGTCGAGGAGCGCCTGATGGTGGCTGCCATCATCACCGAGGGCGAGGCGGCGGGACGCACCTTCCGTGGACTCAACGACATCGTCCTCAGCCGCCGCTCACCCGGCCGCCCCGTTTACGTCGAGCTCGCCGTCGATGGCGACCGCGTCGCCCTCTACCGCTGCGACGGCATGATCGTTGCGACCCCCACGGGCAGCACCGGTTACTCGCTCAGCGCCGGCGGCCCCATCCTCTCCCCCGCCGAACGCCACCTCGTGGTAACGCCTGTCTCCGCGCACCTCGCCATCGGCCGTTCGCTCGTCCTCGAGCCCTCCTCCACCGTGACCTTGAGCGTGCGCTCCGACGAGGGGGCCATCCTCACCGTCGACGGCCAGGAGGACCTGCGCCTCGCGGGCGGTGCGCGCGTCTCCCTCACGGCCAGCGAGCATCTGGCCTGCTTCGCCCTTCTGAACCCGCCGTCGTCGTTCTTCGGGCACCTTGCCGAGCGGCTCGAGGTTCAGCTCAGCAGCGCCATGGCCAACGGTGATTGAGCAGCTCACCGTCACCGGTTTCGCCGTCGCCCGCGATGTTACCCTCGCGCCCGGCCCCGGCCTGAACGTCGTCACCGGCGAGACCGGCGCCGGCAAGTCCATCATCGTCGACGCGCTCGACTTTCTCTTCGGCGGCAGGCACGGGCGGGGCGTCGTCGCGGGCGGCGCCGAGAGCGCCCGCGTCTGCGCGACGGTGCGCGCCGGCGACGACTGTTTGGCGGTCGAGCGCACCGTGCGCCTCTCCGGGCGCACGGCCGGGCGCATCGACGGGACATCCGCCCCCGCCGAGCGGCTCCGGGAGCTCGGCGCCCGCGTCATCGACATCCACGGCCAGTCCGAACAGCTCACGCTCCTCCGTCCACAGGTCCAGCTCGCCGTGCTCGATGCTTTCGGTGGCCTCAGCGACCGGCGCGAGGCGCTGTCGGCCGGGGTTCGCGGGCTGCGTTCCCTGCGCCGCGAGATCGAGGCCGTCAGCCTCGACTCGCGCCAGCGTGAGCGTCTGCTCGACCAACTCCGCTTCGAGGTCGAGGAGATCGCCCGGGCCGGGCTCGTCCCCGGCGAGGACGACGCCCTCCGTCGCGAACAGCGCCGCCTCGCGAGCGTGGGGCGCCTGCTGGCCGCCTCGGCCACCGCCCTGGAGGCGCTCGACGCGCCTCCTATCTCCGAGGCCGCCGCCGCCCTCGAGGAGATCGCCGAGGGCGACCCCGACGCCGGCGAGCTCGCCGCCCAGGGCGTGACCCTCGAACAGGCCGCCGCCGACCTCGCCCGCTCCCTGCGCGCCTACCGTGAGACCCTGGAGGACGACCCCGAGCGCCGCGACGTCGTGGAAGCGCGCCTCGACGCGATCGCGCGCCTGCGCCGCAAGTACGGCGAGAGCGTCGAAGCCATCCTCCAGTACGAGGACTCGGCCCGGCAACGGCTGGATGCGATTGAGACGGCGGGGTCGTCCCTCGGAGAGCTGCGTGAACGCGCCGACGCCCTCGCCTCATCGGCGGCGGAGAACGCCGCCTCGCTGTCGCTCGCGCGCCGCGAGGCGGTGACGCGCCTGATCGCCGAGGTGTCGGCGGAGTTGGCGCGACTGGAGATGCCCGGCGCCTCGCTCGCTGCCGGCTTCGCCTGCGAGGACGCCCCCGGCGGACTCGCCGTCACGCTGCCCGACTACGAGGTGGTGGCGCCCGATGCTGCCCCCTCCGGCGGCGGCGAGCTCGGCGGCCGCGCCTTCACCGAGTCGGGGGTCGATCAGATGGAGCTGCTCGCCTCGTTCAACCGCGGCTCCCCGCCCCGGCCCCTCCGCACCGTCGCCAGCGGCGGCGAGACCTCACGCTTTCTGCTCGCCCTCACGACCGTGCTCGGCGCCGCCGCCGAGCCTCGCCTCGTCGTCCTCGATGAGGTCGACGAGGGCGTTGGCGGACGGGCCGGCTCGGTTGTCGGCGAAGCGCTCCGCCGCCTCGCCGAGCGCCACCAGGTGCTGTGCGTCACGCACCTCCCGCAGGTGGCCGCCTACGGCGCCCGCCACTTCGTCGTGACCAAGGCGAGCGACGGCGCTCGCACCTGGAGCGACATCGAGGAGGTGGAGGGCGAGGCGCGCCTGCGCGAGATGGCGCTCATGCTCGGCGGCGACACGCCCGCCAACCGCGCGGCGGCGTCCGATCTGCTGGAGGCTGCGGGGGAGTGAGGCGCTACGAGTAGCGCTGCTCCTTCCAAGGGTCGCCGTACATGTGATAGCCGTACATCTCCCAGAAGCCGGGCCGGTCCTGGTCGATGAACTGCATGCCGCCCACCCATTTCGCGCTCTTCCAGAAGTAGAGGTGGGGCACTACCAGCCGGATGGGCCAGCCGTGCTCCTTCGTGAGCGGCTCGCCGTTGTGCGTTCGCGCGAAGAGCACGCCCTCCGCCAGCAGGTCGTCGAGCGGCACGTTCGTCGTATAGCCGCCGTAGCTGTGGACCATCACGACGTTGGCTTCGGGCTTCACCTTGATGGCGTCGTAGAGGGCGCGGAAGGGCACGCCCGCCCACTCGTTGTCGAACTTGCTCCAGGTTGTCACGCAGTGGATGTCGCTGGTGTCGGTCGTCTCGCCGAGGGTGTTGAACTCGTCCCAGGTGAACTTGCGCTCCTCCTCGACGAGTCCCCACACGTGGAAGCGCCAGGCCTCGCGGTCGAGCCGCGGGATGGCGCCGTAGTGAAGCACGGGCCAGCCGGCGGTCAGTCGCTGTCCGGGTGGGAGGCGGAGCTTGCCGTCGGGTTGCACTTCGCTCGTGGCGCTCTGTGACATGCGTGGAACTCCAGGAAGGGTGTCGGTCCAGCCTACGGGCGCGCCCGCGCCTGCGGCAAGGCGGCCAGGTAAAGGCGCCCGCCATCAACGCCGTCTCGTCGCACGGGCTGCGTGCCAGAGCCCGAGCCACTGCTCGAACGACACGGTTCCCGGTCGCGCGTCCCGCTCGATGTCGAGCGCCCTGGCCGTGCGCTTGAACTGCTCGTAGCCGAGCATGCCGGACAGGTTTCTGCGTACGCTGGCGCGTCCCGGCGCGAATCCTTGCCGGACGAACCGCTCCCACCCCTGCGACTCGGAGGGAGGGACCAGAGGCTGTCTCCGCAGCCGGGCGCTGAGGAGCACGCAGTCCGTCTGCGGCGGTGGCACGAAGTCACGCCGCCGCAACGCCAACGACACCTGGAACTCGAACCACGGCTTGGCGAGTACGGACACCATCGTCTCCTCCCCGAACCCACCCCATCGCATCGCCGCATCGCGCGACATCACGAGGTGTGCGGAAAGGGGGCGATTCCGCGCTCCCAGCAGGAGGCGCATCGCCTCCGATGTGTGGGTGAAGGGCAGGTTCGCGACCACCTCGTAGCTGCCCCGCCGCGGCAGCGGCACCTCGCGGAAGTCTCCCAGCAGCGGGCGCACACGGGGCTCGTCGCGGAACCGTTCCCGGATGCTGCCCCAGAAGCGCCGGTCCCGCTCGATCGCGATGACCCTGCCCGCTCGCTGCAGGAGCGCTGCCGTCAGAACGCCGTCGCCAGCGCCGAACTCGTAGACGAGCGCAGGTGGCGAGAGTCCGGTTGAGGCAACGATGCGCTGAGCGACCGCTTCGTCGCGCAGCCGGTGCTGGGAGAGCGTGGTGGCGAGGGACGATCGTCTGGGCATGGCGGTAACCGCGCCGCGCAGACGTGTCCGAACCGTGAAGAGTGAGCTTGGGAATGCGGCGGCAACTGAGCCCGATCCAAGCTGTCGGGCTGGGAGCGTGCCGGGTCGCACCGACGGAGCGGTGGCCCTGGCGTTAGCTGCGAGTTCTGCCTGTCGACATTCCGCTGTGAGCGTACGGCTGCGTCAGGACCCGATCAATTCTGTCCCTGTCTGTCGCGCCGCTGCAGCAGGGCCGTGGCAACCGCCGTGAGCGGACCCGCCCTCTTCGCCTCGCGCGCGTAGCTCGACTCCCCGCGCTGCACCGCGAAGAGCGAGCCCCACAGGAACGGCGTGTGCTTGCTCGCGAGCATCGACGGACGCCGCGCCCGCTTCAGCATCCCGTAGAACATGTAGGCGATCACCCGCGCCGCGTTCAGCTCCGGTTGAATCTCGGCCTCGAGCTCGTCCTGGTAGCTCCGCAGGTCGCCCTCCCCGCCGAGGGCGCGCAGCGTGGCGCGGGCGGCCAGCCGGCCCGAGTGGATGGCGTAGGAGATGCCCTCCGCCGTGAACTCGTCCGCCAGCCCCGCCGCGTCGCCCGCGAGCGCGACGCGCTCGCTCGCGACCGCCTCCCCGCCGCGCCGGAAGCGAATCTTGTGGCCGCGCGCGACCTCGACCTCCGCATCCCTTAGCCCCAGCCGTTCGAGATAGCGATCGACCAGCGCCTTCATCTGTCCCGCCTCCTCCCGCGGCAGCACGATGCCGATCGAGAGCAGCTCCGCCTTGGGGAAGAGCCAGGCGTAGCCCCAGGGGTCGTAGCCCAGGTCGATGAGTGTTGTCGCCTCCCCCACTGAGGCGTCGCGCGGACGGCCCCGCACCTCCACCTCCCAGGCCGCGCACTCGGCCAGGTCGCTCCCCAGCCCTGCCATGCGTCCCACGGGGGAGTGCGCCCCGTCGGCGCAGATGAGCGTCTCCGCCTCCGCCTCGAAGCCCTCCGCACGAATGCGGGCGTGGCCGTTCAGATCCAGCTCGCGCACGACCGTGCCCGTGCGCAGCTCCGCTCCCGCGCGCTGGGCGTGCTCAAGCAGGAGCGCATCGAAGCGATCGCGCATCACCATGCGCGCGAACGGCCCTCGCGAGCGCTTCGTGAACGCCATCTCGCCGCGCGCCGACATCTCGATGCGTGAGACCGAGTCCTCCACCACGCTGTCGATGGGGAAGGGCAGCATGCGCTCCGCCCGCAGGGGAACGCCGCCGCCGCAGGCCTTGTAGCGCGGCCATTGCGCCCGGTCCACGATGAGCACGCGCGCGCCCGCGGCGGCGAGCTCACGCGCGGTGGTGCTCCCCGCCGGCCCGGCCCCCACCACAATCGCGTCGAAGGCGCCCATCCCGCGATTCTAGCGGCGGCGGTCGCCCGGGGCCTTCCCCCAAAATGACGATGTATACTCAGCAATTGAGCCGGAAGGGGATGACCATGCCGATGCGCTACTTCCTGATCAACATCGTCCCCGTGACCGTTACCGCGGCCGCCTTCGGCTGGATTCTCGGCGACCTGATCTGGTAGCCGCTGTCCCGCACTCCCCGCCGGCTTGCCCTCGACCGCCGCTTACGCGTACCTTCCCCCCGCCATGAGCGCCTCCACCGGCACCAGCGCGAGCTACCTCTACACCGCCGTCCTTGAGGCGGACGACGCCGCCTCCCTTGACCAGGCCGCCGACCAGTGGCTCGACGACCACATCGCCAACGAGGTTGTCTCGATGCAGCTCGCCCCCGGCGGCGACCGGCTCTACCTGCTCATCGTCTACAAGGGCGAGCGGAGGGTGCGTCGCGCGTGAGCAAGTTCATCCGCACCCGCAACAACGGAGCGGGCAAGGCCGTCATCGCCGAGAACCGCGAGCTTCCCGCGAGCCGTGCCCACGACTTGGACGTGCCTGCCGGTGTCGGCGGGCGCTGGCTCGTCGTCGAGTTCGAGCCGGGACAGACGACCGGCTGGCACGCCGTTCATTGCGACGTCTACGTCTACATCGCGAAGGGCCAGCTTGAGTTCGCCCTCGATGGGGGCGAGTCGGTGACCGTCTACGAGGGCGACCTTGTCATCGAGGGTGACAACACCCTGCACTCCTGGACTAACACTGGCGACGGCCCCGCCAAGGTCTCCGCGATCGAGGTCGACCTGCCCTAGGCCGAGGTCACCGGCGCGGGCGACTGCGAGAGCAGCTCGATCGTGTTGCCGTCGGGGTCCCAGCCGTAGACGACACGAATTCCGCCGTCGTAGTCGAGCACCTCCGACTTGAACTCCATGCCCGCGGCCTTCAGGCGGGCGTACTCGTCGTCGGCGGAGTCCACGCTGATGCAGATGTGGAAGCCACCCACGTCGGAGGTGCGCAGGGGGTTGTGGTCGTACCCGGTGGGGGCGTCGTAGCGGATGACCTCAAGGGAGTAGTCGTTCAGGCGCAGCACGGCGGCCGTGATGTCGGTGCCGGGGATGGCCTGCAGCGTTTCGATGAACTCGTTGTCGAGGTGCAGGCGCGTGCCCGTGTCCTCGAAGCCGAGCAGCTTGTAGAAGTTGAGCGCGCGATCCAGATCGCGCACCGTGATCGAGGTGTGCCCCACTCCGCGAATGCCCATCGCTGTCCCCCTGTGCCGTGCTGACTGGGATGCTAGCGCGCGGAGACGCCCGAATCCACCATCAACCCGTTCCCGACGATGTAGCCCGCGCGCTCCTCGCTCAGCAGGAAGGCGCAGGCCTCGGCGATGTCGCGCGGTCCGCAGATGGCGCCAGTAGCGGTCTGTTGGCCCATGCGCTCGCGCGCCCCCTCCTCTTCGAGGATGTCCTCCGTCATGCCGCTCTCGACGAAGCCCGGGCAGATGTAGTTGACGCGGATGCCGTGGGGCAGGAGCTCGATCGCCATCGAGCGCGAGAGTGCCGCCACCCCGCCCTTGGAGGCGGAGTAGGCGGCCAGGTTGGGGAGACCCATCACCGCGGCCACGGAGGCGATGTTCACGATGCCGCCCTTGCGGCCGTCGTCCACCATCGACTTCGCCACGGCGTGGCCGACGACGAACGTGCCCGTGAGGTTCACGTCGATGACCTCGCGCCACGTCTCCAGGTCGGTTTCGAGCGAACCCGCGTAGCGCAGGATGGCGCCGCAGTGCACCAGCCCGTCGATGCCGCCCCAGGCCGACCGCACCTGCTCAACGAGCCGGTCGACGGCCTCCGGATCGGTCACGCTTATGGGTTCGGCGATGACCTCGCGGCCCGCCTCCCGCAGCCTGCGCTCCGTCTCCGCCAGGCCTTCGGCGGCCGGGTCGACGATGGCGACACGGGCGCCGCGCTCGGCGAGCAGCTCGGCTACGCCTCGCCCCATCCCCGAGGCCGCCCCCGTGACGATGATCGCCTTCCCCGCGAACGATGCGCTCATGCCGGTCTCGCGGCGGGCCCGCGCACTACTCGAAGCCCCACTGGGGCAGGGGCGGCGTGCCGCTCATCTCCATGTGCCCGATGCCCTCGCGGCCGTTGAAGCGGCAGCGCACGGCGTGCTCGCCGTCCCACAGCTGGTGCGCGAAGCTGTCGAAGGTCGAGTAGTCGCTCAGGTCGTACTTGTCGAACTCTTCGTGCCAGTCGCCCTGCCAGCCCCCGAGGAAGCGGGGCTGGCCGTAGCCCTCGCCGCGGATGTGCCGCGTCGAGTTCGGCTTGATGATCTCGAACTCGAGGTCGTACTCCGTGCCGTGCTCGTCGATGAGCGTGATCTGCGCCGACTGGAACTTCTTCGTGTTCGGCTGCGGGACGATGTCGATGTTCGTGAAGTCGACGATGCGGATCTCCTGGCGCGGGTCGTCGATGGGCCAGGTGACGGCCCCGTCGAAGTGGCTGCCGCGGTTGTCGGCGAGTGTCCCACCGAGGCGCGGCTGGCCCATGAACTCGTCCATCCACCACCAGAAACCGATGTCGTCGAACTGGATGTGGCTGTGCCAGTGGATGCGCCCCGCGCCCCGCGGCGAGACGCTCCCACCACCGGGCGCCGGCCCCGTCCAGCCCTGCCAGCGCTCGCCACCGAGGCTGGCCCAGCAGCGGTCGCGCTGGCCCCAGGTGTTCTCGTGGTTCACCTCATACGTCACCCGGTCGACGTTCAGCTCGCCAGTCCAGCGCCCCATGATCTCGAAGTAGGGGAGGACGCCGGGGAGGGTGGGCGAACCGGCGAAGGCGATCGGCGTGCGCGTCTGCACCGGGCGCAAGTAGGTGTCCATCGTGAGGTCGTAGCTGATGCCCCAGTGGTTGTCGGGCGAGAGGGTGAAGCGCGCCTTCCGCAGCGGGTCGATCACCTCCATGGTGGCCGGTCCCACGCGCTGGTTCGTGCGCGCCGACTTGTAGCCGTCCCGCTCGATGGTGCTGGAGTAGCGCAGGTTGTACTGCGTGTCGCCGTGAACAATGATCTGGCCGTTTTCGATGAGCCCGGCGTTGGGCCAGACCGGCCAGTTGGCGCCCACGATCCAGCGACCCGCGACATCCATGCACTGGAACCAGTGCTGGTCGACGTAGCGCGGGTCCGTGTCGCGCAGGGCGTCCACGGGGCTGGGCGTCTGGTGATAGAAATGCTCGTCAAGCTCGGTCAGCATCGTCATCGTTCTTCCCCTGGCTCTCTTTCTAGATGCTCAGGCGGACCACGCCGTACGTGGTCTGCTCGCCCGCCGTGATCTCGCAGAGGTGCTCGATCGCGAACGGGTTGATGTGGCCGGAGTCGTTGTCGAGCAATTGCCCGATCGTGGCCGCGTCGGTCGTATCGTGCGTCTCCGCCTGGGCGACTCCATCCTTGTACTCGATGTGGCGGAAGTCCGGATGCCCGTAGCCCAGCCCCTTCGCGTAGATGGTCGTGAGGGGTTTGAGCGAGAGTTCGTGCGTGCCCCCGTCCCAGTCGTGCAGGGTGACGCCGCCGCCCCGCAGCCGCTTGCCGTCGCTCTCGAACTGGAGGGCGAGATCGGCATCGGTGAAACGCGTGGGCTCGCCTTCTCCGTGCGTTCCCACCATGCAGCCGTCGAGTCGCGTGCGGCCCGTGTCGTCGCCGAGACCGCCGGGGCTTCCGGCGCGGTCACCTTCGATGCGCCAGACCCACCCCGAGAGATCGCCCGCGTGCGCCGCCAGCCAGAACGACCGGCTCCCGATCGAGCTGGGCGGTCGTCCGAGGAAGGGAATCTGCCCGAACACGGGGCGCACCCCCCACGAGCGCTCGCGCGCGCCGATCGCCCCGTCGACGGCGATCGTTTCGCCCTCGATGGTGACGCTGCCGCTGGCCGTGCCTGTCTGCGAGTACTGGTAGAGATCCCAGACGACCTGGCGGCCGTCCCGCCGGTGCTGCACGGGCCCGGCCACCTCCATCGGCTGCAACTCCGACGTGAATTCAAGGTCGAAGCTGACCGCCTGACCCTCCGCGGGCTCCAGCTTGAACCGCCACGCCCGGAACGGATCGACGATGGCGGCGCTAATGCCGCCGACCTCGCGCCGGTCGCGGTCGCCAGCGACGCGCCGCCCGAAGCGCACGTCGTACTGCTTTCCCCCGTACGCGACGCTGGCGGCAGCGTCCATGGTGGCGGTGGGGGGATAGACCCCCATGTGGCCGGCCACGCTCAGCGAGCCGTCGGTCGTGCCGATGTGGAACCAGAGCTCGTCGACCCAGCGCGGATTGCGCCCTTCGACCAGCTCCATGTTCTCGACGATCTGGTGGATGGCGTAGTCGTCCAGTCCCGTTGCCACGGTCACCCCTTCGTCGCGGCTCGAGGGCGCGTGTTGGCGTCCGACCGCGAAAGCTCCGCGAATCTAGACGAGCGGCGGGCGCGTTTCAATGCGTCCGCCGCCCGCGAGACTGGTTTCCGTGCTGGTTGTGGCTGCTAGCGACCCCTGAAAGTCGCGGCTCGGCGCTCCTGGAAGGCGGCCACGCCCTCCTTCGCGTCCTCCGTGTAGGCGAGGTCGTCGAAGAGGTCGTGCTCAAGCTGGAGGCCGTCGTTGAGGGACATGTCGAGGCCCTCGCGCATCGCCCGCTTGGCCGCGCGCAGCGCGAGCGGCCCGCGTGAGCAGAGCGTCTCCGCCAGTTGGCGCGCGGCGGCCTGCAGCCGGTCGGCGGGAACCACGTCGTTGACGAGCCCGTACCGGAGTGCGGTCTCGGCGCCGATCTGGTCGCCCGAGAAGACCATCCCGGAGGCGATGGCCCAGGGCAGCTCGCGCGCGAGCCGCTGCGTCGCGCCCCAGCCGGGGATGAACCCGAGGGTGATCTCGGGTGCGCCCAGGCGCGCGCCCTCTGCCGCGATGCGCAGGTCGCAGGCGAGCACGATCTCAAGGCCGCCCCCGAGCGCCAGACCGTTCACGGCCGCGATCAGGGGTTTGGTCACGGTCTGTCCGCGCATGATCGTATCGGGCTCGTCGTAACGGTTGTTGCGTGGGTCGTCGATCAGCGTCGGGATCGTCTCTTTCAAATCCGCCCCCGCGCTGAAGGAGCGGCCCCCTGCGCCCGTGATGATGCCCACCCAGACATCGTCGTCGGCCTCCAGCTTTGCACACGCCTCGGAGAACTCGGTCCACGTTTCGAGGTCGATCGAGTTCAGTGCGTCGGGCCGGTTGATGGTGATCGTCGCGATATGGTCGCTGGTCTCGTAGAGCAGGGCCACGCCTACCTCCCGTTAGTTGTACTCAAAGAATCCGCGGCCGCTCTTGCGGCCCAGGTGGCCGAGCGAGACGAGCCGTCGCAGCATGGTTGGCGCCTTGAAGCGGGACTCGCCGTACTCCTCGAACATGGCGTCGCTGATGTGGATCATGGTGTCGAGTCCGATCAGGTCGGCCGTGGCGAGGGGCCCGAGCGCGTGGTTCAGGCCAACCTTGCAGGCCTGGTCGACATCCCTGGCGGAGGCGATACCGCCCTCCACCATGTGGATGGCGTCGAAGATGAAGGGCACCAGCAGGCGGTTCACGATGAAGCCGGGCGAGTCCTTCACCCGCACGGTCAGCCGGTCGATCGTGTCGCAGAAGGACATGGCTGCGTCGATCGTCTCCTGCGAGGTGCTCTCCGAGGAGATCACCTCGACCAGGGGAAGCACCGTCGGCGGATTGAAGAAGTGGATGCCGATGACCCGCTCGGGACACCCCGAGGAGGCCGCCATCTCGCTGAGCGAGAGCGAGGAGGTGTTGCTCGCGAGGATGGCATCGGCCTTGCAGACCTCGCCCAGCGTTTCGAAGAGCGCTTTCTTGACCGGCAGGTCTTCGATCACTGCCTCGATCACGAGGTCACTGCCGCCGAGACCCTCAAGCGATTCGACGCCCCGGAGACGGGAGAGGGTGCGGTCGTGCCGTTCGCGACTGAGGCGCCCGCGCTCGACCTCGCGGGCGAGGCGGCGCCGGATCGCAGCGATCCCCTGCTCCAGCCGGTCCGGATCCTCTTCGGTCACACGGACGCGGTAGCCGTGGGCAGCGCAGATCTGGGCGATTCCCGCGCCCATGATCCCGCAGCCCACCACGCCCACTTCCCGGATGTTCATCGCCTTCCCTTCCTGGCCACCATGCCCCCGCATGCTCGCGGGGCCGTCGCAATATCGTACACGCGTCGTGATTGCTCTGAGACTCAGGCGATCTCGTGCCCGGCCAGCACTTCCAGCGCCTTGACCAGCCCGGAGTGGTCGAGATCGCTCCAGCCCTGGGCCGCGCAGGCGTTCATCAGCTCCTGCGCGGTGGCGGCGTTGGGCAGGCTGATGCCCAGCGCCCTCGCTCCCTGCAGCGCCAGACCGAGGTCCTTCTGGTGGAGCGCGATACGGAAGCCGGGGTCGAACGTGCGCTCGATCATGCGTGCCCCGTGCACCTCCAGGATGCGCGAGCCGGCGAACCCGCCCATCAGCGCCTCCCGCACGCGCGCGGGGTCCACGCCTGCCTTCGAGGCGAACAGGAGCGCCTCCCCCACCGCCTCGATCGTGAGCGCGACGATGATCTGGTTGGCCACTTTGCAGGTCTGCCCCGCCCCCACGTCGCCCACGAGCGTGATGTTGGCGCCCATCAGATCGAGCAGCGGGCGCACCCGCTCGAAAGTCTCCCCGCTGCCGCCGCACATGATCGTGAGCGCGGCCGTCTTCGCCCCCACCTCTCCCCCGGAGACGGGCGCGTCGACGTAGTCGCAGCCCTTCTCCGCTATGCGCTCGGCGAAGCGCTTGGTCTCGATCGGTGAGATCGAGCTCATGTCGATGACGGTCGTGCGGGACTGCAGCCCCTCGACCACGCCGCCAGCGCCGAGCAGCACCTCCTCCACGTCGGGCGTGTCCGGCACCATCGTGATGACAACCTCGCTGCGTGAGGCCGCCTCCGAGGCGCTGGCGCACTCGACAGCGCCCCCCGCCAGCAACTCCTCCGGCAGAGGCGAGATGTGCCGCACGACGAACAGCTCGTGGCCCGCGGCCTGCAGGTGGCCAGCCATGGGGCGCCCCATGATCCCCAGCCCGATGAACGCGATTCGTGTCATGACACTCCCTTACCCCTGCTGTACATAATCGTCGCGCCAGCCAAGCCCCTCCGCGGTCGTGGTGGCGGGTGCGTACTCGCATCCCACCCACCCCTCGTAGCCGATAGCGTCCAGGTGGCGCAGGAAGAAGCCGTAGTTCACCTCGCCCGTGCCCGGCTCGTGGCGCCCGGGGTTGTCGGCGATCTGGATATGGCCGATGACGCCCAGGTTCTCCTCGACCGTGCGGGCGAGGTCGCCCTCCATGATCTGCATGTGGTAGGCGTCGTACTGCAGCCCCACGAGCCCGTCCCCGACCTCTGCCATTACCGCCAGCCCCTGGGCGCTCCGGTTCACGAAGAACCCCGGGATGTCGCGCGTGTTGATCGGCTCGATCAGGAGTTGCACGTCGGCCTGGCGGAACAGGTGTCCCGCATAGCGCAGGTTCTCCACCAGCGTGTCGAGCGCTTCCTCCGCCGAGACACCCCGTGGCCGGATGCCGGCGAGGCAGTTCGCCCGCGGGCACCCAAGCGCCCAGGCGTAGCGAAGCGCGAGGTCCACGCTCTCGCGAAACTCCTTCGTCCTGCCCGGGTCGCAGGCGATGCCGCGCTCGCCCGCCGCCCAGTCCCCGGCAGGCAGGTTGATGAGCGCCTGCGTCAGGCCGTGTTCGCGCAGGCGTTGCACGAGCTCTTCCTCGGGATGTTCGTAGGGGAAGGGGTACTCGACCGCCTCGAAACCGTGCCGCTTCGCCAGCGCGAAACGGTCGAGGAAGGGGACCTCGGTGAAGAGGAAGTTCAGGTTCGCGGCGAATCGCACCATCGCGCGAATGATACGACTCCGACGCCGGGCCGCATCCGTCAACAGTCCGGAACGCCCGCGCCCGCTAGAATGGAAGCATCACGGAACGGAGCAGGCCCATGTTCATCGCCATGAACCACTTCAGCGTCAACCCCGACCGCGGACACGAGTTCGAGGAGATCTGGCAGGGGCGCGAGAGCTACCTCAAGGATCTCGATGGGTTCGTGCAGTTCTCCCTGCTCAAGGGCGACGACCCCGGCGACTACATCTCCCACACCATCTGGGAGTCGCGCCAGGACTTCCTCAACTGGGCCCAGTCCGACCACTTCCGGCGGGCGCATGCCCAGTCCGGCCCGCCCGAGGGCGTGGTCGAAGGCCACCCCCATGCGAAGTTCTACGAGGCCGTCATCGTCGAGCAAGGGGCGAGCGCCCCTGTCAGCTGAGGCCCCGGACGAGAGCCCGCTCCTCCCGGAGCACTTCCGTCGCGTGGATGAGTCGGAGGACTCGTCCTTCTACGTCCAGCCGCGCCTCGTCAACCACATCGACGACGGGGCCATCGCCGCCCTCGGCGAGTTCTACCGCCGCACCCTCCCCGCCGGGGGCCACATCCTCGACCTCATGTCGAGCTGGGTCTCCCACCTCCCCGGGGACGTGGAGTACGGGGGCGTCACCGGGCTCGGCCTGAACCAGGTCGAGCTCGACGAGAACCCTGTCCTCACGCGCCGCACGATCCACGACCTCAACCAGAACCCCATCCTCCCCTACGCCACAAACGAGTTCGATGGCGCCGTCGTCAACGTCTCCGTCCAGTACCTGACGAAGCCGAAGGAAGTGTTCGCCGACGTCGGACGTGTGCTGAAGCCGGGTGCGCCCTTCGCCATCACCTTCTCGAACCGCATGTTCCCCACCAAGGCCGTCCGCATCTGGCAGCTCCTGGGCGACGAACAACGAGCGAATCTCGTCGCCCTCTACTTCGAGCTCTCGAAGGCGTTTGAGAAGGCCCGCGCCTTCGACCTCAGCCCCGCCCCCGGCCGCTCCGACCCCGTCTATGCCGTCGTCGCTGGCGCCCTCGACGCCACCGCCGAGCCGGACGAAACCGGCATCACGTGAAGGTCCTCCTGCGGTAGCTCAAGCGTCCACGACCTCTGTCCCGCCACCCCGAGGACTTCGTACGGACGCGCCGCGATCTCCACCTCGAGCGGCTCCCTGAGCGCCGACTCGAACCGCAGCGTGTGGGTTGCGCCGTAGCCCAGCTCTTCCCGGATCGTCGCGCGGACGAGGTTGGGCCGGCCGGGGTCGTCCGCCTGCAGACGCCGCAGGTTGACCCGCTCCGCGCGGATGGCGATGTCGACAACTTCGCCCGCCTGGGGCCGCCAGCCGTTCGGCGCGGGTGCGCGCAGGAGCGCGCCGCCTGTCTCCACCTCCAGCTCGCTCCCCGACATCGTCGCGACCCGGCCTCGCAGGATGTTGGCTACCCCCGTCAGCTCCGCGACACGCCGGCTCGCAGGCTGCCGGAAGACGCGTTCGCGGCCATCGAACTGCAGCAGGCGGCCCGCATCGAACACGGCCAGCCGGTCCGCCACCAGATGCGCCTCGCGCAGGTCGTGCGTTACGAAGATGACGCTCAGGGCGAGCTCGCTGCGCAGCCGGATCAGCTCCCGCCGAAGCTCCACCCGCAACGACTCGTCCAGCGCGCTGAACGGCTCGTCCAGCAGCAACAGGTTCGACTCCCGGGCGAGGGCGCGAGCGAGCGCCGCCCGCTGCTGCTGTCCCCCGCTCAGCGAACGCGGCTTGCGGTCGCGGAAGGCTCCCAGGTGCATCAGGTCGAGCAGCTCGCCGAGGCGCCTGTTCCTCTCCCCGCCCGTCATCCCGAAGGCGACGTTCTCGGCCACGGTCATGTGTGGGAACAGCGCCAGATCCTGGACCACGTACCCGATGCGGCGTTCCTGCGGGGGCAGGTCGAGCCCCGCGCCTGAGTCGAACACGGGCTCGCCCCCGATCACAATGCGCCCCTCCGCCGGCCGCAGCAGCCCCGCAATCAGCTGCAGGGTGAGGCTCTTGCCCGCCCCCGAGTGGCCGAACAGCACCACGATCTCGTTGCCGGCCTCCAGCCGTGCGTCGTAGGAGAAGTCGCCGAGCTGCGTCCGGGCCGCGAAGTCGAGCGTCATGCCGCCTCCCCGCGTCGCGTCGAGAGCAGCCAGAAGGCTGCGAGCGCCACGAGCGCCACCGCCAGCAGCAGCAGGGCGAGGGCCACGGCCGCCGTCAGGCCGTCGGCGCTCTCGAAGGCGCTCAGAATCGCCAGTGGCATGGTCTGCGTCTCGCCCTGCAGGTTCCCGGCGAAGATGAGTGTCGCCCCGAGTTCGCCCAGCGCCCTCGCCCAGCAGAGCGCGGCCCCTGCCGCCAGCGAGGGCCAGCTGAGGGGCAGCACGATCCGGGCGAATGCCCGCAGCCGCGACGCTCCCAGCGTGTGCGCCACGCGCTCGTACTGCGCGTCGACGCTTGCGAAACCGGCCCTCGCCGCGCGCACGTAGAAGGGCGCCCCCACGAACAGCTGCGCCATGATCACGGCCACGGTGCTGAACCCCAGCGTCAGCCCGAACCAGTCGTCGAGCGGCGCCCCCAGCAGCCCCTTCCGCCCGAACGCCGTGAGCAGCGCCACGCCCGCGATCGTCGGGGGCAGGACGATGGGCAGGTCGATGAGCGCCTCCACCGCGCCCTTCCCCCGGAAGCGCGCGTGCGTCAGCCAGTAGGCCACGGGCGTCCCCGCCACCACGGCGATGACGAGCGCGACGGCCGAGGTCCAGAGCGAGAGCGAGAGTGCATCGAGGGCCTTCTCGCTCGTGATGGCGTCCCAGGCGCCGTTGTCGCCAACGCCCCGTTCGAGCAGCCCCGCGAAGGGCAGCAGGAAGAACACCGCGAAGACCGCGACGAGCAGCGCCAGCCCCGCGAGGGGCGCCCGCGAGCGCAGAACGGTCACGGCGTCACCCCCACCGGCGCGAAGCCGTGGCGCGCGAGCGTTGCGGCTCCCTCGGGCGAGGTGGCGAACGCCAGGAAGGCGCGCGCCGTCGCGCTCTCGGAGAGGAGCGCGATGCGGTACTCCGCTGCCACCTGGAACCGATCGGGAATCGCGACCGTGCGGACTGCGGGCAGCGCTGCCGCCGCGAGGTCGCTCGTGTAGACGATGGCGGCGTCGGCCTCGCCCAGCTCGACCTTCGCGAGTGCCGCACGCACATTCGCCTCGTTGCTGCGAACGTTGTCCAGCACGCGCGTTGCGAAGGCCGGGCCGAACGCACCGTCGGTGTCCGCGAGTGCGAGCGACTGCCGTGCGTAGCGGCCCGCGGGCACGTCCTCGGCGGCGAGCACGAGTCGCAGGCCGGTCTCTGCGAGGTCCCCAAAGGAGCTGATTCCGATAGCGCCCTCCGCTGCCCCCACGACGAGCGTGTTCCGCGCGAGCGGCCCTTCCTCGATGACGAGCCCAACGGCCTCCAGCGCCTCGACCTCGTCGGGGCTGGCGCTCGCGAATACGTCGGCGGGCGCTCCCTCCAGCACCTGCGTACGCAGCGTCGCCGAGCCCGCAAAGGAGAGCCGTACCGTCACCCCCGGATGCGCCGCCTCGAATGCCTCTGCCAACTCCCCGAAGGCGTCGGTGAGGGAAGCGGCCGCGAACACGGTGATGGTCCCGCGAGGCTGGCCGTTGTCGCCGTCGCCGCCGCAGGCGGCCAGCGCCACCGCGACGGTCGCGAGGCCCGCAGCGGCTACCGCTGGCAGGCTCACGGCCTGGCCGTGGGAGCGGAGAGCGTCGCGAGGTGTTCCCGCAGCCAGGCCAGGGTGGCGTCCGCGGCGGACAACTTCGACTGCGCCACGAGGCGCGAGAAGCCGTCGCCCGCCTGCGCGACGCGCTCGCCGGCGCGCTCCCGGTAGGCCTCGCACACCCGCAGCTGTTTCCGTACCAGCGTGACCTCCGCGGCGGTGTCAACCGCGTGCAGCACATAGAGCTTCACCAGTAGCTCGAAGCGCACCTCCCGCAGTCGCTCGACCGGCTCGCGCAGCCAGGCGTCCACCGCCGCCTCGCCCTCCCGCGTTAGCGCGAACCGCTTCCGCGGCGGGCGCAGCCCCTCCCGCTCCTCGCGCCAGGTGACCAGTGCCCGGCCCTCGAGATTGCGCAGGTAGGTGTAGAGCGAGCCCTGCTCGATCGGGCAGACCTCGCGCAGGTCCTCGCCTTCGAAGTAGCGCGCCATCTCGTAGCCGTACATGGGGCGGGTGCGCAGCAGGGCGAGGACGGCGTGCTCACCGGCCAGGAGCTCGCGTTTCATGGCCCGGAGACTTTAGCTGGG
This sequence comes from Tepidiformaceae bacterium, assembly GCA_965247675.1. GTDB lineage: Bacteria > Chloroflexota > Dehalococcoidia > Tepidiformales > Tepidiformaceae > UBA2991. The sequence continues at coordinate 1,593,790 of OZ252025.1, read as the reverse complement.
CCCTGAATACTTGGCAACCAAGTATTCAGGAAAGGCGCGCCGAGCCAGCTTCGACAGGCGAAAACCAGGGGGTGGGTATCCCCGAGCTAGCAGGGTGCTGAAAAAGTCCGCAGCGGTCGTTTTGGGCTGATTTTGCGCCGTTCGGGAAATCGAAAAAGCCAATGTTTCTGGGCTCTACGAGAGACTGCCTGATTGTCAGTCAGGGCCTCAGGCCCAGGATCATGCATTTATCAGCACCCTGCTAGGGGCCAGAGGTGGCGAAGCCCGCGCGAATCCCTTCGATGCGCGCTTCGACCCCCGCCTTCGTGTCCTCGTGCGTCACGATGTACAGCTCGTTGTTGCGGACGGCGTCGAGGACCCGTGCCGCGACCTCGGAGGGCGGCATGCCCTGCGCGATCCCCTGGCGGATGGGCTCCGCGAATTCGGGAACGTCCTCGGGACCGCCGTGCTCGTCGGGACGGTTCCGGCCGGCCTCCACGATGCGTGTCGCTACACCGCCCGGGCACAGCACGGACACGCCGATGTTGACGGCCGCAAGGTCCACGCTCAGGTGCTCGGACATGCCCACGACGGCCTGCTTCGAGGCCACGTAGGAGGCCATCCCCGGCGGCGCGAAGAGCCCCGCGCTCGAGGACGTGTTCACGATGTGCGCCTCGCCGCCCTGCTCGATCATGCGCGGCAGGAACTGCGTCACGCCGTTCACGACGCCACCCAGGTTCACCGACATCACCCAGTCCCAGTCGGCGTCGCTCATCTCGGCGGCGGAGCGGAAGGCCACGACGCCCGCGTTGTTGCAGAGCACGTGCACGCCCCCGAAGGTCTCGAACGCCTTGTCCGCCAGCTCCTTCACGGAGGCGCGGTCGGAGACATCAGTGCGGACCGCGATCACGCTCCCGCCGGTGTCGTTGATGGAGTTCGCCACCCCTTCGGCGGCATTCAGGTCGATGTCGGAAATCACGACCGACATCCCCTCGACGGCGAAGGCGCGGCACAGCGCCTCGCCGATGCCACTCCCGCCGCCCGTCACGACCGCCGTCTTGCCACTTCCGAGTTCCATGTTCGCCTCCAGCGAGCGCGAATCTTACCGGTTTGAGACGAGTGTGCGAGGGGATCTCCTTAGACTCTGCCGACGACAGGAGGCATGTTCTGCGTCCCCCTCCCGATCCGAAGCTCTACCACATCACCCACATAAAGAATCTGCCTTCGCTCAGCAAGGATGGCTACCTGTGGTGCAGTGGCGAGGTTGAGCGGCGGGGGGTGGCGGTCACGACCCGGTCACGACCATTGGTATGGACAAAATCAAGGCTCGGCGCAGTAGTGGTCGGAAGTTGGCAACTTCGCCCGGGTTGGCCGTAGGGGAGTGCGTCCCGTTCTATTTCTGTGCGCGTTCGGTGATGCTTCGCACGATTCACACCAAGGACAGTGACCTAGCTTATCGCGGTGGCCAGGAAGCTGTCGTCCATCTACAGGTGGACATGTGGGACGTCATCGCTTGGGCTGAGTCGAGAGACCTGTCTTGGGCGTTCACGACTTCCAATGCAGGTGGTGGCGGCTTCGTCGACTACAACGACTTGGCACGTCTCGACAGAATCGACTGGGAGATCGTACTGAATCCCACTTGGACCCGCTGGCTGAACGGCAGGACATTTGAGCAAGGCAAGGCGGCTCGCCAGGCGGAGTTCCTTGTGGAGATCGCCGTGCCGTGGCCTCTCGTGAAACGCATTGGTGTCTTCTCGGAGGCTGTGCGGGCACAGGTGCTCGCCGTGCTTGAAGGAGCGGGGCAATGTCCACCTGTGGAAGTCCGCCGAGCGTGGTACTATTGAACGGATGTTCGGAAACATTGCGTACAGGGCTGCCGATCTGTTGGCCGAGGACGCCGAAGCCCTCGTCAACACCGTCAACTGCAAGGGTGTCATGGGGAAGGGCCTTGCCCTGCAGTTCAAGAAGAAGTTCCGGACCAACTTCGATGCCTACGCGAGGGCATGCAAGAGCGGGGATGTCCGCCCTGGGCGGATGTTCGTTGTCGATCTGCTACAGGAGCCACTGGCTGGTGGACAGGCCCCACTGCCGATCGGCTTTGCGGAGGCGCCGGTTTCCTATCAAAGCGCGCCTCGGCAGCGCCCCCGCTACATCATCAACTTCCCCACCAAGGACCACTGGCGCCACGAGAGCCGCATGCGGTACATCGACGACGGTCTCGCCGATCTGGTCCGGCAGATCCGGGCGCGAGGGATACGGTCAGTGGCAATCCCCGCGCTTGGCTGCGATCTGGGTGGCTTGGAGTGGGACGATGTGCGTCCTCGTATTGAAGCGGCGCTTGGCGGTCTGGATGGTGTGAAAGTGGTGGTGTTCACGCCCCGAGGTGTATTGGTCTAGCGCCCCTCTCAGCCGCATCCGTGGCACGATAGCCCCGTGACCCAGCCATCGGGCGAGTACAAGACGGTCGGCATCATCGGAGGCGGCACGGCCGGCTATCTGACCGCGCTCGCCCTGCGCAAGAAGCTGCCACACCTGCGCGTCACCCTCATCGAGTCCCCCACCATCCCCATCATCGGTGTGGGCGAGGGCACCACCCCGATCATGGTCAAGTTCCTCCACGCCTACCTCGAACGCGATGTCCACGAGCTCTACCGGAAGGTCCAGCCCACCTGGAAGTTCGGGGTCAAGTTCGAGTGGGGGCAGCCGGGCGACTACTTCTTCAACTACGCCTTTCACCCCGGCCCCGTCCTCGACTCCGTCTACTTCGGGGGCGACTTCAACGAGTACTCCCTCGGCTCCCTCCTCATCTCGAACGAGCGCTCGCCCATCCTCTCCGGCGAGGGCGGCCAGCTCACCTCCCTCATCGACCGCATCCCCTTCGCCTACCACCTCGATAACGGCCGCTTCGTCGCCTATCTGCGCGAGGAGGCCGTGCGCGACGGGGTAGAGCGGCTTGAGCGCTTGGTCGAGGCGTTCGTCCCCACCGAGGACGGCGAGAGCCTCGACCACATCGTCACGGACGACGGCGAGGAGCGGCGCTTCGATCTGTACGTCGACTGCACCGGCTTCCGCGCCGAGATCATCGGCGAGACGCTGGGGTCGCCCTTCCACAGCTACGAGGGCAGCTTCTTCTGCGACCGCGCGATTGTCGCGAACGTGCCCCACGGCGGCCACATCAAGCCCTTTACCACGGCCGAAACGATGAATGCCGGCTGGTGCTGGAACACCCCCTCGGTCGAGGACGACCACCGCGGCTACGTCTTCTCCTCGCAGTTCCTCTCCGACGACGAGGCCGCGGAGGAGATGCGCTCGAAGAACCCCGGCATGGGCGACCACCGCGTCATCCGCTTCAAGACCGGGCGACGCGAACACTTCTGGAAGGGGAACGTGGTCGCCATCGGCAACTCCTACGGCTTTGTCGAGCCGTTGGAGTCGACCGGTCTTCACATGATCATTCTCGAGATCAATCAGCTCGTCCTGAACTTCCCTCGTTCGAAGAAGGACACCGCCATCCGCCGCATCGTGAACCGCGCGCTCAACGCCCACTGGGACGACGTGCGCTGGTTCCTCGGCGTTCACTACCGCTTCAACAAGAAGCTGGACACGCCCTTCTGGGAGGCCTGCCGGAATACGGTCGACATCGGCGGCGCCCAGGAGCGTGTCGACCTCTTCCGCGAGCGGACGCCGCTCACCTACCGACAGTCGCAGTTCTTCAAGCCCGAGGAGGTCTTCGGAGACTTTGCCTACGACGTGCTGCTTCTGGGCCAGCGCGTTCCCGGCCGCTACCTTGATGCCAGCCAGGGTCGCGTTGAGTGGCAGAAGCGCGTCGACGGGCTGCACCGGCTGGCGGGGAATGCGCTCACCCAGGAGCGCGCGTTCGAGACGCTCGCCGGCGCTCCCCGGGAGATACTGGGGGGCCTCGTCACGTCGCCCAACACCTGGGTGGTCTGGCCCTAGCGGGTCGCGATGGCTGCCATCCAGCCGCCCCCGCCCCAGGGCTCGCGCCTCCAGTGGAAGCAGGCCCCCCAGCGTCTCCGCGCCGCCTTCGAGGCATGGTCCGGGAGCCCCGTCAAGGAGGCCGTGACGCAGCCTTCCGGCTTCTCACCGGGCGTGGCCGTGCGACTACGGCTCGCCGACGGCCGGCGCATCTTCGTGAAGGCAGTCGGCCCCGACCTCAACCCCCATAGCGCGGGCATCCACCGGACCGAGCTCCGCATCATCTCGGGCATGCCCGCGGACATCCCCGCGCCGCGCCTGCTCTGGTCCCACGACGAGGGTGAGGACGGGTGGGTCGCCCTCGCCTTCGAGGACATCGACGGGCAGCACCCGCGGCAGCCCTGGGACCTGCACGAGCTCGAACGCGTCCTCGCCGCCCTCGCGCGCCTCGGCGAACGCCTCACTCCCTCCCCGCTGCCTCCGGGCACCGCCCCGAGCGCCGCGGACGCCTTCCCCCACACGAGTTGGCGGACCCTTCGCCAGGAAGGGGGCGACCGGCAGGGCCAGCTCGGTCCCTGGTTCCGGAACAGTCTCGACCGGCTGGCCAATCTGGAAGCCGGGGTTCCCGAGGCCCTGCAGGGCGACACCCTCCTCCATCTCGACCTCCGCGCCGACAACCTGTTGCTCACGCCCGAACGGGTCTGGTTCCTCGACTGGCCCCACGCGTGCGTCGGCGCTGCCTGGGTCGATGTCGTCGTCATGGCCCCGAGCGTGACCATGCAGGGAGGCCCCCCGCCCGAGGAGGTGGTCGTCGCCCATCCAGCCTGCCGCGCCGCCGATCCCGAGAAGGTCACCGCAGTCGTCGCGGCCATGGCGGGAGCATTCACGGAGTGGGGGTCGCGACCGCCACCGCCCGGCCTCCCCACGCTGCGCGCCTTCCAGGAGGCGCAGGCGTCGGTCGCGCGCGACTGGCTCCTGCGGCGGCTGGGCGAACGCTAGCCCTGCCCCTCCCGCATCCCCTTCGCGATGCGCTCGCCCGCCGCCGCCGCGTCCTCGAAGGCGACCGCCTGGCGGCTGAGCACGGGATACAGCGTGAAGATCGGCGTGTTGTACGGGATCACGGCCGACTCGACATCGGGACGCAGCGCGAGGTGCAGGTTCACGTAGTTGTAGCTGAGCCCCTCCTGCCAGGGCTCGCCGCCGCTGCGCTCGTACTCCTCGGTCGTTCCGAGCCCGTAGGTGCGGGTCATGAGGCCGGCCGCGGCCGTGAGCCCGAGGTCGAGCAGCTCTGGCGCGCCCTGGATGAGCACGGCCACGCGCGAGGCGTCGAACCAGACCTTCAGGTTGCAGCTCACCTGGATGTAGTTCCCGAGGCTGCCGAGGTGCTGCAGCACCGTCAGCGGGAACGCGAGTTCCGGAGGGGCGTTCCCGGGCGCGGGACCGCTGAAGGTGAACTCGGGCTCCTTCACCGGCGATGCCGAGACATAGACGAGGTTGGGGTCGTCCACCGGCACCCCGACCACCGTGCTGTCGCGATCGCTCGTGAGCTGGCCCATCTGATAGCGCAGCGGGAACGAGTAGCCGGGCTTCCCGTAGAAGATGCGCACGCCCGTCTCCAGCGGATCCTGTGGCGTGCGGCTCAGCTTCAGGTCGAACGGCAGCAGCACGTGGAAGGCGTGCGTGCGGGCGTTCATGAACGGTCCGCAGGCGCCCTCGAACTCCTTGTGGATGGCCGTGTTCTCGGGCTCGAAGTTCTGCGCCGGACCGGTGTAGTTCTGGGCTCGCCGCGCCTCCGGGGTCAGGTGATAGTGGTTCTGGTAGTGCGCCGCCGCCCGCTGCTGGGCGATATCGGTGAAGTACTCCGGCGCCATGCTCTCGACGATGATGTGCTCCCGCTCGCCCGTGTCGGAGCGGTTCACGCGTACGGCCTCGTGGTAGCGATCGAGCTCGTAGCCCGTCTTGCGCAGCTCCTGCCCCACCTGCGCCTCGACCGAGGTTCCCGCCAGCCGCGTGCGAGGCAGAATCGCCTGCGCCCGCTGCAGGAAGTCGAGCTTGGCGCTGTAGCGCCGGGGCTCCGGTGCGAACGACTGCGCCGCCGCCAGCAGCAGGCTCACCTGCTCGTCGGGCAGCAGCCCGAGCGCGTCGAGGTCGTTCTCGCGGATGAAGGAGGCGGCCAGCGGCGCGAACGCCTGCTCACGCCTGATGCCGAGCGTGAGGAGGTAGTTCAGGTAGCTGCGCGCCTCCTCGGGCGTCATCGTCTCGGGCATGGCGCGATCGTACACCCGGGCGCCGCCGTTTCCGCTACCATCGCGCCCACGCACGGAGGTTGCCGCTCATGGTTGGACAGGCCGAGGTCGAGATCGCACGCAGGCTCTTCGAGGAAGGCTGGAGCGGCGGGCACGTCGATGCGCCCCTCCAGTTCATGACCGAGGACATCGTCATGCGCGACATCGTGGGCCACGCCGAACCGATGCGCGGTCACGATGCCGTCCGCGAGTTCTGGGCGAAGGCCGCCCCCACCCTGAAGGTGCTCCCGGAGGAGCTCTATGTGGCCGACAGCGGTGTTGTGGTGCTCTGGATGGCCTACGGCCAGATTCCTGCCGACGCTGAAAAGGACGCCGGTCGGTGGGGTTGCGCGGAGGGCATGTCGCGCCTCGAGTTCCGCGACGGCAAGGTCTGCCTCGAGGTCGACTACTGGCACGGCGGGCAGGGCGTGTGCGACGACTGGAAGGCCCACTGGGAGGCGCGCCGCGCTCGGCTCTTCAGCGAGCTAGGCGCCATCACGGGCCGCTAGCTCGTAACCGAACCCGTTACTCGGAGGCTTCCTCCTCCTCGGCGGCCGGCTCCGGGGCGGGCGGGACCTCGATCTCGCTACTGCGGAACCAGACGCCCTCCGGACGCTCCGCCGGCAGGAAGAGGATGTCCGGCGAGATTGCCTCGCCGTTGGCGGCGCGGAAGCCCACCTCGATACGGCCGTCTGCCAGCCGTCGCGACCGGAGCTGCCCGATTGAGCTCCCGCCGACTTCGACGTCACCGCTGACGTACCACATGCCGATGGCGGTGTCAGCGGGCAGGAAGCTCATCGACGGCAGGATCTGCTCGCCGCCTGCGAACTCCACACCGTGCTCGACGCGCCCCGCGTCGTCCGCCCGGGCGATGATGCGCAGCACGTGCGGCCGCGGCGGCGGCGGCGCGGGCTCCGGCGCGGGAGCCGGATCGGGCGCGTTCAGTTCCGCAAGCTCAGCGCTGAAGATCCCCAGCCGCTGGAGGAACGCGGCGTTCTCGCCATCCACGAAGATCGCCCCGCAGAGGGCTGCGTCGGTTCCGTACCCGAAGACGGGCAGGGCGGCCCGAAGTTCTGCGTCCAGCGCGCTCAGTCCATCGAGATCCTCCGCCGCAGCGGCCATGGCGCTGAATCCGAGCGTGTCGGGTTCGGCGCCGCAGGCGGCTTCATAGGCGAGATCGTCGACCAGCGCCTGCACGGCCGGGTCCTGCCAGCCGGCTTCCGCCTCGCGCGCGGCCGCGACGATGTCGCCCGCGACGGCGACGGGGCCGAGGATGCGCTCCGCGTAGGCCAGCTCGGACTGGAGGGTGAACCCCTCCGCGAAGGAGAGCGACCCGCCGTCCGCGACGCGCTCCTGGAGCGCGCTCCAGGACGCGGCCAGCGACGCGTACTGCCGCCCCGCCTTATTCGCCACGTGCAGCACGAGGTCTTCCACTGCGACGGGGCTTACGGCCTCGCCCGCCGTCACCGCGGCCAGCAGATCGGTCGTGGCGATGGCGTCCGCGTACTGCTCGGCGAACGACTTGAGGAGCGTGCTTGAGGACGCGTTCGCGATGCTGATCGCCCACGGTTCATCCGATACAGACAGCCGTGCGAGGCCGGGCCGCTCGAAGACGCCGTCCAGCACGAACGCGTGGACGCCTGCCGCGTAGGTCGCCTTCGCCTGCACGGTGGCATCGACTTCCACCTCGGCGTCCGCAACGGACGCCACCGTGGTCGTCACGATGCCCTCTTCGTCGGCGGTCGCCGAGACCTCGTAGTCGCCGCCGTCGACCGAGACCGTGACCGGCCCGAACGTGGGGCCGCTGAGGACCATCAGGTTTCGCCAGATACCGTGGAATGCGATCTCCTTGTCGGCTTCGTCGAAGGCGATGATCGCGACGAACACCCACGAGGGGCCGGGTTCCCAGAACGTGACCGAAAACGGCGTCACTTCGCCGATCGCGATACTCGTCGCGCTCGCCGTCTCGGCGCCGGAGTGGTAGGCGACGCCGGCCTGCCACCGTTCCGGCGTTGCGACGATTGAGGGCGTCCGCTCGAACACGCGGGGCGCCACCACGTACACGATGACGCTGCCGCCGGCGTCAACGAGGTCGCCGCCGCCCGGATTGCCGGCGCGGTAGTGAACGGCGAAGGGTTCGCCCGCGATCACCCGGTCGGGGGCGTGGGTCGCCTCGATCTGAGCTGGAAGCGGTTCTGCCTCGCCTCCTCGTCAACCAGATCGATCACGAGGTCGAAGTCGGCTGTCAGAGGCTGAAGGTCGCGCTGCAGATACGTTGTCGCCTCGATCAGATAGGTGCCCGCTGCCAGGTATTGCTCGATGCGTGAGTTGCGGAAGCCGCCACCGTCGTCGTTGGCGCCGATGAAGCGCCCGTCGGAGGTCGCCAGGGAGAGGACGGGATCGCCGTCTACCGACTTCAGGTCGATGAGCACACGACCGTCCTGCGGCAGGTTGAAGGAATAGGCGTGGGCGGGGTGCTCCGCAACAACGCGTGAGCCGCAGGTGTCGAGCGTCCAGGAGCCGGACACCGCCAGAGGGCCGCCCGGCTGGAGCGTGCCCAGATGCACCGGCTCGCAACCGGTGACGTGACCGATGGAAAGCGTGAAGTCCGCCGGGCCGCGTCCACGCCCGCCGACTGTCGTCACTTCGACGAGGTAGACGCCCGCCGCCAGGTTGCGCTCGATGCGCGCGTTGAGGTCGGCGCCGCCGTCGTCGTTGTCTGTGATGCGGCTCCCGTCCTCAGCCAGCAGGTAGAGGTAGGAATCACCGTCGGCCGACATCAGGTCGATTCTGATCCGGTCAGCCGCAGCGTGCTGGAAGCGGTAGGTATGCGCATCGCTGTCAATGCGAAAACGCGAGTCGCAGTCCTCCGTCGTCCAGCGGCCATCCGTCTCGAGTGCGCCGCCTTCTGCGGAGAGCGTCCCGAGATCGGTGGCCTCGCAGTTGGCGCCGTCGTCCGCCGATACGGCGCGAGGGCCCTCCAGAGCCAGCACACCGGCGATCAGCACTATGGTGGCGCACGCAACTATGAGCGTGCGCGATCCAAGCCTGGCTGGTGGGACGAAAAGGGTTCTGTGATGCATCTCTATCTCCAGGGTTCGCCGGCCTACCCAGTTTCAGCATGTGAAGTACGCGGGCAGCGACAGTGGGAAAGAGGCTAGAAGCTCACGCGCCTTCGGGCCAGTCGGCGCGCTCACATCGCTTGCGGGCGGTTAGGCGGGCGTAAGCGAGCCGTCGAGCGGCGCCCCTACACTGATCGGCATGCCCCTGCGCCTCGGCGTCCTTCTCGCCTGCCTCGCGGTCGTGTTCACAGCCTGCGGCGGCGCCGCTGAGGAGGCCGCGCCGCCGCCCACGCCTGAGCCGGTCGCCACCACTCCCCTTCCTGAGAGCGCCACGCCCACCGCCGAGCCAACGGCGACGCCCTCGCCGGCGCCGGAGGAAACGCCCGCCAGCACGCCGGTGGAGATCACCGACGACCAGATTCTCGGACTCGTCTACTGGACCGAGATCGACTTCTGGAACCGCTACCTCCTCTTCCCCGAGCCCTCCCAGTCGACCTACGACCTCCTCCAGGCGATGAGCCACAACGACACCTTTCTGCCCTACCTCGTCGACCTCGCCGCCGTGCCCGCTCCCTACAGCGGCTTCGTCTACCGCCTGCTCGCCGAGAAGCGGCCCGACCACCCCTACCCCATCTTTCCCCTGACCGAGGAGTTGGGTCTCCGCACGCCCGAGGACGACACGCCCGTCTACGTCGAGTTCAAGCACCGGCTCATCAAGGGCATCCAGGAGGAGATGGGAGCCTTCCTCGACCCGTCCAAGCCCCGCACGCTGTCCGCCCAGGAGATCTTCTGGGGAGGCGTACGCGTCGACGGCATCCCCCCGCTGGAGCTCCCGAACTTCCTGACGCCCGAGGAGGCCGCTCCCTGGCTCGGGCCGAAGGACCTCGTTATCGGCGTCGAGATCAATGGTGACGCCCGCGCCTACCCCCGGCGCATCATCGACTGGCACGAGATGGTGAACGACACCGTCGGCGGCGTCCCCGTCTCGCTCGCCTACTGCACCCTCTGCGGGAGCGCCATCCTCTACGACGGGCGCGTCGGCGACGAGGTGTACCGCTTCGGCACCAGCGGTCTCCTCTACCGCTCCAACAAGCTCATGTACGACCGCACCACCAACACCCTCTGGGAGCAGTACACGGGCGAGCCCGTCTGGGGCGACCTCGTCGGCAGCGGCATTCAGCTCGATATTCTGCCGGTGGTGCACACCACCTGGGAGGAGTGGTTCTCCGAGCACCCCGACACGCTCGTCCTCGACATCGAGACAGGGCATGCGCGCGACTACCGTGAGGGGGTCGCCTACTCTCGCTACTTCGCCAGCTCCGGGCTCATGTTCCCCGTCCCCGACCGCAGCGGCCCGCTCGCCGTGAAGGAAAGCGTCTACGCCGTCCGACTCGCCGGCGAGGTCGTCGGCTATCCCATCCTCCTGCTGGGGGAGGTGGGCCTCCTCCAGGACGAGATCAACGGCGAACCCGTCGTCGTCTTCGCTACCCCCGACCGCACTGGCGGCCGCGCCTACGCCGCCGGCGGGGAGCGCTTCGTGTCATACGACGTGGCGGACGGCGTCGCTACATCCGAGAGCGGCGTCCGCTGGACTGCGACCGAGGGCGCGCTCGTGAGCGAGTCCGGCGAGGAGCTCGTGCGGCTGCCGGGCCACAACAGTTTCTGGTTCGCCCTCGTCAACCACGCTCCCCGCTTCCGCATCTATGAGGCGCTGCCAGAGGAGACACGGCCGCTCTCGCCGGGCTGCAACTTGTTCGCCTACCTCAATGGCGCCGAGACCCCCGCGACGTACCTGTGTCCACCAGTGCTCCGCGACCCGCCGGTGTCGTAGTCCCGCGCTCTCGCCCAGCCGCGTAGGATTCCGCCATCTCGATAGGGAGTGGCTCGATGACGCAGGCCGCCAGCCTCGACGCGCTGTACGAGCCGCTGCAGGTCGGCACCATGGCGCTCAGGAACCGCATCATGGTGCCCACCCACGGCGCGGGCGTGGGCAACATCCTTGGCAGCGAGGAGCAGGCGGCCAGCTTCCGCGCCTACTACGTCGGGCGGGCGCGGGGAGGGGCCGCCTGGGTGGGAGGCAGCAACTGCTTCGTGCTCAACCCGCTCGTGCCCGGCTTCGAGCCCACGGGTGTGGGCGCGACCACCGCCAGCAACTTCCGCAACCCCCTCTTCCTCGAGCGCTACGGTCGCTACGCCGACGAGCTCCACGCCGAGGGCGCATTCGGCACCCTCCAGATGATCCTCATGGGGGGCATGCCCCACGGCCCCTCCGCCGGCCGCCAGAGCAGCTGGGCCACGAACGTGATGCCCCACGAGATGGAGCCGGATGAGATCGAGCAGCTGATCGAGGAATACGGCTACTCCGCTGCTCACGCCCTCGAAGCGCGCCTCGACGGCCTCGAGATCCACGCCAACCACGACGATGTCGTCCAGTGGTTCCTCTCGCCCCTCACCAACCATCGCGAGGACGACTACGGCGGCTCCGTCGAAAACCGGCTGCGCATGCTGCTGGAGATCAACCGCGCCATCCGCGCCGCCGTGGGCAGCGGGCTCACCCTCGGCGTGCGGCTCTGCATGGACGAGATGATCGAGGGAGGCTACGACTTCGACGAGGCCCGCGAGATCGTGCGTCTCCTCACCGCCAGCGGCGATGTCGATTACTTCAGCTTCGACGTTGGCGGGAACTGGGCTGGCCCGAGCTACATCCAGCCCCTTCATTACTCGCCCGCCGAGTGGGCGCCCATGTCGGGCGAGCTGCGCGCCGAAACCACCCTGCCCGTCGTCTACGCCGGACGCGTCACCGATGCGACGGTTGCCGCACAGGTGCTCGCCGACGGGCACGCGGACGTCGTCGGCCTCAACCGCGCGACCATCGCCGACCCGCAACTGCCGAACAAGGCGCGTGAGGGTCGCCTCGGCGAGATCCGGCCCTGCGTCGGCATCAACGACTGCATCCACCGTGGCCTCGTCGACGGCCTTCCCTTTGGCTGCGCCGTCAACCCGAGCGCCAACCACGAGCTCGAGGAGCCGCACCCGCCCGCGGAGGAGCCCCGCCGCATCCTCGTGGTGGGCGGTGGGCCCGCCGGCCTCGAGATGGCCGCCATCGCCGCCGAGCGCGGCCACAACGTCACCCTCTGGGAGCGCGAACCCGTCCTCGGCGGGCAGATGACGATCGCCGCCAACGCGCCCATGCACCAGCCCTTCGCGCAGTTCGTCGCCTTCGAGGAGCGCCGCCTCGCGCGCCTCGGCGTCAACGTGAGCCTCGGGCGGGCGGCCAACGCCGAGTCCGTGCTCGAATTCAGCGCCGACGCCGTCGTCCTTGCCACCGGGGCCGCCTCCCGCCGCCCCGACGTGCCCGGTGTCGACCTCCCCAACGTGGTCGACATCCGCGACGTGCTCCTCGGCCGCGCGGAGGTCGGCGAACGCGTCGTGGTGGTCGCCCAGGACGACCACATGCCGCCCCTCTCGGTGGCCGATCACCTCGCCCGGCAGGGTAAGCAGGTTCGCGTCCTCGGCCAGACGCTCCAGGTTGCGCCCCTGGTGGGGAAGTACACGATCGGCGCCATCATGACGCGGCTCGTGTCGCAGGGCGTGCAGTTCGAGCAGATGCACCGGCTCGTGGGCATCGAGCCCGGCGCCCTCCACACGAAGAACATCTACACGAACGAGCCGACCGTCGTGGAGGACTTCGACACCGTCGTGCTCGCCTGCGGCGGCGTCTCCGAGAACGCCCTCTACCGCGAGCTCAAGGGCACGGTCGCCGACCTCCACATCCTCGGCGACGCCTACGCCCCGCGACGCATCACCTTTGCCACGCGCCAGGCGTGGTCACTCGCGCGCCAGCTCTAGGCGCGACGCAGGAGGAGAGAACGATGGCGCTTCCCGAACGGTGGGACCTCGAAGTCGATGTGGCTGTGCTCGGCTCTGGCGCGAGCGCGGCCACGGCGGCAATCCTCGCCAGCGATGGCGGGGCGGATGTGGCCCTGTTGGAGCGCGCGGAGGTCGTGGGCGGCACGACCGCCCTCTCCGGGGGCGTCCTCTGGGTTCCCAACAACCATTACATGGCCGAGGCCGGCATCGAGGACTCCCGTGAGGATGCGCTCGCCTACCTCGATTCCCTTTCGCTCGGCATGATGGACTCCGAGCTCGTCGAGACGCTCGTCGACACCGGCCCCGAGATGCTGCGCTACATGGAGGAGAACACCCCCCTCTCCCTGCACGTCTTCGCGGGCTATCCGGACTACCACCCCGAGAATCCGGGCGGAAAGCCGGGGGGCGGCCGGTCCCTCGACAACGACCTGTTCCCCTTCGAGGAGCTGGGCACGTGGGCCGAGCGCATCAACCACCAGCCGGATGCGGTCTTCTTCCCGGCCACCATGTTGGAGACCGATACCGTCGGTGTCGACGGCATCGCCGCCGAGGTGCTGGAAGCGCGCCGCGCCCGCGACATGCGCGCCACCGGTCAGGCGCTTGCGGGCTCCCTGATCAAGGGCTGCCTCGACCGCGAGATCCCCGTCCAGACGGCCACGCGCGCCCGTGAGCTGATCCTCGACGACAGCCATGCCGTCATCGGCGTCCGTGCCGAGCGTGGAGGCGAAGACTACTTCGTGAAGGCGCGCAAGGCGGTGGTCATCGCGACGGGTGGCTTCGAGTGGAACCGCGAGCTCATCAAGGCCTTCCTGCGCGGCCCCATGACCGCTCCTACCTCAAACCCCGAGAACGAAGGTGACGGCCTCCTGATGGCGATGGATGTCGGGGCCGCCCTGGGCAACATGAGCGAGGCCTGGTGGATTCCCGCCATCCACGTCCCCGGGGACGAGATGCGCGGGCGAACCTTCGCCCGCCTCATCCTCGCCGAGCGAACCTGGCCGCGCTCGATGATCGTGAATCGCACGGGAAAGCGGTTCATGAACGAGGCCGCCAACTACAACGCCGTCGGCCATGCCTTCCACACCTTCGACCCCAACACCTTCGATTTCATCAACCTGCCCGCCTGGCTCGTCGTCGATAGCCGCTACGAGCCGCCCATCGCCCGCCACCGTGTCGGACCCGACGCCCCCGACTGGATTCGCCGCGCGGGCACGCTCGCCGAGCTTGCCGGCCAGATCGGCGTCGACGCGGCCAATCTCAAGGAGACGGTCGCGCGCTTCAACGAGGGTGTGGCGCGGGGTGAAGACCCCGAGTTCCAGCGCGGCGTCAGCGCCTACGACAGCTACAACGGCGACCGTCGCCAGGAGCCCCCCTTCACCACCCTGGGCCCCATCGATACCCCGCCCTACTACGCCGCCGAGATCGAGTCGGGCGCGCTTGGCACCAAGGGCGGCCCCAGGACGAACGCGAAGGCGCAGGTGCTGCGCGCGACAGGCGGCGTCATCCCCGGCCTCTATGCCGTCGGCAACGCCATGGCGGGCGTGACCGCGATGGTCTACGGAGGCGCCGGCGGCACCCTGGGCCCGGGCATGACCTTCGGCTACATCGCCGGGATGAGCGCCGCCCAGGAGCCCGAACACATCGCCTGAGGTGGAACTCTGTCCCCGGAGTTTCCCGTGTGTCTGGGCGCCGGTAGGCTGCGCCCGGGGAGCCGGCCCGCCCGTGCATGGCGCTCGTGGCCGCCCCGGAGGAACGATGAAGGTTCACGAGTATCAGGCGAAGGCGCTCTTCGCCAAGTACGGCGTCGAGGTGCCCGCTGGCCGTGTCGCCGCCACCCCCGAAGAAGCCCGCGTGATCGCGGAGGAGCTTGGCGGCAAGGTCGTCGTCAAGGCGCAGATCCACGCTGGCGGACGGGGCAAGGGCCGGCTCGTCGGCGTGGGCGAGACCGCCGCCATGTTCGAGCGTCTGACCACGGACCCGGCCAACAACGAGGGCCAGGTGCGGGGCGATCGGGTAGGCGGCGTGCGTCTCGCCGGCAGCGCCGAGGAGGCCGAGCGTGAGGCCGCCAATATCCTCGGCGGGCACCTCGTCTCGATCCAGACCGGCCCCGAGGGCAAGCTCGTGAAGAACGTGCTTGTCGAGGAGCAGTCCGCTGTCGCCCGTGAGCTCTACCTCGCCATCATCATCGATGGGGCGCAGGCGGCCCCGCTCATCATGGCCTCGACCGAGGGCGGTCAGGAGATCGAAGTCGTCGCCGCCAACGATCCCGACGCCATCGTTCGCCTCCCGGTCAACGCCGCCTCCGGCTACGAGCCCTACATCGGCCGCACGCTCGCCGCTCGCCTCGGGCTCGAGGGCGAGCAGGCGGCGGCGCTCAACAAGCTCGTTGGGAGCCTCTACCGCGCCGCCGTGGAGAGCGACGCCAGCCTCGCCGAGATCAATCCCCTCGTCGTCACCGAGGAAGGGCGCATCCTTGCCCTCGATGCCAAGTTCACCGTCGACGACAACGCCCTCTACCGCCACCAGGACCTGGCCGAGCTGCGCGACAGGGGCGAGGAGGATCGCCTCGAAGTGCTCGCCGATGAGCTCGGCGTCGCCAACTTCATCAAGCTCGATGGCAATATCGGCTGCATCGTCAACGGCGCCGGCCTCGCCATGGCGACGATGGACACCATCAAGTTTGCCGGCGGCGAGCCCGCCAACTTCCTCGATATCGGCACCGTGAACGACCCCGCACGCGTCGTGAACGCCATCCGCGTCATCAGCGAGGACCCCTCGGTGAAGGCGATCCTGGTCAACATCTTCGGCGGCATGGCCCGCGTCGACATCATTGCCCAGGGGGTAATCGATGCCGAGGCGGAGCTCGGGTTGGACGTGCCCGTCGTGATGCGTCTCGTGGGCACGAACCTCGCCGAGGGCGAGGCGCTGCTTGAGGCCGCGGGCCTCGACGTCATCCGCGCCGAGAGCCTTGGCGAGGCCGCGGAGAAGGCCGTAGCCGCCGCCGGCGCCGCCTGATGCGCTGACGCGCGACATCGACTTTCGCCGCTTCGACGGCATCCGCGTCTACGATCGCGTGACAGGCTATCGGGGCGGCTAGCCCCCCAAACCCCCGTGGCCCCTACCGATCCTTGAGCACCCGGCCCAGGGCGCGCCCCTTGTCCGGCGTGGGGTCCTCAATGAGGCCGTAGATCTCGCGGCCCTCGTGGTCCTCGGGCAGATGCTCCGTAATCGGCAGCCCCTCCTCGTTCACGAAGAGCAGGCAGTGGCAGTACTTGAACTTCTGCATCTCGTCGCAGGCGCAGATCCAATCGCGCCGCTTCGCTTCCTCGTCCTTCGGCAGGTAGAGGCCTTCGGGGTAGGTCCCGTCCTCGTCCTTCGTCGGATAGAAGTTGCAGGGGCAGATCGGCCGCCCGTAGGTATCGATGTTATCGGCGAGCCCGAGCACGACGGCCTCGGTGATCGAGCGGTCGGGATGCAGGTGCGTCCCCGACTTGTTCGCGAACTTCTCCGCGTAGTTCCACATTTTCTTCGTGGACTTCTCGGTGGGCTGCTCGCGCATGCGCTCTTCCTCCTGCGGTCACCTCCCAGCGTAGGCTGCTGCGGCCCCCCCCGCCAGTCGCCGCCGTAAAGGCCACGATGTATCCGCGGATTAAGGTATTACGTGGCGTAATGCTGGAATGTTCCCCGCGCCGTTGACTCCCCGATCGCGCATTCGTATGCTCGCCCGAATCGGACGCCGCTACTGCGACGGAGGGAAAGCACATGCGCGAGAACTACTGGACTCGGAGGCGCTTTAGCCGCAGAACCGTCCTCAAGGCCACGGCCGCAGGCGCAGTCGGCGCGGGCGCGTTGGTGGCGGTGGGCTGTGGTGACGACGATGATGATGCAGCGCCTGCTGCGACCGCGGCGGCGACCGCGGCGGCGACCGCCGCCGCAACCGAGGCCGCTGCGACCGGGGCCGCTGCGACCGAGGCTGCCGCTGCGGCAACCGCAGCCGCCGCGACCGAAGCAGCGGCTGCGGCAACCGAAGCGGCGGCGATGGGCGCTGTCGACGGGAGCTTTTTTAGCCAGTACACGGGGATCGGCGGCACGACGCTGGACCTCCATCAGGAGCAGTACCGTGGCATCGCTTACACGGCGGGCAACGCTTACAACAATCTCCTGAAGTTCACGGACATGGATAACTTCATCATCTCGGGCGAAATCGCCCGGGGGCTACCCGAGCAGCCGGATGAGTTGACCTACCAGTTCACCATTCGCGACGATGTCAAATACCACAACAAGCCGCCCGCGAACGGGCGCGCACTCACGATGGACGACATCCGCTGGAACATTGAGCGGAACCTTACGGGTGGCAGCGCCACCGGTTCGTACCTCACCGCTCCCCTCTACTCAAAAATCGCCAGTGTCGACTATGTGGACGAGACGCATTTCACGGTCAAGGTGGCCGAGCCTCAGGTCACCTGGCTCGGTGACATGACAGACGAGTTCAACGCCATCCTCTATCCCGACATTGGCGAAAAGCTGCTGGATGAGGACGAGTTCGGCATCTTCCACGCCGACAACGTGCTGGGCACCGGGCCATTCATCTTCGACGAGTTCGTCTTGCAGGAACGCGCCCACGGGGTACGGAACGACGACTACTTCCTTCGCAAGGACGGGACGATCCCCGGGATGGTGGACGAGCTGTTCTTCGTGAACCTCGGCGGCGACATCAACCCGCAACGGCTCGCCTTCGAGCAGAAGCAGATCGACGAGCTCGCCTCACGAGACAGGGCTGTGATGGAAGAGATCGCGGATGGCAACCCCGAAGTGGAGGCCTTCCGCATCGGCGATCCGAACAACAACCTCGAGTTCGCCTACAACTACACGACGAACCTCTCGCTCTCCGACGAGCGCATCCGCACCGCGATGTTCCTCGCCACCGACCGGGCACTCGTTGCAGAGCAGCACTTCCAGGGCCTCGCCCGCCCGAATCCGGCCGTCAACTGGCCGTTCACGGCCTGGGCGCTCTCGCAGGAGGAGCTATCGCAGGCGCCGGGCTATCGCCAGCCAAAGGACCAGGACATCAAGGATGCGCGCGCCCTATGGGAGCAGGCAGATGCGGAGAGTCGCGACGACCTTGACTTCCGCCTCACAACCGTGGAAGTCGCGGCATACACGGCGCTGCTTGAGTGGGTCCCGGCGATGTACAACACGAATCTGGACACTGAGAAGTGGAGCGCCCAAGCGATCCCGGGAACCTCGCTGCTTGAGTACAACCAGTCAGGACAGGCCTCTGTTGGTTACCTCGGGGGATGGGACCAATGGACGAGCCCCGACCCCCGTCTGCGTTTCGCCAAGGTCTATGCGAAGCACCAGGACGATGGCGGGAAGTACGGCCACTTCATCAACTTCTGGAAGTACACCACGCCAAAGATGGAAAGCTACATCGAGGCGATGTTCACCGAGTTCGACAACGAGAAGGCACAGGAGATCATGAAGGATGCCCAGCGCTTTGCTTTGACTGATGCAGGGGCCGGTCACATCCAGATGGCTGGCGGCCTTACCAGCTGGGTGAAGTGGCCCTACTTGCATCGCAAAGGGCCGTTTTTCATCACCTACGGGACGACCATCAGCCAGGAACTGTGGATCGACCAAAACGATCCGACCTTCCAGGGGAAGCAGAGCCCCGCCTAGCGTGGGAACTACGTGCACTGCGCCTCTCCCGCTACAGAGCGGGAGAGGCGCGGGAGCACCTTGGAGTGAGGCTGCTCGTACATGACCGAGTATGTCATCCGTCGCTTCGTGCTGGCGCTGGTCACGATCTGGATCGTTCTGACCTTCGTCTTCTTTGTGCTGCGAGTCCTCCCCGGCGATTATGCGGAGCAGCAACTCGCAAACTCGTTCTTCGCCACCGCCTCACAAAGTGCAGAGCAGCGCGAGACGCAATTGAATCACGTACGTGATCGGCTCGGGTTGAACGACCCGATCTATGTCCAGTACGGCAACTTCTGGTGGAGCATCCTGAGCGGCCAATCGGAGACATCGTTCCAGCACAACCGCCCGGCTTTCAGCGTCGCAGGTGATGCACTGCCCTACACGCTCCAACTCGGCATCATGTCCCTGATCATTGCGGGGCTTCTGGCGCTCCCCGTTGGGACGCTCTCCGCCATACGCCCGGACGGCTTCCTCGACGCGGTGCTGCGCGTGTTCGCGATCTTCTTTCTGGCCGCTCCCGCGTTTCTGACGGCGGCGATCGCCTCGGCCTATGCCGTCAAGTACGACATTCTGACGATCGGTGTGACCTCACAGCCACTTCTCTGGGACGACCCCTGGGCGAGCTTCCAACTGTTCATCGTGCCCGCACTGGCTGGAGGGCTGGCTGTGGGGGCCATCCTCATGCGCTTCCTGCGCTCGGGCATGCTTGAAGTGCTGCGGCAGGACTACGTGCGTACGGCGCGCGCGAAGGGACTGGCGGGCCACGTCATTATCATCCGCCATGTCCTCCGCAACGCGCTCATCCCCGTGGTCACCATCCTTGGCTTCCTCGTTGCGGCGTTGGTTGCGGGAAACGTTGTGCTCGAGTCGATGTTCGCCATTCCGGGCATGGGGCGCGAGATTCTCGATGCCATCCGCATCCGCGACATCCCCGTGACGCAGACGTTCACGCTGCTCCTCGTCGGCGCGGTCGTGCTCGTCACCCTGCTCGTGGACCTGAGCTACTTCCTCATCGATCCGCGCGTGACTGTGTCAGGGGCTGAGTCGTGACCAGCGCTCCCGCACAAGAATCTGGTCAACCCTTCGCTGGATTCAGCCCAACTGCCGATGCCCCCCGCTTGGTGAGGACGTTGCGTGCGTTTGGCCGCTTCTTCGTCCAGAAGAAAGTAGGTGGCGTCGCACTCGCGATCGCGGGAATCATTCTCATCCTCGGCATCATCGGGCCGTGGATCGCGCCCTACGACAAGGACGAGCCCTTCCTTGAGGAGAATCCGAATTACGACGTGAGTTCAGACGACCCGGAGGCCTTTCGGCAGTTCATCGGGCTGCGCCTTACGAACCCGAGCTGGGACCACCCGCTTGGGACGGATGACCGCAGTCGGGACCTCCTCACACGTGTACTCCACGGAGCGCGCCGCTCAATGCTCCTTGGGTTCGGCGCCGCTGCGATCGCGACGATCTTTGGCGCAGTGCTGGGTGTGGTCTCAGGGTATTTCGGCGGGATCGTTGACCTGGTCGTTCAGCGGTTGGTCGACGCCTTCATCGCATTCCCACCCCTGCTTTTTCTCCTGCTCCTCTTGCAGACTGGCGAGGCCTCCTTACCTCGCACGATCATCGCACTCTCCTTCCTCAACATTTTCGGTGTCTCGCGTGTTGTGCGATCCGCCACGCTCGCCGTCCGCAACGATGTCTACGTTGAGGCCGCGCGCGTGCTCGGGGTGCGGCCTCCGCGAATGATCTTCCGGCACGTACTGCCCAACGTGTTCGCGCCAATCATCATCATCTTCTCCACCACGATCGGTGGCGCTATCCTCGCCGAGTCAACGCTTGCTTTCCTCGGCCTCGCACCGCCTGGCCCCAGCTGGGGTGACATGGTGAACATCGGTCGCCAGTCCTTGCAATCAGAACCCATCCTGACCTTCGTGGGTGGTGGGGCGATCACGCTCACCGTGCTGGCCTTCAACATCTTCGGTGATGCCCTTCGGGACGTGCTCGACCCGCGCCTGCGCGGGGCGTGAGGCCGCATTGACCGAGACCGCGGCGCATCAGCACCGGCACGAGCAGGGCCACACCGGCCAGCACTGGCGCGAACCCGCTCGTGTGAGCGACTTTGTGGCGCGCATGGATGCACGCGCCCAGGAGCGCGCACCGCAGTTCGAGCTGATGACCCAGCTCCTCGGGCGTGACAGCAGCGACACGCTCCGCATCCTCGACCTCGGCGCCGGCTACGGGGCGGAGGCGCAGGTATTCCTGCGCGCCTTCCCGAACGCGTCCGCCGTTCTCGTCGATGGCTCCGAGGAGATGATGCGCGTCGGTGGCGAGCGGCTGGCGGAGTTCGGGGGGCGCTACCGCTACGTCGCCTGGGACTTCGGCGAAGGCGCCCTTCCCGACGACCTCGATGGCTCCTTCGATGCGGTCATCTCCTCAGCCGCGATCCACCACCTCCCCGAGGCTGCTCTCCAGCGCCTCTACGGCGAGGTGTGGACGTGCCTCGCCCCAGGGGGCGCCTTCCTCAACCTCGACCTCGTGCATGCCCCCGACGACGTGCTCGAGGCGCGCTATCGCGAGATCTCGTAGGCGGATCAGGACACCCGGGAGGAGCCCCCGCCGCCCGCCGCGTTGCCCCGTCACCACTCCCACCTGGAACCGCTCGATCGCCACCTGGGTTGGCTTCGTGACGCAGGTTTCGAGCACGTCGACTGTTTCTGGAAGCGCCTCGGCGGAGCCCTCCTCGGTGGCTACCGCCCCGCGAGCACCTGACGGGTAAGCGGGGGGGCAGCCTTCGCCCCTCGCGGCGCTGATCGGTCACCGGGCACTGCTGGCGCCGGCCTCAAGAATCGTGGGTGAGGCCCTGGATGGGCTCCTGGACCTCGCTCTGCTTGAACACCTCGACGATCTGACCGGCCTTCATCAGGCGGATGATGCGGTTGCCGTCTTCGTCGACGGTATCGACGCGCGCATCCGCTTCCACCACCACCTCGCGCCCGTCCCTGAGTGTCACCTTCATCGCAAGCAGGGCCATGCCTACGCCTCCCTCGGGTCGGGCACGTTGACGACGATCCCTTCCATGGTGGTCCGCGCCAGCAGGAAGACCGCCTCGTTTCCAGCATCGAGGTTCTCCTCGGCGTGGATCTCGTAGGGGGGAACGAAGATGAAGTCACCCGGACCTGCGTCGGCGACGTGTTCGAGCGTGTCGCCCCAGCGGAAGCGCAGGCGCCCCTCGAGCACGAAGATGCCGGACTCGCTCTGGCCGTGGTGATGCACGCCCGAGGAGCCGCCGGGTTCGTTCCTGCCCACGCCCATCCACAGCTCCTCCGAGCCGGTCAGGGCGCCGGAGATGCCGGCCTCGCGGCGCATGCCCGGCGTCTGCGCGGTGCCCGCGTCGCGCTCGTCCGGACGGGTGATGCTGACCATGTGGCGGATTCTACGGGGAACCCCGCAGCGGGCGAGGGGGGCCGCTCCCGGCGGGCGATGCGCTAGGATCGCGCGAGCGGCCCGCGCCAGCGACACCGCCCAGGAGGGACGCCCGTGACCATTCCCGAAGGCGCAACCGAGGTCATCCTCAGCTACGTCCGCAAGAAGGCGGCGGAGTGGACTGCGGAGCAGATGGCGCAGCGCGTCGAGGCGGCCGTGGCCCAGCTCGAAGCGGCCGCCCGCGCCGTGCCCGACGACCTGCTGGAGGTACGCCAGGAGGGCCAGGAGTGGAGCCCCCTCGAGTGCATCCGCCACGTGGCCGAGGTGAACCACGGCACGGCCACGCGCGTCCGCGGCGTGGTGTCGGAGGGCACCCTGACCGGGGAGATTCCGTCCGTTCCGGCGATGCGCGAGGAGGTGCTGGCCACCCATGCCGAGGTTATCGCCGCGACCGTGAGCGCCGTCCGTGAGGGGCGTGCCGATCCCGACGCCGAGATCGTGTGGCTGCACCCCTTCCTCGGCGACCTGAACTGGCGCGAGTGGCTCCTCACCCTGCGCGTTCACTCCCTCGATCACGCCAACCAACTTGTCGCCCTCCAGGGCCCCGCGTAGCGACGATGCCGCCCGGCGCTCCCGGCGGCGACGGCGCCGTCCGCTTCCTTGACATCCTCACCACCGCGTCGAGCATCGCCCATGCGCGCCGCGCGGAGGCCGTCGTCGCCGCGCACGTGCTGGAGGCCGTTGCCGTGCTCACCGGCGAGGCGGAGGTCGCAGAGGGTGGCGGTCCCGTCTCCCCCCTCGGCCACCGGCGCACCGAGCTGGCCGTCGAACCCGCCGTGCGTGAGCTGACGCAGCGCTGGTTCGCTCGCCTCGGGGGCACGCCCGACGCAACCCTGGGGCGGGACGATGTGAGCGAGCTCAGAGCCGAGATCGAGACGCTTGTCAGGTCGTGATGGGGCGCGCCTGCAGCAGGAACATCGTGCCTGAGTCGTCGTAGGCGAACTCGATGTCGACGGGCTGGCCGTACTCACGCTGGACGGCGTGCGCCGTGTCGACAACTTCACGCACCTCGGCGTCGGTGAGCGATGCCTCCGCGACCAGCTCGGGCGGCACGGGGGCTCGTTCGGTGCCGCTCTCGGCCAGCCGCACCTGCTCGTGCTTCTCGCTGATGGTGCGCTCACGCACGGCGCCGCCAGGGCCGACCGTGAAGGAGTCGGGCGTGACATAACCGGAGACAACGGCCTCGCCAAGCCCCCACGAAGCGTTGATCAGGACCTCGTCGGTCGTCCCCGTCATCGGGTTCTTCGTGAAGGCGACGCCGCTCGAACGCGCTCGCACCACCTGCATCACCACCACCGCCATCGCCTCGCCCGCGTGATCGATTCCGCGGAAGGTGCGGTAGTGGACCGCGCGCTCCTGCCAGAGGCAGCGGTAGCAGTCGAGCACCGCCCCCAGGATCGCCCCTTCACCCCGCAGATTCAGGTAGCTCTCGTACAGCCCCGCGAAGGAACTGCCAGCGCTGTCTTCGTTGAGGCTGCTGGAGCGGACGGCGAAGCTCGCTCCCGGGCCTGTGCGCGTCTCAAGCTCTGCTATCGCCTCCGCGATCGTTCTCCGCGTCTCCTCGCTCAGGGTCGCGCCTTCGAGCCTTGCGGCCACGGGCGCGAGCGCCGCGCGGATGGCCGCCATCGGTGTCCGCGCTTCCAGTTCGGCGAGCGGAGCGGTCAGCGTCGCCAGATCGTGCGCCTGTGCGAAGGCCTCGTACGCATCCGCCGCCACCACGAAGCCGGGCGGGACCGGGAACCCCATGCCCGAGAGCCGGGCGAGGCTCCCGCCCTTTCCCCCGATGCGCCGCTCGGGCGCCCCGGCAGCGTTCAGCCACACGATCGCGTTGGTCACGGCGGTGGAGTCTAGCGAGAGGGCTGCTCACGCGACAGCGCCGCGCCAGCGACGGTGGCCGGGTACCGCCGTAAGATCGTCCGGTGGACGCCCTCCTCCGGCCCGACCTGGTAAGCCTCGATGGTGGGGTGCTGCTGATGGGCAGCGACCGCGGCCGCCCCGACGAGCAGCCCGTCCACGCCGTCGAGCTCGCATCCTTCCGCGTCGCCGTGGCGCCCGTCACGAACGCCCAGTTCGAGCCCTTCCTCGCGACCGGCCACGAGCCCCCGCGCTTCTGGGAAGACGAGCGCTTCAACGCTCCCGAACAGCCGGTCGTCGGCGTCAACTGGTTCGACGCGGTCGCCTACTGCGAGTGGCTCTCCGCCGGGACGGGAGTCTCCTACCGCCTGCCCGGCGAGGCCGAGCGCGAGTACGCCTCGCTTGGCGGGCAGGAGTGCGCCGACTGGCCCTGGCCGGGCGAGCGCTGGCAGGGCCACCCCGTCGCCGACCGCATCGCCGCCGCCGACCGCCCTCATCCACCACCCTCCGAGTGTGCCAACGGCTACGGCCTTCGCTGCATGGCCGAGAACGTCCACGAGTGGTGCCGCGACTGGTACCACGCCGACGCCTACTCCGACCCCGGTGCGGGCGAGCGCGAGCCCGCGGAGCGCGCTCGCAAGGTCAGCCGTGGCGGAAGCTGGCGCCACGCGGTCAAGTTCACGCGCGTCACGGCGCGAGCCAGCCTCGCCCCCGAGCGCCGTTACAACGACTTCGGCTTCAGGCTCTACGCCGACGCCTGAAGGGGCCCCTAGCTCCCTGCCGCCTCCAGAAGCTGGCCTGTGTGCTCGACCAGGTGGGCGACGTTCATCTCGAAGATACCCTCGACGTTCCCGAACATCTCGTGGGTCTTCTCCAGGTCCTCGGGCGTCACGTACTTCAGCTTGGCGTCGCAGCGGTTCACGACCGCGTCGAACTCGTCGACCGCCTCGATCGAGGAGGCGCAGTCGGGCGTGCCCACCTCGACGCCCTCGTAGCCACAGGCCTCGCACACCATGGTGGTGATGTGCCCCTCGATCTGGATGACGTGCTCGGCCACCTCCTGCGCGGTCCACGCGCCGTCGCCGGGTCCTCGCCGCCAGCCCATCTCTGCTTCCTCAATGGCCTCGCGAAAGACCGCGCGGGCCGCGGCCAGCGTTGCTCGCAGCTCATCGGGTGTTGCCATGTGCGTCCCTCCCCGGCGTCGGTTCTCTCTAGTGTCTACGCGGATCGTCTGCAACCGTCGACACCCCGGCCCGTCGCTCGAACGGAACGGTCGCCGGCGGGCCCTTCGCCGGGGCCAAGGCACACGTAGAATGGCGCGAATGGAACTCAGGAGCCTTGGTCGTACCGGTGTGCAGGTGTCGAGCCTCTGCCTCGGCTGCATGATGTTCGGGCGGCGCACCGAGCCCGAGGAGTCCTACGCCATCATCGACCGCGCCCTCGATGGCGGCATCAACTTCCTCGATACGGCCAACGTCTACGCCCTCGGCCGCAGCGAGGAGATCACGGGCGAGGCGCTCAAGCGCAACGGCCGCCGGCACCAGGTCGTGCTCGCGACCAAGGTGCACGGCGCCATGGATGCCGAAGATCCCAACGCGCGGGGCAACAGCCGCCGCCACATCATCGAACAGTGCGAGGCCAGCCTCCGCCGCCTCCAGACCGACTACATCGATCTCTACCAACTCCACCGCCCCCAGGCCGACATCCCCATCGACGAGACGCTGCGCGCCCTCGACGACCTCGTGCGCGCGGGCAAGGTGCGCTACATCGGCACCAGCACCTTCGCCTCCTGGGAGATTGTTGAGTCCCTCTGGGTGGCGAAGGAGCTCGGCCTCAACCGCGTCGTCTGCGAGCAGCCGCCCTACAACCTGCTCGACCGTCGCGCCGAGCGCGAGCTGCTGCCCATGACGCAGACCTTCGGCATTGGCGTCATCCCCTGGGGGCCGCTCGGCGGCGGCCTTCTCGCCGGACGCTACCGCCGTGGCGAGCCCCTCCCCGAGGACGGCCGCTACGCCATGAACGCGCAGCAGCGCCGCCGCCTGACCGATGGGGTCTACGACGTGATCGAGGGGCTCGAACCGATCGCCGCGGACAAGGGCTGCACCCTCTCGCAGTTCGCGCTTGCCTGGTGCGAGCAGCAGCCGGGCGTGACCAGCCCAATCATCGGGCCGCGCACGCTCGAACAGCTCGAGGACAACCTCGGTGCTGGTGACGTCGTCATCACTGAAGAGGACCGCGCACGCATCGACGCCGTCACCGCGCCGGGCCGTACCGTCACGCCCTACTACGAGGCGAACTGGCGTCCGCACGACTACCGCATCCTCTAGGCGACGATGAACAGCACGAGTGCGAAGAGGGAGCGAACGTGACAGCCGACGCCGCCACGCCCGCCGCCCTCGACGGGATCACGGTGCTCGATCTGACGGCCCACATCGCGGGTCCCTACGCGACCAAGCTGCTCGCCGATCTCGGAGCCCGCGTGATCAAGGTGGAGCGACCGGGCGGCGACCCCATCCGCACCTTCGGCCCCTGGCTCAACGACGAGCCCGGCCCCGAGCGCAGCGGGTCGTACCAGTTCCTCAACACGAACAAGGAGTCGATCGTCCTCGACCTGAAGACGGCCGGGGGGCGGGAGGTACTCGAATGCCTCCTGCCACGCGCCGACATCACCGTCAGCAGCTACACGCCCGCCGTGGCCGAGCGCCTGAGCCTGACGCCCGAGGCTCTGCGCGAGGTCGCGGACGTGAACGTCCTCTCGCTTACGAACTTCGGCTGGAGCGGTCCCTATCGCGACTACGGCCTCTCCGAGACGGTGCTCTACGCCATGGGTGGCGAGATGTTTGCCCACGGCTCTCTGGGTCGCGAACCGCTCAAGATGGGAGGGACGGCCTCCCTCATCCAGTGCGGCGCGATGGCCGCCATCGGCGCCCTTGGCGCTGTCGAGGCGACCGAGGTCCACGGCATCACCCAACGCGTCGACGTCTCTCTCTTCGATGTGCAGCTCAACAGCGTCGACCGGCGCAGCTCGGCGATCATGGCCTACCGCTTCTCCGGGCGGGTCAACGAGCGGCCGGCAGGGGCCGGCCCCTCGACCGCCGGCGGCGTGGCCGGGGTCTTCCCCTGCGCCGACGGCTACGTCGAGATGACCGCCTCGATGGGGCCATACTGGCGCCGCTTCGCCGAAATGATCGACCACCCGGAGTTCCTGGAGCCGCCGTGGAGCGACCCACAGTGGCTGGCCTCGGCCGAGGCGCGCGCCGAGATCGACGTCGCCCTCTACCCCTGGCTGCTTGAACGCACGCGAGCCGAAGTCTGGGAAGCCGCGCGCCAGGCGCACGCGATGGTTGCCCCCATCTTCAGCGCCACGGACCTGTACGAAGATCCCGTTTTCCGCGAGCGTGGCCTCTGGACGCAGGTCGAGCACGAGACGCTCGGCGCCTTCCCCATGCTGGGGCGGCCCTACGTGCTTAGCGAGACGCCCTGGGGCATCCGTCGCGCCGCCCCCACACTCGGCCAGGACACGACCGCCATCCTCGACCAGCTCGGGTACAACACAGCCGCCATCGACGACCTCCGTCGGACTGGGGCCGTCGCATGAGCGCCTACCTGCCACTCGAGGGCGTCCGCATCTGCGACTTCGCCTGCGTCTGGGCCGGCCAGACGGCCACGCTCTACCTCGCAGACCTTGGCGCCGACTGCATCAAGGTCGAGAACCCGTACGTCTGGAACCCCGCCACTCGCGCCGCCGCCCCGGTGCTGTCCGGCCCCGTGGCCGCGATGCTCCCCGCCTGGATGGGGGGCCACCCCAACGGTGACCCCGGTCCGCGCCCCTGGAACAACAGCCCCGCCTTCATCCACGTCATCCGCAACAAGCGCTCCTTCACCGTCGATAGCCGCCGCCCCGAGGGGCTCGCCATCGTCAAGAGCCTGATCGCCATCAGCGACGTGCTCGCGGAGAACCTCGCGCGCGGCACGCTGGAGAAGCTCGGGCTCGATGACGACGCCATCCGCGCCGTCCGGCCCGATATCGTCCTGCTCCACCTCCCCGCCTACGGCCGCACCGGCGCCTACGTCGAGGGGCGCGGCTACGGCGCCCACATCGACGGTGTGGCGGGCTCGACGACCCTGCGCGGCTACCGCGACTCGGCTCCCGAAACGAACGTCCAGACCTTTGCCGGCGACTTCTTCGTGGGGATGCACGGAGCCTTCGCCATGCTGGCCGCGTTGCGCCACCGCCGCCGCACCGGCCAGGGACAGGTGATCGAGCTGGCGCAGGCCGAGTGCTCGGCCTCCATGTTCCCCCAGGCCGCCCTCGACGCCGCCTGGAACGGGCGTGCCTCCGGTTCCATCGGCAACCGCAGTACCGAGGGCTTCGCCCCCAACGGCGTCTTTGCCGCGCGTGGCGAGGAGCGGTGGCTCGCCCTCAGCTGCCGCAGCGATGTCGAGTGGGCGGCGCTCGTCGACTTCCTCGGGCGGCCCGCCTGGGCCACTGGTCGCGAGCTCGCGACCGTTGAAGGCCGCCGCGCCGCCGAGGATGCTATCGAGCAGGAGCTGGCTGCCTGGATCGCCGCCCGCGACCCCGACGAGCTCTTCCGCGACCTCCAGGCAGCGGGCGTGACTGCCGGCCCCGTCCTCAGCGCGAAGGACGTGACGGAGGACCCCCACGCCAACCAGTCGCCCGCCTACCACCGCCTCGAGGCCACCGAGGACTACCCCGCCAGCGAGTTCCCCGCCCCGTCGTTCACCTTCTCGCGCTCCGACGTGACCCTGCGCACCCCGCCCGCCCTCCTCGGCGAGCACAACGACTACGTCTACCGCGAACTGCTCGGCGTCAACGACGAGGAATACGCCCGTCTCGAGGCCGGCGGCCACATCTCCACCACCTACGCCCCCGAGATCATGGGGCGCTAGGCTGGAAGCCAGTCCGTCAAGGCCAGCGCCAGCAGCACCGCGAAGATGAGGTGGAAGCGCGCCGTCTGTACGAGCGTGGCGTTCAGCGCGCGCCCCACCGTCCCACCCGCCACCGCCCGCAGCGGCGCGACCGCGAAGGGAAGGCTCGCGAGCACGAGCAGCGTCCACGGCGCGACGCCGGTCGCGGGCCAGAGCGCAATCGCGACGCCGTAGGCGGCCACCAGCAGAAGGACGTACCAGGCGCGGGTCCCCCGCTCCCCCAGCACGACCGCCAGCGTCGTCTTTCCGGCTGCCCGGTCGGTGGCGAGGTCGCGCAGGTTGTTCGCGACGAGGATGGCCGTCACCGTGCACCCGACTGGCACCGCCGCCAGCCAGGCCGCCCCCGGCGCCGCCTCCGCCTGCACGAAATACGTTCCCACGACCGCCACCATCCCGAAGAAGACGAACGTGAAGGCGTCGCCGAGGGCGTGGTACCCCACCGGCCACGGCCCCCCGGTGTAGATCAGGCCCGCGGCGATGCTCGCCAGCCCGATCACGACCACGATCCACCCCGCCACCACCACCAGGTAGATGCCCGCCAGGAAAGCCAGGAGGAACGCGGCCCACATCCCCAGCTTCATCTGCGAGGGTGTGAGCAGCCCCATCTGCGTCGCGCGCGGAGGCCCGAGACGGTCGCCCGTATCCGCTCCCCGTTCGAAGTCGAACACGTCGTTCGCGAAGTTGGCCCCGATCTGCAGGCAGATCGCGCCGGAGAGCGCTGCCACGAACGGCCCCGCCGAGAAGACCCCGTCGCCGATGGCGGCGGCGGTCCCGACGAGCACCGGCGCGACCGCTGCCGTCAGCGTTGGCGGCCGCGCCGCGGCCCGCCATGCGCCGATGCTTCCCGGGGCGGGCAGGGCGCGCGCCTCGCTCACGCCCGCACCGCCATGATGGACTGCGCCGCCCCGCCAAGATGGCTGCGTTTCTCGACGCCGGTGAATCCCGCCTCCTCCAGCATGGCGCGAAGCCTTTGCCCGTTTGGCAGGTACGCCGCCGACGCCGGCAGGTAGCGGTAGGCACGCCCATCGCTCAGGAGCGCGCCGAGGGCGGGGACCACGCGCTGGAAGTAGATCCCGTGCCCAAGCCGCAGCACCCCCGAACGCGGCTCGTCGACCTCCAGCAGGCCCAGCCGTCCTCCGGGGCGCAGCACGCGCGCGAGCTCCGCCAGCACGGGCGGAATCTCGACGAAGTTGCGCAGCGCAAACCCCGAGACCGCCACCGTGACGCTGCTGCTCGCGAGCGGCAGACGCAGCGCGTCGCCCCGCACCAGCGCGATTGCCGCGGGGCAGCGCGCGCGCGCGGCGGCCAACATCGCGCCCGCGAAGTCGAGCCCCACAACACGCGCCCCCCGGTGCCGCGCAATCAGGGCGAAGTCGCCCGTGCCGCAGCCGAGGTCGAGCACGGTGTCGTCGCCGTCGACTTCCAGCGCGCCCATGAGGGATCGGCGCCAGCGCTGGTCGAACCCCAGGGTGATGAGCCGGTTCATGCGGTCGTAGGACGGCGCGATGCGGTCGAACATCGTCCGCACGACCACCGCCTTCTCGTCCGCCTCGGGCAGCGCGTCCACGCCTGTGATCCTACGGGCAGGCGGCGGCGATGCGCTCAGAGCCGGCTGTGGCCACGTGCGAGGCTAGCTCTCCTCGGCGTCCTTGCCGTGGTCCCAGAGCTCGGTGCCCCGCCACTCGCGGTCGCGCCAGCGCAGCGCTTCACGCAGGCCGTCTTTCTCGACGCGCTCGCGGAAGCCCGGACGCCCGTCGATGAACGCCGTGTACACGTCGAACTCGGCCGCCGAGTGGATCGCGGGCTGTAGGCCCTGTATCTCCATCCAGCGGTTCACCGAGTGCTTGTGCAGGATGTTCACCTCGAGGGGGATGCGCATGATCTTGCGGGCGAGGTGGAGGGTCGCTTCCTCCAGCTCCTCCTCGGGCACGGCTTTGTTCACCAGCCCCCACTCCTCCGCGGTCGTCCCCTCGATCAACTCGCCCGTCATGAACAGCTCTTTCGCGCGCCGGTAGCCAACCGTCCACGGCCACAGCGAGAGCGTGCGCAGCGTGCCCATGTGGCGCCCCGCGATGTGCCCGAACTTGGCCGTCTCCGTGCACACCACGAAGTCGAACATCGAGATCAGCTCGGTGCCCCCGGAGATGCAGTGCCCGTGCACCTGCGCGATCGTTGGCTTGCGCGTGTTGAACAGCCGCAGGTAGCGGTCGACGGAGTCGATCATGGTGCGGCGGGAGCGCCCCACGCTCTGCTCTCGCAGGATGTCGCCCGGCGAGCCCGGCTCCACCGTGCGACTCGAGGCCAGGTCGTAGCCCGCGCAGAACGAGCGTCCGGCGCCGCGCAGCAGCAGCACATAGGCGTGCGGGTCGTCCTCGAAGTGGTCGAGGAAGTCGAAGAACTCGTCCAGCAGGTCGGCCGAGAGCGCGTTGAGCGCCTGCGGCCGGTTCAGCGTTACCCGCACGACGCCCTCTGCCTCGGCGAGCGGCTCCACGATGATGTTCTCGTACTCCGGGTAGCTCATGCCTCTCCTCCTCTGGTGGGTCTGCGCCTTCGTGTTGCTACGGCGTAATCTCGATGAGCGTGCCGTCCCTGTCCGTTTGCCTTGCGATGTAGCCCAGGATCTCGCGCCAGAGGTCTCCCGTCGCGCCCTCGCGATCGGCGGGATAGGCCTCCACGATCGCGTCGACGAACGACCGCAGCCATGCGTTCTCGTCGACGAGCTCCTCCGGCGGCGGCCACTCCCTCGCCTCGCCGGCGGTGAGGTCGATCCCGCCGAGCGCCTCCCCCAGCGCTGTGTCCCGGCCCCTCGCCGCGGCCGCGCTGGCGAGCAGGGCGCGCAGGTCGGCGTTCTCCTCCACGGCCAGCGCGTGCTCCTCCAGAAGGCGCTGCTTCAGGTGCTCCAGCCCCCAGAGCATGTTGCCGGCGATGCGCTTCGCCCAGGGCGATTGCAGCTCCGGCAGCAGGTCGGCCCGCAGGTTGTACTGCAGGCCCTCGACGATCTCCGCTGGCGTCGGTCGCATGTCAGGCCGCGTCCTCCCGCACGATTCGCTCCATCCGCCGCAGGAAGGAGCGCGGCGCTGCCATCCCCAGCGTGAGCGTCTGGGTCTTGCGCATCTCTCCGGTCGAAAAGCGGTTGACCGCGGCCAGACAGGCCGAAACCGCCCAGTACGACTGGAACACCGTATAGAAGCGCATGTTGTCGCGGCGGATGGGGAGCCCGCTGAGCTCGCCGTAGCGCGTGATCAACCCCTCCATGGCGTCGTCCCCGATCAGCGGGCGCACCATGAAGTCCAGGTAGGCCAGGTCCGACATCGGGTCACCGATGAAGCCCGACTCCCAGTCGAGCGAGGCGACTACGCGGTCGTCGCGGAAGAGGATTTGGCCCGGTCCTACCTGCCCCTGCCCCAGCACGATGCGGTCAACCTCCGTCGGGAGGTGCCGCTTCAGCCAGGCCATTGTGGCCGTCATGACGGGCTGCGGTTCGAGCAGCTCCCGCTTCGTCGCCCGCTCCCAGCGCTCGACCACCATGCGCGCGCATTCGGGGCCGTCCCTGGGCGCGCCCAGGAAGGCCAGCCCCATCGACTCCCAGTCGAGGTTGTGCTGGATCGCGAGCAGCTCGACGAAGTGGTCGAGGATCGCCCGCTGGCTGGCCGCGGGCAGGCTGCGGAAGTCGGTGTCGCCTTCAACGCGCTCGCGGATGACGAAGTCCTCGCCTGCCCACGAGGGATCGCGCTCGTACCAGTAGTTGGTGGGAACGGGGATGGGAGTCTCCTGGAGCGCGCGGAAGACGCGGTACTCCTTCTCCAGGCTCGCCTCCTCGTCGCGGAAGCAGGTGCTCTCGTTCGCCCTGAACATGAGCCGCTTCTCGACAGGCGCCGCCCCCTCCCAGTCCGCATCGAAGAACCACATCGAGCGCGAGTTGCCTCCCGGCGAACGAGCGACGTTGTGGATCGAGACGTTCCGGACCTCGGGCAGGTGCTCAGAGAGGTACGCGCGCAGGATCTCGGGGAGCCGCTCAATCGTCTCTGGTTCCACGCTGCCCTCCTGGGCTTCGCGGAGTATAGGCGCTGAGCGCACCCCAAGGGCGCGAATAACCAATCGCTGGCTACGCGCTCGGGGGAAAGAACCTGGGAAGGGTCAGGCGACTACCAGTTGCGGTCGCGGCCACCACCACCGCCGCCGCCGCCGCCGCCACCGCGCTGCGGTCCGCGAGAGCGGAAGCAGTCGCTGCAGTAGACGGGCCGGTCGCCCCGTGGCTGGAAGGGAACACGCGCCTCGCGGCCGCAC
This sequence comes from Tepidiformaceae bacterium, assembly GCA_965247675.1. Classification (GTDB taxonomy): domain Bacteria; phylum Chloroflexota; class Dehalococcoidia; order Tepidiformales; family Tepidiformaceae; genus UBA2991. The sequence continues at coordinate 1,560,393 of OZ252025.1, read as the reverse complement.
TCGGCGCAGACGGCGCTAAACATCTCGCGGTTGCTGTCGTAGCTGCTGCGGTAGCCGCCTTCGCCGCCGCCGCCGCCGCCGCCGCCGCCCTCACCGCGAGCTTGCTTGCGTGAGGCGCGGCAGGCCGGGCAGCGCCTCGGCTCATTGGTAAATCCGCGAGACTGGTAGAACTCCTGCTCGCCTACCGTAAAGGTGAACTGCGCGCTGCAGTCCGAGCAGGACAGGGTCCGATCAACAAAGGACGTCATTGAATTGCCTCCGGGGCATGAACTGGGTACCGGCGGCAATCGAAGCTTGAGTAGGAATCTCTCATGGGAACGATCTGACGCGAGAACCTCCCCGGGAGCATAGCACGGGCTACGCGTTTAGTCCGTCTACGGCCCCCAGAATGCCAGCTTCGTGCTTGCGCCAGCCGGGGCAAACTGCCAGTGTTAGCCCGCTCGCTCGCCGGCGCGCCGCGTACGTGCTCGGGCGAAACCCTGTTGCGAACGGAGGGTGCCGATGCCCGGTGTCGAGGACCACGAAACCGTCTCAATCTACCCGCTCGACAGTCAGCAGCTCGAAGACCTGCTGACCAAGGCCGGCGAGTGCACCTTCAACTGGGGCACCCAGGATGGCTGGCCCGTGGGCGTCATCATGTCGTTCCTCTGGAAGGACGGGCGCTTCTGGATTACCGCCGGCGCTCACCGCCACCGTATCTCCGCCGTGCGCCGCGACCCGCGCGTCTCCGTGGTCGTGAGCGGCGCCGCCGCCGCCCCCGGCTCGGGCGCCCCCTTCGGCGCCGCCACCGCCAAGGGCCGCTGCATCATCCACGAGGACCGGGAGACCAAGGACTGGTTCTACCCGGAGTTCGCGGCCAAGCTGAACCCGACCAACCCCGAGGCCGCCGCCGCCTTCGTCAGGACCCTCGACTCGCCCCTGCGCGTCGTCCTCGAGGTCGTCCCCGAGAAATGGATCCTGTTCGACGGCGCGAAGTTCGGCGCGGACGCTGCCGGCGCACTGTCCGACGACCAGAAGGGCCCCATGCTCAGCGCGGATGCGGAGCGTATGCCCGCGGAGCTGCAGCGGCGCGGCATCTCCTAGCGCCGGTGCGAGCCGGCATCCACGTCGCGAACTTCACCTGGCAGGGCGGCCCCGCTGAGATGGGGCCGCGCCTCGCCGAGCTGGGCGCCGTGTCCGAGGATGTCGGCTGCTCGCGCCTCTCCTTCATGGACCACCTCTTCCAGATCGGTTGGATCGGCGAGCCTGAGCTGGACATGCTCGAGGGGTACACGGCCCTCGGCTTCGTCGCGGGCCACACCTCAACCATCCGGCTGGGGTTGCTCGTCACCGGCGTCACCTACCGCCATCCCGGCATGCTCGCCAAGCAGATCAGCACGCTCGACGTGCTCTCCGGGGGTCGCGCCTGGCTCGGCATCGGCGCCGCCTGGAACGAGCAGGAGCACCTCGGGCTCGGCTTGCCCTTCCCGCCACTCGGCGAGCGCTTCGAGCGCCTTGAGGAAGCCATCCGTATCTGCCTCCAGATGTGGAGCGACGACAACGGCCCCTTCGAGGGCAAGCACTACGCGCTCGCCGAGACGCTGAACGTGCCCCAGGCGATCAGTCAGCCTCACCCTGAGCTCCTCATCGGCGGGCGCGGCGAGCGCAAGACCCTGCGCCTCGTCGCTCGCTACGCCGACGCCTGCAACCTGACCAGCAGCGAGGTCGAGGAGGTTCGGCACAAGTTCGAGGTTCTTCGGGGCCACTGCGAACGCGAGGGCACCGACTACGACGCCATCGAGAAGACGGTCGCGTGGACCGGCCCGTCGTTCGACTCCGAGGACGAACGGGCGCGCTTCCTCGACCGCATGGCCGAGTTCGCTTCCGAGGGCGTGACCACGGTCACGATCACGCCCTACAGCGACGACCCCGTCGCGGAGGTGAGGCGCTGGGAGCCCTTCATCCAGCGTCTCGCGGACCTGTAGTTCCCGGCGCGGCACCTGGCATGCGGCTGGAAGCGGGGCGCGGTACCATCGCACCGCTGCGCGCCGGCGTGAGCGGGCGCGTTTGATCTGACCCCAGGTGCACCCCCAGGAGTATCTATGAGACTGGCCAAGCGGGTTGAAGAGCTGCCGCCCTACCTCTTCGCCCAGATATCGAAGGTCATCGCCGCCAAGAAGGCCCAGGGCATCGATGTCATCACATTCGGCATCGGCGACCCGGACCTCCCCACGCCCCCCAACATCCTCGACGCGCTTCACCGCGCGGCCGACAACCCCGCCAACCACCGCTACCCCGAGTCCGAGGGCCTGCCCGAGCTGCGCCAGGCCATCTCGGACTGGTACGAGCGCCGCTTCGAGTGCTCGTTCGACCCCGAGCGCGAGGCGCTGGCCCTGATTGGCTCGAAAGAGGGGATCGCCCACATGGCGCTCACGCTCATCGATCCCGGCGATGTCGCCCTCGTTACCGACCCGGGCTATCCCGTGTACGAGATCGGCACCATGTTTGCCGGTGGCGCCACCTTCAAGCTGCCCCTGACGCGGGAGTCCGGCTGGTTGCCCGATCTCGACGCCATTCCCTCGGACCTCGCCGCCAAGGCCAAGGTCCTCTGGCTGAACTACCCCAACAACCCGACCGCCGCCGTCGCCGACTTCGCCTTCTTCGAGAAGGTCGTCGCCTGGGCGAAGGAGTACGACGTCTCCATCTGCCACGACAACCCCTACTGTGATGTGGCCTACGACGGCTACCGGCCGATATCCATCTTCCAGGTGCCCGGCGCCCGCGACGTCGCCATCGAGTTCAACTCCTTCTCGAAGATCTACAACATGACCGGCTGGCGCATCGGCATGGCCGTCGGCAACGGCGAGCTCGTCGACGCCCTCATGCGCGTCAAGTCGAACATCGACAGCGGCATTCCCCAGGCCATCCAGGAGATGGCGATCGAGGCCGTGAACGGCCCCCAGGTCGTCATCGACGACCACAACGCCATCTACCAGCGCCGCCGCGACCGCATCGTCGAGACGCTGCGCAACATCGGCCTGGAGGTCGATCCGCCCAAGGCCTCGCTCTACGTGTGGGCGAAGCTCCCCGACGGCATCATCAGCGGCGACTTCGCCGCCCGCCTCATCGACGAGTGCGCGGTCGTTGTCACGCCCGGACGCGGCTACGGCCTCAACGGCGAGGGCTACGTGCGTCTCTCCCTCACCACCCCCGACGACCAGGTCGAGGAGGGCTGTCAGCGGCTGGAAGACTGGAGCGGCCTATAGCCCGACGTGCCTACGCTCGTACGTGATGGCCCGTATCGGTTCTACTTCTACAGTCACGAGCCGAATGAGTTGCCGCATGTCCACGTGGATCGTGACGCAGACTCAGCCAAGTTCTGGCTGACGCCGGTGACGCTTGCCGCGAACTTTGGCTTTCGACCTGTCGAGTTGCGGCGCATCGAAACGCTTGTTGAACGCTATGCGACAATGCTTCTGGAGGCTTGGGATGAGCGCTTCGGAACCTAGGGCGGGAGAACGGGTGCAGGACGTGTCCATCAACGAGGACACGCTTACCGTCGACCTCCTTGATGGTCGGACGATCTCTGTTCCCCTCGCGTGGTTCCCGCGTCTCCTCCATGCCACCGAGGAACAGCGAACCAACTGGCAGGTGGCTGGTGGCGGTTTCGGCATCCACTGGCCGGACATTGATGAGGACCTGAGCACCGAGGGCCTTCTCCGAGGCGCCCCTGCTCCCCGGACGTCCGCTCCAGCGTAGTTCACCGCCAATCCCACGTGATGGGCTAAGCTGGCCGTAGATGGCGAAACGCCTCCACTCCACCGCCCCCACCCGCGACCGGGCCTACCTTGTGGCCGTCGACAGTCCAGGGGCCGTCCTCCCTGCCCGCGAGTCCCTGGCCGAGCTCTCTGAGCTCGCCCGCACCGCTGGCGCGAAGGTCGTTGGGCTGGCCCTCCAGCGACGATCCCGCCCGCAGCCCGCCACCTACATCGGCGCCGGCAAGCTCCGCGAGGTGGCTGACGCCTGCATCGAGCAGCGCGCCAACACTGTCATCTTCGACGACGAGCTCTCGCCGTCGCAGCAGCGAAACCTGGAGGAAGCGCTCCAGCTCAAGGTCATCGACCGCACCGCCCTCATCCTCGACATCTTCGCCATGCGTGCGAGCACGCGGGAGGGCCGTCTCCAGGTCGAGTTGGCGCAGACCGAGTACCTCCTGCCTCGCCTGCGTGGACAGTGGAGCCACCTCGAACGGATGGAGGGCGCCATCGGCCTGCGCGGTCCCGGCGAGACCCAGATCGAGACCGACCGCCGGCTGATCCAACGCCGCACGAGCAAGCTCAAGCGCGATCTCGAGCAGGTGAGCGTCCAGCGTGAGCTCTACCGCCGCCGCCGCCGCCGTTCCGGTGTGCCCGTTGTCGCCCTCATCGGCTACACGAACGCGGGCAAATCGACCCTCATGCGCGCCCTTTCCGGCGCCGACGCCCGCGCCGAGGACAAGCTCTTCGCCACGCTCGACCCCGTCACCCGCAAGCTGGCGCTGCCCTCGGGCCGCCCCGCCCTTCTCACCGATACCGTCGGCTTCATCCAGAAGCTCCCCACCCAGCTCGTCGCCTCCTTCCGCGCAACGCTTGAGGAGCTGGAGGAGGCGGATGTCCTCCTGCACGTTGTCGATGTCTCCCACCCCCACGCCGGCGTCCACGCCGAGACCGTCGAGGAGGTCCTGCGCGACCTGAGCGTCCTTGGCCGCCCCACGATCGTCGCCCTCAACAAGATCGATGCCCTTGCCGCTCCCGACGGCTCTTCCCCCGCGACCGAGGCCGAGGCGCGCGCCCTGCTTGACGGCGCCGGGCCCGTCCCCGGCGACATTCGCCACATCTCCGCGAGCCGCAGCTGGGGCATCGGCGCCCTCCGCGCCGCCATCGACGATGCCCTCGGCGACCGCCCCGGCCTCCCCGTCAACGGCGCCGCCGCCCTTGCGCACAGCGGCTAAGCGGCGGTAGAACTCGGGCGTGCCCGATCTCGACGGCGACCTGCCCCTTCCACACCCCGACGGCCCCCTGAGCGGCTACCGCATCGTCGACCTCGCCGATGAGAAGGGGCAACTCTGCGCCCGCCTCCTCGGCGAGCTTGGCGCCGACGTCATCAAGGTCGAGCCCCGCGCCGGCGACCGCACCCGCACCAACGGCCCCTTCTTCCGCGACGAGCAGGGCCGCGAGTCCAGCCTGTATTGGTGGGCCATGAACGCCGGCAAGCGCTCGGTCACCTGCGAGCTGCGCAGCGAGGCGGGCCGTGACCTCTTCCACCGGCTGGTGGCCAGCGCCGATGCCGTCATCGAGACGAGCGCCCCCGGCACGGCCCGGGACGCCGGCGCGGACCCGCGCACGCTCGCAAAGGCCAACCCCGGCGCCGTCGTCGTCAGCATCACGAACTACGGCCAGACCGGCCCCTCCCGCAACCTCCCCGCCACCGACATCGTCGGCTCGGCGATGGGCGGCCACATGTACCTCAATGGCAGCGAGGAGCGCGGCCCCGTGCGCACGACCGCTCCCCAGGCCTATGCCCAGGTGAACCTCCAGGCAGCCGTCGGGGCGGTCATCGCGCTCTATGCGCGCGGGATGAACGGCGGCCTCGGCCAGCACGTCGATGTCTCCATGCAGGAGGCAATGGCGAACGCCATGGATAACGCCCAGCAGACCTGGGACATCCTCCAGATCAACAACCACGGTCCCGGCTCGGGCCGCATGGTCAGCGGCCGCGAGGGCCCACGCTACATCTACGAGACGGTGGACGGGTGGGTGGCGGCGCTGGGACTGGGGGGCCTCGTGGGGCCGAACTCGGCCGCCATGATCGACTGGCTCGACGAGACCGGCGAGACCGGACCCCTCACCGCCCCCCACTGGCGCGAGCGCCTGGAGGTCGTGCAGCCACTCGAGGAACCCGAGCAGCGGCTCATCGTCGATGTCCTGCAGAAGTTCTGCCGCAGCCGCCGCAAGGACGACCTTGTCCGCGAGGCGCAGAAGCGGGGCGCCGGCTGGGCGCCCGTCTACAGCCCCCGCGACATTGTCGAGAGTGACCAGCTCGCCGCGCGCGACTACTGGGTGCAGGTCCGCCACGAGGACATCGGCGAGACGTTCGTCTACCCCGGCGCCCCCTGGAAATTCTCGGGGACGCCCTGGAAACAGCGCGGCCGGGCCCCGCACCTCGGCGAACATAACGAAGACGTCTACGGCGACATCCTCGGGCTCGAACCCGGTGAAATCACGAGACTCCGGCGTACGATGGTGATCTGACATGACCAGCAACGGGCGCAACGGGAAGCCTAGGCCATTCGAGGGCCTGCGCGTTACCGACCTCTCCTGGGTCGGGGTTGGACCGACGGTGGCGAAGTACCTCGCCGACCATGGCGCCGAGGTCATCCGCGTGGAGTCGGCCACGCGCATGGAGACCCTGCGGCGGGCCGGCCCCTTCGCCAACAACGAGCCGCACTACGACAACTCCGGGTACTACGCCAACTTCAACAGCTCCAAGCTCGGCATCACGATCAACCTGAAGACGCCCAAGGGCAAAGAGCTGCTGAAGCGCCTCGTTGCCGTCTCCGATGTCGTCACGGAGTCGTTCACGCCGGGCACGCTCAAGAAGCTGGGCCTCGACCACGAGGCGCTGCGCAAGGTTCGCCCCGACCTCGTCATGATCTCCATGCCCCTCTTCGGCCAGACCGGCCCCTGGGCGGACTACATGGGCTACGGCCACGTGCTGCAGGCCGCCTCCGGCTTCAACCACCTGACCGGCTGGCCCGACGGCGAACCGATCGGCACGGGCGTCGCCTACACCGACTTCCTCGTGCCCCACGTCGGCGCTCTCGCGCTCGTGGCCGCGCTCGACTACCGCCGGCGCACGGGCAAGGGGCAGTACATCGACTTCTCCCAGTTCGAGGGCGCCATCCACGCCCTCGGACCGGCCATCCTCGAGTGGACGGCCAACGGCCGCGAGGCCGAGCGCATGGGCAACCGCGATCCCGAGGCCGCGCCCCACGGCGCCTACCGTTGCAAGGACGGCCGCTACGTCGTCATCGCCTGCTTCACCGAGCAGGAGTGGGAGGGCTTTCGCGCGGCCCTCGGCCGGCCCGACTGGACCGACCTCGAACGGATGCGGCGCAAGTGGTCGCGCCTGCACGAGCAGAAGGAGATCGACCGCCACATCGACTTCTGGTGCCGTGAGCGCACCGCCGCCCAGGCCTTCAAGGCGATGCGCGAGCACGGCGTCCCCTCGGGCATCGTCAAGTCGCCCGAGGAGATGCACCGCGATCCGCAGCTGCGCCACCGCGGCCACTATGCCGCGCTGGAACACCCGACGATGGGCACTCGCACCTACGACTCGCCCGCGTTCCGTCTCTCAAAGACGCCGGGCGGGCCCTGGAAGGCGGCTCCCCTGCTCGGCGAGGACACCGAACGCGTGCTCAAGGGCACGCTCGGCATGAGCGACGAGGAGTTCACGGAACTGCTCGTGGACGGCGTCCTGGAGTAGGGGTCAGATGGTTGGGCTGACGCCCCGACCCTAGCCCTCTGTTTCGCCTTCGGTCTCGCTCTCGGCGCCTTCGCCCTCACCCTCGGCCGGCTCTTCCGCCGCGGGCGCCTCGCCCGGGAGGAGCACGCCCTCCTCGATGATGAGCACGCCGGTCATGGTGTCGGGGTGCACGTCGCACCAGAAGGCGTAGCGCCCCGGTGGCGGCGTTGTGAAGGTGAAGGTGTGCTGCACGATTCCCGGCGCAAGCTCGGTCCTAACCGCAGTCGCGTCGTCCGCGCAGCCACCGATGCAGCCCTCAAGGACCGGCTCGTTCGGCCCGACTTCGTCGCCCTGGAAGAAGATGAGGTTGTGGGCGACCAAGTCGTCCTGGTTGTCCAGGGTCATGGTGAATTCGACGCCCGGCGGCAGGGTGATTTCCTCGTAGTCGAAGTCGCTCCCCTTGATCGTGACGGTGTCCAGGAAGGGGCCAAGATCCTGGCGCACGAACTCCCCGCCACCCTCGCCCGAAGCCTCGCTGGCGAACAGGTTGAGCCCCGCACCCACGGCGAAGCCGCCGACCAGCAGCGCGCCGAACAGGGACACCGCCGCGCCCAGGCTGTAGCGCACCGACGTGTCCTTCGTGTCGCGCACGACCTGCATGTCGAACGTCTGCGCGGAGCCCGCGAGCACCTCTTCCGGGTGCTGGCTGATCAGGTCGAGGATCGCCCGCTGCGTCTCCTCGAACGCGGCCAGGTCGTCGGCCGTCGACCACGTCGTCTCGACGATGACCTGCGAGGGGCCTTCCTCGGCGGTGGAGACGTTGATGCGAAGGTCCTCGAAGCCGGGAGCGGCGCGCAGATCCTCGTGTGCGTTCTGGATGGCGTCGATGACGCCGCCCTCGCCGACGCTCGTCTCAAGCTGGCCCTCGGCGATGGCGAAAGTGATCACCTGCGTGCGTCGCGCGGCTGCGCGTCCTTGCACCTCGTGCTCACGTGCCTTCTGGCGCATGCGCCCGTCTTCGTAGGCCCAGCCGGCGACCGAGAAGAGCGTGATCGCGGCGGAGGCGCCCAGCAGCGGGCCGCTAAAGCTGCGCTGATCTTCGACGCGCGCCCACCAGACGAGGGATGCGATCAGCATCATGATCGCGAGGCCGGCCACGAACGGCCAGATGCTCGGATCGGGCAGATGCGTGTCGGGCCCGATGTGGGCGTTGTGCTCGCTGCTTTCGTGCTCCAAAGCCTTCGTCCTTGTGGGCTACTTGATGATGTAGAGAACGCTGAAGAGCGCGATCCAGACGACGTCGACGAAGTGCCAGTACATCGACGCCGCTTCGACCGCTTCATGGTTCTCTGCCGTGAACTGTCCGCCGAGGCCCCGAATCGTCACGACGGCGATGAAGAGCGCGCCTGCCGCGACGTGGGCGCCGTGGAAGCCTGTCAACGTGTAGAAGGTCGTCCCGTAGATCGTGTCGTCAGCGCGGAAGTGCAGCTGCGAGTAGTCGTACAGCTGCGCCGTGAGGAAGACGAGGCCCAGCGCCAGCGAGATGAAGAGGCCCCAGAGCATGCCTGCCTGGTTGCCCTTCTGGATCTGCCAGACAGCCCACTGAACCGTGACCGAGCTGAGCACGAGGATGCCGGTCGAAATCGCCGGCAGCACCACCTCGAGCTCGAGCTTCACGCCGTCGGCGATCTGCTCCGGGCTGAGCAGCGGCGCCTCCGGCGGCCAGGTGGGCGCGTCCGCGCGGGCGATGAAGTACGCGGCGAACAGGCCGCCGAAGAACATCACCTCGGAGGCGAGGAAGAGGACGAACCCGAGCATCGAGTTCGTCATGCCTTGCCGTTCTGCTGCGTGAGCTGCCATTGTCAGTGAGCCTCGTCGCTGTGCCGTGCGTCAAAGAGCGGGCGCTCGGAGCGCACCGGCGGCAGGCTGTCGAAGTTGTAGTGGGGCGGCGGCGAAGTCGTCGCCCACTCGAGCGTGTTCCCCTCCCACGGGTCGTCCGGCTGGTCCTTGGGCCGCATAAAGGCCCAGACCACCGCGATGATGAACGGGATCATGCTCACGGCAATCAGGAATGCCCCGCCCGTCGAGAGCAGGTTGAGCGCCTCCCAGCCGGCGCTGTCGGCGTACACGGCGATACGTCGTGGCATGCCGTCCAGTCCGAGCATGTGCATCGGGAAGAAGGTGATGTTGAAGCCCACGAACATGAGCGCGAAGTGGAGCTTCCCGAGGCGGTCGTTCAGCTTCCGGCCCCAGATCTTCGGGAACCAGTAGTAGAGCCCGCCGAACACCGCGAACACGGAGCCGCCGAAGAGCACGTAGTGGATGTGCGCCACCACGAAATAGGTATCGTGCAGGGCGAAGTCGACGGGCACGGCGGCGCTGTAGGTGCCGTTGATGCCGCCGATCAGGAACATGCTGACGAAGCCGAGGGCGAACAGCATGGGCGTCGGGAAGGAGATAGACCCGCCCCAGAGCGTGCCCAGCCAGTTGAAGATCTTGACCCCCGTGGGCACGCCGATCATGAAGGTCATGAAGGCGAAGAAGGGGAGCAGCACTCCGCCGGTGGTGAACATGTGGTGCGCCCACACGCTGAACCCCAGGCCGCCAATGGCGATGGTGGCGAACACGAACGCCTTGTAGCCGAAGAGCGGCTTGCGCGAGAACACGGGCAGGATCTCGGAGATGATGCCCATGCCCGGCAGGATCATGATGTAGACCGCCGGGTGCGAGTAGAACCAGAACACGTTCTGCCAGAGCACGACGTTGCCGCCGCCGTTGGGGTCGAAGAACTGCCCGCCGTAGTTGCGGTCGATGAAAAGCATGACGAGCGCGGCCGCCAGCACGGGCGTCGCCAGCAGCTGGAGCAGGGCGGTGACGAGCATCGTCCAGCAGAAGATCGGCATGCGGAACATCGTCATCCCGGGCGCGCGCATGCGGAACATCGTCACCAGGAAGTTGGCGGCGCCGATCGTGGAGGACATGCCCAGCACGACCACCGCCAGGATCCACATGTCCATGCCCACGCCCGTCTGCTGCGCGAGCGGGCTGTACGCCGTCCAGCCGCTGTCGGCGGCGCCGCCGTCGACGATGAAGCCGGCGAACATGAGGACGCCGGCCGGCGGCAGCATCCAGAAGGAGAGTGCGTTGATCCGCGGGAAGGCCATGTCGGCCGCGCCGATCTGGAGAGGCACGAGGTAGTTCCCGAAGCCGGCCCAGACGGGAATGATGAACAGGAAGAGCATCGCCGAGGCGTGCATCGTGAAGATCTGGTTGTAGGTGTCGTTGCCGACGAAGCTGTTGTCCGCTACTGCCAGCTGCGTGCGCACGAGCAGCGCCAGGACGCCGCCCACCGCGAAGAAGAAGAGCGTGAAGTACAGGTAGAGGATGCCCAGCCGCTTGTGGTCGACTGTCATGATCCAGTCGAGCACGGCCGGCCGCTGGTAGCCGCTCAGTTGTGGAACTGCGACTGTTGCCATCGGGCCTCCTCAGTCTCCCTGTTTCCCCGAGGACGACACGAGCGTGCCCTCCCCGAGTTGGCGGGCGGCCTCTTCGGCCACCCAGGCGTCGAATTCGTCCCGTTCCACGACCCGTACAACGAAGCGCATGAGCGCATGGTCCATGCCGCAGAGTTCCGCGCACTGCGCGGAATACTCCCCTGTCTGCCGGGCCGTCACGGTGAACGAGTTCTCCCGTCCCGGGATCAGGTCGAGCTTGTAGAGGAAGTCCTTCACGTAGAAGGAGTGGATCACGTCGCTCGACTTGAGCCGGAACTCCACCGGCTCATCGACGGGCATGACCAGGACGGGGTGGTTCTGGGGTGTGCCGATGATCGCGATCGAGCCCTTGGCCTCGGGGTCCGTGTTCGTGCCGAGGTCGTCCATCTTGTAGGCGAACTGCCACTGGAACTGGAAGCCAGTCACTTCGATCGTGAGCGCGTCGTCCGGCGCCGGGTCGTCGATCTGGACGAGCGTGATCATGGAGATGGTGAAGAGCGCGATAACGATGACGACGGGCACGGTCACCATCGCGATCTCGATGGCGTTGCCACCGTGGAACTGCGGTGGCAGCTCATCGTCCTTGCGGCGGTAGCGAAAAAGCGCGTAGACCAGCGCCGATGCCACGAGCACGAATACGATCAGTCCTGCGATCGTCACGATCCAGAACAGGTCGTTCATCTTGTGCGCTTCGTCGGTAATGCCGCTGGGCGGGATCGCCGAGGCGGTTCCCGTCGCCAGCAGGGCGAGGAAGGCGGCAGCCGTGGTCGCAGCAAACAGGCGCAAACGACGGGGAAGCGGCACGCGGCGCATCTCGCCTCCTCCTGCTCGCCTCACCCTGGTGTGTGTTGTGCCACGGACGCTCTCGAAATCGCGTTTTGTCGGAGATTGTGAATCGCGGCGCAAACCGATTTCGTTGTACGCCGGGCGCTTCATGGTGTCAACTCGGGAGCCCCTTTCGGGGGTGTCCACGGGGGGTGGCGGACCGGGGCAGCCGCCCGCGGGCGGCTGGGAAGAACGGGAAGGTGATCAGCGGGCCTGTAAGCCGGATTCTGTGCCTTCGGAGGGTTAGGCCGAGTGGCGGCGATCATCTCTCTAGGCGCCGCATCGCTGCGAGGCTCGCGCGGCCTACCCGGGAGTGCGAACGGGCCGGGCGCCCTCCTCCCCTATTCGGCCTTGCTCCGGGTGGGGTTTGCACGGCTGCCCTGTCTCCAGGACACCGGTGCGCTCTTACCGCACCATTTCACCCTTACCCACAGCACGCGGGCGGTATGTTTCTGTTGCACTTTCCGTCGGCTCGCGCCGCCCAGGCGTTACCTGGCACCCTTGCCCGGCGGAGTCCGGACTTTCCTCGACGGTGCGCATGCGCCCCGCCGCGATCGCCCGGCCCGCTGATCGCCTCCCAGCGTACGGCGGCGCCGCGACCCATACCAGCGCGCTACGCCCGCGGCCTCCGCGGCCGGTCGAGCGCCTCGTTCGCGAGCGCGTCCGCGCGCGCGTTCCGCGCCCGCGGCACGTGACCCACCGTGTACGGCCCCACCGTCTCCAGGGCCTCCACCAGCGCCGCGAAGAGGGGCTTCAGGGCGGCGTTCTTGACCCGGTAGCGACCCGCGAGCTGGCGCACCACCAGCTCGCTGTCGAGGCGCAGATCGATGCTCGTCGCGCCCAGGTCGCCGGCGGCCCGGACGCCCGCGATGGCGGCGCGGTACTCGGCCACGTTGTTGGTCGTCCGCCCAATCGTCTCGCTCACCGATGCCAGCTCGTCGGCGCTGGCGTTCTGCACGCTCGCGCCGATGGCGGCGGGGCCGGGATTGCCGCGGCTGGCGCCGTCGGCGTAGACGGTCAGGCGCATCAGCTTCGCCTCAGGAGGCGGGCTTCGTCACCGTCGACCTCGATGCGGTCGACCACCTCGCGCAGCAGCGCCTGCCGCTCGTCCAGTGCGAGGTCGTCCCAGCGCGTCAGCAGACGCTTTCGCGTCGCCTCCGCCTGCTCTTCGCGCTCCGCCTCGGAGACCTCGGCCGCGAGCCGGGCGCGGGCTGCCTGCGCCTCGTCATCGAGTTCGCGCTGGTCCTTCGCGAAGGCCGCGCCGAGGGACTTCATGCGCTCGATCGAGATCTTGCCCTGGGCCGCCTCGCCCATCAGCGACTCCACCTGCCGGCGGTTCTGGCGCAGGCGTCCCTTGATACGTTCGATCTCGCTCGCGATCTCCTCGGCGTAGGCCTCCGTCCCGCCCACACGCTCCAGGCGCGCCACGGGAGCGCCTGGTTCGGCCAGGAGCTCGCGAACGCGCGCCTCCAGCTCCGCCTCCCGCTGGGTGTTGTAGGAGCAGGTGTTCTGGTTCGTGCGGCTCTCGCACTGGTAGTAGCGGTAGGTGGCCTTGCGTTCCTCGCCGGCGCGTGTGGTCCAGTGCTGGCGGCGGCTCACCCCGATCATGCGATTCCCGCAGCGCCCGCAGAACACGAGCCCGCTGAGCAGGAAGGGGTGCAGCGACCGCCCCGTGCCCCCGCGCCGCCGCTTGGCCATGTTCTCCTGGACCTTGCGGAAGTCGGAGGGGCTCACGAGGGCGCGGTGGCTATCGGGGATGCGGACGCCGAATCGGGAGTACGTTCCCAGGTAGGCGCGGTTCCGCAGGATGTCGCGCACGCTCACCATGCTCCAGCGGCCGCCCCGCCGCGTGCGGATGCCGTCCTCGTTGAGCCGTCCCGCGATGCGCCGGATGCCCATCTCCTCCTCCAGGGAGAGCCGGAAGAGGTACTGCACCACCACGGCCTCGTCGGGCACGATCTCGAGGCGGCGCTTGGCCCCCACGCAGTAGCCGTAGGGCGGTCGCCCCAGCGCCTCGCCGCGGACGGCCCGCCGCCGCATCGCCGCCCGCACCCGCTCCGACACCGGGGCGCCCTCGCTCCGGCCGTTCCACTGTCCGACGAGCGCCCGCGCCGCCTCCTCGCCGCTCTCCGCGTCGTACACGGTCGCACCCGCGGCCTCGATCGTGAGCATCTTGAGGGCTCCCCGCCCCAGGTCGGTCCCGAGCACCCCCAGCCCGTCGACCACCGCCACCACGAAGCCGTGGTCGCCGCGTTCGATGAAGCCCAGCATCTGGCGGAAGCCGCTCTTCGCCTCGTCCGCGTCCTTCGTATCGACGAAGGTGGCGGCGACCTGGTAGCCGTGCTTTTGGCAGAAAGCCAGAAACCGCTCCGTCTGGTCGCTCAGCGACCGCTCCGCCCCGTTGACCCGCGCCCCTTCGACGAAGTACCCGATAGCCTTCACCGCCTAGTACCCCACGAGGATTCGTTCGCAGTTGGGGCAGAGGGCCGGCGTCTCCGGGTCGAGCGCGCGCTTGCGTGCCGCGGGGGGCACGCTCACACGGCAACCAGTGCAGGCGCCCGAGCGCACGTGCGAGACCGCCATGCCGCTCTTCCGCCGCCGCAGGTTTTCGTACTGCGCGACGAGGGGGGGCGTCAGCCTTGCCCGGTAAAGCTCTCGCTGCGCGCTCGCGGCTTCGATCTCTCGCTCGATCCTGCGGATGTCGGCACCCAGGCGTTCGTGCTTCTCCTGCCAGGCGGCCTGCTCGCGGCCAAGGGCGGCGTGCGCCTCCTCGCGCCCAGCCTCGGCCGCTTCGAGCCGGTCGAGCAGTTCGAGCTCGGTGTCCTCCACGCTCGAGAGCCGGTTGCGCAGGGAGGCGACCTCCTGCTGGATGCCGGCGAGCTCCCTGGGGAGGCCCACGGAACCGCCGTACAGGCGCGCCTCTTCTCGCTCGATCCGCGCGACAAGGCCGTCGATTTCGCCCTCCAGCCGCCGCTGCTCCCGCTCCAGGGTGGCGCAGCCCTCGTCCGCCTCGGCGGCGGTGGTGCGGGCGGCCTGGAGTGCTTCGTCGTTCTCGATCTCCGCTCGGGCCTGGTCCAGATCGCCGTTCAACCTGGCGAGGATGTCGTCGTAGTCCTGGAGGGAGGCGAGATCCGCAACCTGTGGCATTTCGACCCTAACCTTAGCGACAAGCGTAGGCGCCGGCGATGGGTGCGTAAACGGCGCGCGGCCCCTCTCGGCAGGCCCCGGGCCGAATCTGTCCCGGCCTCGCGCGTTTATGTTCCCCGGGGAGATTGGGGCACGGCGCTCGCTATACTGGCCTCCACGCCGTCATCCGGCGTCAGGAGGGGCGGCATGGAATTCCCGACCCTCGTGTTCAGCGTCTCGCAGCTGCTCGCCGATGGACAGGGCGCGTCTCGCGTCCACCAGTTGCAACCCTCCGGCGCCCTTGGGGGCGGGAGGGTCGAGCTGGTGCGCATCGGCGCCGGTGCGCTCGTGCGCGCCTCCCTTGAGGTCATCCTGGAGGGGGAGTGCTCGCGTTGCCTTTCGCCCCTCGCCATCCCCATCGCCGTCGCCTTCGATGAGGTATACGAGCAGCGCTTCGACGTGAGCAACGGCGCCCACCTCGAAAGCGACGACCTCGACCCCGAGGCGTTCACCATCTCCCGGAACCATCTGATCGACATTACGGAGGGCGTGCGGCAGTATTGTGAAGCGGCAGCGCCCATGCAGCCGCTCTGTAGCGATGACTGCCAGGGCTTCTGCCCCAGCTGCGGAATCGACCGAAACACGGGCAACTGCGCCTGTGAACCTGTGGCCAGCGACCCCCGATGGGAGGCCCTGGCCGCGCTGAGAGAAAGCGAGCACTGACTCGCGTGCCGAAACTGAGCGATATGAGCGAGAAGGCCGCGAGCGCCATAACCGTAAGGGACCGAACCGATGCCGCCCCTTCCCAAGCGCAAGTACCCCAAAACCCGCCAACGCAAGCGCCGCGGGCACCATCGCCTGCACGCGCCCCACGTCGTGACGTGCAGCCAGTGCCGATCGCCGCGGCTCGCCCACAAGGCGTGCCCGGTGTGCGGGACCTATCGGGGTCGCGAGGTGCTCCAGATCCCCGATCCCGATCCGGAAGGGTAGCGCCCACGTCCTCCACCGCCTTCCTTGCGCTTCGCGATGGCGCCCAGGGACGACGCGCTTTCGTCTTTCCTGGGCAGGGCGCCCAGGTCGTGGGGATGGGCAAGGACCTCTACGACGAATTCCCCGCCGCCCGCGAGCTCTTCGACCGCGCCGACGAGATCCTCGGCTTCCCCCTCTCGCGCACCTGCTTCGAGGGGCCCGAGGAGGAGCTGCAGCAGACTCAGAACACGCAGCCCGCGATCGCCGTCACCAGTCTCGCCCTCCTGCGCGTCGCCACCGATCTGACGCCCGACCTGCTCGAACGCCCGGCCTTTGTCGCCGGTCACTCGCTCGGCGAGTACCCGGCGCTCGTAGCGGCCGGCGCGCTCACGTTCGACGACGCCGTTCGCCTGCTGCGCACCCGTGGCGAGCTGATGGCCGCCGCCGGCAAGGCGCGGCCGGGCACGATGGCGGCTGTCATCGGCCTCGACGAGAGCGAGTGTGAGGATGTCTGCCGCGAGGCGGGCGCCGAGATCTGCACGATCAACGCCCCCGGCCAGATCGTCATTGGCGGCCCGCGCGAGTCCGTCGTTCGCGCCCTCGACTACGCGCAGGCGCGAGGCGCGAAGAAGGTCATCCCCCTCAGCGTGAGCGGCGCCTTCCACAGCTCCCTCATGCGCTCCGCCGCCGAGGGCATGGTCAACCCGGTCGCCACCACTTCCTTCGGCGCTCTGCAGGTGCCCGTGGTGGCGAACTGCACGGCGACTGCCATCGACGACATAACGATTGTGCGCAACGAGCTCGTCGACCAGGTGCACCGCCCGGTGCAGTGGGCGCGGACCGTCGAGTTCCTCGGCGAGCAGGGAGTCGATACGTTCATCGAGTTCGGCCCCGGGCGCGTCCTCAGCGGCATCATCAAGCGGATGCTGCGCCGCTCCACCTGCATCACTGTCAACAGCGCCGAGTCCGTCCGCGTTGAGCTGTAGCGTGTCCGAGCTTCAGGGACGGCGCGCCCTCGTAACGGGTGGCTCGCGCGGCATCGGGCGCGCGATCTCCCTCGAGCTTGCCCGAGCCGGCGCCAGCGTGGCGGTCAACTACAACGCCAGCAAGGAAGCCGCCCGCGAGGTGGTCGCCGCCATCGTGGCAGAGGGCGGCGCCGCCATCGCCCTGCCGGGCGACGTCTCCGAGGCCGACCAGGCAGCCAGCCTCGTGAAGGCCGCGGCCGCCGAGCTCGGCGGGCTCGACATCCTTGTGAACAACGCCGGCATTACCCGCGATGGCCTCCTCATGCGCATGTCGGAGGACGACTGGGATATCGTGCAGCGCACGAATTTGCGTGGTGTGTTCGCGGTCACCAAGGCCTCGCTGCGGCAGCTCCTGCGCTCGCCTGCGGGCCGCATCATCAACATCACCAGCGTCATCGGCGTCATGGGGAACGCGGGCCAGGTGAACTACGCCGCCTCCAAGGCCGGGCTGATCGGCTTCACGCGCTCGCTCGCCCGCGAGGTCGCCACCCGCGGCGTCACCGTGAACGCCATCGCCCCCGGGTTCATCGAGACCGATATCACGGCGCCCCTCAGCCAGGAGCAGCGCAAGAACGTTCGCGCCCAGGTGCCGCTCGATCGCTTCGCCGGCCCCGAAGAAGTGGCCCCTCTGGTGCGCTTCCTCGCGGGACCGGGCGCTTCTTACATCACGGGCCAGTGCATCCATGTCGATGGCGGCATGGTGATGGCATGACCGACCACGTCCTGCGCCGCGCGCGTTGTCTCGTCCTGGAGGCGCTCTACGAGGCGGAAACCTCCGGCCACGACGCCGAGGTTGCCTACGACCGCCGCCTCCAGGAGGTGGCTCTCGACGACCGCGAGGTGACCCGCAAGGGCCCCTCGGCCTTCGGGCGCGAGGTACTCCGCGGCGTGCTTGATTCCTGCGACGACCTCGACAGCCGTCTCCAGCCCGTTGCCCCCCGGCACCCGCTGGCGACGCTCCCCGCGGTTGAGCGCACCATCCTCCGACTTGCGCTCTGGGAACTCCTTCACGACAATACAGCGCCTGTCGGAGCCGTCGTTAACGAGGCTGTCGAACTCGCGCACCGCTACGGCAGCGAGACATCCCCTGGTTTCGTCAACGGTGTCTTGCGGACGGTGAGCAAAGAGATCAGCGTTGCCCGGGCGCAGGAACCGGGCGAACCGAGAATTTCCCCCCAGGAGACTTAGGGTGGCATCTATCTTTGAGCGTGTCCGAGCGATCGCTGTCGAACAATTGGGCGTCGACGAGGGCGATGTCGTCCCCGTGGCGTCGTTCGTCGACGACCTTGAGGCCGATTCCCTTGATCTGGTCGAACTCATTATGTCCCTCGAGGAGGAATTCTCGGGAGACGTGCAGCTTGAGATCAGTGACGAAGATGCCGAGAAGATCGTCACCGTGCAGGACGCGGTAGACTATCTCCAAGACCACGGCATTGAGGACGGCGACTAGCCTCCCTGTCCCCACGCCGCTCTGGAGCGTCAGCCTTGGAAGTCCTGGGCATTGGCTACCAGGAAATCCTGCTCGTCGCGGCCTTGATCGTGATCGTGGTGGGACCCCGCCGGCTGCCCGAAATGGCCTACTACCTTGGACGTGGCGTGAAGAAGCTCCAGCGCTACGCGCGCGTCGTGCGCGACGAGTTCAGCGAAGAGTTTTCCTACCTCAACGAGGAGATGGAGGCGGTTCGCGCCGACATGCGGGAGGTCCGCGCCACGGTCACCGAAGTGCGTGACGAGCTGGCCGACGTCCGCGGCGAAGTGGAGGGGGTCACCTCGGAGGCCGTCAGCGAGCTCGGGGTAGTCCGCACCGGGATCGAGCAGGCAGGCGCCAGGGCCACGGGGCAGGACTCCTCCCTCGAGAACGCCAGGAACGGCGCTGCCGCCGAGACCGGTGCGAATGGCGCTGCCCCTGCCAGGGGTGTCCCCGGCCCCTCCTACATCCCTCCGATTGCCAAACTCGAAGAGGGCGAAAAGCCGGAAGCGCCCGAAGCCAGGGCCGAGGATGAGGTGGAGGACGAAAGCGGGGCGAAACCCGAGAAGCCGCTCGTCTTCTAACTCATATGGTCAGCGAGGGCACCGTCGTCAACCCCGAAGAGGCGCCCGAAGAGGCTGCCGAGCAGCGCGGAGGCTCCGATCTCACGATCATGGAGCACCTCATCGAGTTGAGGAATCGCTTCATGGTTGCCGGCGTCGCTCTCGTCGTCGGGGTCATGGCCGTCCTCTTCTTCACCTGGGACCCCCCAGACTCCATGCCCAACACCTTCGACATCCTTCTCGCCCCCGCCCGCGATCGCATCGACGTGAACCTGGAGCTGGTGCAGGAAGTCACTGCCTACGAGGTCCATGAGCGGAACCCGGACCCGAACGCGATTCGTCCCGAAACGGAGTTTCGGGGCGACAGACCCAGCGGTCTTGGTCTCAAGGACGGCGAGATCGAGGACATCCTCCATGAGGTCCTGCGTCGCGCTTCGCGAGGCCTGAGCACGCCCGAAGTGAGCTACAGCGACCTCGACGAGATCGTCACCGTTCACGACGCGGTCGGCTATCTGGGGAGCAAGAGCGAGGAGAACTTCCGGCTCGCATCGTTCTCCCCGACCGACCGTATCTCCGCCATCTTCAAGATCGCCATCTACGGCGGCCTGCTCCTCGCCCTGCCCATCATCATCTACGAGGTCATTGCCTTCATCGTGCCCGGTCTCACGACCAGTGAGCGACGCGTGCTCGTCCTGGGTGTGCTGGGGTCGGCCTTCTTCATGCTCGCGGGCATGGCCTTCGCCTACTACATCGTGCTCCCCCGCGCCCTCGACTTCCTCCTTGGCGTGGCCGCCGAGAACGTCGAGAACGTGACCGGCATCCACGAGTACATCAGCTTCGTGACCCGCATCATTCTCTGGGTGGGCGTCGCCTACCAGCTCCCCATGGTGCTCGCCCTCGCCGGGCGTCTGGGACTGGTGACGGCGGGGCAGTTGCTGCGCTTCTGGCGCTACGCCATCGTGCTCGTCTTCATCCTGGCCGCGGTCGCCACGCCTACGCCCGATCCGCTCACGCAGTCGGTTGTGGCCGTCCCCCTGCTGGGGCTCTACTTCCTCGGGGTGCTCTTCGCCAAGGTGCTGTACACGCCGCGCGGCGGCCCCGAGGAGGCCGATAGCGCCGATGGAGCCGGCGGAGCCGATGGAACTGAGGCGGCCCCGGCATGACAGTTGCCCAGGAGGTGGAGGAGCTCTACGCCGAGGTCCGCTCGTGCCAACGCTGCACCCTTGCGAGGACGCGCACGCACGCCGTCCCCGGCGAGGGGCCGCTCGATTCCGAGGTGATGTTCATCGGTGAGGCTCCCGGCGTGAACGAGGACCGCCAGGGGCGTCCCTTCGTTGGCCAGGCGGGCGCCTTCCTCGAGGAGCTGCTGGGAGAGGCGGGTCTCACCCGCTCCGAGGTCTACATCTGCAACGTGCTCAAGTGCCGCCCGCCCGGCAACCGCGACCCGCTCTCGACCGAGATCGAGGCCTGCAGCGACTACCTCAGCGCCCAGATACGACTCATCGACCCCCTCCTCATCGTCACGCTCGGTCGCTACTCGATGTCCCGCTTCTTCCCCAACCAGGCGATTTCGCGTATCCACGGCAAGCCCCGGGAGGCGAATGGCCGCATACTCGTGCCCATGTACCACCCTGCCGCCGCCCTCCACCAGCAGCGCCTGCGAGGCGTGATCATCGACGATTTCCGTACCCTCCCCGAGCTGCTCGAACGCGCCCGCGCCACCCGCGCCGGTGGCTCCGAGCCGACCGAAGATCAGTCGCCCGCCCAGCAGATGAAGCTGTTTGAGTAGCCCCATGCCAGACATTCCCCTACGCGTCATCCCGCTCGGCGGCCTCGGTGAGATCGGGCGCAACATGATGCTGTTCGAGTACGGCGACGACATCATCGTCGTCGACGTCGGGCTCATGTTCCCCGAGGAGGAGATGCTCGGCGTCGACCTCGTCATTCCCGACTTCTCCTACCTCCACGCCAACGCCAAAAAGCTGCGCGCCGTGTTCCTCACGCACGGCCACGAGGATCACGTGGGCGCCCTCCCCTACTTCTGCCGCGATTTCAGCGCGCCCATCTACGGTACGCGGCTCACGCAGGGGCTCGTGCGGGTGAAGCTGCAGGAGCACAAGCTGCCCATCGAGCCGCTGCATGAGGTGAAGGCCGGCGAGAGCGTCACCGCGGGCGCTTTCGAGGTCGAGTTCTTCCCCGTCGCCCACAGCATTCCCGATGCCTGCGGGCTCATCATCCGCACGCCCCTGGGCACGATCGTGCATACGGGGGACTTCAAGCTGGACCACACCCCCGTGATGAACCAGCACACCGATCTCACGCGTCTTGGCCAGATCGGGGGCGAGGGCTGCCTGCTCCTGCTGGCCGACTCCACCTACGCCGAGATCGAGGGCCACACGCCCAGCGAGCAGCTGGTGGGCGACGCCCTCCGCAACATCATGGTGAACGCCGAGGGCCGCGTTATCGTGGCGACCTTCGCCTCGCTTATCTCGCGGGCGCAGCAGGTCGTCGATGCCGCCGTCTTTACGGGCCGCAAGGTGTTCGTGACGGGCCGCTCGATGATCGACAACGTCGCCATGGCCCGCCAGCTCGGCTACCTCGATGCCCCCGCGGGCACCATCGTGGGCGTGGACGAGATGAGGAAGACGCCCTCGTCGCGACTGGCCATCATCACCACCGGCAGCCAGGGCGAGCCTACGAGCGCCCTCACCCGCATCGCGAACGGCACCCACCGCCACATCACCATCGCTGAGGGCGACACCGTCGTCCTCTCCGCCAACGCCATCCCCGGGAACGAGCAGGCAGTCTCCCGCAACGTCGACAACCTTTTCCGCCAGGGCGCGCACGTCCTCTACAACCGTGTCGAGAACGTGCACGTGCGCGGCCACGCCAGCCAGGACGAGCTCAAGATCGTCCAGAGCATCCTCCAGCCCGAGTACTTCGTGCCCATCCACGGCGAGTACCGCCACCTCGTGACCCACGCCCGCCTCGCCGAGCGTGTCGGCGTTCCGGAAGGCAACGCCTTCATCCTCACCGATGGCGACGTGCTGGAGATCGACGACGAGGAGGCCCGCCTCGCCGGGCGCGTCGATGCCGCCTACGTCTACATCGACGGCCTCGGCATCGGCGACGTCGACGAGTACGTCCTGCGTGATCGCGCACACCTCGCCGGCGACGGTGTGCTCGTGGTCATCGTCGCGGTCGATGCGCAGACGGGCCGCCTCGCACGGCCTGCCGAGGTTCTCTCGCGCGGTTTCGTCGACAACGAGGAGAGCGCCGCCCTCCTCGACCGGGCCGCGCGTGTCGCCGAGGGCGCCCTCGAGGGACGTGAGCACGCCGCACCCGCTGGCGAAGTGAATGCGCGCCTGAAGGACGCATTGAGCAAGTTCTTGTACGATGAGACACGGCGACGGCCGATGGTGCTGCCCGTTACGGTCGAGGTGTAGTCGAGCGCCTCGAGCCTGAGCAGCGTCGGCGGGGAGTTCGTCCGCGCCGGGGTACCGTCCTTATGGCGGCTCGCTCGCGAGCCCGGCCCGGCTCCGGGCGCAAGCAGACACCCTCAAGGCTTGCCTTCTTCGATTCACGTCTCTTTCGCGCAGAGGCTGCCGGCGTTGTTGTCGTGGCGGCGGCGGTTGCGGCCGTCCCCTGGTTCATTGATGTCGGCGACATCGGGGCGAGCATCCGCACGTGGCTGCTCGAGACGTTCGCCCTCGGCCTTGCCATCGTGGCCGCCGTGCTGGTGGCGTGGGGCGTTGCCTACTGGCGCCGCCAGCACGAGGACCGCTGGCTGTTCTGGCGCCGCGTCGGTGGCTATGGCTTCCTCGCGCTGTTCAGCTGGGGCGCCCTGGGCCTGAATGCGGCCGACTGGACGGCCGCCGGCGTCCACTTCCGCGAGGTCACCCTGGGTGGCAACGTCGGTCACGCCATCGTGAGCGGCTACTTCAGCGTGCTCGTGTGGCTCGCCTCGGGGGCCCTCGCCCTCGCCCTGCTTGCCCCCCGCTTCTCGCTCACCATGCTGCGCTCCGCCGCTCGCGGGCTCGCGTACGCCTGGGCCGAGCGCTGGCCCCACCGAACCCTGGCCGGCCTCTGGCGCGGCCTCCAGCGCGGCCTCGCCGCCAGTTCCCGCCTCTTGCGTCGCCGCTCCGCCGGCGGGCGCGCTCCCGTGATCGGAGGCCCCGCCCTCGAAGGCGTCGGTCCCGGGTCCGCGGTCGCGTTCCAGCCCTCGCCCGTGATCTTCCGTCCGAGGGTCGAGCCCGGCGCCCCCCACGCCGACGAGGCTGTCGCCACTCCCCCCACACCCCACCGCCTGGAGGACGACCCTCCTCCCCCTGTCGAGGACGGGTCGCCGGACGCGTTCGAGGAGTTCCCCGTGGACCCGGAGGAGTCCGCCGAGGAAGCCGAGGATTCGCACCAGCTGGCGTTCCAGGAGAAGAGCGGCTGGCAGCTCCCGCCCATCGAGCTCCTGCAGGAGCCCAAGCTCAGCCGCGACCACAAGCACGACAACGCCGCCCGTGCCCAGCTCATCGTCGATACGCTGGCGAGTTTTGGCGTCGATGCCTCCGTGGTGGAAATCAACGAGGGTCCTGTCGTCACGCAGTTCGGCGTGGAGCCGGGCTGGGAGGTGCGCCACAAGGAAACCTCCATTAGGGATGCCGACGGCAAGCCCGTCATGGGTGCCGATGGACGACCGGCGAAGGAGCGCCTCGAGACCGGCCGCACACGCGTGCGTGTGAACAGGATCACTGCCCTTCAGAGCGACCTTGCCCTGGCGCTGGCCGCTCCCAGCCTGCGCATCGAAGCGCCCGTGCCCGGCCGCGCGATTGTCGGCATCGAGGTGCCCAACGCGAGCGCCACGGTTGTGACCCTCCGGACGGGGATGGAGAGTTCGCAGTACCGCGAGATGAGCGGGAAGTCCAAGCTCGCCATTGCCCTCGGTCAGGGCGTCTCTGGCCAGCCTATCGTCGCCAACCTGGCGAAGATGCCCCACCTCCTCATCGCGGGAGCGACCGGCAGCGGCAAGAGCGTCTGCCTGAACGCGATCGTGACGAACATCATCACGAACGCCACGCCCGATGATGTGCGTTTCATCATGATCGACCCGAAGCGGGTCGAGATGACGACCTACGCACGCCTCCCCCATCTCGCCTTCAGCGAGGTCATCGTCGACCTCGACAAGGTTGTGGGAACGCTCCAGGCGGTCGTCTCGGAGATGGAAGCGCGCTACCGGAAGTTCTCCGACCTCGGCGTGCGCAACATCGAGGGCTACAACCGCCACGCGCGCGTGCTCAAGAAGCTCCCCTACTGGGTGCTCATCATCGACGAGCTCGCCGACCTCATGATGGTCGCCCCCTACGAGGTGGAGAAGCTGCTCTGTAGGCTCGCCCAGCTCGCGCGGGCAACCGGCATCCACCTCATCGTCGCCACCCAGCGCCCCTCCGTCGATGTCGTCACCGGCCTGATCAAGGCCAACTTCCCCACCCGTATCGCCTTCGCCGTCACCTCCATCACCGACTCGCGCACCATCCTCGACATGGGCGGGGCGGAGAAGCTGCTGGGCCAGGGCGACATGCTCTACCTGCCCACCGATGCCGGGAAGCCCAAGCGCATCCAGGGCGTGTACGTCTCCGATGCCGAGGTCGAGCGTCTCGTGGAGTTCTGGGCCGATGAGCGCTTCCACGCCCTTCGCCCCGATACGGCCGACGCCCTCCTCGAAGAGGCCCTCATCGCGCAGAACGGCAGCGACGACATCGACGTCGAGGAGGACGACCCTCTCCTGGAGGACGCTCGCGACCTCGCGGCCCGCCACAAGCGGCTCTCGCCCTCGCTGCTGCAGCGCCGCCTGAACGTGGGTTTTCTGAAGGCGGAACGTCTCATTGCCCAACTCGAGCGGGAGGGCGTGGTGGGTCCGAGGATCGAGGGAGAGTCCCGCGAGGTGCTGGTGGGCGCAGCCGCTGAAGGGGACGCTTGATACACTCACAGGTATGACGCTACGTGGACTCCTCCGTCGTGACCGCGGCGGCGACCGTTCCGGGGAGGAGCGGCTCGCCAGTTGCCTCGCCTGTGAGGCCGACCTCCGCGGTTCGCGCAGCTACCAGCGCCACCGCGTGTGCCATGCTTGCGGGCACCACTACCACCTGAGCGCCCGCGAGCACCTGGCGGGCATCCTCGACCCCGGCAGCTTTCACGAGAGCGACCGCAGCGTCACCGCTCTCGACCCCATCCAGTTCCGCGAGCCCCAGTCCTACCGCCACCGCGTGCTCGAAGCGCAGCGCCGCACGGGGCTCGCCGAGGCCGCCCTCACGGGCACGGGGACCCTCTATGGCCGCGAGGTCGTCGTCGCCTCCCTTGACTTCAGCTTCCTCGGCGGCTCCATCGGCGTGGCCAGCGGTGAGCGCCTCGCGCGGGCCTTCGAGCGGGCGGCGAATCGCGGCCTTGCCGTCGTGACGGTGCTCTCGACCTCGGGCGTTCGCATGCGCGAGGGGCTTCTCGCCCTCATGCAGCTGCCCCGCCTCGCCACCGCCCACCAGAAGCTCGCCGAGCGTGGCCTCCCGCATGTCACGCTGCTCTCCGACCCCGCCACCGGCTCGGCCTTCGCCGGCCTTGCCAACCTCGCCGACTTCATCATCGCCGAACCCGATGCGCTCGTCGGCTACTCCGCCCTCCGGGAGATGCGCGAGCGTGAAGGCGAGGAGCTTCCCGAGGACGCCCACACGTCCGAGTCGCACTTGCGACACGGGCTCATCGACGCCATCGTCCGTCGCGAGGATTTGCGCCCCTCCCTCGGCCTCCTCGTCGACCTGCTCATGAGCAACTACGAGCTCAGGCCCATAGGCCGCCCCGAGCGCGAGCCGCGGGAGTACTCTCGCCTGGAGGCCTGGCGGCAGGTGCAGCTCTCGCGTCACGAGAACCGCCCCACCGCACCCGACTTCGTCCGCCGCATGACCACTACCTTCGTCGAGATCCACGGTGACCGCTCCGGCGAGGACGATCCCGCCATCAGCGCCGGTATCGGCCTGTTGGCGGGCGAGGCGGTCATGCTCATCAGCCAGAACCGCCTGCAGGGGACTGCGGAGGCCGGCGCTATCGGTCCCGCTGGCTTCCACAAGGCGCGTCGCGCCATCCGGCTCGCGCGCAAGTTCCGGCTGCCCCTCATCACCCTGCTCGACTCCGCCGGGGCCCGCTCCGACCTTTCCGCCGAACAGGCCGGACTGGGCGATGCCATCGCCCGCTGCATGCGCGACATGCTGCGGCTGCCATCGCCCTCCCTTGCCGTCATTACCGGCGAGGGAGCCTCCGAGGCCGCCGTTGCCATGGCGGTCGCCGACCGCGTGCTCATGCTCGAGAACGCCGTCTACGAGGTGGTCTCGCCTGAGGACGCCGCCCTGCGCTTCTACGGCGAGGCCTCGCAGGCCGAGCAGGCGGCGGAGCGGCTCCGCCTCACTTCGCACGACTGCGCCCGCCTCGGCATCGTCGATACGGTCGTTCCAGAGCCGGGCGAGGGCGCCCACACCAACCACGACGAGGCGGCACTGCTCCTGCGGCGTTCGGTCGTGCGCTCTCTCACCGACATCCAGCGCGAGCGCCCGGGCCGCCGTCTGCGCCGCCGCCAGGAACGGTACCGCAATACCGGGGAGACACACGCCTGGGTTCGCGGCCGGATCGAACGCCGCGTCGCCGACCTCAGCGATCGCTTCGCCCACTGGCGCCGGCGCA
The DNA here is from genome assembly GCA_965247675.1 of Tepidiformaceae bacterium. Taxonomy (GTDB): domain Bacteria; phylum Chloroflexota; class Dehalococcoidia; order Tepidiformales; family Tepidiformaceae; genus UBA2991. The sequence continues at coordinate 1,533,728 of OZ252025.1, read as the reverse complement.
TGGCGCGCCAACCCCGTCGCGGCCCGCGTCTCGCGGAGACGCCGGCCGACCCGGAGATCATGCGCTAACGGCTAACGGTTCGCGGAGAGCCAGGGTGGGAAGCCGGGACCAACTGGAGAAGCGCTAGGCACGCCGGCGGGCTGGTTCCTGCGTGTTGTCCATGGCGCCGGGCAGGACCGTGCGGCGGGTGGGAGCGGAGGGCTCCTGGCAGGCCCGCACGAACACATTGTCCACGCTGTCGATGATGCCGTGCTCGCGAGCCTCGTCGCGCACGTAGGCGACAGTGCTCGAAATGGCCGCCTCGAATCCCGGCCACTCGTGGCAGCGCAGCACGCGCAGGTGCCGCGTCGACTCGTTCCACTCGACGATCAGGCGGGGACTGGTGGAAGGTCCGGCGCTGAAACGCGTGTAGCCGCCCAGGTATTCCTTGGTCAGGTAGAGGCCTTTTGCGGAGGGGTCTATCGAGGCTCGTCGAAGAGCGTCCCAGCTCTCACCCAGGGCGAGAAGAAGTCGGAAGGCGACATCACTGGTCTCTGCTCGCATCAAGCGCTCCTTGCCATACACCAAGGCAGTCGACGCGAGGACCGGTCGACACCCCACCAAGGTGCAGTCTACGCGGACGCTCGACGCCTTGCCATGCCTGCACCCGCCGTTGAGGTCCATCCGGTGGGTGGTCGGGCGCGGGACCGAGAGCGGGCGTGCTGCTACGATCGCCTCTCGCATGGGGCTGTAGCTCAATTGGGAGAGCGTTTGACTGGCAGTCAAAAGGTAGGGGGTTCGAATCCCCCCAGCTCCACCAGAAGACCCTATATGGCGTATGGGGTTTCGGGGGGTTCAGCGTCGGGCGCGCTGACCACGACGGGCCACGACGGGCCAACGCAGGGAGAGACGGCAGATGGCCAGCAAGAGCCGCGATGAGACACAGGCATCCATGGACGAAGACCGCAAACGCGCTGCCGACGGAGCCCTCATCTTGATGAAGAGAGACCCTTCGGACAGGAAGGCAGTTCTGCCGGCGAAGGCCTATCAATACGGCGTCTCGTCCGACTTTGAGCTCAGGAGGGTCTCGGAGGAGTACTTCTCCGCCTTGGAAGAAGTGGATAAAGGCAAACCCGAGCGAGGCCAAGAACTCGCTATCCGCCGAGCGATCGAGCACGAGTTTCAGATCCAGTACGAACAGCGCCAAGAGCCCGAGACGATGCAGAAGCTGGCGGAGCGAGTGGAAAACCTCGAATATGAGCTCGGACGCCTCCATAGAGACCCTCAGGAGGGTACCGGTTCGGCCTAGGCGGGCTCCTCACGGTAGACGAGTTCGGTGCCGGGATGCTCTCCCCAGACGTAGACGTTCTCGGTCGCCGTGGCGCGGAATGTCATCGACTCACCGGGGCGCAGGGAGACGGCGGGACCGTCAGCCTCCGGGGCTCTGGCCACGTTCGCAAGGAACAGCCTGCGGCTGCCCTGACACCATCCTCGGTACGTGACGTTGTCGGTGAGCGAGGCCACCTCGATCGGCGTGGTGGTGACGGTCTGGCTACGAGTCGGCATTGGTGACCTCTCCTTCGATGATGGCGGGGCGGCTGTGATTGACGGCGTCGGCGAAGTTCTCGAGGACCCACTCGCGTTGGGCGTCGGGGATGTGCGGCACGACGATTTGCTTGACCATCTCGATGAACTGGAGGGCGACGTCGTTCCAGACGGTCACCACCTCGGTGCGCGAGGTCGAGGCTCCGGTAGCAAGTCGCTCGATGCGGACGCCTGCCTCCGCGAACTTGACGATCTCACCGGGTGAGTGGGCTCCTCGCCCTCTGCCAGCCGCTGCGCCCCCTCCAGCGCGAGGCGCTGAAGCTCACGCCCCAGCTGGACGTGCCGCTCGTGCATGCAGGCATCCTCGCCGATGGCCAGCAGGCGGGCCGTCTGCTCGGAGGAGGCGCGCACGCTGCCGGAGAGGCTGTACCTCAGTGTGTCGCCCTCGTCGACGTCCGTGGCGGTGACGGGCGCGCCGACGTTGTCGCCGGCCTCGGCGTCCTCAGGGACGGAACGCGCGGCCGTCGCTGCGGGGAACACCGGGGCGTCGTTCACCACGGTGATCTCGACCGTGACCGGGCCGTCGTCGGTGTGCCGGCCGTCGGACACCCGGTAGGTGAAGGCGTAAGGGACCGCGTGTAAAGACGCACCTTGCCGAGAGTAGCGGCGACGCTGCCGGTGCAGAATGACTGCGCGTAGGACTGCTCACTCTCTATGTGCGTATAGTTGAGGAACGTATTATAAATGAATGACGGATACTTGACCGGCACCGGGTGGCCCAGGTTGCTGACCCTGACGGTTGCGGGCTGCTGCGATTGCGCAGGGGTGGCGTGGTTCATCACGAGTACGAGCGTTGCGACCACGGACAGTAGCAAGAGAACACGTACACTCATCCGGTTACCGACTGTTGACGTCTTCATCGAGGATTCCTTCCGTACAGCTTCGTGGTTCCTCTGCAGCCATGGCGACTGTCTGCGAGAGCCGGTCACCCGAAGTGCTTGTCGTCGATCCAATCTGTCAGGGGGTGCATGTCTTCGTGGGCCAAACGGACAAACCCGGCCCTAATTGGACAGAGGTATGACATAAGCGTTTAAGCGCTACAGCCTCCGTGTAAGTGTTACATCCTTGCTCGGCGCTGCGATAGATGAGCATGAACCAATTCCCCCTTTTCTTTTGCTCGCTTACGAGGGAGCGCTTTGCCTAGCAGGGTGCTGAAAAAGGATTGAGCTGGGAGCAGGGGGGAGAACGGAGGCGCCCCATGCGCGGAGCGAGAGCGACAGGCCACGATCATGCTGGCGTGACATCGGAGGCCTTCGTCCCCGACGACCACCCCCAGCGGCGCATCAAGCCCCTCGTGGACGAGTGTCTGGCGCGGCTGTCGCCACGCTTCGACGAGATGGACGCCAGTCGCGGGCGCCCATCTCGGAGGTGGACTTCCGCGGCCCAGCGTCGCAGCCGCGAGACGCACGTGTCGCGCACAGACGCCGAGGCGCGGCTCGCAATACGGGAAGGCGGGCTCTCGGACAGGGTGCTCCTCATCTACGAGTGGGACGAGGCTGCACAGACCTGGAAGGGGTTCTTCCCCGGCCTGGAGGATGTGCCCGCACTCAACACGCTCACCACCCTTCTGCAGGGAAGCACCTAACTGGGTCGCTGTCAGCGAACTCCTCACCTGGACCATCAAGACTCGCGCCCCCGATGAGTATTGAGGCCGGCTGAAGGCAAATCAGACTGCCGCCCAACTCAGGCCCACCGCAGTGGACAAAATCGAGAACCTTCCTCTGGTGTTTCGGTTGGCTCCCTAGGGCACCCGCCCGGCTGTGGCCTATCCGGTGCAGGGCACCAGCGTCAGGGGGATGGAGCGACATCACACGGTCCCCGACACACGGTCCCCGACACTCGCTGGCTTGGCGAACGGGGGGGCAGGCACCCTAACCCCATGAAGGGGAAGCGGGCGGGAACGAGACAGCACCTCGGATGGAATCAGGATCTACCGAGTGGCCGTACTCGGTGCGACGCTCGGTGAGCGGGGCTTAAGGCTTCTCCTCGTTCCGCGGTTGCACGTCTGGCCGCTTCCCCTCTGAGGGCGAAGCGAGGCTCAGGGGCAGGAGACCTGGACGCCGGGCGGGGCGATGGATTCTCCGTTTGGCAGCACGATCCGATCCGCGGGCCGATTTGAGTAGAAGTAGCAGCGACCGGTACCGTCGGCCTTGCGTTCGTAGACGCCGCCGCTGACCACCGTCATGCCATGCTCCGTGTCACCGTCGCCATCGAGGTCTTCTTCCCTCTGCAGCTCCTCTCGCTGCTCATTGGTCAATCGCGTGGTGGGCGGGCGCGGCTCGGGGCAGGCGGCGCCCAGCGCTACTTGCGAACCACCGAGGCAGGTCTTCAAACTTGGCGGCGGCTGCGGCGCCGGTGTCGTCGGCGAGGGAACAGGGCAAGGGTTGCCCGCACTGGACTCAACGACCATCTCCTCGCCATCGTCGCATATCCACCTCGCCTTTCCGTCGCCATATAGTGACTGACCGTCTAGGTCTCCACCGTGGTGAACTTGTGTAGCAGGGTCTCGGTACAGGTCGCCCAGCACCCTGTGATCGTCTTCGTCGAACGACACAATCGGCAGAAGCCCTTCTCCTGAAGTGGGGCCGTGGTACACAGTGCCCGAATCTGTGAACTCCAGTATCAGCGTGCCGCCCGACGCAAGCGCCACGTCGCCGCAGGCGATCGCCGTCTTGCAACTCAGGTCCGTGGTCAGTTGGACCACGGCGCCCTTGAAAATCACGATCAGTCGATCGAGCTGGTCCTTGTAGATGGCGATTCGGCCCTTGTATTGGCCACTGGCCCGGCCACACTCGATCCCGGATCCATCGGTTTTGTCGGCGTGGCAGGCGACTAGCGGGTCGTTGGCGCCCGGCGGCCCGTACAGCCTCAGGTTCAGGGTCTCCGTCGTGCCGTCCTCCCGCACAACCGTCTCCACGCGGGTTTCACCAGGCTGCGCCGCAACCGGCGACGCCACCGCGAAGGTGCTGGCGATGCCTAACAGGGCTAGCAGCAGCGTTGCTTGAGTCGTGCGTTTCATGGCAGTTACTACCCCACATAGTTGTTATATACGAATATAACGCAATGATTGTCTTATCGCGAATTAGCCAGTGCCGTGTTCCGCAACCGCGCCTGGCTGAAGCCAACCGCAGGCGTATAAGCTCGTGCGCCTCTCGCGGCTGGGGGTGGAACGACCTGGGACAGACGGAAGCGCCGCAGGGCCGGTACCAGTCGGTGAGTGCGGGTTCCCACCACAGTTGCGGCGTACGGGAGTCGGGCGAGGCGGTCTGCTGGGGGGGCAGGGAACCCTTCCGGAGCGCCGCGCCTTCCGGGCTTTTCCGGTCCGTCAGCACGGGCTTCGTGGATGACTGCGGGGTTGAGGAGTCGGGTGGGATCGTCTGCTGGGGGGAGGCCCAATAGCGCAGGGGGATATGCCGGAGGGCACCTACCGGTCGGTGAGTGTTGGGACTCAGCATGCCTGCGCGCTGCGCGAGTCGGGTGAGGTGGCGTGCTGGGGCTCGAACAGTGAAGGTCAGGGGGATCCCCCGAGGGGGAAGTTCCAATCCGTGAGTGCGGGCCTCCTCCACTCCTGCGCGCTGCGCGAGTCGGGCGAGGTGGTCTGCTGGGGCTCGGGCGACTCCGGACGGGGGGACGTGCCGGCAGGCGCCTTCCGGTCGGTCAACGTGGATGGCGCCGCGAGCTGCGCCCTGCGGCAGTCGGGCGAGCTGGCGTGTTGGGGAAGGGGCAACCTGCAGGCAGAAGCGCCGCCGGGGCCCTACCTGTCCGTGGGCGTGGGTGGCAACAGCGACTGTGGGCTGCGGGAGTCGGGTGAGGTGGTTTGCTGGGGGTGGAACGTGCACGGTCAGACGGATGCGCCAGAGGGCGTGTACGAGTCGGTCACCCCCGGCTACGACCACACCTGCGCGCTGCGTGAGTCGGGCGAGGCGGTCTGCTGGGGAAGCATCCACGCTTCGATCAGGGTGCCGCTGGACCCGGGCTCCCTCTGGCAGCGTGACTAATCTGGTGGCCACTCAGGGTGCAGGGTCGGCACCTTGCTGGCACTCGAGGGCGAGGACGGCGCCGTGGCGATGGCTGGCGACTCGTCGGGCGAGGTCGGGGAAGGTGGGGTCGATCTCGTAGCGATAGTCGTCCCAGTAGCCGTCGCGGCTCGGGTCGAAGTGGCGAGGTGGCGTGGCGCTGGCGAGGGCAAGCTGTTTCATGCACCGCTCGATCGTTGCTCGCCGGGAGACGGCTTCGTCGGCCGGGACAGGTGGGAGCACGGCGACGCTCATGGACTGATTGGCGCGCAGGGTGGAGGTGAAGGGGTGCTCCCAGACACGATGGCCGCCCGTCACGACGATCGGGAGGAGCGGGCGCCCGAGGCGGCGCGCAAGGTTGAAGGCTCCGGGCTGGAATGCGATCTCGATGCCGAGGATGGAGCCCTGCGGGAAGAAGAGGACGCTGTCCCCTGCCTCGATGGCAGCGCGGACCTCGCGCTGGAGCGTGCGGGTGGTATGGACCGGGCGCTCGGGGCGGATGAAGAGGTGCCGCCCGCGCGCCAGCTGGCCGCCGAGGAAGGGGAAGGTGGCGAGTTCGTCGCGGGCGACGGCGGTGAGCGAGAGGGGGAGATGGAGGAGGGCGAGCCCGTCGGCGAAGCCCTCGTGCAGGGAGGCGACCACGTATCGCTCCTGCGGGTCGATGTGTTCGAGACCGCTGATGCGGATGCGCAGACCGATGAGGCGTGCGGCTAGCCAGGCCCACCAGCGCTCGGCGGCCCGGCAGGCCGCCCGGCCGCGCATGCCTGCCGGGCCCCGGTCCGGCAGCATCGCGGCGAGGCGAAGGACGAGGCTCGCGGGGCCGAGGAGGATGACGATGGCTGCCCAGGCCCTGAGCCACTCGCGGGTGGAGCCGACGGCGAGGTGGCCGCCGAGGAGGGTGCGTGGCGCCTCCGCGGCGGCGGTTGCGGTGGAGCCAGGATGGTCAGCGACCATCGGGGCCGGCGGGCGTGGTACGGCCGGCGCCCATAAGGGCGCGGCGGAGCCCGTCTTCGTCGGGGACGACACCCTGGGTCGTGATCTTGCCGTTGATCGTCACGACGGGTGGGTGCCAGCCGCCGCGCCGCAGGGCGTCGAAGAGGTGGTTGAACCAGGGCTTGATGCGAACTTCGACATCGGGGAGGTCGGAGGCGACGCGCTGGACGAGGCGGACGGTGAGGTCGCACTCCTCGCAAAAGGCGTGAGGGATGTTGAGGGAGAGTTGCCGGCCGGTCATGGGGTAGACGGTCACGACGGTCGTGGCCGGGGCGGCTCCCGATGAGTCGGTCATGCGTCGAGGGTACGCGAGCGGGCGGCGGTGTGGCGCGTCGCTGCCGCAACGAGCGGTAAAGCCGGAGATGGGATTCGCACCCACGGCCCTCTGCCTGGGGAGCGGATGCTCTACCGCTGAGCTACTCCTCCATCGCTCCTCCTGGCAGGGCCTCATCGAAGCCAGCGCGTTCTGCGGGCCGAGTCATCCGCGCTGATTCGTGTCTCGTACGCCCAACGGGACTGTACTACGAACGTTCGAGCTAGCCGTGGGGCTGAAGACACCGTGAGGAGCAAGCTCGGTTGACCGAGCGCCCCCTCGCCGGCGGCCCTGCACGTTGGGCAGCTTGATAGCAACAGTTCTGTTGTGTAGGGTGGTGCTGAGTGAACGCAGGTGAGTTACGCCGCTGGCTACGGAAACAGGGTTGCACCTTCGAGACCCACAAGGGCGGCAGCGGACATATCACCGTCCGGCGTGGCAACCGCACGAGTCAACTGCCGATGCACGGAGGTCGTAAGGAACTGGGGCGGGGGCTCGTCGCCAAGATCAAGAAGGACCTGGGATTGAACTGATGCTCGCCTACCCGATCGTGCTCGAAGATGACGACGGCGCCGTCCTGGTGACGTCCCCCGACTTCCCCGAGCTGACCACGTTCGGCGACGACCGCGAGGAAGCGACCGCCCGCGCCGTGGACGCGCTTGAGGAGGCGATCGCCGCCCGCATCCACGGCCGTGACGACATTCCCGCTCCGTCCAGGGGAAAGACCTACGCCACCCTGCCGACACTCACCTCGGTCAAGGTGTTGCTTTACCAAGGCATGCGGGAGCAAGGCGTCGGCAAGGCCGAACTCGCTCGTCGCCTGGGCTGGCACATGCCGCAGGTCGACCGCGTCCTCGATGTTGAGCACCACTCCCGCCTGGATCAGATGGACGCGGCCCTTGGCGCAATCGGCCGGCGCTTGGATGTGACCGCCAGGTAGTTTGAGCCAAAGCGAATTACCCCCGGCAGGAATCGAACCTGCGCACATGGTTTAGGAAACCACTGCTCTATCCCCTGAGCTACGGGGGCCTGCCTGTATGAGAACGCGCTTTCGGCGAGGTGTCCACTACCCCACGCGACAGCCGCGCCCTAGACCTCGACCTCGCGCAGGTCGGAGACCGGTACGACCGGCGCGCCGGTGAGCTGCTGCACCTCGTCGACCGTGTAGCCGGGCGCGATCTCGCGCAGGCGGAAGGAGTCGCCGGCGGGTTCGAACAGCCCCAGATCCGTCATCACCAACGTGACCACGCCCGCCGCCGTCAGTGGCAGGGCGCAGCGTTCGAGCAAGCGGGGACGGCCGTCGCGTGTGGTGTGCTCGAGCAGCAGGAATACCTGCTTCGCCCCCACCGCGAGGTCCATCGCTCCGCCGATCCCGCCTCCCTTCCGCCCCGTGATGCGCCAGTTCGCGAAGTCGCCGTTGGTCGCGACCTCGTACGCCCCCAGGACGGCAACGTCGAGCAGGCCCCGCCGGATGATCGCGAACGCGTCGGCATGGTGCACGATCGAGGCGCCAGGCGTGAGCAGCACCGGCTGGGCGCCGCCATTCACGACATACGGCGTCGCCTCCTCCACCGTGGCGTTGCGCCCATAGCCGATGACGCCGTTCTCCGCGTGGAACGTGACCGTCCGGTCGCGGGGGACGAAGTCGGAGCAGCGCGTGGGCATCCCCACGCCCAGGTTCACGAGCCACTCGTCCTCGAACTCCGCCGCGACACGCGCCGCCATCAGGTCCCGTGTCAGCCGCCTGCCCGCCATCGCTACGACCGCCTCACCGGGGGGCTCCCGGGCATGAGGGAGGGGATGCGCAGGCGCCCGCCCGCTGCCGGAATCGAGACAACGCGCTCAACGAAGATGCCCGGTGTATGGATCAGGTCCGGGTCGAGCTCCCCCACCTCCACGACCTCCTCCGCCTCGACCAGGGTGCACTCGGCGGCCATCGCCATGATGGGGTTGAAGTTGCGCTGCGCCCGCCGGAAGACGAGGTTCCCGAAGGTGTCCGCCTTCCAGCAGCGTACAAGCGCGTAGTCGGCGGTGATCGCCTCCTCCAGCACGTAGGTGCGGCCGCCGAACTCGCGGTGCTCCTTGCCCTCCGCCACCTCGGTGCCAACCCCGGCCGGGGTGAAGAAGGCGGGAATGCCCGCCCCGCCCGCGCGGATGCGCTCCGCGAGCGTGCCCTGCGGTGTGGTCTCCGCCTCGATCTCGCCCGCCTCGTTCAGCCGTTCCAGCGGCGTCTTTCGCGAGGGGTGGGTCGAGGCCGTGAAGGCGAGAATGACGCGGCTCACGCGCTTCGCCTCGACGAGGTTGCCGGTCGTGATCACGCCGTCGTCGCGTGTCATGCCCGCCCCGTTGGCGATGAGCGTGAGTCCCGACGCCCCCTGCTCGTAGAGCGCGGCGATGAGGTTGTGGGGCGTGCCCGGCTCGCCGAAGCCGGCGACGAGGATGCTCGAGCCATCCTCGACTCCCGCGACCGCCTCTTCGAAGCTTCCGACAACCTTGGAACGCATCGCCGCCCGCTACCCTCCCCCGAGTCGCGAGACCAGGTAGGCCACCGTGCGGCCCTCGGCCTCGGGATCGACGGGCATGATGGAGGCGGAGAAGTCGCTCACGCCCATTGCCTGCAGCCGGTCGAGCGCCTCGTCGAGCGCCCGCTCGTCGCCAAGGATGGCGACGTCCTCGGGCCCCGCAGCGCCCTCGCGGTCGAGCATCGCGCGGTAGGAGGGGATGGGGCTGTAGCCCGAGAGCATCTTCCCGACGCGCTCGCGGGCGTCGTCGGGGTCGTCGGTGAGGGCGATGGGGAAGGCCGCGACGATGCGCGGCATGTCGCGTCCCGCTCGCTCCGAGGCCTCGCGCAGCGTCGGTGCGATGTAATTCTCGATCGTGTCCGGGCCTGTCATCCAGAGGCTGGTGCCGTCCGCCACCGCCCCCGCCAGCCCCAGCATGCGCTCGCCCATCGCCGCGATGAGCACGGGCACGGGGTCGGCGCCGGGAACGCTGTAGGTCGCGTGAACCCGGTAGCTCTCGTTCTCAACGCTCGTCTCAGCGCCCTGCAGGAGTGGGAGGAGAGCGTCCAGGTAGTCGCGCATGTGCTGGGCGGGACGCTCGAACGACATGCCCCACATGTCCTCGACCACGAACTTGTGCGAAAGGCCGATGCCGAGCGTGAAGCGCCCCCGCGAGGCTGCCTGCACGGTCAACGCCTGCTGCGCCATCGTCACGGGGTGACGCGGGTAGGTGGGGACGACGGCCGTGCCCAGCTCGATGCGCTCCGTCTCGCGCCCGATCACCGTGAACGCTCCCATTGCGTCGAGCCCGAAGACGTTCGGCATCCAGACACTGTCGAAGCCCGCTGCTTCCAGTTCCTGCGTGCGCGCCAGTAGACCCTCAAGGTCCTCCCGGCCGCCGATCATCGCGCCAATCCGCATCGAATCCCCCCGAAGGCGCAAGGCTACCAGAACCGTCGCCCACGGCCCTCACGTGCGCGGGCCTGTCGCGGCCCGTTCCCCTACGATTGGCGCGGGCGGCAGCACGCCCCCGGGAGGATCGCCGTGGACGGCTTCATCGACGTACACCATCACGTGCCCTCGGCCGAGATCGCCGAGGCCGCCCAGCAGGTCGGCATCGCGATGGCGGGGGCCTGGACCCCCGAGACCGCCATGGCCGCCATGGACGCCAGCGGCATCGCCGCCGCCGTCCTCACCCCCACCATCTTCGTCGCCGACGTTGGCGACCCGGAGGCGGCCATCCCTCTCCACCGCGCGACGAACGACTACATTTCGGGTGTCGCCCAGCGGTACCCCCATCGCTTTGGCGGCTTCGCCACCCTTCCCCTCGTCGACCCCGATGCCGCCCGCGCCGAGCTCGACCGCGCCCTCGACGATCTGGGCATGGACGGGGTCCTCCTCCCCAGCGGCGTGGGCCCCGACCTCATCGGCGCCGAGCGCTTCGACTCCGTCCTGGCGGCCATGAACGAGCGTGGCGTGGTCATCCACCTCCACCCGACGAAGTCGCACATCGGCATCCCCAACCTGTCGCCCGCAGTGGTCGACTTCCCCGTCGAGACCACCCGCGCGATCGGCAGCCTGCTGGCCTCTGGCGCCTTCGAACGCTACGGGAACCTGACCTGGATCATCGCTCACGGAGGCGGCTGCTTCCCCTACATCGCCGGGCGCGTCGCCCGATCCGATGGCTCCGAGCCGTTCCTCACGACCGCCCCGCAGGGCACGGCCGCCTACCTCGGACGCATGTACTTCGACGTTGCCGTCACCTGCCACCCCACCGCCTTCCCCAGCCTCCGCACGGTCACGGACACCGACCACATCGTCTTTGGCACGGACTACCCCGCCTTCTCGAAGGAAGACGTCGACGAGGCGATCGCGTTCCTGCTCAACGAAGCCGGCTTCACCGAGGACGAGCTCGATGCCATCGGCTCGAAGAACGTGAAGCCCCTCTTCCCCCGCCTCACCGCCGCCATGAAGACTCGCGCCTAGGACGCATGTTCTGTACACTGGGGTGGATGAGCAGGAAGAAGCGAAGGAAGATTCCCCCCGGCACACCGTGCGTCTATTGCGGGGGACTGGCAGAGGACTGGGACCATGTCCCACCGCAGTGTCTCTTCGCGAAGAAGAACCGGCGCAACCTGATAGAGGTGCCATCGTGCAAGCAGTGCAACAATTCTCGGTCGGACGACGACACATACCTACTTCAGATGCTGACAATGCGAGAAGACACTGCCTCCTTTCCGGATGCGAAGGAAGGACGTGCTCGCTTGCTCCGGGGGATGCAGGACCCTAGTCGCCGAAAGTTCCTACAAGCTACCGTGGCCAACTTTGAGATTCGCGAACGGTGGGCGGGCGATGTGTACCTCGGTCCGCAACCGGCGTTCCAGATAGACTGGCCCAGGATAAACCGAGTCATTGCGCGGATCGTTAGGGGCCTGTTCTTTCACGAAACTGGGAAAGTCTTACCGAGCCAGTATGTTGCCGTGTCCTTTCACTTTGAAGGGTTCGATCGCTACGACATCCACATGATGAGCACTCTCAAGCGGATACATGACAACGCCTTGGCTGGCGGGGTCCGCACCGTCGGTGGCGGAGTGTTTGAGTATGGGCACAGGGCCACCGAAGGAGATCCGAGCGCCACGGTGTGGGCCCTGCGCTTTTACGAGGCCCCATCCTTTGTTGCATTCACGGCCCCCTCGGACTGGCCCCGTCAGGGCGACGACAACGTAGCTTTCTACGGGTCTGTAGAGCAAGCAGTCGGCTAGCTCCTACCGCTCCGCCCCCTCCGGAATCGCGACGATGTCTCCGACCCCGAACTCCTGGCGCTCGAACCAGCCGCCGTTGACCTCGAGCGTGTGCCGGTAGGGCTGCGAGGGGGTGAGGACGTCGCGGCTGCGGGGCACCCCGTGCACGATCTCCAGCACGGTGCCGTCCGCCGCCAGATAGGCGATATCGAGCGGGATGAAGGTGTTCTGCATCCAGAAGCCGCCGCTCCGGTCGGCGGGGAACACGAACAGCATGCCCGCCAGCTCATCCAGCGAATCGCGGAACATCAGGCCCCGCTGCCGCTGGTCGGGCCGGCTCGCGACCTCAACCGTTAGCGTCACCGCGCGTTCGCCGTCCGCGCTGCTCACTGTCAGGTAGGCGATGGGCAGCGCACATGGGGCAGGGTCGTTCGTGGTGCACCTCTCCGATGCCGGCTCGGGCTCGGCCGTTGCCGTCGCTTCCGTGGTCGCCACTGCCGCAGTGGTTGGCTCCGCAGTAGCGGTCGCAGTGGCGGTCGCAGTAGCGGTCGGCTGGGGGGTAGCGGTCGGCTGGGCGGTAGCGGTCGGCTGGGGAGTAGCGGTCAGCTGGGGAGTAGCGGTCGGCTGGGCGGTAGCGGTCGGCTGGGCGGTAGCGGTCGGCTGGGGGGTAGCGGTCGGCTGGGCGGTAGCGGTCGGCTGGGCGGTAGCGGTGGGCTGGGGGGTCGCGGTTGGCTGGGCGGTAGCGGTCGGTTGGGGGGTAGCGGTGGGCTGGGCGGTAGCGGTGGGCTGGGCGGTAGCGCTCGGCTGGGGGGTAGCGGTCGGCTGGGCGGTAGCGGTGGGCTGGGCGGTAGCGCTCGGCTGGGGGGTAGCGGTGGGCTGGGCGGTAGCGGTGGGCTGGGCTGCAGCGGCCGGGTCCGCTGTAGCCGTCGGCTCCGGATCGTCCCCCCCGGCCTGGACCATCACGGCAACGACGACCGCGACTACCCCAACCCCTGCCAGCAGCAGCGCCGCGTAGCGCACGCCGCTACTGCCCGCGGTGGCGCGAGACCCAGGACGTGATCAGTCGGTTGGCGATGCTGATCGGCCCCGGGATGTTGGGCAGTGCGTCGACCGGGAACCAGTGCGCCTCCGCGATCTCCGCCTCCTCCAGCACGATCGCTCCGCTTTCGTACTCCGCCCAGAACCCGAGCATCAGCGAGTTCGGGAAGGGCCACGGCTGGCTGCTCCGGTACTCCAGGTTCTTCACCCGGATCCCCACCTCCTCCTCCACTTCCCGCACGAGCGCACCCTCCACCGTCTCGCCCGGCTCCACGAAACCCGCCAGAGCGCTGAACAGCCCCTCGGGGAAGCGGTGACTGCGCGCCAGCAGCACCTCGTCGCCCCGGTGCACGAGGGTGATGATCGCCGGCGAGAGCTGCGGGAATCTCAGGAGGCGACACTGGGGGCAGCGCATCGCGCGCTCCCCCGTGGCCAGCTCGTTGGGAATGCCGCAGCGTCCGCAGAACCGGTTCGTGCGCTCCCACTCCACGATCTGCACGGCCCGCCCGCCCGCCATCCAGATCTCCTCGTTCGCCATCCCGTAGACCGAGAAAAGGTCGCAAAAGCGCCAGCCCTCGTCCGCCTCGACCTCGTCCTCGACCCCGGCCGTCCAGACCTGCTGCCCGTCCAGCGTCCCGATGAAGTGGGCCTCGCCCGTGCGTGGCAGCCGCTCGGCCTCCTCCGCACTCGCCAGCCCCGCGTCCTCGACGCGGAACAGCACGCGGCCGCGCTGGACGAGCATCCACAGCTTCTCGCTGCCCGTGTTCTCGGGGGGAACCACGCCCGGAAGGAACATGACCGGCTCAGCCTACAGGCTTGGCCGCGAAGCGCGCCCATCGCCCCGACTGCGCCGCTCCTTCAGACGCGCGGCTCCCAGGAGGAGAAGCGCAGCGTGAACAGCAGCCCCGCCACGCCCCATGCCGCGATCACGCCCAGGTGTACCGGCTCGAATCCCGCGCCCGTCTCGAACGGGTCGAAGCCCGTCTGCAGCGCCTCCGAGAGGTGGCGCACCGGGAACACCGAGCTGAGGTGCTCCACCCAGGCGGGAGTGCCCGCATCGGGCGGGATGAACACGTCGGAGATGAACAGGAGCGGCAGGATGGAGGCGTTCACGACGGCCGGGGCCGCGTCCGCGTTCGGGACCATGGCCGCGACCGCCAGGCCCATCGCGCAGAACGCGAACGCGCCCACGGCCAGCGTCACGAGGACGGCCGGCAGCGTCGACCCCGGGATGTCCACGTCGTAGAAAATCCGTCCGAACGCCACCACGATCACGGTGAGGACCAGCATCAGGATGACGACGTAGGTGATGCGTCCGAAGAGGAACGCCCATGCCGGCAGGGGCGCTCCCCGGATGCGCTTCAACACGCCCTGGTCGCGGTCGTACACCCAGCTCATCGCGACCGACGTGTAGCACGAGTTCACGACGATGAGCGCCGCGATCGCGGGTACATAGAAGGTCGCGCCACTGATGACGCGGTCGCCGAGATCGATCTCGCTGCTCCCGAAGATCACGTTGAGGATGACGAGGAAGATGAGGGGGAAGGCGAGCGTGAAGAACGCCGCCGCGGGATTCCGGCGGAAGGCGCGCTCCTCGTACTTGAGTTGCCGCAGCGCGAGCCCCAGCGCCCTCACGACTCGTCCTCGCTCTCGCCCTCATCCGTGAGGCGCAGGAACACGTCCTCGAGCGAGAGGCGGCTCACCGTGAGGTCCTCCAGCACGAGGTCCTCCGCCAGCGCCCAGCTCGTGAGGGCGTGCAGGGAGCGTGTCGGGTCGGTCGTGCGCGCCTCCACCAGCCCCTCGTCCGCGTCCCGCAGCGCGAGCTCCTCGGGCAGGGCCATGCCCGCCGGCGCGCGAAAGCGGATGACCGCGTCCGCGTCCGCGTCCGCGTCCGCCGCGACCAGGCCCGCGGGCGTGTCCTCGGCCACGATCTCGCCCCGCACCATGATCGCCACGCGGTCGGCGAGCGCCTGCGCCTCGTCGAGATAGTGCGTCGTCAGCAGCACCGTCTTTCCGAGCGTGCGCAGGTTTCGGATCATCGCCCAGGCTCCCCGCCGCGCCGTGGGGTCGAAGCCTGTCGTGGGTTCGTCGAGGAAGAGCAGCTCGGGGTCGCCCGCCAGGCCCACGGCCACATCGAGCCGCCGCTGCTGTCCGCCCGAGAGCCGCCGCACGCGCTGGTCGCGCTGCTCCTCCAGCCCCACCACCTCGATGATGTCGTTGAGGGGGAGGGGTCGCGGGTAGTAGCCGCGGAACATGTCGATTGTCTCCGCGACGGTCAGGTAGGGCTCAAGCCCGGTGCGCTGCAGGACGATGCCCGTGCGCTCCTTCAGCGCCACCTCGTTCCGTCCCGGGTCGAAGCCGAGCACGGTCACCTCGCCGGCGGTGCGAGCGCGGTGCCCTTCGAGAATCTCGACGGTCGTTGTCTTCCCCGCCCCGTTTGGCCCCAGCAGCGCGAACACCTCGCCCCGCTCGATGCGCAGGTCGATGCCGCGCACGGCCTCGACCTCGGCGTACCGCTTCCGCAGCCCCCGCACCTTGATGACGGCCTCGCCCATCCCGCGATCCTAGGGGAGGACGAGCGAACGGGCTGGTCCCGGACCCGCGGCGAAGGGCCCTCCATATAGTTCAGGCTGCGGCGAAGGAGCGAACGTCATGACCGATTCCAACGACGCATCGAGCGTCACGGGCGACACCGTCCTTGAGGCCAGCTTCGACCGCGGCATCGCGGGCCACGGGCGCTGGGTTGTCTCCCTGCTTCTGCTGATCACCGTCGCCGGGGCGCTGTTGATCCCGTTCTGGCTGCTCTTCAGCCTCTGGTACTACCCCGAGTACCTGCGCCGCCTCTCCGCCCGCCTCACCACCCAGGCGGTCGAGATCCGCAAGGGTGTCTTCTTTCGGAAAGAGCTCACCATCCCCCTCAGCCGCATCACCGACGTGCGCCTGCACGACGGCCCCATCATGCGCCACTACGACATCCGCGGCCTCAGGGTCGAGACCGCGGGGCAGGCGGGGCAGAACGCCGGCACCGAGGGCGACCTTGTCGGCGAGCACGGCTGACTCGCAGCTCCTCCTCGCCTCACCCGTCGCCACCGACGACCTGCCCCTGCTCAAGCGGGTCGCCTACGCGCTCACGGAGAACAGGCGGGTCTGGCTGGGACGCCTGCTGCTGGTCGGTCGCGGCCGTGGCCGTCACCAGAGCCCTCCCGCGAGGTTGTCGACCTCTTCGACAGGGTCAATGCGCGGTAGAGATCACTCCCCTCGGTTGCTGCGGTCTCAGGCCCGCTGCAGCTCGGGGAAGTAGGTCTCGTAAAAGCGCCGGTCTCGGGTCAGGAAGGTGTCCGCCGTGGTGAGAGCGTGGGCGCCGATGAGGAAATCGGAGAGGATTCGCGCCCTGGGACCGCCGGACTGGCGGTACCGCATCCAGCGGAGTCCGGCCTCGTAGGCAATGGCCGTGTCGATTGGAGTGACAAGCACATTGACCTCCCCGAGAACGCTGTCCAGCGCAGCTCGTTCGCCGAAGCGGGGGACGAGTTCTGCGTACACGATGTCGCAGATGACGATAGCGCCCGAGGAGTAGGCGACGGCGAGCTTGTTGCGCGATTCAGCGTGGAAGGGTGACTTCGACAGGAACAGGTCCAGCAGAACGTTGGTGTCAACAGCCGTGATCACCTGCCTCGGATCTCCTCAATGTACTCGTCGACATCGAGGGGGATGCCCGGATGCTCGACGCCGTCGAGGATGCCGCTGACCCGGTCCACGGGATGTTGCCCAGCCGCTCGTTTCCGGATGAGCAGGCCCTCGTCTGTTGGGGTGATCTCAACTTCCACGTTGTGGTTCATCCCGTACCGGTCCCGCAGGGGTTTGGGAATCGTGATCTGGCCGCGTTCGGAGATGCGCATGATCAGCTCGGTATGAATTTCGGTTGTTGCTGATCATACTACCTGGCTCTACGGCATCGAGACTCTGCCAGCGGGTCGGCGTCGCGAACGGCTCCGCTCTGCCCTTGAGGCCGTGCTTCAGGAGGAGTTTGCGGGACGCATCATTCCCGTCGACACCTCAGCTGCCCAAGCCTATGCCGCCGTAGGCGCCGCTCGCCGTGCAGCCGGCCAGCCCATCAGCCACGCAGACTGCCAGATAGCGGCTATCGCTCACTCTCGCGGGGCATGGGTCGTGACGAGGGACGTGGCGGGTTTCGAGGGCTGTGGCGTTGAGGTGGTCAATCCCTGGGCAGGCGAGTAGGCAGCTACCCCTGCCCAGGGCCGACGCATAAGCCCTTAGGTGACCTCGTTCAGCTTCCCCGTGGTGCAGTCGTACACGAACCCCCGTATGTCGTCCTTGTTCGGGATGAATGGGCTCGCCTGGATGCGCGCGATCGACTGCCGGATGTCGCCGTCGAGGTCGCCGAACGCCTCCAAGGCGAACGCCGGCCGGATGCCTGTGTCGGCCACGATCGAGTCCTTCACAGCGTCGTCACGGAACGTGAGCATGCCGCAGTCCGTGTGGTGGATGAGCATGATCGAGGTGGTCCCCAGCAGCCGCTGCGAGATCGTCAGCGAGCGGATGGCGTCGTCGGTGACCACGCCGCCCGCGTTGCGGATGACATGCGCGTCTCCTACCCCGATCCCCAGCAGGGCGTGCGTATCGAGGCGGGCGTCCATGCACGCCACGACCGCCAGTTGGAGGCCCGGGGGCAGGGGCGCGTCCCCCTTGTCGAAGCTCTCCGTGTAGCCGGTGTTGTTGTTCAGCAGGTCATCGATAACGGCCATGAAAGTCCTCCTTGCGCTGTTGCGTTCGTGGTCAACTCGTCCCGGGAGGGACGACGCGAACGGTAATGATATCCGTGTCGTGGTACTGCTGGTGCGTCACCGACTCCGCGTAGTTCCGCAGCAGAACGATGGAGAGCTCCTCCTCGTCCGCCGTCAACTCGTCGTGCTCCCTGATCTGTCGGATCTGGTCCTCCAGGTTCGCGTTGTTCCCGCCCCCGATCAACTCCAGGTCCGCCACCGGCCCGGCGCTCGAGGCGAGCACTACCAGCTGTCGCTCGTCCTTCGGCTTCTCTTCCTCATCTCCCAGGCTCAGGTCGAGTGGGGCGAGCGTCAGCAGCGTCTCCTGAACGCGTCGATGAGCTCGACCTCGCCCTTCTCCGCGAACCCCTGCGCCAGCCCCTCCGCCGCCTCCGCGCTGATGCGGTCGACGAGGTCCTGCGTGTTCTTCTCGATGATTGGCAGGATCGGATCCAGCCGCCGCCCCGAGAACTCCGGTGCCACGATGTTGCGCCGCTTCGTGTGCTCCTCCCTGTCGAACTGCATCATCGTCGTGCCGAACACGAGCGCCATCGAGCGCTCGAGGTTCTTGCTCGAGTAGTGCACGTTGTCGCGGAAGGCGTTCACCACGTCGTCGTAGCGCGTGATGTACCAGAGGCCCGCCTCTCGTCGTGGTACAGGGGAAAGTGGTCCCGCAGCACCTTCAGCTGGGGGTAGGGGTTGCGCCAGTACTCCGGCGTGTCGAAGACCGCCGGGTCGAAGCCCACGGTCGTCATCGCCTTCCTCCCGGCGCCCCTACGTTGGCTGCTCCCAGATTGCCGGTTCGAGGCCCATCAGCCCGTGATGGAACTGCGCGATGGGGAGGTTCGAGACCGGCTGACCCAGCGCCGAATGCGGCGGCAGCTCCACCGGGTGCCCCGGCTCCGACGAGACCAGGTCGCCCGTGCGCCCGTCCTGGAGCAGGTCGAGGAGCAGCTGCGCCTGCTGCGCCGCCGTCATCCAGCCCGCCACGATCTCGTCCGAGGGGCCGCCCGGGAAGACGCCCCGCAGCATCGGCGTGTCCGTCGCCCCCATCCCGAGGCCGTTCACGCGCACGTTCTGGTTGTTCGCCGCGAACCCCGCTGCCCACGCCTGGATGTAGCCGTTCAACGTCCACTTCGAGGCGTCGTAGAGGTCGCTGCCGGGCCCGCCCCGCGTGCCCCCCGGCGCGACCGGTGGCAACACGTGGTCCGTGGAGATGACGACGATATCGC
This sequence comes from Tepidiformaceae bacterium, assembly GCA_965247675.1. Taxonomy (GTDB): domain Bacteria; phylum Chloroflexota; class Dehalococcoidia; order Tepidiformales; family Tepidiformaceae; genus UBA2991. The sequence goes on along the minus strand of OZ252025.1, from coordinate 1,514,526 downwards.
CCCCTCCCCGCTCCACCAGCGAGGGCGCGAACGCTCGCTCGCACAGGTAGACGCTCTTCACGTTCGTATCGAAGAAGCGCTGGTACTCGGAGAGCGCCTCCTCCCGTGAGAGGTCCAGCGGCGTCGATCCGTAGATGCCGGCGTTCAGCACAATGACGTCGACCCCACCGAAGTCACGCAGCACCGCGTCCGCGAAGCCGCGCACGGCTTCCGCGTCCGACACGTCGCAGGGGTAGGACCGCACGGTCCGCCCGCTCGTCGCGGCGATCTCATCGCCAACGGCGCTCACCTCCTGCTTCACGTCACAGATGGCGACATCGGCGCCCTCGTTCGCGAGCGCGCGCGCGTAGGCCGTTCCCAGTCCCTGTGCCGCCCCCGTGACGACTGCGACCTTTCCGTCCAGGAATCCCATGATGCCCTCCTAGGCCCCGAAGCCCGACTTCATGATGCCGACCTTCATCGAAAAGTCGTCGCTGCGCGGCGTCAGGACCACCGGGTCCCCCCGCCAGACGGGGATGTTGTAGCCGCTGCGCCCGTCCTTGATCAGGTCCATCACGACCTGGGCGAGGTCGGCCGGCTTCATCCAGCCCGCGATCACCTCCGGCGTGAGGTTCTCCTCGCCCGTGAAGCCGCGCAGCATGTGGGAATCCGTCGCCCCCAGGCAGATGCCGTTCACGCGGATGTTGTGGGGCTCGCCCGCCTTCGACCAGCTCAGCAGGAAGCCGTTCAGCCCCCACTTGGAGGCGTCGTACGTATCTATCCTCCAGCCGCCACCGGTGGGACGGTTCCGCTCCGTGTAGATGTGGTCGGTGGCGATGTTGACGATGTCGCCCCCGCCCTGCTCCTGCATGATCGGGAACACCGCCCGGCCGAACAGGTAGTACGCGCGGTTGTTCACGTTCATCACGAGGTCGTAGTCCTCGTTCGACTTCTCCCACGGGTCCGTGGGCGAGGTCACCGCGATCGTGCCCGCGTTGTTGATCAGCACGTCGATGCGCCCGAACGCCTCCATCGTGCCGTCGACCACGCGCCAGCAGTCCTCGGGGACGCCCGTATCGGCGTGGAAGGCGCGCGTCTCCACCCCGTGCGCGTCGCCGATCTGGCTCGCGCGTTCGTCCACGTTCTCGCGGATGTCGCAGATGGCGACCTTCGCGCCCTCCGCCGCGACGGCGTTCGCGAAAGCGACGCCGACGCCCTCGGCGGCGCCCGTCACGAGCGCCACCTTCCCGTCAAGAAATCCCATGCCAGCCTCCGGTCCGCGCCCGCGCAGGTCTATCACGGAACGCGATGGGCCGCATCCTACGATCTTGCGAACCCCCCTGCATGGGGCGCGGGGACCGGGCTAGCGGTTCTTCTGCACGTGCACGCGACGGTCGGCCGACGAGCTCCAGGTGAGGATGCGGGTCGGCTTGAACGAGACCACAACGCGATCGGGCGTGTTCGCGATGTGCTCGTAGCTGCTCTCCCAGTTGTCGCCGCCGTACTTGCGGGCGATGGCCTCAGTCACCGTCCCCACCCCGGGCGTGATCTCGCACGTCTCCGCCGCCAGCACGACCGTGCGCTGGTCCGGGTCGCCCGGCTCGTCGACGCAGATCGACACGCGCCCGTCGCGCTCCAGGTTCTTCGTCTTCAGGCGGGGCGCGGTCGTGCTGAAGTAGACCGTGCCGTCCTCCCAGTGGAACCAGATCGGGGTCAGCTGGGGAAAACCGTCCGGGTTGACCGTCGCCACGATCGCATTGCGCGGCTCGGCCAGGAACGCATCCATCTCCTCAGGGGACATCGGCATTGGAACCACCTCCACAGCCCAGGTGCGGGCGCGCGCAAGTGTAGCGCGGGGGGATTACCTACGCTGCCAGAGACGGATGTTCCTGCTGTGAGCTGGCGGCGAAATTCACTAGGATTCCGATGGCGCGTCCACTTCTTCTCCCCCGAAGTACTCAAGTGCATCCGGATCGAAGACATAATCTAATTCGCTTAGCGAGAACATACCCACGAGTACCGCCTCTTCTTCTACACGCCGATAGAACTCAATGTGGTAGTCCGTCGTCGCTGCGTTATCGGCATTCAACCTCGCTGGTTGCTTGCCATCGAGCTTGACGATGTACACCACCCTCAGCGGCTGAAGGGAAGGACGGGATCATCCTGAGCCAGAATCTCCCCTTTGTATTCCAAGGCCACTACATCTGGCCATGGAATGAACGAAGTCCCTATGTCCCCCCCCTCGTACTCTCGAACGATACGCAGCCAGACTGGAGCGCCGTCTTGAAGGCCGAGGTCGATACGCCGCTCCTTCCATAGCCGCTTCTGTTCTTGGAGGAAGGTTGGCAATACTCCAAAGGCACTAGCGGGAGACGCGGTCCACTCCGGCCCGCGCACATCCGCAGTGTGTGTTTTCTTCCCTTCTTTGTACTTGACGAAGAGCAGCGGCATCCACTCAAATGCCTCGGTTCGACTGCCGCTGTCCACGCCGGCGCTCACGCGTCTATCCTAGCACTTGGGCGTGGCGCAGCCCGCCGCTCTCCTTGCCTCTTAGCCGCGCGGCAGCGACGCGCTCCCCTACCCGACCGGCTGCTTCGGGAACTCGTAGACCGGCGGCTTGCCGCCTCGCTTCGCCTTGCTTGCCGGCAGCGCCTCCGTGCGCTTCGTCCACTCGTCCGGCGACCAGCCCCAGTTGCTGATGATGCGGTAGTGCGCGATGCGCCACTTGTCCCCGTCCGGGACGAACGTGCCCTGATACATGCCCCCGCCGAGGCCGCCGTGGCCGCCCGAGGTCATGAAGTAGGCGCTCAGCTCCGCGCTCGAGCAGTCCTCCGCCACGTTCACCTGTACGTTCGCCGAGTGGTGTCCGCCCGAGAGCGTCGGCTCCGCGCTCGAGTGCGGCCCGTACAGCTCCCGCATCGCCGCCCGACCTTCGAACCTGAGGTCCTCCATCGTCCCCGGCGGGAAGTTGACCACCTCCAGCAGGCCGTCCTCCATGAACACGTCGAGGATGCCCTCCGTGTAGCCGATATCCATATTGTAGAAGTACTCGTTGAAGGTGCTGATCACCGCCCGCTCAGCCTCCAGGCGGGCAACCCGCGCGCGCAGTTCCGCTAGCTCGTCCGACATGTTCGTTCGCTCCTCTCGTGCGTTGCGTCGAGAGGATGGACCGCCCGCGCAGGCGCCGCAAGGGCCGCTGTCCGTTGACATGCCCCGTGCGCGGCCTAGACTCGCTCCCAGGCCCATCCTGTGGCGGCGAGGCGACCATGACAGCCCCAACCGAAGCCCCGATCATCGAGCCCGGCGAGTTCCTTACCGAGGAGCACCGCCTGAACCCCTTCCCCCTCTACAAGAAGATCCGCGACTGGGAGCCCGTCTACCACGACGGCTTCCAGAACCGCTTCGTCGTCACGCGCTACGAGGACATCTGGGATGCCTACAAGCGCAGCCGCCCCAACGGCGACTTCACCCGCGGCGTCTACGACCCCAAGGGCAAGTACGAGTTCGGCTCTGAGTCCCCCCTCGGCGAGACCATCCTCGATATGGGTGAGGGACCGGAGCACCGCTGGAGTCGCGGCATTGTTGCCGGCGAATTGGTGGGCAGGAAGCTCTTGAACTGGCTCCCGGTGATCGAGGAGACCGCCGCCGAGATGATTGAGCGCTTCTCCCAGGAAGCCGCCGAGGATCTCGCCAGCGGCATCGCCGGGCAGGGTGAGGTCGACCTCGTCGCGCAGTTCAGCAAGCGCTTCCCCATCCGCGTCATCGCCGGGATGCTCGGCCTCCCCCGCGAGGACTACGACTACTTCGAGAGCATCTACAACACGCTCTTCGCCGGCATGGGCTACGGACGCGCCTACTTCCGCTCCGCCGAGAAGGCGAAGTTCGAGATGCACGACTACCTTGGCCCCCACATCACCGACCGCCGCGCCAACCCCCGCGGCGACCTGATCTCCAAGTTCGTCACGGCCGAGATGTCGGGCGAGATGATGAACGACCACCAGATCAAGTCGTTCATCACGCTCCTCCTCGTCGGTGGCGGCGACACCACGCACAAGGCCATCGACGCCATGTGGTGGAACCTGCTCCACAACTACGAGCAGTACGAGGCCGTCCGCGACGACCCCGAGCTGATGGACCGCGTCTTCACCGAGATGCTCCGTTTCGACGGCTCGAACCACTTCCAGGGGCGCCGCGCCACGCGCGAGACCGAACTCGGTGGCCGCGTCATCCCGTATGGCGCGAACGTCGCTCTCTGCCTCGGCTCCGGCAACCGCGACGAGCGCGTCTTCAAGGACCCGGACACCTTCAACATCTTCCGCGACGACCTCTACTTCGGGAAGGAGCTGCGCAGCGGCTACTGGCAGGACGGCGTTGCCAGCCACCTCGGCTTCGGCCAGGAGCGGCACTTCTGCATGGGCTACGCGATGGCCCGCCAGGAGGCCGTGATGGCCGGCAAGATGCTCCTCCCGGTCCTCAAGAACCCGCGCCTCAAGGACGTGCCCAACGACGGCATCGTCTTCCCGCCCCCCGGCAAGGGCGGCGTCCGTGGCCTCCTGCACCTGGAGATTGAGTTCGACGTTTCCTAAGTTCACCAACGGCCAAGAGCCAGCAGCACAAAGGAGAAACGAATGGCTACCATCCTCGCCCACATCAAGATCAAGGACGGCAAGGAGGCGCGCTTCGAGGAGCTCGAGAGCGCTCTCTGGCGCGACACGCACGAGAACGAGAAGAACGTGCGTCGCTACGAGTTCTGGCGTGGCGCCGAGAAGGGCATGTACTACGGCATGCTCTCCTTCAACAGCTACAACGGCTTCATCGAGCACCAGGCCAGTCCCCACCACGAGGACTCCGGCCTGGGTGAGGTGATCGAGGGCATCCAGCTGGAGTGGATCGACCCCGTCCCCACCTGCTCCGACCTCGCGACGACCGACACGGAGCCCCTCTTCGAGGGCGCCAACGACCTCCAGAAGGAATACCACGCCAACTTCCAGCCCGACGTGCAGGACTGGTGGAGGGCTCTCCGCGCATAGCCCCGAAGCGGTCGGACGTATTGCCAAGCGCTATGCGAATCCGCCAGAATCGCCGCGCCTTGGGTTGGCTGCGCGCTGCCCCCGAGTCATGAGGGGGGAGTATGTGGACTTACGTCATCCGCCGCGTCATCGCGATCCCCGTCATGCTCCGTGGGACCTGCTCCAGAGCGGGACTGGTGTCGGCGGTGGCACCGACGGCGCCCCTGACGCGTCATACCTCTCATGGTTCGACCCGGCGCAGTACGGCAGCGTGGCCTTCAACTTCCGCACGGATTCCCCGCACCCCGAGATCGCCGAGGGGTCGGCATACGTGGGCGAGCAGATGCTCGTGCAGACCGAGGAGTTGGACCACGAGACGCGCGTCCAGATCATCACCGACCTGCAGCGCTGGATTCTCGACAGGGCCGGGGCATCTTCACCATGCCGATGGCCGCCACCTCATTCCTCGGCGTCAGTTCGCGGCTCCGCGACTACGGCAAGGACGACTGGTTCAACGCCTACGCCGCAGGGAACACGCCACGTCGCGAGAGCGCCTGGCTGGACGATGCCTAACCCGCGTCCTCCGGCTCCAACGGAACCGTTCGCGGGCCCCGGGGAACCTCCCCGGGGCTCGCTTTGTAGTCGCCCGAATTGGCGGCGGCTAGGAACGAAACCGCTACACTGACCGGAAGCCATGAGCGATACCGCGACCCCCTCCGCGCCTCCCATTCCGCGCGTCCGTGGCATGCGCGATCTGCTCCCCGACCAGATGCGCGCCTTCCGCCACGTCGAGGACGCTTTCCGCCGGGTCGCTCGCCAATGGGGCTACGAGGAGATTCGCACTCCCACCGTCGAGAGCTACAGCCTCTTCACCTCCGCCGGCGCCCTCTCCCCCGAGATGCTCGCCGGCGCCTACACCTTCCTCGACTGGGACGGCTGGAGCGGCGAGCGCGTCATGCTCCGTTACGACTCCACCATCCCCGTCGTCCGCGCCGCCACCGAGGCGGGCGTCGAGCTCCCCGCCCGCCTCCTCTACGTCCAGAGCGTCTTCCGGGGCGCCGAGGGTGAGGACTGGCAGTGTGGCCTCGAGTACCTTGGCGCCCCCGCCGTTGTCGGTGACCTGGAGGCGCTCGCCGTCGCCGCCGACACATTCGCGGCGCTCGCGTTGCCCGTCGACCTGCGCCTCGCGCACGCCGGCGTCGCCCGCGCCGCTGTGGACGCCGCCGGTCTCACGGATGTCCTCGCTCGCCGCGCTCTCCTCGATGACGTCGCCGGGAACGGCCTGGCGGCCGTCCGCGACGCCTTCGCCGGCGAACCTGGCGCGCAGGCCTTCCTCGGGGCGGCGCTCGGAGGGCCGGGTGAGCTTCCTCTTCTCGAGAACCTGATCGCCCTCGCCCGGACCGGGCTTCCGGGCGCCGTCGCTCCCCTGGAGGAGCTGCGCGAGGTCGCTGCCGCGCTCGCCGAGACGGGGCGTGCCGTTGCCATCGACTTCACCCTTCCCTTCGACTTCGACTACTACTCCGGCGTCACCTGGGAGCTGCGGGGCGACGGCGGCGCCTGGGGACGAGGTGGTCGCTACCAGCCTGCCGGCCCGGGGCCCCCCGAGAGCGCCTGCGGCTTTGCTCTCGATGCCGACCGCCTCTCCGTGCGCTTCGGCGGCGCGCCCTCGCGGAGCGCCGCCGTCTCCATCGTGGCCGAGCGCGAAGCGGGTCTCGCCGATGCCCTGCGGCTTGCCAGCTCTCTGCACCGCCACGGCATTTCCGCCGCCCTCGGCGATGCGCGCAACGCCACCATCCGCCTCGTCGTGGGCCCCGAAGGCATCTCCGCCGCCAGCTCGGGCTCTTCTCTTGAGTGCGCCACCCTCGATGAGGTGGTGCAGTTCGTGCTGCAGCACAAATGAGTGCCCCCGCGCCGCCGCTCGGCCTGGCCGTGCCCACCGGCTCGCTGCGCGAACCCGTAGGCGAGCTGCTCGCCTCCCACGGTCTTGTGATGGACGGCTACGAGGCCGGTTCCCGCCTCCTCCGCGCCGAGGCAAGCGACCTAGGCTTCCGCTTCCGCGTGTTCCGCGAGCGCGACATCCCCATCCAGGTCGCGCTCGGCAACTACGACCTTGGCATCTGCAGCGATGTCTGGATCGCCGAGTTGCAGGCCCGCTTCCCCGGGCAGCGGGTGGTGCGCGTGGGCGCCCTCCCCGGTCCCGCCACCGAGGTCTGGCTCTGTGCCGCCCCCGGCGCCGGGCTGGGGCCGGGCCAGGTCCCCGACCCCGGCTCCCTTGATGGCGTGCGCCTCGCGACAGAGCTTCCCAACCTCAGCGACCTGCTCGCCTCCCGCCTCCGCCTCCCCCGCTACACCCTCCTCGACCTCTACGGCTCGGTGGAGGCGTACCCCCCCGAGGATGCCGACCTCGCCGTCGTCGCTGCCACCGATGCCGCCGCCGTTGAGGCGCTCGGCCTTGTGCCCCTCCACCGCCTCTATCGTGGGGGCGTCGCCGTTGTCGCGAACGCCGGCGCCCTGCGCAGCCGTGACTGCAGCTCCCTGGTCGAGCCGCTCACGGCCGCGTTCGTCCCGAGCAAGGCGGCCCTTACGATGCCAGATCGCGCCAGCGACGTGGCCCTGCGCCGCGTCGAGCGGGACACCGGCGTCCTCCGCCTCGCCCTCCCCGACGGCCACGCCCAGCGCCATACCTTCGCTGCCCTCGGCGACGCCGGCCTCGCCTTCGAGGGCTACGGCGAGCGGGACTTCGTGCGCCGCCCGGTGTCGCCCATCGAGGGCATCGAGGTGAAGGTCGTGCGCCCCCAGGACATGCCCGCCCTCGTGGCCATGGGCGCCTTCGACATTGCCGTCAGCGGCGTCGACCGCCTGCACGAGCACCTCGCGTTCTTCCCCGCCTCCCCGGTCGAGATGGCGCTTGATCTGGGTCGCAGCCGTTACCGCATCGGGCCCGTCGTCCACAACGACTTCCCCGCCGAGACCACCCAGGAAGCGGTCGCGCTCTGGTCACGGCTCGGCCGCCCCGTGCGTATCGCAAGCGAGTTCCCCGGCCTTGCCGAGGAGTGGGCCCGCGACCTCCGCCTGCCCCACACCGCCATCATCCCCATTGCCGGCGCGAGCGAGGCCTTCGTGCCCGAGGACGCCGACATCCTTATCGAGGGTACGGAGACTGGTACCAGTCTGCGCGTGAACAACCTCCGCATGCTCGACCCCTTCCTCGACTCCACCAACTGCGTCATTGCCGCCACGAACCCGCGTACCTCCCGCCGAGACCTGCTCGACCTACTGCTCGACCGGCTTCGCGAGGGCGTTCGCGCGGCAACCGCCGAGGAGGCCGGGGCGGTGGCGCAGGGGGCCCGGGGAGGTGCCTGATGCCGCCCATCACCCTGCACATGATTCTCGCCCGACGGCTGGGCGAGGCTCTACCCGGGGAGGCCCTGCCGGCTGAGTTGGGACACTACCTGCTCGGCGCCACCGCCCCGGACATTCGCATCCTCACCCGGGCGGACCGGCGCACGACCCACTTCTTCGACCTCTCCGTGTTCGAGCACCAGGACTCCGTCGCGGGCTTCTTTGCGGCGTATGGACGCCTCGCCGACCCCTCCCTCCTCAACGAGGAGACGCGCGCCTTCGTCGCCGGCTACCTCACCCACCTGGTGCTCGACGAACAGTACATAACGAGTATCTACCGTCGCTTCTTCTACCCCCACGAGGCCATGGGCGGCTCCCTGCGCGCAAACGTGATGGACCGCCTCCTCCAGTTCGACCTCGAGCGCGCCCACGGCGACGCAGAGCTTCGCGCCGACCTCTGCGCCGCCCTTGCCTGCACCATCGACACCATCGACGCGGGCTTCGTCGACGCGGAGACGCTGGAACGCTGGCGGCAGGTCGCCTGTGACATCGCCGCCCGCGGCATGGACTGGGATCGCGCCCGCGGGATGATCGAGAACCACCTGCGCCGCAGCGGTGTCGACGACTCGGAGGGGGAGCTCTCCGGCTTCCTCGATTCGCTCCCCGAACTACTCGGTGAGACAATCGGCCACGTGACGAACGCGGAGGTTGACGCCTTCATCGAGCGTTCCACCGACGCTGCGGCCGCTGCAGTCGCGAGGTACCTCGAATGCGAATAGTCCGGAACGCCGAGGAGGGCCGCCGCACGATCCTCGCCCGCGCCCCCCTCGGGACCGGCGAGTTGCCCCTCGAGGTGCGAGAGACGACCTTCCGCACCTTCGGCAAGGAGCTCGACCCCGACGAGGTGGTGCGCCGCATCCTGCGCGATGTCCGCGAGGACGGCGACAACGCCGTTCGCTACTACAACGGCCGCATCGACGGCTCGCAGGTCCAGGACTTGCGCGTCTCCGACGAGGAAATGGGGGCCGCCCACGATGCCGTCGACGCTGAGGTCGTCGAAGCCCTCACATTCGCAGCGGGCCGCATCCGCTCGTACCACGAGCAGCAGCTCCGCGGCGCTTTCGTCGACTTCCAGCTGAACGGCCTGGGGCAGCTCACGCGCGCCATCGCGCGCGTCGCCATCTACGTGCCCGGGACGGCCGCGCCGCTCCCCAGCACCGTGCTCATGTGCGCCATTCCGGCGCGCATCGCCGGCGTCGACGAGGTCTACCTCGCCAGCCCCGTCCTCCCCGATGGCTCCGTGCCGCCAGTCAAGCTCATCGCCGCGGAGATCGCTGGAGTCGACGGCGTATTCAAGGCGGGCGGCGCCCAGGCCATCGCTGCCTTCGCCTACGGGACCGAGACGATCCCCCGGGTCGACAAGATCTGCGGGCCCGGCAATCTCTTCGTCACCCTCGCGAAGAAGCAGGTCTTCGGCGACGTCGGCATCGACGCCGTCTACGGACCGACGGAGACCATGATCATCGCCGACGAGAGCGCCGACCCCGAGCTCGTCGCCGCCGACCTGCTTGCCCAGGCCGAGCACGACCGCCTCGCCAGCCCCATCCTCCTGACTCCCTCGCACCATCTCGCCGAGCAGGTCGGGGCGGCCATTCGCCGTCAGCTGCGGGACCTCGAACGCAGCAAGATCGCGAACGAGGCCATCGAGACGCGTGGCGGCTGTGTCCTCGTGAACGATATCGACCACGCCATCGAGCTCGCCAACGAGTACGCCCCCGAGCACCTCTGCCTGATCGTGGAGAACCCCACGGCCTACGCCATGAAGGTGCGCAACGCCGGCGGGCTCTTTCTCGGCGAGAGTTCGCCGGAGGCCATCGGCGACTACACCGCCGGCCCCAGCCACACGATGCCGACCGGCGGCAGTGCCCGCTGGAGCTCGCCCCTCGGTGTGAGCGACTTCCTCAAGACCGTGAGTCTCGTGAACCTCCCGCCCGAGGACGTGGAGGAGCTCGCCGCGGCCGCTCTCATCATCGCCCGCGCCGAAGGGCTCGGCGCGCACGCCGCCTCCGTCGCGCGCCGCCTCCAGGGCCGCTAGCGAGACGCCTGTGGACCCCCGCCGCTTCCTCCGGGCTGACATCGACGACCTTGCGCACTATGGGCCCGTGCAGCCCCTCGAGGTGCTCGCCGAGGAGCTCGGCGTGCCAGTTGACAAACTCGTCAAGCTCGACGCCAACGAGAACCTCTACGGCGCACCTGCGGCCGTACGCGAGGCGGCGGCAGCCGCCCCCGTCCACATCTACCCCGACCCCGACCAGACCGCCCTCCGCGCCGACATCGCCGCCTACCTCGATGTCCGCCCCGAGAACGTCGTCGCCGGCGCCGGCTCCGACGACCTGCTCGACATCGTCCTCCGCCTCACCCTGCCCTCCGCGACGGCCACGGCCACACCCACCTTCGGCATGTACAGCTTCCTCAGCGGCATCGCCAGGATGCGCCACATCGAGGTGCCCCGCAGGGCTGGCTTCATGCTCGCCCTCGCCGGTCTGCGCGCCGCCGTCACGGACGGCGCCGGTGTGGTCTTTATCGCCTCCCCCAACAACCCCACTGGCAACGCCGCCGCCCTCGAGGAAGTCGAGGCGCTCTGCGCACTCGACGCCCTCATCGTCGTCGATGAGGCCTACGCGGAGTTCGCCGGCACGAGCGCCATCGCCCTCCTCGACGAGCACCCCAACCTCGTCGTGATGCGTACCTTCAGCAAGTGGGCGGGACTCGCGGGCTTGCGCGTGGGCTACGCGGTCGCGCACGCTGACCTCGTGGAACCGATGCTCGCGATCAAGCAGCCCTACAACGTGAACGCCGCCGGGGACGCCGCCGCGCGTGCCGCGCTCGCCCATCGCGACGAGCTCTTCGTGAACGTGCGCGCCATCGTCGCCGAGCGCGAACGCCTCGCTGAGGAAGTCGGCGCCCTCGGCTGGCTCGACCCACACCCCTCGGACGCCAACTTCGTGCTGTTCGACGTGAAGGCTGGGGACTCCGGCGAGATCGCCGCCGCCCTGCGCGAGCGCGGCGTGCTCGTCCGTCGCTACGACCGTCCCGATCTCGCCAACAAGCTGCGCATCAGCGCCGGACGCCCCCAGGACACCGACCGCCTGCTCGAGGCCCTCAAGGAGGTCGCCCCCCGATGAGCGGGCGACGCGCCACCGTCACCCGCCAGACTGCGGAGACGACCGTCGCCATCACCGTTGACCTCGATGGCACTGGCCAGTTCCAGATCGCCACTGGGCTCGGCTTCTTCGACCACATGCTCAGCCACATCGCCAAGCACGGCGTGTTCGATGTCGAGATCAAGGCTGAAGGGGACCTCCACGTCGACGCCCACCACACGGTCGAGGACACCGCCCTCGCCCTCGGCGAGGCCTTCCGCCAGGCGCTTGGCGACAAGGCCGGCATTGTGCGCGCCGGCTCCGCCCACATGCCCCTCGACGAAGCGCTCGCCTTTGCCGCCGTCGATCTCAGCGGCCGCCCCTACGCCGAGCTCGACCTCCGCCTGCTCGGGCGCGCCGTCGGGGAGCTCCCGGCCGACCTGCTGGCGCACTTCCTCGAGTCCTTCGCCGCCTCCCTCGGGGCGAATGTGCACGTCCGCGCCCTCGCGGGCGCCAACGACCATCACAAGGCCGAGGCCTGCTTCAAGGCGTTCGCCCGCGCCCTCGATGCCGCCACCCGCGTCGACCCCCGCCGCGGCGGCGATCTCCCTTCGACCAAGGGCGCTCTCTAGCGAGCGTTTGACAGCCCGCGCGGGCGCGGTGACCATGCCCGCGAGTCAACATCATGGCGCTCCAGAACCGCACCTCCGCCTCGCTCAAAGAGCAGTTGCGTGACGTGCTCGCCGTGTACGAGCCCGGTCGCACCGACCGCCGCGAGGCGAAGCCCGCAGCCGCCCTGCTCCTCCTGTACGAGCGCGACGACGGGCTCCACATCCTCTTCCAGGAGCGCTCGCACCAGGTCGAGCACCACAAGGGCGAGATCAGCTTCCCCGGGGGCGCCCGCGACGAGGGTGACGGCAGCGCCGCCTTCACCGCCCTGCGCGAGACGCACGAGGAGGTGGGCGTCGCTCCAGAGGATGTCGACCTGCTGGGAGAGCTCGACGAGATCTGGACCATCAGCAACTTTCGCCTCCGCACCTTCGTGGGCTGGCTGCGGGAGTGGCCCTACCCCTTTCAGTTCGAGCCGATCGAGGTCGCTTCACTCCTCGAAGTGCCCCTCGGCCACCTTGTCGACCCCGCCACGCTCGTCGACGACGTTCGCGAGATCGACGGCCGTCGCGTCGTCCTCCCCTCCTACCGCTGGGGCGAGCACCTCATCTGGGGCGCAACCGGCCGAATCGTTACGAATTTCCTTGACGTGTACCGTACCCTTGGACGCTGAAGCGCTCGGCGCCGGACGCGACCTATGAGCGACGCTCGCGTTCTTGCCTCGCTCATCGAGGAGATTCCCGGCGCCGAGCTTGTGCGTGGCGATGGCGAAACCGTCATCGAACACGTCGAGCATGACTCTCGCCTCATCGAGGAGGGTTCCCTCTTCGTCGCCGTGCCGGGCTTCATCGTCGATGGCCATGCCTTCCTCATCGATGCCCTCGGTGCCGGCGCGGCCGCGGTCGTGGTCGAGCGGGGCCGCCGGGGAAGCTGGCGCCACCTGCCCGGCGACCAGCCCATCGTCGCCGTCGATGACACGCGCGTGGCGCTCGCGCAGGCCGCTGCCGCCCTCCACGGCCACCCCGGCCGCGAGCTCACGGTCATCGGCATCACCGGTACCGACGGCAAGACGACGACCGCCTATCTGCTGACGTCCATCCTCGAAGCCGCCGGCGCCCGCGTGGGTCGACTCGGGACCGTCGACGCTTACGTGTCCGGCACCGACATCGACAGCCACACCCAGCGCATGACCACCCCCGAGGCGCCCGAGGTTCAGCGCCTCCTCCGCGCCATGGTCGAGGCGGGCTGCGAGTACGCCATCGTCGAGGCGACCAGCCACGGCCTCGCCCTCCACCGCCTCGACGAGGTCGCCTTCGACATCGCCGTCCTCACGAACCTGACCGGTGACCACCTCGACTTCCACGAGAGCTTCGAGGCCTACCGCGAGGCCAAGGGACAGCTCTTCGCCGCCCTCGACCGCACACCCCTGCGCTCCGGCGGCCGCGCCAGGGCCGCCATCGCCAACGCCGACGACCCCTCGGCCAGCTTCCTGCTCGGTCTCACCTCGCAGCGCGCCATCCGCTACGGCCTCGATGCGCCCGGCGTCGACGTCACCGCGCGCCACATCGAGCTCCACGCCGACAGTAGCCGCTTCCGTCTCGCCCTCCCCGGCGTCGAGGTGGGCACGGAGATACGCATGCCCGCGCTCTTCAACGTGGCCAACGCCCTCGCTGCCGCCAGCGCCGCCACCGCTCTCGGGATCGAGCCGGAGGCGATCGCCCGCGGCCTTGCCGCCTGCCACGGCGTGCCCGGGCGCATGGAGCGCATCGATGTGGGTCAGCCCTTCAGTGTCGTCGTCGATTACGCCCACACCGGGGACTCCGTGCGCAAGGTGCTCGCCGTGTTGCGCGAGCTCGCCGAACGCAACCTGATCATCGTTGCCGGCGCGGCGGGCGAGCGCGATCCCGGCCGCCGCTTCGGGGTGGGACGCGCCGCCGCGGAGGGGGCCGACTTCGCCGTCTTCACCAACGAGGATCCCCGTGGCGAGGACCCTGCCATCATCGTCCGCGAGATCGGCCGGCACGCCGAGGAGGCCGGCCGCGTGCGTGGGCGCGACTTCATCGAGGTCGAGGACCGGCGCGAGGCCATCGCCGCCGCCCTCGCCCGCGCCCAGCCCGGCGACAGCGTCGTCATCTGCGGCAAGGGCCATGAGCGCTCCATCGAGCTCGGGGGGGAATCCATTCCCTGGGACGACCGCGAGGTCACCCGCGCGGAGCTCGAGAAGCTGGGCCACAGCGGGGCTTGAAGCCGACAAGTTTCGCTTAGCCCCCGCGTTCGTATACTCGCAGCCGCAGCAATGACACCAGCGACACGACCACGCACCGAGGGCCGCCATGCCCCCTAACCGTCGACGCCAGCGCCAGCAACACCGCGCCCAGCGCCCGCGCCGCCAGCGGCGCTACGTCAGTGGCGGCCAGGGCCAGTCGTACAAGCCCGGTTTCCCGATCAATCTCTTTACCGGGCGAGCGGCGCTCATCGCCTTCGTCGTCGTCGGTGTTGTCGCCCTGGCCGGCGGCCTTGTGCTCAGCGTCCTGCTGAGCCGCGACCCGGATGCCGACCTCGGGGATCTTCCGACGGCCCCCGCCGCCACGGAGGCGCCCGAAGAAGTCGAGGAAAGCACTCCCGACCCCGATGCCACCCCCGAGATCGTGCGCAACTTCGAGTTCGCCGAGTTCGTCATCGAGCCCGAGGCCGAGACTTATACCGCGACCATCGCCACGGCGAGGGGCGACATCGTCATTGAGCTCTTCGCCGACATCGCGCCGAACACGGTCAACAGCTTCGTCTTCCTGGCCGAGCAGCGCTTCTTCGACGGGATTATCTTCCATCGCGTCGTCCCGAACTTCATCGTGCAGGGCGGCGATCCCACCGGCACCGGCACGGGTGGCCCCGGCTACATCACCGGCGACGAGCCCAACGAGGTTCGCAACGAGACGGGCACGATCGCCATGGCGAAGGGTGCGGGTCAGCCCTACTTCGGCAGCCAGTTCTTCATCAATCTGAAGGACAACCCCGCCCTCGACTTCGACGCGGGGAACCGCGATCGCTTCTACCCCTTCGGTCGCGTCCTCGAGGGCATGGACATCGTCAATTCCATCGCCGTCGGCGATGTCATGGAGTCGGTCACCATCGCGCGCACCCCCCGATCGGACGCCCCCACCCCCGAAGCAGAGGCGGAAGGCGGGGACGAGGAGGACGGCGCCGGCGAAGGCGAAAACTAGACCAGGTTCCACCCTGCTCGTGGCTATTGGACTTGTTGCGGCGTACTAGCATCGCCCATACTGGTACGCATGGAAGCCGTCGTCGAGCAGCGCCACCGTGAGGCCGTTGAGCGGGGCAAGTATGCGCCCCTCTACCGCTACCTGACGCGCGAGGTGGGACCCGAGTGGCGCACCTCGTTCACTCGCATCGAGGAGATTCTGCGCTGCAAGCTGCCGAAGTCGGCCCGCTGCCACCGCACGTGGTGGGCCAACCAGAAGGCGGGCACTGGCCACAGCCACGCCCTCGCCTGGCAGCTCGCCGGCTGGAAAACCCGTGCCGTCGCCCTCGAATCCGAGACCCTCACCTTCGAGCTCGACCCCGAGAGGGAGCGGGCGCCTCGGGTGCAAATTAACATCGATGAGCTCATACCGGTGCGGGATCTTGGTCCGTGGCCGGAGGGCTTCACTGTGAGCCGCGAGCAGATTTACGAGGACCGCCTCTAGGTCGGAATGTTCATCGACACGAACGTCCTCGTCTATGCCCTTGCGCCTGCCGCCCCTGGGCACGATCTGGCCCGAGCCCTGCTTGACGAAGCAGTAGCGTCTGGAGGGCGTCTCACGATCAGCCGCCAGATCCTCCGGGAATACCTGGCGACCGTGACCCGACCACAGGCGTGGGGTGCACCGATCCCGCTGTACGAGGCCCTTGATGATGTGGAACGCTTCACTCATCAATTCACCATTCTCGAAGACGGCTCGGATGTCACGGACACCCTCATCGCCCTCTGCCGCGAGGTTCCTGCGAGGGGCCGCCAGGTCCACGACGCCAACATCGTGGCGACCATGCTCGCTGCCGGGGAGCTCCGCCTGCTGACCTTCAACAGCGCCGACTTCCGCCGCTACGCCGACCCCTTGACCTGGTGGAACTGCCCTAGGTGTGCGAGCGCACGTTGGGTTCGTCGGCCGTGACCCCGTCTGCATAGAGCTGCGCGATCGTCTCCTCGTCGAGCCCGAGCAGATCCCGGAACACGTAGCGGTTGTGCTCGGCGAAGCCCGGCGCGGGGATGCGTGCGTGGCCTGGCGTTCGGGGCAGATGCCAGGGGGGCGTCTCCACCTCCCACGTGCCTGCGTCGGGATGCACCTGCTGCGACCAGGCCCCCCGCCACCGTAGCTGCGGGTCACTCATCACCTCGGGAATCGTCAGCACAGCCCCCGCCGGCACCCCCTGGCGCTGCAGGATGTGCATCGCCTCGTAGTGCCCCAGCTTCGAGGTCCAGCCTTCGATGACTGCGTTCAGCGCCTGCTCGTCGGCCTTCCGTCCCGCTACCGACGTGAATCGCTCGTCGTCGACGAGCTCGCCCTGCTGCATCGCGCGGCAGAGGCCGGCGAACTGCTCGTCCGTCTCGCAGGCGATCGCGATCCAGCGGTCGTCGCCGGCACTGGGATAGACGCCGTGGGGGGCGATGTGGGGATGGGTGTTGCCCGCCGGCGCGCGCAGCTCGCCGTTCATGCTGTAGTCGACGAGGTACTCGCCCACGAATCCGGTCAGGTTCTCGCGCTGGGCGAGGTCGATGTGTACTGCCTCGCCCGTGCGATCGCGCTGGCGCAGACCGAGCGCCACCGCCCCCGGCACCGCGATCCCGGAGGTCGGATCGCCGTAGCTAAACCCCGTCTTCAGCGGCTCCCCACCCTCGTACCCCGAGATCGAGACGAGCCCCGCCAGCTGCTCGACGTTCGTCCCGTAGGTCACGTAGTGGGCCTCCGGTCCGGTCTTGCCGTGGCCCGGCATGGAGACGTACACGATGCGCGGGTTCGCCGCCCGCACCTCCTCGAAGCCAAGCCCGAGGTTGTCCATCACGTTCGCCCGGTAGTTCTCGACCAGCACGTCGCTCTTCGCGCACAGCTGGAGCAGCAGGTCGCGCCCGGCGTCCTGCCGGAGGTCGATCGCGGCCGAGTACTTGTTGCGGTTGTTGTGGTTGAAGTAGGCGGCGCGGTTGTACCAGCGGGGCTCCGTGCGCGGGATGCCGCCGAGACCGCGGAGCAGGTCCCACTGCCCCGGCCCCTCCACCTTGATCACCTCTGCCCCGTAGTCGCCCAGCAAGCGCGTCCCCAGCGGGCCTGCCCACACCATCGTCAGGTCGACCACGCGGATGCCCGCGAGCGGCGCCGTCACGACGGCCTCGCCGGCCGGGCGAGGCTGGGAGGTCCCTCCCAGCGCTTGCCGCTGTCGAGCTCCACGCGAAGCATCGTGCCCGTCGTCCGCACGGTCCCCGCCACCCACTCGTCCGGTGGCGGGAAGGCCACGTGCGTCGGCACCTCAATGCGCGCCCCCGTGGGGAAGCTGGCCGAGGCGGCGATCTCGAGCGTCTCCGTGCGCCGCCCGATGGCGCGGGCCAGCGCCTGGAGCTCAGCGAAGTCGCTCGTGTGCTCCACCAGCCGGCGCGCGTCCCGCTCGCTTGAGGGTGAGGCCGGCCCCGGTTCGTCCGCGGGCGCGGGGATGGCGTCCTCCCCGCCTTTCGCCATTGCCTCCGCGACGAAGCGCTTCGTCCGGCGCGCGACGATCGCCGACAGATCGTGCAACAGCACGGGATCAGCGCAGCCTTCGAAGAAGGCCACCGCCTGAGCGAGGGCGCTCATGCCGGCGTCCCCGTGGCGGCCGCGACTTCCGCTCCCGACAATCCTGCTTCCGACAGCACCGCTTCGGTGTGCTCCCCCAGGAGCGGTGCTCGGCCATCTCGCCAGGCGTCCGGCCCCATCCACCAGGGCGGCCCCGGGTAGGTCGCCTCCCCCGCGACCGGGTGGTCGATGCGCCGAAGGAACCCGCGAGCGGCCAACTGGGGGCTCTCCAGCAGGTCTTCCATCGTGTGGATGAACGTGATCGGGGCGCGGTGCTCCCCGCCGATCGCGTAGGCATCCTTCTTGCTGACGCCCGCCGCCCACGCGATCACTCCCGCCATCAGTTCGTCGTCGTGCGCGCGCCGCGACTCGGCCGTGGCGAAACGCTCGTCCTCGAGCCACTCCGGGTGCCCCGTGGCCTGTGCGAAGGGGGGCCAGTTGCGGGCCATCACGTGCACCCCGACCTGCCCGTCGAGGCACGGGTAGATGCCCATGAAGCTCGACATCAGGTTCCCCCGCCGCTGCCCCAGCCAGAGGCCGTTGTAGGCGTAGAAGGGGATGCCCGCCTCCAGGATCGGCGCCATGCAGTGCTGCACGCTGATGTCGACGTGCTGCCCCTCACCGTCGCGCTCCGCCGCCAGCAGCGCCAGGTTCGCCGCCGAGAACGCGTTCAGCCCGCCCTGGTAGTCCGCCTGGTAGCCGCCGTTCTTCACGGGGTTCTTGTCGGGGTCGCCGGTCAGGAACATCTGCCCGCCCATGGCGAAAGCGAGGAGGTTGTTCGAGCGGAACTCGGCGTATGGCCCGTCCTGCCCATAGGCGGTGATGGAGACCAGCACGAGCCGCGGGTTCACGGCCCGAAGCCGTTCGTAGTCGAGGCCAAGGGCGCGCGCGTCGCTCGGCCGGTAGTTCTCGATGATGACATCGGCGTCCGCCGCCAGCCGCAGGAGGGCGTCTTGCCCCGCCTGCGAGCTGAGGTCGAGCTCCACCGATCGCTTGTTCGTGTTCAGGTAGAGGAAGAGCGCGCTCGTCTCGGGGTTGGGCTCGCCGTCCTTGAATGGCCCGTGCGCCCGTGCGAGGTCGCCCCCGGGCGGCTCGATCTTGATGACCTCCGCCCCGTAGCCCGCGAACAGCCGCCCGCAGTAGGGCGCGGAGACGAACGTGCCCACCTCCAGCACGCGGATGCCTTCGAGCGGGAGGGGCATCGCAGTCCGCCTACGGTCGCGAGGGGACTTCGACCTGCACGTTCCCGCGCACGGTGGGCTGGTCGTTCGCCAGCGTCACCACCTCGAGCTCGACGATGTTGCAGCCGTCTTCCTGGCGCGTATCGACCACCCGGCCGGCCAGCGTCAGGGGCTTGCCGGCGATGTCCGGCCGCCGGAACGCGACGCGCACGCTGCGCAGGTTCGCCTCGGGGCCAGCCCAGGTCCCCACGTAGTTCGTGATCCAGGAGAGCTTCAGCAGGCCCGGCACGAGCGCTCCCCCGAAGCCCATGCGCCGCCCCGCCTCGGCGTCGCCGAACGCGGGGTTGGTGGGGTTGTCCCTCCCGAAGAACTCGACGGCCTTGTCCTCCGTGGGGAGTTGTTCGCGGGGCTCCAACTCGTCGTCGGTGGCGATGTCCTCGAAGTAGCGCTGGCTCATGACTGGGGCCGGTCGAACTGCGTGATCGTACGCAGCGAGGCGGCCGCCTCCTCTCCCTCGCCGTTCAGGTAGGCGGTCTGGAACATCACCAGCACGCTGTAGCCGTACCGTCCCCCGAGGCGGTCGCGCACGTCGAGCAGCTGCGTCACCGCCTGCAGCGGCTCCTCCAGCCTGATCGGCTGGCTGAATTTCCACTCGGTCTGCGTCAGGATGCCGCTCGAGAGCACCTGCGGGGAGAGCTCCGCCGGCAGGCGCGGCTCCAGCATCGCCAGGATGTACGGCGGTGCGATGCCGGTGCCGTCGGCCCAGCGCGGGTCCGCGTCGCCCAGCAAATCGCGCATCCGCTGCGCGTCCGCTGTCCGGGGGACGACCTCGATGGGGTCGCTCTTCTTCCCCATCATGGCGCGGTGTTCGTCGGTGATCTTGCTCTCGGTTACTTCAGCCACAGTCGCTCCTCGGCGGGAGAATAGCACGCGGCTCCGCGAGTGCGCGGAGCCGGAAGGGACACGTTAGCGCGGCAGCCCGACGATGATCTCGTCGTTCTCGATGCGGACAGGGTAGGTCTGGATGTCCTCCGCGCCCTTGTTCCAGAAGAACAGCTTCGATTGGAACTGCCCGAGGAACGGGTGGTTCGAGTTGAATTCGCTGCTGAACGGCTGGCGAACCGCCTTGCCGTTCGCGACCTCGAAGCGCGCGCCGTGGAACGGGCACATCACACAGCCGTCGCGAACCGGTTCGGGCCTGATGGGCGCACCCGGGAAGCTTCCCAGGGGAAGGCGCGCATGGGGACACAGCCCCGCCATCGCGTAGGCCTCCTCGCCCTGCCGCACGATGGCGACCCGGTAGGTGTGCAGCCGCACCTCCGTCGCGACGCCGTCAGGGAAGCTGCGCAGCGGACCTGCCTTGGCCCAGCCCTTCATGCGGTCGTGCGGGATGTTGTTCTTCGCCTTCACCGGGAGCGGCGGGTCGAGGCCCATCAGCGGCATCGCGACGACCTGCATCAGCCCGCCGGAGATCAGGCCCGCGATCAGCAGGAAGATCCCGACGGCGAGCGCGCTCGATGTCGTTTCGGCGTCGCCCGGGGCAACCAGGAGAACGATGCCGCTCACGATGAGGGCCATCGTCGCGATCCCCCACGTCCCGAGGACCGAGGCTCCCACCAGCGCCAGCGCTATGGACACGATCTACCCTCCCCGGAAGCGGATCGTACGCGTCTGCCTGCGCCTGTGCAAAGCATCACGAACGCCCGGTGGCCCCTGTCTCAGCCGAGCCCGTGGTAGCCTCGCCGGAAGTACAGCAGCGGCTCCTTCTCCGGATCGGAGGCGGCGCCAACCACGCGCCCCAGGGCGATGACGTGGTCGCCTCCAGGCAGCACCGACTCAAGCTCGCAGTCGAGGTGAGCGATCGCTCCCGTGAGGATTGGGCTGCCCGTCTGGTCCGTGAACGTCTCGAAGCCGTCGAGTTCCGGGCCCGGATCGCGGCCCGAGATGGCGAAGTGGTTCGAGATTGCATCCTGGTCGCTCGAGAGGACGCTCACCGCGAACTTCCCCGAAGCCGGAACCATCTGCTCCAGGTGGTTCCCGTTCTGGATGCAGACCAGCACCAGCAGCGGGTCCATCGAAAGCGTCGAGAAGCTCGACGCCGTGATGCCGTACACCTGGCCCTCGTGCTCCGTCGTCAGGATGGTCACGCCCGAGGCCCAGGAGGCCAGTGCGTCTTTGAAGGTATCCGGGTCGACCGGCGACATCGCTACGCGTTCTCGAGCGCAGGGCCCAAGTCCCAGAGGGCGTTCGCCGAGACGCTGCTGAAGTAGCGTCCCATTGGCAGTCCCGCCAGGATCTGGTCCATCTCTGCGGCGTCCTCTACGTCGAAAATAGCGAGCACACCGACACCCGTCTCGCGGTAGATGGCCTTGATCTTGCCTTCGTCCCGGAGTGTCTTGGTCGCTTTCAACTGCTGGGCGACGACCGCCTGCCAGGCCTCCGTGTCGAGGTCTGCTGGCTGCCTCGAAACCAGCCGTACCGAAAAGAGCACTCCTGCCACCCCTCGCTCCAGGCCTGTCGCGCCCGGGCGTGATGTCGGAAGGCTACCGTACGGGCGCCTTAGAGCGCCAGAGACGTTTGCCTCGTAGCATTGGCCGTGTGGGCCGCTCCCGACCCCTCGTCACCTTCGATATCGACGGCGTCCTCTGCCGCTCGCCCTTCGGCATCAACCCCGGCAGGGTGAGCGCAAGCGCGGCCGCCGCGCCCCGCCTGCCCCGCCCCACCTGGCCCTTCGAGCGCTGGCTCTACCTCCGCCGCAAGCCGATGCCGGGCGCGCTCGACGGCTTTCGCGCCGTCGCCGACCGCTTCCAGTGCGCCGTCGTCTCCGCGCGCAGCGAGGCCTCCCGCGCGATCACGGAGGACTGGCTGATGCACACTTTCGGCGCCTCGCCGCCCCTGCGCCTGCGGCCCTCCTGGCGGGAGCGCTCATCGGCCTTCAAGGGTCGCGTCATCCCCCCGCTCAAGCCCCTCGCCCACTTCGAGGACGACCCCAACACCGCCCTCCTCCTCGCCGAGCGCATCCCCCACGTGTTCCTTGTCGACTGGCCCCGTAACCGTGGCGTCGAACGCGAGAACATCCACCGCATCGGGTGCATCGGCGACGCCCTCCCCATCCTGGAGGCTCTCGCCGCTGAGGTCGGGGCGACTGGGCGCTAGGCCCCCGACATCTGCTTCTGGAACGTCCCCAGGTCGAAGTAGTCCCGCCAGGACGCGATCTTCCCGTCGCGCAGCTCGAACACACCCATGACGGGTAGGGCCACCGCGTTCCCGTTCGCGTCGAACTTGTCGACGCGCTCCGTCATCACGATGTCGCTCTCGGCGACGATGTTGAGCACGTCCCAGCCCTTGCTCGTCATCATCCCCGCCATGCCTCCGAGGGTGTTGCGAATGTTGTCCCGACCGCTAATCGGGTCCATGGGGATGTTGTGGTAGAAGGCGTCCTCGGTGAAGTAGGAGGCGAGCCGCTCCCCGTCCGGAGCGGGCGCGTCCCACTCCGCGCAGAAGTTCCGCACGATCTCGGCGTTGTCCATCTCGGTTACTCCTCTTCCAGAATGCTGCTGCGGAGCAGCATTAGTGCCGTTGTGATGGCACGCCGCTTTGTCGCCGCGCGCCCCTGGGCCATGACGATTTTCATCGACCGGACTCCGCCGCCCGGCCCCACGACGGCCAGGAACATCGTGCCCGGTTGATCGATCGTCTGATCCGGTCCGAGTTCCCCCGTGACCCCGACGCCGTACTCGCTCCCCAGCCGCTCGCGCGCAGCCGAGGCCATCGCCTCGGCCGTCTCCGCCGACACCGGTCCAAACTCTTCAGTCGAACCTGACACGAGCCCGCCCGCGAACGACCCGTCCGCGTCGGGCGCGTCGCTGAGCGTGCTCGCCAGCAGGCCGCCCGTCGCCGACTCCAGCGTTCCGACCGACTGGCCGCGATCGCGCAACGTCCTCGCGATGAACCCTTCGAGCGTGTCCTCGTCGCGACCCCAGATGGCGTTCCCGAAGATCGCGTCGAGCTCTCGCTCAGCCGGCTCGATCAACTGCTGCGCCTCCTCGCGCGTCGCCGCCTTGGCGCCGATGCGCAGGTGCACGCCGTCCGCGCGGGCGTAGGTCCCGACGCCAATGCCCGGCATGTCGAACACGGGCCGCGCCATCTCGTCGACCGTGCCTTCGCCGATGCCCGCCGTCTTGAGCGTGCGTGTCACGAGCACCGCGCCCGAGCGCCCTTCGAGTTCGGGAGCGACTTCGTTCGCCCACATGCGCTCCATCTCGGGGGGGACGCCCGGCATGGAGACGAGCACGCGCCCGTCCCGTTCGGTCCACCAGCCCGGCGCCGTCCCGCGGGGGTTGTCGATGGCGCGTGCGCTCGCAATGAGCCACGCCTGCTTGATGTTCGATTCCGGCATCTCGATGCCGCGCCGCTCGAAGAACGACCGCAGCCGCTGCTCCAGCTCGGGCACGACGTACGGCTCCTCCTCGAGGAGCCTGGCGATGGCCTCACGCGTGAGGTCGTCCTCGGTCGGCCCCAGCCCACCGGTCGTGATCACGAGGTCCGAGCGCTCCCACGCCCGGCCCAGCGTGTCCATGACACGCCCCATGTTGTCGCCGACCACGCTCGTGTGGTTCAGGTCGATGCCGAGGGCGGGGAGCTGCTGCGCGATCCAGGCGCTGTTCGTGTCGACGATCTCGCCCAGCAGGATCTCGGTGCCGATCGCGACAATCTCCGCCTTCACGCGCGGGAGTCTAGCAGGCCACCCGGAACAGGGCCGGATGGCTGCATGGCGAGGTCTGGTCAGACCAGGATCTTGAACGAGTGCCCGCTGTGGCCAATCAGGTCTTCGACCTGCTTTGCGAACGGCACGTCTCCCAGGACGACACCGTCACTCGCGTCGATGAACTCGACTCCGACCACGGCGCCCTCCGCCGAGTGGTCGATAACGCGAAGATCGTCGAGGAACGTCTGCCGCGTAACTGACTCATCGTCAAGGAGCCGTACGTAGAGAATGCCGGCTTCTTGGTCGTAGGTCGCCTTGGGCATGCTAGTCCTCCCGGGCCACTGTTCTCCAGGACCGCATCAACTGCCTCCTCGGAGACTCCCCGCTCACGCATCCGCTGGCGGGCGTCCCGAGTAGTCCGCTTCACTCAGGCCACCATTGAAGCTGTCCCACAATAGTTAGTCTATTACAGGGTGTCTCACCGACCTCTCTCTCCCTCCCCTTACCGCTGTACAGTGATCCCATGCCGAACCCCCTCCCCCAGCCCTATGTCGCCGCCGCCGTGCAGTGGGCGCCCGCGTACGCCGACCTGCGGGCCGGGGTGGGTCGTGCCATCGACGCCATCGGGGAGGCGGCGGGCGAGGGCGCCAGCCTCATTGTCCTGCCCGAGGCGTGGCTGCCCGGCTATCCCTACTGGTGCACCGAGCAGCGACCCGCCCGCGCCGTGCGCGAGCTCTACCGTAATCTCGTCGAGAACAGCGTCGAGGTGCCCGGCCCCGTAACCGAGGCGCTGGGGGAGGCCGCGAAGCGCGCGAACGCCACCGTCGTTATCGGCGTGACCGAACGCGCCGGAGGCACGCTCTACAACACGCTCTGCTACTTCGGTCCCGGCGGTGGGCTCCTCGGGAGCCACCGCAAGCTCGTGCCGACCCTCTCTGAGCGCACTGTCTGGGGGATGGGCGACGGCTCCGACCTCGACGCCTACGACACTCCCGCCGGCCGCCTCAGCGGGCTCATCTGCTACGAGCACTTCATGGCCCCCGCGCGCTACGCCCTCGCCGGGCTCGGCGTGGAGGCGCACGCTTCCGTCTGGCCCGGGTACCCCTCGCTCCACGCCAACATCGATGCGGCCACCCGCCATCTGGCCGTCGAGAACTCCTGTGCCGTCGTCGTCGCCCGCGAGGTCATGTCGGCGGATCGCCTCCCGCCGGGGACGCCCTTCGCCGAGCACCCGCGCATGTGGGAGATGAACGGCGGCAGCGCCATCATCGCCCCCGGTGGCAAGTACCTCGCGGGGCCCGTGTACGACGACGAAACCATCCTCTACGCCGAGATCGACCCCGCCGATCTTATCGAGGCCAGGCGCTGGGTCGACGGCGTGGGCCACTACAGCCGGCCCGACGTCTTCCGCCTGCACTGGGACCGCAGCCCCAAGCCCCCGGTGGTCAGCGAGTAGGCCCGACGCCTCACGCTTCGCCCGGCGCTGTAGAGTTCCGCGCATGCCCGACGGGACGCCACCCCTCGACTTCCGTGTGCTCAACCTCGCGCGCGGTGTGGCGGGCGCCTACGCCACGCGTCTGCTGGCCGACCTCGGCGCGAACTGCTCCTGGTGGCACTGGTGCGACCCCCGCCCCGGCGACTGGCCCCCCAGCGACCTCATGCGGGTCTACTTCGAGCAGGGCGTCGAGTTGCGCGAGGAGCAACTGGACCGCGATGCGCTGCTTGCCGCCCTCCCCCGCCTCGCCCCCCACTTCGACCTCGTCCTCACCGACTTTTCCCTCGCCGACCTCGATCGGGATGCGCTCTACGATCTGCTGCGCCCCGCCAACGCCGCCATCGTTGTGGCCAACGCCGACCACTTCGGCCGCAGCGGCCCCTACGCCCGCTGGGCCGGCGACGAGCTGACCGACTATGCCCTCGGCGGCTACTGGTCGATCGCCGGCCACCCCGAGCGAGAGCCCTTGAGGGTGCCCGGTCACCAGGCGCAATTCCACGCTGGCCTCCAGATCGCCTTCGCGT
This sequence comes from Tepidiformaceae bacterium, assembly GCA_965247675.1. GTDB lineage: Bacteria > Chloroflexota > Dehalococcoidia > Tepidiformales > Tepidiformaceae > UBA2991. Next base: position 1,488,720 of record OZ252025.1, on the reverse strand, counting down.
CGCTCGCCGCCCTCCGCCACGCCCGCCGTACGGGCGAGGGCCAGGAGATCGAGGTGAGCGCCGCCGAGGCCATGCTCGGCGCCCACTGGAGCACGACCGTTGCCTGGACGCACGAGGGCCGTGTCTTCATGCGCACCGGCTCCGACCTTTACCGGGCGAAGGACGGCTGGGTGCACTTCTTCTCGCTTCTCATCCACCAGAACGTCCTGGTCCTCCTCGACCGCCCCGACCTCGCCTCCCACGAGGATTTCCATACCATCCTCGGGCGCCGCGGCCACCTCGACGAGATCGAGGTCATCGCCCGCGAATGGTGCGCGCAGCGCCCCATGATGGAGATTATCGAGAAGGCGCAGTCGCTGCGCGTTCCCATGACCCCGATGGCCGACGTCCCCTGGCTCCTGGCCGACTCTCACCTCGCCGACCGTGACTACTTCCGCGACTGCGACGGCAAGCCTATGCCGGGCCGCCCCTACCGCTGGACCGACCCCTGGCCCGAGGCTGGTCCCCAAGGCACGCTTGCCCGCGCCGTCGCCGGCGAGTCGCCCCCCGCCCCCCAACGCGAGACCGTGGGGACGAGTGCCCCCTTCGAGGGGCTGCGGGTGATCGAGGTCACGAACAACTGGGCGGGACCCATCGCCTGCCGCCACCTCGCCGACCTGGGCGCGGAGGTCATCAAGGTCGAGCTTGCGACGAGGCCCGCCACGCGCGGCAGCCACTACGCCGGCCTCGATCCCGGCAAGTACCACTGGAACACCTCCGGCTACTTCAACCAGATGAACCGAAACAAGCGCGACATCGCCCTCAACCTCGCCACCGACCAGGGCCGCCGCATCTTCCTCGACCTCGCCGCGCAGGCCGATGTCGTCATCGAGAACAACAGCGCGCGCGTCATGCCCAACCTCGGTCTCTCGTATCAGGAGCTGAGCAAGGTCAACCCGAAGCTCGTCATGGTCTCCATCAGCGGATTCGGCGCGACGGGCGCGCGGCGCAACTGGATCGCCTACGGCTCGAACATCGAAGCTGCGAGCGGGCTTGCCTCCACCACCGGATACCCCGGCGACGAGCGCCCCTACCGCACCGGCTCCTTTGTCGCCGATCCCATTGCCGGCGGCCACGCAGCCATCGCCGCCGTCGCCGGTCTCGAGCGGCTGGAGCGAACGGGCCGTGGCTCCCACATCGACATGGCCCTCACCGAGTCCGCCATGACCTTCATGGTCGCCGCTTTCGCCCACGTCCACGAACACGGCGAGCCCATGCCCCGGCAGGGCAACATCGAGCCCGCCGACGCACCGACTGGCTCGTATCCCGTTGCTGGGCGCGACGACTGGATCGCCATCGCCGTCCGCACCGACGAGCAGTGGCGCGCCCTCTGCGAGCTCGCCGGCTTCGACGACCTCGCATCGCTCGACGCCCCCACTCGCGTCGCCCGCCGGCACGAGATCGACGAGCGCCTCTCGGAGTGGACGAAGCCGCTCACCCGCTTCGAGGCCGTCCGCGAGCTCCAGGCGCGAGGCATCCCTGCCGCCTCCATCCTCCACAACTGGCAGCTCCACGCCGACCCCCACTTCCATGCCCGCGGCTCCTTCGTCCACATCGAGCACCCCGATACGGGCGTCTACCCCTATCCGGGCTTCATGTGGCGCTTCTCGCGAACGGCGCCGTCCGTGCGCAGCCACGCCCCGCGCTTCGCCGAGGGCAACGAGTACGTCTTCGGAGAACTGCTCGGCCTCGACCGCGCGGCCATAGCGCGGCTCTACGAGGAGGGCGTCACCGCCCACGAGCCCGCCGTCCCCGCGCCGCCCTTCGTCGTCGCACCCCTCACCACGCCCTGACCCCCTACAATCCCGCAACCTGCAGGAGGCCCTTCATGCCCGAGTACGAGAACATCCTCTACTCCACCAGCGATCGCATCGCCCGCATCACCCTCAACCGCCCGGAGAAGCTGAACGCCCTCAACCGCGACCTCCGCGGCGAGTTCGTCGATGCCCTCAAGACCGCCGAGCGCGACGACGACGTGACCGTCATCCTCGTCGACGGCGCCGGACGCGCCTTCTGCGCGGGCTACGACATCACCCCCAACCAGCCCGCCGACGCCCGCGCCGGCATCCTCGTCTCGGAGAAGCACTTCGACAGTTGGACCGACCCCTTCGCCCGCAGCTGCGTGCGCGACTGGATGACCATCTGGGACCTGCTCAAGCCCGTCGTCGCGATGGTGCATGGCTACTGCCTCGCGGGCGGCTCCGAGCTGATGTCGATGTGCGACATCGCCTTCGCCTCCGACGACTGCAAGATCGGCTACCCGCCCATGCGCGGCATGACCACGCCCGACGTCATCTACTTCCCCTGGAAGATGCCGATGGGACGGGCCAAGTACCTCCAGCTCAGCGGCAACAGCCTCACCGGCAAGCAGGCGGCCGAATGGGGCTGGATCGCGAAGAGTTTCCCCGCCGAGTCCCTGGAGGAGGAGGTCATGAAGGAGGTGCGCGCCATCTCCAGCATCGCCCCCGACCTGCTCGCCGCGAACAAGCTGGCCCTCAACCAGACCTACGAGATCATGGGCATCCGCACGGCCCTCAACACCGGCCCGCAGTGGCACGCGCTGAGCGGCCGCATGCGCCCCGGCGCGGGCGAGTTCGGTCGCATCTCGAACGCGGAGGGCCTGCGCGCCGCCCTCGCGTGGCGCGATGAGGCCTTCAACAAGGAGGGCTTCCGCCCCTAGCAGGGTGCTGAAAAAGTCCGCAGCGGTCGTTTTGGGCTGATTTTGCGCCGTTCGCGAAATCGAAAAAGCCAATGTTTCTGGGCTCTACGAGAGACTGCCGGATGGTCAGTCAGGGCCTCAGGCCCAGGATCATGCATTTATCAGCACCCTGCTAGTCGGGAGTGCGCACCATCACCGGTCCCGAGTGGTGGTGGGTCATGCGCCACGCCCCCTCCTCGCGCACGAAGATGTTGGTGGCGTAGAGCGGGCTGCCCGAAACCACTTCCCGGCAGAGCACGACGGCGGCATCGCCGAATACCGTCACGCTCGCCCCGCCCCCGACGATGCGGGGCTGGTTTGGGTTCGCGAGGATCGTGCGCCAGCTCTCCAGCACGGCCTCGCGACCGCTCAGCAGCGTCCAGCCTGGGTGCAGGCAGGTCACCGGCGCGATACGCGCCCAGACCTGCTCCATCGCGCCCATGTCCCCGGCTCCGAGCGCGCGGTAGAAGCCTTCGTTGGCCACGAGGGCTTCCTGTTCCGCCTCTGTGTGGGTTCCCGGTTCGGGCACGCGCTAAGGATAGCCGTCCCCGAGGGCCGCTGCCCCGCGTCAGCGTGGCCCGCGGACACGAAGACGGGGCCCGTCGAACGGGCCCCGTCTGCTGCTTTGCCGCAGGGAGGCGGCTAGTCCTCGGAACCGGCGGTGATGCCTTCCGAGAAACGCTGCGCGAGCTCGTCCTCGAAGAAGAACTTCTCCTCGCCGAAGGCGGGGCGCAGTTCGTTCAGCCAGGTCGCGGACTCGTCGTACTGGGCGAAGAAGGGGCGCGCCACCCAGTCCGGGTTGCGGCCCTGCAGGAAGGTCAGCGCGAGCACCTTCTGGCCGGCCACATCGGCTGGTCCGAGGACGCCCACCTTGCCGGGCTCGGCCGACATGCTCGGTCCGCGCACGGTGCGCGCGAGCCCGCTGACCTGGTTGATGGCGCCGCGGTAAATCTCCCACGCCCGCACCAGTGGAATCTCGAAGAAGTGCTTCGCGCCCGTGTCGCGCGCGACGAACATGTAGTACGGGATCATTCCCAGCCGCACCTGCTCGCGCCACATCGTCGCCCACGCCTCGGAGTTGTCGTTGATGTTCCGCATGATCGGCGACTGCGTCCGGATCTGCGCGCCCGTCTCACGGATGCGCTCCGTCGCCTCGCGCACCGCCGGCGTGCTCAGCTCTGTGGGGTGGTTGAAATGCGCCATGATCGAGAGGTGCCGGCCCGTTGCGGTTATCCGGCGGAAGACATCCAGCATCTCCTCGGCGTCGTCGTCGGTCGTGAAGCGGTAGGGCCAGTAACCCAGCGCCTTCGTCCCGATGCGGATGGTCCGCAGGTTGGGCGGGTCGTCCTCCAGGATCGGGTCGATGTACTGCCTGAAACGCCGCGTCTTCATCACCATCGGGTCGCCCCCGGTGATGAGCACGTCGCTCACCCGCGGCCGCTCGTGCAGGTAGGAGATGAGCCCCTGCGCCTGCTTCGTCGCGAACTTCAGGTCGTCGAGTCCGACGAACTGCGGCCAGCGGAAGCAGAAGGTGCAGTAGGCGTGGCAGGTCTGGCCGTTACTCGGGAAGAGGAGCACCGTCTCCTCGTACTTGTGCTGCAGCCCCTCGACGCTCTCCTCGTAGAGGACGGGCACGTTGTGCTCCAGCTGACCGGCCGGGTGGGGGTTGAGCGTCATGCGGATGCGGTTCGCGGCCTCGTCGATCTCGGCTCGCGAGGCTTCCCGCGAGACGAGCCTCGCCACCTCGTCGAAGTGGTCCTCGCGAAGCATGTCCTGCTGCGGGAACGTCAGCGTGAAGATCGGGTCGTTGGGAACGTCGTCCCAGTTGATCAGCTCATCCACGACATAATTGTTTGTCTTGAACGGCAGGACCCGCGACACGACGTCGATCGCAAAGCGCTGGTCCTTCGACAATCGCTCCGCCTGGGGCAGTTTCGCGATGTTGTGAAGGGTAATGGCGCGGTACTTGGGGTCGTCGGAGTCCTGTGTACGGGTGAGTGTGCTCGTCATAACGGCGCCTCCTCGCGGCATAGCCTAGGTCCTCGTCCTACAGGCGAAGACGGGTCGGTCCCTACTCGAGACCACGGACTGGGAGGCTGGCCACGTTGTCGCGAGCCTCCGAACGCCTGCGGGGTTAGCTGACGGGTTCGGCGTCGGAGTCGCCTATGCGCTCTCGCGCAATACACCCCAGAGGGCGGTTCCCCCGCTCCCCGGTGATCCCGAGGGACCGCTCGGAGACTCGGCCCCTCCAGTTTATCACGCGCGGAGAGGCCCCCGGTCGGGTCTAACGCGAAACGCGCTTACGGTCGTACACTCAGTGGGCTGCCGACAAAAGTTGGCGCTTCCCGGAGGCGCGCGATGCCACGAGCGATTTGGAAGGGTGTCATCAGCTTCGGCATGGTGAGCATCCCCATCCGTCTCTTCCCCGCCACCGAGAGCAGGGACATTGGCTTCCGCCAGCTCCGGCGCGATACCAACACCCGCGTCCGCATGCTCCGCTGGGATCCCGTCGAGGAGCGCGAGGTGCCCTATGACGAGATCGTCAAGGGCTACGAGTACGCCAAGGATCGCTACGTCGTCCTTGAAGACGAGGACTTCGAGAAGCTGCCCCTGCCCACCAGGCACACGATCACGCTGGCCGCTTTCGTGGAGGAGTCCGAGATCGACCCCGTCCACTACGAGAAGTCCTACTACCTCGCGCCCGAGGAGACGGGCCTCAAGCCCTACTCCCTGCTCATCCGCGCGATGCAGGCGAAGGGCCTCATCGCCGTCGCCAAGGTCGCCATCCGCACCAAGGAGCGGCTCTGCGCCCTCCGCGCCCGCGGCGACCAGCTCATCCTCGAAACGCTCTACTACCCCGACGAGATCCGGGAACCGGGCGAGTCGGTGGCCGTGGAGGAGATCTCCGAGCAGGAGATGGAGATGGCTCGCGCCCTCATCGAGATGCTCGAGGAGCCCTTCGACCCCGAGAAGTACCACGACGAGTACCGTGAGGCGCTGATGACCATCATCAACGCCAAGCTCGAGGGCCAGGAGGTGGCGACCCCGGAGGCGGCGGCCCCGCAGCCCGCCGTCGATCTCATGGCCGCCCTCCGTGCCAGCGTCGAGGCCGCCCGCGCGCGCAAGGAGAGCGAGGCGGCCGGGGCGGCTACCGAGAACGGTGCCGTCGAGAAGGCCGCCGTTCCCGCCGAATAGGCCAGAGGGGCCGCCTGTGACGGACCAGCTCGACCAATACCGCGAGAAGCGCGACTTCGCGGCCACCCCCGAGCCGCCCGATGCCGTCCCCGAGGGCCGCGCCGGGCCCCTCACCTTCGTCGTCCAGAAGCACGACGCGACCCGCCTCCACTACGACCTCCGGCTTGAGGTGGGCGGTGTCATGAAGTCCTGGGCCGTGCCCCGCGGCCCCAGCAGCGATGCCACCGTCCGCCGCCACGCTGTCATGACCGAGGACCACCCGATCGCCTACTCCGCCTTCGAGGGCGTCATCCCCAGGGGGCAGTACGGGGCGGGGCAGGTCATCGTCTGGGACGCCGGCACCTACGCCCCCGAGCACGAGCGCGTCTTCGACTTCTCCTCCCGCGTGGAGGCCGAGGCGGCGATGGAGGCGGCCGTCGCCGCCGGCAAGATCTCGTTTCAGCTGCGTGGACGGAAGCTCAAGGGCTCGTGGGCGCTGGTCAAGACCTCCAGCGACTGGCTCCTGCTCAAGCACGAGGACGCCCTCGCCGACCCCGACATCGACCTCACCGCCGCCGACCGCTCCGCCGTCTCCGACCTCTCCCTCGACGACATCCGCGCAGGCCGCCTGCCCCGCCATCGCAAGGCCCCCTCCGACTACACGCCCGACGCCCTCAGCGGCTCAAGCCCCTCCCCCCTCCCCGACGCGCTCACCCCCATGATGGCCAGCGTACGCGAGGCCTTCTCCCACCCCGACTGGCTCTTCGAGCCGAAGCTCGACGGTATCCGCGCCGTCGCCCACGTATCCGGCGGCGCTGTGAAGCTCTACTCCCGCCGTGGCACCGATCTCACCGCCACCTACCCCGGGCTCGTTGGCGCCCTCGCTGCACAGCCCGTCGCGGAGGCCATCTTCGACGGCGAGATTGTCGCCTTCGATGAGCGCGGTGTCCCTTCCTTCGAGCTCCTCCAGCAGCGCATGAACCTCGCCGGCGAGCTCGATATCGCCGCCGCCGAGGACCGCGTCCCGGTGACCTACATGGCCTTCGACCTGCTCCACCTCGATGGCTTCGACCTCACCAGCGTCGCCCTCGAGGAGCGCAAGGAAGCGCTCGCGCGCGTGCTCCTCCCCGCCGGGCCGGTCGCCCTCGTCGAGCACTTCCAGGCCGAGGGCAGAGAGGCCTACGACGGGGCAGTCGCGCTCGGCCTCGAGGGCGTGGTCGCCAAGCGCCGCGGGAGCCGTTACCTCCCCGGCCGGCGCTCCGACGCCTGGGCCAAGATCAAGGCGCGCCACTCTGCCGAGTTCGTCGTGGCAGGCTTCACGCCGGGGGAGGGCGCCCGCGAGCCGACCTTCGGCGCGCTCCTGCTCGCCGCTCCGGACTCCGACGGCGCGCTCGTCTACCGTGGCCGCGCTGGCGGCGGTTTCACCGACGCGCTCCTCGTCGACTTGCGCGCCCGGCTCGACGCGCTGGCGACTGACGCTTCCCCCTTCCCGGACACCCCGCCCGAGGCCGAGGGCGCGACCTTCGTCCGCCCCGAGCTCGTGGTCGAGGTCGAGTACTCCGAGGTCACCTCCGCGGGTCTCCTGCGAGCGCCCGTCTTCAAGCGCCTCCGCCCCGACAAGGCCCCCGAGGAGACCATCTTCGTGGCCGAGAGGCTCCCGCCGGCCCCCGCCGCTCCCTCCCTCTCGAACCAGGCGGCCTCCGTGCTGCGCCAGCTCGCCGACTCACGCGATGAGCTACGGCTCGACGTGGACGGCCACGAGCTCCCGGTCACCAATCTCGAAAAACCCCTCTGGCCCGAGCACGGCGCCCAGCGCGCTGTCACCAAGCGCGACCTGCTGCGCTATCTCGCCACCGTCGCGCCACTCATGCTCCCCCACCTCCGCGACCGGCTCATCACGCTCACGCGCTACCCCAACGGCATCGGCGACCTGCACTTCTACCAGAAGCACTCGGAGGGTCCGCCCCCTGACTTCGTCGAGACCGTGCCCGTCCACTCCGAGGGGTCCAGCGGCGACCGTGACTTCCTGCTCTGCAACAACCTCGCTACCCTGCTCTGGCTGGGCCAGCTCGCCAACCTCGAGTTCCACGCGACCATGGCTCGCGTCTCTCCCGAGCCCGACGCTCGCACCCTCCCCGCAACCTTCACTGGCTCGCGGGCGAAGATCGAGGCCTCCGTCCTCAACTACCCCGACTTCCTCCTCTTCGACCTCGACCCCTACATCTACGCTGGTACGGAAGCGGCTGGCGAGGAGCCCCAGCTCAACCGCAAGGCCTTCGCCAAGACGGCTGAGGTGGCGCGCGCCCTCAAGGAGATTCTTGACGCTACCGCCCTCCCTTCCTACGTCAAGACGTCGGGCGCGACCGGGCTTCACATCTACGTGCCCATCCTTCGACAGTTCCCCTACCCCGTGATCCGCTCCCTCTGCGAGACGGTCAGCGGCGAGCTGCTCGCCCGCATGCCCCGCGACGTGACCCTCGAGTGGGCCTCCCAGAAGCGCACCGGGAAGATCTTCCTCGACGTCAACCAGAACGCCCGCGCCAAGAACGTCGCCGCCATCTTCTCGCCCCGGGCCAAGCCGGGCGCGCCCGTCTCCGTGCCCGTTCGCTGGGATGAGCTCGACTCGCTCTACCCCACGGACTTCACCGTCCTCACCGCGCCCGAACGCTTCACCCACACGGGCGACCTCTGGGCCGGCATCCTCGATGCCAAGCAGGACCTGACCGCCCTCCTCGGGATCGATTCGTGAGCGAGCAGCGTCCCCTCGACCTGCGGGGGCGGGAACGCAACGAGGCCATCGAGATCGTTCAGCGCGCCCTCGTCGAGGCTGGCTACGAGACTGGGGACTGCGTGGATGTCCTTGGTGGAGCCTTCGTGGCCGCGGCCGTGCGCCGCTACTGGGCCGAGGGTCTGAGTGCCGCGGAGGCGCACGAGCGCCTCTGCGCCGAGGACCCCGAGCTGGCTCGCGCGATCGAAGCGCTGGCGCCCATCCTCCTCGATCGGGTGGAGGCGCGCGGTCAGCGGGAGGCGGCCATCGCTGCCGTCGAGCTGCTGCTCGCCGGCGCCGCCCCCGAGCGCGACCAGCTTCGCCTGCCGCTCTCCCCCGACGCTCCCTAGACCTTCGCCCCTGCCACGATGTCCTCGACGACCGCGGGGTCGGCGAGGGTGGTCACGTCGCCGACGTTCTCGGGCTCGCCCTCGGCGATCTTGCGCAGGATGCGTCGCATGATCTTTCCCGAGCGTGTCTTCGGCAGGCCCGGCACGAACTGGATCTGGTCCGGCGTCGCGATCGGGCTGATCTCCCTGCGCACGGCCATCCGCAGCTCCCGCTCGATCTCTTCCGACCCACTCCAGCCCTGGTTGAGCATGACGTACGCGTAGATGCCGGTTCCCTTCACGTCGTGCGGGTAGCCCACAACGGCGGCCTCGGCGCAGGCCTCGTGCCCCACCAGCGCCCCTTCGATCTCTGCGCTGCCCAGCCGGTGCCCGGCCACGTTCATCACGTCATCGACGCGGCCCGTGATCCAGTAGTAGCCGTCCTGGTCGCGATGGCAGCCGTCGCCCGTGAAGTACTTGCCGGGGTAGGTCGTCAGGTACGTGTCGATGAAGCGCTGGTGGTCGCCGTAGACCGTCCGCATCATCCCCGGCCACGAGGCCGTGATGCAGAGCCGCCCGGTCACGCTGTTCCCCTCGATGACGTTGCCGCCCTCGTCGACGACTGCCGGCTCAACGCCCAGGAACGGAAGCGAGGCCGAGCCCGGCTTCATGTCATTCGCGCCCGGCAGGCCGGTGATCATGTGGCCGCCCGTCTCGGTCTGCCAGTACGTATCCACGATCGAGCAGCGTCCGCCGCCGACCACGTTGAAGTACCAGCGCCAGGCTTCCGGGTTGATCGGCTCGCCCACGGTGCCCAGCACGCGCAGGCTCTCGCGGCTGTAGCGGGTCACGTGGTCGTCGCCCTCGGCCGCGATCGCCCGGATCGCTGTCGGCGCCGTGTAGAAGATGTTGATCCCCAGCCGGTCGACCATGTCCCAGTAGCGCCCCGCGTCCGGGTACGTCGGTACCGACTCGAACAGCACCGAGGTCGCCCCGTTCGCCAGCGGCCCGTACACGATGTAGCTGTGGCCCGTTATCCAGCCCACGTCTGCGGCGCAGCAGTAGATGTCCCCCTCGCGGTAGTCGAACACGTAGCGGTGCGAGAGCATCGTGTAGAGCAGGTAGCCCGCCTGCGTGTGCAGCACGCCCTTGGGCTTCCCGGTCGATCCGGATGTGTAGAGGATGAAGAGCGGGTCCTCGGCGCCCATCTCCTCGGGCTCGCACTCGGCGGCCTGCCCCGCGAGGGCGTCGTCCCAAAAGATGTCGCGCCCGTCGGTCATCGCGATGTCCGCGTCCGTGCGCTTGTAAACGATGACGAACTCGATGCTCTCGCCGCCCATCGAAAGCGCCTCGTCGACGTTCGTCTTCAGCGCCACGGGCCGCCCGCCGCGCTTGCCCTCGTCCTGCGTGATGATCGCCTTGCAGGTGGAGTCCTCCACGCGGTCGACGATCGAGCGCGGGCTGAACCCGCCGAAGATGACCGAGTGCACCGCCCCGATGCGCGCGCAGGCCAGCATCGCGACCACCAGTTCCGGAACCATGCCCATGTAGATGGCGATGCGGTCGCCCTTCTGCACGCCCCGCGCCCGCAGGGCGTTCGAGAGCCGCCCGACCTCGTCGGCCACCTCCTGGTACGTGAGCGAGCGGTTATCGCCCGGCTCGTCGCCCTCCCAGAGCAGCGCGACCTGGTCACCGCGCGACTCCAGGTGCCGGTCCAGGCAGTTCGCGCTCACGTTGAGCGTCCCCTCCTTGAACCAGGCGATGTGGCCCGTCGTGAAGTCCTCTTCCACCACCGTCTCGAAGTCGCTCATCCACTGGAGGTTGGCCCTCGCCTGCTCCGCCCAGAACGTCTCGCGGTCTTCGATCGAGCGCCGCCGGAGTTCGTCGTACTCGTCGCGGGAGCCAACGTAGGCGCCCTCCCGCACCCGCGCCGGGGGCGTGTAGGTCTCGGTTACCGGCAGCCCGATGTCGGTCGTTCCGTTGCTCACGTGTGGCCTCCTCGCGCACTCGCGGGCGCGCATCGCTTCTGGTCGTGCGCGCGATTCTACCGGTCCGGTCGGCGCTATCGTGCGACTCCCGCGCGCGGTACGATCGCTGTCGATGAGCTCCCGCCGACCCCGACGCCAGCGCCGCCGCCGCGAACGCGGCTCGACGCTTCCCCGTCCCGGAGCCACTCCCGCGCCGCGGACGACGAGCACGACCGCTGCGCGCATCCCCGAGCAGACGCGCCCTGAGCACCACGTCGCCACCGACTACCGCTACGTCCGCCGCGACCTCGCCGTCGCCGCTGTCGTGGGTGTGGTCACGCTCGCATTCGTCCTCGTTGCGGCCGTCATCGCCTGATCCGGGCTGCCCTACCGCAGGTTCTGGTACGAGAACCACACACCGACGCCCGCTGCCACCAACCCCCAGAGGGCGAAGTGCGAGCCTCCCAGCACAATCAGCACCGCCCAGGCCAGCACGATCCCCCCGATGGCGAACCCCACCATTCCCGGACCACGTTTTCCTCCCGTGGCGAACTCCAGCAGGCGCGTGAACGCGTATCCCAGCGCCACCCCCACCAGGAGCGCGAAGAACCCCCGCGTGAACGGCCGCAGGATGAGCGCCCAGAGGAGGCCCATCACCACCCCGCCCACGACCGCCGCCAGCCCCGCCCTCGCCATGTGCCCGGTCGAGAGCACATACATGGGGGCACGGACCCCCCGCGCGCAGTCGGGGCAACGCGCCCCCACGGGCGATTGGATCAGGCAGGACGGGCAGATGGGGGTTTCGCAGCGACTACACCGCAGGGCAGTCTCGACCCCCTGATGGCGAGCGCACTCCACCGTTTTGGGCATCGTCAATCCATGCTAGCAGACGGTCCCCGAGCCTCCGGAAGCCGCCTTTCGGAGCCGGGTCAGCCCGTCGGGTTCTCCACCAGCGCGAACGAGATGACTCCGTTCGCCACTACCGTGCCGTCCACGCTCGCCTCCACGGCCCCGCGCCCCACCGGCCCCCGCATCCGCTCCAGTGTGAACGACAGCCGGAGCTGATCGCCGGGTGTTACCGGCCGGCGGAAGCGCATCTTCTCGATGCCGCCGAACATCGGGATCTTGCCGGCGTGGTCCACGTTCTTCAGCAGCGTGATCGCTGCCACCTGCGCCAGCGCCTCCACGATGAGCACCCCCGGCATCACGCGGTTGCCGGGAAAGTGCCCCTCGAAGAACCATTCGTTGGCGGTCACGTTCTTGATTCCCACCCCGCTGGCGCCCTCCTCGATCTCCACCATCCGGTCGACCAGCAGCATCGGGTAGCGGTGAGGGATGATCTTCTCGATTGCGTCAGCGCCCAGGTTGACGTCCATCAGACGGCTCCAGTCCCCGCGAGGCTGTGAACCCCGCGGCTATTGAGAAACGCCCTGAAACCCGCGACCGCGTGGTCCGGGAATGGGATTTCTCCCACTTCACGATCGTACGGGTTCCCGAGGCCGTGGTAGTCGCTGCCCCCCGAACGACCCAGCCCGAGTTTCGCGGCGAGCGCTTCGTGGGCGGCGATGGCCTCCTCGTCGTAGTGCTTGTAGTACGTCTCCATGCCGTCGAGTCCCATCCCCGCGAGCGCGGCCACGGCCTTCTCGTAGTCGTCGCCGAGAAAGAGCGGGTGCGCCACGAAGGCTACCCCGCCCGCTTCGTGCAGGAGGGCGATCGCCTCCGCCGGGGTCAGCCGGTCGCGCGTGATGTGCGCCGGCTTCCCATCCCCCAGCCACTTATCGAACGCCTCCGCCACGCTCCCAACGTAGCCAGCCTCCACCAGCGCTCGTGCCACGTGCGGTCTCCCCAGGCTCGCCTCCCCGGCGATCGCGAGGACGCGCTCGGCCTCGATGGTCACCCCGTGCTCCCCGAGGACCCGCACCATGCGTTTCATGCGACCAACGCGGCCCTCGCGCTGCTCGCTCAGGTACGCCTGCAGCGGACCGTGCGCGACGTCGAAGCCGAAGCCAAGCAGGTGCGCGTCGACCCCGTCCAGGTCGACGCTCAGCTCGATCCCGGGAATGAGCCGCAGCCCCACCGCTGCCGCCGCAGTGCCCGCCTCCGCCAGCCCCGCGGTCGTGTCGTGGTCTGTAAGCGCGAGGACGCGCACGCCGTTCGCTGCGGCCTTCTCCATCACCCACGTGGGGCTGCGGACGCCATCCGAGCAGGTGCTGTGCAGGTGGAAGTCGCCGCTCGCCACGACGCCGCCTAGCGGGCGTACTCGGTCGCGCGCGTCTCGCGCACGACGGTCACCTTGATCTGCCCCGGATAGTCGACGCTCTCCTCGATCTTCTGGCTCACGTCGCGCGCGATGCGCATCGATTCGAGGTCGTCGACCTGTTCGGGGCGGACGACGATGCGGAGCTCCCGCCCGGCCTGGATAGCGAATGCCTGCTCCACCCCCTTCTGGTCCATGGCGATCTGCTCGAGCGTCTCCAGGCGTTTCACATAGCTGTCGAGCGACTCGCGCCGGGCGCCGGGGCGGCCGCCGCTGATGGCGTCCGCCATCTGCACGATGACGGCCTCCACGGTCGAGGGCTCGACTTCCTCGTGGTGCGCCTCGATACAGTGAGCCACCTCTTCGCGCACGCGGTAGCGCCTCGCGATGTCGGCCCCGATGATCGCGTGCGTGCCCTCGACCTCGTGGTCGACGGCCTTGCCCAGGTCGTGGAGGAATCCGCCCGCCCGCGCGATGTCCTCGTTGGCTCCGATCTCCCGAGCGATCATCGCCGCGATGTGCGCCGTCTCGACGGAGTGGCGCATCACGTTCTGGCCGTAGCTGGTGCGGTAGCGTAACCGGCCCAACACCTTCATCACCTCGGGGTGGAGGTTGAGGACGTTTGCCTCCGCGGCCGCGTTCTCCGCCGATTCCGCCATTGTCGAGTCGACGTTGCGCTGCGCCTTCGAGACCGCCTCCTCGATGCGAGTTGGGTGAATGCGTCCGTCCTGCACCAGGCCGGCGAGCGCGACCCGGGCGACCTCCCGCCGCACGGGGTCGAACGAGCTGATCGTCACCGCGTCGGGCGTGTCGTCGATGATCAGGTCGACACCGGTGGCCGCTTCAATGGCGCGGATGTTGCGCCCCTCGCGGCCAATGATGCGGCCCTTCATGTCGTCGCTGCCGATGGGTACAACGGAGACGGTCGTCTCCGCCGTCACATCGCCGGCGTACCGCTGGATCGCGGTCGCGATGATCTTGCGGGCGCGGGCCGCGGCCGTGGCCTCGGCCTCGCGTTCCATCTCGCGCACGCGGCGGCTCGCCTCCTCGCGGATCTCATCGTCGACGGCGGCGAGCAGCTGACCGCGGGCTTCCTCGCGGCTGAGGCCACTGACGCGCTCGATGGCGCGCTCCTGCTCCGCCCGCAACTCGGCGATCTCGTCCTCGGCGCCGCGAAGCGCGTCCGAGCGCTCCTGCAGCGTCGTCTCGCGCGAGTCGATGCCCTGCGCCTTGCGGTCCAGGTTCTCCTCTCGCTGGGAGAGGCGGTTTTCCATCCGCGAGAGCTCCGAGCGCCACTCGCGGATATCGGCTTCTGCTTCGTTTCGGAGGTTGAGCGCCTCCTCTTTCGCCTCCAGTTCAAGCTCGCGGCTCCTGGTCTCGGCCTCAGTGAGTAGCTGCCGGGCGTCCTCCTCCGCCTGCTGCAATGAATGCTGTGCAGAGCGGCGGCGCAGGGCGTAGCCCACGCCGATCCCGATCAGAATGCCCACGAGGCCGGCGATAACGGCAATGATCGCCGGCATGACGTTGCTCCAAGTGAATCGCAGGTTGCGACATAGTGTTCCCAAAGCGGCGAGCGCCGCCTGTGGGGCGATGGTACGGGTCGCCGAGCGAGGCCGTCAAAGGTTTCCTCGCGCACGGAAACCGGCTCGCTAGCGCTGCTCAGACTCCGGCGCGCTCTCGTTCCAGACCGTCCGTACGGCCTCCCCGACGTCGTTGTACCCGAACCCGCGGCGCTCGAGGAAACGACCCAGCCGCTGGCTGAACTGCTTGAACTCCAGCCCCGCGAGCCGCCGTGCCCGCCCCCGCGCCAGCGCGAGCGCCGCCGTGCGGTCGTCCACCGAGGCCACCGCCGCGTCCGCGAGCTCCGAGCGAACGCCGCGCCCGCGCAACTCGTACCGCAACAGGCGCCGGCCCCGCGGCGCACGCAACTGGCGATCCTCAACCCACAACCGCGCGAACGCGTCGTCGTCGAGCAACCCTGCTCTGCGCAGCCGCCCGATCTCGTCCTCCACCACGTCTGCGGCGAGGCCCCGCAGGCGCAGCCGCTGTCCGAGCTCGCGCTCGCTGCGCGGGCGGTGCGAGAGCAGCCGCAGGGCCGCCTCGTGCGCCGTGCAGCGCTGCTCCTCCCGCTCGATGCGTTCTCGGGAGCCGCCGTCGAGGGCGTCTCCTTCCCGTACGCCTGCCCGTTGGAGCGCTTCGCCATGCACGGCGAGCGTCTCGCCGTCGCTGGTGGTCACCAGGACGCGCCCGCGCGTTCGGCGCTTGATGGCCGTCACGCGGGGTGCTTCATCAGGTTCGTCCGGCGGCATGGGGGTGCTCAGAACCCTCCGGCGGCCATCGCCGTGTCGGCTGCTGCGGCGTCCGATTGCCCGGCGTCGGTCGATTTGCCTGCCGCGACCGATTCGGCGGCGTCGCCCACCGGCAGGCCTGCCGCAAGTCGCAGCTCGCGTTCGATCGCCTCAAGGATGTCGAGGTTCTCGTACAGGAACGCCTTTGCGGCCTCGCGCCCCTGCCCGATGCGCAGGTCGCCGTAGCTGTAGAACGCCCCCGACTTCCTGAGGATGCCGGACTCCGCGCCGAGGTCCACCACGTCAGCCGAGCGGCTGATGCCCCGGGGCGGCGTGAACATGATGTCGAACTCGGCCGTGCGGAAGGGCGCCGCTACCTTGTTTTTCACGATCTTCGCCCGTACGCGCCGCCCGAGCACGGTAGTCCCCTTCTTGATGGTCTCGATGCCGCGCAGCTCGATCCGCACCGACGAGTAGAACTTCAGGGCGCGCCCGCCGGGCGTTACCTCGGGGTTCCCGAACACCACGCCCACCTTCTCCCGCAGCTGGTTGATGAAGATGACCGACGTGCTCGTCCGCGAGATTGACGCCGTCAGCTTGCGCAACGCCTGCGACATCAACCGCGCCTGCAGGCCGACGTGCGTGTCGCCCATCTCCCCTTCGATCTCGGCGCGCGGCACGAGGGCGGCGACCGAGTCGATGACGATGCAGTCGATTGCGTTCGAGCGGACGAGGGCCTCGCAGATCTCGAGCGCCTGCTCGCCCGTGTCGGGCTGGCTGATGAGCAGGTCTTCCGTATTGATGCCGAGGTCCTGCGCGTAGGTGGGGTCGAGCGAGTGCTCCACGTCGATGTAGGCGACGGCGCCGCCGCCGCGCTGCGCCTGCCCGATCACATGCTGGGCGAGTGTGCTCTTGCCGGCCGACTCGGGGCCGTAGATCTCGGTGACGCGGCCGCGCGGAATGCCGCCGATGCCGAGGGCGATGTCGAGGGAGAGCGACCCCGTGGGGATAGCGGCAATGGTCATGTTGGGGGTCACCTCGCCCATCTTCATGATGGCGCCCTGGCCGTACTGCTTCTCGATCTGGCTCAGGGCCAGGTCGAGGGCGCGCTTCCGATCGGCTTCTTTCTTGGACATGTCCTGCTCTCCCCTCGTTCTGGATGGCAATGCTAAGGGACTAGAACGCCTGTTCGCAACCCTTCGACGGCTGTTCGTCGTTCCGTACACTCGCTCCGTGGGCCGCATCGTTGTTCGAGTCACCCCCCGCGCCAGCCGCGACGACATCGCTGGCTTCGATGACACGGGCGTCCTGCGCGTGCGCGTCACGGCCCCGCCGGTCGATGGCGCCGCCAACGAGGCGGTCGCGAAGCTGCTTGCCCGGGCCCTCGGCCTCGCGCCCCGGGAGGTCGTGCTCGCACGTGGGGGACGAGGGCGCCTGAAACACTTCGACCTGCCCATCAGCGCCGAAGAGGCCCGCCGCCGCCTGCACACCGCCAGCGGCTCGTAGCATCCCTCAGTCGACGGCCTGGACGACGCCGACCAGGACTCCGATGACCGTCACGGCTCCTGCAACGGCCCCAAGGAACAGGCGTGTCAGGCGTGTCTCCATCCCGGCCCGCTCTATGTTCATCGCGGCCATCTGCGTTTCCAGCCGGGTGTCCATGCCAGCCAGTCGCGTTTGCAGCCGGGTTTCCATGCCAGCCAGTCGTGCTTCCATCCGTGTGTCCAGTTGGGCCATCTGCGTCCTCACGCCTGCGATCTGCGTGTCGATCTGCGCACCAAGTGAAAGGCGCACTTGTTCCACATCACCCCATGTCGCAGGGCTGCTGAAGTCCCTTTGGCGTTCGCCTGACTGTTCCGCCGATGCCATTCCGGCTCCGCTCACCTTTTGTGTGACACAAGCATGTTAGCACGACCGGCGGCGGCCTGCCTAGAACACGTCGAACAGGTTGAAGCGCGGGCCATCCTTGCAGCAGAGTCGCACGCCGTGGCGCGTAAAGATCGCGCACCCGTAGCACATGCCCCAGCCGCAGGGCATGTGCTCCTCCATCAGGATCTCCGGCCGCTGGCGACGCCCGTTGTGGCGCAGCGCCTCCGCCAGCGAGGCGAACATCGCGTTCGGGCCGCACGCGTACAGCTTGCTCGACCACTCGACGTACTCGTGCAGGTGTTCCGTGACCCGCCCCGCAAGCCCCTGCGAGCCGTCCTCGGTGACGACCACGTACTCGACCTCGCTCGGCCAGGCCGAGGGGGGCAGCAGCTGCGAGGCCGTGCGCGCCCCCATCATCGCCGTCACCTGGTGCCCCCGCTCCAGCCCCACCTCGGCCATATCCACCATCGGCGCGACGCCAACACCCCCCGCCACGAGCAGCAGGTTCCCCGAGCCATCGGGCAGCCGGAACCCCTTTCCCAGGGGTCCGTACACCGAGACGGTGTCGCCCCGGCGCCGTTCCGCGAGCCACGCCGTTCCCCGTCCCGCAACCGCATACAGCAGCGCGATGCGCCCTTCTTCGGCCCGGTGGAAGCTGAAGGCGCGTGAGAACTCGGGATCGCCGCTCTCGGGGGAGCAGCGCAGCATCACGAACTGGCCGGGCGTGTGCCCCGCCGCCGCCAGGTTGGGCGCGTCAAGCCAGATGACGTAGCCCCCCTCGTAGCACGGTTCGTTCGAGAGGACCGTCACCCGCTCCTGGATCATCGCGCGACGTACTCGTCCAGCCGGGCGACGTTGGGGGTGACCGTGCCGAGCATCGCCTCGATCGCGGCCCGAGCCGTGTCGATCGAGGTGTAGCAGGGGATGCGCTTCTCGGCCGCGGCACGGCGGATGTGGAAGCCGTCGCGAAGGGAGCCTGTGAGGCGGCCTTCGGGCGTGTTCAGCACACCGCGGACCGTGCCGTCCTCGATCACATCCACCACGTTGGGGTGGGTGCCGCTCAGCACCTTCGTCACCACCGTAGCGGGAATGCCGAGCGCGTCCAGCATCGCCGCGGTGCCTTCCGTGGCGTACAGATCGCAGCCTGCTTCGTGCAACCCGTGCAGGAGCGGCAGCGCCTCGGCCTTGGTGCGGTCGCTGAGTGAGAGGAGGACGGGCGTCCCCGCGTCCAGTGCCAGGTCCGAGGCTACCAATGCCTTCGCCAGCGCGGCCTCATAGCTGCTGTCGATGCCCATCACCTCGCCCGTGCTCTTCATCTCCGGCCCGAGGTACGTGTCGACTTCCGCCAGCTTCGACATCGAGAAAACCGGCGCCTTCACCGCCACCAGTTTCCGCTCCGGCCAGAGACCCGAGTCGTAGCCCTGGCTGGCCAACGACTGGCCGCACATGGCGCGTACGGCCAACCGCACCATCGGCACGCCCGTCACCTTCGAGATGAACGGCACCGTGCGGCTCGCGCGTGGGTTCACCTCCAGCACGTACACCCGGGGCGTTCCGGAGGCATCCCGGGGGAGCACCACGTACTGGATGTTCGTCAACCCGATCGCCCCCATGCCCAGCACGATCTGCTCGCTGTAGCTGCAGATCAGATCCCGCTCCTCTGCATCGAGGTGGATCGGTGGGTAGACCGCCATCGAGTCGCCCGAGTGGACGCCCGTCCGTTCGATGTGCTCCATGATGCCGGGGATGAGCACGCCCTCGCCGTCGCAGATGGCGTCCACCTCAACCTCGCGCCCTTCCAGGTACTTGTCGATGAGGATGGGGCGCCCCTCCGCCGCCTCCGCCGCCTGCGCCAGGAAGCCGACCATCTCGCGGGGGTTCTGCACGATCTCCATTGCCCGCCCACCGAGCACGTAGGAGGGCCGCACGAGCACGGGGTATCCGATCGTCTGCGCCGTCTTCAGCCCCTCCTCCAGCGTGCGCACGGCCGCCCCCGGGGGCTGGGGAATGCCCAGGTTTTGGAGGAAGCGCTCGAACAGCTCGCGGTCCTCGGCCGTGTCGATCGTCTCCGCGCTCGACCCGATGATGGCCTGCCCCGACCGCCAGAGCGGCTCCGCCAGGTTCACCGCCGTCTGTCCCCCGAACTGCACGATGCTCGTGGGCGTGTCGCCCGTCTCTCCCGCCTCGTTCTCGAGGATGTTGCGAACCGCCTCTTCGTCCAGGGGCTCGAAGTAGAGGCGGTCGCTCGTGTCGAAGTCCGTCGAGACCGTCTCCGGGTTGGAGTTCACGAGGATGGCGCGCCGGCCTGCGTCCTGCAGCGCCCATGCCGCGTGGACGCTCGCGTAGTCGAACTCGATCCCCTGCCCGATACGGATCGGCCCGCTCCCCAGCACCACCGTCGACTCGCCGGGCTCGGGTAGTGCCTCGTTCTCCTCTTCGTAAGTCGAGTAGAAGTAGGGCGTTGCCGCGTCGAACTCGGCGGCGCAGGTATCCACCATCTTGTAGACAGGCCGCATGCCCAGCTGCTGGCGCAGTTCCCGCACGTGTTCGGCGAGCCGGTCGGCAAGCTGCCCGACCATTTCGTCGCTGAAACCCATCCGCTTTGCTTCCAGCAGCAACTCGCCGTCCAGCGGCTCCGAGAGCAGGCGGCGCTCCACCGCCACGATCCGCCGCAGTCGTTCCAGGAACCACGGGTCGATCCCTGTCTCCGTCGCGATCTCCTGCACGGGAATGTCGCGACGCAAGGCCGCCATCAGCGCCCAGAGACGCGTGTCCGTAGCGCTCAGGTCGATCGCCTTCGCGTCACGCCAGGCGGCATCCTCCCAGAGCAGCGTCCGCCGCCCGAACTCGAGCGAACGCACGGCCTTGTTGAGTGCGCCCTCGAAGGTGCGGTCGATCGCCATGACCTCGCCCGTGGCCTTCATCTGCGTGCCCAGGCCCCGGTCGCCCAGCGCGAACTTGTCGAAGGGCCAGCGCGGAATCTTCACGACGCAGTAGTCGAGCGCCGGCTCGAACGCGGCCGTCGTGCGCTGCGTGACTGCGTTCGGGATCTCGTCGAGCGTCTTGCCACAGGCGATCTTGGCCGCCACCCGCGCGATCGGGTAGCCCGTCGCCTTCGAGGCCAGCGCGGACGATCGCGAGACCCGCGGGTTCACCTCGATCACGTAGTAGGGAAGCGGCTCGCTCGGGTCGCCCTCCCAGTCGCGCACATCCTTGCGCGGCGCCATGGAGAACTGGATGTTGCAGCCGCCCTCGATCCCAAGCTCGTCGATGATGCGCAGCGCGGCCGAGCGCAGCATCTGGTAGTCCTTGTCCGTCAACGTCTGGGAGGGCGCCACGACGATCGAGTCGCCGGTGTGGACGCCCATCGGGTCGAGGTTCTCCATGTTGCAGATGGTCACGCAGTTGCCTGCGCCGTCCCGTATCACCTCGTACTCGATCTCTTTCCAGCCGCCCAGGTAGCGTTCGATCAGGACCTGGGTGATGGGGCTCGCGGCCAGGCCGCTGCTGGCGATGGTGCGTAGCGCCTCGAGCGTGCGCGCGATGCCCCCGCCCGTGCCCCCCAGCGTGTAGGCGGGCCGCACCACGACGGGGAGTCCGATCTGGTCCGCCGCCGCCATGCACGCTTCGAGCGACTCGCAGGGTTCGCTCTCAAGCACGGGCTCGCCGATCTTGGCCAGCAGGTTGTTGAAGAGCTCGCGGTCCTCCGCCCGCTGGATGGATTCCAACGGCGTGCCCAACAGCTTCACGTTGTATTTGTCCAGAACGCCCGCGTTCGCGAGGTCGACCGCAAGGTTGAGCCCGGTCTGGCCACCGAGGGTGGGCAACAGTCCGTCCGGACGCTCGCGCGCGATGATGCGCTCGATGACGGGCACCGTCAGCGGCTCGATGTAGACGGCGTCGGCCACGTCGAGGTCGGTCATGATGGTGGCCGGGTTCGAGTTCACGAGGATGCTGCGCACGCCCTCCTCGCGCACGGCCTTGCAGGCCTGCGTACCGGCGTAGTCGAACTCTGCCGCCTGCCCGATGACGATCGCGCCGGAGCCGATGATGAGGACGCTTTCCGGCTTCGTCATCGCTGGCCTGCCCCGGCCCGCCGCCGCATGATCCATGCCAGACCCTCTCGCACGGGCGGCAGCGCGAGCACGAGCAGGAGCAGCGGGGCAAGCACGGCTCCGCGGCTCGCACCCTCGAGCACTAGCGCTCCAACGAGCACCCCCGCTCCCACGCCGCTGGCGACCGGGACGAGGTAGCGGCCCCCCTCACGCGAGCGTTCGCCCAGCAGCACCAGCCCGAGCAGGACAAGGAACAGCGCGCAGAGCGCGAGCGCGCCCGCGAACGTGAGCGCCCAGAACCTCCCCGCACCGCCCCCCAGCACGTTTTCGCCCGAGAACGTCGCGACCACGATAAGAACCGCCATCGCCAGGGCCGTCGCTGCGCACGCGATCAGCAGGTCGGCCCAACTCGCCGACCGGCGTGGCGCATGCCCCCGCAGGCGAGCATCGCGCGCGATCACGCTGCCGCGTACGGGCGGCAGGGGGCGGCGGGCGTTCTTCATTGCCGTCACTGGAGAGGCAGCTCGAAGGTCATGTCGGGATTGCGCAGGGGAACCATCCCCCCGATCGCCGAGAGGAAGCTGAGGGCGGGCTCGTTGCCCTCCGGAAGCCTCCCGCGGATGCGTCGGAAGCCTCGCTCCCGCGCCAGTTCGAGCAACTCCTCCGCCAGCTCCGTGGCGATGCCGCGGCGGCGGTGGTCGGGCAGGACCCACACCCCGAGCTCGCCCGTCTCCGGTTCGTCCGCACTTGCCTCGACCGCCCCAAAGGCCACCGGGATCGACCCGTCCAGCGCGACCGCCGCCGCGCCCCGCTCCTCCAGCCGCGTGAGCCAGGCTCGCGCCATGTCGGTGTCGAGGTTGGGCGGGAGGCTGGTGTTCGGCTCGTCCCGCAGCGCATGCGCGATCGAGGCGATCGCCGCCGCGTCGGCGACGGTGGCGGGCTGCATATCGGTCGTACGCGTCATCGTTCGCTCCCCGCCTTCGCCATCAGCTCCACGAAGCGGTCGAACATGCCCATGCTGTCCAGCGGTCCGGGGCTCGCCTCGGAGTGGTACTGGATGGCCATCACCGGCTCGTCGCGCATGGTCAGTCCCTCGACCGTACCGTCGTTCAGATTCACGTGGCTTACCTCCGCCGAAGCCGCCAGCCCCTCGGGGTCGACGGCGTATCCGTGGTTCTGGGCGGTGATCGCCACCGCCCCCGTGCGCTCGTCGCGGACGGGGTGGTTCGCGCCGCGGTGCCCGAAGGGGAGCTTGAACGTCCCCGCCCCCAGCGCCCGCGCGATCACCTGGTGTCCGAGGCAGATGCCGAACAGCGGCACGGCCCCGATCAGCTTGCGGACCTCCTCGACCTGCGCGTTCTGCACCTGCGGGTCGCCCGGCCCCGGCGACCACATGACGCCGTCGGGCTTGAACGCGAATACGTCCTCCGCCGTGGCGTCGATGGGGAGCACTGTGATGTCGCAGTTCCGTGCGGTCAGCGCACGCATGATGTTGCGCTTCACGCCGCCGTCAATGAGCACCACCTTCTTCGGGGCTTCGGAGAGCCCGCTCGCCGAGGCGCCCCCGGGTGCGGCGACCGCCTTGTTGGCCTTGGGCTCGACGGCTGGACGGAGGTGGTTCTCTTCGGCAAAGGATCCCCAGCCGTACTGTTTCGCTGTTGTGACCTGCGCCGCCCAGTCGATGCCGTCGTAGCCTGGCAGGGCGTGCACCCGCTCGAGCGCCTCGTCCGCCGGGTCCGTCGTGATCACGCCCAGCATCACCCCGTGCCGCCGGATGCGCCGCGTGATTGCGCGCGTATCCAGCCCATCGATCGCCACCACCCCCCGCTCGGCAAGGAAGGTGGCGAGGTCGCTAGTCGAACGCAGGTGGCTCGCCATCGGCGCCACTTCGCGCACGATCAGCCCCCGCGGCTGGATCTGTCCGGACTCCTCCACCGCCGCGTCCACCCCGTAGTTGCCGATCATCGGGTAGGTGAGCGTGAGCAGCTGCCCTGCGTAGGACGGGTCCGTCAGCATCTCCTGGTAGCCCGTCATCGAGGTGTTGAACACCACTTCGCCGCCGGCGTGCCCGGATGCCCCTACCGCGCGCCCTTCGAACACGCTCCCGTCGGCGAGCGCCAGTCTCGCGCTAGACATGCGCCGCCTCCGCCACGTGCCGGAGCTCGCCCGCGACCACGACCGCCCGAACCCGACCTTCCAGCTCCACGCCCGCGAGTGGCGTGTTGCGCCCCTTCGAGGCGAAGCGTGAGGGGTCGACCGTCCAGCGCTCCCCGGGGTCGAACACGGTGACATCGCCGGGCGCCCCGAGGGCAAGCGTTCCGATGCCCGGAACACGGCCCGCGAGCGCGAACGCCTCCGCCGGCCCCTGCGTGAGCGCGCGCAGCGCGGCCCCCAGATCGAGTTCGCCGCGCCCCACAAGCGCCGTCACCGTTGCGAGCGCCGTCTCGGCGCAGCTGATGCCGAACGGGGCCATGTCGAACTCGCACAGCTTCTCCTCGGGAGCGTGCGGCGCGTGGTCCGTCGCGATCGCGTCGATGACGCCTGCGTTCACGCCTGCCAGCAGCGCCAGGCGGTCGGCTTGCGCGCGCAGCGGCGGGTTGATCTTCGCCGCCGTGTCGTAGGCCGGTGTCGCGTCGCTGCCGGCGACCGCTTCGTCGGTCAGGAATAGGTGGCTGGGCGTCACCTCGCAGGTGACCGGCAGCCCGCGCTCCTTCGCGCGCGCCACCAGTTCCACGCCTCTCGCCGTCGTCACGTGCATGATGTGCAACCGTCCGCCGGTAAGCTCGCAGAGTTCGATGTTTCGAGCTATCGCCGCTGTCTCCGCCGCGGTGGGCTGCCCCGGCAGTCCCAGCCGCTCGCTCACCGCTCCCTCGTGCATCGCGCCCTTGCCGCTCAGCGAGGGTTCGTCGCAGTGCTCCGCGACCACCAGCCCCAGCGCTCCCGCCAGCGTGAGCGCGTTCCGCATGAGGCTGCCACCCGGCACGGGGCTGCCGTCGTCACTCAGTGCGACACAGCCTGCCTCCGCCAGCTCGCTGAGCGCCGCCAGTTGCGTCCCGGCCCGCCCCACTGTCGTGCAGCCCACGGGCAGCACGCGCAGGCGCGCATCCTGCGCGATGCGCTGCAGCAGTCCCTCGACCGCGGGCGCGCTGTCGGGCGGAGGGTCCGTGTTCGGCATCGCGCAGACCGTGGTGAACCCGCCCCGCAGCGCCGCCTCCGTCTCCGTCACGATCGTGCCCTTCTGCTCGAAGCCCGGCTCGCGCAGGTGTGCGTGCAGGTCGATGAACCCCGGCGCCACGATGCAGCCTGCCGCCTCCACCACCACCGCCCCGTCCGCGGCCAGGTTGCCCCCAACCGCGCGCACGGCCCCATCCTCGATGAGCACGTCGCCCTGCTCGTCACGACCCGCCGAGGGGTCGATCAGCCGTCCGCCGCGAATCAGGATCGCGCTCATCGCCGTCTCGTCGTCGCCATCAGGTAGAGGATGGCCATCCTCACGGCCACTCCGTTCGTCACCTGCTCCTCGACCACGGAGCGCAGGCCGTGCGCGACCTCGGGCGCGATCTCGACGCCCTCGTTCATCGGGCCCGGGTGCATTACGAGTGCGCCGGGGTTCGCCCGCGCCAACCGCTCTTCGGTGATCTGGTAGTGGCGGATGTACTCGCGGAGGGAGGGCAGCAGCCCCTGCTCCTGGCGTTCTCGCTGGATGCGTAGCGCCATCACGACGTCCGCCCCCAGCAGCGCCTCCCCGAGATCGCTCGTGACCTCGCAGCCGCCCGGCCCCTCGTACCCCGGCAGTGTGCGCAGCGTGCGCGGCAAGAGAGTCGCCGGTCCGCACAGGGTGACCTGCGCCCCCGCCGCCATCAGCGCCCACAGGTTCGAGCGCGCCACGCGGCTGTGCAGCACGTCCCCCACGATGACGACCTTGCGTCCCCCCAGGTCGCCGGTGTGGCGGCGCATGGTGTACAGGTCCAGCAGCGCCTGCGTCGGGTGCGCGTGTGCGCCGTCGCCCCCGTTGATCACGCTCGCGTCGGTGTGGCGAGCCGCCAGCGCCGCCGCCCCCGCACTCGGGTGGCGCATCACGAGGATGTCCGCCCCCACCGCCTCGATCGTCCGCACCGTGTCGATGAGCGACTCGCCCTTGCCCACGCTGCTGCCTGCCGCCGACAGGTTGATGACGTCTGCGCCGAGGGCCTTGGCCGCAATCTCGAAGCTGGCGCGCGTGCGCGTGCTGTTCTCGTAGAAGAGGGTGACCACGGTCGTGCCCCGCAGTGTCGCGACGCGCCCCACCGGCCGCTCCCGCACCTCCGTCATCGCGTCTGCCGTCTCCATCACGAGCTCGATCTCCCCGTTGGAGAGCACGTCCGTGTCGAGCAGGTCCTTCCGTGTCCACACGATCGCTGGTGGGGTGGCCGCCTCGGCCGGCGCCATTGCCGCGTGGGTGGCCGCCTCGGGAATGGCTGGCTCAATGCTCACCATGACGCTCCGCTCCCTCTATCAGGTAGATCGCGTCTTCGCCGTCCATCTCCGCCAGGCGCACATCGACCGTTTGCGAGGGCGCTGTCGGGATGTTGCGTCCGACAAAGTCGGGTCGAATCGGCAGCTCGCGGTGACCGCGGTCCACCATCACTGCCAGGCGCACGCGCGCCGGCCGCCCGAAGTCCATGATTGCGTCCATCGCGGCCCGAATCGTGCGTCCGGTAAAGAGCACGTCGTCGACCAGCACCACGGTCATGCCGTCGAGGCTGCGGGGGATGTCGCTGGGGCGAACGGGGGGAAGGGGGTCGCGTTGCGCGAGGTCGTCGCGGTACAGCCCGATGTCGAGCCGTCCCACCGGGGGCGCCACGCCTTCGAACGTCTCGATTGCGGCCGCCAGCCGCTCCGCCAGTGGCGCTCCGCGAGTCAGCAAGCCAACGAGCACGAGGTTGTCCGCGCCACCGTTGCTCTCGACGATCTCGTGCGCCAGGCGCCGAATCGTGCGTGCCAACTCGGGACCCCGTTGCAACTCAACGGGACTCATCGTGGGGACAACCTGGTCGGGAAGGGGATTCGCGTGCCTGCGCAGGGCCAGCCGCTCATGGCGGCGCCTCCTCCCTTGGCAGCCTCTCGGGACCGCCTTAAAGGGCTAACCAAGATTAGCCGATCCCCCCGGATCGCGCCAGCCAAAGCCCGGGATTGTGGCCAGACGGGGAGTAACGCATCGTAGCGACGGGACACCAAGTAGGTTTGACCCGTTGCTGGAGCGTTTCAAATGAAGAGCGTGAAGAACTGGACCATCGTGATACTGGCGGGAGCGCTGGCCCTCTCGATTGCGATGGGCGTGGTCGCTCAGTCGGAGGGCGGTGTGACCGTCGAGCTTCTCGTCTGGCAGGACACCACTGACCCAGAGCGGCACTACGTCACCACGCGTCTGGCGGGCCAGTCGTGGGGCGCGCAAGAAGCGGTGTCCGTAGCCCTCGACCGGGGGACCAGTAATGGGCGCTGGCGCTACGGTAAGCACACTTTCGAGCTCTCGGTGCTCGCTACCTGCTCATCCGGTATCGCTGTGCCGAACCCCACTGAAAACCCTGGCCTGATCGAGGACTGCGAGCACCTCCTGAAGCTGCAGGAAGGTCTCAGTGTGGACCAGTCCTTTGAGAGTGCGTTCTTCCTTCCCGCTCCCCTCAACTGGAGTGCCGATAGACCGATGGCGAGCTGGACCGGCGTGACCGTTGGAGGCACACCCCGTCGGGTAACGAAGCTCGAGCTTTCCGACCTGGAGATGTATGGCGTGTTGGTCAGCCTGTCAGGGAGCCTGGCGGGCCTGACCGAACTGAGGGAGCTGCGCCTCGAACACAACGGCCTCACGGGGTCGTTTCCATCGAAGTTGGGACAGGTCACCAGACTGACGCATCTCTACCTTGGCGGGAACGACCTGACGGGTTGCGTACCGCCTTCTCTCCAGTTCGTGCCAAACAACGACCTGGCTTTGTTGAACCTCCCCGTTTGCGGCCCGCCCATGGACGTCGTTCTCGATGATCGTGGCAACGCGCTGCACGCGCTTACAGAAGGCACCTACCGGCTCAGGGGGTGGACCTTTGACGTGCCGCCACTACCGCCTGGGCTGGAGCTGCGGGCGGCATACTACGAACCAGAACCGGAATCCTTCATCAGGTTCACACTGGCGTCCGAGACTCTCTACCACGGGATCCTGGATGTCGTAGGGGGCGAGCCTAACCGCTGGGCGCCGGACCAGGTGTTGGATCGCATCCAGGAGTCCCTGTGGTACGACGACACTGCGACGGAGAGGTGACGAGAGGGGTGCGGTCTAGCCGGCTGCTATCTCCCCGCGCCCGCCGCCTCCCCCGCGACCTGCGCCTGTGCGAAGGGCGTGATCGTGTCCGCCACGTCGATCGTGCTGTCGAGGCGTTTCTGCAGCCCGCTCATCAGGCCCAGCACCCGCAGGATCAGGAGGATGTCGGAGGGAACCTCGGTGATCGGGTTCTCCGACAACAGCCGCGAGAGACGCTCGTTCACCTCGCCGACCACCTCCGCGTCCGCGTAGGGACGCTGCTCCGGCCCCGAGGACTCGAAGAACGACCGCCCTAGCGCCACCAGCATCTCCGGGTCGTCGTGCCGCGTGCGGAAGCCGAGGTCCTGGAAGCCCTTCAGCATGGCCGAGTCGTTCTGGCTCAGCACCGCCAGCGTGAAGCGGTTGTAGGACCGCCGGAAGTCGTCCGGGAGGTGCTTGCTCATCCCGAAGTCGAGGAACACCACCACCGGCCCCGGCAGCACCAGCAGGTTCCCCGGGTGCGGGTCGGCGTGGAAGAAGCCGTTCACGAGGATCTGCTCGCAGTAGGCCTCCATCATGATCCGGGCCACCTCGTTCGCGTCGATCCCCGCCGCCACCAGCTCGTCCGTCGCCGAAATCTTGATCCCGTCGATGTACTCCATCGTGAGCACGCGCCTGGCCGTGTGCTCCCATACGATCTCGGGGACGCGCACGTCGGTGCGGTGCGTCAGCTCTCGGGCGACTCGCTCGGCGCTCTGCCCCTCGGCAACGAAGTCGAGCTCGCGCGGCACGTAGTCCGCCATCTCCCCGATCAACATGCGGAAATCCCACTTCGGCTCGATGCGGGCGAGGATCCGGATCAGCAGACTGATCGAGCGCAGGTCCGTCTCCACCACCCGCGCGATGCCCGGGTACTGCACCTTCACCGCCACGTCTCGACCATCGTGCGTACGCGCGCGGTGCACCTGCGCCAGCGAGGCCGCCGCGATCGGCTCCCGATCGAAGCTGGCGAACACGTCCTCCGGGGCAGCACCCAGCTCCCGCCGCACCTGTCCGGCCACCTCGTCGTAGGGGCGCGGAGGAACTGCGTCCTGCAGCCGGCTCAGCACGACCACCAGCTCAGGCGGGGCGACATCCGCGCGGCTGCTCAGGAACTGGCACGACTTGATCAGCAGGCCCTGCATCCTCACCGCGAGCCGGTAGAGGCGTTCGCCGGTCGCCCGATGCTGAGCCCGGTAGCGTTCCTTGCGCTCGGCCTCGCTCAGCCAGCGCTTGCGCTGGCTGAGCTTGTAACCGAGGTAGATGACGACGAAGTTCCAGGCGACAAGCCAGAACCGCCAGATCCGTCGGGGCCATGGCAGGGGCTGGAGGCCCGTTGGGGTCGTGGCCATGAATCCACTCTAGCAGAGCGAAACCGTAGGTCCGCGAACCGGGGATCGCGGTTGCCCCTTCATCCGCCCCGCCCGAAACTGAGAGCCCGTTCCCCGGTAGCTCAACGGTAGAGCGAGCGGCTGTTAACCGCTAGGTTCGAGGTTCGAATCCTCGCCGGGGAGCCAGGCTTCGCCAATTTCAGTGGCCTGCCTATGGCCTGTGACGGGGTGCACCGTTACACCCCGGGGGGCACGCCGGGATGCGACCGGCTAAGGAGTCGCTGCCAAGGGAATCGGCCAGGTGAGGGGTTCGGTGACCGCGATCCAGTAGGTGCCTCCCTGCTGGAAGGTGGTGAGCGTGTTGAGTCCGGGCACATCCTCCAGGCCGGGGAAGAACCCCATCCATCTCTGGGCAGCCTCGTCCCAGGGGTAGATGACCAGGACCTCTTCGATGATCCCCGCCTCACGGAGAGCATTGGCAACACCAGCACCATCGGCTCCGGGCCACTCGAACGATGCCCACGTCGGGCTTAGCGCGAGTTCCGTCACCGTGGGCTCGAGGGTCACGCGGTAGGTCTCTTCGCGGCTACCGTCCGCCGAGGTGACGGTGACGGTGATCTCGGTCACCCCGTCCATGGCGATCTGGTGGCCGTTCGTATCGTCGCCGTCGGTGTCGTCGGGCTTAATCTCGACGTCGGTGCGGAGTTGCATCGCCTCCGCAGTCACGACGGTCTCCGTCACACCCTCGGCGATGACGCCCTCGTACTTGGTCTGGCCCGGGTCGAACTCCCCAATGTCGATACCGCTGAGCGTGAGCGAAGCCAGCCGCGCATCGATAGCGTCGGGCATGTTGTAGGTGTAGACCTTGTCGTCAACCTGATCGACAACGTACATGACGTCGCTGTCGGCCCAGATGCCGCGGGGACTGTTGTTGCTGGAGTTGGAGAGGTGAGTGAAGTCCTCGTCCCTGACCCGTTCGAGGCTGGCGTTCTCACCTGCTGCTTCCGCCTCGTCGCGGGTAGGGAGACGGTAGGCGAAGAGGCGCCGTGGGCTTGAGCCGGGGTCGGAGACCCAGAGGGTGACGCCGTCCGACCAGATGCCGCGGGGGGAGCTGTTGGAGGAGTCAAGGGCGTACTCGGCAAGGAGTGCGCCTGCCTCAAGGTCGTACGCGAAGACGGCGTTGGCACGGTCGTCGAGCACCCACATGGTCTCGCCATCCGACCAGATGCCGCGCGCGTCGGCGTTGCCCTTGGCCAGCTCGATGTCCCGATCCTCGAGGCGCTCGCCGGTGGCCAGGTCGTAGGCGAACAAGTGGTTGCGGCCACTGTCGGAGACCCACACAACGCCCTCGCCGTCGGACCAGATGCCGCGGGGCGCCCGGTTGCGCTCGTCAAGCTCGAACTCGCGGTCCTCGACGTGCTCGCCGGTCCTGGCGTCGTAGGCGTAGATGGCGTCGTCCGCGCCGTCGCCGTTGTGGGCGATCCACAGCGTCGTGCCGTCGGACCACATGCCCGCGGGCTGGTCGTGGCCGCTTGCGAGCTCCTCGATGTCGCGCTTCACGGTCCACTCGTAGTCGACCGTGCTCGGTGAAGGACCGGAAGGCCCACCGCCTCCACCCCCTCCGATGATGATCGGTGGCCTGGTCACCTGGTTCGGATCTGTGACAGTGACTACCACGTCCAACGTTCCGGTCCGCGTTCCCCGATCGCCGTTGGAGGAAGCGCTGACGGTGACCTCGTACGTGTTGTCGCCGTTGGTGTCGGCCGGATTGTCGAAGTCGGGCACGGCGGTGAAGCTCAGGTCTCCGGCATCGGAGAACTCGAAGTGTTGTGCGTCCACGCCCGAAATCGGCTCCCAGCTTGTCACGAATCCTTCCGGGTCGGTTGCGCCGTATCGGCCCACGTAGTCCGTACTGCCTCCCCGGACCTTCACACTGGTGGGCACAGCGATGACGGGATGCTCGTCCACGTCCCTGATGACGACGGTGACGTGGAAAACCGCGCTGTTCGACCCGTCGGACGCATGGATGATCACCTCATACACGTTGTTCCGGCCGGTGTCCCTCGGGTCCTCATAGTCCCCGGCGGAATCGAAATTGAGCACGCCGTCGGCGATGCTGAAGAAGCTTGCATCAGGACCCGAGAGCGACCACGTAATGGTGTCGTTCTCGGGATCGGTCGCCGTATACGTCTCCACGGTTCTCGGGTTGGTCTCAACGAAGGTTGGCTTCGCCCGTCCTGACACGACCGGCCCCACGTTCACGGTGGTGCCGCTCACTGTCACCTCGGTCGAAGGAGTGCCAGCACCGACCACATTCCGGGCGAGCACGCGGACGGTGTACGTTTCACCCGCACTCAATCCAGTGACGGTATGGGACGTCGTCGTCACCTCGGCTTCGGAGACATGGGATGCGACGCCCCAACTTCCAGACGCCAACTTCCATTGCACCGTGTAGCCGGTGATCTCTGAACCGCCGTCTCCAACGCTGAACGTTCGGTCGAGGTCGAGCCAGCAGTCGAAGACAACGGTGAAGTCACAAACCGCAGGGGTCAACCAGCTCAGGTCAAGCTCGCCGGGGTCACCTAGCGAGCCGCTCAGGTCCGGTGGCGCGTCCGGCGCCACAGCCGCGACGGTGCTTGTCGGCTGTACATCAAGGGACTCGCTGTTGCCGTTGTCGTCCTCGAAATGCACCTGCACTTCGATTGTCAGCCCGGCGTCGTACGGCGCGACCGGGTACTCGTTGATAAGCGTCAGGGCCCGGAAAAAGCCGCCGCCCGCGAACCAGGTGTAACTGAAGCTCGGGTTCGTCAGCCCATCGGGATCGGCGATCGAGGAGGTGTCCACACGTGCGACTTCACCTACCCGCAGCGCGCCGATGATGGTGGGCGTGCCCGTAGCCGGATTGTTGGTGACTGGATCCTGGGCCTCGAGCCGGTCGCTCTGCGTCGCGACGGCACCGACGCCTATCAGCGCCACGAGCGCCGCCCAGCGCCAGAATCGAGAGAGAAGATAGTTCTGCACTCTATGGTTCTTCGCCCGTTTCGCAGAGATGGCCCCTATCCCAGTCGATGCGGGAACAACCTCTCTGCGCGAGGTGCCCCCTTCGTGTCCAGTGATGGGACCGTTCCTGCGAAGACCAGTCGCACACGTGAAAGCCACGAAGGGAGCATGGCGCGCCCCATCACTGCCTCTCACGCGGGCGGACGGTTCTTCGCGGGGGAGGATAGCGCGTCCTTGTGCGGCCGCGCCGTGCGCCGTGTCCCCCTGTGGCCCATAGCGCCACGGTCAGCTCGAAAGTTCGTCGTACAGTCTCCCTTGGTGAGCCACCCCCCAGGCAACGTGTCCGGTAGCAGGCCCGCCCCTGGATATTCAGCCCTGCACCCTGATCACGAGCCCCTCGGTAAAGGACGCAAGGTCGACCGCACGGAAGAACGCGTACCATGGATGGCGGAAGCGCAGGCTCTCGCGATCGAAGCGCTCCCATCCGCGTTCCGCAACTTTCACACGTATCGAGAGGCACTGCCATGGCCCGGTTCTTCGGCAAGAAGCTCGAGATCCCGAGGGCGGAGGACGCCCTGCCGGGCCGCCCCGAACGCGTGCCCGTCCCGCCGCAGCACTACGTCCACGGCCACCCGCTCGAAGAGCCGTTCCCCGAAGGCGTGGAGCGAGCGCTCTTCGGGATGGGCTGCTTCTGGGGCGCCGAGCGCATCTTCTGGCAGCTCCCCGGCGTCTAC
This sequence comes from Tepidiformaceae bacterium, assembly GCA_965247675.1. GTDB lineage: Bacteria > Chloroflexota > Dehalococcoidia > Tepidiformales > Tepidiformaceae > UBA2991. The sequence continues at coordinate 1,455,905 of OZ252025.1, read as the reverse complement.
TCCACCGCCGTCGGCTACGCCGCGGGACTGACTCCGAATCCTACCTACTACGAGGTCTGCGGCAGCCGCACCGGTCACAATGAGGTCGTGCTCGTCGTCTTCGACCCCTCGGAGATCAGCTACGCGGAGTTGCTCCGCGCCTTCTGGGAGGGCCACGACCCGACGCAGGGTATGCGCCAGGGCAACGACGTCGGGACGCAGTACCGCTCCGGCATCTACGTCTACGACGAGGCGCAGCGCGAGGCCGCCGAGCAGAGCCGAGACGAGTACCAGCAGGCGCTGACCGCTGCCCGCTACGGCCCGATCACCACTGAGATACTCGACGCGCCCGAGTTCTTCTACGCCGAGCACGACCACCAGCAGTACCTGGCGAAGAATCCCAACGGCTACTGCGGCATCGGCGGTACCGGCGTCGGCTGCCCCATCGGCGTCGTCCAGTCGAGCTAACGGCGCGCCGCAGCTCGCCAGCTCCCCCTGGGAGCCATCCTCCCCTCGCGTCCCCCGTGGCGGCCGCACCCGGTCTCGCCGACCCCGGGGCCGTGGTGCTTGCTAGGGACAGTCTGAACAACTCGCCAGAGCGAGTGAGGGGATGGGATCATGGGGCGCGGACCGGAGAGGGAGGGCGCCCCCATGCATCAGCCGACGTTCGCCAGCGTGGAGTTCGAGCAGAAGAAGCGGAAGACGCGGCGTGAGTTGTTCCTCGAGCGCCTCGACGCCCTTGTGCCCTGGGATGAGTTGGAGGGGCGCATCGAGCCGCACTACCCCAGGGCGGGACGGGGACGGCGGCCCTACCCGCTGGCGGTGATGCTGCGCATCCACTGCGTCCAGCTCTGCTACAACCTCAGCGACCCCGCCATGGAGGACCTCCTCTACGAGGCCGAGTCGGTGCGCCGCTTCTGCGGTCTCACCCTGACCGAAGCCATTCCCGACGAGAGCACCATCCTCCACTTCCGCCACCTGCTGGAGCGCCACGACCTGGGGACGAAGCTGTTCGAGACAATCAACGCCCACCTCGCCCGCCGCGGCCTGCGCCTGCGCGAGGGCACGATCGTGGACGCCAGCATCATCGAGGCGCCCTCGTCGACGAAGAACCGCCAGCGCGCGCGCGACCCGGAGATGCACCAGACGAAGAAGGGGAACGAGTGGCACTTCGGCATGAAGCTGCACATCGGCGTGGACGCCGACAGCGGGCTGGTGCACAGCATGAGGGCGACGGCGGCGAACGTGGCCGACGTGACGGAGGCGCACCGCCTGCTGCACGGCGAGGAGCGGGAGGCGTACGGCGACGCGGGCTACCGGGGCGTGGAGAAGCGCCCCGAGCAGGCGCGCGCGGAGGTCGCGTGGCGGGTGGCGCTGCGGCCCGCCCTGAGGCGGCTGCTTGAGCCGAGGAGCGCGGAGGCGCGGGCGGAGCGCGCGAAGGCGTCGCTGCGGGCGAAGGTGGAGCACCCCTTCCTCGCGGTGAAGCGGCGTTTCGGCTACGACAAGGTGCGCTACCGCGGTCTGGCGAAGAACCGGGAGCGGCTGGCGCTGCTGCTGGGCTTGACGAACCTGCTCAGAGCCGAGCCCCAACTCGCCTGACCCGGGGAGCAGTGCGTTCCGCGCGCTCGTCGAAGCGCGACGGGAAGGCAAAAGCGGCCCCCGACCTCCCCCGGCCCCCTCCCCTGCCGTCCTCCTTGTCCAATACAACCTGCCGGGGAGCAATCGCCGCCGCTAGCCCACTTGCTCAGAGGATTCCTAGGCGCCAGCCCGTAATCCCTGGCTTGACAACCCATGAGGGGGCGGGCATGCTGCGCCGAAGTGAGTGAGGGCTCGCTCGGAGGGAGATTGATTCGTGAAACTGTATAACTTCGACTTGCTGGCCTATCCGAATGTCCCCGTTGACGCGCCGCGGACTCCCGTCCCGAGTTCGTTCTTCGACCCTGAGGTCGGGGCTCGCAACTACGAGGAGCATTTGGACGAAATGGCGTACTGCGAAGAGCTCGGTTTCGAAGGTGTCGTCTTTAACGAACACCACTATAGCGCCTACGGTACGATGCCATCGCCGAATCTCATCGCCTCTGCACTCAGTCAACGGACTGAACGTATGAAGATTGGTGTACTCGGAAGTATCTTGCCGCTGCGCAGCCATCCGGTACGAGTCGCTGAAGAATACGCAATGATCGATTGCCTGACACGCGGCCGGTTGATAGCCGGATTCGTTCGCGGCATCCCGGCGGAGTACATCTGGTACAACGTCGACCCAAGTGAGTCGCGGGGTCGGTTCGAAGAAGCCTATGAGCTGATCATCAAAGCCTGGTCCGAGCCGGTATGGTCGTATAGCGGGCGCTACTACGAGTTCAAGGATTGTGCAACCTGGCCGCAGACATACCAGCGCCCTCATCCCCCGGTATGGGTTGCTGCTCGCAGTGCCGAGTCCATCGAGTGGTGCGTGACGAAGGGCCTCCCAATTGCCCAGGTGTATCAGACGACCCCTCAGATGGAAGACACGTTCAATTACTACCGCAGTTTCGCAGAGTCCTCGGGCCGAAGCGCTCCGGCAGAAAACTTCATCCTCACTCGTCACATATGTGTCGCAGAGTCGGACGAAGCAGCTCGAGCCATCGCCGAGCCGGCAATGCGGTACTTTTTCACGTTGCTCGACTCGGGGTTCAATGAAGGGGCTGTCGTCAATCCGGCGGCCGCCGATGATGACGCGTTGCGTGCCGCGCTCAATACGGCCAGGTCGTTCGGTTACTTCCGACCGGAGAATGCGACCAGGATCGATTTCTCCACCATGTCCTATGAGGAGCTGGTGGAGTGCGGCTATTTGATCGCCGGTAGCCCGGACTCTGTGCGGGCGCAATTGAGCGATCAGGTGACGCGCACCGGGTCCGGGCAGTTCATGGGGATGTTCCACATCGGTAACATGGACCACCGGGATGTTGTCAAGTCACTTGAACTGTTCAGTCGCGAGGTCGCTCCGGGCTTGCCGGCAGACGTTGATGGCGCACATGGCGAGTACCTCGCCCGCGTCTCAGCGAGCTGAAGCCGGCGATCTGCCAGCGCATCGCGTTCTGGCTTCCCGGGCGGGTGCTGAACGGCAGTTGACCGCCTCGGGGCCGGGTCGTAGGGTATGGTGAGCGACCGGTCGGTCACTCTGGTGAAGGCTAGAGCAGAAGGAGATCGAATGGGTGAGAAATCGGTGAGTGCCGAAGAGGTAGAGAAGGCGCTCGCAGAGGCAAAGAAACAGATTGGGGCCGAGGCGCCGGCCCTGGAGGGCAGGTACCCGGTCGAGTACGACCCTATCCGGCGGTATTGCGCCGCCGTGGACGATACCAACCCTCTGTTCCTGGATCCTGACTACGCGGCCAACACAAGGTATGGGAGTGTTATCTGCCCACCCCTGTTCGTTGGGTATTTCGCATGCCCGGGCGTATGGCCTCGTATCTCTGAGGAAGAGAATGAGCAAAAGGGCTTGGGAACATTCTGGGGTAGTGGTCCGCAGATCTCGACCCCCGGGAGTCGCCCGATAAACTTGACCACGGAGTATGAACTACTCAAGCCTGTTAAGGTCGGGGAAGTCCTCTCCGTCACCTCGCGATTTGCTGATGTATTCGTCAAACCAATCCGTATCGACCCCAACGCATTTTGGCGTGTAACTGAGCGAACGGTCCGCAATCAAGATGGCGATGTAGTTGCGATCGTGCGGAGCACAGGAGTTACCTACAAGGAGCCGGAACAGAATGACTAGTGCAGACGCCGTTCACGCGATTCAACGTCACTGGGACGATGTGAGTCAAGGCGAAGAACTCAGTGCGTTTTCGATTGAGCTCACCGAGACTCGCATCATTCAGCAGGTAAGCGGGACTCAGGACTGGAACCCCTCCCACCACAACAGGGAGTGGGTTCGTGCTGGCGGTCAGCCCGACATCTTCATGTGCACCGACTTCATGCAGGCATGCTTCACCAGGTTGATTTTTGAGTTCATCGGGGACGATGGATGGTTGAGCAAGTTCCGCATGGAAATGCGGAAGATGAACCGCCCGGGGGATGTGTTGACCTTTGGTGGGTCGGTTGTGGAGAAGTTCCTCAGCGAAAAGGACGAAGGGATCGTCGAACTTGATCTCTGGTGTTCAAATGAGATCGAGGGAGTCACCACTCCGACCAAAGCGACTGTCATTCTCCCCCGTCGTTGATTGGGCGAGGGCGGAAGCGGGAAGCCGTGCTCCGCCGGGTTGCAGCGCGGAATCGTCGTTGAGTCCGTTTCTGGGAATCAGCGGCGCCTGACCGCCGGCTGGCAGGTTTCGCGCGCCCTGGTAGAGCCATCTCTGCACGACCCTCAAGGCAGCGCGTGGCTGTCACGCACCCCGAATGCGCGGGCCTCTCAGAGGGCTTCGCGCACCTGCGTGTTCGCCGTGTCCTGCCAAGGGCACGCGGGCCCCAACGATGATATTGACAGGGGTCTGGCAGGGGAGTACGGTCTCGCCAACCCCGACCGAGTGAGTAGTCGGTCGCAACGATTCTGGAGGCAGATAGATGACGCAGAAAGATAACTATTGGCTTCGACGTTCGGTCTCTCGCCGTCGGTTCCTGGGCACATCGGCAGCTGCGGCGGCCGGTGTCACCGGGCTGGTGACACTGGGGTGCGGGGACGACGATGACGATGCCGCCCCGGCCAGCACCCCCGAGGCGACTGCTGCCGCAACTGCTGCTGCAACTGCTGCTGCCACTGCTGCCGCCGATGACAGCACCCAAGAGGCGACTGCGGCTGCGACGGCTGCTGCAACTGCTGCTGCAACTGCGGAGGCGACCAGCACTCCCGCTCCCAGTGCCAGCGAGGAACCAACGCGCGGCGGGTTCCTGCGGATCAACAACAATGTGCGGCCACCTCACTTTGACCCGTGGCTCTCCACCGGCGCCGGCGTGTCGACGTCGCTCGGTCTCTTCTACAGTCACCTGACCCGTCATGTCCCCAGTCCAGATCGACCGCCGACGGACTTCAGCGCTCCACAGCCGGATCTTGCCGACTCCTGGGAGCTCTCCGATGACGGCCTGTCGGTGACCTTTCACCTGCGCGAGAACGCCAGGTTCCAGCAGGGGACGGCAATGAACGGTCGGGCCTTCACGTCGGAAGACGCGAAGTTCACCCTCGACCTCATCGGCGCCGGCCCTCACCGGGTAGTCGTCTCATCCATCGACCGGGTTGAAACTCCGGACTCGCAAACGCTTCGGCTCCTGTTGAAGCATCCGAACCTCGATCTGGTCCCGGTGCTGGGCACTGAAGAGGCCCTGATGACCGGTCCCGAAGGGATGGAAGAGACCGGGGACTACCGGACAACGGTTGCCGGCACGGGCCCATACATGTTCGGCGGGTACGACGAAGGCCAGGAGCTTCGCTTCGATCGAAATCCTGATTTCTACCTCGAAGGCGCACCGTACCTGGACGGCGTCGTGATGAACTTCGCCTCCGATGCCGCGGCCTCGAAGGCGGCGGTCCTGAGCGGCAATGTGCATATCGCAGGAGGCGTTGGTCTCGGGGGCTACGACAAGCCTACGTTCGAGGATCTCTCCTCGACTGGTGACTTCAACACCTTCCAGTTCGTTCCCGTCACACTCACACACAGTATCTTCATTGGGCCGGGATGGGCACCTGGGCAAGACCCGAGGGTTCGCGAAGCCCTGGCGAGGGCAGTTGATCGGCAACAAATCATCAACATTGCGTCGTTCGGCGAAGGCAATGTTTCCGGTGCGGTCCCGCATGCGTTCGAAGGCGCCCTGACCCAGGACGAAGTGATGGAGTACTACGCGTTTGATCCTGGACGCGCTCGGCAGCTGGTTGAAGCCTATGGTGGCGACGTTTCCGGCGAAATCGAAATCACCTTTTACCTGTACAGTGAGGCGAGCAGGACTGTTTCTCAGCTGATTCAGAACCAGCTTAAGGACGTAGGCCTCGACATCGGTTTGCGAGAGCTCCAATTCGGGGAGCACTATCAGACCTGGACTGGAGGAGATTTCGATCTTCGCGAGTCAGCACAGTTCCTGCAGACGACGGCCGCCGGATACCTGGACATGCTTCATTCGGCGGGAGGCCAGAACTACCAGAAGATCAACGACCCGGCGCTCGATGCCATCATCGACAAGTTCAGGGTAGAGTTCGACCCGGAAAGCCGTATAGCCCTGCAGAACGAAGCGGAGCGATACATCCTTGCGAATTACTACTACCTGAACTTGGTGAACGACATCAACCGGATGGCGTTCCCCAAGGTAGTGCGGGATTGGTACCCGCAATCGCCTGGGTACGCCTACCCGCAGGCCGTTTCCTCGGCGTGGCTGGAAGCGTAGCGTAGGTAGGTCGCTTCCGTGCTCCGCGTCTCAGGGTCCCACGACGGACGGTGGGGAGTAAGGTGGAATGTAGGGTTTCGTGCGTAGCCTCTGGCGCCGCAGGGAGAACCGATGACTGGATACCTGGCTGGGCGACTTGCGCAGATGGTACCCAATCTGGTGGTCGTATCCATCATCGTGTTCCTCGTCATGCGGATACTTCCCGGCGATGCCGTGAACACCATCCTGGGTGAAGGTGGGCACATTTCGGATGAGCAGCGGGAAGCGCTCGAGGAGAGACTCGGGCTGAATAAAGGTCCGTTCGAGCAGTACGGACTCTGGATCGCCGACATAGTCCGGGGGGATCTTGGTACGTCCGTGGTGTCGGGCCGGCCCCTCGGGCCGGTTCTCTGGGCGCGAGGTAAACGCACCGCGGAGCTCGCGCTGGTTGTGCTTGTGCTCGCGGTGCCAACGGGGATAACGCTAGGGGTCGTCGGGGCGGTATGGCGCGGCTCTTTCCTCGACACGGCCATCAGGATAGTAGCCGTGTCAGGGCTCTCAGTTCCTAACTTCTGGCTTGGCACGCTGATCGTTGTTCTTCCAGCTTTCTGGTGGGCCTGGAGTCCTCCGCTGAATCCCCCGCCGATACTCGACGATCCAGTTGGGCACTTCACGCCGTATCTCCTGGCAGCAGGCGCGCTAGGTCCTGCCCTTGTCGGCTCGATGTCCAGGTTGACGCGCACGGCGATGATTGAAGCCCTGAGCCAGGATTACGTAAGAACGGCGCGTTCAAAAGGGATGGGCGAATACAAGGTAGTCGTCTCCCATGTCATACGAAATGCATTCCTGCCGATTGTCACGATCATCGGGTTGGACATCCGCTTCCTGATTGGGGGTACCATCATCATCGAGGCGATATTCAGCCTCGCCGGTCTGGGTAGCTTGCTATTCACTGCGATCCTGGAAAAGGATTACATTATTGTACAAAGCGCGACCATATTGATAGCGGCCGGCGTACTCTTCGTTAATTTTGCAGTCGACGCATCGTACGGCATTTTTGACCCGCGGGTGAGGGTCGGAGAATCGCGATGACGACGTTCGAAGGTAGCCTGCATGAGCAGTTCGTGGACAACAGTCCGCGCCTCCGCCGCATCGGTCGGAGTACCTTTGCGTTTATTCGGAGATACCCTATCGGGGCATTTTCGGCGGTCTATATTGTGGTCGTTATAGTGGTGGCGATCATTGGGCCCTGGATTGCGCCGTTCGATTACTACAGATCCATTGGGATTCCAATTCAGGGACCTTCTGGTGAACACTGGTTCGGAACTGACGAAGTCGGACGCGACATTTTTTCGCGCATCCTTGGTGGAGCCCGCATTACCGTTCGTATCGGGTTTATCGCGCTGTTTGGCGCAACCGCCCTCGGGTCTTTTGTGGGATTGGTTTCAGGGTATTTCGGGGGCGTCATGGATGCGCTGATCCAGCGCGTGGTTGATTCACTGATGGCGATTCCGCTGATCCTGCTCGCCCTCATGATCGTGTTCGTGTTCGGCAGCAGCACCAACAACGTTGTGCTGGCACTCTCGCTCGTGATCGCCCCGTCGGTGTCTCGCGTGGTCCGCTCCGCCGTGTTGGCAGAGCGAACCAAGGACTACGTGCTCGCGGCGCAGGTCATCGGGGCCGGCCAGCTCCGGGTCATGTTCCGCCACCTGGCGGTTAACCTTGCCCCCCTGGTCATCGTGATCATGTCGATCAACGTTGGGCAAATTGTCATCGCCGAGAGTTCGCTCAGTTTCCTTGGGCTGGGGACACAGCCACCGGAGCCAAGCTGGGGGCGGATGTTGAGTGGGGCCTCCCGGTTGTTCATGACGCAGAACCCCTGGATGGCGGTGTTCCCCGGGCTGGCGCTGTTCACAGTGGTTATGGCTTTCAACCTGCTAGGAGATACGTTGCGGGATTCGCTCGATCCCCGCCTGCGGGGTTCGCGATGACCGGTGCAGAGGAAGGACTGAAAGGGGGCCAAGAGTGGCAATAGTGGAATACCGCACAGCATTCGGCGGTGCCGACCTCGTAATGCGAGGTGTCCTCGCCTTTCCGGATAGTGCCGGCGACGGGAGAACATTGCCGGGCATTCTGGTTCATCCTGAAGCTGGCGGAATGAACGAGGGGATCCTGGCCTTCTCCCGGCAGCTAGCCGAGGAAGGAGACTTTGTCTGCCTCACAATCGATCCATACTCGCATACGCCTGAAGAGCAGGTTCCATATGGTGCAGGATTCGAGGCCATGGCACCTCTCTACAAGCGTATTGACGAACGCTCCCATTTGATTTCCTTGGACAACGCTTTGTCCTACCTGGCTGAGCTCCCTATTGTTAATAGTGACAGTATTGGGATAACTGGATTTTGTTCCGGATATCCCATCGTGTTCTCCTGCCACAATGCGCGAGTCAAGGCGTGTCTCTCCTTTTACAACCAGATCTACTACGACGACTTTGTCAACGCTGACACCTCGGTACAGCCAATCGACCGGGTAGCTAGCCTGTGGTGTCCCTGGCAAGGACACTATGGCGAAGATGATGACGCTGTTCCAGTTGCGTCTGCTCGGGAGTTTGTGGATAAAGCAAGCACCTTCAACAAATCCGTCGAGCTCTACACCTACGAGCAGTGCGGTCATGGGTTCTTCGACCTGTCTGGGCAGGGGGAACACCCTCGCTCGAAGGCTCAGGCCTGGGAGCGAGGCCTCGAGTTCCTGCAGCGTCATCTGAAAGGGAAGGAGTGAAGCAATGAGAGGGACGTCCGCAATAGTCGGAATCGGCGAGTCGGCGTACTACAAGCCGGGTGGTGCCAGCGAGACAGAATTTCAGCTGACGATCATCGCCATCAAACGGGCGCTGGAAGATGCGGGGCTCTCCGTCAAGGACGTGGATGGCCTTGTCGGGTACGCTGAAGATCGGAATGAGCCCAACCGGTTGAGCGCGGCACTGGGCAATGACCAGACGCGCTTCGCTGCCCTTGCATGGGGCGGAGGTGGCAACGGGGCAGCAGCTCCTGTCGCCCTCGCCGACATGGCCATCACGGCCGGCTACGCAGACTGCGTCGTCGCTTTCCGAGGACTGGCTCAAGGCCAATTCGGGCGTTTTGGGCGAGCCCAGCTGGTGCAGCGAGTCCCTGGCGAACGAGCGTATCGAGCACCGTACGGACACGCTTCCGCACCGATGAGCTACGGCATCCAGGCGCAGCGCTTCATGTTCGAGCACGGAGTGACCTCGGATGCGTTGGCTGAGATTTCGCTTGCCAGCTATGCGCATGCACAGCGGAATCCGCGGGCGATCGCCTACGGCAGGCCGCTCACTCGAGAGGACTACTACAACTCGCGGTGGATCGCCGACCCATTCCGGCTCTTCGATTGCTGCCGTGAAAGCGATGGCGCCGCGGCGGTGGTGCTGACATCTGCAGAACGCGCGCGTGACCTGGCGAAACCGCCCGTGTACGTTCGGGCGGCCGCGCAGGGCATGGAGCGTCGCGCCAATGCCGGGGGGTCCGACGGGTCCGGTTACAACGACCCGGAGTTTCCCACAGCGCACTATCGGACGGTCGCTGACGACCTGTGGCGCCGCGCCGGTTTTGGCCCCAGTGACGTACAGGTCGCGCAGTTCTACGAGAACTTCACTGGCATGGTCGTCATGGCCATCTGCGAAATGGGATTTGTTCAGCCGGACGAAGTTGAGAGTTGGTTGAAGGCGGGCAACATCCGCTGGCCGGATGGCGCTCTTCCCATCAATACCTCAGGCGGGAATCTGGCCGAGGCCTACATCCACGGCATGTCACTGGTCAACGAAGGAGCTCGGCAAGTCCGCGGGGAATCCGTATGCCAGGTCGACGACGTGAACCTTAGCCTGGTCGTTGCGGGCCCTGGGGCGATCCCGGCGAGCACCATACTGCTGTCAAAGGAGCCTTGATCCGAGTGATTTCACTGAGGACTTCACCAGGGCGAGAGAAGGGAACACCATGAGCCGTTACATGCCCGAGGGCTGGAATCTTCCCGAGATCGATGCACTCAACGAGCAATTCTTCACTTCAGGAAAACTCCTGATCCAGCAGTGCACCGATTGCGGCACCCTGCAGCATCTGCCGGAGGATGTCTGTCACAATTGCCAGGCCATGACATTCGACTGGGTAGAAGCGTCCGGGAAGGGAACGATTTACAGCTATGTGATCGTTCATCACCCCGTTCACGACATGCTCAGGGAACGTGTCCCGTATGGAGTGATCCTCGTCCAGCTGGATGACTATCCGTCGATCAGGATAGTCGGGAACCTCGTAGATGCCCCTGCGAGTGACATCGCGATCGGAAAACCTGTATCGATTTCCTTCGAGTCAGTCAAGGGCGCAGACGGCGAGACGGTAACGATCCCGCAATGGGTTGCTGCCTGACAAACCGCGGAGGTTTCTATCGATGAGTGACCCACCCCTCGGAAATCTGAGGTTCACAGACTTTTGTTGGTGGGGCGTCGGGGCTCTGGCAACCCGCTATATGGCTGACTTTGGCGCCCAGGTCATAAAGATCGAGGACAGAGTCCGACTGGATCTCACGAGGACGTTGCCGCCATTTCCTGACCGGGTGGCATCCATGGGCGATATCACGTTTGTGCCGAATCCCAATCGAAGTGGATTCTTCAACAACTACAATCGCAACAAGTTGAGTATTACTATCAATATGAGGCTCCCGCAAGGACGAGATATTGTTCGGAAACTGGTGAACGTATCTGATGTTGTGAGTGAGAACTTCCGGCCAGGGGTGATGGAGAGGTGGGGTCTTGACTACGAAGAGCTAAGTCGTCTAAAGGACGACATTATCTTCTTGAGGCTGTCGGGGCTCGGGCATTCTGGGCCGGAGAAAGAGTACGGAACTGCTGGCCCAGTCGTCCAGGCCTTGTCGGGGCTGAGCTTTATGGCCGGCCTCCCCGGGCGAGAGCCGTCGGGCTATGGCTATTCGTATATGGACAATACGGCGGCCTACTACGGTGTGATGGCGTGCTTGCTTGCCCTCTACCACCGGGGCCAGCACGGGTGTGGGCAAGAGGTCAATGTCTGTGCTGTCGAAGCCGGGGTTAACCTGCTGGGCCCGGACTTGCTGGACTACACCGTCAATGGGAACGGGGCTCGCGCGTCGGGGTTGCCCCGCGGGAACCGCCTCAGCGGTGGCAGGGCCGCTCCTCACGGCGTTTACCCAACGATCCACGAAGACCGATGGTTGGCCGTGGCCGTAACCAGCGACGAGGAGTGGCGAGCGCTCCTCAGCGTCGTCGGCCAGGACTGTGAGATCGACGATCGTTGGGCCACCCTCGCCGGTCGCGTCGCCGACCAAGATGCGCTTGATGCGTGGCTCGCTGGCTGGACACGCACCATGGATCGATATGGGGCCATGACCCTGCTGCAGCAAGCTGGAGTACCTGCCGGTGCCGTGCAAACTGGCGAGGACCGCGTCACTCGAGATCCAGTCCTCCGTCAGGGGAAGTTCTTTCGTCAAGTCGAGCACCCGGAAATGGGCCCCAGCTCTGTAGAGGGCATGCCAATTCGGCTATCGGAGTCTCCAGTTCGGGAGGATTGGTCCGCCGGACCAACGCTCGGCCAACATACTCACTACGTTCTCAACGAAATCCTGGGCATGGGGTCCCGGGAGGTGGAGCAGCTCGAAACGGACGGTGCCATATGACAGGGGCGGTCGGCGATCCGCACGCAGGGCGTCCGTTAGCCGGCGTTCGGGTCGTGGAGTTTGCGAGTGAGCTCTCCGTGTATGCGGGCAAACTACTCGCCGATGCGGGCGCAGACGTCTACCTGATCGAGCCCCCCGGCGGGTCCGAAATGAGGACGTGGCCGCCCTTCGCAGACCGAGGAGCAGGTTCGGATCCTGGCGAGTCTTTGTACTTCGCGTTTTACAACACCAGCAAGAAGTCAGTGGAGTTGGACCTGGCCAGCGAGAATGACCTGGGTCTTCTGCGCAACGTCATCAAGGGTTGCGACATTGTGATTGCGCCTTCTGATGGCGCCTGCATGTCCGTGGATGAATTGAAACCCGAAGTGTTACACGCGGAAAAGCCCGACATCATAGTGGCACGGATAACGGCATTCGGGCAGCACAATGAATGGGCTGACTACAAGACCACGGATCTCATAGCCCTTGCAACCGGCGGCTTGCTCTTTGATTGTGGTTACGACGATCACTCTATCCCACCGATACGACCCGAAGGCAACCAGGCGTACAACACAACTTCCCATCTCGCTATCACAGGGGTATTGACGGCACTTTTGTGGCGGCAGGCTACTGGGCGTGGCCAGATTGTTGATATATCTGCCCACGAAGCGGTCGCTGGAACGGTGGAATTTTCCAACCTTTATTATCTGTATAACCAGGTCGTTATTGATCGACAGACCAACAGGCAGGCTGCACCATCAATGTCCTCTCCATCGACGCTAACCTGCCGTGATGGCGTCGATGTTTTCTGCTCCGTCCGGTGGAATGATGACCCAACATGGCAAAAGGCCAAACAGTGGCTGATTGAGCGTGGCTTGACCCTGGACTTCGATGACTCTCAATGGGATTCTCCAGAGTACCGACGGATGCACTACGATCAGATTTTCGCAGCCATGGAAGCGCTGGCATCCATGTTGACTGCTGAAGAGTTCTATCACGAGGGTCAGCATCGCGGCATGCTGGTCGGCGTGATGCGAGCGCCGGAGGACACGGTGAATTCGCCCGGGCTAAAGAGCAGGGACTTTTTCGTCTCGGTCGACGCCCCCCATCTGGGAGGCGCCGTGACGGTTCCGGGGGCTCCCTATCGGTTCGGCCACCTGGCGACTGGACCGAATGCTCCCCCTCGCCTCGGTGACGGAAACAATGCGTTCACGAAAATTGCGCTCAGCGAGGCACAGTCGAGCGCCCAGTCATCGGCTTAACATTGGAAGGAGGCGGCGATGAGCACGTCACAGGATCCTGAGGAGTTGGTTGAGCGCGCGCGCGATTTCATAGAGTCGTCTGAGAATTATTCACCGGAAGTTCGCGGACGGTATCCAGTCGAGTACGATCCCATTCGGCGCTATTGCAATGCAGCGGACATGACGTTCCCGTTGTTTCTCGATCCGGAGTACGCGGCTCAGACAGCATATGGCGAGGTTGTTTGCCCGCCGCTGTTCATTGGCTATTTTGCCGCCCCTGGCACGTGGCCTCCCATTGACAATGTCCCCGACCCGCAACGCGGGCGGGGCACCTTCATCGCGGTCGGCCCGCGGCTTCCAGCTCCAGGAGACAGGCCCATCAACCTGGTGATGGAGTACGAATTCTTCGAGCCCGTTCGCGTTGGTGATCGGCTATCCGTCTCGGGACGTCTTGTTGATGCGTTCCTCAAGCCCATCAGGTTGGATGCCCAGGCGTTCTGGCGCATTACGGAGCGCGAGGTTCGCAATCAGGACGGGACCTTGGTGGCCAAAGTCCGCAACACGGCGCTGAGCTACAGGCAGCCGGAGCTTGGCGAAAGCTCGTGATCGGTAGCTGACGCCAACGCCATTTCCCGCCTGGCCCACGGCGCGGCACATGCGGGGGAGCGATTGCGTTCGGCTTGACCAAGCCCGTGTGGCCTCGTGGCACGCCATCTGTCTGAAGGCGCCCGCGAAGTGTGGCCACGGTACCTGCTGACCCTCCAGCCTCACGGCCAGTTCGAGCGTTCATCGCATGGTCCGTGAGGCGTAGGCGCTGCAGGTTCTCGGCGGGCACCCCTCGTCCGACACGGCCACGGCCACGTGGCTGTCCGACCTCGCCGCCGTCACCCGGATCGGAGATGGGTCTTGAGGTTGCCGCCGGCGTCTCAGAGAGCGGAGCACCCGCCATCGCACCGATCGGGATAGAACTGCGCGCAGTAGTCGCGAAAGGTCGTGATCTCGCCGTCGGCGCGGTTCAGGCTGGTACTGCTTGCGGCTCCAGATGACCACATCCTCCTGGACTTCGTGCCGCTGCTGAGACGCGAGGAACTTGTTCATGGCGGGGGCCCGCAACGTCCTCGGGAGGAACCCGAGACCCACAATGCGCCGCCCGGGTTGCGGATCTCCCCCACCTGCGAGACCAACGACAGGTCGATGAGTGTGCCATCGACCGGCGTCGCCAGTACCCACAGGCGCAAGTCCATGCCGATGGTCTGCTCGTGAAACTCCACGAACGAGTATCCCAGCCCAAACACACGACTGTTGACGGTGAAGTCAAGGGTGAGCTTGACGACTCCGCCGATCTTCCGCGTCCTTCTGAAGTCGAAGCGGCTCTCGAAACAAGGGCCGTCCACGAGGACTGGCTCGGGGCGGTTCACGTTGTCGTAGCCGTGGACATAACGCAGGTGGGCGAGGTCCACCGAGTTCTCCGTTGTCTCCCGGGGATGGCCGGGAAAGCGGACGGTTGTCACCTCGATGTCGCTCCAGCCGGCCTGGTCCAGCGGGCCCGTGGGCAGGCTCCACTGCGGCGCCCGTCCACCGCGCCCCCACCAGGCGAAGATCAGGCCGGAAATCTCCTGTGTCTCGAAGACCCGCAGCCGTGCGGACCTCGGCGGGGCGGCGAAAGGAGTGTCGACGCACTGACCGGTGGTATCGAACTCGAAGCCATGGAAGGGACAGACGAGCCGTCCGTCACGGATGCGCCCCCCCGCTCCGGGCCCCAGGTCGGAACCCAGGTGGTTGCTTGGCCGGGTCGAGAGCATCCACACACCCGCCCAGCGGGCTGGATGTCCCCCGGGATCTCGCCGATGACCTGCTCAGCCTGCACGCGAGCGATCCGCAGTTCCTCCCGGAGTCGAATCTGCGCTTCGCTCTCTCGGCCCCGCTGATTGCGAGCGTGTACCTCGGCGATGCGCTGAGCTTCGCGCTCTACAGCATGGCGACACAGCCCGAGCTCTATGAGCAGATCCGCGCCGAAGCCGACGCCCTGTTCGCCGACAGCGATCCGGACAGTAAGGACTTCACCACAGAGGCGATGGACATCACCCACCGCTTCATCGTGGAGTCCATGCGTGTGCACCCCATCGTCCCGATGTCGCTGCGGACCGTGATGAATGCCTACGGGGAAGACGGCGACGAACTACCGGAGGGGTCGGAGCTCTACATCGCCCAGACGGCCTCGCACTACATGAGCGATGTCTTCCCCGATCCCTTCACCTTCGATATCGACCGTTATCTGCCTCCGCGCGAGGAGCATCGCAATCCCGGATACGCCCCGTCCGGCCTCGGGACGCACACCTGTCTCGGCTCGCGGTGGATGGAGCTGTAACTGAGCATCAACCTGCTGATGCTCGCGCACTACTTCACGATCAAGGTGTCGCCCGAGAACCACAAGCTTCGGATCAACCCGTTTCCGTCGCTGTCTCTCAGCAAGAAGCTGAAGTTCGTCATCTCCGAGCGGAGGCGCGAGCTCCCGACCTGACGCGCCATCACCGAGGCCGGCGCCGATGACCTAGATCAGTGAGAAGAGCAGCCCCACCAGCGTGAGCAGCAGATCCGAGAGCGTGCGCAGGAAGAGCAGGATCAGCGCCGCGATCAGCAGGAGCGCCAACCCTATGAGCGGCAACATCCCCTCTTCCGTGGCCTTCTTGTACTCATCCTCAATCACCAGGGGAGACACGCTGCTCACTCGCAGCGGGCCCTCGTCCTCGGCCGCTGGCTCGTTGATCCTCCGTTCAGCCTCCAGAATTCTGTCGTCGTCGGTGTCGATCAGACGGATTGTGGCGATCGCGGCCGGCGTGCCGTGCTCGTCGGTTCCGGTCAGAGCGGCGAGCGCCTCCTGAATCCCCGGGGCGCTGCGAACGGAGTCGATTTCCGCCTGCATGACCGACTCGAGATCGTCTACCCGGAGGGCGACCTGGATCAGGGAGGTGGGCGCGATGATGGCGTTACCGGGCGCAAGCAGATCCTCCACGTCCGGATCGCTGGTGACACCCATCGAGAAGGGCATCCATCTGGGAGAGCCCATCGGGCGTGAGCGTATCCCCGCGGAACACAAGCGTGACGACACTGACCTCGCCGGAGTCCCCGAACAGGTCGTTGATCTCAGTAATCGCATCGGCTACGGCGTTCCCGGGCGGAAGGAATGCCAGGGCTGCGCCTTCTATCACCGGCGCGCGCCGCGTCGCCCCTGCGCCCAGGGCAACGGTAATGAGGAGGAGGACGAGGAGAGTGATGGACGGGCGAACCGTGACCAGCCAGCTCAGCCTGCCGAGTACCTGGTTCATCGTCAGCCATTCTATCGAAGGGTGGCGCCCGCCAGCGAGCGGCCCGACCGCCAGGAATCGCTGCTACTGCGACCGAGTCCGAGGTCCCCCAACCACCCGGAGCTTCAGGCTTGCCTCCTCCGTGGAGGCCCCTATCGCCTGCTAGTAGGCGTCGCGGCGGGAGAAGATGCGACGCGGGTTCTCCACCATCATCGCGTTGACCTGCGCCTCGCTGATGCCGCGCTCGCGCAGGGCCGGAAGCACGTCGTTGGCGATGTGCAGGAAGTGCCAGTTCGCCGCCCACTCCGCCCGTGATGCGCGGGGCATGGTGTCCATGAAGCAGTTCGTGTCGTGCGAGAGGACCATGCCCTCGGCATAGCCCATCTCGCAGAGCGCGACGATGGTCGCGACGCGCCCCTCGGTGTCGAGCGTCCGGTCGATGCCGAAGCGGTCCATCCCGATGGCGCTTCCCCGGTCCATGATGCGGCGAAGGTAGTCCGTGTCGGTGCTGTCGCCGGAGTGCCCGATGACGACGCGGGTCAGGTCGACGCCCTCGCTCTCGAAGACGTCCTGCTGGGCGAGCCCCGACTCGGTCGAGACATCGCTGTGCGTGCTGATGGGGACGCCCGTGCGGCGGTGGGCGCGGGCGCCGGCCCGCAGCATGATCTCATTCACAGCGTCCACGGTCGGCTGCGTGGCGAGCTTGATGACGCCGGCGCGGACGTCGCTGCCCTCGATGCCCTGCTCGATGTCGCGCACGAAGAGATCGGCGATGGCGTCGCTGTCCATCTGCAGGAAGACGTTCGGGGGCTGCCGCCAGACGCCGGTGCACATAACGATGTTCAGGTCCACCTCGCCTGCCACCTCGGCCACCATGGCGGCGTCGCGCCCGAGGTCGATCGTGGTCAGGTCCACGATGGAGTCGATGCCGGCGGCCTTCAACTCGCGGAAGCGCTCGACCGCGTTGGCCACCTCGGCCTCCCGGTCCCAGAGCTCGGGCCAGGCCTCGTAAACGCCCGGTGAGCGGATGAAGACGTGCTCGTGCATAAGGGTGGCGCCGAGCTCGGTGTGCTCGATGGCGCCCGCGGCCGTGGGAATCGTGACCATGCATGCCTCCGTGACTGAGTCGCTGGCGGGCGGCAGTATACGGGGCGGGGAAGGTGATGGACCCTGCAATCGCGGAGCTGGTGGCGGCCGACCAGATACCGTACTGGTCCCTCCTCGGCATCGAGTTGGTCGATGCCGAACGGGGCCACGTGACCCTGCGACTGGCGATGCGCTCCGGGCTCGCCACGCGCCGCCCCGATGTGATGCATGGCGGGGCCATCGCCTCGCTCGTCGATGCCGCCTCGGGGTCTGCCGTGGCTACGCTGCGCGACCCCGAGGACGAGACCTGGGTGGGGCATGCCACCACCGACCTGAACGTCTCGTATCTGCGGGCGGTTCGAGGCGAGGCGGTCGCTGAGGGCAGGGTGCTCCGGGCCGGACGCACGACCGTGTTCGTGGCGATCGAGGTGCGCGACGAGGCTGGGGAACTGGCGGCCGCGGGGCGCGCCACCTACGCCATCGCGCGGCGGACCTGAGCCCCCGAAGCGACCGCCTGCTATGGTGAAGGGGCGACCCCGGTACGGGGCGAGGAGGGTCGCCCGTGGGCGCCAACGACTTCCAGAACCTGACCGAGATGGCCGAGCTCGACGACTGCTTCGAGCGCTCGCGCGAGGGAGACGTCGTGCTCTTCCTGCACGACTATTGGTGTCCCATCTCCAGCCGCGCCTACGACGAGATGTCGCTTGTCGAGGGCGAGATCGCCCTCATTGACGTGGGCGAGAGCCGCGAACTGACGCGTTCCGTGGAGACGCGCACGGGCGTGAAGCACGAGTCGCCGCAGGTGCTCATCCTGCGCGACGCGAGGGCGCGGTGGGCGGCCTCACACGGCAGCATCACGCACAAATCCGTTGGTGAGGCGATCGCGGCGACGTAGCCGGATGGAGGGCCTCAGCGCGACTCGCGCAGGCTCGCGCTGCTGCGGTCGAGCGCTTCGAGGACCGCGCGAATGTCGGCCTGCAGCCGCTCGATGACGGTGACGGCGTAGCGGTCGGCCTCCTGGAGCTGGCTGGCGGCTGCCCGGGCGGCGTCGCTCAGGTGGGCGGCGGCGGTCGCATCGGCATCGGCGATGGTCTGGCGGGCGCGCGCCTCCGCATCAATGATGATCTCCTGGCCGCGCATCTCAGCTTCCTGCACCACCGAGGTCTCGCTCACCAGCTCTGCGCGCCGGCGCTCCGCTTCCTCGATCAGCGCCTGGCCGTGCTCCTTGGCATCGCGCAGAAGCTGCTCGCGCTGCTCCATCACCTGCGCCGCCTGGCGGACGGTGTCGGGAACGGCGAGCCGCAACTGGTCGACCAGGTCGAGGATGGCGCGCCGCTCGATCACGAGGTTGCCCCCAACGGGCAGGCGGCGCGCCTGTACGACAAGGGATTCGAGGCTGGCGATGAGTTCGAGCAGTTCCACCGGGGCCCTCGCCTGCCCGCGGGCTAGGTTTCGAACCCCAGCCGCTCGCGGATCGCGGTTCGTACGTGGCCAGGCACCAGGCCGTCCACGTCGTAGCCGAGCTGAGAGACCTCGCGCACGCGGCTGGCGCTTACGTAGATGTACTCATGGTTGGTCATCAGGTAGACGGACTCGATCGTCGGGGCCATCTTGCGGTTCATGAGGGCCATGTCGAACTCGTACTCGAAGTCACCGCCGCCGCGGATGCCGCGCACGATGGCGACGGCCCCGCGCCGCTTGGCGAACTCGACCGTGAGCCCCTCAAGCTGCTCCACTTCGACGGAAGGAAGCTCCTTCACGGCCTCCCGGAAGAGTTCGATCCGTTCCTCGCACGTGAACATGGTGCTCTTCTCCCGCCCTGCGATGACGGCGACGATCACGCTATCGAAGATGCCGGTCATGCGTTCGACCAGGTCGAGGTGTCCGTTGGTGACGGGATCGAACGCACCAGGGAAGATGGCGGTTCTCATGCACCCTCCAGCGCCGTGAAGAACGCCACGGCGGTATCGCCGTAGACCCGCCGATCCTTCAGGGCAAGGCCAAGCGGGCGTTCCGGTGGATTGTATCGGCTCCGGTGCTCATAAACGACCAGACCATCCCCTGCGAGCAGCGGGCCGAGCGCGCTGAGGGTCGGCTCGGCCTGGTCGGAGTCGTACGGAGGGTCGAGCAGAATGAGGTCGAAGGGACCCTCGATCGAGGCTATCGCCCCTGGAAGCGCACCCCGCACGACGGACCCGCGCTGGCCGAGCTCCGCACGGGCGAGGCTTTGCACGATCGCCCGTGCGGCCGGGCGGTGGCTCTCGACGAAGACGGCCCGGCTCGCCCCCCGGCTGAGCGCCTCGATCCCGAGCACCCCCGTGCCGGCGAAGAGGTCGAGCACGGTGGCGTCCTCAGTGCGGTCGGCGAGGACGTTGAAGATGGCCTCCCGCACACGCGCGCTGGTGGGGCGCAGGCGAGTCCCCCCCTGCTCGGCCAGCTGGAAACCGCGCAGGACGCCCCCCGTCACGCGAACGCGTGTCTGGGGCACTCAGGGAGTCTCCTCGGAAGGCTCTTCCACCACCGGATCGAGTACGAAGACGATGCGGCTCTCGAAGCGCTCCACGCCCTCGCTGAGGGTGAGCGTCACGGTGTAGGAACCTGCCTCGAGCGGGGTCTGCCAGGTCACCAGGCCGCGGTCGCCGCCCACGAGATTGCCGGCGGTGACCTCCCACCGGGGGAGCAGGTGGGAGTGGCTGGGCTGGAGCAGCACCGCCTGTCCCGTGGCCACAAATGGCTCGACTGCCGTCCAGATGTTGCCCAGGAAGACATCGTCGCTGGCGTCCTCCACGCCTACGCCGCCCAGGTTGTAGACGCTCACGAACTCGAGCTTGAACCCGGCGCTGAACATGTTCTCGATCCACACCGTGCGGCCGCCGTTGAGCTTGTAGGTGAAGGCCACGGTCCCGGTCTCGGGCTGCCAGCGCAGGCCGCTGAGCCCCTCGTCCCGGTCGATGTTCACGGCCACGACCTGGATGTCGCTCCCGGCGGTGTTGCTCTCGCTGCGGATGGCGAGCTTGCTGGCGATCGTCATCGCTTCGGTCAGGCTCAGGGAGCGGAGGCCATCCGCCGATTTCTCGGAGGCATAGGGCGTGACCGTGAGGATGACCTTGCTGGGGTCCACCACGGTGGTGATGTGCTCGAGGATCTCGGGCATGTGCAGGCGGTAGGTGCTCTGGTCGCGAGTCGGAGCGATCTTGATGAGGTCTGCCGACTGCCCGAGGGTGGCCCAGTCGTACGCCCCCTCGTCGATGCGATCGATCGCCTTCAGTGGCGCTGGCAGCGTCAGGGTGAGGGTCTTGCCCTGGGCGTGCAGGGCCTCCGCGAGCTCGGAGATGAAGAGCGTGAAGGACGTGCGGTGGTCGGCCCGCAGGTCGAGGTAGGCGATGTCGATGCCCGTGAGGCGGTGGGCCGCCACGCGCTGGAGGATCTCGCGGACGTGGTTCGTGCGGTCGGCGCCTGTCGCGAGGATGTTGTCGACGTTGGGCACGGAGCCGTCGATTTCGGCGGAGGCGGAAATGACGGGATAGTGCACCGCCGTTGTGGCCGGGCGGGGGCTGGGCTGCCCGGAGAGGGAACCGTCGAAGGCAGGGGTGAAGTCGAGCGTGTGGACGACGGTCGCGAGATCCTTGGCCGTGGCGTGCAGTTGGTCGCCCGGTTCGAGATAGGCCACTACCTGCCGGCCCTCGTTCAGCCTCCGGAACACCGCCAGGTACTGGGGTGGGTCGGCGAACAGGCCGGTCGCGCGTGTGCCCGTCTCGTCGAGGTTGGCGCTGGCCACGGGCTCCCAGATCTGGCTCTCGGTGTTGTAGCCGTAGAAGCTCAGGCCGCGGCTATCGGTCGTGGGGACTTCGAGGGGAATGGTGATCTGCAGGTCGAACCCGGCGGGCAGGGGGTCGGCCTCGGGATTCCGCTCGAAGAGCTTGCTGTGGGCCTCAAAGTCCTGGGGGGTGACGATCTCGGCCGTCGTTGTCTCGCAGTACGCCTCCGTGCAGTCGCCGGAGCCCCTGCCGAGAAGGAACCAGGCGAGCAGGCCAATGGCGAGGACCGCGATCGCGATGACGGCCAGCAGCACGAAGCGCACGCGAGACGGCCCCCCGCCGCCGGAGAAGGTCGTGCGCTGGACGGTTCCGGTGTAGCCCCGTCGCGGGCTGGGCCGGATCACGGCGCACCGCCCCCGCCGACCGATCGCCCGCAGGCGGCGCTGAATCTTCGAGTGGTCCTGAACGCCATCGCCATTGAGAGCGATTATCGCCCACGTGCGCGCTATATCCAGAGCAGCGGAGGGGTGGAGGGCGGTGCGGTATACTGTCGCCTTCGTGAGCGGCCTTCCCAGGGAGGCGGCTTGCGTGCGTAAGGGCCACGAGACGATGCCAGAAAACCAAGTGCCGATGACGAAGGGAGGCGTTGCCAGACTCCACGAAGAGCTGGAGGGCCTGAAGGCGGATCGCAAGACCGTCGCGGACCATATCCACAAGGCGCGCGAGCTGGGCACCAGCCAGAACGATGCCGAATACGACAACGCCAAGCAGGAGCAGAGCCTCCTCGAAGGCAAGATCCTCAACCTGGAGGACCTGCTGCGTCGGGCGGTCATCATCGACGAAGAAGGCGCGCATCACGCTTCGCGCGTGGTCGTGGGGAGCGGCGTGAAACTGAGCCAGGGCGAGCAGACCCTGCACTACCAGATCGTCGGACCGCCCGAGGCGAACGCCGCCGAAGGCCGCATCTCGAACGAGTCGCCCATCGGCGCGGCCCTGCTTGGGCGCTCCAAGGGCGATGAAGTCGAGATCAAGGTGCCAAGTGGCATCATCAAGCTGAAGGTCCTCGAAATCGACTAACGGGCGGCGCCACGGTCATGTGTCGGAGAGGGCCGCCAGCCAGCGGCCCTCGTTGTTGCGAGGACGGAAACGAGACGAGATGGGCGAGGAACAAGACACGCAGGAACACGGAGCCGGCCCCGAGGGCACTGGAGCGGAGGGCCTGCGCGCCCAGCGAATCGACCGTGCAGAGCAGCTTCGCGACGCCGGACTCGACCCCTATCCCCCGCGCATCGAGCGAACGCACACGAACGCCGAGGTGAGCGCCCTGCTCGAGGGCGTGGCCGAGGGCGAGGAGCCAGACCTCGACGCCGTCGCGATTGTGGGGCGGGTGGTCGCACAGCGGGGGATGGGTCGTGCCAGCTTCCTCGACGTGCTGGACGGGAGCGGCCGCCTCCAGGTGCTGCTCCGCCGCAACGTCGTTGGCGAGGAGGCCTACGAGCGCCTGAAGCTGCTCGACCTGGGCGACTTCGTGGCCGTGCAGGGGAGCCCACTGCGCACGCGTACGGGCGAGGCCACGGTCGGGGCCACCTCCTGGCAGCTCATCACGAAGGCCCTGCGCGCGCCGCCGGAGAAGTTCCACGGCCTCACCGACGTGGAGGTGCGCCAGCGCCAACGCTATCTCGACCTGCTCGCCAACGAGGAGGTGCGCGACACCTTCCGTACGCGCAGCCGCATCGTGGCCGCGATCCGCCGCAACCTCGACGAGCGCAGCTTCCTGGAGGTGGAGACGTCGGTCCTGCAGGAGGAGGCGGGAGGCGCCGCCGCAAGACCGTTCAAGACGCACTCGCAGGGGCTGGGAGAGGACCGCTTCCTTCGCATCAGCCTGGAGCTGCACCTGAAGCGCCTGCTGGTCGGCGGCTACGAGCGGGTCTACGAGATCGGGCGCATCTTCCGCAACGAGGGCTTCAGCCAGCGCCACAACCCCGAGTTCACGATGCTCGAGCTGTATGAGGCGTACGGCGACTACGGCACGATCGCGACGCTCCTCGAGGAGCTGGTAAGCAGTGTGGCGCGGGAGGTGCTGGGAACGACGGTGGCGTCCTTCGGCGGAGACGAAATCGACTTCGCCCCACCCTGGCGGCGCGTCACCTACCACGAAGCCCTGCGCGAGTACGGTGACTTCGACCTGGACCAGTTCGGCGAGACGGAGGAGTTGCGGGAGGAG
This sequence comes from Tepidiformaceae bacterium, assembly GCA_965247675.1. Classification (GTDB taxonomy): domain Bacteria; phylum Chloroflexota; class Dehalococcoidia; order Tepidiformales; family Tepidiformaceae; genus UBA2991. Next base: position 1,432,297 of record OZ252025.1, on the reverse strand, counting down.
CTGCGGCGCCGGGGACTGGACGCGCCCTCGGAAGCGGGCCGGGGAAAGCTGATCGACATCGCCGCGAGCGAGCTGGTGGAGCGGCGCCTGATCCAGCCCACATTCCTGCTGGACTACCCGGTCGAGCTCTCGCCGCTGGCGAAGCGCAAGGCCGGGTCGCCAGGGTTGGTGGAGCGCTTCGAGGCCTTCGTGGGCGGCTTCGAGTTCGCGAACGCCTACTCCGAGCTGAATGACCCCGTGGACCAGCGGGCACGCTTCGAAACGCAGCAGGCACTGCGCCTCGCGGGCGACGACGAGGTGGAGCTTGTGGACGAGGACTTCCTGCTGGCGCTCGAGCACGGCATGCCCCCGGCGGGCGGCCTCGGAATGGGCATCGACCGCTTGGTTATGCTGCTCACGGGCCAGACCAGCATCCGCGAGGTGATCCTCTTCCCCCAACACCGCAGCCTCGCCCGCCAGGATCCCGAGTGACGGAGCCGCTCGAGCGCCACCCCACCAGCACCGCCTACGTGGTCGCCGGCGACCGCACGCTCCTGCTCTGGCACGCGAAGCTGCGCATGTGGCTCCCGCCCGGCGGCCACGCCGAGCCGAACGAGGATCCGGTGCAGGCTGCCCTCCGCGAGGCCCGAGAGGAGTCGGGGTTGGACGTAGAGGTCATCGCGCCGCCCGACCTGCTGGTCGTCACCCGTCCGGAGGTGAAGCCGCCCCCCGTGGTCATCCTCATCGAGGACATCGTGCGCGAGGACCAGCCCTTCCACCAGCACATCGACCACGTCTACTTCACCCGCGCGACAGGGGCGGTCGACTTCCAGGCGCCGATCCCGCAAGGGCCCTGCCGGTGGGTGGAACGCGAGGCGCTGGCGGACGCGTTTTCGCTGCCCGCGCCCGATGGTACGCTCGTGCCCGTGGCCGAAGACGTTCGATTGCTCGGGGTAAGGGCGCTGGATGCGGCGGCGGAGGCGGATTCGCGATGCTGAGCGCCCAGTTCATCCGCGAGAACCTGGACCGCGTCCGGCACGACACCGCCGCGCGGGCAGCGGTCGCGCCCATCGACGAGATCCTGACGCTTGATGAGCAGCGCCGCTCCCTCATCGGACAGGTCGAGGGGCTGCGCGCCGAGCGCAACACCGCCAGCAAGGCGATCGGCGCGACGAAGGACGCGGACGAGCGCGCGGAGCGCATCGCGGCGGCCCGAACCCTCGGCGAGAAGCTCGACGGGCTCGAGGCGCAGCTCCGGGAGACCGAGGCCTCGCTGCAGGAAGCCCTCTACGAAGTGCCCAACATCCTCGACGCCACCACCCCGCCTGGTGCGGACGAGAGCGAAAACGTGACCGTGAAGACGGTCGGCGTTCCACGCGAGTTCGACTTCGAGCCGCGCCCCCACTGGGAGGTCGGAGAGATCCTCGCCGGCATCGACCTGGCGCGCGGCGCGAAGATGTCGGGGTCGCGCTTCTTCGTGCTGCGCGGCGGCATCGCGCGACTGCACCGGGCCATGATCCAGTGGATGATCGACTTCCACCTGCAAGGCGGGTACGTCGAGCACTACCTGCCCTACATGCTCACGGAGGAGTCGTTTTACGCCTCCGGCCACCTGCCTGACTTCCGCGACAACCTCTACCAGGACGCTGAGCAGGACTACCTCTTCGTACCAACGGCGGAGGCGCCATTCGCGAACCTCTACCGGGACGAGATCCTGCCACCCGGCTCGCTCCCGCAGCGGATGGTGGCCCATACGCCCTGCTTCCGCCGGGAGAAGATGAGTGCGGGGCGGGATACGCGCGGGCTCAAGCGCGTCCATCAGTTCGAGAAAGTCGAGATGTTCGTCTTCTGCGAGCCCGGAGAGAGTGAAGCGGAGTTGCAGGCGATGGTCGAGCGGGCCTGCGCCCTCGCCGAAGCCCTCGAGATCCACTATCACGTGCTCCAGCTCTGTTCCGGCGACATCGGCTTCAAGGCGTCGAAGGCGTACGACGTCGAACTCTGGTCCCCTGGCCTCGATGAATGGCTGGAGGTGAGCTCCGTGTCGGATACGCTCGACTTCCAGGCGCGCCGGGCGAACGTGCGCTACCGCCCCTCGGCGGACGCGCGGCCACGGTTCCCGCACATGCTGAACGGATCGGGGCTGGGGGCGCCGCGCGCCCTGATCTCGATCATCGAGAACTACCAGCAGGCGGACGGCTCGGTGGCCGTGCCCACGGTGCTGCAGCCCTACATGGGCGGGCTGACGCGCATCGAGCCCCCCGCCTAGTTTCCGGTCGACTCCGCGCCGTTGACGGTCGCGGCGGCAGGGCCTTCCAGGATCTCATCGATGAGGCCGTACTCCTTGGCTGCCTGCGGGTCGAGCCAGAAGTCGCGGTCGGTGTCTCGCTCGATGCGCTCCATGGGCTGGCCCGTGTGCTCGTGGATGATGTTGCGCAGGATGGCCTGGAGACGCAGCGTCTCCCTTGCCTGGATCTCGATGTCGGAGGCCTGGCCCTCTGCGCCGCCCATCACCTGGTGCAGGTGAACGGTGGCGTTCGGGAGGGCGGTGCGCTTGCCCTTGGTGCCGCCGGTCAGGAGGACCGTGCCCATGCTCGCCGCCAGCCCGATGCACACGGTGGCGACATCGGGGCGGATGAGCTGCATCGTGTCGTAGATAGCAAGCCCGGCGGTCACGCTGCCTCCGGGGCTGTTCACGTAGAGGGTCACGTCCTTCTCGTCGTCCTCGCGGTCGAGGTAGAGGAGCTGGGCGATGATGATGTTCGCGACCATCGCGTCGATGGGCGTGCCAAGGAAGACGATGCGCTCCTTGAGGAGGAGCGAGTAGATGTCGTAGGCGCGCTCGCGGCGGCCATCGGACTCGATGACGAGCGGCATGATGTCGCGGACAGGATCAAGGCTCACGTGGGGCCTCCCGGCGGTAGTGCTCTCCAGTTTGCTGGCCGCGATCCGTGCGAACAATCCGGCAAGCCGTGCCCGAGGCCGATGGGGAGGCTAGACTGGCCCCATGAAGAAGTGCCCGGCGTGTGGACGCGAGAACCTAAACGTCTACGGCTACTGCCAGAGCTGCGGCCGCGGCTTCGCTGAAATCGAGGATTCCGGGAAGGCCGAGAAGGGCCCCAACCCGCGCGTGCAGGCCTTCCTCAACTGGCTCCGAGGGCGCCGGCAGACCGCCGCGTAGGCGACATCCCGGCCTCGACTCCACGACTCTGCTAGCCTCGACTCGTGTCCTCGTCGCGAGAACGATTCACGCGCGTGACGGCCGGCTACGACCGCAGGGCAGGAAGGCGCCACAGGCTGGATCAACAGCCTCGCCGTTACGTCGTGAGCGGCTCGGAGACCGGATAGCGGCTCCGAACGACGGGCGTAAGATTACTCCCATCGAAGCCACCCAGGGCAGGGGGAAGACATGGACGAAGGCGCACTTCGGCAGACCGTCGCGGACCTGATCGCACCGGGCAGGGGCATCCTCGCCGCCGATGAAAGCTCCCGAACGATCAAGCGCCGCTTCGACTCGATCGGCGCGGAATCGACCGAGGAGAACCGGCGCGCCTATCGGTCGCTCCTGCTGACCACGCCGAACATGGGTGACTACATCTGCGGCGTGATCCTGTTCGAGGAGACCCTTGGCCAGACCGACCGCCAGGGCACGCCCCTGCCACAGGTGGCGGCGGCGGCGGGCGTCGTCCCCGGCATCAAGGTCGACAAGGGCACCATTCCCTTGCCGGGCGCTCCCGGCGACGTCATCACCGAGGGACTGGACGGGCTCGCGGGACGGCTCGAGGGCTACAAGGAGCAGGGCGCCCGCTTCGCCAAGTGGCGCGAGGTCTACAACGTCAGCGACACCCTGCCGAGCGCCCTCGCCATCTCCGCCAACGCGGAGGTGCTGGCCCGCTACGCCCGCATCTGCCAGGAAGCCGGCGTCGTCCCCATCGTCGAGCCCGAAGTCCTGATGGATGGCGGCCACACGATCGAGCGCTGCGCCGAGGTAACCGAGGCGGTCCTGCACGCCGTCTTCGCGGCCCTCGACCGGCACCGCGTGCTGCTTGAGGGCATCGTGCTGAAGCCGAACATGGTTCTGCCCGGCAGCGAGAGCGGCCGCAAGTCGACACCGGAGGAGGTCGCTGATGCGACCCTGACCGTCTTCCGGCGCACGGTGCCGGCGGCGGTCCCGACCATCAACTTCCTCTCCGGCGGACAGTCGGCGGTGGAGTCGACGGAGAACCTGAACGCCATCAACACCGGTCCGGGCGAGAAGCCGTGGGCGCTGAGCTTCTCCTACGGGCGGGGCCTGCAGGCGCCGGCGCTGGCGGCGTGGGGCGGCAAGGTCGAGAACGAGGGCGCCGCCCAGGCCGCCCTCTTCGAGCGGGCGAAGCTGAACGGCCTCGCGCGCGACGGCCGCTACGAGGGCGAGCCCGCGGCCTCGGCGGCGAGCTAGCCAGCGCGCCTATAATCAGCACAGTCGAAGGGGCGCATGGGGAGGCTCGCGATGACGGCGACGCGCGACAGGGAAGCCGACCGGCTCTTCGCCCGGCTCGAAGAGAGCATCCTCGGGCGCGACCAGCACACGACGCGGCAGACGCTGCTGGATCTGCTGGCGGCGGGCCGCGAGCCCACCGAGATCCTCAGCGAAACCGTGCGCACGCACGCCCCCTACACGAACGTGCCCTATCACCAGCGCGTGGATGGCGGTGTGATGCGTTTCGTGAACAACGACCACTGCCTGCTCAGCTCGCGCACGAGCCTGAACCTCCCCCGCTACCTCCCGCGCGAGCTGCGCCACCTGCCCCTCGCGCAGACGCTCTGGTACGTGCCCACGGGGCTCGACCCGTGGAACCAGCTCATCGGGCGGATGCCCGGCCACTACGGACGGCGCACCTACCAGCCCGTGCCGGGCGTGGAGCCGCCTCCGCCGGAGGCTCACTGGGAGGACCAGGAGCCGCTGCACCTCGAGGGCACGTTCGAGGAGCGGCTGAACGAATGGCTCACGCTCGTCCAGCAGGGCGAGGTGATTCGCGCCTACCGTGTCTTCCTGGGGCTGTTCGAGGAGACGGGCCGGCGCAAGGAGCTGCTCGCGCAGCTCGTCTTCGCCGGGCTCATCGACGTGCAGGGGCGGCTGCTCTACAACCGTTCCTACACCACCGGCCACAAGGCCTACCGCGCCCGCGCCACCGTCGAGCTCGGTCAGGCGATAGGCTGGGAGAACGCGCACCACGTGCTCTACGCGGGCGTGCTCGACGTGGCCGTGGGACCGCGCTGGCACTCCGAGTACGAGATGGCCTGCCAGGTCGAGATCTACCGCCTGCGGGAGGAGCTCCCCACCTCCTCCATCGACCCCACCCCCGGGGTGAACCGCGACGCCCAGCTCTTCGCAAACGAGGCGCCCCTCTCGGAGCCGGAGGCCGAGGGCCTCATCCGCGCTCTCACGACCATGCCCGAGCCGGACTACATCGAGCACATCGTGGCGCTGCTGTTGGCGGGGCGGGGACCGCGCCAGATCCTGGACACGATCCAGGTGGCGGCCGCGAACGTCATCCTCGAAACGGTCGTGCCGGACGAGTTCTCCATGCCCCAGCACGCCTACGAGTACACGAACACCGTGCGCTGGTTCTACGACAACTTCGACCACCCCCACCGCACGAAGCTGCTGTTCGTGGCGGGATCGTTCGTGAACCAGGCGGCGCGCTGGATCGCCAACCTGAAGGGACACGGCCGCCCGCTCGTCTCGCCGCCGAAGGGCTACGACGATCTCTCCGGCGACCAGCTGCTGGCGCGGCTCGACGACGCCCTCATGGCCCTGAATCCCCCCGAGAGTGTCGCCTGGACGCAGGCCTACCTCGCCGCCGGATTTGGACGCTCGCCACTGTTGCGCACCCTCACCACCGCTGCCGTGAAGCACGGCAACGACCCCCACAACCAGGAGATCGGGCTCTGCCTGGCGGAGGACTACGGCCACTCCACCTCCTCGCGGCGGGACACGCTCCTGCTGGCGAGCGCCTGGCACACGGCCGGACACCGCAAGTACGGCGACTCGCTCGAGTCCTACCGGCGTTTCGCGGAGGCGATTGGAGTCAGCGCGAGCGGCGAGGGTCGGGGCGAAGGGGATGCGGAGGAGGCGGTGCTCGACCAGATCGAGGAGCTGCCCGAGCCGGTTTCGCCCGGGGAGTAGTCCCGCCCATCTCCCGGCGGGTGCGAGCCCACCCTACCCAGAGTTCGTCGAAGTGTTCAGAATAGGCGCGCTTGTCGTGGGCGGCCTCGACGGATCCCGCGGCTGTGGAGGCATCGCGTGTCGCCTGGGCGATTGGCCAAGCCGCTCCGGGTCGCCGTTGGCATTGCCATAAGCCTGTTCCTCGTGTGGCTCCTGCTCCGCGACGTGCACCTGGGAGACGTGGGGCGGACGCTGGCGAAGGCCGATCTGCGCTTCCTTGTGCCCATCGGCCTGGTGTTCTTCACCCGCTACTGGCTGCGCGCCCTCCGCTGGAAGATCCTCGTCGAACACCTGAAGGCGGTCACGACGCGCCGGGCCTTCCCGCGCGTGATCCTCGGGCAGGCGGCGAACATGGCCCTGCCGTTCGGGCTGGGCTACGTGCTCATGATCCAGGTGACGGCCAGGAAGTTCGGAATCGGCCGCCTCGAGCTCCTCGGGGCAGAGGCGCTTGAACGGATCATGGACGGCTTCGTCTTCGCGCTGTTGCTGGCCCTGGCGCTCGCCACCCTCACCATCGGCAATAGCTTCACGGGGCTGGGGGCGTTCATGCTCTTCGGCACGCCCGCGGGGCTCATTCTCGCGTGGTTCGTCACGCGCAAGCGGGCCGACCCGCCCTCGGCCATCGGGTGGCGGGGACTCCTTGTGCATCCGCGGTTCGCGCCGTTCTTGAAGGGTCTCAGCTCGGTGCAGAGCCCCCGGCAGACGGGGAACGTGCTGTTGCTCTCGGCGGCCATCTGGATGAGCGAGGCGCTCCTCTACTGGGCGGTGGCGGCCTCCCTGGGCATCAGCCTCAACTTCTTCGTGCACATATTTGTCGTCGCCGCGGCCAACATCGGCGCGGGGATCCCCCTCGCTCAGGCCAGCGTCGGCCTCGCCTTCCTGGCGAAGGAGGCGCTCGTCGCCCTCGGCGAGTCGCAGGACGCGGCCCTCGCCTACGCGGTCGGCGTCGAGGCGATCATCATCCTGCCGGCGATCCTGCTGGCGCCGTTGGCCGCCTACGACATGCGCCTGAGATGGCGCGACGCCATCCCGCGGTCCGGAGGCCGCCGTTCCGAGCCGGCTGTGCCCGTCAACAGGGTGCGGCGCGCCCTGGAGGGGCAGTGACCCCAGCGGGCCGCAGCGCGAGCGTCGACGACTCGCTCTTCTGGGAACTTGCGGAACCGCTCCTTGCCTCCGGGCAGGCCGAGGAGGGCACGCTCATGGGCTTCCCCTGCCTGCGCACTGGCAAGGGGGCATTCTTCGCCTTGGCCTGGCACCGCACGGGCGACCTGATCGTGAAGATTGCCGCCACGCGAGTGGATGAGCTCATCGACGACGGCAAGGGGCTCCCCTTCGCGCCGGCCGGGAGACGTTTCCGCGAGTGGGTCCAGATTCCCGAGCGCGATGCCGAGTTCTGGCAGGCGCTGCTCGACGAAGCGCGCGCCTTCGTGGACGGCGAGCAGGTATGAGCGCCGCCGCGGCGTTCTTCCCGTGCGCGGACGTGCACCGCTGGCTCGTCACGCACCTGTAGGTCGGCTTCCGGCGCTACTCCACGGGCGTCAGGGTGACGTGGAGCTCCTGCAGGCCGCGCAGGACGAAGCCCGGCAGGTGGGCGAAATCGTTGGCGCCGGGGATGAGATCGAAGCGCTCCACGCGATCGAGCATGGTCTCCCAGGTGATGTTCTGCTCGAGGCGGGAGAGCCCGGCCCCGGGGCACATGTGCTCCCCCTGGGAGAAGGCCACGTGCTTGGCGGCGTTGGGGCGATCGAGGGCGAAGTCGTCGGGGGAGGGGAACTCGTCGCCGTCGCGGTTGGCGGCTGCGAAGCGGAGGTGGAGGACGGAGCCGGCGGGAATCTTCACGCCTCGAAGCTCCTCGTCCTGGGCGGTCACGCGGAAGAGCCCCTGGGTGGGTGACTCCAGCCGCAGCGTCTCCTCGACGAAGAAGCGCACGCGTGAGCGATCTTCCTTGAGCCGCTGCCAGAGGGCGGGGTCCTGGGTGAGCAGCCAGAGCGCCGAGGTGAGGGCGAAGGTCGTCGTCTCGTTCCCACCGATGTAGAGGTGGCTAATGATGCCGATGACCTCCGCGTTGCTGAGAGGACGCTCGCCCGCGTAGTGCGCCCGCGCGGAGAGGTGCGAGAGCACATCCTCCCCCGGGTTGGCGCGGCGCTCGTCGATGAAGCCCTCAATGTACTTCTGGAACTCCACGCCTCGTTCGGCGGCGTACATCTGCTCCTCGTGGCTGAGGCTCATCTTGAACACCATGACCCAGGCGTTCGACCAGATGCGCAGCCGGGGGATGTCCTCCAGCGGGAAGCCGAGCATGAGCGTGATCACCCGCACCGGCAGGGGCACGGCGAACTCCTCGACGAACTCGATCCGGCCCTTGGCCAGGATCTCGTCGACGAGCTCCTCGATGACTGCGGTGATCATCTCGCGCTGGCGCGCCGCCCCCGCGGGCGAGAAGAACGGATCAACGAGCTCGCGGTAGCGCCGGTGCTCCGGCGGATTGGTGCTCAGGGGCTGGCTGCGGGGGTAGCCGTGCTGCGTGTGGTAGGCCTTGGCCTCGTCGCTCATGAGGAGGTTGTGGCTGCTGCCGGCGGCGTGGGGGAAGCGGTCCGGGTTGCGCACGATCCAGGCGATGTCCTCGAATTTCGAGACAAGGAACATGTCCTGTCCGGGGATCGCGTACACCGGGGCCTGCTCGAGGATAGCGCGGTAGGAGGGGTACCAATCTTCCTGCGTTTCGGGAGAGAAGAGGTCGACCTCGTCGATGCTGAGCGTCATCGCGTACCTCCGGTGCGCTGGCTGAGGGGAGTGTACAGGGAGCGGATCAGGGGCGCTCCGGGGAGGGCGCAAGCGTACGGAGGAGCCACTCCTGCATGGCCTCGGCGGCGTCTCGCCAGCGCTTCTCCAGCATCAGATCGTGGGCCATGTCGGGGAGCATCACGAGCTCGGCGCCGTAATCCTCGGCTGTATCCCTGAGCGCAGCCTCCGGGATGAGGCGATCGTTGGCCGCTGCGAGGATGAGCATCGGCGTGCCCTTGATGCTGGTGGCGTCGGGAGGACGCCCGAGCATCTCCATCCAGGAGCGGAAGGACTCGGGCCCCAGCCGGGTCCAGTAGCGGCGCACGGTCTCCTTGTCCATGTCCGGCGAGAAGAAGAGCCGATGGCAGCGCTCGGCGGTGGAGAAGAGGACGTAGGGCTCCATCGCGAACCAGAACTTGAGGAAGGGCCACGGATCCCGCAGGGACCAGCGAATGGCCGCGCCGCGCATCCCCCGCCTGGGCGCGGGCGCGACGAGCACCGCGCCCGGCGGATCGTGCCGCTCGACGTACTTCTGCACGATGAAGCCCCCCAGGGAGTGCCCGATGACGACCGGCGACCGCGGCAGGTGCGCGGCCACCCGCTCGACATCCGCCACGTAATCGGCGATGGAGGTCCAGCGGAGGCGCTTGCCCCCGCCGCTGTTCCCGTGACCGCGCAGGCTCAGGGCGTAGGCGTCAAAGCCGCGCTCGGCGAAGAACCCCAGGAAGTGCTCGTCCCAGCACCAGGCCGCATGGCACGACCCGTGAACGAACAGCAGCGGCGGGTACTCGGAACCGCCCTCGCACTCGCGCGCGATGACCTCCAGGTCGTGTGGCATCGGGCCCCCTTCCCGTGGACCTCCCGCCGCTCGGGTGGATTAGTCCGGGTCGAACTGGACCCAGAGCTCGACGGGCGAGCGGAAGCCCCCCGACCCCAGCGTCGGCGAGGTGATGCCGGGATGCGTGGGGAACTTGGGGCGCGGGTTCTTCATCGCCTCCAGCAGGCGTGTGCAGGCGATGATCGCCTCCTGCCGCGCCATCGCGTAGCCCATGCAGAAGTGCTGCCCCATGCCGAAGCCGAGGTGGCCGTGCTTCCCGTCGGGATAGCGGCCTGAGCGCAGCTCGCGGCCCATGTGCAGGTCGTCCCGGAAGATGTCGAAGGTGTCCGGGTCCTTGAAGACGCGCTCGTCGCGGTTGCCGGCAGCGAGGAGCAGGGTGATGCTCGCGCGTTCCGGGACAACCTCGCCATGCAGCTTGATCTCGTGCGTGGTGTGCCGGTACTGGAAGTGCACGACGGGGTCGTAGCGCATCATCTCGGTGAAGACGTTCGTCCAGAGGCTGGCGTCTTTCTTCACCTCCTCGAACTGGTCGGGGCGGGTGTAGAGCATGTGGTACCACATGAGCGCGATCGCCTTGTCGGTCGTATCGCCGCCCGCCGCCAGCAGCAGGGCGATGAAGCCCTTGATCTCGTCGGCGTTCATGCGCTGGCCGCGGAACTCGGCGTGCACGATGCGGGAGATGAGGTCCTCGCCGGGCGCGTCCTCGGCGCGGCGGATCAGCGGGTCGAGGTAGTCCCACATCTCGTTGCGGGCCTGGAGGCCGCGAGCCAGGTGCTCGCCGCCGAAGCCCAGCCCCTCGATCAGGTGCTGGTACCAGCGGACGAACGTGTCCTCGTCCTCGCGCGGCAGGCCGAGCATGTTGGAGATGACGCGGATTGGGAACTGCGTGGTGAACTCGCTCACCAACTCGACCTCGCCCGCCTCCGCGAAGCCCTGGGCGACGTCGTCCGCCGATTTCGCCCAGATCGTTCCCATCAGCTCGCGCGCGATCTGCTCGATGAAGGGCAGGAAGGTCTGGAGGCGATTCCCCACGAACTGGTCCGCCACGACGTTGCGGAGGAAGCGGTGTTCCTCGCTGTTGCCGTACTCGAGGATGTTCGGCCCGAACACGTGGCGCTTGCCGAACTCATAGTCGCCCTTGGGGTCGTAGACGCCCCGGTCGAAGTCGTCGTTGTTCTGGAAGACCGCCACGATGTCGTCGTAGCGGGTAACGACCCAGTTTTTGTGGAAGCGGTCCTGGTAGGCGGGGTGGTGGTCGCGGAGGCGCTTGTAGAGGGGGAAGGGATCCTTGATGTACTCCGGGCTGTCGAACTCCTGGGGCTCGATCGCCAGCCGCAGCTGCTCCCGGATGACTTCTTCCATCGTCGTCATGGCTTCTCCCCGAATCTGGTGTCGTCGGCGCAAAGGCTACCCGATCCGGGGGGCGCTTCCCACGGTCGGGAGGGGCGCAAGGGGCGCGGTTGCTACAATCGCGAGTAGCCGCGAGCGGGAGTAGCTCAGCGGTAGAGCGCCTGCCTTCCAAGCAGGATGTCGCGAGTTCGATCCTCGTCTCCCGCTCCAGCATCCCCAACGCCACCAGAACAAGGTGACCAGATGCCGGAGCGTCACAAGTGGACCGCCGCCGATATCCCCGACCTGACGGGGAAGGTGGTGGTGGTGACCGGCGCCAGTAGCGGCATCGGGTTCGAGGCTGCGAAGGAGTTCGCGCGGAAGGGCGCGGAGACCATCCTCGCCTGCCGCTCCCCGGAGCGGGGGCAGCGCGCCGTCGATGCGATCCGGGCCGAGGTTCCCGGCGCGAGGGCGGAGCTGATGGCGCTCGACCTGGCCAGCCTTGCGTCGATCGAGCGGTTCGCCGTCGCCTTCTCCAAGCATTACTCGCGGCTCGATGTGCTCGCCAATAATGCCGCCGTCATGGGCGGCCCGTATGCGCAGACGGAGGACGGCTTCGAGCGCCAGGTCGGGACGAACCACCTGGGGCACTTCGCCCTGACGGGCAGGCTGCTCGACGTGCTGCTCGCCACGCCCGAGGCACGGGTCGTGAACGTGAGCAGCCTGGCGCACCGCCGGGGGCAGATCGACCTCGACGACCTGCTCTACGAGCAGGGCGGCTACGGGGGTTGGACCGCCTACTTCCGCACGAAGCTGCTGAATCTCCTCTTCACCTACGAGTTGCAGCGGCGACTCGAGCGGGCAGGGGCCGAAGCGCACTCGCTCGCCGCCCATCCGGGGTTCACGGCGACGCACCTCGGCGACGACCTCGCCAATCGCTGGAAGTTCGAGTGGTGGTACCGGCTCTTCAACGTGCTGGTACAGGGCCCCGACATGGGAACGCTTCCGACCCTTCGCGCCGCCACCGACCCCGAAGCGAGGGGTGGCCAGTACTACGGCCCTCGGGGTCTGTTCGAGGAGCGCGGGCGCCCGGTGCTGGTCACGTCGTCGGAGGCGTCGCACAACGAAGCAGATGCGCGACGCCTCTGGGCGATATCGGAGGAGCTAACGGGCGTTCGCTACGCGCAGCTGGAAGCGAGTGCCGGCCGTTCGCGCCCAGCCCCACGCCCACGCTAGGATGAATCGGTGACCCAACTCCCCACCGAGCCGCAAGGCGCGCCCCCGCCCCGCAGACCGGCCCGCCCGCCCGTCTGGCCCTACTTCCTCACCCCCGTCGCCGTCTTGCTGGGGGCGGCGGCCATCGTGGTCACCCTCATGATGACCGACGACGACGCGCAGCCTGCGCCCCAGCCCATCGCTCCCGCACTGGAAGCCCTCTCCGACGCGGCCGAGTCGCTCTCCTACGCTGCCGACGCCCTCGCCGATGCTGCCCAGGCCCCGTCAGCCCCCACCAGCCCCGGGGAGCCGGCCCGCGAGTCCGCGCCCGCGGTGTCGGCGGATCCCACGACCCTCCGCGAAGCCCTCGACGGCTACGCCGCCTCCCTCGATCTCGATGCCGAGGCCTTTGGCCAATGTCTCGGGAGCTCCGCCACGTATGAGACTGTCGGCGAGCAGCTTCAGCGCGGAATCGACCTTGGTGTGAACGGCACGCCCACGTTCTTCATCAACAACAAGCTCATCTCCGGGGCCCAGCCCGCCTCAATCTTCACGGAGGTCATCGCCGCCGAGCTCGCCGGCAACCCCACCTCCATCGACGAGTATTCCGACGCCGTCCAGCTGATCGCGAACAGGGAACCCCCGGCGTTCGCGATCCTGGCCGAGGCCCCCGACTTCGCGGGGGCGCCGATCGAGGGCAGCCCCGACGCGCGCGTTGTGATCGTCGAGTTCAGCGACTTCCAGTGTCCCTTCTGCCAGCGCTGGTACTACAACGCGCTGCCGGAGATCCGCCAGTTCATCGGAGACGAGGTCGCCATCGCCTTCCTCCACTTCCCCATCGCGCAACTCCACCCGAACGCTCCCACCGTCCACGTGGCCGCCCAGTGCGCCGGCGAGCAGGGCAAGTTCTGGGAGATGCACGACCTCCTCTTCGAGGAGCAAGAGTTGTGGTCGCGCCTTCCGAACGTCAACTAGGGGTTGTAGCCCTTAGCGCCCGCGCCCCTGTCTTTCCAGGGACTCGCCAATGGTCAGGGGTGGCGTGCGGCCTGGCGCAGGGAATTGGCGAAGCCCACCGCCAGCGCCGCGCCCGCGGCCCGATGCGCTAGGCTGTGTCCGTGGCCATTCAGGCGCTGTGGAAGCGCAGGCGTCGCGGTTTTGGTGGCGTGGTCGGGGAGCGCGACCCGTCGACCCTGGAGGAGCGCATCTTCCTGCGTGGCCTTCAGGATCTGGCGGGCGCTGCCCGCGGCGTTGTGTATGACGTCCCCCGCGCGGACCGCCCCCTCAGACTCCCTCGCAGTCCCGTCTACCTCGAAGGTTCGTCGTCGTGGCGGCGTTTCCTGCGCACCCGGCGCGCCCTCGACGATGGGCAACTCACCCTGCTCCTCTCGCTCCGCCAACTGCCCGAGGACGAGCGACGCCTCGTCGTCGATTGGGGCACGGCCCACGCGAACACGTTCCTGCTGGTCGAGCCGCACGACGCCGGCTGCGACCTCAGCGATCCACGCTCGCCGGTCTCGCGTGAGGTCTTCGACCTGTGCCGGCAGGCGGCGGCGATCGAACCGTCCGTCGCGGAGGCGGCCCGCGAGCGCTGGACTGCGGGCACACCGCTCGGCGAGCGGCTGCGTGACCTGTACGGACGCTGGGTCTCGTGGGAAGAGCCCCTCCCCCGGGGCCGTGCGCGGGAGGAATCCCTGCACCTCACCGGCTCCTCCGACACCCTCTCGATGCACCTCCTCCCGCGGCTCTACGAACGGTTCCCCCAGCAGAGCTTCGACATAGCCCTGGTTGAGCTCCAGGAGGCCGAACGAGAACTGTTCGGAGGCACGGTTGCGAACGCTCGCTCCGTCTTCCGCACGCGGCTTGGCCTCCCCGTCCTGCACGACCCCCGGGCCGTCGACCGCGCCGTGCGCCATCTGGTCAACCTCGGGAGGATGTCGGTCACCAGCGGTGGGCGCGAGGCCGTCGTCTTCGGCCTTGGCAACCCCGTTCCCGACGAGATGCCCGACGAGGAGTTCGAGCGCCTCCTGATCGTGTAGACGCGTACCGCCTTACCGTTGTAGTCTCATAGTAAGGAGTTTCGCGTCCATGATCGTCAAGGTAACCTCAAAACGGCAGGTCACCTTCCCCAAGCGAGTTCTCGAAGCGCTGGGCGTCGGTCCAGGCGATCAGATCGAGCTCGAAGAGCATGGGGACGGCTTTATCCTCCGCCCTCGTCGCGAGGAGGAGTGGGTTCCACCTTTGCGCGGAAAGGTCCCGCCAGGGCTTCCGCCGCTCGACCTCGAGAAGTTCCGCGAAGAGGGATATGACTGGTCGCTTCGGGATTGATACGGCCGTCCTTCTGAGGCTTGTGACTGGCGAGCCGGAAGGGGACCTTGAGCGTTGTCTCAGAGGCCTCGCCGAAGTGGTTGACTCCGGCGGGGAAGTCCTCGTCTCGAACCAGGTTATCAGTGAAGCCTATGTCGTCCTGCAGCGCTTCTACGGAGTGACGAAGCGCGGCGCTCGGGCCGCTCTGCTGGAGGTGCTGCGTAGGGATTTGCTGTCACCCCTGAACGGGGACGCGGTCCTGCAGGCACTGCAGGCTCCCGGCGGCCCCGGCTTGGTCGACCGCCTCATCGTCGATGGCTACCGCAACGGTGGGCTGGAGACCCTGACCCTGGACCGCCGGATGGCCAACCTCTCGCGGGCCCGGCTCCTGTAGGCCCTGCTGCCCCCGCCTACGCGAGTTTCGTGAAGCTCAGCACCAGCCGGATGGGGATGCGCTGGATCACGCTCGGCACGTAGGGCGGGTCGCCCTCGACCATGCGGATGTCGCCCATGCGCCGCAGCAGCTCCTGCACGGCCACGCGACCCTCCTGGCGCGCCAGCCCCGCACCCGGGCAGTAGTGCACCCCGTGTCCGAAGCCAAGGTGGGGGCAGGTCTGCTCGCGTCCGAGGTCGAAGCTCTCGCTCTCCTCGAACTTTTCCGCGTCGTGGTTCCCCGACCCGTAGATGACCATCAGCTTCTCGCCGCGCTTCACGGGCACGCCGCCGACGCTTGTGTCCTGCAGGGCGATGCGGAAGACGCCCGGTACGGGCGTGTCGTACCGCAGCACCTCTTCGATGAACCCGCCCGCGAGCGAGGGGTCATCCCGCAGCGCCTGCACCACGTCGGGCTGGCGTAGCAGCACGAGCATCGAGTTCGTCATCAGCTCCGGCGTATTCGCGTCGCCGCCCGCCGCGTAGAGCAGCGTGATCATGCTCACCAGGGACTCCAGCGGCACCGGCTCGTGGGTGTCCGTGAAGGTGGCGTTCGCGAGGTCGCTCATGATGTCGCCCCGTGGCGACTTCCGCCGCTCCGCCATCGCCTCCATGAAGTAGCCTGCCAGGAACTCGTTCTCGGTGATCTCCTCACGGTCGCCGGTCTGTTGCTGATACGCGGCGGTCGGGTCCTTGGCCGCCCGCGCCATCGCCGCGAGCCGTTCCATGAAGAACTGCTTGAAGCGGTCCGCATCCTCGGCGGGCACGCCGATCAGCTCACCCACCACCAGCCGCGGCAGCATGTGCGCGAACTCCGTCACGAATTCGACCTGGCCCTGGTCGATGAAGGTGTCGATGATCTCGTTCGTGATCTCACGGACACGTGGTTCGAGGGCTGCCACGTGCCGGGGCGTGAAGAAGCGGTTGATGAGCCGCTTGTGGCGCGTGTGGTCGGGCGGGTCGTTCGAGAGGATCTTGTCGCTGAACGGCTGCGAGGCGCGCCACTCCGCCAGCTCGTCGAGTGGCGCCGGTGGCTCGGTGTAGGGCGCGTTCGCCACGAGGATGCTGGAGAACGCCTCGGGTTGCGCGTTCACCTCGAGGATGTCCTCGTACCGGCTCACCAGGAACACGCCGAAGTCGGGCTCCCGGTAGATTGGCGCCTCCTCGCGCAACGCCCGATAGAACGGGTAAGGGTTGGCGAGGATCCCCTCGTTGAGCTTCAGGAAGCCGTAGTCAGCCAGCCCCTGTGTCACGCCCTACTCTCCGCCCACCCACTCGTTGTAGAGCTCGTGGAAGTGACGGAGCTTGCCCTCCGCGTAGGCCGAGAAGTAGACGTACGGGTCGACCTTCGTCTTCAGGCCCTTCTGGATCTTGGGCAGGTTGTAGCAGTCCTGGTTGAGGACGCGGGCGAGCCCGCCCATCTCCGGCGCGAGCGTGAAGTCCTCGTCCTCGTTGAGCCAGTGCATCTGCGCGGCCGGGGGCTTCTCCTCGCCCTCCGGCCACGGCACCAGGTACAGAATCTCCATGATGCTGCGGTCCGGGTCGTCCCCGTATGGCCGGAAGCGGTAGACGATGCGGCTGAAGCAGCCCCAGGGGTGGAAGTTCGGGAAGAGGTTGCTGAAGTACCCGTCGATCACCTCCGCGTCGCAGAAGGTGTCGGCTTTGTCGCCCATGGCCTGGCGCAGACCCTCGCGGGCGAGCTCCGCGCCGCCCTTGCGCATCTCGAAGATCTGCTGCGGGTCGGGGTAGATACCCCGCTGCGGGCTCGTGTTGCCGCCCACCGTGATCGCGCGGGACCAGTTGCCGAACACGTCGTACTGCATGTTCGCCCCGTCGCCGCCGAAGGCCATGGCCTGCGGATGCGTGGCCATCACGTGGTAACCCTCCATGAAGGCCTCCTGCGTGATCTTCCAGTTGGCCGCGATCACCTTCGCCACGTGCATCTGCTTGTAGCGCTTCTCGTAGTCGTACTTCTCGTAGTGCCTCGGCAGCGACCCGATGAAGTCCTCGAACGGCTCGCAGTCCGGGTCGGGGTTGATGAACACGAACCCGCCCCATGTGCCGACCTTCGCCTCGCGCAGGTGGCTTGCATCCTCGCGCACCTCGGGGAAGTCCCACTCCGAGGGGATCTCGCGCAGGGAGCCGTCGATCTCCCAGCACCAGCCGTGGAAGGGGCAGCGGAACTCGGTCGCCTTCTTCCCATCGAACTCGCGCAGCTGGCGACCGCGATGGAGGCAGGCGTTGTTGTAGGCCTTGAACTCGTTCTCGCCCGTGCGAACGACGATGTAGGCGAGGTGGGCGATGTCGTAGACGAGGTAGTCGCCGATCTCGGGGATGTCGTCGACGTGGGCGGCGTACTGCCACACCTTCTTCCAGAGCTTCTCGACCTCGAGGTCGTGCCATTTCTGGCTCGTGAAGCGCTCCGTGGGCACGCGCGTGACGCCGCCCGGCATGGGCGAGTCCTCCCACAGCTCGGGCGGGATGCGCTCCGGGTAGGTATCGCCCGCCAGCACCTCGTGGAAGGAGATGCCCTTCGAGCGCCAGCCCTTCTCGGTCTCGCGACCGGGGTCGCCGACGTACTTCGCGACGGTCGTCTCGCCCTGCGCGAAGATCATGTTGCGCATCCCGTAGCGGGGATCGCGCACCGAGCCCGTATAGGCGTCCTCGGCCAGGTCGCCGGCGCTCAGCTCCTGCTGCTGTTGTTCCTGCTCCTGCTCCTGCGCCCGGGCCGCGTCGAGCTGCGCCGCCATCTCGTCGACGCCCGGGGGCAGGTCTGGACCGCCCACGTAGTTGAGCAGGTGGGGGTCGGCGCGCGTGATGTCGCCCTCTTCCCAACGCCCCTCCCAGTCGAAGATGCCGTAGCTCTCGCCCTTTTGGACGCGCACCCGGCCATCACCCAGGTCGTCGTACACCGCCCCGCTGATCGCATGCACTTCACTCCGCATCGCAGAACCTCCAGGGCCCGCCGGGGCCGTTCGTCGCCGCAATCTTACGCCGGTGTGTTGGGGGTGGGAGCACCTGGACCAGCCCAGCGCGGGAGCGTTTGACTGCCCCACGGTTCTACTGGGGGTGGCCCCTTGAGCATCTTGACGACTTGCGCGGGATCGCTCCCGGCAACGCGACTACAATGGCCACATCCAGCGAGTCCACCTCGCGGATGCGAAGGTGGCGGTGCCGCCAACGCAGGAACGGTCCTCTATGGCTCAGAGTAGTTTTCCAGTGGCAGAGAAAGGGACCAGACGCCGTCTTATTGCTCTAGGCCACGACGAAGCGCGAGATTTTCTGCTTAAGCATGAGAGCTATTTGACACTAGACATACCGCAATATTTTCAATTCGGCGGCTTGCTTAACGACGTCGCCACTCTGCTAGATGATAACCCGATCCCTGACAAGCCAGGTGCAGGGCGCTTCGATCGCGTAAACCACAGGTTGCTGAGCAATAAAGACGGGAGACATGCTTGGCGTCCAATCGAACTCGTCCACCCCGCGCTTTACGTTTCATTGGTGAATAGGATGACACAACCTGAGCATTGGGAGAGGATATGTAGTCTTTTTCGGGAATTTCAAACTGACCCCCACATTCAATGCTTGAGCTTGCCCGTCGAATCTCTGACGCGACAAACGGATAAAGCGACACAAATATCCGGCTGGTGGGAGGACGTAGAGCAGAAGTCACTTGAGTTATCCCTCGATTACGAATTTCTGGTGCGGACAGATATTGTTGATTGCTACTCTTCTATCTACACGCACTCGATCGCCTGGGCAGTCCACACTAAAGGAGAAGCGAAGAAGTTTCGTACTAATCAGGCACTAGTCGGGAATTTCATCGACACCTATATTCAAGGTATGAGTGGAGGGCAGACCAACGGTATTCCCCAGGGATCCGTACTCATGGACTTCATCGCAGAAATGGTGCTTGGCTATGCCGATATGGACCTGGTTCAACGATTGCAGTCTGAGGACGATTGCCTCGACTATCAAATCTTGAGATACCGAGACGACTATCGCCTGTTCGTCAACACGATTAAAGAGGGTGAAATCGTCCTCAAGTGCCTCACGGAAGTTTTGATTGATTTAGGTCTGAGGTTGAATCCGCGGAAAACATCTACGAGCAGTGAAGTAATTCAGGGTTCTATAAAGAGCGACAAACTTGATTGGATACTCCGAGGACGACGGCCTCGTAACTTGCAGAAATACCTTTTGACTATTCACGAACACGGCAGGAACTATCCCAATGCAGGAAGGGTTGCTGCTGAGATGGTGAATTTCCATAGACGTATACTCAAAGTTACGGAATTAAGTCAGCGAGAAGCTCTCCCACTGATCAGTATTGTGTCGGATATCGCCTACAACAACCCGAAGGTTTACCCTATCGCTACTGCAATACTGAGCAAACTCGTTTATTTCCTCGGCAGCCCGGAGGAAAAGAAAAGGATTATTGGCAAGATCTTAAAAAAGTTCTCGCGCACCCCCAATATTGGACACTTGGAAATTTGGCTTCAAAGGATCAGCTACGGGTTTGGGAGCGGTAATGCATTTAAAGAGCCGCTGTGTCTCGTGGTCGAACGGGAGTGTAATATGCTATGGAACAATGAGTGGCTAGAGAACCAAGGAATACAAGAGGCGGTTGACGCAAGTCGTATAGTAGACTGGGAAGCATTGGCCAATATGGAGCCCATTGTCCCAATGGGAGAAGTCGAGCTATTTCAAGGCGAATACTGATGATGAAGGGCACCGAAGCTGTGCTGGAGAGGCAGGCCTCGAATGGATTGGCGAGCTAGGCTAGGGCGTGACGTAAGGGCCGAGGGTCGCGGCGTCTGCCGCGGAGTGCGCCGAGGGCCGGGAGCCCGTGTTGTCCAGTTGCTCCAGCAACTCCTCATCAAGCGCCACTCGTATCGTCTGCATCCCCACCAAGGTGCCACATCCGCAGGGAACGTGCCTGGGACAAGTGCTGGGTAACAGGGTCGGTCACGACCTTCCTCAGGGGCGTATCCTGCCCCCTGCCATGACTACCGACACCTTCGACCCGTCCCTCCTCGAGAGCGAGGCCTTCCGGCTCAACCCATACCCCCTCCTGAAGCGCCTGCGCGATGAGCACCCCGTCTGGCGGAACCCGCGCGACGGCACCTGGCACGTCACCCGCCACGAGGACGTGGTGGCTGGCTTCCTCGACCACGACGCCCTCTCCAGCACCATCTTCGAGCAGTCGCACAGCGCTGTCTTCGGCCCCTCCCTCACCGCCATGGACGGCGACGAGCACTCCCAGAAGCGCGCCATCATCGCCCCCGAGTTCGTCGGCCGGAAGCTCGACGCCTTCATGCCGGTCATCGAGCGCAACGTGCGCGACCTCATCGTGGGCTTCACCGAGAAGGCCGCCCGCGACCTCGTCGAGGGCTTCATCGAGCGCCGCGAAACCGACCTCGTCGACACGTTCAGCACGCGCCTCCCCGTCAACGTCATCGTCGACATGCTCGCCCTGCCCCAGTCCGACCACGACCGCTTCCACTACTGGTACCCCACCTTCCTCGCCGGCCTCTCGCCCGACCCCGTCCTGCGCAAGAAGGGCGTCGAGGCCAACGCCGAGTTCCACGACTACCTCGAGCCGTTCGTCCAGGAGCGCCTCCGCAACCCTGGCGAGGACCTCATCTCGAAGCTCTGCCTGGCCGAGGTCGAGGGTGAGAAGCTGTCTGTGCACGACATCAAGTCGTTCGCAAGCCTCCTGCTGACGGCCGGCGGCGAGACCACCGACCGGGCGATCGCGAACCTCTGGTGGCTCCTCCTCAACCATCCCGACCAGTTCGCCGCTGTGCAGCAGGACCACTCGCTGATCGACCAGGCCTTCACCGAGACGATGCGCTGCGAAGCCCCCGTCGGCGGCGAAGTTCGCCTCGTCCTGCGGGACTGGGAGATGCGCGGCATGACCATCCCCGCTGGGGACGTCGTGTCCCTTTCGATCCACTCAGCCAACCACGATGAGGGTTTCTTCGCCGACCCCGAGACCTTCAACATCTTCCGTGAGGACCTCTACATTGGGAGGGAGATGCGTGTCGGCTATCGCGAGGGTGGCCGCTCGAGCCACATCGGCTTCGGGCTGGGCAAGCACTTCTGCGTGGGCTACCAACTCGCCCGCACGGAGGCGGTCGTGGGCACCCGCATGATCCTCGAGGCCATCGGCGACGCGCGCATCAAGCCCGGCCGCAACCCTGTCATGGGTGGGAACGCCGGCATGCGCTCCGTGACCTCGCTCGACATCGAATTCGACCCGGCCTGACCCTCCGGCGCGCCGCGCCCCGTTGCCCTACACTGCCCCACGCGAACGAACGGAACAGGAGGCGCACCCCTTATGGAATACCGCAACATCGGCAGCTCGGAGCTGCAGGTCTCCGTCGTGGGTCTCGGCTGTAACAACTTCGGCATGCGAATCGGTGTCGATGGCGCACAGGCGGTCGTGGACAAGGCGATTGACCTCGGCGTGAACTTCTTCGACACCGCCGAGATGTACGCCGGCGAGCACGGCCCCTCCGAGGAGATTCTGGGCAAGGTCCTCGGCGACCGCCGCAACGACGTCATCGTCGCCACCAAGTTCGGCATGCCCACGCAGATGACCGCGACCGGCATCAACTCCCCCGGCAGCGGCTCGCGCGAGTACATCACGAACGCGCTCACCAACAGCTTGCAGCGGCTCGGCACCGACTACATCGACCTCTACATGGTCCACTTCCCCGACCCCGAGACTCCCGCCGAGGAGACCGCCAGCGTCCTCGACGAATTCGTGAAGGAAGGGAAGATCCGCTACGCCGGCATCTCCAACGTCTCCGCCGGCCAGACCCGCGAGGCGAAGCAGGTCACGGAATCGAACGGGCTCGCTCCCTACGTCTCGGTCGAGAACGAGTGGAGCCTGGTCGACCGGGCAGTCGAGGCCGAGGTGGCCCCCGCAGCGGTGGAATGCGGCTACGGCATCCTTCCCTACTTCCCCCTCGCTGGCGGCTTCCTCACCGGCAAGTACCGCCAGGGCGAGGAGATGCCCGCCGGCGGCCGCCTCACCGAGGGCGCCCTCGCCGGGCTCGCGGGCAAGTACATCAACGACCGCAACTGGGGCATCCTCCATGCGGCCGAGGCGTACGCCGCCGACAACGGCCACTCCGTGCTCGACCTCGCCATCAGCTGGCTGCTCTCGCGCGAGGGCGTGCCCAGCGTCATCTCCGGCGCCACCCGTCCCGACCAGCTCGAGTCGAACGTCGCCGCTGGCGGCTGGACCCTCAGCGACGACGACGTCGCGGCCATCGACGCCCTCGCGAGCTAGCCGCTCGTGATTCTGCCCACGCTCTCGCTTAACCTCGGGAGCGCCGAGCCCGAGCGGCTGATCGCGTTCTATCGCGACACCCTCGGGCTCACCTCCGCCGCTGAGATGCTTTTGCCCTCGGCGGCGGTTTCCTCATCGTCAGCGGCCACAGCGAGGTGACCGGCCCCGCCACCGACGCCATTCGCTACCTCATCGACTTCGTCGTCGACGACCTTGACGGCGAAGAGGCGCGGCTCGAGGCCAGCGGCGTGAAGTTCGTGCGAAGCAAAGGCGAAGAGCCGTGGGGCGGTCGCATCTCCACCTTCCTCGCCCCCGACGGCAACTACTGCCAGCTCATCGAAACGCCGGAGTCGCGGTCGGCTGGCGGGTAGCCTCCGGGGGCGTACGCGGCCTATGCGCCGGTGCCCCCGTCGTACCGCCGGCGTACGACCCGCGTGACGAGCCCTACCGCCAGTGAAGTGCCCAGCGCACTGGCCGTAAACGCCAGCACTGCCAGCGTCATGTTCGTGGCCAGTTCCCCCGTGGAACCCCTTTCCTCAACATAAAACTCGACAGGCCCGGACGTGGTGGTGGCCGCATCCTGAGTCGGTACAGGCCTGGTTGCAGGTGCCAGTGCTGGGGTAGGGGCTGGGGAGGGGGCCGGGACAGGGCCTGGTGTTGCGCGCGGTGTGGGCGGGGCCGTCTGCGTCGGGGTTGGGGTAGGTGTGGGAGTCCGGCTGGGCGTTGGCCCTCGGGTTGGCGCGGATGTTGGACTGGGAGTGGGGGTTGGGCCGGGAGCTGGTGCTGGGGTCGGAGTAGGCGTCGGTCCGGGAGCGGGTGTTGGGGTCGACGTGGGCGTGGGTGTCGGCCTGGGCGTGGGTGTCGGAGTCGGAGTCGGAGTGGGAGTCGGTGTCGGAGTGGGAGTTGGCGTGGGCGTAGGTGTGGGCGTTGGGGTCGGCGTGGGCGTAGGTGTCGGCGTTGGGGTGGGAGTTGGGGTCGGCGTGGGCGTGGGCGTTGGTGTGGGTGTGGGTGTGGGTGTTGGTGTTGGTGTTGGTGTTGGTGTTGGTGTCGGTATTGGAGCTGGCGGGCGCGTCGGGTTGAGGACGACCGTGCCCGTTCGCCACGCTTTGCGGTTGGGCAGATCGAGGTTGAAGACCGCAGAGCCCGTGGGCCCGGCGCTCGTTAGCGCTACGTCCGCCAGCCCCGCGACCACGCCGTTGCTGCCCGGGCTGCCCCCGATAAAGCGTTCCTCGTGCCCGGCCGGTGCTCCCACCGAGCTGGTGATCGACGCCCCGTAGACGGCGAAGACTCGCACGATGCGTGTCGCGCCCGTGGTCGCGTCAACGCTCGGAGCCGTCGGTGCGTCGTCGGTTTCGCCGGTCGCGAACGCGCTCGGACCGATCGGGCTCGCGGCATCGACGCCGCGGTAGCGCACGATCGCGGCCCCGCCCCGGCTCTTCCCGTCAGTCCAGGTGAACGCGTAGCTTTCCCCTTCGGTGCCGTCAGTCACCCGGTACCAGAGGCTCAGCAGCGCCTCGTCCTCGTCGGCCACATCGCTGTTGATGTGGCTCCACCCGGCGGGGGCTTCGACCGTGCGGTCGCGAGCCAGCGCCACAACGGCCAGGAGAAGGTCGCCGCTCTCTCCCGGGGGCACTTCGACCGTGATGACCTGGGGATGGCTGCTGGTCTTCTTTGTCGCGGTTCGGACGTCGACGAACTCGGGCGCGACCACGTCTCCCCTCGCACCGAGGGGCGGGCCAGGCCACGTGGTGGCCGAAGTCAGGGCCGTCAGCGCCAGCGCGAGGGCAAGCGCTCCGGCAGCGAGTCGGAGGCGCACTGGATTTCCCTGCAAATGGAGCGGTCACGCTCCGTTCGCGCCGGGAAGCTTACCGTTTTAACAATAGAAATGTTGTAGCAATAATGTTCTAGTGGGGATACCCTATCCGGCTCCCACAGCCCGACGGCGCGCCCTCGCGTAGACTGCCCGGAAACTCTTGGTAGGAGCGTGCGCATGGGCATCCTCGATCTCTTCAGCCTCGAAGGAAAAATCGCGATGGTGACCGGTGGTGGCGGCGGCATCGGCCGTGGCATCGCGCTCGGGCTTGCTGAAGCGGGCGCCGACGTCGCCGTGGCGGGTCGGCGCGAGCAGCTGCTCAAGGAAGTCGGCAAGGAGATCGAGGATCGCGGGCGCCGCACCCTCGCCCTCCCCACGGACGTTCGCGACTGGTCGAAGGTGGAGGCCCTCGTGCAGTCGATGATGGACCACTTCGGCCGCATCGATGTCTGGGTGAGCAATGCCGGCGGCCTGCAGGAGCAGAGCGTCAACTTCCTCGTGAAGACGCCCGAGGAGTCGTGGGACGCTACGACCACCCTCAACTTCAAGGCCCCCTGGATGTGCGCGAAGGCTGTCTGGCCCGCCATGCGCAGCACCGGTGGCGGCGCGATCATCAACGTCAGCTCCGTTGGATCCATCTCCCGGGGCGCCCCCACGAACGGCGTCTACACCGCCTCGAAGGCCGGCCTCAACCACCTCACGAAGACGCTCGCCCTGGAGATGGCGCCCTTCAACATCCGCGTCAACGGCATTCTCCCCGGTTCCGTCCGCACGGAGGACTACGAGGACGCCTCCGGGGGAGGCGACGACTACTTCGAGGAGATGGCGAAGACCCAGCCCCTCAAGAGGCTCGGCAACGAAGCGGACTTCGGCGCCGCCGCCGTCTACCTTGCGTCCGATGCCTCCAGCTGGGTCACCGGCACGCTGCTCCAGGTGAGCGGCGGGCCCTAGCCGAGACCCTTTGCGGAGTCGCCCCCGGCTGGCTACCGTACGCCCCTGACCGCAAGGAGGTTCCCCTGTGCCCGAAGGAATGCGCGACCACGAGGTCGTTTCCGTCTACCCCTTCAGCGATGAGCAGATCGACCAGCTTATGAACGACGCCAGAGAGTGCATCATCATGTGGGGCACCAAGGACGGCTGGCCCGTCGGCGTCTACCACTCCTTCGTCTGGAAGGACGGCAAGTTCTGGATCACCTGTGCGGCCCACCGTCACCGGGTCGCCGCCATCCGACGAGATGGCCGTGTCTCCGTCGCCGTCAGCGGCATCGCCGCGAAGAGTCCGGATACCCCTCGCGGCTCTGCGACCGCCAAGTGCCGCGCCGTCATTCGTGAGGACCAGGAGACCAAGGACTGGTTCTATCGCGCCCTCGCCCACAAGGCCAACCCCGACGACAAGGCGGCCGAGGACGACTTCGTCGAGCGCCTCGATTCGCCCCTGCGCATCATCATCGAGGCCACGCCGGAGAAGTGGATCACGTTCGATAGCGGCAAGTCCGGCAAGGATGTCGCCGGCACCCTCACCGACGAGGAGCGTGGCCCGCGCCTCGACTCGGACGCCGTGCGCATGCGCGCCGAGCGCGCCCGCCGCGGCCTCGATCCCGACGCCCGCTAGCGAGGCGTTCCCCCCGCAAGGCTCGCTCCCGCGCCGTCGCCTGGCGTCCCGCGGGCTGTTCGGCTGCCTCAGCCTGCGCGGCCCCCGACACAGAGCCGAAGGGTCCTCCCTTCGGCTCTGGCCATGCCTCCCGCATCGTCGGCATGACGGCCTGGTTCGCCCTCCCCGGCACGGTCGAGGGCGAACCGAACGAGAGCACAGAGATGTGGCCTATTGATGTAGTAGAATCATGTGGATGAAGGCGATACAAGTCACATTCGAGGAGGAGCTGCTGGAGCAGCTTGACGAGCGCCCGGAAGTCCGCGAACGTGGTCGCTCCGCCGTGCTGCGCGAAGTGACCGCCGCCTACCTCGCCGAGAAACGCAGCGAGGACATCGCCCGCCTCTACCGGGAGGCCTACACGAAGTTCCCCCAGACCGACGAGGAGCTCGAGGACTGGGAGAGCGTGCAGGCCTGGCCGGAGGACTAGCGCATGGCCCCCCGCCACGGCGAGATCTGGCGCTGCTACTTCAGCGCCTCCGACAAGCGCCGACCGGTCGTCGTCCTGACCCGTGACGACGCCCTGCCTTTCCTCCGCACTGCCATGGTCGCCCCGGTCACCTCGACCGTTCGGGGTGCGCCGAGCGAAGTCATCGTCGGCCCCGATGAGGGCCTCGAGACCACCTCCGCCGTCAACCTCGACAGCGTCCAGACGGTCGACCAGCGCCGCCTCCGCGGCTACGTCGGCCAGCTCAGCGAGGAAAAGCTGCGCGAAGTCTGCCGCGCCCTCGCCATCGCCACGGGGTGCGACTAGCCGGCAGCGTCCTCCGGCCCGGGCCCGGACCTACATGGTCTTCGTCGTCTCCATGTTCACCTGCGCCAGGTGGAAGACGACAGGGCCTGCCCCGAAGAGTACGGCGCCGAGAAGTGGGCCGAGTACCAGGAGAAGTTCCCCTATCGAATCGTCCCCGGCATCTATTGAGGCGAAGCCGGCAAGAGCAGGGGAAGTCACCTCTCGGGCTTGCCCGGTGACCAGCTTCCTAGGCTGGCCTAAGAAGTCCCCTTAGCTCCTCGAAATTTGCCTGCAGTTCTGGGGAACCGGCGACTATCCCCTGCACGCGTCCGAGGACATTCGCCGTGTGTTCCGTGGAACGCACTACTTTGTATTCTTCGGCAGGTAGTCCTTGAACTAGGCTCGGCAATAGTGCAACTATAACCTTTCCCCAAGCTTCAATAGCTTGGGTTGGGTCGCCGGTAATTGCACCATCTTGTACCGCAAACTCCTTTGGTGAGGCCATACGCCTTCCGGATATCTCTTCCCTAAGTCCTCCCATGACCCGAATCACGAACTGCTTGGATGCAGGATATTCCAAGAGTTTCAGCTGCCTTGTTTGTATGTTTGTCACGGAGCCAGAGGCTGCCTTGCTTTTCAGGGTGTGCTTTACCTCATCATACGCCCACCCCAAAGCTTGGACGCCAAAGACGTGCCCAAGTCCGATCGTTCCGGGGAAAACGTCGTTGTAGATTGTGTCCACTTCGAAGATATCTGCCTTGGATCGGATAGCAGTCTGGAGGTCGCCACTAAACGCACAGATCATCTGGCCAACTTGATCGGCGAATATTGACTTCGCAGTCTTCCTCGCACTGTCTCTACGATGAACATATTCGATACCTTTTGCTCTAAATGCTTGGCCCAGTCTTATTTGAACGGGATCATTACTCCTTCGATCCCATGCAACAATCGCATTCTGGGTGTTGTTGGCCGCGACTATATTTTGGATCATGTTTTGGTCTTCCACGACGATCACCCTGGCCACCACGGAAACATTGCTGGCATGTTCCCTTCCGGCAGCGTGGATGGCGCCGGTAGTCTGGGCCCCGTTAACGACCGAAATGCCTTGGACGGTTAGAACACCTGAGTCGTAATCTGCCTTGTTTGAAACGATAGTTATGCCGTTATTGAAGATATAGAAGAGACTAGCTTCCGACTCGGCCGTAGTTTTAATCCTATTGTTGACATTGCGGGTCGCTCGGCGGGCGCCAAGGAAGTCGCGGAGATTAGCACTAAATAGAGCGCTGCGGTGAACCTCATAAAGGTCGAACAACCTAGATCCCGCAATTGAGATGACGAAGGCCTCCCAACCGGTGCCGGTCTCCCTTATGTGCTGGGATGCAGGTAGGGCAATGGTGTCGGTTATTTGTATTGAACCAAGGGAGGTAAGATGCAGTGCCTCTATTGCCTGTAGGCCCAGTTCGACCACTTCAACGTCGCAATTCTCGGTGATGGCGAGGCCAAGGACCAACTGGCGCGTTGCTTCAAGTTCCCGTTGAACATTCGGGGATTCGAAAGCGTTGTGCGCGTAGGCAAAAGTTAGCTTGGTGATCGTGCCTTCGGAAAGGCCTTCTCGTAGGAGGTTGGCTTGCCCGCGGATGTTCTCGGGATCTCATTTATTGGTTGGCGCAAGAGCCAAGCGGCCGCAGTATTTAGGTCACTTGCCTTGTTGGCGGGAGCCTCGGGTTTACCCCAGTCTTCGGGGGCTGTGCCCTGCGCGATGCAGGCTAGGCCTTCAGCTTCATCGATGTAGATGATGTCCGCCTTCTTATCGTTCGGACCGTCGGTGAGGCTGTCCGTCGCGAAAGTGGCCAAATCTTCGACTCTCAAGTGGAGGCCAAGAGCGAACAACGGAAGGGCGTTGTTGCCGTAGGGCGCAAGAACCGCTTCAGTCTGAAAAGCCTTTATGAAGGAGAACGTATCCTTGAGGTCTTCGGGTGTGCTCATTGGCGGAAGCGCCTCCACTTACGAGACGGCATACTGCGATGACTAGCCTCCCGTGGCAAGTCTAAAGCTGAGCGATTGGCAAGGGGAGCCGCATTCGGCCTGGTGGGCGATGAGGGGCTCGAACCCCCGGCCTCTTCGGTGTAAGCGAAGCGCTCTAACCAGCTGAGCTAATCGCCCCAGACGGCCAGTCTACCCGCCGGCCCCTACAGGACCGACTTGATCCCCTCCGCCAGGCCGATGCCCGGCTCCCAGCTGATTACCGACTTCGCCCGCGACGTGTCCGCGCACTTGCGCAGCTCCTCGAACGCGCCCCGCGGGTTCGGGAAGATGTGCTCCACCTCGCCCCCCACCATCTCCGCGATCTCGTTCACCGAGGTCTCCTCGCCCGAGCCCACGTTCAGCGCCACCGCCCGCCCCAGAGGCAGCTCCGAGTTCGCCGCGTTCATGTTCGCCCGCACCACGTCGTCGATGTGGACGTAGTCGCGCGTCTGGCAGCCGTCGCCGTAGATGGTCAGCGGCTTGCCCTCGTCCCGCAGCCGCAGGAAGTGCGGGATCACGAGCGCGTACGCCCCCTCCGCCGACTGCCGCGGCCCGTACACGTTGAAGTAGCGCAGCGACACCACCTGCATCCCGAACAGCGTCGCGAACAGGTCCGCGTACTGCTCCCCGATGAGCTTGTGCAGCCCGTACGGCGACATCGGGTTCGGGGGCAGGTCCTCCGTCATCAGATGCGTCTCCTGGTCCCCGTACACGCTCGACGACGACGACACGATCACCCGCTCGAGGCCGTTCTCGCGGGCCGCCTGCAGCACGTTCAGCGTGCCGTTCACGTTGATCGCGTGCGTCCCGATGGGGTCGTCGACCGACTGCTGCACGCGCGCCAGGGCGGCCAGGTGGAACACCCACGTCGCCCCCTCCGTCGCCGAGCGCACCACCTCCGCGTCCGCCACCGACCCCTCCACCAGCTCCGCCGCCGGGTTCAGGTGCTCCCGGTTCCCCGTCGAGAAGTCGTCGAGCACGACCACCTCGGAGCCCTCCCGAACGAGGGCATCGACGATGTGCGAGCCGATGAATCCGCACCCTCCGGTCACCACGCAGCGCATGGCCGTCATGCTACGGGAAGGGCACGCGTGCGGGATCGCAGACAGGGGCGCGGGCGCGGGCTACGATGGGGGCATGACGCCGAAGCGCATCGCCGTCCTCGGCTCCACGGGCTCCATCGGACGCCAGACCATCGAGGTCGTCCGCCAGCTGCCCGAGTTCTTCGAGATCGTGGCGCTCGCCGCCGGCCGGAACACCGCCCGGCTCGCCGGACAGGTCGCCGAGCTGCGCCCCCGCTACGTCTACGCCGCCCAGCGCGACACCGCCCTCGACGACGCCATCGCGGCCGCCGGCGCCTCCTGGCTGCCCATGGACGAGATGGCCGTCGCCGGCGACGTCGACATCGTGCTCGCGGGCACGGGCGGCGCCGCCGGCCTGCTGCCCACGATCGCCGCGCTGGAGGCGGGCAAGCCCGTCGCCATCGCCAACAAGGAAGCGCTCGTGATGGCGGGACACCTCATCCGCCGCGCCATGGTCGCCGGAGGAGGCGACCTCCGCCCCGTCGACAGCGAGCACTCGGCCATCTGGCAGTGCCTCTGGGGCGAGGAGGATCACGGCATCCGGCGCATCATGCTCACCGCCAGCGGCGGCGCCTTCCGCGACCTCGACCCCGGCGGGCTGGCCGCCGTCACCCCCGCGCAGGCGCTCAAGCACCCCACCTGGAACATGGGCGACAAGATCACCGTCGACTGCGCCACCCTCATGAACAAGGGCATGGAGACGATCGAGGCCATGTGGCTCTTCGATGTGCCCATGGAGGCCGTGCAGGTCGTCCTCCACCGCGAATCCATCGTCCACTCCCTCGTCGAGTTCAGCGACGGCAGCGTGAAGGCCCAGCTCGGCGTGCCCGACATGCGCCTCCCCATCCAGTGCGCGCTCGCCTACCCCGAGCGCATGCCCGAACCACCCTCCCCCGCCCTCGACCTGGCCCTGGCCGGCCAGCTCACCTTCGGCGAGCCCGACATCTCGCGCTTCCCCTGCCTGCGCCTGGCGATGGAGTCGGGGCGCCTCGGCGGCACCTACCCCGCCGCCATGGCCGCCGCCGACGAGGTCGCGGTCGAGCGCTTCATGGCCGGCGAAGTCGGCTTCCTCGACATCGCCGGCATCATCGAAGGCGTAGTGGAGCGGCACCAGTCGACGCCCGATCCCGACCTCGAGACCGTCTTCGCGGCCGACGCCTGGGCGCGCGCCGCGGCGGAGGTGGCTCCCGCGGGAGCGCACGCGTGAGCGTCCTGGTTACCTTCGACCTCGTCGACTTCCTCCGTTCCGCGGTGCCGTTTGGCGGCATCCTGGTGGTGCTCATCGTCATCCACGAGCTCGGGCACTTCGTCGCGGCGAAGGCGTTCGGCATCAAGGTGCTCGAGTTCGGCATCGGCTTCCCGCCGCGCATCAAGGGGCTGGCCTGGCGCCGCGGCGAGACCCTCTACACGATCAACTGGCTCCCCATCGGCGGCTTCGTGCGCATGCTCGGGGAAGAGAACCCCAGCGACCCCCGCTCGCTCGCGGCCGCCCCGCGCTGGACGCGGCTCACCGTGATGGCGGCCGGGGTCGTCATGAACGTTGTGCTGGCCCTCCTCCTCTTCACCGTCGGTTTCATGGTCCCGCAGGAGCGCTCCCTCAGCCTCGCGCAGGTCACCGAGGTGATGCCCGACTCCCCCGCCTCGACCGCAGTCATCTCCGGGACAATGCGAGACGGCGCAGCCCCTGAGCAGGGCATCCAGGCCGGCGACGTCGTTCTCGAGGTGAACGGCCGCGAGGTGCGCAACATCAGCGAGCTCATCTTCAGTTCGCGCCGCTACCTCGGTGCGACCCAGACCTGGGTCATCTCGCGGGCTAGCTCCACGCTTGAGGCGCGCGTCTACGCGCGCTGGCGTCCCCCCGAGGGACAGGGCCCCACGGGCATCCGCGTGGGCGCTCCCACCGTCTGCTCCGGCGTCGACGACAACGGCGACCCGGTGAACTGCCAGCTGCGCTACCCCTTCACCGAGCGGGAGTGGTACCTGCCCTGGGAGGCCCTCGACCGCGGCTGGCAGGCGATGATCGACGCCGTTGTGATCACGAAGAACGAGATCCAGGTGCGGGCCGGTGGCAGCAGCGGCGTCGCCCCCGACCAGCCCCTCCTCTCCGGCCCCATCGGCATCGCCAACACGACCGGCGACATCGTCGAGCGCGCGGGCTGGCGACCCCTGATCGAGCTGGCGGCGCTCCTCAGTCTCTCGCTGGGCGTGTTCAATGCGCTGCCCATCCCCGCCCTCGATGGTGGCCGCATGTTCTTCGTGGTGGTCGAGATGCTCCGCGGAGGACGGCGCATCTCCCCCGCGAAGGAAGGCTTCGTCCACTTCGTCGGCTTCGCCGTCCTGCTGGGCGGCATGGTGGTCATCACCTACTTCGACATCCTCCGCCTCATCACCTGACGCGGCGCTGTGCTCTTCACCCTTCTTTTCGTCACGCTCTACGTCCTCGGGTGGCTCGCGCTCGGCTTCGTCCCCTGGCTCGTCTTGAGCCTGATCACGCGGGGACATGCGGGTGTGCGGTATCTTCCCCTCAGCATGGGCACCGGTGTGGTCGGAGGCCTGGCCGTCCCGATCCTGTTCCGCGATGACGGCCTGGGGCTCATCCTCAGCTTCGTCCTCGCGCTCCTGCTGCCCACGCTGCTGCTCGCGATCCAGCGCGCGACGCGTATGCAGATGGCCCGAACGCGGGGGTAACGTGACCAGCATTGCGCTCTCCACCATGTACGCCCAGCAGAAGCGCTTCGCCAGCGGCGAAGCCTTCGCCCGCTACGCCGCCGAGGCCGGCTACGATGCCATCGAGGTGTCGCACTCCACGTCGGAGGAGAAACTCCGCGAAATCCTCGACAGCGGCGCCCTGCCCGTCGCGTCGATCCACCAGCCCGCCCCGCACGTCGAGGTCGCGGGCGGCCGCAGCAACGCCGAGCTCAATCTGGCGGCGACCAACCCGCGCGAGCAGGCGCAGGCGCTCGAGCACGCCCTGCGCAGCGTCGAGTGGGCGGCGGAGGCGGGCGCCAGGGCGCTCGTCGTCCATCTGGGCGAGGTCAAGATGGCCTGGTCGGGAAACGAGGCCGAGCTGTACCGCCTCTACCGGCAGGCCGGGATCAACAACAACCGTGCCGGCGAGGCGCGCGCCGAGATGGCGACGCGCCGCGCGGAAGCAGCCCCTGCGCACCTTGAAGCGGCGCGGTCGGCGCTGAAGCAGCTGGTCGCGGCGGCCCGTCCGCACGCGATCGTCATCGGTCTGGAGAACCGTCTCCAGTACCACCACATCCCCCTCCCCGATGAGACCCTCGCCCTGCTGGAGGGCTTCACCCCCGACGAGGCCGGCCACTGGCACGACACGGGCCACGCCGAGGTGCTCGACCGGCTCGGATTCCTGCCGCACCAGGCCTGGTTCGACGCGCTCGGCGACCGTCTCGTCGGAGCGCACGTCCACGACGTGCGCGGTGTCCTCGACCACCGCGCTCCCGGCACTGCCCAACTCAACTGGGAGATGGTGGCGGAGGGACTCCGCTCGCTCGACGCCATCACCCTCGAGATCGATCAGCGCGAGACGGATGAGGCCGTTCGCGCCGCGCCAGCCTTCCTCCGGTCCGTCGGGCTGGGCTGAACGGCGCTCAGCCCTCGAAGGAGATCTCCAGCGAGAGGTCCAGCGCCGGAGCGCTGTGCGTAAGTGCGCCGGAGGAGATGGCGTCCACGCCGGTGGCGGCGATCTCCGCGATGCGCCCGAGGGTGATGCCGCCGCTCGCCTCCAGCTTCGCCCGCCCTCCCACCACCGCGACCGCCTTCCGCATCGCCGCCGTGCTCATGTTGTCCAGCAGGATCCACTCCGGCTCCGCGGCCAGCGCCGCCTCCAGCTCGTCGAGCGAGTCAACCTCGACCTCGACAGGCGTACCCGGCGACCGCCTCCGGATCGCGGCGACGGCTTCCGCGAGTGTGCTCCCCTGCCGCGTGATCGCCGCGCGGTGGTTGTCCTTGATCATCGCCATCATCGCGAGGTCGCGACGGTGGTTCGTACCCCCGCCACAGCGAACGGCGTACTTCTCCAGGTCGCGCAGGCCGGGCGTTGTCTTGCGCGTGTCGAGGATGGCGCAGGATGTGCCCGCCGTCGCCTCGACGTACCGCCTCGTGAGGGTGGCGATGCCCGAGAGGCGCTGCACCAGGTTCAGTGCCGTCCGCTCTCCCGAGAGGATCGCCTGCGCCGGCCCGGCGACGCTCGCGAGCAGCGCCCCCGCGGCAACGCGCTCACCCTCGGAGGCGTGCGCCTCGAAGGCGATGCTCCCGTCGAGCGTGGCGAACAGCCGCTGAGCCGCGGCCAGTCCGCAGATGACCCCCGCTTCCCGCGCCACCAGCCGTGCAGCAGCCACGAGGTCGGGGGAGACCACCGCCTGCGTCGTGACATCGTCGTGCGCGCGGTCCTCGACGAGCGCCGTTCGCACGATCGCGTCGACGGTCTCCTCCGGGGGCGGCTCAACCGTCACGGTGGAACACCTGGCGGCGCGCCCAGCGGGTGTCGTCGCGCTCGGGGAAGTCGGTGCGGAAATGCGCGCCGCGGCTCTCCTCACGCGTGAGCGCCGCCGTCAGCAGCAACTCCGCGAAGACCGCCAGCCAGCGCCGTTCGTGCGCCTCCCGAGAGGGTTCGGCCGGCGCCTGCGGCCACGAGCTGGCCGCTTCCAGCCCTGCCTGCAGCACCTCGCCCGAGCGCTCGATGCCGGCGTGCTCCCAGAGCAACCTCTGGATCGCCCCGTGGTCGGGCGGTGCGCCTCCGCTGGGCGCGAACGGTGCCGAGGTTGCGCAGGGCGCCCTCGCCCCGCCCTCGCCGCCGGCGATGTGCTCGACCGCCCGCTTGGCGAAGACGACGGTTTCCAGGAGGGAGTTGCTCGCAAGGCGGTTCGCGCCGTGCACGCCCGTAGCCGCGCTCTCGCCGCAGGCGTACAGCCCCGGAACCGTCGTGCGGCCCCACTCGTCGGTGCGCACGCCGCCCATCAGGTAGTGCGCGGCGGGCGCCACGGGCACGGGGTCGCGGCGCAGGTCGATGCCGTGGTCGCGGCAAAACGCCGCGATCCCGGGGAAGCGCTGGGTCGGGTCGACGCCCCCGAGCGCGGTGCAGTCGAGCCAGACGTGATCCGATCCCGCCGAGCGCATCTCCGCGACCATCGCCCGCGCCACGATGTCGCGGGGCGCGAGGTCGGCCAGCGGGTGGTAGCGGGGCATGAACGCCTGGCCGTCGCTGTTGCGCAGCACTGCCCCCTCCCCCCGTAGCGCCTCGGAGATGAGGAAGGGCGGCGCTCCCTGCTGGCGGAAGGCCGTCGGGTGGAACTGGTAGAACTCGAGGTCCGTCACCTCCGCCCCGGCCGCGAAGGTGAGGGCGATGCCGTCGCCGGTAGCCACGGCCGGGTTCGTGGTGTGGGAGAAGGCCGCGCCTGCCCCTCCCGTGGCGAGCACGACGGCAGGCGCCTCGTAGACGCGCTCGGCGACAGCGCCCTGGTCGAGGGCCCGCACGCCGGCGGTGATTCCCTTTTCCAGCAGGATCTCCGTCGCGAGGGTGTGTTCCCGTACTGCCACCCGGCCGCTCTCCACCTGGCGGGCGAGCGCCGCCTCGATCGCGGCCCCGGTGCGATCGCCGCGCGCGTGCAGCACGCGCGCGTGGCGGTGCGCCCCCTCGCGCCCGAAGGCGCGTCCGGCGCCCTCGCTGTCGAAGCTGACCCCGTACCGTTCGAGGTCGCGGATGCGGCGCGGGGCGCTCTCGACCAGGATGCGGGCCATCGCCTCATCGACGAGCCCAGCGCCCGCGGCGATCGTGTCCGCCAGGTGCTGTTCGGGGGAGTCGTCGGGGCCGATGGCGGCGGCGATACCGCCCTGCGCGTGGCGCGTGCTGCCCTCGTCCAGGTCTGCCTTGGTGAGGAGGAGCACGGGGCCGAGGGCGCTCGCCTCAAGTGCGGCGAAGAGCCCCGCCATGCCGCTGCCGATCACGATCGCCCGGTACTGGCCGTCCGCCTGCGGGGGATCGCTCACGGGACTTAGTGTACGTGGTACACGAAGTCCCCGCGACGCGCCCAGGGCGCTGCGCGAGTCGCCCCAATCCTCTGCCTCGCTACAATGCGAGACGTGGCCATCCATCCCATCCGGCGCGCTGGCGATCCCGTTCTCCGGCAGAAAGCGAAGCGCGTGCGCGTGCGCGATTCGAGCCTCCCGAAGCTCATCGAGGACATGTTTGAGACGATGTACGACGCCCCCGGTGTGGGCCTGGCCGCACCGCAGATCGGCATCCCCCTGCAGGTGATCGTGCTCAATACGCCCCCGGCGGAGCCGTTCGCGCTGCTCAATCCGGAGATCATCAAGCGTTCGGGAGAGCGCCAGCTCAAGGAGGGCTGCCTCTCCGTGCCGGGCTTCCGCGGCGAGATCACCCGCTCGGTGAAGTTGCTCGTGAAGGGCATCGACCCCACGACCGGCAAGGAGGTCCGTATCCGCGCCGAAGACGACCTCCTCGCCGAGGCCCTCGAGCACGAGATCGACCACCTCAACGGCATCCTCTACATCGACTACCTCGACAGCCCCGACGCCCTCGTTCGCGTCGAGCTGGCCCCGGAGGAGGAGGAAGAGGAGTGATGATCGGCGTCATCGGCGGCGAGCAGTGCAGTCCCGTTGAGGGCGAGACCGCCTACGCCGTGGGACGTGAGCTCGCGTCGCGCGGCCACACGCTCGTTTGCGGCGGCCGTGGAGGCGTCATGCGCGAAGCTTGCCGGGGCGCCCGTTCCGCCAATGGCGTGACCGTTGGCATCCTCCCCGGCGATGATCGCAGCGACATGAACGAGTTCGTGACCATACCCATCGTGACCGGCATCGGATTCGCTCGGAATACGGTGATCGCCCGCACCGCCGACGCCCTCGTGGCCGTGGGAGGCCGCTATGGGACGCTCAGTGAGATCGCCTTCTCCCTCACTGCCGGCCGCCCCGTCGTTTCCATGGGGAGCTGGGACCTGACCCTCCCCGACGGCGCCCGCGTCCCGCTTGTGGCCTGCGACGACGCGGGCGCTGCCATCGACGCCTGTGAGCGCCTGGCGGAAGGAGCGTCCTCCTGATGCTGATCGAAGAGCTGGTGGCGCGCGAGATCCTCGATTCGCGGGGCAACCCCACCGTTCAGGTCTCGGTTCTGCTCGACGATGGCTCCGTGGGGCAGGCCGCCGTTCCCTCCGGCGCTTCCACGGGCGCCTATGAGGCTGTCGAGTTGCGCGACGGCGACGCCCGCCGCTACGGCGGCAAGGGCGTTCTGAAGGCCGTGGCCAACATCAACTCCGAGATCAATGCCGCCCTTATCGGCCAGCCCGCCGCCGACCAGCGCGCCGTCGACCGCGTCCTCATCGAGCTCGACGGCACGGCGAACAAGGCCCGTCTCGGCGCGAACGCGATGCTCGGCGTCTCCCTCGCCGTCGCCCGCGCCGCCGCCGACTCGGCCGAGGAGCCCCTCTACCGCTACCTCGGCGGGGCGGCCGCCCATCGCCTCCCCGTCCCCATGTGCAACATCCTCAACGGCGGCCGCCACGCGCAGGACTCCACTGACTTCCAGGAGTTCATGGTCATGCCCGTGGGCGCGGAGAGCTTCTCCGAGGGCCTGCGCATGGCCGCCGAGGTCTACCAGTCGCTGAAGCGCATCCTGCACGACCGCGGCCTGAGCACGAACATCGGCGACGAGGGCGGCTTCGCCCCCTCCCTGCCCGGAAATGAGGAAGCCGTTCAGGTGGTGATCGAGGCGATCGAGGGCGCCGGCTACCGCCCCGGCGCCGACCTCGTCCTCGCCCTCGACCCGGCCACCACCGAGCTCTACCAGGGTGGCGAGTACGTGCTCGAGAAGGAGGGGCGGACGCTCTCGAGCGAAGCGCTCATCGACCACTGGGCCGGCTGGGCCAGCCGCTACCCCATCGCCTCCATCGAGGACGGCCTCGCCGAGGACGACTGGTCTGGCTGGAGCGCTCTCGTCGAGCGTCTTGGCCCCACCGTCCAGCTCGTCGGGGACGACCTCCTCGTCACGAACCCGGAGCGCATCCAGCGCGCCATCGACGAGGGAGCGGCGAACAGCGTCCTCATCAAGCTGAACCAGATCGGCACCCTCAGCGAGACCCTCGACGCCATCGCGCTCGCCCATCGTGCGGGCTGGACGGCCGTCATCAGCCACCGCTCGGGCGAGACCGAGGACACCTTCATCGCGGACCTCGCCGTGGCAACGGCCGCGGGCCAGATCAAGACCGGCGCGCCCGCGCGCAGCGAACGGACGGCGAAGTACAACCGCCTGCTGGAGATCGAGTTGGAGCTGGCCGCCAGCGGGAGCTACGCCGGCTGGGAGGCAATCCGTCAGCTCGGTCCGCGCCCCGCCACCGAGACGCCGCCCGCGCCCCCCAGCCGCGCCCGCCGCCGCCGCAGGCCCCGCGACCGGCACTGAACCGATGGCTTCGTTCCGCGTCTCGCCGCCGCGCGTCTACCCCGAGGTGGAGCGCTCGTCGCGCCCTCCCGCCGGCGCTGCCGGTTCGGCCGATGCCCACCGCCAGACCTCCTTCGTCCTCGGCGAGGCCGTCGAGCTGGTGCTCGACGGCCTGCGCCTCGAGTCCGCCGTCGCGAAGGAGGCCGCGGGCGCCCGCTATCGCAACGTCACCGTCGCCGCTCTGCTCGCGACCGGCTCGCGCGCCTGGCTCGTGCGCCTGCAGGCGCTCCACGCCATCGAGTGGGGCGCCTATGTGACAGCGGTCCCGCTGATTGCGGCGGCCGCCGAGCAGGAGGCCGCCTGCGCGGCCCTCCTGCAAGAAGGCGAGACCGCCTGGCGCAACTGGCTCGACGAAGACGGTCTGAGCGACTTGCACGAGGTCCACGCCACGCAGTTCGCTCTGGCGCCCCCGCCCCAGGACGCCTCCCTCCCCGAGCTCCTCGCCGGCGTGCGCGATGCCGCGCGCGCCCTCGCGCAACCGTCGCCGGGGGCGACGGTGCTCCTTGCCGGTGGCGAGAGTGGCCCCGGGCGGCTCGCCGTCACCTTCGGCGACCGCGACTTCCACATGGCCCTCGCCGAGCTCACGAGCGGCTGGCTGCTGGCGCTCGGCGTCGCCAAGGTCGAGCTGTTGCTCGACGCCGGGGACGTGCTCCCCATCCCCGCCCCCGACGGCCTTCGCAGGTGGGCGCGTTCGGCCCGGCGCGAGCTCGAAGCGCCCCGGCGCTGCCGCATGGAGCGCCGCGAGATCGGCGGCGCAGACCGCTACGTGGTCGAGAATTGGCGCCGTGCCCCCGCGGGCGCCGTGCGACGCATCGTCCTGTAGCGCCAACGGGGGCCGCGCGTACGATTTCCCCCGATGACCCGCTTCCTCCCCGCTCTTGTGCTGACAGGGCTCTTCGCCCTGCTGGTCCTCGCCTGTGACGACTCCCCGCCCCCCAGCGCGGTCGACGACGAGGGCTACCTCGCCGTCATGTGCGCCAACCTCGACCGTTTCTCCGACGCCATCCAGGTGGAGACGGAGAAGGAGGCCATCGCCGCCGTCATCGAGGACTTCATCGACGAATTGCAATCCGTCGACCCCCCGGCCGATTTGCGCGACTTTCACCAGGCGTTCATCGACTATCTGAAGGATGCCGTCGACGACCCCACGAGCCCACTCGTGGTCGCCCCGCCGCTGCCCGACGACGAGGCGCGGGAGCGGCTGGCGGGCAAGGAGGGCTCGGTCGCCGAGTGTCGCGACCCCACCTTTTTCAGCAGTCCCCAGGCGGACCGGTAGGCGCTCGCGCGTATACTGAGGTCGCCAGAAGCCCGCAGGAGTGTTCGCCGATGCCCACGCCCTACGCCTACTTCCAAGGTCAGATCGTTCCCCTGGAGGAGGCCAAAGTGGGTGTCATGACCCATGCCTTCAATTACGGCACGGCGGTCTTTGAGGGCATCCGCGGCAACTGGAACGAAGAGGACGGCTGCCTCTACCTCTTCCGCATCCGCGAGCACTACGAGCGTCTCGCCCAGAGCAGCCACATCCTGGGCCTCGAGATGCGCGAACCAATTGACCGTCTCTGCGACCTCACCGTCGAGATCGTCGAGCGCAGCGGCTATGAGGAGGATGTCTACGTCCGGCCCATGGTCTACCTCAGCTCCGAGGTGCTGGGCGTGCGCCTGCACAACCTTGAGAGCGACCTCCTCATCTTCGTCGCCCCCTTCGGCCCCTACCTCGATACCGACAAGGGCGCCCGCTGCCACACCAGCACCTGGAGGCGCGTCGACGACCTTGGCATCCCTCCCCGCGCCAAGGTGACGGGCATCTACGTGAACAGCGCCCTCGCCAAGACCGAGGCGGAGCGCAACGGCTTCGACGAGGCCATCGTCCTCAACCAGGACGGCCACGTCTCCGAGGGCAGCGGCGAAAACATCTTCATGGTGCGCAACGGCACGATCATCACCCCCGCTCCCTCCGATAACATCCTCGAGGGCATCACCGCTGCCACCGTCGTCGAGCTCGCCGCCAACGAGCTCGGCATCGAGACCGTGGAGCGCCCCATCGATCGGTCCGAGCTCTACATCGCCGACGAGGTGTTCATGACGGGTACGGCCGCCCACCTGACGCCCGTGGTAGAGGTCGACCGTCGCGCCATCAAGGGGGGCGAGCCCGGGCCCATTACCCTCGAGCTCTCGCGCCTCTTCTTCGATGCCATCAGAGGAAAGAGCGAGAAGTATCGACAGTGGTGCACCCCAGCGCGCGTGCGGGTGGCGTCGTAAACGCCGATACGTTCAGGCCTCCCCGCGCCCTCGGGGTTATCGTCGGCGGGGCGTTTACCCTCTGGGCAGCGTTCATCGCCCTCGTCGCCGGGGTGCTGGCCGGCGGGGGCATCGTCGAACTCACGACGTTCCTCGCCTGGGTCCTGGTGGCGCTCTTCGGCGGCCTCACGCTCCTGTTCGGCTGGTGGACCCTCGGACTCCTGCGCCTCTCCTACCAGATCGACGACGATGCCCTGCGCATCCGCTGGTGCGGCGGCGAGGTCGTCGTGCCGGTCGTCGACATCCAGCGGGTCGTACCTGGCCGCACCGTCGGTGAGGAGTCCGTCACGGGGCTCAACTGGTGGGGTTGCCACATCGGCCGGGGCGTCGTCTCCGCCCTCGGCCCCACTCTCTTCTTCGCCACCCACAACCGCCCTGAGGACAACGTTTTCGTGGTCACGCCCGGCCGCACCTACGGTCTCACGGTGCCCGACCAGGTGGCCTTTGCCGAGGCCTGTTCCCGCAGGCTGGTCGTGGGATTCGAGCCGGGCGCTCCCCAGCGCGTAGAGCCCCGGGGCCTCAGCCTGCTCCCCCTCTGGCGCGATGGGGACATGTGGTTCGTCTTCAGCCTCGTGCTGGTGGCGCTCGGCGTACTGGGCGGCTACCTCTTCAGCCAGTACCCCGACCTGCCCGCCCTGGTGCAGATTGACTTCCCGCGAACGACCGGCATCGTGCGCGTGGGCGAGCGCTCGGAACTCTTGCGCATCGGCGCCGTGGGGGGCGGCATCGTGGCCGTCAACCTCGCCCTCGCCTTCCTCCTGCACGCTCGCGAACGTGCAGCCGGCCTCTGGCTGCTGGTTTCCGCGGCGCTGCTCCAGGCGGTGCTGATCGGCGCCGCGATCGTCGCCTTCGCACGGGCCTGAGGCCGGCGCTCAGTGCATCTGCGCGGTCTGCGCGATGATCGTGGCCGCTTGGTCCGGCGTCAGCCGATCCGTGTTCAGGCAGAGGTCGTAGTTCTCGGTCGCCAGCCACGAGCGGTTGTAGAACCGCCGGAAGTAGTCCTGCCGCTCCGAGTCCGTCTTCTCCACCGTGTTCCGCGCCGTCCCGGGGTCCACGTTCATGCCCGAGGCGATCCGCTGGGCGCGCTGCTCGACCGACCCGGTCGTGAGCACCTTGAGCGTGTCGGCGCGGCCCTGCAGCACCATCGGCGCGCCGTGGCCGATCAGGACGGCCTCGCCCTGGTCGGCCAGATCGCGGATCACGTCCTCGATGAAGCGGCGGTACTCGGTGGAGGTGAGGAGTGGGTTGGTGGCGAGCGGCACGGGATCGGCCCAGGCCGCTACCGGCATGCTCGGGTTGCGAGCCAGCGCCTCCAGGATGCGCGTCAGTAGCGAGGGCGTGTGTTCGGCCTCGCTGACGGTCTCCGGAGAGACGCCCGCTTCCTGGGCGGCTGTCTGCACGACCTGGTAGTCGTAAAAGCGGAAGCCCAGCTTCTCCGCCGTCAGTTGGGCGATCTCTTCCCCTGCCGTCCCCACTGGACGGGCGATTGCTACGACCCGAATGTTCATCCCTGGCCCCCTCGGCCCGGTTGGCGCGCGCGGGATTGTACCGCCTTCCCGCCGTTGCCGGAGTGTGTCGCTCCCGCGATTCCCGGGACATGGAAGCGCGACCGTGGCTGGTGGGCGCATGTGCGTGTATAAGCAGGAAACGCGCTACACTCCGACAGCAGTGCCAAGCGCCGCCAGGGGGTTCGCCCCCGAGGCTCGCGAAAGCAGTCAGGAACGGATGGATCGGTCCCGGCTTGCGAAGTTTATCGACCAGCGCGTGGGCGAACTCCCACTCGCGGAGCCAGTGTTCCTCCCTCCCACGGCCACCGTTCGGACCGCCGTCCAGCGGATGAATCGGGGCGCGCGCTCGTGCGTGCTCGCCATGGAGGAGGAGCGGCTCGTGGGCATCTTCACCGAACGGGATGTGCTCACCCGCTGCATGTCGCGGGACTTCGACTGGGACCAGCCGCTCGACCCCGATATGCTCACCCGCAATCCGGTCACCATCTCTGCCATGACCACCGTCGGCGATGCGATCGCGCTCATGCAGCGCTACAACTATCGTACCCTGCCGGTCGTGGACGATGGCGCCGTCGTCGGGCTCGTCCGTCTGGGCGAGCTGCTGCAGCACTTCGCCGAATCCTTTCCCGAGGAAGTACTGAACCTGCCACCGCGTCCCCACCAGGTCGTGGCCAGGCGGGAGGGGGGGTAGTCACAGGATGACAACCGAAATCGAGTCGCCCTTATCTGGAGCCGTCACGACGCGGGACCGCGTCACTATCCGCTTTGCGGGCGACTCCGGCGACGGCATGCAGCTCACGGGTACCCAGTTCACCCGTACCACCGCCGTCTACGGTAACGATCTCGCCACCCTGCCCGATTACCCCGCCGAGATTCGCGCCCCGACCGGGTCGCTGCCCGGCGTGTCGGGCTTCCAGCTCTCCTTCTCCAGCAACGACATTCACACCCCGGGCGACAACCCCGATGCGCTCGTGGCGATGAATCCGGCTGCGCTCAAGACCAACCTGGGCGATCTCATCCCCGGCGGCCTCCTCATCGTCGACGAAGGTGAGTTCAACGCCACGAACCTGCGCAAGGCGGGCTACGAGCACAATCCCCTTGATGATGGCTCGTTGGCCCCCTACCGGCTTATGCGCATCGATATCACGAAGAACAATTCCACCGCTCTCGATGGGCTTGAGCTTGGCGCCAAGGAGCGCTTCCGCTCGCGCAACTTCTACGCCCTCGGCCTCGTCCTCTGGCTGTTCAGCCGGCCCATGGACACCGTCGTGCGCTGGGCCACGGACAAGTTCCAGCGCAACCCGGTGGTGCTCGAGGCCAACCTGCGCGCCCTGCGCGCCGGAAACGCCTTCGGCGAGACCAGCGAGCTCGTGCACGAGCGCTACGAGGTTCCGCCCGCCGAAGTCGCCCCCGGCATCTACCGCCATATCAGCGGCAACGAGGCGACAGCCCTCGGCTTTGTGACCGCCTCCCAGCTGGCCGGCCTGCCCCTCTTCTACGCGAGCTACCCGATCACGCCCGCCTCGGACGTGTTGCACGAGCTGGCGGGATTCAAGCGCTTCGGCGTCAAGACGATGCAGGCGGAGGACGAGATCAGCGCCGTCTGCGCCGCCATCGGCGCCTCCTATGCGGGGCAGATGGCGCTTACCGGCACCAGTGGTCCCGGTCTCGCCCTCAAGAGCGAGGGTCTCAACCTGGCCGTTATGGCCGAACTCCCGCTCGTGGTGCTCAACGTGCAGCGCGCCGGTCCCAGTACGGGCATGCCGACGAAGACCGAGCAGGCCGACCTGCTCCAGGCGATGTACGGCCGCAACGGCGACTCACCCGTCGTCATCATCGCGCCCTCCACCCCGGGCGACTGCTTCTGGATGGCGATCGAGGCCTTCCGCATCGCCCTCAAGTACATGG
Source organism: Tepidiformaceae bacterium (assembly GCA_965247675.1). Lineage (GTDB taxonomy): Bacteria > Chloroflexota > Dehalococcoidia > Tepidiformales > Tepidiformaceae > UBA2991. The sequence continues at coordinate 1,388,420 of OZ252025.1, read as the reverse complement.
TCCCCGTCATCATGCTGAGCGACGGCTATCTTGCGAACGGCTCCCAGCCCTGGCCCGTTCCCCAACTGGCCGACATCGCGCCCGTGGAGTACCGCTACGCCGACCCCGCCACCGTCTCCCACGCTTACCAGCGCGATCCCGACACGCTCGCGCGGGCCTGGGCCGTTCCCGGCCAGGCGGGCTTCGAGCACCGCGTCGGCGGTCTTGAGAAGTCGTATGAAACCGGCGACATCAACTACGAGCCGGGGAACCATCATCAGATGACCCTCACCCGCGCCGAGCGCGTCGCTCGGGTTGTCGACGACGTGCCCGACCTTGAGGTGATGGGCCCCCAGGAGGGCGATCTGCTCCTCCTTGGCTGGGGCGGCACCTACGGCTCGATCACCAGCGCGGGCGAGCGCGCGCGTTCGGAGGGCAAGGCGGTTGCTTCCGCCCACCTCCGCCACCTCAATCCCTTCCCCGCCAACCTTGGCGAGGTGCTCTCCCGCTACGACAAGGTCATGATTCCGGAGCTGAACAACGGGCAGCTCTCGGTCCTCATCCGGTCGCAGTTCCTCGTCGATGCGATCCCCTTCAACAAGATCGCGGGCCAGCCGTTCAAGATCTCCGAGATCGCAGGAAAGATCGACGAGGTCCTCGGCATCGCTGGTCCCTACGAGTTCAAGTTCTAGCGGCGTTCCTCGCCGCGGGAGGCTATCCAGTGACGGCAGCTATTTCCAACGGAGCCATGGACGAGGAGATCCCTCTCCTCACGCGCAAGGACTTCGTCTCCGACCAGGAAGTCCGCTGGTGCCCGGGCTGCGGGGATTACTCGATCCTCGCGCAGATGCAGAAGACCCTCCCGGGCCTCCGCATTCCCCGTGAGGAGATCGTCTTCGTCAGCGGGATCGGCTGCTCCAGCCGTTTCCCCTACTACGTCAACACCTACGGCTTCCACACCATCCACGGCCGCGCCCCCGCCATCGCGACGGGTCTCAAGACCGCCCGCCCCGAGCTCACCGTCTTCGTCATCACCGGTGATGGCGATGGCCTCAGCATCGGCGGCAACCACCTCATGCACCTCCTCCGCCGCAACGTCGACGTGACGGTGGTGCTCTTCAACAACCGCATCTACGGCCTCACCAAGGGCCAGTACTCGCCCACCTCCCCCATCGGCAAGGTGACCAAGTCGGCCCCCATGGGTACGACCGAGAACCCGCTCGATCCGATCAAGCTCGCGCTCGCCGCGGGCGCGACGTTCGTTGCCCGTTCCCTCGATCGCGACACGAAGCACCTTGAGGCGACGCTGCTCACGGCGGCGCAGCACAAGGGCGCCGCTTTCGTCGAGGTTTTCCAGAACTGCAATATCTACAACGACGGCGCCTTCGCCGCGTTCGCCGACAAGGACGTGCGCCAGGACCGCATGGTCTACCTGGAACACGGCCAGCCGCTCCGCTTCGGAAAGCACAAGGAGCACGGCATTCGCCTCAACGGCTTCCAGCCCGAGGTGGTCGAGAACCCCATGAGCGACGACGAACTGCTGGTGCACGATACCGGCCGCACGGACATCGCCCTGCCCATGATCCTGAGCGGCATGGACTACCCCGACTTCCCCGTACCGCTGGGAGTCTTCCGGCAGGTTGAGCGCGAAACGTACGATGGCCTCGTGGCCCAGCAAGTAGCGGTTGCCCGCGATCGGGCCGAACCCGATCTCGAAGCGCTTATCGCTGGTCCCGAGACTTGGAGCGTGCTCTAGCCGCGGCGAACCGCGCGGGAGTACGGGAGGCGCCATGACAGGGGTTTCTGGAAGCGAACTCGTTCACTGTCCCTTTTGTGGGGACGAGAACATCGCGGGCGTTGACCGCTGCGAGAACTGTCTCCAGCCCCTGCGCAGCCTCGACATCCCCGAGCCCGAGCAGGCCAACAGCGAGAGCGCCTTCAGTGCGCCCCTGGCCTCCCTCCGCCTCCTGAGTCCGCCCACCCTTGCGCCCACCGCGAGCGTGCTCGAGGCAGTCGACCTGCTCGTGCAGAACAAGGGGGGCGCCGTCCTGATCGTGGATGGCGATGCCCTCTCCGGCATCTTCACCGAGCGCGACGTCCTCAAGAAGGTCGCCGGTCGCCCCGGCGCCCTCGACGCGCCCGTGGCTGAGTACATGGCCACCGACCCCGTCGTCGTGCGCGATAACGAAACGGTGGCGGTCGCCCTCCACAAGATGGCCGACGGCGGCTTCCGCCACGTGCCCATGGGCACGAAACAGGGCTATCGCGTCGTGACCGCCTCCGACGCCCTCCGCTGGGTCGTCGAACGCTACATCGAGCTCGGCGCCTGACCGATCCCTTGCACGGCGCACACCGTTCCCGGTGCTATCATCGAGGCCCCGCGGCGGTTTGCCCTGCGCCGCGAGACTTCCGCGGAGGCCCTTAGCCCTGACTGCGACCTACCGCGAGTGCAAGACCACCAGTGGTGACCTGGATCTGGCCTACCAGGAGTGGGGACCGGATGACGCGCCGGTCATCCTCGCCCTCCACGGCTTCGGCGTCTCCGGCCACATGTTCGATGAGTTCGGCCAGCGCACCGTCGACCACTACCGCCTGATCAACCTCGACCAGCGCGGCCACGGTGATAGCGAGTGGGCCCCCGATGGCGACTACACCCGCGAGGCCTTCGTCGCCGATGTCGAGGCCGTGCGCGAGCAGCTCGGCTTCGAGCAGGTCATCCTCATGGGCCACAGCATGGGTGGCCTCAACGCCGTCGAATATACCTGGCAGCACCCCGAGCGCGTGAGCGCGCTCATCCTCGTCGATGTCGGTCCCGAGGCGGGGAAGGAGGGCGTGGACAACATCATGCGCTTCACCCGCGGCCCCGATGAGCTCGACTTCGACGAGTTCGTGCAGAACGCCATGCGCTTCAACACGCGCCGCAGCGAGGAGAACATCCGCGAGCGCATGCGCCACCGCCTGCGCCCGCTGGAGAGCGGCAAGTGGACGTGGAAGTTCGACAAGCGCTTCCGCGAAGGCGAGGGAGCCGTCCGCTCCGGCAGCGAACTCAGCAGCGATGAGATGTGGCGCCGCTTCCGCGAGCTCGCGCCGCCCGTGCTCCTCGTTCGCGGCGAGCAGAGCGACATCCTCAGCCAGGAGGTTGCGGAGCGCACCGTCGCCGAGACCCGCGCCGCTCGCCTCGCGGTCGTCCCCGAAGCCGGCCACAGCGTCCCCGGCGACAACCCCGACGGCTTCACCAGCGCTGTTACGGAGTTTCTCGACGACATTGATGCCAGCCGCTTCCCCGAGCCTGCCCCCAACCCGATCCCCATCCCCGAGGATATCGAGGATCTGCGGCGCGACTGGCGGGCACGCGATCGCCGCCTGCCCCTCGCGGCGCTGATCGCGGGAGCCGCCGTGGCCGTGGCCGCGGTCGTGGCTGCCGCAGTGGTCGCGTTCTCCCCTGTGCGCTCCCCCCGAGTGGAGCGCGTGCGCCGCGGCGTGACACGTCCGGTGCGAGCCGTCGGGAAGCGGGTCGCCGGCAGACGGCGACGAGGTGGTGGCGGGTAATGCCGCAGCTCAGCATCAACGGCGCCTCTCTGGGCTGCGACGAACAGGGGCAGGGCGCCCCTCCATTCCTGTTCGTCCACGGCTGGGCGGGTGACCGCTCCTTCTGGCGCCCCCAGCTCGAGGACCTCTCCCGTGACTTCCACTGCCTCGCGCTCGACTTGCGCGGCTGCGGCGACTCCTCGGCGACCCCGCCCCACGACCTCACCCAGGCCGCCGACGACATCGCTGCCGTTATCGAGGACCGGGGCATGGGCGCCGCAATCGTCGCCGGACACGACATCGGCGGTCTGGTGGCCCTCCTCGTCAACAGCCGCCACGAGGGTCGCATCCTCGGGACGGTGATGGTCGACCCGCCCCTCGACTCCGCCGCCCGCGGCGCCATGGGCGGCCTCGCCGCCCAGATTCGCGATGCCTCCTCCATGGAGCCGGCCCGCGTCTTCTTCGATCGCTTCTTCGACGAGGACTCCGACCCCGCCATCCGTGAGCACATCGAGGAGCGCATGCTCGCCTGTGACCCGCAGGTGGCCGCCGGCCAGCTCAACGACAACGGCTACTTCGCCCAGAACCTTGGCGCGCTCATTCAGGCCGCCGACAAGAAGCCCTTCATGGCCCTGTGGGGAAACGCCCCGCTCGGCGACCCCGAACGGCTGCGCCAGATCACATTCTTCCTTCGCCAGGAGCCCGTCACCGGCGCCGGCCACTTCCTCCAGCTGGAGAACCCCGCCATGACGAACGCCCTCCTGCGCGCCTTCGTCGACGACGTCCGCCGCGACCCGCGGATCAGCGCCTTCACCACCAGCTAGCGGCAATCGTGGCCCGCGTTATCCTCAAGCGGATGCTGGCAAGCAGGCCCCTTGCCCTCGCCGCCTTCCTCCTCCCCCTCGTTCTCGTCGTCGCCTGCGGGGACGACCAGGACGTCGACGACAGGCTGGTCCCCCGTGCTTCCGAGCGAGGCGACACCCGGGGCGAGGAGACGGCCGTTGTTTCGGCGACGGCCGCGGGCGCACCCACCCCGTCCCCCGCGCCCCCCACCGCCACGCCGAACGCAGAGGGCATCTACGTCGTTCCTTGCGGCGATATCCACGTGCCCCTCGACAAGCTCCACCGCCTCGTGGATGGTTGCGAACCCGACAACCTCGCGGCCGTCCCCGGCGCCTACGCCGACGGCCTGCAGCAGGTCATCGAGCCCGTGCTCCCCGACCTTCTCGCAATGCTCGAAGCCGCGGCAGCCGAAGGGCACCGGCTGGTGGTGGTGAGCAGCTACCGGAGCTACGAGACCCAGCGCAACACGTTCCAGTACCACGTGGACACCTATGGCCTTCAGGAGGCCTCGCGCGTGAGCGCGCGCGCCGGACACAGCGAGCACCAGCTCGGCACCACCGTCGACTTCTCCAGCGCGGCCGTCGGCTATGCCCTGGCCGAGGCGTTCGGGAGCACGCCGGAGGGGCGCTGGCTGGCCGGCCGCGCCCACGAGTTCGGCTTCGTCCTCAGCTACCCCGACAGGCTCGAGGAGGTCACGGGCTACGTCTACGAACCCTGGCACTTCCGTTGGGTCGGGCGCGAGCTGGCGGCGGAGGTGCGTGCTCGAGGACTCACCATCGGCGAGTTCCTGCTGCGCTGATTGCCCGCCACTCCGGCGCATGGAACACTCGCCCGCGACAGGAGGCCTCCCATGTCCACCAGCGAGCTGATCGTCGACCAGTGCGACGGGGTTCTCACGCTCACCCTCAACCGCCCCGAGCGGCTCAACGCCATCAGCGGTCCCATGCTCGCCGCCCTCTCCGCCGAGCTCGACCGCGCCAACGTCGACCCCGAGATCCGTGTCGTCGTGCTCACGGGCGCCGGCCGCGGCTTCTGCTCCGGGCTCGATCTGAAAGCGCGCGCCGCCAACGAGGACGGCGGCGGTTCCCCCGACCTTCGCCTGTTCGACCTCCACAACACGCCTCCGCTCGTGCTGCACCGCATGGACAAGCCCGTCATCTGCGCCCTCAATGGCGCCGCTGCCGGCTATGGCATGGACCTCGCCCTCGGCTGCGACATCCGCATCGCCAGCGATCAGGCCAAGCTCGGCGCCGTCTTCGTGCGGCGCGGCGTTCTCCCCGAGTCGGGCGGCACCTGGTACTTGCCCCGGCTCCTTGGGTGGGCGAAGGCGGCCGAGGTCGCCTTCATGGGCGACGTGCTCGATGCCCAGCGCTCCCTCGAGCTTGGCCTCGTGAACCGCGTGGTCCCCCACGACCAGCTCATGGACGAGGTCGCCGGCGTGGCCGCCCGCATCGCCAGCAACGCTCCCTACTCCGTCCAGGCGACGAAGCGCATGATGCGCCTCGGCATGGACGAGACCTTCGAGACAGCCGTCGACCACACCTACCTGCAGCTGCGCCCCATGTTCGGCAGCGAAGACTTCCGCGAGGGCATGGCCGCCTTCCTCGAGCGCCGCGACCCCTCCTTCAAGGGCCAATGATGGCGCCCTCGCCCTACCGGGGGGCTTGCCGCGCGCCTGCTACACTGGCGCCCGCCCGCAACGGGCTGGAGCGTGTATGTACCGGCGTCTGATCCGCGGCATCGTCGAGCGAGGCCAGACCGGCGCGCTCCTCGGGGCGGCCCGCGTCGCCATCGAGCACCAGGAGAATCGCGGCATCAGCGCGCGCACCGCCATCTGGGCGGCGATGACCGGGCCTACTAACGCCATCTCCATCGTGATGGACTTCAATACGCTCGAGGAGATGGAACGACTCAACGACCTTGCCGCGCAGGATACGCAGTTCGCCGGCATCTGGGCCGATGTCGAGCGCCACCTCCTCCCCGGGCATACCGACGCCTCCATCCACCGCCTCTCCTACCACTCCGAGGGCCTTATCTCGGCGGAGGAGGCCACCGCCCCCCGCCGATTCCTGCGCCTCATGACGGGCGAGGTCCTGCCCGGAAAGGGACGCGAGTTCGTCGTCTCCCTGTCCGAGGCGCTCCGGTATCAGGCCGAGCGCGGCGTCGACTCCACCACCAGCGTCTGGACCGCCCTTTCCGGGGGCACCAACGCCATCGCCATCGCCGGCGAATTCGACTCGATGGCGGAGCTGGAGCGCTTCGACGACCTCGCCCACCGGGATGCGGAGTTCGCCCGCTTCCGTCGCGCGACGCGCGAGGCGATGGCCTTCCTCACCACCCACGTCGAGCTGATGCGAAACGTCCTCTAGCCGGCGCTCGCCGGGGCGGATATGAGAAAGGGGCGCAGATGCGCCCCTTTCGAGTTCCCGGCCGGGGGGAGGCTAGCAGCCGCAGGGCCGCGCTTCGCCGCTCCCGTCGGAGGTCTGGAAGCTGGAGCCGCAGGCGCAGCTCTTGGTGGCGTTCGGGTTGTAGATGCTGAAGCCACTCTTCATGACCTCGTCAACGTAGTCGATCTCGGCGCCGTCGAGGTGCTGGGCGCTCTCCGGGTCGACGACGATGCGCACGCCGCCCTGCTCCAGGACGATGTCGTCCTCCTCGGTCGAGCGGGCGAGGGCCATGCCGTACTGGTAGCCCGAGCAGCCGCCGCCGGCCACGAACACGCGCAGCGCGCCCTCGGGAAGATCGCGCGCCTCAAGGAGCGCCTTCGCCTTCTCCACGGCGGCCTCGGTGATGGTGACGAGCTGAATCTCGGTGGTGGCTTCGGTCGTCATGTGCACTCCTTCGGGGGTTGCTCTCACGGGAATCCGGTGCACGGACCCCGGGCGCCGCTAAAGTATACCAGGAGACCCGGCGGAAACGCCGCCCGGCGCCTGTCATCCGGAGGGAAGCATGGAGCGCGTCTACCTCGACCACGCCGCCACCACGCCCCCCGACCCGCGCGTGCTTGAGGCGATGTGGCCCGTCTTCTCCCGCGATTGGGGCAATCCCTCCTCGATCTACCTGGAGGGGCAGACGGCCCACCGCTGGCTCGATGAGGCCCGCGCCCGCTGCGCCCGCCTCCTCGCTGTCGAGCCCAGCGAGATCATCTTCACGAGTGGCGGTACCGAGTCCGACAACGCCGCCATTCGCGGCGCTGCTCTGGCCCAGCGCGAGCGGGGTCGTGGCGACCACATCGTCACCAGCCAGGTCGAGCACCATGCCGTCCTCCACACCGTCGAACAACTCGAACGGGAGGGCTTCCGCGCAACCTACCTGCCCGTCGACTCCGACGGCTGCGTCGATCTGGCTGCGCTTGAGGAGGCTATCGGGCCGGAGACGGTCGTGGTCTCCTTGATGGCGGCCAACAACGAGGTAGGCACGCTTCAGCCCGTCACCGAGGCGGCCGCCCTGGCCAGGGCGCGCAACCCGAACGTGGTCGTCCACACGGACGCTGTTCAGGCAGCGGGGTCAATTGACATAACACCGGAAGCGCTCGGCGTCGACCTCCTCAGCCTGGCCTCGCACAAGCTCTACGGAGTGAAGGGAGCGGGGCTCCTCTACGTGCGGCGGGGGACGCCGTGGCAGGCCCAGATGCTTGGTGGGTCGCAGGAGCGCGAGCGCCGCGCCGGTACCGAGAACGTCGCCGGCGCCTTCGGCCTCGCCGCGGCCATGGAGCTCGCGTGGTCCGAGCGTGAGGAGCGCGTTGGGCACTACCGCCGTCTGCGCGACCGGCTGCTCTTCGAGTTGCCCGAGCGCGTTCCCGACACCGTCGTCACGGGTCCGGCCGACCCCGACAGCCGCCTGCCGAACAACTTCAGCTGCTGCTTCCGCAACGTCGAGGGCGAGAGCGTCCTGTTGGCGCTGGACATGGCCGAGATCGCAGCCAGCTCGGGGAGCGCCTGCACGACCGGCTCGCTTGAGCCCTCCCACGTGCTCACGGCCATGGGTATCGACGATGACCTCGCCCACGCCTCACTGCGCCTCACCGTGGGCAAGGGGAACACCGACGAGCAGATCGACTACGTGCTGCAACAACTCCCGCCGATCGTCGAGCGGCTGCGGGCGCTGGCTCCGCGCTAGCCCTCGTAGCGACGGAAGATCACGCTGCCGTTCTGGCCACCAAAACCGAAGCCGTTGACCATGGCGGCGGCGACCGGCATTTCGCGAGCCTCGTTCGGGACGTAGTCGAGGTCACACGCGGGATCGGGGTGCTCCAGGTTGATCGTCGGTGGCACGATGCCTTCCGTGATCGAGAGCACGGATGCCATCGCTCCCACTGCCCCCGCCCCGCCCAGCAGGTGCCCCACCATCGACTTCGTCGCGCTGATCGGCACTGAAGGGGCGCGGTCGCCGAAGGCCACCTTGATTGCCAGCGTCTCGGAGACATCGTTCAGGGGCGTCCCCGTCCCGTGGGCGGAGATGCAGTCGATGTCCTCCGGACCCATCCCCGCGGCAGCCATGGCGCACGTCATCGCCTGAGCGGCGCCGCTGCCGTCGTCGCGCGGGGCCGTGATGTGGAAGGCGTCGCTGCTGAGCGCACCGCCCGCGATCTCGGCGTAGACGCGCGCCCCGCGCTTCCGCGCCCGCTCCTCCGACTCGACGACGAAGACAGACGCCCCTTCGCCGAAGACAAAGCCGTCGCGGTCCCGGTCGAAGGGCCGCGAGGCGCCCTCGGGGTCGTCGTTGCGGCGGCTGAGGGCCTTCATGTTAGCCAACCCCGCCACGGAGACGGGATGGATAGCGGCTTCCCCGCCCCCGGCCACAACGACGTCGGCGAGCCCGCTCTCGATGAGCGCCTTCGCCTCGATGTAGCTGTAGAGCCCGCTCGCGCAGGCGGCCGTCGAGGCGAGCGTGGGGCCGCGCAGCCCGAGGTGCATGCTCACCTGGCAGGCCCCCATGTTCGGCGCCATCAGCGGCACGAAGAACGGGCTTACCCGCGCAGGTCCCTTCGCGATGTAATTCTCCGTCTCGAGGAACGTGTTCAACACGCCCCCCGCGCCGGTGGCCAGCGCAACCGCCGCACGCGGCCGTTCCTCGTCGTTCAACTCCAGCCCGGCGTCCTCGGCCGCCTCCTGGGCGGCGGTCACGCAGAACTGGGCGAATCGCGACATGCGACGGGCTGCCTTCGAGTCGATGCCGCTGGGGGTGAAGTTCTGGACTTCCCCGGCGATGCGGACGGGCAGGTCGCTTGCATCGAACGCCTCAATGGGCGCGATACCCGAGACCCCGGCGAGCAGGTTGCGCCACGACTCGGGGGCCGTGGCCCCCACGGGCGTCACCGCCCCGATTCCGGTAATCAGCGCTCTCGTCATCAAACCGCTCCGTTCATGGCGCGGAAGATCACCGCGGCGTTGTGGCCGCCAAGCCCTACGGACGTGCTCAACGCCGTGCGCACGCGGCGGGATTTCGCCACGTTCGGCACGTAGTCGAGGTCGCACTCGGGGTCTGGCGTCGTGTAGTTGATGGTGGGAGGCACCTTCTGGTCGCGAATCGCGAGGATTGAGGCGATCGCCTCAATCGACCCCGCCGCCGCCATGCAGTGCCCGGTGACCGGCTTGACGGAGCTCATCGAGGCTTCGTAGGCCGCGGGCCCCATGAGTTCCTTCACGACAATCGTCTCGATGCGGTCGTTCAGCTTTGTGCCGCTCCCGTGGGGGTTGATGTAGTCGATCTCGCTGGCGTCGATGTCGGCTTCCCGCAACGCGCTCTTGATCGAGCGCCGCAGGCCCCGGCCCGTTTCATCGAGGGCGATCATGTCGTACGCGTCGTTCGAGGTGCCCGAGCCGAGCAGCTCGCAGTAGATGCGCGCTCCCCGGGCGCGGGCGTGCTCCTCGCTCTCGAGGATGAGGGCAGCCGCGCCCTCGCCCGCGGCGAACCCGTCCCGGTTCAGGTCGAACGGTTTGACCGCTCGCTCGGGGTGCTCATTGTCGCTCGCGAGCGCTCGCATCGAGCACCACGTGGCGTGGAACACGGGTGCCAGCACCGCCTCACAGCTACCCGCGATGACCGCGCTGGCGTCGCCCCGCTGGATGGCGTGCGCGCCCGCGCCGATGGCGGCGGCGCCCGTCGCGCAGGCGCTCACGATGGCTACGTTGGGCCCGCGCGCGCCGGTGTGGATGGAGATGTGCCCGCTGGCCGCGTCCACCACGAAGTTGGCGATGAGGAAGGGGGAGACCCGCCGCGGGCCTCGCTTCTGTAGCGTCTGGTCCCCGTCCCAGATCTCCTGGTAGCCACCCCCGCCCGAGCCGAAGATGACGCCCACGTCCTCGGCGTTCTCCTCGGTGATGGCGAGCCCGCTGTCATCGAGCGCTTCGAGGACGGCGTTCATGGCGAAGCGCACGCCCCGGTTCATGTGGCGCCGCTGCTTGACGGCGATGCGCTCATCGATCTCGAAGTCGCGCACCTCCGCCTGGATGCGTACGGGGAAGGGCTCCGGGTCGAACAAGGTGATGGGGCCGACGCCGCTGCGCCCCGCCAGCATCGACTGCCACGTCTCCTCGGCCGTATTCCCCGCCGGGGTGACTGCGCCGACGCCTGTAACAACGACGCGAGGTCGAGTCACCGCGTCGCGCTCTCGACAGCGGCAAAGCGCTCGCTTAGCAGGCCGCTTCGATCGTCGCTCAGACTCACCACGTTCGTGTTTGGATCGATGCGGCGAACCAGCTTGGTCAGCACGTTCCCCGGGCCAACCTCCACAAAGAGGTCCGCGCCGAGCTCCTGCATTCGCTCTACGCCTCGCTGCCAGCGCACCACCGAGGTCAGCTGGTCGCGCAGCTCGGCGTGGACGTCGGTGTGCGAGCGGAGGATGTCGCCGTTGATGTTGCCTACGACCGGCGCCTGCGGCTCGCGCGGCGGGAAACGATCGAGCCAATTGCTCATGGTCTCGCTCGCGCGCTGCATCAGCGGCGAGTGGGAGGCGATGGTGATGGGGAGGCGCACGACCTTGCGCGCGCCCGCCTCCTGGGCGGCGTCCATGGCCCGCCGCAGCGGCCCCAGCGCGCCCGAGATAACGTGCTGACCCTCGCAGTTGAGCGTTGCGATGCCGATGTAGCCGTCGTCCCCCGTCGCCGCCTCGCAGATGGCGGAGACGGATTCCTGGGAGAGGCCGAGGATGGAGGCCATGCCTCCCGGGTTCTCTTGCCCCGCCTCGTCCATCGCACGGCCGCGCTCACGCACGAGGAGCAGCCCCTCCTCGAATTCGAGCGCGCCCGCCGCCACCGCGGCCGTGAACTCGCCCATCGAGTGGCCCGCCACTACTTGCGGCTGAAGCTTGCGGTCGAGCGCGGACCAGCGCTCGCGCAGCGCCTCGAGCCAGGCCATCGAGATGACGAAGGTCGCCGGTTGCTGGTTGATCGTGCGTTCGAGCTCTTCTTCCGGCCCCTCGAAGCAGAGCTTCGAGAGCTTCATCTCGAGCACTTCGTCCGCCCGCCGGAAGACTTCGCGCGCGGCGCGGGAGGCGTGGTAAAGGCGTGAGCCCATACCAACGCTGTGAGATCCTTGACCGGGGAAGATGAGGGCGACTCTGCGCCAGGGGCCGTCGGCTCGCTGCATACATCCTCACCCGAGCGCGATTCGGCGCACGGGCAGGCCTGAGGATACCAGAGCGCAGGTCAACACAGTAGGGAAAGAAACGGTTAGAGAAGGCTCACCGGGTCGATATCCACGCTCCAGCGCCGCCCCAGCGTGACCTGTTCGAGGAGCGCGCGGGGGTCGTGCCCCCGCAGGAGGATGTGCCAGCGGTACTCCCCCCGCAGGCGGCGCACGTAGGAGGGCGTGGGCCCAAGTACGTCGGGGTCCGGCCACCCCGCCGCGTCCCGCCGGGTGCGCAGCTCGTCCGCCACCTGCGAGGCGTGCTCCAGCCCCCGCTCCTGGTTGGCGTGGCGGTACGTGAGCCGTGCCAGCCGCGCGAAGGGCGGGTAGCTGGCCCGCCGCCGGTGCTGGGTCTCGTGGGCGAAGAAGCCGCGATAGTCGTGCTCGGCGGCGGCCCGGATGGGCGGAGCGTCCGGCTCGTACGTCTGGATGTAGACCTCTCCGAGCCGCTCCCGCCGCCCCGCTCGCCCCGCCACCTGGCTCAACAGCTGGAAGGTGCGCTCGTGCGCGACGTAGTCGGGAAGGCTCAGACCGACGTCGGCATCCACCACCCCCACGACCGTCATGGCGGGCAGGTCGAGCCCCTTCGCCAGCATCTGCGTCCCCACGAGGATATCGATCTCGCGCGCTTCCAGCGCTTGCAGGATGCGCTCGTGGCTCCCCTTGCGGCTGGCCGCGTCGCTGTCCCAGCGGGCCACGCGTGCGCGGGGGAAGGCGCGCCGCGCCTCCTCCTCGATGCGCTGCGTGCCCACCCCGAAGGGGCGGTAGCGGGCGCTCCCGCACTCCGGGCAGGTCGTCTCCTGCGTGCGGCTGCGCCCGCAGTGGTGGCAGAACACCAGCGGGTGGAGGGGGTCGCGCGTGTCGAGGCCCATTGGGAGGGCGCATGAGGGACAGGTTGGGAGGTGTCCGCACGCGCGACACAACAGGAAGCGCGCCGCCCCCCGCCTGTTCACGAACAGGATCGACTGCTCGCCCTCGTCCAGCGCCCGCCGCAGCCCGTTCCGGAGGGGCACGCTGAAGACGCCCCGGTTCCCCGCCTTCAGCTCCTCCCGCATGTCGACGATGGTGATGTTCGGCAGCGGGACCGTCTGCGTCTCGCCCCCCGCCACCCCCATCACGCGCGAGGACAGGTCGAGGCGCGTGAGCGTGCCTACCTCCGCGCGGTGGTAGGTCGTCACGTCAGGCGTTGCGCTGCCCAGCACGAGCGTCGCCCCCGTTAGGCGGCAGAGCTCCGCGGCGGCATCGCGGGCGTGGTAGCGGGGCTGCGGGTCGGCCTGCTTGTAGGTCCACTCGTGCTCCTCGTCGAGCACCACGAGGCCGAGGTTCTGGACGGGGGCGAAGACCGCGCTCCTCGATCCCACCACCACCCGCGCCTCCCCCCGCTGGATGCGGTGCCACTGGTCGTACAGCTCGCCCGTGCTGAGGCCCGAGTGCAGGACCGCGGTCTCCGCCGGGAACTGTTCGCCGTAGCGGCGGATCGCCTGCGGTGTCAACGAGATCTCCGGTACGAGCACGATCACGCCCCGGCCCGCCGCGATCGTGCGGCGCGCCAGCTCCAGGTACACCTCCGTCTTGCCCGAGCCCGTCACACCGTGCAGCAGGTACTCGCCCGGCGCCCCGACGATGGTTTCCACCACCACCGCCTGCGCCTCCGTGAGCGTGGCCGGCGGTAGCGGTTCCTCCAGCCGCTCTGCAATCGGGTCGCGCTCCACGCGCGCCTCGTATTCGTGCAGCCAGCCGCCTTCGACCAGCTCGTCGAGGTGGCGGCGCGTGCCACCCAGTTCGCGGACTTCGGTGAGCGTCGTGTCGTGCGCTTTGGCCAGTTGCTCCAGCACGCGCGCCGCCACGGACCGCGGCGTGCGTTCGACGAGCTCCTGTGCGTGCTTGCGGGCAAACTCCGGCTCCGCCACGAGCGCCACGCGGCGCTCCATGCGGGGCCGCCCGGCCGGTCGCGCCAGCCCCTGCGCTACCGTCAGCTGGCCCCTCGCCTGCAGGCGCTGCAGGAGATCGTTCGGAACCTGCCCCAGCGCCTCGCGCAGCGTGTCCAGCGCCGTCTGGCCGTGCTCGGCCAGGTACTGAAGCAGGCGTTGTTCGACGGGCTCGCTGGGGAAGAGCAGGGGGACATCCACGGGCGAGACCACCGTCACCGAACGCTGCCCGTAGCCCGCCGGCAGGCACGTCGCGACGCACTCCCAGAGGGGCGCCAGGTAGCGCTCGCTGAGCCATCGGGCGAGGGCGCGATGGGGGCCGTCGAGCACCGGCTGCGGGTCGGCGAGGGCGCCTACCGGGCGCGCCTCCTGCTCGGGCGGCGTGTCCGTCTGGCCGAGAACGATTCCCTGCAGGAGGCGACTCCCGAAGGGGACGAACACGGCCTGCCCCAGCCGCACCTCCATCCCCTGCGGGCGCGCGTAGGTGAACGGATGGCGCGCGGGCTGGCCGCTGTTCACCGCCACCTCGACGAAGGCGTGCTCCACCGGCGGGAACGGCTCGGATGCGAGGGAGTCAGGGGGGCTCGACACGTTCGATCCTAGCGCAGCCGCCCGCCCCGCCGCTCAGGAGAAGGAGACGCAGGCGTTTCCGATGACGCGCAGCACGCTCTCCTGGTTGAAGCGCCGCTCGAACTCCTCCGAGATCTCGTCGATGGCGCGCCGGCCGTCCGCTCCGGGCGGGGCGTAGATGACGAGCAGCTTGCTCCCCTCCCGAAGGACCGTTCCGCTCGGGTCGCGCCACTGACCGTTGCCCGAGAGCACCGTCAGCCCATCGGGGAAGCGCGGCGTCACGGTGGTGGCGAGAAACTCGCGCCAGGCGTCCTCGGAGATGGTCCCGCCATCGGGCTGGCTCAGCCCGAAGAAGAGCCGGTATTCCGTCCACGCGTCCGTACCCTCGGGACAGGCCTCCACCTCCTCGCCCCCGCCGCACGCGGCCGCCGCGGCCACCACGATGCCGGTCAGGATGAGCGCGAAGGACCGGCCCCTCACTCGCCTACCCGCGACCCACGAACGGCATCTTCGTGGCCATCACCGTCAGCGTGAGCACGTTCGCGTCGAGGGGCAGGCTGGCCATGTAGAGCACCCCCTTCGCCACGTTCTCCACGTCCATCGTGGGCTCCGGACGCACGCTGCCGTCGGGCTGGGGCATGCCCCGCTCCATCTTCGCCGTCATCGGCGAGGTGGCATTCCCGATGTCGATCTGCCCGCAGGCGATGTCGTACGCCCGTCCGTCGAGTGCAGTCGACTTCGTGAGCCCGGTGATGGCGTGTTTGGTGGAGGTGTAGGGCGCGGAGTTCGGGCGCGGCGTCGTCGCCGAGATGGAGCCGTTGTTGATGATGCGGCCACCCTGCGGGACCTGCGCCTTCATGACGCGGAAGGCCGCCTGCGTGCAGAGGAACGCCCCCGTCAGGTTCGTCTCGACCACTGCTTGCCACTGCTCGAAGGTCAACTCCTCGAGCGGCCGCGGGGGCGCGCCGATACCGGCGTTGTTGAAGAGCACGTCGAGCCGCCCGAAGCGCTCCACCGTCCAGTCGAACAGCTCTCGCACGGAGGCGGGCTCGCGCACATCGGTGGTGACGGCGATCGCCCGCTCCCCGTCGGCCCCCGCCTCGGCGATGGCGGCGCGGAGGGTCTGTGCCCGTCTCCCCGCCAGCGCCACCGAGTACCCCTCGCGCAGGAAGGTGAGGGCCACCGCCCTGCCGATGCCCGACCCGGCGCCCGTGACGATCGCGACCTTGCTCATGCGGCGAACCCTACCGCCCGCTCGCGCTCTCCGCCATCGCTCGCAGCCGTCTCTGGCGTACAGTCAGGGAAACAGGAGACATGCCATGAAGTCGGTCATCGTTGGTCTGGCGCGAACACCCATCGGACGCTTTGGCGGGGGGTTCAAGCCCCTCCGCGCCACGCAGCTCGGCTCGGCCGCCATCACCGGCGCCCTCGACAGCGCCTCCCTGCCTCCCGATGCTGTCGACGAGGTGCTCTTCGGACACGTCGTACAGGCGGGCGCGGGCCAGATCACGGCCCGCCAGGCAGCCATCGGCGCCGGCATTCCCATGAGTGTGCCCTCGACCACGATCAACAAGGTCTGCCTCTCTGGTCTCACTGCCATCGCCATGGCCGACCGCGCCATTCGCCTCGACGAATCCAGCGTGATCGTGGCGGGTGGCATGGAGTCGATGAGCAACGCCCCCTACCTGCTTCCCGATGCGCGCTGGGGCGGACGCCTCGGCCACGCCCCGCTCGTCGATGCGATGCAGCACGACGGCCTCTTCTGCGCCTTCGATGATTGCTCGATGGGTGAAGCCGCCGACCTCAAGAACGAGGAGCTCGGCATCTTTCGCGAGGAGCAGGACGAGTGGTCCGTGCGCAGCCACGAGCGGGCCGCCTGCGCCCGCGACAGCGGCCACTTCGCCGGCGAGATCGTCGCCGTCGATGTTCCCGCGCGCCGCGGCCAGACGGTACGCATCGAGCACGACGAGGGCATCCGCGACGGCGCCACCGCCGAGCTCCTTGCCAGGCTGCGGCCCGTCTTCACGCCCGAAGGAACGACGACCGCCGGAAACGCCTCCCAGATCAGCGACGGCGGCGCTGCTGTCATCGTCGCGAGCGAGCGGGCCGCGGCCGAGTTCGGCGCCGAGCCCATCGCCGAGATCGTCTCCTACGGTCAGGTGGCCGGCCCCGACGCCACCCTTCACGAGCGCCCCGCCGAGGCCATCAACGCCGCCCTCGACCGTGCCGGGCTATCCGCGAGCGACCTCGATGTCGTCGAGATCAACGAGGCCTTCGCGTCAGTCGCCCTCTGGTCGGCGCGCATGCTCGACCTCGATCCCGAACGTGTGAATCCGAACGGTGGCGCCGTCGCCCTTGGCCACCCCCTCGGGGCGAGTGGCGCGCGCCTCATGGTCACCCTCCTGAACGAGCTGAGGCGGCGCGGCGGCGGGCTCGGGGCGGCCTCGCTCTGCGGCGGCGGCGGCCAGGGTGACGCCGTCATCGTGCGCATGGGCTAGCGCCCGGCGCGCTGCTCCGCCAGCTCCAGCAGTTCCCGCGCCAGCGCCCGCCCCAGCCCCGGCCCGGCGTCCATCGGTCCGCCCACCCTGGAGCGCACGATGACGCCCTCGGGCGCCACCAGCCCGTGCAGCTTGAGCGTCGTGCCGAAGCCCTCGGCGTAGGCGCCGGCGGGAAAGCTGCAACCCGCTTCCAGCGCCGCAAGAAAGGCCCGCTCGGCCGACACCAGCCGGCGCAGCTGCCGGTCGTCGATGGTGGCGAGGAGGCGCTGCGTCTCCGTGTCCTCCCGCCGGCACTCCACGGCGAGCGCGCCCTGCGCGGGCGCGGGCAGCATCTCCTCGAACCCGAACACGTGGCTCGCGCGCTCCGCCACCCCCAGCCGTTCCAGCCCCGCGATGGCGAAGAGCGCCGCGTCGTACTCGCCCGCGTCCACCTTCTCCAACCGTGTGTCCACGTTCCCCCGGATGGGGCGCAGCACGAGGTCGGGCCGCATGGCGCTCGTCTGCGCGGCCCGGCGGGGGCTGCTCGTGCCCACGACGGCCCCCGCCGGCAGTCCCGCGAATGTGGCGCCGTCGCGCGAGACCAGTGCGTCGCGCGGGTCGGCGCGTTCGGGGATGGCGGCGATCACGAGCCCTCCCGGGCGCGCCGTCGGCAGGTCCTTGTAGCTGTGCACGGCCAGGTCGACCTCGCCTGCCAGCAGCGCCTCCTGGATCGCGGAGGTGAACCACCCCGCGCCCTCCCCTGAGGTCAGCGGGCTCGTGCGGTCGCGGTCGCCCGCCGTCGTAATCTCGACGACCTCGAGCGCAATGTCCGGCCACTCCTCGCGCAGGCGAGTGGCCACGAGCTCGGTCTGGTGGAGCGCGAGGCGGCTCGCGCGCGTCCCGATGCGCAGGGCGCTCACGGCCTGCCGCGGTTCGCGACTGGCCCGGGGCTGGCCTCGCGCAGCGCCTCCGCAGCGGCTCGCACGGTCCGGTCGATGTCCGCCTCCGTGTGCGCCGCCGAGACGAACCACGCCTCGAACTGCGACGGCGGCAGCATCACGCCCCGGGTCAGCATGCCGTGGTGGAAACGCGCGAAGGTGGTGGTGTCGCACTCCGATGCTTCCCCGTAGTCCTGCGGGGGCGCGGAGCGGAAGAAGAGGGAGAGCAGCGAGCCTCTCCGTACGACGCTGGCGTCGGCCTCAGCCCGGCGGACGGCCGTCCCGAGGCCGTTCGCGAGGTGGCGCCCAAGCTCGTCGATGCGCGCATGAGCCTTGCCGTCGCACAGAAGGTCGAGGGTGGCCTTGCCGGCGGCCATCACCAGCGGATTCCCGCTGAGCGTCCCCGCCTGGTAGACCGGCCCTTCCGGCGCAAGCTGCGACATCAGTTCCACCCTGCCTCCCAGCGCCCCCACCGGTAGCCCGCCCCCGATGACCTTCCCGAGACAGACGATGTCGGCCTCGGGAAGCAGGCCGCTGAGGCCGTACCGCAGCCGGAAACCGGTGATGATCTCGTCGTTGATGACCAAGGCGCCGTTTTGCCGCGGAACCGCCTGAAGCGCCTCAAGGAAGGCGTTCGTGGGTGGCACGACCCCCATGTTCCCCGCCACCGGCTCGACGATGACCGCTGCCGTCTCCGAACCGCGCCGGTTGAACCACTCCGCGAGTGCGTCCGCGTCGTTGTATGGGAGCACGGCCGTCCCCGCCGCGATCGACTCCGGTACTCCCGCGGAGTCGCTCAGGCCCAACGTCGCCACGCCGCTGCCCGCCTTCACCAGCAGGCCATCGCTGTGGCCGTGGTAGCACCCCTCGAACTTGACCACGAGGTCGCGGCCGGTGGCGGCGCGCGCCAGCCGGATGGCCGTCATCGTGGCTTCCGTCCCGGAGTTCACGAAGCGCAACCGTTCGAGCCCGGTCGCCTCGCTGATGCGCGTCCCCAACTCCACCTCCCCCGGCGAGAGCGCCCCGAAGGCGGTGCCGCCTGCTGCGGACTTCCCGAGCGCTTCGACGACTGTCGGATGCGCGTGCCCGAGGATGAGCGGGCCGTACGCCGCGACATAATCGATGTATTCCGCACCGTCGGCGTCGTACAGGCGCGCTCCGGATGCGCGCGCGATGGGGATGGGTTCGTCGGGGACGGCGCGGAACGAGCGCACGGGGCTGGAGACTCCCCCGGGGAAGAGCGCTCCGGCTCGCTTGCGCAGGGCGGCGTTATCCATGCGCGGCTCCTGCGGGCGTCCCGGCGAGGTACGCCTCACGAATCTCGTTGCCCGGCGCGGCGAAGTCGGCAAAGGGGACTGTCGCGTCCGCACCGATGGGCGTGGGCGGCTCCCGCTGCCAGAGCGCGGCCTCCCGGCACAGCGCGACCATGACGCTGCAGGGCTCGGGGCAGGGAATCGCCTCCTGCGAGGCCGCTGCCCCCGCCCATGCCGGCGTCCGCTCGCAGCGTCCGCACAGCACCGCGAGCGTCCGCTCACGACCCTCGGCGTCGAGCTCTCCCGCGACCCGGTAGCGGCCGCGCTGGCGCGTCACCACCTCCTCGAACGGTACGACCCGCAGGGTTCCCTGTCCGGCCTGCTCCTGGTGGAGCACCGCCTGCGGGTAGACTGTTTCGATTGCCGCTTCGGTTAGCTTTGTCGGCAGGGAAATGCGCCAGTTGCCGGGCATCGTGCTCGCCCCGCTCAGCGGGCGGTAGCGCCCGCAGTCGTCGAAGCGCACGTGCTCGCGCAGGGCCTCGATCGTGGGCTCCAACTCGACCGGCTCGGCTCGTAGTCGCGGCCCCGACAGCTCCACGCGCCCCTCTCCGAACGCCACCCGAACCTCCCCGAGCGCGAAGTCACGCTCCGCTGCGATCGCCTCCCGTACGGCACTCACCCGGCCATTCTAGCGAGCGCTGCCCTACGCATAGACGCCGCGCTGCGCGCGTCACATACTGCCCGCGCTCGCCACGAAAGCGGTAGGAGGTTCGAGATGGGGAAGTTCCAGCGCACACAGGTCGGCAACGCCGAGCTCATCGCTCTCCAGGACAGCTGGACGGCGGTGCCCCCCTCCATGTTCTACCCCGACGTCCCCGCCGCCGGCTGGGCCGACTACCCGGAGTTCCTCGACGCCGACGGCAACCTCACGCTGAACCTCGGCGCCTGGCTCGTCGCCAGCGAGGGCAACACGATCCTCGTCGACACGGGCCTCGGCGGCCGGCCCTCGCCCATGCCCCTCAAGCAGGAGCCGGCGCTCCCTTCCGTGATGGAGGAGGCCGGCGTCAAGCCGGCGGACGTCGATATCGTCGTCTTCACCCACCTCCACTTCGACCACACCGGCTGGAACACCGTCGACGAGAACGGCGCCGCCGTGCCCCTCTTCCCCAACGCCCGCCACGTCGTGCAGCACACGGAGTGGGACTACTGGACGAGCAGCGACGAGATGCGCACCGCCTCCCAGTACGACAACGCCCTCGGGCCCCTCGAGTCGGCGGGCCTGCTCGACCTCGTGGAGGGTGAGCACGCCGTCACGAGCGAGCTCGTGACCGTGCCCACGCCGGGACACACGCCCGGACACGTCTCCTTCGTCGTGGCGAGCGCGGGCGAGCGCGCCTACCTCATCGGTGACGCCGCCCACCAGCCCGTGCAGGTGCGCGAGGACGGCTGGTGCGCCGGCGCCGACGTCGACAAGGTCTCGTCGACCGCCAGCCGCAAGGCGCTCATGGCGCGTATCGAGGAGGAGGGCGCACTCATCGCGAGCGGCCACTTCCCCTTCCCGGGGCTGGGCCACGCGGTCGCTGGCGACGGCGGCCGCACCTGGCAGCCCCTCGCCTGACGCCCATGGCTGGCGGCAGCGCCGACATTGAGGGGGTCGCCGGCGTCATCATCTGGACCGACCGGTACCCAGAGATGTTGGCCTTCTACCGCGATGTCCTCCGCCTCGTGCCGCGTAGCGAGAAGGCCGCCTTCGCGAACTTCGAGTGGGGTGGCTTCCGCCTCAGCGTTGCCGCCCACGACGAGGTGCACGGCCCCGCCCGCGACCCGCTCCGCATCATGGTGCACTTCGCGGTGCAGGACATCGACGCCGTCCACCGCCGTCTCGTCGAGCGCGGCGTGGTGTTCTCGCGCCCGCCGGAGCAGGAGCGCTGGGGTGGCTGGGTCGCGACCTTCGCCGACCCGGACGGGAACACGCTCCAGCTGCTCCAGCTCCCCGACTGAGAGCCGAGCGCCCTCAGACCAGCGGCCAGGGGTAGCTCCGGTGGGGCCCGGGCGCCGGCATGGCCCGTGTTCGCAGGAGCCGGTCCGCGCGTCCCAGGAGCGCCCCGATTTCGTCGGGCGAGAGTAATGCGTTTAACGCTTCGGTTTCCTCCTCCTCCCCCGCCACCGCCGTCGCTGCCCGCTCCACGTCCCCGAGCCACTCGTCCGAGATCGGTTGCTCCGCCCAGTCCCAGATCACCGTGCGCAACTTGTATTCGCGGTGGAAGCAGAGCCCGTGGTCGATCCCCCAGATGCGGCCCTGTTCGTCGAGCAGGCAGTGACCGCCCTTGCGGTCGGCGTTGTTCGCCACGAAGTCGAACACGGCCATGCGTTGCAGTTGGGGCACGAGCGCCGGGTCATCCCGCTGCTCGAAGAAGTGCGAGGCGCGGTCGTGGGG
This sequence comes from Tepidiformaceae bacterium, assembly GCA_965247675.1. GTDB lineage: Bacteria > Chloroflexota > Dehalococcoidia > Tepidiformales > Tepidiformaceae > UBA2991. The sequence goes on along the minus strand of OZ252025.1, from coordinate 1,366,838 downwards.
CACGTAGAGCTGGAGCGAACCCACCCCCTGCGGCCCGTCGCGCACCACCGTGGGGGGGATGAACGGCCACCCCAGCAACTGCGCGAGCTGGTAGGCCGCGACCTCCCGCTCGTAGAGCGTGCCCGTGGGGAAGTCCCACAGCGGCGTCTCGCCCGACTCGGGCTTGTAGACGGCGGCAATCTCCTGGCCATCGCCGGCGCAGAGCGTCGCAAGGTACACGTAGTTGCTGGAGGACCAGAGCAGTTTGAGGTCCTCGAACTCCGCCTCGAGCAGGAGCTGCTCGGCCCCGGCCATGTCGACCTCGCGGGTCATGCCCGGCAGCGTAGCAGAGCCACCGTCTCGCGGCGGTGAGCTAGACTGTGATGGTCCCGCGCAGGACGGTGACGGCGCTTCCCGCAATGCGGATGCCGGTGGGCTCGTCCCCCTCACCATCCACCTCGACCTCCACCAGCCCCGGACGCCCCATGATGTGCCCCTGCTCGACCGTGTAGAAGGTCTCCCGCACCAGACCGTAGCGCCACAGGTAGGCCGCCATCCCTCCCGTCGCGCTCCCCGTGACGGGGTCCTCGGAGACGCCGGACGAGGGGCCAAAGTGTCGAGAGTGCGCCTTGTTGGCGGCGTCGTACGTCTCCAGCGTGAACACGTGCGTGCTGAAGTAGTGCCCCACCGCCTCCAGATCGCTCAGGTGCTGCAGGTCGGGCCGGACCCGTTCGAGCACCGCCAGCGACTTCACCGGAATCATCGCTTGCGGCGTTCCCGTGCTGACCACCTGGACAGGCACGCCGTCCAGCATGTCCGAGGTCGAGATGCCGAGGGCCTGGGCGTACACGCTGCGGTCGAGCCGCCGCTGGAACTCCGGCGCGGTCTGCGTCATCACGATTCGCACGCGCCCGTCGCCGGTGCGCTCGATGTCCACGGGCAGGACGCCGATGCTCAGCTCCTGCACGATGCGCCGCGGCCCATCGCCGAGTTCGATGCGGCCTTCTTCCACGAGGGTGTGCATCGTCGCGATCGTAGGGTGACCCGCGAGCGGAATCTCCTTCAACGGCGTGAAGAAGCGCGCGCGGATATCGGCCACCTCCGAGGGCGTGACGAAGGAGGTCTCGCTCAGGTTCAACTCCCGCGCGATCGCTTGCATCTGCTCGGGGGTGAGCCCCTCCGCGCGCGTGATGACGCCGCAGGGGTTGCCGGCGTAGCGGACGCTGGTGAAAGCGTCGACGATCTTGACCTCGTACTCAGGCATTGGCGCAGCGTAGCATCGGACCATGTCCATTCAAGAGAACGATCCGCTCGCCACCCGCGTCGGTGAGCTCCTTCTCGCCCGCGAGGCGCGCGTGGCCGTCGCCGAAAGCACCGCCGGCGGCCTGATCTCGGCGAGGCTCATCAGCGTATCGGGCGCGTCGAAGTGGTTCGAACGCGGCCTCGTCGCCTACACCATGAGCTCCAAGCCGGACACCCTCGGGGTTTCCGTCGACTTCCTGCGCGAGCACGGCACCGTGAGTCCTGTTGCCGTCGCCGCCATCGCCGAGTCCGTGCGCGAGCGCGCCGGCGTCGACTACGTCGTCGCCGAGAGCGGGATGGCCGGCCCCATCCGTGGCCGCTCGTCCAAGCCCATCGGCGGCGTCGCCTTCGCCCTTGCCGGGCCCGGCGGCACGGTCAGCGAGGAGGTGCACTTCGAGGGTTCGCGGGTGGCCATCATGGAGCAGATCGCGGAGCGCGCCCTGGAGATGCTCGTCCAGGCGCTCGACTCTGGGGCCTAACCTCACCCTGGGCTACTGTGAAGCCTCCCACTGCGCAGCCAGCGCGAGAGAGGAGCACCCGTGCCCGCACCCGACCTCGATACCATCGTCTCCCTGGCGAAGCGTCGCGGCTTCGTCTTCCCCTCCGCCGAGATCTACGGCGGCTTCGCCAATACCTACGATTACGGTCCCCTCGGCGTCGAGCTGAAGCGCAACATCCGCGACTCCTGGTGGCGCGCGATGGTGCGCGAACGCGACGACGTCGTCGGCCTCGACGCGGCCATGCTCACGAACCCCGAGGTCTGGGTCGCGAGCGGCCACACAGCGGCCTTCAACGACCCCCTCGTCGACTGCAGGGCCTGCCGCCAGCGCTTCCGCCCCGACCACATCGACGAAGGCCAGTACGGCGAGATCGTGCGCGACGACGACGGGAACGTGCGCTGCCCCAACTGCGGCGGCGAGCTCACCGAGCCCCGCCTCTTCAATCTCATGTTCCAGACCCAGGTGGGACCGGTGGTGGACGAAGGCTCCGTCGCCTACCTGCCCCCCGAGACGGCCCAGGGCATGTTCGTGAACTTCGAGAACGTGCGCAGCTCCATGCGCCGCAAGCTCCCCTTCGGCATCGCCCAGACGCGCAACAGCTTCCGCAACGAGATCACCCCCGGACGCTTCATCTTTCGCACGCTCGAGTTCGAGTGCATGGAGGTGGAGTTCTTCTGCCGCCCGGCGGACGCGCCCGAGTGGCACCGCTACTGGATCGACGAGCGCCAGCGCTGGCACGCCGAGACCATCGGCATCGACCCCTCCCGCATCCGCATCCGCCCCCACACGGCGGAGGAGCTCTCGCACTACAGCGATGGCACCAGCGACATCGAGTACCGGTTCCCCTGGGGCTGGGGCGAGCTCGAGGGCATCGCCAACCGCACCGACTACGACCTGAAGGCGCACAGCAGCCACAGCGGCCAGGACCTCACCTACTTCGACGAGGAGACGCGCGAGCGTTTCACGCCCTACGTGATCGAGCCCGCCCTGGGACTCACCCGCACGGTTGCCGTGGCGCTCATCGAGAGCTACACCGTTGAGCCCGACGAGAAGGGCGATGAGCGCGTTCTCCTGAAGCTGCCCCCCGCCATCGCCCCTATCAAGGTCGCCGTGCTACCGCTCTCGAAGAAGAACACGCTCACGCCCACGGCCAGGCGCGTCCACGCGCTCATCCGCTCGCACTGGATGACCCAGTACGACGAGACGCAGTCGATCGGGCGCCGCTACCGCCGCCAGGACGAGATCGGCACGCCCCTCTGCGTTACCGTCGACTTCGACACGCTGGAGGACGAAGCCGTCACCATCCGCGAGCGCGACAGCCAGGCGCAGGTGCGCGTCCCCATCGCCGGCCTCGTCGACGCCCTCCGCGAGCGCCTCCCCGGAGTGCCTGGCTAGCTGGCCGCGTACGCGCGGCAGGCGATGGCGCGGCCGAGGTCGTCGATCGATTCGCGCAGCATGCGCTGCAGCACCGCTTGCTCCTGCGGCGTCTCGTCGAGCAGTGCCTGCGCCAGGTCGAGCGTGCCTTGCTCCACCAGGTAGCTTGGGAAGAGGCCTCCGTAGAACACCGTCGCGAACTCGCGATCGCGCTCCACGAAGATTCCCGCGACCTGCTCAAAGAACGCGTCGGCGTATGGCGCCAGCAGCTCCGCCTGGTGGGTCCAGTTGAATCCGCTCATCGCCGCCTGGTTCAGGTACCGTGAGCCGTAGCCCTCGTCGGCGAAGCGTTCCCACGCCTCCGCCTTCGTCGCGGCGTCCGGGACGGCGGTCTCGCAGCGAAGCTGCGCCCGCTGGCCGCGATCGGACGGATCACGCTCGGCCTCGGCTGCCACACGCTCCGCTGCGCCCGGTAGCCCGAAGCCAACGTGGCGTGTCGCCACGCCCCAGCGCATGTTCTGGTCGAGCTCGAAGCCCTCTACGACTTCCTCGCCATCCGCGAGGCGTGCGATGTAGGCGAGGTCGTCGGGATTCACCGCGAACCCGACAAGCGCGCGCCCCCAGATGATGCGCGTGTCGCTGTCGGAAGCCGCCAGCAGGCCGTCGTGCGCGGTCTCGAACAACAGGTGCGCCTCCGCGTCGCGTCGTTCGGCGGGCACGTAGCGACTCTCGGCGGCGGCGGCGTGCCCGAGGACCGAGTCGACGAGCTCGATGTTGCGCTCGGACCCGATCTTCTCCCGCACGATGGCGAGGAAGTCCGTCGACTTGAGCTGCTGGTCGCGCACCATGCTCCAGAGGGTCGACCAGAGCTGCTGCCGCAGCAGGTCGTCTCCGACGCGCTCGATGTTCTCGCGCGCCCAGGCGATTGACTCGTCGTCGAGGGCGATCTTGGCGTAGGCGTGGTCGTTGAAGTTCGGGTACACGAGCGCGGGGCGCGGGCGTCCGCGCGCCCCCTCGATCTCCGTGCGCTCTCCATCGAGCACGGCGGGCACGGCCTCAACGGCGGTCTCAGCGCCGTCGTCCGTGAGCAGACCGGTCTCGAGTGTGTGGGGCCGGATGGTCGGGTAGTCCTCGGGAGCGGTCTGGCTCAGCTCGAGGCGCGTGATGCGCTCGCCGTCGCTCTCCCAGTCCGCCCGGATCGTGTTGAGCGAGGGTGTCTCCAGCCAGAGCCGGGACCACTCGCCCAGTTCGCGTCCACTTCCCTCCTCCAGCGCCCCCAGGAAGTCGTGCAGCGAGGCATTGCCGTAGTCGTACGTACGGAAGTAGTGCCGCATTCCCTCGCGGAAGCCGTCGATGCCGATCGTCGCGACCAACTGCTTCAGTACCGAGGCGCCCTTGCCGTAGGTGATGCCGTCGAAGTTCAGGAACGTCTCGTCGGTGTCGCGCACGGTCCCGGCGATGGGGTGGGTCGTGATGAGCTGGTCCTGCCGGTAGGCCCAGTTCTTGATGCCGTTGTTGAAGTCCTGCCAGCCCGACTGGAAGCGCGTCGCGCCTTCCATCGCCAGGAACGACATGTAGGTCGCGAAGCTCTCGTTCAGCCAGAGGTCGTTCCACCAGCGCATGGTCACAAGGTTCCCGAACCACATGTGCGCCATCTCGTGGAGGATCACCTCCGCCCGCCGGCGCCGCTGGTTCTCCGTGGGCGGATCGCGGTACACCATCGACTCGTTGAAGGTGACGGCGCCCACGTTCTCCATGGCTCCGTGGTTGAACTCGGGCACGAAGATCTGGTCGTACTTGCCGAAGGCGTACGGGTAGTCGAAGAACTCCCCGAAGAAGTCGAGCCCCTGCCGCGTGGTCGCGAAGAGCTCGTCCGTATCGAGGTACTGCGCCATCGAGCGCCGGCAGAGCAGCCCCAGGGGGATGCCGGCGTGCTCGGACTCGGCCACGTGGTACGGCCCGGCGATCAGGGCGAACAGGTAGGTGCTGAAGGGCGGTGTCTCCTCGTACTGCCGCCGGATGCGTCCGTCCGCCTGTGTCTCCGCCGAGAGCTCCCGCGAGTTCGTCGTCAGCGTCCACTCGGAGGGGGCGGTCACGGTCAGCTGGTAGCGCGCCTTGATGTCCGGCTGGTCGAAGCAGGGGAACAGCCGGTGCGCGTCGAACGGCTCGAAGTTCGTGTAGAGGTATTCCTCGCCGTCCTCGGGGTCGACGAACTGGTGCAAGCCGTCTCCGCCGTGGTCGTAGTCGTTCTCGTACTCGATGCGCAGCGTGTTCGAGGCCGCGAGCGCCCCGCCGGGGAGCGTCAGCTTCCGCCCCAGCCACTCGAAGCTCACTGCCTCGCCGTTCAGCTCGAGCAGGTCGATGCGCTTCCCCCGGAAGTTGAGCATCAGGTCGCCGCCGCCGCTCTGGTCGAACGTGATGGTGACAACGCCGCCGTAGGTGGGGGCGCCCTTCGTCAGGTCAAGCTCCAGCTCGTAGCGGCAGTTGGAGACGCGCTCCGCACGCGCCGAGGCGTCGGTCTCGGTGAGGATGTCGCGTTCCTGGGTGAGGATAGGCTCGGTCACGGATGTTCCTCGCTTCTCTCGGGAGGGTGGCGTCTCCAAGGCTACCGCGCGGCGTCCTCAGCGTCAGGCCGGTCGCTCCTGTCCCGCGTTCGTGACGCGGGGTACAATCGGCCAAGTTCAGCCGAGGTGTCCCGGCCCCATGCCCACCAGTGACGTTGTCGAGGCGCTCGTCACCGCCATCAACTACGACCGCTTCGACGAGATACAGGCGTTGCACCATCCGGGCGTCGTCTTCCACTCGTTCCGTAGTCCCATGCTGCGCGACAGCGTGGCCGTTCGCGACTTCCACCGCGAGCTGCTTGAGCGCTACGCCGACTGCACCTACACCGAGGTCGAGACCGTCGAGGACGGCGGCGCCGTCGCCATGCGAGCCACCATCGAGGCCAAAGGCTACGACTGGCGCGCCTTCCGGCAGCGTGTCCTCGACATCGTCCGCGTTGAGGACGGCCTCATCGTCGATCGCCGCCTCTACGGCATGATGCGTGACATCGAACTCGACCGGCCCGCGCTCGCCGCCATGGACGCCGCCAACGCCTTCCGCGGCGGCTCGCCCCGCGCGACGAGGCGCCTCGTTCGCGGCCTCTACGAGAAGCTCATCGCCTCCGAGCGAGATGAGGCGGCCGCCTCCCTCGACGAGAAGGTCACCCTCATCGACTCCGTCTACGGCATCGTCTCGGGTGTCGATGCGGTGCTCGACCTGCTCGAGGCGACACCCCGCCCCGCCTTCGGCTACCCGCGCCTCACGGCTGTGGTGGTCGGCGAGAAGGATGCCGCCGTCGAGATCGCGATCGACCCCGCCCGTCCCCGCATCGCCGACTGGGTGCGCATCGTCGAGGGGAAGGTGAAAGTCATCGAACGGCACTGGATGCTCCGTGAGATCGGTGTCAACCCCTTCGTGGAGTACAGTCGCGATCGGCACAGCCGCCAGGTGATCCTCCCCAAGTAACCGCCGCGCCCACCGGCCGCGGCTCAATCCCCAAAGGAGTGCCCCATGGCCACCATGTACTACGACGACGACGCCGACCTCGGTCTGCTGAAGGACCGCAAGATCGCGGTCATCGGCTACGGCTCGCAGGGACACGCCCACGCCCTCAACCTGCACGATTCCGGCCTCGACGTGCGCGTCGGCCTCTACCCGGGGTCGCGTTCCTGGAGCTCGGTCGAGGAGGCGGGCCTGCGCGTCGGCACCGTCGAGGATGTCTCCCGCGAGGCCGATATCATCATGGTGCTCATTCCCGACCACCTGCAGCGCAGCGTCTACGAGAAGGCGATCGAGCCGGGGCTGGCCGAGGGCAAGATGCTGATGTTCGCCCACGGCTTCAACATCCACTTCCAGCAGATTGACCCGCCCGATTTCGTGGACGTCACGATGATCGCGCCCAAGGGACCGGGGCACCTCGTGCGCCGCGTCTTCACCGAGGGTGGCGGCGTGCCCTGCCTGCTGGCCGTGCACCAGGACGCCAGCGAGGTCGCTGGCCAGCTCGCGCTTGCCTACGCCAAGGGCATCGGCGGCACCCGCGGAGGCGTGCTCGAGACGACCTTCCTCGAGGAAACCGAGACCGACCTCTTCGGCGAGCAAGTCATCCTCTGCGGCGGTCTCTCCTCGCTCATCAAGGCATCCTTCGAGACGCTCGTCGAGGCCGGTTACCAGCCCGAGAGCGCCTTCTTCGAGACGATGCACGAGCTCAAGCTCATCGTGGACCTGATCTACGAGGGCGGCCTCGCCAACATGCGCTACTCCATCAGCGACACCGCCGAATACGGCGACTACAGCCGCGGCCCCCGCATCATCACCGACGAGACCCGCGCCGAAATGCGCCGCATCCTCGAGGAGATACAGTCGGGCAAGTTCGCCAAGGAGTTCATCCTGGAGAACCAGTCCGGCCGTGCAAGCTTCCTCGCCATGCGCCGTCGCGATGCCAACCACCAGGTCGAGCAGGTGGGTGCCGAGATGCGCGGCATGATGTCCTGGCTCAACCAGGACGGCTAGCGGAGCGCACTTCGCCTAGCAGGGTGTTGAAAAAGTCCGCAGCGGTCGTTCTGGGCTGATTTTGTGCCGTTCGCGAAATCGAAAAAGCCAATGTTTCTGGGCTCTACGAGAGACTGCCGGATGGTCAGTCAGGGCCTCAGGCCCAGGATCATGCATTTATCAGCAGCCTGCTAGAGCCGGTCGAGCACGGCCATGACGGCCACGCCCGCGACGACCATGCCGCCAACCCGCAGGGTGTGGCGTAGCTCCAATGCCTGAAGTGCTTCCTTGGTCGCGAGTGGCTGCAGGTCGTCCTTGGTCGCGAACGGTTGCAGGTCGTTCTTGGTCGCCAGAGTCTGCAGGTCCTCTTTGGTCGCGAGCGAGTCGTGTCCTCCCCCATAGACCTCGAACAGCGCCTCGGTCTGCTCTTCGCTGAAACCGGCGCCAGTCAGTTGCGTGAAAGCCCTGTGCGACGTGCCCCAAAGGTACAGAACCTGATTGCTCAAGACAAGAGATGTCGTGCTGACGGCATGAAGAAGGGGTGGCCCAAAGGCCACCCCTTCCGCGTTGGTTCCGTTAGCCGGGCGCTAAACGCGGTGGCACCAGACCCAGTGCTCCTTGTCCGCCGTGCCCACGTTGCGCCACTCGGGAATGCGCTCGCGGCACTCATCAATGGCGATCGGGCAGCGCGTGTTGAACACGCAGCCCGGAGGCGGATTCAGCGGGCTGGGCACGTCGCCCAGCAGGATGATGCGCTCGCGCGAGCGCTCCACGGCGGGGTCCGGGATCGGGACCGCCGAGAGGAGCGCCTTCGTGTAGGGATGCAGCGGGTTGTCGAAGATCGTGTCGCGGTCGGTCAGCTCCATGATGTGCCCGAGGTACATCACGGCCACGCGATCACTGATGTGGCGAACGACCGAGAGGTCGTGCGCGATGAAGAGATAGGTGAGGTTGAATTCGTCCTGCAGGTCCTGCAGGAGGTTGATGATCTGCGCCTGAATCGACACGTCGAGCGCCGAGACCGGCTCGTCGCAGACGATGAATTCCGGCTCGACCGCGAGCGCCCGGGCGATGCCGATGCGCTGGCGCTGGCCGCCGGAGAACTCGTGCGGGTAGCGGCTTGCGAAGTACGGGTTCAGCCCCACCGTCTGCAGCAGGTTGTGCACGCGGTCGCGCTTCTCCTGGCCCCGCGCCAGGTTGTGAATCGTGATCGGCTCGGAGACGATCGACCCGACCGACATACGCGGGTTCAGGCTCGCGTACGGGTCCTGGAAGATCATTTGCATGCGGCGCCGGTAGCTGCGCAGGGATCGGCCCTTCACCTGTGTCAGGTCCGTTCCCCCGAAGCTCACCGAGCCGGCCGTTGGCCGGTTCAGCTGGAGGATGGCCTTGCCCGTCGTGCTCTTGCCGCAGCCGGACTCGCCCACAAGACCGAGTGTCTCGCCACGCTTGACGTTGAACGTGACGCCGTCGACGGCCTTCACGTCGGCGACGCGGCGCTGGAAGATCAGACCCGCCGTGACGGGAAAGTAGACCTGTAGGTCCTGGACCTCAAGGAGATCCTCCCCGCTCCCGTTGCTCATGCTGGTCTCGACAGTGCTAGCTTGTTGCGACAACTGGCCTCTCCCTTCCCACCTTCTCCCATTCCCAGCAGGCCGTCTGGTGTGCGCCTTCGACCTGGCTGATGGGAGGAAACTCTGTAAGGCACTGGTCGGTGCGCCATTCGCACCGCGGATAGAAGCTGCAGCCCTCCGGCAGATGGGCCAGGTCGGGGGGCAGGCCCTCGATCGGGATCAGCTTCTCCTGCCGGAGTTCATCAAGACGAGGCACCGAGTTCAGCAGCCCGACCGTGTAGGGGTGCTTCGGATTGGCGTACAGCTCGTGTGCATCCGCCCGCTCGATCACCTTGCCTGCGTACATCACGTTCACCCGGTCGGCGTAGCGAGCGACGACGCCCAGGTTGTGCGTGATGATGATGACGGCGGTCCCGAACTCGTGGCTGAGCCTGGCCATGACCTCGAGGATCTGGGCCTGGATCGTCACGTCGAGCGCCGTCGTGGGCTCGTCCGCCAGCAGGATCTTCGGGTTGCAGCTCATTGCCATCGCGATCATCACGCGCTGGCGCATGCCCCCCGAGAACTGGTGCGGGTAGTCATCGATTCGTCCCCGCGCCGCCGGGATTCCCACCAGCTCCAGCAGCTCGACGGCACGCTCTCGCGCCGCCCGGCCCCGGAGGTCCTGGTGCAACTCCAGCGATTCGGTGATCTGCCGCCCGATCGTGAGGACGGGATTCAGCGACGTCATCGGCTCCTGGAACACCATGGCGATGTCGTTGCCGCGGATACGCCGCATTTCGTTCTCGTCGAGTTTCAGCAGATCACGGCCTTGGAACATGATCTCGCCGGAGACGATCTTTCCGGGGGGCGTTGGGATTAGCCGCAGGATGGAGAGCGCCGAAACACTCTTCCCACAGCCGGACTCACCCACAAGCCCGAGCGTCTCGCCCTCCTCCACCGAGTAGGACGTGCCATCAACTGCCTTGACGACGCCCTCCTGCGTGTAGAAGTACGTCCGAAGGTCATTTACCTCGAGAAGCGCCATGACGCCCCCTTTCGCCCTGCTCGGTTTTGCCTGCGTCCCGCTCTAACGAGGAACGGGTCCCCCATGAAGCAATGGGGAAGAGGAGACTCGAACTCCTACGCCTTGCGGCACATGATCCTAAATCATGCTCGTCTGCCAATTCCGACACTTCCCCGGTCCTGGGCCGGCTGGCAAGCCATCCGGCGGGACCTTTTCCGAAAAGTGGTGAGCCGCGAAGGACTCGAACCTTCAACCTAGTGATTAAGAGTCACTTGCTCTGCCAATTGAGCTAGCGGCCCCAAGGTCGCGCGGAGTATACCCAAGGGCCTCCACGCGCGACAACAAGGCAGAAACGTCTTTGAAGCATTTAGAAGCCGTCACACCGCCCCGCGCAGCAGCTCGATCACCTCATCCACGGCCGCCACGCGCCAGTTCGCCCAGGTGTCGCTCGTGCGCTGCCACTCCAGGTAGCGTTCCCGCCCCTCGGCCCGCGCTTGCTGGATTTCTTCCTCCCTCGGCTCGTGCCCGAGCCGCTGCGCGATCGCCTCTGGACGCATGTCGCCGAGCACTTCGTGGAGCTGATCCATCTGCTCGTTCGCGAGCGCCGGGCGCTCGATGAAATGTGCCAGCTCGATGTGCTCGACGTTGTAGAAGATGTACACGGGGATCGATTCGAACTCCCCGTCCTTCAGGTACTCCGCGATCATGTCCTTGTTCAGGTCCCGCTCGAAGATGCGGACTTCGAGGCCGAGCGCCTCGGCGATGCGGACGCCCACGGGCATTCCCCGGTAGACATCCGGGCACCAGTCCTCGCCGATGATCACCATGTGGTCCGGCCCGTTTGGTTGGGCGGCCAGCGCGGTCAGCGCGGCCTGCTGCTCCTCGCTGATCACCAGGCTCTCGTAGTTGTCGTCGAACTGCTCGCGGTTGCGGACGCCCGTGTCGAGGTACTCCTGGTACATCTTCCCCCTGGTGAAGCGTTCCCGCGTGATGACGGTTTCCGTTGCCTGCGCCACTCTGCCCTCCCCGGTTGATGTCGCTGTGCGTTCAGCCTATCGGCGGGGGGCTGGCGCTACAACTGCCCGCGCTCCGAGGCCTTTGCCCGCTCCCACAGCTCGTCGCGCGCCTCGATGTCCATCTCGTTCAGGTCCAGCGACTGCTCGTTGGCCCAGCGCTCCACGAGCCCGAAGCGGCGGCGGAACTTGCCGTTCGCCCGCCGTAGCGCCTGCTCACCGTCGACGCCCATCGTTTGCGCGATGTGTGCGATCACGAAGAGCACATCGCCGAACTCCTCCTCGCGGTCCTGCTCCGTCTCCGCCAGCGCCAGCTCCGTAATCTCTTCGGAGAGCTTCTCCAGCGGTCCGTGGATGTCGGGCCAGTCGAACCCAGCGCGGCGAGCTCGCCCCTGGATCGTCTGCGACTCGGCCAGGGCGGGGAGCGTGGTGGGGACGCCCTCGAGGCGAGGGCGGTCGGGGCGCTCCTTCTGCTTGAGCACCTCCCAGCTCGCGCGCACGTCCTCAGCCGTCTCCGCCGTGGCGTCGGCGAAAACGTGCGGGTGCCGGGCGATCAGCTTGGCGGCGATGCGCGAAACCACGTCGCCCAGCTCGAACTCCCCCAGCCGCTCGCCCACCGCCGTGTGCATGAGCACCTGCAGGAGCACGTCGCCCAGCTCCTCGGCGATGGCCTCGGCCCTGCCCGAGTCGATCGCTTCGAGCAGTTCGTAGGCTTCCTCCAGCAGGTGGGGGCGCAGCGACTCGTGCGTCTGTTCCCGGTCCCAGGGGCAGCCTTCGGGCCCGTGCAGGCGGCGGATGATCGCCTCCAGCGCCTCGAACTGGCGCAGGTCGTCGGGAGGGGGCGCCGGCGTCGAGTCGGTCATGCGCGCAGTCTACCCGGCCCCGATCCGCACCCCGTGACCGCTGTGTTGGGATACAGCGTGCCCGCGGGGGAGAATGGAACCATGAGCGAAGGACAGCGGAGCTGGGGTGGCCGCTTCGAGGGGTCCATGGATGACCTCACGCGCGATTACACCGCGGGGGTCGACCATGACCTGTATGAGCACGACATCGCGGGGTCGGTCGCGCACGCGCGCATGCTCGGGGCGGCCGGCATCATCCCCGGGGTCGAGGCGGAGGCGATCGTCGCCGGGCTCGCCCGTGTGCTCGAACGCTTCCGCGCCGGTGAGGTCGAGTGGCGCCCCGAACTCGAGGATATCCACACCCACGTCGAGGTTCTCCTGCGCGAGCAGATCGGAACGGCCGCGGGCCGCCTCCACACGGCCCGCTCGCGCAACGACCAGGTGTCGCTGCTCAACCGCATGCTCGTGCGCGAGCAGTGCGAGCTCGCCGCCGCCTGCGCGGGGGCGCTCATAGAGGCGCTCTGCGACCTCGCGCTGACGCATGCCGCCGACCCCATGCCGGGCTACACCCATCTCCAGCGCGCCCAGCCCGTAACGCTCGGCCACCACCTGCTCGCCTACGGCGAGATGCTGCTGCGTGACCGCGACCGCTTCCGCGACTGCCGCACGCGCACGAACGTGCTCCCGCTCGGCTCGGGCGCCCTCGCGGGCTCCCCCTACCCGCTCGATCGCGAGATGGTCGCGCGCGAACTCGCCTTCGACAGCGTCTCCCGCAACAGCCTGGACGCCGTCGCCGACCGCGACTTCGCCATCGAGTTCCTCGCCTCCTGCGCCATCACGCAGGCTCACCTGTCGCGCCTGGCCGAGGAGATTGTGCTCTGGTCGTCCGCCGAGTTCGGCTTTGTGCGCTTGCCCGACGCCTTCGCCACCGGCTCCAGCATGATGCCCCAGAAGAAGAACGCCGACGTGGCCGAGCTGGCGCGGGGCCGCGCCGGACGTGTCTTCGGCGAGCTCGTGAATCTGCTGACGAACCTGAAGGGCCAGCCCCTCGCCTACAACCGCGACCTGCAGGAGGACAAGGCCGCCATCCTCAACGCCGCCGCCGTCGTCGTGCCCACGCTGCGCATCTTCGCGGCCATGGTTCCCGCCCTCGAGTTCGACCTTCCGCGCATGCGGGCGTCCGCCTCCGGCGGCTTCGCCCTCGCGACCGATGTCGCCGACTACCTGGTGCGCAAGGGCATGCCCTTCCGCGAGGCGCATGAAGTCACCGGCATGCTCGTGCGCCAGGCCGAGGAACGCGGCTGCGAGCTCCATGAGCTCCCGTTCGAGGTCTACACCGCCGCCAGCCCCCTCTTCGAGCCCGACGTGCTGCAGATCGACGTTTACTCCGCCCTCGCCGCCCGCGACGCAATCGGCGGCACAGCCCCAGTCCGCGTCCGCGAGGCTGCCGAGTCCCTGCGCCGGGAGGCGGGCGGCTGACAGCCCAGTTCGTTGCGTCCTACAATGTAGCTCGTCAAGGGTGGTGCGACGTGAACCAACTGACGATCCGGGGCATCGACGACGAGTTGAACGAGTGTCTCCTGCGCCTGGCGGAGCAAGAGGGCATCTCCATGAATCAGGCCGCCCTGAAACTCCTTCGCAATGCCGCTGGCCTGGAGAACACGGCGCGGGCGATCGATTGGGGGAAGGGGAACGGGTCCGGTAGCATCGGCAAGAATTCGAAGCTGTCCGACCCCGCGCTGGCCCGTCTGGTGGGTTCCATGACTGCAGCCGAGGCCGATGAACTGAACGCCGCCATTGAGGAAATGTTCGAGACCGTCGACGAGCGCCTCTGGCGGTGAGGGTTCTCCTGGACGCCAACGCCTACACCCAGCTGACGCGCGGGGACAACACGGTAGTGGAGATCGTGGAGGTCGCTGACGAGGTTCTCTTCTCCGCCGTCGTTCTAGGTGAGCTGTTGTTCGGCTTTCGGCTGGGAGCGAGGACCGAGGAGAACCTTGCCATCCTCCGCTCCTATCTGGACAGCCCGAAGGTGTCTGTTGTGGACGTGGGGCAGGTCGCCGGGGAGCACTACGGCAGCATTAGCGCCGCGCTCCGCGCGAAGGGACGCCCCATCCCGACCAATGACACGTGGATCGCGGCACACACGATGGAAACCGGCGCCGAGCTTGTCTTGGCCGATGCGCATTTCGAGCACGTCGACGGACTTTCCTGGGTGCGCGTAGCGGCGAGCTGAAACCGTCCCCTAGTCCAGCTGCGCGACCAGCCCCTTCGTCGCTTCCGCGGCCGCCACGACCCGCTCGCGTTCCTCGTCCGAGAGCTCCAGTTCGAAGGTGCGCTGGATGCCGCCCTCCCCGAGCTGCACGACCGTGCCCGAGAACACGCCCTCGATGCCGTACTCGCCCTGGTGCAGCGTCGAGCAGGGCAGCAGGCGGCGCTGGTCGAGCAGGATCGACGTGACCATCGCGATCGTCCCCGCCGAGGGTGCGTAGAAAGCGCTGCCGACGCGCATCAACTCCCCGATCTCGGCTCCGCCCCGCATCGTCCGGCTCACGACCCCGTCGATCGTCTCCGCGGGCAGTAGCTTCGTCAGGGGCACGCCGCCGACGCGCGTCTGCGAGACCACCGGCACCATCGTCGTGTCGGTATGGCCGCCGATGACGTAGCCGTGCACGTCTTGGGGCGAGACCCCCGCCGCGTCGGCCACGAAGTGCCGGTAGCGCGCGCTGTCGAGGGCTCCTCCCTGGCCGATGATCCGCTCGCGAGGGAAGCCGCTCGCCTCGAGCGCCACGTGGCACATCGCGTCCATCGGGTTCGAGAAGATGACCAGCACCGCGTTGGGCGAGGCCTTCGCTGCGTCGCTCACCTTGGCGCGCACGATGGCGGCGTTGCCGTTGAGCAGTTCTTCGCGGCTCATGCCCGGCTTGCGGGGCGCCCCGGCCGTCACGATCACGACATCCGAGCCGGCCGTCTCGTCCCAGCCATCGGTGGCGCTGATGGAGGCGCTGAAGCCGCTCCAGGCGGCCGCCTGCGATTCGTCCAGCGCCTTGCCGAAGTGCATGGTGCCGGCGAACTGGGGGTCGTCCTGCAGGATGACGTCGCAAATGTCGCGCTCAATGAGCCGCTGCGCCATGGCGCCGCCGGTCATGCCGGCGCCAACGATCGTGACTTTTTTCCGTGCCATTGTGCTTCCTCTGGGGGTGCGAATTTGTGCCGCGAGACTAGCACGGGCCTCCCCTAGGGACCGCTGCCTGCGTTCACCAAGCTCGCACGGCAGTCTGCCCATACACTGGGCCCGTGGATCAGGCCCGCATCCGCAATTTCTGCATCATTGCCCACATCGACCACGGCAAGTCGACGCTCGCCGATCGCTTGCTCGAGATCACCGGCACCGTGGCCGTGCGCGCCATGGCCGACCAGGTGCTCGACACGATGGACCTTGAGCGTGAGCGGGGCATCACCATCAAGGCGGCCGCCGCTCGCATGACCCATCGCGGCCCCGACGGCGAGGAGTACGAGTACAACCTGATCGATACCCCCGGGCACGTCGACTTCACCTACGAGGTCTCCCGCGCCCTCGCCGCCTGCGAGGGCGCCGTCCTCGTCGTCGACGCCTCCCAGGGCATCGAGGCGCAGACACTGGCCAACGTCTACCTCGCCCTCGACCAGGGCCTCACGCTCATCCCCGTCATCAACAAGATCGACCTGCCCCACGCCGAGACCGAGCGCGTTGCCCACGAGCTTGAGCGCGTCATTGGCTTCTCCCGCGAGGAGATCATCCTCGCCAGCGCGAAGGAGGGGCGCGGCATCCCCGAGATCCTCGACGCCATCCGCGAGCGTGTTCCTCCCCCGGGCGGGGATAGCGCGGGCGAGTTGAAGGCGCTCATCTTCGATTCCAAGTACGACGCCTACAAGGGCGTGCTCGCGCACGTGCGCGTAGTCGACGGCGAGATGAGTGGCCGAGCCGACCTCCGCCTCATGCAGACGGGCAAGCGCTTCGAGCCGCTTGAGTTCGGCATCTTCGGCCCGGCCATGCAGCCGCTCGCGGGCCTCGCCGCGGGCGAGGTCGGCTACGTCGCCACCGGCCTCAAGGAGGTCGCCGACTGTCGCGTGGGCGATACGGTCACGCTCGCCTCCGTCCCCGCCTCCGAGCCCCTCCCCGGCTACCGCCAGGCGAAGCCCATGGTCTTCGCGGGCATCTACCCCACTGATTCGGATCAGTACCAGAATCTGCGCGAGGCGCTGGAGCGCCTCAGCCTGAACGACGCCTCCCTCGTCTACGAGCCCGAGTCATCGGCGGCGCTCGGCTTCGGATTCCGCTGCGGCTTCCTTGGACTCCTGCACCTCGAGATCGTCGTTGAGCGGCTGGAGCGCGAGTACGACCTCGGCCTGCTTACCACCGCCCCCAGCGTCGAATACGAGGTCGAGCTGCGCTCGGGCGAGGTGGGCGCCATCGAGAACCCCTCGCGCCTGCCCGACCCCTCCCACATCGAGGAGATCCGGGAGCCCTGGGCGACCATCGATGTCGTCACCCCCAGCCGCTACATCGGCCAGGTGATGGACCTCGTCACGAGCCGCCGCGGGAGCTTCAAGCGCATGGAGTACCTCGAACCCGAGAGCGACCTCGCCCCCGGGGAGGCGCGCGTCCTCCTCGCCTACGAGATTCCCATGGCTGAGATCCTCGTCGACTTCTACGACACTCTGAAGGGCTCGACGAGCGGCTACGCCAGCCTCGACTACCAGCCCGCGGGCTACCGCGCGGCCTCGCTCGTGAAGGTCGATGTGCTGGTCAACGGACAGGTGGTGGATGCGCTCTCGATCATCACGCACCGCGAGAACGCCGCCCGCGAGGGCCGCTCGCTCGTGATGAAGCTGCGCAGCCTCATCCCCCGCCAGATGTTCGATGTGCCCCTGCAGGCCGCGATCGGTGGCCGTATCATTGCCCGCGAGACGGTCCGCGCGCTTCGCAAGAACGTCCTCGCCAAGTGCTACGGTGGTGACATAACGCGAAAGCGGAAGCTGCTCGAGAAGCAGGCCGAGGGCAAGAAGCGCATGAAGCGCGTCGGCAACGTTGAAATCCCGCAGGAGGCGTTCATGGCCGTCCTGCAGCTACGCGAGGACTAGGAGCCAGAGATGATCAAGGCGTTCGTGCTCATCGTTGTCGACCCGGCGGAAACCCAGCGCGTGTTCGATGCGCTCCGGGCTGTCGACGGCATCGGCGAGGTCTACCAGGTGATGGGGCCCTACGACATCGTGGCCGTCATCGAGGCGCCCAGCATCACGCAGGTGCCGGCCCTCATCAGCCAGCACATCCGCGTGGTCGAGGGCATCGAGAGCACGACCACCTGCGTGACCTTCCCGGACGCCTAAGGGAACCGGCGGGACCGAAGCCGAAGCAGCGCCTTGAGCAACGGGCCGAGGCCCAGGGCGTTCCCATCTCCGAGGTGGTGCGCCGCCTGATTGATGACGCCTGGGAGGATGCCATGCGTGTGCGCCGTCGGGCAGCGGTTGAGCGCATGGCTCGGCTCGAGGTCGAGGATCCACCAGATCCCGACACACTCTCTCGCGAGCTTGAGGAGGTGTATGAGCCCGGCGGCCTTTCTTGACACCAACGTCCCCGTCTACGCTTCAGGACAGGCGCATGAGCACAAGGCTCCATGCTTGCGAGTCATGGGCATGGCGGCTGACCACCCGCGCGCCTTCGTAACGGATGTCGAGGTCCTCCAGGAGCTCATGCACCGCTACCTCGCCTTACGGAGGTGGACTCTTGGGAGGGAGGTACTGCGGGCGTTCGCGGAGGTGATGTGGCAGCGGATTGAAGTGGTCCATGCCGCGGACATTCGCGTGGCAGCTACGCTGGCGGACGATCATCCGGAAGTGGGGGCCCGACACCTCCTGCATGCCGCCGTGATGCGACGCTTGGGGGTCGAGCGAATCATCTCCGCCGACAAAGACTTTGACCACCTCCCCGGGATAGCTCGGCTCGACCCAGCGGACCTGGGAGCATGGGAGACCTCCGTCGTGTCGACGTAGGCTGGTGGGTAGGGATTGCCCCGGCCTGGCCTGCTAGAAGATGCTGGCGTCGCTCTCCTCTTCCGCCTCGCCGAGGGCCTGCTCCGTCGTGAGAAGCCCCCTGCTGTGGAGCAGGCGCCGTCCGGCGGCCTCGAAGGAAGCCCCTTCCGCCTCCGTTCCGAGCGCGCGCTGCACGAGCGCGAAGAGCGTCTCGCCCGTGGTCAACGCGTAACCGTAGTTCTCGCAGGCGATGCGCAGGGCGTCGGTGAACTGCTGCCTTCGCGCCGTCGGGCTGATGGTGCGCTTGCCGTTCACCACGATGATGCCCCGCAGCTGTTCGCCCTCGTCCAGCAGGCGCCGCTCAAGGCGGCGCTGCAGACGCACGTACGGCCACTCCGCCACGTCTTCGCCGGCGCTCTCCACCTCCACGAGGGCGGTGTGCTCGCCCTCGGTCACCGCGAGACCGTCGTCCGCGGCGGTCGTGGCCTCCAGCCCGAGCAGGGTCAGCGCCTCGCGCACGGCGGCGGCGAAGGCGGGCCCGGTCGCCCACAGCAATCGCCGGTGGGCGATCAGCCTGTCGAGGCGTTCGTGAACCGCTGCCGTCCGCGCCACCGCGGCCGACTCTGCTTGCTCCGCCTCTTCCAGCTCGGCCTCGATCTGCTCCGATCCGGGCAGGGCGTGGCTTCGCGCCCACGCCGGCGGATCCTCCGTCACGATGCCCGCTGACACCTCGCTGATCGCATCGACGAGCGCCTGCGCGAGCTTCGTGCGCGTCGTGCCCGTCACGTTGGCGAACACGGGCGTGACCACCACCCGGCCCGCGAGCACGGAGAACTCGGCGGAGATGGGCATGTTCGAGCCGCCCATCGCGATCACGCGCCCGGCGCGCTCGGCTGTGGCGACGGCCGGGTCCAGCACCGCCCGGTAGGTGATGTGGCGCCGGTACTCGCGTAGCACGCCGCTGAGCGGGTGCCGGTCGTCGGCGATGCGGATGTTCTTTCCCTCGGCGGCGCGCAGGTGGGGTGGATTCCACCCGCCGCCGGCGGGCGCCGGCAGCCAGCTGTAGCGGTCGAACCCCTCGAAACCGATGACCCCGGGGAGG
Source organism: Tepidiformaceae bacterium (assembly GCA_965247675.1). Classification (GTDB taxonomy): domain Bacteria; phylum Chloroflexota; class Dehalococcoidia; order Tepidiformales; family Tepidiformaceae; genus UBA2991. Next base: position 1,347,601 of record OZ252025.1, on the reverse strand, counting down.
ACCGCGTTGGGACGGCCGAAGACGAAGAGCGTGCCCCCCTGCTCGAGGAAGCGTTGCGCCTCCTCCGCCCGCCGCAGGAGTTGATCGGCGGCCGAGACCTGCGTCGCCGTGGTCGCTCCGTTCACGACCTCCCGCCCGTCGTGCGAGTTGAATGGCCGCTCTCCAATGAGCAACTGCCTGACCGAAGTCGTGATGCTCTCGGGGTCGATCAGCACCGCCTCGTAGTCGGTGATGCTGGGGGCGTTGAGGACCGTGTGGTTGTCCACGATCGCGTTCGGCAGGGAGTACCCGATTGTCATGATGCGCATGGCTACTGCTCCGTTTGCATGAGGGCGGTGAGGTTGGTGAGGATGTCGGCGCGCAGTTCCGTCCGGTCGAGCGCCACGGCCACGGCCGCGGCGATGGCGCCGGCGGGCCGGCCCGCGTCGTAGCGGCGGCCCTCGAAGCGACAGGCGTAGACCGCCTGGCCGGCGGCGATCTGTCCCGCCAGTGCATCGGTCAACTGGAGCTCGCCGCCCGCGCCCGGTTCGAGCCTCTCGATCTGGTCGAAGATCGAAGGGCTGAGCACGTAGCGCCCTACCACTCCGAGGTCGGAGGGCGCCTCGCTCGCCTCCGGCTTCTCCACGATGCCCCGCAGGCGGGCGGGGTTGCCGGGACCGGTGGGGTCGGCGATTCCGTACTGCGGAATCTGCTCCTGCGGGACGTGCTGCACGGCGATGACGGCTGCTGCGTCGCACGCCTCGAAGGCCAGCACGAGCTGCCCGGTGCAGGAGGTCTCGCCGAGGATGATGTCGTCGGGGAAGAGCAGGGCGAAGGGTTCGTCTCCGAGGTAGGGCTGCGCCTGCTGCACGGCATGCCCCGTGCCCAACGGCTCCCGTTGCTCGACGAAGGTAAACCTCGCGAGGCGCTCCGGCGCCAGCACCCGCTCCGTGAGGGCGGTGTTTCCCTGTTCGCGAGCGATCTGCTCGAGGCGTGAGCCCCCGCCAAAGTGCTCGCGGATGGCCCCCCGGTCGGGCGCGAGCACCATCACGATCTCCTCGATGCCGGCAGCCGCCGCCTCCTCCACCGCGTACTGGATGATGGGGCGATCGACGACCGGAAGCATCTCCTTGGGCACCGACTTCGTGGCCGGCAGCATGCGCGTACCGAGCCCCGCCGCCAGGATGACCGCACGCCGCACGGACGCCATGAAGATCATGGTAGAGCCCGCCGCCGTTGCGATATACAGCGCGAGAATGGGTGTGCTAGCATCGTCTGAACGTCCAACGGGGAGCAGCTTGAGAAAACGACGCTCGAAAGTACCGCCTAAACCGCCGCCGCCGCCGCCGCGCATCAACGAGCGCATCCGCGTTCTCGAGGTGCGGGTCATCGACGAGGAGGGTCAGCAGGTAGGCGTGCTCAGCACGGCAGACGCAATCGCCCTGGCCCGTGAGCGTGACGTGGATCTCGTCGAGGTCTCCGGCCAGGCCAGCCCTCCCGTCGCCCGCCTCATGGACTTCGGCCGCTTCAAGTACGAGCAGTCGAAGAAGGAGAACGAGGCGCGCAAGAACCAGGTCAGGACCCGGCTCCGCGAAGTGCGCATGAAGCCGAAGATCGACGTGCACGACATCGACTTCAAGACGCGCACCGTCGAGAAGCTGTTGCGCCAGGGCGACAAGGTGAAGGTGACGGTGATGTTCCGCGGTCGGGAGATCACCCATCCGCAGATCGGCAAGAGCCTCCTCGATCGTATCTTCGACAACCTCGAAGATGTGGCCACGAAGGAGAAGGACGCAGCGCTCGAAGGCCGTCACATGTCCATGATCCTGATTGCCGATAAGCGCGGGATCGCGGCGCGGGACCGCGCCGCCGAGCTTGCGGCGGAAGCCCAGAACGGGGTCGCCCAGGCGGAGGAAGAGCCCGAGAGCGAGAGCGGAGAACCGGTTACCGCAGGCGCGTCCGGGGACTAGCCAGTGCCAAAGATGAAGACTCACAAGGGCGCCGCCTCGCGCTTTCGCATAACGGGCGGCGGGAAGATCATGCGAATGTACGGAAGCCGCAACAACTTCCGGCGGAAGAAGCGCAAGCCTGTCCGCGTGAAGTTGGGCCGCACCGTTCCCGTGTCCGCGGCGGAGTCGCGGACGATCCGGGAGATGATCCGGAACTAACCCTTTCCCTGGCCGCGCGGCCAGGTTCACGAAGGAGCCCACCGCATGAGCCGAGTGAAGCGCGGCGTCACCACCCACCGCCGCCACAAGAAGATCCTGTCGTTGGCCAGGGGCCACCACGGCCAGCGCCACCGCGTCTTCCGCCGCGCCAACGAGAGCGTCATGCACGCTCTCCGCTACAGCTACGAGGACCGCCGCGCCCGCAAAGGCGACTTCCGCCGCCTCTGGATCGTTCGCATCAACGCCGCCGCGCGCCGCGAGGGACTTAGTTACTCGCGCCTTATGAACGGCCTCCGCAAGTCCGGCGTCGAGATCGACCGCAAGATGCTCGCCCACCTCGCCGTCACCCGCCCCGACGCCTTTGCGAAGGTCGCCGAAATAGCGAAAGCCGCCGCCGCGTAACTCCGTCCCTGGTTCGGCTCAGTTGATCTGCGAGAGCTGCACGACCATCTGCTGCAGCACGATCAGCACGAGGATGGCTGCGAGCGGGCTCAGGTCCAGCATGCCTGTGTTCGGCAGTACCCTGCGGATCGGGTCGAGCACCGGCTCCGTGATGCGGAACAGCACCTGGTAGACGGTGCTCGACTGGTCGATCGGGAGCCAGCTGATGAGGGCGCGCGCCACCACCGACCACGTCAGGATCGTGAGAAACGTCATGGTGAACTGCGCGACGTAGGGATGCACGGCCCCTCAGCCTCATGTTCAAGGATACAGCAGCGCCGCCACATCCTCGCGTAAAGCCAGGGGATGGCGAATACTCTTTCGATGGAAGACCACCTCCAACTCCGCACCCTGCGCCTCCTCCTTCGCCCCTTCCGCATGGACGACGTCGATGACGTGTTCGCCTACGCAAGCGACGCCGAGTGGAACCGCTACCTCGGCCTTCCCGAGCCCTACACCCGCCGCAGCGCGGAGGAGTTCGTTGCGAGCGCGATGCTCGCCGACCCCGACACGACCCCGATGTGGGCCATCGTCCACGAGGGGCGCGTCTCCGGCGGCATCGACTTGCGGGTGCGGGACGGGCGTTGGGCCGAGATGGGCTACAGCATCGCCCGCCCGCTCTGGGGCCGGGGTCTGACGACGGAAGCGGCGCAGGCAGTCATCACCCACGGCTTCGAGGAGCTTGGCTTGGCGCGCATCCAGGCTTCGGCGGACGTCCGCAACGAGGGCTCGTGGCGGGTGATGGAGAAGCTGGGCATGGAGCGTACGGGCGTGGCGCACGGCGACCGCCTCCTTGGCGGCACTCGCGTCGACGCTGTCTTCTACGAAATCCTCCGGGAGGGGTGGTCCCCTCCCCAGTCCGCCACCAACCAGGGCCGGATGGAGGGACCGCCCGAGCTCCGTACCGGGCGCCTCCTGCTTCGCCCCTTCCGCATGGACGACGTCGATGACGTGTTCGCCTACGCAAGCGACGCCGAGTGGAACCGCTACCTCGGCCTTCCCGAGCCCTACACCCGCCGCAGCGCCGAGGAGTTCGTGTCGAACATGGTTCTCGCCGATTGGGAGACCAACCCCATGTGGGCCATCGTCCACGAGGGGCGCGTCTCCGGTGGCATCAACCTCACTACCCGTGGCCGCGACCAGACGGAGCTGGGCTACAGCATCGCGCGACCGCTGTGGGGCCGCGGCCTCACGACCGAGGCGGCCCGAGCCGTGATCGACTACGGCTTCCGGTCCATGGAACTGGCGCGCATCTACTCCTTCGCGAACATCGAGAACGAGGGATCATGGCGGGTCATGGAGAAGCTGGGCATGCAACGCGAGGGCCTTTTGCGTGGCAACCGCGTTGTCCACGACCAGCGTGTCGACGACGTGCTCTACGCGGTCCTGCGGGAGGACTGGTCGCCTCCCTCGTAGCCTCGTCAGGCATAGCTGCCCCTGCTCTCCGCGCTGGTCGTGTCCGCAGGCACAGCGACAGCCGGTTTCAGGAAGAAAATTCGTAGAGGCGGGCGGGGCGGTGGGCGCCTTCCTTGCGGGTCTCGTTTGTGGCCCGCACGATGCCGAGCCCGACCATCCGCCGCCGGAAGTTCCGCTTGTCGACCGGCTCCTCGAGGATCGCCTCGTAGACGCCCTGCAGCTCCCGCAGCGTGAAGCGCCGGGGCAGGAAGCTGTAGGCCACGTTCGTGTAGGCGAGCTTGTTCCGCAGCCGCTCGCGCGCGTACTCGAGGATGCGCTCGTTCTCGAATGCCAGCGAGTCGAGGTCGCGCAGGGCGTGCCAGGCCGGACGCCACTCGAGTTCGCGCCGGAGCCGCGCCTGCGCCGCCGGCAGCAGCGCGAAGTAGGCGACGACGATGCCCGCGTTCCCTTCATCCGTCGCATCGAAGCTGTAGAGCTGCTCGAGGAAGACGTCGGTGAGGCCGGTCTCGTCCTGGAGCTTGCGGCTGGCCGCACCGTCGAGCGTCTCGTTCGGCTGGAGCAGGCCCCCCGGGAGCGCCCACTCGCCCTGGCAGGGCTCAGCGGCGCGCTCGATCAGGAGCACGGAGAGGCGCTCTTCCAGCACCGTGAAGATGACCACGACAACCGCGGGCGCCATCACCCAAGTGTATGACCTGCGCACCAAGGCGGGGCGACCGTTCCAAGGCTGCCGGCTGAGGATGTGGCGCAAGCGATCCCGTGACTACAATGCTTGCGGAGGGGTCGCATAGTGGCCTAGTGCGGGCGCCTGCTAAGCGCTTATCGGTGGTAACGTCGATCGAGGGTTCGAATCCCTCCCCCTCCGCCACTGCAACCTCGGGAGCATCATGAACCAGCGCTACTTCCTCTGGACCGTCGGCTGCCAGATGAACGTTGCCGACAGCGAGAAACTCGTTGCCGGCTTCACGCGCCTCGGCATGGAGTCCGTCTCCGAGGCCGGCAGCGCCGACATCGTCGTGATCAACACCTGCAGCGTGCGCCAGCACGCCGAGGACCGCGCCTACTCCCAGCTCGGACGCATCCGCCTCATCAAGGAGGAGCGCCCCGACCTCAAGGTCGCCGTCATGGGCTGCATGGTCGGCCTGCGAACGCGCGACCTCGAGAAGCGCTTCCCCTTCGTCGACGTCTTCGCGCGGCCACAGCAGTTCGAGCCCATCATGGAGCTGGTCGAGGAGCCCGCCGAGGACCTCGGCGGCGAATTCTGGCCCTCCACCTTTGCCATCCCGGATGGGCCGACCGCTTACGTACCCGTCGTCCACGGCTGCGACAAGTTCTGCACCTACTGCATCGTCCCCTACCGCCGGGGCCGCGAACGCAGCCGTCCCGTCGACGACATCGTGCGCGAGGTCGCCTACCTTGCCGCGAACGACGTGCGCGAGGTCACCCTCCTCGGCCAGACCGTCGAGGCCTACGGCCACGACCTCGACGACACCCCCGACCTCGGCGACCTGATGCGGGAGCTCTCCGCCATCGAGCGGCTCGCGCGCATCCGCTTCCTCACCTCCTACCCCAGGGACATGACCGCCCGCATCCTCGAAGCGGTGGCTGAGCTGCCCAGGGTGATGGAGTGCTTCTCCCTGCCCGTGCAGGCCGGCAGCAACGCCGTCCTCGATTCGATGCGCCGTGGCTACACCAAGGCCGAGTACCTCGAGAAGGTCGCCGAGGTGCGCGCGCTCATGCCGAACGCCGGCATCACCACCGACGTCATCGTCGGCTACCCCGGCGAGACGGAGGCCGACTTCCAGGAGACGCTGGAACTGATTGAGGATTTGCGCTTCGACAAGGTCCACACGGCCGCTTACTCGCCCCGCCCCGGCACCATCGCCTACCGCAAGATGCCCGACGACGTCCCCGCCGAGGTCAAGTCCGAGCGCCTCCAGCGCGTGAACGCCGTCGAAAAGCGCATCTCCGGCGAGATCAACGCAACCCTCCTCGCCACCACCCAGACCATCCTCGTCGAGGGGGTCAGCAAGAAGGGGCAGCACTACGGCCGTACCCGCACCGGCAAGCTCGTCCACCTCGACGCCCCTGCCCGCACCGGAACCCTCGTCGATGTCCGCATCGACCACGCCGGCCCCTTCGCCCTCCGCGGCTCAGCGGTCGACGCCTTGGCGGTGGTCAGCTAGCTGAGGTTGCCGTGCGGGGGTCGTATTGGCGGACAGGTATGTTGCGGTCCCTGTAGTCGGCGAATGTTTGGTTGAGCATGTCCCTCCACTCCGGGTCGCGCGTACTGCGCTCAACGAACAGGCATCCCATGCCGGCAAGCAACATGTCTTCAAATCTCTTGATGGGCCCCTGCCGTCCACCCCAGGAAATCCGACTCAGTTCGTCATCATCGTAGTCGGCGATGCACTGGTCGACCTGTTCGAATGTTGTGAAGCCCATCTGACGGAGCGTTCGGGCCATCCAGTCATAGGAGGAGTTGGAGACTCGTGCGTCCGATCCAACTTTTTCATCAAGGTACGACCTTAATCCTTCGGTAGTAATCTCCGGTGTCCTCTCATCCTGCTCCACGGTCGTGCTGCCCGAGTCTTGTATCGCGAGGTCTTCCTTATCTTGGATCGCTTGGAATTCTCTATCGGCGATTGCAAGCATTCCTGCAAGAGCCTTAAATCTCCTCCTGGTTTCACTGGATGCTGCTACCGAAGGCTTGTACTGGATTTCGTGTTCAATTTCCGCCCAGGCGTGCTGGAGTGTCGTCCTGACTTGAATTTCGGCAATGAGATCCTTATATAGAATGTACTCTGGAAGCGCCGCACGTTGTTCTGTCAGCCCCACTTCAAAGTGGACACTCTCGTAGCCAAAATCCTCCTCTGCTTCGCGCTTAGCGCTGTGGTCGATTTGTCCAAAAACCTCAAATTCTTTCTCGATATACTCCGCTATAGCAGAAGTAGTGCTGGGTAAGAGGGTAATAATTCGTACTCCAGCTAGGTCCCTAATATCATTCAGGGGCTCTTTGTACTTCGGTTTCCCTGGATCGTCTCCTGCGCGCGTCTCGACCTTTGCGCCGAAGCTTTCAGGTGTCTTGGCGCGAACTTGTATTGAAGTGACGGCGATCTTCTTTCCCTCCAAGACTTTGGAGAGGATGGCCGCCACTGCAGTGGCAAAATCTTCGTACTGTGACCGGATGCGAAGATAGTTTTCGACGGCGAGACGGCGATGCTCCGCGAAGGAGAAGGGTTGGTCTTGCTCTTCCTCTCGGTCGGGCTGGCCAAGGGTGGTCATAGTGCCTCTGTCTTGCAGTTGTCGTGGCTGCAACAGTTACAGTGTTGCGGTGCTGCGGCGGCGGAATACGGTCACACTTTACGCCTTGTCGAACTCCAGCCACAGCTCCCTGAACCCCCGAAGGACGTGGTTCGGGCCGTGGCGGAAGTCGTTCTTGCCCGGGCTGTAGCGGATGTTCATGTCGACGAAGATCACCACCTCACCCAGCGGCCGGCCTCGGTCTCCCTCAGCATGTCTTCAATGTCGGCCGTTGGGAACGAGTACTGAGAAGCCTCCACCAGGGCGCGGAACTTCCGCTCCATGTCCTCGTCGACCGTTACCCTCGGGTCACGCGCCTCAAGGGCGTCGATGAGCGTCGTGCGAATCCACTCCACGACGCCCAGGTCCGCCGCCGTGGCCAACGCCTCAATGGCGTCGCTATCTCCCGACAGGAGGATGCCGAGCGGGTCAGGAGCGGGCGCCTTCTGCTTCGTAGCCTTCGTCGATGCCATGGGTTGATTGTAGCGCACAAGGTCCAGGGCAGCGCCCTCAGGCCTTGTCGAACTCCAGCCAGAGCTCGCGGAAGCCGCGGAGGACGTGGTTGGGCCCGTGCCGGAAGTCGTTCTTGCCGGGGCTGTAACGGATGTTTGCGAGGCGAGTCAGCAGCCGCTCGAAGGCGATGCGCCCCTCCATCCGCGCCAGCGGCGCCCCGATGCAGTAGTGCACCCCCGCCCCGAAGCCGACGTGCCGCTTCGCTTCCTCGCGGTGGATGTCGAACGTGTCTGGGTCCTCCCAGTGGGAGGGGTCGCGGTTGGCGGCCGCATAGAAAATGGAGATGCGCGAGCCTGCCGGCACCGGCACGCCCCTGATTTCGGTGTCGACGACCGCGCGCCGCCCCAGCTGCTGCACCGGCGACTCGATCCGCAGCGCCTCCTCGACAAAGTTGGGGATGAGCGAGTGGTCGGCGCGCAGCTCGGCCAGCAGCTCGGGGTGCTCCAGCAGCAGCCACATCCCGCTGTCGACCATGTTCAGGGTCGTCTCCGTGCCGCCCATCAGGAGCGTCACGAGCATCCCCTGCAGCTCCTGCTCGTGCAGCGTGCGCCCCCCGAAGCCCTTCATGGGCCCCGTTACGAGGTCGGTGAGCATGTCCTCGCGCGGGTTCTGGCGGCGCTCCTCCGCCAGGTCCAGCAGGTAGCGGCGAAACTCCTGGCCGCTCGCCATCAACTCCCCCAGCCGCTCCCGCTCGACCAGACCAAACCCCGCGCCCATCGCCTCGATCGTGTCGTTCACCCAGCTCGTCACCCGAGGGATGTCCTCGTCGATGATCCCCATCAGCTCCACGAACACCAGCACGGTGAGGGGCGTCGAGAACTGGCTCGCCAGCTCCACCTCGCCGTCGTCGATGAAGCGGTCGATGAGCCCGTCGATAACCCGGTGGACGTTGGGCTCGAACGATTCGATGCCGCGCATCGAGAGCCACGGCCCGGCCAGGCGGCGGTAGTGCGTGTGCTCAGGAGGGTCACTTCCGGGCAGGGCGCCGGTCTCGCGCATGAGCCGGACCTGCTCGGGTGGCACACCGTGCGGGTCGACCTGGGGGAGATTCGAGAACAGGTCCGACCGCTTCAGGACGAACTGAATGTCCTCCCAGCGGGTCACGACCCAGGCGGCGGCGGACTCGAGGTAGTACACGCCCTGCTCGCGCATCTGCTCATACATCGGGTAGGGACACTCGATGACATCCGGCTGATACGGGTTGAGCTCCGCCGGCGCCGTCATGCCGGCGTCTCCGTGAGCGAGAGGGTGTTCCCGTCCGGGTCCTTGAACCAGGCGATGCGCGCCCCTCCGCCCGGTACCGTCCAGATGCCGCGGCCGTCCTGCTGCATGCCGTCGTACCGCTCGAACGCCACCCCGCGCTCCGCGAGGCCGTCCACGCTGCCCTCGATGTTCGCCACCTGCCAGCTGAGGACGGCGAAGGGAAGCGGCGTCAGCTCCTCGACCCTGGAGAGGCGCAGCGTCGTGCCGTGCGCATCGAAAACGGCGGCGAATGGGTCCTCGGAGACGAGGGTGAGACCGAGCGTGTCCTCATAGAACGCACGCGCCTCGTCGAATCGGGCGGTCCCTACGAGCGCGATCAGGTCGCATGTTCCCAGCATGGGCACTCCTTGCGGGGGCTTGGTAGCACGCCAGTGTGAGCGCCGTCAACGCAGGGGCCACGGATCCGAATTGCCCGCTTCTGGGGTCGGCGGTAGGATGCCGGAGGCCCGGTTCACGGGTCCGGCACTCCGAGGGTAACCATGGCTCAGGCTGTTGCTGCGCCTCTCCGACGCGGATTCCTGACAACGCTCCGGAAGGACCGCTGGTGGTTCGAACCGGCACTCGTGTTCGCCAGCCTCTCGCTCTTTTTCGGCTGGCTCACCGTCTCCATCATCATGGATTTCGGACCCCTCGGGCACTACGAGGTCGAGGGCACCCACCTCCTCACGCCCATCTTCGAGCCCACCTGGCTCACTGCCATCAACGCTGACTGGGAGGGCGCCTGGTACCTCTCCCCGGCCTTCATCGTTCTCATTGGCCCGGTCCCCTTCCGCGCTACCTGCTACTACTACCGCCGCGCCTACTACCGCTCCTACTTCCTCAGCCCGCCCGCTTGCGCCGTGGGCGACGTGGCGCCGAGCTACAAGGGCGAGTCCCGCTTCCCTCTCATCATGCAGAATATGCACCGCTACGTGATGTACGTGGCCCTCGTGTTCGTGCCGCTCCTCTGGATCGGCGCTATCCGCAGCCTCTACGTCCCCGGCGAGGGTTGGGGCTTCGGGCTCGGCTCGGCGCTCCTGATCGCCAACGCCTTCCTCCTGATGATGTACACCTTCTCCTGCCACTCGCTGCGCCACTTCGTGGGCGGCGGGCTCAACTGCTTCAGCTGCTCCGCCTTCACCCGCGCCCGCAAGCGCGTCTGGGACTACGTCAGCATCTGGAACGAGAACCACCGCTTCTGGGCCTGGTCGAGCCTCCTCGGCATCGTCGCCGTCGATGTCTACATCCGCCTGGTGGCGAACGACCATATCACCGACCCCAACACCTGGAGCCACTTCTAGACGATGGCTGAGTACGAGCGCCACGACTACGACGTCATCGTCATCGGAGCCGGCGGAGCGGGCCTGCGCGCCGCCATCGAGGCGTCCGCGCAGGGCGCCCGCACGGCCCTCATCTGCAAGTCGCTGCTGGGCAAGGCCCACACCGTCATGGCCGAGGGCGGCATCGCCGCCGCGCTCGGCAACGTCTGGCCCCAGGACAACTGGGAAGTGCACTTCCGCGACACCATGCGCGGCGGCAAGATGCTCAACAACTGGCGCATGGCCCAGCTCCACGCCCAGGAAGCGCCCGATCGCGTGCACGAGCTTGAGGAGTGGGGCGCCCTCTTCGACCGCACCGACGACGGTCGCATCCTCCAGCGCGACTTCGGCGGCCATCGCTACGCCCGCCTCGCCCACGTCGGCGACCGCACGGGCCTCGAGCTCATCCGCACGCTCCAGCAGCACGCCGTCCACAAGGGCATCGACGTGTTCATGGAGTGCACCGTCTCGCGCCTGCTCAAGGACGGCGACCGCGTGTCCGGCGCCGTCGCCTACTGGCGCGAGAGCGGCAACCTCCTCGTCTTCAACGCGAAGTCGGTTGTGCTCGCCACCGGCGGAGTCGGCAAGGCCTTCGCCGTCACCTCCAACTCCTGGGAATACACCGGCGACGGCCACGCCCTCGCCTACTGGGCCGGCGCCGAGCTCATCGATATGGAGTGCGTGCAGTTCCACCCGACGGGCATGGTCTGGCCCCCGAGCGTGCGCGGCATCCTCGTCACCGAGGGCGTTCGCGGCGACGGCGGCACGCTGCGCAACAGCGACGGCGAGCGCTTCATGTTCAACTACATCCCCGACTTCTTCCGGGCCGAGACCGCCGACACGATCGAGGAAGCGGACGCCTGGTACGAGGACAAGGTGAACAACCGCCGTACCCCCGACCTCCTCCCCCGCGACGAGGTGGCCCGCGCCATCAACTCCGAGGTGAAGGCGGGCCGCGGCAGCCCCCACGGCGGTGTCCTCCTCGATATCGCCTCGCGGCGCTCAACGGAGTACATCCGCCGCCGCCTGCCCAGCATGTATCACCAGTTCAAGCAGCTCGCCGACGTCGACATCACCGCCCAGGCGATGGAAGTCGGCCCCACGATGCACTACATCATGGGTGGCATCCGCGTCGACGCCGACACTGCCGCCACCACCATGCCGGGGCTCTTCGCCGCGGGCGAGTGCGCGGGCGGCATGCACGGCGCCAACCGCCTCGGCGGCAACTCCCTCTCCGACCTCGTCGTTTTTGGCCGGCGCGCTGGCCTGGGTGCGGCCGCGGACGCCGCTGCGCAGGGCGCTGGCCCCGAGCCCCACGACGCGCAGATCGACGAAGTCGTCGCCGAGATGCGCGCTCCCTTCGAGCGTGACGACGCCGAGGGTCCCTACGACATCCAGCGCGACCTCCAGGAGTCGATGCACACCCTCGTCGGCATCATCCGCACCGAGTCCGAGCTGCTGGAGGCGCGTGAGCGCATCGACGCGCTCAAAGAGCGCGCCGCCGGGGTGGGCGTCTACGGTCACCAGCAGTACAACCCCGGCTGGCACCTGGCCATCGACCTGAAAGCGCTGCTGACCGTCTCGGAAGCGACCGCGCGCGCGGCCAACGTGCGCCAGGAGAGCCGTGGCGGCCACACCCGCGACGACTACCCCGGTCCCAACGACGGCGAGTGGGGCACGAAGAACGTCGTCATCCGCCAGGGCGCGGATGGGGAGATGGAGGTCACCACCTCGCCCCTTCCGGAGATGCCCGCCGACCTGCAGCGGCTGCTCGAGGAGTAACCATGAGCGAAACAGCGAAGATGCGCGTCTTCCGTGGCGATGCCGAGAGCGGCGACTGGCAGGACTACGAGGTCGAGATGGAGGAGGGTCAGGTCGTCCTCGACGTGATCCACACCATTCAGGCCACCCAGGCCCCCGACCTCGCCGTGCGCTGGAACTGCAAGGCCGGAAAGTGCGGCTCCTGCAGCGCCGAGATCAACGGCGACCCCCGTCTCATGTGCATGACGCGCATGAACCTCTTCGAGCCCGGTGAGCAGGTCACCGTGGCCCCCATGAAGACCTGGCCCCTCATCCGCGACCTCGTCACGGACGTCTCCTTCAACTACGAGGTGGCGAAGACGATCCCGGCCTTCAAGCCGCGTGCCCCCGAGGCCGACGGCACCTACCGGATGATGCAGGAGGATGTCGAGCGCGGGCAGGAGTTCCGCAAGTGCATCGAGTGCTTCCTCTGCCAGGATGTCTGCCACGTCATCCGCGACCACCCCGAGAACAAGCCCAATTTCGCCGGGCCGCGCTTCTTCGTGCGCCTCGCCGAGCTGGAGATGCACCCCCTCGATACGGAGGACCGGCTCGAGCTCGCCCGCAAGGACGCGGGCGTGGGCTACTGCAACATCACCAAGTGCTGCACCGAGGTCTGCCCGGAAGAGATCCACATCACGGACAACGCCATCATTCCCCTCAAGGAGCGCGTCGCCGACCGCTACTTCGACCCCATCCGCTGGCTCGGCTCCAAGATTTTCGGCCGCAGCTAGCCACGAGCCTTGCCTGCTCTTCGCTGAGAGCAGCAGATTTGCTGGCGCAGTGTGCTATCGTCGATGCATCACGAGCGGGAGCGCGGCATGGGATTGTTCAAGGTCACTGTTGGCGTGGCCAACCCTGCTGAAGCACAGTTCACCTCGGTAGAAGCGGTCGTTGACACGGGTGCGGTCTACTCCGTGCTTCCTGCCGCCCTCCTGGAAACTCTTGGAGTGTCTCCAACTGAGACGCAGGAGTTCACCCTTGGCGACCGCAGCATCAAGACGTGGGGCGTGGGAGAAGCCCGTTTCAGGATTGATGACAGGGAGCGGACAACGCCCGTCATCTTCGGAGAAGAAGGCGTCTTTCTCCTGGGCGCCGTGACCCTCGAGGCCTTCGCCCTTATCCCCGATACCACCCACAAGAAACTGGTTCGACCCCCCGAGCTACTCCTTGTGGGGGTGCGGCCCGGCGGATTCGGTACAACCTAGGGACGACTCCCTCAGGCGGGCTGCGGCTGTGGCAGCCGCTCGACGGCGCTCAGCGGGTCCCGCTCCGGGTGGATCAGGTAGCGCAGCCGCGGCAGCGTGATGTCGACCGTCGTCAGCGACGCCGAGATGGGATGCGCGGCGCTCGCGCCGGGCAGGCTCCACGCTTCCGCCTCGAAGGCCGTGAGCCGCGTTCGACCCCGCTGCGCGCGGTCGAACGTGTAGTCGGGATCGACCTGGAGCAGCAGCGTCTTCTCGTCGCCCTCCCGCGCCACCCGCGCGAGGTTGAGCGAGGCCATGTACTGCACGTCCGCGCCCGTGATCGGCTGCGGGTCGATCAGTTCGCCTTCGAGGACAGTCACACCGGCGACCGTGACGCTCGTGGCCGCGCGCGCGTAGCCCGGCTGGAGCCACACGTCGGCCAGGTCGATCGGGAAGCCCCAGCGCTCGCGCAGCACGCTCGTCGCTGCTGTCGAGTCGCAGTAGCCGCGCAGGAGCAGCCCGCGCGGGCGCGCACCCGCACGACACCCGACCCGCACCGTCGCCAGCGTGAACGACCCCACCTCGCTGTCGGGCACGTCCGTCACGTTGATCAGCAACGTCGGGGGGATGCTGGGATGGAGGGCGGGTGGCAGGAGTGCGGTGCGGCTCCCACCGAGCTCGTAGTGAAGTTGCAGGTGCTGCGCGCCCTTCAGCTCCCACGGTTCGGTGTCGAGGCTGGTCAGGAGCGGCGCGGTGTCCGCGATGGCCTTCAGGTCGCGCGTTCCGGTTAGGGGCATCAGGCGCCACCCGCCGCCGTCGCCCCGGCGTGTTCGGGCGCTTCCTCTGCCTGGGCGAACTGCGGCATCACTTCCTTCGCGAAGAGGCGCATGGACGCGAGCACGTCCTCCTGCGGAACCGTCTCGTGCACGTTCAGCAGGAAGTTGATGCGGTCCACGCCCGCATCCTCCCAGCGGTGCACCGCCTCCGCCACGCGGTGCGGGTCGCCGATAGCGAGCCCCTGCGGCACTTTGCCGTCGGGGCCGCTCGTCGACTCCTGCCGCAGCTGGTACAGCAGCCCCGGCGAGAGGTACGACGGCGTCGGGTACGCCTGCCGCGTCGCCAGCGTCTGCTCGGAGAGGTAGTTGAACGTCCCTGCCATGCGCTTGCCAGTCGTCACGCCCTTCTCGTCGTCCTCGTGGCAGTAGAGGAAGCTGACCGTGTTGACCTGCTCGTTCACGAACTCGCCAACGGGGTCACACGACTGGATGCGCTTGCGGTAGCCGGCGATCTTCTGGGCCTGTTCGCCCACGCCCCCGAAGGCGAGCCCGAGGCTGCCTAGGCCGCGTTCGGCCGCGTCGATCTCCGTGCCCACGCTTGTCACCGCCACCCACATCGGCGGATGCGGCTTCTGGTACGGCTTGGGGAGGACCGAGCGTTCCGGCATCGAGAAGGCCCGTCCCTGGTAGCTAAAGCGCTCTTGCGTCCACATCTTCGGGATGACGCGCACGTATTCGTCCCATGTCTTCTTCGTCTCGTCCGGGTCCGCCCCGAAGCCCCCGAGCTCGGTCCACGTGGCCGAACGGCCCGTGCCGAACTCCAGCCGCCCGCCCGACACCAGGTCGAGGACGGCGGCGCGCTCGGCGGCGCGGATGGGGCTGTTCAGCTCGGGAACGCAGGTCACGATGCCGTGACCCACGCGGATCTGCTTCGTCTGCATCGCGATTGCCGTCAGGAAGATCTCCGGCGCCGAGCTGTGGGAGTACTCCTCCAGGAAGTGGTGCTCCACTGCCCACGCCTGGTCGAACCCGAGCTCGTCCGCGAGCCGCGCCTGCTCCAGGCAGTTCTGGTACACCGTGTACTCGGTCTCCGGCCCCCACGGACGCGGGACCGATATCTCGAAGAAGACCCCGAACTTCATACCGCTGCTCCCCCCGCCGACCGCGCGGTCGCGGGTCAGGGGCAATCGTGGACACTTTCGGCGTTCTTGTCGAACCTCGCCGGCCCTCGCAATGCCCGAACCGGCTATCCTCCGCGCTTATGAGCCGCCTTGATGGCGTCCGCGCCCTCACCTTCGATCTCTTCGGCACCGTGCTCGACCTCGATGGGAGCCTCGTACCCCCGCTCGCGCGCTTCTTCGGCGAACGCGGCATCGACGCCGGTGCGGCGGAGTTCTGGGCCCAGTGGCGCGCCCGCCAGCGCATCGAGCAGTACCAGGACACCATCCTCATGCTCGGCCACAGCGGCTATCTCGCTACCTGCGAGCGCGCCCTCCGCTACACCCTGCGTCTCAACCGCATCGACCTCGACGACGGGGCCGAGGCTGAGATGATGGGCTTCTGGCAGGAACTGAACCCGTACCCGGAGGTCCTGGAGGCGCTCCATTGCCTGTCCGAGGCGTACGACCTCGTCGCCCTCTCCAACGGGAACGCGCCCTTCCTCGATCACCTCGCCACCAATCGCATCGGCTGGGACTTCGACGCCGTCATTTCGGTCGGCGAGGTGGCCGCCTTCAAGCCCCACCCGGCGGTCTACCGTCACGCCTCGACGAAGCTGGGCCTCGAACCGGCCGAGTGCCTCATGGTCTCCGCCAACTCCTTCGATGTCCTCGGCGCTCGCGTCTGCGGCTACCGCGCCGCCTTCGTGAACCGTCGCGACCTGCCCTACGAGGACTCCCCCCTCCAGCCCGACCTCACCGTCCCCTCCTTCACCGAGCTCGCGGAGGCGCTGCTGTGACGACTCCCCTCCCCCTCGAAGGCGTGCGCATCATCGACCTCACGGGCGTGTGGGCGGGATCCTTCTCGACCGTCATCCTCGCCGACCTCGGCGCCGAGGTACTGAAGGCCGAGAACCAGTACGTGTGGCAGCCGCTCACCCGCGGGTCGCGGGCCCACCCCACACCCGAGGAGGTGAAGGCCTACCCCACCACGATTGCCTTCCCCCGTAATGACCCCGGTTCCCGCTCCTGGAACTACTGCTCCCTCTTCGTCGGCATGTTCCGCAACAAGCGCAGCTTCACCGTCGACCTCCGTCGCCCCGAGGGTCGCGACATCCTCGGGCGCGTCGTCGCCGAGTCCGACGTCATCATCGAGAACAGCACCGTCGGCACCATGGAGAAGCTTGGCATCACCTACGACTGGCTGCGTGAACAGCGCGAGGACATCATCTTCGTGCGCGCCTCCGGCTACGGCCTCACCGGCAAGTACTCGGACGCCCGCACGCTCGGCATCCATCTCGAAAGCTTCATGGGACACCAGATGCTGCGCGGCTACGAGGGCGCGGATCCCATCATTGGCGTCTTCGCCGCCGACTACCTGAGCGGCACACAGATCGCGCTCTCCGTCCTGCTCGCGCTGTGGCACCGCAACAACACCGGCAAGGGACAGTTCATCGAGCTTGCCCAGGCCGAGAACGCCGCCGCCATGTTTGCCCAGGCCTACCTCGACTACGCCCTCAACGGAACGGTCCAGGGCGCCATCGGGAACCGATCCATCTACGCCGCCGATGGTGTCGCGCCCTGCGGCGTCTACCCCTGCCTCCCCGACGAGGACGGCGGCGATGGCGGCGACCGCTGGATCGCCATCACCATCACGAGCGACGAGCAGTGGGACGCTCTCCGGACCGTCATGGGCGACCCCGACTGGGCGGCAGACCCCGAACTCGCAACGGGCGCGAGCCGGGCCGCCAACCAGGACTTCCTCGACGAGAAGCTCGCGGAGTGGACGCGCGGATTCGAGGACGAGGCGCTCTTCCACCGCCTGCAGGCGGCCGCCATCCCCGCCGCTCCCGTCCTCCCCTCCTGGCGCGTGCTCGCCGACCCGCACGTGCAGGCCCACGGCCTCTACGAGCCTTGCGAGATCGAGGACGACATCGGCGTCTTCTCCTACCCCGTACCCCTCTACCGGCTGCCCGCCTCCGAGGGCGGCATCCGCCGTCCCCCCGTCGCCATGGGCCAGGACAACGACTACGTCTACCGTGAGGTGTTGGGCGTCTCCGGCGAGGAGTACGACCGCCTCGTTGCCGAGGGCCACATCGCCACCGAGTACCACGAGTCCGTCCGCTAGGACCTGACGCTCCCTTCGACCGATCACACGCCACCCTTATGCTCCGCCGCCGCGCGGCAGGAGGCCGACATGACCCAGAACCGGCTGTGGCGAGCCGTGACCGATACCGATGTCGACCGCGCCTGGCTCGGGGATCGCCGCAACGTCGCCACCACCTGTCTCTCCGAGGCGCTGGGTACATTCGCGCTCGTCTTCTTCAGCGCCGGGGCGGTGGCCGTGGACGCCGCCAGTGGCGGCGCCGTCACCGGCGTTGGCGCGGGGATCGCTGCGGGGCTGGTTGTCGTGGCGATGGTCTACGCGCTCGGTCATGTCTCTGGCGCGCACATCAATCCCGTGGTCACGCTGGCCTTCCGGGTGGCAGGCCGGATCGGCACGTTGCGCGCGCTCGCCTATGTGGCAGCGCAGATCGTGGGGTGCATCCTCGCCGGCCTCGCCATCGTCGCCATCGTCGGCGATGCCGGTGACGCGGGAGCGACGGCGCCCCGCATCGGTGGCGTGGATGTGGCCCTGCTCTCCGAGGTCATCCTCACGTTCTTCCTCGCGCTGGTCATCCTCGGCGTGGCAACGGATGAGCGCGCGCAAGGCGGTTTCGCGGGGCTTGCGGTGGGCAGCTACGTGGGGCTCGCCACTCTCGCCTGGGGTCCCATTGCGAACGCCTCGATGAACCCCGCTCGCTCCCTCGGTCCGGCCATCGCAGGGGGCGAGTGGAGCTCGCACTGGGTCTACTGGGTCGGCCCGATCACGGGGTCGGTCCTGGGAGCGCTCGCCTACGGGCTCTTGCGTGCGCGCCGGTCCCCGGCAGCCAACTCCTCATAACGTAAGCGACAGGCTGAATCACCAGCTATCCTGCGCACACGATGACGGCCCTCGAACGCTACCAGGCGATGATCGACGCGGTGAACGCGCAGCGCCACGACCTTGGCTTGACCGCCACCGATGCCGATCGCTGGAGCAAGTGGGCCCCCGCCTTCCGCTTCGACGCCCTCCGCGAGCTCGACGCGAACCACACCGAGGTGGCCGCGCTCGTCCATCCCGATGACCACGTCGTCGATGTCGGCGGAGGGGCCGGACGGGTGGGGCTGCCGCTGGCGCTGCGCTGCCGCGCCCTCACGAGCGTCGAGCCCTCGCCCGGCATGGGTGACGAGTTCCTCGCCTCCGCTGGCGAGGCCGGCATCACGAATGCGACGCTCGTCCGGGCCCCCTGGCTCGATGCAGAGGTCGAGGGCGACTTCGTCTTCAGCGTCGATGTCGTCTACTTCGTGCGCGAGATCGACGAATTCGTGCGCAAGCTCGACGCGGCGGCGTCCCGGCGAGCCGCTATCTGGATCTGGAGCCCCACGCCGCCCGCGCGCCACGCGCGCCTCTTTGAGGTCGCCCTCGGCGTCGAACTGATTCGCGGCCCCGACCACCGCGAGCTCCTGCCGGTGATGTGGGAAGCCGGCCTCCTCCCCGAGATCCGGCTGCTGCCCGAGCCCTTCACCTGGCCCGAGCGCGCCGAGTTCCCCGCGAGCGAGGAGGAGGCGGTCGAATTCGCCCTCAACGACGTCGAAGCGAGCCACGTGCCCGGGGCGGAGGGGCGCGTCGCCGATCGCCTGGACGAGCTCTTCACGCGGGGGGCTGGCGGAGAGTGGCTTCCCAACTGGCGTCCGCCCCTGCAGGGCCTCCTCATCACCTGGGAGACCGCTGGTGCTCGCTCCTGACGACCTCGTTCTCTGCCTTGGCGCAATCGGAACGACGACCTTCGCCGGCCGTGTCGACGCCGCGCGGCAGAACGGCTTCGCTGGCATCTCCATGTGGATGTCGCACTACGACGAGGCCCGCGCTGAAGGGCTCTCCCACGCGGAGATGCGGGCCATTCTTGACCACGAGGGCGTCGTCCTCGCAATGCTGGAGTACATCACCGCCTGGGCGAAGGGCCCCGCCGAGCGCGACGCGATCGTCGAGGAGACGGCGCGCATCTGCGGCATCGCCGAGGAGCTGGGCTCCGACACCGTCCTGGCAGTGACCATGGAGCCGGCCATCGACCCCGCCGGGGCCGCCGCCGGCCTCGCCCTCGCCTGCGACATCGCCGCCCGCTACGGACAGCGCCTCGGGGTCGAGTTCCTGCCCTGGACGGGCATCCCCAACCTCGCGGCTGCCTGGCCCCTCGTCCGCGACGCCGATCGCCCCAACGCTGGCCTTGTGCTCGATGCCTGGCACTGGTTCCGCTCCGGCCCCGACCCCGACCTGCTGCGAACCATCCCCGGCGAGAAGGTGATTCACCTCCAGATCAGCGATGCGCCCGCCGAGCCCGAACCGAACGTCGTCGAGGAGACGATCGGCAAGCGCCTGCTCCCGGGCGAAGGCGATATCGATCTCGTCGGGCTCCTGCGCATCCTCGACGAGACCGGACGGCAGGGACCAACCGCCGCCGAGGTCTTCAGCGACTGGCTCCGCAGCCACCCGCCCGTCGAGGGCGCACGCCTCGCCGCCGAGGCCGCCCGCTCCGTGCTGGCGGCCTCGCGATGAACGCGGGCGACCTCCTCCGCGACATCCCCGCAGACCTCCCGGACGAGCTCACCGAGACCCTCGCGGCGAGCGACGCCGTTCGCATCGAGCGCATCGTCTCGACCGGCCACGCCTCGCCCGAGGGCTTCTGGTACGACCAGCCCGGGCGCGAATTCGTGCTGGTGGTCCAGGGCCGCGCCCGCCTCGAGTTCGAAGGCGGCGACCCGCTGCAGTTGGAAGCCGGCGGCTGGATCGACATCCCCGCCCACCGCCGCCACCGCGTCGCCTGGACCGCGCCCGACGAGCCCACGGTCTGGCTCGCCGTCCACTTCTGACGGATCCTTCGACAGCGACTGGCGCGTTAATCGAAGACCTGCAACGGTAGATAGGCAGCATCTGCTGCCGCCAAATCCCCTTCGGGGGAGCGGGGGAACCGCCACAATCAGGGGCGTACCGCTTACGCGGACGGCACCTCCAGTCGTAGCCCGACAGCTAACCCCGGCG
Organism: Tepidiformaceae bacterium; assembly: GCA_965247675.1. Lineage (GTDB taxonomy): Bacteria > Chloroflexota > Dehalococcoidia > Tepidiformales > Tepidiformaceae > UBA2991. The sequence goes on along the minus strand of OZ252025.1, from coordinate 1,327,184 downwards.
GCGTAGGAGGGACCTCATGTGGGGGTCTCTCGATTGCTTCGGCTCGTTTTCGCAGCGAAGCACCCAGACCCGATACGACCCTATGCAGTCGTGCGACCCCGACGACGACGCCTGGCGATGCTCCCGTGGCGGGCGCGCCGCCGCCATTGCTCATCCGGAGGTGTAACTGTGTTTGAGCATGAACTGGCCCGGTCGGTCCTTCTGGAGCGCCTCATCGAGGCGAACTCGCCGGAGGTCCGCTTCCGCAAGGAGTGGCAGGCCCTGCGCGCCGAAGACGCGCGCATCAGCGAGACCGAGGCGGAAGCGAATCCCGTCGACCTCTTCCTTCAGGGGAAGGAGATGGAGCGGGCGGCGTAACCGCCGAACCGCGGGGTCTCGCCCACGGGCGAGACTCCGGTCTGGGTACGAACGCGAGGCGGGGGCCATTTGGCCCCCGCCTTCGTGATCCCGGGCGGGACATCCGTTCTATACTCTTCAGGCAGCGCTCGACGTTGGCGGCCAGGGAGGGACGGTGCTCTACGGGAAATGGCGCCCACGCGGCTTCGAGGAGGTGGTCGGACAGGACCACGTCGTTTCGACGCTCCGCAACGCCCTCGCCACCGACAAGGTGGCCCACGCCTACCTCTTCTCCGGGCCCCGCGGCACCGGCAAGACCACCACCGCCCGCATCCTCGCCAAGGCTGTGAACTGCGGCGACCTCAGCGAGGGCGAACCCTGCAACGCCTGCCGCTCCTGCGAGGCCATCAACCGCGGCGCCGCCCTCGACCTCATCGAGATGGATGCCGCCAGCAACCGCGGCATCGATGACGTGCGCGAGTTGCGAGACAAGATCGCCTTCGCCCCCAGCGACCTCGACCGGAAGGTGTACCTCCTCGACGAGGTGCACATGCTCACGACGGGCGCCTTCAACGCCCTGCTCAAGACGCTGGAGGAGCCGCCGCCGCACGCCATCTTCATCCTCGCCACCACCGAGCTGCACGAGATCCCCGCGACCATCACCTCCCGCTGCCAGCGCTTCGACTTCCGCCGCGTGCCCATCGACGCGATGGTCGCGCGCCTGCGCTTCATCGCCGAACAGGAGGGCTACAGCTTCCCCGACGAGGGCCTGCTTGCCATCGCCCGCGAAGCCCGTGGCGCGCTCCGCGACGCCATCACCCTGCTCGAACAGATCGCCTCCATGTACGGCGCCGCGCCCAGCACCGACGACGTGCTTGAGTCGCTCGGGCTTGTCCGTGATGAGCGCACCGAGAAGCTCGCGGTCGCCATCGTCGATGGCGACCTCGGCGTCGCCCTCGCGATTGCGCGCGAAGTCGCCGGCGATGGCATCGACATGGCGCGGTTCACACGCGAGACCATCGACACCCTGCGTGAGCGCCTGTTGGTCGCCGCCCGCGACCGCAGCCCCGAGGTCGGCGTGCTCACGACCGCGGTAGCCGAGCTCGCCGGCGCCGACTTCCGCCGCGACCCCGGCAGCCCCGTGCCCCTCGAGGTCGCCTGTGCCGCCGCGGTGCTCGGCCCCTCCCAGCCGGTCGCTCCGCCCGCGCCCGCCGCCGCCAACAGGCAGCCCTCGCGCTCCGGCCGGCGCCCCCCTCCACGGCAGCAGGCGCGCCGCCGCGACCCCGCCGCTGAGAGCCGCGAAGACCGCTTCCTCAGGGAGCTCTACGAGCGCTGTAAGATGACCCAGCCGACGCTCGCCGCCTGGCTCAACGGCTCCTGCGAGGTGATCGCGATGGACGGTGACGAGCTCAAGCTCGGTTTCTACCACCCGATCCACATGCAGAAGATCGCGAACGACGGACGCACGCTCGTGGAGCAGAAAGCGGAGGAGCTTCTGCAGCGCCCCGTCACCCTCTCCGTCGAGCGCATCGAGCGGACCGCTCCGGCGAGCCGCCCCGCTCGGGGCGGGCACCTGGCGGCGGCCGCGCGCGAGATGGGCGCGAGGCCCGTCGAGCCCCCCGCCCCGCCTCCGCGTCCCCAGCGCCCCCCTGAGGAGGACTCCTGATGGCGAAGAGCAGTGGCCGCAATCGCTATCTTCGGCGTGGAGGCGGCGGCGCGAAGGCGCGGGCCGGAGGCGGCGCCCAGGGGGGACAGCTCGCCGAGGCCCAGGCCATGCTCCAGCGCGCCCAGGAGGAGCTTGCCGCCACGACCGTCGAGGGCAGCGCCGGTGGCGGGGCCGTCCGCGTCACCATGAGCGGCGAGCAGAAGATTCAGGCCATCGCCATCGAGCCCGATGTCGTCGACCCCGAGGATGTCGAGATGCTGGAGGACCTCGTGCTCGCCGCCATCCACGACGCAGCCGAGCGCGCCAGCGCCCTCCAGGCCGACTCCCTCGGGATGCTCACCGGCGGGCTCGACCTGCCGGGGCTCGGCGGCTGAGCCGGCGTGCCCGGCGCCGCCGCGCCCGAGCCGATCGCCCGCCTCATCCAGGAGTTCTCGAAGCTCCCGGGCATCGGACCAAAGTCCGCCCAGCGGCTCGCCTATCACGTCCTCCGCACCCCCGAGGACGAGGCCCGCGCTCTTGCCCAGGCGCTCACCGATGTGAAGGAGCGCGTCATCCTCTGCGAGACCTGTTTCAACATCACCGAGCGCAGTCCCTGCAGCCTCTGCGACAACGAGCAGCGCGACCGCACACTCATTTGTGTCGTTGAGCAGCCCCTTGATGTGCTCGTCGTCGAGCGCACGGGCGGCTATCGCGGGCTTTACCACGTGCTTCACGGCTCCCTGAACCCGATCGACGGCGTCGGGCCCGAGCAGCTGCGCGTCCAGGAGTTGCTGCGGCGCGTGGAGGCGGGCGGGGTCGTGGAGGTCATCATGGCCACCAACCCCAGCCTTGAGGGCGAGGCCACCTCGATGTACCTCCAGCGCCTCCTCCAGCCCTTCGGCGTGCGCGTCACGCGCCTCGCGCGCGGGCTCCCCAGTGGCGCCGACATCGAGTACATGGATGACCTCACCCTCTCCCGCGCGCTCGAGGGACGGCAGGAGCTGTAGCGTGGCGACGCGGCCCCGCGTCTACCGCGCAGAGGGCGTCGTCCTGCGCCGCCGCAACCTCGGAGAGGCCGACAGCATCCTCACCGTCTTCAGCGGAAGCGAGGGCAAGTTCGAGGCTATCGCGAAGGGCGTCCGCAAGGCGCGCAGCCGCATGCGCGGCCACCTCGAACCGCTCACCCGGAGCCGCGTGCTCGTCGCCCACGGACGCAACCTCGACGTGTTCACCCAGGCGGAGACCGTGGACGCCTACCGCCGCCTGCGCGAGAACCTCGACGCGAGCGCGGAGGCGATCTACTGCCTCGAGCTCATCGACCGCTTCACCGAGGAGCGCGAGCCGCTCCCGGAGCTCTACGCGCTCCTGGTGACGGCGCTGGAGCTGCTTCAGGAGGGCGAGGGGCCCTCCGTGACCCGCCACTTCGAGCTGCGCCTGCTCTCACTGCTCGGGTACGAGCCCCACGTCGAGGGCTGCGTTCTCTGCGGCGGGCGCCTCCCCGAGGAGGACACCCTGCTCTCGCCCGCCGCGGGCGGGCTCGTCTGCCGCCAGTGCCGCCCCGAGGCCGGCGGGGGACGCATCGTCTCGGTGGCGGTCGTGAAGCTGCTGCGTTTCGCGAGGCGCGCCACGGCCCCCGAGTTTGCCGCCGTCCGCATCCCGCCCGACATCGGCCAGGAGCTGCGCGCGGCCGCCGCGGAGCTCGTCCGCTACCACCTCGATCGCGACCCGAACGCGCGCCGCTTCGTCGAGGGCGTCAGCGCCCTTAAGCGGGCAGAACAGGAGTAGGCGCTTCCCTGCTTTGACGAACGCGGTAGAATCTTCCCTACGAAGAGTCGCTCCATGCGAGCGGAGGTTTCCATGCCCCTCTACGAGTACTACTGCGAGCCCTGCCATGGCGTGTTCGAAGAGCTGCGTCCCATGCGGGAGGCTGGCGAGGCCGTCCCCTGCCCCGAGTGCTACGAGGACGCGGATCGCATCATGCCCACGTCCTTCACGGCGTTCACCTTCCGCGAGGGTTACCCCCGCAGGATCCCCGACGACGGCACCTACTGGCACCTGGGCAAGAAGGTCACCACGCGTAGTACCGGCGGGCGCCCCAACGAGCACCCCGAGGTCAACAAGCCGACGCCGAAGAAGCGCCTCACCCGTGGCGAGCGCTCCACGCTCAACGACATGGCCGAGGTCGCGGCCAAGGGCGATCTCGTCGACATGTTCAACAACCCCATCGCCCCCAGAGAGGTGAAGGACGCCTACGAGCGGCGTGACGTCATCAAGAAGGGTGTGCCCGCGCGCATCCACAAGGACCTGAAGAAGAAGCTCAGCTAGCTGCGGCGGGTGAGCACGTAGCCGCTCAGCTCCTCGAGCGTGCGGTGCGCGTCGCTCGCCTCCAGGGCGGCCAAGCCTTCAAGCGCCCGGTCCACGAACTCCTGCGCCATCTCCTGCGCGCGAGCGATGGCGTCCGAGTCGACGACGGCCGCGAGCGCGTCGGGCAGGAACGCCCCGCGCTCCCCATCCGCGGAGAGGAAGCGCCGCACGGGGTTCTCCCGCGGCGCCGAATCCAGGTAGAAGAGCGCCGGCAGCGTGATCGTGCCTTCGATGAGGTCGCCCCCCGCGGGCTTCCCCATCTCCTCCTCGTCCCCGGTGAAGTCCAGGATGTCGTCGACGATCTGGAAGGCCATACCGAGGTTGTAGCCGTAGCTCCGCAGCGCCTCGACCTGGCCCTCGCTGCACTGCGCCAGCAGCGCCCCGCCCTGTGCCGCGTGGCCGAACAGCGCCGCCGTCTTGCCGCCGATGCGCCAGAGGTAGTGCTGAACGTCGCGAGCGACATCGAACGCGGCCGCGTCCTGGTCGAGTTCCCCGCTCGTCATCTTCATCAGCGCCAGCGCGAAGAGCCGGGTCACGGGCAGGCTGCCCGTGCGCGTCACCATCTCCGCGGCGTTCGCGAACATGAAGTCGCCCAGCAACACCGTCAGGGCGTTGTCGAAGACGGCGTTGGCGGTCGGTCGCCCGCGGCGCCTGGTGGCCCCGTCGACCACGTCGTCGTGCACGAGGCTGGCCGTGTGGAGCAGCTCGATCGCCGTCCCCAGCGGCACCAGCCGGTTCAGGTTGTAGTCGCCGAAGGTGCCCGCCAGCAGCACCAGCGCCGGACGCAGCCGCTTTCCCCGAGGCGCCAGCGCGTGGTCCAGCATCAGCCGCAGGGGCGCCAGCTCCACGCGCTTTACCGATTCCAGCAGGTCCTCGACCAGGATCAGGTCCTCGGCTACCGGGCCGTAGATCGCGGACGATTGCGTCTGCGTCATGCGCTCGCCTCCATCGCGGGGATGCCGCCCAGCAGCGCCTCCGCGTTGGCCGTGGTAGCTGCCGCCACCACCTCGACGCTGACACCGCGCGCCTCCGCCACCACCTCGGCAGTGACGCGCACGTTTGCGGGTTCGTTGCGCGTGCCCCGCTGCGACTGAGGCGGAAGCGCCGGGCTGTCGGTCTCGATTAGCAGCGCGGAGAGCGGCAGCCCCGCCGCCACGCGCCGGGCCTCGTCGTTGCGGGGGTAGCCCGCCGAGCAGGTCAGCGACACCAGGAACCCCAGCTCCACGTAGCGGCTCGCCTGGTCCAGTGTTCCTCCGAACGCATGCAGGACGCCCAGAGGACGTCCTGCGCCTCCAGATGGCGACTCCGCCGCGAACCGCGCGAGGTGCGGCTGCATCTCATCCTCGGCGTCCCGCGAGTGGATGGAGACGGGCAGCCCCAGACGCGCCGCGATCGCGAGCTGTGCGTCGAAGACGCGGCGCTGCACGTGACGTGGCGCCAGGTTCCGGTAGAAGTCGAGCCCGATTTCGCCGATGGCGGCCACGCTGCCGCTGCCGGCCAGGTGCTCGATCTCGTCGAGCGCCGCCTCCGTTGCCTGCTGCGCCTCGTGCGGGTGGAAGCCGGCGGTCGCGAGCAGACGTGGGTGCTCCGTGCGCGCCGCGAGCGTGATCGCGGCCTTGCTCGACGCGACATCCTCGCCGCAGACGACGATGGCGCCGACGCCCGCCGCCGACGCGCGGGCGAGGACCGCGAGGCGGTCCTCGTCGAAGCGCGCGTCCTGCAGGTGGCTGTGGGAGTCGAAGAGGCGCATCAAGTGGCGACCGGTTCTGGCACGTCGAGCTTGCGGTAGAGGGCGCCGCCTTCGCCGAGCGCGCGACCGGCCGGCATCTCCGTGAGCGTCCAGCCGGATGTCTCGGGTGTCCCCCCGTGCCCGAGCGTGGCGTGCAGGCGGCTCGTGGAGAACGGAAGGATGGGATGCAGCAGGGCGCACAGGCCCGAGATCGCCTGCAGCGCCGTGTGGAGCGTCTCGGCGGCGTGGTCGCGGTTCTCCTTCACCGCCCGCCAGGGAGCGCGCTCGTCGAGGTACTTGTTGGCCGCCTGGGCCACCGCCAGCGCCTCCCGCAGCGCCGCCCGGAACTGGCAGGCTTCGTACGCTGCACTGGTGCGCTCGAAGCCCTCGCGCACGCGCGCGAGCAACGCTTCGCTCTCCGCGCTGGGCACGCCGGGCGTGGGCACGACGCCGTCGAAGTTACGCCGGATCATCGCCAGTACGCGGTTCGCGAGGTTCCCCCATGTTGCGATGAGCACCTCGTTGTTCGCTCGGATCAGCTCCTCCTCGCGGAACTCCGAGTCGCTCGTCTCCGGCATGATCTGGGTCAGGTAGAAGCGCACGACGTCGGCGTCATACGTATCGAGCAGGTCGAGCAGCCAGGTGGCCGTGCCCTTCGACTTGCTCTGCTTCTGCCCGGCCGAGAAGTTCACGTACTGGTTGGCCGGTACGTCGTGCGGCAGGTTCAGCCCGCCGTAGCCGAGCAGCATTGCCGGCCAGATGAGCGTGTGGAAGACGATGTTGTCCTTCCCGATGAAGTAGTAGGACCTGGTCTCCTCGTCTTCCCAGTAGAGCCGCCATGCCTCGGGGTCGCCGCTGGCCTTGGCCCACTCCTTCGCCGCCGAGAGATACCCGATGACCGCATCAAACCAGACATAAATCCTCTTGTCCTCCCACCCCTCGACCGGCACGGGCACGCCCCAGTTGATGTCGCGCGTGATCGCCCGGTCTTTCAGCCCCTCTTCGAGTATGCCCAGCGTGAAGTTGGCGACGTTCCGCCGCCAATGCGGCTGCTGCCGCACCCACTCCTTCAACTGCTCGTTGAAGGCGGAGAGCCGCAGCATGAAGTGCTCCGACTCGCGCACCTCTGGCGTCGCCCCGCTCATCTTGCTGCGCGGCTCGATCAGGTCGATGGCGTCGAGTTGCGAGCCGCAGTTGTCGCACTGGTCGCCCCGCGCCTCGGCGTGGCGGCAGAGTGGGCAGATGCCCTCCACGTAGCGGTCGGGCAGGAAGCGTTTGAACTCGGGGTCGTACAGCTGCTCCTGCGTACCCCGGTACAGCAGGTCCTGCTCGAGCAAGCGCGAGAAGATTTCCTGCGTGGTCTGGTAGTGGTTGTCGGTCAGCGTCGTCGTGAACAGGTCGAAGGAGATACCGAACCGCTCCCACGCTTCCAGGATCTTCGGGTGGTAGCGGTCGACGACTTCCCGGGGGGTGATGCCCTCGTTGTCGGCGGCCAGGGTGATGGGCGTCCCGTGGCAGTCGGAGCCGGAGACCATGAGCACGTCGTTGCCACGCATGCGGTGGTAGCGGGCGAAAATGTCGGCGGGAAGGTACGCCCCCGCTGCCTGACCGGCGTGCAGGAGGTAGTTCGCGTACGGCCAAGCCACCGCCACGAAGATGCGGTCCGCCATGGATGCCCCTTTGGGAGAGCGCTCTCGCGAGTCTAGCACCGCCCCGCTTTAGGGCCGACGCGCGGCTCTTTCCCTACTCTTCCCCTTCTCCCCAGGCCTCGTACGCCTCCGCCCGCGAGACTCCGAAGCGGTGCGCTGCCGCCCTTGCCGCGGCGCTGCGACGCGCCCCCGCCTCCCGCATCTCCGCCAGGTAGGCGCGGAGCTCGCGTTCGTCGCTCGCCGCGGACCACCCGCGCACGTCGACCACTACCGTGCACTCGCCGCGCGTCTCCGCGAAGCGGGCGGCCAGCTCCGAGGCGCGCCCGCGGACCGCCTCCTCGTGGATCTTGGTGAGCTCGCGGCAGACCACCGCCGGCGGATCGCTCAGGACGGCGGCCACGTCCTCGAGTGTGGCCGCCAACCGGCGCGGGCTCTCGAAGAAGACGAGCGACTGCGCGGCGGATGCCGCCTCCGTCAGGCGCCGCCGCCGCTCCCCCTGCGCCCGCGGCAGGAATCCGAGGAAGTGCGCGTCGCCGGTCGTGAACCCCGACACCGACACCGCCGCCGCCAGCGCCGAGGGCCCGGGTACCGCGAACACGGGGATGCCCGCCTCGTGCGCGGCCTCCACGGCGCGCGCCCCGGGGTCGGCGATGAGGGGTGTGCCCGCGTCCGAGGTGAGCGCCACGACCCCCTCCCGGGCCGCTTCCAGCAGCCGCGGGATGCGCGCCTCGACGTTGTGCTCGGTGAGACTCAGCGCCGTTGCGGTCGCGTGCACGCGTCCGGTGAGCGTCCGCAGCACGCGCGTGTCCTCGGCGGCGATGAGGCTGGCCCCGCGCAGCACCGATGCCGCTCGCTCGCTCAGGTCGCCGAGGTTGCCGATGGGGGTCGCCACCACGTAGAGGCCGGGCGCGAGTGCCTTCATGCTTCGGTCAGCTTCACAGAACGGCGCGGCGAGCGCGAATTCTGCCGCCGCGGGCCTTGCTATTCATTGACCCTGAGAGGTGCGCGGGGCTACCCTCTTTAGTAGCCGTGATACTCCCTTTCGAGTCATCCAACATCGAACGGAAGTTGCTTCGGTGAGCCTCGACTCCGCATCCGCCACCCTCGCCGCGCCTGATTCTTCGGAGCGCGGCGTTTTGCATACCCAGGAGGAGGGTTTGTCCGTGCCGGCACCCCGTTTCAAGCAGCTCAAGCACGCCTACGGCTTCGATGATGTCGCCATTGTCCCCGGCGAGGTCACGATCAACCCCGAGCTTGTCGAGATTGGTCTCGACATCGGGCCGTACCACTTCGGCTTGCCCTTCATCGCGTCCGCCATGGATGCCGTTGTCGATCCCCCCTTCGCGCGCCTGATGCACGAGTCTGGCGGCCTCGGCGTGCTCAACCTCGAGGGCATCTGGACCCGCTACGACGACCCCCGCCCCATCCTCGACGAGGTTGCCTCGGTCAACCGCGACGAGGCCACGACCATCCTCCAGTCGGCCTTCCAGCAGCCCATCCGGGACGACCTCGTCGCGGTCCGGGTGAAGGAGATGAAGGAAGGCGGCGGAATCGCCGCCGTCTCCGTCACGCCCAAGAGCACGAAGCAGTACGCGCCCCTGGTGCAGGAAGCGGGCGCCGAAATCCTCGTGGTGCAGAGCACGGTCACGACGGCCCGCCACGAGTCGAGCAGCATCGAGGGTTTGCGCTTCGAGAAGCTCTTCGAGCACATCCACATCCCCGTTGTCGTCGGGAACACGGTCGGCTTCAACGCCACCCTCGAGGTGATGCGCTCCGGCGTCGCCGGCGTGCTCGTGGGCGTGGGTCCGGGCGCCGGTTGCACCAGCCGCGAGGTGCTCGGCATTGGCGTGCCCCAGGTCACGGCCACGATTGACTGCGCCGCCGCCCGCGAGGCCTACCTCGCCGAGACCGGCAACTACGTGCCCATCATCACCGACGGCGGCATCCGCACCGGCGGGGACGTGTGCAAGTGCTTCGCCGCCGGCGCCGACGGCGTCATGATGGGCTCGCCCTTCGCCGCCACGACCGAGGCCCCCGGGCGTGGCTACCACTGGGGCATGGCCACCTCCCATGCCGACCTCCCCCGCGGGACACGCGTCTTCGTGGGCGTGAACACGACCCTGCAGAAGACGCTCTTCGGCCCTACCAGCCGCACCGACGGTACGGAAAATCTGGCCGGCGCCCTCAAGACGGCAATGGGCATGTGCGGCGCCCACACCATCCGCGAGTTCCAGGACGCTGAGATGGTGGTCGCGCCCTCCATCAAGACCGAGGGCAAGATCTACCAGTTCGCCCAGGCGGAATCGTAGGCAGCCCGACGGAGAAGGCCGTCCCTTCGCACGCTGTCCTCGCCGCATCGCTGGTCGTGGTCGCCATGGCCGTGGCAGGTGGCGCGGCGACTCCCGTGCTCGCGCACGACGACTGCCCCCACTTCGACCTCGACGACCTGCGTGCCTCGGTGGAGGACGTGGATGTCATCGTCGTCGGCGAGCTCACCAGCGACAGCGAAGCCCCCACAATCAAACTCGAGGCCTACCTGCGAGGCTCGGCGGTGAGGCAAATGCCCCTGCTGGTGGATGCGCCCTCCGAATGCGCGAAAGCCGACCTTCCGCCGCCGGGCGCCCGCGTGGTCGTTGGGTTGCGACAGGAGGTGGGAGGCTTCCAGTGGCCGGTACCGGCGGCCCTTTTCGTGGTGGAAGGCGGCATCGCCACCAACGGCGCCGACCCGCCGGTGTCCCTCCCCGAGGAGGAGCTGGTCTCCCGCATCCGCGGGGTTTCCGGGCAGTACGCCGTGCTTGCCGTCGACCCCTCCGAGGGCGCCTCCGTCAATTGGCTGGGAGTCGTCTTGCCGGTCACGCTGGCGGCGGCGATCATCCTTGGGATAGCGCTCGTCCTGCTGCGCATCTGGCACCGGATCGAGCCGGAGTAGCGCTACAGCAGATCCTCCAGCGCCTTCGCGACCGCGTCCTCCTCGTCCGGAAGCACCTCGTCCGCCGCCTCCCGCGCCGAGTCGTGGCCCTTCGCCACGGCCAGCCCCCGCCCTGCCCACGCCAGCATCGAGATGTCGTTCACGCTGTCGCCTATCGCAACCGTCTCGGCCTGCCTGACCCCGAGGTCGCGCGCGACGAGCGCGAGTGCGTTCCCCTTGGTCGCATCCGGCGCCAGCGCGACCGTTACGAAGGGGAAGTCGAGCAGGTGGAGCGCATCGCCGAGACGCTCGGCGAGCGCCCGGTGTACCAGCGACGACCTGTCGGAGTCACTCAGCACGCCGACCCCGTTCGGTTCGATGCCGAGCGACTCCGGTCTGGCGTGGACCTCGGGCGTGACCTCGCCCAGCTCGGCGTAGTACTGCGTTGCCGGCGATTCCGTCGTGACGGCGTAGCGATCGGAGCTGAACCACTCGTAGTCGTGGCCCGCCTCGCGCGCATACGCCGTGACCTGGAGCGCCAGCTCCCGGTCGAGCTTGAGCTCGCGCACGACCGTCCCGTCGCCGTTTCCGATCAGGCAGCCCTCCTGCGCGATGTACGGGCTGGTCAGCCCGAGCTCCCGCGCCACGCGAAGGACGCCCAGCCGCATCCGCCCGCTGGCGAGCACGACGGTGCGGCCCTGCTCGACGAGCGCGGTCACGGCCGCCCGCAGGCGCGGCGACAGCGCCCCCCTGTTCGGTCCGTCGTTCGGCAGGATCGTGCCGTCGATGTCGAGCGCGATGAGCTTCACCCCCATCGCGCCGTCACCACCCGTTCCCAGCCGGCGAGGTCGTGCAGGATGTCCGCCTTGGCGCCGGCAGCCCTGGCCAGTTCGACGACCCTGTCCCCTTGTCCAAGCCCCACCTCGAACGCCGCCAGCCGGGGCCGTAGTCGCCGGCCGCAGTCGTCAAGCAGCGCCCGCACCAGGTCGAGCCCGTCCTCACCGCCGTCGAGGGCCACCCGTGGCTCCCACTGGCGCACTTCCGGTTGCAGCCCCTCGATGGCCTTCGCGGGCACGTAGGGCAGGTTCGCGAGGACGATGTCGGCTCGCGCGAGCGCGCTCGCGAGGTCGCTTTGCAGCAGCGCGACCGCGACGCCGTGGCGCGCCACGTTCAGCGCCGCGATTCGCAGGGCGCCCTCGCTCACATCAGTCGCGACCACACGGGCCCGCGGCGCGGCGTTCGCCACGGCGATGGCGATCGCGCCGCAGCCCGTGCCCACGTCGAACACCGTCGCTTCGGGGTTGCGCTCGAGTGCAGCAATCGCGGTCTCGACCAGGAGCTCCGTCTCGGGGCGGGGGATGAGCGTGTCCCGCCCCACCAGCAGCTCGATTCCGTGGAATTCGCGCTGCCCCGTCAGGTAGGGCGTGGGCTCGCGCCGCAGCCGCCGCACGACCAGCGCCTCGAGCCGGGCGCAGGCGCCCGCGGCCACGGGCGCGTCGGCGAAGAACGCGCTGCGGCTGAGCCCGCTCGCGTGGCGCGTGAGCACCTCCGCCTCGATCGTTGCGTCGGGGACGCCCGCGGCCGCCAGCTCTGCGCGGACGCGCGCGGCGACGGCGCGCGCCTTCACGCGGTGGTCGCCTGCAGCCGTGCTGCCTCTTCCGCCGCCGCTACCGCATCGATGATGTCGTCGATGTTCCCGTCCAGCCGGTCGGGGATGTTGTGCACCGTCAGCCCGATGCGGTGATCGGTAATCCGATCCTGGGGGAAGTTGTAGGTGCGGATCTTCTCGCTGCGGTCGCCGCTCCCCACCTGTGTGCGCCGATCTGCTGCCAGCTCGGCGTCCTGCTTCTCCTGCTCCATCGCCAGCAGCCTCGATCGCAGCACCGTCATCGCCTTGGCGCGGTTCTTCAGCTGCGAGCGCTCGTCCTGGCAGACCACCACCTGCCCTGTGGGGAGATGCGTCAGCCTCACGGCCGTCGCGACCTTGTTCACGTTCTGCCCGCCCGCGCCGGAGGCGTGAAAGATGTCGACCCGCATTTCCTTGTCGTTGATCTCGATATCCACGTCCTCCGCCTCGGGCAGCACCGCGACCGTGGCCGTGGAGGTGTGAATGCGGCCCTGCGCCTCCGTGGCGGGGACGCGCTGCACGCGGTGGACGCCGCTCTCGTACTTCAGCCGCGAGAAGGCGCCCTCGCCCGCCACGCTGAAGATGACCTCCTTGTAGCCACCGAGGCCCGTCTCCGAGACGCTCAGCATCTGGGTGCGCCAGCGGCGACGCTCGCCGTAGCGGTGGTAGGCGCGGTACAGCTCCTGCGCGAAGAGCGCCGCCTCCTCGCCCCCGGCCCCGGCGCGAATCTCCATGACCACGTTGCGGCTGTCGCGCTCGTCCTTGGGCAGGAGCGCGCGCAGGATCTTCTGGTCGAGTGTGACCAGTCGCTCGGCGGCGGCGCCCAACTCGGCCTCTGCCAGCTCGCGAATGTCGGCGTCACCCTCGTCCAGCAGCTCCTGGGCCTCCGTGCGCGCTGCCTCGCTCTCGGTGTACTCGGTCAGGAGCTGGACGATGGGCGCGATATCGGATCGTTCGCGCGCGAGCTGGGTCGCCTTGTCATAATCAGCTGCGACTTCGGGCAGTCCCATCTCCTCCGTGATCGCATCGAAGCGCACCCGGATCTCGTTGAGCCTGCCGCGAACCGCCTCGTCCATCGCTCTATTCTGGGGGCGGGGTGAGCTTCGCGCTCGGCTAGCGGAGGTACGCGCCCAGCCGGACCGCGATCTCCTCCAGGGGAACATCCTCCTGGTCGCCCTCCTCGCGCAGGTCCTTCAACGCCGCCACTCCCCGCTCCGCCTCGTCCTCCCCGATGATGACGGCGAAGCGCGCGCCGCTTCCGTTCGCGCGCCGCAGCTGCGCCCGGAACGACCGCCCCGACTCCCCCAGCAGCGTGGCGAACCCCGCAGCCCGCAGGTCGGCGCCGGCGCGTATCGCGGCGCGCGCGCCCTCCGCCCCGCCGTGGACCACGAAGGCGTCCGGCGCCTCCTGCTCGGCCAGGGGGATCTCCTGCCGTTTCATCTCCAGGATGATCCGCTCGAATCCCGAGGCGAACCCCACCGCGGGTGTGGGCGGCCCGCCGATCGTCTCGATGAGGCCGTCGTAACGCCCTCCCGCACCGATCGTGCTCTGCGCGCGCCCGTCGCCCGTGGGAATGAACTCCCAGACGGAGCGGTTGTAGTAGTCGAGCCCGCGCACGAGCAGGGGGTCGACCACGAAGGGCACTCCCGCTGCCGTCAGCGCCTCCTGGACGCCGGCAAAGTGTTCCGCCGCTTCCTCGCTCAGGTCGTCGATCATCGTGGGCGCGCCCTTGCGGAACTCCTGATCGCCCGCGTGGTTGCTGTCGAGCAGGCGCAGGGGGTTGCGCTCGAGCCGTCGCTGGCTGTCCTCGGAGAGTTGCTCGCGGAGGGGCAGGTAGTAGGCGCGCAGCCGCTCGAGGTAGGCGCGGCGCGGCGCCGGGTCGTCGATGCTGCCGAGGTGGACCTCAATGTTGCGCAGACCGAGGCGCTGGTAGAGCCGCCAGAGCAGCTCGATCAGTTCCGCGTCCACCATCGGGCTGGCGGAGCCGAGCGCCTCGCAGTCGAACTGCGTGTGCTGGCGCAGCCTTCCCTGCTGCGGGCGGCTGTAGCGGAACATCCGCCCGGTCGTGTAGAGGCGCACGGGCTGGGGACGGCTGGCCATGCCGTGCTCCAGGTAGGCCCGGCAGATCGCCGGCGTCGCCTCGGGCGAGAGCGACAGCGAATCACCGCCGCGGTCCTCGAAGCTGTACATCTCCTTCTCGACGATGTCGGTCGTGTCGCCCGTCCCCTTTTCGAAGAGGCTGGCGTCCTCGAAGGCCGGCGTGTCGATGCGGCTGTAGCCGAAAAGCCGCGTGATCTCCGCGGCCGCATCGTGGATCGCGCGCCAGTACGGCTGCTCCTCGGGGAGGATGTCCTCAGTTCCGCGCGGTGTCTGGAACCGTCCGCTCATTCACGTCCCGCCAAGTGTCGTGGGGTTGCCTGCTAAGATACTGGCAGAATCGGCCAACGAGAAAGCGCTTGAGCGTCCTCGAACGTTCTCCTGAGTCCCCGGCTGTCACGGATCTCCTCGACCGTGTCCGTACCTACCTCCCCGAGGACCGGGTCGGGCTGGTAGCGGATGCCTACGCCTTCGCCGAGGAGAGCCACGACGGCCAGATGCGCCGCACCGGCGATCCCTACATCTCCCATCCGCTCGAGGTCACCAAGCTCGTCGCCGACCTCGAACTCGACCAGCCATCGCTCGTCGCCGCCCTCCTCCACGATGTGCAGGAGGACTGCGGCGTTCCCAACGAAGAGATCGCCGAGCGCTTCGGCGAAGACGCCGCCGAGCTCGTCGAGGGACTGACCAAGCTCGACAGTCTTCCCCTGCGCGTGGGCGAGGATGGCGGCGGCGTCCAGGCCCAGAACCTCCGCAAGATGCTGCTCGCCATGGCCGCCGACGTGCGCGTCGTGCTTATCAAGCTCTGCGACCGTCTCCACAACATGCGCACGCTCTACGCCCTCCCCGCCGAGAAGCAGCGCCGCATCGCCCACGAGACCATGGAGATCTTCGCCCCGCTTGCCACCCGCCTGGGCATCTGGCAGATCAAGTGGGAGCTCGAGGACCTCGCCTTCCGCTACCTCGAGCCGGAGCGCTACCAGGAGATTGCTGCCCGCCTCGATGCCACCCGCCTTGCCCGCGAGCGCTACATCGAGGACGTGGCCGCCGGCCTCCGCACGCAGCTCGACGACGCCCGCATCGAGGCCGATGTCACGGGCCGCGCGAAGCACATCTACTCCATCCACCAGAAGGCCCGGCGCTATGGGCGTGAGGCCAAGTCGTTCGACCAGATCTACGACCTGCTCGCCCTCCGTATCCTCGTGAAGGATGTGGCCGGCTGCTACGCCGCCCTGGGCGTCGTGCACGCCACCTGGCGCCCCCTCCCCGGCCAGTTCGACGACTACATCGCCAGCCCCAAGGCGAGCATGTACCAGTCCCTCCACACCACCGTCATCGGCCCCGGCGCCCGACCCCTGGAAGTGCAGATTCGCACCTACGAGATGCACCGCGTGGCTGAGTACGGTGTCGCCGCTCACTGGCGCTACAAGGGTGGGAGCAATCGAGCTGCCCAGGACGAGGAGCGCATCGCCTGGCTGCGCCAGCTGCTCGAGTGGCAGCGTGAGCTCTCGGGCGCGGAGGAGTTTGTCGAGAGCGTCAAGACCGATGTCTTCGACGACCAGGTCTTCGTGCTCTCGCCCAAGGGCGACGTGCTCGACCTCCCCGCCGGCGCCACCCCCCTCGACTTCGCCTACCGCATCCACACCGACCTCGGCCACCAGACCATCGGGGCCAAGGTGAACGGCAAGATGGCGGCGCTCAACTCAAGCCTTCAGAACGGTGATGTCGTCGAGATCATGCGCAGCCGCGCACGCAGCGGCCCCTCGCGCGACTGGCTGAGCGAGAGCCTCGGCTACCTGCAGACCTCGCAGGGCCGTCAGAAGGTGCGGCAGTGGTTCCGCAAGCAGCGCCGTGCGGAGAGCATCGAGCGCGGCCGCGAGATGATCGAGCGCGAGATGCGCCGCCTTGCGTTCGACCTCTCTGATCACCAGGATGAGGTGCTCGCCCTCTTCCCCGGCAAGAGCTGGGACGACCTCTTCGCCTCCATCGGCTACGGCGACGTCAGCGTCGAATCGGTCACGCGCAAGGCCAGCGCCCTGCTCCAGAAGCACCAGGAACCGGACGAGATCGACGAGATTCCGGTTGGGCGCTCCTCCCGCCGGGGCAGCGCGCCCGGCCTCCGAGCCTTCGGCGCCGGTGGCCTCGAGACGAGCCTGGCGCGCTGCTGCAACCCCGTTCCCGGCGACAGCGTCCGCGGCTACGTGACCCGCAGCCGTGGCGTCACCGTGCACCGCGCCGACTGCCACAACGTCCTCCACGAGCGGGAGCGCGACCGCCTGATCGACGTCGACTGGGGCCGCACCGATGAGCAGCGCTACCCCGCCACCGTCCAGATCGAGGCCTGGGATCGCGTCGGCCTCCTGCGCGACATCAGCACGCTCGTGGCCGCCGAGGACGTGAACATGGTCAACGTGAACACGACCAAGAACGGCAACGGCACGGTGTCGGTGCTGGCGACCCTCGAAACGAGCGGGCTGTCGCAGATATCGCGGCTGCTCACGCGCATGGAAACGATCCGCGGCGTGCGCAGCTGCGTGCGCAGGTCCAGCTAAGGGTCAGGAGGCGCGGCGCGCCAGCGCCTGGCGCCGCGTGGCGAGGGGTTCCACGCGGCCCAGGGCCGGCCGCAACTCTCCTCGAACGGACCGTACCGGCCGCCATCGGGCGATTGGGAGGAACCGCCCGAGCACGCCACCCCCGCGCGGCAGCATGGAGCGAAGGGTCGCCCCCAGGAGCGCCACCGCTGCTCCCACGAGCAGGACATCGAAGATGATCGTGGGGATGGTGTTTACCATGGTCAGCACATCCGTTCGCAGGGTCCGCACAACGTAGCGAACGAACGTTCGCCTGTCAAGCACACATGTTCGGAAGCCTGGATGGGACGTTGCGGAGCATTCTCCGGCAGGCTGGCCTCAGCCTTGACGATTTCGAGGGATTGTAGCCAGCGCTACTCCGCCCGCTCCCGGTACTGCAGCGCCTCCGCCACGTGCGCGCTCCCGATCGCGTCGCTCCTGTCGAAGTCGGCCACGGTGCGCGCCACTTTGAGGACCCGGTGGAAGGCTCGCGCGGAGAGCGCCATCTGCACCGCCGCCTGGCTCAGGATGCGCTGGGCCGGGTCGTCGAGCTTCCACTGGGCCTGCTCGCGCACCTCCGTCGGACCCATCTCCGCGTTCAGACGCGTGCGCGTCCCGGCGAAGCGCTTTCGCTGGATCTCGCGCACGGCCCGCACCCGCTCCGCCACCACCGACGAGGGCTCGCCCCGCGCCCCCTCCACCAGCTTCTCGTAGTCCACCCGGGGCACGTCGATAAAGATGTCGATGCGGTCCAGCACCGGCCCCGAGACACGCCGCTGATAGCGGGCGGCCGTGTTTGCCGGGCAGCGGCACTCGCGTACGGGGTCGCCCCGGTATCCGCAGGGACACGGGTTCTGCGCCGCTATCAGCGCGAAGCTCGCCGGGAACGTCGCCGACTGCCGCGCCCGGCTGATCGTCACGATGCGGTCCTCCAGCGGCTGGCGGAGCACCTCCAGCACCTGCGTGCCGAACTCCGGCAGCTCGTCGAGGAAGAGCACTCCGTGGTGGCTCAGGGTGATCTCGCCCGGGCGAGGCACGGACCCGCCACCCACCAGCCCCGCGTTCGAGATCGTGTGGTGCGGTGCGCGGAACGGTCGCTCCCGCAGCAGCCCGGCGCCGGAAGGCAGCAACCCGGCCACGCTGTAGATGCGCGTCACCTCCAGCGCCTCGTCGTTCGTCATCAGCGGCAGGATCGAGGGGATGGCGCGCGCCAGGAGCGTCTTGCCGCTCCCGGGCGGACCCCGCATCAGCAGGTTGTGACCGCCGGCGGCGGCCATCGCCAGCGCTCGCTTGGCGTGCTCCTGCCCGATGACGTCGGCCAGGTCGGGACCGTTGGGGTCGCGCTCCTCCGGCTCGTCGAGTGGCGAGTACGGCGTGATCGGCGCCTTCCCCAGCAGATGCGCGGCCAGCTGCGTGAGTGATTCGACCGCGTACACCTCGAGGCCCTCGACCAGCGCCGCCTCGGGCGCGTTCAGAGCAGGCACGAAGGCGCGGCGCGCACCGTGATCGCGCGCGACCGCCACCATCGGCAGCGCGCCCCGGACGCTGCGCACCTCCCCGTCGAGCGCCAGCTCCCCCACGAGCACGGCGTCCGCCAGGTCCGCCTCCACCTGCCCGCTGGCCACCATCACGCCCGTCGCGATGGGCAGGTCGTAGGCGGGGCCCTCCTTGCGCAGGTCGGCCGGCGCAAGGTTGACCACAATGCGGCTGTTGAAGGGCCACGTGAGCGCGCTGTTGCGGATCGCCGCCCGCACCCGCTCCTTCGATTCCTGGACGGCGGCGTCTGGCAACCCCACGATGGCCGTCGTGGGATTCTGGGCGCGCGAGATGTCGACCTCGACGTCGACCATGACGCCGTCGAGCCCGACGACCGCGCTCGACCGCACCTTGGCGAGCACGTACGCAGTCTGCCGCCATCGTGCAAAGGGGGCAACCGGCAACGGTTGCGGTTTCGCGACTACGCCGCTCCCGTCTCCTCTTACCGGATGGGCGCGGCGAGGTGCTGTGCGGGCAGGAAGCGCAGGACACAGAGCGCGCCCGCGAACACGACGCAGGCTCCCACGGCGGATGCGAATGGGCGGATGCCCGCGGCCATCGCGAACCTCGTAGAATGCGCCCGCCAACCCCGTTGAGTCGGAGGAGAAAGCCATGAGCGCACCCAATGTCCTGCTCGCCTCGAAGGGCCATCCCTTCCAGCGCGAGCCCTTCTTCCAGATGTTCGATGCTTTCCAGCAGGGAGGGGATATCTCCGCCTGGACGCACGTCGAGCAGCCCGCCGCCCAGCTCTTCTTCCAGCCCGAGAACTCCCGCGAGTACGACTGCATCGTCGACTACTCGATGCCGGGCGTCTTCGGTGTCGGAGGCCCGCCCGATCCGCCGGAGGCGCTCAAGGACGGCTACATGCGCCTCACCGAAGAGGGCAAGGGCCTCGTCATGATCCACCACAACATCTGCTCCTGGCCCGGCTGGGAGGAGTACGCCGAGATCATCGGCGGCCGCTTCTTCTACAACCCCGGCAGCCTGCGCGGTGTCGAGTACCCCGACTCGGGCTACCTGCTCGCCGCCAACCACACCTGCCAGGTGGTGGAGGCCGAGGCCGGCCACCCCGTTGTCGAAGGCGTCGAACTGGAGTTCGAGCTGCAGGACGAGATCTACCTCGCCCCCTACCACGAGGACAGCCTCGTCCCGCTGGTCCGCAGCGACTTCGACTTCACCTACAAGAACTTCTTCTCGCCCTCGCTGGTGGTGAACAACGGGCGCATGTACGAGCGTGGCGACTGGACCCACCCGCCGACCCCGAACCTGGTCGTCTGGGCGAAGAACTACCGCAACAGCCCTATCGTCTACGTGCAGGCTGGCGACGTGCCGACCTCGTACAACAATCCGAACTACCGCAAGCTGCTCTCGAACGCCATCAAGTGGGTCGCCTCCGACGAGGCCCACGCGTGGGCGCGCGAGCGCAACGCCGCTGCGGTCTCCTAGGGGAAGGGAAGCGAAAGCTATGGCCAGCAACATCGTCCTCGATCACATCGAGAAGTTCCCCTGCGGCCCCGGCGGCCACAATTTCGCCGATGGCGCCGTCTGCGGCGCCTGCGGCAAGAGCGAGACGCCCCACCTGACTTGCCTCTTCTGCGAGCTGGACGGCGTCGAGCGCTACGGCGGCATCTGCGACGAGCACATCGTCCAGAACGGCGACCGCTCGGCCACCGGGCCCATCTGCGGCAACTGCCACGTCGTCGTCTACGACGCGGACCGCGACAGCGGCGGCTGGGTCATCATGAAGGATGGAGCCCCGCTCCTGGCGTAGCTCGGCGACGGGTTCGCGCGGCCCCGCTGCTTGGCTGGGCCGCAGCGAGCCGCTACGATCGCATTCGCCGCGCGGCCCCGTGGTGTAGCGGCCTAACACGCCACCCTGTCAAGGTGGAGATCGTCGGTTCAAATCCGATCGGGGTCGCCAGCCAGTTTGCTTTCAGAGGGCCCCTGCCATCCGGCAGGGGCCTTTGCGCGCCCTCGTGTCCGAATTTGTATGGTTCATTTGGATTCGCGCTAACTCACCAACTTGTCAGGTGGACCACCTGGGTTGGCGCGGCGCGATTGGCTGATTCGCGCCCTACCCACACCACACCCCAATTTGTATGGTTCATTTGAATTGCCGCAAACTCGCCAAACTGGGCGCGGGCACATGGAACCGTGCCCCATTGATTGCCGCCGTGCGCCCTGTCCGCAGCTTGCCTGGACTTTGTATGGTAGATTTGAATTCGTGAAAACTCGTCAAACTAAGAAAGCGCGCCCGATGCCGAACCGTGGCAGGCCGCCCCGTGAAGTCCTCTTCGAGCGCCTGGATACCCAGATCGCGGAGCTCTGGGAGCGCATGGGCGGGCTCCCCAATCGCCTGGAGTTGGCCTCGATCTGGGAAGGTATCTGGTACGAGGAGGCCCATCACTCGACCGCCATTGAGGGGAATACGCTCGTGCTGAAGCAGGTCGAGACCCTGCTCGCCGAGGGGCGCGTTGTCGGCCAGAAGCCGCTCAGAGAGTACCTGGAGGTGAGGGGCTACGCGAACGCCGCGGACTGGGTGTACGGGCACGGCGTTGAAGCGTCCGACTGGTCCGGCGATGCCCTGCTCAGCCTTACCGAGGTGCGCAACATTCACAAGCTGGCCATGGGCCCCGCGTGGGACGTGGCGCCACATCCGGACGCCCTTCCCGCTGAGCACCCCGGCGCCTTCCGCCAGCACGACATCCAACCGTTCCCGGGAGGCATGATGCCGCCCCCCTGGACCGACGTACCAGCGCTGATGACCGACTGGTTCGAGGACGCGAACGCCGTGCATGCGCGTACCCCCGGCTTCCCGACCGCCATCGCCGACCTCCACTGCCGCTTCGAGCAGATACACCCCTTCCTCGATGGCAACGGCAGGACCGGACGGCTCGTGCTCAACCTGCTGCTCGTCCGCTGCGGCTATCCGCCGGTCATCGTCTACAAGAGCAAGCGGCGCGCCTACCTGCGCGCGCTTCGACGGGCCGACCAGGGGGATTCCGGATCGCTCGCGGAATTGCTGGCCCGTGCCATCCTCGATAACCTCTACCGGTTCGTTGTGCCAGCGGTCGCCGGCCCTGCCCGCCTTGTGCCCCTTACCGCGCTCGCAACCCCGGGCATCACCGTGAATGCCCTGCGAACGGCCGCCAGTCGCGGGAGGCTTCAGGCCGCCAAGGGATCCGACGGCCAGTGGCGAAGCAGCGTCCTCTGGAGGGACGAATACCTCGCCAGCAAACACAAGCGCGCTCCAGGCGAGGGTGGGGGCTAGCGGCCAGGCCCCAAAGTGTATGGTTCAATTAGAAATCGCTATCCATACACTTTCGACTTTCCCCTTCACCCACACCCATCGCTCGGCGGCGCTGCTATCCTCGATCCAGGGAGGCAGGCCCCGTGAAGACGCTCCTGAAACCGTTTGTAATCATTTTCGAGTTCATCGACAGCATCGTCGAGAGCGTGATCCGGCCCGAGCAACTCCGGCGGCGGGTCAAGAACCGCACAACCCTTACGACGGGCTCGAGCCCCGACCCCATCGCCGCCCGCCCCGCCGCTAGCCATGCTCGCCGCCGCCCTCTCCGTCTTGGCCAGGGTCAGCTTCCTCTGGGCTCGCTTCTTGTATGTCCAGAAGTCGCAGGTGGCTGGCTACTAGCAATACGAGGGTTGCATGTTCCTTTCGGGCCTCCACCGTGAGTCCGTGCAGATAGTCGTTGCGAAGGTTCAGGCCAAGTGGTTCCGAAAGGATGATGCGCAGGGATTCCAGCCAATCGGCCTCCATAGCTGGACGCAGATTGTCCAAGACGGGGCCTAGGGTCTTCAAGCGACCACGCCGCCCTCCACCTTCCTCTTGATAGATGACCCCTCCCGCACGCTGTAGCAATTGTCGGAGCACAGCCTCAATACGCGGTAGGACTATGTGGACGCACTCGTCCCACCGGCCGGCAAAGTAGTGTTCGAACCCACGCGCAAAGGCGTCAGCTTGATTCGGCGTCACCACGCCCCGGGTGAAGAGTTGCCTAAGCTCTTCCGTGGTCGGTGTGTACCGCTCTTGTATCCCGTCTAGGGCGTGGCCAGCGAGTGCTCCGCTCAGGAGAGCGTGTTGGACTCCGACCTGTATCTGCTCATAGAACAGCTTGTCTTCATCCGTGGCAAGGCGGCTGATGGGGAACCCTAGCTCATGAAATACAACTCTGGACACCAGGAAGGATATGGAGTGTTGCTGGGCTAACTCTCCGGCCTGCCGAATGGCATCTTCCGTTCTGCCAGCTAGGGGGCCCAAGAGGCCTAGGCGAAGAACCGCGCCCGCGATGTCGTCATCGCCAATGATTCCCTCCAATAGGCGGTCGATCTCTGGGGCGGGCAGGGCAATCTGTGACTTGACCTCCTGCATGTCATCGCTCGGATCGTGCTCTTGAAGCAGGCGCCGCACCTCGTTTGCCAAGTTGGTGGAGCCCGCGTGAGTTGCCTCTCCCAAGGCCTTTTGCAGCCAAAATGTCTTTAGCATGCCCTCTTGGGTAAGGGCGTAGTCACGAAACAGGATGGCCTTTTGTTGTTGACTCTCCGTTCGAACGAGGCCACCTAGGCCTGCCTGCGCACGTATGTCTAGGAGATAGGCCTTTGTGTCGACGGAGGCATTGCGGAGGGCTTGCTCTGTGCGCGACAAGAGAAGAGGGAAGTCCTCGGGGCGATCCTCAACAGAGACAGCGGCCAGCAATCTAAGGTATTCCAGACACTCGGGGCGAAACGGTTCCTCCTCCAGTGCTGCTCGCAGGGCCTTCTCGACATTGACGGCAATTCGGTGTGTCGCATCGCGGACGTTTAGGAGTGCTGCCAACTCAAGCGACCGTTCAAAGTACTGGGTTGCGTGATAGTCTGGGCAGCCAGGTGTTGCCGCAGCGGCTAGATAGGCGTCAACGGCCTTGAGGGCGTGCTGGAAAGGTTGTTCCCCCCGTCGCCGGGTCCACAGGAGGTCGTGGAGCCGAGCAGCGACGACTGATGCTGTAGTCCCTTCGACAATCGTCGCCCATATGTCCAGGGTCTCTTCGGGTACTGTGCCTACGTATGGTGGAAAGACTCTTCCCTGGCCTTCAAAGAGCGGTACAAACCCCTCTGGATAATTCTCTCGGCTTTCCTGATGTGACGCAGGGACGAGGCCATAGCACAACGCGAAACTGATAGCTTGGGATACTGGATCCTTGCCGTAGCCAGCAAGCCCTTCGAGTGCGTCCTCGACCTCGGCCGCTGCATGCGCAGAGCTTCCATGGTCGTTCAACAGCTGCGTTGCCTTAAGGATGTCCATACCGAAGTCTCGCCATATTCCCTTCGCGTGTATTCCTGCTTGCCTTGGCCGATACCTCATCAGCCGAGGGTGGTCGGTCCAGTTAAGCTCTCCCAATCGCCGCCCGCCCCGCCGCTAGCTGTCCTCTCCGCCCTCGTCGTGTTCCCCTGACCCCTCGCCGCCCACCTCGGGGTGGGCGCTCCACGAGTCGAAGGGCTCGCTCGTAGCAGCGAGCGTGACGGCGACCTTCTCTCCGGGGGCCAGGTCGGTTGGCGCGGTTGGGCCGAGTTCGGTCCCGTTCGAGAGGTGCACCTCGACGCGTACCCGCTCCAGCGTGGTGTTGGTCGTGTTCTCCACGGTGCCCGTGAAGGCGTTGGCTGCCGCGTCGTAGGAGATGATCAGGCGGGCGCCAGCACGGGTCTTGTCATAGGTTTCGTCCAATCCGAACTGCTCGCCCGACTCCTCGTTGCCTTCGTCGTGTTCCGAACCTTCGCCTGCACTCTCGTGCTTGCCGGACGCCTCGCCACCATGTTCCCCCTGTCCCTGGCGCCCCTCGTGCGACTCGCCGCCACAGGCCACGAGCAGCAGGGCGAGACTGACGACGAGTGCCGCGACCAGGGCGAGTACCCCACCGGCGCTGGGATGTGGCCCACTGCGGATGTTCACCGGGAAGCCCTCACAATCAGCTCGTGACCGCCCCCTGCGAGGCGCTTGAGACGCCGTTCGCGTACTTCGCGAATACGCCCCGCTCGTAGCGCGGCGCCGGCGGCGACCAGGCTGCCAAGCGGCGCTCCAGTTCGGCCTCGTCGATCTCCAGGTCCAGCCGCCGCGCGTCGATGTCGAAGGAGATGATGTCGCCCTCCTCGATCGCGGCGATGGGGCCGCCGGCAGCGGCCTCCGGGGCGACGTGCCCGGCCATCAGGCCGTGCGTGGCGCCGCTGAAGCGCCCGTCCGTGAGCAGCGCGACTGAGTCACCCAGCCCCTCGCCCACGAGCGCCGCCGTCACGCCCAGCATCTCGCGCATGCCGGGGCCGCCCTTCGGCCCCTCATAGCGGATCACCACCACGTCGCCCGGCGCGATGCGCCGCTCCGAGACCGCCGCGAAGGCATCCTCCTCGCGGTCGAACACCCGCGCCGGACCGCGGTGCTTCATCAGCTCGTGGCCCGCCACCTTGATCACGCATCCCTCCGGGGCAAGATTCCCCTTCAGGATCACGAGCCCGCCCGTCGCCTTCAGCGGCTCGTCCAGCGACACGATGACGTCCTGGCCGGGCGCTTCCTGCGCGTCAGCGGCCTCCTCGCCGATCGTCCTTCCCGTCACGGTGGCCTGGTCGCCGTGGATCTTGTCCCCCTCGAGCAGTCGCTTTGCGAGCAGCCGCGTGCCGCCCGCCCGGTCCATGTCGAGCGCGACATAACGACCTCCCGGCCGCAGGTCGCCGATGATGGGGGTGCGCTCGCTGATCTCGTCGAAGTCGTCGATGGTGAGGGAGACCCCGACCTCCCGCGCCATCGCCAGCAGGTGCAGGACCGCGTTCGTCGAGCCGCCCGTCGAGGCGACGCAGACGATCGCGTTCTCGAACGCCTCGCGCGTCATCACATCCCCTGGGAGCTGCCCCCGTGCCAGCACGTCCATCACGAGCTGGCCGGCCTCGTAGCCGGCGTTGTTCTTGCGGGGGTCGGTCGCCCCCGCCGAGCCGCTCCCCAGCGGCGCGATGCCGAGGAACTCGATCGCGGTCGCCATCGTGTTCGCCGTGTACTGCGCCCCGCAGGCCCCCGCGCCCGGACAGGCCACGTCCTCGAGCGCCGTCAGCTCCGCATCCGTCATGTCGCCCGCGGCGTGGCGACCCACGCCCTCGAACACGTCCTGGATGGTGACGTCGCGACCCTCGTAGCTTCCCGGCGCGATCGAGCCGCTGTAGAGCGCGAGCCCGGGTACGCCCAGCCGCGAGAGGCCCATCACGCTGCCCGGGATCGTCTTGTCGCAGCCGACGATGACAACGGCGGCGTCGAAGAGGTAGCCGCGCCCGCAGAGCTCGATGCTGTCGGCCACGATCTCGCGGCTGATGAGCGAGGCCTTCATCCCCTCCGTCCCCATCGCGATGCCGTCGCTGATGGAGACGGTGTTGACCTCCATCGGCGTGCCGCCGGCATCGCGGATGCCCTGCATCACCTCCGTTGCCAGCTCTCGCTGGTTGAAGTTGCAGGGCATCGTCCCGATCCAGCTGTGCGCGACCATCACGAGCGGGCGCTTCAGCGACTCCGAGTCGTAGCCGACGGACTTGAACATCGCCCGCGCCGGGGCCCGGTCGGGCCCGTCGACGAGCGTGCGGCTGCGGTGGCGGGGATCAAGCGGCATCGGGGGACTCCACAATCGCGGAAACTTGGAAAATCGAGCCTACGCGCTGCCCGGGTCCCGAGCCAGAACCGCGAATCGAGGGAGCGCTACTTGACCGGCGAGTTGGCCGCCACCTCGCGTAGCGCGTCCCCGAGCCGGTGGACGCCTTCCTCGATCTCCTCGACGGGCGTGTAGCTGAACGCGAGCCGCAGGTGCTGCGTGACGTTGCCGTCGGCGAAGAAGTGCGGCCCTGCTCCGATGACCACGCCCTTCTCGTTGGCGACGCGTTGAACCTCGATCGCGGAGAGCCCGGGCCTCAGCCCGACCCACACGAAGAAGCCGCCGCCCGGCCGCTGGTAGCTGACATAATCCCCGCAGTGTTCGTCGAGCGCTTCGCAGAGGCGGTCGAGCTTGCGCCGGTAGATGGCGCGCAGGCGCTGCACGTGCCGGTCGAGGTCGCCGTTCCGGATCATCTCCGCCACGATCCGGCCCAGGTAGGGGCTCGACCCCATGTCGTAGCGCAGGGCGGCCATGCGCGTGATCAGGGTCGGCGGCGCCATGTTCCACCCCAGCCGCAGCCCCGTCGCGATGATCTTTGAGAAGGTCGCGACCTTGATCGCGAGCTCGCCCCCCGAGAGGGAGAAGAGCGAAGGCGGGGGCGGCTCGTCGCCGAACCAGAGTTCGCCGTAAGCGTCGTCCTCCATCACGAGGACGCGGTGCTCGCGCGCGAGTTCGAGCAGCCGCTCGCGGCGCGCCAGCGGCAGCGTCGAACCCTCCGGGTTCTGGTGCGTGGGAATCAGGTAGAGCAGCTTCGCCCGCCGCCCCTCGTCCGCCAGCCGCTTCAGCACCTCCTCTGCGAGGTCGACGCGAATGCCCTCCCCGTCCATGGGCACGGCCTCGACCTGCGCCCCGAAGGAGTGGATCGTGCGCAGGCTGCCGGGGAACGTAGGGCTCTCCACGAGCACCGTGTCGCCCGGGTCGAGCAGCGCTTCGCAGGCGATGCCGATGCCGTGCGCCGCGCCCGAGCTGATGATCACGTGCTCGGCCGTAAGGGGCAGTCCCTCAATGCCCGAGGAACGCTCCGCAATCGCCTCGCGCAGGGGCTGCGGCCCGAAGGTGCCGCCGTACTGCAGCGCCTCGCGACGCTCATGTTCGAGCACGGTGCGGGTGGCGCGCAGCAGCTCCTCGCTGGGCAGCGAGGGCACGTCCGGCAGTCCGCCCGCGAAGGAGATGACGGGACGGTCGTCGGGGCGGGCCGCCGCCCACACCCCCGCCCCCATGATCTTGGAGCGGGCGCTCACGAGGTCTTCGAGGGCGTCCTGGTTCCAGAAAGGTGTCTCGGGCATCGTCCAAGTATGGCCGCCCCCGCCTTCACTGGCGAGCAGTAGGACGCCTCCGAACGGCGCACAGCTTCCAGTTAACGCAGGTGTAACGGCAGGGGGCGATCTCCGGGCTACGATCCCGCTATACTTATTGTTCACCCGAGTGTGCGTTGGGCGCGAGCCTCGCGAGTCGAGGCGCGGGAAAGCGCACCCCGCGCATGGGGCCGCATCCCGAGCGGCGCCGCCCCGGGTGAAGCGAACGAGAGGAGACGCTTGATGGCCGCGCATACCCGGCCCCCGAAGCAGGGTCTCTACGACCCCCGCCTCGAGCACGACTCGTGCGGCGTCGGCTTCCTCGTGCACCTCAAGGGGCAACGCTCCCACATGATCGTCGAGAAGGCGATCGAGGCGCTCTCCAACCTGAACCACCGCGGCGCCAGCGGCGCCGAGGTCAACACCGGCGATGGCGCCGGCCTCCTCATCCAGACGCCCGATGAGTTCTTCCATCACGAGTGCGCCCAGCTCGGCATCCAGCTCCCGCAGCGGGGGCAGTACGGCGTCGGCATGCTCTTCTGCCACGGCGACGACCACGCCCGCACGCTGGCCATGAACCTCCTCGCCGAGCTCGTCCGCGGCGAGGGACAGCACCTCCTCGGTTGGCGCGACGTCCCCACGGACAACTCGATGCTGGGCGAAACCTCCCTCGTGGCCGAGCCCTCCGTCCACCAGGTCTTCATCGGGCGCGGTACCTGGGTGAAGACCGACGACGAGTTCGAGCGCCGCCTCTTCGTCATCCGCAAGCTCTTCGAGCGCGAGGTCGAGCGCCGCGGCATCGGCGACTCCGAGGACTTCTACTTCCCCAGCCTCTCCGGCCGCACGGTCGTCTACAAGGGGATGCTCACGGCCCTCCAGCTGCCCGAGTACTACCCCGATCTGCGCGACCGCCGCATGGTCACCGCCCTGGCGATGTTCCACTCCCGCTTCAGCACCAACACCTTCCCCAGCTGGAAGCTGGCCCACCCCTACCGCACCATCTCCCACAACGGCGAGATCAACACCCTGCGCGGCAACAAGAACTGGATGGGCGCCCGCGAGGCGCTGCTCGAGTCCCCCCAGTTCGACGACATCCACAAGATCCTCCCCATCATCGACGAGGCGGGCAGCGACACCGCCGCCCTCGACAACGCCCTCGAGCTACTCACGCTCGGCGGGCGCCCTATCGAGCACGCCATGATGATGCTCATCCCCGAGGCCTGGTCCGGCCACGAGACCATGAGTGCCGAGAAGAAGGCCTACTACGAGTACCACAGCCTTCTCATGGAGCCCTGGGACGGCCCCGCCTCCGTTGCGTTTACCGACGGCCGAACCATCGGCGCCGTGCTCGACCGCAACGGTCTCCGCCCCTCCCGCTACCTCGTGACGAAGGACGACCTCGTGGTCATGGCTTCCGAGTCGGGCGTCCTCCCCGTCGAGGACGACAACGTGCTCATGAAGGGCCGCCTGCAGCCGGGTCGCATGTTCCTGGTCAGCCTGGAGGAGGGGCGCATCATCGGCGATAGCGAGCTGAAGCAGCGGCTCGCGCGCGCTCACGACTACGGCGGCTGGCTCGACGCGAACCTCACGCGCCTCGCCGACCTGCCGGCGGCCGAGGCTCCTGCCCCCATCGAGGGCTCCGACCTGCTGGAACGCCAGATCGCCTTCGGCTACACCGTCGAGGACGCCAAATACCACCTCGGCCCGATGGCCCGGCAGGGCCAGGAGTCCCTGGGCTCGATGGGGACCGACACGCCCCTCGCCGTGCTCTCCGAGCGCCCGCAGCCGCTCTACAACTACTTCAAGCAGCTCTTCGCCCAGGTCACGAATCCCCCGTTGGACGCCATCCGCGAGGAGATCGTGACCTCAGTCGACTCGCTCCTCGGCGCCGAAGGCAACCTCTTCAGCGAGGGGCTCGACGACGGCTACCGCATGATCGCGCTGCCCACGCCGTTCCTCGCGAATGCCGAGCTGGCTCAGTTGCGTGAGCTCGATCACGCCGGCTTCCGCTCGGCCGTGCTGCCCATGACCATGCCCGCCGGCGAGGGCCCCGCGGGCATGAAGCCGGCGCTCGACGCGCTCTTTGATCGCGCGGACCAGGCGATCGAGGACGGCGCCACCATCCTCATCCTCTCCGACCGTGACATCGACCGGGAGCACGCGCCCATCCCCGCGCTGCTCGCCACCGCCGGCCTCCACCACCACCTCGTGCGCAGCAAGCGCCGCACGAAGGTCGGGCTCGTCGTCGAGACAGGCGAGGCGCGCGAGGTGCACCACTTCGCCCTCCTCATCGGCTACGGCGCCGGCGCCATCAACCCCTACCTCGCCCTCGACACCCTGTACGCCATGAGTGCCGACGGCTCGCTTGAGAGCGACATTCCCTGGGAGAAGGTCGAGGAGAACTTCGGCAAGGCCCTCAAGAAGGGCGTGGTGAAGGTGATGTCGAAGATGGGCATCTCCACCGTGCAGAGCTACCGCGGCGCTCAGATATTCGAGGCCGTGGGCCTCAACGAGGACCTCATCGACCGCTATTTCTCGGGCACGGTCTCGCGCATCAGCGGCGCCGGCCTCGATCAGGTCGCGGCCGAGATGCTCCAGCACCACGCCCGCGCCTACCCGGAGCGCGATGGCGGGCTCTTCAACGTTGGTTGGGGCGGCCAGTACCAGTGGCGCCACGGCGGCGAGTACCACCTCTTCAACCCCGACACCATCTTCAAGCTGCAGCACGCCACGCAGACGAAGCGGCGCGAGATCTTCCGCGAGTACACCACCCTCGTGAACGACCAGGCCCGCCAGATGGCCACCCTCCGCGGCCTCATGGAGCTCCGCTCCGACCGCGAGCCCATCCCCCTTGAGGAGGTCGAGCCGGTCTCCAGCATCTTCCTGCGCTTTGCCACGGGCGCGATGTCGTTCGGCTCGATCAGCGCCGAGGCGCACGAAACGCTCGCTATCGCCATGAACCGCATCGGGGGCCGCAGCAATACCGGCGAGGGCGGCGAGGATCCCCGGCGCTTCACCCCCGACGAGAACGGCGACCTCCGCCGCAGCTCCATCAAGCAGGTTGCCTCCGGGCGCTTCGGCGTCACAAGCGAGTACCTCGTGAACGCCGATGAGCTCCAGATCAAGATGGCCCAGGGCGCCAAGCCCGGCGAGGGCGGCCAGCTCCCCGGCCACAAGGTCTGGCCCTGGATCGCGCAGGTGCGCTACTCCACTCCGGGCGTGGGCCTCATCAGCCCGCCCCCGCACCACGACATCTACTCGATCGAGGACCTCGCCCAGCTCATCCACGACCTGAAGAACTCGAACCCGCGCGCCCGCATCAGCGTCAAGCTCGTCGCCGAAGTGGGCGTGGGCACGGTCGCGGCGGGCGTGGCCAAGGCCAAGTCCGACGTCGTCCTCATCAGCGGGCACGATGGTGGTACCGGCGCCAGCCCGCTCACGTCGCTCAAGCACGCCGGCGTGCCCTGGGAGCTCGGCCTCGCCGAGACGCAGCAGACGCTCGTCCTGAACAGGCTGCGCGACCGCATCGTCGTCCAGACCGACGGCCAGATGAAGACTGGCCGCGATGTCGTTATCGCCGCCCTCCTCGGCGCCGAGGAATACGGCTTCGCGACGGCCCCGCTGGTGGTGTTGGGCTGCATCATGATGCGCGTCTGCCACCTCGATACCTGCCCCGTCGGCGTCGCCACCCAGAACCCGGAGCTGCGGGAGAAGTTCACGGGGAAGGCCGAGCACGTCGTCAACTTCTTCGAGTTCGTCGCCGAGGAGATCCGCGAGATCATCGCCGGGCTCGGTTATCGCTCCCTCGACGAGCTCATCGGCCGCAGCGACCTGATCGACCCGCGCCGCGCCGTCGACCACTACAAGGCGCAGGGCATCGACCTGTCCGCCATCCTCTACCGGCCGCAGGTGCCCGAGCACGTCGCCACCCGGCGCATCGCCGAGCAGGACCACGGCCTCCGCCACGCGCTCGACCAGAAACTCATCCAGCTCGCCGCCCCGGCACTCGAATCGGGCGAGCCGATCGACGTCAATGTACCTATCCGAAACGTTAATCGCGTGGTCGGAACCATCCTCGGCAGCGAGGTCACGCGTCGCTACGGCGCCGCTGGCCTCCCGCCCGACACGATCACATTCCGCTTCAAGGGCTCGGCCGGACAGAGCTTCGGCGCCTTCGTGCCCAAGGGCATGACGCTCCTCCTCTCGGGCGACGCCAACGACTACTTTGGCAAGGGCCTCTCCGGAGGCCGCCTCGTGGCAGCCCCGCCGCCCGCCTCCACCTTCGTCCCCGAGGAGAACATCATCATCGGCAACGTCGCCCTCTACGGCGCGACCGGCGGCTCCGCCTTCATCCGGGGCGTGGCCGGAGAGCGCTTCTGCGTGCGCAACAGCGGCGCCCACGCCGTCGTCGAGGGCACGGGCGACCACTGCTGCGAGTACATGACCGGCGGACGCGTCGTCGTCATCGGGCCCACGGGCCGCAATTTCGGCGCCGGCATGAGTGGTGGCGTCGCCTACGTCCTCGACGCCGAGGGCGACTTCGAAATCCGCTGCAACCGCGAGATGGTCGGCCTGGAGCCGCTCGCCGAGGACGAGGACATCGCTCTCGTGCGCAGCCTGCTCGAACGGCACCGGGAGCACACCGGCAGCACCGTCGCCGACCGCCTCCTCAAGGACTGGCAAGGGACGATTTCGCGCTTCGTAAAGGTTATGCCCCTCGACTATCGCCGCGTGCTCAACGAACAGCGCGCCCGCGAAGAGGCCGAGCGCGAGCAGGTGGGGGCCACCGGTGGCTAAGCCCACCGGCTTCATCGAATTCGAGTGGAAGGGCCCGCCCAGCCGCCCCGTGGCCGAGCGCGTCACCGACTGGCTCGAGTACTACGAAGAGATGCCGGCGAAGCAGCTCAACGAGCAGGCCGCGCGCTGCATGGACTGTGGTGTGCCCTTCTGCCACCAGGGCTGCCCGCTCGGCAACATCATCCCCGACTGGAACGACCTCGTGTACCGCGGCCACTGGCGCGACGCGATCGAGCGGCTGCACGCCACCAACAACTTCCCCGAGTTCACCGGCAGGCTCTGCCCCGCACCCTGCGAGGCCGCCTGCGTCCTCGGCATCAACGACGACCCCGTCACCATCAAGCAGGTCGAGATCAGCATCATCGAGCGCGCCTGGCGCGAGGGCTGGATCCACCCCGAGCCCCCGGAGCAGCGCACCGAGCGGCGCGTCGCCGTCATCGGCTCCGGCCCCGCCGGCCTCGCCGCCGCCCAGCAGCTACGCCGCGCCGGCCACGACGTCACCGTCTTCGAGCGCGACGACCGCATCGGCGGACTCCTCCGCTACGGCATCCCCGAGTTCAAGATGGAGAAGCGCTTCATCGACCGCCGCCTCGAGCAGATGGAGGCCGAGGGCGTCGTCTTCCGCCCCAGCGTCAACATCGGCGTCGACGTGGACGCCCGCGACCTCCTGAATGAGTTCGACGCCATCTGCCTGTCCGGCGGCGCGACCCACTCCCGCGATCTCCCCATCCCCGGGCGCGAGCTCGACGGCATCCACCTGGCGATGGACTTCCTGCCCCCGCAGAACCGCATCGTCGCCGGCGACGACGTCCCCGAGGACGAGGTCATCTCCGCCGCCGGCAAGCGCGTCATCATCCTCGGTGGCGGCGATACCGGCGCCGACTGCCTGGGGACCGTGCACCGCCACGGCGCCCTCAACGTGAAGCAGTGGGAGCTCCTGCCCCGTCCCCCCGACACCCGTCCGCCCGAGACCCCCTGGCCCACCTGGCCCAACATCTTCCGCACCGCGGGCGCTCACCAGGAGGGCGGCGACCGCGACTACAGCATCCTCACGAAGAGCTTCAGCGGCGAGAACGGCCGCCTGACCACACTGCACGGCGTGCGCCTGGAGTGGGCGCCCGGCGAGGACGGCCGCATGCAGATGACCGAGGTCCCCGGCACCGAGTTCGAGGAGCCGGTCGACCTCGTGCTACTCGCCCTCGGCTTCCTCGGCCCCGAGCGCCCGGGCATGCTCGAACAGCTCGGCGTCGACTTGACCGAGCGCGGCAACGTCGCCGCCGACGAGAACAAGATGACCAGCGTCCCCGGCATCTTCACCGCCGGCGACATGACGCGCGGCCAGTCCCTCATCGTCTGGGCCATCGCCGAAGGTCGCGACGCCGCCCGCGGCATCGACCGCTACCTCATGGGCGAAACGTGCCTTCCGTAGAATAAGAAGGCAGGATTGCCCGGAAGATCAGAAAGTTTCTACGTGTTGCCTGAATCCGCACTTGACTGTATGGGGAATCCTCCTTAACCTGCCTGTAAGCCCCGCAGGAGGATGGCCCCATGAGTTACGAGTCCGAGTCTTCCCCGGCTTCTGGGCGGCGTGAGCGGTCCAGTATTGCCTTTCCCTACGGCGACCTCGATTCAGCGGTCAACGTCGCTCGAACCATCTACACCCGAGCGGGAGGGCAGTGCAGCTTGGACCAACTCGCTGCGTGGCTGGACTACAAGTCCGTGGACAGTGGCGCGTTCCGCCTTCAGGTCAGCACAGCCCGGATCTTCGGGCTGCTCACGACCTCGCGGAAGGCACTGGAATTGACGGACCTAGGAACGCGCATTGCCGACACTGGTCGCGAACGCCAATCGCGCGTGGAGGCATTTCTGTCCGTGCCTCTGTATCGCAAAACCTTTGATGAGTTTCGTGGGCAGCCGCTCCCACCTGACGCCGGACTAGAAAGTGCGTTTGCCCGGATGGGAGTCGCCGCGAAGCAAACCGACAAAGCCCGACAGGCACTCCAGCGGTCGGCGCTCCAGGCTGGCTTCTTCGATGCGGGCAAGGATCGCCTGGTAGAGCCCATTATGCCTGCGCCTGAGAAGCCCACAGGGCCTAGTAATGAGGCACGTACTGGGCTGGCGCCCTCCAACCCTCGTCTCAAGACAGATGAGGTCGAACCCGAGCCATCGCTTCACCCCTTCATCCAAGGGCTCATTGCGACCCTGCCCGACACGGGCACTGCTTGGAGCGACACGGAGCGGAAGGAGTGGTTGACAGCTGCCGAGCACATCTTCGCGCTGATCTACAAGGCAGAGCGCAAGCAACTAGCGCAATCAGTGCCTGATACGGTCGAGCAGGCGACCGCTTAGGAAGCCAAGAGGCGGTGGAGGCCTGCACGTTTTACCCGACGTGCCTCCACCGCCCGGAAAGGAGCAACCCGTGAAGGGTTTGGAATACGTCCGATCGGAGTACACCCGCTGGCCGTGTCCGCTGCTCCAGAGAATAGGGTAGCACTCGGGGCACCGTCGGCGCTGTGAGAGATGGTCTCCGAGGTGTCCCCGAATAAATTCGTACGAATATTCGCGGCGAATTACGGGCGTAACGCAAAGCATGGTGAGCGCCCCGGATTTGTTTCATGGCGGACGACTTCCACCGATACGTGGCGTATCGATATTCGGCCCGAATAATGCAGCACCCGGAGCGTGGTCAGCGCTGTGAGCGGCCAGCCTTGGCCTGCTCTATGACTGCTACCCCGCGCGCTCGATGAGGTAGCTCGCTACCGTCGCGAGCAAAACGCGCTCGTCCTCGCGCAGTGCGAGGCTGTCGAGGATGCTGCTGGCTTCCTCGACATAACGGCGAGCATGCTCCTCCGCCGTCGCCCGCACGCCGTCCGCCTCCATCTGCGCCGAGACCGCATCGATCTCCGCCGCCGGCGGATGCTCGTGCGCGTACAGCCGCTCGATTGCGGCCCGCGTGCGCGGTTCCGCCAGCGCCGCGATGACCGGCAGCGTCTTCTTGTGACGCGCCATGTCGTTCTGGTTCGACTTGCCCGTGACCGAGGGGTCGCCCCAGATGCCGAGGATGTCGTCCCGCACCTGGAACGCGAGGCCGACCTTGCGCCCCCAGTCACGGATGCCGTCGCTCTGTTCGGCGGGCGCCCCGCTCAGGATAGCGCCCATCTGCAGCGGCGCCCCGATGAGCGCCCCCGTCTTCCCCTCCACCATCCCCAGGTAGTCCTCGATGGAGACATCGCCGCGCGGCTCGAAGCTGAGGTCGTTCCACTGGCCCCCGATCATGTCGCCGGTAGCGGCCAGGAGCGCGTCGAGCGCGGCCACGCGCCGCTCGCTGGGCGCATCCGACTCCGCCAGCGCCCGCAGCGCGCGCGTCAGGAGGAAGTCGCCGACGTTGATGGCCTGCGCCTCGCCCACGATCCGCCAGATGGTGGGCCGGTGATGGCGCTCCGCGTCGCGGTCCTGGATCTCGTCGTGGACGAGCGAGAAGTTGTGCACGAGCTCCACGGCCACGGCCCCGGGCATGGCGTCGGCGGCCGAGCCGCCGAGCGCCTCCGCCGCCAGCAGGCAGAGCGCCGGTCGGATGCGCTTCCCACCGGTCGTGGCCGGCCGGCCCTCCTCGTCCTCCCACCCCATGACATAACGGCCAGACGCCGCCAGGCCGCCCTCGTCCACGCCGACGGCCGCGCGCAGGGCGTCCTCAAGCGCCTCGAGGTGGGCGGTTAACGCCGAGGGAGGTGTCGCTGCAGCGGTGGTCATGCGGCCTGCTCCCCCTTCCGCGTCGCTCAGGCGGTCGCGAGGCTCTCCTTGCGCTCAGGCCGGCGATCCCCCAGGACCTCCAGCGTCCGCCGTGCGATCCCGTTGCCGTCGAGGTCGTACACGCCCCGGTACACCTTCTGCGGCCCGTGGTCGACGATCGCGTCCGGCATGGTCAGGTTGAGCAGGAGCGAGTCGGACACCCCGTTGTCCGCGAGGAGCGCCAGCACCGCCTCCCCGAAGCCGCCCGCGCGGACGTTCTCCTCGGCGGTGATGATGCCGCCCGTCTCGCGCGCGGCCGCCAGGATCATCTCCTCGTCGAGCGGCTTCGCGAAGCGCGCATTGATGACGCGCGCGTCGATGCCCTCGAGCGCCAGCAGATCGCCTGCCTTCGCGCACTCGACAACGGAAGCGCCGTAGCCAATGAGCGTGATGTCACGCCCGTCGCGCAGCATCTCCGCCTGCCCGATCGGGATCTTCTTCATCGGTTGGTCGGTCGGAGCCCCTGGACCGGCCCCGCGCGGATAGCGCACTGCGAACGGCCCGTCCTGCGACACCCCGGTGTAGAGCAGGTCGCGCAGTTCCGCCTCGTCCTTGGGCGCGCTCACCACCATGTTGGGCAGGCAGCGCAGGTAGGAGGTGTCGATGAAACCCTGGTGCGTCTTGCCGTCGTCGCCGACGAAGCCGGCGCGGTCCAACGCGAAGACGACGGGCAGCTTCTGCACCACCACGTCGTGCACGATCGAGTCGAACCCGCGCTGCAGGAACGTCGAGTAGATCGCCGCGATCGGCCGCATCCCCTGCGTCGCCAGACCCGCCGCGAACGTGACCCCATGCTGCTCGGCGATGCCTACGTCGAAGACGCGGTCCGGATGCTCCTTCTGTGTCGATGCCAGCCCGGTGCCTTCGAGCATCGCCGCCGTCACGGCGACCACGCGGGGATCCTGTTCGATCAGTTCGCCCACGGCCTGCGCGAACACCTTGCTGTAGGTGGGGGGCGCCTTCGGCGCGTCGGGCGCCGGCGCCTTCTTCAGCCAGAAGGTGCCGCTGTGGCTCTGCACGGGGTCGGCCGCGGCCTCGGGGATGCCGTGCCCCTTCTCCGTCAGGATGTGGAGCAGCACGGGCTTGCCCCGGACCTTCTTCACGGCCGAGAGTGTCGCCTCGAGCTCGCGCAGGTTGTGGCCGTCGATGGGGCCGTAGTAGTCGAAGCCGAACTGCTCCCAGAAGCTCGCCGGCACGATCAGGTCGCGCATGCTCGACTTGACGCGCTGCGCGGTAGTCCACATCTGCTCCGCGAGGTTCCGCCCAATGGGGAACTGCTCGACCAGTCCGTCGATCTGTCCCTCGATTTCCTGCTTGACCCGCCGGTAGTGGGGCTCGATGCGCAGCTTGTTCACGTTGCGGCTGAGCGCCCCCACGTTCGGCGAAATCGACATGGAGTTGTCGTTCAGGATGACGATCAGATTGGTGCCTAGGTGGCCGGCGTGGTTCAGCCCCTCGAAGGCCATGCCCGCGGTCATCGCGCCGTCGCCGATGACGGCGATCACGTGGTGGTCCTCGCCGCGCAGATCGCGCGCCGCCGCCATACCCGTGGCCGCCGAAATGGACGTGCCCGCGTGGCCCGCCCCGAAGAGGTCGTGCGGGCTCTCGTTGCGGTCCGCGAACCCCGAGAGGCCCTCGTACTGCCGGATCGTGTCCATCTGGCCCCGCCGACCCGTCACCATCTTGTGGACGTACACCTGATGGCTCACGTCCCAGAGCATGCGGTCGCGCGGGGAATCGAACTGCCGGTGGAGGGCGAGCGTCAGCTCCACCACGCCCAGATTCGAGGCAAGGTGCCCCCCGCCCCCAATCCCCTGGATCGTGTCGACGAGCTCCTCTCGAATCTCCTGCGCAAGCTGCGCCAACTCCTCTGCCGAGAGTGCGCGCAGGTCTTCGGGGGAGTTGATCTTGTCAAGGAAAGGGCCCATGAGAAGCCTCCTGATGGTCCCCGTGGAAAGAGTGAAGCCCGTTGCGACCCTTCGCCGCAGTCAGGGTGCTTACCCGCGCCTCCAGGTGGCGGTTGGAGACATATACGCGAGCGGGTGCCAGAAGGTCAAGGAAAGGTTAAGGCGCAGAACTGTCCGGTCCATGGGGGCCAGCGCCGTTCGTGCCCCCTTCGTGGGGAAGGCGGAGGGTGAATGTCGACCCGCGTCCGGGTGTCGATTCGACCTCCACCGAACCGCCCATCGAGTCCATTAGCTCGCGCACGATCGCCAGCCCCAGCCCCGAGCCACCCCGGCCCCGGACGCGGCTTCGGTCCACCCGGTAGAACCGCTCGAAGACGTGTTCCAGGTCCTCCTGCGGGATTCCCGGGCCGTCGTCCCGCACCCGGATCCACACCTGCTCCCCCCCGCAGTCCGCGTCGATTGCCACGGTCGCGCCCTCCCCGCTGTGCTTCACGGCGTTGTCGACCAGGTTCAGCACGCAGCGGTAGAGCAAGTCCGTGCTCGCGACCGCTGCGCAGGCGCCTCTGGCATCGGCCGCCAGTCTCACGTTCGCGCGTGCGGCCAGTGGCCCCAGCTCCTCCATCGCCATCGCCACCAGCTCGCCCGCATTGATCGTCTCCAGCGGAAGTGCGGTCTGCGGCGCCGTCAGCAGGAGGAGGTCCTCGCTCAGCCGGGTGAGCCGCTCCGTCTGCCCTTTCACGGTCTCCAGCAAGGCCCGCTGTTCCTCGTGGTCCACGTCGCCCACCATCTCCGCCACCTCGATGTTGGTGCGGATGGCTGCCAGCGGTGTGCGCAGCTCGTGTGAGGCGTCCTGCACGAACCGCCGTTGCGCCTCGAAGCCCCGCTCGATGCGTTCGATCATCGAGTCGAATGTATCCGCCAGCTGCTTGAGCTCGTCGTCCGGCCCCTCGTGGTTGATCCGTTGGGAGAGGTTCGTCGCGCTGATCTCTGAGGCGACCTCGGTGATGTCTCGCATCGGGCGCAGGATGATGCCCGAGAGGGCGAATCCGCCGAACCCGGAGATGAAGGCGAGCCCGAATCCCGCCACGATCGACCACGTCCGCAGGCGGTCCAGGTTTTCCGCCTGGAACTCGTCGCCCGCCGCCGCCACCATCTGCGCCGGTGTCATCCCATCCATGCTCCCGGCTTCGTCGCCCTCGCTGTCGATGCCAGCCGCCTGCCACTCGGCCTCGTCCAGGCCCATCTCCTGCATGATGGTGCTGTCGTCGGGCTCGTCGAGCCGTGCGGCGATGTTGAGGAACAGGATGAAGGCCAGGCCGAGGATCAGCAGGAGCGTGGAATACCAGACCGTGAGCCGGAAGCGAACGGTCCTGACTACCGGCGGCAATCTCGGCCTATAGGACGTAGCCCTTCCCCCGAATGGTGGTGATCATCTGCTTGTCGAATCCGTCGTTCAGCTTCCGGCGGAGGTTGTTCATGTGGACCTTCACCGTCTGTGTGAACGGGTTCATGCGCTCATCCCAGATGCGCTCGATCAGCTCTTCCTGGGGAATGGCGCGCCCCTCGTGCTTGGCCAGGTAGTAGAGGAGCTCGAACTCCTTGGGGGTCAGGTGAATGGAGACCCCCTCGCGCCGCACCATGTTCGTGTTCGGGTCGAGCTCCAGCCCCTGGGTGGAGAGTACCGGGTCGAGCGGCGTCCCCTCCCGCCGGCTGACGGCGCGGATGCGAGCCGCCAGTTCGCTGAAGGCGAACGGCTTCACGAGGTAGTCGTCTGCGCCTTCGTCCAGCCCCTCGACGCGCTCGCGGATGCCGCTGCGTGCCGTCAACATAATGATGCCGCCGCCGAACTGGTCCGCCCGCAGCCGGCGGCACACCTCGATGCCGTCGACCCTGGGCAGGTTCAGGTCCAGGCAGATGACGTCGTAGGAAGCGCCTCCCGCCTTGTCCAGGGCCTCCGCCCCGTCGTAGGCGACGTCGACCGCGTAGCCGAGCTTTGTCAGCCCCCGGTCGAGCGCGGAGGCGAGTGATTGTTCGTCTTCCACAACCAGGACTCGCATTGCGACCTCCCCGCGATGGTCTGTGATCCTAGCCTAGGACAACCGGGCGAGCCGCAAGGTAAAGGTTCGGGGAGGGGCGCGGCGGGCAGCAGCGGCTCGTGCCCCCGGTGGCCTCATCCGGCGCTCAGGGAATACGAAGATATGGGTGGCCCATCTTCAAATATATGGGTACTATGGGTCCGTGAAGACGACACTTGAGATTCACGACGAACTGCTGGTCCGGGCCAAGCGCCACGCGTACGAGACGGGACGGACCCTGCGGGCGGTGGTCGAGGAAGGACTTCGGCAAGTGCTCTCCGCGAGTCCGTCCGACTCTCGCTACCGGCTACCCGACCTGAGCGTCGGAGGTGAGGGCGAAGGTGATCCGTTGGAGGCCTACTCGTGGCAGGACCTCCGCGACATAATCTATGGCGACTCTGAGCCTCGGTGATCGCAATCGACACGAATGTCCTGGTGTATGCCCACCGCCGGGAGGCGCGAGAACACAGGGCGGCGGCTGCCATCATTCGCGCTCTGGCGGAGGGTGACGCACCCTGGGCCATTCCATGGCCCTGTTGCTATGAGTTCCTCAGTGTGGTCTCCAACCCCCGCATCTGGAGGGACAGCGCATCGAGTCCCGAGCAATCGTGGGCCCAGCTCGCAGCCTGGACTGGCTCGCCCTCCGCGCGCCTTATCGGCGAGACCGACGACTTTCCCCGGATACTTGAGCGCTTCGTGCGGCGTCCCCGAGTAATCGGATGTATCGTCCACGACGCGAGGATAGCGGCGATCTGCGTCGCCCACGGAGCTGAGGCGTTGCTCACCCGGGATCGCGACTTCTCGTTGTTCCCGGAACTGCGGACGCGAGACCCGTTCGCTGATCGCTAGCTTCGCGAACGCCAGAGGGGCGACCTGCCTGGCGCGGGACTTGTTATGTACTGCCAAGGGGCCAGATCGGCTCCTGCGATGTACATAACTGGAATAGTGCGAATCAAACAGGTGGCCGCAGACCTCGCCCGCTCAGCTCCCGCAGACCCCCTCCGGCAGCCCCAGAGACGCC
Source organism: Tepidiformaceae bacterium (assembly GCA_965247675.1). Taxonomy (GTDB): domain Bacteria; phylum Chloroflexota; class Dehalococcoidia; order Tepidiformales; family Tepidiformaceae; genus UBA2991. Next base: position 1,286,169 of record OZ252025.1, on the reverse strand, counting down.
ATCCCCTACAATCCCGCGCGAGGAACCCCGAACATGTCCGCGCCCATCGTCGCCGCAGAGCCTGGGAAGGCCGTCGACATCCTCCGCCCCGAGGCGGACGGCTGGCGCCGGTCGCCGCTGGCGCGGGCCGGGTTCTGGCCCACCTGGCGGCCCCGCCACGAGGCCGTCGCCATCTCCGCCGTCGTCGGCGAGGGCAAGCAGCAGCGCAGCGCCATCGAGATGCTCGACCTTGAGGGGAACCACCTCCGCACCCTCTTCGAGAGCCCTCTCGGAGGCGAGGCCGTCATCGCCCAGAACGTGCCCCACTACGCCCTCTGGTCCCCTGCTGGCGACCTGCTCGCGGTGGTCGCCCAGGGAAGCGCCGGGCTCACCCTCTACCTGAGCGAGGCGGACGGCCCCCTCATCGCCGACCCCATCCAGACGGGCGCGCCCCTCTTCCTCGCCTGGTCCCCCGATGGCAGACGGCTCGCCGTGCACGCGGGCGTCAACCTCTCCGTGCTCGAGCTCGCCGAGGCGCGCGCCTCCCGCCCCATCTCCGCCGATGCCCGCGGCTTCCGAACGCCCGCCTTCAGCGACGACGGTGAGCTTCTCGCCTTCGCCACGCCGGATGGCAGTGGAGACGGGGTGATCGTGCGCGTGGCGAGCACCGGCAACGCCGGCGAGGCCGTGCACGAGCTCCCGGGCGGGGTCGCCCTTGCCTTCCGCCCCGGAACGCGAACCCTCACCGTCGCCGTCACCACCCACCCCGCCTCCGGCGCCTTCGACGAGCTCTGGGCTATCGACCTCGCCGCCGGTGGCGAGGCGGAGCTCCTCCTGCGCCGTCCCTTCGCCAGCGTCTTCTGGGACCCTTCCGGCGAGAAGCTCGCCTTCGTCGTTCCCTCCAGCACGGGCGACAGCTCCGTTTCCCTGCACGCGCGCACGGCCGCCGGGGAGTTCCTCGGCGCGAGCCCGCCCTTCGCGCCCTCACCCGACTACCAGACGCTCGCCGGTTTCTTCGACCAGTACGGACAGTCGCACCGCCTCTGGGCCCCCGACGGCTCCGCCTTCCTGGGCGGCGGCCGCCTCCTCACCGACTCTCCAGCCGCTGCCTTCGGCGATGGCTCACGAGACGCCGTCCTCCAGTGGCGGCCCGAGCGGGGTGCCCCCATCGAGCGCATCGGCGAGGGCGGCATCGGCTTCTTCCCCCCGCCTGCGGCTGGATAAGATCCCGATAAGGCCCCAGTCCGGCTCGCATTGCCGCCCGCCAGACCCCCGCCTACACTCGGATGCAGGCCAGCTGCCCCCGGAGCAACCGATGGACCCCTCTCAGGAACCTGTATCCGCTGATTCACGCGGCGCCAGCCGCGTTCGCGGTTTCGCCGTCGCCCTGCTTGCCATCGCGGGCCTCCTCCTCATGTTCGGCCTCGGCTACGGCGTCAGCGAACTCACCAGCGACGACGAGACCGTGGTCGTGGCGCCACCGGCGCAGGGCGTCGACGAGCCCGACGCCGTCGAGACGCCCGCCCCGGAAGAGCAGTCCGAGGAACGCTCCGAGTTGGCTGTTGGCGTCTCCATCCTCGAGGAGATCTTTGAAGTCCTCCAGGAGGAGTTCGTCGACAAGGAGATCCTCGACGAGCGCTCCCTGCGCGACGCCGCCATCCGCGGCGCCATCGACTCGCTCAACGACCCGTACACCGAGTACCTCAGTCCCAGCGACATCGCCCTCGGGATCGGCGACATCGAGTCAACGTACGAAGGCATCGGCGCGACCGTCACCGATCGCACGGGGGTCATCCAGATTGTCTCGCCCTTCCGTGGCTCCCCCGCCGAGAAGGCGGGCATCCGCGCCGGCGACATCATCCTTGCCGTCGACGGCGAGTCCACCGAAGGCTGGACCGACCAGCAAGCCGTCCAGCGCATCCGCGGCCCGCGCGACACCGAGGTCATCCTCACAGTGCGGCACACCGACCTGGGCGACGGTCCCGAGGTCGAGGACATCACCATCGTTCGCGGTCAGATCGATATCCCGAGCGTTTTCACCGAGCCCCGCCTGGAGGTCATTCCCGGTGAAACCGGCTCGGACCTCGTCGATCGCGAGGGGAACCTCGTCACCGACATCCTTTATGTGAACATCGCCCAGTTCCACTCCGACACGCCAGACGAGCTGCGCTCCGCCCTCGCCGATGCCGACAGCGGCAACTACCTCGGTCTCATCCTTGACCTGCGCGGCAACCCGGGCGGTCTCCTCCGCCAGACCGTGGAGGTCACCGACGAGTTCCTCGAGGGGGGCGGGATTCTCAGCGAGATCGATGCCGACGGGAACCAGCGTACCTTCGGCGCCCGTCCCGGCGGCGTCGCCACCACCATCCCCGTCGTCATCCTGCAGGACGCGGGCAGCGCCAGCGGCGCCGAGGTGCTCGCCGCCGCTCTCGTCGATAACGGCCGCGGCGTCATCGTGGGCACGCGCTCCTTCGGCAAGGGCACCGTCAACCAGCTGCACCGGCTCAATAAGTGCGGCGTCCCCGAGGGCTGCGGCGCGCTCTACGTCACCGTCGGCCGCTGGCTCCGCCCCAACGGCCAGGCCATCGAGGGCCTCGGCATCGCCCCCGACTACGAGCTCGACCTCCTGGGCGACGACTACATCGATTACGGAGACCTCCAGGTGTTCGCCGCCATCGACCTCCTCCGCGGCAAGGAGCCGCCGCCCCTGCCCGAGCGTGTGGCGGAGGACGAGGACACGGAGGGTGAGAGTGAGGACCCGGAGGCCCAGCAGTCGGAGGACGAGTAGCCCCGGCTGCTTGGGCGCGGACCGGGCCCGTGCGAGACTGAAGGCATGCCCGCTGGAGAGGCGATCGTCGCCCAGAACCGCCGCGCCCGTCGCGACTACGAGGTGCTCGACACGTACGAGGCCGGCCTCGCCCTGACCGGCTCCGAGATCAAGTCGATCCGCCTGGGCAAGGTCGACATCCAGGGCTCCTACGGCCGCCTCCGCAACGGCGAGGCCTGGCTCCTCGACGCCTACATCGCCCCCTACGTGAACGCCGGCTACTCGCCCCACGAGGCGCGTCGCGACCGCAAGCTGCTGCTGCACAGGAAAGAGCTGCGCCGCATCCGCACCGCCCTCGACGAGAAGGGACTCACGCTCGTCCCCCTCAACCTCCACCTACGCCGCGGAATGGCCAAGGTCGAGCTCGGCGTGGCTCGCGGCATCAAGCGTTATGACAAGCGACGCAAGATCCGCGAGCGCGAGGAAGGCCGCCAGGTCGCCCGCGCCCTCCGCCACTCGGTCTAGCCGGACGGGCGACCTTCCTCCGGTTGTGTAGCGAAACGGGTGTGCTACGCTGGAGTGCAACTGGGGACGAAAGGTATCGACAGGAGGGCTTAGGTTTCGGGTAGCAGGCCGAGGTTGGTCGTCACCCTCGTTAATCAGGCGGCCACTTGAGTAAGCGCCGAAGATCGCGAACTCGCTCTCGCGGCTTAGCCCGTGAGACGTTCCACCGATTGCTCCCTCCCCGACGGAGTGCGGTGGAGCGCCATAGAAGCCGGGGCGCTGTGAGTTGACGCCGATACAGCTCACCTAAGATTCATCGGCTGGTTCCACCGTACTTGGCCCCCACCTGCAAAGCGGCGGAACGAGACCCCAACTGGTGGGAAAGCCTGTAGGACAACTCGGTGCCGACTTTCACTGGACCGGGAGTTCGATTCTCCCGCGTCTCCACCAACTCTCTTTGCGAGGGATGTCCGTCCCGGGAGGGCCGCAATGGCGAGTTCATGCAAACATGTTTGGCCGATTATGAAAGAGCCGGTTCAGAGCCTGGTCTGCAGAAGATGCGGGGAAGAACGTGAAATCAACCGGGAGAACGCCCCCCTGATGATGCAGGACATGGACTTCACCCCATTCAAGTGGGCCTTCAGGTCTTACGTCGAAGGCGTCCTGGCCGCGAAGAAGTAAACCAGGCGTCCCGGCGCAAGCGGTTCCGTGACCCCGCCTACGCCCCCGCGCGCTCCGCGATGAGCGTGTCCAGCTCCACCTTCAGGCGGCCGAGGACCTCGTCGTAGGGGTAGGCGCCGTCACCGTACGCACGCGCAAGACGCCGGCGACTTTCGAGCAGGCTGACGGCCCCCTTCGCGTTGTTCCGCGTTGCCCGGTCTGCGATTTGACACAGGGTGCTATCAGGCAACTGGATCGCGCAGAAGATGTCCTCAATCTGAGAGTCGAGTTTCTCGGCCATGAAGGCCCTGCGGTTGGTTTGACATGGACGGCCGTGTTGCTCCCGGTACATCGGCCTCCCGTTTCGCCGAATCCGACGGATCGGATGGTTCGCCGGGATGAACTCCTCGACGTCCACCCCGAGCAACATCTCTGCCTGCCGGTCGGTTCGTCCGCGCATCATCAGCCTCCTTGGTCTGTCACCCAGACTAACTGTTCATGTGCTTATGCCATATCGCTGCCGAGTCCCTTTTCAGCACCCTGCTAGCTGGACCGCATTCGCGGGTCCAGCTCGTCGCGAAGCGCATCACCAAACATATTCGTGGCGAACACAACAAGGGTGAGGGCGAAAGCCGGGGCGATGAGCAGCCACGGGGCGGCGAGCATGTAAATCCTTCCGTCCACACTCAGCATCCCTCCCCAGGATGGAGTGGGAGGCGGCACACCAAATCCCAAGAAGCTCAGCGACGCCTCGGCAACGATCAGGCCGCCGATGGTCGTCGAGACGAGGACTATGATCAGCGCGAAGATGTTCGGGAGAACGTGGAAGACCAGGATCCGCGTGTCGCTGGCGCCGAAGGACCGCGCCGCCTCGACGTAATCCTCGGCCTTGATGTCGATGACCGAGCCACGCACAATGCGGGACAGGCTAAGCCCCGTTCGAAGGCCGAGCGCCAGGATGATGTATTCCGTCCGAGGACCGAGAACGAGCAGGACGCCCAAGAGGAAGATCAACGGTGGGATCGCCTGTGCCGTATCGACAAATCGCTGCACGAAGTAATCGAGCTTTGCGCCCATGTAGCCGCTGACCGCGCCGAGCAACGTGGCGGCGAGCACTCCCAGCACGGTCGCGCCAATTCCGACATAGAGCGATGTCCGGGCCCCGTACACGATGCGGCTGAAGACATCCCTCCCGAAGTGGTCGGTGCCGAAGAGGTGGGTGCCATCCGGCCCTTCCAGGCTCGGCCCTACGTTGTTTCGAATCGGATCGTAGGGGACGATCACGTCCGCCAGCGCCGCGGACAGCACCAGCACGACCAGGACCACCGCTGAGAAGGCTCCAAGCGGCTGACGGCGGCTGAATCGCACTATTCTCGATGGCAAGCCGACCCAGACCGATCGCGTCTGTGGCGCTACGGCCACCGGTCGCCCTGAGGACGGTGCCGTCGTCATGCACCTACCCTCACCCGCGGATTCAGCCAACCGTACGATATGTCAACGAGCAGATTAGCGAATATCACGAACATGCCCGAAACGACGGCGATCCCCTGGATAACCGGATAGTCACGCTGGCTGATAGCCGTCAGCAGCATGCGGCCCATACCGGGAAGCCCGAAAATCGCTTCAATCAGAACCGCACCTGAGATCAAGGTGGCTACCTCGAGCCCTAGCGTGGAAACCACCGGGATGAGCGCGTTTGGCAACGCGTGCCGGAGCACGGCCGTGCGCTCCGGCAGGCCTTTCGCGCGCGCCGTCCGGACGTAATCGTGGCCGAGGACTTCGAGCAACTGGGTGCGGGTCAGACGCATGATAACTGCGCTCGTGGCAAGCCCCAGGACCAGGGCGGGTGCAAAGAACTGTGAGACGTACGTCCATAGGTTTGAGCCGTCGAACGAGGTATACGTGACCGGCGGCGACCACTTCCACCAGACGGTGAACATAACGATGACAAATGTGGCGAGCGCGAAGTTCGGAATGCTGAGGCCAAGGATGGAGATGCTCCGCAGGACGTAGTCCACCACCGTTCCGCGGATGACGGCGGAGATGAGACCAATAGTCATCCCAGCCAAAGTGGACCAGACCAGCGCCATGATCCCCAGGACTAGGGTCACCGGCAGAGTGCGCTGGATCATTTTCGTCACCGGTTGCCCTGTCAAGACCGATTGACCTAGATTGATCTGCGCCGCGTTCCAGGTGTACTCGGCGTATTGCAGAGGCAGGGGCTTATCGAGTCCGAGCCGCCGTTCGAGCCCTGCCCGTGCGTCCTCGCTCAAACCCCTAGTTCCGGTCACGGCCGCCTGGGCCTCGAGCGCATCGATGGCGCTGCCGGGCAGCAAGCGTACAAGTACAACGACGGTGAGCAATAGCAGTAACGTCGTGGGGAGTATTCCGGCGAGGCGGGCGATGATGTACTTCGTCATGCCTCCCCCAGAGACAGCGCGTAGCCCTTGATGTAGGAGCCGTGCGCGTCGGGTCGACCAGACGGCTCATCCCATCAGGTTCGCCACGATGCCCGGCAGCATACAGTCTGCCGTTGGTGAGGGGACGCTAGCGAACTGGCACGGAAGAGTCCTTGACGGCAGTGAGTGCGCTCTGCCCTCGACCGACCTTCGCGAGGATCCTCTCGATCGTGGCCGTCCACGTAGAGGGACGCGGGTCGGCGTTGCGCACAGCCAGGTAGGCTTCGCTCGCGGCTTGCAGCCCTCTGACGTGCTTGAAGACGCCCCGCCGGATGGCCTTGTCGGTGATCTCCGCGAAGAGCCGCTCGACGAGGTTGAGCCACGACGCTGAGGTCGGCGTGAAGTGCAGATGGACGCGTCGATGGGCCTTGAGCCGTGCCTGCACATGGGCATGCTTGTGTGTGGCGTAGTTGTCGATGATGACCTCCAGGTCCAGCCCCTTCGGCGTCTGCCGGTCGAGTTGCCCACTTTTTCTCAGCTTTCGTCTACAATGCCGGCAATCGAGCGTCTTGACAGGAGAACCATGAGATGACAGACAACAACTCGTATTGGAGCCGGCACTATCCAGAGACACGTCTGGCGCGACGCGCCTTTCTTGGCAGCTCCGTCGGTCTAGGCGTAGGGGCGGCCGCTCTTGGCCTTGTGGGGTGCGGCGACGACGACGACGACGACGACGCCCCCGCGACCGCCGCGACCGCCGCGGCGACCGAGGCGGCGACCGAGGCAGCCACCGAGGCGGCCACCGAGGCTGCAACGGAGGCGGCCACCGCCGCCGCAACCGCAGCCGCGGCGGATGCTCCCAAGCAGGGCGGCTCGTACATCTGGGAGGGCGACGGCATCAGATTTGTCCCGCCCGTGGTCGATCCTCACGTTGCGGGTTCGGGTGGTGTCAGGCTGTGGCTATTCTCCGCCAATATCGCGGTTCGGCGAAACTTCGATGGGAGCGAGCTCGTACCGGAGCTCTTCAGCGCCTGGGAGACTGTCGACGGTCTCGAGCACATCGTGACGGTGAGGCCCGGCGTGAAGACGCACGAGGGGCCGCTGACCGGCGGCCGGTTGTTCAACACCGAGGACGTCGCCGTGAACCTCGAGCGCATAGCCGGCCTGCTGGATCCCGAGGGTGACCCCAGCGGCTACTGGATGGCGAACCTGCTGCAGGGACTGGTTTCCGCGGAAGCCATCGATGACAGCAAGGTCCAGGTGACGTTCTCCAGCCCGTTAGCCTTCCCGTGGGGCCTTACGCTTCCCTACGCATCCCTGCTGCCGGTGGAGAATTTCGAGTCTGGCGGTCTCCAGAATGCGGACCCGGCGAAGGTATCGGCCACCGGACCGTGGGTACTCTCTGAATACAAGACAGACGAGAGCTTCACCGCCAGTCGAAACCCCGACTACTGGGGCGGCGCACCGTACATGGACGACGTGATCTGGAGGCCGACAGGGGACCGCGTCAGCCAGTCGGCTTCGTTCATTCAAGGAAACGCGAATTTCTTCAACAATCCGTCCAAGGTGGAGCGCGAGACGATCCTCGACGCGCGCGAAGGCTCTCAGCTCTTCCACTGGGCCGGTTCCACTTGCGCCTACACGATCTTCAACACGCGGGACGGAGCCAAGTTCGCCGACCCGCGCCTGCGGCGCGCCATGCACTTGGCGACGAACTACGTGGCGAACCAGACTGCTTTCTGGGGCGAAGGCTTCTTCGCGCTGGGCGGCGTCCTGAACAATGCCCACGCCGAAGGGCTTTCGCAGGAGGAGCTCCTGACGATGCCGGGGTGGCGGGAGGACAAGACCGAAGACCTGAAGACGGCGAACGACCTGATCGCGGCCGCCGGCTTCCCCGAGGGCGAGGGCCTGTCCTTCGAGTTCATGGGGAATACGATCTGGGAGGCTTACGGCTACAACTTCTCCATTCGACAGATGGACGATTGGCGAAGCGCTTTCCCGGAGATCGATGTCGAAGGGCGCCTCTCCGCGGATGCCACCGCCCACATTGAGGCGTTGACCAGCGGTGGCTTCGACGTCTCCCACCTTCCCATCGGGTCTTCGTCGCCGGCGTCCTCAGACCTCGGCCAGTACACCACGGGCGCCGGGAACAACTTCTCGGGCTACTCCAACCCGGAGCTTGATGCGGTGGTCGCAAGGGCCAACACCAAATTCATTCCCGCGGAGGCAAGCGAGGACGTCTTGGAGGCGCAGCGCATCCTGTTGGAGGACCTCCCCCAGCTAATCGACCACCGCCTGCACCAGGCGGCTATCTATGGGCCCGACGTGCGAGGCTTCCCCATCATCCCGGGCGCCACCGAGCCGCTGGCGGGCAACTTCGAGAACTGGGACACGATCGCCCGCCACGCTGACTCCTTGTGGTTGGCCTAGCGGGGCCGATGGCATCCAAGGAAGGTAAGTATCCGTATTCGTCGATTTGCCGCCCGGCTCCGCTCGCTGCGCTGGCCCGTTGCAGGTGACCCGCAAACCCTGTAGCGCGCCCGTCGCGGCGGACGGCGCACTCTCCCATCTCCGTATCTGCGACTTCACCGGGCAGCTGGCCGGCGCCGGGGCAACCCGGTTCCTTGCAGCCTTCGGGGCGCAGGTCATCCGTATCGAGGACCCGGTACCTGAGGGGCGCTGGGACGTCCTTCGCGGCAACCCGCCGTACGTCGACGAGCGCCGCGGCATCGACCTCGGGGGCGCTTACAACAACCACAACGTCGAGAAGCTGGGCATCACGCTCAACCTGCGCACCGAACGCGCCCGTGAGTTGCTCCGGCAACTCATCGGCATCTCCGATGTCGTGTCCGAGAACTTCGCGGCGGGCGTCCTCGACCGCTGGGGCTTCGACTACGAGGCGCTCAAGGCGATCCGCCCCGACATCATCTACGTGTCGAACTGCGGCTTCGGCCACTCGGGCCCCTATCGCGACTACAAGACCTGGGGGCCGATCGTGCAGGCGATCTCTGGGCTCACCTTTAGTTCGGGGTTGCCCGACCAGCCGCCGGCAGGCTGGGGCTACAGTTACATGGACCACACCGGCGGCTACTTCATGGCCATCGCTATCCTCATGGCCCTGCACCACCGGAACGTCACCGGCGAAGGTCAGTGGGTCGATCTGGCCTGCACCGAAGCGGCCTGCACCCTCAACGGCCCGGCCCTGCTCGACGCCACCGTGAACGGCCGGCCGTTGCGCCGCGAGGGGATGCCCCACGCCAATCGCAGCCAGTTCCCGCCGATGGCGCCGCACAACATCTACGCGGCTGAGGGCGAAGACAACTGGATCGCGGTCGCCTGCCGCTTCGACGAGGAGTGGCGAGCCCTGCGGGAACTCATCGGTGAGCGCTGGACAAAAGACCCGCGCTGGGACTGCCTCTCGGGCCGGCTCGAGTTCGAGGACGAACTCGACCGCAACATGGAGCTCTGGACTCGCCGGCACGAGCGCTTCGATCTCGCCGCGCGCATCCGCGATGCGGGGCTCCCGGCGACCGCCGTCCAGCGCCCCGAGGAGCGCGTCGACAAAGACCGGAACACCGAGGGCTGGGGCCTCTGGCCCAGCGTGAAACACACCGCGATAGGCGACGTTCGGGTCGATGGCCTGCCTGTGCATCTCTCGGAGACGGACTGGCGCCTCGAGCGTGGCGGACCCTGCCTCGGCGAGCACAACGACTACGTCTATGGCGAGATCCTCGGCCTCGCGCCCGCCGAGATCGCGTCACTGCGCGAGGAGCGCGTCATTTGAGCGGCCCCCTGGCGGACCTGCGCGTGGTCGAACTGTGCAGCGAGCGCGGCGCTTGGGCCGGCAAGCTGTTGGCCGACATGCGCGCCGACGTCGTGAAGGTCGAGCCGCCCGGCGGCGATATAACGCGCACCTATCCGCCGTTCCTCGATGACAAGCCCGGCCCGGAACGCAGCCTCTACTTCTGGCACTACAACACCAGCAAACGGGGCGTCACGCTCGACCTCGAGAGCGACGCCGGCCGCGATGCGTTTCGGCGGCTGGCTGCCCGCGCCGACATCCTTCTCGAGGACCGCGACCCCGGCGTCATGGCCGCCCTCGGCCTCGACTTCCCCGACCTGCAGCCGTCGAACGAGCGGCTCATCTACGTCTCGATCACGCCCTTCGGCCGCAACGCGCCCCGCGCGAACGAGCCGGCAAACGACCTCACCATCCTCGCCGGCGGGGGCCCCGGCTGGAACAACGGCTACGACGACCACTCCCTCCCGCCCGTGCGTGGCGGCGGCAACCAGGGCTACCACACCGGTTGCCACTTCGCCGTCATGTCTGCGCTGGTTGCCCTCCTCCACCGCGACAACGGTGGCCGTGGCCAGCACATCGATGTGAACATGCACGCCGCCGCCAACGTCACGACCGAGGCCGGCAGCTACAACTGGCTCGTGGCCCGCGAGACCGTGCAGCGCCAGACCGGCCGCCACGCCGCCGAGAACCCGACCATGCCCTCGCAAGTGCGCTCCGCCGACGGCCGCTACGCCAACACCGGTGTCGCGCCGCGCCGCCCGCACGAGTTCAAGCTGACCCACCAGTGGCTGGAGGAACTCGACCTGCTGGAGCACTTCCACGCTGCCGCTCTGCTCCTGCTGGGCGCCGAATGCGAACAGATCGACCTTTCGAAGCTAGCCTCCGACGAGGACCTGCGTGCGATCTTCGGCGCCGGCCGCGAGGCCATGGCCTACATCGCCTCGCATCTCACCGCTTATGATTTTTTCACTGGCGCCCAGGAGCGCGGCTTCCAGGTGGGCGTCATCTACTCGCCGGAGCAGGCGATGGCCGACCCCCACTTCGTCGCCCGCGGCTTCCCCGTGGAGGTGGAACACCCCGAACACGGCCGCTCATTCACCTACCCCGGTGCGCCCTACAAGTTCGAGAAGTCGCCGTGGTCGGTTCGTCGCGCTCCTCTGCTCGGCGAGCACAACGACGAGTGTTTACCGAAGTAGGGCGTGGGCGTTGCTCTGGGCACGGCTGCGCTCGTGGCGGGAACCCTTTCGGCGCGTGAGGACGCAGGGTTTGGGCCCATCGGCTACCGCTGGTGGGACTAGGCTCGCCCCTCAGCGGCCCGCGCTGCCGCGGCAGAGAATGAGAGGCGTCTGCGCAGCAGGTGAGGCACTGGAAGCACGTCGATGAAGAGTTCGTGCTCCCTCCTTCAACGGTGTTGGCCTGGTTCTCACGAAGGGCAAACTGCGAGTGGTATCCAGATGCATGTGAACTCGCGTTTCGATCGGCCCTCCGGCGCCGCGGGTTGGTGAATTATTGGGCGTCAAAGCTGGAACGTTCACGCCTGACGAGCCTGATAGAAGAGCTTCTCGGTGACGATCAGTACCCTGATAGGGACGCACTCCCGTTCCTAATCGCCTCTCAAGCCAGGCTCGCGCACTCGTGAGGCGGGGGCCCGGCTGTCTGGGGCGACCGCGGGTTGGGCGAATGGCTTCACACGGGCTCTCGGTCGGTCGCAGGCGAGCCCCGGCAGGGGACGTCGCCCTCTGCGCCGCACCATCACTGTCTGTTGGTAGACTCGCGCGTAGGATTCGAGGACTGCCCGGCACTCCGACGTGGCGTCGGAAGGCCTCCGCCTCGCCCTGATACGATGGTGTGCGTGACCCCATCCCCTTGGCCCACGGTCTCTGTGTGGCCGCTCATCCTGGTCGCCTGCCTGGGCGCGTGGGGCTGCAGCGCAGCGGGCGGCGACGCGGAAGGGTCCGGCGGCAGCCCTTCGCCCGCGGCTGAGGCCGACGCCGACGACGAGGAGGCGCAGCCTGCCTCCGACGCCCAGGCCGAGCCCGCCGACGTCCCGTCCGACCCAACGGAAGAGGGCATCCCCCCACTTGCGCTCGCTGACGGTTCTCAGCCGCCGCCGGCACCGTCGGTCCCGAGCGGCCCTCTCGACGAGGCGCTCGTCGCCGACCTCGACCGGCTCTTCGGCGACGTCGGCCCGGCGATCGACCGCGCCGCGCTCGCACGCGTCGGAGCGTCGGGAGACGCGCGCGTGGCCTGGCTGCTCGCGGACCTGTTGCGCTTTCTGCAGGTTGGGGACAGCGCCGATCGCGTGGTCTTGGCCTTCGAGGCGCTGACGGGCAGCGATGTGCCGAGGGGATTCGCCTGGCCGATCGTGACCAACTGGCTGATCGCCTGGGATCTGCCGGCGCCGCCCGGTTACGTGACCTGGAAGCGCCAGCCGTTCGAACTGATCGAGCCCGGCTGGGCGCCCTTCTTCGCGGACGAGGACGCGGCGATCGACTGGCGCCTGGTCAGTTGGGGGGGCGTCCTGATCGACGACCGGCCCTTCGAGCAGATCAAACTCGCCTGCCCCCAGGGCTGCATCCCCGCGCTCAATGACCCCGGGATTACCGGCGTCCGCGGCGGCGACTGGTACGCGGACGCCGGCATCGTCTTCGGAGTCGTCGTCCACGGCGAGGCCCGTGCCTATCCCAAGCACATCATGGAAGTGCATGAGATGGTCAACGACACCCTGGGCGGCCGGCGCATCGGCATGCCCTATTGCACCCTCTGCGGTTCGGCCCAGGCCTACTTCACCGACCGGCCTCCGCGCGGCTTCGCGATAATCGAGCTGCGCACTTCGGGGCTGCTCTCCCGATCCAACAAAGTGATGTTCGACTTCCACACCTACTCGGTCTTCGACACATTCAGCGGCGCGGCGCTCTCGGGGCCGCTCCGGGACGAGCGCTTCGTCCTGGAGATGCTGCCCGTCGTCACCAGTACCTGGGGCGAATGGCAGGCGGCCTACCCCGACACGACGATGGTGGCGGCGGACGGCGGCATCGGCCGCAGCTACCCCCTCGACCCGCTGCGGGGGCGCGACGATGCGGGACCCATCTTCCCCATCGGCGCGGTGGACCTGCGGCTCCCCGTGCAAGCACCCGTGCTTGGGATCGTCACGCCGGCAGGGGAGGCGCTTGCCTTCCCGGTCGCGCAGTCGCGAGCCGCGCTCCAGGCAGGCGACGCCGTGGTGCTGGCCGGGGTCCGGCTCGTCCTGGACGGCGGCGGAATTCGTGCCGAGTGGACCGACGGCCGCCCGCTGCCCAGTCACCAGGCGTATTGGTTCGCCTGGAGCCAGTTCCACCCGGACACCGTCGTCTGGACGCCGCTCTCCTGAGGCAGGCGGAGACTCGGGGGGAGGTCGTCGAGGTGCGGCCCAAGGTCCTCCAGCAGTTGACCGATCCCGCCATCGTGGGTGTTGCCCCGCGGGCTCGAGCTAGACCCGAACACGAATCGGGCGCGGCGCGACGAGGTCGAAATCCACCTAACGCCGAAGGAGTTCGCCCTCCTCTACTACCTCGTCAAGAACGAAGGCCGCGCCGTCCCTCCATCAGCCCCTCCTTTAGGCAGTAGCTCCGCAGCTTGCTCACCGACCACTGGGTGAAAGGCAGACGCAGGTCTTGTGGCCGGCTGAGCGCCACCCCGATGAGCGCCCGCACCTGCTGGCCGTCGATGATGATGGCACGGCCCCGATGGTTCGGCTGCCTCTCGAAGGTCGTAAAGCCGCTTGCATTGAAGCGGTGCACCCAATGCTCCGCCTTGCCGCCACTGCAGCCGACCATGCGCGAGGCCGCTGCTGCCGCCTTAGCGACTTGATGCGGGACAGCTTCCTCGTGGACCCCTTGAGCCTGGCTGAGGACTGCTGGGTGCGTGATGCGATGACCGTGAGTCGCGATGACTTCGGCACTGCCATCGGCATCGTCCAGGTCGCCGGAGGAGGCGACGATTTGGTCGCTCGCCTCGTCGCGCAGCACCCCATCGGCTCGGCGCACCGGATCGAGTACGACGAGCGCGTCCTCGACGTTTCGCCGAAGTCGAAGCGTTCGCGTGGGGCCTCACCAACCGCCTGGGCGTGCCCGGCTTCGTCCCTGGAGAGGGCTTCCCCGATATCGCCACGGACTGCGGCTGGTGGATCGAGGCGAAGGCGATCAACCGCTCCGCCGCCGAGCAGGCGATCAGGAGGCGAATGGTCAACGCCCGGCGGTGGCATACGAGGCCCTCGCGAATTGAAGCGTGGCAGCGAGGGCCTGCGGCGCAAGCTCGACTCTGACCTCACGCGCGCGCTCCACCAGTGGCGGCACCAGGACTGTGGGCTCCTCCTCGTCTTTTTCGAGGTGACCGGATTCGACTTCGGGATCAGCCGGCGGCAGGAGCGAGTTGACGACTGGCTGCGCGCCTGGGGTCGCGGCGCTGATCGCACGCCGGGCGTTTCGCTCGTCCTCTCGCGGAAGTACGACTGGGAGCGCCCGGTCTACGCCTCGAACACCCTCTGAGGCGCGTCCAGGTGGCGGGTGCCTGCTCATGCTGCCACCCGCCAGCCGATCGAGTAGGCGCCCCAACGGTGCGGCTGTAGCAGAGGGATCTGATAGACGGTGGAACCGATCGTGACGCGGCCTCCCGCGTCTCCACCAACCCTCTGCAGCGGGACAGCCGTTCTGGGAGGAACCGATGCCGTGCAAACACGTCTGGCCGATTTTGAAAGAGCCGGTTCAGAGCCTGTCCTGCCGGAGATGCGGCGAAGAACGCGAAATCAACCGGGAGAACGCCCCCCGGATGATGCAGGACATGGACTTCACCCCGTTCAAGTGGGCCTTCAGGGCGTACATCGAAGGCGTCCTGGCCGCGAAGAAGTAGCGCTGGACCGCGCGCTCCGGGGTTTCCGAGACAGCCGCTACGACGTGCCCGCGCGCTCCGCGATGAGCGTGTCCAGCTCGACCTTCAGGCGACCGAGCACCTCGTCGTAGGGGTAGGCGCCGAGCTCGTCTTCGCCCCGCTTCAGGTTTACGAACGTGGGCGCGCACCAGAGGCCCAGGTCCGCGTCGTCGGTCTCACCGGGACCGTTCACGCGGCAGCCCATGATGGCAATCGTTATGTCATGCTCTTTCGCGTAGACGGTCATCTTCTTGACGTCCTGCGCGAGCTCGATGAACGCCTCGTTCTCCACGCGGCTGCAGCTGGGGCAGCTGATGATGTTGAGCCCGCCATCCATGAACTCCGGCACCGAGCGGAAGCGGCCCGCTTCGATGTCGTCGAGGATCGACTTGCCCGCCTCCACCTCGCGCCACTTCTCCGAGAAGGGCAGCGTCAGCGAGACGCGGATTGTGTCGCCCACACCCTGGCTCAGGAGCTGCTCGAAGGCGATGCGCGTCTTGATCACGCCCTCGGGCGGCATCCCCGCCTCGGTCACGCCGAGGTGCAGGGGAATCTCGGGACGCGCCTCCGCGAACCGCTTGTTGCCGGCGATCACCTTGCGCGGGTCGCTGTCCTTCATCGAGACCACGTACCGCGTGAACCCGATGTCATCGAGCATCTGGCAGTGCTCGAGCGCGCTCTCGACCATCGCCGAGACGCCCTCGAGGCCGGGCGCGTCCGCGCCCTTGAACTTCTCGTCCATGGCCGGGTCGACCGAGCCGCAGTTCACGCCCACGCGAATGGCGCAGTCGTGCTCACCCGCCGTCTCCGCGATGAACGCGACCTTCTCCTTGATCGGCTTCGACTTCTCGTGGTGATACAGGTGGCCCGGGTTGTAGCGAACCTTGTCGACGTGCGGGGCCACCTGCGTCACCAGCCGGTAGCTCTCCTGCAGGTCGACCACGAAGTTCGCCTCCGGAACGGCCTCTCGCACCTGCGCCAGGCACTCGACGTCCTTGCGGCTGTCGACGGCCACGCGCACAAGTCCGGCGCCCGCCTCGTGGATCATCCGCACCTGGTCGATGGTCGCCTCGACGTTCTGCGTCTTCGTCGCCGCCATCGACTGCACGACGACCGGCGCCCCGCCGCCAATGGTGACCGAACCCGCCTTCACCGCACGCGTCTCTGCTCGCTTCATGTTCCGGAGTGTAGCCCGACTCCCATGCACGGCGATAGCGCCCCGCTTACGTCCACCACGACCGTGAACGGGCTGGTCCCGTCACGACGACCGATGCTTCTGCGGCTCGGCGACAAATGCGAGTATGCGCTCCCGGGCGGCAATCCCTGCCGCTAGCCCCCTGTTCTGTCGTACCGCAGAGACGAACTCTCCTGAGCTGGTCACGCATGCCACACTGGTACGCTCCCACAGAGCCGCACGGCGACTCGCACCGACCCCGTTGACGATGAAGCGCACGTTGGGAAGCAGGCTCGCAAACTCGTCGAACTCCCGGAGCACGTGCCTCCAGGCTCTACCCTGCGGGACAGCCTGCCAGTCCAACCACATGAGTTGAATCGCCGGGTTCCGTCGTACCGCTCTCGCGAGGTCATACATGTCTGCTCGCCGAAACCATCCGGCAGACGGGATGGTCTGCACCCCAGCCGAGGCGAACGCTGTGGCATAGCGGTCGCAGTGGACCAGTTGGACTCGGTTGTGGAAAGCCGAGTGATCATTCCAGATGGAGAACGCGGGGCTGAGGACTAGGTCGTACCCGGCTGCCGAGACGGCGGCGGCTGTCTCTCGCCAACTGCTGCCTAGCCTCGATAGGTCCTCGTCCTTCCCGGTCATCACGAGCACGATCCTCGTTGCAGGGGCCAAGCCTGCGCGTTCGATGAATTTCGCTTTGGAGAGGAGGTGTCGCTTGCTACGGCCCACAACCTCTGTCAGCGTCACCGCTACCCACGCAAGCCCCTCTACTGCAATCCCAGCGGCCGGCTGAGCGGCGACTCGTGTGATCGCCTGCGGCAGGCGTGGCGAAGCGAAGTGCCCCTCCGCCCTGAGGGTGAGGTCACCGAGCTGCCGCATACATGCAGCGGCCTCAGGCGTACAGGGTTGAATGTCCCCTTCGGGAGTGTGGATCCAAGCGCACTGGCGGCTCGTGCCACGGAGATCGCAGCCGACTCGTAGGGGGCACGAGTCACACTGCTCGTTAAAGAGAATCAATTGGTGGGCGTCAGTGACTGGCGACCCGTGAGAGTTGGACAGCTGGCCCATCTCCCGCCTCCTCCACAACCACCCCAACGTATGGGTCCAGACCCAGGCAGCGCTGCTGCCGGGCGTCGAGCTCGACAAGGCGCCCGATGGTTCCCAACCCTGCATGCTCAGCTACGAAGTCGCCGTTCGGACGTTGCTGAATCAGGACCGGGTCGCCAACGACATCGGCTAAGAGGTCTGAACCTCGCAGCCGTGCCAGGAACTCGTCAGCGCAAGATTTAGGCTCTTCTCCCCCATCCGCTGGCAGGGGAAACGGTTCCGCTCCGATAGGGGGAACGACTGCGCGCGGCCTCTGCGTTGAATGCCTGCCCAAAGGAAACTCCTCGTCCTTGGGGCCGGTTTCCCGCGCGTGGCTGAAGTTGTATGCTCGCCCGCGCGCAACCGGCCCGTGTCGATTTGTCTCGTAGCGGTCTTTGCGTTCTGAGGGGGGGTGGCGTGTCAGCGCCACCCCCTTCACTATCCTATTCTACAATTTCCTCCTCCTCAGCATTGCCTCGTTTCCTCCTTCCACGTCGCGTGGGTTTAGCCATCGGCGTGCGAATATCCACCTCCAGTACGCCGTCCGTGATGGCGGGCGGCCGGTACCGCTGCGTCTCGGTGGGCGTGTGCCCAACGAAACGCAGGAAGGCAGACCCGGAGATAAGCCAGCTCTTCCCGTTCTGCGAAGGGCGCGGCGTGTAGGCCCCCTCCGCGCTCGCGCGCAGCCCGATCTTGTTCGGTGCCTCGTGGTCGTACAGGAGGTCTACGGCAGTGGGCTCACCAAGCGCTGCATAAGCGCGCTCGCTGAGAGCGATCACCCCCGACTGGTGGACCGTGACTACGGGGAACGCAAACTCCCCTTTCGAGCCACGTCCCGCGTATGTAGTCCACGCCATGGCGTTCAGTATAGCATCTGGCTGAGCGCGTAGAGAACAAAGTCAGCGTGCGCAAGCGCAATTTGAGAGCGCAAAGACCGAGAAATTTACGACCACCACGACCGCTCGATGCCCGTGAACACGACGAACGGAGCCAGCAGCACGAGCACGATCGACGCCAGCGCAAGGAGCGGGCCGCGGTTGAGTCCCGAGAAGCGCTCGCGGGGGCCCTCGTAGGCGCCGCCGCTCGCCTCGACGATACGACGGCGCTGCGTGCGCAGGCGCAGGCTGTTCGCCATCACGCTCACCGAGCTCAGCGCCATCGCCCCGCCCGCCACGATCGGGTTCAGGAGGCCCGCCATCGCGATGGGGATGGCGATGACGTTGTACCCGAACGCCCAGCCGAGGTTCTGCCGGATGGTTCGCAGCGTCGAGCGGCTCAGCAGGGTCGCCTCCGCGATCTTCGCGACATCCCCGTGCAGGAGCGTTATGTCGCTAGCCTCGATGGCCGCATCGGCGCCCGTGCTCATCGCGATGCTGACGTCGGCTTGCGTCAGCGCGGCCGCGTCGTTGATGCCGTCGCCTGCCACGGCGACGCGCAGGCCCTGCGCCTGCAGGTCCCGCACCAGCGCCAGCTTCTCCTCCGGACGCAGTCCCGCGTGCGTCTCCTCGATGCCAAGCGCACGGGCCGCGGCGAGCGCGCTCCGCTCGTTGTCGCCGCTCGCCATGATCGTGCGCACCCCCAGCGACCGCAGCGTCGCGACCGCCCGTCCGGCGTTCGCCTTGAGCGGGTCGGCAAAGGCGAGCGCTCCCGCGTATGCCCCGTCGACCGCTAGGAGGGCGGTCGTGCGTCCCGCCGCTTCGAACCGCGCGAGCACGGCCTCAGCATCGCTGTCGAGGGTGATGTCGCGCTCCTCGAACAGCCGTCGGTTGCCGATGAGCACGCCCCGGCCCCCGACCTCCGCCGCCAACCCCGCTCCGGGCAGCCCCTCGAACCCTACCGCGGCTTCTACCGCCAACCCGCGCGCCTCAGCCCCCTCGACCACGGCGGCGCTCAGCGGATGCTCGCTCAGCGCCTCGACGGCCGCCGCCAGGGCCAGCGCCTCCGCCTCGTCGAACCCTGCGGTGGAAGCGATCTCGACCAGCTCCGGGCGGCCCTCGGTGAGCGTGCCTGTCTTGTCGAGCACGACCACGTCGATCCGTGCCGCCCCCTCCAGTGCTTCGGCGTTGCGGATGAGGATGCCCCGCTCCGCCCCCATCCCCGTCCCCGCGATGATCGCCGTCGGCGTCGCCAGACCGAGGGCGCAGGGGCAGGCGATCACGAGGACGGCCACGGCGAACACCATCGCTCCCACGTAGGAGTCGCCGAGGAAGCCCCAGCCGAGGAAGGTGCCCAGCGCCAAAACGAGCACGATCGGCACGAACACCGCCGCCACTGCATCCACCACCCGCTCGACCGGCGCCCGCGACCCCTGCGCCTCCGCGACCAGGGCGGCCATGCGCCGCAGGACCGTGTCCTCCCCGACCGCTGTCGCCTCCACCTCGAGGACGCCGTGCTGGTTGAGCGCCCCACCCACCACCGCTTCCCCCGGGCCTCGCTCGACGGGCATCGACTCACCCGTCAGCAGCGACTCGTCGAGCGCGCTGTTCCCGGCCCGGATCACGCCGTCGAGGGCCACCCGCTCGCCCGGCCGCACGCGGAACACGTCCCCCACCGCCACCTCTTCGAGCGGCACCCCCTCCTCGCGACCCTCCCGCAGCACGTTCACGGACTTGGCCGTGAGTCCCAGGAGCGCACGGATGGCGCCACCGGAGCTTGCACGCGCGCGGTCCTCGAAGAAGCGCCCCAGGCTCACGAAAACCAACACGGCCGCGCTCACGTCGAAGAACATCGCCTCGCTCCGCTCGAAAAGCACGACCCAGGCGCTGAACGCGAACGCAACCGTCGTGCCCAGCGCCACCAGCACGTCCATGTTCGGCGTGAGCGCCCGCAGGGCCGGCAGTGAGGCCCGGTAGAACCGCCAGCCCAGCAGGCCCTGCACCACGCCCGCCCCGCCCAGCAACAGCCACCCCGTCGCGCGCTCACTGCCGAAGAGGGGCAGCCCCGCGATGTCCATCGCCATGCTCGCGATGATCACCGGAACGGCCAGCAATCCCCCCGCCCCCAGCATTGCCAGGCGCGTCCGCGAGACCTTCTCGGCGCCTTCTCCGCCTGCCTCAAGCTCCGCGGCGTCGTAGCCCGCCCGCTCGACCGCCGCCACCAACTGCTCCGGCTCGATCGCATCCCCGAGCGACACCCGCGCCGTCGACGAAGCGAAGTTGACGCTCGCCTCGTCCACGCCTTCGACGCGATTGAGCGCGCGCTCGACGCGCCGCACGCACGAGGCGCACGTCATCCCCCCGATTCGCAGGGTGATAGCGGTCCCAGGGCTGGTCATGAAGCGGCTTGTGGCGCGGCCTCGTATCCCTCTTCCACGACTGCCGCTACCACGGCTGCCAGGTCGACGCTTTCGCCCCTGACGGTCGCCGCACCAGCGTCCAGATCAACGATCGCTTCGGCCACGCCCGCGACCCCGCTGATCGCCTCGGTCACGGCGCGCACGCAGTGGTCGCAGGTCATCCCTTCGACTGTAAGTTCGATGGTCTCAGGCATCGTGTCCTCCATGTGCTGGTGTTGGTGTTGAACTCCCGGCCTGGTCGGCGGGCCCCTGGATCTTGTACACGCGCAGAAGCTCGCGCACCGCGCGCTCCGACTCGCCGTTCGTGACCTGCTCGATGACGTGCGTGCGCAGGTGCCCTTCGAGCACGAGCGCGTCGAGGCTGCGCAGCGCCCGCTGCACCGAGAGCGACAGGTCGAGCAGGTCGACGCAGTAGCGGTCTTCCTCGACCTGCTTCTGCAGCGCCTCGATCTGCCCAGCGATGATCTTCAGCCGGCGACCAGCCTGCTGCTGCGTCTCAGGAAGCATGCGCGCCCTCCCTAATAGGGTACCCCCCTATCCTATCAGGCTGCGCCCTCCCCTGTCCCCGCGTACACTCCCCCTCCATGCGAGTTGGAGCCCACATCTCCTCGTCCGGCGGCCCCCAGAACGTCTTCTCGCGCGCCGGGGACATCGGCGCCGAGGCCATCCAGCTCTTCATCTCCGCGCCCCAGCAGTGGCGCCCGCCCAACCTCGGCGATGAGGCCGTGGCCGCCTTCCACCAGGAACACGAGCGCATGCCCGTGCCCGTCTTCTTCCATGGCGTCTACCTCGTCAACCTCGGGACCCAGGACGAGAAGCTCCTGAACCGCTCCGCCGGCTCCCTCAAGCAGTACGTGAAGTGGGCCGGGACGCTCGGTGTCGAGGGCACCATCTTCCACGTGGGCAGCCACAAGGGGGCGGGCTTCGATGCCGTGAAGGACCAGATCTGCCGCGTCATGCTGGAAGTGCTCGAAGCCGCCGACAACGACTCGATGCTCCTCATCGAGAACAACGCCGGCCAGGGCAACGGCATCGGCTCCACCTTCGCCGAGATCGGCGAGATTATCCGCGGCTGCGACGACCACTCCCGCATCGGCGTCTGCATCGACACCTGCCACGCCTTCGCCATGGGCTACGACATCACCCAGACGGAGGGCTGCGAGCTCGCCATGGAAGAGTTCGAGCGCGAGATCGGCCTCGACCGCCTCCGCGCCGTCCACGCCAACGACAGCAAGATGCCCCTCGGCGGCGTGCGCGACCGCCACGAGAACATCGGCGACGGGCACATGGGCCTCGACGGGTTCCGCACGATCCTCGCCCACCCCGCCTTCCGCGATGCCCCCCTCCTCCTCGAAGTGCCCGGCATTGAGGGCGGCGGTCCCGATAGCGAAAACGTGAACCGCCTCAAGCGTATCCGCGAGGAAGTCGGTGTTCCGGGACCGGACGGCTCGTGAGCGCGCGCAAGCTCGAAGGCGCGCTCCTTGAGGAGTGCGCCGAGTGGATCTGGGAGCAGATTCAGGAGGAAGGCCTCTTCGTCCCGGGCGAGCTCATCGAGCTCATCCTCACGACCGAGCGCGAGTTGGGCCTTCAGGCCCAACCCATCCCCGAGATCGCGAGCGCCGTGGCCGCCGCCTTTCGCGAACAGAGCCACCTGCTCTCCCCCACCGACGAGCACGCCATCAGCGCCGTCCTCGCCTGGGAGGACGAGTTTCTCGGCATCGCCGGCATCCCCCGCGCCTCCAGCTGACCCCCCCGCTCGCCGGCCGTTGACGCCGCCCCCGCGCGGCTCGACACTCAGGGAGAAGCACTTCCAGGGAGGTGGCGCGGCACTAAACCAATCGACCACAGGTGGGATCGGTCAAGCGCCAGGTCCGCGCACCGCGCGGATGACGAGGCGGAGGCAGAATCGAACCATTCGGCGGGTGGCCTCCCGGCGGCACGGTCGTAAGGCTGGAAACAAACCAGGTCGGGTAACCGGCTGACAAAACACCAGTCACGTGCGAGGGGCTCGCGGCCCTTCTCTCCACCAGGCACACCGAGCATCGACCGGGGACGCGCCTGTCCCCACGAGTGCGCTGGGGAAGCTGTATGTGCGGGATCATCGCCTACACCGGCTCGCGCCAGGCCGCGCCCATTCTGCTGGCCGGCCTGCGCGACCTCGAATACCGCGGCTACGACTCGGCCGGCGTCGCCCTCCTGCCCGAGGCCGGAGGTGCGCCCGCCGTGGCCAGGCGCCGCGGCAAGATTGCCGTGCTCGACGGCGCCATCGCCGAGCGCCCCCTGCCTGCCTCGCACACGGGCATCGGCCACACCCGCTGGGCCACCCACGGCGCCCCCAGCGACGCGAATGCCCACCCCCACGCTGGCTGCGGCGACGCTGTCGTCGTCGTCCACAACGGCATCGTCGAGAACTACGCCGCCCTCCGCGCCGAGCTCAGCGAGCGGGGACACACCTTCGCCAGCGAGACCGACACCGAGACCATCGCCCACCTGCTCGAAGAGAGCCTGAACGCGGGCAACGACCTGCTCGACGCCATGCGCGAGACCATCGCCCGCCTGACGGGCTCGCAGGCGGTGGTGGCGGTCACGCCGCGCGAGCCGGGTGTCGTCGTCGGGGCGCGCATCGGGAACGCGGGCGGCGTCGTCGTCGGCTACGGCGAGGCGGAGATGCTGCTGTCCAGCGACCTCGCCGCGCTCCTGCCCCACACCCGCGAGGTCGCCTTCCTCGCCGACCGCCAGCTCGTCCGGATCAGCGCCGACGGCGCCACCTACGCGAGCCTCGATGGGGGCGCCGCCGATGTCGTGCCGCGCACGCTTTCGCTCGACCCCGCGAGCGCCGACAAGGGCGCCTACGAGACCTACATGCTCAAGGAGATCATGGAGCAGCCCGTCGCCCTCGCCGACACCATCGGCGGCCTCATGACGGTAGAGCCCGCTCACCTCTCCCTCGACGACCTCGCCGACGCGCGCCCCTGGCTCGAGCGCGTCGAGCGGGTGCTGCTGGTGGGGATGGGCACGAGCTTGCATGCGGCCATGTTGGGGCGCTGGTACTTCGAGCAGATCGCCCATCTCCCCGCTGACATCGACAACGCCAGCGAGTTCCGCTACCGCGAGGCGGTGCTCGGTCCCGAGACGCTCGTCATCTCCGTCAGCCAGTCGGGCGAGACCGTTGACGTGCTCGAGGCGATGAGCGTCGCACGGGCCCGGGGCGCCCCCCAGATCACTATCTGTAACACCCCCGGCAGCCAGACCACGCGCGTCGCCGAAGGCACGGTCTACACCCACGCAGGCCTCGAGCGCGGTGTCGCCAGCACGAAGACGTTCACGACCTCGATCGCGGCGTTGTTCGCCCTCGCGCTCGAAACCGCCCGCGTCCGCGGGCGCCTGAGCGAGCCCGATCTCGCCCGCCACGTGCGCGACCTCGCCGCCATGCCCGAGGTCGTCGGCCGCCAGCTCGACACGATCGACAGGATCGCCAGGGCGGCGGAGCGCTTCCGCACGACCCGGCACATCCTCTTCCTGGGACGCGGCCCCGCCCTCCCCATCGCCCTCGAGGGCGCCCTCAAGATGAAGGAGCTCTCCTACGTTCATGCCGAGGGCTACGCCGCCGGCGAGATGAAGCACGGTCCCATCGCCCTCATTGATGGCGAGTTCCCCACGGTAGCGCTTGCCGGGCAGCATGCCCTGCGCAGCAAGATCATCTCGAACATCGAGCAGATCCGCGCCCGTGGCGGTGAGGTCCTGGCCGTCGTCACGGAAGGTGACGACGAACTGATCGCGCTTGCCGACGAGGCGATCACCGTGCCCCCCGTCCCGGCCCTGCTGGAGCCGCTGGCGGCGATCGTGCCCCTGCAGGTGCTCGCCTACGCCACCGCCGAGGCGCGCGGCTGCAACATCGACCAGCCCCGCAACCTCGCCAAGACCGTCACCGTGGAGTAGCGCCCGCTCGCCGCGTATTAACGTTCAACGAAATCTGGCGCCTTCTGTCGCGTTTCCACTGGTCTGGGTGGCTGTGCCGGGATACGCTCGCCCCACCGCCCTGGAGCCGCGGTTCGCTCACATCTGGAGGACCCATGACCAGCCCCACCGCCAGCCCGGAATCGAGCACGGAGCCTTCCCCCAAGCTCGTCTACCTCTTTGGCGATGGACGCGCTGAGGGCGGCGCCGACATGCGCGAGTTGCTGGGCGGCAAGGGTGCGGGCCTCTCCGAGATGAGCCGCCTCGGCATCCCCGTTCCCCCCGGTCTCACTATCACCACCGAGGTCTGCAGCGCCTACTACGCCAACGCCCGCCAGTATCCCGAAGGCCTCGACGAGCAGGTGCGCGCCGGCCTCGCCCACGTCGAGTCGATCGTGGGCGCCCGCTTCGGCGACTCCGGGAATCCCCTGCTCGTCTCCGTCCGTTCCGGCGCGCGCGTCTCCATGCCCGGCATGATGGATACCGTCCTCAACCTCGGGCTCAACGACGAAACCGTGCAGGGCCTCGCTCGCAGCTCCGGCGATGAGCGCTTCGCCTACGACTCCTACCGCCGCTTCGTCGCCATGTACGGAGACGTCGTCCTCGGCCTCAAGCGTGAGTCCGACCTCGACGAGGATCCCTTCGAGGCCATCCTTGAGCGCAAGAAGGAGGCCTGCGGCGTTGCCGAGGACACCGACCTCCCCGCCGACGCCCTGCGCGAGATCGTGGCCGAGTACAAAGCCGAGATTCGAGCCAAGCTCGGCATCGAGTTCCCCGACGACCCCTGGGAGCAGCTCTGGGCGGCGATCGGCGCCGTCTTCGAGTCCTGGGAGAGCCCCCGCGCCATCGTCTACCGGCAGCTGAACGGCTACCCCGGCGAGTGGGGTACCGCCGTCAACGTCCAGGCCATGGTCTTCGGCAACCTCGGCGATGACTGCGCCACGGGCGTCGCCTTCACGCGCAACCCCAAGAGCGGCTCCACCGGCCTCTTCGGCGAGTACCTCGTGAACGCCCAGGGCGAGGATGTGGTCGCAGGCGTGCGTACGCCCCAGGCCATCCGCCTCGCCGAGCGCGCCGCCGATGGCCCTCCCTCCATGGAGGAGGCCCAGCCCGTCGTCTACGGTGAGCTCCTCGGCGCGGCCAACCGGCTTGAGGACCACTTCCGCGACATGCAGGACATCGAGTTCACCGTCCAGCGCGGCAAGCTCTGGGTCTTGCAGACGCGTAACGGCAAGCGCACCGGCCCCGCCATGGTCAAGGTGGCCATCGACCTCGTCGATCAGGGCCTCATCGATCGCGAGGAGGCCCTCCGTCGCCAGGACCCCGAACAGATCTCCGAGCTGATGCACAGCGTCTTCGCGGAAGGCGCCTCCACTGATGTGATTGCATCGGGCCTTCCGGCCTCGCCCGGGGCCGCCGTCGGCAGGGTCGTGTTCTCCGCCGAGGAGGCCGCCGAGCAGGCGGAGGCCGGCGAAGACGTCATCCTCGTGCGCGTCGAGACCAGCCCGGAAGACATCCAGGGCATGCTCGCCGCCCAGGGCATCCTCACCGCTCGCGGCGGCATGACCTCCCATGCCGCCGTGGTCGCGCGGGGCTGGGGCAAGTGCTGCGTGGCCGGCTGTGGCGAGCTCGAGATCGATTACGCGGATGGCTCCTTCCGGGTCGACGCCAGCGGCCGCAACCTCACCGTGCGGCGTGGCGACATCATCTCCCTGAACGGCACCACCGGCGAGGTCATGCTCGGCGCCGTCCCCCTCACAGCCCCCGAGCTCCCGGACGATCTGGAGCGCCTGATGGGGTGGGCCGACGACATCCGTCGCCTGGGGGTTCGGGCCAACGCCGACACCCCCGAGGACGCCGCCAAGGCGCGCGAGTTCGGCGCCGAGGGCATCGGCCTCTGCCGCACCGAGCACATGTTCTTCGGCGAGGACCGCATCCTCGCCGTCCGCCAGATGATCCTGGCCACGGACGAAGCTGGCCGCCGCGAAGCCCTCGCCCGCATCCTCCCCATGCAGCGCCAGGACTTCGAGGGCATCCTGCGGGCGATGGCGGGCTTCCCCGTCACCATCCGCCTGCTCGACCCGCCCCTGCACGAGTTCCTGCCCCACGGCGCCGAGGAGATCGAGCGCGTCGCCGAAGCCCTCGGCGTCGAGCCGGGACGCGTCGGCCAGCGGGTGCAGGCGCTCCAGGAGTTCAACCCGATGCTCGGCCACCGCGGCGTGCGCCTGGCCATCACCTACCCGGAGATCTACGAGGTCCAGACCCAGGCGATCGTCGAAGCCGCCTGCAACCTCCGCGCCGAGGGGGTCGATGCCCGCCCCGAGATCATGATCCCGCTTGTCGGGACCGCCGCCGAGCTCGCGCGCCTGCGCGAACGCGTCTCCGCCGTCGCCGAAGGCGTTATCGCCGGGCGCGGCGCCGACCTCGAGTACACCATCGGCACCATGATCGAGCTGCCCCGCGCCTGTGTCACCGCCGGCCAGATTGCCGAGCACGCCGACTTCTTCTCGTTCGGCACGAACGACCTCACCCAGACCACCTTCGGCCTCTCCCGCGACGATGCCGGCCGCTTCCTGCCCGACTACCTCAGCCAGAAGGTGCTCGAGAAGGACCCCTTCGTCGAACTCGACCGCGAGGGCGTCGGCGACCTCATGCGTCTCGGCATCGAGCGGGGGCGCGCGGTGAAGCCGGACCTGAAGCTCGGAATCTGCGGTGAGCACGGTGGCGACCCGCCCTCCATCGCCTTCGGGCACGACATCGGCCTTGATTATGTCTCGTGCTCACCCTATCGCGTGCTCATCGCTCGCCTTGCCGCGGCGCAGGCCGCCCTCGCCGGAGAAAGCTGACTGGAGCTTCCGCTGAAGGAACTGGATTTGGACCTTCACCGTGTGCGCCACCGCATTGAGCAGGATGAGGAGCGCCTGAGCCCCTTCGCCGCGCGCTCCTCGAGTGCGACGCGCTCCCGCCCCGAGGAGCCCTCCTCCGTGCGCGCCGCCTTCCAGCGCGACCGCGACCGCATCGTCCACACCAAGGCCTTCCGCCGCCTGAAGCACAAGACGCAGGTCTTCATCGCCCCGCAGCAGGACCACTTTGTCACCCGCCTCACGCACACCTTCGAGGTGGCTCAGGTGGGCCGCACCATCGCCCGCGCCCTGCGCCTCAACGAGGATCTCGCCGAGGCCATCGCCCTCGGCCACGACATCGGCCATGGCCCCTTCGGCCACGCCGGCGAGGAGGCACTCGCCGAGTGCCTGCCCGAGGGCTTCCGCCATAACTACCAGTCAGAGCGCGTCCTCGACAAGCTGGAGAACGATGGGCGTGGCCTCAACCTCACCCACGCCGTCCTCGATGGCGTGCGCAAATCCAGCAAGGCCCGCGAGGACGTCCTCGCGGAGGGCTGGGGCGTCCCCGAGACCCTGGAGGGCCAGGTGATCAAGCTCGCTGACGCCCTCGCCTACCTCAACCACGACGTCCAGGACGCCATCCGTGCAGGCCTCATCGCTGAGGACGACCTACCCGACGTCTCCCAGCGCGTTCTCGGTCGCTCACACGGCGAACGCCTCGAGGTGCTCGTGACCGACGTGGTCGAGTCGAGCTGGGACGCTACCGGTGAGGGAGCGGAGGCGGGCGCCGAGCCCCCGGCCATCAGCATGAGCCCCGAGGTGCACGGGGCCGTGAACGAGCTGCGCGAATTCCTCTTCCGCCACGTCTACCTGCTGGCCGAGCGGCGCGCCGAGGTGGAGCACGCCAAGAACATCGTCCGCTTCCTCTTCCGCCACGCCGTCGAGCACCCCGCGTCGATCTCGTCCGGGTACTCGCTTCCAGGCGATCCCCTCCCCCGCCGCGCGGCCGACTTCGTGAGCGGGATGACCGATCGCTACGCCATCCGCCTCGCCGCCGGGCTCGGCTGCGAGGACGCCGCCGGCTGGCCCCTCCAGTGATCCCCTCCAGTGATTCGGATTGCCTCATCGCGAAGGGGTGGGATACTGAGATGATGGCAAGGTCTCGCCCCTTGTGAGCGATCAGGATCGTCCGGGTCTCCCCGACGACGAACCCGTGATCGGGGGCGGCGCCCAGCCACCCCTTCCCCCGCCGCCTGCGGACCGGCCGGCCGCCCCTCCCCCCTGGGACTCTGGCGGCGACGAGCCCATCGGGAGCGCGCCCCTGCCGCGCGCCCCGCGCACGCCCGTCGACCCCTGGGAGTCCCGGCGGCTGCGCCGCGATCCCTACGACCTGCGCTCCTTCTCGGGCGACGGTCCCCGCGCCGGCTACTACGGCGCCACCAGGCGCTCCGCTGGACGAACGGTCGCGTTCTACCTCTTCGGTCTCGCCGCGCTTGCCATCGGCGGCATCCTCATCTTTCTCCTCTTCCGCGTGCTCAACGACGACGGTGACGAGGTGGAACCCACTCCCACCCCCGTCTCCGTCACCGCGAGAGCGAGCATCGAGTCGCCCGTGCCCGGCGAACGCATCCCCGTGAACGAGGATCGCGCCGTCATCGTCAGGGTCGTCTCTGGCGAAAACGTCGTTCGCTTTGAGCTGCTGGTCAGCGGCATCTTCGAAGACCAGCAGTTCTCGGGGAGGGTCACGGGCGAAGACACCTACGCCGCCGTGCTCACCGCCCGCTTCGAGGCCGCCGGCGGCTACGAGCTCGTTGTGCGTGCCTACACCGTCTCCGGCGAGACAATCGAAACCGACCCGGTGCGGGTGATCGCTGTCCCGGCCGTCACAGGTACTCCCGACGTGGTGACGACAGCCACGATCGTCGCCAATGCCAGCCTCCGGACCGGTCCCGGGCAGGACTACAACCAGGCCGGCACGCTTGAGCGCGGCGACGTGGTGACCGTTACCTGCATCACCGGCGACCGCCTGTGGCTGCAGATCGAACGCGGTGACGGCCTCTACGTTCGCCGCAGCGCCGTCGACACGGCCGTGGACCTTGACGGGCTCGATGTCTGCGCGGCCGTCGAACCGCCCCGCGAGACCCCCACCCCGCCTCCCGATGTCGAGGACACCCCGACCCCCACGCCCGAGGGCACGGAGCCAACTCCCCCGCCCAACGCGCCCGACTTCATCCCCTTGAACGCGGAACTCATCGAGGGCGGGGCCGTCCTGCGCATCACCCTGATCAACGTCTCGACCAACCCCTTCGCCGGCTCCATCGTCGTTCGCGTTGAGGGGGTGTCCGCTACCCAGTCCGAGAAGGTCGCCGATGTCTCCATGGAGCCGAACGGCACCGATGCGATCAACTTCGACATCGATCCCCCCCTTACCGAACAGTCCAAGGTGACCGTCACGATCGACCCGGGCGACGCCATTACCGAGTCCCAGGAAGACAACAACGTCGCTGAATTCATTCTCGTGGAGCCCCCCGACAAGCCGATTCTCTCGCTCGTGACGGGTATTACCGGGGGCATCCTCTCGGTCACCATCAGAAACGAGGGCGGGCCCCTCCCCCCCAGCGATGCGCTCCTCGTCGTGAGGGTGCCGGGCCAGAAGCTCGAGTGGGAGATCTCACCGCTCGTCCTCGCCGAGGATGAGTCCATCACGATCGATGGCATCTCTGCCCCGCAGACCGGCGAGCTCATCACGATCACCCTCTCCATCGACGATATCGACGTGGCCACCACCACTGTCCCGAACCCGAACCTGGGCGAGGGCACCCCCGACGACGCAGGGCAGCCCGAAACCGAAACCGGGACCGAGCCTGAAACCGAGCCTGAAACCGATGATCAACCCGAGGCCACGCCTGAAGCGGATGAACCGGTGCCACCCGACGAGCCCGAACCCCCCGTCGAGCCTGAGGACGAGTAGGATCGCGGCGTGGACGCCGTAACCGAAATCAAGCGGCGAATCGAACCGGCGGAGTACATTGGCCGCTCCGTCAAGCTCCAGAAGGCGGGACGCAACTTCCGCGCCCTGTGCCCCTTCCACACCGAGAAGACGCCCTCCTTTTACGTCTTCACCGATCGCGGCTCCTGGCGCTGCTTCGGCAGCTGCGGCGAGGGCGGCGATGTCTTCTCCTTCGTCCAGAAGCGCGACAACGTCGACTTCCGCGAGGCGCTGCGCATCCTTGCCGACGAGGCCGGCGTCGAGCTCTCCGCCCGCGCCGCCGAGCAGCGCACCCGCTCCCAGCGTCTCAGCGCCGTCGTCTCCGCTGCCGTCGACTTCTACCAGCAGCAGCTCGCCGGTGAGCAGGGCGCCGAGGCCCGCGAGTACCTGACCGCTACCCGCGGGCTGACCGACGAGACCATCGAGAGCTTCCGCCTCGGCTGGGCCCCCGACGAGTGGCGCCCCCTGCGCGACTACCTGCTCGGCAGGGGCTACACCGACGAGGATGCCCTCGCCGCCGGCGTCCTCCACGAAAGCGACTCCGGCGGCGCCCCCTACGACCGCTTCCGCGGGCGCGTCATCATCCCCATCGCCGACGAGCGGGGGGCGTTCGTGGGTCTCGGTGGCCGCATCCTCGGCGACGGTGAGCCCAAGTACCTCAACTCTCCCCAGACCGACATCTTCGATAAGGGCCGCACCCTCTACGCCCTCGATGTCGCGGGACCGCAGGCGCGCGAGAGCGGCGCCGTGGTGGTGGTCGAGGGCTACTTCGACGTGATCGGACCCTGGCAGGGGGGCTTCCGCAACCTCGTCGCCACGATGGGCACCTCCCTCACCGAACGCCACGCCGCCATCCTCACGCGCTTCGCCTCGCGCGTCGTGTTGGCGATGGACCCCGACAGCGCCGGCATGGCCGCCGCCGAGCGCGCCGGCACGCTCTTCCTCGACTTCCGCTCACCCGAGGCGATGGGCGCTGCCCAGCGCAGCGCCGAGGCGATCACCGCCAACGCCGACCTCGACCTGCGCGTCGCGCCCCTGCCCACCGGCCAGGACCCCGACGACCTCGCACGCGAGGATCCGGAGGCCTGGCGCGCCGCTATCGAGAACGCCGCGCCCTTCGCCCGCTTCCTGCTGGAGCGTCTTATCGCCGGGAGCCGCGGCGACTCCCCCCTGGAGGCGAGCCGCATCGTCGACCGCTTGCGCCCGGTGCTCCTCGCGGTGCGCAACCCCGTCGAGCGTTCGGCGCTGATCCAGGGCATCGCCCGCCGCCTCGGCATCGCCGAGCGCGCGATTGCCGACCGGCTTCGCGTCGAAGGACGCCGCCCCGCGGCCGTCCGTGAGTCGCAGGTCACGTCCGTGCGCCCTCCCGTGGAGGAGGCGCTCCTCTCCACCCTCCTGCACAATCCCGTCCTGCGCGCCGACCTCCGCCACCTGCCCACCGACCTCTTCCCCGACGCGCTCGACCGCGAGATCGTGCAGCGCTGGCTCCACGACGAGATCGACGACGTCGCGGATGACGAGGACGACCCCGTCTCCACGCGCCTCGACCACCTGCGCGCCCGCCGGGAGCCCCTGCTTTCGCCGGCGGAGGCGCGTGAGCGCACCTCCGACCTCATCCGGCACATCGTCCGCGAGCGCCTCATCCAGCGGCAGTCCGCCGTCACCGAGGAGCTGGCCGAGGCCGAGCGCACGCTCGGGGCAGGCCGTGTACAGGAAGTTGCTCACCGCGCCTGGCTGGGCGCGCTTCCCTCGGAGGACACTATCGAGCTCGCCGAGATGGCGATCGAGGAGCTCGAGCTCGGCCTCAGCATCCACCGCCGCGAGCGCGACGCCTCCTAGCAGCAGCGAAATCGGGGAGCATAGTGGCTGAAGAGCTTCAAGCCGTCACGATTCACACCGACGGAGCCTGCATTGGTAACCCAGGGCCCGGTGGATACGGTGTGGTGTTGGACTACAACGGGTACCGCAGGGAGAAGTCGGGGGGATACAGGTACACGACCAACAATCGGATGGAGTTGATAGCGGTGATCGTGGGCCTGGAAGCCCTGAAACGGCCCTGCTAGGTCGAGCTTTATTCCGACTCGCGTTACATCGTCGACGCGATGACGAAGGGTTGGGTCGAGAAGTGGCAACGCAATGGCTGGAAGCTCAACAAGAAGCAGCCGGCCAAGAACCCGGACCTCTGGCAGAAGCTACTGGACCTTTGCCAGATGCACACTGTCGAATTCAACTGGGTGAAGGGACACAGCGGGAACGAAGGTAACGAAGTGTGCGACCGGCTGGCCACTGAGGCTGCCGGGCTAGGGAACCTCCCTCAGGACCCGGGCTATCCTCCTCCATAGGCCTCAGCATCCACCGCCGCGAGCGCGACGCCTCCTGACGCTTTCTGCTTCGGCTAGGCTGTTCGCCCGCCGCTAGCGGCCAGCAGGGGGATCAGCTCGCGAGAGCGAACGAATCTCGACGTCGGGCTCCGGGTCACCTTTCTCACGGAGCGCCCCGGTTCGGTTCAGCCAGACCCCGGTGAGGCCAGCAGCCTTCGCCCCCGCCACGTCGGTCGCCAGGTTGTCCCCAACATGCCAGACGCCCTCCCTCTCACCCAGCCTGCGTAGCGCGAGCGCGAAGATCGCTGAGTCGGGCTTCCTGAGGCCAACTTCCCCGGAGATCACGACTGTCCTGAACCAGGGCTCCATGCTCAGGGCGCCGAGCTCAGGGCGCCGAGCTTGGACCGCTGCGTGTCCGGAGGGCCGTTCGTGATGAGCGCCAGCGGAAGTTCGGCTCCCCTCGCTGCCGCCACGAATTCGTGAACGTCGTCGAACGGGCGGTACGCAGCCTGGGCCAGCTGGTCGTGGAGCTGTGCTGCGCGCGCTGCTACCGACTCGTCGGTGCATCCGCATGTCCGCAGGGTCCGGCGCCAGGCTTCGAGTGTGACGGAAGCGCCGTCGAGGGCGCCAAGGTCCCACCTGTCCTCCACCTCGGGCCCGTAGGCCTCGAACACCTTGCTGTATGCCCTGGTCAGAGGAGTGCTATCCAGCCCCGCTTGAGTCGCAGCGATCTCCTCCGACGTGCGCACGATGGCGTCGTCGTGGACGCCGTTGTTGTCGAGCAGCGTTTCGTCCAGGTCCAGGCACAGCGCCCGAGGCGGACTCACGGAACCGGCGCGTCGCGATGCCATCGCCGCATCCTCCTCTCTCATCACCGTA
Organism: Tepidiformaceae bacterium; assembly: GCA_965247675.1. GTDB lineage: Bacteria > Chloroflexota > Dehalococcoidia > Tepidiformales > Tepidiformaceae > UBA2991. The sequence continues at coordinate 1,252,600 of OZ252025.1, read as the reverse complement.
TTTCCTGTTCCGCTGGGCTGCGTCGCCGGCGCCACCGCGTAGACAGGCTAGGGGGCGAAGTCCCCCGTCGCGGGTCCGCGCGCCCCCGCGAAGGCGAAGCCGAGCACGCTCAGCGCCTCCCGCAACGTCCCCGCCCCCCCGCCCCTGGTGAGCACGAGCGTTGCCGCCGCATCGAGCACGTCGAGTGCTCGCGGCGAGTCCAGATCGTCGTCCATGGCCGCCTCGAAGGCCGCTCGCAGGTCGGCGTCCTCACTGTCATCTCCCGCCCGCCCGCAGACTTCCCGGAGACGCGCGTAGCGCTCGCCCAGCGCCTCGATCGCGCCCTCGCGGTAGTCGGCGTCACTGCGGTAGTGCTCGCTCAGCAGGTAGAGGCGCAGGTGGTCGGGGTCGAAGCGCTCCATCAGGTTGCGCGCCAGCACGAGGTTCCCCAGCGACTTGCTCATCTTCACGCCGTCCAGCTGGAGCATGCCGTTGTGCATCCAGTACCCGCAGAAGGGCGACTCCCCGGTCGCGCTCTCCGCCTGCGCGATCTCGTTCTCGTGGTGCGGAAAGAGCAGGTCGCGCCCGCCCCCGTGGATGTCGATCTGGTTCCCCAGGTGCCCCCGCGACATGGCCGTGCACTCGATGCTCCAGCCCGGACGCCCGTCGCACCAGGGGCTTGGCCAGCTCGGTTCGTCCGGCTCGGAGCGTTGCCAGAGGAGGAAGTCGAGCGGGCCCCGCTTGTTCTCTTCGCGCTTCGATTCGGGGTTCTCCCGCTTCGCCAGCTCCCCTATCGAGATGCCGTTCAGCTGGCCATACCCGGCGAAGCGATCCGCCTCGAAGAACACGTCGCCATCCACTTCGTAGGCCGCGCCCAACGCAATAAGCGCCTTCGTGGTCTCGATGATCGCGTCGATGTGGTCCGTCGCGAACGGGTAGGCCGTGGGCCGCAGTACGTTCAGGCGGTCCAGGTCGGCGCGGAAGATGGCGTCGTTCTCGTCGCGGATCTCGGCGATGGGCCGCCCACCCTCGCGCTTCGAGACCATGATCATGTCGTCGTCGATGTCCGTCACGTTCTGCACGTAGCGAACGTTCAGGCCCTTCCAGATCAGGTAACGCCGCAGCACGTCGAAGTTCACGTAGGAGAAGGCGTGCCCGAGGTGGGTCACGTCGTAGGGCGTGACGCCACAGACGTAGATGCGCGCCTCGCCGGGCACGAGCGGGACGAACTCGCGCTTCGCGCGTCCCAGCGATGAGTACAGGTGAAGGGTCACGGGCCGCTCCCGGGCGTCCTCTGGAGGGGGAAGCGTACCAGAGCGGCCCTGTGCGGACCGCTAGCTGAGAACGCCATCCGCCACCAGCTCGCCGATCTCGTCGGGCGACATCTCCAGGAGCTTCGTGAGCACGTCGAACGTGTCTGCCCCCAGCGAGCGGGCGGCGAAGGCCGCCGCCGGCCGCTCGCCATCGACGTAGGCGGGGAAGCGCTCGGCGCCCTGCTCGCCGCCGTCCTCCGTGGGGACCGTGCCCAGGAAGCCGCGGGCGGCCACGTGTGGGTCGCCCGTCGCGACATCGCCACCGTCCTGCACCGCCCCGGCCGCGATGCCGCGCGCCTGGCAGGTGTCCATCACCTCGTAGCGATCGCGGCCCAGCGTCCAGGCGCTGACGCAGGCGTCGAGCTCGTCCTGGTTCTCGATCCTCGCCGCGTGCGTCGCGAAGCGTGGATCGCCCTCCAGCTCGGGCGCCCCCATCAGTTCGCAGAGCGCGACCCACTGCGCGTCCCCCCGTACCGCGATCGCCACCCAGCGGTCCTCCCCCTGCGCGCGGTAGATGCCGTGGGGCGCCCAGGCCTCGAACGGGTGGCGGTTCCCCACGGGTCCGGGGTCGGCGCCGTTCGCGAAGTAGTCGAGGAAGGCCGGACCCATCAGCCCCAGCCCAAGCTCGTACTGCGCCACGTCCACATCCAGCCCTTGCCCCGTCCGCCGCCGGTGCTCGACCCCTTCGAGGATGCCCAGGGCCGCCGCCACGCCGCTCAGGTGGTCCGTCAGCGAGTAGCCGAAGCCGATGTCCTGCCGGCCCGGCACGTTCGTGAGGGAGGTGAGCCCCGTGAGCGCGTGGATGGTCGGTGCGAAGGTCACGAAGTCGCGCCACGGGCCGGAGTTCCCCATGCCCCCCATCGCGACGACGGTCACCCCCGGGGCCGTCTCCGCCAGCGATTCGCGGTCGAGTCCCCAGCGGGCGAGCACGCCCGCGCTGAAGTTGTCGACGATGGCGTCGCACTGCCCCGCGAGCCGGCGGGCCAGCGCGCGCGCCTCCTCGCGCCGCATATCGAGGCAGATGTTGCGCTTGTTCCGGTTCCACGAGAGGTAGTACGGGTGGTTGAGCGTGTTCGCGCCGGCGTTGCGCGCGGCCGTCCCCACCTTGATCACGTCCGCGCCCAGGTCGGCGAGCACGCGCGTCCCGAACGGTCCCGCCAGCACGTGCGTGAAGTCGAGCACGCGCAGGCCCGCCAGCGGCGCCCCCGACGAGGGCTTGCCGGGGACGGCCTCCAGCTCGGGACGGTTCCCCCAGGCCGCCTCCTGCACGCGTGCCGGCGGACCCGGGGCGGGGCCGTCGGCGTCCGTCGTCAGCAGCCGCGAGGGGAAGGGCACGCTCCCGAACCCCTCGACCTCTCGCTCGGTGAAGAAGCCACGGGCCTCGATCTGCGGCGTAGCGACGGCCTTGCTCACGGACCACACCGCGCCGAAGGGTAGCCGCCGGCGCTGCGCTTCCATGAACAGCTCATCCGCCTCGTTCCGCGCCGTCCAGTCGCGCAGCACCTCCATCACGTGGGGCATGTCCTTCACCAGCGCGATCAGGTCGGGGTAGCGCTCGGGGTCGGCGAGGTCGCCGGCAGAGTCCGTCTCCTCGAGCCACGGGATCAGCGTCTGGATGAGTCCCAGCGAGGGAGTGACCATGAGGCCGTTTCCCTCGCGGTCCGGGTAGACCTCGTAGCCGCCGCTCCAGTGCAGGCTCCCCTGGCGCTGCGCGATCGGCGCCGTCCAGCGGCCCCCGTCCGGGAAGAACCACTGCATCAGCATCTGCTCGGTGTTGGCGATGAGCGTCTCGTGGCTGGAGAGGTCGATGTGGCAGCCCTGTCCGCTCGCGTCGCGCAGCCGCACCCCGGCGAGCGCGCAGCAGGCGGCGTAGAAGCCGACCGTGTGGGCCGTCTGGTTCCCGTACCCGACCAACGGCGGTGTCTCCGGCGTGCCCGTGACCGAGGCCGCCCCGCAGAGCGCCGTCGCCACGAGGTCGTTCACGGCCAGACCCGCCCACGGCCCCTCCTGCCCCATGGGCGTCACCGAGAGCCTCACCAGTTGCGGGAAGGCCTCCCGAAGCGCCTCGCCCTCGAACGGGGCTTCGTCGCCCCGCCAGTCCTCGATCAGCAGGTCGGCCCCGGCAAGCAGCTCGCGACCCTCGTCGCTCGCCAGGTCCAGCGCGACCACGCGCTTGCCCGCGTTGTACCAGGTGGCCTGGATCGAGACCGCGCTCGCTCCGAAGAAGGGAGGCTCGCGCTCCAGCCCGTCGCCCCCGGCCGGTGTCACGCGCACGACATCGGCGCCGGCGTCGGCGAGCAGCCTGCCGGTGAAGGCCCCTGCCCAGCCCGCCTGGTCAACCACGCGGAGCCCTGCCAGCGGTGTGCTCGTGCGCTCCATCGCGCGAAATCGTACGGAGCCATCCCCCAGTGCGCGAGGGCGTCGCTCCTATAATCGGGCCGTGCCGCTCCTTGGGCACCGCGTAAAGCTGCGCCTCTACGTCCTGCGCGTGTTCCTGCCGAGCCCGCGGCTCGCCGTCGCCCTGGGGCTCTTTATCGTGGCGATCGTGGGCGGCATGGTGGGTTACCTGGCCCTCACCGATCTCGGCCCCGTCGACGCCTTCTACCAGACCATCATCACGCTCAGCACTGTCGGCTACGGCGAACTCGAACCCTTCGATAGCGCCACCAGAGTCTTCACGTCCTGCCTCATCGTCCTCGGCGTGGGAACCGCCATCTACGCGTTCTCCGCCATGGTCCAGGAGGCCCTCGAAACCGACCTCCGCAGCCGGCTCTACTCCGGGAGGGAGCGCATGCGCATCGAACAACTCAGCGGCCACGCCATCGTCTGCGGGTACGGACGTGTCGGTCAGGAGATCGCGAACGAGCTCCGCCGCTAGGACGCCGCCCTCGGCTCCCGCTCCTGACCCCTACAGGTGGGCGGAGATGCCCCCGTCGATGCGGAACACCTGGCCGCTCAGGAACCCGGACGCATCCGAGGCCAGCAGCACGGTCAGGGCCCCCAGGTTCTCCGCGCCCCCGAAGCTCCGCATCGGGATGAAGCGCAGCAGCAGGTTCTCCCCCGGGTCGTCGCCGCCCCGTCCTGGCGTCCAGTCCATCCAGCCGGTGGCGATGCTGTTCACCGTGACGGCCGGCGCCAGCTCCTGGCTGAGCGACGCCGCCAGTCCGAACACGCCCGCCTTCGCGGCGGCGTAGGCGCTCAGGTTGTTCACGCCCCGCTCCCCGAAGATGCTCGACACGAAGATGAGCCGTCCCGGCTGCCCCTCGCCCAGTTCCCGCACCCACGCCCGCGCCGCGTAGAACGCCCCGCTCAGGTTGACCGCCTGCACGTTCGCGAACTCGGCGTCGCCCGTCTTGCCGATCGGCTTCGCCAGCGTCAGGTCGGCGTTGTAGATCAGCACGGAGGGAACGCCGAACTCCTTCACGAGCTGCCGCAGCCCCACCCGCACGTTCGTCGGGAGGGTCACGTCCCAGCCCTGGCTGAAGGTCTCGCGCCCGAGCTTCGCGACTGCCCGGCTCGCGCGCTTGGCCGCCATCACCTCGTCGCCGTCCATGGTGGCCGAGGCCACCGCCACGTTCGCCCCTGCCTCCGCCAGCGCCTCCGTGATCGCGCGTCCCGCCGGATTGGCGAACCCCACAACGAGCGCCCGCTTGCCGCTCAGGTCGTACCCCTCCTGCCGCTCCCAGTCAGCCACGGGACTGCGCCTCCACTTCGTCCGGCGCGTGGCCCGTGGGCGCGATGCCGCCCGCGAGCCCGCCGCCGTCGATCGGGTAGTTCGCCCCTGTCACGTAGCTCGAGGCATCGCTGCAGAGGAAGAGCGCCAGCGGCCCCAGCTCCCACGCCTGTCCCAGCCGTCGCGCCGTGATGTAGCTGCCCCGTTTGCGCACCATCTCCGCCTCCGCCTCGTTCGCGGCCGGCTGCTGCTGGACCAGACCCGGCGTGATGCAGTTCACCCGGATGCCGTCGCGCACGACCGCGCTTGCCACCGTCTGCGTGAAGTTGATAACCCCTGCCTTGGCCGCCGCGTAGGTCGGGCTCTGCGGGGTCGCGCGCATGCCCATGCCGCTCGCGATGTTGAGGATGACGCCGCTCCCCTGCGGACGCATGTGCCGCAGCGCCGCGCGCGTGCAGTAGAAGGTGCCGTTCAGGTTGACCGCGATGCCCCCGAGCCACTCCTCGTCCTCAATCTCCCAGACCGCCTTCCCCCGCCCCGGCGAGTCGCCAATACCGGCGTTGTTCACGAGGATGTCGAGCCGCCCGAAGCGCTCGACCGTCGCCTCCACGAGGGCGTCGCACTCGGCGCTCGACGTGATGTCGGTCGCGACCGTCAGCGGCTCGCGCCCGCTCGTCTCGGTAAGGAACGCCGCCGTCCGTTCAAGTTGTTCCGGCGTCCGTGCGGCGATGCACACATCCGCCCCCGCCAGCATCAGCGATCGCGCCATCTCCCGCCCCAGCCCCCGGCTCCCCCCGGTGAAGATCGCCACCTTTCGCGGCGGCCCATCCAGACGCAACGCTTCCAGCACAGTGCCTCCTGCCGCGCGAACGATACGCCCCTCTGGTTGCGCGATCGCGCCCGCGCGATCTACCGCAGCAGCCGTCTCATCCGTACGATGGAGGAAGCTGATGCGCGTACTCCATTTCGCCGATCTGCACATTGGCGTCGAGCTCTACGGACGGCCCCTCCCGGGCAAGCCCTGGTCCTCGCGCATGCAGGACTTCCTCGACGCCTTCGACTACCTCGTCGACTACGCCCTCGAGGAGCGCGCCGACGCCGTCATCTTCGCTGGTGACGCCTACAAGGCCCGCGAACCCACCCAGACGCACCAACGCGAGTTCGCCCGGCGCATCCGCCGTCTCAGCGAGGCCGGCATCGCGACCTTCCTCCTCGTCGGCAACCACGACCTCCCCAACGCCGAGTCCCGCGCCCACGCCCTTGAGATCTTTCGCACGCTCGAGGTCCCGAACGTCACCGTTGGCGATGCTGCCTGGTTCCAGCGCAAGGGCTACGTTCCCCAGATCCTCCAGACCCGCGCCGGACCGCTGCAGGTCGCCTTCGTGCCCTGGCCGCAGGTCTCGCACCTGCTCGCCAACAGCGAGGAGGCGGAGGGCGCCTCCATCGAGCAGATATACAAGCTCATCGAGCGGGCCATCTCCGACATCGTCGTCGCGCAGGCGGAACGGATCGACCCCGCTGTGCCCTCCATCCTCACCTGCCACCTCCCCCTCAGCGACCGGCTCGTGGCCGAGAACAAAGGCAGCGAGCTCTGGATGCAGAGCGGCACCGTCCCGCGGGTCCCCCTGAGCGCCCTCCATCTCGATAATTTTGATTATGTCGCGCTGGGCCACCACCACAACGCCATGCAGCTCAACACCAACCCGCCCTGCTGGTACTCGGGCGCGCTCCAGGAGGTCGACTTCGGCGATGCGCGCTCCGCCAAGGGCTTCATGACGCTCGAATTCGACACCGCGAAGCCCCGCGGCTCGCGCCTCGGCGGTGGGGCCCCTCGGCTGAACGAGGTGCCGAGCCGTCCCTTCGTCAGCATCGTCGTCAAACCCCGCGACTCGGACCCCAACCACGAGGTCCTTGCCGCCATCGCCAAACACGATGTGCAGGACGCCATCGTCAGGGTCGAGATCCACGTCGACCGCGACCAGGAAGCGGCCCTCAGGCTCTCCGAAGCGCGAAAAGCCCTCGCCGGCGCCCACTTCATCGCCGGTCTCCGCGCCATCCTCCCCGAGGACAGCCGCTCGCCCCTGCCACCCAACGTCCAGCCCGACGCCTCCTCCCCCCTCGACACCCTCGACACCTACCTGAGGCTGCGCGAGGTGCCCGAGGAGCGCCGCGCCCGCCTGCTCGCCGTTGCCACTGAGATCATCGAGGAGAACGTAGCCGTTGGCGTCTGACCCCCGTCCCCTGCGGCTCGTGCACACCTCCGACGTGCACCTCGGCGCCTACACGGCCAGCCCCCGCGGGCGCGACGAGCCCCGCGGCCGCCGCCTCGAAGCCGGCTTCGAAGCCGTCATCGACCTTGCCCGCGGGAGCGCCGCCGATGTCCTCCTCATCGCCGGCGACTTCTTCGACAACGCCCGCATAGGCCCCGATGTCGTCGCCTTCGCGGCCGAGCAGATCAACCGCTTCCCCGGCGAGACCGTCCTCCTCCCCGGTAACCACGACCCCATCGGCCGGCACGGTCCCTTCGAACGCCATGACCTCGAAGAGCTCGCCCCCCGTCTCCGCCTCCTCCGCGACCCCGAGGGCGAGTTCCTCGACTTCCCCGAACTCGACCTCGCCGTCTGGGGCCGAGCCATTACCGTCGACGTGGTCGAGCGGCCCCTCGCCGCGCCCCCGCCCCGGCGCGAGGACCGCGCCTGGAATGTCGCCATCGGCCACGGCCACGCCGTCGCCGAGGACGCGCAGCTGGAGCGCTCGCTGCGCATCACCCCGACGCACCTCGCCGAGAGCGCCCAGTGGGAGTACATCGCCCTCGGTCACTGGGATGTCCACAACGATGTCAGCGAGGGCGGCGCCCTCGCCGTCTACTCCGGCTCGCCCGCCTCCCTCGGTGACATCGGCTACGGCGTCGCCGTCGTCGTCGACCTCGACGCCGACGGCGTTCGCTGGCACGCCCACCGCCTTGCCCCCGCGGAGGCCACGCCGTGATTCCCCGCCGCCTGCGCCTGCGGAACTTCCTCTCCTACCGCGACTGCGAGCTAGACTTCTCCAGCCTCCAGCTGGCCACCCTCGCGGGACGAAACGGCGATGGCAAATCCGCCCTCCTCGACGCCATCACGTGGGCCCTCTGGGGCGAAGCGCGGGGCCGCGTCGAGGACGACCGCATCTACCACGGCGCCTCCGACATGCGCGTCGAGCTCGATTTCGAGGTCGACGGCGACCGCTACCGGGTCATCCGCAAGCGCACGCGGGGGCGCTCGGGCGCTCTCGATCTCTTCCAGCTCGATGACCTGGATAACCTCCGTCCCATTACCGGCGGCACCTCCCGCGAGACCCAGGCCGAGCTCACCCGCCGCCTGCACATGGACCACCAGACCTTCATCAACAGCGTCTTCCTCGTCCAGGGCCGCTCGAACGAGTTCACGACGCAGACGCCGTCGGGGCGCAAGGAGGTGCTGCGCAAGGTCCTCGCACTCGACCGTTACGAGGAGCTCTCCCGGCACGCCCACGATCGCCGTCGCGCCGCCGAGGCTGAAGCCGACTACGAGGCGCGCAAGATCGAGGGCGACGAGAAGGCGCTGGAGGAAGCGCCCGCCGTGGAGGCCGCCCTCGGGGAGGTCGTCCGTGAACGCGACAGCGTCCGCCTCTGCCTCCAGGAGGAGGAGAAGGAGCTGGGGGACCTCAGGATCGCCGCTGCCGAACACGATCGCCGCGAACGCGCCGTGGAAGAGGCGGCGACCCTCCTCGAAGCGCGCGAGAAGGACGTCGAGCGTCGCACGCAGGCTGTCGCGACGCTCGAAGCCGACCTCGCGGGCGTGCAGGAGACGCTCGAGCACGCGTCCGACATTGAAGCGGCCTACGGCCGGCTCCGAGAGGCCCGCGACGAAGAGCGCGCCCTCGCCTCCCTCGCCGCCGAGGCAAGGGCGATCGAAGACGCCATCGCCGTTGCCGACCGCGAGATCGCCCAGGAGCGCACTGGCCTCGACACGCGCATCGAGGGGCTTGGTGCCGAACGCAAGCGCAGGGTGGTGCTCGTCGCGGGGCTGCCGGCTCTCCGCGCGGAGGAGGCGGGGCTCCAGCAGGAACGGGAGCGCCTCGCCCAGATCGATGCCGAAATCCAGTGCGAGCGTGACGCGGCCGTCGCAGCCCAGCGCCTCCAGGCCGCTCGCGCCGGCGAGGCCGGCGGCTACCGCGCCCGTGCCCAGGACCTGAAGGATCGTGAGACCACCCTCGCCGACGCGGAGGGCGAACCCCTCTGCCCCGTCTGCCGCAAGCCCCTCACGCCGGAGGAGCTGCACAACACCCTCGACCAGTACCGCCGGGAACGGCACGAGCTTGGCGAGCAATACAAGGTCGCGCAGGCGGCTGTGGCCGAGGCGGAGTCCTCCGCCGCGAACCACGAGAAGCGCGCCGCCGACCTCCAGCGGGAGCGCATCGATCTCGACGCCCGCGTCCGCTCCTGCGAGCAGGCCCTGGCCGCAAGCCTGTCCGAAGCGCAAAACGCCGAGCGCGACCTGCCCGCCCTCGAAGGCGACCTCGCCGCCCTCCGCCACTGCATCGACACCGACGCCTTCGCGATGGAAGCCCGGCAGCGGCGCGCAGCCGCCTGCGAGCGGCTGGTCACCCTCGGCTACGACCGTCACGCGCACGACAGAGCCCGCGAGCGCCTCGCCGGGCTCGAACCCGCCGAGGCCGCCTACAACGAGCTCACGCCCGCCAAGGCCCAGGCCAGGGGCCTCGCCGATCGCATTGCCGAGCACCGGCACGACCTCGGCCGCGCGGAGCAGGAGCGCGACGCCGCCCGCGACGCTCTCGCCGAGGCGCGCACCGCCCTCGACGCCTCGCAGGATGTATCCGCGCGCCTCCAGACCGTGGAGGACGCCGTCTCCGAGCGCCGCGACCGGCTCACCACCCTCGAACAGGACCACGGCCGCCTCGAGGAGCGCCGCGCCACCCTCGACCGCATAGCCGCCCGTGTGGAGGAGGCGAAGGATCGCCTCGCCGCCGCCCGCGACGCCGCCCGCCTCAACGAGGAGCTGGCCCGTGCGCTGGGCCGCGACGGCGTCCAGGCGATGCTCATCGAGCAGTCCCTGCCCGAGCTCGAACGAATCGCCAATGCCCTCCTCGATCAGCTCACCGAGGGGCGCGGCCACACCCAGGTCTCGCTCCACACCCAGCGCGAGAACGCCTCCGGCAAGACCGTCGAGACCCTCGATATCCACATCAGCGACGACCTCGGCACGCGCGACTACGAGATGTACAGCGGCGGCGAGAAGTTCCGCGTCGACTTCGCCCTGCGCATCGCCCTCTCCCGCCTGCTCGCCCTGCGCTCCGGCGCTTCCCTGCCGACGCTCATCATCGACGAGGGCTTCGGCAGCCAGGACGAGGAGGGCCGCGACCGCCTCGTCGCCGCCATCAACGCCATCAGCTCCGAGTTCCGCCTCATCCTCCTCGTCACCCACATCGAGGACCTGCGCGACCAGTTCGACCGCCGCATCGAGGTCACGAAGGATCCGGAGCGCGGTTCACAGGCGGTGGTGGTGTAAGGGCGCCAGGCACGAACCGCTGTCAGTCCCCGATGTGCGGGGTTAGGCGACGGGCAAACCTGGCGCCCTCCGAGGTCGTGACCAGAAGGGGACGGGTAGCGTACGTCTGCATCTCGAAGGCTTCCTGGATGCTCCCTCGCCGGGTGAATACCGGTCCCGCCTGAGCGGGCTGGAAGACCTCCACATACTTGGCGTCTAGTAACTCATCCACGGCCGCCCGTCCGTTGAGCGTTTCCGGAAAGTCACGCTCTCCCGATCTTGCGATCTCCAGCAGGATGCCAATGGCCTCCGCGGATAGCCCCCGCCTCTTGCGGGACAGCGCAAGTCGCGCCTTCGCTCCGGAGATGAGCCGGCGAGCGGCGCCCCATGTGTTGCCGAGAGGAGATCCCATCACTTGCTCGGTGCCAGCCTCGGATACCCACGGTAGCAACGCTCGCCACATTGCCCCACCGCCGGGCCATCCGTACCCTTGAGGCTTCGTGGCAGGGTAGCTCAGCCGGTCTAGAGCGCACGACTCATAATCGTGAGGTCGAGAGTTCGAGTCTCTCCCCTGCTACCACCCCGCCCCCGCCGCGACTCCAGGAGGAGCCCGATGATTCTCGGTCTGGGAACCGTCCCGTTGACATCCGTCGCGCACGCGCGGCGGGAGGCCAGGCGCAAGTTGCCCCGCTCTATCTACTGGTACTCGGAGGCGGGCACCGAGCTCCGCCGCACCGTCCGCGCCAACCGCGACGGCTTCAAGGAGATCGGCCTCCAGGCCCGCGTGCTCGACTCGCATGAGCCCCGCAAGCTCTCAACGACCGTCCTCGGGCGCGAGATCTCGATGCCTCTCATCACCACGCCCGCGGGCTTCATCCGCATCGCCCATCCCGACGGAGAGCTCGGCGTGGCCCGCGCCGCCGAGGCCGCCGGCACGGCCGTCGGCATCGGCATCCTCGCCAGCTACCCCATCGAGGCCATCACCCGCGAGGCCAGCAACGTCTGGTTCCAGCTCTACATGATCGGCGGGCGCGAGGGCTCCGCCATCGCCATGGAGCGGGCCAGGGCGGCGGGCTGCGAGGTCCTCATCATCACCGTCGACTTCGCCTCCCTTTCCGGCGGCCAGGACTATCAGAGAGGCCACCCGGGCGTGCCCGACCGCGTCGACCTCCCCACTGCCCTCAAGTACGCCCCCGAGATGGTGACGCGGCCCCTGTGGGCGCTCAACTTCCTCAGGGGCGGAGTTGAGCTGCGCTTCCCCAACTCCCCACCCCTCGATGGCAACACCGACCTCACCGCCGGGCAGATAGGAGCCGCCATCATGGCCCACCCTCCTACCTGGGACGACATCGCGTGGGTCCGCAAGCAGTGGGGCGGGCCCCTCGTGGTCAAGGGCATCACCTCCACCGACGACGCCCGCCGCGCCGTCGACGAGGGCGTTGACGCCATCTCCGTCTCGAATCACGGCGGTAACTCCCTGGATGGCTCCCCTGCCACCATCCGCGTCCTCCCCGAGATCGTCGACGCCGTGGGCGACAACCTTGAGGTGCTCCTCGACGGTGGTGTGCGCCGCGGCAGCGACGTGGTGAAAGCGCTGGCCCTGGGCGCCAAGGCCGTCATGGTCGGGCGTCCCTACATCTGGGCCCTCGCCGCCGGCGGCGAGCAGGGCGTCCGCCAGATCCTCGAGGTCTACCGGCAGGGCATCGCGGGGACGCTCACGCTGCTCGGCTGCCCCTCCGTCGAGGATCTGAACCCCTCGCACCTCCGCCTGCCCGCCGGCTTCGGTCCGTAGGGCGAACCTGGCGCCTACCCCAGCCGCACGTTATCGACCGGCTGCGTGTCGATCGGAGCCCTGCGGCTGCGCAGCATCTGCAGGACCAGGAGCAGCGGCAGGAAGCGCCCTACCAGCATCGCCACCATCACGACGATCGTGGCCGTCGTCCCCAGCGTCGGTGTGATCCCCGCCGACCACCCAACCGTCCCCACCGCCGACGAGGTCTCGTAGAGCACGTCGATGAACGGGTGGCTCGTGGCCTGAAGCAGGATCATCGAGACGACGAAGTGAACGGTGGCGAACACGAACGCGATTCCCACCGCCTGCCGGATCACGTTCTGCGGCAGCCGCCTGCCGAAGGCGACCACGTCCTCGTGGCCCCGCAGCGCGGCCACGGTGCCGGCCACAAGCACCGCCAACGTCCCCAGTTTCAAGCCGCCGGCGGGCGACCCTGCCGCCCCGCCTACCAGCATCAACACCGACTCGAACAGCTTCGTGTGCTCGTGCAGCAGGCCCGTCTCGACCGCGCTGAAGCCCGACACCCACATCGAGGCCTGGAAGAGCGCCAGCACCGGCCGGTCGCTCTCGGCCACGGTCGCCAGTGTGCCCGTGTTGGCCCACTCGCTGACGCCGATGAAGAGCGCGCTGCCACCCACCACGAACACAGCCGCCGAGAGCACCATCTTCGCGTCCAGCGACATGCGGCGAGGGTCGAGCTTCAGCGCCCCGAGGATGACCGGCACCGCCCCAAGCGAACCCCCGAGGCAGAGGATGATCATGGGAATGAGCACCGCCGGGTCGTCGGCGAACGGTCGCATGTCCTCACCCGTCACGTTGAATCCGGCCACGTTGAACGCCGAGATCGCGTGGAACACGGCCCACCACACGCTCCTTGCGACGGGCACGCCCGCCGACACGAAGCCCCCGAAGAGCGCCAGCGTCCCCAGCACCTCGAAGGTGAGCGTGTAGATGACGATCGTGCGCACGAAGGAGACCGACTCGCGCATCGTCGGCGCCCCGTAGTAGAGGCGCATCAGGTTGTGGTCACGCAGGCCGAGGTTGCGGCCCAGCATCCAGAGGATGATGCCCATCCCCGCCATGTAGCCCAGCCCGCCGACCTGGATGAGCGCGAGGATGATCGCCTCGCCGAAGTGGCTCCAGTGCGTCTGCGTATCGACCACCACCAGCCCGGTCACGCAGATCGCCGAGATCGCCGTGAAGAGCGATTCCAGCACCGTCGGCTGCTCACCGCTGTAGGCGGCGGGCAGGTGCAGGAGGGGCGTCGCGATCAGCAGGATCAGCAGGAAACCGATGAGGAGGCGGATGGCGCCCGAGCCGAAGGGACGCGAACGGCTCGGTGGCTCGATGCTGATGGTGCGGGACCCCATCAGCCGCCGTCGCACCGTGCGGCGCGCGGACACTCGCATGTGCGCTCAGCGTGCGCGCGCTCGCGCGAGAGCGCAAGCCGTCAGACGGCGGCCGTGGCCCCCGCGATCCGCGTGACCAGCCTGCTGAGCGAGTCGCCCCCGCTGCCTTCCCCGCCGCCAGAGCGCTCGTCGGCCAGGGGCAACAGGCCCGTTGCGGTCGCATCCAGTGGCTCGGTCGCTTCCCACAGCTCGATCCGGCACGAACCCGCCCCCGGCGCTCGCCGGTGGTCGAGAATCAGGAAGCAAGCGTCCCCCTCACGGGAGCCCCACAGCACCTGTCCCTCGCGCAGACCGGCGTGCCAGCGTGGAGTGTCCGGGAAGCGGCCGTGCACGGCCCCGCGGTAGCGAAACGTCCTCCCCGCGACCTCGACCGTGAGCGCATCCATGCCCCAGAGGGTGGCCGTGCGCTGTGAACGTCCGGTGAACTCCCGCGCGGTGAGCTACAGGGGCGCCAGCTGCGCGTTGACTTCGCCGCCCCAGCGAGCCTCGTGGCTGCCGTCCGGGAGCATGGCGAAGGCGTTGACGTCGTCGGCCAGCTGTCCCAGCAGCAGGTCCACGATGCGCTTCGCGATGTCGGGATCGAGCACCGGGAAGATGAGATCGATGCGCTCCTCGAAGTTGCGGGGCATCCAGTCGGCGCTGCCGGCCCAGACCTCCCACTCCCCGCCGGAACGGAACGCCGCGCCGCGCGCGTGTTCGAGAAACGCCCTACGACCCTCCGCATCGTGAAGCGGCCGTCGTGCAGCGTGAGCGTGCTCCGCGCGATCACGTCGACGCCGGCGCCGGCGCCGGCGTCGGCCGCCTCCCCCAGCGCCTCGAAGACGGCGGGGTCGGTGAGGTGGTTCATCTTCAGGATGACGTGACCGCCGGGGTGCGCCTCCCGCCGGATCCGGTCCAGCATCGTGTCGCGCGCGTCGATGCCGTAACGCATCCGCTCCAGCGGCGGCGGCCCCCCCGCCTCGAGCGCGTCGAAGAACTCGATCGCGTCGCTGGCAAGCGCGGGATTGGAGCTGAACAGCGTGAGGTCCGTGTAAAGACGCTCGTTCGTGGGGTTGTAGTTCCCCGTGCAGAGATGCACGTAGCCACGGCCGGCGCGCCGCACGTAGAGCGCCTTGGCATGCACCTTGTAGCCCAGCGGCAGTGGCAGGATGCGGATGCCCGCCGCCCGGAAGAGCAGGCTCCAGTGCAGGTTCTGCAGCTCGTCGAAGCGCGCACGTCCCTCCAGCAGCACGGCCACGTCCTTGCCCGCCCGCGCGGCCTTCATCAGCGCCTCCGCGATCGGGTTTCGTGCGCCCAGCCGGTAGAGGCTGATGCGGATGCGGTCCACCTCCGGGTTGACCGCTGCCCGCTCCACGAAGCGCTCGACGATCCCGTAGTCGTCCAGCGGGTGGTAGAGGGCCGTGTCCCGCTCGTCGAGGGCGCCGAACGGGTCCGCCTCGAAGTCGGGAGCGCCCCGCGGCTCGATCGGCTCGTAGCGCAACGGCGTCGAGTTCGGATTCGGCGGGTCCACGTCGATAAGCGTGTTCAGGTAACGGTGGTCCAGCGGCGGCGAGAGGCGGAAGGCCGCTTCCTCCGGGAGGCGCAGCGCGTCCCGCACCTCCGCCACCCAGGGGAACGCCAACTCGACCTCGAGTCGTGTGGCCAGCCCCTCCGGGCCGTCCTCGATCGCCTGCGCCAGGTCGTCCCAGTCGACGCGCTGCACGTCGAGGTCCGCCAGCCGCGTCAGCCCGCATCTCGTACATGGGCAGGTCTTCGGGCAGGAAGAGGTCGCTCCGCAGGCGCACCAGCGGCCCCAGCCGCACGAACGCTCCCGGCCGCCCGGGCACGGGCAGCAGCCGCGGCTCGAGAGCCCCGCGAGCGCCCCCGGGTCGAGCAGGTCCGCCGCGGCGAGGCCTCCTCCGCCAGGTAGGCGCCGAAGTAGCTCCGCTCCAGCGGCGTCAGCTCCCCCGGCTCCAGCAGCAGGAATCCGACCTTCGTGAGCGCGGTCCGCAGCTGCTCGTGGATCGCCGTGGCCTGCAGTGCGCTCTCGTACGCTTCGGCGAGCACCGTGCGGTATTCGTCATGCTCCTGCCGTCCACTGCTCTGCGCGCGTTCGAACACGCCGTAGATGCGCGCCGCGAAGAACTCGTCCAGGTTCGACGCGAAGATCGCGAGGAAGCGCAGCTTCTCCAGCAGGGGCACGTCGTCCCGCGTGGCCTGTAGCAGCACGCGGTGGTTGAACCGCAGCCAGGAGCGTTCGCGGGAGAGGACGGTGGAGACCAACTCGCTTGCCCCGGCCATGGAAGGGCCCCCGCATTACCGGATCGGGTGTGAACGCAGGCTCCCCTGCAGCGGGTACGATACAAGCTCCATACGAAGACCGGAAGAGTTATGGAAACTGAGTGGCAGTTCGTCCCCGACGACCTCGCCGCCGTGCGCGAGTGGCTGGAGAAGGAGATCCCGGCGCCCTTCCGCGTCGAGGCGGGCTGCGGGCAGGACCAGCACGACGAGTACTGGGATACCGCAGGCTGGCTCGTCTGGCGCGCGGGCTTCGCCTGCCGCGTCCGGCGACGCGGCGAAGCTGCCGAGCTCACCCTCAAGGGCCTCTCCGGCGGCGAGGGCAACCTGCGCCGCCGCCTCGAGCTGGACGAGCCGCTCGACGCCCTTGGCGGGCTGCCCGGGGCCGTCGCCAACCCCGCGGGCGAGGCCAGCCGGCTGCTACGCACGCTGGCCGGGCCGCACGTGCTCAGACCCGTGGCCGCCCTCACGACGGACCGCACCACCCTCGCCCTCGCCGATGGCGAGGACCCGCTCGGCGAGATCGCGCTCGATCGCACAACCATCGGGGAAGGCCACCGCGCCTACGAGCTCCTCCGCGTGGAGGTCGAGGTCGGAGCCGACGCCCTCCACCGCGCGGAACCCTTCGTGACCGCCCTCCGCGATGGCGCCGGCCTGCGCCCCGCGTTGACGGGCAAGCTGGCCGCCGCCCTCGCCGCCGCCGGCGCCTCGCCCGGCTGGGAGCCCCGTCCCCTCGGCCCCATGACGATCGACCGGCAGAGCTCGTTGGGAGAGGTGGCCTACGCGGTCCTGCGGCGGGCCTTCCTCCGGCTGATCGAGCACGAGCCCGTGGCCCGCCTCGGCGAAGACCCCGAGGGCGTCCACCAGATGCGGGTCGCCTCCCGCCGCCTGCGCGCCGCCCTGGACACCTTCGGGGAGGCGCTGCCCTTCGCGCTCACCTCCCAGGGCCGCGAGATGCGCTGGCTCGGGCGCTCACTCGGCGAACTGCGCGACCTCGATGTTCAGCGGGAACGGTTCGCTCGTGCCGCCACGCTCATCGGACACAAGGCTGCCGCCTCCATCGAAGAGACCTTCACGGAGCGCCAGGAGCGGGCGCGGAGGGCCTTGCTCACCGTCCTCGACTCGGACCGTTATGTCGAGATGGTCGACGCCATGTCGGACCTGTTGCGCGCTGGCCCGGGGCCGGGGTCGGGGCCGGGGCCCGGCGACGAACCTGCCCTTGCCGCGGCTCCCGCCATGATCGCGCGCCAGCGGCGACGGGTGCGGCGCTCAGGGGCTCGCATCGACACCAGCTCCCCCGCCGCCGCCTACCACGCCCTGCGCCTCAAGGTCCGAGACCTGCGCTACCTGCTGGAGTTCTTTGCGCCGCTCTACGGGGAACCGGCCGAGGTCTACGTTCGTCAGGTAACGAGGCTCCAGACCCTGCTCGGTGACCACCAGGACGCTGTCGTCGGGGCGAAGCTCTACGAGCGCCTCGCGCGCAGTCAGGAGAAACTGGGCAAGGCAGGCGTCCGTGCGGCGAGCAAGTTGGCCGCCAATGCCACCGCCGAAGCCGAGGGCTACCGCTGGAAGTTCCCGAAACGCTACGGTCGCCTCCGCGGCTCTCGCTGGCACGCCCTCAAGCGCGCGATGGGCAATTCGTGAACGTCCGTTAACCATTTATTGGCGGTCTCCCTGTAGCCTGCGGTCCAATGGGAGTCTTCCCAGCTAGTTCGGTTGACACCGCTGTCCTCGACAGCGGCGCCTTTGCTCCCCCACTTTCGAAGGAACCGGTTGCGATCGTCGACCTGGGGTCGAATTCGGCCCGCGTCGTGGTCGTCCATCACCCCGTCCCGGGCGTCCTCGAGACCATCGCCGAGGAGCGGCTCGACCTGCGCCTCCCACGAGCTGCGCACGCCCCTCGCGATCCTGCGCGCGGAGGCGGAGAGCAAGCTCGCCGACGCCGAGGCGACCGCCGCCGAGCGCGCCTTCGCCCAGCGCATCCTCGACTCGACCGAGCAGGGCGAGCACACCGTCGCTGGCCTGCTTGCCCTCGCCCGCAGCGAAAGCGGCCTCCTCTCGCGCGTCCAGGTCGATTTCGCCGAGCTCACCGGCGATGTCGTCGGCGAGCTCGCCGCTTCCGCGAACGAGGTCGAGCTGACCCTGGAGCTCGGCGAAGCGGTGGCCTGGGGCGATCGCGCCCTCCTCGAACGTCTGGTCGCCAATCTTGTTGAGAACGCCATCCGCCACAACGTGCCGGGCGGTTGGGTGCGGATCGAAGTGACCGAAGAGGGCGAGGAGGCCTGTCTGCGGGTCACCAATTCGGGACCGCGGCTCACGCCCGAAGAGGTGGAGAGCTTCTTCCAGCCTTTCGTCCGTCGCGTGGAGTCGGGAGCTGCTCGTAGCGGGCTCGGTCTTGGCCTCTCCATCGTGCGTGCCATCGTCCAGTCGCACGGCGGGACCATCTCCGCTCAGGCGTGGCGTGAAGGTGGCCTGGCGATCGAGGTACGCCTCCCCCGCAACCGCGAGCCGTAGGAGCTAGCCTCCCAGCGTCCGCCCCAGGAACGCCACGATCGCCTCCAGCCCCTCGCCCGCCGCCGGCACGTCCTCGATCTGCAGGAATGCGTGCGTTGCCCCCTCGCAGACCAGCACCTCGGCCTCGACCCCGGCCGCCTTGAGCGTCTCCGCAAAGTCGAGCGACTGCTGCAGGAGCGGGTCGTGCGTGCCGACGGTCATGAAGGTCGGCGGGTAGCTCCCCAGGCAGGGGCTGAAGCGCGGGCTCACCGGCGGCGAGGCCAGCAGCGCCTCGTCAGCCTCCGGCCCGAGGTAGTCCTCCACCTGCCAGGCGAAGATGCGCCCGTTCACGAACGGCGAGTCGTCCGGCAGCGTGAGCATCGCGGGGAAGTCGTACACGCCGTACGGGAGTACCGCGGCCCGGAACGCCGTCGACCCATCCCGTTGGAGCAGGCGGTGCAGGGTCGCGGCGGCGAGGTTCCCGCCGGCGGAATCGCCCATGATTGCCAGCCGCGCGGGGTCGATGCCGAGGACGCGGGCCTCGGCCGCCAACCAGTCGGCGGCCAGCACGCAGTCGTCGAGTCCCTCCGGGTGGCGGTGCTCCGGCGCCAGCCCGTAGTCCACGCTCACCACGAAGTAGCCCCGCTCGGCCAGCCGTTTGGCCAGCTTGTCGTGCGTCAGGGGTGAACCAGCGACCCACGAGCCCCCGTGAATGAACAGGAGCCCCGGATGGAGCCCATCGCCGTCGGGCGGGTACAGGTCGACCGTCAGGGGCTCGCCCCGGCGCGTCTCCACGGTGCGTGCGCGCTCGACGGGCCGGTCGGGGCCGTCCTGGTTCAGGAACTGGGCGGTAATCGCCCAGCGCTCCCGGATGTCCAGCCCGCTCACGCGGGGGAGGTTGGGCGCAGGCGTCGTCTCGTAGAACTCGATGATGCGGGCGGTGATGTCGTCCAAACGGGCGCGCCTTAGCTCTCGCTCACGGCGTCGAGCACGCCCACGGCCGCCATCGTGCGCTGGGCCGCCTCCACATCGTGGCTGAGGATGACGAGGTCGTGCTTCTCGCCCGCCCGGTCCTTCACGTGGTCCCGCAGGAGCGCCTCCGGCTGGAAGCCGAGGGAGCGGAAGACCCCGATCGCCGTGTGCTGGTCGACCGTCATCTGCCCGATGATCTTGTCCACGCCCATTCCCAGGGCGATACGGAACGCTTCCTCCGTCAGGAGCCGCCCGAGGCCCCGGCCCCGCAGCTGGGGTCCCACGAGGACGCGAAGCTCCGCCACGTGCTGCGACCAGGGCAGGTCGTTGCGGTCCACGGTCGCGTACCCGGCGATGTCGCTATCCCCGTCGATCAGCAGCAGCGACGTCGAACCCACCTGCGGGTCTTCGAGGGAGATGTACTCGAGCCCGACCAGCCCGCGGCGCACGATCGCCTCCACGGTTGTCTGGACCTGTTGGGCGACATCAGGAGTAGCCGAAGCAGTGATCATAGCTGATTCCACGGTGTAGGCAGCACCCGCAACATGCAACGAATTATCGAGCGCGATGGTGGAACGGGGGTTACCGGCTCGTTAATTCGCGGGCCCGCCCTCGGCAGGGGGAGCCGGTTGCCTGGTGCGCTTCGGCCTGGCCTGGTTCGCGTTCGCCCCTCCGGCCGGGGCGCTCGCCAGCGCCATGGTGATTTGCGCCTCCACGGCCGCCAGCCGGTTCTCGATCGCCAGCAGCCGGTCGCCCAGCGCCAGTACGTCGGTGCGAGTGGGCACGTTCATCGCCGTGAAGACCGACCCCATCGCTTCGTTCATCGTCTTCTGGAAGTGCAGGAACACGTCGAGGTTCCGGCCAAGGCCCTGGCTGAACTCCTCGGTGCTCATCATCTGGTTGAAGAACTCGTTCCGCTGCCGCTCCGATTGCGTGGCCCACTGCCGCCAGGCCTCGGAAAAGTCGGGGATCGAGGTTTCGTTCGTGCTCATCGCGCTTCCTCTTCGTTGTTGGAGCTCGCGCCGGATGCCATCTCGTCGAAGCCGGCCATCGCGCCCGTCAGCACCTCGTGATACCGGTTGAGCGCGTCGATCCAGGTCCGCAGGAACAGCTCGCCCGCCGCGGTGAGCGAGTACATGCGACGCGCCGGCCCCTGGTCGGAGGTGTCCCAGAAGGACGACACGAAACCGCTGCCCTCCAACTGCCGCAGTGCGCGGTAGACCGTGCCGCTGTCGGATTGCGGGAGACCCGCCGCGCTGAGCTGCTGGCTCAGCTGGTAGCCGTAGGCGTTGCAACCCTTCAGGAAGGCGAGCAGGCTCGTGGCCAGCATCTCGCCGTGAAGACGGGGCTCCGAGGTTATGCGCTTGCGTCCGCTGCCGTCGACCATAGAGGCATTCTGTCGGTAAGTGCCAATAGGGGCAAGATGCAATTTGCATGTAGATCCCGCGGGCCGTAGGGTTCGGCTATCACGTACGAGCAGCGGAGCTACACAGCATGGCCAGCAACCCCCAGACCGAGCAGTACTTCGAAGCCCTCCTTGCCAGCTACGACGCCCTCACGCGCGCTATCGAGCAGGCCAACGAGCGCGGACTCAACATCTCCCGCCAGCTCCTCGCAGACGCCACCGCGGCGCAGCGCAAGGCGCTCGACCTCGCCCGCCAGGTGGCCGAGAACCCGGCCGACATGGTCGCCGCCTATTCGGCCGTGATGGAGTCCGCCGTGGCCGCCCAGAGCCAGGCCCTCGACTTCACGCAGAATGCCTACAAGGAAGCGCTGGCCGCCAGCAGCGAGGCCCGCGAGGCGCTCGACACTCTGCTCAGCACGAGCCGCACGGCTGCCGAAGCGGCCCTCACCCTCGCCCGCGAGTGGCAGGCCTCGAACCCCTGGGCCGACCTCTTCCAGAAGGGCATGGACACCTTCAACGCGGCCACCGGCGCCGCTTCCGCCAGCAAGGCGGAGCCCAAGACCGAAGCGAAGGTCTAGACCTTCGCTTCCGCCAGCAGCTCGGCCACCGTCCGGTACGCCTCGCTGCTGTAGATCATTCCGTAGTGGCTCGTGGCGATCCCGATGTTGTACTCGGGCTCGTCCTCAATGCAGCTCTCCGGGCTCACCAGCCCATCCCGCTCCGCGTAGAGCGCCCGCCGGCGGAACGTCGGCTGTCGCGGCCGCATGATGTTCGCGGTGAAGCGGCACGTGCAATGGCCGCTGTAGCAGGTCGGCGCCACGTTCCACGTGAGATGCGAGCCCGCCTGCCGGCGCACCGCCGCCATCGCCTCAATGAGCGCGGGATGCACGTAGGCCACCTCGTTGAAGGGCGCTGCCATCGAGATCAGCAGGTCCACTTCCTCGGGATGCTCGAAGGCCACGCTCCGCGCAATCAGCGCTCCCAGGCTGTGCCCGATCAGGCGCACCCGTTGCCCCGACTCCGCTGCCGCCCGCCGCATCACGCCCAGCACGAGGTCGGTTGAGGCATCGGGGCAATCGATGTTGAGCCCCAGGCCCGAGTAGTAGGGCTGGTAGCCGATGCGCGCCAGCCACCAGTACAGCTCCATGAGCGAAAGGTCGGTGCCCATGAATCCCGGCACCAGCACCACCGGTTCCCCATTCCCGTGGGGAATCTCCCTGCCGTAGTACACCGGCGAGAGATGAAGCCGCAGCCACTCGCGATAACAGCCGATCTCATTCCCGATGGGAGTGATGATCGGCTGTACGGAGTGGTCGTCCTGGTAGAAGTCTGTGAACGGCGCCGTGGCGCCCGCGGGCGGCATGCGGGGGAGGTGCTCCTCGCGCTGAGCTCCAGCTAGATGCAGTTTACAGCATGTACCGGCGTGCCGCCCGCTTTTCCCTGCGTCACTCCCGGTGCAGATCCTCAGGGCTGAGGATGCGGAAGCCGACGCCCAGCGTGACCTGCGTCACCGCCGCCTTGCCTTCGCTGATGGAGCCCCGGACCTGCCGGACCTCGAACCAGTCGAGGTTCCGCAGGGTCCTGCCGGCGCGATCGAGGGCGTTGGCGATGGCCGCATCCACGCCATCCGGCGAGGAGCCGACGAGTTCAACGATCTTGTAGGTGTGGGGCTCGTCCATGGGGTATTTCCTTCCCGCGTTTCCGCGTTGGTCTCCGGTTCGGGGTCAGCCCTCCCCGCCCATGTCTCGTTCGAAGGCCTCGTACGTGAGCTCGACGCCCGCGGCGATGTGGTCGCGGAAGTCGCTCTGCAGCCGGCCCGCATCCCGACGCAGCAGGTTAACGTCTACGCGGCCTGCCTCTATCTGTTGCGCCACCACATCCCGTAACGCTTCCGCCCGCTCGATGAGCGGCTCGTGCTCCGAGCGGGCGCGCTCGATGCGCGGCGTGAGCCGCGGCTGCAGCTCAGCCATCTCCTCGAGGCTCCCGCCGGGCCGTTCGGAGGCGTCGCGGTGGCGGCGAAGGATGTCGGCGAGTTCATCGAGTGCCGAATGGAGACCACGGGCCCAGCCCATCAAGTCCAGCGCGGACGCCACGATCGCGGCGTCCATCGTCTCCCGTGCATGGTGAAGGGCCTCGTGGCCCCTGAGCTGCGTGTCGCTTCCCGTATCCGTCGGATGCTCAAGGTTCTCGGTCACCATCTCAACCTCCCCTCGCACAGTCTCGAAAATCACTTTCTGAGATCGAGTGTTCCGCAATCTTACTCGGCTCGTCAAGACACTCCGGCCGGACAATAGAGGATTGGCATTCCCGGTACTATTCAACGAATATGTGAAAAGCATCACCGAAACTGATTCGTGAAAACGGCCACAATTGTGGCCATGAAGCTCGGACGGCTCCGGGCTACCATTGCTCCGTGAACACCCTCCTGCCCGAACGCAAGGGGACGGTTGCCGCCCTGCTCCTGGGAGCGGTGGCGATCGCGCTGACCGCCTGCGGCTCAGGTGAGTCGCCCGCCCCTGCCACAACCCCAGCCATCGCCACGGATGTAGCCACCGTCACGGCCACCCCCCCGCCGGCCCCGACGGCCACCGCCTCGCCGGCCCCGACGGCCACCCCCTCGCCGGCCCCGACGGCCACCGCCTCGCCGGCCCCGACGGCCACCGCCTCACCCGCCCCGACGGCCACCGCCTCACCCGCCCCGACGGCCACCCCCTCGCCCGCCCCGACGGCCACCCCGTCGCCCGCCCCGACAGCCACTCCCTCGCCCGCCCCCACGGCCACCCCCTCGCCGGCCCCCACGGCCACTCCCTCGCCGGCCCCCACGGCCACTCCCTCGCCCGCCCCCACGGCCACCGCCTCGCCCGCCCCGACAGCCACTCCCTCGCCGGCCCCGACAGCCACTCCCTCGTCCGCCTCGACAGCCACTCCCTCACCCGCCCCGACGTCCACCCCGTCGCCGCCCCCCACGTCCACCCCGTCGCCGGCCCCTCCCCCAGGTCCGACCACGGACGACACGGACGACGTCGACGGCGGGATGGCCTCGCGCGTCCTCGAGGAGTTGAAGGACCGCTCATTCCGCCAGTTCGATCCCGGCAAGAATGCCGACCGCAGAAGGGCCGTCATCCTCGACTTCTTCGGACCAAACATTCAGGTGTGGGCCCAGTACGCCGAGGATGGCTACGCTCTCGACGAGTGGGAGATCGTCGCGCGGGACTACCGCGTCGAGTGGGACTCCCGGAGCTCGGAGGCCACCCTCTACTTCGAGAACGCGCGCGTTGTGCAGACGTTTCCGGAAGCCTGCGAGGACTGCATTGACGCCTCCAGCTTCTCCATCTCCATCAGGAACGTCTTCGACCGCGACCGGATCGCCTTCCGCCTGAACGACCCCGACAACGCCCTCCCCCGCCCCTTCCCCGTCTTCGAGTCGTGGACCCGCTTCAACGAGGACGAGTACTTCGACTGACCTCACAGTGAGGTTGACAGGGCTCCGTACGCGACGCCAGCATGGGTAAGACTCGATAAGAAGGAGAAATCCGTGCCGCGGTCAACAAGGACTATCACGTTCTCCCTGTCCCCTGACCTCATGCAGCGAGTGGATCAGGTGACCAGGCAGGAAGGGCGCTCCCGCAGCGACCTGATCCGGGAAGCCGTGAGCCGGTATCTTGAGGAGTGTGAATGGCGCACGCTGCTCGAGTACGGTGAGCAAAGGGCGCGCGAGCAGGGGCTCGGCCCCGAGGACGTTGCCCCCTTGGTCGAGGAGTACCGGGTGGAAGCGGGCACGTCGCATACGTGAGGGTGGTGCTCGACACCAATGTCATCATCTCCGGCCTGAACTTTCCCGGGAATGAGCGCACGGTCCTCGACCTGTCTCGTCGAGGGAGGATAGATGTCTACCTCTCCTCCTTCATCCTGAGAGAAGTAGCAAATGTGCTGAACCGGAAATTCAGTTGGGAGGGTGAACAGGTCACGCAGGCTCTCGCGATGCTCAGCAATGTAGCCACCATCATCGAACCTCCCCAACTGACAGCAGTCATCGAGCACCACGAGGCTGATAACCGGATCCTCGACTGCGTCGTGGCGGCCTCTGCCGAATACCTGGTTACGGGAGACCGCCGCCACCTGCTCCCGCTCGTCGAGCATGGAGGCGCCAGCATCGTCAACGCCCCGCAGTTCCTGTCCCGGTTCGAGGCCGAAGCCACGTAGGTCCGGCGTCCCCGATCAGCCGGCCGCTGCCGGCTCCGGCTCCGCTCCGGCGAAGCTCCGGCCGCTGCGGTGGTGGACGTGGAGGGGGAACTCGCGCAGGCCGCGGAGAACGATGTTCGGCTTGTAGACGGGCGCCCGCGCGCCGAACTGGATCTCATCGAATCGTTCCAGCAGGACCTCGAACGCGATACGCCCCTCCAGGCGCGCCAGCGGCGCCCCGAGACAGTGGTGGATCCCGCGTCCGAAGGAGATGTTGTTGACACCTTCCCGGGTCACGTCGAGCGTCTCGGGGTCGCTGAAGGCCTCCGGATCGCGATTCGCCCCGCCGACCATCAGCGCGAGTCGGGAGTTCGCCTTCGCCACCTTGTCGCCGACCTCGGTGTCCTCCGCGACGTAGCGTCCGTCTAGCTGGACGGGCGCGTCGTATCGAAGGAGCTCCTCGATCGCGGTGGGGAGCAGTTCCGGCTGCTCGCGCAGGAGCTGCAGCTGCTCGGGGTGCTGCAGGAGGGCGCGGAGACCGTTGCCAATCAGGTTGGTGGTCGTCTCGTTGCCAGCAACCAGCAGCAGGCGCAGGGTGACCTGCGTTTCGTCGGTGGTCAGCTGCTGCCCGTCCTCCTCGGCGAGCACCAGCCGGGAGACCAGGTCATCCGTCGGGGCGAGGCGTCGCTCCTCGATGAACGGCGCAAAGTAGTCCCGAAACTCGACGGCGGTGTCGAGGACCAGCTTGCCCTCATCCGGGGTGAGGTTGGGTTCGAGCACTCGCGCGAAGCGGTCCGACCACGTCTTGAACCGCTCCCGGTCCTCGGTCGGGATCCCGATCATCTCGGCAATCACCACCATCGGCAGCAACGTGGCCAGGTTCGACATCAGGTCGAACTCGTTGCTGTCCCCCACTTCGTCCAGGAGCGCGTGCGCGGTCTGGCGAACGTGGTCTTCCATCTTCGCCATCTGGCGGGGCGTGAACGCGCGATTCACCAGCCCGCGGAGGCGCGTGTGATCGGGCGGGTCCAGCGAGAGCATCGAGGGCGTGAGCTCCTGGCGGATTCGCGTGTTCGCGAGGCTGCCGCTTCGCCCCTCTTCGGCGTTCCTGAACCGGCCGTGGTCCCGCAGGATGGCGTCGACGTCCTCGTACCGCGAGACAACCAGCATCCCCGTGAGGTGGCTGTAGTGGTACGGGTCGCGCTCGCGGAGCTTCCGGTAGGTGGGGTAGGGGTCGGCGATGAACCCGGGGTCGAGCGGATACCACGCTACCCCCGACTGGAGGCGCTCCTGCAGCAGGCGCCCGCGAATGTAGAGCGGTGCGACGGCGGAGCGGACGATCGTGCGAACGGTCATGGAACCTGCCTTTGTGGCGGTTGACGAAAGGTATCCCCTACACCGTACACGCCCAGGCGGTAGCCACGCGGCAACCCGGAGGCCGCTCTGCCACCCCGACCCTCAGACTCCCCAAGCCCGTGGCAGGTGGAGGCCCAGGGCGCCAGGGCCAGCACGCTTCCCTGCCAATGGATCCACGGTCATCGGGCCAAACGTATGCTCTAGCTGCTATAGGGACGCCACTCTGATACGCATACTAAATTATGCATGCTATAAAGTGTTTCAATTGTGTAATACCAAGAGACGCTGCTTGACTGGACCTTTACCCTGGTGTCAAAATGCTCAATGCTTCAACAGGGTCTCAGGATAATCTGCCGAATGGCACGCAATAGAACTCCTCGTATTTCCCCTATATGTGCCGTGATGCACGGTGCTGTCCTTGCAGGACACCAACATACGCTGGCGGTCTTGTGATCTGCGGTCCAGACAGAAATCATGCATAATACTTACCCTGTATACAACGCTGAAGGCTTGTCTCCAGTGCGTTGCCTGTTTCGCGGCCTTTTGTCCCTGATTGGCATCACTCTTTTTGTCACACTCCTCCTGGCGCCCGCGGTCGCACATGCTCAGGGGGAGACTCCGGCGCCTTCCGTCGCGGTCCGCGGAAGCGAAGTGTGGTCCGCCACCATGACGGTGGGGAACAACAGCGGCCTCCTGGGGTACACCACCTTCTCGGAACGCATCGTTGGAGCCCTCACCACCAATACCCTCTCGTGGCGAGGGAGGAACTACAGCGTCACCAACATCGCGTACCGAACTCGCGGAGCCGGGCAGACCTGGGATGTCCTCGTCGACTTTTGGCCACCGCTTCCTGAAGAAGTCGAGGGCCTCGCCCTGCGGCTCGGTGACACCTGGCTAAATTTCACGGATGCGCGAGGGGACAGCCGTCAGTTCTTCTGGGACGGCCTGGATCTGAACTGGCGTTTTCGCGACCAGGTTCCCGTCCGCCTGTGGGAGTTCCCCGAGGGGTTTGCGCCCCGCTCCATCGACGGCCGCGGCAACAACCGCCTCCGCCCCGAGCTGGGAATGGCGGGCACGAGGCTCCTCAGGCGAGCCGGTGTCCCGCTTGCGTACGCCATGTCGTCTGAGCTGGCCCCAGACCTGCCGGACACCCGTTTCGTCAGTAACACCGCTTCGGCCCAGTCAGGACCCATGCCCAACACGGTTCAGGTCACGGACATGGTGTGGCAGTGGGGCCAGTTCCTGGACCACGACTTGAGCTTCAGCCCGGAGGCGACTCCTCAGGAAACCCTCTTGATGCCTATCCCTCGCGGTGACCCCGTGTTCGATCCCTTCCGCAGCGGCCGGCGCACCATGCCTTTCAACCGCTCCGCCTTCGACCCGACGACCGGGACCGGTCCCGACAATCCGAGGGAACAGGTCAACGCCATCACCGCATTCATCGATGCCTCCAACGTCTACGGATCCGACGGAGCCCGGACCCGCGCCCTCCGCACGAACGACGGCACGGGCAAGCTCAGGACCTCCGCACGTGGGCGATTCCTGCCCTACAACGAGAACGGCCGTGAGAACGACGGGGGCAATTCGCGGCGCGACCTGTTCCTGGCGGGCGACATTCGGTCCAACGAGCAGGTGGCGCTGACCGCCCTGCACACCCTCTTCGTCAGGGAGCACAACCGCCTGGCCGATGTCATCGCCGCCGAGAACCCGGAGATGAGCGGCCACGAGCTATTCGAGCTGGCCCGCAAGATCGTCGGCGCGCAGATGCAGGTCATCACCTACGGGGAATTCCTCCCCCTGCTGCTGGGCCGCGGGGCGCTCGGGCCGTACGAGGGCTACGACCCCGAGGTCGACCCGACAATCGCCAATGAGTTTTCGACGGCAGCCTATCGCTTCGGGCACACCATGCTCGCGTGCAGCCTGCTCCGCGTCGATGACGCCGGCGAGGAGCATGCGGTGCCCCTGCGGACCGCCTTCTTCAGGCCATCCCTCGTCGCCGAGCACGGAATCTCCGGGTTTCTCCGCGGGCTTGCCGCGCAACAGGCCCAGGAGATCGACCTGCTGTTGGTCGACGACATCCGCAACCTGCTCTTCGGCCCCCCTGGCGGTCCCGGCTGGGACCTCGCGGCGCTGAACCTGCAGAGAGGCCGTGACCACGGTCTCCCCGACTACAACAGCGCCCGCGCCGCCTACGGTCTCGCCCCGGTCACGACCTTCGCCGACACTTCGACGAACATCGATGTGGGGGACGCCCTCGAACGAGCGTACGGCGAACTCCATCTGCTGGACCTCTGGACGGGCGGTCTGGCTGAGGACCCCATGCCGGGGGCCATGCTCGGCGAGACCTTCCACACCATCCTCGTGGACCAATTCCGCCGCCTTCGCGATGGTGATCGCTACTGGTTCGAAAACGACCCCTACTTCCTTGCGAACCCCGCTCTCCTTGCGGAGGTGCGCGCCACCACCCTGGCCAGGATCATCCGCCGCAACACCTCCATCGGCGACGAGATCCCGGACAACGTCTTCGGCGGCCCGCCCCCGCCAGACATCTCGGTCGAGGCGGGTCCCGGTCGGATCGTCGAGGGCGCTACGGCGACGTTCACGCTCAGGCGCTCGGGCGCGACTTACAGGCAGCTCACGGTCAACCTGCGAATCACGGAGACGGGAGCGATGCTCAGCGACCCATCGGGGCGCACGGAACAGGTTACCTTCGAGCCTGGGAGTGCCGCTGCGACGCTCACCCTGGCGACAGACGACGACGCCGTCATGGAGGCCGTGAGCACCGTTTCGGCAGCCCTCGTGGGAGGTCCGGGCTACGAGGTGGACGCCGGCGCGAACGTCGCCAGCGTGACTGTGAACGACAACGACAGTGTGGAGATCCAGCTCAGCGAGACGTGGACCGTGCTCGAGTGGCCCGGGACCGATGGCATCGGCGTTGCCGACGTGTTGCGCGCGAGCGGGGTTGTCGAGAGGATCCTCGTCGTCTACGGGTGGGACGGGGCGACGCAGATCTGGCTGTCGTTCTTCCCCGGGCTTGAGCACATCCCCGCACTCAACACGCTCTTGGCCTTCGAGCGCGGGCGTACCTATTGGATCGCCGTCACCGAGCCTGTCACGTGGACGGTCGCCAGGGGCCAGCCGCCCCAGTCTGTCCTCGCCGCCGGCGCGGGCCCCTGAGCGCAGGCCGAAGGGACGCGCTTCCTCGGCGACGTCGCCTAGCCGTAGCTCTCCGATGCAGGCGGCGGCTGGAGCTTCGGGTACCACGGACTGCGCAAAGGATCGCCCGGCTTCAGGTGAATGCCCAACCCTGGGGTCATCGGCACGGTCGGGCGGGACGCAGGGCGCTTCGCAAAGACGACGTCGTCACCGAACATCCGCACCGCGAGGGCCCGGCGCTGGCTGTCGAGGTTCGTGGGGCCGCCACCGTGGATGATGTGCGGGTTCGAAACGATCACATCGCCGGGGGTAACCTCCCAGCCGACGATCGGGAAGCTATCGCGATCTGCCTCGATATCTGGAAGGATCGGGAGCTCTTCTCCGTAGAAGCCGCTCGACGGGTCGTCAGGCTTCGACGGATTGAACCCGTCGTACATGGTCCCCAGGTGGCTGCCGGCGACGAACTCCAGGCACTCCTCGCGCTTGAGGGGATCGAGCGAGATCCACATCGATGCGAACTGCGAGCCCCCTATGGGGTAGTACGGCGTGTCCTGGTGCCACGGGGTTCGCTCCGCTCCCCCCTCGCTCTTGAGGAAGAACTCGTCCGAGTAGTACCAGACGTTCTCAGATCGGATGAAGCGCCCCAGGATGTGCTTGATCGGAGAGTCGTAGAGCAGCCGCCTGATCTCGAAGCAGTAGTCGAAGTTCCGGACGGTCTCGTGGAACTCGCCCTCGGTGCCCTCGAAGAACGTGGCCTTGGCCATTCCCGAGTCGGCCAGCACCTTCCCGAGGCCCATCCCCAGCAGCATCATCCATTCCGGGCCGAGTGCCCCGCGCAGCATGACCACGCCGTCCTGCTGCCAGCGCTCAATGACCTCGTCGGTGATCCCCGCGACAGGATCAGCGGGGTCAAGCTCGTAACTCGCTGCGATGGTGTCCGTCGTCATCTCGCTGCTCCTGAGGCCCGCTGGCGACCGTCATTATAGGGACTGGCCGACGGGGGATGGCTCCCGCCATCGTCGGCCAGAAGCGGCTGGCTTAGCGGGTCGCGCACCGGGTGGGGGCATCTGGTAGGCCCACGGGCACTGTACTGCGAACTTTCAGCTGGGCGGTTCCGCTGTGGTCGTAGATCGAGGTAGAAGCCTCGCCCGGCGACCTTGCCGCTGGTGATCGTCCCAGTGCTCCTACTGCCGAATCGCGCAGCCCGCTCTCCGATCCGCCCCATCCTTGGACAGCGCACGCTGGCGCTCTGGTCCATGCGCCGGGAGCCGTCAGCTTCCGCAGCGACGGCTCGCCGCCTCGGCCGGGGGGAAGATGCGGAGCCATTCGAGAGGTGTCCGCCGCCGCCGCGACAATCATGTGCCACTGCCGGAACGGCGTCGGCTCTTCTTTACACGTTGGCGTTCGCTGATCGCCGAGGTCGCTGTTACTAAGACCGCTCACGATCAGAAGGCGTTGTGTCGGGCCATCGGTTGTGTCACACCTGACAGAGCCTCCGAGGCCCTCGCGCATGGGCTACTCTGTCGCGTGCGAGTACACGGCCGTGCGCGCGTTTTCCTGGGCCCAGATCACAGGCCAGTAGAACGGCGTGCCTCGCCAGCCCAGCTCTCCGGCGCCGTTCTGCCGAAAGAGCATCAGCATCGGCATGTCCTTGGCGTGGCTCCTTGCGATCACACCCTCTCGCTGCGTCGTGTCCGGCGCATCAGAGAACGCTTCTCGACCGCCGGAGTTGATCATCCGGCTCAGGTTGCGGTCCTTTCGTACGAGAAGGAGTACGTTGCCGCGGTTGCTTGGCTTCCGCGCTGCGTTGCTCAGATACTCAAGCGCCGCCACCGCACCGGCCCAGTCGAACTCATATCCTCGGTCCGTCTCCATCACGAGCGTTGGCTTGATGAGGTTCAGCACGTCAATCGCAACGGTCAGTGGTACTACGGCCGGATCCTCGACGTCGTCGCCGAACACCGCTTCCATCCTTTTGTCGATCTCGGCAACGGCCGGCTTGGTGCGAGTCGCGTAATCTGTCTGAAATCCGAAAGGGAGAAGTCGCTTGAAGGGCCTCAGAGTTGTCGTCGTCGAGATCCGAATCTTGTTAGGGCTACACGACACTACCCTGCCGGCTGGGTCGCGCTGGATGAATACCACTGGCGATTCGGGGTTCGTCTCAATCTCGTTACGAAGCGCAACGTCACTCTCATGCATACGCCTCATCGCGTCGTAAATCGGACGGGCCGTGTAGAATCTCGTCACAGTGAGGTCCTCAATAGGCCGGAATCCGAACATCCTTGAGTGTTGAAGCACCGTGTCTTGCTGATAGACATTTGGTCGCCGTCCGTAGAAGAAGCCGATCAAGTTAGCGACGGTGATGCCTCTGTCGAGGATCTGGCCACCGATGAAGAGGTTTAGCGGCGTTCGCAGGCGCAACTGCCCCTGATCGTCGAGCAACTCTTCGACCTGCTTTTAAGAATTGACCTTCGTGATCATGAGCCAGTCTGCCTTGAGCGCCTCCATTGCTCCTTCTAGAACTTCCTCCTTTGGAGGCAGGTGGTGGCCCATCATCTCGATCGAGCGGGCAAGGTCGTCGTACGCGGCGCCAAGCAGCGCACGTAGCGTGAGCGAGCCGTCTCGTGCCGCCTCAGCCAATTTTTCCTTCATCGTCGTGACGACATCCTCTTGCCAGGCGTGGGATGCACGCGCGGCTTCGGTGTGAACAAGGAAGCTGAACTTCCCCGGCGTGGCTTCGGCCCGCTCGTTCTGGAGCCTGCGAATCACGCCGCCGACGATGAAGTTGCAGAGCGCCGACCTTATCGCGGGATTCGCATTGCTCGTGAGACACTCTTCGACCTTGAACCGCCTTCGGTCTGGTTCCTTCAGGACTTGCAGCTCCTCGGTGCGGACTTCGTGGTAGAGGTGCGAGGCCACGGACTGTTCGTCTTGGCTGTCATCGAAGTAGAAGTCACTCCCGATGTAGCTCGTTGCGACTGGTACGAGCTCAGTAAATGCCGGGCGGAGCGGACGATATTCGAGCCCGCTGACCGTGATGTCATCAGGCTGTAGGTATAGAGCGTATGGCGTGGCAGTAACCTGAAGGAACGCTGACGATGGAAAGATTCCACGCAAGGTATCGATTTGCTGCGTTGTTACGTTCGCTTGAATCCCATTCTCGCTGGTATTCCGAAAGCCGACAGTGGCATAATCGGCTTCATCATCGATAATCAGCGCGCGCTTTCCGGCTAGTGCTGGGTATTCATCCCGAATCAAGGCGGCAAGTTTGTCCAGGTTATCGGATTGTTTCTTCGCAACAAAAACGAGCTTTTGAGAAAGTTCGTACCCAGTCAGCCCACTAGGAACTGTCATGATGTCGTGGATCTGGACGCCGTCGTGGGCGGCAAGAGGGGCAAATTCATCGCGTACGCGTTCAAGCGTCTGCTTCGCAAGGGCTTTCGTCCCTTTTGTTAGAATAACCGCAATGTCAAAGTCGTTCTCGAAAGCCAGCGCGATGATTCCAAGGAACGTTCTCGTCTTCCCTGACTGGATTTTCCCGAGGAGCATTCCCGGCCGACCAGCGCTCGTCTCGACTGCGCGAAGTTTTTCAACCACACGCTCGATACACGCTTGTGTATCGGTGTCGTACTTTGCTGAGTTGATGACGAAATCCTGGTAAAAGTCCCCGTCAGTGTTCAACTGCACGCCCTCACGTCCTTCTGCTCGAACGGCAACGCAAACATAATGCAGCGAAAGACCCCGAGCTGCTGGTGCGCCTTTTGCCTGTGCAATGAGCATACGGGCACACCCCTCAACGAGCTACAGCACCCGACCGACATCGTGCTGCCCGCTGCGCTCCGGCACCTGCGAGACGAGCTGACGTCTTGGCTGGTGACGTGGTAGGCCCGGGGAGACTCGAACTCCCGACCAATGGATTAAAAGTCCACTGCTCTTCCAACTGAGCTACGGGCCCGCACCGATCATAGCCGCGACCGCCGCGAGGGGCCTCACCTCCCCGACCGGCATGACGGGCCTTCCCTCCTCGCAAGCCGGTAAACTCTCGCCCCGTGAGGGAACGCGATGGTTGAGACCCTGACTGGCACGAATCGCTCCGCCGGCCTGTCCGTGCAGGAGCTGATGGCCTACGACACCCACCCGGTGCCCCAGTACCTGAGCCGCGAGTCGCCTATGCCCCCCGGCCCCACCCTCGTCCCCGCCGAGCGCTACCACTCGCGCGACTTCCACAACCGCGAGATGGAGCGGCTCTGGAAGCACGTCTGGCAGATGGCCTGCCACGAGGACGACCTGCCCGGCGTCGGTGATTATGTCCCCTACGAGATCGGCGATCTCAGCTTTCTCATCGTTCGCACCGCCCCCGGACGAGTTCAAGGCCTTCCGCAACGCCTGCCTCCACCGTGGCCGCCGCCTCAAGGAGCGCCCCGGCAAGCAGGTGCACGAGCTGCGCTGCCCCTTCCACTCCTGGGCCTGGCATCTCGATGGCTCGCTCAAGGAGATCCCCTGCCAGTGGGACTTCCCCTACATCGACCCGCCGAGCAGGACCTGCCCGAGGTGCCCGTCGGTCGCTGGGGCCGCTTCATCTTCATCAACCCCGACCCCGACTGTGAGCCCTTCGAGGAGTTCCTCGACGACTTCCCCTCCAACTTCGAGCTTCTCCCCTACGAGAAGCGCCACAAGGTCGCCGAAGTCCGCAAGATCATCCGCGCCAACTGGAAGGTCGCGCAGGACGCTTTCGCCGAGTCCTGGCACGTCTTCTCGACCCACCCGCAGGTCGTCTGGGGCTTCGGCGACTGCAACGCCCAGTTCGACGCCTTCAAGAGCTACTCCCGCCAGCACAACCCCTCCGGCGCCCCCAGCCCCCACCTCGAGGGCATCGAGTGGACCCCGCTCCCGCCCTCGACCGACGGCGTCCCCCGCGAGCGCCACGCCTTCACCGGCGCCATCTACGAGCGCCGCCCCGATGGCAACGTCGACGTGACCATGCCAGCCCGCTCCGAGTCCTGCCTCGCAGCGCCCCCCGCTCACCCGCTGCAGGGTCAGCGCTGCCTGCGCGAACTCCACCGGCGAGCGCACGAGGTTGTTCCCGAAGGCGATCATCACGCGGATGCGTTCGGTGGCCATCGCGAACGTCGTCGCCGTCACCCACACGTGCGGGTGGGGCTGCGGCGAGGAGATGTGGTCGGCTACCGAGATGATCGGGTAGCCCTCCGCCTCCCGATCTCGCGCCCACTGCGCGGGGTCGTCGTCGACGCTGATGAAGTTGGGGCAGAACTCCATGCCACTTCTCTCCCCGGTGCCTCGACTGCTGCCGCTCTAGCCTAACCGAAGCCCAAAGCCTACCCGCGCCTCGCCGCTAGCGGGAAGCCGAGGCCACGGCCGGCTGTTCCTCTTCCTTCGCCGGTGCAGGCGTCCGCCCCCGCA
Source organism: Tepidiformaceae bacterium (assembly GCA_965247675.1). Taxonomy (GTDB): domain Bacteria; phylum Chloroflexota; class Dehalococcoidia; order Tepidiformales; family Tepidiformaceae; genus UBA2991. The sequence continues at coordinate 1,217,647 of OZ252025.1, read as the reverse complement.
GCGGGATCTCCGTCAGCAGGAGCGAGAGCACTACCAGGATCACCCCCCCGATCGCCGAGAGCAGGAACAGGCGTTGGTTCGCCACCGCCACCGCCTCCCGTTGCGTGTCCAGCGCCGCCTCGAACAGCACAGCGGTGCCCCCTGCCTCCAGGAACTCCGACTCCAGGGCCTCCAACCGGTCGGCGTTGATACCGAGCGTGGCGTCCTCTGCGAGGGCCTCGTACACGGCCGTTGGCATGGCCGCGCGCACGTCGTCGTCGAGGTTCCCGGCGAAGGATGAGGTGTACGAGGTCGTGAACATCAGTCCGAACAAGGCGACACCGAGAACCTGCGCGATCTGGCGAAAGTACATCTGGCTGCTTGTGGCCACGCCCGTCATCTCCTGCGTCACCGATGCCTGCACGATCACGTTGATGAGCGGCGTCACCAGCCCCGAACCCATGCCGAAGATCACCAGGTAGACGGCCACGTGCCAGTGCGGGTCGCCCACCCCCATCGTCATCAGCAGGAATGCCGCCAACGCGGAGAGCACGCAGCCCACCACGACCGCATATTTGAAACGCCCCGTGCGCGCAACATAGCGGCCGCCGATGAGGCTCAGCACCACCAGCCCGATCGACTGCGGCGTGAAGATCAGTCCCGAGACCGTCGCCGATGCCCCCAGCGAGGTCTGGATGAACGTCGGCAGGAACTGCACCGCCGAGAACATCACTGCGCTCGATAAGAGGGCGATCAGCCCCGTGAGCACGTACATCCGGTTGCGGAAGAGCGACATGGGGATGACGGCGTTCGGGTGCCGCAACTCCTGCAGCACGAAGACCGCAAGCAACACGACCGCCCCCACGAGCAACCCGACCGTGATCGCCGACTCCCAGCCATACGACTCGTAAGCCCAGGCCATGCCGAGCAGGCCCGCCACCGTCGCTCCCGTGAGTAGCCCCGCCCCGGCGAAGTCGATGTCGGCGATCCTCCCTCCCTGGCGCGTGTTCGGCAGCGTCGACCAGATGAACATGAGCGCGATCGCGCCAACGGGCAGGTTGATGAAGAAGCACCAGCGCCAGCCCGGCCCATCCGCCAGCACGCCGCCGACCGTGGGACCGAGCAGCGAGCCCGCCGTGATGACGGCGAGGATGTAGCCGACGTACTTGGCGCGCTCGATCGGCGTGTACATGTCCGCCATCACGACCAGCACGCAGGCGAGGATGATCCCGCCCCCAATCCCCTGGATCCCCCGCGCGATGATGAGGCCGAGCATGGAGGGGGCGAACCCGCACGCCAGCGACCCCACCAGGAAGATCACGACCCCGGCGATCACGAACGGGCGCCGGCCGAACATGTCGGAGAGCTTCCCCACGAGCGGAACGGCCACCGTCGAGGTCAGCAGGTAGAGCGTGAACACCCAGGAGATGAGCTGGAACCCGCCGAGGTCGGAGAGGATCTTCGGCAGGGCGGTGGAGACGATTGAGCCATCGAGGGAGCTGAGAAACATGCAGAGCGCCAGCGAGAGCAGCAGCAGCATCTTCTCGCGTTCGCTCAGGAGGGCGGCCAGAGGGGGCTCGGACGAAACGGATGTAGCCAACTCCAACCTCGCCCGGGCCACGGCAGGGCCGCGAGCATCCTAGCAGAGCGCCCGTCATCAGCCCCTAACGCCTCCCGCCGGTAGAGTCGGCGATCGTGCGCGCAGCCTGCGCGGGAGAGGGACCATGGCGAACCTGCAGGAGCCGCTTTGCAGCTGGGACACCACCATCGACGAGCGCTACAACCTCTACACCACGGGCAACACCGAGGAGGTGCTCCCCGGCATCACCAGGCCCCTCCCCGCCGACCTCCTTCGCGCCTGGAACTACGCCTGGCACACCAACGCCACCCGCCAGCTCCAGGTCGAAGACCTCGTGCCCATTCCCGAGCCCCCCGGACCGACGATGCTGCCCATCGTCGCTGGCCAGTTCCTCGTCAACATCGGCATGGTCAACGCCTTCACCTCGACCTTCGAGACCGGGGGCAGCGCCGATTACCTGAAGCAGTTCTTCGAGGGTGACGAGGAGATCACGGCGGCGGTCTCCGAGGACACCTCCCGCGCCGAGGAGGTCCAGGCGCGGCTCATGGGATTCCTCGTGCGCGCCCGCGCGCTCATCGAAGCCGACGCCGAGCGGGCCAGGGCCCACTACGCGGCCACGCTCGCTTGCGACTGGACGTCGGTCGACGCCGCCGGCCTCCTGGCGGCAGTCGAAGAGACGACTGCCCACAACGGCGACGTCTTCTTCACCCACTACCTGGCCACGAGCGGCGGCGCCCTCCAGACCACGCTCCTTGGCGGCCTCCTCGATGCGCACGTGCCCGACCATCCCGCGGAGTGGACGGCGGGGCTCACGAGCGGCCTCACCGGCGTCGAGAGCGCCCGCCCTTCGAAGGCCATCTGGGACCTCAGCCGCTTCGTCGCCGCCCGCCCCGCCCTCGCGACCGAGGTCGCCGGTATCTCCGCGGACGGCTTCCAAGCCCGCCTCGCCTCGCCCCCGGACGGCGATTGGGCCGCTTTCGCCCGTGAGTACGAGGCCTTCATCGCCGATCTGGGCTTCCGTGGCCAGCGCGAGACCGACCCCTCCTGCCTCACCTGGAACGAATCGCCGCAGTTCGTGCTCAGCAGCCTGCGGGCCGATCTCGCGGCGAGCGACGACCGCAATCCCTACGTGCTCGAGGAACGCGCCGCCGCCCAGCGCGTGGCACTCGAGGCGGAGGTCGAGGCAGCTCTGCCCGAGGACCAGCGCGCGGAATTCAGCCGGCTCCTGGAACTGTCCCAGACCCTGAACGGCGGACGCGAGAGCACCAAGGCCAACTGGACCTGCTTCTGCCGGACCTACCGCCCGCCGATCGTCGAGATCGGTCGCCGCCTTGTCGAGCGCGGCGAAATCGATGACGCCGAGGATGTCTGGTTCCTGCGCCTGGAGGAGATCCCCGAGGCCCTCGACGGCGGCCTCTCCGCGGCCGAGCTGCAGGACTCCATCGTCGAGCGTCGCCACGAGTACGAGGCCCTGCACGACTACGTGCTGCCGGTTCTCTTCGAGCGTCCCGTGGAGGCCACACGACGGCAGGTGGCTGAAGCCACCGGTGAAACCGCCTTCCAGGGCATCGGCGTGAGCCCGGGCCGGGCCCGGGGACGCGCCCGCGTCATCCTCAGCGCCGATGCCGGCGCCGAGGCCACCCTGCTCCCCGGCGAGATCCTCGTCGCGCCCGTCACCGACGCTCCCTGGACCCCGCTCTTCCTCCCCGCCGCCGGCGTCGTCGTCGAGACGGGTGGTGTGCTCAGCCACGCCGCTACCGTCGCGCGCGAGTACGGCATCCCCGCTGTCACCGGCATCCGCGGAGCGACGGACATCATCCCCAACGGCACGATGCTCAGCATCGACGGCGCCACCGGCACCGTCACGATCGAGGAGGGCTAGGGGAGCGGGTTGGCCTACGCCTTCGCGCGCGTGAACACGAGCCGGGCGTCGCTCGAGAGCTCGGGCCGGTAGCCGTACCCCTCGTCGTCGAAGTCCTTGAGGTCCTCTACGTCCTCGACCCGGTTGCGGATCACGTAGCGCGCCATCAGGCCGCGGGCGCGCTTCGCCACCAGCCCGATCGTCTTCAGCTCGCCGTTGCGCTCCTCCTTGAAGTCGGCGGTGACGAGCGGACGCTTCAGGCTCTTCGGCGGCACCGCCTTCGCGTACTCCTGCGAGGCCAGGTTCAGGATGGGCGCCTCGGGGTCCGCACCGTCGTCGTTGAGAGCGTCCGCGAGGCGTTCGCCCCAGAACTCGTACAGGTTCGCCCCGCGCTCGTTTGAGAGCCGCGTGCCCATCTCCAGGCGGTAGGGCTGGATCAGGTCGAGCGGCCGCAGCAGGCCGTACAAGCCCGACAGAATTCGCAGCCGCCCCTGTGCCCAGCTCAAGTCCTCCGACTCGAGGCTGGCGGCGTCGAGCCCCTTGTACACGTCCCCCTGGAAGGCGAGCACGCACGGTTTCGCGTTCTCCGGTGTCAGCGGCAGGTGCATCTCCTGGAAGCGCGCGTGGTTCAGCTGCGCCAGCGAGTCGCTCAGCGACATCAGCTTTCGCAGGTCGCCTGCTTCGAGCGTCTTGCAGGTGTTCATCAGCAGGGCGGTGTCGTCGACGAAACGCGGCTGCGTCGCGGCGAGACCGTTTCTGGCGGGCGAGAAGTCGAGGGCCTTGGCGGGCGAGATGATGGTGAGCACGGGGTTCCCTCCCGGTTCGAGTAGTGCCTGTGCCGAAGATCGTACCAGAAGCCCCGCCCTCCGCCCTTGCCCCTCCCGCCCCCGTGCGCTGAGATCGTCCGGCCGCCCCGCATTCCGCCCGACGGACTGGTGCGCGCACGGAGTACGCCATGAACGGTAACGAGCTGATCGCCCACATCCTCAAGGAAGAGGGAGTCGCCGAGATGACCTGCTTCCCCAACAACCCCCTCATCGAGGAGGTGGCGAAGCTCGGCATCCGGCCCATCATGTTCCGCCACGAGCGCGGCGCCATCATGGCCGCCGACGGCTACAGCCGTATGAGCGACGGCGAGCGCTTCGGTGTCGTCGCCACCCAGAACGCCGCCGGCGCCGAGAACTCCATGGGCGGCATCGCCCAGGCCTTCGGCGACAACGTGCCCGTCCTCGTGCTGCCCGGCGGCTACCCGCTCCGCGAGCGCCACGTGCGCCCCAACTTCTCCGCCGTCGAGAACTACCGCGGCGTCGTCAAGTCCGTCGAGTCCATCGACACGACGGAGCAGATCGCCCCGGCCATGCGCCGCGCCTTCCACGCCCTTCGCAGTGGCCGCGGCGGACCCGTCGTCGTCGAGCTCACCTCCGATGTCTGCGCCCGGGAGGTGCCCGAGGACCAGCAGCACTACGACTCCCCGGGGTCGTTCCGCCAGCGCCCCTCCGAGGGCGACATCGAGGCGGCCGTGACCGCCCTCCTCGCCGCCGAGCGCCCCATGATCTGGGCCGGCTCGGGCGTCCTCACGGCGGGCGCCACGGAGGAGCTACGCGAGCTCGCCGAGCTCCTCGACATCCCCGTGTTCACCACCATGGAGGGCAAGTCCGCCTTCGACGAGCGCCATCCCCTCTCCCTCGGCGCCGGCAGCCGCGCCACCACCGGCCCCGCCCACGCCTGGATCGTCGAGTCGGACACGATCCTCGCCCTCGGCGCGAGCCTCACCATCAACGGCTACAGCCAACTCGTTCCCGCCGGGAAAACCGTCATCCACAACACCAACGCCGTCGACGACATCAACAAGGACACCGCCTCCGCCATCGCCCTCGTGGGCGATGCACGTCTCACCATCAAGGCGCTCATCGCCGAGGCGAAGGCCCGGACCGACGGCCGGGGCCGCACCTCGGATGTCGCCGCCCGGCTCGCCGAGAAGATGGCCGCGTGGATGTCCGAGTGGACACCCTTCCTCGAGTCCGACGAGGCGCCTTTGAACACCTACCGCGTCATCCACGAGATCGACCTCAACGTCGACCACGAGAACTCAACCGTGACCCACGACGCCGGCGCCCCCCGCGACTCGATGGTGCCGTTCTTCACGGCTACCTCGCCCCACAGCTATATCGGCTGGGGCAAGACGACGCACCTCGGATTCGGCATCCCCCTGATGATCGGCGCAAAGCTCGCCCGCCCCGATCGCTTCTGCCTCAACTTCATGGGCGATGGCGCCTTTGGCATGTCCGGCCTCGACCTCGAGACCTCCGTCCGCGCCGGTCTGCCCATCACCACCGTCCTGCTCAACAACGGCGGCATGGCCACCTACCCGGGCGGCTTCCCCACCGCCCGCACGCAGTTCGGCTTCTCACACATGACCGGCGACTACGCTGCCATTGCCGAGGGACTCGGGGCGAAGGGCATCAAGGTCACGCAGCCCGACGACCTCGGCCCCGCCATCCTGAAGGCGCGCAAGCTCAACGATGACGGACACACCGTCCTCATCGACGTTCACTCGAACCACGAGTCGAAGAAGTCGCGCTTCTAGCTTGGCAGCGACGCCAGGAACGTCTCGACCGCCGCGTTGAAGTCCGCCGGATTGTCGATATTCGCCGCGTGCCCGGCGTCGGCGATCATGAAGTTCATCGCCCCGGGGATGTTCTCGCTCATGTAGCTGTGTGCGGCGAGGAAGTTCTGGTCGTTCGCGCCCGTCACCACGAGCGTGGACTTGTCGATCGAGGTCAGCGACTGGATCACGCTCGCGTCCCGCTGCGTGAGCATGCCCCGCGCCGCCTTCGCCAGACCCTCCGCCGAACGATGCCGCGCCGCCTTCACCTCCGCCGATTCCCCCAGTGAGGCGAGTCCGCGTGTCTCGAACGCCTCCGCCTGCCCGATCGCAAACTGGTTCCAGCCCTCGCGGCCCTTCGGGTTGTTGTAGCCCGGCCCCGTGTCGAACAGCATCAGCGCCCGCGTTCGCTCCGGGTGCGCGAGGTTGAAGGCCAGGGACATGTACCCGCCGAGCGAGAGCCCGCCGATGACCGCGCTCTCCTCCCCGCAGGCGTCGAGGATGGCGGCCATGTCCGCCACCGTCTCCGGCTCCGAGTAGAGGGCGGCGTCCTCAGGACTGTCGGTGTCGCCGTGGCCGCGCATGTCCCAGGCGATGATCCGGTAGCGGTCACGGAACGCCTCCACCTGCCCCTCCCACATGCGCGAACTGGCGCCGAAACCATGCGTCAGAAAGATCGCGGGACCGCTGCCCTCCGCCTGGTAGTACAGGTTCACGCCGTTCCGGTGCAGAGTCGCCATCGGTTGCCTCCCTGGAGCGTGCGGCGGCTTATCCTACGCGGAGGTCGGCAGCACGCATCCCAGCGCCCCCTGGGTACTGATTACAGCAGTAACAGTTGTATGTGCACAGAATTTATGTGTAGGATTGTTCTGTGGTGCTGTTCGACACCCTCAAGGCATCCCTGCGGCTGCGTGAAGCGGGCTTCGACGAAGAGAAGGCCGGAGCCATCGTTTCCGCCTTCGCCGAGGACATCGGTGAGCGCCTGGCCACGAAGGTGGACCTCCAACGGCTCGAAGCTCGGATCGCAGAGCAATTCGCCCGCATTGAAGAGCGGATTGCCCATAGCGAAGGGACCCTCGATCAGCGCATGACCATCCGCATGGGCGTGGTCGCAACGACAGCAACCGGCGTAATCCTCGCTGCCATTGGCATCGCCACCGGCGTGCTTGCGTCGATGTAACCCTGCTACCCGTTACCACGCTCGTGTCCCTTTATGTCGCCTAGATAGTGCTCTTCGCGATCCCGCATGCGCGCCGCCTCCTCCCCCCCGCCCTCGTGCTCATAGCCGCACAGATGCAGGATGCCGTGCACCAGCAGGTGCGCAAGCTCGGCGCCCAACGGGTGTCCGAACTCTGAGGCCTGCCGTACTGCCGTCGGCACGCTGATCGCGATATCGCCGAGGCTCGGCGCTGCGCCCTCCCCCAGCGGCGCCTCCGCCGCCTCCGGGAACGACAGCACGTCCGTGGGCGCATCGATCCCGAGGAAGCGCTGATTCAGATCCTGGAGCGTTTCGTCCCCGGTCGTGAGCACCGTCAGCGTCACCCCCTCTGCCACACCCTCGCTCGCCAGCACGCGCCCGGCGAGCGCCTCAAGGGACGCCAGTTCAACGCCCTCCGGCTCGATCTCGACCATGAAGTCGATGGGGTGCGACACGCTGCTAGCTGGCGGCGAAGACGGCGGCCGCTTGGCGGGCGGCATCGACGAGGGGCGTGGGGATGATGCCGAACACGATGACGCCGACGGTGGCCACGCCCAGCGCCACCGCAATGGTCGGCGAGATGGCCAGCCGTTGCTCCTCCTCCGCCTCGCCCATGAACATCTGCCGCACGACCGCGAGGTAGTAGTAGGCCGATACGACCGAGTTCAGCACGCCGATGATGACCAGCCAGACCAGGTTGGCGTGGATGCCAGCGTTGAACACGTACAGCTTCGCCCAGAAACCCGCCGTCGGGGGGATGCCGGCCAGTGAGATGAGGCAGAACGCGAGCGCCAGGGCCAGCAGCGGAGCGCGCTTCCACATGCCTGCGTAGTCGGCGATGTCGTCGCTGCCGATCTTCTGCGAGATGCCGATCACGGCGATGAACGCCCCCAGGTTCGTGAAGGCGTAGGCGGCCACGAACAGCAGTACCCCGCTCGCGCCCTGCACGAAGTGCTCGCCTGCGATCGAGATGGCGGCGAGCCCGATCATGAAGTTGCCCGCCTGCGCGATCGACGAGTACCCCAGCATCCGCTTGATATCGCGCTGCACGATCGCGAACACGTTTCCGACCGTCATGGAGACCGCGGCGATGACAGCGAAGATCATCGCCCAGTCGTCGCTCAGGAACTCCTCGCCCAGCCCCTCGAAGAAGAGCCGCATGACGACGGCGAAGGCGGCTGCCTTCGAGCCCACCGAGAGGAACGCCGCTACCGGAGTGGGCGCCCCCTGGTAGACGTCCGGGACCCACATCTGGAAGGGAACAACCGCCATCTTGAAGCCGAAGCCCGCGATCAGCAGCACCGACGCCATGATGAGGAGCGAGCGGTTCTCCGCGCCGCTCTCGCCGATCGCCGCCGATATCTCCGTCAGCAGCGTCGAGCCGCTGAAGCCGTAGAGCAACGCCATGCCGTACAGCAGCAGGGCCGAGGCGATCGCGCCCAGCAGCAGGTACTTGATGCCCGCTTCGCTGGAGCGCTCGTCCTTGCCCCAGCCGGCGAGGATGTACTGCGGGATGGAGGAGAGTTCGAGTGCGAGGAAGATCGTGATCAGGTCGCGTGCGCCCGCCAGGAACATCAGCCCCGCCGACGCGGTCAGGATGAGCGCGTAGTACTCGGACTGCCGCCGCCCGACGCGGTCAACCCAGTCGATCGAGGCGATCACGACGATGGCCGTAATCCCCGCGAACACGTACTGGAAGAACACCGCGTACTGATCGATCGCGAAGGTTCCGTCGAAGGCGGTCTGGAAGTCGCCCCGGATGACCCAGGTCGTCGTCCAGATGGCCGCCCCGGCGATGCCCGTCAGCGCGAGGTAGGGCAGGTACTCCCGCCGCTTGGGCAGGAGCGCGTCCCAGACGAGCACGGCGCCGGCGGCGAGCAGGATCGCGAGCTGGGGTCCGACGATGTCGAGTTCGCTCACCCTGCCACCCTCGCGCTCACGACGCCGATCGCGGGATCGAGCAGGTCCATGATCAAGTCGGGATAGACGCCAAGCAGGATCACCAGCGCGGCCAGCCCGATGACGCTCGCGTGCTCCCACCAGTGCCGTTGATCGCTCACGTCATCCCACTCGTGGCGCACGGGCCCGAACACGACCCGCTGCAGCGTCCAGAGGATGTACCCCGCGGAGAGCACCACGCCGAAGATGGCCATGATCACGGCCCACTCGTGCTTCTGGAAAGCGCCCAGGAAGACCGTGACCTCGGCGATGAACCCGGCCAGGGCCGGAAGCCCCACGCTCGCGAAGCCGGCGAACACGAGCCCCGTCGCGATCAGCGGCATCTGGCGCGCCAGCCCCCCGAGCCGCCCGATCTCTCGCGTGTGCGTTCGTTCGTACATCAGGCCGACGACCACGAAGAGCAATCCCGTGATCAAGCCGTGGGCCAGCATCTGGTAGGCCGCGCCCACCATCGCGGTCGTCCCCAGCGCCCCGATGCCGAGCAGCACCAACCCCATGTGGCTCACCGAGGAGTACGCGATCAGCCGTTTCACATCCGTCTGGCGGAAGGTCACGAACGCCCCGTAGAGCACGCTCATGGCGCCGATGGCCGCCAGCCAGATGCCGTAGTCGTTCGCCTGGTCCGGCAGGATCGTGACGCAGGTGCGAATGATGGCGTAGCCGCCCATCTTCAGGAGCACGCCCGCCAGCATCACCGAGACGGCAGTGGGCGCATCGCTGTGGGCATCGGGCAGCCACGTGTGCAGTGGCACGATCGGCAGCTTTACCGCGAACCCGAGGAAGAGGAAGAGGAACACCCAGCCCAGCGGCAACACCGCGCTCTCGATGCTGGATGTGCCCAATTCCATCATATCGAAAGTGCCCGCGCTGAACGCCAGCGCGAGGATGGCCACGAGCATGAAGGCCGAGCCCGCCACCGTGTACAGCACGAACTTCATCGCCGAGTACTCGCGGCGTCCCGAGCCCCAGACCGAGATGAGCAGGTACATCGGGAACAGCTCGAGCTCCCAGAACAGGAAGAAGAGCAGGAAGTCCATCGCCGTGAACACGCCCAGCACGGCCGTCGAAAGGACCATCAGGCTGGCGAAGTAGGCCCGTGGCCGGTATTCGATGTTGAACGAGATCAGGACCGACGCCGTCGTCAGGAACGTCGTCAGTACGACCAGTGGCAGGCTCAGCCCGTCGACGGCGAGGAAGTACTGGATGTCGAACGAGCCGACATCGATCCAGCTCGCGCGGTCGACGAACTGGAAGCCCGCGCCCCGCTCGAACTCGAAGAACAGCGCGAGCGAAAGGGCCAGCGCGGCCAGCGATCCCAGCAGCGCCACCCAGCGCGCATGGCGCGCACGGGCGGCGGGCAGCAGCAGCGCCAGCAGCCCCGCGAAGGCGGGCAGGAACACGAGCACGGTCAGCAGCATCCCAACCCTCCTACAGCGGATTCGCGATGAAGACGATGATGGCGACGATGAAGACGCCGGCCGCGATGCCGGCGCCGTAGAGCTGCACCTGGCCCGTCTGGGCGTGGCGCAGCACGCGGCTCGATTGCGCGCCCACCCAGCCCACGCCGTTCACGGCGCCGTCCACGGCGGTGGTGTCGAACACCTCCACGAGCCGGTTCCAGCCGCGCTGGAAGAGGTGCGTGGCGAAGGCCCGTTCGTACAGGTCGTCGAGGAAGAACTTGCGCTCCAGCAGCATCGCGATCGGGAGAGCGGTGCGCCGAATCTCGGCGGAGGACACGAGCTTCCGCTGGTAGATCGCCCAGGCTGTCGCGATCCCAGCGACCGCGATGATCGAGGAGCTGATGGCGATGCCGTAGCTGAAGTCGGGCGCGTGGTGGAGGACGCCCTCGGGGACGGCTGCCTCGACGAAGTGCTGGAACTCCTTGCCCCAGCCCCACCAGCCCGCCGCGATGGCGCCGGCCGCCAGGATCAGGAGCGGCACGGTCATGACCCAGCTCGACTCGTGCGGGTGCGCCGGGTCGCCGTGGAAGTGCGAGTCCTCGTCCTCGTGGTCCACGGGCTCGCCGCCCTTGTACTCACCGAAGAAGGTCATAAAGACGGCGCGGAACATGTAGAGCGCCGTCACGAAGGAGGCGATCGCCGCCACCGTGTAGAGGGCGCGGTTGTTCACCCACGCCTCCAGCAGGATCTCGTCCTTCGACCAGAACCCCGCCAGCGGGAAGACCCCCGCGAGGCTGAGCGTGCCGATCAGGAACGTCCAGAACGTGATCGGCATCACCGTGCGCAGGCCGCCCATGCGGCGCATATCGAAGGTGTTGGTGGCGTGATTCACGGAGCCGCTGCCGAGGAAGAGGAGCGCCTTGAAGAAGGCGTGCGTAAACAGGTGGAACACCGCCACCGCGTACCCGAACACGCCCAGCGCCAGCATCATGTAGCCGAGCTGGCTGATCGTGGAGTACGCGAGCACGCGTTTCAGGTCGGTCTGCACGAGCGCCAGCGAGGCGCCCACGATCACCGTCGCGGCCCCGATCCAGCCGACCGTCTCGCGTGCGTCCGGGGCGGCCTCGAGCACGGGGAAGAAGCGCGCCATCAGGTAGACGCCCGCGGCGACCATCGTGGCCGCGTGGATGAGGGCGGAGACGGGCGTCGGGCCCTCCATCGCGTCCGGCAGCCACACGTGCAGCGGGAACTGCGCGCTTTTGCCCACGGCGCCCGCGAACAGGCCCAGCGCGAACAGGGTGATCGTCGTGCCCGCGAGCGCGCCGCTCAGCGCCAGCTCGTGGATCTCGTCGATCGCGAACGTCCCCTCCCGCGTCCACATCAGCAGGATCGCGGCCAGAAACCCGAGGTCGCCGATGCGCGTCACGACGAACGCCTTCTTGGCGGCGGCGGCCGCGCTCGGCTTGTGGAACCAGAAGCCGATGAGGAGGTAGCTCGAAAGCCCCACCAGCTCCCAGAAGATGAAGAGCATGAAGAGGTTGTCGGCCAGGACCAGCCCCAGCATCGCGGTGATGAAGAGGCTCATGTAGGCGTAGTAGCGCCCGTAGCCGGGGTCGCCCTCCATGTACCCCTGCGAGTACACCTGCACGAGCAAGGAGACACTGGAGACCACCACCAGCATGACCGCCGTGAGGCCGTCGATGCGCACCCCGAGAGTCAGCTCCAGCCGCCCCGTCTGGAACCACTCGTGCGAGTAGCTGGCGACGTGCCCGTCCGCCCCGAGGACGTCGACGAGCACGATCAGGGAGAGGATGAAGGAGGCGCCGATCGCGGCGATGCTGAGGTAACCCGCGATCTTCGGCAGGTGACGCACATAGAGCGTGATGGCGGCGAACGCCGCCAGCGGGGCGAGAATGATCGCCCAGAGCACGGCCTCGCTGATCCCGGGACCCTCGCCCGTCGCGGCTGCGAAGAGTTGGATCATCAGTTCAGATCTTCCTCAGGATCTCGCGCGCCACGTGGGCCTTGCCCGTCGGCACGTAGATGATTCGTTCGTCGCGCATGGAGGCGTCCTCGCCTCGCCCGATGGGTGGGATGATGACGATCCGCAGCCCCTCGGCCGCGAACAGCTCATACCACGTCTCCGCCACATACCCGTTTGCCACGCTCATGAATTCAACCCACATGGCGTTACAACTTCAGGAGGTCGAGTTGGTCGACCTCGATGGTCTGGCGGTTCCGGTAGACGGACACCGCAAGCGCAAGCGCGACGGCCGCTTCGGCGGCGGCGACGGTGATGACGAACGCCACGAAGGCGTGCCCTGCGATGTGCCCGGGGCCATCGATAGGCGCGTCGCTGAAGCGCGAGAACGCGATCAGCGTCACGTTCACGGAGTTCAGCATCAGCTCGATGCCCATCAGCACGCCCACCGCGTTCCGCTTGCTCAGGGCGATCACCAGCCCCAGGCAGAACAGCAGCGCGCCGACCGTGAGGAAGTGCTCAAGCGTCAGCATCAGCAACGTCCTCGCTCTCTTCGGAGTCGGAGCGCACGAGCATGATTGCGCCCACGAGGGCGGCCGTCAGGAGCACGGAGGCGATCTCGAAGGGCAGGACCCAGGTGGAGAGCAGCGCCCGCCCCAGGTCGCCGGCGGAGAGCGCCGGGTCGCCCGCGTTGGTCGCCCAGGTGGTGTCGTGGATGACGAACAGGAACACGGCCGCGAGCGCGATGCCCAGCAGGATGGCTGGCCCCACCATCGCGGTTTCCGAGTTGTCGCGCACGGACTGCGGCGTCAGCACGATCGCGAACAGGATCAGCACCGCGATCGCGCCTACGTAGATGACGATCTGCGCCATCGCGATGAACTCCGCCGAGAGCAGGACGAAGAACCCCGCCACCCCGATGAAGGCCACGATCAGGAACAGCACCGCGTGCAGCAGGTTGCGGGAGACCATCACGCCCCCCGCCGCGACGAGCGTGAGCAGGGAGAGCACCCAGAACGCGATCTGCACGCCTGCGCCGCCCATCTACCGGCCCCCTCCCGTGGCCGGGTCCTCGACGGGCACGTAGCCGCCCGCCTCTTGCACAAGCCGCGGTCGCATCGGGACGCGCTCCGGCTTGTAGCCGAGGAACCTCGCCCACACGTACACCGCCACCGCCGAGAGCACGATGTTGATCGCCGCGAAGGCGAAGACGATGCCGTCGCCCAGGTCCGCCTCCGACCACCACAGCCGCTCGAGCGCGACAAGGAACAGGTTGAAAATCGCCAGCGGCAGCAGGAACTTCCAGGCGAAGCCCATCAGTTGGTCGATGCGCAGGCGCGGAAGCGTACCCCGCGTCCAGATGAAGACCATGTAGAAGAGGTGGGTCTTGGCGATGAAGATGAGCCACGGCGGCACCCACTGCTCCAGCCCCCACATCGACCAGCCGCCCAGGAAGATGGTGGCGGCAAAGGCGGAGGCGGCCAGGGCGTAGCCGATGTCCATGCCGTAGAAGAGCCCCCACTTCATCCCGCTGTACTCGGTCAGGTAGCCGGCCACGATCTCCGACTCCGCCTCGGCGATGTCCGTGGGCGTGCGGTTCAGCTCGGCGCTGACGGCGATGAAGAAGACCACGAAGGCCAGCGGCTGCATGAAGATGAGCCACAGGTGCACGTCTTTCTGGAAGAGGACGATCCCCGGCAGGCTCATCGTGTTCGTGAACACCACCACGCACAGCAGCATCAGCACGAGCGGCACCTCGTAGCTGACCGACATCGCCACGATCCGCATCGCCCCGAACAGGCTGTACTTGTTGTTCGAGCTCCAGCCCGCGATGAACGCCGCCAGCACCGGCAGCCCCGAGACCGCGATGAAGAAGATGAGCCCCGCGGGAACGTCCGCGAACACCATGCGCGGGCCGAAGGGGATCACCGCGAACAGCAGCACCGCCGGCGCCACGAAGAAGATGGGCGCCGCCCACATGAGCGCCTTGTCGGCGGCCCTGGGCGTCAGCGCCTCCTTCTGCAGCAGCTTGAGCGCGTCCGCTACCGGCTGCAGCAGCCCGAACGGCCCTACCCGGTTCGGTCCCCTGCGCGCCTGGATGCGCCCGATCAGCTTCCGCTCGCCGTACACCCCCACGAACAGCTGCGAGGGCAGCACGAAGATCAGGAAGGCGGCCACGAATCCGATGATCGGCGCCGCGATGTAGGCCAGCTCGTAGGGAGCCACCTTGTCGATCCCCTCGAGGATGACGCGCGACAGATTCGAGAGATCGCGGAAGTCGTACCAGTGGTCAGTGACGAGAAACGGCATCAGCGGTCAATCTCGCCCACGACGATGTCGATCGACCCGAGCGCCACGATGGCGTCGGCGATGGAGCCGCCCACCGTCATCTCCTTCAGCACGCTCAGGTTGATGAGCGAGGGCGGGCGGATGTGGAAACGGTAGGGCGAAGGCCCTTCGTCGCTGACGAGGTAGTAGCCGAGTTCGCCGCGCGGGCTCTCGATGCGCGCGTAGGCCTCGCCCGCGGGCGGGCGCAGCGCCAGCGGCACCTCCGTGCTGTGCGGCCCGCCCGGCAGTCCGTCCAGCGCCTGCTCGACGATGTTGAGGCTCTGGCGCATCTCTTCCAATCGCACGATGAAGCGGTCGTAGGCGTCGCCCTGGTAGCCGATGGGGATGTCGAAGTCGTACTGCTCGTAGCCGCAGTAGGGGTCCGCCTTGCGGATGTCCCAGGCGACGCCGCTGCCGCGCAGCATGGGCCCGCTGAGGGAGGCGTTGATCGCCAGCTCCGGCGGGATCACCGCCACGTTCCGCGCCCGCGCCAGGAAGATCTCGTTCCCCGAGAGCAGCCCCTCGCCGTTCGCGATCGTCTCGCGCATGGGCCCGATGAACTCCCGCACGAGCCCCTCGAACCCTTCCGGGAGCTCGAAGGCGACGCCGCCGATGCGCATGTAGTTGCACGTCAGCCGGGCGCCGCTCGTTATCTCGAAGATGTCGAGAATCTTCTCGCGTTCGCGCATGAACCACATGATTGGCGTCTGCCAGGCGCCCGTGTCGTTGGCGAAAGCGCCCGCCCCCATGCAGTGGCTCGCGAGGCGTTGCAGCTCCGCCATGATCACGCGGATCGCCTGCCCCCGCGCCGGCACCTCAATGCCCGCCAGCTTCTCCACCGCCAGGCAGTAGCCGAGGTTGTTCGACATGCTGCTCAGGTAGTCCGTGCGGTCGGTGAAGGGGATGTTCTGGGTGTAGGTGCGCTCCTCCGCGAGCTTCTCCATCGAGCGGTGCAGGTAGCCGATCACCATCTCCGCATCCACCACGCGCTCGCCGTCCACAGTCGCCTTCACGCGGAACACGCCGTGCGTCGACGGGTGCTGCGGCCCGATGTTCATGACGAACGGTTCGGACTGGACGATCTCGCTCATGTGACCGGCCGTACCGGGGGCTCAGGCTTGGCTGAGGTGCCCGCGAACTCGTTCAGGCCCGGCTGCAGTCCGCCCGGCATGGAGAGAAAGTCCTTGCGCAGCGGGTGCCCGGGATAGCCGTCCCAGAGCAGGATGCGCTGCAGGTTCGGATGCCCTTCGAAGCGAATGCCGAACAGGTCGTACGTCTCCGACTCCTGGATCCACGCCCCATGCCAGATGTCGACCACGCTCGGTACGGAGGCGTTCTCGCGGTCGTGCGCCTCCACCTTGGCGCAGGCAATCTGGTTCCGTTCGAGGGACTGCAGGTGGTAGACCACCTCGAAGCGGTCCCACTGGTCCACCCCGCACAGGTTCGAGAGGTGCTGGAAGTTCGTCTCGGGGTCGTCCCGCAGCGCCCGCAGCGCCTCCAGGGCGTGCTCGGCCTTCAGGACGCAGGCCGTCTCCGTCGTCTTCGAGACCGAACCCGGCACGAGCCGCTCCGCCGCCGCCGCCAGCTCCTCGCCCGTCCACCAGCGCGTCATCAATTCCACTCCAGCGCGCGCTTGCGCCAGGCGTACAGCCCACCCACCACGAACGTCCCGACGAAGATTGCGATCTTCCCCAGCCCCGCAATCCCCGCGTCCTCGAATACGACCGCCCAGGGGAACAGGAACACGATCTCGACATCGAACAGCAGGAACAGCAGGGCAACGTAGTAGAAGCGGAAGTTGAACTGCGTCAGCGCCGGGCCGCGCGTCACCATGCCGCACTCGTACGTGTCTTCCTTTACGGGGTCCGAGGGGACTTCCGGCCGGATGTTGACGAACTTGAATGCCCAAGACTGGACAATCGCGCCCGCCGGAAAAACCAGCGCGATGATGACAAGAATGGCGATGTGGCCGTATTCGTGGAGCACGCCCTGGCCGTTTGTGAAATCTCTCGCTAAGACCCGCGGCATATTAGCACGGACGCCCCCGCAGGGACCAAACCGGCGGCCCCCGAGCGAGCCCTGCGTGAGCCTCCGGCCCGCTGGCCCTATGTCCCGAGCCTCCCTTGCACGGCGCGCCCCGTTGGCCTTCGCCGAACGCATCGTCCACCCCCCTGACTCCCTATACTTGTGGAAAGATAGACACAAGCACGTAACACACTTGTGAAATGCCAGGCCCAAGTGTGTAACCGAGGAGGGGGCCTCCGCCGATGTCGGCCGCGCAGGCAAAGGCACGGGTAGACCGGATGAACCAGGTCGCCGCCGGGAGACGCCTGACCGTACTGTTGCTGGCCTTCTTCGCGGGCCTCTTGATCGCCGCGCCGCCCGAGCACCGGGCCGAAGCGCAGGGCCCGAACACACCCGCCACCGGAGAGGTCACCATCACGGGCACAGCCCGCGTCGGCGAAACACTGACGGCCGATACCTCGACCATCGCCGACGAGGATGGCTTGAGCGACCGCGACTTCACCCTCGTCTGGATGGCGGGCGCTACCAGCAACCCCTCCGAGGCCACCATTCGCCTCTTCTCCGACGGGGAGCGCTACCGGGTGCATCCCGACGACGCCGGTCTGATGATCATGGTGGCCGCAAGCTTCTCCGACGACGCCGGCAATTTCGAGGCGGTCGTGAGCGCGCCAACGGCCGTGGTGGCGCCCACCGTACCGGGACCGCCGATGAACCTCACCGCCTCCTCGAAGGCTCAGGGCAACCTGAGCGTGCGCTGGCAGGCGCCCTTCTGGGGAGTCACGGACTGGCTCGCCAACCGTCCCAGCCTGGGCGATGGCGGGTCGGACATCACCGGGTACAGGGTCCAGTGGAAACTCTCGACGGGGAGCTGGACGGTCCCCGCCGACGTCTCCGAAGAGACGGCGACCGGGGAGACCCACACCATCACGAACCTCACCGGCGGCCAGACGTACACGGTGCGCGTCATCGCCACAAACGCGGTAGGCGACAGCCAGCCCTCCAGGGAGATCACGCGGACGATCAATCGCTTCCCCACCGGCGGCCTCACCGTCACGGGAACGCCTCGCGTAGGTGAAGTCCTGACAATCGAGACTTCCGGCATCACCGACGGGGACGGCCTGACGAATCCGGGCTTTCGGTATGGCTGGCACCCCGACCCGGAGCCCCCGAACGACATCCTCAGCCGCCTCTACAGCCGGCCGAACTATCTGGTGCGTCCCATCGATGTCGGACGGACCATCCAGGCGTCGGTGTTCTTCGTGGACGACGCCGGCTTCACCCAGACTCTTCGCAGCACGCCGACAACCGTGGTCGCGCCCTCCGCCCCCGACGCCCCCCGGAATCTCAAGGCCTCACCGGGTGGAGGGGGCGCCTTGAACCTGGAGTGGGAGGCCCCCACCTGGAGCCTGCCAGCCTGGCTCAACGGCGCCACCGATTTCGGCGACGGTGGCTCTCCCGTTACCGGCTACACGGTGCAGCGGAGGGAGGCTGCCAGCGGTTGGGCCAATCCCTCCGATGTCTCCGAAGCGGTGGTGGCCGGCCGCACCTTCCACACCATCCCCAACCTCACCAATGGCGTGCCCTACACCATCAGGGTCATCGCCACCAATGTGGTCGGCGACAGCGAGCCCTCGGCTGAGGTCAACGCCACCCCCAGCGACCCCATCGTCATCGGCGGCGGTGGCGGTGGCGGGCCGTCCGGCCCTTCCCCGAGCAAGGCAGACTTCGAGTGGGCGGTCACGCACGACATCGACGCCCTGGACCCCGCCAACGCCAACCCCACCGGCCTCTGGTCCGACCACACAACCCTCTGGATCGCCGAGAACCCCGACGGCGCCGGAGACGCCGTTTACGCCTACGACCTGGAGAACGGTGAGCGCGTCGAGGACCGCGAGTTCGAACTCGACGACACCAACCGCGCCCCACGAGGTCTCTGGTCCGACCGCACCACCATCTGGGTCTCCGATAGCGGCCAGAACCGGCTGTTCGCACACGACCTCGCGACCGGCGAGCGCCTGCCGGAGCGCGATGTCGAGTTAGACGAGCGCAACCGCGCCGCCCGCGGCATCTGGTCCGACGGCGAGACGATGTGGGTGCTCGACGGTGGCAGGAACGATGCGGTCTACCTGTACGACCTGGAGAGCGGTGAGCTGGTCGCCCGGTACGCCCTCGCCTCCGCCAACAGCGACCCCCACGGCATCTGGTCGGATGGCGTGGGGGTCTGGGTCTCCAATCACGGACCCAGGCACATCTTCGCCTACCGTCTTGAGGGCGAGTCGCTCAAGCGCGTCCCCGACGAGGAGTTCACGGAGTTGGGCCGGGCGAGCAACAACAGCCCCCGCGGCCTCTGGTCGGACGGCGCCGTGATGTACGTGGCGGACGCGAGCGACGACAAGGTCTACACCTACAACATGCCCGATGCCATCGACGCCCGCCTCGCCTCGCTCTCGCTGAGCGACCTGGACATCGGCGAGTTCGCAAGCCCTCGCACCGGCTACGACGCCATCGCCGCCTACGGCGTCACGGAGACAACGGTCGAGGCGACGACGGTCCAGCCCGAGGCCACGCTCGCCATCGCGCCGGACGATGCCGGGGGCGACCCCGAGAACGGCCACCAGGCGGCGCTCGCCCATGGCGCCGGCGAAGTCGCCATCACCGTGACCTCGGCGGACGGCAGCCGCGCGCGCGTCTACCGCGTGGTCATCGAGAGCGCGGTCGAGCGGATCGAGTTGGAGTCCGGCTGGACGTGGTTCGAGTGGCCTGGCGCCGGCGGCGCTCCCATCGCCGAGGCCCGGCGAGGTCCCGGCGAGGACACCGATGTCTCGGAAGCGGTCGCCATCATCTACTCGTGGGACGAGGGCGCCCGGACCTGGCTCGTCCATGTCCCCGGCTACGGGGATGTGCCCTTCCTCAACTCCCTCGCGACCTTCGAGCAGGGCGCCGAGTACTGGATCGCCACCACCGAGTCGGTCACCTGGACCGTCGCGATTGACCTGGCCGCCGCCGGCCGCTGAGGAGGGGGCTGCGTCCCCTCGGCGACTCTGACAGCGGCGAAAGGGCAGGGTTCCTGTGCTCCAGCCCACTCGGTAGCTACCCGCCGCCGTCCGTGCAGATCGCCCCGAACACGTTGCAGGCCCGGACCGGGCTTGCCCCCGCAACGATGGACACCTCGGGGGGAGCGACGATGACCCACGCGATCGTCACGCGTGAAAACAGCGCGCCATCGCTCACCGTGACCGTTGAGAGCAGTGAGCCGGCCACGGTGGGATTTCCAACGATCCGGCCGGTGTGAGCAACGATCTCGATGCCCGCCGGAAGCACGTCGACAGACCAGGTGAGCGAGTCGCCTTCGATGTCGGCGGCGGGGACACTCACGTCGACCGAGTCGCCGACGGTGAACGACTGCGCCCCCGGGTCCGTGATCACCGGTGCGGTGTTGGCCACTGCCTCGGTGGCTACAACCACTTCACCGAAGGCCGCCTGGGCCAGGACCGACACTGATTCGCTAGCTCCGCCCACGCCGATTACGACTTCGGCCAGTACCGCGGTCCGTGGATAGGCGCTGTAGAGGTCAAAGGCCTCGTACTCGAAAGTGTCGACGCCAAAGAACCCCTGGTTCGGCGTGTACCGCAGAATCGAGCCCGACAGCCCCACCCCGACGGCCACATTGAGGCTTCCGTAGGCCGGTGGCGTGACGACGCGATAGTAGAGGGGGCCCGGGCTGCCGAAGGTCGTGGCGGCCAGCACAACATCAACGGCAGTGTTCCTCCCCGTCACGAGGGTGTGCGACTGCGCGACATGGCCTGGGAGAACGCTGATGGCATCGGATACGGCGATGCCATTGTTGCTCTCGTCAGTCTCGACCACGATGTCATAGGGATCCGACTCAGCCGCCAGGCGGTAGTTGCCCGGGCTCAGATCAGACACATCGATCCACTGAAACGTGAGCGAGCCCTCATACACGTCCCGCCACCCCTCGGTGACGCCCATGCGCAGGCTGTCCGCCTCCGGTTGACCGGAACGACAATTGTCGACAACAGAGGGCTCGTAGGTGCGATCACCTGGATCGGAGTGCCTTTCGGGCAAGCTCTCGACATCCAGCATGCAGAAGCCGACCTTCTCACCTCGCAGAACCTGGGTCGTGCCGGCCTCGTCCCACAACGAGTACGCCGCGATCTCCATGAGGTGGAAGTGGTTATGTCCGTCAGCGGTCTGATAACGCACGGGGGGCTTGGTGAAGCTGACCCAGTCGCCCGTTGAAGTCTGAACCCGCTGCCAAACGTTATGGCTCGTCGGATTCGTCGGATCCGCCAGCCGGGGGTCGCCCGACAGATCCAGGGGACCATCTCCGAGATTGGTCACATAGCCCTCGAAGCGCAGAACCAGCATCTCCTGTCCGGCCCACGTGACCAGCTGCGCCTCGCCCCACTGCACGGGCGGATCGGCCACCAGGTCGGGAAGGAGGAAGACGCGGTCATTGTCGGTGACGTACACCCTTGCCGAACCGGCGTGTGCGTCAACCCCATAGCCGGACCCGGGCGCGATCGTCGCCGTCACCCTGCTGGTGGCATCGACAACACCGTCGTCCTCCGTCGCCACCGACAGGGTCGTGGTGCGCTCGCCGCCGCCGAACGTGACCGTCGCCGGCGCTGCGCCGTCCAGCATCGAACCGCTCTCCGCCACATCAACGGCAACCATCAACGCCACCGCCGTCGCACCCGTACGCGTCAGCGTGAAAACCGCGGGCGTCCCTTCCGTCACCAGCCTTGGCCCTGCGGCGACAGACACCTCTGCCAGCTCCGTCACAACCGCCGCTTGCGGCGCGCTGGTCAGCAACGCTTCCGTCCCGCCATTGCCGGTGAAGGTCGTCCGCACCTTGATGGCTCTGCCCACGTCCACGGGCCCAGGTGTGGGGGTGGGGACCGTGGCGCCGCCAAGGTAGGCGTCGATCTCCGCTCCGGGGGGCCTCTCCAGCGCATCTCGAGCCTTATCCGCCTGGTCGTCCCGGGCGGACACGAAAGGAACCCCCACAAGCAGAACAGCCAACGCTACCAACGCAACAAGCTTCGCTATGCCCGGCGACCCCGACCGCGAGCGGTCCGTTGACATGTCACCGCCTCGCCGCGCTCTTCAAGAGGCCCGCGCGGAGTGGCCCAGACGAGTCCGCCTCTGCACCACCAACGCGTCATCGACCCCGTGTCTACGCGTGCTGCAACGTAGAGGGCAGTTCGTCAGGGCGTCAAGACATGGATAAAGCCTGGCCCGGGAGAAGCCATGGCTGCAGATCACGCCCGGTCTTAACATGCTCGCCGTCCTCGCGGGGGCACGAAGGCCGCCACCGAATGGGTCACGTGCACCGTCCCCGGAGAGTCTCCAGACACGCCTTGGTGCCTCTGCGATCGCCCCGATTTGCCCCTGCCAGTCGTGGGCGTACCATTCCGGACACCCTCTCCACTAGGGGCCGCATGACAACCGGCACCGATAGCGATCTGTTCCCCCTCGGCGAAGCGCCACCGCTCGGCGAGGTGCCGCCGCGGATGCACGCCCAGCTCATCCGCCAGTCCCGCTTCGGCGAACCCCTCCAGGCGTTCGCCCCCGAGGTCGTCGAGATCCCCCCCGTCGGTCCCGACGACGCGCTCGTCTACGTGATGGCGGCGGGCGTCAACTACAACAACGTCTGGGCCGGTCTCGGCCTCCCCGTCGATGTCATCGCCGCCCGCCAGAAGGCCGGGGAAGTCGAGGACTTCCACATCGGCGGCTCCGATGCGTCCGGCATCGTCTACGCCGTCGGCGAGAACGTCACCAACGTGAAGGTCGGCGACGAAGTTGTCGTCCATTGCGGCGCCTGGAACGTGCATGCTCCCCTGGTCACCTCCGGCGGCGACCCGATGTACGACCCCTCCTTCCGCATCTGGGGCTACGAGACCAACTGGGGCTCGTTCGCGCAGTACACGCGCGTGCAGGCGCACCAGTGCCTGCCCAAGGCCCCCCACCTCACCTGGGAGGAGGCCGCCGCCCCCACACTCGTCGGCGCCACCGCCTACCGCATGCTCTGCTCGTGGGAGCCCCACACCGTGCGCGAGAACGATGTCGTCCTCGTCTGGGGCGGCGCAGGCGGTCTCGGCACCATGGCCATCCAGCTCGCCGCCCTCCAGGGCGCGAAGCCGATCGCCGTCGTCTCCAGCGATGCCAAGGGCGAGTTCTGCAAGGAGCTCGGCGCCGTTGGCTATATCAACCGCAAGAACTTCAACCATTGGGGCCGCCTTCCCGGCTGGGAAGACCAGGCGGGCATGGGCGAGTTCGGGAAGGGCGCCCGCGCCTTCGGCAAGGCCATCTGGGATGTGCTCGGCGAGCGACGCAACCCCCGCATCGTCTTCGAGCATCCGGGCGAAGACACCCTGCCGACTTCCATGTTCGTCTGCGATACGGGCGGCATGGTCGTCATCTGCGCCGGTACGACCGGCTACAACGCCGATGTTGACCTGCGCTACCTCTGGATGCGCCAGAAACGCTTCCAGGGTTCACACTTCGCCAACGATGAGCAGGCGGCGGCCTTCAACGACCTCGTCGTCAGGGGGAGGATCAATCCCTGCCTCGCGCGCGTCTTCTCCTTCGAGGAGACGGGCGCCTGCCACCAGCTCATGTCCGAGAACCGCCATCCCGATGGCAACATGGCGATCCTCGTGGGCGCCACCGCCGAGGGCCAGGGACGGCGCTAGGGTCGCCCCCACGCGGCGCTCACACCCAACACCAGGAAGGGGCTAGCTGAATGGCGCGTGACTTCGCCGCCGACATCCTCGATCCCATCGCCCGGGAGATCGTCTCCAACGTCGGCGTCTGGGTGGACCGCGAGGTCAAGCCCGTCGCCAGCGAGTACGAGCATGCCGACGAGTACCCCGAGCCCCTCGTGGCCGGCATGGCGGAGATGGGCCTCTTCGCCATCAAGGTGCCCGAGGAGTACGGCGGCCTCGACCTCAGCTTCGAGTGCTACGCCGGCGTCTGCATCGAGCTCGCTCGCGGCTGGATGAGCCTCGCCGGCGTCCTCAACACCCACGTCCTCGTGGGCTACGCCATCTCCTCCTACGGCACCGAGGACCAGAAGCAGCGGTTCCTCCCCCGCATGGTCGACCCCGAGATACGCGCTGCTCTCAGCATCACCGAGCCCGACGCCGGCTCCGACGCCCAAGCGATCAAGACGCAGGCTACCCGCGACGGCGACGACTACGTCATCAACGGCCAGAAGATGTGGGTCACGAACGGCCAGCGCGCGGGTATCTACCTCGTTCTTACCAAGACCGACATGGAGGCCCAGCCTGCCCACCGCGGCATCAGCGCCTTCCTCGTCGAACCCGACACGGAGGGCTTCTTCGTCGGCCGCAAGCTCGAGAAGCTCGGCTACAAGGGCGTCGAGACCACCGAGCTCGCCTTCGATAACGCCCGCGTACCCGCCGACAACCTGCTCAGCGGCGACGAGGGCCGCGGCTTCCAGCACGTGATGAGCGCGCTCGAGGTGGGGCGCATCAACGTCGCCGCGCGCGGAGTCGGTGTCGCCCAGGCAGCCTTCGAGGACGCCATCGTCTACGCCCAGCAGCGCTACGCCTTCGGCAAGCCCATCGGCCAGCACCAGGCCCAGCAGATCCGCCTCGCCGAGATGGCGACCAAGATCCGCGCCGCCCGCCTCCTCACCTTCGATGCCGCCCGCCGCAAGGACAGCGGCGCCCGCTCCGACCTCGACGCGGGCATGGCCAAGCTCTTCGCCACCGAGGTCTGCCAGGAGGTCGTCCTCGACGCCCTGCGCCTCCACGGCGGCGTTGGCTACAGCACGGAGCTCCCCCTCGAACGCTACTACCGCGACGCCCCCGTCATGGTCATCGCGGAGGGCACCAGCGACATCCAGAAGATCGTCATCGCCCGCAGCCTCCTTCGCGACTACGCCATCGACTAGCCGCCAACCCCCAGCAGCCAAAAGCCAACAGCCAGGAGCCGCTACATGACTGTCCACGACGGACGCGAGGCCTTCGGACGCTACTACGAGGAGTTCGAGGTCGGTGACGTGTTCAAGCATTGGCCCGGACGCACCATCACCGAGTACGACGACATCCTCCATTGCATGCAGACCATGAACCACCACCCCCTCCACATCGACGCTCGCTATGCCGCGGAGGAGACCCAGTTCGGCAAGAACGTGGTCGTCGGGACGCTCGTCTACTCGATCGTCTTCGGCATGACGGTCACCGAGATCTCGGGGAAAGCCATCGCGAACCTCGAGATCGAGTCACTCAAGCACACCGCCCCCACCTTCCACGGTGACACCGTCTACGCCGAGACCACCGTGACCGACAAGGTCGAGTCCCGCTCCCGCAACGACCGCGGCATCGTCACGGTGGATACGCGCGGCTACAACCAGCGCGGCGAGACCGTCCTTACCTTCACCCGCAAGGTCATGGTCCCCAAGCGGGAGCCGGGCGAGTAGCCCCCTCCCGCCGCCCTGACCAACCCTGATGTGAAGGCGCTACGATGGCTCACGGTGATCACCTGAAGATGCGGGAGTGAACCAATGATCGCGCGCATCCCTGTGGTACTTGAGCCGCAGCCTGAGGGTGGATACGTCGTCACATCCCCCCTGCTTCCGGAACTCCTGACCGAAGGCCGCACAATCTCCGAGGCACTGGCGAACGTTGAAGATGCCTTCGAAGCGGTGGTCGAGCTCTACGAGTTCATGGAGAAGCCGCTGCCGCCGGATATCTATTCGGATGAGGGGACCGGGGCCGTGTCCGTCGAGGCTGTTGTCGCCGTCTCGTGAGGTATCGGGACGCAGCTCAGCAAGCTAGGCTGTCACGAGGTACCTAGGCCCGGCGGGGGCTCCCACAGGAAGTGGTTCAACCCCGAGACGCGGCTGGGTACTGTCGTGCCGGACTGGGGCCGCCGTGATTTGACTATTGGCGCGCTCCGGTCCGCCATCCGACAGCTCGGCTTGGACTGGAAGGGCTTCCAGGATGCCTAGCCAGGCTCTGCCCCCTACGCCCCCTCCAGCGGCGCCAGACTCTGCAGCAGCCGCTTGACGCCGGCCGTCGTGTCGTCGAACGCCACCACCACCTCCACGTCCCCCCGCCGCTCCTGGCAGCTCACCACGATCCCCTCCCCGAAGTGCGCGTGACGCACCCGCTCGCCCGCCTGCCACTGCGGCTCGGCTGCGGACGCGGGTGTGGGGCGCGGCGCGGGTGCGACTCGTTCGCGCACGGTGCGCCGTTCGCCGCTTCGGTAAGGCCGGAGCAGGTGCTCGGGTATCTCCCCGAGGAAACGTGAGGGTGGGTTCGTCAGCGGCCTCCCGCCGAGATAGCGCCGGTAGGCGCGCGTCAGGTAGACCGAGTCCTCGGCGCGAGTGATGCCCACGTAGGCCAGCCGTCGCTCCTCCTCCATCTGCCGGGGGTCGTCGAACGAGCGGATGTGGGGAAGCACCCCCTCCTCCATCCCCACCAGGAACACCACCGGGAACTCCAGCCCTTTGGCCGCGTGCAGCGTGATCAGCGTGATGGCCCCTACCGCCCCCTGTAGCTCGTCGACATCTGCCACGAGCGCCACATCCTGCAGAAAGCTCGCGAGATCCCCCGCCTCGCCGCCGGTCGTGTCCTCGTACTGCGCCATCACGGTGCGCAGCTGCAGCACATTCTCCAGGCGCTCCTCCCCGCCCTCGTCCCGATCCCGCAGGTACTGCGCGTAGCCACTCTCCTGGAGGACGAGGTCGAGCAGGTCCGCCAGGGGACGGTCCCGTTCGGCGCGCATCGCCTCGATCGAGTACACGAAGCGGCGGATGGCCGTGGCGGCGCGGGCGGCGATGCCGGGCACGGGCTCGCCTCGCGCGGCCGCCTCGCACGCGTCCCAGATGGCGAGCCCGGTCGACCCCGCGTAGTCCGCCAGTCGCGCCATCGTCGTGTCCCCGATGCCCCGCGCTGGCACATTGATGACCCGCAGGAGGCTCGCCTCATCGAGCCGGTTCTGGACCAGCCGCAGGTAGGCGATCAGGTCCTTGATCTCGCGCCGCTGGTAGAAGCGCACGCCCCCGATCAACCGGTAGGGGATGCGGTGTCGTACCAGCGCATCCTCGATGGGCCGTGACTGCGCGTTCGTGCGGTACAGCACCGCGATGGAGCCAAGCGGCCGGTTCGTCGTCGCTAGGCGCTCCACCTCCCTCGCGACGAACTCCCCCTCCTCCTCGTCGTTGTAGGCCTCATAGGTCGTGAGCGCCTGTCCCGACTTGCGTTCGGTCCAGAGGGCGCGTTCGATGTGGCTGCGGTTGTTCTCGATCACCGCGCTCGCGGCATCGAGGATCGGCTGCGTCGAGCGGTAGTTCTGCTCCAGCAGGCAGGTCGTCACGTCGGGGAAGTCGCGCTGGAAGTACTGCGTGTTGCGCGAGTCAGCCGCCCGCCATGAATAGATGCTCTGGTCGGGGTCCCCCACCACGCAGACGTTCCCGTGCACCGAAGCCAGCTGCCGCGCCAGCGCGTACTGCGCCGGGTTCGTGTCCTGGAACTCGTCGACGAGCACGTGCAGGTACTGCTCCGCCCGCCGCTCCAGCGCCTCCTCCGACTCGCGGAACAGCCGTACCGTCTCGGTCAGCAGGTCGTCGAAGTCCAGCGCCGAGGCCTCCCGCAGTCCCTTCTGGTAGCGCTCGTACGCCCGCGCCACCACCTCCTGGAAGTAGTTCTCCGTCTGCCCCTTGAAGTGGTCGGCGCCGCGCATCTCGCTCTTCGCGCTGGAGATGGCCGAGAGCACCGAGCGCGGCGTGAACTGCCTCGTGTCGACGTGCAGGCTCTCGAGCACGCGCTTCATCAGCGCCGTCTGGTCCGCGTCGTCGTAGATGACGTAGTCGGGCGAGAGCCCGATGTCCTTGCCGTGGATGCGCAGCCAGCGCGCGCACATCGAGTGGAAGGTGCCGAGGTGCAGCTTGGCCGCGTCCTCGCCCAGCAGGTCCTGCGCACGGGCCCGCATCTCGCGTGCCGCCTTGTTGGTGAACGTCACCGCGAGGATGCGCCAGGGAGCCACCCGCTGCTCCCCGACGAGCCAGGCAATGCGCTGCGTGATGACCCGTGTCTTGCCGCTGCCGGGCCCCGCCAGGATCAGCTGCGCGCCCCCGGGATGCTCCACGGCCGCCCGTTGCTGCGGGTTCAGGCCGTCGATGGCCGAGGTTGGATGCTGCGTGGCGGGCACCGGCCTATCGTATCGACTCCGACGGTCCCGCGCCCGCCGAGTGATCACGAGACTGAACAGTTTTCGTCGCGCTTCTACGGGGCGATGCTGTACTCTCAGAATGTGGCAGCGCGGCCCGCCCCCAGCGTGTGGCCCAAGGCAAGGAAAGCGCGATGATCGACTGGCCCGGCGGCTCGTGGCAGGACACTTTCCGGATCGTCCTCCTGGTCCTGGGGACCTACGGCGCCGTCATCTGGGTGGCACTCATCTTCTGGGTCTTCCGCGACATCCGCCAGCGCACGCGCGATCCCGTGATGCAGCTGATCTCCGTGCTCCTCGCGCTCGCCTTCTTCCTCCCCGGCCACTGGGTCTATCTCATCCTGCGCCCCCGCCAGACCCTCACCGAGCTCTACGAGCGCTCCCTCGAGGAGGAGGCCATCCTCCAGGACCTCGACGACCAGAAGGCTTGCCCCGCCTGTCGCCGCCGCGTGCGCGACGATTTCCTCGTCTGCCCCGCCTGCCTGACCGACCTGAAGGAGTCCTGCACCGGCTGCGGCAAGCCGCTCGACTACGGCTGGCTCGCCTGTCCCTACTGCGCCCGCGAGAAGATGCCCTCGACCGCGCCCGCACCCATCGATAACCACGTGGAGATCCGGAGTGACCCCGGTCGCAATGCTCCCGGTCTGGCCGCTGGCCTTGTGCGGCGCTCAACCTCGCTCGTTCGCAGGCGGTCGCCCGACCGCTAGCCGCCACGGCCCAGCGCCGCCGCCACGTGCTCCGTCAGCGACGTCGCCCCCAACAGCTCAGCCATCCGCTCCAGCTTGCGCTCCCCGTGGAAGCGCGTGTGGTCGAAGATGCCCTCCAGCGCGATCACCGTGTTCTCCGTGTCCGTACGCGAGAGCATGACGGGTACGCCGCGTGCGGAGGCGGCGTCGTACAGGTACTCGCTGGGTCGCCGCCCGCCCGTCAGGATGAGGCAGGCCGGCTCGGTCGCGAGTGCCGCCAGGTGCTGGTCCGTCTTGTCGAAGCGGACCACCACCGCCTTCGACTCGAAGCGGCTCAGGTGCGGCTGGCCCGAGTCCGATCCGATGGGCGCGATCACGAGGTGGTCGCAGGTCGGGTCGAGCCCGTCGCCCTCCACCAGCGTCTCCGCGCGCAGGACGGCCTGCGCCTCCGACACGCTGAAGCCCGCGAGCGTGCGGTCCTCAACGATGACGACCAGCGGTACACCCGCGATCTCGGTGCCCGCGTCTGCCTGCGCCGACGCGGGCACGTCCAACGCCACGACCGCCGCCGGAGCCACCTCCGAGACGCGTGCTTCGTCCGGCAGACCACGCGTCACGAGGATGGTCGCGTCGGCGCGCTCCAGCGGCGCATCCAACTCCGCGACGACGACCTCGTCGCCGCTGGGCGGCGGGATCACGACCGGCGCGACCGGCGTCGAGGCGCTCCCTGGCGCGAACTCAAGCGTCGAGAACCAGCGCGCATCGGCGGCGGCGTTGCCGGCGCCGTTGGCGCCGTTGGCGCCCTCGCCTCGCACGAGCCAAACGCGCCGGGCTGCGTAAGCGAGGTCGCGAGCCACGCTGGCGGCGACGCCGGTCTTGCCGGCGCCGGCCCTGTCGGAAATGACACTCAGAAGGGGCATCGCGCCGAATTGTGCGCGCCACCCCTCGTTTGCGGCAAGCGCAGGGGGCAGACCGGTAGACTGACGCCGCCGCGCACGGCCCGTCGCGGCGAACAAGGGGGACGCCATGAAGGTCGCCGATGCCATAGCCGAAATCCTGAAGCGCGAGGGCGTCGAGTTCCTCGTCGCCTATCCCGTCAACCCCATCATCGAGGCGGCCGCACGCGCCGACGTCCGCACGATCATCGTGCGCCAGGAGCGCGTGGGCCTGCACATGGCCGACGCCTTCAGCCGCATCAACTCGGGCGATCGCATCGGTGTCTTCGCCATGCAGCATGGTCCCGGCGCCGAGAATGCCTTCGGCGGCGTTGCCCAGGCCTACGGCGACTCCGTGCCTATCCTCGTGATGCCGGGCGGCTACGCCCGCCGCATCACCAACACGGCCCCCAACTTCAACTCGTTCCTCAACTTCCAGCACGTCACCAAGTGGATCGAGCAGGTCACCCTCGGCTCGACCATCCCCGACGTGATGCGCCGCGCCTTCACCCAGGTCCGCAACGGCCGTCCCCGGCCCGTGCTCATCGAGATCCCGGGCGATGTCTTCCAGGAGGAGGTCCCCGACGACTTCGTCTACGAGCCCGCCCCCTCCCTCCGCTCCGGCCCCGACCCCGACGCCGTGCGCACCGTCGCCGAGGTGCTGCGCACCGCCGAGCGGCCCGTCATCTACGCCGGCCAGGGCGTCCACTACGCGAAGGCCTGGGAGGAGCTTCGGGAGCTCGCCGAGCGCCTCCAGATTCCCGTCACCACCAGCCTCCAGGGGAAGAGTGCCTTCCCCGAGAATCACCCCCTCTCCCTTGGGTCGGGCGGACGCGCGGTGCCCCGCACGGTTCACGAGTTCCTCCAGGACGCCGATGTCATCTTCGGCATCGGCTGCAGCTTCGCCGCGACCGGCTTCGGCGTGGCCATGCCCCCCGGCAAGACCATCATCCACGCCACCCTCGATCCCGCCGACATCAACAAGGACGTTGCCTCCGCCCACGCCCTCGTCGGCGATGCCAAGCTGACGCTCGCCGCACTCCTCGCCGAGCTCGATGGCGCCAGCGTCTCCCGCGACGGGGTCACGGAGCGCATCGCGAACGTGAAGCAGGAGTGGCTCGCCGAGTGGATGCCGAAGCTAACCGACGACGACTCGCCCCTCTCCCCCTACCGCGTCATCTGGGACCTGCTCCACACCGTCGACGTCGACAACACGATCATCACGCACGACGCCGGCAGCCCCCGCGACCAGCTCTCGCCCTTCTGGGTGAGCCGCACCCCCCTGAGCTACATCGGCTGGGGCAAGACGACTCAACTCGGGACCGGGCTCGGCTACGCCATGGGCGCCAAGCTCGCCCGCCCCGACAGGCTCTGCATCAACGTCTGGGGCGACGCCGCCATCGGCTTCACCGGCATGGACTTCGAGACGGCCGTGCGCGAGCGCATCCCCATCCTCTCCATCCTCCTCAACAACTTCTCCATGGCGATCGAGCTGCCCATCATGCAGGCGGCCACGGAGAAGTACCGCAGCACCGATATCAGCGGGAACTACGCCGACATGGCCAGGGCCTTCGGCGCGTACGGCGAGCGTGTCACCGACGCCGCCGAGATCATCCCCGCCATCAAGCGAGGAATCGCCCAGACCGAATCCGGCACGCCCGCACTGCTGGAGTTCATCACCCAGAAGGAAATTGATATCTCGCGCTACTAGGGAGCAAGTGGGGCTGACTTGACGCCAATCGGGGCGGAGCTGCGTGATTGCTACGTCACCAACGCCGCGACTGTGACTGCGATAGTCGCAATCCCGACGTTCAGAGCAGCCACGAAGCTGATGATCCTGAGTTGCACGTGAGCCAGCTCAGATTGAAGGATCTCCCGCGTAACGAAGGGGCTCAGTATCTCCACGGCCGCATTGGCGGCGGACTCATCCATCCCGCCATCGCGCAGCCTGTGATACGCCTCACGCGAGTCGAAGGTGGAAGCCGCCACGCCGACCCTCCCGATGTCGTCAACCTACTGGATACCGATCGGTCCTGCAACTATTGCGTCTTGAGCACGTGGATTACCTCAGCTTCCGCCCGCAGGTCGCGCACGACCGCGATCTCGCGGCAGTCCGTGAAGAACGGGCAGCGCACGCACTCGTTCCACACCTTCTGGGGGAAGTCCATCAC
Source organism: Tepidiformaceae bacterium (assembly GCA_965247675.1). Classification (GTDB taxonomy): domain Bacteria; phylum Chloroflexota; class Dehalococcoidia; order Tepidiformales; family Tepidiformaceae; genus UBA2991. The sequence continues at coordinate 1,185,714 of OZ252025.1, read as the reverse complement.
GTTCGCGAGGACGAAGCCCTGCCGCTCGAAGAACGTGGGGCGGTAGGTGAGCGCGAACACGCGCTCGATGCCGATCGCGCGGCCATCGGCGATGCACGCTTCGACGATCGAGCCGCCCACGCCCTTGCCGTGCTGGTCCTCGCGCACGGCCAGGGAGCGAATCTCGGCGAGGTCCTCCCCCATGATGTGGAGCGAGCCGCAGCCCACGACCTCGCCCCCCTCGCGCGCGATCTTGAAGTCGCGGATGGCTTCGTGAATCTCACCGAGGGGACGTTGGAGCATTTCGCCGCGCTGCGCCCACCCATCAATGAGGGCGTGGATGGCTTCGGCATCGCTCAGGCGGGCCGGTTCGACACAGACCATTGAGAACCTCCTGGTACGCGGGGCGGAACGGCTGACTGGCTCAGGCGAGGCGCCTGGCCGCTGCTCCGTCGCGCGGCAGGGCGGCGTGTTCGCCGCCCTGGGGGGCTCCTTCGGACACTGGTCGCTGCGGCATCGTGATGCGAGTGTAGGCCCCCTCCGCCCTTACACGCTCGCCGCCCGCGCTGGTAGGCTCCCGCTGAGCCACCTGCGCAGGGAGGAACGCATGCGCGTCTCGATCATCGGGCAGGCCGCCTTCGGCGAGGCCGTGCTCACGCGACTGACCGAGGAGGGCGTCGAGATCGTCGCCGCCTCCGCCCCCGAGGCACGCGAAGGCGCCCGCCCCGATCCCCTCTGGGTCGCCGCCGAAGAGGCGGGGCTCGCCCCCATCGATACCGCCGCCCTCAAGGGCGAGGAGGGGCTCGCCGCCTGGCGCACCACGGGCGCGGAGCTCGGGGTGATGGCCTTCGTCACCGAGATCCTGCCCGGGGAGGCGCTCACCGCTCCCGAAAAGGGCACGATCCAGTACCACCCCAGTCTTCTCCCCCTTCACCGCGGCTCCTCCGCCATGAACTGGCCCATCATCTTCGGCAGGACGGAGACCGGCCTCACCATCTTCTGGCCCGACGAGGGGCTCGATACGGGCCCCATTCTCCTCCAGAAGACCTGCGCGCTCGGCCCCGACGACACCCTCGGCTCGCTCTACTTCGAGCGTCTCTTCCCCATGGGCGTCGATGCCATGGCGGAGGCCGTGGCTCTCGTGGAGGCCGGCGAGGCTCCCCGCATCGAGCAGGACCATGCGCTCTCGACCTACGAGCCCCCCTGCAACGAGCCGCACGCCCGCATCCCCTGGCACGAGTCCGCTCAGCGCGTCTACGACCGCATCCGCGGCTGCAACCCCCAGCCGGGCGCCTGGACCATGCGCCGCGGCGAGCGGTTGGGCGTGTTCGACTGCCGCCTCTCGCTGGAGAACGTGCCCGGCATGCCGGGGGCCGTGCTCAAGGTCGAGGACGACGGCTTCGACCTGCGCCTCAACGGTGGTGTGCTCCACGTGAAGCGTGTCCAGCCGCAGGGTGCGCGCAAGGTCAACGCCGGCGAGTGGGCCGCCGAGGTCGGCCTGAAGGTGGGCGCCCGCTTCCGCTAGCGGTCCTCGCCCGGCTCTTCGGCCTCTTCCGGCTCTTCGGCCTGTTCCGGCTCATCCTCGGTCGGAGGCCCCGGCTGGGGCAGTCCGGGGATCAATGCCTCCTCCGACACGGGCGGTGGTCGCACGGTCACGTTCACGAGGATCGTCTCCCGCCTCGGCTCCAGCAGACCCTGCTTCGCGGTCAACCGCAGCGAGTAGACGCGCGGCGCGAATTCGTAGTCCTCTTCGAATTCGATGGTGCCCAGCAGCACGTTCGTCACGTTCTCTTCGCCCGAGGCCAGCAGCACCCAGTCCTCCTCGGTGGGGCTGGCGCCGGGGCCGATCTCGAGCAGCCACTCCGTCAGCCGTCCCACGTTCACACTGCCCACCACCTCCGCCCCCAGCCCCACGGTGGCGCTGCGGAAGGGCGAGATGATCTCGACCGCGCGCAGGCCTGTGCTCTGCTCCTCCGGGATGAGGGGGATGACCACGTCCAGATCCTCCGGTGGCTCCTCCACCAGCTTGATCGCCAGCTCGGGCTCCCACTCGGGTAGCTTCACGAACCGCTGCAGCTGGCGGTACCGCTGCGGCGTCTGGCTCGAGGCCAGGAGTCCATTGCGCGTATCGATGATCGCCGGCTCGCACACATCCTCGTACTCCACGTCCTTCCGCACCCACGCCTCCACCATCTGGTCGCACCCACCTTCGAAGATGCGGTCCGTCGCCGGTGTGTTGAACTCCCTCCGCTCGACGTTCTCCGGCTGCGACTCCTCAAAATCTTCGATCGCATCGAGCTGCCCCTCGTCGAGCAGGTAGCCGTGGTAATCAGCCATCCAGTTCTTGAACAGCCACAGGGTCGTGCGTGCGGAGGCGTACTCGCCCGAGGGGCCGTCGATCACAAGCTCGTTCGTGGCATTCCCCACCCACACCGCCGTCGCCGCGTGGCGTGAGTAGCCGTTCATCCAGGTCTCCAGCGTGTCCGCCGCGTCCAGCGGCCCCTGCTGCGTACCCGTCTTGATCCCCCCCGGCAGCTTCTCCCCGTTGACGAACGTGTCGAGGCGGATGTCCTCGTTGTCCTTGCCGCAGCCCCAGATGACGAAGCGCGCCGTGCAGTCCGACATGATGCTGTGCAGCAGCCAGACGCTGCCCGCATCCACCATCCGAATCCGCTGGGGCCCCTCGTGCAGGAAGATGACGCGGTCGTTGATGTCGCGCACCTCCAGCACCGTCACCGGGTCGAGCGGACGCGTGCCGGGCAGCCGCAGGTGCCCGCGCTGGAAGTCGAGCCGCTGCTGGAGCGCGTTCTCGTAGTCGATGCCCTCGTCGAAAGCCGTGTTGTTCAGCGTCTCCGGCGCCACCATGGTTGCATGGTGGGGGACTCCCACCATCACCCCCATGTTCGAGATGGTCGCGTTCATGTAGGCCATGTCCACGGCCCGAATGTTCGCCCCTCCCGTCGCGATCGAAGCTCCGTAGTAGATGTCCAGGTGGGAGACGAAGGTCGGGTCGAATTCCTGCTCGATGGTGGTGATCCCGAGCAGCTTCGCCATGGTGATCACGTTCTCGATCCCCGCCTCCTGCGCGGCCCGGTAGGCAGGCACGTTCTGCGATCCGCCCAGCGCCGCCCGCGCGGAGATAAGCCCCTCCGTGCGCGGTTTCGGGCGCGGATTGACGATCTCGACATCCGCGCCCTCGATCTCCAGCGGGCTCGTATCCCAGAGAATGCTCAACGGCGCCTTGTTCGCGTACTCGAACCAGGCCAGGTACACGGCAGGCTTGAACGCCGACCCCGGCTGGTTGATCTCCACCAGCTGGTCGACGTTTCCCGACACCCGCGGATCGGCCGTGAACGACGGGTCCCGGTTGGGCGCGTACACGAGCAGCTCTCCCGTGTCCGGCTCGATCGTCACGATCGCCGCGTTGTGGCACTCGCAGCCCGCCTCCAGCCCCCGCTCGATGGCCGCCCGCGCCATCGACAGCGCGGCCTGCGTCGCATCCCAGTCGAGCGTCGTCCGCACCGTCCAGCCCGCGCTGTGCACGCTCGTGAGGCAGTCGGGAACGTTCTCCAGCCTCGGAAGGAGCCCCGCCTCGCACATGCGCACCAGCCGCGGCTCCACCTGGTTGTCGATGAACGCGGAGGCGTCCTGCGCCGCCGTCGTCGCGACCGGGTACACGTAGAGCGTCTCCGCTTTCGCGTTCTCCCCCTCCGAGTACGTGATCCAGCCGTGGATCACCATCAGGTCGATGACCGATTCCTGCCGCTCCTTCGCCGGTCCCCCCACCGTCATGCGCCCCCGGTCGTCGAGAATGCAGTTGTCATCCTCGTCGCGCAGGCAGTTCAGGCGGGGGTGGTAGCGCGTGGGGAACTGGGGAATGCCGGCCAGGATCGCCGACTCCGCCAGCGTCAAATCGCCTGCGTTCTTGCGGAAGTAGCCCTCGGATGCGGCCTGTACGCCCACATAGCGGTCGGCGTACGAGATCTGGTTCAGGTACCACGTCAGGATCTGCTCCTTGCTGTAGTCCCGCTCCAGCTCGATCGCGTAGGCGACCTCGCGCAGCTTCCGGTCGAGCGTGCGCTCCGCCACGCACGGGTTCTCCAGGTCGGTGAAGCTCCCGCAAATGTAGACGTTCTTGATCAGCTGCTGCGTGATCGAGGATCCGCCCGTCCCGCTTCCGATGCCCCCGCCCAGGTAGTTCTCCCAGGCGGCGCGCGCAAGACCGCGGTAGTTCACCCCCGGATGCGTCCAGAAGCTGTTGTCCTCCGTCGAGACGGTCGCGTCGATCATGCTCTGGGAGATGTCGTCCATCTCCACCGGGTGGAGGAGCCGCTGGGTCGGATTCGTGAGCACCCCCAGCTCGACCTCCCCGCTCCTGTCGAAAATGCGCGTGATCCCGACCTGCCGGTCGATCAGCAGGTCCTCGATCGCCACGTAGTCGCGTGCGTAGTGCTGGTAGACGGCGAACACGCTCCCCGCTCCCGCCGCCAGGGCCGCCGAGCCGAAGAAACCCACCACCAGCAGCGCGATCGCCCAGATGGGAAACCCACCCCGTTTGACGCGCGCGCGGCGCGTCCGCAGGCGGCGGCGGACCACGACCCGGCTAGCCATGGTGCACAACGCAGGGGGGCGGGGCAGCAAAAAGGCGTGGAAGCGAGGGATGGGCGGGTTGCCGCATCACGTTGAGCCTAGCAAAGCGCCTCCTTGCGGGCACGTGCGGGAGACCGTGTGTACGATCGCGCCATGGCCATCTCCCGCGACCAGATCCTCCACATCGACCGGCTTGCCCGCCTCGGCCTGCGCGAAGAAGAGATCGACCGCCTTGCCACCCAGCTCTCCGACATCCTCGGCCATTTCGAGGCCCTCGCCGCAGTCGACACCGCCGCCGTCGAACCGACCGCTCACCCCCTGCCCCTCAAGAACGTCATGCGCACCGACTCCGTCTCCCCCTCGCTCGCCCGCGACGATGCGCTCAGCAACGCGCCCGAGGTCGAAGACGGCCTCATCCGCGTGCGCGCCGTCCTCGAATGAGCGAACTCTGGGAGCTGGCGGCGCACGAGGCGCAGGAGGGCCTCCGTGCGCGGACGTTCTCCGCCGTCGAGCTCACTGAGTCCGTCCTCGACCGCGTCGACGTGGTTGAGCCTCGCGTCAACGCCTACATCACCCGTACCGACGCGGTCGCGCGCGAACAGGCCCGCGAGGCCGACGCGCGCTTCGCCACCGGCACCGCCACCCCCCTCACCGGCATCCCCTTCGCCGTCAAGGATCTCATCGTCACGAAGGGCGTCCGCACGACGGCCGGCTCGCGCATGCTTGCCGACTTCATCCCGCCTTACGACAGCCACGTCTACGAGCAGCTCAAGCGCGCCGGCGCCGTGATGGTAGGGAAGGCGAACATGGACGAGTTCGCGATGGGCTCCAGCACCGAGCACTCCGCCTTCGGCCCCACGGGCAACCCCTGGGACACTGCCCGCGTTCCCGGCGGCAGCTCCGGCGGCTCTGCCGCCGCTGTCGCCGCAGGAGAGTGCCTCGCCGCCCTCGGCAGCGACACGGGGGGCAGCATCCGCCAGCCCGCCGCCCTCTGTGGCGTCGTCGGCCTCGACCCTACGTATGGACGCGTGAGCCGCTACGGCATCATCGCGTTTGGAAGCTCCCTCGACCAGGTCGGCCCCATCGGCCGCGATGTCGAGGATGTCGCCACCATCCTCGACGGCATCAGCAGCCACGACCCCCGCGACTCGACCAGCGACCCGGCCCCCAGGCCAGACATGCGCCACTACCTCGGCCGCGACATTGCCGGGATGCGCATCGGCGTACCCCGCGAGTACTTCGTCGAGGGCATGGAAGCCGGAGTCCGCGCCCGTATCGAGGAAGCCCTCGCGCACCTCGAATCGCTCGGCTGCGAGGTCGATACCGACCTCTCCCTCCCCATGACCGAGCACGCCCTCGCCGTCTACTACCTCATCGCCCCCAGCGAGGCCAGCTCCAACCTCGCCCGCTACGACGGCGTCAAGTACGGCCTCAGCGAGCGCGGCGGCAGCATGTGGGAGAACATGGAGAAGACCCGCGAGCAGGGCTTCGGCGATGAGGTGAAGCGCCGCATCATGCTCGGCGTCTACGCCCTCAGCGCCGGCTACTACGACCAGTTCTACCTGAAGGCTCAGAAGGTTCGGACGCTCATCACCGAGGAGTTCCGCGACGCCTTCGCCCGCTACGACGCCCTCGTGACGCCGACCACCCCGGAGGTCGCCTTCCGCCGCGGCGAGAAGCTCGGCGACCCCTACGCCATGTACCTGAACGACATCTACACCCTCCCCAGCGCCGTCGCCGGGCTGCCCGCCCTCAGCCTGCCCTGCGGCATGAGCGAGGGTCTGCCCGTCGGCCTCCAGATCATCGGCGATGTGGGCGCGGAGGGAACCATCCTCCAGGTCGGGCACGCCTTCGAGCGGTCCCTCGGGCAGGCAAACCGGCTCGCTCCCCTCTAGACCGGCCCGACTCTTGACCGTAGTGCGCCCCCTGCCCAGAGTCCGAGTGGTGGATCGCAAGCTGACCACCACGGGCCTCCCGACTGCCGCTGCGGCGGCGGCGCAAGCGCGCCGGTAGCATGCGAGCGGTTCAAGGACGCACAGAACAGACAGCCGCCCGCGGGGCGGCTCTTTCGTATCCGCCGCCCGCGGGGGGCGGAAGGAACGGGGCCGTGGACGACGCTTCCCCCGGTGCCGAACGCTTCATCTCGCGGAGCCTCGCCTCCGTGCCCGCCAGCGGCATCCGCAAGTTCTTCGACCTCCTCAGCACCATCGACGATGTTATCTCCCTCGGGGTCGGCGAACCTGATTATGTCACTCCAGAGCCCATCCGCCGCGCTGCTCTCGAGAGCATCGAGCGGGGCGAGACCCACTACACCTCCAACTACGGCCTTCTCGAGCTTCGAGAAGCCCTGAGCGAGGAGCTCCAAACCCTCTACGGCGTCTCCTACGACCCCGCCACCGAGATCGTCGTGACCAGCGGCTCCAGCGAGGCCTTCGACATCGCCCTCCGGTCGCTCATCGACGACGGCGACGAGGTCCTCTGCCCCGATCCCAGCTACGTCGCCTACGAGCCCGCCGTCACCATGGCCAAGGGTCACTTCCGTCCCGTCCCCACCAGCGCCGAGCACGAGTTCCGCCTGCTCGCGAGCGACGTGTCCGAGCGCGTCACGGAACGAACGAAGGCCCTCCTCTTCGGCTACCCCGCCAACCCCACGGGCGCGACCATGGACCGTCCCAGCCTCGAAGCCGTGGCCGAGGTGGCCGCTGCCAACGACCTCGCCGTCATCAGCGACGAGCTCTACGCACGCCTCACCTATGAGGGCGAGCACACCTGCTTTTCCTCCATCGAGGGCATGCGCGACCGCACCATCCTCATCGGCGGTTTCAGCAAGACGTACGCCATGACCGGCTGGCGCATCGGCTGGCTGGCCGCCCCCGCGCCCCTCGCCGAAGCCGCCATGAAGGTCCACCAGTACGTCATGATGTCGGCCCCTACCGCCGCCCAGTACGCCGCCCTCGCCGCCCTCCAGCACGGCGAGACCTTTGTCCAGGAGATGCTGGTCGAGTACGACCGCCGCCGCCGTCTCATGGTCGATGGCCTCCACGCCGTCGGCCTCCCCGCCTTCCGTCCCCGCGGCGCCTTCTACGCCTTCCCCGACATTCGCCCCACCGGCATGGACAGCACCACCTTCAGCGAGCGGCTGCTTGCCGAGGAGCGCGTGGCCGTCGTGCCCGGCGCCGCCTTCGGCGCCTGCGGCGAGGGCTTCGTGCGCGCCTGCTACGCCAGCGGCTACGAGCAGATCGAGCGCGCCCTCGAACGCATCGGCCGCTTCGTCCAGCGCAACCGCTAGCCCCCCGTGGACCCCAACCTCCACCTCGCCGACTGGGCCGGTCGCCGCGTCACGGTCGAGGTCGACCGTCCCCTCGGCAGCACGCACCCCCGCGAGGACGACATCGTCTACGCGGTCAACTACGGGTTCGTCCCCGGGACGATTGCCCCCGACGGCCACCCCATCGACGTCTACGTGCTCGATGCCGGAGAGCCCCTCGGACGCTGCGAAGCCACCGTCGTCGCCATCGTGCGGCGTCGCGACGACGTGGAGGACAATCTCGTGGCGGTCGTGAACGAAGCAAGCGCGTGGGACGCCCCCTCCATCCTCGCGGCGGTCGACTTCCAGGAGCGTTTCTTCGACTCCTGGGTGGAGCTCCCCTGACGCTCGCCAATGTGCGTGCTAGACTCGCGCGGCTAACCCCCGCGGAGGGGGCACGTCTTTGCGCGCCCGCTTCGCCACCTTGATGAAGGACGGACAAACGATGGATCTGAGCCTCACCGAAGAGCAGACCCTGATCCGCGAATCGGCGCGCGACTTCCTCGAGAACGAGTGCCCCGAAGAGCACGTGCGGGCCATGGAAGAGGACGAGGCCGGCTACAGCCCGGACCTCTGGAAGAAAATGGCCGACCTCGGCTGGCAGGGGCTCATGGTTCCGGAGGAAAACGGTGGCTCTGGCTTCACCTACCTCGATCTCTGCGTCCTTGTCGAGGAGTTCGGGCGAGCGCTCGTGCCCGGTCCCTTCATCCCCAACGCCACCTGCGCTGCCTGGATCGTCATCGCTGGCAGCGACGCGCAGAAGGCGAAGTACCTCCCCGGCATCGCCAGCGGGACCGCCATTCACACCTACGCCGTCACCGAGGAGACGGGCCGCTGGGATCGTGGTGGCTACACCCTCACCGCCACCCAGGAGGGCGATGACTACGTCCTGAACGGCACCAAGCTCTTCGTTCCTGATGCCAACGTGGCGGACTACCTCCACGTTGTCGGCAACACGCCCGATGGTCAGCTCGCGGATTTCATCCTCGCGCGTGACCAGGCCGGCGTGGAGGTCAACCTCCTCAAGACCATCGCGAGCGACAAGCAGGCCGAGGTCGTCCTCAACAACGTCCGCGTGAGCCCCGACGACATGATGCCCGCCGATGCCGAGACCAGTCTGCGGGCCCGCAACATCGCCGTGAACCTCGAGAACGCCTACCTCGTCGGCCTTGCCCAGAAGGACTTCGAGATCGCCATCAACTACGCCAAGGAACGCGTCCAGTTCGGTCGCCCCATCGGCTCCTTCCAGGCGATCCAGCACAAGGCCGCCGACATGGTCACCGACGTCGACGGCATGCGCTTCATCACCTACAAGGCCGCCTGGGCCACCAGCGAGAACGAACCCTCCCAGCACATGGATACCTCCATGGCCAAGGCCTGGTGCAGCGAGGCCAGCCGCCGCGTAGTCGCCCATGGCCAGCAGATTCACGGGGGCATCGGCTTCACCAAGGACTACATCATCCAGCTCTACTTCCGCCGCCAGAAGCGCGCCGAGCTCTTCTGGGGCGACGCCGACTTCCACCGCGAGCAGGTCGCGACCCTGCTGGAGATCTAGCCCCTCGACACCGCCAATCAGGCGCGAGGCCCCCGCCAGCTGGCGGGGCCTTTTCGCGCAACCCGTATCTCCGCTTCGCCCTCGCCATCCGGCGCGGTTATCGGTAGTATCCTCGCCAGGCATCGCCGTGAGGAGGGTCCCTGGGCACTCGCAGTTCGATCCAATTGCCTTTTGCTCCCGAAGTGGACCAGCACGCTCCCGAGGAGGAGTAACAGATGCAAGACTTCACAGCGGCCGTCGTACTCAAAGCTACCGTCTACCTCGTGCTCGCCACGGTGGCAGTCGCCCTCATCGGCGCTATCGTCTCCCTCGTCGGCATCGGAGAGCAGATCTCCAATGCCTGGCAGTTCGGTGCAACCATCCTCCAGCTCGCCTCGACCATGGCTTTCGCGGCCATCGCCCTTGGCGCCGGCGCTGTCGCCCTCGCCATTCTCCACAAGGAGTAGCCGGGGCAGTTCGGGCTGAGGGCGCACGCGCCCGCCAGCGAGCATCCAGGCGCGAGGCCTCGCCACGTGGCGGGGCCTCTTCGCGTCCCTGCTACTCGAGCGGGTCCACCACCGTCAGGAACGGGAAGCGGTGGAAGTCCCGGTCTCTGGTGCATATCTGGCTGATGCCGTGCTCTCGCATCAGCACTGCCGTGTGCACGTCATGCAAGATGCTCCCACGCAGGCCCGGTAATTCTGACAGCGTCTGCACCAGTACGGCCTCGTGACGTGGCGTCGCAGTCAGGAGCGTGAACCCCGGGGAGGCGAGCAACTCCTTGAGAAAGCGCATCGCCGGCTCGGCCCGCCACGGTAGCGGGAATACGCTCGCGTGCGTGGCGTTCTTCAAGAACTCGTAGCAGACGTTCCACGTCAGAAAAGTCGGCGAAGGATTGCGCCGCCACCTTTCCAGCTGCCTCAGACAAGGTTCGTGGAACTCGGAGTCGACGTTGGCTGCGTACAGCAGCACGTTGGTGTCGACGGCGAGCACCTAGTCGTCGTCCGTCTCGTCCGGATCGTTCCCGCCTGCGTCGTACAGCGCCGGCTCTTCCGCCACGGCAAGCACCTTCGGCTGTGCGGTACGGGCGGCCCCGGTGACGGCAGGGGTCGCAGGTGTCCCGTAGAGCCGCGCGTCCCTCTCCCGGTCCAGCACTTCGTAGAGCGCCTCGCGATCCGCGATGTCCACGAGCGGCTCGCCCATGTTCGCGGTAGGCAGTGGCGGAAGATCAACCGCCCCGGGAGCGGGAGTCTGGCCTTCCCCCAGGATCCGCCGGATCCCAGCCTCCACGAGCGCGCCCATGGTGGTCTTCCGCCTCATGGCCTCTTCCTTGAGCTGCGTCATGATGGCCTCATCAATGTTGAGTGTGGTCTTCTTCATATGGCTAACCATATACGACTGCCCCATGCAATACAAGCACCGGGCACGATAGCGCTAATGGGGATGCCCGTGTGAGTGGCCTCCGGGTCCGTGGCTGTGGCCTTGGTGCGTCAGGTCGTCCATCCCGCCGGCATCGACTTCGCCGTCGCCGCCGCCGGCCCCCTCCCCGTCACCACCGTCCTCCCAGGGCGCGGGGCCATCCCCCTCGCCCGCCTCCGCCCGTCCTACGACAGCGAAGTTCCCGATGATCTTCCTGGCCTGCGCGCCGCATCCGGGGCAGGGGGCGAGCTGAAGGGCGTCGCCCATGGGCATGCGCTTCTCGAAGCGCTCGCCGCACTCGGGGCAGTGGTATTCGTAGAGAGCCATGGCGCGATGGTGAAGAGGCCCGCGGGTTGCGTCAACCCGAGCCCGTGGTGCGCTCCCGCTCGTACGGTCCTGAGTGCCGCACAACCTGCCGGAAGCGGTCGAAGTTGCCGTCGTAGCGCCGGATCGCGTCACCCCGCCGCACCCCCTGGTGTTCGCAGGCGGAGCCAACGGCGCAGCTGGCGCAGCAGAAGCGGCGCGTCGCCATCATGTGCGGCTCGCCCTGGATGGGCGTCAGGCAACGTTCGCAGCGGATCGGCTCGGGCACGGCAACCTCCCCCCGCATTCTCCGCGCCCGTGCCCATGGGCGAAAGGGGGCGGACTGGCCCCCACCCGCCCGCTCCGGCATTCTTGGCGCATGGTTCGCATCAACCGCGTCTACACCCGTGCCGGCGACGACGGCACCACCGCTCTCGCCGGAGGCCAGCGTGTCCCCAAGGAGAGCCTCCGCATCGAGGCCTACGGCACCGTCGACGAGCTCAACAGCGCCATCGGCATCGCCGTGGCAGCAGGGCTCGAGGCACCGCTCGCCGAGCCCTTTGGCGTGATCCAGCAGGTGCTCTTCAATCTCGGCGCCGAGCTCGCCACCCCCCGGCAGGAGGGAGAGGAAGCCACCGGCCCTCGCGTCGAGAGTCGCCATGTCGAACAGCTCGAATCCTGGATCGATGCCTGGAACGACGGCCTCGAATCCCTCAAGAGCTTTGTCCTCCCCGGTGGCGACCCTACCGCCGCCCACCTCCACCTCGCCCGCACCATCTGCCGCCGCGCCGAGCGGCTTACCTTCGCCCTCAGCCGCGAGGAGCCCGCGGGCGAGTTCGTCGCCCCCTACCTCAACCGCCTGAGCGACCTGCTCTTCGTCGCCTCCCGCCTCCAGAACCACCTCAGTGGCCACGGCGACGTGCTCTGGGACTCCCGCAGGTTCTAGGGCTACCGCCGCAGCCGCACAATGTTGCCCTCGGCGAAGACCCCGCGCGTGCTGATCCCGAGCCGTTCGTAGGCCGCTCGGGGCACGCCGAGGTCCGCCGCATACAGCTCACCAACATTCTTCGCGCACACCGATAGCACCTGCCCTGTCTTGGGCAGGTCGAACACCAGCGTGGTGTCGGCGGTGACGGAGGGGTGGCTCACGACGCCGCTGGCGGCGCTCACGCCCGTCGGCACGTCCAGCGAGAGGAGCGGCCGCCGCGAAGCCTCCGCGATCTCCGTGACCGCGGCCGCGAGCCCCGTCGGCGCCCCTTCAAGCCCGTACCCGATAAGCGCGTCCACCACCAGGTCCGCCCGCTGCAGGTGGTCCTCTGCCGTGTGCTCGCTTGTATCGCTGTCGCGGGGCTCGGCGATTCCCGACTCCGACAGGATGTGCAGGTGACGGCGGGTCACGAAGCTCATCTGGTTCTCCACCTCCCCCAGCAGCGGTTCCGCCTGGATGCCCCAGTTATCGAGGTGCCGCACCGCGCACAACCCCGCCGCCCCCACGTGCCCGCCACCCGCCAACACCACCACGCGCTGTCCCTTCGCGCTCCCACCCAGCATGGCCAGCACGAGCTGCGCAGTCGCGTGGCCCGCGTTCTCGACCGCCTGCAGGATGTCGTAGTGGAACACTTCCTGGGCGGCGCGCTGGATCTCGCGCATCTGCCCCGGCGTGACCGTCGGGGTGTCCTTCAGCCTTCGCTGGGGAAAGCCGCCCGGATCCTGCTTCACCGCCATGAGCGCGCCCGATGCTACGCCCGCGGATGCGTGGCGGTCACCCGCGCCGTGATGCCACCGCGAGCGTGAAAGTCCCCGATCACCGTCGCTCGCCGCGGCGCGATCGCCGCCACCACGTCGTCCAGGATCACGTTCACCACGTCCTCGTAGAAGATTCCGCGCTGGCGAAACGACTGCAGGTAGAACTTGAAGCTGCGCAACTCGATGCAGCGGCCCTCGGGTACGTAGATGAGCGTGATCGCCCCGAAGTCCGGCTGACCCGTCATCGGGCACACGCTCGTGAACTCCGGCGCATCGAAGCGGATCTCGTAGTCCCGCTCCGGGTGCCGGTTCTCGAACGAGTCGATCGTCCCGTCCGTGGCGAATTCGTTCTCGCCCATCCGGGCCAGCGTGCGACTCCCGGCGCGAGCGCGCAAGCGCCTCGCTAGCGCTTCAGGGTTAGTCCGAAGGGCAGCGGGATCGGGTTGAAGTCCGTCTCTGTGTCATAGACATCTACGCCTTCCAGCCGCTTCATCGTGTTCACGACCAGGTAGGTCAGCGGCGTGGCCACGACCTCGTAGAGCGTCTTGATGAGCCACGCCCGCCAGACGAACGCCCACAGCGCCTCACCGTTCGAAATCGTGTTCGTGCCGAAGAAGGCGATGGTGAGGAAGATGGCGGAGTCGAGGCCCTGCCCGATGATCGTCGAGCCAATCGTGCGGGTCCAGAGGAAGCGGCCCTGCGTCGCTCGCTTCAGACGCGCCAGCACGAACGAGTTCGCGAACTCGCCCACGAGGATCGCCGTGAAGCTGCCGCCCACGATGCGCCACGTCTGACCGAGGATCGCCTCGTACGCCTCCTGATCGCCCCAGAAGGGAGCCGCCGGAATCTCCTCGGCGACCACGATCGCGAGGACGACCATGGCATTCGCGAAGAACCCCGACCAGATGACGCGACGCGCCGTGGCGTAGCCGTACACCTCCGTCAGGATGTCGCCGATGATGTAGGAAACCGGGAAGACGATGACCGCGGCGGGCTGGAAGTAGTCGAACCAGCCACCCACCAGTCCCGAAATATCCACCACCTTGATCGCGATGATGTTCGAGGCGATCAGCGCCCCAGCGAAGACAACGGCGACGGGCATGAGGTAGCGGAACTGGCGCTCCGCGGGCGGCGAAGTCGGGGACTGGGTCATGGGGCGGGGATTCTAGCAGGCACGCGCATTGCGGCTGCTACCATGCCCACATGGCCAGGTCCGGCGAGCCAGCCCGCTTTGAGCGCGGTCAGCCGATCCTCCACCGCATCCCGCTCGTTACCGAGAGTGGCGAGTACGGACCCATCATCTGCGACGTGAAACCGATGGTCGTCGTCGAGGACACCGCCGAACTCGTTTCGCTCTGGCTGCCGGCAGGCACGCCCACAAAACTCTCCCTGCCGATCGTCCCGGGGCAGCCGCGCCCCTGGCTCGAGGGAGAGTGGGAGCTCGTCGACAGCGTCTGGGAACGCTGGAACACCCTCATGTTCATGGTCCCCGGCCAGTGGCGCGCCACGTGGGTTATGTGGACCCCCGCCTGGGAGTTCCTCGGCTGGTACGTAAACCTGCAGGAGCCCATCCGACGCACACCCCTCGGCTTCGACTCGCGCGACCTGTGGCTCGATGTCGTCGCGGACGCCGAGCGCCGCTGGCGCTGGAAGGACGAGGACGAACTGGAGCGGATACTGGAGCACGGCCTGATCTCCGAGGCCGTCGCCACGCGCGCCCGCGCCGAGGGCGAAGCTGCCATCGCCGACATCGAGCGCGGCGCCTGGCCCTTCACCGACGACATGAGCGACTGGCGCCCCAACCCCACTTGGCCCACCCCAACCCTCGCAGGCACTCCACGCAAAGACCTCCTCGCCATCCACGACGAGGCCCACTGGACCAACCCCAACCGTCTCTAGCGGTCGCTCCTGCAAGCGCGGCAGGCTGAGCCCGCGCGTAGGTCGGCGACTAGCAGGCATGCGTATCGCGGCTGCTACCATGCCCCCATGGGAAGTCCTCCCAGCGCTGCCCGCTTTGCTCGCGGCGACGCAATCCTTCACCGCATGCCCTCTGTCGCGGAGAACGGTGCGCGGCCACCCGTCATCTGCGACGTGCGCCCCATGGTTGTCGTCGAGGATGGCGAAGCGCTCGCCTCGCTCTGGCTTCCCGCAGGAACCCCTACGAAGATGGCCGTGCCCCTGGTTGAGGAGACGCCCCGCCGCTGGCTCCCCGGCGAGTGGGAACTGGTCGATGGCGTCTGGGATCGATGGAACACCCTCATTTTCATGGTCCCCGGCCAGTGGCGCGCCACATGGGTCATGTGGACCCCCGCCTGGGAGTTCCTCGGCTGGTATGTGAACCTCGAGGAACCCTTCCGCCGCACACCGCTCGGCTTCGACGTGCGCGACCTCCAGCTCGACATCCTCATCGATACCGAACGCAAGTGGCGGTGGAAGGACGAGGACGAACTGGAGGGGTCTGTCGAGCGCGGCCTGATCTCCGAGGCCGTTGCCGAGCGGACCCGCGCCGAGGGCGAAGCCGCCATCGTCGACATCGAGCGCGGCGCCTGGCCCTTCACCGACGATGTCCGCGACTGGCGCCCCGACGCAGCCTGGCCCATCCCAACGCTCGCGAGCACGCCCCCGGACCAACTCCTCGCCATCCACGACGAGGCCCACTGGACCAACCCCAACCGTCTCTAGCGGTCTCCCCTACGACCGCGGCAGGCCGAGTCCGCGCGTCGCGATGACGTTGCGGTTCACTTCGCTGGTGCCACCCGCGACCGTGTAGCTGGGCCCCGCCAGCGCCCAGCGCTCCACGCGACCCTGCAGCGGGACGTACGGGCTGCCCGGTTCGAGCTGCCCCTCCATGCCCAGCACCCGCATCCCCGTCTGGCCCATCTGCCGCTGGAGCTCCGTGCCGAACACCTTCGAAATGGACGCCTCGTGGTTGGGGTTCTCCCCCTTGCTCTGCATCTGCGCCACGCGGTAGCAGAGCCAGCGTCCGAGCTCGAAGTCGATCGAGCGCGAGGCCAGCTCGTGACGGATGTGGTGCGGCGTCGCCCCACCGTCGCGTTCCCGCACGTAGTCGATGAGCGCCTCGAGCGTCGAGCGTGTCATCACGATGCGGTTGATCGAGCTGCGTTCCTGGTCGAGCGTGGCCGCCGCCACGTACCAGCCCCGGTTCTCCTCGCCGACTCTGTTGTCGATAGGCACCCGCACGTCGTCGAAGAAGACCTCATTGAAGTGGGCCGCGCCCATCATGTTCACCAGCGGCCGCACGCTCACCCCCGACGAGGTGATGTCGAGGATGAAGTAGCTGATGCCGCGGTGCTTGGGCGCGTCCGGATCGGTCCGCGCGAGCATGATTCCCCACCGCGCCCCCTCCGCCCAGCTCGTCCAGATCTTCTGGCCGTTCACCACGTATTCGTCGCCGTCACGGATGGCGCTCGTTTGCAACGAGGCGAGGTCGGAGCCCGCACTCGGCTCGGAAAAGAGCTGGCACCAGCGCGACGTGCCCTCACGCAGGCCCGGCAGCCAGCGATCCTGCTGCTCCTTCGTCCCCTCGTGCATGAGCGCCGGCCCCGCCAGCCAGACGCCCTGGTCGTAGGCGCCGGGAGCGCCGCGCGAGCTCATCTCTTCCATGTAGATCGTCTGCGTGACGAAGTCCGCCCCGCCTCCGCCGTACTCCCTCGGCCAGCCGAGGGTGAGCCAGCCGCGCTCCGCTAGCTGCGCCCGGAACTGGCGCGTGAAGGCGGCCTCGTCCGCATCCATCTCCTCGCGGTCGTTGCGCATGTTCCACACGTCCGCCGGCAGCTCGGCATCAAGGAAGTCGCGAATCTCCGTGCGAAAGGCGGCTTGCTCGGGCGAGTCGCGAAAGAGCATCGCGACCTAGCCCTCGTTCAGCTCGCGCAGCGCTTCCAGGGCGAACGGCGCGTGCGACTCGAAGTCGCGTGGTTCGGTGTGCACCCCGCGCACGACGCCCTCGCGGTCGATCACGAAGGTCGAACGGTTATGGAAACCAAAGTCCTCGTTGAAGATGCCGTAGTCGCGACCCGCCTGGTTCCTCGGGAAGTCCGACAGGAGGGGGAACTCCAGCCCCAGCTTCTCCTGGAACTCGCCGACGGCGGCGAAGGAATCAACGCTCACGCCCAGAACCTGGGCGCCAGCCTCCGCGAACGCATCGGTATGCGTGCGGAAGCTCGTCATCTCCGCGCTTCACCCACCGGTGAAGGCGAGGGGGTAGAACGCCAGGACGATGTGCTTGCCGGGGAAGGAGTCGAGTGTGACCTCCTCCCGATCCTTGTTCATGAGCGTGAAGGCGGGGGCGGGTTCGCCGGTTGTCGGGGGCATGCGTCCTCCTCTGGCTAGAAGCCCTTGAAGTTGGGCTCGCGCTTCTCTGTAAAGGCGCGTGGACCCTCTTTCGCATCCTCCGTGGATTGCGCGAGAGTCATCGCCATCTGGGCGAAGTCGAGGTGTTCGTCGAACGTCAGGTGGGCGGAGCGGTAGACGAGCTTCTTCGCGAGCTGGATGGCCGTTGCCGGCCCGTTCGCGATCTTCAGGGCGAATTCGCGCGTGCGCTCGAGCAGCTCCTCCGGCGGGTGCACTTCGCTCACGTAGCCGATGCGCAACGCCTCCTGGGCGTCGATCAGCTCCCCGCTCCAGATCAGCTCCAGCGCCTTCGCCGTGCCCACGATGCGGGGCAGGCTCCAGGCCCCGCCGTCGCCCGGGATCAGCCCCATGCGCACATAGGCCATGCCGAAGCGCGCCCGTTCACTGGCGAAGCGGATGTCGGCCATCGAGGCCATGTCCATGCCCGCACCCACGGCCGCCCCGTTGACCGCCGCGATGTACGGCTTCTCCAGTTGGATCAGGGCGCGGGGAATGGGGTGGACGCGGTTGCGCAGGCTATGGCGGCGCTCGGCGACCGCCTCCTCGGTCCGCAGCACGCCTTCTCCCCCTGCCTCTTGGGCCACGTCCATGCCGCTGCAGAAACCGCGGCCAGCGCCGGTAAGGATGATGACGCGCACGTCGCCGTCCGCATCCGAACGCTCGATGGCGTCGCGCCACTCCGTCAGCATCAGGTTGTCGAAGGCGTTGAGGCGTTCGGGGCGGTTCAGCGTGATGGTCGCGATGCCATCCGCCACGTCGTACAGGATGTGTTCGTACTCCACGGCGCCGATTGTACCGGCGGGGGGCCTCGCTGGCTTGCGAGCGGGAACGACGTAGGCTCAACAGGGTCGGGGGTGAGCCAGTCCGTGACGAACACCAGCATGCTTCAGCGCCGACTGGAACCCTGGGGGAAGGCGGAGGTTGGCCCCGAAGTCAGCGGCCTCCGCAACGGCGTTTGGAGCATCCGGCTGCGCGGTGAACGCTACGTCGCGCGCCAGGGTACACGTGGCGCCGAAGCCATCGAGTGGGAGCTCGACCTGCTGGAAACACTGAAGCGTCATGACTTCAACGTTCCCCAGCCGGTCCGGAATGTCAGCGGTGAACGCCAGGTCGATGGGCTGGTCGTTTTCACCTTCCTCGAGGGTAAACAGCCCGAGGGCCGAAGAGACTGGCAGCTTGTCAGCGACGAACTGCGCCGGCTCCACGAGCTGACCCGGGGATGGCCCCAGCGCCCAGGCTTCGGGACCAGCCGCGACTTGCTCACGGAGAATGTCGGCGGCGACGTCGACATGTCACTCCTCCACCCCACCGATGCAGCGCTCTGCCGTGATGCCTGGAGCGACCTCCCTCGCGGTCAGGAGTCTGTCGTGCACGGCGACCCCTCCGCCAGCAACATCCTCATCGATGGCGACAGGGTCGGGCTGCTGGACTGGGACGAGGCCCGCGTCGACTCGCCCCTCCTCGACCTCGGGGCGCTGCCCGATGCGGAGCTCGCCGCACTCCCAACCGACGACTTCCGCCGCGCACACCGGGCTGGGGTCGCCTGGGAGGTGGCGGTCTGCTGGCAGCTGGAAAGCGACTACGCGCGGCGCAGGCTCAAGGAGCTCCGGGAACTTGGGGACGAGTCATAGCAAACACGTATACGTGTTGGTAGAATACGTATACGTACTCCGAGAAAGCGCCATGCAGACCAAGACGAAGCTCACGGTCACCATCGACTCCGAGGTTCTTCCCCGGGCCAAGGAATACGCACGCCAGCACGGCGTCTCCCTCTCCTCCCTCATCGAGCAGTCGTTGCGGGAGGCGCTGGATGCCAGCGCACCGCCAGAGCGAACCTCCTGGGCAGCTGGCAAGACGGATGAGGAGATCGCAGCGCACCTTCCCTTCGAGACGGAGACGGAGCGCGAGGCCCGCTGGAAGGACAAGTCGCTCCCCTTCGGGACACGTCTCTGGGGTCAGGCCAGGCCGGAGAAGCCACTTACCGATCAAGACCTCGATGAAATCAGGTACCAGCGCATGGTCGAGAAATACGGACCACCTCAATAGTGGCCAGATGGCTTATCGACACCGACGTTCTGATCGATGTGGCGTTGGGCCGAGAGGGTTTTGTCGGCCCCTCGCGTCAGGTCATTCAACTTCTCCGCGAGCGCGGCGAGACCCTGTTCGTGGCCTGGCACACGATCTCCAACTTCTACTACAACATAGAGCGGCCGCAGGACGCCGACTTCGCCAGAGACGCTGTCACCCAGCTTCTAACATTCGTTGAGGTGGCGGAGACTGGCACAGGGGATGCCCGCTACGCCCTCGCCCTGCTCATGCCGGACTTCGAGGACGCCATGCAGGTCGCCGCCGCCCGTGCCTGCGACGCGAGCTTCATCGTGACACGCAACGTACGGGACTTCGCGCCCTCGACCACCCCGCCCTCTCCCCGGCGGACGCGCTCGCGGAACTGTCTCGCTGAGCCCCGCGCTACACTAGCCTCGTGGTCGCCACTGCCCTTCCCGACCAGCTGCGCAAGCAGATCGAGGCCCTGCCCGCGAGGCCCGGCGTCTACCTCATGCGCAACGCCAGGGGCGAGGTCATCTACGTGGGTAAGGCCGCCCGCCTCAAGGACCGCGTGCGCTCCTACTTCGGTTCTCCTCGCAGCCTTGAGCCCAAGACCCGCGCCCTGCGCGCCGAGGTCGAGGACTTTGAATACATCGTCTGCGCTAACTCGGGCGAAGCGCTCATCCTTGAGGCGACCCTCATCAAGCGCCACCAACCGGTCTTCAACATCCGCCTGAAGGACGACAAGCGCTACCCCTACCTCAAGATCGACGTCCAGAACCCCTGGCCCCGCGTCTACATCACGCGGCGAATCGAGAAGGACGGGGCGCGCTACTTCGGGCCGTACGCCAGCGCCGGCTCCGTGCGCGCCAGCCTCGACCTGCTCAAGAAGCTCTTTCCCTACCGCTCCTGCACCAAGGAGATCACCGGGACGGACCCCCGCCCCTGCCTCGACTACTACATCAAGCGCTGTATCGCCCCCTGCACCGCCTTCTGCACCCCGGAGGAGTACGCCGAGGTGATCGACCAGATCATCCTCTTCCTCGAAGGGAAGGCCTCGACCGTGCTCGACCGGCTGAGCGAGCAGATGGACTCCGCCGCCGAAGCCCTCGACTACGAGCGCGCGGCCATGCTTCGCGACCAGGTCCGCGCCATCGAACGCACCGTCGAGCGCCAGATGCTCTCGACCACAAAGAAGGAGGACCTCGACGTCTACGGGCTCGCGCGCGAGGGCGATCGCGCCTGCGTGCAGGTCTTCTTCGTGCGAGGCACGCAGATGACCGGCCGTGACCACTTCGTCCTCGAGGGCGTCACGGGCGAGTCGGACGGAGCCGTCCTCAGCAGCCTCCTCCAGCAGTACTACGAGAGCGCGCAGTCGATCCCCAGGCTCGTCGTCGTGCCCGTCGAGCCGGAGGGGCGGGCGGAACTCGCGGAGATGCTGACGGAGAAGCGCGGCGCCAACGTCGAGATTCGCCTGGCCCAGCGCGGCGAGAAGCGCCAGCTCCTGGAGATGGCTCGCGAGAACGCCGCCGAGGCGCTCGACGTGCTCAAGGTGCGCTGGCTCAGCGACCAGACGAAGACGGCCACCGCCCTCGAGGAGCTGCGCGAGGAGCTCGCCCTCCCCGAGACACCCCACCGCATCGAGTGCTACGACAACTCGAACATCCAGGGCGCCAGCCCCGTCTCCAGCATGGTTGTCTTCGTCGACGGGCAACCCACCCCCCGCCAGTACCGGAAGTTCCGCATCAAGACGGTCGAGGGTGCGGACGACTTCGCCACCATGCAGGAGGTCCTGCGCCGCCGCTTCAAGCGCGCCGCCAGGCGCATTGAGCAGCAGACCCTCGAAGGGGGCGACGCCAGTACCGTCGATGACGATAGCTGGGACCTGCCCGACCTCGTCATCGTCGACGGCGGCAAAGGCCAACTGAGCGCCGCCGTGGAGGTGATGCGCGAGCTCGGCGTGTACGACATCCCCACCTTCGGCCTGGCGAAGCGCCACGAGGAGCTGTTCGCCCCCGACGAGGAGGCGCCCATCATCCTGCCGCGCGGCTCGGAGGCACTCTACCTCGTGCAGCGCCTCCGCGACGAGGCCCACCGCTTCGCCATCACCTACCACCGCCAGGTGCGGCGCAAGGCCGCCACCGCCAGCGTCCTCGACTCCATCCCCGGTGTCGGGCCGAAACGGAAACGGGCGCTCCTGCGCAAGTTCGGCTCGCTCAAGGCCGTGCGCGAGGCGGGCGTCGAGGAGATCGCGAGCACCGCCGGGTACACCCGCTCCCTTGCGGAGAAGGTCAAGGAGTACGTCTAGCCGTGGCTGAAGCGCCGCAGGGAACCGTCCTCGGCGTGGACGTGGGCGGCACGTTCACCGACTTTGTTGCCATCGAAGAGACGGGCATCCGCACCTGGAAGCGCCTCTCCACGCCCGCCGCGCCCGAGGAGGCGGTGCTGGCCGGAGCCGGTGACCTGACCGACCGGCGGCTCGCGCATGGCAGCACCGTCGCGACGAATGCGCTCCTCGAGCGCCGCGGGCCCCGCACCGTCCTCGTCACCACCGAGGGCTTTCGCGACCTTCTCGTCATCCGCCGGCAGGAGCGCCCCGCCCTCTACGATCTCGAACCCCGGCGCCGGCCCCATGTCGTCGCACGTGGCGATGTGATCACTGTGCGTGAGCGGGTGGGAGCCGGTGGCGAGGTCGTGACGCCGCTCGATGATGCCGAGGTCGCCCGCGTCGTGGAGACGGCGCGCGCCCTGGGAGCCGAGGCGATCGCGATCTGCCTGCTGTTCGCGTACCTGCGCCCCGAGCACGAGGCGCGCCTGGCGGAGGCCCTGCGAGCCGCGGGATTCCCCGTGAGCGCCTCGCATGAGGTGCTCCCCGAGCACCGCGAGTACGAGCGAGCCAGTACGACCGCCATCAACGCCTTTCTGCAGCCGGCCGTGCGTCACTATCTGGGTGGCATCGACGCGCACGCTCGCGGCCTGCGCGTGATGCACTCGGCCGGCGGCCTCACCGACGCGACTGCCGCCGGCGACCGGCCCGTCGCCATGGTCACGAGCGGACCGGCGGGTGGCGTCCTCGGCGCCCTCGCCGTGGCGAAGACTGCGGGCTACGAGGACATCATCACCTTCGACATGGGCGGCACGAGCACCGATGTCTCGCTCTGCCCCGGCGAGCCACGCTACCGCTCGGCCACCGAGGTGGACGGCCTCGCGCTGCACACGCCGATGGTCGACATCGTCACCGTGGGCGCGGGCGGTGGTTCGATTGCGCGCCTCGACGCCGGCGGAGCTCTCGCCGTGGGCCCCCAGAGCGCCGGCGCCGATCCCGGTCCCGCCTGCTACGGCCGGGGAACCCTCCCAACGGTCTCCGACGCCAACCTCGTCCTCGGGCGCCTCCGCCCCGACGCACCCCTCGGGGGAACCGTCATCCCCGATCCTGGGCGCGCTCGGGAGGCTCTGGGAACGCTCGGCGACCCCGACACGATTGCCGCCGCGGTGGTCGAGGTCGCGAACGCGACGATGGCGCGAGCCCTGCGCCGCGTCAGTCTCGAGCGAGGCTACGACTCCGCCGGGTTCACGCTCGTGGCCTTCGGCGGGGCTGGACCCCTCCACGCCTGCGAGCTCGCCGCCGAGCTGGGGATCGCGCGGGTGCTTGTCCCCCGCCATGCGGGCGTTCTCTCCGCCATCGGCATCGCCGCTGCACCGGAGGTCATCGAGCGTGGTCAGGGCTTGCTCCTCACGCTCGACGAGGAGGCCGGCGAACGAGTTCGCGCGACTGCCACAGCGATTGAGGCGCAGTCGACCGCGGAGCTGCACGCTGCGGGCGGGACCCCGGCGGAACTCACCTGGGCGGCGGACGTGCGTTACCGCGGCCAGGCGCACGAGCTCCGGGTCGCCATCGCACGGCCCGCACCGGATGCCATCGTGGACGCGTTCCATGCCGCCCACGAGCGCGAGTACGGCTTCGCGACCCGTGAGCGCGAGGTCGAGCTGGTGGCGTTGCGCTGCCGCGCACAGGGACAACCGCGCGCCCTGCCCGGCACTAGCGTTGAGGCGGACGCCGCCGCTGCGGAGCCGGTTCCCATCACGCTCGCCGGTGGAGTACGAGCGGTCCAGGTCCCGCGCGCGGCACTCCCCGTGGGCGTCACGCTGGACGGCCCTGCCGTCGTGACCCAGCCGGACGCGACCACGTTCATCCCTCCGGGCTGGCGCGCAACCGTCGATCCGGCCGGCAACCTCGTGGCGGTGCCTTCATGAGCGACGACGCGGCCCGCCTCGCCGTCTGGAACGCCCTCCTCGCCTCGGCTGCCGAGGAGATGGGCGTGACCCTCTGGCGGACGGGCCACTCACCCAATATCCGCGAACGCCGCGACTTCTCCTGCGCCGTCTTCGACGCCCACGGCGAGATGGTCGCGCAGGCCGCCCACATTCCCGTCCACCTCGGCGCCATGCCCGAGTCGGTGGCGGCCGTCTCGACGCTCGCTCCCTGGAGCGAGGGCGATGTCGCCATCGTCAACGACCCCTACCTGGGAGGCACGCACCTCCCCGACGTGACGCTGGTGGCCCCCGTGTTCGCCGGCAACGAACTCATCGGGTTCGTCGCCAACCGCGCACACCACGCCGACATCGGAGGCATGTCGGCGGGGTCGATGCCCGTCGCGACTGAGCTGTACCAGGAGGGCGTCATCATTCCGCCCCTCAAGCTCCGGGAGGGCGGGCGTCTGAACGAAGCGCTGTTCACGCTCATCCTGCGCAACGTCCGCACACCCGCGGAACGCCGTGGCGACTTCGACGCGCAACTGGGCGCACTGCACACGGGTGCGGCCCGGCTTGAGGCGCTTGCCTCCCGCTACGGCAACGCCGAGCTCGCCCGCTGGATGACCGCCCTCACTGCCTACGCCGAACGCCTCACGCGGGCCGCCCTCGTCGAGGTCCCCGACGGGGAGTACGAGGCCGCGGACGTCATGGAGAGCGCAGGCGGAGGGCTGCTGCCCATACGCGCCCGCCTGGTCGTGGCGGGCGACGAGGTCACGGTCGACTTCACCGGCTCGGCCCCGGAGCAGGCCGCCTCCATCAACGCCGTGGCGGCGGTCACGCGCTCGGCCGTGGCCTACTGTGTGCGCTGCCTCCTGCCGCCCGACGCCCCCTCGAACGCGGGCGTCTTCCGCCCTATCCACGTCGTGCTGCCGGAGGGCTCGATCGTGAACGCCCGGCCTCAGCGAGCGGTCTCCGCGGGCAACGTCGAGACCTCGCAGCGGGTCACCGATGTCGTGCTGGCGGCGCTCGCGCAGGCGCTCCCGGAGCGGATGCCCGCTGCCAGCGCGGGAACGATGAGCAACTTCACCTTCGGTGGCGTACGGACCGGCGGTGAGCCCTTCGCCTACTACGAGACCGTTCCGGGGGGTGCCGGCGCCGGCCCGGGCGGCGCTGGCGAGAGCGGCGTCCAGACCCACATGACGAATACCGCCAACACTCCCACGGAGTCGATCGAGAGCGCCTTCCCCGTGCGCGTGCGGCGTTTCGAGCTCTGGGACGGGAGCGGTGGGGCGGGTCTCCACCGGGGAGGCGACGGGGTCGTGCGCGAGATCGAGTTCCTCGCCGAAGCGGACGTGTCCCTCATTGGCGATCGCCGCGCCGTGGGACCCCCTGGGACTCTGGGTGGTGAGGCAGCCGCGCACGGTCAGAACACGCTCATCGGCGCGGACGGGGAGGAAGAGGCGCTCGGGGGTCAGCAGCAGCTCCGGGTCGGTCCCGGTGACCGTGTGCAGATGCGTACCCCGGGAGGGGGCGGGTGGGGTAAGGACGCCAGCGCCTGACCATCGACGCGTCCGTCGCCGATCCCCTATCGTGGAGAGCGACATGCCCGACCGCATCGATCGTGAGATCGAAGAGATCCTGGCCCGCCTTGGAGAGAACCCTCCCGAGCCTGGCGAGAAGCCTGCCGGGCCTGGCGAGGAGCCCATCTCGCTCGATCAGCGGCGGCGCCGCCGGAAGGCCCCGCTCGCGTTGCGGGTGGTGGCGGCGTTCGGCGTCTCCCTCAGGGCTCCCACCCCCGCCTCGATGCTCTTTGCGGGCGCGGGCGTCATGGTCGCGGGACTCATTCTCGCGGCCATCTGGAGTGTCCTGATCTGGGCCGCTTTTGCGGGCGTCGTCCTGTTCATGGGCGCGTTCATCTGGTCGTTCGTGCGGCCGCGGCGGGCAGGCAGTTCCAGCGCGGAGCCGGCTGCGAAAGGCGCGCACTGGCGGGGCCGTTACGTCGAGTACGAGCCCGCGCCGCCGGGCTTGCTGGCACGGATCAAACGTGCGCTGCGCGGCCGCTAGCTCCCGCCCAGGGCGAGCCCCATCCCGCAGATTCCCGGTGGCCATCCGAATCCTCTTCGCGATCACTTTCGTGGCGCTGTTCGCCTCCGCCTGCGGGGATGGAGACGACCCGTCGCCGTCGCCGTCGTCGTCTCCGTCACCCGAGAGCGCTACCCCCACATCCACGGCCACCGCGACCCGTCCTCCTCCCGACACCACCACCCCAACCGAAGCGGCAAGCGACACGCCTTCGCCGGCCGTCAACGACGAGCCCCTCGACCACGACGTCGAGAACGCGCTCGACCATGTGCGCGTCCTCTCCATCGCCATCGGGCCGCGCGTCTCCGGGTCCACCGAGTCACGAGAAACGGTCGCGTACATCTCAGACACCCTGCGCGGCTACGGGTATGCCGTCGAGGTGATGGAGTTCGACTACGCGACGAGGTTCCGGCCCGCGACCGTTACCGTGAACGGCGAGACCATCGCCGGGATCGCGCTCAATGGAGGGACCAGCCCGCCGCAGTCGGCAGAGGGGCCGGCGGCCGGCCATGGTTCGGCGGAAGAGGCCTCCCTCACGGGCGCCATCTCGGTGCGGGAGCGCACCGAGGCATTCCCGGCGGACGTTGAGTTGTTCCAGGCCGCGGCCCTCGGAGGTGCAGTCGGGCTCGTCATCGTGAACCACCCCCAATGGCCCTACTGGGGTGGCCAAATCCCGTCCCGCAATGCCATCCCCGTCGTCCTTGTCCAATACACCGAGGCGGCGCGCTTCACCCAGGCGATCGAAGACGGGGCCACCATCGCTATCACCATTGGCCCCGCCCGACCCATGGCGGCGAACGTCATCGCCCGACCCGCTGAGGGCGCCCGCTGCGACATCCTCGCCGGTGGGCACCACGACTCCGTTCCCGCCGCGCCCGGCGCCACTGACAACGCCAGCGGCGTCGCCATCGTCCTCGAGCTCGCTCGCGCCTTCGCGGCGGACGGCCTCGACGAAAGGCTCTGTTTCGCCACATTTGGCGCGGAGGAATCGGGCCTCTTCGGCAGCGACGCCCTTGTGCGGCGTTGGGCTCTCTCCGACGAACTGCCCAGGATCATGGTGAATTTCGACGTGACCGCGCGGGGCGACGCCATCGAGGTGATCGGCAGTACGGAGCTGGTCCAGAAGGCGCTCGCACTACTCGAACCGCACGGTATCCCTGCCTTCGCCTCTGCCCTGCCGCAGGGCTATGGCAGCGATCACCAGAGCTTCTCCCGGGTGGGGGTTCCCGTGCTCTACTTCTCCGACGGCGACGTCTCCCTCATCCACACCCCCGACGATGTATTCGAGGAAATCGAGCCGGTCGCGCTCGATCGGATAGGCGACGCCGCCGCGCTGGTGATGGCCGCACTGCTGGCCGAGATTGCCGAAGGACCGTAGCGAACCTAGCATGGCCACGGTGCTCACCCGAACGCTGCCCGTGCTGTGTCTCCTCGCGTTGCTGGTCGCGGGCTGCGGTAGTGGCGC
Source organism: Tepidiformaceae bacterium (assembly GCA_965247675.1). GTDB lineage: Bacteria > Chloroflexota > Dehalococcoidia > Tepidiformales > Tepidiformaceae > UBA2991. The sequence continues at coordinate 1,158,618 of OZ252025.1, read as the reverse complement.
GGACGTGGAATCGCCGCAGGCGCGCCCCACGCTGACCGACCCCGCGGGCGTGCCCACCGCCGTCCCCGACGAGGGCCGGCCGCCCTACCGCATCGGCCAGAACGACACCGCCCCGCCCGGGGCGACCCTGCAGCCCACCGTCGTGCCGGAACGACCGGCCGCCCGCACCTACACGGTGCAGCAAGGGGACACGTGCGGCGGCATCGCGGCCGACCATGGCATCTCCGTCGCCACCCTTCTCGCCGTCAACCCCCGCATCAACGAGGAATGCACCAATCTTCACGTCGACGAGGTGTTGAACATCCCCGCGCCGGACCCGGCGTCGTCGGACTCCAGTAGCAGCGATGGGGACAGCGGCGGCGGGGCCAGGACGTACAGCGTGGTTCCCGGGGACACGTGCGCGGCCATCGCCCAGGACCACGACGTTCCGCTTCAGACGTTCCTGGTGGCGAACGGCCTCGACGAAGAGTCCTGCGTGACGCTCCAGGTCGGGCAGGAAGTCATCATTCCCGAGTAGCTTCGGCCAGCTCGCGCAGTACCTCGTCCGTGTGTTCACCCAGCTTCGGAGCGGGGCGCCGTAGCTCCCAGGGCGTGGCGCTGAACACGTAGGGCGCGCCCGGCATGAGCGCCTCCCCCACAAGCCCCTCGCCCGTGGCGGCGGCGAAGTGGCCGCGATCGTGCAGATGGGCGTCCTCGACCGCCTCGTCGGGAGCACGGACGGTGCCCCACGGAAGCCGGCACGCCTGCGCGCCCCGGTACACGTCCTCCGCATCGAGCGCCGCCACGAAACGCGACACCTCCGCGAATATCTCCCTGGCCTCCGTGCCGCCGCGCGCCGCCTGACGGGCCATGGGGTCGTCGAAGCGGGATTCGTCGAACTGCTTCCCGAAACCGTGGGACTGCATCCAGCGCTTCAGCTTCCCCCACGACTCGTTGCTCCGACCGATGTTGAAGACGAGCACGTCCTTGCCGTCGCGGGCGCGGTGAATCCAGGGCTCGGAGCGGTTGACGGCCGCGTGCCTGCCCGTCTGCCGGGTGATGTTCGTCTTCGTGTAGAGCCAGTGCGGCAGCCCCACCTCCGTGGTCGAGGAGAGGGCTTCGTGCATGGAGCAGTCGACGTACTGCCCCTCACCGCTTGCGTCGCGGCCCACGAGTGCGGTGAGGATGCCCATGGCGGCGTAGTGGGCGGCCGTGTTGTAGGCCTGATCGCCTTTGCCGTGAATGGGCGGGGCGCCGGGGGCGTCGGCGGGGTCGTAGCCGTTCATGTTCATGGGGCCGCCGGCGGCCAGCGCGACCAGGTCGGTGACGCGGTAGTCCGCCCAGGGACCGTCCTGCCCGAACGGTGTCAGTGAGCAGTAGATGAGCGCAGGATTCGCGGGGGCAAGGGTGGCGTAGTCGAGGCCGAGGGCGGCGGGGCGACCGGGCGCCATCGCCTCCAGGAACACGTCTGCCTGCGCGAGCAGCGACCGTGCCAGCTCCCGGTCCGGCTCCGAGCCTTCGAGATCGAGGACGGCCGAGCGCTTGTTCGTGTTGTGGTACCAGAAGTTGAGCGAGCGGTTCGGGCCGGGCTCATCGTTGACGAAGGGGCCAACGCGACGGGCGGACGAGCCCTCGGGCGGCTCGAGCTTGACGACATCGGCGCCCATGTCGGCGAGGAGCTTGCCGGCGTACTGCCCCAGTTCGCCGCAGAGTTCGATGACGCGCAGACCTGTCAGGGGACCGCTCACATGAACACCCCCGCTTCGGCGAACTCGTCGATCTCCGCTTCGGTTAGGTTCAAAGCCTCCGACAGGACCTCGCGCGTGTGCTCGCCGATGCAGGGGGCGGCCCGCTGCATGGCGCCGGGGGTGGCGGAGAGGCGTGGGGCGACGCCGTCGTGGAGGGTGTCCCCCAATTCGGGGTGGGGGAGGGTCTGCCACCAGTTGCGGGCGGCGAACTGGGGGTCGCTCTCGACGCGGTCCCCGGGCTTCTGGCAGACGGCCGCGCGCACCCCCGAGGCCTGCAGGAGGGCCATCAGCTCGTAGTCGTCGCGGGAGGCGGTCCAGGCGGCGATGTGCTCGTCGAGGGCGTCCTGGTTGGCGAGACGGGCGGCGTTCGACCCGAACCTGTCGTCGCGGGCCCAGGCGGGTTCGTCCATGGCGCGGACGAGGGCCTCCCACTCGGGGTCGCTCGTGACGGCGATGGCGATCCAGCGGTCGTCGCCGAGGCAGGGGTAGGTGTTGTGGGGGGCGACGGCGGGCTCCCAGGCGCGGTTGCCGGGGGGCAGTCCCTCGCGACGCCAGCTACGGCCGTTGACGGTCCTGTCGAGGACGGCGGGGCCGTTGAGGACGGTGGCGGCCTCCACCTGGGAGAGGTCGATGTGCTGGCCTTCGCCGCTGCGGTTGCGGTGGTGGAGGGCCATGAGGATGGCGACGACGGCGGAGTAGCCGGCGGTGTGATCCATGAAGCTGTAGCCCCAGCCGGCGGGGGGCTTGCCGGGGAGGCCGGAGGTGAGGGTGAGTCCGCCGAGGGCCTGGGCGGTCGGTCCCCAGGTGGTGTGGTCGCGGTCGCGGCCGGTGTGACCGAAGCCCGAGATGGAGCAGTAGATGATGCGTTCGTTGAGCTCGCGCAGCTGGGGGTAGTCGAGCTCCCAGGAGGCGAGGGTTCCGGCGGAGAAGTTCTCGATGACGACATCGGAGACTTCGATGAGGCGCTTCAACAGGTCCATGCCGAAGGGGTGGCGGACGTTGAGGAGGACGCTGCGCTTGTTGCGGTTGACGTAGTTGAAGAAGCCGGAGTTGTTGAGGGTGGGTCGGTCGCCGATGAGGGGGCGTCCGAGGCGGATGGGGTCGACGGCCTGCTCGTGCTCGATCTTGATGACGTCGGCGCCGAAGTCGCCGAGGAAGCGGGTGGCGGTGGGTCCGGCGATGATCCAGGTGAGGTCGATCACACGGATGCCGGAGAGGGGGAGGGTGTCCACGGGCCGGGATGATACGCGCGGACAAAGTTGGGGCGCTGCGGACCCCACCCGACCCGTTCGTGCTCCGACTCGTCACCGTAGTCCAGGCCCAGAGGCAGCGTGCGAGGGGGAGGATGGGGACGTGGGGCGGGAGGGGGAGGGGTGGGTGGCACGGAGGGTTAGTCGAGAGGCGCCTCTTCGAGCGGGGGGAGGGAATTGACGATGGCCATTGTCTCGAGGCTGACTGTCACGATGCGCTTGACGAGATCGACTACGTAGCGCGGGTTGGGCGAGTCGAGTTCGAGGCCCCAGTCATTCACGTCGTTGACGATGCCGGACACTTTGTCCTTCTTAACCTGGTAGCGGTCGAGGAGCCAAGCCAGCGCTGAGCGCGGTCCCACAACGTATTCGTGGGTCTCGTCCGGGATGCCCGCGAGCGTGAGCCAGTCGTTGTAGACGATAGTCGAGCGGTCCGGCTCCTTGCGCGTGCCACCCCAGCGCATCTTCTCGACTCGGTAACGCTCCTCGGGCTCGGCGGGCGCCAACGCCGTGACCTGCTCCTGCAGTGGGTAGGGATCAACATCCTCATAGCCGATGTGCAGATCAAGCAGCCGTTGACCGCTTTCCGCAAAGGCAAAGAACGCTTCCGCAGTGGCGACTTCGGGGATGCGTGGTAGCAGTTTCGCCAGGTCCGTCTCGTAGCGCTCGCGATAGGCCGGAGAATGCAGGATACCGTAGACGTACGCGAACACGCTGTCCTTTGTTACGCGGTCGCCATAGCGCGCGCGGTAGTCGGTGAACGCATCGTCGGAAATATTGTCTTGACGGCCAAGGGCATCAGGTAGCATGGTGGCCTGCGCCACGTCGTCCGGTTCACCGTAGGTATGGCGGGGGAGCGTCTGGCAAGCGCGGCCCGAGGCTCCGCTAGTAGTCCTGTTATCAGGGGTAACATTTACTGCAATCACACCTGTTGCCCTCCCCCGTGTGGAAAGCCCCCGGCTCGACCAGGATCGCTGATGTGCGAGTCTCTATGGTCGGGAAAAAAGCGGGGAGTTGATAGAGCGAGTTGTTGAGTACCGGGCTCATGTAGAGGTGTTGTCTAAAGAACGGGCGATAGACAGCCGTCTTGAGTGCCGTCGGCACTACTTCAGCGCGTAGTCCTCTCCGGGCCCGTTGCTCCGCTGTGCCATCCCACTTGAACTGAAGTGGATCGCGGGCGATCGTAGTGGCACCACCGCGCAACCCTTCAACTTGCAGGTTGTAGAATGCCGCCTGCCGTTTTGCCAGCTCTTCCAGCTTGCTTCTGGAAGAGTTGAACGTCCACGCGTCGCGGCTGGTCACGACTCCAAGTGATGAGCGAGCAAACAGGGGCGTCAGCCCACTCGCTGTGGCCGATTCGCTTTGGATGGCGGCGACGGGACGTAGGGCAACGTAGGTCGGGTCGCGTTGGTTGATCCAGTCACCGTGCTCGTTCGAGGCGACCGGCTCCCAAGGGATCGTGTCAAGCGCCGCCCCGCCGACGAGTTCCAGCTTGTGCTCGCGCGAGAGATAGTCGTCAACTTCGTGATACCAAATTGCAGCAGAGTCGGTGAGAGGCTCGGAACGCTTGACCAGCAGCAGGATGGCCACCCCCGCGCGACTTCCTCCACCGAAGATTTTGCCCCCCTCCCGAGAAACCTCCCCTGCGGAACGTTGGTTGCCTCGCAGGTTGTAGATGTAAACCTGGTGGAATTCCTTCTCAACCGTATTACGGAGGCCATCGAACGACTTACCGTCGAGGAAGCTGCTGTTGGTAACGAACCCAACGACACCGCCTTCGCCGTCCAAGACGCGATCTGAAGCCCAGCGAATCGCCCGAGCGTAGGAGTCGTACAGCGGGTTCTTCAGGCCCTTGGAGGCTGAGCGCGCAATATAAGTGCTGGCGAGCTTCCCATCAAGCGTCGGGTAGGACTCGTTCGCGTTGTCATCTTCGTGGCTACCCTGCCCACGTGAGTAGGGCGGGTTGCCGATGATGACGCGGATGTCGAGGTCGCGCTGGCGCTCGGCGCGGGCGTTGTTGCGGGGGAAGTAGACGGGGTCCATGGAGTTGTCTTCTTCCGACAACTGGAACGTGTCGGTGAGGACTATGCCCTCGAAAGGCTTGTAGTCGCCCGCGATCTCCGCGTAGGCGGTTTCGATGTTGACGGCGGCGATGTAGTAGGCGAGCAGCATGATCTCGTTGGCATGCAACTCGGATGCGCATTTGCGGAGGATCGCGTCCCGGTCGAGGTAGCCGCTCTGTAGAAGTCGGGTGATGAAGGTGCCCGTGCCCGTGAAGGGATCGAGGATATGCACGCCCTCGTCGCTGAGGGAGACTCCGAACTCGCGGAACAGCAGATCCTCCACGGAGCGAATGATGAAGTCGACGATCTCGACGGGGGTGTAAACGATGCCCAAACGCTCCGCGTCCTTGGGGAAGGCCTTTTTGAAGAAGTTCTCGTAGAGCTCATTTACGACCTTCTGTCTAGCCTCGGCGTTGTCGATACCTTCCACACGACGGCGGACGCTTTCGTAGAACCCTTCCAACTCAGCGGTCTCAGCCTCCAGCCCACGGCCCTCAAGCTCCTCCACCATGCTCTGCATGACACGGGAGACGGAGTTGTTCTCGGTGAAGTCGTGACCTCCGAAGAGAGCGTCGAAGACCGGCTTCGTGATGAGGTGCTGCGAGAGCATCGCGGCCGCATCGTCGTCGGTGATGGAGTCGTTGAGGTTGTTGCGTAGCGCAGTGACAAATTCGGCAAAGCGGTCACCAACTCCAGACTCGGGGTTGTCGACAAGCGCCCGGATGCGCTCGTGGTGGCGGCGAGCGATATCGGTAACGGACTCGGCCCACTTTTCCCAGTAGCGCCGGTCGCCGCAGCGGTCGACAATCTTGCCGTAGATGGCATCACGCCATGGACCCCAATCGAAGTCCATGATGGCCTGGGCGGTCTCCTTGCGGGCGGCACTAGCGGTGTCCTGGTCGTCGCCGTTTCCGCCGCCTCCGACGCCGATGATGCGAACGCGCCCTTCTTTGTCGCGGTTTAAGTCGATCTGGTTGATGTAGGCGTCAAAGCGTTCGTCGTGGGAGCGCAACGCCTGCAACACCTCCCAGACGTGGGCGTATGCATCGTTGCGGTCGAGAGCGCGGGCGGGATCCTCATCCGATGGCACGACGACTGGCAGGATGATGTAGCCGTACTTCTTGCCTTCGGCCCTGCGCATTACGCGGCCGACGGCCTGGACGACGTCGATCTGTGACTTACGAGGCTGGAGAAAGAGCACAGCGTCCAGCGCGGGGACGTCGATGCCCTCAGTGAGGCAGCGGGCGTTGGAAAGGATGTGGCAGCGCTGGGCCATCGTCATGTCTTCGCCAAGCCAGCGCAGCCGATCAGCGCGTTCGATCACACCGCTCTTGCCATCGACGTGCGCAGCTTCGAACTTCATGTCGCGCTCGCTAAGCTCCTCCTCGTCCTGCATCCGGTTCACCAGATCGCGAAAGTGCTTCGACGCATTGATCGTGTTGGAGAAGGCCACCGCGCGGTTCATGGGCGCGGGGTCGTCCTTGAACTGCTCCCCGGTGGGGTCGAGCTTGGCGAGGCCATTGAGGCAGCCGTAGACCTTGCCCACGTCGTCGATTGCCGCATCCGCATCGAGATGCTTCTGCAGGTCCCGAGCGATCTGGTCCTCGCTGACTACAAGGATCGTGACCTTGTAGTCGCTGAGCAGGTCACGCTCCACAGCATCGGCGAACCCGAGGCGGTGAAACTCGGGGCCAAACTGCGACTCGTCGTCCATCGATGCGACGTACGCCTTGACGTCCTCGGCTTTCTGCCTGGCTGCAGGAGCATAGATGCGGGGCGTGGCCGTCATGTAGAGGCGTTTCCGGGCGCGAATGGCTTCACGGTCGTGAACGAGCATGAAGTGCGAGCGTTCCTCGTCCTTGAGCGCGTAGCCGGTGCTGCGGTGGGCCTCATCGCAGACGATGAGGTCGAACTCGGGCATTCCGGCCTGCTGCGCGTCGCGGATGACCTGCATCGACTGGTAGGTGGAGAACACGACAGTCAGCCGACCAGGGACATCCCTGCCGGCTTCGGCGGCCAGCCTCTGCGGGTCGGTGGTGGCAGGAATAGGGAGGTCGTAGGTGCGGGCACTGTCTCCGTCGGCGGTCCCCACCTTCGAGTCGGAGCAAACAGCGAATGCACGGATGGGCAACTCAGCATCGCCACCCCACTCGCGCATGGCCTGGGCCACCAAGGAGATCGAGGGCGCAGCGAAGAGTACGCGCCCTCCCCACCCTGCAACTTCCTCGGCGAGGCGGAGGGCCGTCAACGTCTTGCCAGTGCCGCAGGCCATGATGAGCTTGCCGCGTTCATGCTCTTCGAAGCCAGCAAGGATATCGTCGAGTGCGCGTTGCTGGTGCGGACGCAGTTCTTTGCGCGGCCTCTCCACCAAGGGAGCGGAGGCATCCTCAAGGTAGGAGTCCCAGTCGATTGTGGTGCCGTCGAAGCCGAAGAGATCGACTCGCTGCACCGGTGGCTGCTGCTCCTCAAACATCCGGGTCGCGTTGGCACTCCAACGCGTTGTTGTGGAGATGATCATCCGCTCGGTGTAGCGGCGCTGGGAGTTGGCGAGAAAGGAGTCGATGTCCGCCTTCGCAATGCTGTGCTTGGGGTCGTAGCACTTGCACTGGATCGCGGTTAGTTCACCCTCGTGAGACCGGGCGACGATGTCGATGCCAATGTCAGACCCCGTGCGATCCGGGTATTCGCTCCAGTGCCACACATCGGCGAAGCGCTGCTGGAATGTCCGATCCGTTTTCAACACGTCAGCTACAAGGTGCTCAAAGCGCCGCCCACGCTCCCCTGGGTCGGGATAACGTTCCCTTAGGCTGTCATATACATCGCCAAAAGTGGCTTTCACTACAGCGGGCATAGATAAGTCGCTCCGGGACTATACGATGTCCGCGCCCTGCCTAGCGCCCCCCGCCCTTCCCCCGTACGATCGTGGCTCCAATTCTGTGTGTGAGGCGTGGACATGTCTGAGACGAGTACTTTGAAGGTGGGCGATGCGGCCCCGGATTTCGAGCTTGCGGCGAGCCCCACGGGCGATCCGGGTCCGTTCAAGCTGAGCGACCATCGTGGGTCGACGGTCGTGATTAACTTCGTGCCGGCGGCGTTCTCGCCGGTGTGCAGCAACCAGCTCCCGATCATCGAGGAGAAGCTGGGGTCGCTCGAGGGGGCGGTCGCGGTCGCTATCTCGACGGATAACACCTGGACGCTGAAGGCGTGGCGCGAGCAGGCGGGCGTCAGCTACCCGGTGCTGAGCGACTTCAACCCGATCGGGGCGACGGCGACGGCGTACGGCGTCCTGCTGCCGGGGATGAACATGGCGAACCGCGTGGTCGTCGTGGTCGACGGGGACGGGAACGTGGCGCATATCGAGACAGCTCCACAGGTGGTGGAGCTGCCCGACTACGACCCGGTGATGGCCTGCGTCTCGGGCTGAGGCCCGCCGGACCAACGCCGGATTGGCTCAACCGCCCCTGTCCAGGCGAGCGTCGCACCCGAGGGCTCGACGCTCGCCGGCCTGTCAATTGTCGTAGATGAGGACGCTGCGGTTGACCTCGCCGTTCTTGAGGGCGTCGTAGGCCTCGTTGATCTGCTCGGGGGGGTAGCGGCGGGAGATGAGCTCGTCGATCTTGAGGCGTCCCTGGCGGTAGAGCTCCATGAGCCAGGCCATGTCGTAGGTCTGGCGGGTGGAGCCGTAGAAGCAGCCGATCATGCCCTTCTCGTTGAGGAAGGCGGCGCCGGGCAGGGTGACGTGTGAGTCGAAGGGGAGCATGCCGACGATGACGGCGCGTCCGCCGCGCTTGGCCATCTCGAAGCACTGCTCGGCGGTCTGGACGAGGCCGATGGCCTCGAAGGCGTAGTCGACGCCGCCGCGGACGAGTCCCTTGACGGCCTCGACGGGGTCGCCCTGGGAAGCGTCGACGACGTCGGTGGCGCCGAACTCGCGGGCGGCGGCGAGCTTGTTCTCAAGCATGTCGACGGCGATGACGCGGGAGGCGCCGGCAGCGACGGCTCCCTGGATGACGTTCAGTCCGACGCCCCCGCAGCCGACAACGGCGACGGTCTGGCCGGCCTGCACGCGGGCGGTGTTGGTGGCGGCGCCGACGCCGGTCATGACGCTGCAGCCGACGAGGGCGGCAGCCTCCATGGGGACGTCGTCGGGGACGTGCACGAGGGCGCTGGAGCTGACGAGCTGCTGCTCGGCGAAGGCGGACATGCCGGCGAACTGGGTAATGGGCTGGCCGTTCATGCTGAGGCGGTCCTGGCGGCCGAGGCGGTTGGTGTTGATGCAGAGGAAGGGGCGCCCCTGGACGCAGCTGTCGCAGTGGCCGCAGGAGGCGACGAAGGCGACGACGACGCGGTCGCCGACCTGGACGTTGGCAACCTCGTCGCCGATCTGCTCGACGATGCCGGCCGACTCGTGGCCGAGGACGGCGGGGCAGGCCATGGGGTACTTGCCCTCCATGAAATGGAGGTCGGAGTGGCAGACGCCGGTGGCGCTGGTGCGGATGAGGACCTCGTTGGCGTGGGGCTCGTCGACATCGACGTCTTCGATGACGAGGGGTTGGTCGACGCCGTACATGACTGCGGCCTTCATGGGGGGCTCCTTGGGTGGTGCTCAGAGTCGTCCCGGAAGTTTATGGCGGGTCGTTAACGCCCGCATGGGACGGGGGCATTGTTCGGGGGCAGGGGGCAGGTGTCAACGTCGAAGGTGTTAGTCTCAAGCATTGATGCAGGCAAGGGGTTTCGTGGCGCTGGCCGGAGCCGTCCTGGCGGGGGCGGTGCTGGTGTGGCCGGGCGGGCTGGTCAGCGGGCAGGATCGGCAGGCGCCGTGCGAAAGGTCTCGTACGGGTGCGGCCACGCCGGGGGCGGTGTACGAAGCGTCGGCGACGTTGCCCGGGGGCCTGGGAGCAACGGGCGCCACGCTGACGCTCGTCATGCTGGATGACGCGCTCAACGTGGTCGGCCAACCCGGGGCGACCGAGGTCACGGTGGGGGTGAGTGGGGGAGGGGGTCGCGTCGGGGTGACGGCGCCTCCTGGGGCAAGTTACTACCAGGCGATACTGCGTATCCGCACGGCCACGTGCTCCCCCGACTTGTTTGCGGGCTTCCAGGTCAGGAAGACGGCTGACCCTCCTCCCACGCCCGACCCGACCCCCGTGGTCGCGACGCCGGTGGTTCCGCGCCCGCCGGAGCCGAGTCCCGCGGGAACCCCCGGAGCGGGTCCGCCCGAGCCGAATCCCGGCGACGGAACCACTACGACAGCGCCGGTGGTCCGTATCGGGCCCGCGCTCGCGAACGGGGGGTTCGAGGCCGTCGCCGGGGATGCGTTCGTGGGCTGGGAGAAGCAAGGGGGCGTCCTCGGCACGAACGGGTCGGCCTCGAGCGGGGAGGGGGGCGCGCTGCTGGTCTCGACATCGAGTTCGACGAAGTGGCTGTACCAGGCGGTCACGGTCGAGGGTGGGGGGTGGTACGAGGCGTCGGTGCAGGCGCGCGTGGTGGCGGGAGAGGGGGCGGCGTTCGTGCGAATCGCCTGGTACGCGTCGGGGAATGGGAGCGGGCGGCAGCTTCGCACGGTGAGCGGGGTAGCGGTCACGGACAGGGCCTGGACAACGATCCGGGTGGGGCCGGTGCGGGCGCCGGGGGACGCGCGCTCGGCGGTCGTGCGGCTGATGTTCCAGCCGGGGTCGGGGGGCACGGCGGCGGTGGGGTTCGACGACGCGTGGTTCGGAATCGCGCAGGCCCCCACACCGACTCCCACACCGACGCCAACTCCCACACCGACTCCCACACCGACACCCACGCCCACACCTACTCCCACACCGACGCCCACGCCGACACCGACACCCACACCGACGCCCACGCCGACACCGACACCCACACCTACCCCGACCCCGACTCCGACGCCCACCCCGACGCCCACACCGACGCCGACTCCGACGCCCACCCCGACGCCGACACCCACGCCGATTCCGACACCGACTCCCACACCCACCCCGACGCCCACACCCACACCGATTCCGACACCCACGCCGACACCGACCCCCACGCCGACGCCGACGCCCACGCCGACACCGACGCCGACGCCCACACCGACACCGACCCCCACGGCAACATCGACTCCTACCTCAACGCCCGCGTCGACGCCGACTTCCTCGCCCACGGCCGCAACGACGCCGGCGCCCACAGCGCCTCAGGTCTCGACGGCGACTGCGACGGCTGGTCCGGAGGCACGGCAGGAGGCGGTGGGGGATGGGGTGCTATCACTGCGGCTGTCGGAGGTGCTGGCGGACCCGGTCGAGCCTGGGGTGGACGGCGCCTACGAGTGGGTGGAGCTGGTGAATACGGCGGCGGTGGCTGTGAGCACGGAGGGGTGGTCGATCGGGGACGGGAGCTCGCTTGATCCGCTGCCGGCGGTGGAGGTGCCGCCCGGCGGGTTCGTCGTGGTGGCGGCGGAAGCGGCGCTCCTGCCGGTGAACGCGCTTATCGTTCGGACCCCCGACGGCACCATCGGGAACGGTCTGAACAACGCCGGGGATGCGCTTCGGCTGCTCCCGCCCGCGGGCGAAGTCGTCGATGCGCTCTCGTTTGGGGAGAATAGGAGCGTGTTTGCGATGCCTCCAGCGGCTACTGACGCCGGCGTGACCCTCGGGACGCGGACGTACGAGGGACTGCCTCGGTCCGAACGCTGGGCGGAGACGCTGCGGCCCTCGCCGGGAGAACCCAACGTGTTCGCGGCGGCGGTGGGCTCCCCGCCCACCGCCGCGAGTGTGGAGGCATCGGCGGTGGGAGACGGGCAGGCGCCCACGGCGGGGACCACCTCCGGGGGCGCTGCGACAACGGAACCGGCGGGGACGCCCGTTCCCCTGGTGGTGCGCTTCGAGCGAGAGTCGGGGAGCCGCACGCCGTGGGTCGCGCTGGGGGCGGTGGCGGGCGTTAGCGTGGTGCTGACGCTGGCATCCTTGCGGGGCGCCTGGCGGGCCGGTTGGGGGAGGAGACGTCGTGGCGGTTGAGAGGCTGCAGAAGATCCTGTCGAACGCGGGCGTGGCCTCGCGGCGGTCGGCGGAGGCGATGATCGTGGCCGGCCGCGTCGCCGTGAACGGCACGACGCTCGACACACTGGGCGCGCGCGCGGACCCCGCAATCGACGAGGTCACGGTCGACGGTGTGCCCGTGATCCGCGAGCGATACCGCTACGTGGCCTTGCATAAGCCTCCCGGCGTCCTCTCGACGACGCGGGACGAGCGCGGGCGACCGACGGTCACGTCGCTGGTTGAGAGTCCCGACGCCACCTTACGTCCAGTCGGCAGGCTCGATCAGGCGAGCGAGGGGCTGATCCTGCTCACGAACGACGGGGCGCTGACGGAATTGCTCACGCATCCGCGGCACGAGGTGCGGAAGGAATACCTGGTGGCCATCGACCAGCCGCTGGGGCGAAAGGGACGGGAGCGGCTGGTGCGGGGGGTGTGGCACGAGGGTGAGCGCCTGAAGGCCGACTCGGTGCAGGTGGTGAGCCCGAGCGGATCGCCGGAGCGCCCCGACCCACGGTGGCTGCTGGTCGCGCTGCACCGGGGCCGCAAGCGGGAGATACGGCGGATGCTCGCCCTGGTGGGGCGGCGCGTGGTGACGCTGCGGCGCATCTCCATCGGTCCGCTGGCCCTGGGGTCGCTGCCGCCGGGCGAGAACCGCGACCTCCTGCCGGAGGAGGTGCAGGCGCTGTACGAGGCGGCCAAGCGGGCGGTGACAACGCCTCGCGGTAGCATGGCGGCGGCCTCGCCAGAGGACCCTAACGCACCGTGAAGCCAGCGCACCCGCACCCGATCGCCATCGACGGGCCCGCCGCCTCGGGCAAGAGCACGCTGGCGCGCGCCCTTGCGGAGCGGTTCGAGTGCGTGCTCCTGGATACAGGGTTGATGTACCGCGCCGTGACGCTGGCGGCGCGGCGTGCGCAGGTTCCCGCCAGCGACGCCGAGGCCTGCGCGAAGCTCGCTCGTGAAGGTGGGCTCGAGCTGGTGGTGGCGGGATGGGAAGCGCGCGTCCACCTGGCGGGGGAAGACGTGACGGACCTGCTGCGGGCGGCCGAGGTCGAGGCGAACGTGAGCGACTACGCGGCCATCGCCGAGGTGCGTCGCGAGCTGGTGGCGCAGCAGCAGGCCTTCACCGCCAGGCAGCCTTCGGTGCTGGTGGGGCGCGACATCGGGTCGGTGGTGCTGCCCGACGCACCCGTGAAGTTCTACCTGGAGGCGGCGGCAGCGGTGCGCGCGCAGCGTCGCGGGGAGCAGGCGGCGGAGTGGGGATCCTCCCAGACAGCGGAAGAAGCGAGCGGCGACATCAGTGGCCGCGACGCGATCGACAGCACCCGCGTAACCAGCCCCCTGGTCGTTCCCGAGGGCGCGATCGTGATCGATACGGGTGAACTGGACGCCGATGCGATGATTGAGGCCGCGATAGCCGTGATCGAGGAGCGAGCGACGTGAAGGCCTTGGGACGGACCCTGTGGGCGCGGATCTATGTTCCCTGCTTCTACTGGTGGTCGGTGTGGACCTCGATGGCCATCCTCCTGGGGATGGCGCGGTGGACAGTGAAGGGCCGACGAAACGTGCCCAGGGGGGCGCTTATCCTCGCCTCCAGCCATCTGGGGAACGTGGACCCGATGCTGCTCGGGATCGCCATCGCCCCCCGCTGGCGGCGCATCCGATTCATGGCCAAGGAGGAGCTGTTCCGCTACGTCCTCACGCCGTTCATCGTCTCGTGGCATCCGATTAAATTGCACCGGGGCGCCTCGGATCGGGTAGCGATGCGGCAAGCGGAGGAGGTCGTGCGGAACGGCGAGCTGCTGGGGATGTTCCCGGAGGGCACCCGCAGCAAGACGGGCGAGCTTGGCCCGCTCCAGGGGGGCACGGCCTTGATCGCGCTGCGCACGAACGCGCCCATCCTGCCCTGCCGGGTGTTCAACACGAACGTTCTCGGGAAGTCGGGGCACCTGTTCCCACGCCCGCACCTGACCGTACGCTTCGGCAAGCCGTTTCCGGTCGAGCGCCAGCCGGGACCGCTGGCGAAGCAGGTGGAGGAGCTCACGGAGCACATCCGGGAGGAGCTGGAGGCGCTCAGGATCGAGCACGAGGCAGAGGCGACATGAAGGCTCCCGAGGGAGGCATCGTCTCGTCCGTCGTCCATGGCTCCCTGGCCGAGGAGGCGGGGATCGAACCGGGCGACGCGATCGTCGCGATCGACGGTCGCGTGCTTCGCGATGCCGTCGACTACCAGTTCTACGCAGCCGAGCCCGAGATAACGGCGCGCTTTCGCAAGGCCGACGGGAGCGAGGACCTGGTCGTGTTCGAGAAGGACCCCGACGAGGATCTGGGCCTGGCCTTCGAGCGGGCCACGTGGGACCGGGTGCAGGTCTGCAACAACACCTGCTTCTTCTGCTTCCTGAAGGGACTGCCGAAGGGGCTGCGCAAGCCGCTCTACCTGAAGGACGACGACTACCGGCTGAGCTTTCTGCACGGCAACTTCGTGACCTTGACGAACCTGACCGATGACGACTGGGATCGGCTGGAGGAACAGCGCCTGAGCCCGTTGAACGTATCGGTCCATGCCACCGAGGTGGAGCTCCGGCGGAAGCTGCTCGGGAACGAGCGCGCACCGGATGTGGTCGCGCAACTGGAACGGCTGCGGGACCTGGGGCTGCACGTGCACACGCAGATCGTGCTGACGCCCGGGGTGAACGATGGTGAGGCGCTGGAGCGGTCGCTGCGCGACCTGACGGCTCTCTATCCCACCGTGCAGACGGTCTCGGTGGTGCCGGTGGGGGCAAGTCCACGGCTGGAGGAGTGGTCGCGGGATCGGGACGGGATCGAGCTCCTGCCTCCTGAGCGCGGGTTCGCGCGGACCCTGATTGCGACGATCCGGCGCTTCCAGCGGGGCTGCGAGGAGGCGCACGGTCGGAGTGTCGTGCAGTGCGCCGACGAGTACTACCTGGCGGCAGGACGGCGGCTGCCGGCGGCGAGGCGCTACGACGACTTCCCCCAGTACGAGAACGGGATCGGCATGGTGCGGACGCTGCTGGAGGACTGGTCACGCCTGCGCCGGCGGCTGCGCAGGCAGCCGGCGGAGGGGCTGGCGGGGAAGCGCGTCGCGATCGCCTGCGGGACCCTCATTGGGCCCGTGCTCGGGCGCCTGA
Source organism: Tepidiformaceae bacterium (assembly GCA_965247675.1). GTDB lineage: Bacteria > Chloroflexota > Dehalococcoidia > Tepidiformales > Tepidiformaceae > UBA2991. The sequence goes on along the minus strand of OZ252025.1, from coordinate 1,143,407 downwards.
CGGAAGAGTTCGCTGCTGAGACCGGGATCGAGGCCAGCGTCCACCCCGTACGGAACACGCTCTTCGGCGCGCGCGTGAACGTGAGCGGCCTGCTCAGCGGCGCCGACTTCGCGCGGACGCTCGCAGGGACCGACGCAGACCTGGTGCTGCTGCCGCGCACGAGCCTCGACTACTTCGGCGAGCGCTTTCTCGACAGCATGACCGTGGCGGAGGTCGAGGCGGGCATCGGCGCGCCGGTCGCGTTCGCCACGTCGCTGAGCGAGGCGTTCGAGGCGATCGAGGAGGGGCCACAGGCGCCGCGGCCGGCCTCCGCGCCAAACGGGGCGTTCTGGAGCGATAGCTCGATGGACCTGCCGGTCGAAGGCGTCTGGGCGGAGGCGTAGCTGGAGGCCGCTCACGGGGGCGGTGCTACGCTAGGACCATGCCGCGCATTCGGGTGGAGCCGCTGGGGATCGAGGTCGATGCGCCGTACGGCGAGACGGTGATGGACGCCGTCTGCGCGCAGGGCTACTTCTGGCCGATCGGCTGCGAGAAGACGGGCGAGTGCACGAACTGCGCGATGGAGGTCATCTCCGGGTTGGGGCGGCTGAGCGCGATGGGTCGTTACGAGCGCGCCAACCTGATCCGCCAGCGGGGCATGCGTTCGATCGAGGATCCGCGCCTGCGGCTGGCGTGCCAGGCGCACGTGGAGGGGGATGTGGTGGTGCACAAGCGGGGCGTAGCGCCCGAGTAGCGAGGTTCGCCCGAACCGCCGCCCACGCCTAGACTGCGTGCGTAGCAACCCCCCGGAGCGAGCATGATCTCGAGCATCCTTCTGGCAGCGGGCATGTCCACCCGCATGGGCGAGCCGAAGGCGCTCCTCGACTGGGGCGGCGAACCCCTCATTCGGTACCAGATCCGGCAGCTGCAGGAGGCGGGCGTGGACGAGGTCGTGGTGGTGCTGGGCTACCGCGCCGACGAAATCCACCGCAAGCTGCACGGCCTCACCTACCGGAGCGTGCTCAACCCGGTTTACCAGCTGGGGCGGGCGGGGTCGCTGCGGGCGGGGGCGAAGGCGGTCAATCGGGAGGCTTCGGCGATTGTCCTCCTGAACGTCGACCAGCCGCGGCCCGCGGACCTCATCGGCGCCGTTCTCGACGGACACACACCAACGGCTGCCGCAACACGGCCAATACACGATGGCCATCACGGCCACCCGGTGGTCCTGGCAGGGCGGCTGCAGGGCGAACTCATCGCCGCCACCGACGACCGGCAGGGGCTCCGCGGGGTGCTCGCCGCCCACGCCGACGAAATCGTGGACGTACCCAGCGACGAGCGCTGCCTGCTCGACCTGAACACGCCCGCCGAATACGAGGCCGCCCTCGCCGCGCTCACCGGCGGCCCCTAGGCACGGTGCCCTCGCGCCGCACGTTCGAACCCGCCTACCGGGCGGTCATCTTCGACCTCGACGAAACGCTCATCGACAGCCGCCCGGCCTGGCGCTACACGCTGGAGGAGGCGCTGATGAGCCTCGCCAACCGGCGCATTGATGCGAGCCTATTGGTCGAGGAGTACCACCGCCGCCCCTGGCGCGACAGCCTCGCGATCCTGCTCGACGACCCCGAGGAGCGGCGGCGCGCGGAGGAGCTGTGCGAGCGGATCGCCGGGCGCAGCGCGATGAAACGGTTGCTCGTGTTTGACGGCACGGGTATGGCGCTCGACGAGATCCGGGGCGGGCGCATCGAGATCGGAGCGATCTCGCGGCTGCCCCACGCGGTCGCGCTAAAGCAGGCGCAGGCCACGGGTGTCGACCGCTTCCTGACCGTGCTCTCGGCGACCCCGGAGGGGGAGGGCTGGGAGGTGGGGGCGCGGGCGTCCGAGTGCCTGTCGTACCTCGGGCGCGAGCCGGATGCGTGCGTGTTCGTGGGAGCGGAGGCGCGGGACGTGGAGACGGCGCGGGGGATGGGGCTGGTGGCGCTGCGGGCGGCGTGGTCGGCAGTGGCGGGGGACGGCCGTGGGGAGGGACTGAGGGCTCCCATGGACACCGCGAAAGCGCTTCTCTGGGGGCTCAAGGCGGTCGGGCTATCGCGAGGGACGGTCGGGGGCTAGGCTTCACGCACCTACTGAAAACAGGCGGGTTACGCGGTGGCTACCAGGATCGGAATCAACGGCTTCGGACGGATCGGCAGGCAGGTCTTCAAGGCGATCAGCGAGCGGCATAGCGACACGCTCGAGGTGGTCGCCATCAACGACCTCGTCGATATCGAGACGAACGCCAACCTGCTGAAGTACGACAGCAACTACGGGCCCTGGGACCGCGAGATTCGCGCCGCCGAGGACGGCATCGCCGTCGACGGGCGGCTCGTGAGTGTCTTCAGCGAGCGCGACCCCGGGCAGATTCCCTGGGGATCGGCCGGCGTCGAGATCGTGATCGAGTCCACCGGCTTCTTCACCGACGCGACGAAGGCGGCGGCGCACCGCCGCGACAGCGTGAAGAAGGTCATCATCAGCGCCCCCGCGAGGAACGAGGACCTCACGATCGTGCTCGGCGTGAACGACGAGCGCTACGACCCCGCGCAGCACCACGTCATCTCCAACGCGAGCTGCACGACCAACGGACTCGCCCCGGTTGTGAAGATGTTGGTCGATAACTTCGGGCTGGTGAAGGGCCAGATGACGACGGTCCACAGCTACACCAGCTCCCAGAAGATCCTCGATCAGGCCGGTAGCGGCGACCCGCGCGAGATGCGCTCGGGACCGCTCAACATCGTGCCCACCTCCACCGGCGCCGCGCGCGCCTTGCGGCTCGTGATTCCGGAGGTGGAGGGCAAGCTCGACGGGCTCGCCTACCGCGTTCCCACGCCGACGGTCTCGATCGTCGAGATCGTGGCCCTGACGGAGAAGGACACGACCAGGGAAGAGGTGAACGCGACGGTCGCAGAGATGGCCAGCGAGCAGATGAAGGGCATCCTCGGCATCACGCACGACCCCGTGGTCTCGATGGACCTGAAGGGCGACGAGCGTTCGAGCATCGTCGATGGGCGATCGACGAACGTCGTCGGCGGAAACCTCGTGAAGGTTGCGGCCTGGTACGACAACGAGTGGGGCTACGCCTGCCGCCTGTCGGACCTGAGCGCCATGCTCGTGGAGCGCGGCCTCTAGCGTTCGCGCCGCTGGCGTACACTCGGCTCTATGTTCGAAGCCCTCACCGACAAGCTGCAGGACGCGTTCCAGCGCTTCGGCAGCCGCGGCATCGTCACGGAAGAGGACCTCGACAGGGTCCTGCGGGACGTGCGGCTGGCGATGCTCGAAGCGGACGTCAACTTCCGCGTCGTGCGGCAGTTCACCTCGCGCGTGCGGGAGCAGGCGCTGGGTGCGGACGTGCTCAAGAGCCTGACGCCGGCGCAGCAGGTCGTCGACATCGTCAACCACGAGATGACCGCCATCCTCGGGGGGGAGGCGGCCGAGCTGGCGAGCGCCTCGCAGCCGCCGTCCGTGATCCTGTTGGTGGGGCTGCAGGGTTCCGGCAAGACGACCACGGCGGCGAAGCTGGCGGCGCGCCTGAAGAGCGACGGCAAGCGCCCATTCCTCGTCGCCTGTGACATCTACCGGCCGGCGGCGGTCGAGCAGCTGGTGACGCTGGCGGCCGGTATCGACGTGCCCTGCTACGAGGAGGGCACGTCCGCGAAGCCGGGGGAGATCGCGGCGCGGGGAGTGGCGGAGGCACGGCGGACGGCGGCGACCCACGTGCTGGTCGACACGGCCGGCCGCCTGCACGTCGACGAGACGATGATGGCGGAGGTGGCGGACCTGCGGAAGCAGCTCGATCCCAGCGAGGTGCTATTCGTGGCGGACGCCATGGCCGGGCAGGACGCCGTGACGGCGGCCAAGGAGTTCCACGAGCAGGTCGAGATCACGGGAGTGGTGCTGACCAAGCTCGACGGGGACGCGCGCGGCGGGGCGGCGCTCAGCATCCGCGCGGTGCTGGGGGTGCCGGTCAAGTTCATCGGCGTGGGGGAGCGCACGGACGCGCTGGAGCCGTTCCACCCGGATCGCCTGGCGGGGCGCATCCTCGGGATGGGCGACATGCTCAGCCTGATCGACAAGGCGAAGGCGACGATGGGCGACCAGGACACGGAGCGCTTCAACGAGAAGATGCGGAAGGGCTCCTTCGACCTTCAGGACTTCGTCGACCAGTTGCGCCAGGTGCGGGAGATGGGGCCGATCGGACAGCTGGTGCAGATGCTGCCGGGGTTCAATTCGATCAAGTCGCAATTAGACGTGGACTCGCTGGACGAGTCGTACTTCGGGCACGCGGAGGCGATCGTGCTTTCGATGACGGCTTGGGAGCGCCGACATCCGGACCGCATCGACGGGAAGCGGCGGCGGCGCATCGCGCAGGGCAGCGGCACCGTGCCGGCGGACGTGAACCGGCTGCTGAAGCAGTTCTTCGAGGCGCGCAAGCTCGCGCGGCAGATCAGCACGGGCCGCATGCCGGCGATTCCGGGCCTGCGCTGAGCGGGCGCATAGGCAGGGCTTGCGGTAGCATCGCGGGCAGCGAACAACGAGAGGAAACGGCGAGTGCTGCGTATTCGGCTACGACGGGTTGGGAAGAGAGGTCAGGCGTACTACCGCATGGTAGTGGCCGATCAGCGGGCTCCGCGCGATGGCGCGTTCCTCGAGTCCCTGGGGGCCTACAACCCGCACACTGATCCGCCCACGTCGGACCTGAACGCCGATCGCGCTCGTGAGTGGATCTCGAAGGGCGCGCAGCCTTCGGATGCTGCGGCGAAGATCCTGAAGCGTGCGGGCGTCATCGGGGGCGCGCCGGTGGCGGAGGCCGCGATGGCTCCCGAGGCCGAAGCTGAGACGACGGACGCAGAGGCCGAAGCTCCCGCCGAAGCCGGGACACCGGCCGCCAGCGAAGCTGAGCCTGCCCTGGCCGCCGAGGGGACGGAGAGCTAACCATGGCCTCGATGATGGGCAACCTGATTGAGTACATCGCCAAGTCGCTTGTCGACGAGCCGGACGAGGTGCACGTGACGGAACACGACGATCACGGGCGCATCATCGTGCACCTGGATGTGGCCGAGGATGACATCGGCCGGGTGATCGGGCGCGACGGGCGGATCGCGACGGCGATGCGCTCGCTGATCAAGGTGGCCGCCATCCGCGAGGACGCGCGCGTCGGCCTCGAGATCGGGGACTGACCGCGAGCGCGGCGCCCCCTCCCCCTCCCAGCCCCGGCGGACCTTCCGAGCCTCGCGACGGCTTCATCGCCGTTGGACGCGTCCTGCGGCCCCACGGAAACACGGGCGAGCTGCGAGTGACGCCCTTCAACCCGGACATCCCCAACCTGCAGCCGGACGGCGAGGTGTACCTGCTGGGCCGCCGGCGGCGCATCGAGCGGGTGCGCTGGGACCGCGATCGGATCCTCCTGCGGCTGGAGGGACTGGAAAGCCGCGGCGACGTGGAGGACACGAGGGGGGCGTTGCTGGAGGTGGCGGAGGGGGACCTGGTGCGGGATCCGGATGTGCACCTCGTCTACGAGATCATTGGGCTCGAGGTGGTCACGGAAGAAGGGCGCAGTCTTGGCAAGGTGAGTGAAGTGCTGAGCACGGGCGCGAACGATGTGTATGTCGTTAAGGGCCCAGCGGGAGAGACGCTGCTACCGGCGATCGCCTCGGTTGTGCAAGCGATCGATGTCGCCGGAGGCATGCTTCATATTACAAATCAGCCCGGCTTGGTTGACGAAAGGCAATAGCGCCGTTGAAAGGCCTCGTCGCGCCCGCTAGACTCGGAAGCGTCCACAGGGTCTGCGGCTATCACGGAGCGGGGTCTATTCCGGTCGCGGGCCCAGTCCCAGTCGAGGGGGAACGGCGATGGCGAAGGCCGAGTCGCTTCAGATAGTCGGCAGTTGCGTCCACCACTGGATACTGGACCCACCAAGAGGCGAGCTCACCTTCGGACGGTGCAAGAAGTGCGGCGAAGAGCGCCAGTTCACCGGCGAGACGAGCTACCGCATTGGGCGAGGCTCCTCCCGTCGTCGCTGAGGCGGCCCTCCCCTCCCCCCTGCCCCTTGTGACCGGCGATTCGTGATCGGTGGCGGGTGGCGCCGTACGCTCACCGACCCCCGGCCGCTGACCACCGAGCATCGGTTGGCATTTGACGCTGCAAAAGGCCCGTCCCTACGATGGCCACAGCCCGTGGGGACATAGCTCAGTTGGGAGAGCGCAGCGTTCGCAATGCTGAGGTCGGGGGTTCGACTCCCCCTGTCTCCACCAGCTATCCACCGACTTTGAGCGCGAGCGCGCCGCGCCACCAGCGGCGAAGGCGACGCTTCCGCGGGCGGAGAGCCCGAAGGAGAGAGCGATGACGAAGACCGTGCAAGAGCGCCTCGCCGAGCTGAACGAACGGAAGGACGAGGCGCGCGCGGGCGGCGGCGAGCGGCGCGTCGAGGCCCAGCACAACCGCGGCAAGCTGACCGCGCGGGAGCGGATCGAGCTGCTGCTGGACGAGGGTACGTTCGAGGAGGTCGACGCGCTCGTGCGGCCACGCGGGGCCGACCGCGGCCCCGAGGCGGTCGTGACGGGGTGGGGCCGCATCGAGGGGCGCCCCGTGTACCTCTTCTCCTACGACTTCACGGTCTCCGGCGGCTCCCTGAGCGAGGCGGTGGGGGAGAAGATCCTGAAGGTGATGGACCTCGCCCTGATGACGGGCGCGCCCATCATCGGCATCCAGGATTCGGGCGGCGCGCGCATCCAGGATGGCCCCGAGAGCCTGCGCGGTTTCGGTGAGATGTTCGCGATGAACACGCTTGCGAGCGGCGTGGTGCCGCAGATCAGCGTGATCATGGGGCCCTGCGCCGGAGGCGCCGTCTACAGCCCGGCCATTACGGACTTCATCTTCATGACGGCCGGCACGGGCCAGATGTACATCACCGGGCCGGACGTGATCCGCAACGTCACGGGCGAGGAGATCGACCACGAGACGCTGGGCGGGGCGGCCATGCATGCGAGCCGCTCGGGCGTGGCCCACTTCGCCATCGAAGGCGAGGAGGAGACGCTGTCGGAGGTGCGGCGGCTGCTGTCGTTCCTGCCCTCGAACAACGCCGAGGACGCGCCCTTCGTGCCCACGGAGCACCCCACGCACATGCCGGACGAAGAGCTCCTGACGGTCGTGCCGGACGAGCCGAACCGTCCCTACGACGTGCGCGACCTCATCTACCGCCTCGTCGACGACGGCGATTTCCTTGAGGTCCACGAAACCTTCGCCCAGAACGTGGTGGTCGGCTTTGCCCGCATGGGCGGCCAGACGGTCGGGTTCGTGGGGAACCAGCCGATGCACCTGGCGGGCGTGCTCGATATCGAGGCGAGCCGCAAGGCGGCGCGCTTCGTGCGCACCTGCGACTGTTTCAACATCCCCATCGTCACGCTCGTCGACATTCCGGGGTACCTGCCGGGCTCCTCGCAGGAGCACGGCGCGATCATCACGCACGGGGCGAAGCTGCTGTTCGCCTACAGCGAGGCGACCGTGCCGAAGATCGCGGTGGTGCTGCGCAAGGCGTATGGCGGGGCATACCTGGTCATGTCGAGCAAGCACCTGCGGGGCGACATGAACTTCGCCTGGCCGGCGGCGGAGGTGGCGGTGATGGGTCCGGAGCAGGCGGTGGGCATCATCAACCGGCGCGAGATCGCCGACGCGGACGACCCGGCCGCGAAGCGCCAGGAGCTCGCGGAGGACTTCCGCGTGCGCTTCGGCAACCCGTACATCCCCGCCGGGCGGGGCTTCGTGGACGACGTGATCGACCCGCGGGAGACGCGCGGCAAGATCGTGACGTCGTTGGAGATGCTGCGGAACAAGGCGGACCGCAACCCGCCGAAGAAGCACGGCAACATCCCGCTGTAAGGAGCGCATCGCGAGCGGCTCTCCCGGGTTCCTGCGGCTGGCCGTAGGACGCCCTTGTGATAGTGTTCACGCAAGGCCGCGGGCCACCGCGAGGGACTTCGCCGAGCATGGGCCAGGTACGCATCACTGAGACCGCCATACGCGACGGGCATCAGTCGCTGTTGGCCACCCGCATGCGCACCGAGGACATGATCCCCGCCCTCGAACGGATGGACTCCGTCGGCTACGGCAGCATCGAGTGCTGGGGCGGCGCCACCTTCGACACGGCCATGCGTTTCCTGCTGGAAGACCCCTGGGAGCGCCTGCGCGAGGTGAAAAGCCGCCTGAAGAACACGCCCACGCAGATGCTCCTGCGAGGCCAGAACGCCGTCGGCTACCGGCACTACGCCGACGATGTCGTGCTTGAGTTCTGCGAGCGCGCCGTCGAGAACGGCATGGACATCTTCCGCATCTTCGATGCGCTCAACGACACGCGGAACCTCGAGACCGCCTTCGAAGGCGTGAAGCGCGCGGGCGGGCACGTGCAGGGAACGCTCTGCTACACCACCAGCCCCGTGCACACCGTCGAGAGCTTCGGCACGCTCGCGAACCGGCTGGTCGAGATGGGCGCCGACTCGCTCTGCATCAAGGACATGGCGGGGCTGCTGAGTCCGGTGATGGCCGAGCGGCTCGTGACGCGCATCAAGGGCGACCATCCCGACGTACCCCTGCAGCTCCACTGCCACGACACCTCCGGCTATTCGGAGATGGCCTACCTGCTGGCCATTCGCGCCGGCGCGGACGCTATCGACACCGCCATCAGCCCGCTTGCGGGGGGCACCTCGCAGCCAGCCACGGAGACGCTCGTGGCGGCGCTCCGCGAGGACGGCGAACACTCAACGGGCATCGAGCTCGACGAGCTCGTGGAGACGGCGGAGTACTTCGGGGGCGTGCGCAAGCGCTACTGGAAGTACGAAAGCAACCTGCTTGGCGTCGACGCCGGCGTGCTCCGGCACCAGGTTCCCGGCGGCATGATCTCGAACCTCGTGGGTCAGCTGCGAGACCAGGGGCAGGAGTCGAGGCTGGGCGACGTGCTGGAGGAGAACGCGCGCGTGCGGGCCGACCTCGGCTACCCGCCGCTCGTCACGCCGAGCTCGCAGATCGTCGGCTCGCAGGCCGTGCTCAACGTGCTCACGGGCAAGCGCTACGGCGTCGTGACGAAGGAAACGCGCAACCTCGCGCAGGGGCTCTACGGCGAGACCACCGAGCCGATTGCCGAGGACGTGCTGAAGCAGATTCTCGGTGACGAGGAGCAGGTCACCCACCGCCCGGCGGACGACCTCGAGCCGGAGATGGAGAGTGCCCGGGAGGAGATCGGCGACCTGGCCGAGAGCCCCGAGGACGTGCTCTCCTACGTGATGTTCCCGCAGCCGGCGAAGAAGTTCCTGCAGTGGCGGCGGGAAGGCGGCGGTCCCGAGCGCGAGCTGGTGGCCGCCGTCATCGGTGCGATGGCGGTCGTTGATCGCCCGCAGAACGGCGCTCGCCCCAGCCCCATCCCCTCGTCCGCGAACGGCGCGGGCGCCGAATGGCGCCAGTTCGGTCGCATGCGGCAGATGCGGTAACGATGGCGACAGTCACGATCGGCGGACGTTCCTACGAGGTCGAAGTGAGCGGCGACACCGTTGTCGTCGATGGCCAAGAGTTCCCGATCAAGATCGCGCGCGGCGACGCCTACGACACGGTGACGGCCGGGGCGGTGAGCTACCGCGTGGCATTGCCGCCCGAGGGCGAGCGCGAGTCGGGCATGGCGATCGAGGTCGACCACCGGCCCTTCACGCTGGAATACGAGGGGCGGCTGGGAGGCGGTCCCGCGCGGCCGCCGGCGAGGGCAGCGGGCGCCGCGAGCGCAGGCGCTCCGGCGGCTGCCTCGAACGTGCCGGGAGGCGTGGCGGCGCAGCTATCGGGTAAGGTGCTGCGGATCGAGGTGAAGCCCGGCGATACCGTCGAGGCGGGGCAGCTGTTGGTGGTCCTCGAAGCGATGAAGATGGAGAACGAGATCAACGCGCCCAGGGCCGGCACGGTGAAAGAAGTGCCGGTCAACGAGGGCGACCAGGTATCCGAGGGCGAGACCCTCGTGATCCTGGAGTAGGGCGAAGGGAGTCGCTGTGCCGGTCAAGTACCTGCGGGATCAGCGTCACACGGCCACGGTCGCCGAGATCGCGCAGTCGCGCTTCCCCTTCCCGAGCGAGGAGCACCCGGAGCTGGAGACGCTCCGGAACAACCCCGAGCCCTCCATCTCGGTGGGGGAGTGGGAGGGGGAGCCGCTCTACCCGGACATCGTGGTGGTGCGGCGGCCGGGGCAGTGGCTGCAGTTCGTGGCGCAGGTCGAGACGGCCGACACGATGACGGACGAGCAGGCGCAGAAGAAGTGGCTGCCGTACTCGAAGATGGGCGACCTCCTGCTGTACGTGCCGGCAGGACAGGTGCAGCAGGCGAAGCGCCTCTGCCGCAAGCACGGTATCTCCTACAAGGGCATCCGCACCTGGCGCTACCGGCCGGTGTGGGGCCTCACGATCGCCGAGGCGTAGCGCCACCCCATGACCGAGACGACGCGCTCCCTCAACGTGTACTTCGATGTGGACCACACGCTGGTCTATACGACCAAGGACAGCAGCGACCTGCGTCCGGGCACACACGAGGCGATGGAGCGGATCAAGGGCGCGGGACACAGTATTTATGTCTGGTCGGCGGGCGGGCAGCAGTACAGCGAGCGCACGGTGGAGCGGCACGGCCTCTCGGAGTGGGTCGACGGCTGCTTCGACAAGCATCCGCGGGTGGACCCGACGCCGGACCTGATCATCGACGACGACTGGTACCTGGTGGAGAAGTACGGCGGGTACTGCGTCTCGCAGTACAAGGAAGTGAACGAGAGCGACCGCGAGCTGCTGGAGATCGTCGAGAAGATCGCGGAGCGCGGGGACCTGTAGGCGCGGACCAGGCACGCGGCGCCACAGGCACATTCCCTGGCTGCCCCCTACGCGGGACGTGTGCGAGCATCGTCGTTGAGCGGCCATCAGCGCTCCCCACGGGCTATGTGTGAACTACCGAATAGAAGGAATACGACTTGAAATTCTGTTACGCGGACGAGAGTGGTGTGGGATCGGACGTAACCGTGGTTGCCGGGATAGTCGTCGACGCCGTTCGTCTGCATCGCGCGAGGCTAGATTGGGACGAGCTACTCGACGACCTAAGAGCCGGCGTGAAAGGGGACTTGCTCGAACTCAAAGGCCGTGACCTCTATCGAGGCAACGATGACTGGCGACAAACGGATGGGGGGGAGAGAACCCAAGTCATTGATCAAATTATCCGCTTCATGCGGGAGAAGAAGCATGACCTGACCTTTGGGGCAGTGAAGAGAGACAACCTGGTCAGTGCCCGTGCAAACTTTACTCTCGATGGCTTCGAAGAAAGGGATGCATGGTCAATCGCCGCCATGCATCTCATTCTTGGAGTACAAAAGAAATACCAATCTGAGCAAAGGAACAAAGGTAATACAATCTTTGTCTTCGACGAAGCAACGTCTAGGAAAAAGCTCATCAAACTTATCCTAGATCCTCCAGCTTCAACCGACACGTTCTATAGCCGAACCCGCAAACAAGCCCGCCTTGACCAAGTAATCGATGTTCCGTACTTCGGAGACTCCAAGGATGTGGGTCTTATCCAGTTGGCAGACCTTTTCCCCTTCCTCATTCGGTTGTTTGCAGAACTAACGGATGGCGTTATCGAGGAAAAGTTCTCAGGCGAGACAGAGCGGCTTGAGGGTTGGCTCGCCGACATGAAGCCCTTTCTCCTCAAGGACTCGGCTCGCTGGCCAGCTTCAACCAAAGACCCGTTCACAAAATTCCTGCGGGCGGCAGCTCCGCCCTCCCTACTCAAGATCGCTTCGTGACCACCTCCCGCGTGAGTGGGTCAGGCCAGTAGCGCCGAGAGACCTGTAGCCTTTCCCCATGGCCCGAGGGTTGTTCGTGGAGCCGTTCTTTGGGGGGAGCCACCGTGCGTTCGCTGAGGGGTTGGTGGCGCATGGGGGGCACGAGCTGGAGCTGCTGACGCTGCCGGGGCGGGAGTGGCGGCGGCGGATGCGTCTGGGGGCGCAGCTGCTGGCGGAGCGGGTGGGGGAGGTTCGCGGCGAATTCGACTTCCTGCTGGTGTCGGACATGCTCGATCTGGCGGCGTTCCTGGCGCTCACGCGGCCGCGGTTTGAGCGCACGCCGGTGCTGCTGTTCATGCACGAGAACCAGCTGACGTATCCACGGCTGCGGGGCACGAAGCTGAACTCGTGGTTCGGGCAGATCAACTACCTGTCGGCGCTGGCGGCGGACCGGGTGGCGTTCAACTCGGAGTACCACCGCGCCGACTTTCTGGGGGCGCTGGAGGAGCTTGAGCGTCAGCCGAACAACTGGCTCACGGTCGAGGGGATCGAGGCCATCCGGGGGAAGAGCTCGGTGCTGCCGGTAGGTGTGGATTTGAGGTCGCTGGGGGAGGGGCCGGCGGAGGAGGGGGAGGGCGGCAGTCCGCTCATCCTGTGGAACCACCGCTGGGAGTTCGACAAGGCGCCGGAAGCGTTCGTGCGGACGGTATCGACGCTGGCGGAGGAGGGGCTCGATTTCCGCGTGGCGGTGGCGGGGGAGCGGGGGGACAACCCGAGCGACTCGATGCTGGAGCTGCCGGAGCGGCTCGGGGATCGGCTGGTGCAGTTCGGGCCGGTCGAGGGGAGGGAGGGGTACGCGCGCCTGCTGTGGGAGGCCGATATCAGCATCAGCAGCACGCGGCACGAGTTCTTCGGCATCTCCACGGTCGAGGCGATGTGGTGCGGGTGCCTGCCGATCGCGCCGCGTCGCTACAACTACCCGGCGCTCGTACCGGGGTCGCTGCAGGACCGCTGCCTCTACGAGACCGAGGCCGGGCTGCTGGCGCTCACGCGGGAGGCGATTCGCGCGGGGGTAGGCAACGGGGATCGGGAGGCGCTGCGGGCCTCGGCCGGGCGATTCGCGTGGGAGGTGGTGGGGCCTCGCTGGGAGGAGGCGCTGGGCGAGCTCAGCGCTACTCGATCCTGAGGGCGAGGAGGAAGCCGGGGTCGCCGAAGCCGACGGGGATGAGGATGGTATCGCCGGCGACGGCGGGCCAGCCGTTGATGCCGCCCTCGGCCTGGTGGCCCCAGACGATCTCCCCGGTCTCGCGGTCGAGGGCGAGGATGACGCCGGTGATGACCGAAGTGAAGACGAGGTCGTTGACGACCGTGGCGCCGCCGAAGCTGTCGCCGGGGAGGTCGGCGTCCCAGATGATCTCGCCGGTGCTCGCATCGATGGCGACCATCTGGCTGGGATGGACGCCGAGGCTGGTGCCTGTCCCCTCGGGGACGTCGGGCTTGTAGGTGGTGGGGGCGTTCACGACGGAGACGTAGACCATGCCCTCGGCGACGGCCATGGGGGTCACGATGCCGCCGGCGTTGCCGGGGAGCACCTCGATCTCGCCCTCGAACTCGGTGAGCTCGTCGTTCTGATGGATACCGACGGGCGTGTCCCAGAGGACCGTGCCGTCGCGGTCGAGGCCGATGACGCGGCCGAGCTTGCCCGTGCTGCTGATGACCTGGCTGCCATCTTCGAGGGTGGCGATGCCGGTGAGGACGGCGTCGCGGTCGAAGATGTCGTGGGCGATGTGCTGCACGCCCCAGCGCAGCTCGCCGGTGGCGATGTCGACGGCGAGGATGGAGTCGGTCCAGCGGTTGTCACCGGGGCGGCTGGCGCCGAGGGGGTAGCCGGGCGCGCCGGGGTAGGGGTTGGAGATGCCCCAGTAGGAGACGCCCGCCTCGAGGTCGAGGGCGGGCGGGTACCAGGCGCCGCCGCCGCTGTTGATCTCCGCGTTCCCCCAGACATCCTCGGAGACGATCGTGTTGAAGGACCAGCGGATGTCGCCGGTGGAGGGGTCGAGGGTGTAGAGCGTGCCGCGCGCGCCGGGCTGGGAGAGGGAGCTGGTCGCCGCGAACACCGTTCCCCCAACGACCACCGGCTGGAAGTTGACGGCGCCGCCGTTCTCCAGGATCTTGGTGTCCCAGAGGCGCTCGCCATCGATCGCGCGGTAGGCGGCGATGGAGTGGCCGCCGAAATTGGAGAAGACGCAGCCGCCGCTGAGGGCCACGCCGCTGGGCCCGTAGACCCACTGCTCGTTGTCGACGATCCAGCGGCGGTTGCCGGACTGGAGGTCGATGGCGTGGACGTTCGTCTGGAGGTCGCCGAGGTAGACGGTGTTGCCGGCGACGATGGGGGTCGTGGCGACGATGCCGAATGCTCCTCCGGAGGGCAGCTCGTAGCGCCACGCCTCCTTGAGGCGGCCGACGTTTTCGGAGGTGATGGTCGAGGTGAAGGTGGCGCGGCTGCCGCCGGCGTCGTAGTTGGGGTGGGGCCAGTCAGAGGCGGTGGTGGCGAGCGGGGCGGTGCAGGGGACGGGAGGGCCGGAGCGGGGGGTTGCGGTCGGGGTCGCGGGGGTGGAGGTGGCGGTTTCGGCGGTGGAGGAGGCGGTCCGCGGGGCGGTGGTTGGGGTCTCGGAGGCTTCGTAGGGGGCCCGGTCGCCACCGCCGCAGGCGGCGAGCGTCAGGAGCGCGACGACGACGGCCAGAGCGCACTTCTTCATGCCCGAGAGTGTACGAGGTAGTGGCCAGAAGACTTTCGCTACAAAATGATCGAAAAAGGTTGTGTGTGAAGGCTGGCTCGCCTACGATCGATGCATGGAACCGCACCTGCACGGAACACGGGAGCGCGTATTCGAGCATGTCCTCGAACACCACGGCGCGCGCGTGGAGGAGCTGGCGGGGGCGCTGGGTGTGAAGGCCGCGGCGATCCGCCGCCACCTCGACCACCTGCGCGCCGACGGACTGATCGAGTCGCGCCCGGTGAAGCAGGCGACGGGCCGCCCCTTCCTGAGCTGGTACCCCACGCAGAAGGGCAGCGGCGAAGCCCCGCCCGCCTACGCGGACCTGTTCGCGCGCATCCTCGGATGGCTGGGCAAGGAGCACATCGACGAGGCTGTGGCGACGGGCGTCGCCACGTCGCTCGCGGAGCGGCACCGGGACGAGGTGGCCGGTTCCGAGAGCGGCGAGGATCTCGTGGAGCACGTGACCGAGAGCCTTCGCAGCGAAGGCATCCTGGAGACGTGGCGGGCGGAGGCGGACGGCTTCCACCTGCTCAACTCCACCTGCCCGTACCCGCAGGCAGCCGAACTTTCACGGCTGCCCTGCGAGGCCGACCGGCAGGCGATCGGCCTGTTGCTCGGGAGCGATGTTGAGCAGATCGAGCGTATCGTGGACGGCTCGCCCGTCTGCGAGTACCTCGTTCAGATGAGTGACGACCATGAGGCGCCGCCGCAAGCGGCGCCAGGGGAAGAAACAGGCGCCGCCACGAGCGACGCCGTCGAAGGGAACGCATGACCGAAGCACCGCTTCTCGAAATCGAAGCCCTGCGCGCCGACGTGGCCGGCAAGGAGATCCTCAAGGGGCTGAACCTGACGGTTCGTCCGGGCGAAGTGCACGCCATCATGGGGCCGAACGGCTCCGGCAAGAGCACGCTGGCGAACGCGCTGATGGGCAACCCTCGCTACGCCGTCACGGGCGGCCAGGTCCGCTTCCTCGGCCAGACGCTCGCCGGGATGGCACCGGACGAGCGCGCGCGGCGCGGCCTCTTTCTGGCGTTCCAGTACCCCGTGGCGGTGCCGGGCGTGACGGTTGTGAACTTCCTGCGGCAGGCGGTGAACGCCGTCCGCGGCGAGGATATCCCCGTGCGCGAGTTCCGCCAGGAGCTGTTCGCGAAGATGGAGCTGCTCAAGGTGGATCGCGACTTCGCCCGCCGCTACCTGAACGACGGGTTCAGCGGGGGCGAGAAGAAGCGCGCGGAGATGCTGCAGCTGGCGATGCTGAAGCCGCGCATGGCAGTGCTGGACGAGACGGACTCGGGGCTCGATATCGACGCCCTGCGGACAGTCGCGGACGGCGTGAACGCGATCATGAACGAGAACATGGGCCTGCTGCTGATCACGCACTACCAGCGGCTGCTCAACTACATCAAGCCACAGTTCGTACACGTGCTGATCGACGGGCGCATCGTGCGCTCGGGCGGCCCCGAGCTCGCCGAAGAGCTCGAGGCGAACGGATACGACGCAATCGAAGCGGCCGCCTCGACGGCCTGAGAGGGAGACGACCAATGACCGCCACACCGCAACTGGTCCGCGAAGACGGCTACAAGTGGGGCTTCCACGACGAGGAAGAGGCGCTCTTCAAGGCGAACAAGGGCCTCACGCCCGAGATCGTCTCCATGATCTCGGAGATGAAGGACGAGCCGCAGTGGATGCGCGACTACCGGCTGGACGCGCTTGAGCGCTTCAACGAGATGGAGAACCCGCCCTGGGGCACGGACCTCCTCAAGACCATCGACTTCGACAACATCCACTACTTCGTGCGCGCGACCGATCGGGACGAGCGTTCCTGGGACGACGTGCCCGACTACATCCGCAACACGTTCGACAAGCTGGGGATCCCCGAGGCGGAGAAGAAGTTCCTCGCCGGCGTGGGCGCGCAGTACGACTCCGAGGTCGTCTACCACAACATCCGCGAGGACCTGGAGAAGCTGGGCGTCATCTTCGTGGGAATGGATCAGGCGCTCGCCGAGCACGAGGACCTCGTCAAGGAGTACTTCGGCACGATCATCCCTTCCGGCGACAACAAGTACGCCGCGCTGAACAGCTCCGTCTGGTCGGGCGGGTCGTTCATCTATGTGCCCAAGGGCGTGAAGGTCGACGTCCCGCTGCAGGCCTACTTCCGCATCAACACGGAGAACATGGGCCAGTTCGAGCGGACGCTGATCATCGCGGACGAGGGCAGCCAGGTTCATTATGTCGAGGGCTGCACGGCGCCCACCTACAGCAGCGACTCGCTCCACAGCGCGGTCGTCGAGATCGTCGTGAAGAAGGGCGCACGGGTGCGCTACACGACGATCCAGAACTGGTCGAACAACGTCTTCAACCTCGTCACGAAGCGGGCCGCGGCCTACGAGAACGCGGTCATGGAGTGGGTCGACGGCAACCTCGGCTCGAAGCTCACGATGAAGTTCCCGAGCGTGTTCCTGATGGAGCCGGGAGCGCACGGCGAGATCCTCTCGCTGGCGTTCGCGGGCGAGGGGCAGCACCAGGACGCGGGCGGCAAGGTGGTCCACATGGCCCCCGACACGACCTCACGCATCGTCTCCAAGTCGCTGAGCAAGGACGGCGGCCGCACCAGCTACCGCGGCCTGCTGAAGGTGTACGAGGGCTGCGACAACGTGCGCTCAAGCGTGCGCTGCGACGCCCTGCTGATCGACGAGGATTCGCGTTCGGACACGTACCCGACGATGGAAGTGGACGCGCCGGACGTGTCGATCGAGCACGAGGCGTACGTCTCCAAGCTGAGCGAGGAGCAGCTCTTCTACCTGCAGAGCCGCGGGCTGAGCGAGGACGCTGCCGCCAAGATGATCGTCAACGGCTTCGTCGAGCCGATCGTGAAGGAGCTGCCGATGGAGTACGCCGTCGAGCTCAACCGCCTGATCGAGCTGCAGATGGAAGGCGCCATCGGCTAGGGCCGGCCACCAGGCAAGCAGCGCCGCGCGAGGCGGAGCCGGAGACGGGGACCGCCTGCGCGCCGCGCGCCAGAGGGAGATCGAACCGCATGACATCAGCCCCGAGCACAGCCGCCCCGAGCCCGTTCACGACCGAGGCGAGCCGCGCCCTCGGCGAGGCGCTTGGCGACGGCGCGACTGTCGCCGGACTGCGGGCGCGCGCGTCCGAGGCGCTCAGCGCCACGGCGATGCCGTCCCCGCGCCACGACCGCCCCTGGAAGTACGTCGATCCCGCAGCCCTCAACCTTGATGGCTTCGCCCCCCCGCCGACACCGACGGCGCTCGCGGAGGGCGAAGGACTCGCGCCGGGTGCGCTTCTGCAGCGCGACGGCGCGACCGCCGCCCGTGGCGCCGCGGTCGCGGGGCTGACGCTGGAGGGATTCGAGGAGGCCGATGCGCGCGGCCTCGACCGGCTCGGCGAGGCTGTGACAGTCGACGGCCACCGGATGACGGCGCTGCACTACGCCTTCCTGCGCGGCGGCGTGCTCGTGCGGACGGATGCGAACGCGGAGATCGCGGAGCCGGTGCGGCTCACGCGCGAGTTCGCGGCGGCGGGCGCGCTCGCGGCGCCGCACACGCTCATCGTGGCGGGTCCGAACAGTCGCCTGACCGTCATCGAGGAGTACCGCTCGGGGGATGACCACCTGGCCGTCTTGCCGGCGGTCGAGATACTGGTGGGGCCGGGCGCGGCCGTGAACTACACGTCGCTCCATCGCTGGGGATCGCAGACGCGCGTCTTCGCCGAACAGCGGACGCTCACGGAACGCGACGCGGCGGTGGCGAGCCTCAGCGTGGTGATGGGCGGACGCGTCGTGAAGAGCCACATCACGTCCTCCCTCACGGGACGGGGTTCGAGCAGCGAGCTCTATAACCTCTCCGTGGGCGGCGGAGACGAGCACATCGACTTCTACACGCTCCAGGATCACGTGGCCGCCGACACGCGCAGCGATCTGCTCTTCAAGTCGGCGATGGGCGGGCACTCGCGCGCCGTCTACTACGGCGTGACGCGGGTGGGTCTGGAGGCGCGCCGCGCCGACGCCAACCAGGTGAATCGCAACCTGCTCCTGAGCCGCGCGGCCAAGGCGGATAGCGATCCCGTCCTCGAAATCCTGACGAACGACGTGACGCGCGTCAGCCACGGCGCGACCGCCGGCCCCGTCAATGACGAGGAGCTGTTCTACATCCAGTCGCGGGGCCTCACACGCGAGATGGCGGTGGGTCTGTTGGTGCGGGGATTCCTCAACGAAGTGCTCGACCGCAGCGTGCACGACGAGGCCGTGCGCGAGGAGCTGAGCACGCTCGTGGAAGCGAAGCTGCAGGCGCTGGGAGCGCGCGCTTGACGATCAACACGGCTCGGCTGCGGGAGGACTTCCCCATCCTGAGCCGCGAGGTGAACGGCCATCCGCTTGTCTACCTCGACAACGCGGCGACGACGCAGAAGCCGCGCGTCGTGATCGATGCGCTCACGCGCTACTACGAGACGCAGAACGCGAACATCCACCGCGGCATCCACACGCTCGCGGTGGAGGCGACGGAGGCGTACGAGGGTGTGCGGGGCAAGGCGGCGCGGCATATCGGCGCGACGAACGCCGAGGACATCGTCTTCACGCGGAACACGACCGAGTCCATCAATTTGGTGGCTCGGGCCTGGGGCGACGCCAACCTGAGCGAGGGCGACGAAATCGTGCTCTCGCTGATGGAGCACCACTCGAACATCGTCCCCTGGCAGCTGCTGGCGGCGCGCACGGGCGCGCGCCTGCGCTACGCGGGCATCGACGCCGAGGGACACCTGGACCTCGACTCCCTGCGCAGCCTCATCGGGGAGCGCACGAAGCTCGTCAGCCTCACGCACATGTCGAACGTGCTGGGAACGATCAACCCGATTGCGGAGATCTCGGAGATGGCGCGGTCCGCGGGTGCGCTCCTGCTGGTGGATGGGGCGCAGAGCGCTCCGCACATGCCCGTCGACGTGGAGGCGCTGGGCTGCGACGTGTTCGCCTTCTCCGCGCACAAGATGCTCGGACCGACCGGCGTGGGCGTGCTCTGGGCACGACCGGGTCTGCTGGAGGAGATGGAGCCGTTCCTCGGCGGCGGCGAGATGATCTCAGTCGTCCAGCCGGAGGGGTCGACGTGGGCGGAGGGACCGCACAAGTTCGAGGCGGGCACACCCAACATCGCCGACGTGATCGCCTTCGGCACGGCGCTCGACTACCTGCGCGAGCTCGGCATGGATGCCGTGCGCGAGCACGAGAAGCGCATCACGGCGTATGCGATCGAGGCGCTGGAGAGGTCCGGGGGCGTGACCGTACACGGTCCTCACAACGTGGAGGTGCGGGGCGGGGCGGTCAGTTTCGAGGTCGAAGGCGTGCATCCGCACGACGTCAGCACGATCGTCGATGCGTACGGGGTGGCGATCCGGGCGGGTCACCACTGTGCGCAATTGCTCATGCGCCACCTGGGCGTCCCGGCGACGAACCGGGCGAGCTTCTACATCTACAACGAAGAACGCGAAGTCGACGCGCTGGTTGCGGCGCTCGACGAGGCGAAGCGAGTGTTTGGTCGTGTTGAGAGCCGAACCGCAGTTTGACGACCTCTACCGCGAAGTGATCCTCGATCACTACCGGCGGCCCCGGAACGCGGGGGCGCTGGCCGAGCCTACGCACTTCGCCGAGGGCTTGAACCCCGTGTGTGGCGATGAAGTACAGCTCGACCTCAACGTCGAGGGGGACGTCATCTGCGAGATGGCGTTTCGTGGGCAGGGCTGCTCGATCAGTCAGTCCAGCGCCTCGATGATGACCGAGCGGGTCTGTGGCGGGACGATCGCGGAGGCGCGGCGCGTCATGCAGCTCTTCGAAGCGCAGCTGCTGGAGTCCGCCGAGCCGGACCCGGCGCTTGGTGATCTCGAGGCCTTGCAGGGTGTGGCAAAGTTCCCCGTACGGGTGAAGTGCGCCCTCCTCTGCTGGAAGGTGCTGCGCGAAGCCCTGAAGATGGACGACAACGAGCAGGCGACAACCCCACAAGGAGTGTGAGATGGCAGACGCCGAGACGAAGATCCGACCGACCGACGAGGAGCTTCGCGAGCGCATTCGCGAGGTGAAGGACCCCGAGATCGACATGAGCATCGTCGACCTCGGGCTCGTCTACGACATCGAGTGGGACGACGGAACCGTGAACGTGAAAATGACGCTCACAAGCCCGGGCTGTCCGCTCGGGCCGATCATCCGGGGCGGGGTCTACGCCAAGGTGAAGGACCTGCCCGGGGTCGAGGACGTGGACGTGGAGATCGTCTGGACCCCACCGTGGGACCCGCGCACGATGGCCAGCGAAGACGTCAAGATGGCGCTGGGCATCTGGTAGGGCGCCCAGGCACTACTCCCCACCTCCGCACTCCCCCGGAGCCCGTTGGGCGCGGCTGTAGACTAGTCGTGTCTGATGTCGTGTGAACAAGACACTGCAACGACCCTGCGGGGGTCCGGCTTTCGCGTAACGCCGCAGCGGCTGCTGGTCGCCTCGGCGCTGCGGCATGCGGGGAGGCACCTGAGCGCCGCTGAGATCGCGGAGAAGGTGCGTGCGGTCTACCCCGTGGTGGACCTGAGCACGATCTATCGCACAGTGGAGATGCTGAAGCGCCTCCATCTCGCCACGGCCACTGACATGGGCGGTGACGACCTCCTCTTCGAGTGGTCGGCCGGGGAGACGCACCACCACCTCATCTGCTCCAACTGCCGCGCCATGCAGGTGCTCGACCACGAATACCTCGACGGGCTCGCCGAGCGCGTGGGGCAGGACTTCGGCTTCCAGGCCGATCTCCACCACTTCGCCATCTTCGGGCTCTGCCGCGATTGCCGGGCGGACGCGTGACGGCGGGCGCGCAGCTGCTGAAGGCGCTGCGCTCGGTGGTGGGCCGCGAGCACGTGCTGTACAAGCCCGAGGACCTGCTCGTCTACGAACTCGACGGCACGATTGACCGGTCGCTGCCGGAGGCGGTCGTGTTCCCCGGGAACACGGAGGAGGTGCAGGGTGTCGTGCGCGTCTGCAACGCTCGCGGCATACCCCTCACCCCGCGGGGGGCGGGCACGGGGTTGAGTGGCGGCGCTGTCCCAGCGCGCCAGGGGGTGGTGCTGGCAACCGCGCGGATGCGGCGCGTCCTTGACGTGGACCCGGTCGAGCGCACGGCCACGGTCGAGCCGGGGGTTCCCAACATTCGGCTGTCGGAGGTGGCGGCGGAGCACGGCCTCTTCTACGCGCCCGACCCGAGCAGCCAGAAGGCCTGCACGATCGGCGGGAACGTGGCCGAGAACGCGGGCGGACCGCACTGCCTCGCGCTGGGCGTGACGACGAACCACGTGATCGGTCTCGAGGTGGTGACGGCGAGCGGGGAGGTGGAGTGGCTGGGGAGCCACGGGCCCGAGCCCTGCGGCTACGACCTTCGCGGGCTCTTCATCGGCTCGGAAGGGACGCTGGGGATCGCGACGAAGGTGGTGGTGCGGCTGCTGCCCGTAGCGGAGACGGTCGTGACGCTGCTGGCCATCTTCGACGACGTGGAGAGCGCAAGCGAGACGGTCTCGGCGGTGATCGGGGCGGGGCTCGTGCCGGCCGCCCTCGAGATGATGGACCGGGTCACGCTGCAGGCGGCGGAGGCGGGGCTTCGCTGTGGCTACCCGCCCGACGCCGGGGCGGTGCTCCTGATCGAGCTCGACGGGCTCGATCAGGTGGTGCGGGAACAGGTGACGCAAGCGCGGGCGGCCTGCAACGAGCACGGCGCGACCGAGATTCGCACGGCCACCGAGCCGGCGGAGCGGGAGCTGCTGTGGAAGGGCCGCAAGGGCGCCATCGGAGCGCTGGGGCGGATCGCGCCCAACTACTACCTGCTCGACGGCGTCGTGCCGCGATCCAAGCTGGTCGAGACGATGGGAGAAGTGTCGCGCATCAGTGAGGGGTACGGCTTGCCCGTGGCGAACGTGTTCCACGCGGGCGACGGCAACCTGCACCCCTGCCTTCTCTTCGATGAGCGCGAGGAGGGAGCGACAGCGCGCGTGTTGGAGGCGGGAGCGGAGATCATGCGCGTGTGCATCGATGCGGGAGGCGCGCTCACGGGCGAGCACGGCGTGGGCTTCGAGAAACAGCGCTTCATGCCCTGGCTCTACAGCGAAACCGACCTGGAGAACATGCGGCGCGTGCGGGCCGTCTTCGGGAACGAGGGCGACTTCAACCCCTGCAAGGTGCTGCCCGAGGGCACGGGCTGCGGCGAGATGGCGCACCAGAAGGGGGCGCTGGCGGCGGCCGGGCCGGACGCCTATGTCTGAGGCGGCCACGCAGGCCCCGCCGCGCGTGGCCGGCCGCGAGGCGGAGGCCGTGATCGCGCCGACCACCCTCGACGAGCTTTGCGAGGTGGTGGCCGAACGGGATGGGCGTACGCTCGTGCCGGTGGGTGGCGGCACGCAGCTGGCGCTGGGGGGTGCGCCCCGCGACCCCTTCGCGCTCGTGGACCTGGGGGCGTCACTGGGGGGCGAGATCGAGCACGAGCCCGCCGACCTGACGGCCGTTGCCCCAGCGGGGGTCACCCTGGGGGAGATGGACGCGCAACTGGCGTCCGCGGGCCAGCGGCTTCCGCTCGACCCACCGCGGGCGGAAGGGGCGACGCTGGGGGGCGTGCTGGCAGTGGGGATCGGCGGACCGCTGCACACGCGCCACGGCCTCCCCCGCGATTTCGTGCTGGGGATGACGGTCCTGCGCGCGGATGGCGAACTGGTGAAGGCGGGCGGCCGGGTCGTGAAGAACGTAACGGGCTACGACCTGATGCGGCTCTGGTGCGGGTCGCTGGGGACGATCGGCATCGTCACGTCGGTAGCGCTTCGGGTGCTGCCCCGCGTCGAGACGGTGGACCTGCGCTTTGAGGTGCGGTCGCTGGGGGAGGGGCAGGCGCTGGCGGAGCGGTTCCTGCGGGCCGACCTGCGGCCGGAGCTGCTCGACCTCACGACGGGCGAAGGAGGCTGGGTGGGGATCGTGCGACTCATCGAGGGGGCCATTCCGAAGGCAGAGCAGCTCGCGGAAGCGGAGCTGGTTCCCTGCGGCGTGAGCGAGTACCTCGCGGTGCGGGACCTCGGCTTCGGGGAGGGCGACGCGCTCACCCTGCGCGCCTCCTGCGCGACGAGCGCGATCGCGTCGACGGTCGCAGCGCTCGAAGCGCTGGCGCCGTCGCGGCTGCTCGTGCGACCGCTCGCGCGGGAGGTTCGCGCTACCTGGGAAGAAAGAGGGGTACCCGAAGCGGACGCGCTCGGAGAGACGGTGGGGCGGTTGCGGGCGGCGCTGGCGGAGCAGGGCGGAGTGCTTGCCGCGGAGCGCATCCCCGATGCCCTGCGCGCCAGCCTCGACCCGTGGGGGCGGCCATCGGCCATGGCGCGCATGGCAGCCGTGAAGGCCGCCTTCGACCCGGACGGGCGGCTGAACGCGGGGCGATTCGTTGGCGGCCTCTGAGATGGTGGGCTGGCCGCTGGCCGAAGACGCGCCGGACATGGCGGACCTGGCCAAGTGCGTCCACTGCGGACTCTGCGTGAACGCCTGCCCGACCTACGCGATCACGGGGCTGGAGGCGGAGTCGCCGCGAGGGCGTATCCACCTCGCACGGGCCGTCGCGGAGGAGCGCATCCCGCTGACGGAAGCTGTGCAGGGGCACTGGGAGCTCTGCCTGCAGTGTCGCGCCTGCGAGGCCGTCTGTCCGAGCGGGGTGCCCTACGGGCGCATCATGGAGCGTGCCCGCGCGCAACTCGACGCGGCCCCGCCGTCGAAGGGCTGGGAGCGGCGGTTGCGTCGCTTCGCCCTGCGCAATGTGGTCGCGAGGCCGCGGGTGCTGGCGGCCATGTTCGCGCCGGTGCGATGGTTCGCGCGATCGCCGCTACGGGGGCTGATGCGGCGGTCGGGCGTCCTGCGGTTCGCGGGACCGCTGGGGCGGCTTGAAGCGCAGCTCGGGCATCCGGGACGGCCGTTCCGTCCACGCGACGCGGCGGGGGAGGGGGAGGTCGCGCTGTTCACTGGGTGCGTGATGGGGGAGCTCTTCGGCGACGTGCACCGGGCGAGCGTGCGGGTGCTGGAGCGAAGTGGAACACGCGTGTTCGCGCCACGAGGGCAGGGCTGCTGCGGGGCCCTGAGCGCGCACGACGGCGACCTGCAGCAGGCGCGGCGGCTCGCCCGCGAGAACATCGCCGCGTTCGAGGAGTCGGAGGCGGAGACGATCGTTGTTAACTCGGCGGGCTGCGGGGCCGCCATGAAGGAGTACGGGGATCTGCTGGCGGGAGATGCCGATTTCGCGGGACGGGCCAAGGCGTTCGCCGCGCGCGTGGTGGACTTCAGTGAGTACGTGGTGGGGCGCGACGTCCCGGCAGGGAGGCTGCGGGCGCGGGTCACGTACCAGGATGCGTGCCATCTGGCGCACGCCCAGGGGATCAGCGCCGAGCCGAGGGCGCTGCTGGCGGTGATCGAGGGGTGCGAGCTGGTGGAGACGGAGGGGGCGGATATGTGCTGCGGGGCGGCGGGCATCTACAGCCTGATCCAGCCGAAGATGTCGGGGGAGTTGCGGGCGCGGAAGGCGGAGCAGTTCCGCGAGCACCGGCCCGACGTCATCGTGACGGCCAACCCGGGGTGCCAGATGCAGTACGAGGCGGCCGTGCGCGAGGCTGGCATTGAAGCGCGGGTGCTGCACGTGGCGGAAGCGCTGGACGAGGCGCAGCGGGCGGTCGAAGCGGAGGCGTAGCCGCACCCCTTCCCCTGCCCTACAGTTGTGCGACGCCCGAGCGTTTTGCGCTCGGGCCTGTAGGCGTCGGGGCGAACCATGACGAGCCAGTTGGCGGGCGTTCGGACAGCCGTCGAGGGGCACCTCGGCGGGCTGCCGCGCGGGGACGAGCCGGTGCGGCTGGGCGTCCCGGAAGCGGCCAAGCCGGTGACGATCGCGGCGCTGGCCGCGCTCCACGAGAGGCCCACGCTGGTCGTAGTGGCGTCGCCGGGGCGTGCCCTGCTGCTGGCCGAGGAGCTGGCGCTCTATGCCGGCGACCTCCCACTCGCGCAGCTCCCGGCCGGAGAGAGACTTCCCTACGAGCTCGCCGAAGACGACCCTGCGGCCATCGCCGAGCGCGATCGGGCGCTGCGGCAACTGCGATCCGGTGAGCGCTCCGTGGTGGTGGCGTCGTGGGCGGCGGTGGCGGAGTTCCGGGCAGGTCCGGAGGTGGAGGGAGCGGGGACGGGGGTGCAGGTGGGGGGGACGCTCGCCCCTGAAGTGCTCCAGCGCGCGCTGGAGGAGACGGGCTACCGGTTCGAGGCGCTGGCGGACGAGCCGGGCGTGGCCGCCCGCCGGGGCGGCATCCTCGACGTGTTTCCGGCGGGGGCGGAAGAACCAATCCGAATCGATTTCTTCGGGGACGAGGTGGAGAGCATCCGCCGCATCGACCTGGCGACGCAGCGCAGCATCGCGCGGGTGCAGTCGGCGCTGCTGCCTCCGCTCGCGAGTCACACCGCCGCCGCGCAGGAGCGGGCGCGGGCACTGCGCGACGCCATCGCCGTAGGGGGTGAGGGGGCGGAGGCGATCGCCCAGGAACTGGAGCTGCTGGCAGGCGGAGAGCGCAGCCGCTTCCCCGGGTACTTCGAGCCGCTGCTGAACCAGGCGACCGCGTTCGACTACCTCGCGCCCGAGAGCCTGGTCGTGGTCGACGAGCGGGAGGAGGGCGCGGAGGCGCTGGCGCAGCACGTGCGTCACCAGGAGGAGGCGCGCGCGGCACTCGAACGGCGGGGTGAGATTCCCGGGGGACTACCGGCTCTCGGGCTTGAGCCCGGAGAGGTCGAGCGGCTGCTGCAGGGCCACCAAGCGCGCGTCGAGCTGGGCCGTTTCGGGGCGCAGGAACTCGGGGCGGAACGGCTGCCGTTCGTGACGGCGCCCGCCTTCGGGGGGCGCATCCGCGAGGTCGTACGGCAGGCGGAGGAGTGGGCGCAGGAAGGACGGGCGGTAGTGCTGGCCTCGCAGCAGGCCCTGCGGCTCGCGGACCTGATGGAGGAGGAGGGTGTCTCGCCGCGCCTCACGCGCTCGCTCGAACAGACGCCGGAGCCGGGGACGGTCGCGATCGTGCCGGCGATGGCGAGCGGCGGGTTCCTGCTGGGGGAGACGTTCGCGCTGATCAGCGACGAGGAGGTGTTCGGCCTGCGGCGGACGCGGCGACCGCAGCGCCGCCGGCGGGGGATCACGCCGAACATCCTCACGACGCTGCAGCCGGGCGACCCGGTCGTGCACATCGACCACGGGATCGCGCGTTTCGCGGGGCTCACGCGGCGGACGGCGGATGGCGTCGAGCGGGAGTACCTGGAGCTCGAGTACGCGGAGGGCGACCGCCTCTTCGTCCCCACCGACCAGCTGGACTCCGTCAGCGCCTACGTGGGGCCGAGCGACCGGCCGCCCGCGCTCACGCGGCTGGGCTCGCAGGAGTGGGCCCACACGAAACGTCGCGTGCGGCGTGCGGTCGCGGAGATCGCGCAGGAACTGCTCGAGCTGTACGCGCGGCGAGCGGTCGCGCGGGGGGACGCCTGTCCCGAAGACGGTCCGTGGCAGATCGAGATGGAGGGAGCCTTCCCCTTCGTGGAGACGCCCGACCAGATGCAGGCGATCACGGACGTGAAGGCGGACATGGAGTCGCAGAAGCCGATGGACCGGCTGATCGCGGGGGATGTCGGGTACGGCAAGACCGAGGTGGCGATCAGGGCCGCGTTCAAGGCGGTGATGGCGGGGCGGCAGGTGGCAGTGCTGGTGCCCACGACCGTGCTGGCGGAGCAGCACGGCCAGACGTTCCGCGAGCGCATGGGCGGCTTCCCGGTGGAGATCGCGGTGCTGTCACGTTTCCGCTCGACCCCCGAGCAGCGGGAGATGGTCGACCAGATCGCGGGCGGGGAGATCGACATCGCCATCGGCACGCACCGGCTGTTGCAGCAGGATGTGGCCTTTAAGGACCTCGGGCTGGTGGTCATCGACGAAGAGCAGCGGTTCGGCGTGGCGCATAAGGAGCGCTTCCGGCAAATGCGGGCCGAGGTGGACACGCTGACCATGTCGGCTACGCCGATCCCGCGGACGCTGCAGATGTCGCTGGCGGGCATACGCGACACCTCGATGGTGGCCACGCCGCCCGAGGAGCGGCTGCCCATCCGCACCTACGTGACGGGGTGGGACGACGAGATCGTGCGGGAGGCGATCGTGCGGGAGATGGAGCGGGGCGGACAGGTCTACTTCGTGCACAACCGCGTGCACACCATCGAGCGCATCGCGCTGCGGCTGCGCGAGCTCGTGCCGGAGGCGGAGATCGCGATCGGACACGGGCAGATGGCGGAGGAGCGGCTGGAACGGGTGATGGTCGAGTTCGGCGCAGGGGAGTACGACGTCCTCCTCTGCACGACGATCATCGAAAGCGGGCTGGACCTGCCGAACGTGAACACGATCATCATCAACAACGCGAACCAGTTCGGGCTGGCGCAGCTCTACCAGCTGCGGGGGCGGGTGGGACGCTCGGCAAACCGCGCCTTCGCCTACTTTCTCTACGACCGCAACCGGGCGATCTCGGAGCCGGCGCAGAAGCGGCTGGCGGCGATCTTCGAGGCGGCGGAGCTGGGGAGCGGCTTCCAGATCGCGCTGCGCGACCTCGAAATCCGGGGGGCCGGGAACCTGCTGGGGGCAGAGCAAAGCGGGCACATCGCGGCGGTGGGCTTCGACCTCTTCTCGCGGCTGGTGGGGGAGGCGGTGGAGTCGCTACGGGGTGGGCTGGAGGGGGGAGATAGCGGCGGCGCTCCCTCGCCTCCGCCCGCACCGCGCGTCGAGTTGCCGGTAAGCACCTCGATCCCAGAGCGTTATGTCGCGGACATGGAGACAAGGCTCGCGGTCTACGAGCGGGTCGCAAAGCTCGATTCGCCCCGCAGCGTGGCGGCCATGGAGGAGGAGCTTCGTGACCGCTTCGGCGAGCCGCCGCCGCTGGTGCAGAACCTGCTGGGCGTGGCTCTGCTGAAGGCGGTGGGGAGTCAGGCGGGGGTGGAGCGCATCTCGACGAGCCCGGAGAGCTTCCACCTGCGACTGCGGGGGGGCACGACGCACCGACACCAGCGGACGGTGGCCACTCTGGACATCCCCGGGGCGCGGGTCGGCCCGGAGCAGGTGCGCATTCCGCGGGAGCAGGCGGGCACCGAATGGATGCCGCTGCTCGTGCGGGTGCTGCGGGCGCTGGCGGATGCGGCCTGACTGGACGGCGCGGGGTCGGCGGGCATACTGAAGGTGTGGACGGCGCGAACCTCTTCACGATGCTCTCGGCCTACCGGCCCGGCGCCAGCACATCGCCCTTCGAGGACTACTGCACGAACGGCCTCGCCTACCTCCTGGGGGCGGGGCGCGAGGCGCTGGGCGCACTCTTCGCGGCGGCGGCGGGGGCGGAGGGGGCCGTGACGGACGTCGCGGTGCAGCCGGGCGCGGGCGCGACGGTAGCCGACCTTGGAATCACGTTCGCGGACGGCAGGGAGGCGTTGGTGGAAGTGGAGGTGGCCCTCGGGGAGGCGGTCGAGCGACCGCATGGGGGACGGGACGGCGCGCGGCTCCGCGTGGGGTTCGATGGGTCCGGGCCGGGGGCGGTTACCTGGAACGCGATCGCGGACGCCCTCGCGGACGACCGCGATGGCCTCGCGCGCGAGTTCGCGGAGTTCGTGCGTCGCGACGTGCTCGGGCTTGAAGCGGTCGGGCTCGACGACGCGCTGCACACGAACCGGCTCTACGCCCTGGGCGGGGCGGCGCTACGCGAGCGCTTCGGGAACCGCGTTCGCTACGAGAACAGTTCGTCGACACCCGTGCAGGGCCGCTACCGCTACCTGGGCACGACATTCGCGCCGGACGCCGGGGAGCTGCGGTACTGGATCGGGCTGGTGAACGAGTCGCTGCCGCTGAGCG
The DNA here is from genome assembly GCA_965247675.1 of Tepidiformaceae bacterium. Classification (GTDB taxonomy): domain Bacteria; phylum Chloroflexota; class Dehalococcoidia; order Tepidiformales; family Tepidiformaceae; genus UBA2991. The sequence goes on along the minus strand of OZ252025.1, from coordinate 1,113,893 downwards.
AGCACTACCACCTGATGCTGGCCAGCAAGATCGCGCCCCTCCAGGAGTCAGCCGGCCAGCCACGCGCGACGGGCAACTGGCGCTGGGAGCACTGGTCGGGGATGGGGCGGGTGGTGCGGCCCGTGGGGCTGGCCGAGTACGGGTCGCTGTTGGGGCGGCTGGACTAGCGCGAGCTACACCTTCACCGGCTCGAGCTCGGCCAGCTCGGCCATGAGCTCCATGGCCTCGGGCTGGGTGGCGTTGACGGTGAGACCGGTGATGGGGTCGTCGGCCCAGAGCTTGTAGCGCTCGCGGATGCGCTCGACGGGGCCGATGAGGGCGGTCTCGTCGAGGAACTCGTCGGGGACGGCGGCGGCGGCCTCCTCCTTGCGTCCGGCGAGGAAGAGTTCCTGGATGCGCCCGGCCGCGTCCGCGTAGCCGCGGCGGACCATGTTGTCGTTGTGGAAGTTCTTGGTGCGGTGGCCCATGCCCCCGATATAGAGGGCGGTGCCGGGCTTCATCGCATCAAGGGCGCCCTGCACGTCGTCGGTGATGCGGACGGTGGCGCCGACCTGGATTTCGAGGTCGGCGAGGCTCTTGCCGCCGCCAGCACGGCGGAAGCCCTCCTCAAGCCAGGGCATGAAGTGCTCGAGCTTCCGGCCGGGGACGTAGCCGAGGGGGAGCCAGCCGTCGGCGATCTCGGCGGTGAGGCGCACGTTGGCCGGGGTGCCCGTGCCGAGCCAGATGGGGATGTTGGGGTTCATGTGGAGGATGGAGCGGAGGGGCTTGCCCAGGCCCGTGGCGCCCTCGCCGGTGTAGGGAAGGGAGATCTCGCGGCCCTCGTGCAGGACCGGCCGCTCACGCTCGAAGATCTTGCGCATGATCTGGACGTAGTCGCGGATGCGGTAGTAGGGCTTGCCCCAGGGCTCGCCGTACCAGCCCTCGACGATCTGGGGGCCGGAGACGCCGATGCCGGCGATGAAGCGGTTACCCCCGGCCATGGCGTCGACGGTGGCGACGGACATGGCGCAGTTGGCGGCCGTGCGGGCAGCGAGCTGCATGATGCCGGTGCCGAGGCGGATGCGGCTGGTCACGGCGGCCAGGTAGGCGAGGGGCGTAACGGCGTCGGAGCCGTAGGCCTCAGCCGTCCAGACGGAGTCGTAACCGAGCCGTTCGGCCATCTGAACCTTCTCCACGGGCAGGTTCATCTGCGGGCCCGAGTAGCCGATGCTGATGCCAAGCTTCATGACGTTCTCCCCGGAGCGTGTGTCGACCGCTCCGCTGGGGAATTCTACGGGCAGCGTCGCCGCTAGACCGGCGGGGTTCCGATCGGTCAGACTGCCGCGGCATTCAAGGGGGGCATGAGATGGCAGACGGCGAGGCGATGACGCGAGCGGCGCTCTTCGAGGAGGTCTGCGAGTGCTGGCAGCGGACCGAGGATGCGATCGCGGCGCTCGGGGGGCACTTCGAGACGCAGGCCAACGACGGCTGGACGGTCGGGGACGTGTTCCGGCACCTGACGGCGGCGAGCCACATCATGTCCGGTCGCATCCGGACACTGCTGGCCACCGGCGAGCTTCCCTTCCCGGGGGACTCCGGGAACGCGGAGGGCGTCGAGAAGTTCGCGTCGCTGGACTACAAGATGCTGCGGATCGAGCTGAACACGGCTCACGGCGTCGTCTGGATGTACATCCAGCGCTTCAGTGACGAGGACCTGGCGCAGCCATTCACGATCTTCGGGGAGGAGCACACGCTCGGCGAGGTGGTCCGGGCGCGGGTGCTGCACGAGGCGGGGCATGTGAACGAGGCGCTGAAGGCGGCGGGGCTGCCGGAGTCGGCGATCGTGCCGGTGGAGACGGCCCATCGCTGGGCCTGACCGGCGGTTGCGGCTCCGGGTTCTGGACCGGCCCTGCGCGATGGGCCACAATGCGGGTCGCACTCCGTGGAGGTAGATGATGGCAGCTGACGCAGCGGTTACCCGAGAGGGACTGTTCCAGACAATTTGCGAGCACTGGCAGCGGACCGAGGACGCGCTCGGAGCGGCTGGGGATCACTTCGGCAAGACGGCCCACGAGGGCTGGACGGTCGGAGATATCTTCCGCCACATCACCGCCACCAGCCACGACCTCTCCGCCAACGTCCGCGCGATGCTCGCAACAGGCGACTTCCCCGCCGACCCGAGCGGCAACCAGGACGGCGTCGACAAGTTCGCGTCGCTCGACTACAAGATGCTTCGCATCGAGTTGAACACGGCCCACGGGGTCGTCTGGATGTACATCCAACGCTTCAGCGATGAGGACCTGGCGCAGGAGTACTCGATCGGGGGGAACGCCTTCTCGCTTGGCGCGATCCTCGGGTTGCTGGGGCAGCACGAGGCTCAGCACGTGACCGAGGCGCTGGCGGCGGCCGGTTTGGACGACTCGGCCGTGCTGCCGCTGGAGACCGCCCACCGGTGGGCCTAGCCAGCTCCCTTCCCTGTAACGGATACGCGCGGAGACGCCCCTCGTTGGGGGCGTCTTCGTTGTGGGCGCGGCTCAACCGGACCTGACCGGCATCGCACGGACGTGGCAAGATGCGGACGGCCCGCGGCGGCGGGCGGAGGCCGCGCATGAAGTTCGGAATCTCGGTGGGCTTCGTGGTGACGAAACCGTGGGACGCGATGAGCGAGTCGCGCGTCTTCCACCAGGCGGTGGAGGTGGTGGAGCTGGCGGACGAGCTCGGGTTCGACAGTTGCTGGTCGGTGGAGCACCACTTCCTCGAGGAGTACTCGCACATGTCCGCGCCGGACATGTTCTTCGCGTACTGCGCGGCACGGACGAAGCGCATCCGCTTCGGGCACGGCATCTACCTGATGCTGCCGAACATCAACCACCCGGCGCGCGTGGCGGAGCGCATCGCCACGCTCGACATCCTCAGCAACGGGCGTATCGAGCTGGGGACGGGCCGGAGCGCGACCTGGACGGAGCTGGGTGGGTTCCTGGTAGAGCCGGACGACACGAAGGAGATGTGGGAGGAGTCGACGCGCTCGGTGGTGAAGATGTGGACGAGCGACGAGTTCTCGATCAAGGGGCGGCACTTCTCGATGCCGCCGCGGAACGTACTGCCGAAGCCGGTGCAAAAGCCGCATCCGCCGATCTGGGTGGCGGTGCAGAGCCCGGAGACGGCCGTGCTCGCGGGCGAGAAGGGGATCGGGATGCTGGGCGTGACGCTGGGCGGCATCCCCAAGTACGCGGACCTGATCGCGGACTACCGGCGGGCCAGCCGCGAGGCCGAGCCGATCGGGCTCACCGTGAACAACCAGGTGCGGGCGCAGGGGCAGCTCTTCTGCCACCCGGACTCGGACTTCGCCCAGAAAATGGTGGGCAAGGCGCACGAACAGCTGGCGGGACCGCTCAGCTCGTACCTGATGACGATGGGCTCGACCTATCCGAGTCCGGCCTACCACGCCCACTCACTGGGCTCGGGGGCAGCCTTCCGGCCGCCGCTGGGGGCGGACCAGGTGGGCAAGCTGGTGGGGAATCCCGATGACGTCGCGAAGGCGGTGGAGGACTGGCAGAAGCTGGGGGTGGACGCGCTCAATGTGGGCGTCGGCGGGCGCTGGTCGACGCACGAGCAGAACCTGGAGTCGATGCGGCTGTTCGCCAGGGAGGTGATGCCCGCCTTCGCCGACGAACCGGTGGGCAGCGGGGCGTCGACATGACGGCCACGGCGTCGTACCGGACGGTTTCGCCGGAGGAGGCGGCCTCGGGGGTGCAGGACGGGGATGTCCTCTACTGCTCGCTGACGTCGCTCGACTACGTGCTCGACGCGATTGCGGCGCGGCGCGACCTGAAGGAAGTGCGCGTGCGGCTGACGACGCCGGGGCAGGACCCCGGCTGGCTCTCGCCCGAGGCGGGGGATGAGCGCTTCACGGTGGACTTCCAGATCTTCATCGGGGACTTCGCGCGGTTCTCGACGGACTCGAAGGTGGCGTCGTACATCCCCAACCTGTTCTCGACGGAGATGAAGCAGATCGAGCGGCCCGACGACTGTCTCTTCCCCGACGTGTTCATCACGCGGGTGAGCCGCCCCAACGAGAAGGGGTACGTGAACTTCGGGCCGATGATGTTCAACAAGCGCGGCTACGTGAAGAACTGCCGCACGGTGATCGCGGAGATCGACGACAGCTATCCCGTTTTCCACGGGGACTGCACGGTGCACGTCTCCGAGATCGACTACCTGGTCGAGGGGGAATACGGGCCCAGCAATGAGGAGATCCGCGCGAAGGTGGAGGCGGTCGAGGACGAAGGCAAGCGCGAGGGCCTGCTCGACCTGATGGACTCGGTGCCGGACCGCTGGCTGCGGGGGATGCTGCGGCGCAGCTTCTGGTTCTTCGAAAAGCTCGACCCGGCGATGGTAGCGCCGCTACTGGGGAAGGGCCCCGAGCCGGACGCGGAGTCGCTGGCGATTGCGGCGAACGTGGCGGAGGTGGTCTGCGACGGGGCGAACCTGCAGGTCGGCGTGGGCGAGCCGAGCAGCTCCCTCGTGCGCGGCGGGGCGTTCGACGAGAAGCAGGGCCTGGGGCTCCACTCCGAGATGATCATCCCGGGGTGGACGAAGCTCATCCGGGAGGGGCAGATGACGGACGCGAACAAGCAGTTCCGTCCGGGCGTGGCGGTGGCGGCGGGGTGGGCCGGCTGCACGCCGCAGGACCTCGACTTCATCGCGGAGAACCCGCGCTGCGAGCTGCATCCCTCGGCCTTCGTGCTGGATCCGAAGGTGATGTCGGCGAACGACCGCGTGCACGCCATCAACAGCGCCATCAACGTGGACCTGCAGGGGCAGATCAACGCCGAGACGGTGCACGGGCCGCGGATGATCAACGGCACCGGTGGCCAGCCGGACAGCCACTACGCGGCCATGTACTCGAAGGGCGGACGGGCGATCACGGTCATGAAGTCGACGGCCCTGGGCGGGGCCGTCTCGCGGGTGGTAGCGATGCACGAGCCGGGCACGGTCGTGACGATCCCCCGCTCGCTCGCGGACACGATCGTGACGGAGTACGGCGTGGCGCGACTGTTCAGCAAGAGCACGCGCGAGCGGGCGGCGGAGCTGATCGCGGTCGCGCACCCGGATTTCCGCGCGGAGCTGCGGCGCGAGGCGGAGCAGCTCTTCGGGCTGCGCCCGTGAGCGAGGCCGCGAGGCTGGTCGTCGACTACACGAGCGCGCTCGAGGCGGGCTCGCTGGCGCAGGTGGCCGTGATCGCGCCGGACGAGGGGAAGCGTCGCTTCGGCGACCCCGTGCCTCGGGCGACCTATATGGCTGCCTTTCGGGAGGCGCTCACGCACGGGCCGGAGCCCGTGCTGTGCCTGGTGGGTCCGTACGGGTATTCGCCCGCGTTCACCGCAGCGGCGGGTGGCCGCAACGACCTCGCGCGCGAGGAGATCGACCCGAACCGGGTGCGGGTGTTGAACGTCGGGCGCAGCTTTCTCGGCCTGGGCGCGCTCACGGCGAGCCTCGCGACGGGCGGCCTCGACCCGGAGGAGGCCACGGACTGGCTCGACGACGCGGGCGTGGCCACGGGGATGTGGGTCGTGACGGAATCGGAGCGGCTGGAGTCGGCCCCGGCGGAGGCGTTCATCGAGGCGCCCGACGGCATTCCCGAGGAGCCATATGCACTCCTGCGGGTGCGGCTGGCGGCGCGCGTGCTCGGTGGGTTCGAGACGATCGGGGAGGCCTCGGAGGAGGCGCTGGCGTCGGTCACGGCGGCGGGGGGCGTGGGGCTGGTGGCGAACGCGCCGGAGGGGCTGGAGACGTGGAAGCGGGCAGCGCCCGCGCCCGTAGAATGGCGCGAGTGCGAGCTCCCCACGTTCCTGCGGACGCACTTCGGCGAGGCGCTCGCATTCGCGATCGCGCCGCGGGCCTGGGCGTGAGGGGAGCGCGGGGCCGCCGTGCCTGACTTCGGGACGCGCGCGATCGCGTCGATTCCCGACCTGCTCGCCATCGCACCCGGCGAGGGGGAGGGCGAGGACGGCTGGGAGTTGGCGGACGCGCGCGTCGTCAGCCTGACGTTCGAGCTCTCCAAGCGACAGATGCTCGACCTGCTGCCGGAGGGACTGATCCGGCCCGTTCCGCCCTACGCCAAGGTCATCATCGTGGACGCGCCCGACTCACCCGCGGGGCCGTACCGGGAGGCAGGACTCTTCCTGGGCGCGCGCGATCACATCCAGATCCGGAACGTGCTGCTCGACGCGATCGTGCAGGGGGACGAGCAGCTTGCGAGCGGCCGCCGCTGCTTCGGTGGGTCACGGCGAGCGGGGTCGATCGATCTGGATGTGGGCGATGACGAGATCGGGGCCGTGATCGCGGGGGAGGAGGGGGAGCTGTGCCGCATCCGCATGGGCGCCCTGCGGCGCTGCGACGCCACCATGCTCAAGTTCGACGCACTGCTCGTAGCGGGGGAGGAGGAGGGCGAAGCGGCGCTGCTGCGCTACGGCGTGCGCATCCCCCTGGCGGAGGTGGAGGGCACGCTCTCGCGCGACTGGGAGGTCACGATGGCGCGCGGCGCGGGCGTCTGGCGGCAGCTACGGCCCGCCTTCAACGTGACGGCGTTCGCGACGCTGGGGGCGGCGCGGATCGAGTTCCCGCGCGTGCCGAAGGCGCCGGCGGCTCGCTAGTCGCCCTCTGCTGCGGCGGCAGCGATCTCAGCAGCACGGGGGGTATCAGGCTGCACGACGAGTTCGGCCTGGGCGACCTTCGAGTCGTCGCGGATGAGGGCGAGGACGACATCGGCGATGTCCTCGGGCTGGAGGAAGGTGCTGGCCGCGATGGCCGGCCTGAGCCACTCCGCGGGGGTCACACCGTCACCGGTCTTGGCGATGATAGGCGTATCGACCATGCCGGGGAGAACGGCGTTGACGCGGATGTTCTCCGATTCCGCGAGCATGGCGCAGGACTCGGTGAAGTGCACAACCGCGGCCTTGGAGGCGGCGTACATGGGGTCGTTCGGCATCGGACCCAGGGCGGCGACGGAGGCGGTGTTGACGATGGCGCCACCTCCGCGCTTGCGCAGGGCGCGCACGGCCGCGCCCGTGCCCATCATGACACCGGCGACGTTGACGCTGATGACGAGCTTGATCTTCTCGATGCCGACGTCGGGCCAGCCGGGGGTGTCGCCGGTCATGATGCCGGCGTTGTTGTGGACGATGTCGATGCCGCCATAGGCGGCCTCGACGGAGGCGAAGAGCGCCCTGACGCCTGCCGGGGTGGAGACGTCGGCCTCGAAGAAACTACCCTGGCCGCCGATCTCGGCGATTGCCCGTACGGTGGCGGCGCCGCCCTCACGGTCGATGTCGGCGACGGCGACGCTGGCCCCCGCCTCGGCGAGCGCGACGGCGGTGGCGCGTCCGATTCCGGACGAGGCGCCCGTGACGAGCGCGACCTTTCCCGAGATCTCCATGAGTGGCCTCCCTGGTGAGTGTGCGGGGATTCTAGCGACCGCAGCGGAATGGGGCGGGGTCAGGCGGCGGGGAGATCGTCGGGGACGCCGAGTTCGCCGAGGGTCTCGTGGAACCAGTCGATGACCTCGGGGTGGTAGGGGATGCCGAGCTCGGCCCGCTCCTGCTCGGTCTCGTAGGCGTTGAGGCCGGCGTAGTAGACGCGCTCCTGGCCGGGGGCGGTCTTGCTCTCCCGCAGGGTGCGCAAGTAGAGGTCCATGTCGTCCTTGAAGGTATCGAGGTCGGTGAAGGCGTCGATGCGGTAGGCGAGGAAGTGGTGGCCGTTGCCGATGCGGGGGGCGAAGCCCGGGCCCGTGCCGGAAAGCACGCCGCTGAGGACATCGACCACGACGGCGAGGCTGTACCCCTTGTGAGAGCCGATCTCGCGGGTGCCGCCCAAGGGCAGCATGAGGAACTCATCGGGGACGGGGCGCTCTTCCATGATTGGCGTGCCGTCGCTCTCGGCGATCCAGCCGGGGAGGACGCTCGCTCCGAGGCGGCGGGCGAGGCGGATCTTGTTGCCGGCGACGGAGCTCATGGAGGCGTCGAAGACGAAGGGCGCCTCCTCGCGGGCGGGCACGGCCGCGCCGAGCGGGTTGAGGCCGACGAGGGCCTCGGCGCCGTAGGTAGGCGCCACCTGCTTGCCCCCAACGGTGGTGGCGATGCCGATCATGTCGTGGGCGACGGCGCGGTGGGCGTGGAAGGCGGCGGCGCCGAAGTGGCGCCCGTTCATGACGGCGACGGCGCCAATGCCGCACTTGCGCGCCTTCTCGATGGCCAGGTCCATGGCCTGGGGACCGACGGTCAGGCCCAGTCCTTCGTCGCTGTCGATGGTAGCGGTGGCCTCAGCCTCGCGGACGATGCGCCAGTTGGGGGCGGGATTGATCGCGCCGCCCCGGATGCCGGCCACGTAGGCGCGCATCATGTTGCTGACGCCGTGCGAATCGATGCCGCGGCGATCGGCGTAGAGGAGGGTCTCGGCGCAGCGTTCGGCATCGTCGGGAGGCGAGCCGAGCGCCTCGAAGATCCTCACCACCGTCGCCTTCATGAGGGGTGGGAGTACGCGCACGGCGATGTCGTCGGGAACGCGGAAGCGGTCGAGCATGCGGCCCGCATCATAGCGAGTGAAAGGCGGCGTAGCATGGTGGCGAGCGCGCCAGTTTGCGCCAGCGGGTTGCGTTGGAGATAGAGGGCGAGCACCGCTTCGAGGCGTCGGGGGATGCTCTCTGGAAGGCGCTGTTCGATCCCGTCGCGCTGCGGGCGGCGCTGCCCGCCTTCGAGTCGCTCGAGCGGATCGACGAGGACACGTACGAACTGGTGGCGTTCGTCGAGGTGCGGGGCTTCTGGGGGCGGTTTCGGGGGCTGGCGCGGGTGAACCATGTGGTCGAGGGACAGTCGTACCACCTGCGCCTCTCGGGGGCGGCGGCGGAGGGCACGGCGATGGCCCAGGGCGCCATCACGCTGCACGAGGAGGAGGACGGGGTGGTCTTCCGCTACCGGGGCGATCTGACGGTCCACGGGGCGCTGACGCGGCTGGGCGGGCGCTTCATCGGTGGGTCCATCCGCATCCTCATTCGGGACTTCCTGCAGGGGCTCGCGCGCAACCTGGCGGATGAGCCGGCGGGCGAGCAGGCGGGGTAGCGGCGGCGAGCATGCGGCTGGAGCACAAGTACATCGTCGCGCTCATCAGCGTGTTCGGAGTGTTCATGAACCTGCTCGATCTGACGATCGTGAACGTGGCCGTGCCCGTGCTGGCCCTGGAGCTCGACGCCTCGGCGCGGGAGGTGCAGTGGGTGGTGACGGGCTACCTGCTGGCGGTTGCGGTGGCGATCCCGGTAAGCGGCTGGGCGGGCGACCGCTTCGGCACGAAGCGCATCTTCATCCTGGCGCTGGCGTTCTTCACGGCAGCGTCGACGCTCTGCGCGGTGGCGTGGAACATCGAGAGCCTGACCGTGTTCCGGGCGCTGCAGGGCTTGGGCGGCGGCTTCCTGATGCCGGTCTCGCAGACGATGGTGTTCCGCGCCTTCCCCCAGCAGGAGCGCTCGAAGGCGGCCGGCATCCTCGTCGTGCCGACGACCTTCGCGCCTGCGAGCGGGCCTCTCATCGGCGGGGTCATCCTCGACTTCCTCTCCTGGCAGTGGATCTTCCTCGTGAACATCCCCGTGGGCGTCATCGGGATCCTGCTGGGGCTCTACTTCCTGCGGGAGCAGCGGGAGGACAGTCCGGGGCGCATCGATATCCCCGGGCTGGTGCTGGCCTCGGGCGGGCTGGCGCTGTTCCTGTACGCCCTGGCGGAGACGGGGGAGCGGGGCTTCGGCGATGCGGTCGTGCTCGGCTTCGGTGGAGCGGGACTGCTGCTGCTGGCGGCATTCGTGATGGTCGAGCTGCGGACGGCGGAGCCGCTGATCGACGTGCGGCTGTTCCGGAACCGGATGTTCGCGGTGGCGAATCTCACGCAGAGCGTGGCCTTCATGGGGTTTTCCGCGACGCTGTTCCTGTTACCGCTGTTCCTGCAGCTGGAGCGCGGGCTGAGCCCGCTCCAATCCGGGCTCGCGACCTTCCCGCAGGCAATCGGCGTGATGCTGATGGCGCTGGTGGTGACGCGCATCTACCCGATCGTGGGACCGCGACGGATCGTGGTCATCGGGTTGCTGATCGTGAGCGCGACCACCGTTCCGCTCGTCCTGATGGATCTGGGAACGGACCTCTGGTGGCTGCGCGGGACGATGTTCGTGCGGGGGGTCGGCTTCGGGATGATGCTCGTACCCCTGCCGACGGCCGCCTTCGCCGCTATCAGCATGGCGGACACGGGCCGGGCCACGGCCGCCTTCAACGCGACGCGGCAGGTGGCGCAGAGCTTCGGCGTGGCGATCATCGCGACGGTGCTCACCAGCCGGCTGGCGCACCACGGGGCCGCGCTCGGCCCCCTCGACAACGCCGTGGCATCGGTGAGCGCGTTCTCCGACGGCTTCGTCGTAACGGGGGTGTTCATCGCGCTTGGCGTTCTGGTGGCGCTGCTCATCCGCGACCGGGAGGCAGCGGCTACGCTGCGGGTACGGTCTTAGCGGCCGGCGATGCGATACTCCGCGTGACCTAGAAGGAGCTCTGCTATGACTCGACTCGGCCGCTTCGTGTTGCTTCCGCTGCTAGGCCTGTTCGCGCTCGCGCTGGTGGCGATCACCGTCGCGCAGTCGGATTCCGGACCGGTGGCGGAGGTGCGCGTCTGGCAGAAGATCGACGACCCCCTGAACATCCACGTCTCCGCCCGGGCGACGGGTGGGAGCTGGGAGACGCTGGGGACCATACGGCTCAGGCTGGACGACGGGCTAAGCCCCGACGGACGGTACCGCTACGGCGACTTCACCGTGCCGGCGGCGGAGCTGATCGAGGACGAGGACGAGGAGGAGGAGGAGGCCGAGGACGGTGTGATCTCGGGGCGGGTGTACTTCGGCGGCGGGAGCGTCGAGCTGCCGGAGGGGGCGGTGGTGACGGTACGGCTGCTGGACGTTTCGCTGGCCGACGCGGCGTCCGTCACCCTCGGGAAGCAGGTGATCAGGAGTGCGCAGGGGCTCCCGCTGCAGTTCCGGGTGGCCTACGACGAGGAGGATATCGACGAGCGCTACGACTACTCCCTGCAGGCGACCGTGCGCCACGGAGGGCGCCTGCTCTATATCAACGACACCGTGCACCCGGTGCTCTCCAGGGGCTATCGCGAGGACAGCAACATCGAGGTGATCCGTGTCGCGTCCGTCGGGGAGGCGGTTGACGAGGAGGTCCTGACGCTCCTGTACTGGCAGGCGCCATCCCTCCCGGGGCCATACCTCTCGGGGGGATTCAAGGACCAGGACGCGGGAGCGGTGACGCTGGAGCCGCTGGCGCACCACGCTCCGGACGGCGAGCTGGTTCCGGCGCTGGCCGAGGAGATTCCAACGGTCGAGAACGGTGGCGTGTCGTCGGACCGGCTCACGATCACCTGGAAGCTGAAGGACGGGCTGAGGTGGTCGGACGGGAGCGACATGACGGCCGCGGACGTGGTCTTCACCTGGCAGTACTGCACGGATGAAGCGACCGGGTGCACGGCGGAGGACTCGTTCACCGGCATCGAGTCCGTGGAGGCTCTCGACCCGCGCACGGTGAAGATCACCTTCAGTGAGCCCATGCCCTATCCCTACGACGCCTTTGTCGGCGCCGGCACGCCCATCCTCAGCGCCGCACAGTTTGCCGACTGCATCGGGGCGGCGGCCAGTGGCTGCGAGGAGGAGAACACGGCCCCGCTGGGCACCGGCCCGTACCGGATCGTGTCGTTCAAGGTGGAGCAGGAGGTGGTGTACGAGCGCAATCCGCACTACCGGGGGGCGAAGCCCTACTTCGACCGGGTCGTCCTGAAGGGCGGGGGGGACGCGATCACGGCGGCGAGAACGGTCCTGGAAGCGGGCGAGGCCGACTACGCCTGGAACCTGCAGGTAGAGCCGGAACTGCTGGCGGAGCTGGAGGCGGAGGGCAAGGGGACGATCGTGTCTGCGTTCTCGGACCTGGTCGAGCGCATCGTCGTGAACCAGACGAACCCGGACCCCGCCCTCGGGGATGACCGCTCGGAGTACCTGGACGGGGAGAACCCGCACCCGTTCCTGTCGTTCCACCCGATCCGGCAGGCGATGTCGATGGCAATCGACCGGGAACGGGTGGCGGCGCTCTACGGGTTCGCGGGGAGGCCGGAGTGCGACCTCGTGGCGGGTCCGCCCCACTACGTCTCGGGGCGAACGCTGCGTGCCTGACCCAGGACATCGCTGGGGCGAACCGCTTGCTGGACGAGCAGGGAGTGCTCGACTCGGACGGCGACGGCGTCCGCGAGTACGACGGTCTACCGCTGCGGATCACGTTCATGACTTCGACGAATGCGCTGCGACAAGCCACGCAGGAGCTCGTGCGAGCCTGGTGGCGGGAGATCGGGATCGAGACGCAACTGATCGACTTCGACGCGGGCGTGTACTTCGGCAACGAACCGGGGGCGGAGTCGTACCGGCGGTTCTTCGCGGACGTGCAGATGTACGCGACGGGCGGCGGCCCCGAGCCGCAGAACTACCTCTCCGACAATCGCTGCACCCACATCCCCACGCGCGACAACAACTGGGCGGAGGGGAACGTGGCGCGCTCCTGCAACCCGGAGTTTGACGCCGCCTTCGAGCAACTTCCCGCGCTCCCGCTGGGCCGGGAACGGGAGGCGGTGGTGAAGCACCTCAACGACCTCCTCGTGCAGAGCTACGTCGAGATTCCACTCGTGAGTCGGGGACTCGTCTCGGGGCACGCGAACACGCTGAAGGGCGTGCGCTTCAACGCATGGGATAGCGAGCTGTGGAACATCGCCGAGTGGCGCCGCTAAGCGTCCCGGCGGTGGCCAGCCAGACCGTCGCGACGCCCATCGGCGACCTCACGGTCGTCGCCTCGGCGCGGGGTATCCGGGCCGTCCTCTGGGGTGGCGACGGTGGCGCGGGCGGAGGCGACTCCGAGCCGGCAGCCAGTGAGCACCTCGGCAACGCGGTCAGCCAGCTCGAGGAGTATTTCCGCGGGGGGCGTCGGGACTTCGACCTCCCCCTCGACGTGCAGGGGACCGAGTTCCAGCGGCTTGTGTGGGGAGAGCTCGAGCGCATCCCCTTCGGGCAGACGCGCAGCTACGGCGAGATCGCCGAGGCGATAGGACGGCCGCCGGCCGCGCGCGCGGTCGGGGCGGCCACGGGGCGGAACCCGGCGCCGATCCTGGTGCCCTGCCACCGCGTGGTGGGGGCCAATGGGGCGCTCACGGGCTTCGCGGGCGGCATGGAGGCGAAACGCGCCCTGCTCACGCACGAGGCAGAGGTGGCGGGGAGCGGACGCAAGGGGCGGCTGCCGGGCTTCTAGGACCGCTCGACGGCGCCGCAGCCGCTCGCTAGGCTGCCCTCATGGGTCGTCGCAAGGGACGCAGGGGACGCAAGCGCCAGGCAGAGCGCGATCAGGAGAGCCTGGGCGCGGCGGCGCTGCGCCGATCGGAGGCACGCAGGCGCCGTCGCCGATCGGACGACGATTTCTTCGCAGACTCCTCCGCCACCTCGCCGGACGTCGACAACCTGCCAGTGGTCGGGTGGCAGCCGCCGGGGCCCCGCAGCCTCGTGGCCATGGTGCGGGACGACCTGAATCCCGGCGCCAGGCCGGCCCTGACCTGCGAGAACTGCCACGAATTCGTTCCCGGCGACACCGGGCGGGGCCGCTGCCTGCATCCGGGAAGCGGCTTCGTGGCCCCCTGGCCGGACACCGAGGCCTGCCAGTTCCACGAGGCGAGGCGGCGGCGTTAACGTGGCGAACGCGAGGCTGCAGGGACACACTTGGGCACATGTGGTACCCAGGCGTGGGGCATTGCCTACATCTGGTGCCTTTCTTGACACCCCACCTGCGGCTGCGGCATGATGCGGTCAAGCGTTTATGCGCCTTAACAAATGGGGAGTCTGTTCTGCGCTGTCCCTTCTGCCACTCAGATAGCTCTCGCGTAACGGACAGCCGGGGCACGGGGAACGCCGTTCGGCGAAGGCGCGAGTGCGCCGACTGCGGAGAGCGGTTCACAACGCTTGAGACGGTCCTCCGCTCCACCGTCCAGGTGGTAAAGAAGGACGGCCGGCGTGAGGACTTTGACCGCGAGAAGCTGCTCGCCGGGCTGCGCTCGGCCTGCGCCAAGCGCAGCGTCTCCGCAGACCAGCTCGATGCGGTCGTAGCCGAGATCGAAGGGCGCGTCACACGTGATGGGCACCTGGAAATTGAGTCCTCGGTCATAGGCGAACTCGCGGTCGATGCGCTGCGGCGGATCGACCACATCGCTTACATCCGCTTCGCCTCGGTCTACCGCGCCTTCGCCGACCTGGACTCGCTCAAGGACGCGCTCAAGGGGCTGGACGAGGGGTACCTACTCACCTCCGCGGAACGCTCCGGGCAGCTCGCTCTGCCAGACGATGAGGCCAGCGAGGATGAGGACTCCCAGGAGCCGACGCCCATCGTGCGGTCGGTAGGGTAGCGATGGAGCTTGCAATCCGGGTACCGGGGGGATAACCTTCCCCGTCCGAACATCCGTTCTACGGGACGACCAGCCGCCCAGCCTATTGGAGGAACCCATGGTTACCACTTCTGAGCCGACTCGCGACACCGGCGCCGGCTTCGAGCCGACACCACTTTCGGAGAACGCCGTCGTGGTCATGGAGCGCCGCATTGTGGCGCGGGACGAGACAGGGGAAGCGGTCGAGACAGCCGACCAGTGCTTCCGGCGAGTGGCCCGCAACCTCTCGCAGGCCGAGCTGCGCTACGGCGGCACGGAGGCCGATCGCGGGGCTGCAGAGGAGGACTTCTACCGCCTGCTCTCGTCGCTCGACTTCCTGCCGAATTCGCCGACGCTGGTGAACGCGGGGCGCGACCTGCAGCAGCTCTCGGCCTGCTTCGTGCTGCCCGTGCCGGATTCGATCGACGGGATCTTCAAGGCGATTCGCGACACGGCCGTCATCCACAAGTCGGGGGGCGGCACGGGCTTCGCCTTCTCCCGCCTGCGCCCGGCGAACGACCGCGTGCGCAGCACGATGGGCGTGGCCAGCGGACCCGTGTCCTTCATGACGGTGTTCGACTCGGCCACGGAGGCGATCAAGCAGGGAGGCACGCGCCGGGGCGCGAATATGGGCATCCTGCGGGTCGACCACCCGGACATCGACCACTTCATCTCGATGAAAGCGGACATGACGACGCTGACGAACTTCAACATCAGCGTGGCCGTGACGGACGAGTTCATGCAGGCGCTGGCGGATGACGGCGAGTACAGCCTGGTCAGCCCCAAGTCAGGTGAGGTCGTCGGTCGCCGGAACGCCCGCGAGCTGTGGCAGACGATGGTGGAGAACGCCTGGCAGAACGGCGACCCGGGCGTCATCTTCATCGACCGCATCAACGCCGGGCGCGCCAACCCCGTGCCGGGGCGGGGGCCGATCGAGTCGACGAATCCGTGCGGGGAGCAGCCGCTCTACTCGTACGACTCGTGCAACCTGGGGTCGCTCAACCTGGCGCACTTCGTCGTCGGCGGGCAGGATTCGAAAGCGGTCGACTTCGAGCGGCTGGGCTCGACCGTGCACCGCTGCGTGCACCTGCTCGACAACGTGATCGAGATGAACCAGTACCCGATCGGCGAGATCGAGGAGACCTCGCTCGCGATCCGGCGGATCGGGCTGGGGGTGATGGGCTGGGCGGACATGCTGCTCGAGCTGCGGGTGCCCTACGACTCGGAACAGGCGCTCTCGCTGGCGCGCGAGGTGATGGGCTTCATCCAGCGCGAAGCGGACGCAGCCTCGCACAACCTCGCGGCCGTGCGGGGCAACTTCCCCGAGTGGGGTCAGTCGCTGTACGGCCCGGGCGGGAGCGAGGGGCCGATGCCGCTGCGCAACTCGACGCGCACGACGATCGCGCCGACGGGGACGCTCAGCATCATCGCGAACTGCTCCGGGGGCGTGGAGCCGGTGTTCGCGCTGGCCTTCGTGCGCTCGCACTACCTGGACAAGGACGACCCCACCAAGCGCGTGGAGCTGAACGAGGTGAACGAGCACTTCGAGGAGGTGGCGCGGAACGAGGGCTTCTCCAGCGCCGCCCTGATCGACTTCCTCGCCCATGGCGGCCACCTGGCCGATCGCAGCGACGTGCCGGCCTGGGTGAAGGAAGTGTTCGTGACCGCGCACGACATCGCCCCGGAGGCGCACGTGCGCATGCAGGCGGCATTCCAGGAGCACACCGACAACGCCGTCTCGAAGACGATCAACTTCCCCAACAAGGCGACGGTGGGGGACGTGGCCGCTGCCTATCAGCTGGCATACGACACCGGCTGCAAGGGGATCACGATCTACCGGGACGGCTCGCGCGACCTGCAGGTGCTGAAGCACGCGGGCGACGACGAGAGCGAGGAGGAGGCCGCCCAGGCGATCGCCGCGGCGGAGGCGCTGGTGGCGAAGACGGGGCGCCCGGTGCGCCGCCGGCTGCCGGACGAGCGCCAGTCGATCACGCACAAGTTCCGGGTGGGGGAGCAGGAGGGGTACATGACCGTCGGCCTCTTCGAGGACGGAACCCCGGGCGAACTGTTCGTGAACGTGAGCAAGCAAGGCTCGACGGTGATGGCGCTCATGGACACCATCGCCATGCTGACGAGCTACGCGCTGCAGTTCGGCGTGCCGGTCTCGGTGCTGGCAAGCAAGCTGCAGGGGAGCCGCTTCGAGCCCAGCGGGCCCACGGGTAACCCCCAGATCCCGATCGCGACGAGCATCATCGACTACATCTTCCGGTGGCTTGAGCTGAAGTTCGGAGACCGTGAGCCGGCGGTGCAGCCGACCCTCATCCCGCCGTACGAGGTGGCGGAGAGCCTCGGGGTCGACGAGCCGGCGCTCTCGCACAGCGACATGGTCCCGAGCGGGGTGGGCTGCCCCGACTGCGGCTCCGTCCTCCATTACGGCGAGGGTTGCCTGATGTGCCGGAGCTGCGGCTACAACAAGTGCGGGTAGGCGCGCCGACGCCACCCACGCACGGGTAGAATCGAGACGTGGGCCGCCCCTGCGATCCCGGCTACGAACGGCGCGTCACGCGCTCCGGCTGGCCCGCATGAGTGCGCCGGCCCTCCAGCATGACGTGACGGCAGGCCTGCAGAGCGTGCGGGAGCGCATCGCCCGGTCGTGCGAACGGGTGGGGCGGGATCCCGCCTCCGTCACGCTCGTGGCCGTGAGCAAGGGGCATCCCGCCGCGACCATCGCGGCGGCGGCCGAGGCTGGCGTCCGGCACTTCGGAGAGAACCGCATCCAGGAGGCGCTGCCCAAAATCGAGGAGGCGACCGGCGCCGGCGTCGAAGCCACCTGGCACCTCGTGGGGCATCTGCAGTCGAACAAGGCGAAGGCCGCAGCCTCCGCCTTCGACGTCATCCACTCCGTCGACTCGGCGCGGCTGCTGGCGCGCCTCGACACAGCGGCTCCTGCCCCCCGCGACGTGCTCCTGCAGGTCAACGTCGCAGCGGAACCACAGAAGCAGGGAATCGCGCCCGATGAGGTCGAGGCATTCGTGCAGGCAGCCCGCGCGGCCGCCAGCCTGCGGCTGCGAGGGCTCATGACGATCGCGCCGATCGCCGCCGATCCCGAGGAGGTGCGGCCCGTGTTCCGGGCGCTGCGGGCGCTCGCCGAGCGGTTCGACTTGCCCGAGCTCTCGATGGGCATGACAGACGACTTCGAAGTCGCGATCGAGGAGGGGGCCACGCTGGTGCGGGTGGGGCGCGCGATCTTCGGGGAGCGCGCAACGTGACGGTCGCGATCGTGGGTGGTGGGGTGATGGGGGAGGCGATCCTCGGCGGCGCCATCGACCGCGGCGTGTTATCGCCCTCCGACGTCACGGTCGTCGAGTTGCTGGCGGAGCGCCGGGAGGCGCTGGCCGAGCGCTATGGCATCGCCGCGACGGCGGAGGCGGGGGACGTGCTCGCGGAGGCCAGCCTCGTCCTGCTGGCGGTCAAGCCGCAGGAGTTCCGGAACCTCTCCGGGCGGCTCGCCGACGATGCACTCCTGCTGTCGATCATGGCGGGGGTGCGCATCGAGACGCTCGCCGCGCACTTCGCGCACGACCGCGTCGTGCGGGTTATGCCGAACACGCCCGCCGCCATCAACGCGGGCATGAGCGTCTGGACGGCGACCGCCTCGGTCGACGAGGCGCAGCGCGAGACGGTACGCGGCCTCCTGGGCGCGATCGGGCGCGAGCTCTTCGTGGGCGACGAGGGGAAGCTCGACATGGCGACGGCGCTCAGCGGGAGCGGTCCGGCGTACGTGTTCCTGTTCATCGAGGCGCTCATCGAAGCGGGCGTGGCCGTCGGCCTGACGGTCGAGGAGGCAGAGGCGATGACGCTGCAGACGCTTGCCGGTGCGGCAACCTATGCCCAGATCAGCGAGCACCCGCCCGGGGTGCTCCGGGAGCGGGTGACCTCGAAGGGGGGCACAACGGCGGCGGGGCTGCGGGAGCTCGATCGGGGCGGGTTCCGGGCGCTCATCGAGGCGTGCGTGCGAGCGGCCTTCGAGCGCTCGCGCGAGCTGGGGGCGGCGCAGTGAATCCCGTCATCGCGGACATATTCCGGGCGTTCCTCTACATCCTCATCGTCGCCATGGTGGCGCGCGCGTTGCTGAGCTGGCTCCCGCTCTCGCGCAACAATCCGTTTGTTCAACTCGTCCGCCAGATCACGGACCCGCTGATCGAGCCCGTGCGCCGCCGCATGCCGCGCACGGGCATGATCGACCTGAGCCCGATGATCGTGATCGTGGTGCTCTGGCTGATGCTCTACGTCGTCGGCCGCGTCTCCAACTGAGGCCGTGCGCTACACGACGATGTTGAGGAGCTTGCCGGCCACGTAGATCACGCGGCGGGGCTCCTTGCCTTCGACCCAACCCCTGACACGGTCGCTGGCGAGGGCGCGTTCGCGCGCGTCGTCCTCGCTCGCATCGGCGGGAAGGGTGAGGCGGTCTCGCACCCTGCCGTTGACCTGTACCACGATCTCGACCGTCTCCTCGACAACGAGTGACTCGTCGAACTCGGGCCAGGCCTGCTGGTGGACGCTGTAGGGCTTGCCCCGGCGCTCCCAGAGCTCCTCGGTGACGTGGGGGGCGAGGGGCGCGATCAGGAGAATGAGCGTCTCCACGGAGCTTTCCCAGGTGGCGGTCTCGATACCGCCTGCGTCCCGCGCCCGCGCCAGGGCGGTGGTCAGCTCCATGAGGTGGGCGATGGCGGTGTTGAAGCGGAAGCCCTCGAGGTCGCTGGTCACGTCCCGGATCGTGCGCTGGGTAGCGGCGACCAGCTCGCGGGAGGCAGCGGGATCGGCGTTTGCGGCTTCCGGGGCGGCCTCCAGGGCGACGGACCAGAGGCGGTTGAGCCAGCGCACGATGCCGGGCATCCCGCTGGGGTTGTAGGGTCCGCCCTGGTCCCAGGGACCAATGAACATGAGCTGGCAGCGGAAGGCGTCGGCTCCATAGCGCTCGACGAGCGCGTCGGGCGCCACGACGTTGCCGCGGCTCTTCGACATGCGGTTGCCGTCCGGCCCCAGGATCACACCCTGGTTGAACAGGCGCTTCATGGGCTCGTCGCCCTCGACGATGCCCATATCGCGCGCGGCCTTCCAGAAGAAGCGCGTGTAGAGCAGGTGCATGACCGCGTGTTCGGCGCCCCCGGTGTAGAGGTCGACGGGCAACCACTGGCGCATCGCCTCGCTGGAGAAGGGGCTCTCGCGGTTGTGGGGGTCGACGTAGCGCATCTGGTACCAGCTCGAACACATGAAGGTGTCGAGCGTGTCCGTTTCGCGGCGGGCGCCGGCTCCGCACTGGGGGCAGTCGACGTTCACCCAGTCGTCGATCTGGGTCAGGGGAGACTGCCCGGTCGGTTCGAAGTGCACGTCGTCGGGCAGGAGGACGGGCAGGTCGTTCTCGGGAACGGGCACGACGCCACAGGACTCGCAGTGAATCATGGGGATGGGGGTGCCCCAGTAGCGCTGGCGCGAGATGAGCCAATCGCGAAGGCGGTACGTGACCGCGCCCGCGCCGGAGCCCGCGGCCTCGGCATGGGCGGTGACCGCGGCGATGGCCTCGCTGGCGGGGGCGCCGTCGAAGGGGCCTGAGTTGATCATGGCCCCGCCCTGCGTGAAGGCGGCCTCGAGCGGCACGCTCACGTCGATGTCGGGGTGGTCGAAGACGGGGATCACCTCGAGGCCGTGGTCGCGGGCGAAGGCGAAGTCCCGCTCGTCGTGGGCGGGGACGGCCATGATCGCCCCGGTGCCGTAGGTCACGAGCACGTAGTCGGCGATCCAGATGGGGATACGGGCGCCGTTGAAGGGATTGATGGCGTAGGCGCCCGTGAAGACCCCGGTTTTTTCACGTTCGGCGGAGAGGCGTTCGATCTCGGTCACGCGGGAGGTCGCGGCGACGTACGCCTCGACGGTCTCGCGCTGCTCATCCGTGGCGATGCGCTCGACGAGGTCGTGCTCGGGAGCGAGCACCATGAAGGTGGCGCCGTAGACGGTGTCGGGGCGCGTGGTGAACACGCTCAGGGACTCATCGACACCGTCGACATCGACCGGGAAGCGGAGCGTCGCGCCCTCGGAGCGGCCGATCCAGTTCCTTTGCATGGTGGTGATGGGCTCGGGCCAGTCGAGGCCGCCGAAATCGAGCAGCTCCTCGGCGTAGTCGGTGATGCGGAAGAACCACTGGGTGAGGAAGCGACGCTCGACGGGGTCGTCGGAGCGCTCGCAGAGGCCGTCGAGGACCTGCTCGTTGGCGAGCACGGTCTGACAACCCGGGCACCAGTTGGCGGCGGCCTCGTCGCGGTAGGCGAGACCGCGCTCGTACAGCTTCAGGAACCACCACTGGGTCCAGCGGTAGTAGTCGGGGTCGCAGGTGACGATCTCGCGTTCCCAGTCGAAGCTGGCGCCCATCGTGCGCAGCTGTTCGCGCATGCGCTCGATGTTCCCGTAGGTCCACTCCTTGGGGTCGACGCCGCGCTCAATGGCGGCATTCTCCGCGGGCAGACCGAAGGCGTCGAAGCCGATGGGGAAGAGTACGTTGTAGCCCTGCATGCGGCGGAAACGGGCGGCGGCATCGCTGGGGGCGATGATGTACCAGTGGCCCGTGTGGAGCTCGCCGGAGGGGTAGGGAAACATCGTGAGCGCGTAGTACGGAGGACGCTCGTCATCGTCGCTGACGCGCTCGATGCCGTCGTTCGTCCAGCGTTCGCGCCACTTCGGCTCGATGGTGTGGGGGTCGTAGCGATCTGGCATGGGCTCCTCGTTCGGCGGGGCCGCCGTTCCAGGCAGAACGGGGCGGCGGGAAGAAGGGACGTGTTAGGGGAGGCCTCGCCGGCTAGGCGCCGCGAGGCCGTCGAAGGGCGAGCCTGGAACCGGGCCATTTCGATCGCATCGCTGTGACGATGGTAGCGAAGCGCGGGTTGACGGTCATCCCGCGTCGCGACTCTCGGGCCGTTTGGGGTAGTGCGCGACGAAGAGGGTCTCGAAGTTGCGCTCGGGGGAGCAGCTCTGGCAGGTCAGGTACCAGACCCAGATGGCGGCGGGTTTGCGACCGTAGCGCTCGCGGGCCATGTCGCGGGTCTCCTTCATCAGGGAGCGCATCTGGCCCCAGGGGGCGGCCATCAGGCGGGTGAAGACGACCCCGCCGGGCACGACGATGTCCGGCCGGGAGGTGTCGGCGTCCTCCACCTCCAGCATGACGGTGCGGCGAACACGACCGGGGCCCATGAGCAGCATCGCGTCCTCGGGGACGACGCCCGCGGCCTCGGCGCGGTCGACCAGCTTGCGCCGGTTGCTCCAGAAGCGGATGGGCACGCCGAAGAGGGCGGGAATAGCGATCCTCGCGAAGGTGATATCGCTCCAGTCGCTCTCGACCTCGTGCCACTCGTCGGGCTCAAGGCGGGGGCAGTCGCAGGGCTCGGGCTCGTCCGTCGAGCGGGCGCGGCCGGCCCCTGCCTGATCAACGGGAATGCGGCGACGATCCTCGGTCATGAGGCGCCGGGCCCGAGCGTTCGCGCCACCGCCACAAGCTCGGGGCGCTCGGCGAGTGTGGCGGCGGAGATGACACTGATGGAGTCGATACGCCCTTGGCGCTGGACCTGGGCCTCCAGCCAGGCCTCGCCCACGGCGCGGGCGGCGGCGGTGCGAAATTCGGGGGTGACCTCGGTGGAGGCAGCCGCGGCAAGGACAGAGGCGGCGGCGTCCTGGAGGAGGACGGCGACCTCCCTGGCGGGACGGCCGGGCCAGTCGAGGACGAAGTCGGCCTGGACGCCACCCCAGAGCTCGGCGCCCTCGCCGGGGCCGTGGTAGCGAATCGTGGTCGTTGCGGACGCTGCGCTCACTCGTGCGCCTCCTCCCGGGGTTGGGCGATGCGGAGGGCCTGCGGCAGCTGATCGAGCAACTGCTGGCGGGCCTGTACGCGTGTCTGCAACCCCCAGATGTCGATGAATCCGACCGCCGAGGCGTGGTCGAAGGCGTCCTCACGGTCGTAGGTCGCGAGGGCGCGGTCGTAGAGGGATGACTCGGCGCGGCGCCCGGTCACGGTAACGGCGCCACGATGGAGCCGGAGCCGCACCTGGCCGCTGACAAAGCGCTGGGTGCTCGCCATGTAGGCGGCGAGGTCCTGGTGGTGGGCGCTGAACCAGAGGCCGTCGTAGATGAGCTCGGCGTATTCGGCGGCGATCTGGCGCTTCAGGCGGAGCTGCTGCTTCGAGAGCGTCATCGTCTCGAGGGCGCGGTGGGCGGCGAAGAGGATGGTGGCGGCCGGGGCCTCGTATATCTCGCGGCTCTTGATGCCGACGAGGCGGTCCTCGACGTGGTCCACACGGCCCACGCCGTGCTGGCCACCGAGGTCGTTGAGACACTCCACCAGGGCGACGGGATCGAGCGCCTCGCCGTCGACTGTGGTAGGGATGCCCTTCTCGAAGGCGATCTCGACATCGACGCCCTCGGCGGGCGCATCCTCGGGGGCGCAGGTCCAGACGTACGCCTCGGGCGGGGGCGCGGTCCAGGGGTCTTCGAGGACGCCCGCCTCGACGCTGCGGCCCCAGATGTTCTCGTCGATGCTGAAGGAGCCCTTCACCTCCCAGGCGATGGCGATGTCGTGCTCCTGGAGGTACTCGATCTCGGCCACGCGCGACATCGCCTCCTCGCGCGTGGGGGCGACGATGGCGAGGGAGGGGTCGAGGGTGCGGATGCCGACGTCGAAGCGGACCTGGTCGTTGCCCTTGCCGGTGCAGCCGTGGGCGACGGCGACGGCGCCCTCATCGTGGGCGACATCGACGAGGAGCTTCGCCATGAGGGGTCGCGCCAGGGCCGTGGCGAGGGGATAGGCGTCCTGGTAGAGGGCGCCCGCGGCGAGCGCGGGGAAGGCGAAGTAGCGGAGGAAGTCCTCGCGGGCGTCCTCGATGATGACCCTGGCCGCGCCGGCGGCGAGGCCGCGCTCTTCGAGCACGGCCTGATCGCGGCTCATGCCCACGTCGATGTTGAGGGCGACGACATCGTAGCCGCGCTCCTTCGTGAGCCAGGTGATCGCGGTGGTGGTGTCAAGGCCGCCGCTGTAGGCGAGAACGAGTTTGGGCACGCGGGCCTGCCTTTCCGGTCTGTCCCCCAAAGCGTAGCGCGCCCGCCGCTCGCGCGGCAGTCAGGCCACCCGCCGCAGGAGCAGCGCCCACAACGCCAGGGTGTTGGCCAACGCGACCACGAGCAGCACGAGGGCGACGACGCCAGCGGCTGTGGGGAGGTATCCGATGAGCGCGAAGGGGGTGAAGGCGAGTCCCAGCGCACTTGCCCCCACGCCCCCGAGAACGAGGGCCGCGGGCGGGGCGATGGCGGCATCGGCAGCGCGGGCGGCGAGCAGCAGGCGCAGACCCGAGCCGGCGACGGCCACCGACACGAGCGTGCCGAGCGCGAGCAGCAGGCCCGTTACGAGGTCGCTAACTGGATCGCCTCCTCGAGGATGTCGCAGGCGCGGTCGATCTCGTCGTCGCCGACGATGAGGGCGGGCATCAGGCGGATACGGTCGGGGCGCACGTTGTTCACGAGGAGACCGCGCTCGCGGCAGAGGGTGACAACGCCGGCAGCGGCCTCGCTGGAAAGGCTGACGGCGAGGAGCAAGCCGCGGCCGCGCACCTCGGTGACGGCGGGCAGGCTGTCTTCCATCTGGCGAAGGCGGGCGACGAGGCGCTCGGAGGCGCGGCGGGCGGCCGCAAGCACGTCGTTCTCGAAGATGTAGCGGAGGACGGCGACGCCCGCAGCCGTCGCGACGGGATTCGCGCCGAAGGTGGTGCCGTGGTCGCCGGGCACGAGGTGGCCGGCAAGCTCCTCGCGGGCGAGCACGGCGCCGATGGGGAGGCCGCCGGCGAGGCCCTTGGCGACGCACATGATGTCGGGCTCGATGCCGTCCTGCTCATGCGCCCAGAGGGTTCCCGTTCGCCCGATGCCCGACTGGATCTCGTCGAGGATGAGGAGGAGGCCATTCTCGTCACACCAGTCGCGAACGCCCTGCAGGTAGCCGGGCGCGGGCACATTCACGCCGCCCTCGCCCTGGATGGGCTCCATGAGGACGGCGACGGTGTTGTCATCGGTTGCCTCGCGGAGGGCATCGAGGTCATTCCAGGGGACGTGGGAGAAGCCGGCCGGCATCGGCTCGAAGGGCTCGCGGTAGCGGGCCGTGCCGGTGGCGGCGAGCGCGCCAAGGCTGCGTCCGTGGAAACCGTCCTGCATGGCGATGATGCCGTGTTTGCCGCCACGCTCGTCGTAGCCCCAGCGACGCGCGATCTTGATGGCGGCCTCGATCGCTTCCGAGCCTGAGTTGCAGAAGAAGACGCGGTCGAGGGGGGAGTTCTCAACGAGGAGCTCCGCGAGCTCGATCATGGGGGTGGTGTAGTAGAGGTTGGAGACGTGGATGAGGCGCTCCGCCTGCGCGGCGGCAGCGGCCGTGACCGCCGGATGCGAGTGCCCGAGCGACGTCACGGCGAGCCCGCCGACGAAGTCGAGGTACTCGTTGCCATCACTGTCCCAGACGCGCGAGCCCTCGCCCCGCTCAAGCACGATTGGCTGGCGGCCGTAGTTCTGGAAAAGATACTTGCTCTCGCGTTCGATCCAGTTGCTCATGGCCGTTCGGCTCCTGTGGGGATTGGCATGGGGTCGGGCTTGCGATTCTACGCCGCGGGTGTGTACGGGCCCCGCAGCTACGGGCGGGCGGGTGGGAAGACGGTGCCACGGCCCTCGCGCTCGAGGAGGGCGCCCGGCACGCGCCCGTCGATGATGTGGCTGGGAACACCCAGGGCGGCGGCGAGCAGGCAGGCATCCGTCTTCGGGATCATGCCGCCGGCGATGACGCCCCGCTCGCGCAGAGCACGGACGGCGGCGGCATCGAGCTCCGGAACGACAGCGCCGTCCTCACCACGGACGCCCTCGACGTCCGTCAGGAAGACGATCTCGCGGGCGTCGACGGCGCGGGCGATCCAGCCGGCGGCCTCGTCCGCGTTCACGTTCACGAGCTGGTCGCCGTCCTCGCGCGGGACGAAGCCGACGGGGCTGACGACGGGCACGAAGCCGGCCTCGCGAAGGGCAAGGACGGCCTCCGGGTGAGCGGCAACGGGCGTCCCCACGAAGCCGAGCTCGGGGCGGCGTTGCTCGCACTCGAGGGTGCGCCCGTCGGCGCCGGAGATGCCGGCGGCGCGGGCGCCGGCGGCATTCAACGCCGCCACGATGCGCTTGTTCACGAGCCCGGCGAAGACGGCGACGATGACCGGGAGGGCGCGCTCGTCGGTGGCGCGGAGGCCGTCGATGAAGCGGCTCTCGATGCCCATGGCGTCGAGCCAGCGGCTCGCTTCGGCGCCGCCACCGTGGACGACGATGGGGCATGCGCCTTCGCGGTCGAGGGCGGCGATGTCGCGGAAGGCGGTGTCGGTGGCGCCGAGAGTGCTGCCACCCACCTTGATCACGAGGGGCCGCTGGTCGCTCACGTCGTGTAGTCGGCGTTGATGCGGATGTACTCGGCGCTGAGGTCGCAGGTCCAGCCGGTGGCGGTTCCGCCGCCCGCGCCCAGATAGACCTCGATCGAGACTTCGTCACCAGACATGGCGCGCGAGACCTCGGGTTCGTCGTAGGGGATCGGCTCGGTGCGCTCGAAGAGGCGGTGGCCGCAGACCGTCACCGAGACGTCTTCCTCAACGATTTCGACCTCGGAGCGTCCGATGACCCCCACGATGCGGCCCCAGTTGGGATCGGCGCCGTGGACGGCGGTCTTGACCAGGGGGGAGGTGCCGATGTCGCGCACGAGGCGGCGGGCATCGGCTTCCGTGGCAGCGCCACTGACGGTGATCTCGATGAGCCGGGTGGCTCCCTCGCCGTCGCGGGCGATGGCCTTCGCCAGGTAGATGCAGACGGCGTCGAGAGCTTCGCGGAAGGCGTCCTCGTGCTCGCTCCCCGGAGCGATGGGCTCGCCGCCGGCGGCGCCGTTGGCAAGGAGGAGGACGGTGTCGCTGGGGCTGGTATCGCCGTCGACGGTGATGAGGTTGAAGCTGCGATTCACCGCTTCGGTTAGGCCTGCTTGCAAGGTGTCCTGGTCGATGGGGGCGTCGGTGGTGAGGTAGGCGAGCATGGTCGCCATGTTGGGGTGGATCATGCCCGAGCCCTTGGCGCAGCCGCCGAGCGTGTAGGGCCCGAAGCGCACGGAGCAGTGCTTCGGTACGAGGTCGGTGGTCATGATGGCGCGGGCGAATTCGGGCCCGGCCTCACCGGAGAGTTCCACGGCTTCGATGCCGGCCTCGATCTTGTCCATGGGCAGGTAGTGGCCGATGACACCCGTGTGACACACGAACATAGCTTCGGAGGGGATTCCCACCTTCTCCGCTGCAAGTTCGGCCATGCGGTAGGCGTCGCGCACGCCGCGCTCGCCGGTGCTGTCGTTGGCGTTGCCGCTATTCACAACGACGGCCCGGCCCTGACCCCCCGCCAACCGCTCGCGGTCAACATCGATGGCAGCGCCGTGAAGGCGGGTGACGGTGAAGACGCCGGCGGCCGTCGCCGGGTGGTCGGAGAGGAGAATGCCGAGGTCGAGCTTGCCCTCGCCGTAGGTCTTGATGCCGGCGTAGGCGGCGCCCGCGCGGAATCCGGCCGGCGTGGTGACGCTGCCGGTCAGGTCGAACTCGATGGTCACGGGTAGAGGGCCGGGCGGTCGAGCCCCGCCTGCCGGGGCAGGCCGAACATGAGGTTCATATTCTCGATAGCGCTCCCGGCGGCGCCTTTCATGAGATTGTCGAGCACGCCCACGGCCACGAGCGCGCCATTGCGCTCGTCGATGGTGGGGTGCACCAGGCAGTCGTTGCTGCCGTAGGTGTGTTTGGTGTGCGGGGGCGCGTCGGTCACGGAGGTGAAGGGCGCCTCGGCGTAGAAGTCGCGGTAGATCGCGAGCACCTCCGACTGGGACACGTTCTCCGCGAGGGAAGCGTAGCAGGTCGCATGGATACCGCGCGTCATGGGAACGAGGTGAGGCACGAAGGTGACCGCGACCTCGGGGCCTTCGCGCAGCCGCGAGAGCTCCTGCGCCATCTCCGGTTGGTGGTTGTGGTTGGCTATGCGGTAGGCGGAGACGTCCTCGTTGACGTCGCTGTAGCTGAAGCCGCCGCCCGTGCCCCGTCCCGCGCCGGAGATGCCCGACTTCGCATCGACGAAGACGCGGGGTTCGACCAGTCCCGCGGCGACCGCGGGGGCGAGGGCGAGAATGGTGGCAGCCGGGTAGCAGCCGGGGTTGGCGACGAGGTCGGCGCCGGCGATCTCGGGGGCGTGGAGCTCGGCCAGGCCGTAGACGGCGCGCTTGAGGAGTCCGGGAGCGGGGTGCTCCTTGCCAAACCACTGGGCGAAGGCTTCGGCCTCGCGCAGGCGGAAGTCGGCGGCAATGTCGATGACGCGCACGCCCTGCTCGACGAGCGGGGCGCAGGCCTCGGCGCTCGCGCCGGTGGGGAGCGCCGAGAAGACGACATCGACCCCGGCCTCCAGCTCGCTCGTGATGGGGAAGTCGGCGTAGGCAGCAAGGTGGGGAAAGGCCTCGCCCAGTTTCTGGCCGGCGAGCGAGCGTCCCGTGGCGGCGACGAGTTCGGCCTCGGGGTGGTTCCACAACAGGCGCGCTGCTTCCATCCCCGCGAATCCGGTGACGTTGATGATGCCCGCGCGTACCGTCATGCCGCACATTGTCCCGCCTCACTCAGGGATGCGCGAACGCGTGTCACACGCTGGCAGTACGATGCCCGGCATGTCGCTCGACCTGACCTTCATCGGCACGGGCAACGCCTTCGCGCCGGGCGGACTCTGCTGGAACGGCTTCCTTGCGGACGGCCGCTACCTCTTCGAGGCGCCGCCGCAAGCGCTGATGGCGCTGCACCGGGTGGACGTCGACCCGAACGCGATCGAGGCGGTCGTGCTGAGCCACCACCACGGCGATCACTTCCTGGGACTGCCCTTTCTCCTGCTGCACTGGAAGCACCGGGGCCGGGAGGCGCCGGTCACGATCGTGGGGCCGCCGGAGACGGCGCGGCTGGCGCGAGAGATCGGCGAAACGGTCTATCCGGGGCTGTTCGAGAGCGGCTTCGGGATCGAGTGGCGCGAGCTCCTGGCGGGGGACTCGGCCACGGTCGGGGACCTCACGGTCGAGGCGGTGGCGGTCGAGCACGACGACAGGCTCTCTCTGAACCTGGGGTACCACGCACAGCTCGGGGGTACGCGTTTCGCCTACACGGGCGACACGCGTCGCTGCGACGCCGTGCTCGACCTTGCGCGGGGGGCGGACGTGCTGGTCGCGGAGTGCGCCTCGCGCGACACCCCCATCCCCATCCACATGAACCTGGTCGACGACATTCCCGAGGTGCACGCGGCGATGTCCCCCACGGCGCAGCTCGTGCTCACGCACGTGGCTGCGGACGTGGAGACAGACCTGCCACGTACGATGGTCGCGCGCGACTTCGAGACGTACCGCTTCTAGGGGACGCAGGGGCAGCCCGGGAACGCCTGCGCTAGAATCCCGGGCATGGCACATCCACTTCGCGGCGCCGCGGCTATCACGGGCCTCGGCATTACGCCCATGGGGCGCATCTACGGGAAGAGCTCGACCGATTTCGCTGTCGATGCCGTACGCCTCGCCATCGCCGATGCAGGGCTGGAGAAGTCCAATATCGACGGACTGCTGATCAACGCCGGCATCACGGGGATGACGGGAGCGGGCGGCATCGGGCTCCAGCTTCAGAACGTGCTCGGGATGGGCAACCTGCGGCTGCTGAACCACATGAACGCGGCCGGCTCCACGGCGGCGCAGATGGTGCAGTACGCGACGATGGCGATCGACGCAGGGATGGCCACGCACGTGGTGTGCGTATTCGCCGACGCCCCCCTGCGCGAGGGCGGCTCCTCGGCGGCGGCCTACGGGAACGCGGGCCGCCGGGCCGGCCCGAGCGGCATCCTCGGGCTCTCGGCAGGGGCGGGCCATTTCGGCGCGAACACCGCCTATGCGCTCGCGGCCAAGCGTCACATGGCGCTCTACGGAACCAGCCAGGACCAGTTCGGCGCGATCGCCGTCGCCGAGCGGGCGTGGGCGACCATGAACCCGCGGGCGAAGATGCAGGACCCGCTCACGCTGGAGGAGTACCACGCCTCCCGCTGGATCGTGGAGCCGTTGCACCTGCTCGACTGCTGCCTCGTCTCGAACGGGGCGGTGGCGGTCATCGTGAGCCCATCCGATCGGGCGAAGGAGATGCCGCAGCCGCCGGTGTACGTGTGGGGCATGGGACAGGGGCATCCGGGCGATACGCGTCGCGCCGGCGACGCGGCGGAGACCGAGACGGGCGCACGGCTCGCCGCCAGGACCGTGTTCAACATGGCGGGTGTGGGCCCCGAGGACATCGACATCTGCGAGCTGTACGACTGCTATACGTACACGGTGCTCGTAACGCTGGAGGACTACGGCTTCTGCGAGAAGGGCGAGGGCGGGGCGTTCGTGGAGGACGGGAAGCTGGGTCCCCGCGGTTCGCTGCCAACGAATACGGGCGGGGGGCAGCTCTCGTCGTACTACATGTGGGGCATGACGCCCCTGAGCGAGGCGATCATCCAGGGTCGGGGACAGGGCGGTGAGCGCCAGGTCGACAAGAACGACCTCATCCTCTCGACGGGGAACGGCGGGGCCCTGAGCTACCACGCCTCGCTAATCCTGAGCCCCCACCAGAACTGAGAGAACCGCACGATGGCCGATTCCCCACCCCTGAAGCCAGTCTCCGCAGCCGATGAGCTGACAGAGCCCTTCTTCGCCGCGGGCGAAGAAGGGCGCCTGCTGCTGGCCACCTGCAGCGTCTGCGGGGAGATGCGTCTCCCCACCGCCCCCTCCTGCCCGTCCTGCCTCGGCGAAGGGTTCGAGTGGAACGAGGTGAGCGGGCGGGGCACGGTCTACACCTTCGCCATCATGCACCAGCGCTACCACGCCGCCTGGGAGCCTGACCTGCCCTACAACATCGCCCTGGTGGAGCTGGACGAGGGGCCGCGCATGCCCGCAAACATCATCGGCGTCGAGAACGACGCGATCATCGTGGGGATGCCGGTGGAGGTCGTCTGGGAGCGGGAGGGGGACGCGCCCGTGCCCCGCTTCCGGCCCGTAGCCTGACGGCAATGGCGCAGGCAGCCCTCAGCCTCGTCCTCTGGGCAAGCGACCTCAACGCGTTCGCGTCGTTCCTGACGGACGTGGTGGGCGCCAGGCTGGGCACGCGCCACCCCGGGTTCGCAGCACTCGCACTCGACGGCGCGGAGATCCAGCTGCACTCGGACGAGTCGTACGCAGGTCATCAGTGGCGGGAGGCACTCGCCAACGAGGGGGCGGCGCGGGGCATCGGGGCAGAGGTACGGATACGGGTCGACGCCGTCGACGGGAGGCACCGGAAGGCGGTCGAGCTGGGCTACGTCAGCATCCAGCAGCCGTACGACGACGGGACGGGACGGACCTGCCAGGTCATGGGGCCGGACGGGTATTTCTTCACGCTGTGGGAGCCGCAGATCGGCGGCTCCTAGCGCTTACCAGGCGGTCCAGCCGCCGTCCACCAGGATCGTCTGGCCGGTCACGAAGGTACTGGCGTCGCTGGCGAGGAAGATCACGGCGCCAGCCAGTTCGTGGGGCTGGCCCCAGCGGCCCACGGGCGTGCGCTCTTCGATGAAGGCGCGGCGTTCGGGATCCTCAAACAGCGGGCGGGTGAGGTCAGTCTCGAAGTAGGTGGGGGCGAGACCGTTGACCTGCACACCGGCCGTGGCCCACTCGATGGCCAGGACCTTGGTGAGCTGATCGATGGCGCCCTTGGAGGAAGCGTAGGCGGCCTGGTTGGGGAGGGCCACGCTGCCGAGGATGCTCGAGATGTTGATCACCTTCCCGGAGCCCTGAGCGACGAAGTGGCGCCCGGCCGCCCGGGCGCCGTTGAAGTAGCCCTTGAGGTTAGTCTCGATGACGAAGTCGTACTGGTCGGGGGTTATGTCGAGAGCCGACTTGCGGACGTTGGTGCCGGCGTTGTTCACCATGATGTCAAGACGGCCAAGCCGTGTGATGGCCGCCTGAACGAGCGCCTCGCAGGCGTCCGGGGAGGTCACGTCGGTGGGGACGGCGATGGCGCGGCGTCCGAGCGCCTGCACCTCTTCGACGAGGCTCTCAAGCTCGGAAGCAGTACGGCTCGCAAGGGCGAGGTCGGCGCCGGCCGCAGCCAGCCCGAGGGCCATCGTGCGGCCAAGGCCGCGTCCGGCGCCGGTCATGATGGCGACCCGGCCAGTGAGATCGAAGAGCTGGGTGCCGCGTAGCTCGGGGCGGTCGTCGTGCGCGCTCATTCGTAACGAAGGGCCTCGGCGATGGCCACACGGGAGGCGCTCTGGGCGGGGAACCAGGTCATGATCATCGAGGCTCCGAAGGCGATTCCGCAGATGACGATAAGTTGGAGCCAGGGAACGATGAAGTCCCTGCCCTGGGAGGCATCACCGATGCCTCCCGAGGTGAACAGCACCCAGGAGAGTGAGACGCCCATCACCGCCCCCATCACGATTCCGGAGAGGGCGACGAAGCCGGACTCGAAGATGAAGCTGAGGGCGACCATCGAGCGCTGGTAGCCGATGGCGCGCAGCATCCCGATCTGCTGACGCCGCTCGACCACCGCGCGGAATGCGATAACGCCGAGGGCGGCGATGCCGACGATGAGGCCCAACCCCATGAAGCCCTGGAACAGCAGGAGAAAGCCCTGCGAGGCCGCGCGCTGGTCGTCGAGCAGCTTCTGGAACGACTCCGCGGAGGCCTGGGGAAGGCCGGACTCGATCGACTTGGCGAAGGCTTCCTGGTCGACGCCGTCGCGAGTCTTGATGACGAAGCGCTGGGAGTCGGAGTCGGGGAAGGCGGCAACCACGGTGTCGCGCTGCACGATGATGCCTGCCCAGAAGACATCGGCGGGATCGTCCATCTGGCCGATGACGGTGACGGTGGTATAGAGGCCCGTGCCGGGCGCGTGGAGGCGAAGCGTGAACGGCTCGAAGCCTTCCTCCACAAGGGCGGCATCGAGCTTGAGCAGGTCGAACTCCGAGAATTCTCCGCCCTCGCTGGTGAGGTTCCCGGGGATGACGGCGAGCGTGGGGTCGGTGGCCACCGCGCTCCAGACCTCTTCGTCGCTCCCGTAGCCGGCAGCGCGGCGCTTGAGCTCGAACTCGGTCGTCTGAAAGAAGACGGTGTCCGCCCCCAGCACGGTATAGGTGGCCCCCACGCCGGGCGCGGACGGGTCACCAGGAGCATCGACGAATATCTCCGTCTCACCCGCCGTGGCGATGCGCTGCTCGCTAACCGCCACGATCGGCGACGTATCGACGCCGAGCTCTTCCAGCGTCCCGACGAGGTCGTCGGTGCGGTTGTTGCTGTTGACGAAGACGATGGTATCGAAGCCGCCCTTGGCGTCGTCGGAGAGGAAGATGTTGCCGAAGTTGTCGTTGACGGTGGAGAACATGACGAGGGAGAAGGTGATGAGGCCGATCATCATGATCGTCATGCCGGTACGCATACGGGCCATGAGGGGATAGGCGACGGCCGTCTTGACGGCGGGCACGATGCGCCCGAAACGCGCCCCCAGGGTGGCGATCGGGGGGAGCAGGATGTCGGCGTTGTAGACGATGAGGAAGGTGCCGCAGGCGACCATCACGAGACCGCTGAGGAAGAAGAGCTCGGGCCCGCCCTCAAGGTCGCCGATGATGAAGTCGAGAGCGCCCGTGGGGGAGATGTACCAGAAGGCGAGCAGGAGGATGGCGACGATCGTGAAGGAGGCGCGCTCGCGGACATGGAAGTAGCGGAGAGTGAAGACGGCCCAGGCGAAGACGAGGGAGACACCGCCAGCGAAGAAGAAGTAGCTCTCGGAGGAGAAGGCCCACTCCATGAAGAGCGCCGCCAGCGCCAGCCCCACCACGCCGAATCCGGCGCCCCAGGCGATCGGGCGGTCGCGATCCTGGGCAGCTACCAGCAGCAGCCCGATGGGTGGCAGCAGGATGCCGAGGATGATCAGCCAGAGACGCGGCTCCGGGTCGCGGTCGCGCATGACGCGCACCGCAAGCAACGCGACGAGATAGAACGGGATGAGGGGGATGAGGATGAATGGCCAGAGGGGGATGCCCTGCCCGGGAAGACGTTCGTGCCGGGCGGCGCCGAAGTTGTGGCCGCGCAGGACAATGAGGAATGGGCCCACAACACCGAACAGAAGCGCGATCGTGAACAGCTCCGCGAAGTCGGGCAGCCGATAGAGGGCGAACACGCTCACGGCGATGGCCCCGCCAGCGACGGCGGCGTTGAGCGCCGCGCGGGCGTAGCCCCGCCATGTCGCCGCCTCCGGGTTCAACGCGACCGGCTCGGGTAGATCGCGGATGGCGGCGACGATATTGAGGCGGCTGGCGCGAACGGCGGCAAAGAAGATCACCGCGAAGGTCGAAATCACGCCGAGGCAGAAGGCGACGATGAGGCTGCGCGGTGTGAGGGAGGTGCGCAGTTCCAGGCCGAACCCCTCCTCGGCGACGGAGTTGATCAACTCGACCATGCCGAACGTCACGAAGACGCCAGCGACGAGGCCGACGATGGCGGCGCCCAGGTCGTACCCCATGCCCTCGGCAAGGAAGGACTCGACGAGATGGCGGCGCTTGGCGCCGACGGCGCGGGCCATGCCCATCTCCGGCTTCCGCTCGGCCGCAAGCATGATGAAGATGAGGAAGATGAGGAGGATGCCCGCGGCGATGGAGAAGAGGCCGAAGATGATGAAGATGGTGGTGAAGAGGCTGGCGCCGAGCTGGACCACTTCGAGGAGGTCC
Organism: Tepidiformaceae bacterium; assembly: GCA_965247675.1. Classification (GTDB taxonomy): domain Bacteria; phylum Chloroflexota; class Dehalococcoidia; order Tepidiformales; family Tepidiformaceae; genus UBA2991. The sequence continues at coordinate 1,079,525 of OZ252025.1, read as the reverse complement.
TTCTTGATCGGTTCCACCCTGTAGGTCGTGCCTTCGAGGGCCGACAGCAGCTTCTCCTCGACGATGTCCGAGCGATCCAGCCCGCCTCGCACCCCGCCGGCGTTGGTCACGATCACGGCCTGGGCGCCATCGGTCTGGCCCAGCAGGTCCGACAGGAACCCGTAGCTGACAGCGGCGCCGGGATACAGGATTGCGCCGAAGTTGGTGCTTCCGCTCAGGAATGTGTTCCGCGTGATCGCGGCCACCACGACCTCCGCTGGACGCCCCTGGACAAGCAGGAGAAGCGTGTGCCCGATCTCGGCGTCGACCGCATCGGCAAGGTCCTCGTTGACCACTATCTGGTTGCCCCTGAGGGTAACGACCTCGCCGTCCAGGTCCCGCAAGGAACCGAAGGCCTCCGCGTCCGCTGTGTCGTAGGCGACGATGGTCGTGGCCGATTCGTTGAGGCCGGTCGCGGTGTTCACGACGGGCAGGGTCTCTATGAGGACGGCCAGGAATCCGTCGATATCGGGATCATTGGCAAATTGCTCCTGCCAGGCTTCGACATCGGAGAGGGCGACGACGCGTTCGCGCTCGGGCCGGGGGTACGCCTCCTCATCCCAGGAGATGACCATGTCGGTTTCGCCCAGCAGGTCGTAGAGGTCGTCGGTCACGGTGCGGGAGACTGTGTCCCCGGTGCCGAAGGCGGCGGTCATGATGACGGTCGCCAGCATGAGGCCGAAGATGATGAGGGTGGTCTGGGCGCGCCGCCGGGGGATGTTGCGCAGCCCCGTCTTGAACATCACGGGGTTGCGTAGGGCGACCCACCCCAGCAGCAGGAAGATGACAACCGTGACCAGGACCACCCAGAAGGCGATCGTGTTCATGGAAACGCCGAACAGTTCCTCCATGGCTCGCCGCTACGCCTGGGCCGGGGCGAGGGGACGGGTCGATTCCTCGCGCTCGATCAGGCCGTCGGCCATGTAGATGGTGCGGTGGCAGCGCGCCGCCACCTCCGGGGCGTGGGTCACGATCACCTGCGTCTGGTTCGCGTTCGCGTTGAGTTCGACGAGCAGGTCCATGATGCCGCCCGCCGTCAGCGAGTCGAGGGCGCCGGTGGGCTCGTCGGCCCAGACGATCGAAGGGCTATTGACGACGGCGCGAGCCACGGTGACTCGCTGGCGCTGCCCTCCCGAAAGCTGCCCGGGCCGGTGGCCGGCGTACTCGCGCAACTCGACGCGCTCGAGCGCTGCGAGGGCGAGCTCGCGAGCGTCGCGTGGCCTCGTGCCTGAGACGATGAGCGGGAGTTCCACGTTCTCCACTGCGGAGAGGACGGGCAGCAGGTTGTAGGTCTGGAAGACGAAGCCCATGCCCTGCGCCCGGAACTCGGTCTTCTCGTTGTCGGCCATGCGGGCGATGTCCTCGCCGTTGATATGCACGCGGCCGTCATCGAAGGTGTCGAGGCCGGAGAGACAGTTCAGCAGCGTCGTTTTGCCGCAGCCTGAGGGGCCCATGACGGCGACCATCTCGCCGCGGGGCACCTTCAGGTCGACGCCACGCAGGGCCTGAACCTGCACCTCACCGGTGTCGTACGTCTTTCTGACACCGGTGGCGTTGATGACCAGGTCTGCATGTCTCCCGTCAACAGTCATGAAACTCCCACGACGCCGCTCGCGGGCGCGCCCTGTCGAGCGTGGACGACTGGTTGCCCCCGATCAAGTGGCGCCAGGTCTCAGGGGTGCGTGCAAGGCCGGGGACACGCACAATGTGGCGGGAGCACGGCATGAGCGAGAGCGAACAGGACACACCCGAGGTCGCGCCGGCGCACCTCGACGTGCGGGCGGAGTTCAGCTCGACGGACCTGGGGATGGTTGTGGGGCTCGGTGTGGTGGCCATCATCGCGGGCGCCATCCTGGGACTGGTCTTCGCCACCTAGCAGGACGCCACCCGCGCTTCCTGGAGACGAGCGGCCGGGGGCGGCCTTGGCCGGGTATGATCGGGGTGTGAACAGCACCCGAAGCGCCCGTGGCGACTCGCTTCTCCTGCGCGTGACGAAATACGACGGGGAAGCGCACTGGATCCAGCATCTGCGCGTGCTCTCCGACGACGGGTCGCTGGTGCGAGCGCACGCCTCCGCCGGTACGCCGATCTTCACGAGCCGGGGCGAGTTCCGCTCGCGCTACGAGAGCTTCGTGCACTTCTGGCGAGACCGCTGGTACAACGTCTTCCGGCTGGCCGAGCCAGGCGAGGAGACGGCGCTCTGGTACTGCAACGTGACCACCCCGCCCGAGCTTGAGCACGGCGAGATTCGCTACATCGACCTCGACCTGGACGTGACGGTGAGCGCGGGCGGGACGATCGAGCTGCTGGACTCAGACGAGTTCGAGGCGCACCGGCTGAAGTACGGCTACCCGCCCGAGGTCGTGGCGCACGCGCAGGCGGCCGTGGGCGAGCTCTCGACGCTGGCCCAGCGCCACCAGTTCCCGTTCGACCTGTAACGGCGAGTGCATTGACCGCAGGAACGGGACCCACTCTTCCTGGCCCTCCCACGGTGGGGCGGGAGGCGATACGCTTTGGGCGTGACTGAGACGACAACGCTGCACGACCGTGTGGGCGCGCTTGTCGCGGCGGCGGCGAGGGCGGCCATGGAGGCGGGCAGCCTTCCGGACGTGGCGCTTCCCGACGCCGTCGTGGAGCGGCCGCGGGACGCTGCCAACGGCGACTACGCCAGCTCCCTGCCGCTGCAGCTGGCGCGCTCGGCGATGATGCCGCCGCTGGCGATCGCGGAGGCGATCGCGGCGCAGCTGCCGGGTGGCGAGATCATCCAGGCCCCCGAGATCGCGCCACCGGGGTTCATCAACCTGCGACTGGCCGAGCGCTTCCTGCAGAGCGAGGTCGACCGCGTCATCGAGGAGGGTTCGGGTTTCGCCGACCTCTCCCTGGGGCGGGGGAAGCGGGCGCAGGTCGAGTTCGTGTCGGCCAACCCGACGGGGCCCCTGCACGTGGGCAACGGACGCGGGGCGGCCATCGGCGATACGCTCGCGAAGGCGCTGGCGGCAGCGGGCTACGAGGTCGAGCGGGAATATTATGTGAACGACGCGGGCACGCAGACGGACATCTTCGCGGAGACGCTGTACGCACGCTACCAGCAGCAGTTCGGACGCGACGTTCCCATCCCCGACGGCGGCTACCCGGGCGAGTACATGGTCGAGTTGGCGGCAGAGCTCCGGGAGCGCGAAGGCGACCGCTTCCTGGCAGAGCCCGGAGAGCCTGCGGCGCCGGGCCTGAGCGAACTTGGGATCGAGTTCATGGTCGAGCAGATCCGGGGCACGCTCACGGGTTTCGGGACTCGCTACGACCGCTGGTTCAGCGAGCGAGCGCTCTACGACGGAGAGGTCCCCGCATACGAGGAGGCGCTCGCGAGTCTCCGCGAGAACGGCCACCTGGCCGAGCGCGAGGGGGCCCTCTGGCTCACCTCGAGCGCCAAGGACAACGTGGTCGTGCGCTCCGACGGGCGCCCTACCTACTTCGCCAGCGACATCGCCTACCACCTCGACAAGTTCACCCGGCGCGGCTTCGACCTGGTCATCAACGTATGGGGCGCCGACCACCACGGGCACGTCTCGCGGCTGGAGGTGGCAACGGAGGCGGTGACAGGGAAGGGCGACGCCCTGCACATCCTGCTCTACCAGCTGGTCACCCTGAAGCGGGGGGACGAGATCGTGCGCCTCTCGAAGCGGGGCGGCGAGATCATCACGCTGGACGAGCTCGTGGAAGAGGTAGGCCCGGACGCGGCGCGCTTCTTCTTCCTCTTGCGGGCGCCCAGCTCGCAGATGGAGTTCGACCTGAACCTGGCGGTGAAGCAGTCGAGCGAGAACCCGGTGTACTACATCCAGTACGCGCACGCGCGGCTGGCGAGCATCATGGATCGCGCAGCGGGCGAGGGTCGCACGCCCGAGGGCGGGGATGTGGCACTGCTGACGGCGCCGCATGAACTGGCGCTCGTGCGCGAGATGCTGCGGCTGTCGGAGGTGATCGAGCTGGTCGCCACGACGTACGAGCCGCAGCACCTGGCCCACTACGGCATCGAGCTGGCAACCTCGTTCCACGCCTTCAACGATGCCTTCCGGCAGCAGGGCGACCCGAACCTGAAAGTGATCACCGACGATGCCGCGCTGACGGCGGCGCGGCTGCGCCTGGTGCAAGCGGCGAAGATCGCCCTTGGGCGCGTGCTCGACCTGATGGGGATGACCGCGCCGGAGCGGATGTAGCGCTACCGGAGAGGGGCGCCCTGTTCGCGGGGCGCGACGATGTAGCCGTTCAGGTCGCCGATCATCTCCCAGCGGTCGGGGTACTTCCACAGGAGCCACGCCGAGAGCGCGCACGTGAGGCCGTCGAGGGTGTCGTCGAGGCGCTTCAGGGCAGCGCCCCTCGCGCCAGCAGCGGTCCCGGGCGCGAGGGCGCGCCTGACGTCACCGTGTTCGAGGACGCCCGGCCCCTCCCGCTCGATGAGGGCGCGCAGGTGCCCCTGGTATGCCTGCATGGCCTCCCTGCGGAAGGCGACACTGCGGCGAGCCTTCGGCTTGTAGGGAAGGCGCTCGGCGAGTCCGAAGAGGCGCACGTGAACGGTGTGGGGGTACACCTCGACTGCCGTGCGCACAGGGCCGCTCCCCGCCAGCAGGGGCTCCGGGTCGAGCGCGAAACCACGTTGTTCCAGCGCCTTTCCGAGGTCGATTCCGGCGGTGTACCCCTGTCGCACGGCGTAGTGCGCCTGGTGGGGCGAAGCCTTGTAGCGCCCGAAGCGGCGGGCAACCTCGCGCTCGGCCCAGCGCTGCGGGGTGTAGAGGAGTGGCGCATCGATGGCGACGACGGCAGGCCCCTCGACGGCGGCGATCTGCTCCGCAAGGCGCTCGGCGTCGCAGACAGCAGCTTCGAGGCGCGTGCAGCGAAGGTCGTCGGTGGTTTCGCCCTGGAACCAGCAGATGCCGCTCTCGCGGTGGGCGGTCCAGGCGAGGTCGAGGCCGATGAAGGTAGGCATCGGTGGCACCCTAGCACCGGGGGGCGGGGGGTGGCACGATGGCGAGCCGGAGGGCCTATGGCAGAGCTGATCGAGGCGCTGGCGGGGAGGCGCGCCCGGCGCGCGTTCGACCCTCGCGAGGTGCCGGCAGAGGCACAGGAGCTGCTGTGGCGGGCGGTCTCGGTCGCGCCGAGCCACGGGAACGTGCAGTCGCCGCGGCTGCTGGTCGCGCAGTCGGAGGGGGTGCGTGCGAGTCTCGTGGCCGCGCTGTCGGAGGGAAACCGGAACTGGGCGCCGGCAGCGCCACTGCTGGTGGCCCTGGGTTCACTGCCCGGGCACGAGCATGCCGACTCGTACGGCGAGGAGCGCGCGCTGTGGTCGTTCCACGCAGGCATCGCCGCGGGGAACCTGATGGCGCAGGCGACCGCGCTGGGGCTGGTCGCCCACCCCATGGCGGGATTCGACGAGGGCGCCGTGCGGGCCGCATTCGGCGCGCCGGATGAGCTGCGAGTCCTCGTCGTATTCGCTGTCGGGTATCCGGGTGCGCCCGAGTCCCTGCCCGAGGACCTCCAGGGCCGCGAGCAGCGCGAGCAGCGCCGCCAGCCGCTTGAGCGACTGGTCGCCACCGACCGGTGGGGGCCTGAGAACGGCGAATCCGCCCGCGATCCCTCGCGGTCGCGGCGGTAGGGTGGCAAGCTTAGGGCGCTGATGTCAGCGATCACCGATCTTGGGGACACGTACGTCGAGGCGCTGGCCGCGCTCCACCCCATTGCCGCCACGGACCTGGGCATCGCCGGCCACGATGACGAGCTGACCGACTATTCGGTCGAGGGTTTCGAGGCGCGCGACCGGCTCACGCGGGACACGCTCGCGCAGCTCGAGGCGCTGCCGCTCGAAGCGGAGGGCGACCGCATCCTGCGCGAGGTGATGCGCGACGCCCTCACCGTCGACGCGGAGCTGCACGACACGGGCGACTACCTCGCCGGGCTGAACGTGCTCGCCTCCCCGGTACAGGGCATCCGCGGTGTGTTCGACCTGATGCCGGCGGAGAGCGAGGCCGACTGGTCCACGATCGCGCGGCGGCTGGCGCGCCTGCCGGAGGCGCTGGCGGGGTATCGCGCGACGCTGGAGGCTGGCCTCGAGAGGGGGCGGGCCGCTCCCTGGCGGCAAGTGGAAGCCTGCCTGAAGCAGTGCGAGACGTGGGCGGGCGGGCCCGAGGGCGGGTTCTTCGCCGAGTTCGTGGGCCGCGCCGGCGACGGCATCTCCGAGGGGCTGCGGCGCGACCTCGACTCCGCGGCTACCGCGGCCGGCGAGAGCTACGGCGGCTTCGGGGTCTTCCTGCGGGACACGTACCTGGCGCGCGCGGGCGAGCACGATGCGGTGGGTGAGGAGCGGTACGCCCGCTACGCGCGCTCCTGGAACCGCTGCGAGCTCGACCTGCGGGAGACGTACGCCTGGGGCTGGGACGAGATCCACCGGATCGGCGAGGGGATGGAGGCGGCGGCCGAGCAGATCGCGCCGGGGCAGGGGGTGGAGGCCGCCAAGGAGGTGCTCGATACGGACCCGGCGCGCGCAATCGAGGGGGTCGAGCCGTTCCGCCAGTGGATGCAGGACCTGCAGGACCGGACGATCGCCGAGCTGAATGGCGCGCATTTCGAGATTCCCGAACCGCTGCAACGCGTCGAGGCGATGATCGCGCCACCCGGCGGCGCGCTGGCGATGTACTACACGGGGCCGTCGGAGGACTTCTCGCGGCCGGGGCGGACCTGGTATCCGACCGGCGGCAAGACTCGCTTCCCGCTCTGGGGCGAGGTCTCGATCGCGTACCACGAGGGGGTTCCGGGGCACCACCTCGAACGGGGGAACGCGCGTCTGCTCGACCTGTCGCGCTTCCAGCGGCTGCTGGGCGACTGCTCGGGCTACGTCGAGGGCTGGGCGCTCTACGCGGAGCGGCTCATGGGCGAGCTCGGGTACCTGGGAGTGCCCGACTACGCGATGGGGCTGCTGGCCTCGCAGGCGCTGCGGAGCGTGCGGGTCATCATCGACATCGGGATGCACCTGGAGCTGCCCATTCCCGAGGGGCAGCCGTTCCACCCCGGCGAGCGCTGGACCCCAGCACTGGGCGACGAGTTCGCGAAGACGAGGAGCCACTTCCCCGCGGACTTCATAGCGAGCGAGATCGACCGCTACCTGGGACTCCCGGGGCAGGCCATCAGCTACAAGGTGGGGGAGCGGGCCTGGCTGGCGGCGCGAGAGGCGGCGCGCCAGAGCCTCGGGGACGCCTTCGACCTGCGCAGGTTCCATCGCGAGGCGCTCGCGCTGGGGCCGATGGGGCTGGGCCTGCTCGCGCAGGAGAGCGCACGGCTGGGAGAGAGCGCATGACGGTGCGGCGGACGGTCGGAGGCGCGCTCATCGTGGTGCCCTCACTCCTCTCGGGAGTGGGCATCGCCTTCATCCTCGCCGCGATCATGGTGAACCACGAGATCATCCAGAACGCCTTCATGATCGTCGGCGCGGTGATGCTGTGGTTCGACTTCTTCGTGACGATGGCGATCATCCGCTACTCACTGCGCAGCCTCGACCGGCGCCTCAGCGTGCTGGAGAAGCGGGGCGAGGACGAGGAGTAGCAGGATCTAGATCGTGAGGCCACCGAGGCCGATTATGCCGCGCGCGTACTCGATCTCGCCCACGTGACGGTAGCCGTGGCTCAGGCAAACGTCGTTCAGGCCTTGCCAGAGCGACATCTCCCCGAGGGGCTTGATGGTGACGGTGCGGGTGTCGAACTCGTCGGGCGACATCTCGGCGAGGTAACCGTCCGTGGCCTGCCAGACCAGAGGCTGGTACTCGCGCCACCCCTCGAGGTCGTTGAGGAGCATCGCCTTGGCCTCGTCCTCGGGCATGCCCGTGCCCTGGGAGGTGCGGTGCAGGCCGAAGCGCTGGTCGTAGCCGCCCTCGAGCCAGACGGTGGGCCTGCCCTGGGCGATGTAGTTGACGATGTTGTCCTCGGTACGGACGTAGTGCCAGAGACTGAAGAAGGGGCTGAGGCCGCCCTCGCGGGGGCGGAAGTTGAGCTGCTCGAGCGTCATGTCGCCGATCGCCTCATCGAGGAGGGCGTGCATGGAGGTGAGTCCGGAGCGGAGGATTTCGAGTGGCGTGGTGCTCATGGGGGCCTCGCGGAGGGGGGATGAAGCGATCGTGCCTGCTGGAGGTGAAAACGTCCATGCCGACGCGCCGTTCGAGGGGTCTGGCTACACTGCCCGCCGGAGGCGTTCGGGGGCAGTCCGGTCACGATCCACCTCTACGTGCGGGAGCCAGAAGCGCTCTGGGAGCGGGAGGGGGCGGAGGGGGCGGAGGGGGCGGAGGGGGCGGAGGTGACGATGCCGCTTGAGCGACAGTTCTGGGGGGCGCTCTACGGGCGGCTGCGAGACCCATTCGGGCACCAGTGGGCTTTCATCGCGGACATCGAGCCGGTATCAGACGAGGAGGTGCGGGAAGGGGCGTCCCAAACGTGGCCGGAACACGCGGGCGACTGAGGGCGCCTGGCTCCCCCAGCGGCGCCGCGAACGCTGTACCATTGCGCTTCCCATGCCGGATGAGTACATCGCCATCCGCCAGCTCTGCGAGCGCTACGTCGACGCGATCAACCGTCGCGACGCGGAGGCATGGATCAATACGTGGGCGCCGGACGGCGTGTGGGAGTACGGGGGTGACAACCCTCCGCACGGACAGTCGGAGCTGGCCCGATTCTGGGGCGCCGCGATGGAGAACATCACCGCCGTCGTCATGCTCGTGAACTCGGGGGTCGTCGATAGCGTAGACGGCGATACCGCGACGGCGCGTTGGTACCACACGGAGGACGTGCAGATCGGCGAGGACACGCGTATGGCCGGCGTGACCGTGTACGAGGACGACCTCGTGCGCATCGACGGCCAGTGGCGCTTCGCCAAGCGGAGCCACGAACTGCTCTACAGCGGGGACGACCTGCACGGAGCCTTCTACCCCTATCTGTCCTGGCAGAACGAATAACCAGCGGCCCGCTGGCGCAAGGCGCGCAGGGCAACGAAACCCGGGAGGAGAGACAAATGGGCAAGCCAACAGTTGAGGACTACACCGCCATCCGCATGGTGGCCGAGCGCTACGTTGACGCGGTCAACCGCTTCGACGCCGAGGCCTGGGGCCAGACGTGGGCGCCCGACGGCGAATGGAACGTGGGAGAGGTGCACAAGGGCCGCGAGGTGATGGTGCCCCTCTGGACGACCATCATGGGCAGCATCCCCAACGTCTACATGCACGTCTACTCGGGCGTCATCGACGACGTCACGGGCGACACGGCCACCGGACGCTGGTACATGGGCGAGTTCCTGAACATGGCCGATGGCTCGCGCTCCATGAACTCCATCTGCTACGTCGATACGTACACGCGTATCGAGGGGCAGTGGTACATCCAGACGCGCCAGTTCCAGGCCCTCTACCGGGGCCCGGCCGACCTGAGCGGCGAGTTCGCGAAGATCGCGGTCGCCGTCTAGGGATTTCCTGACGCGGTTCAGAAGTTGAGCAGCCTGCCGTCGTGGCGGGTCGCTCAGCCGCGCTGTGAGCGTCGGCGAGTGGCTGCGAGTCCGAGTCCGGCGAGGGCGACGGCTCCTGCTGCCAGCAGCCCGATCGCCCAGGGAGGCAGCGGGGGAGAGGGTTCAGGGACAGGAGAGGGTTCAGGGAGTAGGAGCGCCTCAAGCGCGGGTGGCATGGCCCGGATCGCCCCGGGATACGGAGGCTGCCCTGCGCCGAGCGCATCCAGGTCCTCCTGTGCATCTGCATCTGTCACCCAGCTTGTTCTGCCGCAACGAGAAACCAGCAGGGCGCCTTGAAGGCGGTAGGCGAGATCGTCCGCATAACCAAAGGCGAATACGAGGTAGTGGCCGCCCACCTCAAAGTCGAACGCGAGTATCGAAAAATTACCTAGGGAAAGTCTGAACAACTCGCCAGAGCGAGCGAGCAGATGCGATCATGGCGCGTGAACCGGAGAGGGAGGGTGCCCCCATGCATCAGCCGACGTTCGCCAGCGTGGAGTTCGAGCAGAAGAAGCGGAAGACGCGGCGTGAGTTGTTCCTCGAGCGCCTCGACGCCCTTGTGCCCTGGGATGAGTTGGAGGGGCGCATCGAGCCGCACTACCCGAAGGCGGGACGGGGACGGCGGCCCTACCCGCTGGCGGTGATGCTGCGCAGCCACTGCGTCCAGCTCTGCTACAACCTCAGCGACCCCGCCATGGAGGACCTCCTCTACGAGGCCGAGTCGGTGCGCCGCTTCTGCGGTCTCACCCTGACCGAGGCCATTCCCGACGAGAGCACCATCCTCCACTTCCGCCACCTGCTGGAGCGCCACAACCTGGGGACGAAGCTGTTCGAGACAATCAACGCCCACCTCGCCCGCCGCGGCCTGCGCCTGCGCGAGGGCACGATCGTGGACGCCAGCATCATCGAGGCGCCCTCGTCGACGAAGAACCGCCAGCGCGCGCGCGACCCGGAGATGCACCAGACGAAGAAGGGGAACGAGTGGGCACTTCGGCATGAAGCTGCACATCGGCGTGGACGCCGACAGCGGGCTGGTGCACAGCATGAGGGCGACGGCGGCGAACGTGGCCGACGTGACGGAGGCGCACCGCCTGCTGCACGGCGAGGAGCGGGAGGCGTACGGCGACGCGGGCTACCAGGGCGTGGAGAAGCGTCCCGAGCAGGCGCGCGCGGAGGTCGCGTGGCGCGTAGCCATGCGACCCGGCCTGAGGCGGCTGCTTGAGCCGGGGAGCGCGGCGGCGCGGGCGGAGCGGGAGAAGGCGTCGCTGCGGGCGCAGGTGGAGCACCCCTTCCTCGCGGTGAAGCGGCGCTTCGGCTACGACAAGGTGCGCTACCGCGGTCTGGCGAAGAACCGGGAGCGGCTGGCGCTGCTGCTGGGCTTGACGAACCTGCTCAGAGCCGAGCCCCAACTCGCCTGACCCGGGGAGCAGTGCGTCCCCCGCGCCCGTCGAAGCGGGACGGGAGGGCAAAAGAAGCCCCCGCCCTCCCCCCGGCCCCCTCCCCTGCGGTCCTCCTTGTCCAATACAACCTGCTGCCGGCAGCAAATCGCCGCCGGCAGCCTACTTGCTCAGAGGATTCCTAGGAGGAACGCGTTCTCGTGCCGAGGTCCCTTCCAGAAACGTTCGGTCTCCATGCGAGCGATAGAATACTGGTCGTCAACTTGTTCCTTGGCTATTACTCTCCCCGAAAACACCGCCACTGCGCCTTCCACTGCCGCGGAGAGCGTAGGGCGAGGAGCACATTCAGTCGCGACAGTCCGCTCGGTCTGCATGTCTTGCAGGACACCGACAAGCAGCGCGATCGCGAGCAGGCGGAGCAGCCGGGATCGCATGGAGGGAGGGTAGCAGCGGGCCGCAAGGAGGCGCTGGGCGGCGCCTATACTGGCGCCCGCCATGACCACCCCCGAACGGCCCCGCAAGACCGTGTACCTGGCGAGTCCGTATGGGTTCTCCGGGCAGCAGAAGGCTTTGCTGCTGCCGCCCCTCGTGGCGGCTCTGGAGGGGTTGGGGCTGGAGATCTGGGAGCCGTTCGAGCGCAACAACCAGGTCGACCGGGCGGAGCGGGACTGGGCGTGGCGGATCGGGCAGGCCGACTTTCGCGACGTGCGCGAGTCGGACGCGATCTTCGCGGTCGTGAACGGGGTCCCGCCGGATGAGGGGGTGATGGTGGAGCTGGGCATGGCGATCGCCCTGAGGAAGCCGACATTCCTCTTCCGCGACGACTTCCGTCGGGCCACGGACAGCGAGAACTACCCGCTCAACCTGATGCTGTTCACGGGGTTGCCGCGCGAGGAGTGGCGGGACTTCTACTACGAGTCCCTCGACGAGCTGGCCGACCCGGGGAAGGCGCTCACCCGCTGGGCTCGCGGCTAACCCGGCGCTCAGCTACTGCTTCGTCGCCTCGATCAGGTACTTCGCCGCGAAGAAGGCCAGCTCATCGCCTGCTTCCAGTCGCTCCTGGAGCGCGAGCAGGTAGGGGAGGTGGGTCTTCACCGTGAAGCCCGGCACCTCCCAGGGAGTGGCCTTCAGGTAGTAGACGATTGCGCCCACGTCGGTGAAGACCAGGCGCCCCTCCCACTCCTGGAGGGTCTCAATGGTCAGGCCGGCCGCTTCCAGCAGCGGTACGTACTTCTCCGGCGTCGCGTCTGGCCACTGCGGCTCTGCATCGAAGGCGGCCAGCAGATCCCAGGCCCACATTCCGTGCACCTGCTGGGTCAGGAAGGCACCGCCCGGCGAGAGAATGCGGGCCACCTCATGCGAGTTGAATGCGGCGTGCCGGTTCAGCACGAGATCGAACTCGCTGCTGGCGAACGGCATGGGTGCCGTGTCGGAGAGCGCTGCCCGGACGACCGTGGCGCCCACGGCCGAGAGCCGCGCGGCGGCCAGCTCGACATTCGGGGGATAGCCCTCGGTCGCGACGACCGTTGGGGGCCAGTGATCGCGCAGGCTCAGCAGCTTCTCACCGCCGCCCGTGTCCATGTCGAGCGCCGAGGCTGAACGCCCCATGAGTGCGGCGGCGCGTTCCAGATAGGACCAGGGTTCGCGCCCCTCGTCCATCCGTCCGTGAAGATGGGAGAAGTCCCAGCCGGTGAAGGGCTCCTGCTCTTCCCGCAGCCAGTTATCAACGAGCGAGTCGCGTGAGGTGGTCGTGCGCTGCCTCGTGTCTAGTAGAGCATCCGCCCTTCGATCTGGGCGGTAGTGATCCAGACCTCGATGTCGCGGATGGCCTGGGCCATCGCCTGGCCGATGAGGTCGAGCTTTCGCACCTGCTCGATGCGGGGGGTGACCTGCTCCAGCTCCCGCTTGGAGAGCAGCTCGCGGAAGATGCGGCAGCCATCGACGAGGCAGATCATGACGATGTCGCGCGGGTCCGGGATCTCTTCGCTGAAGAGGACGCCCATGATGCGCAGCTTCACTTCGCGCTCGGCCTTGCCGTCGACCATGGGGTAGCGGCGGGAGCGGAAGACCCAGAGGAAGCGGTCGTCGTGGCGCTCGATGATGCCGGCGTCGACGAGGCGGCGGAGGCACTCCTCGCGGAGCTCGGGGGCGCGTTGGGCGACGCGCTCGACCCAGTAGCGGGGTTCGCGCGTCTCGTCCGCGGCGATATCGGCGAGGGTGGGGTCGAGGAGGCTATCGCCGAGAGGGGTGGAGTCGACCAGGACGAGGTTCTCGAGATCGGTATCGATGCGGTTCTCCAGCGCGAGGTCCATGAGGACGGCCCCGGCGAGGGCGCGGTCGACGGACCAGTTGGGCACGTGAACGAAGGTACCGTCCTCGTCCCGGAGCAGGAGCAGGATGATCTCTTCGGCGAATCTCAACATCGCGGTCTAGGCCTCCATGATCGCTCATGCTACACAGGTCCGGAAAAGGACCGGGGCGGTGGGTGTAAGCGTCCTAACCTGCTGGGGGAACACGCGATCCGACTGCTCAGGGTCACCCCGGAACCGCTCAACTGGAAGGCAGGAGCTCGACCGAGGCGTGACAGCCGGAGACACCATCCAGGGCGGCGTCACACGTCAGCAAGGGGACGTCAAGGGCTTCGGCCAGGGCGAGGTAGAGGCCATCGTAGATAGTCACGTTGTTACGAAGCTCGAAGGCCCGTGGCAGCAAGCCCGTGTGGGAATACCTCACGAGGGGAAGCTCGGCCAGCTCGTGCAGCGACGCAGTGGCCCTGTTGATCGCCATCTCGCCCTGCATCGACAAGCGCCGCAGGGCTTGAGCAACCTCGGCGTCCAGCAAGTGCGGGGCGCTGATCACTTCGTGGCGCGAGAGCCTCGCCCGCAAGTCGTCACCAGCCTGCCCACCCATGCCCAGGAACATATCCACCACGACCGAGGCATCGGCGACCCTCACCGTGCATCACGTTCGGCCCGGATGATCTCAGCAGGGGTCTGCGAGGGATGGATACGCTCCCGCGAAGCTATCCGCGCCAGCAGCTCTTCAATGGGCGGAACCTCAAGGGAGCGCTCGATCTCGCGCAGGAGGTAGTCGGACAAGCTCATCCCGGCTCGGGCGGCTCTGACCTTCGCTTCGCGGTGCAGTTCGTCCGGAACGTTGCGAATCTGGATCATCTTCGACATGTGCAACACATTATCACATGTGCTGCACATGCAGCGTTCGCAAGTGCGCAACGGCGGCGCGATCAGTCCTCGTCGGGAGGTTCGTCGCCTCCGCGTTCGGTAGGCACGACCGCTGGGGCGGCCGCCATGTCCGGGAACTCCTCGGGCATGAGGATAAACTCGGGGTAGGCCTCGATGCCGAGCTCGCCGGTGTCCTGGCCAAGGTGCTCCACCTCGGGCGAGATGCGCGCCTTCACCGTTATGGCGAGGCCCTGCCAGAGCAGCCACGAGACCGCGAAGACGAAGGCGCCGATGGCGGCTACGCCTGTTATCTGCGCGCCGAAATCACCCCCGTCGGCGATACAGACGGCGAGCGTTCCCCAGATGCCGGCAAAGAGGTGGGCGGGAACAGCCCCGACGACGTCGTCGAGCTTGAGCTTTTCGAGGAGCCTGATGCCGAGGGTGCAGATCACGCCGCCGATGGCGCCGATGATGATGGCCCACCAGTGCTCGGTGATGGCCGGTCCGGCGGTGATGGAGACGAGCCCGGCAATGGCGCCGTTCAGTCCGGCGAAGAGGTCGATGCGCCCCAGGACGAAGCGGGAGATGCCGAGCGCGGCCATCACGCCGGCGGCCGCGGCGAGGTTCGTGTTGACGAGCACATTGGCCATGGAGACGGCGTCGAAAGCACTGGCGAGGGCGAGCTGGGAGCCGCCGTTGAATCCGAACCAGCCGAGCCAGAGGATGAAAACGCCGAGCGTGACGACAAGGACGTTGGATGGCGGCGTGGGCCTCACGCCGCCGTCGGGCCGGAACTTGCCCAGCCGCGGGCCGATGACGACGATGCCGGCAAGGGCCGCCCAGCCACCGACGCCGTGGACGACCGTCGAGCCGGCGAAGTCCTGGAAGCCGAGGTCGGCGAGCCAGCCGCCGCCCCAGGTCCACGCTCCCACGACGGGGTAGATGATCGCGGTGAGGGCGAGGGTGAAGAAGAAGAAGGGCCACATCTTGACGCGTTCGGCGAGGGCGCCGGAGACGATGGAGGCGGCAGTGGCGACGAAGACCATCTGGAAGAACCAGTCGGACATGGTCGCGTGGCCGCCCTCGACGACGGTAGCTGCGTCCCCGCTGCCATCGAGGAGCGCGAGCTCGGCGTCGGAGGCCTCGTAGAGGAGGTTGAAGGAGCCGATGAAGTCGCCACGACATCGACGTACATGAGGTTGTAGCCGATGACGAAATAGGCGAGGCCGGCGATGGAGTAGATGCCGATGTTCTTGAGGCAGATCATCGAGGCGTTCTTGGTGCGGACGGAGCCGGCTTCGAGCATGGTGAACCCGGCGCACATCCACATCACGAGCGCGCCCCAGACGAGGAAGGCGAAGGTGTTGAGGACGAACTCCGTCTCGCCCTCGACACCCGCTGCCTGGGCGATGGCGGGACGGGCCAGGAAGAGAGCAGCGGCCCCAGCGGCCGTGATGGCGAGGATGGTGGCAGGCCGACGCCAGGAGCGGAGATTCGTGAGCATTTTCAGGCCCTCCCCGGTCGTGTTCTCGGGCGCGCGCGCAGGGTACACGAACCGGAATCGTGCAGATCGCAAGGGCCCCACTGAGACAAAGGTGACTCCCCGCCGGGCGACTAGGCTCCGGGCGGCCGGTAGGGCACGTCCCGGGCGATGGCCTCGTCCACGGTCTCGGGCGTGACCAGCACCGTGACGCTCACGTCGAGGGCGCCGGCTGCCCCGATAGCGAGGGAGACGGCGGTCACGGCGGCATCGTCGGGGAGATCGGCGGTGATGAAGAGGTCGCTCTTGCCGAACGCGTAGTAGAGCGACTCAAGGCTGCCGCCTGCTCCCTCGATGGTTTCGGCGAGGGCCTCCCGGCGGCTCGTGCCGCCCTCCTTGATCAGGCCGGCGAGGCCTGCCTGCGTATAGCTCGCCTGCAGCAAGTGCTTGCTCATCGATGCCCTCCAACGGGTGATGGGCGATCCCTACCAGCCGGCGGGACTGCCGGTCAACGGCTGGAGGGCGTGCGGCACCGGATACCACGCGATCCTTGACAGCTTCTGAAGGGGAGCCATACGCTCGCTTCGGCTTTTTTCGTCCAGGTGCCCGTACCCGGGAGAATAGGGAAGGCGGTGAGAATCCGCCGCGGTAGCGCCACTGTAAGCGGGAATCGGGGCCGGAACCCACTGTCGAGCAATCGATGGGAAGGGTCCGGCGAGTAACCCACCCGCAAGCCAGGAGACCTGCCTGGACGAGGGGTGACATCTCTCCGCCTAGAGGGAGGTTTCCTCGATCTGCGGGTTCCGATCCGGACAGGTCGACAACCTACCTCCAGCGGAGACGCTGGAGGTTTTTTCTTGCAGGCCGTCGGACTCGCGACACTGCGCGGCTACCGGCAGATGGGCATCGGCGCCCGTCTGGCGATCGGCGGGGCGATCCTGCTGCTGGGCGTGCTCGTCGTCGGCCTCGTCTCGTTGAGCCTCGGGCCCGTCGATATTTCGGTCGGGCAGGTCGCCTGGATCGTGCTCTCGGCGATTGGCTTCGACACGCCCGAGTTCGGGCGGACGGAGCAGCTCGTGATCGAGCAGATCAGGCTGCCCCGGATCGTCGTGGGGGCCTCCGTGGGAATGGCGCTGGGGGTGGCGGGCGCAGCGATGCAGGGGCTGTTCCGCAATCCCATGGCCGACCCCGGCATCATCGGGGTCTCGGCGGGTGGGGCGCTGGGGGCGGTGGTCGCCATCGCCGCGGGCCTGACGGGCCTCTTCTTCCTCGCCCTGCCGGTCTTCGCCTTCGCGGGAGCGATCGCGGCTGCCTTCCTGGTCTACGGCATCGCCGTGGCCGGTGGGCACTTCTCCATGGCGACGCTGCTGCTGGCGGGCGTGGCCGTGAACGCATTCCTGGGCGCGATCGTCTCCGCGATCATCATCCTCCTGCCGGACAACGAGGCCTTGCGGGAGATCCTCTTCTGGCTGGTTGGCGGGCTAGACGCCCGGGCGTGGGAGCACGTGCGCATCGCCACCCCGCTGATCCTCGGGAGCACGGTCGTGCTCGTGGCGATGGCCCGGGACCTGAACCTGCTGATGCTGGGCGACGACGAGGCTCGCTCGATGGGCGTGCGCGTGGGCATCACGCGCGTGGGCCTGCTCGCGACGGCGGCGCTGGCCACGGGAGCGGCGGTGGCGGTAAGCGGGACGATCGCCTTCGTAGGGCTGGTGGTTCCCCACGTCCTGAGGCTGGTCCTCGGGCCCGACAACCGCGTGCTCATCCCACTGAGCGCCCTGGGGGGAGCCGTGTTCGTGATGCTGGCGGACATGGTCGCCCGGATCATCATCGAGCCGGCCGAATTCCGTGTCGGCATTCTCACGGCGTTCGTGGGAGCGCCGTTCTTCATCGTCCTGCTAATCAAGAACAAGCGGCAGGTGTACGCCCTCTGAGCGTCCGCCCGCCGACAAGGAGTCAACGTGTTCTCTAAGCCACTTCGCCTGCTTGTCTTTCCCCTGGTCCTTGCGTTGCTTGGAATGGCGCTGGCGGCGTGCTCGTCTGACGACGATTCGCCTGCCACGCCTCAAGCTCCGGCCGCAGAGGCAACGGAAGCGCCAACGGCTACCCCTTCTGCTGCGCCAACGGAGGCGCCGACGGCAACTCCAACGGCCGGGTCGACGCGCACGCCGGCCCCGACGCCCGCACCCGAGGCGGCAGGACGCTCGCTTGCGGGGGTCAAGAGGATCGTCGATCCGACGAACTCGGGGTGGCCCCGCGAGGTCGAGGGGCTGAACGGCGTGGTGAGCATTCCGGCGAAGCCGCTGCGCATCATCACGGCTTCGGTGGGTCACGACGAGATGACGCTGGCGCTCGTGCCGAGCGAGCGGCTGGTCGCGGTGGCAGGGGCCACGAAGGACGAGACGTACTCGAACGTGGCCTCGCTGGTGCGGGAGAAGGCCGAGGTCTCGCGCGATCCGGAGGTCATCATCGCGCAGTCGCCCGACGTGGTGGTGACCAGCCCGTGGTTCCCGATCGAGGTGGTCGAGGCGCTGCAGCGAGTTGGCATCCCCGTCATCCAGACGGAGCTGGAACAGGGGCCCGAGTCGCGAGTCGAGGCAATCCTCCTGATGGGCTACATCTACGGCGAGGAGGAGCGCGCCTTCGCGTTCGCCGACGAGGTGGAGGCGCGGTACGACGCCCTCGTAGGCGTAACCAGCGCGAAGGATCCGAAGCCGCGGGTGCTCGCCCTCACGCAGTACTCGGACACGCTCTGGGTCGCAGGCGGGGGTTCGACCGAGGGCGGCGTGATCACGGCAGCGGGCGGTCTGAACGCGGCCGAGGACGCGGGCATCAGCGGGAACCAGACGACGAGCCTGGAGGGCGTGATCGCGATGGCCCCGGACATCATCATCATTCCCCAGCCGCTCGCCTACGGTGCGGAGGAGTTCCGGCAGAGCCTGCTGGAGACCGAAGCGCTCGCGGAATTGCCGGCAATCAAGAATGGCGCGGTCTTTATCGTCGAGAGCAGGCACTTCACGACGCTCTCCTACTGGAACATTCGCGGGGCGGAGGATCTGGCTCGCATGCTCTGGCCGGATGACTTCCCCGAGCCGCCCGCCGAAACCTTCAGCCTGGCCGAGTAGGTGACGACATGAACGGCGACTCCCCTGCAGCGGTTGATGCCCAGGCCCTCTCCTTCGCGGTCGAGGCGAAGAAGCTGCTGGACCGCGTCGACGTGCGCGCCCAACGAGGGCAATTCGTCGGGCTGATCGGGCCCAACGGGGCGGGGAAGTCGACCCTGCTCCGGGCCCTGTCCGGGATCATCCGGCACCAGGAGGGCGCGGTCTGGCTCGAGGGTTCCGACCTGGCCTCGATGTCGGCCCGAGACGTTGCCGCCATGCTGGCGCTCGTCCCCCAGATCGCGCCCTACACGCAGGGGTTCACGGCCTTCGAGCTCGTGTTGATGGGACGGTACCCGCACCTGGGACGCTTCCAGGTGGAGAGCCAGGCGGACGACCGCATTGCGCAGGAGGCGATGCGGCTGACCGAGACGGAGCAGTTCGCCCCACGCACGCTGGACACGCTCTCGGGGGGCGAACGGCAGCGCGTCTTCCTGGCGCGGGCGCTGGCGCAGCAGCCTCGCGTGCTGCTGCTGGATGAGCCCACCTCGAACCTCGACATCCTCCACCAACTCACGATCCTGGGGCTGGTGCGGCAGCTGGTGGATAACGGTCTGACGGCCATCGCCGCCATCCACGACCTGAACCTGGCGGCCCGCTACTGCGACCGGCTGGTCCTGCTGAGCAACGGCCAGGTGGCGACCGAGGGACTGCCCGAAGAGGTCCTGGCGCCGGAAACGATCGAATCGGCCTTCGGTGTACGGTCGGCGGTCTACCGCGACCCGGTGACGGGGGCGCTCGCGATCAGCCTCATCGAGCCGGCAGCGGGGGTAGATGCCGTCGCACGCGGGGCAGCGGGGACGAGAACGGCCGGACCGCAAACGGAAGAAACGGCGTGACCGATGCAACTGGACGATGATGCGGAGAGGAGCGCTCAGACCCTGAGGAGGCGAGCGGCGGTTGCAGTGGCGCCGGGTGCGGGACTGCCTCGTGGATCGTGGTCAGCAACGGGGTGGGGCTGGGGGCGCCGCCGCCGACCGAGCTGGGGCGCGCCCACGCCGACGAGCTCGGGCGGGTGAACCAGATCGTAGCGGCTGCGGCCCACGACGTGTACCTTCATGGCCGCAGGCCTGCCGCTTCACCTGAAGGTGATCGGCGAGCGTGAGCCAGGAGGGAGGTGAAGGCTCACCGCTTCATGGTCCTCGTGCGACAGTCAGGGCTCGTTGAGGGTGCCCGGATATAGACACATTTGAGTCAATTCGAGCGCTTTCGTGCCTAATATGTCAGCATGCTCACACTTTGGCAGCCAAAACAGTTACCGCGAGGCTCCCAAAAGGACATACTGCACACTGCACCTATTGTGAGGGAAACCCGTGTCTATCAACATAGCTGATGGAGAGCAAAAAACGCAGGACGAAGAGTCTTCCCGCGAGGCAGCACCACTGCCCAACCTGGCCGACAGGGTGGTCAGTCTATCCAATGCTGTCGTCAAGGGGGTAGAGAGACAGATAGCCCCGTACGGCCTCATAAGCATGGAGTTCGCCATGTTGAAGGCGTTCGTGGCGCAAGAGGAATGGACCGTGACGCAGCTCACCGAGGTCCTCCCCGCCGACGCCCCACGGGTGAGCCGCCTGGTATCGCGTCTGGTCGACCGAGGCCTTCTGCGCAGGCGGCGTCGAACCGATGACCGGCGCGTCGTGCGGTTGCGGCTGACGCCGCAGGGGGAGGAGTTGACGGCGGAGGTCTGCGAGCTCGTACGGCAGTTCGAGGCCAGGCTCCTGGAGGGTGTCAGCGCCGAAGAGGCGGCCGCCTTCGAGGCCGTTGTCTCCCGGGTCGTGGGGAACAACGCGGCCCTGCAGGACGAGCGCTCGCGGTAGCCGGCGAGAGCCGCCTGTTCCCGCTTCAGCCGAGAGGGGTTCGCCCCTCCCGGTTCCAGCCGCGCCCCTGGGCCGCGGTTCTAATCGACGGGCATCGCCATGGGGTCGGTGACCTTGCGGACGTTCACGGGGATGGCGCTCATCACTGGAATGCCGGTGATGGGGTCGAAGTCGCGCTGGGTATCGGAGAGGCGGCCGGTGTTGGCCCCGAGCTCGCGCACGCGGGCGTCCTCGGTGGGGGCATCGCCCCAGGCGTGGGCCATGGAGATGACGCCCGTGCGTACATCATCAGCGGGTTCGACGACGCCGTAGATGGCCGCCCGGGCGGACTCGATCTCGACGACGTCGCCGGCGGCGAGGCCAAGCTCGGCGATGTCCATCGGGTTCATGTAGGCGGGGTTGCCCTTGTTCGCGTACTTGCGCATGAGGCGGGGGATGTCACGTCCCGAGGAGTTGTACGACTCGAGCAAGCGGCGACTGACGAGGCGGTGGGTGAACTCCTCGCCCTCGCGGTAGCCACCACCCTCGAAGTGCGGCTCCCCTCGAACCTCGGCGAGCTCGGCCATCATCTCGGCACGGCCCACGTCGAGCCGGGGCGAGCCTGGGCGCTTGGGCAGCACGCGGATGTCGTCGGCCTCGAAGATGTGGCCGTGGGGATACTTCTTCACCTCGTCGAGGGGGATGCGAGAGCCCTCGCACATCCACTCGATGAGTTGTGAGGTGGTCGGCTTGTTGTCGATGTCGACCTGTCCCCAACCCGTACGCAGGGGGACGCGCATGCGGTGGGCGATCCCCCAGAAGAACTCCCACTCCTCGATCACATCGGATCCCTCGGGCGGGTCGATGAGCTTGGGACCGTACTGGGCGTAGGGGGCGGGGTAGCCCTGGGCGAAGCCGAAGACGCCCGAGAGCGCCTCGTTAGGGAGGGTGGTGTCCTCGCGCTCGAGCGAGAGCTTGGGGGCGATCACGTAGTGCGCGAGCTTGGAGGTGGCGGACATCTTGATGTCGAGCGTGACGAGCAGGTCGAGCGCCTGCATGGCCTCGTAGGTGCGGAGCTGGTCCGGCCAGGCCGCCATGGGGTTCGAGCCGATGCAGATGAGCGCGCGAATCTGGCCTTCGCCGGGCATCAGGATCTCCTCGGCGAGGGCGCTGGTGGGCGGGCCGATGGCCGTGATGGGGAGGTCGCGGATACGGAGCTTCTCGCGCGACTCCCAATCGGTGTTCTCCTGGAAGGCCTGGGCGATGTAGTCCTTGGGCTTGCGCAGCACGGGCGGGTTGGGGACGCGCTCGCCCTCGCGCAGCCAGCGACCGCAGACGGTGTTGATGGCATTGATGAGGTACTCGGTGACGTTGGCGTGGGGGGAGAAGTCTGGCCCCGTGCCGGAGGTGACGGAGCCGCGTTCGCCTTCGGCGAAGATCCGCGCCGCCCGCTCGACATGGGCGGCGGGCACGCCGGCGCGATCCTCAACGTAGTCGAGGGTGAATGGCTCGACCGCCTCGCGCAGTTCCTCGAGTCCCTGCACGTTGGCGGCAACGAAGTCTCCATCGACGAGACCCTCGCTGAGGATGACGCGGAGGATGCCTGCCAGAAGGGTGGGGTCCTCGCCGGGCTTCACCTGGAGGAAGATGTCGGCCTTCTCCGCAGCCTCGGTGCGGCGGGGATCGATGACGATGAACTGCATCCCGCGCTGCTTCGCCTGGTGGAGGCGCTTGGCGGGGTTGTACTGGGGGATGCCGCCCCACATGGAGATGGTGGGGTTAGCGCCGATGAGCATCCAGACGTCGGCATCGTCGAACATCTGGGGGCCGGCGCCCCAGTTGCCGTGATAGGCGCGGGCGATGGGCTTGGCGGGCTGATCGATGGTGCCGCCGGAGTAAGTCATGTTCGAGCCGATGCCGGCCATGAAGGCGCCCGCGAACTGCCCCGAGGAGGGGAAGGAGAAGCCGTAGGTGCCGCTGAAGGTGGCGACGGCGCGGGGGCCATGTTCGGCGATGATGGCCTGCAGCTTGTCCGCTACCTCGTCGATGGCCTGCTGGTGGGGGACATCGTGGTAGATCCCGTCGGCGGCGCGCTTCTGCGAGTGGAGGAGGCGGTCGGGGTGGTAGTGCTGCTCCGGGAGCTGGCGTCCCTTGATGCAGGTGAAGCCCTGGTACATCGCGTTCTTCGCATCACCGCGCACCTTGATGGCGCGGCCGTCCTCGATGTCGACCTCGATGGCGCAGAAGGCGTGGCAGAAGCGGCAGAAGGTCTGCTTGGTCTCGACGACCATGGGATCCCCCGGGAGCGCGGCGGCGCTGCGGGAACTGTAGCCGAGCGGGATAAGCCTCGCCAGCCGCCAGAGGCTAGACTCGCGGCGCCACTGCCCCGCGAGGAGGGATGCCATGCAGGCCGAGCCGTTTCAGATCGCGATTCCCGAGGAGAAGCTGCAAGACCTCCGCGACAGGCTTGAGCGCATCAACTGGGCGCCCGACTTCGGCAACGGTGAGTGGTCGTACGGGGTCAACGGCGGGTACCTGCGCGAACTGGCGGAGCACTGGCTACACGAGTACGACTGGCGCGCGCACGAGGCGGAGATGAACCGCTTCGCCAACTTCCGCGTCGAGATCGAGGGGATGCCGATCCACTTCGTGCACGAGCGGGGCAAGGGTCCGAACCCCATCCCCATCATCCTCTCGCACGGGTGGCCCTGGACGTACTGGGACCTGCGCCACGTGATCGGGCCGCTGACCGATCCGGCCGCCCACGGTGGAGATCCCGCCGACGCGTTCGACGTGGTCGTGCCCTCGCTACCGGGCTACGGCTTCTCCACGCCGCTGACGACGCCGGGGATCAACTACTGGCGCACGGCTGACCTCTGGGACACGCTCATGCGGGACGTGCTCGGCTACGAGCGCTTCGCCGCGCAGGGGGGTGACTGGGGGGCGCTGGTCACGAGTCAGCTCGGGCACAAGTATGCGGACCACCTCATCGGCATCCACCTGACCGACGCGATCATGCTCAACATGTTCACGCACGACCGTCCCTGGGTGCTGGGCGACCCAGGCCTCGCGTCGATGCCGCCGGGCGAGGCGCGGACGGCGACGCTCGCGCGGATGCGCTACTACTCGGCGCACGTGGCCGTGCAGGCGCTCGACCCGCAGACGCTGGCCTTCATGGCGCACGACTCGCCGATCGGGCTGTGCGCCTGGATCCTCGAGCGGCGTCGCAACTGGGGCGACACGAACGGGGACGTGGAGTCACGCTTCCCCAAGGACGACCTGCTGACAACGATGATGCTGTACTGGGCGACGGACGCCTTCGTGACCTCGGTGCGTTACTACTACGAGGCGGCCTGGAACCCGTGGCATCCGAGCCACGACCGCACGCCGGTGGTGGAAGCGCCGACGGGGCTCACGTTCCACGGTCCGGGCGCGCCGGAGGGACCGAGCGAGCAGCAGCGCCAGTACTGGAACCTGCACCACTGGGACCGGCACCCCGCAGGCGGGCACTTCGCGCCCGCCGAGGAGCCCGAGGCGATCGTGCGCGGCATCCGCGCGACGTTCCGGGAGCTGCGCTAGCGCTCCCTAGCTGGCGGCCCAGGCGCGCGCTTCCTCCGAGGCGACCCAGTGCAGGGTGTTGTGCAGGAGCCTGCGGAAGCCTTCGCTCTCGTAGCTGCTGGGGCCATCGCCGAGATGCGTGGCGACGACGGGGCTGTTGCCGCTCTTCTTCGCCCACACGACGATATCGCTGCCCTCGGGATGGTCCCAACCGTCCTTTTCCTCCTGGGGGGCCATCGGCGGCGGGTTGAAGTTCTCCTGCACCATCGGGTAGTCGGTGCGCATGAGCGGCACGATGCCCGGCTGCGACTCGAATACTTTCGAGGTCAGGTAGAGCTCGTCCTGCACCTCGAAGCCGTCGTCGAGGCCCTCCAGGACGGGGTGTCCGGGCGCGACCGGCGTGACCTTGCCACGGCCGTTGCCGCGCGGGTCGGCGCCGCCGCCCCGGTATCCGGAGCCGGGGGTCATCTCGCCGAACACTTCACCCCCTCGCAGCAGGAAGGAGGTGCCACTGACCTCGCGCCAGCCGGGCCAGGCCGGCCACTGCACGAGCGCGTGGTTCATCAACATGATGCCCTTCCCGCTCTGGAGGAGGGCGGCGACGCTCTCCTGGTACTCCTCGGGAGCGGGAGAGAAGTCTGTGCCCCACATGTCGTAGAACACGACGGCCTCGTACTCGGCCACGTTCTCCGGGCGCAGCATCACCTGCGCGGCCGGCTGCTCGACCTGCGTGGTGAGCAGCTCCGGGTTGTCGTCAAACATGGAATAGAAGCCGTTGTAGTTGAAGCCGTGCCCCTTGGTTACGACCAGAACTTTCACTGCCATGGGTTCGCCCCTTTCACTGATGCGCGTTCGTTCGGATGTTACTGGGGACGGCGGGACCGTCCTCTGTTAGCTGGCGGCCCAGGCGCGTGCTTCTTCCGACACGACCCAGTGGAGGGCGTTGTGGAGCAGCTTGCGGAAACCCGGGTTTGCGTAGCAGTTGGGGCCGTCGCCGATCTGCATGGCAACGACGGGAGCGTTCACGCTCTTCTTCGCCCAGACGACGACGTTGCTGCCCTCGGGGTGGTCCCAGCCGGCTTGCTCGTCGGCCGGGGCCAGCGGCGGCGGGTTGAAGTTCTCGCGCACCATCGGGTAGTCGGTACGCATGAGCGGCACGATGCCGGGCTGGGATTCGAATATTTTTGAGATCAGGTAGAGCTCGTCCTCAATGGTGAAGGGCTCGACGCCCTCGAGGACGGGGTGGCCGGCGGCGGCCGGATCGGCGGAGACGGTGCCAGTGGGGTTGCCACGGGGGTCGACGGCGCCGCCGCGGTAGCCGGAGCCGGGGGTCATCTCGCCGAAAACCTCGCCCTCGGTCAGGAGGAACGACGTGCCGCTGACGTCGCGCCAGCCGGGCCAGGCGGGCCACTGCACGGTCGCGTGGTTCATCATGACGATGCCCTTCCCGCTCTCGAGGAGGGCGGCGATGCTCTGCTGGTACTGCTCGGGCGCGGCGACGAAGCTGGCGCCGCCGTCGGGGCTCTCCGTGCCCCACATGTCGTAGAACACGACGGCCTCGTACTCAGCCACGTTCTCGGGGCGCAACATCACCTGCGAGGCGGGCTGCTCGACCTGCGTGGTCAGGAGCTCGGGGTCCTCGTCGAACATGGCGTAGAAGCCATTGTAGTCGAATGGATGTCCCTTGGTGACGACGAGCGTCTTGACGGCCATGGTTCGCTCCTTTTGGCGGTGGGCTAGCTGGCGGGGATGCGGTCGTAGGCATCGAGGACGGCCTGGAAACGCGCCTCGACGGCGGGCTGGGTCTCGGGGTGGCTGACCAGGTAGAGGTGGTTCTCCCTGATGCAGCGCAGGAGTCGCTGGGCGAGGTCTTCGGGCTCGATCATTTCTTGAGGAACGCCCTCGCCGGGCAGCATCGCGCGAATGGGAGCCTCGGGCCCACCGTACTCCTCGGGGCGGTTGCGGCCCGCCTCGACGATGCGCGAGCGGACGCCTCCCGGGCAGAGCACGGTCACGCCGATGTTGTGCTCGGCGAGGTCGAGGGCGAGCGCCTCGGAGATACCGACGACTCCGTACTTGGCGGTCGTGTAGGAGGAGATCCCCGGTGTGGCCGCGTGTACAAGCCCGGCGATGGAAGCGGTGTTCACGATATGACCACCCTCACCCGCCGCGACCATGCCCGGCAGAAACGCCTGGATTCCGTAGATGACGCCGTAGAGGTCGACGCCCAGCACCCAATCCCAGTCGTCCTCGGTCATGTCCTGGGCGAGCTTGAAGGTGACCACACCGGCGTTGTTGCAGAGCACGTGGCAGCCGCCGAAGGCGTCGTAGGTAGCGGCGGCGAGCGCCTGCATGGAAGCGCGGCTGGAGACATCGTTCTCGACGGCGATCGCGCGCACGCCCTGCGCCTCGACGGCAGCGACCGCCTCGGCGGCGGCGTCCATGTCGATCTCACCGATGACGACGTTCATCCCCTCCTGGGCAAAGGCGACGGCCATCGCCCTGCCTATGCCGCCACCACCCCCGGTAACGACAGCTGTACGACCGCGGAACTTTTCCACTCGGCACCCCCTGGCGGAGCGGCAGTTTACACGCTGCCACGCGGTACCGTCTGACCGGAATCGGTAGCTCGTACAGGGCCCGCCCGTCGTAAAATGGAGGCGATGGCCACCCCGCAGCTCGACTCCTTCCGGAGCGCTCCGTGATCGCCCGCTACTCGCGGCCCGAGATGGCCGCCCTCTGGAGCGAACAGGCGAAGTTCGACCGCTGGC
This sequence comes from Tepidiformaceae bacterium, assembly GCA_965247675.1. Lineage (GTDB taxonomy): Bacteria > Chloroflexota > Dehalococcoidia > Tepidiformales > Tepidiformaceae > UBA2991. The sequence continues at coordinate 1,052,619 of OZ252025.1, read as the reverse complement.
TCGAGGTCGAGATCGCGGTATGCGAGGCGCGTGCCGCCGCGGGCGAGATGCCCGTGGAGGCAGCGGAACGCATCCGCGCGAACGCCACTTTTGACATCGAGAAGGTGAACGAATACCTCGCGATCACGCACCACGACATGACGGCCTTCCTCCAGTCCGTAGCGGACTCGTTGGGCGAGGAATCACGTTATGTCCATTTCGGACTCACGACGAGCGACGTCTGGGACACTGCCACCGCCCTCCAGCTTCGCCACGCAAGCGACCTGTTGATCGCCGGGGTCGAGGGACTGACGGTGGCGCTGGAGAACCTGGCGCGGACGCACCGCGACACGCTCTGCGCGGGCCGCACGCACGGCGTTCACGCCGAGCCCACGACGTTCGGCCTGAAGGTGGCGGTGTGGGTGGCGGAGATGCGGCGCAATCGCGAGCGTCTGCTGGCGGCGCGCGAAGCGATCGCCGTGGGGGCGATCAGCGGGACCGTTGGCACGCACGCTTCCATCCGCCCCGAGATCGAGGAGGCCACCTGCGCAACGTTGGGGCTGGGTGTGGAGCCCGCCTCGACACAGGTGATCCAGCGAGACCGGCATGCGCAGTTCGTGAGCGCGTTGGCGCTCACCGGGGCCTCGCTGGAGAAGTTCGCCACGGAGATCCGGGGGCTGCAGCGCACGGAGGTGCGGGAGGCGGAGGAGCCCTTCGCCGACGGACAAACGGGGTCGAGTTCGATGCCGCACAAGCGGAATCCCGAGAAGTGCGAGCGCATCACGGGGCTGGCGCGGGTGCTGCGGGGCTATGCGACGACGGCGATGGAGAACGTCGCCCTCTGGCACGAGCGGGACATCAGCCATTCCTCGACGGAGCGGATCGTCTTCCCCGACGCCTGCCTGCTGCTCGATTACATGCTGGCGCTGTTCACGGATATCGCCGAGGGGCTCGTGGTCTACCCGGAACACATGAAGGAGAACCTCGACCGCTCGTACGGGCTTGTGTTCTCGCAGCGCGTGCTGCTCGAGCTGATCGAGACGGGACTCAGCCGCCAGGAGGCCTACGAGCTGGTGAAGCGCAACGCGATGGTCGCCTGGCGGGAACGCGAGCCGTTCCTCTCGCTGCTGCTCGCCGATGGAGACGTGGCCTCGCGGCTGGGTGAGGAGCGGCTGCGGTCCCTGTTCGACTACGGCTACTACCTGCGCAACACGGGCTCGACCTTCGAGCGGCTTGGGCTGGCGTGACCGAGGGCCCCGAACCAGCCAGCCAGCAGCCGACCGAGAAGCCGGGCGTGGGCGAGACGCTGAGCGCGACGGCCGCGCTGATGCGCGACTTCCCGGGCGAGGCGATGCTCCCCTTCCTCGTCATCCATGTGCCGCTCGTGCTGGGGACGATCGTCCTGACGGTCCTGCTGTACAGCAGCGTCTTCGCCGAGGAGGTCTACCCGCAGCGCGGCATATTCGGCGCCGAAGGGGGAGCGCAGGTCTTCGCGCTGGTGGTGGTGCTGGCGGTCGCGGCCGTGCTGGGCGTCATTGCACAGGGGGCGACCATTGTGTCAGTGGCTGCGATCGCGCTGGGCCAGCCGCTCACACTCTCGAAGGCGCTCGATCCGGCCTTCACGCGCCTCGGCGGGCTGATCGCGCTGACGGTGATCTTCGCCGTCGTGGGCGGGCTGCTGGCGCTCACCCTCGTTGGGATCGCGGCGATCCCGTTCCTGGTCGGGCGCTTCGGCATTGCCTACCAGGTGTACCTCCTGGAGGAAACGGGGCCCATCGAGGCGCTGAGCCGGAGCTGGCGCACGATGCAGGGCAACATGCTGCGCCTGCTCGGCATCCTTCTCGTGGGGCTTGTGCTGGCCGCCCTCATCGGGCTGCTGGTGCCGGTAAGCCCCGGTCCCGAGGGCGCGGACCGCGCAGCACGCATTGCCATCGACGCCGCCCTGCAGATCCTGCAGGGCGGCATTGCGATTCCCGTGACGGTGTTTGCCCATGCCGCCGTAACCCTTTATTACCTGCGTATCCGGGAGGAGTCCTCATGATCGACGTGGTGATGCGCACCGAGCTGCCCGCGCCCGTGATGCGCGGGAAGGTGCGCGATACGTACGACCTCGGCGACCATCTGCTGATGATCGCGACCGACCGCATCTCCGCGCTCGACCTGGTGCTGCCAACGGGCATCGCGCGCAAGGGCGAGATGCTGACGTGGCTCTCCGCCTGGTGGTTCGAACGCATCGGCGAGGTGGTCCCGCACCACTTCGTCGCGGTCATCACCGCCGAGAACGCGGATGAACTGGTTCCCTTCCCCGTGCCGGAGAACTGCTACGGCAGGTCGATGCTGGTGCGAAAGGCGCAACGGTACGACGCCGAATGCATCATGCGTGGCTACCTGTCGGGTACGAGCTGGCGCGAGTACCGGCGCGATGGCGCGGTCTGCGGCATCACCCTCCCGGAGGGACTGACAGAGTCGGACCGCCTGCCGGAGCCGATCTTCACCCCCTCGACGAAGGCGGACGTGGGGCACGACGAGAACATCAGCTTCGAGCAGCTTGAAGGGATCGTTGGGTCCGGGGCAGCGAACGCGATGTCGAAGCGCAGCCGCGCCGTGTACGACTACGGTCACCAGGTCGCGCTGGAGCGGGAGATCATCATCGCCGACACGAAGTTCGAGTTCGGGGTGCGGAACGAAGAAACGATCCTGATCGACGAAGTGCTGACGCCGGACAGCAGCCGCTTCTGGCCGCTGGGCGAGTACCGGCCGGGCGGTTCACAGCCCAGCTTCGACAAGCAGCCCGTGCGGGACTGGCTCTCGGCGACGGGCTGGAAGGACGGAGACCCGGCCCCCGAGGTCCCGAACGATGTGGCGGCGGAGACGACGGAGCGCTACCTGGCCGTGTATCAGAGGCTCACAGGCGAGGAGCTGCCCGGGTGAGCCGCTTCCTCGCTTCCATCGCGGTGACCCTGAAACCAACGGTGAACGACCCGGAGGGGCTCACGATTGCGTCGGCGCTGCACAACCTCGGCTTCGCCGGGGTAGCGGGGGTGCGATCGGGCAAGCTGTTCGAGGTCACGATCGAGGCGGCGAGCACGGAGGAGGCGCAGTCGCTGACGGAGGAGATGTGCAGCCGGCTGCTGGCAAACCCGGTGATCGAGCGGTACAGCTGTGAGGTCGCGGAGGAAGACGAGCCGGAGTAGTCCCCGGGAAGCCTAGGGCAGGTGGCAGGCATCGTTGTGGAGGCGCATGATGAGCCGCCCCTCGGAGTCGCGGTCGAGCTCGGTGATGCCGCAGTTCTTCGTAAGGAAGCCTACCCTGGGCGAGCCGCCCTCGGTGGCGCCGTGCATCCGCACGGCGAAGTTGAGCGCCGACATGACCACGCCGCCGTGGGTGACCACGATGGTTCTGCCTTCGAAGCCGAACAGCTCGGCCACCACCTCGGCGACACGCGCGTCGAGGACGGGGAGGCCCTCTTCGCCCGGCAGCGAAACGTAGGAAGGGCCACGCTGGCTGGTCCAGCGCCAGCCCGGAAAACGCTCCATCGTCTGGCGGATCGTGAGGCCGCTTACCTCGTCGCCGAAGTCGTACTCCTTCAAGCGGTCGTCGGTGGTCACGGGCAGGTCGAGGGCGCGGGCGATGGCCTGGGAGGTCTCGAAGGCGCGGGCGAGGGGGCTCGCGACGATACGGTCGGCGCCGCCTTCGGACTTGAGTCGCTCGGCAACGGCCTTCGCCTGTGCGCGACCGCCTTCCGTCAGAGGCAGATCGAGCTGGCCCTGGATGAGGCCCTGCACATTCCCCTCGGACTCGCCGTGCCGGACCAGGAGGAGGGTCACCGGCGCGCTACTCCGTGAGCCGCCGGTAGAGGGCGGGGAGGCGGCGGGGGAGGGACTCGATGTCGCCCACGACCTCGTAGCCCATGTCCTCGCACATCGTCTTCAGGTAGTCGTGACCGGCACGGTCGACGGTGAGGGCAAAGGGGGTGATGCCCTCGCGCTTGGCCTCGTTGAGGGCCTGCTTGGTGTCGTGGATGGCGTATTCCTTCTCGGTGCGGTCGCGCCCGTAGCCGTGGTCCTGGGGACGGCCGTCGCTGAGGAGGACGAGGATGCGCACCTTCGCGTCGGTCTCGCCGAGCTTGTGGATGGCGTGGCGGATGGCGGGGCCCATGCGCGTGGAACGGATGGGGGTGACCTTGTCGATGCGCTTCTTGGTCTGCACGCCGAAGCGCTCGTCGAAGTCCTTGATCACATAGAACTCGACGTTGTCGCGCCCGTAGCCGCTGAAGCCGTAGATGCCGTAATCGTCGCCGATAGCCTCGAGGGCCGTGATGAGGAGGACCGTCGCCTCTTTTTCGAGGTCGATGATGCGCTTGGGCGGGGCAGCGAGCTCCTGGCGGCGCTTGGTGACCCACCAGCTGAGGTACTTGCGGGGGTCGTCGTCGGAGTCGTCGTACTGCTGGTCGCGGCGCGCGATCTCCTCATCGGTGGAGGCGGACATGTCGAGGAGGAAGGCGATGGCGACATCGCGATCGACCTTGTTCCGGCGCCAGTACACCTTGTCGGACGGGCTGACACCGGTGCGGATGTCGATCATCCACTCGATGGCGGGGTCGAGCTCGATGTCCTCGCCGTCGGAGAGCTTCTTGATCTTGCGGAAAAGCTCGGGCTTCATCAGCTCGAACTGCTTGCGCGTCTGGGCGACGAGGGCGGCGTACTCGCGAAGGGTCTCGTCGTAGAACTCCTCGCCACCCTCCTCAAGGGCGGCCTCCTTCACGGCGCACCAGCGGGGCTTGTAGTCCTGCGCGCGGAAGTCCCACTCGTCGTAGTAGTAGGTGGTGACGATGGGGGCGAGGGGTTCCTCACCCTCCTCGCCGCCGGTGCTGAGGTCGCTCAGGGGCTGGTCGGACTGGGCGTCGCTGTCGAGGGTGGGGGTGCCGGCCTCCTTCAGGAGGTTGGAGAGGAACATGCCCGTCGTGTCCTGGAGGTCGCCTTCGAGGAGGCTATCCAGGTCGATCTCGGCGCTCTTCTCGAGGAGCTCCTTGAGCTGCTCCTCGGTGAGCTGGTCGGGCGAGATCTGGCCGGCGTCGCCCAGCTCGGCGTCGCCGCGGAGCTTCATGAGGAGCTGCACGAGCTCGGGCTTGAAGTCGCCGCGGAAGTCGATGTCCTGGGGGCTCTCGTAGTCGACCTCGCCCTCCTCGGGCTCGCCCATCTCCATGGCCGCGCCCTCGCCGCCGAGGTCGCTCATGTCGAGCTGGAACGACTCCTGGTCGGCATCGGGGAGGGAGTCCCACTCCTCGTCACCCTCCTCGCGCTCGTTACGGATGCTCATGGCGAGCTGGTAGAGGCGCAGGGTGGCCTCGGCGGCGTCCTCGGTGGTGGCGCTCTCGGAGGCGAGGCGCTGGAGGATGGCGACGCCGTTCGACATGGCGTCCTGCTGGGCGGCCGGCCAGCGCACGGCGTCGATCCCATCGAGGCTGACGCGCACGAGGTTCTCGACGAACGCCTGGCGCAGAGGCATCTCGCTCAGCTCGGGGCGGCGGCCGAGTTCCTCGCGCTGCATGCGGGTGAGGGCGCGGCGGATGCCCGCGTAGTTACGCTTGATGGCGGCATCGATGCGTGCGTCCTCGGCGACCTCGTGGATGTCGCTGGCGAGGGTACGGTTGGGGAAGAGGTCGAAGAAGCGCTCGATCTCGGTAGCGGGCTTGGTGTCGCCCGGCTCGGGGATGGTCGGGCGCAGGTCCTCGAAGAGGGTGGAGGGACGGTCGAAGCGGAAGCTGAAGCTCTCGAACTCGATGTGGGCCGCCTGGTGCGTCGTGAAGACCTTCACCGAAGCGAAGTTCTCCTCCTTGTCGCGGTAGCGCTCCATCACCTCTGGCAGGTAGATGGTGGTGCCCTCGGTGCTGGCGCGATCCTCGTCGACCCAGCCGATGCCCTTCTCGGTGAGCACGGCGGAGGCGTGGATGCTGACGTTCGTGCCGGTGAGCGCCTTCGCGTAGAGGCGAAGCACATCGCCAACCTTGGCGAGCTCGACGCGGGCGGAGAGGGTGTCGAGGACCTCCTCGCCGCGGCTCGACTGGAGGCGGAAGTAGGCCTCGCCGCCCTCGCGGCTGGAGGCGAGAATGGCGAGCCCGGCGTTCTGCCAGGCGGGAAGCTCATCGATACGGACTTTCTCCAGCACCTCGGGGGCGTTGCTGATGAAGTCCATGGCGGCGTAAGCGGAGTGGGGGGCGAGCTGCTCGGCAAGCTCGATGACGGGGCCGTGGTCGTCGGGTTCGATCTCGCCGAGGGCGTGAGCGGCGTCCTCGAAGTACTGGAAGACGGAGCGGTTGTGATCGCGCGCAACCTGGGCGGCGAGGGTGAGGTAGCGCGCGCGCACGGGGCCGTGCACGCGCTGGATGAGGGGGACGCCGCGGTCGAAATAGAGGCGCGAGTCGGCCCAGCTCGTCTGCGCAAGCTCCACGCCGAAGGTGAGGAAGGGCAGGCGATCGGCGTTCTCGAGGCGACCAAGCACGGCGGGCGCGGCGGTGAGGCAGGCGGAGGCAAGCTCGTAGGAGTGGCGGGCGAGCTCGTCGAGGAAGAGCACGAGGCGGCCGGCGTGGCTCGGGCGGATGGTGCCGAAGAGCTCGGGCCCGGCGTCGTAGAACTGGGCGGCGAGGGCAGAGCTCTTCCAGTTGCCCTTGTAGAGGCGGCGGCCGAAGTCGGCCCACTGGGCCAGATGGTTCGGGCCAACCTGGGCGAGCGTGGCGGGCGCGCTGCGAAGGAAGGAGACGGCCAGCGGCGCCGACTGCTCCGTAAGGTCGCCGGCCTCGCGGGCGAGCTGCTCGTACGTGTCCCAGGGAGTCGCTTGCGCGAGCTGGGGGCCGGCCTTGAAGTACTCGGCGGCGGACTCCCAGGAGCGCAGGCTGATGGCCATCAGGTCGAGGCCGCCCCGCGACCAGATCTCGAGCTGGGTGGGCGTGAGGCGTGGTTCTAGGGCGCGCAGGCTGGTCTCGTAGGCTTGCAGCAGGGGCTCGGGGAAGCCGTCGAAGCGGGAACGGTTGCGAGCGATAAGCCCACCGGCGACGCTCATGAAGCACCCCCTGAGGAGAATACGCGAGAGGGACGGCCGGGGTCCTCGTACTCGTAGAAGTGAACCTCGTCGCCAGCCGTGTCCCAGACGGCGCAGGAGAGGCGGTAGCCATTCCCCGGGTGGCGGGCCTCGCCCACCGAGCCGGGGTTGATGACGAGCGTCTCGCCGAAGCGCGCGGCCATGGGGACGTGGGTGTGGCCGGTCACGACGATGTCGTGTTCGAGGCTCTCGGTCTTCCTCCAGAACGGGTCGTGGGGGAAGTGGTACTCCCAGCCGCCCCAGGGCGAACTGTGCGCCATGAGGAAGCGCCGCCCACCGATCTCGGCATCGATCGAGTAGGGCTGCTCGCGCAGCCACTCGACGAGGTCCCCGCGGACGTGGTCCATGGCGCGGGCGCGCTCGCCGTCGCGGCCCAGGATGATCTCGTCGTGATTGCCGAGCACAACACGGGCGCCGCACTCCCGCAGGAACTCGACGGTCTCGTTCGACCAGCGGTACTGGTAGACGGTGTCGCCGGCGCAGAGGAGCTCGTCGATGGGACCCATCCGGTCGAGGCCCTCCTGCAGGCCGGCCATGTTGCCGTGGACGTCCGAGACGATGCCGACCCTCACGGTGTCGCCTCGCGCCCGAGCGGGCGGAAACGCTCCCGGGGGTGCTCCGAAGGGCGAGCACTGGCGGTCACTCGAAGATGGATGTCACTACCTCTTCGATGCTGCGCTGGACCTCAAGGTCGTCGGTGAGGGCCCAAGTAACGCCGACCTGGGCGGCGCGACGGGGCTGGATGCCGCGCTCAATGAGGCGGCCGGCGTAGATCAGGAGGCGGGTGCTGACGCCCTCGCTGAGGCCGTGCTCCTTCAGGTTGCGCACCTTCTCGCCAAGCTTGGCGAGCTCGACGGAGACGGCGAGATCGACGCCCGCCTCGTGCGAGATGATCTCGGCCTCCTGCTCACGCGTGGGGTAGGTGAACTCGACGGAGATGAAGCGCTGGCGGGTCGAGTGCTTCAGGTCCTTGAGGGCGCTCTGGTAGCCGGGGTTGTAGGAGATGACGAGGAGGAAGCCGTCCGCCGCTTCGACGACCTGGCCGAGCTTCTCGATGGGGAGAAGGCGGCGGTAGTCGGTGAGCGGGTGGATAAGGACGGTCGTGTCCTTGCGAGCCTCGACCACCTCGTCGAGGTAGCAGATGGCGCCCGTCTTGACGGCGCGGGTGAGGGGTCCGTCGATCCAGCGGGTGCCGTCGGTATCGAGCAGGTAGCGGCCGACGAGGTCGCTGGCGGTGAGGTCCTCGTGGCAGGCGACGGTGACGAAGGGGCGCGGCCCCTCGTTGTTGATGGGTTCCTCGCCACCCTGGGAGATGTGCGTCACGGGCCTGCCCAGGCGCCAGGACATGTACTCGACGAAGCGGGTCTTGCCACAGCCCGTGGGACCCTTGAGGAGCACGGGGATGCGCTGCTCGAAGGCGGCCTCGAAGAGCTCAATCTCGTCCCCGAGGGGGAGGTAATAGGGCTCTTCGCGAACGGTGAACTCCTCGGCGGCAAGAACAAGGCCGCCGGGGGCCATGACTTCGGTGGTGGTGGGTGCTTCAGCCAATCGTCTGCCTCTCTGTGCCGGTACGCGCACGAAGGGCTTCCCAGGCGGCGCGAATGCCGTCCGCGAGCTCCGCGAGCGTGCCGTTGTTCTCGATGACCACGCTCGCCACGGCGATCCGCTCCTCGTTGGAGAGCTGCGAATCGATGCGGGCGCGCGCGGCGGCCTCGTCGAGGCCGTTGCGCTCCGCGAGGCGGGCCACCGCCACGTCGGCCTCGACGGTGGTGACCCAGATCTCGTCGACCATGTCCTCCCAGCCGGCCTCGAGGAGGACGGCGGCCTCTAGCAGGACCATGCCTGTGCCCGCCACCTCGAGGTCGGAGAGCTCCCGCGAGGCGAGGGCGCGGATGCCGGGCCAGACGATGTCCGTGAGACGCGTCAACTCCTCGGGCTTGCCGAACACCTTGCCCCCGAGCGCTCGCCGGTCAATCGTGCCGTCGGCTGCGACGATGTCGCTGCCAAAGGCGGCCACCACTGCGGCGAAGGTGCCGGTACCGGGGTCGTAGGTGCGATGCCCGAGGATGTCGGCGTCGATAACGGGAACGCCCTGCTCGCGGAAGAACTCCGCGACGGTCGATTTCCCGCTGGCGATGCCGCCAGTCAGACCGATGGTGTGCACGCGCTCACTCCCGATCGAGGTGGGGACTTCCTGAATAGAGCAGGATACGGGGGAGGGCCGAGGGGGGGCAAACTTTGGAGCCCCTCAGGCGGGAACGATGCGTATCTGCGAGCGGGGGGCGGCGCGGTCGCAGGTGGGGCAGCGGTAGACCACATCGACGCCGTGGCCGCAGCGGTAGTCGACGATTGTGAGGTCGTGGTCGGTGTGGCGCTCGCCCCAACTCGCGAGGGCGCCGACGACGACCCCAAGGGAGTGGCCCTTGGGCGTAAGGAAGTACTCGGCCCGGGGTGGGTGGTCGCTGTAGAGGCGGCTGTCAACGAGTCCCTCGCCTTCGAGCAGCTTGAGACGGGACGAGAGCACGCTGCCCGTGATCCCCTCGACGGAGCGGCGCAGGTCGCTGAAGCGCGCGTCGCCCTTCAGGAGGTCGCGCACGATGAGGAGCGTCCAGCGGTCGCCGACGAGGTCAAGCGTGGAGGCGACGGGGCAGCGGACACTTCGCGAGGTCATGGACCCTCCAGTGGGTTGTGACGGGCAAGCGACTCGTATTGTACTATCGAGTACCGGCCCGGGTCGAAGAGCGGGCCCCGGAGTGCGGATGCAGGAATCGACCGAGGCAGTTCTGGCGCGAGCCCTGGCGGGCATGAGCCCCAACCCCGAGGAAGCCCTCGCCCTTACCGGCGAGACCGACCTGACCGCCCTCACCGCGGCAGCGGGCGCCCTCCGCGACCAGGCCCACGATCACGTCATCTCCTACTCGCGAAACATCTTCATCCCGCTGACGAAGCTCTGCCGCGACGTCTGCCACTACTGCACCTTCGCGCAGCCCCCGAAGCGGGGCGAGCGCGCCTACATGAGCATCGATGAGGTGCTGGAGATCGCGCGGGCGGGAGCGGCGGCGGGCTGCACGGAGGCGCTCTTCACGCTCGGAGACAAGCCCGAACTGCGCTACAAGGTCGCGCGCGAAGAGCTGGCCGCGCTCGGGCACGAGACGACGATCTCCTACCTGGCCGAGGTCGCGGGCATCGTGGCGGAGGAGACGGGGCTGCTGCCCCACGCCAACCCCGGCGTCATGACCGCCGAGGACATCGCCCTGCTGCGCGAGGTCTCGGTCTCGCAGGGGATCATGCTGGAGAGCGTCTCGCGACGGCTGATGGAGAAGGGGCAGGTTCACTACGGTTCGCCGGACAAGGAGCCCGCCGCCCGCCTCGAAACGATGCGGCTGGCGGGCGAGCAGCAGGTGCCATTCACTTCGGGCATCCTCATCGGGATCGGCGAGACGCGGCGGGAGCGGATCGAGTCGCTGCTGGCCCTGCGGGAGATCCACGAGGCGCACGGCCACATCCAGGAGCTGATCATCCAGAACTTCCGGGCCAAGCCGGATACGAAGATGGCGAACGCGCCCGAGCCCGACTTCGAGGACCTGCTCTGGACGCTGGCGATGGCGCGCATCCTCTTCGGGCCGGAGATCGGCGTGCAGGCGCCGCCCAACCTGATGCCCGACTCCTACGGGAAGCTGGTGGCGGCGGGCCTGAGCGACTGGGGAGGCGTTTCGCCGATCACCATCGACCACGTGAACCCGGAGGCGCCCTGGCCCCAGCTCGAGGAGCTGCGGAAGCAGACGGAGGCGGCCGGTCATCACCTCGCCGAGCGGCTGGCGGTCTACCCCAGCTACGCCACGGACAGCACCCGCTGGCAGAGCCCCAAGATGGCCACGCGGGTGCTGCGCTCGATGGACGCCGACGGCTTCGCCCGCGAGGGCGAGTGGGCGCCGGGCGCGGTGCTCGAACCGCCGCCCGGCTACGACTTCCCGCGAAAGGCGCCGGCGACGCTTCCGCCGCATTCGCCCGTACCGGCGCTCGTCTCGAAGGCGCGTGGGGGGGAGGAGCTGGGGGAGGGCGAGATCGCGCGGCTGTTCGAGGTGCGTGGTCCCGAGTTCGACTACGTCTGCGCGGCGGCCGACGAGCTTCGCGCGGAGGTCTCGGGCGACATCGTGCGGTATGTCGTGAACCGCAACATCAACTACACGAACATCTGCTACTTCAAGTGCCAGTTCTGCGCGTTCTCGAAGGGCAAGCTGAGCGAGAACCTGAGGGGCAAGCCGTACGACCTCGGGCTCGACGAGGTGGTTCGCCGGGCGCGGGAGGCCTGGGACCGCGGGGCGACCGAGGTCTGCATGCAGGGCGGGATTCACCCGGAGTACACCGGCGCCACCTACCTGGAGCTGTGCAAGGCGGTGAAGGACGCGCTTCCCGACATGCACGTCCACGCCTTCTCGCCGCTGGAGGTGCACCAGGGAGCGGAGACGCTCGGCATTCCGGTGCCCGACTTCCTGAAGCGGCTGAAGGCTGCGGGGCTGGGCACGCTGCCGGGCACCGCCGCCGAGATCCTCGACGACGAGGTGCGCGACACGCTCTGTCCCGACAAGCTGAGCACGGACCAGTGGATCGAGGTTGTGGGGGCGTCACACGAAGCGGGTTTCAACACCACCTCGACGATCATGTACGGCCACATGGACGGGCCGGTCTCGTGGGCGCGGCACCTGCTACGCCTGCGCGAGCTGCAGACGCGCACGGGTGGCATCACCGAGTTCGTGCCGTTGCCGTTCGTCCACATGGAAGCGCCCATCTACCTGAAGGGGCGCGCGCGCAAGGGTCCGACCTGGCGCGAGGCGATCCTGATGCACGCCGTCTCGCGGCTGGCGCTGCACCCGCTCATCACGAACATCCAGGTCTCGTGGGTGAAAATGGGCGGCGAGGGCTCGAAAGCGTCCCTGCTGGCGGGCGCGAACGACATGGGCGGCACGCTCATGAACGAGAGCATCAGTCGGGCGGCGGGGGCGAGCCACGGGCAGGAGATGCCCCCCGAGGCGATGGACGAGCTCATCACCAGCATCGGGCGGCTACCCCGGCAGCGCACGACGACGTACGGCACGCCGCCCGAGGAGCGCCAGCGCACCTCCTACGGGGCGGACGAGCTCACGCCGATCATCCTGACGCCGGCGAAGAAGTACGCGCGCTCGCGCTAGCTAGGCGAGCGGCTTCCAGCTCACGATTCCGAGGGCGCCCGGGTCCCAGTTGAACTCCACGCGCCCGTCCTCGGGGTGGACGTAGTCGGGGATCATCTTGCGGAGTTGCTCATCCTGGGGGCTGCCCTCGGCGATCCAGAGCTGCTGGCGGAGGAAGCGGAGCACGTCGTCCTCGGTGTCGTAGGCGATGCCGCCGTATTCGACGAACGAGACCTCACAGAGCCGCCCGCGGGCGAGTTGCAGGGCGAGGAACTCGGTCAGGGCCGGCAGCGGGTCGCGGGGCTCGCCGTGAACGGCCTCCCAGAAGGGATCGGCGCGGGAGGGCGGGGGGCGGCTCAGCATGGCCGCGATGCAGAGGCGACCGGCGGCCGCCTCCATCGCGTCGAGGAAGGGACCAACGTCCTCAATATCGTAGCCAACGTGCGAGATGAGGGCGACGTCGGCGCGGAGGGGCTCGGCTGCGGGCCACCGTGTGTCGACGACGCGGACGTTGTCGATGCCGTGCTCCTCCATGCCCTTGGTCAGGACCGAGCGCATGCCCTCGGAGGGCTCGACGGCGATGACCTCGCGGGCGTGGAGGGCGAGGGGGAGGGCGTAGCGCCCGCCCCCGGCGCCGATGTCAAGCACGGTGTCGCCGGGCGCGACGAGGGCGCGCAGGGCGTCGAGAGTGGCGTCGCCCTCGCGGCGGGGGTCGGCGCGGAACCAGGCGGCGATGGGGGCGTAGTAGTCGGCGCGCTCGGGGAGAACGAGGCGGCGGCGCTCGACCTGCTCGCGGTTGCGGCGCACGCGGTCGGCCCAGGCGGCGTGCGCGTCGGTGGGGTCGGGGCGAAGAGGGTCGCTTACGGGGGCAGAGTTGCACATCCTGGGGGGCCTTGCCCGATGGGCCGGAGTCGCGCCCCTCGTGCTAGGCTTCACGCACAACGCTTACGAGTGAGGCAATTCCGGTGGCTACCAAGGACCCGCGAGAGCCGTTCACGAGGCTCTCGATCGAAGAGGCAAAGGAAAAGCTCGACAGCGGCGACGCCGTCATGGTCGACGTGCGGGACCCGCACGAGTACGTGGAGGTTCACGCCAAGGGCGTGCGCCTCATCCCGGTGAACACGGTGCTGAACGAGCTGAAGCAGATCCGCGACTTCGCGGGGGACAAGAAGGAAGTGCTGTTCATCTGCAAGATGGGCGGCCGCAGCGCCCTCGCGGCGGAGTACGCGACGGCGGCGGGGCTCGACGAGCTGGAGCTGTACAACGTCGAGGGCGGCACGGACGCGTGGGCGGAGGCGGGGTTCCCGACAGGGGACTAACCGAGCTCGACAGGGGTCGCCTTCGGTGACTCGCCAAGGCCAAGGGGCGTGGCTGACCGAGCGTAGGTGCGGCCAGGGAGAATATTTTGCCTATGCAGCTGAACATCTCGATTCCTGACTTCGGGGGGAGCCGTCAGTCGATCCATCTGGAAAATTCACAGTGTCTCTTCATCGTCGGCCGGAACGGTTCTGGCAAGTCCTCACTAATCCAGTACATCTACCGCCTAAACCCAAGCTCGAGCCGCTGGATCTCCGCCCTGCGTCAGAACGCCTTGAGCTCCTCAATGCCTTCTATGACCGCAGCACAGCGTGGCGACTACACTCAGAATCTGGCGAGTTGGAACAGCAACCCACGCGCTCGGGTTTGGGACCATGGAGCAGCCTCCCGACCGGACGCGGCGATGCTCGATCTTCTAGAAAAGCGCAACCAGCGCAACAGCGAAATAGCGCACGAAGTTGACGAGCGGAACACCAAGCGCGCCAAGAAACTGAGCAAACGGAACAAAGATCCACTCTCCGCAATGTCTTCGCTTCTGGCTAGCGCGGGTTTGCGCCTGCGGGTAGAAGTTGAACAAGGCGGGTTCATCGCCGTCAGGCCTTCAGGTGAACGATATTCGATCGATCGCTTGTCGGACGGTGAGCGGAATGTGTTCCTCCTGTGCTGTGAGATTCTCACCGTCCCGCGAGATACCGTGGTGCTGATCGACGAGCCCGAACGCCACCTTCACCGTGCCATATCATCATCATTAGTGGCTAACTTGATAGAACAGCGTGAAGACTGCTCATTTGTCGTCGCAACAAACGACATAGACTTGACGTCTTCTGTCCCTAACGCCAAGGTTCTCATCGTTCGGGATTGCCGACACGAGGGCGGGGATGCGGCATCCGCGTGGGACATCAACCTGGTCGAAGAGCCTTCAGGGGTCGATGAGCAAACTAGGGTCGACATCTTGGGTGCGCGCCCGAGGGTCGTGTTCGTTGAGGGTGAGCGCGATAGCCTGGATTACCGGCTCTACAGCACCCTTTTCCCAGACGTTTCTGTCATCCCGAAAGGAGACCGCAAGGTCGTAGAGGGGTCCGTTCGGAGCATAAGGGGAGCAGCCGAACTCCATTGGGTCAAGGCTTTCGGCATCGTCGATGGGGACGGAGACCAAGCCCACCCGGTGCCGAATACCGATGGTGTGCTTCGCATCCCCTTCGACTCAGTGGAATCCATCTACTTTGACGAGTACTTCCAGCGGCTAGTCGTTGAGCGAAAGCAGGAATTCAACGAGCCGGGGAACGCTGATGTAGGCGAACGGATTGCAGAGGCACGAGAGAAGGCCTTGGCTGCCATCCAGGCAACGGTCGACGAGATTGCCAAGCGTGTAGCCGCTCGGGAGCTCGACAAGCAGTGGCAACGCAGTCGGCCCAATTCCAAGACTGTGGACTGGACTAGGGAAAGCAAAGTCACGCTGGAAGCACCAGCGGCACTTGAAAAGGCGCGCGGCAGGCTTGACGCTCTCCTAGAGGCAGAAGACCTTGCCCTCTACCTCCGAGAGTGGCCAACCAAGCAGACGCAGATCCCATCTGCAATCGCGCAGGCACTCGGGCTTCGCAACAAGGGGGAGTACTACCACGCGGTCCAACGGCTCCTCCAAGACGATGATTCCGCTCGCAAGCACGTGACCGAGATGTTGGGAGAGCTGCCTGCCGGCCTAGTGGCGCCGGATTAACCACTCAGGTTTGCTCACCCGTCTGACCCTCACCCCCTTCGGTTCGGCGATCATTTGCGCTATACTCAGCTTGGCGTAGTGTGTCCACGCGCCATCCCAATTCCACCACAAGGGGTACCTGTCGCCGCATGACCGACGAGACGTTGACCGACCAGACTTCCTCCACCAGCGCCGACGCGATGATCGGCAGCGTGCTCAGCCGCCTGTCCAGCGGAGATTTCGACGAGCGCCGCGACGAGGAGGGCGAACTCTCCGGGAACGCCACCGCGACCCAGGACGACGACGACAAGGACGAGAAGGAGACCGACGACGAGGAGGAAGAGGAGGAGACCGTCGCGCTCCTGACCGAGGAGTCTGAGGGGATCGACGACCCCGTGCGGATGTACCTGCGCGAGATCGGCAAGGTCTACCTGCTCACCGCCGACGACGAGAAGCACCTCGCCCGCCAGATGGAGGAAGGCATCCATCTACGCGACATCGAGAAGGCGTACGTCGATGCGTTCGGCCACCCGCCCTCCGCCTCGCGCGTTACCGTGACGCTGCTGGAGCAGTTCGCCGAGTTGATCCCCATCTACAAGGCCGCCCTCTACTACGCCGACCGCTATGAGAAGGTCATCTCGGGGCAGACGCCACCGGAGGGGAGCGAGGACGACTGGCCTCCCAGGGAACCCAAATGGCGCGACCCCGAGGGCATCAAGCTGATGCGCAGCGGCTACGCCGAGGTCATCGGCGACGACCAGTTCCGGGGGCTCATTGACCGCGAAATGGAGCTCCCCTTCCGCGTGTACTGCATGAAGCGGCTGCGCAAGGACGAGGAGACGATCCACCACGCGATCGTCTCGCTCTCCATCGTGACCCACATCCTCACGCCCGACCTGTTCTCGCAGATGGCGGAGGAGGCGGGCGGCGAGGACCAGCTGATACCGCCGGCCGACGGTCTGATCGAGAAGATCACGGCGCTCGAGGACCGGCTGCGCTACCACTTCGACACGATCAAACACAACGGCGACAAGGCGGAGCGCCGCCTGACGGAAGCGAACCTGCGCCTCGTGGTCTCGGTGGCGAAGAAGTACATCGGGCGAGGGATGTCGCTGCTGGACCTGATCCAGGAAGGGAACATCGGGCTCATCCGCGCGGTGGAGAAGTTCGACTACCGCAAGGGCTACAAGTTCTCCACGTACGCGACCTGGTGGATTCGCCAGGCGATCACGCGGGCGATCGCGGACCAGGCGCGAACCATCCGCATCCCCGTGCACATGGTGGAGACGATCAACAAGCTGGTACGCGTGAGCCGGCGGCTCGTGCAGGAGTACGGTCGCGAGCCCACCAGCGAGGAGATCGCCCGGGGCATGTTCGAAAGCTCCAAGCAGGACGCCGCGCACCAGTTCTCGCCTGAGCGCATCCGCGAAATCCAGAAGGTCTCGCAGGAGCCGGTCTCGCTGGAGACGCCGATCGGCGAGGAAGAGGACAGCCACCTCGGCGACTTCATCCAGGACGAGCGCGCGCTGGCCCCGGCGGACGCCGCCAGCCAGCAGCTGCTGCGCGAGCAGGTGGAGGACGTGCTGGCCACGCTCACCAGCCGCGAGCGCCGCGTGCTGCAGCTCCGCTTCGGGCTGGAGGACGGCCGCAGCCGGACCCTGGAGGAGGTCGGGCGCGAGTTCAGCGTGACGCGCGAGCGCATCCGCCAGATCGAGGCGAAGGCGCTGCGCAAGCTGCGCCACCCGAGCCGCAGCCGCAAGCTGAAGGACTACCTCGACTAACGTCCCCGGTCGCGGGTTCCAGCACTAGGACGCCGCCTCCCGCCAGAGGCGGCGTCCTGCTGTCAGCCAGAGCATCGGGCCGACGGAGTCGAGGAGGAGCCAGATGATGGGCTGGCCCTGGGCGGGGTCGCCGAACGCCTGCATAAGCCAGGCCCACGAGACGAGAATCGCGTGCACCCCACCGATGTAGAAGAGGCCGTTCGCCTCGACGTAGGCACGCCAGTTGTTGGCCTCTGGAAGCGCCGCGTCGTGGCGGCGCTTCCAGAGGTATGCGGAGACGAGCACGAGGAGCGAGCCCGCCACCATGAATGGGTCAAAGGCTTCCCAGTAGGTGAAGTCGGGGTCGTGGTCGGGCTGATAGAAAGGGGTGACGATCAGGTGGATGACGGTCACGGCCGCCAGGAGGAGCAGATAGAGGGCGACGAGGCGCTTCACGGCGGGAAGGGTGGAAACGGTCATGGCGCGGTCCGCTTCGTTAGGGCGCGTCCGGCTCGCGCCAGAGCTTGAGGGCCACCTCGACGGCGAGGATGGGCATCCCGATGTCGATGACGACCCAGAGGAAGGCGACCGGCCCGAACTCGCCGCCGCCCCCATTGGTCGGCGAACCAGTTGTTGAGGAATCCGAGGAGGAGAGCAACGGCAATGTAAGAGCGTCCGTTGACCACGAACTTGTCCCACGTGGCAGCGCCCTCGGCAAGGGCCCGCTTCGCGGCGAACGTCACGAGCACCAGCAGCACGGCCGCAACCGCCATGAACCAGTTGAGCACCTCCCACACGTCGTCGGCATGGTCGGCGTTCCCCTGGCCGGCATAGAGCGGGGAGATGACGAAGTAGGCGCCGACGGCAAGGCCGACCAGCAGCAGGTAGACGGCAATAGCTCGGTGCACGGCAGCCATTCGCGATTCCTCCTCGGTTCGAGTTCTAGGCCCGGGTCTCTCTCCGAAGCCGCAACCCCACGACCACGAAGAGGATGGGCAGGGCGGTGTCGATCAGGTGCCAGATGGTGAAGTCGCCGCCCGACCCCCACTCGCCGGCGAACCAGTTCGGTAGGAAGGCAAGTGAGAGCGCCACAACGGCGTAGAAGAGGCCGTTCACCTCGACGTATTCCCGCCAGTGCGTGTCTGCACCCGAGGAGGCGTCGAATTCGCGCTTTCGGAGGAAGGTTCCGAGGAGGGCCAGCAGGAGGCCGGCCGCCATGAACCAGTCGAGGATGCGCCAGACGGTGAGGTGGGAGTCGTGGTCTTCGTAGAAGGGGAAGATGATGAACTGCACGGCCACGGCGAGGCCGGTCAGGAGCAGATAGACCGACGCGAGTTGCTTGAGCGCTGCGGGCATCTTTACCTCCGCTGGCGGAACCGTACCACGGGCATTCAGTCAGCACGCTTACGCGATGCGGGCGATACCCTGACACGGCTCGACCGCCCCGAGACAGGGCCCTCAACTGGAGGCTGCATGACCGATCACCCTGAACTCACCGGCAGCGAGATGGTGTTCGATGGGCGGCTCTTCGACCTGCGCCTGGACACGCTCCAGTCCCCGGAGGGGCACACGTTCCGACGGGAGATGATCTACCACCCGGGCGCCGTCTGCATGATTCCGGTCGACGGCGAGGACCGGCTGCTGCTCGTCGAGCAGTACCGCCACGGCGCACGTACGCGGTTGCTCGAGATCCCCGCGGGAACGCTTGAGCCAGGCGAGGAACCCGCCGAGACGGCCGCGAGAGAGCTGCGCGAGGAGGTAGGGATGCGGGCGGGGCAGGTGGAGTCGCTCGGCGGATTCTGGATCGCGCCCAGCTACGCGACGGAGTACATCCACCTGTTCCTGTGCAGCGAGCTGACGCGCGATCCCCTGCCGGGTGACGAGGATGAGGACATCGAGGTCGTGCGGATGACGCGGGAGGAGGCGCTGGCGGCGGTGGACGAGGGGCGCATCATCGATGCGAAGTCGATCGCGGGCATCCTTCGCTGGGACCGGCGCGGGAGACACTGAGGACGGGAGCCTAGGACTGCAGGAAGAGGCCAACGATGAGGGCGACAGTCGTCACCCAGGCGCCGCCAGCCAACACGTAGAGGTTGTTGAAGCGGCTGTTCACCCTACCCTCAAGAGCAAGGAGTCGTTGGTTCAACGCACTGTGGAGGCCGGCGTTCTGTTCGCTCATCGCACTGTGAAGGCCGGTGCTCTGTTCGCTCACCGCGCTGTGAAGGCCGGTGCTCCGCTCGCTCATCGCACTGTGAAGCCCGGTGCTCTGTTCGCTCATCGCGCTGTGGAGGCCGAGGATCTGCTCGTTCACATCCTGCCGAAGGGCTCGGTTGTGCTGAGTCACCTCATCGCGCAGAGCCTTGTGCTCGGAGCGCAGAGACTCGTACTGCTCGCTCATCTCGTGACGCAGGGCTTGATTCTGCTCGGTCATGTCGCGGCGCATTGCCTGATCCCGAGCGTCCATCTCATCGCGCAGGGCGCTGAGCGTGTCCCGAAGCGAAGAGACGGCCTGGGTCAGGTCGCCCAGCCGCCTGTCGACCTGCTCGTAGGCTCCTTCAAGCCTGCTGATGCGTTCCTCGGTCATCACCATTGCCTGTCACAATAGTATCACGGTGACGAGCCATCGGCCGGGCTCGGCGGTGCACCGCTACCCCCCAACCTCGCGCCAGTAGCACTCGATGGCCTCGATATGGGCGCGGGGACCGTCGAGGCCGGCGTTCATCGTGCGCATGGAGACGTAGTCGACGCCGGCCGCGCGCCAGCGCTCGACCTCGGCGGCCCAGGTCTCGGGGCCATCGCCGTAATTCACCATCGCCTCAATGCCGAAGGTGGCGGGATCGCGGCCCTCGCGCTCGAGGTAGCCGCGGATTTTCTCCAGGGCGTTGACGGAGTCGGGGGAGCCACCGCCAAAGATGAAGCCGTCGCCGATACGGGCGGCGCGCTCAAAGGCGGGGTCGCTGAAACCGCCGAACCAGATCGGGATGCGGCGGCCGGATAGCGGGTTGAGGCCGGCGCGGTCGATGCGGTGCCAGTTCCCATCAAAGTCGACGATTGGCTCTTCCCAGAGGCGGCGCAGCACCTCGACTTGCTCCTCCTGACGCTTGCCTCGGTTGGAGAATTGCTCGTTGAGGGAGTCGTACTCGACGTAGTTCCAACCGGTCCCGATGCCGAGGCGGAGGCGGCCGCCCGAGAGGATGTCGATTTCAGCGGCCTGCTTCGCGACGAGCACAGTCTGGCGCTGGGGCAGGATGATGACACCCGTCACCAGCTCCACGCGCCCGGTGATGGCGGCAAGGTAGCCGAACAGCACGAACGGCTCGTGGAAGGCGGACTCGTTCGTGTACGGGCCCCACAGCTTCGGTTCGCGGTCCGGCAGGGCGCCGATAACATGGTCGTAGGCGAGGATGTGGGAGTAGCCGAGCCCTTCGACCGTCTGGGCGAAGTCGCGGACGACGGACGGGTCCGAGCCGATCTCGGTCTGGGGAAAGATGGCGCCGATCTGCATGGGAGGCTCCCCTCTGGCGTGGCAGTGGCGTGAGTCTACGCGAGCCTCGTGGGGGCGGCGCGACGCTACTCGATGCGCTGGAGAAGATTCGCGAGGTCGTCGGCGTGTTCCTCCTCCATGCGCAGGATGTCGACCATCATCTGGCGCGTGGTGGGGTCGTCGTCGCCGAGCCAGCGGATGATCTCGGAGTAGCTCTCGATGGCGATGCGCTCGGCCACGAGGTCTTCCTCGATCATCGCCTGCAGGCTGCCGCTGCCGGCGTACTCGGAGTGCGAGCGTGTGGCCAGACCCTTGGGGTCGAGGTTGGGAACGCCGCCGAGCTGGGTGATGCGCTGGGAGACCTGGTCGGCGTGCACCTGCTCCTCGTTGGCATGCTGGAGGAACTCCTGGGCGACGACTTCGGCGTTGATCCCGCTCGCCAGGTAGTAGTGGCTCTTGTAGCGGAGAACGCAGACGATCTCGGTCGCCAGCACTTCGTTGAGTACCTCGATGACACGCTGAACGTCACTCTTGTTGGCGGCCGTCACGGCGCCGTCGAGCATCTTCTCCCGGGCCCGCTGCCTGATCGCCTCAATGTCGGTCCTGAACGCTTCCTTCACAGTCAACTCCTTGTAGGCACTGCATTACAACATCCCGATCAAGTATCCGTCATCGGGCGTCCGGGGTACCGCGAGCGAGCCTACTCGCGGTCCGACTCTTTACCGTCCATTTCCTCGTCGTCCATGCTCCCGTGGTCCGTGTCGGCATCCTCGCCGCCGAACTCCTGGACGTGCACGGTGATGCCCACCCGCCCGGCGCGCTCGAATTCGAGGACGAGTTCGAAGGTGGACCCGACCTCGGGGACCTCCTCGACTCCCAACAGCATCACGTGGTAGCCGCCCGGTTCGAGGCTGACGCGGCCACCCGCCTCGATGGGGATGCCGCCCTGGACCGGGCGCATGATCGCGCTGGAGCCCTCGGTGACGACCTCGTGGACCTGCGTGTCGTCGGCGATCTCGGAGGAGGCGGCGACAAGCACGTCCCCTACCCCGGTGGTCTCGATGTCGAGATAGACGGCACCGAGGTCGGTGGTCGTGAACTGGGCGCGGGCGTTGGTGATCGTGATTGACGTGCTGTGGTCGTCATCGTCGCAGGCGATGAGCAGGCCGATGACGACGACGGTGAGAACAGCAGGAAGTGGCCGCCACCAACTTCTTCGACGGCAAACACCCACGGCTCTCCCGTCACGACGGCTCTTGCCAGCCGTTCTCGACGAGCAAGGGCAGGTCGTGGGCCATGATCTCGCGCAGTCCACCGCCCATGAGGAAGGGATAGACGATGTGGCCGAGGTTGTCGGGGGTGTAGGCGATGAGATAGGTCGCGTGGTTGACGGCGTAGCGGCCATCGCCGAGGTCCTGCCTGACCACCTGCGCCATCCCGAGGGACGTAAGCAGGGAGGAGAGCGCCTCGGGTTCGATGGTGAGGCCGACGAAGCTGCTGTCGAAGAGGTCGAGCCAGCGCCGGATGGCAGCGGCATCGTCACGTTCGGGGTCGGTGGTGATGAAGACGACCCTGATACGTTCGACGTGCTCGGGGTCCATCGCCTCCAGCGTCTTGGCGAGGTCGAGCAGGTGCGTGGGGCAGATGTCGGGGCAGTGCGTGTAGCCGAGATAGAGGAGGGTCACATAGCCCTCCGTCTCGGCGAGGATGTCGAAGGGCTCGCCGTTCGTGTCGGTCAGCACGAGGTCGGGCTTGGGGAGAGGCGGGCTGACGCGGGCCCCGCGGTAGATCACCTCGGGCGCGCTCCGGGACTCCGCTGTGGCCTCTTCGCCCTCGCCCTTTTCGTCTACAGCCCTGGGAGGGCCCTCGACTTCGAAGGGAGGCCTGTCGCCCTCGTCGCCACCGCAGGCCAGCAGGACGACGGCCAGGAACGCGGCCAGAGCCAGCGTCAGGAATCGCAAGGGCGTGTTCCTCCTACCGTTCACGGTACGCGACCGGGCGCCACTCGTTGCTCTCGTCGGCGGCATCGAGGCGGCGGGCAACGCGCTCCTCGTGGGAGGCCCACTGCCAGGCGACGAAGAGGAGGGCGATCAGGCCCAGGGCCTCGCCGCCGATGAACATGAGGGCGCCCGCGATCTGTTGGTCGAGGAGGGCGTCGGGCCCCCAGGCCCGGGGGACGGCGGCCAGCTGTCCGTAGATGACGTTGTCGGGCTCGTGGAAAAGCAGGCCGAGGAAGGCGTGGATCGGGATTAGCGCGAGGAGGTAGACGAGGCGGATGGGGTAGGGGAGATTCCAGCGGGTGGGATTCCCACCGACCACGGGCCACCAGTAGTGCAGCCCCGCGAAGAGGAAGATGGCATAGCCCACGAAGTGCAGCGGTGCGTTCCCCAGGCTCTCCTCGAAGGCGGGAGTGACGTACCAGAGAATGGGCACCGCGGCGAAGAGAACTAAACCCACGAGTGGGTGGGTGAAGGCGCGGAAGGCGCCCGCGTGGAGCACCGGATAGATGACGCGCCGGCGGCGGGTCTTGCCCGAGGCGATGAGCCAGAGGGTCATGGGGGCGCCCGCGAGGAGGAGGGGAGGCGCGATCGTGATGAGGATGAAGTGCTGCACCATGTGCAGCGTGAGGAAGGTGCCATCGTAGGCGGCGATCGGGCCGAAGACGGTGAACAGCACGAGCGCAAGGCCGCCGAGAAAGGCGGCGACGCGCCGATTCGAGACAAGCCTCCGGGCGTGAGAGGCCTGCGCCCGCTGGCGCGTCCGCAGGTACCACACGCCGGCGAGAGCGATGAGGAAGATAGGGATGGGTTCGATGGCGAAGGTGAAGAGCGCCTCGGGGAACTCGGGCGGGGGCACGGCGGCCCAGGTGCATACCCAGATCCAGCCGGCGCCGCCGCCATCCCCGGCGCGGAGGGCGATGGTAGCGGCGATACTCGCCACCAGCCCGCCAAGGAACGCCAGGAAGAGCGCGCGATCGGTCGAGTAGATCGAGGAGAGAGCCGTCACCTTCGTGGTCGCCATCGTCAACCGGCTCCTCTACCGCCAGCGTACTCCTTTGTGATTCCTGTCACAAAACGGCCGCGAGGGCCTCATAGCGTGGGGCTGCCGGCCACGACCCCGGCGGCCAGGAGGGCGGCGTACTCGCTTTCACTGTAGCCGAGGAGGTCGCGCAGGACCGCCTCGTTGTGCTGGCCGAGGGTAGGAGCGGCGGCGAAGCGCTGGACGGGCGTCTCCGAAAGCTGGATGGGGAAGCCGGGGAACTCGCGCCGGCCCGCCTCCAGGTGGTCGATAGAGACGATCATGTTGCGCGCCCGAAGGTGGGGATCGGCGACCATTTCGAGGTTCGAGAGCACCGGCCCCGTGGCGACGCCCGCCTCTTGCAGGAGCGCGGCCGCCTCGTGGGCGTCACGAGAGCGGGTCCAGGCGGCAACCGCGGCGTCAATCGCATCGTGACGGCGGTGGCGCTCCGCCACGATGCAGAGTGCGGGGTCGGCGAGGGCGGGGCTGTTGATGACTGCGGCAAGGGCCTCCCAGGCGCGGTCTGACTGCACCGTGATGGCGACCCAGGCGTCGTCGCCCCGGCAGGGGTAGACGCCCTGCGGGGCACACGCGGGCGAGCGGTTGCCGCGGCGCGCGGGCGGCTCACCGCTGGCCGAGGCGGCCACAAGCATCTCGCCGCCGATAGACAGGTACGACTCGAACTGCGAGAGGTTCACGTAGACCGGTTTGCCGGTGCGGTCGCGCTCCCGGAGGGCGTCGAGGAGGACGAATGCGCCCGTGAGGCCGCCGATGCCATCGGGGAAGGCGGCTCCCTGCTTTGTCGGACCGCCATCCACATAGCCGGTCGAGGCAGCAAGACCGGTGTGGGCCTCAAGAATGGGCCCCCAGGAGCCGCGCTCGCGGTACGGTCCCGTCGACCCATAGCCCGACATGGAGATGCGCACGATGCGCGGGTTGATGGCAGCCACCCCGTCGAAGTCGAAGCCGAGGCGGTCGAGGGCGCGGGGACGGTAGTTGTCGAGGAGCACATCGGCCTCGGCGAGGAGGCGGCGAAAGGCCTCACGCCCGGCCTCGTCCTTCAGGTCGAGGCAGAGGGAGCGCTTGTTGCGCTGGAACTTGTTGAAGGGGCCATTGCGGTTCCAGGGACGCTCGCCCGGATCGGCGTCGGGGAAGATGCCGCCTCGAAAAGCCGGGGCGGGCAGTTCGCCCCAGCGCCAGCCCTCGGGCGCGCGCAGCGGCGAGCCATCCCCGCCGAGGCTCGTCCCACGCGAGCCTCGGTGCTCGACGCGGACGACATCGGCGCCAAGGTCGGCGCAGAAGCGGCCGACCAGCGGCCCCGCCCAGGCGATGGAGAGCTCGACGACGCGTACGCCCTCCAGGGGGAGGGAGGGGGCAGCGCTGGGTGGCGGAGCCGGAGGGCGAGCTGTGCCGCTACCCCGGTCGGCGAGCACGCCAGCGGTGTCTTCGCCGAGCTCCGGCGCGCGCGCGCGGCCCTTCGGGCCGACCGGACCGCGTACGGGCAGGGAGGGGGCGACCACGCCCTCTCCGAGGTGGGGGAGTGGCTGCCAGAAGCCGCGGTCGGCCAGCTGCTCGTCGGCCTGCACGCTGAGCGCATCGAGCACGGGGCTGGCGGGGACGTTGCAGTCCTGCAGGAGTTCCACGATCTCGCGCTGCGACCGTTCCAGCAGCCAGGGCAGAATGATGGCGTCGAGCTCGTTGGCGCGGTCGAAGCGGTCGCCACCGGTGGCGAAGCGTTCATCGGAGAGAAGCTCGGGCATGTTGAGGGCGAGGCAGAAGCCCTCCCACTGGGCCGGGCTCGAGACGGCGATGCCCACGGCGCCGTCCTTGCAGGGCAGGATGCCGAGGGGATGGAACGACTCGGCGTGGCGGTTACCCGAGCGCCGCTTTCGCACGCCCTGGTGGGTCGCGAGGATGACGGTCCACTGGTGGAGCGCCGTCATCGCGTCCATGGCGGCGGCATCGACGAGCTGCCCGCGGCCGGTTTGCCCGGCGGTGCGAAGGGCCGCCATCGCGCCGACGGCCGCAGTGAGGCCGTTCACGTAGCCGCACCAGGGACCACCGCCCTGAAGGGGCTCGCGGTCGGGGTCTCCGGTGATGGCGGCATAGCCACTCATCGCCCAGTCGACGAGCGCGGAGGAGCGGCGTCCGGCGTAGGGGCCGGTAAGGCCGAACGGCCCGCAGGCAACTGTTACGAGGCGCGGGTTCAGCTGCCGGAAGCGCTCCGCGCGGGTGGCCACCACCTCCGGCCCTTCGCCGGCGTCGACATCGACTTCGTCGATTACGAGGTCGGCGGTCGCGACCAGGCGCTCGACATCAGCATCCCCCAGGACGGCCGAGCGCTTGTACATCCCGAGATACTCGAAGAGCGCCGAACGTCCCCCGGGGAGGAGGGGGTGGGTGGTGCGCAGCGGGCTTCCGCCCCTGGGCTCGCAAGAGACGACATCGGCGCCCGCGCCGGCGAGGAGGCGTCCGCACCAGGCGGAGGCGATGCCTCCTCCCAGCTCGACGACGGTGATGCCTTCGGCCAACGTGCGACTCCCGGGACGTCAGGGCCGCACGGGGCCCTTGGGCCCGAGGTTGCGGCGCAGCGTCTCCTGGGCGCCCGCGATGAAGCGGCAGACGATGGAACGCGTCTCGCGCGGATCGATGATGTCGAGGATCTCGAAGGCCTCGGCCACTTTGAAGGGGGAGCGGCCCTGGAGCAGGCGCTCCTCGATCTCGGCGCGCCGCGCCTCGGGGTCGGGGGCGTTCTCGATCTCGCGGCGGTAGGCGGCGGCCACGCCGCCCTCGATGGGGATGGAGCCCCACTCGCCGGAGGGCCAGCCGAAGCGCATCTTGAGGGCGTCGGGGCCACCGAGGCAGGCTGCGGCGTCCCCGGCCATGCCGTACGACTTCCGCACCTGGATCGCGATCGAGGGGATGGTCGCGCTCGCGCCAGCCACGACGGCGCGCATCCCGGCGCGCATCACGCCCTCGCGCTCGGAACGCGAGCCGATCATGAAACCGGGCACGTCGACAAAGAGCACGACGGGGATGCTGAAGGTGTTGCAGAGATCCACGAAGTGGGTCTGCTTGTCGGCGGAATCCGCGGTCATCGCTCCGGCGTAGACCTTGGGGTCGTTCGCGATGATTCCGACCGGGTAGCCGTCGAAGCGGGCGAAGGCGGTGATGAGGCTGCGACCGAAGGAGCGGCGCATCTCGAAGAGCTCGCCGTTGTCAACGGCGAGGCTGATCAGCTCGCGCATGTCGTACCAGCGCGTGCGGTCCTGGGGGACGATGGAAAGGAGGGCTTCCTCGCGGCGGTCGGCGGGGTCACCGGTGGGGTCGCGGGGCGGCAGTTCCCAGACGTTCGCGGGCATGTAGCTGAGGAAGTCGCGAATCTGGCGGAAGGCGTCCTCCTCGCTCTCGGCCTCGTTATCGACAACGCCGCTGGTGCGGACGTGGACGCCGACTCCGCCGAGCTCCTCCTTCGTGAGGTCCTCGCCGATGGCGCGCTTTACGACGGGCGGTCCCGCGGCGAAGACCTGGCCCTGGCCGCGGACCATGACGCTGAAGTGGGAGAGCACGGCGCGTCCCGCCACGTGCCCGGCGGAGGGACCGACGATGGCGGAGCAGACGGGAACCTTGGAGAGGAGCTCGGCGTCGCGCGCCCACTGGTTGCCGTCGGGGAGGTGCATGCGGCCGGCGTCGTCGTAGCTGCGAGCGGAAGCCCCGGCGCCGTCGGCGAATTGGACGAGGGGGATGCGTCGCTGGAGGGCGGCGGGCTGCAGCCAGCGTCCCGGCCCCTTGCCCCCACCACCAGAGCCGCCGCGTACGGTGAAGTCCTCGCCACCAACGCAGACCTCGCGACCGTCGACGGTGCCAAGGCCGAGGACGTAGCCGGCGGGGGTGAAGTCGGTGAGGCGGCCATCGGCGTCGTATTCGCCCGTGCCCGCCATGCCGCCGATCTCAAAGAAGGAACCGGCATCGAGGAAGCCCTCGACGCGCTCGCGGATCGTGAGCTTGCCCTGGGCGCGCTGGCGGGCGACGCGTTCTTCGCCACCCATCCTGGCGGCCAACTCGCCGCGGCGCCCGATCTCGTCGACGGCCTCGGACCAGGACGCGGGAGCGTCGTTGCGGGACTCAGCGTGGGTAGCCATCGTCACCTCCCCGAGCGGATTTCCTCCAGGTTCGACCCTCCCGCAGTGTACGCCGCATGCCGGTCGTGGAATCGCCCGGCGACGGCGTACGTGGTAGAACCCTCACGGCACCACAAGGGCTGCGGAGAGTTGACATGGACATCAACGGATTGAGCGCGATCGTGACGGGCGGGGGTTCGGGTCTGGGGGAGGCCACCGCACGCGAGCTCCACGCGCGGGGCGCGAAGATCGCCATCCTCGATCTCGGGCGCTCGAACGGCGCGGACGTGGCGTCCAGCCTGGGGGGCGTATTCGTCGAGGCAGACGTGACAAGCGACGAGCAGGTCACGCAAGCCGTGGCAGATGCGTCGGCGGCGCACGGTGGCGTCCACGTCCTCATCAACTGCGCCGGTATCGCCACGGCGGCCCGGACGGTCGGGCGCGAGGGTCCGGCGAACCTGGAGCTGTTCACGCGAACGGTGAACGTCAACCTGATAGGCACGTTCAACGCGATCCGGGTGACGGCAACGGAGATGGTCAAGAACGAGCCAACGGAGGACGGGGAGCGGGGCGTCATCATCAGCACGGCCTCGGTGGCGGCGTTCGAGGGGCAGATCGGGCAGGCGGCCTACTCGGCCTCGAAGGGCGGAGTCGTTGGGATGACCCTGCCGATCGCGCGCGACCTCTCGCGCAACGGGGTGCGCAACAACACGATCGCGCCGGGCCTCTTCCTGACGCCGATGCTGATGGGGCTTCCGGAGGCGGCGCGCGAGGCGCTCGGCAGCGTAACGCCGTTCCCGGCGCGTCTGGGCAAGCCGGAGGAGTATGCACAGCTGGTCTGCTCGATCATCGAGAACCCGATGATCAACGGCGAGACGATCCGTCTGGACGGGGCGCTGCGTCTGCAGCCTCGTTAGGAAGCCTGGATTGCGAGGAAGCCGATGACAGCCAGTGTTGCTCAACGTGCGCGTGCCTTTTGGACATGGCTGATCCTGTCGGATCTGGCATCCCGAGGCAGAGGGTCCACCGCCTACGGCGACTTGCCGGGAAGGATCACATA
Organism: Tepidiformaceae bacterium; assembly: GCA_965247675.1. GTDB lineage: Bacteria > Chloroflexota > Dehalococcoidia > Tepidiformales > Tepidiformaceae > UBA2991. The sequence goes on along the minus strand of OZ252025.1, from coordinate 1,023,918 downwards.
CACAGAGCTTGCCCGTAGAGTCGGAGGCGCTGCGGTCGAGATCGGCCCCAATGTGTTCGAACTGATCGCGAGTGATTGCGAAGAGCGGAATCTGCCTCCGCTTACCGGGCTGGTGGTCTCCAAAGCCACCGGGAAGCCCAGCGGTGGCTTCCATCATCCTCAGCAGATACCGAGTATCTACACATTCAAGTGGGAACGGTTCGAGAACCCGTTTGCCTGAGGCCTCAGGTCCAACCGGGAAGTGATAGAGTAGAAGTATGGCTGAGCCACCCGCAGAACCGGATCCTGGGTCCACCGCCGAGCAAGAGTCGTCGCAGTCCGGGAAGCCGGAGCGAAAGGCGAGCTACAAGTCGCTCCCCGACCCGGGGATGAAGATTACGGCCGGCAGCTGGCGACGCAGCTGACGTTTCTCACGTCGTGGTCCCGATCCACGCGACCAGGGTCAGAGCCTCAGTCACAAACAGGAGCGCCATGAAGTTGGCCGCAAAGCTCTTGCGAGCGATGAGGCGCTGTGCCTGTTCACTGTGCCGGCCCGACCAGTCGATAATCCCCAGCTTAAACTCCCTCCCGTCAAGATGCAGCCACTGCTCGTGGAGTTCCCTGGGCGAAATCTGCCGAATGGCGCCGAATGAACGTGCGATGAGCGCGATGAGAACGATCAGCGCGTAGAGAGTGCTGGCACCGATCAGCAGGGGGGAGCTGAAGTCCGGGTCATCAAGGACGGCTTGGGCGGCCACCGGCGTTGCGATCGTCACCGTCGTGACGAACGACAACAGCGTGTCAAGCCGGCGGTGCACGCTCTCCCACTGTTCGCGAGCTGATACGTAGGCGCTCAGCGCGACCTCGTAGGCCAAGTCGACCGCAGCCGACTTCGGCTGCGGGATCTCTCCCAAGTTGCTGTCCACAAACAGATTCTACCGCCGGCGGAGGCGGACAACGGGGATCTGGCGGGGAGCAGCGCGCTCCTGATACTCGTGATACGGCGGGTAGGCGGCGGCCGCTATCGACCAGAGGCGGTCTCGGTCGTCGCCTTCGACGACCTCCGCGGTGACGGGGATGCGGCGGCGGTTCGCCGTCAGCCAGGCCTGGGGGTTGGCCACGAGGTTGGGAAACCAGGCGGGATGCGCGGGCGCACCTCCCTTCGAGCCGATGAGCACGAAGTCGCGGCCATCGCGGAAGTAGAAGAGGGGCACAGAGCGCAGGTCGCCGCTGCTGCGGCCAACGGTGGTGAGCATGGCCGTGGGGATGTAGGGCACGCCGCTCTGGCCGCTGATGTGCCAGCTGACGAGGGACCATCCGAGGTAGCGCACGAGCGCGCTCTCGACGGGCCGCAGCAGGTTGAGGCGGGTGAGGATGTTGAAGAGCACGGGGTGACCTCCGGGGAACGGAGCGGGCGGCCTGGAAGCCGCCCGCTCGTGCTGGTTGCCGTGGGTATGGGTCAGTTCGCGGCCGAGGGCTCCTTGCGGACGCCACCACCGGGCCGCGGGGCCGCGCCCGCACCCTGGTAGATGCCAGCGCCGCTGACCTCGCGCCAATGCGTGTGCGCCAGCGTGTGCATGATGAAGACGGACTGCTGGGCCACCCAGAGGCCCTGCGCGTCCTGCGTCTGATTGATCGCTTCCTTCGTGATCTTGAGGCCGAAGGAGGGCTTCTCCGCGATCTTGCGCGCCAGGTTCTCGACGTATTCGGTCAGCTCGTCGCGCGGCACAACCTCGTTCACCATGCCCGCTTCGTAGGCGCGCTGGGCGCTCACCCAGTCGCCCGTGTAAAGCATCTGGCGGGCGAGGCGGTGGCCGAACTCCCACGGGTGGGCGAAATACTCGACGCCCGGGATGCCCCAGCCAACCACGAGGTCGCGGAACTCGGCGTCGTCGGAGGCGATGATGAGGTCGCAGACCCAGGCCAGCATGAGGCCGCCGGCGATGGTCTTGCCCTGGACCTCGGCGATCATGGGCTTGGGGAGGTTGCGCCAGCGGCGGCACATCTGGAGGTAGATCTCCTCCTCCTTCGCCATCGCGCCCTCGGCCCCTTCGAGGTCGAAGTTGGCCCAGGTGCCGACGGGCCGGACATCGTTGAAGCCGAGGCCGGTGCCGCCGCGCATGTCGTGGCCGGAATTGAAGTGGGGGCCCTCGCCGCTGAGGATGATGACCTTCACCTGGTCGTCCTGGTTGGCGTGGTCGAAGGCGTCGTTCAGGTCGCGCGTGAGGCGCAGGTCCTGGGCGTTGCGCGCCTCCGGGCGATTCATGCGCACGCGCGCGATCTCGGGCGTCAGGTTCTCGTAGAGAACGGTCTGGTACTCAGGCATGGGGGACTACCCTCCCGTGGAAGTGGGCTGAGTATACAGGCCTGCCACGGGCTCGGGCCGGAGGACCGCCTCAGATAGTCTCGGTCGACTCGCCCACATCCGCAGCGGCCCCGCCGCCGATCTCCTCGCCGACGGCGCGGATGGCGGCGAAGTCCTCGCGGAAGGCGTTATGGACAGCCCGCGTCTCCGTGCAGTGGAGCACGAAGCGCGCGCCCTCGCGGAGCCACTTCTGCGAGAGCTCGGCGGTCTGGTGGTGGATGAGGACGGGCACGTTCCGCGCCTGGCAGGTGGCGATGATGGTGCGGAGGGCGGCCTCGTAGTCCGGGTGGTCATACTGGTCGGGCACGCCGAGGGAGATACTGAGGTCGTTGGGACCGACGAAGATGGCGTCGACGCCGTCGATGGCGACAATCTCATCGAGAGCCTCCATGGCGGGGACACTCTCGATGCCGACGATGCAGACGCTGTTGCGGTTGCGGTTCTCGAGGTACTCGCGGGAGGCGTCACTGGGGAACTCCCCCTGCTCGACCACCCGGCGCGCGAAGTCGCCCTTGAGCGGCCGCCACTTGCTGGCGCCGACCACTTCGCGCACCTCGTCGGGGGTCTCGCAGTAGGGCGCGAGGATGCCCTGCGCACCTGCGTCGAGCGCCATTGTTATGTAGTGCGAGCTGGGGATGGGGACGCGCACGATGGGGACGATGTCGACGCTGCGCAGGCCGGCGAGGAGATCCGCGATCTCGCTGCGGCCCCGGGGGGCGTGCTCGCTATCGATGATGACGTAGTCGAGGCCGAGACCGGCGATAGTCGCCGCCCAGCGGGGGTTGCGCGCGACGGAGAGCATCGTCCCGTAGACGATCCCTCCCGCGCGGATCCTGGTCTTCAGCTCTTCACCGTTCATCTCTGCCTCCGAGTTTCATTTGATCAGGCCCTCCTGGGGTTGGGTCCAGGGGAGGTTGCCGATGTGTGCATGCTGCTTGGCGCGCGGCAAAGGGATGTGGCGCTCGCCGGCGGGGTTGACGCACGATCCATAGGCGAGCGGGTGGCTGTCGGGGATGGCGCCCTTGCCGCCGCCAGACACAATGACCGGGATGTTGGACGCCTCGGCCAGCTCAACCAGCGCCGCTTCCCCGCCTGGGCGGGCTACGCCACCGCCAGCGTAGATGACGGGCAGGCTGGCCCCAGCGATCACCTGGGCGACTTCGCGGAGTTGATCGGGACTCGGGACGATCCGCGAGAGCGGAGCGGGGTTTCGCAGTTCGACCTCGTCTCGCTCCACGCCGGCGTCAGGCGGGATATCGATGAGGACGGGGCGGAGTCGGCCGGTGCGCATCTGCCGGAACGCTTCGGTGACGGCTCCCGGGACCTCCCGGGGGGAGAGCACCTGCCGCTGCCACTTGGTCACGTTGCGCACGATGCCGCCCTGATCGAAGACCTCGTGGATGGCGCCGAGATTCTTGCCGATAGCGGCGCGGGGGACCTGGCTGGCGATGACGAGCACGGGCGAGGAGCGGGCGTAGGCGGTGGAGAGGCCGGCGCCAGCCTTGAACAGCCCCACGCCGGGAACGACGAGGGCGACTCCGGGCTTTCCCGAGACGCGGGCATAGCCGTCCGCCATGCAGGCGGCGCCCTGCTCGTGGCGAGTGGTGATCAGGCGGATGCCGGGCTCATCGCGCAGCGCAACAAGGATGCCAGACGTATGGATGCCACCGATCCCAAAGACGACTTCGACGACTTCGCGCACAAGTGACTTCACCATGGCTTCGCCGCCGCTCATCATGGCCACGACAGACCCCCTTCAGCGATCTGGCCCCAACTGCGGGGCAGCATATCGGACGGCGCAAGGGCGGCGGCGTTTCGGCTCCCGGCGTGGCCCGCAAGAGACCGGCGTCCTAGGATGCCCGGCTGGAGGGAACCCGTGACGAACCTGCCCATTCCCATGACCGCTGAGGACTTCACACCCGAGTGGGTAACCGATGCCCTGCGCTCAAGCGGTACGCTGGGGGATGAGCGGGTCACGGCCGTGAAGGCGACGCCGGTGGGAGAGGGTGCGGGATTCCTGGGGTCGCTTGCGCGGCTCACGCTCACCTACGACCGACCCCGGGCCGGGGCGCCCGCGACAGTGGTGGCGAAGTTCCCCGCTCTCGTGGAGATGAACCGGGCGCTCGCGCTCCAGTACCAGGTGTACGAGCGGGAAGCGCGCTTCTTCAACGAGATCAAGAGCAGCATCACGGCCATGCCGACCCCGCAAGCCCACTACGTCGATATCAAGGCGGACACGGGCAACGGCGTCATCCTGCTCGAGGACCTCGACGGGAGGCTCCGGGTTGGCGACCAGCTTGCGGGAGCCTCGCTGAAGGAGGCGGAGCAGCTGATGACACAGATCGCCGACCTGCACGCCACCTGGTGGGGCAGGTCGGACGAGGAGACCATCGCCTGGGTGCCGGCCTTCGACGGTCCGGTGTGGGCGATGACGGCCCAGACCCTGCCCAGCCTCTGGCCCACCTACCGAGAGGACTCGGGACACCTCCTGCCACCGGGCATGGCCGAGATCATCGAGCGCACCTGGGATGGGCTCCTGTGGCTGGGGCAGCAGCTGAGCCGGGGACCGATGACGCTCGTGCACGGCGACTACCGGCTTGACAACATGTTCTTCCCGGCGAAGGAAGGCGACCCCATCACGATCATCGACTGGCAGCTGATGTCGCGCGGGCGCGGCCCGTACGACGTCGCCTACTTCATGAGCCAGAGCATCGACGTGGAGCTGCGTCGCGAGGCGGAGCAGGCGCTCGTGCGGCGCTACCACGACGGCCTCCTCGCCGGCGGGGTGCGCGACTACTCGTTCGATGACTGCTTTGAGGACTACCGCACGGCGGCCCTCTGGTGCGTGATGTATCCGGTCGCGATGGGAGGCGGCATGGCCAACAACGAGCGCGCCCTGCAGATCGCGGCCGCAGTCTCGAACCGCTCGTTCTCGACGATCCTTGACCTCGACTCGGCGTCGGTCCTGCCGACCTGAGCCGGCTCCTGCCAAGTACGACCAGCAGCGACCTACGATATCGCCTACTTCGCCAGCCAGAGCCTCGACATCGAGCAGCGCCGCGCGACGGAACGGGATCTGCTGCGCCGCTACCACGACACGCTCCTGGCGGCAGGCGTGCGCGACTACTCCTTCGACGACTGCTTCGAGGACTACCGGCTGGCGACCCTGTGGTGCGCCGTGTACCCCATCGGGATGGGCGGGGGCCTCGGGGCCGGTGAGCGCCAGTTGGAGCTGGCGACGAAGGTTTCCCGCCGCTGTTTCACGGCGATCAAGGACCTCGACGCGGTTTCGGCGCTGCCCGGTTAGGTCAGGCTCCGGCGGCGTCCAGGGCGGCCTCGATATCGCCGACGTGGGCCTCGACGTGCATGCCCATGGACATGACCACGAGGTCGGACCTCTGGATCTCGGTCTCCATCCCCGGCAGCTTCAGTCCCATCGCCAGCGTGCCATCGTCGAGCATGTCGATGCCGGCGATGGCCGCTTCGTAGGCGGCCTGCATCTCGTCGAGGATTTCGGCGGCGGACTTGTCCGCGCGCTCGGCGATCTGTGCGGCGTTCTGGGCGTCGGGGTCGAATGCGGGGGGCTCGCCCTCGGCCTGCAGCATGGCGCTCACCGCCTCGATCAGGGAGAGGGGGTTGGCGCGGGCGGCAAGGTGGCTGAGGGCATCGCGCACGCTCCACTCGCCGTCGGCGAGGGGCGCCTCAGGGGCGGCGATGATGCGCTCACGCAGCGCCTCGCCGCGCGCAGCACTCTTGCGGATCGTCTCGATGATCGCTTCGCGGGTGGCCATCGGGTGGACTCCTCTCGCACCGGGACTACCGGCGGCGGGGGCATTGTGGCGGCTGGGGGGTGCGGGCACCACGGGTGCGGTTGACGCCGCCGCGAGCGCTCCAGAGAATCGCGCAATGCCACATCCCGACCACATCGTCATCGCCGGCGCCTCCCTGGGCGGTCTTCGCACCGCGCAGGCGCTGCGCGGGCGGGGCAAGTTCGAGGGAACGCTCACCCTCATCGGGGCCGAACCCCACTACCCCTACGACCGACCGCCCCTCTCGAAGCAGCTGCTGGCGGGCCAGTGGGAACCCCAGCAAACGCTGCTGGACGCACCCGACGCCGTCGACAAGCTCGATCTCGACCTGCGGCTGGGTGTACGGGCGGAAGCGCTCGACGTTGAGAAGCGGGAACTCGCGTTGAGCGACGGTGAGCCCGTCGGTTTCGACGCGCTCATCATCGCGACGGGGGCGACGCCGCGAACGCTCCCGAACACCCCCGACCTGGCCGGCATCTACACGCTGCGCACCATCGACGACTCGATGCGCATCCGTGCCGAGCTGGCGAAGGGGCCACGGGTGGCGGTGGTGGGGGCAGGGTTCATCGGGGCGGAGGTGGCGGCGGTCGCGCGTAGCGCGGGGCTTGAGGTCACGCTCATTGAGGCGTTGCCGGCGCCGCTCGCGAACGCGGTCGGCGCGGAGGTCGGGGAAGCGTGCGCGAATCTTCACCGCGAGCGCGGCGTGGATGTGCGCTGTAACGCGCTCGTGGCCGGCTTCGAGGGCAGCGAGCGGGTCGAGCAGGTGCTGCTCGCGGATGGGTCGACGGTGGAGGCGGACCTGGTGGTGGTGGGGATCGGGGTCGCGCCGGAGACGCGCTGGCTGGAGGGCTCGGGGCTGGAGCTGCGGGACGGCGTCGTCTGCGACGCGACCCTGGCCGCCGCTCCCGGCATCTATGCCATCGGGGACGTGTGCCGCTGGTACAACCCGATCTTCGAGGAAGAGATGCGGGTGGAGCACTGGACGAACGTGATCCACCAGAGCCGCCAGGTGGCCCGCAACCTGCTGGCGGAGCCGGGAGCGGCGAAGCCCTTCGCGAGCGTGCCCTACGTCTGGTCCGACCAGTACGACGCGAGCATCCAGTCGCTGGGCCACATGCGCCCGGACGACACGGCCGAGGTGCTGCACGGCTCGCTGGAGAGCCTGGAATTCGTGGCCTGCTACCAGCGGAACGGGATCATCGTGGGCGGCCTCACGTTCAACATGCCGCAGGAGCTCTCCTCGTACCGGCCCCTGATCGAGCAGCGAACACCGTGGGAGGCCGTGCTGGAGCACGCCCAGGCGATGGGCTAGGAAGCGGCGAGGCGGCCCGCGTATCATCGCAGCGCCAGCGCGGAGGCATTGATGGACCTCGCCGAGCTCTCCGAACGCCTCGTGCCGTTCTGCCGTGAGCATCTGGGCGACGACGCCACCGTCTCGAATGTCGAGACGATGCCGGGGCACGCTGGGTTCTCGTTCGGGTTCACGGCGCTATCGAAGGGGGAATCTGGCTCCTACGTGCTGCGCGTGCCACCCCCGAACGTGCGTCGCGTGGGCACGGCCGACGTGATCCGGCAGGCTCGCGTGGTCCATGCGCTGCGAGACACGGAGGTGCCCGTCGCGAACGTGATCTGGTCGGGTGAGGACGAGCGCTGGTTCGGCTCTCCCTACTTCATCGTGAACATGCTCAAGGGCGACGTGCTGCGCAGCGACTGGGCCTGGGACATGCCCGCCGAGGAGATGCGTCCCCTCGCTTTCCAGGCGATGCGCGCGCTGGGGGCGCTGCACCTGCTCGACTGGCGCGAGTACGTGCCCGACGACGGCCCGCCGCTGGAACTGGAGCCGGACGTCACGCGCTGGGACCGTTTCTACGAGCGCGCGGGCGACATGGACCTGGTGGCGCTCGCGCCGGCCGTGCGGGAGCGGCTGCTGGAACGGCTGCCGCAGACGCCTCGTTCGGGCATCTTCCACGGCGACTTCCAGTGGTCGAACGTCTTCTACAGCTTCGACGGGAAGCTGCAGGCGGTGATCGACTGGGAGCTCTGGGGGGTGGGGGCGACCCTGAACGACCTCGGCTGGGTGATCACGTTCGCGGACGCGGCGGCGTGGCGGGAGGGACTGAAGCATGCGCTGCCGCCTCCGGACGACCTCATCGACGAATACGTGGCGGCGTACGGCAGCGATCCGGGCGACATCGCCTGGTACCGGGCGCTGGCGGCCTACAAGTTCGGGGTCATCAGCGGGTTCAACCTGTATCTGCACCGCACGGGCAAGCGCCCGGATGAATCGTGGGAGAACACGGCCCTCTCGGCGCCCTACCTGATGCGACGCGCTCTCGAACTGCTGGACGGCGGCTAGGAGATGCCGGAGAACGGTTCCCTGCCCGGGCCGCTCGACGGCATCCGCGTGCTCGATTTCACGCGGCACTTGGCAGGGGCGGGTTCGACCCGCATCCTGGCGACGCTGGGCGCGGAGATCCTGCGAATCGAGTGGCCGCACCCGCCCGCGCTCGACTTCATACGCCTCTCGGGGCCACACCCCGACGGCCGTCCGGGGATGAACCGGGGTGGGTTCTTCGCGCAGGTCAACGTGGGGAAGAAGAGCATCGCGATCGACATGTCGACGGATGCGGGCAAGGAGATCGCGCGCGAGCTGGTGCCACACTGCGACGTGGTCGCGGAGAGCTTCTCGCCGGGGGTGATGGCGCGCTGGGGGCTCGACTACGAGGCCGTGCGCGCCATCCGCCCGGACATCATCTACCTGTCGGCCTCCGGTTTCGGGCAGACGGGTCCGTACGCGGGCTACCGCTCGGTGGGGCCCACGGCGCAGGCCTACAGCGGCCTCACCGCCACATCGGGCCTGCCCGATCGCGAACCCGCGGGCTGGGGCTTCTCCTACATGGACCACATGGGCGCGGTGATGAACGCGGCCGCCATCCTCATGGGGTTGGAGCGGCGGCGGGCGACGGGCGAGGGCGAGTTCTTTGACGCGGGGCAGAGCCAGCACGGCTGCGCCCTCCTCGGGCCGATGCTGCTGGATGTCGCGCAGAACGGGGCGCAGGTACGACCGAAGGGGAATCGCGACCTGTACGGCAATTTCTGCCCGAACAACGCCTACCGCTGCCGGGGCGAGGACTCATGGCTGGCGATCTCGGTGCGCGAACCGCACGAGTGGGCCGCGCTTTGCGGCGTCATCGGCGCGGACGACCTGGCAGCGCGCGAGGACCTGGCGACGCTGGCGGGACGCCTCGCGCGCGAGGACGAGATCGACGCGCGCATCCAGGCGTGGACGGGCTCGCGCGACGCGCGCGAAGCGATGGTGGCGCTGCAGGAGGCGGGCGTCCCCGCAGGGGTCGCGCAGACCGTCGAGGACAAGGTTAGGCACGACCCCCAGCTCGCCTTCCGAGGGCTCTACAAGACTCTGGACGACCCTGTGCTGGGGCCGAAGCGGTACGAAGACGTCCCCGTGACCATGAGCGGCTTCGAGGTGGGCGTGACCAGCCCTTCGCCCTGGCTCGGCGCGGACACGCGCGACGTGTTGCGCGACCTGCTGGGCTACTCCGAGGAGCGGCTCGAACAGCTAAAGGCGGACGCGATCATCGACGACGCAATCACACTGGAAGAGGCCCAGAGAGCATGACGGGGACGCTTTCGCATCTGACCGTGGTCGAGCTGGCGGGGCCGGGCACGGAGTGGTGCGGCAAGCTCTTCTCGCAGGCGGGAGCGCGGGTCGTGCTGGTGGAGCCGCCGGGCGGAGCAGAGACGCGCGGCTACGCACCCTGGTTCCGGGGGCGGACGGACGGCGAGTCGAGCCTGCACTTCTGGCACTACAACACCGACAAGGAGAGCGTGGCCCTCGACCTGACGAACGACGGGGGACGCCTGGCGTTCCTGCGACTGCTGGAGGGCGTGGATATCCTGCTCGACGGGAGCGAGCCGGGCGGGCTGGCGGCCCTGGGGCTCACGCGCGAGGCGATCGCGGGGGCAAACGGGCGGCTCGTGCACGTGGCCCTCACGCCCTTCGGCCAGGAGGGGCCGATGGCCTCGTGGCGGGGGAGCGACCTCGTTCACCAGGCGCTCGGCGGCCAGATGATGTCGAACGGCTACGACGACATGCCTGCCAGCCCGCCGATCAACGGCCAGGGGAACCAGGCGGGGCACATGGCCGGGAGCTGGGCCTTCATCGCGGCGCTGGCGGGCCTGCAGGCGGGCAAGGGCACCTTCATCGACCTGTCGGTGCACGACGCCTGTGCGGGGATGACGGAGAACGCGCTCCCCCAGTACGACTACACAGGCAAGGTGGTGACGCGGCGCACGGGGCGTCACGCGAGCATCGCGCCCACGCCCGCGTGGCAGCACCGCGCGGCGGACGGCCGGTACATCAACGCGCAGCTTGTAAACGTGAGCCCGCGCGCCTGGGAGGGCCTCGTCTCGTGGCTGGATGAGCATGGGATGGCCGAGGACCTGACCGACCCGAAGTACTTTGTGCCCGAGATCTTCCGCGATGAGGCGGATCACATCTCGGCAGTGATCGGCCGCTTCGTGGCGACGAAGACGGCGGACGAGATCTTCCACGGGGCGCAGGCGCGGGCTCTCATCTTCAGCGCCATCCTCAACCCCGAAGATCTGCTCGACGATCCCCACCTGGCGGCTCGCGACTTCTGGATCGAGCTGGACCACGGCGAGCCGGAGGGAATGCTGCGCTACGCCGGCAGCGCCTTCGTGGCGGAGCATTCGGAGGTGCGGCCGCGGCGACGCGCTCCGCATCTCGACGAGCACGGCGAGGCCATCCGCGGCGAGGCTGGAGACGCATGAGCGCCGGGGAAACGCCGGTCACCAAGCCCCTGCCGGTCCCGGACCAGGTGTCCGCCCCGTTCTGGGAGGCGGCCAACGGGGGCGTGCTGGCGATCCAGCACTGTGAAGCGTGCGAGTACTACATCCATCCCCCGGAGGCCCTCTGCCCCCGCTGCCAGACACCGGATTTGGAGTTCCGCGAGGTGAGCGGACGGGCCCGCGTCTACACGCATACGGTCGTGCGGGACAACGTCACGCAGGGCTTCGCGGAGGACGAACCGTATGTGATCGGGATCATCGAACTGGTCGAGCAGGAGCGGCTCGTGCTGGTCGCGAACGTCGTCAACGTTGCGCCCGAGGACGTCCGTATCGGCATGCCGTTGCGGGTTACATTCGAGCGGCTGACGGAGACGATCGCGCTGCCGCAGTTCGAACCAGACGAGGAGGGCTGAGCCATGGACGATTTCTCGGGACGGGCGGCGATCGTGGGGGTGGGTTACTCGAAGCTGGAGCGGCGTTCGCCGCGGCCGCTGGCGCACTTCGCGCGCGAGGCGGCGGATGCTGCCGTCGCAGACGCCGGCCTCACCATCGACGACATCGATGGGCTGGGGACGATCCCCAACATCGCCGCCTACGGCAACACGGGTAGCCTCGAAGGCATCGACATCGTGACGGTCCCGAAGATGGCGCAGGTGCTGGGGCGGGCGCGCGGCATCCGCTGGCATGTCCAAACCCCGGGGCTCTGCCCCGACACGATCATGGCAGCGGCGGCGGCGGTCGCCTCGGGGGCGTGCACGTACGCGCTCGTGTGGCGAGGGGTGAACGTGCCGCAGGGCCGCTATAGCGACTACTCGCGGGCGGAGGCGCACGGCGGCGACCAGTTCCGCGCTCCCTACGGGTTCACGATGCCTGCCTCCTGGCAGTCGGTCGCGTTACGCAAGTACATGCACGACCACGGCTCAACGCGTGAGGACATGGCCGCCTTCATCGTGCAGAACCGGGAGAACACGCAGCTCAACCCGAAGGCGTACTGGCACGGCACACCCCTCACCGTCGAGGAGTACCTGGACGCGCCCATGGTCGCCGAGCCGTTCTGCCTCTACGACTGCGACATTCCCGTGGACGGCTGCGTGGCGGTCGTGCTCGCGAGCGCGGAGCGGGCGCGAGATCTGGCGCAGCCGCCCGCCTACATCACCGGGCACGCGCAGACGACCTGGCCGACGCGGGGCGGCTTCACCGATTCCGAGAACATGTGGGAGGGCGGGGCCGCGATGGGGGAGCAGCTGTGGGCCTCGGCGGGGCTGGGGCCGGAGGACATCGACGTGGCGATGCTCTACGACGGGTTCAGCATCTTCCTCTACGTCTGGTTGGAGGCGCTCGGGTTCGTGAAGCGCGGGGAGGCGGCGAGCTACATCGCCTCGGGGGCGACGGCGCTCGACGGTGAGCTGCCGCTGAACACGTCCGGCTGCTCGCTCGGGGAGGGGCGTCTGCACGGCATGGCGCAGATCGCGGAGGCCGTGCTGCAGGTCACGGGGCGGGCCGGGGCGCGGCAGATCGAGGGAGTGGCCCACACCATCGCGACGGTGGGGGCGGGGTCACTCTCCAGCGGCGGGCTCATCTTCAGCAGGGAGGCGCGAGCGTGAAGTTCGGCGTGGTCATCCACGGCGTGCGGGGCGATGCGCTCATCGCAGCAGCGCAAAAGGCGGAGGAGCTGGGGTTCGAGTCGTTGTGGCGGCCCGACCACCTCATCTTCCCCCCGGATCTGCCCTCCACCTATCCCTACGCCGAGGACGGCCAGGCGCCGCTCGACCCACGCTGGCCCTTCATGGACGGGCTCACGGTGTTCACCTACATCGCCTCGCACACGACGACGATCCGCTTTGGAACGGCTGTCTACATCCTGCCGCTGCGCGATCCGGTCTCGACGGCGAAGCAGGTGGCCGACCTCGACTACCTGACCCGGGGGCGCGTGCTCCTCGGCGTGGGGGCCGGCTGGCTGGAGGAGGAGTTCGACTCTGTCGGGCTCGACTTCCACACGCGAGGAGCGCGCATGGACGAATGCATCGGCGTGCTCCGGGCGCTCTGGACCGAAGACGTAGCCGAGTTCCACGGCGAGCACTACGACCTCGGCCCCGCCGTGTTCGCGCCGAAGCCCGTGCAGAAGCCGCACCCACCCATCCTCGTGGGGGGCGAGACCCCGGCGGCGCTGCGTCGCGCAGCACGCCTGGGCGACGGCTGGTACGCCCTGCGCCACACGCCCGAGAGCGCCCGCCAACACATCGCGAAGCTGACGGAGCTGCGCGAACGCTACGACCGCGCGGACGAGCCGTTCGACGTGACGGTGGGCGGCTCCCTTTCGATCACGCGGGCGGAGGTGGAGGAGCTGGAGGAGGCGGGGGTCAACCGCGTGGTGGTGACGCTGTGGCGCGCCTCGCGGGACGCCATCCCCGCGCTCGAGGACTTCGCGGACCGGGCTTTCTGAGCCCGCCTCCAGGGATCGTCACGGGCACGCCCTCGCCGCCAGGGGAGAAACCCGGGCGCCGCCCGCTCCAGGATCGCCAGGGGTCACGCGGGGGACGCGTGCTACACTCTTGCGAGCGCCTTCCGGCGCCCTCGTGATGAAGATCTTCGACGTCCACATCCACTTCCCGCGAAACTGGGAGAAGCCCGACGACGACCCGGCCCCGATAGTCGAGCGTCTCGCCGAGGTGGCGACCGCCGCGGGCATCGCGAAGGGCTGCGTCCTCACGGGCGGGCGCTTCGGGCCGGGCTACGAGCGTGGCATCGAGATCTTGCAGGGCTACCCGGACCTGTTCGTGCCGGTGGCCGTCATTGACCCGGAAGTGACGGGCCGCGAGGAGGTCGAGGAGCTGCACGCGATGGGCTATCGCGGGCTGAAGCTCATCGGTGTGGCGAGGCCCTACGACGAGCCAGACTACCTGCCCGCCTACGCGGCGGCGGAACGGCTGGGGATGCCGATCCTGTTCCACATGGGCGTCATCGGCGGGGGCATCGACTATTCCATCACCCACCCGCGGCGCGACCCGAAGGCGGCCGCGACGGTCCGGCGGATGCAGGAGATGCGCGGCCGCTGGCCCATGCGCGATGTCACCTCCCACCGCATGTCGCCCCAGCACCTCGATACCGTCGCGCAGCGTTTTCCGGACCTGCGCATCATCGGGGCGCATCTGGGCAACCAGGGGAACTACGAATATGCGACCTCGGTGGCGCGCTGGCGCCCGAACGTCGCGTTCGACATGAGCGGAGGCGAAACGATCGAGCGCCATGCCGTGGAGCTGCGCCTGATCGGACACGAGATCGGCATCGAGAAGCTGATGTTCGGGTCGGACTGCGGGATGGACGACATCCGCGAGCACATCGATCGCTTCGAAGCGATCTACGACGAGCTTGAGCTCTCGGAAGCGGACCGCGAGCGGTTGTGGTGGCGAAACGCCGCGGAGATGTACGGGTTCGAGGAGCCCACCCTGGCGGAGGAGTAGGCCCTGGAAGCGGAAGCGCAGGCCGAACCGACCAGTCCCGCCCTCAGCGCGGCGGGCCGGGCCGTGCTGCTGGGAGCGCTGGCGATGGCGGGGCTGACGGCCTACCTGAACCTGCGGCCCGAGCAACACTGGATCCTGGCGCTCACGGCGCTTGTGGCGGCAATGGCGGTGGAGGGGGCGGTGCGCAGCCACCCCGAGTGGCGCGGGAGTAGCCTCGAAGCGCTGAGCTACGCCCTGCTGCCGCTGCTGGCGGTGCTGGGCGCGGGCCTCTTCATCGGCGAGGCGGTGGGGGGCTACGGGCGCATGGGAGCAGGGCTGGTAGCAGGAGCAGCCACCGGCCTGCTGTTGTATGCGGAGTACCACTCGATCGCGCCGGGGCGGCCGCTCTTCGGGCCGATGCGGCTGGTGCTGGCGGTGGTCACGTACCTGGCGGCGCTCGCGCTGTACACGGTGTTCTTCACGCGCGATCTGAACCTGCCCGCTTCGACAGCGGCAGTAGGAGTGCTGAGCTTCGCGCTGGCGCTCGACCTGCTGCGCGAGAGCCGGGGCCGGGGGGCATCGTCGCTGCTGGCGGCGCTGGCCATCGGCATCTCCCTGGCGGAGCTGCGCATCGCGCTCTACTACTTCCCGCTCGACGACCTGCTCACGGGCGCCCTCATGATCATCGGCTTCTATGTGGCGACGGGGCTCGTCCACCACCTGCTCGATGACGACCTGACGCCCGCGACCCTGGCGGAGTACTTCGCCGTCTCGGGCGTGAGCGCCGCGGTGGTCGTGATCGCCCGGCAGTTCCTGTAGGCGAATGGCGACACTGCGCATCTGCTCGTGGAACGTGAACGGCCTGCGGGCAGGGCTGCGCTCGGGGACGTTTTCGGCGTGGCTGGGGGAGAGCGCGCCGGACATCGCCGGGCTGCAGGAGGTGAAGGCGCGCCCCGAACAGGTGCAGGAGCAGCCCTGGCTCGAACAAGGCTACGAGGCCACCTGGCATCCCGCCGAGGACCCCGGCTACAGCGGCGCGCTGCTGTTGACGAAGCGCACACCCGCCTCTCTGCGGCTCGGGCTGGAGACACCCGAATTCGAGCGCGAGGGGCGAGTCATCGAGGCGGACTTCGGGGAGTTCGTACTGCTCAGCTCGTACTTCCCCAACGCCGGCCGCAAGCTCGCCCGCCTCGACTTCAAGCTGGCTTACTACGAGACCTTCCTGGAACGCATCGTGGCGTTGCGAGAGGCGGGCCGGAGCGTCGTCTTCATGGGCGACCTGAACGTGGCCCACGCCGAGATCGACGTGGCCCGCCCAAACGAGCGGGAGACGGGTTTCCTGCCGGTCGAGCGCGAGTGGGTCGACCACGTGCTCGCCAGCGGCTTCGTCGACACCTTCCGGGCGCTGCATCCCGACCAGCACGAGGCCTACAGCCAATGGGACCCGTGGCGGCAGCGGCGCGAGCGCAATATCGGCTGGCGCATCGACTACGTGTTCGTGAGCGAGGACCTGCTGCCCGCCGTGCGAAGCGCCTTCATCGAACGCGAGGTGCTCGGCTCGGACCACTGCCCGGTGGGCATCGAGCTCGACCTCTAGCCGGGGGAGGCGCGGGCGGCGGCGGCGGGGCGGGTCAGCGTTTCGCGCACGAGCAGGATCATGATGGCGCCGCCGATCAGGCCGATACCGCCGGTGAAGGCGGCGGCGATCCCAAGCGTGAGCACGGCCGCGAGTCCGCCTACCACGGCGGGCGCAGCGACAGCGCCGACGTCTCCCACGAGGCGCCAGACACCGAGGAACTCGCCTGCGGCGTCGCGCGGGGAGAGGTCCGCGCCGAGGGTCATGACGGCGCCGCTCCCGAGGCCGTTCCCGAAACCGGAGAGCAGCCCCACGAGCAGGAACGACCCGAAGGTGCCGGTGAGCGGCATCAGCATCAGGCTGGCGGAGAGCACAAGCAGGCTGGGAACGATTACCCACTTGCGCCCCCAGCGGTCCATGACCATGCCGACTGGATAGAACATGACCATGTCGATGGCGGAGGCGAAGCCGAAGATGAGGCCGATCTGGAGGGGGTCGAGGCCGATGGAGCTCCCCCAGACGGGGATGAGGAACTGGCGTCCGTGGCGGATGAGCACCAGGGTGATGGCCACCGAGCCCGCCACGAGCAGGCTGCGGCGCCCGGCGAGGACAACGCTGCGCAGGCTCACGCGGGGGCGTTCCGGGGTGCCAGCATCGCCCGCGCGAGCCCGGGGGAGGCGGGTCGCCACGAGCAGGGCGGCCGCGCAGACCACGGCGGCCTGCGCAAAGAAGACCGTCTCCAGGCCGCCCGCCTTGCCGAGCGCGCCGCCGATGATGGGCCCGAGGAAGAAGCCGACACGGGTGACGCCGCCCACGAGCGAGAGGGCGCGCCCTCGGTACTCGACGGGCACGGTCTCGGTCATATAGGCGAGGCGGGAGACGTGCCAGAGGGCGAAGGCAATGCCGTTGAGCAGGGTGAGACCAGCGAGCATGGCCGGAACCACGCTGAAGCCCATGGCGACCCCGGAGCCAGCCGTCAGCAGGACGCCGGCGGTCATCGTGAGCCGGCCGCCGAGCCGACTGGTGAGGAGGCCCGAGGGGACATCGCCGATCATCGAGCCGGCGCCGCGGGCGGCGAAGATGAGGCCGCTGAAGAGGACGCTCGCGCCAAGCTCCTCGGCGAACAGCGGGATGGTCGGGATGATCATCCACTGGCCAATGCCGAAGAGAAGGGCGGGGAGGTAGACGCCGCCGATCAGTGAACGCAGGGGGAAGGTCTGCGCCGCACCGGGGACAACGCGCATGAACGCAGCCTACGCGGCTGGCGAGGGAGAAACGGGGCGAGGGTAGGAGGGGAATCGTGTACGCTTCGAAAGCGGCGTCGGGGCGTGGCGCAGCCTGGTAGCGCACTTGACTGGGGGTCAAGAGGTCGCTGGTTCAAATCCAGTCGCCCCGACCAGCAAACCCCATTTGGACATTGAGTTTTCGGGACGGTGGGGTCGGCGGCGGGGTCCACTTACGTCAAGAGAGTCCACTGAGGTCCACTAACTCGCACGGCTCCAGCACGCCGGGACCACCGCAGGAAACTAGGGTTCACTTCCCCAACCAGGGTGCCTATCCGAAGAATTCCGTCGCCGCCCATAGAAGGGCAAACGTGATAACGCCCACGATGACGCCCGGAACAATCTTGTCACCTGTCCACCGGAGGCCAGCTTGTACTAGCGGTCGCCTCTCTTCTCGAAGGCGGTCTGGCAGCGCGCGAATCTCATCGACGACCCTGTCCGCTGGGGAGAGTGGAGTGATTAGGGGATGGGGTTCGTAGTCCTCAGTGCGTAGCCCCTCTCCTAAGTGCGCGAGGGGTCTGGAGGCCACTCCCAGACCGGCGAGGGCGAGGGGCTTGGAGGCCACTCCCAGACCGGCGAGGGCGAGAGGCTTGGAGGCCACTCCCAGACCGGCGAGGGCGAGAGGCTTGGAGGCCACTCCCAGACCGGCGAGGGCGAGGGGCTTGGAGGCCACTCCCAGACCGGCGAGGGACCTCTCCATGCTCTCCCCGAGATCCTTCAACCCGTTCGAGAACATCCTTTTGAAGAAGCGCCTAAGTTCGCCGACACAAGCATCGATGACTTCGTCGGGGTACTGGGCTGGTGGATTACCGTCGATGTCGACGATCACGCTCCTGCACTGTGAATCGCCTTCATCAACCTGTCGGACCCACTCGTCGTAGTCCGCCACGGTCATGGAGTCGGAGAAGCGGAACCTGTACAGGTGTCCATCATGGACAACGCTGCGGGAGGGCTCGCTAGCTCTAATCGTGCGGACCTTGGTCATTGACAGCCCCCTCCCGGGACGAACGAGTGTTCTGACCATTATCAGGTCTGGGTGCCCGAAGCGACAAGGACCAGAACCCCTATGTGAGAGAACAACTCTGTCCACCCGCTCACCACCCAAGCTAGGATGCACGTGGCTCTGGCAAGCCTGTCCTCGACAGCGAGATTGGGGGGTATGTCCCGTCGGCCTAATGTGGCTCGCTCCCCTGGCTGGGGGCCTCCGCGAGGTCGTAGGCAGTCTGTAGGCGTAGCCAGAACTCGGCGTTCGACCAGCCGGCCTTCTCAAGACGGATAGCCATCTCAGGCGAGATCGCGGAGTGCCCGTTCAGCACGCGCGACAGGGTGTGCCGGGCGACGCCAAGCACCTGCGCAGCCTCGGTGACGCTGAGGCCAAGCGGCACGAGGCAGGTCTGCTTGATGCCGCGACCGGGGTGGGGTGGGGCTTTCATCGCCATTGAACGAGCCTACAGACCCAGCGCCTCCGCCAGGCTTTCGATGGAGGCGATGATCTCGTCGCGGGTCTCGTTGGGGGTGTCGCTGGGGGACATGAGGCCACGGGGCATCGGGACGAGGCGGTGAACGCCGGCCTCGGCGAAGCGTTCGACGGTTTCGCGGTCGAGGCGGCCCCGGGGCGTGATCGTGATCTCGAGGGGGCCGAGGTCTGCGGGGCGCTCGACCTCGTCGGCGGTCCGCTGAAGGGCCTGCACGGCAGCAGCAGCGCCCTCCACATCGAGCATGAACCCGTACCAGCCGTTGCCCTGGGTGATCGTCCGGCGGAGGGCGGGAGGAGAGGAGCCGCCAATGACGATCGGGGGGTGGGGGGTCTGCACGGGGTGGGGGTACGACTGGATGCCGGAGAACGAGGTGAAGCGGCCGTCGAAGGTTGGCTGGTCCGATGTCCAGAGGGTGCGGATGACCTCGATGTGCTCGGACGTACGGGGGCCGCGCTCCTCGAAGGGGACGCTTATGGTGTCGAATTCCTGCTTCACGTAGCCGACGCCCACGCCGAAGATGAGGCGCCCGCCCGAGAGCACGTCGATGCCGGCGAGCTCCTTGGCGAGCACGACCGGGTTGCGTTGAGGCAGGAGGATGATGCCGCTCGCGAGGCGGATGCGCTCCGTGGCGCCCGCCACGAACGCGAGCGTGGCCACGGTGTCGACGATGGGGGTGTCGGGGACGATTGGGGAGGGCGGAACCTGGGGGTCGATGGCGACTACGTGCTCGCCCGTCCAGAGGGACTCAAAATTGGCCGCCTCCGCCGTTCGTGCGAAGCGCAAGATGGCTTCGCGGTCGGAGTTCAACCCTGCGTTGATGCCGTAGAGCCCGATCTTCATAGCCAAATCCGAAACTCCTCCCCGGGCCCTAGAGCCCGAGCGTTTCCGCCGTGCTCTCGATAAAAGCGACTACGTCGTCGCGGACCGCGTCGGGGGTGTCGGTGGGGAGCATGAGGTGGCGGGGCATGGGGGCGAGGCGGTGAACGCCGGCCTCGGCGAAGCGCTCGACGACCTCGCGATCGAGGCGCCCCCGCGGCGTGATGCTGATTTCAAGGGGGCCGAGGTGGGCGGGGCGCTCGACCTCGCGGGCGGTCTCCTCCAGGGCCTGGATGGCGGCGGCGGCGCCTTCGACGTCGAGCATGAAGCCGTACCAGCCGTCGCCCTGGGTGATGGTGCGGCGCCGGGCGGCGGGCGAGTAGCCGCCGATCACGATGGGGGGGTGAGGCTGCTGCACGGGGAGGGGACGAGACTGGATGCCGGAGAAGGACGTGAAGCGGCCCTCGAAGGCGGGCTGGTCCGACGTCCAGAGGGTGCGGATGACCTCGATGTGCTCGGAGGTGCGCGCGCCCCGTTCCCTGAAGGGCACGCCGATGGCGTCGAACTCGCCGGGCACAGAGCCGACGCCCACGCCGAAGATGAGGCGTCCGCCGGAGAGCACGTCGATGCCGGCGAGCTCCTTGGCAAGCACGACGGGGTTGCGCTGGGGGAGGAGGAGGATGCCGCTCGCGAGGCGGACGCGTTCGGTAGCGCCTGCGAGGAAGGCGAGGGTGGCGACAGTGTCGACGAGGGGGGTGTCGGGGACGAGGGGGGAGGGGGGCTGCTGGGGGTCGACGAAGACGACGTGCTCGCCCGTCCAGAGGGACTCGAAGTTCGCCGCCTCCGCCGCGCGAGCCACACGTTGCATTGATTGGCGGTCGGCGAGCACGCCCAGGTTGATGCCGTAGAGCCCGATCTTCATCGCCAGCCTCCCTGGGTGCGGGTCCGGCGGATGATACGCGCCTGCTGCGCGCGGGCAGGACGCGCCGCCGCAAGCGGGTAGACTCGCGGCGGCGACCAGCCATGCGAGGGAGGCCCCATGTCCGAGCGTGAACCACTCGACGTGCTCGAAGCGATCCACTCGACGCGCGCGCAGCGCTACCTGAAGCCCGACCCGATCCCGGAGGACGTGCTCTGGCAGATCCTCGACGCGGCCATCCGCGGGCCGACGGGCGGCAATCAACAGGGCTGGGGATGGGTTGTGATCCGCGACCCGGCGATCAAACAGGCGATCGCGAAGGTCTACAGCGAGCGCATCACGTCGGCCTATGGGTACGAGCGGGTGAGCGACGAGGAGCTCGGGGCGGCACGCATCACGCGCGGCGGGATCGCGGAAGGCGAGGTCGGGATCGACGTGCGCAACCGTCGGGGCGTGGTGCACCTTGCCGACCACTTCGCCGAGGCGCCGGTGATCGTCGCGCCGGTCATGCAGACGGCAGCTCGCATGGCGGACAGCACGCGACGCTCGGGGGCCGGCCTCGGCGGCTCGATCTACGGCGCGGTGCAGAACCTGATGCTCGCGGCGCGGGCGTTCGACGTCGGCACCGTGATGACGTGGACCCTGGACGAGGACTCAGGCATCAACGAGCTGCTGGGGCTGCCGGAGAACGCGTTCGTGATGTGCCTGATCCCGCTGGGCTACCTCGAGCGAGGGCGGTTCTCGCAGGCACGGCGGAAGCCGCTGGGCGAGGTCGTGCACTGGGACCGCTGGGGCGAGCAGCAAGACGCTCCCGAGTCCGGCCGCTAGACCAGCTCGACGATCCGCGGCAGCACGTCGCCAATGCCGTCGCGGAGGATGGCGGCGGCCGCCGGATCGTAGGGGGTCTCCTGGGCGTTCAGGATGACGAGCCGGGCGCCGGACTGGAGGGCGATCTCGGGGAGGGCGGCCACGGGGTAGACGGCGAGCGAAGTGCCGATGGCGAGAAAGAGGTCGCTGCTGGCGGCCGCCAGTTGGGCGCGTTCCAGGTCCTCGGGGACGAGCGCCTGACCGAAGGAGATGGTGGCCGACTTGAGGAGGCCGCCACAGGACGTGCAGTGGGGGTCATCGTCGCCCTGGCGGACGCGTTCGAGCACAACCTCGATGGGGCCGCGGTCGCTGCAGTCGAGGCAGGCGTAGTCGCGCACGGTCCCGTGGATCTCGATGATGCGCTGCGGCGACGTGCCGGCATCGTGGTGCAGACCATCGATGTTCTGGGTGACGAGCGTGTCGAGCTTGCCTTTCGCCTCGAGCGCGGTGAGGGCCACGTGCCCGGCATTCGGTTCGGCGGTGCTCATGGGGCTGTCGGCGCGGGTCGCCCAGGAGCGGACGCGGTGGTCGCGGTTGGCCACGTAGTGCTGGATGGTGGCGGTGCGTTCGGCGTCGGGGTTCTTCGTCCAGACGCCCTGGGGGCCGCGGAAATCGGGGATGCCGGACTCGGTCGAGATACCGGCGCCGGTGAGGATGGCAACGGAGCGGGCCTCACGCAGCCAGGCGGCAACGGCTTCGATGTCGGAGTCGCTCATGGCGCGAGCCTACCCGAATCTGGCGCCTCCCGGCATCGCGCCGTACGCTGAGGGACGGTGCCCGCTCAGGCGCCCCTTTTGAGTCCATGAGAGCCACCCGCAACCTCGCCTTCATCACCTGCGCCACCACGCTGATCCTGATCGGGGTGGGCGTCTACGTGCGGGCGACGGGGTCGGGGCTGGGCTGCCCCGACTGGCCGACCTGCCACGGCGGCATCGTTCCGCCGCACGAGCAGGAGGCGCTGATCGAGTTCTCGCACCGGTTCGTGGCGGCGCTGGTGGGCGTGCTCGTGATCGCGACGGCCGTCCAGGCCTGGCGGCACTTCCAGGGGACGCCGGCAGTACTCTGGCCGGCGTTGGCAGCCGTACCCCTGGTCGGAATCCAGGGCGGACTGGGAGCGCTCACGGTCTGGCAGGAGCTTCCCCCGGAGATCGTCGCGACGCACCTGCTGCTGGCGATGGCGATCCTGACGGTCATGGCCGCCACCGCGCTCGGCATGTACATGGAGCTGCGTGGGGCGACACGCACGGCCGAGCAGGCGGCGGCGTTGCGAGTCGCGCAGCGGGCGGCCGTGACGCTCGTGTTGTTCGCGGCGGTGGTGTGGATGGGGGGCTACCTGGGCGAGAGCGGGGCCTCGACCGCCTGCGAGGGCTGGCCCACCTGCAACGGCGGCATCCTGCCCGCAGCCGACGACCAGCAGATCACGCACATGACGCATCGCTACCTGGCAGCCCTGTTGGTTGCGCCGCTGGCCTGGATGGCGCTCGCGGCCTGGCGTGAGCGGGAGGCGCTCGGCTGGGGCGCGCCTGTGGCCTTCGCGGCGACCGTTCTCTACGCGACGCAGGTGGCGGTGGGGGCGCTCAATGTGGTCTACACATTCCCCGATGGGCTCACCGTAACGCACACCGTGCTAGCCTCCCTGCTGTGGCTCACCCTGTCGGCAGCCGCGCTCCTCGGGTTCTCCGCACAGGCGGTCGCGCGGGCGGGCGCTCAATTCCCCGGCGTGGAGGCGCCCGCGTGACGGGGCTCGCGCTCGTCCTGCGGGGATCCGGCAGGTGGTCGGCGACGCTTCGCAGTTATGTCGCTATTAGCAAGCCGCGCATCATCCTGCTGCTCCTCGCAACCACGGTCCCGGCGATGGTCGTGGCGGAAGGCGGTTGGCCCTCGACGGCGCTGGTGATCGCGACGCTCGTCGGTGGGACGGCGTCGGCAGCAGGGGCGAACGCAGTCAACTGCTGGTACGACCGCGACATCGACGCACTCATGCGGCGGACGCAGTCGCGGCCGCTCGTCCAGGGCGACATCCCGCCGCTGAATGCGCTCCTGTTTGGCGTCGCGCTGGGCGTGGGGGCATTTGCCTTCCTCTGGGCGACAACGAACCTGCTGGCGGCAGGGTTGGCGGCGGCCGCCTTCCTCTTCTACGTGTTCGTGTACACGGTGTGGCTGAAGCGGCGTTCCTCGCAAAACATCGTGGTCGGGGGCGCGGCAGGGGCCTTCCCGCCGATGGTGGGGTGGGCGGCGGTGACGGGTGAACTGGCGTGGGCGCCGGTGATCATGTTCGCGATCATCTTCTTCTGGACGCCGCCGCACTTCTGGGCGCTGGCCCTGCGCATTGCCCCCGACTATCGGGAGGCGGGCGTGCCGATGCTGCCGGTAGAGGCGGGCGAAGTCTCTACACGGCGGCAGATCCTGGCGTACTCGCTGGTGCTCGTGCCGATCACGCTTTCTCTCCTCCTGACGGGCACAGTGGGGTGGGTCTACGGCGCAGCGGCCGGTCTGGCAGGAGCAGGATTCGTCGCCATCGCCTTCGGGCTGTGGCGCTGGCCTGAGCGAGTGCCGTCGATGCGGTTGTACACGTTTTCGCTGGCATATCTTGCCGCGATCTTCGTTCTTATGGCGATTGACATTGTTATCCTCGGGTAATCTACGGATACCACCAGAGAGAAACTCTCCAACGCACGCAGATCCTGGCGTACTCGCTGGTGCTCGTGCCGATCACGCTTTCTCTCCTCCTGACGGGCACAGTGGGGTGGGTCTACGGCGCAGCGGCCGGTCTGGCAGGAGCAGGATTCGTCGCCATCGCATTCGGGCTGTGGCGCTGGCCTGAGCGAGTGCCGTCGATGCGGTTGTACACGTTTTCGCTGGCATATCTTGCCGCGATCTTCGTTCTTATGGCGATTGACATTGTTATCCTCGGGTAATCTACGGATACCACCAGAGAGAAACTCTCCAACGCACAAACTACCTAGGAGCGGAGCCCCATGAAGAGACTGAAGCCCTGGATCATCGCGGCTATGGCTGCGGCGCTCACCCTGTCAACGATTGTCGGCGTTTCGGCGCAGGGCGGCCCACCAAGCCTTCCCGCGTTCTTCATCGGAACAGTGACCGCCCCGGAGGGCCCGGTGGCGACCGGGCTGCCCGTCGTAGCGGAGATCGGGGGCAAGCGCTGCAACGTCCGCGACGCGCTAACGTTCGCAACCAGCAGCGAGATCCGGTATGCGGCGCTCGTGGACAGCAGCAACACCAGTGCGGCGACTGCGGGCTGCGGCGTCAAAGGAGCAAGCGTGCGCTTCAAGGTGGGCGATCGCTACGCGACGCAGACTGGAACGTGGTCCAACACTCCCCCCATTCAAACGCTAAACCTGACGCTTGAGCCCCTGCCACCACCTCCGCCGCCGCCCCCGCCACCGCCGCCGGAGACGGTGACGATCGACGTGACCGTCTGGCTCTCCATGAGGACGGGCAACACGTACATCAGCACAAGGGCTCCCGGCGAAAGCTGGGTAACTCACCAAGCGCCGGTCGACCTGTCGACGGAGCACCCGACGGCGGCCTTCTACGTAGGCAGTCCGGTCCCCATCGAGGTCGAAGTGGGAGAGACAACGATAATCGTTGATGTCACGGTGTGGCTCTCCCAGAGGACGGGGAACAGGTTCATCAGCACAAGGGCTCCCGGCGAACGCTGGGTGACTCACCAAACGCCGGTCGACCTGTCGACGGAGCACCCGACACACCCCTTCTTCGTGGGCAGCCCGGTCCCGATCGAGGTCGATGTGGAGTAATAAGCGCTTCCCACGTTCTCGGGAACAACACAGGAAGCAGCCAGGCGTTCGCCCTGGCTGCTTCTCTTCTGGCAGGGCCAACACCCCACTCATCGGGAAGGCGCCTCCCGGAGCGCCATGTCGGGCGGCGGACGGGCGGGGCCCCTGGCGAACCTGTTTCGACGCCGCCCAACGTGACACACTCCGCGGGAGAGGTTGACGGCTGTGGCCCCAGACCAGCACGTGGATGTCGCGATCGTGGGCGGAGGCGTGGTGGGGGCGGCGATCGCCTACTTCCTCGCCCAGCGAGGGGCGGAGCCACTGGTGATCGAGGGCCGCGAGGTGGCGTACGGCGCGAGCGGCAAGGCGGCGGGCCTGCTCTCCCCGAACCTGCCACCCGGAGGCGAGGCCGCTGATCTCGCGCCGCTGGTGGTCCGCAGCCTGGCGCTGCACGGCCTGCTCGCGGAGCTGCTGGACGGCCCGGGAACGTACGATTACACGCCCTACGAGACCTGCGTCATCGCGCGTACCGAGGCGGAGGCCGCCGAGCTCCGCGCGGGCACGACCGGGCGGAGCGGCGAGCCGCTCGCTGCCGGCGAGGTCCCGGAACGGTTTCCGTGGCTCGACAGGCCGGTGGCCGGCGGGATCGCGCAACAGACGGCCCAGCTCGACCCCGCCCGGTTCACGGAGCGGCTGCTCGATGCGGCCAAGGGCATGGGCGCCTCGCTGCGCATGGGGCGGGCAATGGGGCTGGTGGGCGGAGAAGACTACGTCGCGGGCGTCGAGTTGAAGGACGGCGTCGTGACCGCCGAGGCGACCGTCATCGCGATGGGCCCGTGGTCGCACCGCGCCGCCGCCTGGCTCGATCTGCCCCTGCCCGTGCGGCCGCTGAAGGGCCAGATCCTGCACCTGGAGCCATCGAGCGCACCCCCGCCGGGCGGGTTCTCGGACCTGGATGGGCAGTACGTCGTAACGCGCCCAACCGGCCTCGTTTACGCCGGAACGACGGAGGAGGCGGCGGGGTTCGACCTGGAGACGACGGAGGAGGCGCGGGAGCACATCCTGGCGACGCTCGCGCGGTACACGTCCAGGCTCGGAGCCATGCGGGTGGTCAACCAGACGGCATGCCTGCGGCCCCTCTCGGAGGATGGCCTGCCGTTCATCGGGGCGGCGCCGGGGAGGCAGGGCGCCTACGTGGCCACAGGCCACGGCCGCAAGGGGATCCTGCTCTCGCTGGCCACGGGCGAGGCGCTGGCGGAGCTGATCAGGGAGGGACGCAGCAGCGAGGTCGACCTGAAACCGTTCGACCCTGCCCGCTTCGGAGGGGAGCCATCGGCGCGCGCGCGGAGCTGAGCTGGAGCAGCGTGCTCGCCTGGCGCATGACGCGGCAGCAGCTCTTCACGCGGCGGCCGCGCGAGGAACTGACGGCGGTGGTGGGCGCGGTCGGCGGCCTCCACGCACAGGTGCTCTCTTCGGCCGAGATCTCGGCGTGGGCGCGCATCGACGGGCTACGCCCGGGGGAGCTGGAAGCGGAAGTGTGGGAGCGCCGCAGACTGGTGAAGACGTGGGCGATGCGGGGCACGCTCCACCTCCTGCCTGCAGCCGAATACGACCTCTGGCAGGCCGCACTCGACACCTACGACCACTACCTGAAGGGCGCCTGGCTCCGCGGCTTCAAGATTTCGCGCAAGGAACTGGACCTGCTCCTCGACAGCGTGCGCGACGTGCTCGGCGGGGAGGGGCTCACTCGCGACGAGCTGGCCGACGCGGTAGCGCAGGCGGCGCACTCGCCCGCGTTGGGGGAGAAGCTGCGAGACAGCTGGGGCGCCTACCTGAAGCCCGCTTCCTTCCGTGGCAGCCTCTGCTTCGGGCCGAGCCGCGGGAGGAACGTGACCTTTGTCAGTCCGAGAGCGTGGCTTGGACCCGGCACGGGGCCGCCGCCCGAGGAGGCGCTTGCCGAGGTCACGCGTCGATACCTGAGCGCCTACGGTCCGGCGACCGCAGCCGAGTACTCGCGCTGGTGGGGCCCGCGACGCCCGGCGCAGGCGACGCGGCAGTTCCGCGCGCTCGGGGGAGAGGCGGTGGAGGTGGATGTCGAGGGAGAGCCGCACTGGGCCCTCGCCGAGCAGGTCGCCGGGATCGCGAGCACGACTCCGAAGGGGGCGGTTCGCCTGCTGCCGGCGTTCGACCCGTATGTGATCGGCTCGGCGCGGGACGTGCCGGCCATCCTCGCGCCGGAACACAGGGCGCGGGTGCACCGTCCGCAGGGCTGGATCTCGCCCGTGCTGCTGGTGGACGGGCGCATCGAAGGGGTGTGGTCATACGACTGCGGGGGCGGGCAGCTCAACGTGCGACTGGAGCCGTTCGGGGAGCTTTCGGTTTCAGCGCACGAGGGAGCGGAGGCGGAGGCGGCGCGTCTTGCCGACTTCTTCGGCGAGGACCTCGCCCTGGAGTGGGGGTAGCGACGCCCTAGCCCTCGCCGTCCTCGGGCTTGACGATGCCGCGCGTCCAGAAGGGGTCGAGGGCCTTGAGCACCTCCCGCTCCTCGTCGCCGGACAGGCGCTTCGAGTCGGGTTCGTCCGAGCGCTTCTCCTTGCCGGGCAAGGTTGGTGCGGCGCCCGTGTCTTCGGGCCCCCAGCGCATCTGCGCCGCCTCGCGGGCGAGGCGCGCAAGCTTCTTTACGGAATCCGGTGCGGCCACGTCCTTCCTCTCGTGCTACTTCGCCTTCTCGAAGTTGAGTTGCAGGTCCCACAGACCGAGCATGATGCCGGGCTGGTGGCGGAAGTCGTTCTTGCCGGGCGTGAAAGAGATGTCATCGAGCCGCTCGAAGAGTCGCTCGAAGGCGATGTTCTGCTCAAGGCGCGAGATGCCGGCCCCTGGGCAGACGCGGATGCCCTGCGAGAACGTCATGTGGCGGCCGGTGTTCGGCCGGGAGAGGTCGACTTCGGCCGGGCAGGGGAACTCCTCGGGATCATGGTTCGCGGCGCCGTAACGGAGGTGCAGGATCGAACCCTTGGGGATGTTGACGCCGCGCAGCTCCAAATCCCGGGCGGTCATGCGTGTGGAGAGGCCCTGGGTGGGGGCCTGGATGCGCATGCCCTCCTCCACGAAGAAGCGGATCTTCGAGCGGTCCGCCTTGATGGTGTTCCAGAGCTCCGGTTCACGGGCGAGGAGCTCGGCCTCGGCGGCGATTGCGTACTGGGTCGTCTCCAGCCCCCCGATGTGCATGCCGAAAACGACGCCGACGACCTCGGAATCGGTGAGCTTGCGGCCCATGTATTCGACCTGCGTGAGGAAGCTCGTCATGTCGTCCTGGGGGTTCTGGCGCTTGTTCGTGACGTGGGCCTGGACGTACCGCATGAAGTCGCCGAGATCGCGGGCGTTGTCCGCCTCCTCCTCCTCGCTCATGAGGTTGCGGTGGCCCTTGCCGTAGACGAAGCGGCGAACCTGGGCCTGGCCCCAGATGCGGAGCTGCGGCATGTCCTCGAAGGGGAAGCCGAGGATGGTCGTCATGACCATCTGCGGGAGGGGGGCGGCGAACTCCTCGACGAAGTCGATCTCGGCGGGATCGCGGTCGATCCAGGCATCGATGAGCTCGTCGACGTAGCGGGTGACCATGGGGCGGTGGCGGGGAGCGCCCGTGGCGCCGACCCAGGGGTCGGTCAGCTGGATGCGGTGCTGCTTGTGCAGCTCCATGTTGGGGCGAAGGGTGTTGCGGGACATCGCGTCGAGGAGGACGGAGTGGTCGTCCTCCTCCTCCACATCGAGGCCGGCGCCCGCGTAGGAGGGCTGAGGGAAGGTGTAGGGGTCGCGAATGATCATCGCGATGTCTTCGTACTTCGTGACGATGAACCCATCGGTGCCAGGAGTGGTGCCCTCGCCGGGGATGCGCAGGATGGGGGCTTCCTCGTGGAGGATCCTGTAGGAGTCGAACCAGTGCTCCTGCTGGCCGGCCTTGAAGAGGTCGATCTCGTCCAGCTTTACCGGGCACTCAGCAACAGCGTCGATCATCTCCTGGTACATCGTCTCGGTCATCAGGCTCCCCCGTGTGTCGCGTGGCTGCACGCACCATCAAACGGGCACGGCATCGCGTCTGCCAGCTAAGCATACCGCGCGAAAGGCGATTAGGGGATGCGATCAACCACCGCCACGGCCTCGACTTCGAGCAGGAAGTGGAGATTAAAGGGCCAGAAACGTACAGCAGGCTGATCGCCGGCGGCTGGGCGGGCACTCCAGGTTCAAGGAGACAACGCCGCGCTCGTGGGCTACTGCCGAGGCTCGCCCTCCTCGGGCGGGGTTGCCGCATCCGTCGCGCCAGTCTCATCGGCCTCCGCCGGGGTCGTGTCCGCCGCGTCGGCTTCGCCCTGCGCCGGTTCGGCCCGCGCGAGGAAGGGGACGGGCGCCCCGCTCGCCCGGAAGCGGGGCCCGGGGCGGCGCGGACGGGAGCCACTGAAGGCCCTTCCATAGAGAGCCGACAGGCGCGGCCACCCACGCCTGACCGGGTAGGCCACGATCGCCACCGCCACCGCTAGCGGCAACACGAATATCCCCAGCCAGATAAGGACCTGGAGGACGGCGCGACCCACGGCGGAGAGCGCGTAGAGGGCAGCCGCCGCCGTGGAGCCAACGTCCCAGCCCCCCACGACAAGGCTGTCTCCCTCCGTGACGGAAACCTCGAAGCTGCCCGAGCTGGTCACGCGGCCGGCGTCGCTCATGGCGCTCACCGTGAAGACGACGCTGTACGGCCTGGGGCGATAGTCGGAGAACTTGTGGGAGACCTCGACGCGGGTTGCGCCCTCTTCGGGATTGCCGATGGTGGAGGGCGAACCGTCGCCGAAGTCCCACTGGTACTCGTAGTCCCATAGCTCGGAGGGGCGGGTGAACGACGCGCTGTAGTCCCCCTTGTCGCCCTCCTCCACGGTCCGGTTGTCGCCGGCGAACACCTCGATGGTGGGGACGTGGCTGACGGCCACGAGCAGCGAGTCTGACCCCTCGGCGCGACCACCATCGCCGGCGCCGAGGAGCCGGATGGTGACAATGAAGGGGGAGTCGCGATCGTCGCCGTAGGTGTGGTTCACGGTTGCGGTGATGCGGTTCCCCTCCGGCGTCAGGACGCTGCCGTTCCCGGATGCCGAGGTTCCATCGCCAAAGTCCCAGACGAAGGAGTACTCATCGATGTCCGCCGGGGCCTCGAACGACGCCCGGAAGCGCACGATCTGTCCTATCCGGTAGGAGCC
Source organism: Tepidiformaceae bacterium (assembly GCA_965247675.1). Classification (GTDB taxonomy): domain Bacteria; phylum Chloroflexota; class Dehalococcoidia; order Tepidiformales; family Tepidiformaceae; genus UBA2991. The sequence continues at coordinate 993,561 of OZ252025.1, read as the reverse complement.
GCCCGGGCCGGCATCGACCTCGATGGAGACGGCGGCCAGCTTCAGTTCCACCTCAATGAGCGAGAAGGCGGCTACCTGGCGCAGGTAGTTGAGGCGACCCTGGATCTGCTCGATCTGGAGCTGGAGCCTGGAGAGTTCTTCCTGGACGAGCAATGCATCCTCGACGTCCACGGCCCGGTCGAGGAAGGTGAGCAACCTGGCCCGCGTGACAGTGAGGCTGTTCAGGCGCGACTCGCTATCGACGAACTCCTCGGTCACGTCCTGGCTACTGACCTGCAGCGACTCGACCTCGATCCCCACTGTTTCCAGGTCGGAGAGGGCCTGGTCCAGCGACTGAGCGGGCACGCGAATCGCGATCGCCCCGCTATGCCTGGCGGTCTGGTCGGAGCTGACGATCCAGCCACCGTAGTGGGAGGCGACGGCGCGGACCTCGCCCACGGCCTGGTCGACATCGTTTACCACCAGCGACATGCGAGCGGTATGCACAACGATGCGGGACTGGGCCATGGCCGACGTGCTGACCAGGCGCCTGCCGGCGCCTTCCCCGCCATCGTCCCCGGAGGCCTCGTCCGCCGACACTTCCTGCGCCGCAGCGGCGCTCGTGAACTCGCCTCGCTGGTCTGAACTCGTTTCTTCCGCCGCCGCCTCGGTGGCGGCGGCGTACGCCTCGGTGGCGTAGTAGCCCGAGGCGGCGTCGTCATCATCGCCACAGGCGACCAACGGCGTTAGGGTTATCACCAGCGCCAGGAGGAAGAGGAAGGGTCGCCAGGACGAGACGGTGGTCATCAAGCCTCTTTGCGTGGCAGGGTAGCAGACGGGGTCTGCCAGCATTCGTGCCGCTTACATCTCTATATGCGCCGTGCGCGGGAATCGTTCCCTGGCTGGCGACTGTCACACGCAGCCAACCCCACCGAATTGGTGGGGTTGGCCCTGAAGTCCTCGGGAGGACGCGCTAGGTGACGCTGGCAGCGGGCTGCTGTTCGCCGCGGATGAGCTGGCCGGGGCGCGCGCCCGTGTCCTCGCCGTCGCGCATGATCACCTCGCCGCTGACGATGGTGGCGACGAAGCCATCCGCCTTCTGGATGAGGCGGCGGCCGTCGGCGGGAAGGTCGTGGGCGAGCTCGGGGGCGCGGAGCTGCAAGTTCTCCAGGTCGATGATGTTCACATCGCCCTTCATGCCCGGGCGCAGGGCGCCGCGGTCGTGGAGGCCGTAGAGGCGGGCCGTGTCGCTCGTCATCTTCTTCACGACGAACTCGAGGGGAAGGCCCTCGCCGCGTGAGCGGTCACGGGCCCAGTGGGTGAGCATGAAGGTGGGCATGCTGGCGTCGCAGATGACGCCGCAGTGCGCGCCCGCGTCGTCGAGCCCGAGGGCGGCGCGCGGGTGCGTCAGCATCTTGCGCACGACCTCGTAGTTGAACTCGCTGTAGTTGAGGGTGGGCGCGAAGAACATGCGCTTGCCGCCGTCTTCGAGCATGAGGTCGTAGAAGAGCTCGTAGGCGTCGCGGCCCTGCGCCTCGGCCATGGCGGCGAGGCTGTCCTCCTCGGCGGGCTCGTAGTCGAGCGGCTCCTCCAGGGGGAAGACGCGCGCCATGTTGATGAAGGCGATCTCCTGGCGGGCCTCGGGCAATTCGCCCATGAGCCGCTCCTTCACCTCGGGCCTGGCCAGCTCCGCCACGATCTCCTCAAGCGGGGTGCTGCGGAGATGGTGGGCGTCGCCCTCGCCGAGCTTGTAGTGACCGCTGATCTCCTGGAAGGCCGGCGCGTTCACCCAGGGATGGTTCGTCTGCAGACCGAGCAGGACGCCCGGCGCGCGGGCGGTGACCTGCGGGTAGAGGTCGGCGCCCTCGGCGACAGCTTCTTCGGAGAGGTCGAACATGCGCTTCCAGTGGTCCGGCTCCACGTCGAGCTGGACGAGGGCGAAGGTGATGGGGCGGCCGGTGGCGGCGGAGACGCGCCGCATCCAGGCGACCTCAAGATCGGGGAGGTTCATGTCGTCGCCGGTGACGCCCGCGGGGGCGAGCTCGAAGACGCCGGTGCCGGCCTCCTTGAGGGCCTCGCCGAAGGCCATCATCTCGTCCTCATCGGCGAAGGTGCCGGGGACGTTCACGCCGTCGATGGCGCGGTGGACGATCGTGCGGGAGGTGGAGACGCCAAGCGCGCCAGCCTCAATGCCCTCGCGCACGAGCTGCTTCATCTCGTAGATGTCCTCGGGATTGGCAGGCTCGTTCATCGCCCCGCGCTCGCCCATGACGTAGGAGCGGACGGCGCCGTGCGGCACCTGCGTGCCGACATCAAGGGCCTTGGGCAGGGTGTCGAGGTAGTCGAGGTACTCGGGGAAGGTCTCCCAGTTCCACTGCATGCCAGCGGAGAGGGCGGTGCCGGGGATGTCCTCGACGCCCTCCATGAGGCCGATGAGCCACTCGTGGCGGTTGGGGGCGACGGGGGCGAAGCCGACGCCGCAGTTGCCCATGACGACGGTGGTGACGCCGTGCCAGCAGGAGGGCGTGAGCAGCGGGTCCCAGGTGATCTGGCCGTCGAAGTGCGTGTGGATGTCGACGAAGCCGGGGGTGACGATGAGCCCCGTGGCGTCGACGTTCTCGCGGCCGTCGGCCTCAATGCGGCCGATGGCGGAGATCCTGCCGTCGTCGATGGCGATATCGCCCTGGTACGGGGCTTCGCCCGTCCCGTCGACAATGGTGCCGTTGCGGATAACCAGATCGTGCACGTAGCGCCTCCCGGAGCGGGCGCGGCATAGCAGTACGCGTCACGCGCCCTTGCGGGGATAACGGTAACGAATGGGGGGTGGCCCCACAAGGAGGTTGGAGGGCGACAGTAGTCGCGCCAGGCTCCCTGTACTCCCTACACGGAGTGATGTGATGCACTCTTCGCGGGGAAGGACTGGCGCGCCCGAGCACGGCGATTTCCCAGACCGCGCTCATTTGCCCCAGGACGCGGGCCCTTGTCCCCTCTCGTAGCTGGTATTGCCCCAGCAGACCACTTCACCGTCTTCGGTCACGGGTCCAGCCGGAACTAATTTCCGAGTAACGACCGGGCGGCGGGTCTACCGGCCCGTGGCCTAGCTCGCCGAAAGAGCCCCAGCAGCGCGCTTCGCCCGCGTCGGTGAGGGCGCAACCGTGGCTGTACCCGGCGCTGACGGCCACATAGGGGCCGTCTGGCAGGTCAGGCGACCAACTAGTACCGCGCCAACACACCACCTCAGCCGCTTCAGTAACCGCGCAGGCAGGGCCAGGACCGTCACTCAGGGCGACATAGCGGCCGGGCAGCCGGAGCGCCAGGGACTGGCCGTCCTCGTACTCCCTCCACGTCCAGTCGCTCCAGCAGACCAGGGCCCTCTCCTCTGTAAGCCCACATATCCCTCCAGCACCGATGCTCGCATAGGGACCCTCCCGGGATTCGACGTACTCGACGTCATCGGTGTAGAGGCCGTCTCCTGGCTGACGACAGATTGCAGTTCCCGACTCGGTGACTACGCAAGCCCCGCTCCACACCCCGTCTCCGGTGGCCGCGGTAACGGCCTTGTAGTTGCCAGACTCGAAGATCACCGGGACGGCGAACCCCCAACAGATGACCTCGCCCGCTTCCGTGAGTGCGCAGGAACCCTCCGGACCGGCACTAATCGCGGTGTAGCGGCCGGAAGGGGCCTCGGCCTGACCAAAGTTATTCCAGCCCCAACACACAGCCTCGCCGTTCTCCGTGAGGGCGCAGGTATGGCGAAAGCCATCGCTCACCGCCACATACCGGCCAGGTGGAGGAGCGGGCGGGCCGACCTTGTTCTCCACATTCCTCCAGCAGACGGCCCTGCCCGTATCCATGAGGGCACAGGCATACGCAGTGCCGAAGCCGTCCTCAGCCCCAACGCTGATGGATGTGAACCGCTCGGGGGCGGGATCCGGGGGATTCATCAGCATCAACTCCCCCGCGAACAACATCCACGACGCCCCTGTGCACACGGCCTGGCCACCCTCGGTGATCGCGCACTCATGGAAGCCCCCGGTGGACATCGCCGTGTAACGGACGTCAGTCCCCAATCCACCAGGTCCGCAGGTCCACCGTCCCCCAGTGGTCAGGCCGCAGGTGCTGGCGTAGCGGGTTGTTCCCACCTGGATATATCCCGAGTCACCGTAGCCCGAATCCCGCCTGACATAGTGTTTGCCGTTGAAGGTTCCCCAACAGGCAGCCTCACCCGTCACGCCAAGCGCACATATCCGATCCCACTCACCGCCCAAGGCGCCGAACGCCTTCGGCGTGCTGATCGTGACGAACGGTCCTGAGGGCGGCTCAGGCCACATGTCGACCAAGGGCCCCCAGCAGACGGCCTCACCTTCCTCGCTTAGCGCGCAGGAGTAGCCAGCAACCCCATTGAACGCGGTGTAGCGACCGGCGGGCGCATCCCGGGACGGATCCGGCTTGTCCTCCGGTATCGGCCCTCCCCGCCGTGACCAGCACACGATCTCGCCGTCCGCCGTGATGGCGCACGTGTCGCCGTCTGCAGCCGTGATGAAGGTGTACGTGCCGAGTGGGGTATCCCACATGTCGCCGCTTGTGATGTCCCAGCAGACGGCCTCGCCGTCCTCGGTCAGGGCGCAGGCGTGCGAGGCACCGACAGTGATGGTCGTATAGACGCCTGGGGGTGCGTCGAACGTGGGGGATTGGGGGAGGGAGGGGCGGGTGGGCTCGGGCGGCGGCGTGGCGGTGGCCGCTGGCGTAGGGGTGGGCGTAGGCATTGGGGTCGGGGAGGGCTTGGAGGTGGCCGTCGGTGCGGTGGTTGGCGCTGGCGTCGTGGTTGGGGTGGCGGAGGGTGTGGGTTGTGGGGTCTCGGTTGCCGGTGTCACGGGAGCGGCCGCGGGGGACGCTGGCGGGGTGGCCGTCGGGGTGGGGGACTGCGCGGGGGAGTCGCCGCCGCAGGCGACGAGCGTCGCGGCGAGGAGCACTGCCACGGCCAGGGCCTTCCACGCGGAGAGGTTTGCCACGGCACAAACGTAGCAGGCCGCGCGGCGAATTACCCCGCCCGTTTGTGGTGGCGCTTGCGCGGGGTGTGTCGGTAAGCTTCCCCGTCGGCCCCGCGACACTGGTCGCGGGGCGCGTCACTATGTAACTCAGGAGGGGTGTGATGAAGCTGGAAGGCAAGGTCGCGGCGGTTACCGGGGGAACGCGGGGCATCGGTCGGGGCATCGTGGAGGCGTTCCTGGCGGAGGGCGCCAGCGTTGTCATGAACGGTCGCAGCGAGGAGAAGGGCGCACGCGCCCTCTCGGAGCTGGGCGTGGGCGACCGCGCGCACTTCATCGCAGGCGACGTGACCGAGGAGGCAACGCTCTCCGCGCTCGTCGACGGGACGGTCGAGCGCTACGGGCAGATCGACATCCTCGTGAACAACGCGGGTGGCAGCTCCGGCTTCGCCCCGGTCGCGCAGATGGAGAACGAAGCCTGGGACCACACGATCACGTGGAACCTCTCGGCGACGTTCTGGGGAATCAAGCACGCCTTCCGCTACATGATCCCGCAGAAGAGCGGGCGCATCATCAACACCTCCTCGCTCGAGGGGAAGCACGGCAAGCCCGGCATTTCCGCCTACGTCGCGGCCAAGCACGCGATCAACGGGCTCACGAAGAGCGCGGCGCAGGAAGTGGGCACGATGGGCATCACCGTGAACGCGATCTGCCCCGGGCTGATCGAGACCGACATCCTGCTCGACAGCGGGCCCGAGGCGGCCGCCTCCATGGGTCTGACCTACGACGAGATGGTCGAGCAGTTCTCCGGCGAGTCGGCGATCAAGCGCATGAACACCGTCGAGGAAGTCGGCGCGGTGGCCGTGCTGCTCGCCTCTGACATCGGCGCGGGGATCACGGGCGCGCTCTGGTCGATCGACGGGGGCACCGCCGCTTACTAGTTTCCAACCGCACCGTCCGACAGCGTCGCAGGAGGGACACGACGATGAGCGATGAGCTTCACTGCAGCTGGGACAGCCTGCACGAGCCCGTGCACGGGGCCTACACCACGACGAACGCCGCGGAGGTGCTCCCGGGCGTGACCAAGCCGCTCTCCGCCGACATCTGGCGGGAGTGGGATTATGTCTGGAACTACGGCGTCACCGAAGACCTCGACACGGTCGACATCCTGGAGGTTCCCAAGCCGCCGCTGGCGACGACGCTCCCCTTCATCGGGGGGCGCTTTGTCATCAACTACGGGCTGAACATGGCCTTCACGGCCACGTATTCCGTGGGTGAGGGAAGCGACTTCCTGAAGCAGTTCCTCGAGGGTGGTGACGCCCTCAAGAGCGAGGCCCACTCGGATGAGGAGCGGGCCATCGCGACGCGCGCGGCCATCACCGACCGTTGGAAAAACTCGGAGGCCATCAAGGCCAGGAACCGCGAGATCACCAGGAACGCCTACCGCGAATCACGCACCCGCGACTGGGGCGCGGCCAGCAACGCGGAGCTGATCGAGGCGCTCGATGTCGGTACCGAGCTGGCAGGGCGCATCTTCATGGCACACTACTACAACTCCGTCGGTGGGGGTGAATACACCTCCATCGTCGGGAGGATCCTCGACGAGCACGTGCCCGACCACCCGCCGGAGTGGGGGAACACCATCACGAGCGGGCTGACGGGCGTGGAGAGCGCCCTGCCGGCGAAGGCGATCTGGGACCTGAGCCGCTTCATCGCCGCGCGGCCCGCACTCGCGACCGAGTTCGCGGCCCTGAAGGCGGACGACCTGGTGGGTCGCCTTGCCGATGCGCCCAACGCGGACTGGCAGGCGTTCGCCGCGGAGTACGCGGACTTCATCAAGGAGCTCGGCTTCCGCGGACAGTGCGAGACCAACCCCTCGTTCCGCACCTGGGACGAGGCCCCGAACTTCGTCCTGAGCAGCATCCAGGCAGACCTGAACGCTCCGCCGGAGCGCGATCCGCATGAGCTTGAGCGCAAGCAGGCCGCTGGCCGCGAGGTGGTGGAGCGCGAGATCGAGTCGCAGCTGCCGGCGGAGGTGCTCGACGAGTACCGCCAGGCGCTGGGGCTCGTGCAGACGCTGAACCGGGGCCGCGAGAGCAGCAAGGCCAATTGGGCCCGCGCCTGTCGCACCCAACGGCCGCCCGTTGTGGAGCTTGGCAGGCGTCTCGCCGAGCGGGGCGTCATCGACGACGCCGAGGACGTCTGGTTCCTGCGACTTCCGGAGCTGCGGGAGGCCGCCGAGGGCAACCTCGACGGAGACACTGCGAAGGCCAGCATCGCGAGCCGCAAGGAAGAGTTCGCCCGCATGGAGCAGCACGAGCTGCCGGTCATGTTCGACTGGCCGGTGGAGCTGATTCCGAAGGTGGCGTCCGAGGCAGTTAGCACCGCCAGCTACGAAGGTCTGGGCATCAGCCCGGGGAAGGCTTCGGGCAAGGCGCGCGTGATCGAAAGCGCCGAGGCTGCAGTCAGCGCGATGCTGGAACCGGGCGAGATCCTGATCGCGCCCGTAACGGACGCGGCCTGGACGCCGCTCTTCATCCCCGCGGCGGGCGTCGTGGTGGAAACGGGGGGCATCCTCAGCCACGCGGCCACGGTCGCGCGCGAGTTCGGCATTCCCGCCGTCGCCCAGATCCGGGGCGTGACCTCGCTCATCCCGGACGGGGCGACCGTCACCATTGACGGCTCGACGGGCACGGTGACGGTCGAGCCGTAGCACTCACGACGCGAGCGGCCAATCAGGGGCACGGCATGAATGACGAGTTGCCGTGCAGCCCGGACGGCGTTCACGACCCCGTTCACGCCGCTTACACGACGACCAACGCCACGGAGGTCAGTCTGGGGCTGACCGGGCCCCTGCCCCCGCCAGCGGACGCGTCGGAGTGCGCCAGGACAGAGACATACGCTGCTGGTGCTTGACCTCCGGAGCTCCGAGGCGGAGGGGGCACTGGCTCGCCCTGGCGGCTGGCCTACCAGCCGCCAGGGCGTACTTCGGCAGTTCGGCGCGCGCGTTATTCGTGGCGCGTCCAGCCCTCGGGCTGGAGACAACTAGCATGCTGTGCGCCTTCATTGCCAGGCAGATGCTCGTCCGGCCTGCATTTGAAGCGGTTGATGTATTCGCGGACCGCGCGGTTGATTGCGCTCGGGTCTGGCGGACCGGAAAGAGCATCCCCGAAGCCGCTGTGATAGAGGTCGGTCGGGGTCATGCAGGCGCTCATACTCACTCCATTACTCTCGGGCCGCGAGGTGACCATCACGTAGCAACTCGGGTTGGAGACCGGTTGAGAGCGGTAGGGCGTGAATGACAGGTGCACCTCACTGGCGGGGACGGCGCTCGGGCGGGGCAGCGCGCGGAGCTTGTAAGCCAGCGGGACCCTTGGCTCCAGCGAGCACGGCTCTGCATCGCGCGGACCGGTGAGTCCCGGCTGACGGTGCTGCTCAACGTACACCGTTCGCTCGCCCACTAGCTTGTAGTGGAACTCCGCGCTCTTGTTGGGCTTAACGGTGCTAGGCGGGCGGAGCGCAATAGACAAGCCCCGTATCTCGATCCAGCTAGGCAGCTTTTTCGTAGAGACAACCGTGGTCGCCACGCACGCGCCATATCGGACCGTGCTGTAGGCCCCTACGGGGTTTCCCCCTACGATGGTAACGCCATCAACTACGGTGGTATAAGGCATGATACAAGCGCCCTGCCCGTCGATTCGCGGCGATCCCTCTGGACACAACACCTTGATACACGCACCCTCGGCGTCTGTGTCATAAGGGCACGTCTCCTCCGTCAGAGGCGGGATGTGAAGGATGGTCTCTCCGCCCCCGATGTATACGCTAGGCGGCTCCGCCTCCGCAGTCATGCCGGACGTGACCAGCCCGGTCAGCATCGCGGCGAGCACCGCCGCCAGAATCCAGAGCCTCTTCATGCTTCCGCTCCTTTCCGAGTGGCCTCAATGAGCGCATACCGTCTCGCCATCAGCCCACTGCCCTTGCCTCATCCGCCCCGCGTATGTCGCGGCCCGTTCAGGGCCTTCTGGTACCAACACTGTTGCAGTTATCTGGGTTCACTCTCCCGCTCTGGGTCACCCCCACGAGCGGAGCGGGAGCATCTCCGTCGGGGATCTACTTCTCAAACTTTATGCGATCCACTTATATCTTGCACGTCTTTCTCACAATTTTCGGCACACATCTGTCTAGGAATCCTGCCCCACTCCATGGCGGGCACTGGCTCGCCCTGGCGGTTGGTAGGCCAGCCGCCAGGGCGTACTTCGGCAGTTCGGCGCGCGCGTTAGTTATTCGTGGAGCGTCCAGCCCTCGGCCTGGAGACAACTGTTGCTTTCGCCAGCTTGTGCGGGACTATCTGGCCGATTCTCGTCAGGTCGACATTGCCGACCGTTGACGTAGTCGCTGATAGCACTGTCGATTGCACCAGGCACGGTCGGGTCAGGAACAGCATTCACAAAACCGCTCTGGTAGAGATCACGAGGGGTCATACAGGCGGTCATGGAGACGCTGTCAGAGGTCCGCTGATACGGACAGTTTTGACAGGCTTTACCTGAACGGGCATGGCTGGTGACCACCACGTAGCAACTCGGGCGGGAGACCGGCTGAGAGCGGTACGGCGTGGACGACAGGTGCGCCTCACTTGCTGGGACGGCGCTCGGGCGGGAAGGCGCGCGGACCGTGTACTCGGCCTCCTGGAGTCCAGTCCAGCACGCCTCGGTACTCGTGGTCGTGACAGGACTACCTGAGGAACGGTCTATCCGTGTCACGGTCAGAGTCCCAGACAATCGGTACGCCGTTTTTCGGGTTCCTACCTGCGCGTCGGCTCGGATGGTGACCCTGACCCTGCCGCCGGAAAGAAACTCGGTCTCCACCAGATCGGACGCCTTGAACAGCGCGACCGTCCACGGCCCCCCGCACGCACTCCTCCTGTAGGTCACCAACTCGCTGCTGCTCGTGGACGCCCCTGGAGGGTCAATCACGGGGAGCGTGAAAGTCGTGCTACTACCGGCGGTCACGGTTCCCAGTTGCTCGGGGCCTTCCGCGCTCGCGTTTCCTGCTGTGGCAACGAGCCCTGCGAGTAGAACTCCGGTGATCGCAATGAGCCTCATGACGGACCCTCCCGTGTCACTCCCAGGGGCGGAGCTGGAGCTGCGACCGCGAGGAGGAACCACATCTAGAATACACGACTTGCCACAAGCACACGTCATGACACGACTTGCCGCAGGCACACACCATGCCCTCCCCCATCGGGGCCACGGTGACCATCGACGGCTCGACGGGCACGGTGACGGTCGAGGCGTAGGGCTGCTTGCCCGCATCCCACCTTCACGCTAGCGTGAAGGTCCGCGCTGCTTGCGCGACGGAGGGCCCTTGGCGCAGTCGACGAACACGGTCCGCGCCAAGGCCGTTCCCCGTTCCAACCCCGTTACCAGCCGCCTGAACTCGCTGCAGACGTTCTCGTCGTTCAGCGCCCCCGTGTTCCGCTGGTTCTACCTGGCCATGCTCGGCCAGATGGCGGCGATGAACATGCAGATGATGGTGCGCGGCTACGTGGTCTTCGAGATCACGGGCTCGTTCGCGGCACTGGGCGGGATCGCCCTTGCCTCGTCCCTGCCCATGCTCATCCTCAGCATCTTCGGCGGTCTCCTTGCCGATCGCGCACCGAAGAAGATCGTGCTCCAGGCGGGGCAATTCGTCTCCGTGCTGAACGCCCTCGTGATGGGCGCCCTGATCCTCACGAAAACGATCGAGCTCTGGCACCTGTTCGCCGCCTCTATCGTGCAGGGCATCACGATGGCGCTGATGATGCCCGCCCGCCAGGCGATGATTCCCGAGGTGGTGGGCCGCGACCTCCTGATGAACGCGGTGGCGCTCAACTCCGCCGGCATGAACCTGATGCGTCTGCTCGCACCGGCAGCCGGCGGGATACTCATCTGGGCGATGGGCGGGGGCGTAACCGGGGCCGGTCCCGTCTACCTCGTCATGGCCGCGCTCTACCTCTCCGCGATGATCTCGCTGGCGCCCATCCCCCGGGGCGCCGCCGCCGCTGAGGGCTCGTCCGGGGGCAGGCTGGGCGACCTGCGAGACGGGTTCAGCTACGTCCGGCACGACCCCACGATCCTCGCCCTGCTGGGCGTCGCCCTGCTCAGCGCCCTGCTGGCAATGCCCTACATCCAACTACTGCCGGGCTTCGTGAAGGAGGTGCTCGGAGGGGGCCCGATCGAGCTGGGGGCGCTCACGGCCGTGAGTGGTGGCGGCGCCCTGTTCGGAGCGCTCGTCATCGCCTCGCTGCCGGAACGACAACGGGGCATCCTCCTACTGGCGAGCACCATCCTGCTGGGGGTGGCGCTGGTAGTGTTCTCGGGCTCGCGCGTGTTTTGGTTCGCCGCCATCGCAATCGTATTCGTGGGGGTCGGGACGGCCGGTCGCCAGGCGTTCAGCCAGATCCTGCTGCACCACTACGTCGAAAACGAGTTCCGCGGGCGGGTGATGGCGCTGATGATGCTGCAGCCGGGCATGATGGCGCTGGGCGCATTCGTTATCGGGGTCGTGGCCGAGCGTGCCGGTATCGACGTGGCGATGGCGGCGCTTGCCATCGCGCTGGTGGTCATCGCCGGGCTATTGGTGGTGGTCTCGCCGCGGCTGCGGCAGCTCCAGTAGAGGCGCCGGCTACGTGATCTCGCCGCGCGCCCACTGAGCCGTGCCTTCGCGGCCACTTATGTCCATGATCTCGACGCGCAGGGCCTGCGAACTCTGCAGGTAGGCCCAGCTCCCGGTTCGCCCGTCGGGGCCCACACCGGCGGCTTCGATGGCCTGGCCGAGCCCCTCGAGGCGCTCGATCTCGGCGTTGACGTCTTCGACGTGTACGCCGATGTGGTGGAGGTGCGAACCCGGTGCGAGCGCCCAGACCGAGTCCGGGACGGCCTGGAGCACCTCAAGGAAGAGCGGCCCTTGCTGCGAGTAGACCACCGAGAGCTTCAGGTTGCGGTCGCCGCGTGGGTCGCGCACGGGGAGCTCAAGGTGGCGGGGCGTGGTCCAGGTGACGCCGTAGACCTCGCCAATTTCCTCCATGCCGCGCTGGAGGTCGGCGGCGACGAAGGCGATGTGGTGGATGTCCTCGTAACGAATCACGTTCAGTCTCCCTTAGTCGGTCTAGCCGCCACCACCACCGCCTGCGATAGCGGACACGATGAAGCCCACGACCTGGATCAGGATGAAGATGGCCAGCAGCTTCGACCACCAGGGGAGGCCCATGAAGAACGCCCAGGGCCCGTCCCCACGCTGACGGGCGGGGCCAGGCGGCGGTCGCTGCGGCGGTACCCCCGTGCGCTCGCGATCCTCAAGGTTGGAGAGGTCGTCGAGGGGGGAACGGGACGGCGCTTCGCGGCGGCTGATGGGATCCTCGGGCGGCGGTTGTGTGGGCGGGGCCGGAGGCCGGGGGGCGCGGAAGGGGATGGGTTCGTTGCGCATCTGGCCGCAGCCCACGCACTGCATGCGCCTGCCGCCTTCGTCGCCGAGCGGGCGCCAGGCGTGGAGGCCAACGATGTGGGCGAGCCGTTCGAGCAGGGTAGGCATCCCCAGGGCAGCGCGGTGGGAGGAGGATGCGGCCACCGGAGAAGGGGGTGGCGGCTGTCGCGGCGGGGTCGCGGAAGTGGCCGCGGGCTCGGGCGAAGGTGGCTCGGGGGCCACGGGGGGGGGAGGGGGCGATGCGAAGTCGCCGCGCTCGAGGCCGGCGGCGAGCGCGCGGCGGCCATCTTCGGTGGTCTCGCCGTCTTCGGAGATGTCGTTCGGGAAGCGCGCGCTTACGGCCGCGATCTGCTCGTCGCTATATTCGCTCAGGTCGTAGCCGCGCCAGCGCATGGTCTCGCGGATGCGGCGTATCTTGGGCGAATCGGCGCTCGTGCGCGGGCGCTTATCGCCATCGCCGCCTAAACCGAGGGCACGCGTCAGGCGACTCACGGCGAGGCCCTCCCCGAGCGGCGGCGAGGTGTACTGCACGAGCGGCCAGTTCCCATCGGACCATTGTCTACAAAACCGGCCGTTTTGTCCCAATGCGTCGTACGCGCAGGCTTTACCGGGGTCTCGGCGTCAGCCGCGGGTGTGGTAGCCGCGCTCAAACTCGTACCAGCCGGAGCCCCTGACGCGCAGGGGGGAGCCATCGACGCCCGCGAGCGCTTCGTTGTGCTCGGCGCGGCCCTCCCAGGCATCGGGGTCGCGCTGCCACTCGTTGAGGACGCGCTCGGCCTTCTCGTAGCTGTCGGCATCGACCTCATAGATGCAGATGTACTCGGAGGGGATATCGATGCCCACGTGCCCGCCGCGCAGCTTGTAGACGGTGCCGCTGAGGAAGTTGGGGCAGAGGGCGGTGTCGTAGACGTGCTGGCCGAGGTACCACTCGTCGAACAGTTCCTGGTCCTCGGGGCTGGGGGGCTCGACGAGCCCGACGAGGATGAAGCGCGCCATGGGGAACCTCCGTGGCAGGGATGGCGGAACGGTAGCACGCGGGCGCGCCGCTCGCGGGGTTGGCGGGGGCGTGTGGGGGCGGTCGCGTACGATGCGGATTCGTTCATGCCAGCGGTAGCGTTTCTGGCCACCTCCTCCCTCACCCCACCACGCCGGGTTGACCCCGCGTGAGCAGCATCATCACCCGCTCCGGCGTCACCGTTTCCCCAGAGGATGCGCGCGCGCTGCAGGCGAACATCTGGCGCTTCTACCTGTTCCGCTTCTTCGTCGACTTCCAGTTGTGGCTGCCGATCTGGGTCGTCTACCTGACCGACGAGCGCGGGCTCTCGCTCTGGCAGATCGGGGCGCTCGACGCACCCTTCTGGGTCCTGCTGATCGTGCTGGAGGTGCCAACGGGAGCCATCGCCGACCGCTGGGGCCGGAAGGTCTCGCTGAGCTACGGGGCATTCGCGAATGCGATCGCGGTGATTGTCTTCGGCCTTGCCGGCAACTTCGGCATCCTGCTGATCTCCTACATGGTGTGGGCGGCCGCGTTCACGTTGTATTCGGGGGCCGACTCCGCCTTCGTCTACGACTCGTTACGGGCGGTTGGGCGCGAGAACGACTACCAGAAACTGTGGGGCCGCACCCGCGCCGTGCAGGCAGCAGGAGCGATCCTGGGGCTGGGGATTGGGTCACTGGCGGCGGAGTTGGTGAGTCTCTGGGTGCCGGTTGTCGCGAGCGGGGGACTGATGGCCATGGCGTGGCTGGTGAGCTTCACCTTCAAGGAACCACCGCGCTTCGACGAGGGGGAGAAGCAGGAAAGCTACATTGAGGTAACCAGGAATGCGTTCCGCGTGGCGTTCGGGCGGCCCGCGGTGCGCTTGATGATGCTGCTGCTGGCGGTGGTCATGGGGGTGGGGGTCAGCATGATCATCCTGCAGCAGCCCTTCCTCGATAGCCACCATGTGACCTACGGGCTCTTCGGCCCCTTCCTCATGCCGGGCCAGTTCCTTTCGATCGCCGGGGCCCTGCTCGCCTACCGGGTGACGGCGGCGCTTGGGGTGAGTCGGGTCGTCGCGTTGATGCCCGTGGTCGTGCTGATAACTGCGCTAGGGCTGGGGTCGATCGACCACCTGGCGGCCTTCGCGTTCTACCCGATGACAACGCTCATGTTCGCGATGAGCTTCGTCGTGATCTCGGACTACCTGAACCGGCGCATCCCGAGCGCGAACCGGGCGACGATCCTTTCCATCCAGAACATGATCTTCAGCCTCATCGTCGCGGTGATGGAAGCGCTGTTGACGGCCATCGGGTACTGGCGGGGGCTACCGACGGCTTGCCTGACTGGCGCGGTCATCCTGGCCGTGATTGGGGCACCCCTGTTAGCACTCTGGCTGCGGGCGCACCGTCGCGAGTCGTTGGACGGCGAAGCGCCGGTCGACGCCCCCGAGGCCGAGCCGGAGCAGGCCAGGCCCCCCTAACGCCCGGTTTTCGCCCGCCTCTATGGCGGCAACCCCAGAGGCATCCATGCCAGCCAAGCATCCGTTGACGGAGACGCGGCTCGCCCACTTATGCTGTCGGCTCATGACGCGGCGGTCAGCCGGCACGCGGGCAATGCGGGTGGCAACCTTGTTGGCCGCGCTGCCACTGGCACTCCTCGCGGCAGGCTGCGGCGGCGACGACCCGAGCGCGACATCCACCGCCACCGCCACCCCCACCTCCACGGCCACAGCGGAGTCGTCTGGAGCAACCCCGACATCCACGGTCACCCCCACCTCCGCGGCAGCGGCGTCCGAGGCCACCCCAACAGCGGCGCCGTCGACCGCCACTCCAGCCTCCACGCCTACGGAGACTTCGACTCCAACGACCCCCTCGCCAACACCCACTCCACGGCCGACCCTGACCATTGAAGAATACGCAGAGTGGTGCGGCTGGGAAGACGTGGAACCCGACGCAGGAGAAGTTACCGCCTTTGAGACAGTCGCCGAGGATCTCACGGAACTCCTCCTCATCGAACCACCCCCCGAGCTGAGCGGCTTCCACGACGCGATCGTTCGAACCGGCAGCGTGATGCTGTTGTTCCTGGACGACACTGAAGGAGGCGGGGACCAAGGTGACGAAGAGGATGCGCTGCTTTGGGCGCTCCTGCTCGTTCTTCTGGCGAGGGACATCGAGAGAGAAGCAGAGGTCCTTCCGGGTGCCGTGCGCTCAACTCTTCAAGAGGCTGGATGCCTCTTGGATGAGGAACTCAGCGAGACCCTGGCGAGCGCCACTCCAACCCCGACGGCCGTGGCAAGGGAAGAACCCCGACAGGGCGTGCCGAACGGCCCGCCGTCCTGGGACACGCTGGAGCTGGTGATTGCCCGCGGCGAGCTCAAGTGTGGCGTCAAGCAGACACAGTCCCTGTTCGGCTGGCGGGAGCGCGACGGAACCGTCAGCGGCTTCGAAATCGAGTTCTGCAAGGCGATTGCGGCGGCGGTGCTTGGCGACTCGAGGAGGGTGCACTACATAGACGCGTCGGACGCGGCCACGCGCTTCTACCTGCTCGCGGATGCCGAGATCGACGTGCTCATCCGCACGACCACGTTCACCGCGTCGCGGGACAGGGAGCTGGAGGTCGATTTCGCGCAACCGATCTTCTACACGGGACAGGGCTTCGCGGTGCGCAAGGACTCGGGCATCGCGTCGACATCGGACATGGGCGACGCAGCGATCTGCGTGCAGACCGGCACAACGCTGGAGCAGAACGTGGCAGACCACTTCACGGATATCGGCCTCCTGTACGACCCGCAGGGCGGCCTGAGCCAGGACGTAGCTGAAGCGTTCTTCTCCGGGCGCTGTGACGTGCTGACGGAGGACGCTTCCAATCTCGCCTCGCGCATCGCGGTACGCGACGACGCGAACGACTACAAGATCCTTCCGCAGATCATCTCCAAGGAGCCGCTCGCTCCCGCCGTGCGGGACTACGACAGCGAGTGGAAAGATATCGTGAACTGGGTCGTGCACGGCCTAATCGCCGCTGAGGAACTGGGGATCACGCAGGCAAACGTGGGCCGGACAGCCGCGAACCCGCCGAACACGATGATCGCGCGCCTGCTTGGCGTCCCGTTCGACATCGACTATGTGGCAACGCTTGGGTTCGACCGTATCGACCCGCAGTTCATCCAGCGCGCGATCGCGGCCGTGGGGAACTACGGCGAGATCTACGAGCGCACCGTCGGCGACTACATCCCGCGCAGCTGCACGCTGAACGACCTGGTGATCAACAACGCCGGCTGCCCCGACGGGCAGGGCGGGATCATGTACGCGTTCCCCTACCGCTAGGCCCAGCCTCCCTAGGCTTCGCCGGCGGCTTCCAGGGCGGCCCAGCGCTCGCGGGCGAGGACGAAGATGTGCTTGTTGCCGGTCGTCCAGGTGACCGTGAGCTGGCAGCGGCGGATGCGCCAGCCATCGGCGGCGCGGACGAGGGTGTTGGTGTAGTAGCCGCCCAGCGTGAGGGTGTTGTCGCCCTCGGCGTTGGGGAGGTAGTGCTGGGCCTGCATGTAGGAAACGCAGGTCGCCCCGTCGCCGTCGATGGTGATGACGTGGTTGGTGCTGATGTGCTGGGTCGCCGAGAAGCCGCTGAGCCCGGCGCGCACGCCTGCGGTCCAGTCGTCGGCGCGCATGGTCTGGGGCTCGCCGCCGCCCCACGACGTGAAGTCGATCTCGACCTCGTCGGTGAAGCAGGAGCGGTAGGCCTCCCAATCGCGCATGTCGATGCCCGTGGCGTAGCGCAGGACCGTGTCGCTGATGGCCTGGCGATCAAGAAGCGCGCGGAGGGCGTCGTCGCTCATGAGGTACTCCCTGGCGATTGGTGGCTGGTGGTTCGTGATTGGCGGGGAGTGTAGCGAGCCGGTCGGCCATCTGCTGGCGGACGAAACGACGCTGGATCTTGCCGGACGAGGTTGCGGGCAGGGCGTCGAAGCGCTCGATGGCGGCGGGAATCTTGTAGCCCGCGAGGCGGCTGCGGAGCAGGGGCTCGACGCGCGCGAGGTCGACCGGCAGCTTCGCAACGACGGCCGCGACGACGCGCTGGCCCCACTCCTCATCGGGGAGGCCGACGACGGCGGCGCCCTCAATGCCGGGGTAGGCAAGCAGGGCCGCCTCGACCTCTGCCGGGTAGACGTTCTCGCCGCCGGAGACGATGACGTCGTCACGGCGATCGAGGACGGTGAGGAAGCCGTCCCTGTCGAGGAAGCCGATGTCGCCCGTCTGCAGCCAGCCGTCGGCGAAGGCGCGGGCGGTGGCGTCGGGATTGCGGTAGTAGCCAGGGGTGACAGCGGGGCCGCGTATCAGGATCTCGCCGGGCCCGCCAGTGGGGGCGTCGACGCGCACGTCGGCGGAGAGGAGGGAGCGTCCCGCCGAGCCGAGGTGCGACATCGCCTCGGAGGGGGAGAGGGTCGTGACCTGGCTGCAAGCCTCCGTCAAGCCGTAGGTCTGGACAACGGGGAGACCGCGGGCGGTAGCGCGCTCGAGCAGGACGGGCGGTACCGGGCCGCCGCCGACGAGGACGGCCCGGAGGGAGCCGTCGAAGGGGCGGTCGTCGGCGTTGAGCATGCGGCGGAGCATGGTCGGGACCACCGAGAGGAGCGTGGTGTCGCCGGTGCGCACGGCCTTGTTGACGGCCTCGGGTTCGAAGCGGCTGTGGAGCTCGACGGCGGTGCCGTAGATGGCGCTGCGGATGGGGATGGAGAGGCCGCCGACGTGGTGGAGGGGGAGGCAGGCAAGCCAGCGGTCGGAGGGATCGAGGCCGAGGTTGAGGGCGGACGCGCTCGCGCTCGCCCAGAAGTTCCCGTAGGTGAGCATGACCCCCTTGGCGTCCCCCGCCGTACCCGACGTGTAGACGATGCTGTGGCAGCTGTCGGCATCGTGGGCATCGACGAGGGTAGCCTTCTCCGGCACGGGCGGGAGGGCGAGGGGACGCGGGGAGGGGCAGCGCGCGAGGGCGGCGGCTTCCGTCGCGAGCACCTCGCGGGGACGGTCGCAGAGCACGACGCCGGGGGCGGCGTTGCGCAGCTGCTCGGCGAGCTCGGCGACGGTGAGGCGCGCGTTAAGGGGCACGAAGACAGCGTCGGTGAGCGAGGTGGCGTGCATCGCGACGACGAAGTCGCGCGAAGTCCCGGCGATGACGGCCACGCGCTCGCCGGGGGCGGCGCCGGCGGCGGCGAGCGCATTCGCCTGGCGGACGGCGTACTCGTAGAGGGCGGCGTAGCTGAGCCCGCGCCGGCGTCCAGCGGCGATGGCGGTCACGCGGGGGAGGGCGCGGGCGCGGTGGGTCAGCCAGTCGGGGAGCATTGCGCTCATGCGGACACCCCCTCCCAGGGACCGGTGGCGAACCGAACGAGGGATACATCGTCGAGGGTGACGCCCAGGCCGGGGCCGTCCGCAGGGGGCAGGGCTCCCGCCTCGGGGGTGGGGCAGCCACGCACGATGTCTCCCGCAAGGAGGGGAAGCGTCGCGAGACCGCAGGCCAGGCGGGGCTCGCGCAGGAGCGCGGCGAGGTGGAGGGCGAGGGCCGTCCCAACGCCCGTATCGAACGTCGTGGTGAGGATGCAGGGCAGACCACGGGCGGTGGCCTCGGCGAGCATGGTGAGCGCTTCGCCGAGGCCCGTACGCAGCGGCTTGATGATCGCTGCATCGATCGCGTCCGCGTCGAGGAGTTGGCGGAGGTCGTCTGGGGAAGCGCAGGACTCGTCGGCGGCGATGGGAACAGGGCTGCCGGCGCGCACCAGCGCGAGGCGAGCGGCGGCGCCGGGGCCGGGCGCGACCGGCTGCTCGCAGAGGGCGACGCCATGGACGGCGTGCGCGGCGAGGGCAGGGACCGCCTCGTCCTCGCTCCAGGCGCCGTTCGCATCGATGCGGAGAGCGCATTCGGGGCCGATGGCGGCGCGCACGGCGCGCAGCCGTTCGGCGTCGCGGGTGTGGTCGCGACCGACCTTGACCTTCACGGTGCCAAAGCCGCACCTGCGCGCGGCCGCGACCTCGCGGGCGAGGTCGTCGGGGGAAGAGGCCGCCAACAGCGCGTTCACGGGGATGGGGCGGGGGGATGGGGCGGGGAGTCCCGCCTGACCGGCGAGCCAGTCCGCCAGTGGCGCGCCGCACGACCCCGCGAGGAGATCGGCCAGGGCGGTCTCGATCGCGACATCGGCACTGGCGACGCGCCGGGAAGGGGCGGGCAGGGAGGCCCACGCTTCGGTCGGCGTGAGGCCCACGAGGGTCCGGCCGACCTCGGCCACGCGGATCGCAAGGGCGGAAACGCTCAGCCCCTCGCCGGGGAGGGGCGCGCTCTCGCCGAGCCCGGCGCCATCGGCGGTCTCGATGCGGACGATGAGCCCTTCGCGCTCGGTGAGGTCACCCGCAGCGGTGGCGATGGGTTCACGCAGCGGGATGCGCCAGGGCCGCCAGCGCACGCTTGCGATGGGGGCCGCGGGGGTCATGGGCGTCGGGGGAACTTGGCCATGTCCGAATAGGTGGGCTCGCGCTTCTCGATGAAGGCGTTGCGGCCCTCCTTGCCCTCTTCGCTCATGTAGAAGAGCAGGGTCGCGTTGTGAGCGAGCTCTGTGATGCCGGCCATGCCGTCGAGCTCGGCGTTGAACGACGACTTCATGAGGCGCAGGGCGAGGGGGCTGTGCCGCAGGATCTCGCGGCCCCAGGCGACGCCTTCCTCCTCCAGCCGGTCGAGGGGCACGACAGCGTTGACGAGGCCCATCTCAAGGGCCTCCTGGGCGTCGTACTGGCGGCAGAGGTACCAGATCTCGCGCGCCTTCTTCTGGCCGACAAGGCGGGCGAGCTGTCCCGCGCCGAAGCCGCCGTCGAAGGAGCCAACGCGGGGTCCGGTCTGGCCGAAGCGGGCGTTTTCGGCGGCGATGGTGAGGTCGCAGATGACGTGGAGGACATGCCCGCCGCCGATCGACCAGCCAGCGACGAGGGCGATCACGGGCACGGGTATCGAGCGGATGAGCTTGTGCAGGTCGGTGACATTGATACGGGCGATGTCGTCCTCGCCGACGTAGCCGCCGTGCCCGCGGACACGCTGGTCGCCACCGGAGCAGAAGGCGCGTCCACCCTCGCCGGTGAAGAGCACAACGCCGACCTCGGAGTCTTCGCGCGACTTCCGGAAGGCGTCTATCAGCTCGAAGACGGTCTCGGGGCGAAAGGCGTTGTGGACCTCGGGCCGGTTGATGCTGATGCGAGCCATTCCCTCGGCCTTGCCGTAGAGGATGTCCTCGTACTCACCCGCCGGCTCCCAGGCTACCGCCATCGTCGTGCTCCCTCGCGCCTTCCCTGAGGAAGGCCGTGATCGTCCGCACGCAGTATGCCGGTTTCTCAATGTGTGCGGCGTGCCCGGCGTCGGCCACACGGAGGGCGCGGGCGCTGGGCATGGCGGCGGCCATGTCATCGGCGATGGCGACAAATTTGGCGTCGTGGCCGCCAGCGAGGAGGAGGGACGGGGCGGTTATGTCGCCGAGTTGGTCGTGGAGCGCGGGCTGCGCGCCCGGGCCCATCCCGCGGAGGCTATTCGCAAGGCCACGCGGGTCGTTTGCAAGGCGACCGCGGCGGATGGCGCGGCGCATGCCCTCGGGCAGGCGCGCCTGCGTGGCGAACAGCGGCAGGGCCTCCCACTCGTCGACGAAGGCGGGCACGCCCTCGCGCTCGATGCGCTCGGCGAGAGCTTCATCGGCGGCGCGACGGCTCTCCCGCTCCCCGGCATCGGCGAGTCCGGGGGAGGCGCCGATGAGGACCAGCCGCTCGACAGCGTCGGGAACGGTCGCGGCGACGTAGAGGGCCAGGCGACCGCCCATCGAGTATCCCAGCCAGGCGCCCCGGCTTACGCCGAAGGCGCCGAGGGCGGCGACCACGTCGCGAGCGGCGCGGTCGATGGTGTAGGAGTCGAGGGTCTCGGGCTTGCCCGAAGCGCCGTGCCCGACGATGTCGACGGCGAAGAGGGTGAAGCGGGAGGCGAGCAGCTCGGCGAGCGGTCCCCAGCTCATGGCGGAGCCGGTGAACCCGTGGAGCAGCACGAGCGGCGGCCCCTTGCCGGTGCGCTCCACATTGAGGGAGAAGCCGCCGTCGAGCGGAACGCGCGTCATGCCCAGGCCGCCTCCCTGGCCGTCGCCCAGACTTCCTCGTGCATCTCGAGGTTACGGACGCGGTCGGTGCGAACTTCGATGATACGGACGCCACCCCCAGGCGGGGCGAGGGCACCGGCAAGCTCACCCCAGTCCGCGAGCAGGGAGTGGCTGGCGCCGTAAGCCTGCGCGGCGGCGGCGAAGTCGATGTCGCTCGGAGTGGCGAACCACTCCTCGAAGACGTGCTCGTGCGCGGCCTGGGGAAGGTAGTGAAAGATCGCGCTCCCGGCGTTGTTGAGGAGCACGATCGAGAGGTCGAGGCCGTGCCGCGTTCCCGCCCAGAGGCCGTTGAGGTCGTGGAAGAGGGAGATATCGCCGATGAGGAGGGCGACCGGCCCGGCGCCGGCGGCCGCGTGCCCGAGCGCCGACGAGACGACGCCGTCGATACCGTTGGCGCCGCGGTTGGAGGCGACGGCCAGCGGCTTGTCGTCGCCCGCCAGGAAGGCGTCGACGTCGCGGACGGGCATGCTGTTCCCTGCGAACAGCGTGGCGCCCGGCGGGAGGGCGCGCTGCAACTCGACAACCGCGCGGCCCTCGAAGGGGCCGGGGGCGTCGAGGGCATAGCCGGTGAGCGCCTTCCGGGCCTGGGCGTCGCGGTCGCGCCACCGGGCGAGCCACGAGCCGTCGCGTTCGCGGGAGACGGCATCGAGGAGGGCGTCCGCAACGCTGCGCGGGTCCGCCGTGAGGCGGAGCGTCGTGACGGCGTTCGGGTCGCGGAAGGAACCGGGCAGATCGCAGAGGACGTGGGTCGCATCGGTGACGCCGGCGAGGAACTGGTTCAGCGCCTTCGACGTGGGAGCAGCGCCGAAACGCAGGACGCAGTCGGGCGCGAGAGCGGCGGCCCGAGGGTCGCGCAGGAAGGCGTCGTAGGCGTCGACCACATGGCTGCGGTCATGGGGGCCGGTACGCAGGCCACTGAGGGGGTCGGCGAGCAGGGGCGCGCCAAGCGCGCTCGCGAGGGCCGCGAGCGGCTGCGCAGGCAGGCCGCCGGTCTCGGGGCCGGCCACGAGCAAGGGACGCTCGCTGCGGTTGAGGGCCTCGACCGCCTCGGCGAGGGCGTCCGGGTCGGGGAGAGTGAGGGGCACGGCAGGGAGAGGGCCGGGACGAGAGGGGGCGGGAGCGGGGTGGGCGCCGGGCGACTCGATGAGCGGTTCGTCGAAGGGGAGGTTGAGGTGGACGGGGCCGGGCAGGGGCCCGAGGGAGACTGCCACGGCATCGCGGGCGGCCTCGGCAAATAGCGCCGGGGGAGCTTCCGCAGCGCCCGGGGCGGGGAGATCCACCTCGTGCCGAACGCTGACGCCGTACAGGCCGACCTGGTCGATGGTCTGGGGGGCGCCCACGTTGCGGAGGTGGGGAGGGCGGTCGGCAGTGCAGACGATGAGCGGCACGCGAGAGAGATCCGCTTCGACGACGGCGGGGTGGAAGTTGGCGGCAGCGGTGCCCGAGGTACAGACAAGCGCAACCGGCCTGCCGCTCGCGCGGGCGAGTCCGAGCGCGAAGAACGCGGACGAGCGTTCATCGAGGTGGAGCCAGGGGCGTATCGCGTCCTGTTCGGCGAGGGCGACGGTAAGGGGCGTCGAGCGCGAGCCGGGCGTGACGCAGGCGTCGCGCACACCGGCGCGGGCGAGGCCATCGACGAGCGCCCGGGCGGCGGCGGTGTTGGCGGCGGCTATCACCGCTACGGCCCGCGCAGGGCCTCGAGCAGCGGTTGGAGCTTCAGCTCGGCCTCCGCGAGTTCACGCTCGGGGTCGGAGCCGGCGACGATGCCGGCGCCCGCGTAGAGCAGGGCTTCGCGCCCGTGGAGGAGGGCGGAGCGCAGGGCGACGGCGAAGGCGCCCTCCCCATCCATGTCCATCCAGCCGATGGGCCCGGCGTACCACCCGCGATCCATGCCCTCGAGGCGGGCGATGGCCTCGAGCGCCGGCTCGCGGGGGGAGCCGCCCACGGCGGGCGTGGGATGCATCGCCAGGAGCGCATCGAGCACATCGACGCCGGGGGCGGCGGGGCCCTCGATCGGGGTCTGCAGGTGCTGGATGCCTGTCATGCGCATGATGCGGGGCGAATCGGGCACCGAGAGCTCGCGGCAGAGGGGGTCGAGGGCCTCGCGCGTCGCGCGGACGACGAGGTCGTGCTCGCTGCGCTCCTTCTCGCTGGCGAGGAGGGCGCTGGCGAGCCGGTCGTCCTCCTCGTCGGTGGCGCCACGGGCGCAGGTTCCGGCGAGGCTGAGGGCGCGGACGCGTCCCTTATCAAGGGAGACGAGCAGCTCCGGGCTGGCGCCCACCCAGCACGAGGCGCCCAGCCGGTAACCGAACACGAAGCAATCTTCGTAGCGATCGGCAAGGGCCGTGAGCGTAGCCGCCACATCGTGGGGGGCGGGCGAGTGGCAGCGCGCCTGGAGCGCGAGTACGGCCTTGCGGTAGCGTCCGGCGGCGATCTCCGCGAGCGCCCGGGAGACGGCTGAGCGCCAATGGGCGGCGTCGGGACCGGTGCGCTGGTAGCGGGCGGGCGCGCCGGAGGGAGCTGGTGGCGCCGACACCCCGGCGATCGCGGCCGCGACCGAGGCGGCCACCTCCTCGCGAGTCTGCTGGGGACGGACGGGAAGGGTGAGGGAGGCCTCCATCTTCCCTTCAGACCTGGCGACGATGACCTCGGGGAGAAGGAAGCGCCAGGCGCCAAAGGCTTCCCAGGCGGGGTCGTGGTGGGGGGAGCTGGCATCGAAGCGGGCGCCCCCGAAGAAGCGCGGACGGGCGAGCGGGTCGAGGGGCGCGGCGCGCAGATCGGCGGCGGCCTCGCGCAGGGCGGGGGCGGCGGCGCCGAGAGGGGCGCCCGTGGCCGAACCGAGGTCGAGGGCGCGCCCGAACCCGAAGAGGTGCAGGTCCTCGGCGGGCTGTTCCCACGACACGGTGGCAGCGCCTCGAAGCTGCCGCGTGCTCCAGCCAGTAACGTCGCCAAGCAGCTCGCTCGGGAGGGCGACGGTGGCAAGGCCGGCGCCATCGGCGAGCGCGCGAAGGCGCAGAAGCTCAGCGGCCAGGTCGAAGGCCGAGGAGGGTGCGAATGCTGTCTCCGTCTCAGTCACGCGAGCCGTCCACCAGGTTGCTGATCGGTTGCCATCGCTTCAAAGGGTAGACCCGGAACACGCGCGCCACGGTCCGTTCGCTCACCACCCCCGTCGTCGTGAAGCGTCCGCGCACGGCTTCCGAACACTGGTTGGGGGCCGCATCGAGTATACGCCGTCGCTCCCATACAACCAGAAACCGCTAGTCGACGAACTTGCCCTGCCCGCCATCAACGATGATGTGGGTGGCGTTGATCCAGCTCGCCGCGGGGCTGGCGAGGAAGGTGATGGCGCGCGCCACCTCCTCGCCGCTGCCAAGCCGCCCGAAGGGGATGCTGCGCTCGACGCCGCGGTAGAAC
Source organism: Tepidiformaceae bacterium (assembly GCA_965247675.1). Classification (GTDB taxonomy): domain Bacteria; phylum Chloroflexota; class Dehalococcoidia; order Tepidiformales; family Tepidiformaceae; genus UBA2991. The sequence goes on along the minus strand of OZ252025.1, from coordinate 968,573 downwards.
TCGGGATTGGCCTCCCGCGTGCGGTCCCAGTTGCCGCCGGGCATGAGGGTCGCGCCCGGGGAGAGGGCATTCACGCGGATTCCCTTGCGCCCGAGCGCCTGCCCGAGCTCGTTGGCGAGGACGCGCATGGCGCCCTTGAGCGGGCCGTAGGAAGACCAGCGCCCGAACCACTGCTTGCTCGCGGTCGAACCGATGAAGATGACGCTGGCGGCGTCGCTGGCCTCGAGGGCGGGCTGGGCGGCCTCGAGCGCGTGGACGGCCGCCATCACGTCGACGTCGAAGGTGCTCTGCCAGCCCTCGGCGTCCTGCCCCGACTGGCCGGTGGCGTTGTGGATGAGGATGTCGAGCCCGCCGAGGGCCTCGACCGCGCCGCTCACGAAGGCGCGCGTGGAGTCGGCGTCGGCGAGGTCGGCGGGGGCGGCGTGCACGGTCCCGCTGCCGCGGGCGGCGAGCTCGGTGCGGGTCTGCTCAAGGCGCTCGGCGTCGCGCCCACAGATCGCGACACTCGCGCCCTCGTCGAGGAGCGTCTCCGCCGTGTAACGGCCAATGCCGCGGCTCGCCCCGAGAATGATCGCCTTCCGTCCCGCCAGTCCAAGGTCCATGACATACCTCCCCGGGCGTAGGGTAGAGGAGCGCGCCGCAACAGGCGGCAGCGCCCCATCAACGCGGGGAGGCGGCGATGGCCCGGGTCACGGTTCGGGAGTTCAGGCGCGGCGATCTCGACGCGGCGGCGGCGCTGATCTCGGACGCGCAGCGGCGCGATCGCGCGCGCCATCCAGTGCTGGTTGAGTCGCTGGCTGACACCACCGAGGCGCGCGCGATGCTCGCGAAGTGGCTCGAAAACGAGCGCACAGACGGCGCTGTAGCGGTCGATGGGGGGACGCTGGCGGGGTTCGCGATCGGGGAGCGCAGGGCGGGGGCGCCGCCCGACAGTTACATGGGCCAGCTCGCGCACCCCCGCACGATCAACATCGGCGCGCGCGACCACGCCGTCGCGCCAGGCTACGACGCTGCGTCTGTCTGCCGCCTGCTCTACCGGGAGCTGGCTGGGAGGTGGGTGGCGGCCGGTTACTACAATCATTCGGTACACCTGATCGAAGGGGACGTGCGAGCGCAGGAGGCCTGGTTCAACCTCGGGTTCGGGCGGCACGTATCGATGGCGGTGCGGGAGGGGACGGGGCCGGTGGCGGGGGTTAGCGCGGGGGACATCGAGATTCGAGAGGCGGGGAACGAGGACGTGGGGGTGCTGCTGGAGCTGGCGCGGACGCTCGGGCTGCACCACGTCGGCTCGCCGATCTTCATGTACTGGCCGGTACAGCCCGAGCACGACAGCCTGGCCCGCAACTTCTTCGCACACCTGCTGGAGGACGAGGGAAATCCACACTTCGTGGCGTACCGGGAGGGGCAGCCAGTGGGGCTGACGAGCTTCCTCAAGCAGGGGCTCACCACGCCGTACATCAATGCCGAGAAGAACGTCTACCTGTTCATGGGGATCGTGGAGCCGGAGGCCCAGGACGGGGGCGTGGGACGGGCGCTGCTCGACCACGGCATGGCCTGGGCGCGGGGCGAGGGGTACGAACGCTGCACGCTGCACGTGCTTTCGGCCAACTACAGCGGCGAACCGTTCTGGTTCGCGAACGGGTTCAAGCCGGTCGAGTACACGCTTGAACGCGTGATCGACGAGCGCGTGGCCTGGGCGCGGGGTAGCTAGCGGGCGGCGAGCGCACGAGTCCCCTAAGATTCGCGGCACGACTCAGGAGGTACGCATGCCCGCATTCAAAACCGTCCTGTACGAGAACCTGACCCCGGAGATCGTGCGCGTCCGCATGAACCGCCCGAAGGCGCGCAACGCGCAGGACCTGCAGCTCACGTACGACCTGAACGACGCGTTCGACGCTGCAAACCAGGACAACCAGGTGAAGGTCATCATCCTCAGCGGCGAGGGGCCCCACTTCAATTCGGGGCACGACATGCGCGGCGGCACGGGCGCGACCCGCGCGGACTTCAAGCCGGTGGGCACGTGGGCGAACTTCGACCAGCCAGGCGCCGAGGGCGCGATGGCGGGTGAAGAGGAGATCTACCTCCAGATGTGCCGCCGCTGGCGCAACCTGCCCAAGCCCATGATCGCCGAGGTGCAGGGCAAGACCATCGCCGGCGGCCTGATGCTGGCCTGGGTCTGCGACATCATCATCGCCTCCGACGACGCCGAGTTCCGCGACCTGGTGGTCGGCTGGGGCATCCCGGGGGTCGAGTACTTCGCCCACCCGTGGGAGTTCGGCCACCGGCTCGCGCGCCAGATGCTCTACACGGGCGACTGGGTGAGCGCCCAGCGCTGCTACGAAGCGGGCATGGTGAACGAGATCGTGCCGCGCGACGAGCTCAGCGAGTACGTGGAGAACCTGGCCCGCAAGATCGCGGAAAAGCCGTCCTTCGGGCTCAAGATCACGAAGGAAGCGGTCAACCAGACGCAGGACGCGCAGGGTCTCTGGGTTGCGCAACAGACCGTCTTCATGATGCATACGCTGGCGCACACGCACTGGCGCGACGTGAACGAGAGCGGCATGCCGCTCTACACGGGCGAGGGCGCCGCGGCTATCCCCGGCCGCCAGGCCTCCGCCGCCCACTAGCGAGTCACGAGGGGTGCCTTCTCGCCGCCTCTTCGTTCGCACGACCACCATCGGGGGCGCGTAGCGTCGCCGGTCCGGGAGCAGAGCGATGAGCACCGACCTCGGCCACGAACTGGACCGGCTGGCGATCATGGACCTGCTCATCCGTTACGGGACGTCGGTGGACAGCCACAACTTCCAGGGAATCCGCTCATGCCTCGCGGAGGATCTCGTGTTCGTGGGCTTCGGCACGCCGGAGACAGGGCACGGGGGAGACGCCTACAGGGACCTCATCCGTGAGCTGCTCAAGCCCTTCGGGGCGACCCACCACCTGTTGGGGAACCAGGTGGTGGAGTTCAACGGGGACGTGGCGCACGTCCGCACGGACGTCCAGGCGACCCACTTCATCGTCGACGACCCAGAAACGGTCCAGACGCTCTGGGCCACCTACGTGGACGAGATGGCCCGAGTGGGCGACGGCCACGAGTGGGTCATCACGCACCGGGAGCTTGAGCGCCGGGGCACCCAGCGAACGACCAACGCCGCCTGAGGAGAGACGAATGCTGATCAAGGCCGACGAGTACCCCTTCCACCAGACCGCGGAGTCGTTCGCGGCAGTGCACACGTCCGACAAGCACTGGAACGATGGGCACTACATCTGCCTGTGCGACATGGACGGCGACGTCTCGCTGGTCTCGACGCTGCGGCTGTACCAGAACACGAACGTGCTCGACGGGTTCGTGTGCATCCGGCACGAGGGGATGCAGCACAACATCCGCGTCTCGCGACAGCTGCGGCCCGACTTCGAGTACCGCGTGGGGCCGCTGCGCATCGAGCTGCTGGAGCCGATGAAGTCGATCCGGCTGGTACTGGAGCCGAACGAGTTCGGTATCGCCTGCGACATCGTCTGCACGACCGTGGGGCGGCCGTACCACGGCCCCCTGAGCACGAACCGCATCGATGGCTGGCTGCTGATGGAGCGCATGACGTACGAGGTGGCGGGGCACGCAGAGGGGTGGATCGAGGTCGCGGGGAAGCGCTTCCCGCTGACGCCGGAGCGGTCGGGCGTGTTCCGCAACCACTCCTGGGGAATCCTGCGGGGCCGGGGGGGACCACCGATGCACGCCTCGCCGGCGCCGACGGTGAAGCGTCCGATCGGGCTGCGCAACTGGGTGCTCTACACGATGCCAGACCATGCCGGCTTCTACGAGTTCATCGAGGACGCGGACGGGAATAAGTGGTCGGGAGCGATCGCGAACGTGGATGGCTCGTGGAACACGATGACGGGCGAAATCCTTCACACGGACCGCGACGTGTTGGTCACGGATGTCGACCACGACCTGACGTTCTACGAGGGCTCCAGCCGCATCAGCGGCGGCAGCATCGCCATCCATGACTCGGAGGGCATCACGCGCGAGTTCGAGATCGAGGACATGGGCTGGGTCTACTGCCAGGGCGGTGGCTACTTCAACGGCTTCAACGACCGGCTCGGGCAGGGCGCCTACCGCGGCGAGTACCACGAAGAGGGCGAGGTCTGGGACTGCACCCACCCGGTCAAGATCATCGACAGCGACGGGAACGAGGTGGAGTACCCGTCGGTGCTGGCGGAGAGCTTCGTGCTGCTGAAGAGTGGCGACCAGGTGGGCTCGGCGCACTTCGAGTGCGCGGCCTTCGGGCCGGTTCCGCGCTACGGGCTGACGGGGAAGGGCGGCGGCTAGGAGGCCTTCTGGTCGACGCGGAAGGCGAGGGTCGCGACCTCCTCGCCATCGATGGAGGCGTGGACCTCGTATTCGCCCGCGTGCTCGAACTTGAGGGGCAGGTTGACGGCGATCGGGTTCGGCTGGGAGATACCCTGGGGCACACCCGCACGGCGGCCAACCTCGAAGCGGGCCTCGATCTTGGCGAGCTCCCTCTGGCCTTCCTCGCGGATAATGCGCATCTCGAGGGTGTGGGGCATGTTCGTCTCGTGCCACTCGACGCGCGGAGAGACGGCAACGCCGATACTGCGCGTGATCGGGAGAGGCTCGTACGCGTTGATGGCGCTCCAGCCGCCGCCCTGGACATAGATCTTGCCGTTGATGACCTCAGCCCAGTCGGCGAGGATGAGGTAGTCGATCTTCACGCCGCTGCGGGCTCCTTCTGTGGTGGCGGTGGCGGACAATCCTAACGGGCGCCTCCCGGACAAGGCACAGAGCGAGTGAGCGACAAGTACGACGACTGGGACTACGAGAACGCCGAAGTGAGGCCAGGCCGAAAGAACCCGTGGGTGGTCTACTCGGTTCGGTTCCCGAAGGCCGAGATAGCCACAATCAGGGTGGCAGCACGGGCCGCGGGGATGTCCACAGCCGAGTTCATCCGGGAAGCAGCGCGGGAGAAAGCCGCTCACGCGGAGGGAAGCCCCCGGCTGTAGGATTGGCCGGCCATGACGACGTACCGACCGGCGCGGATGAAGTTCGGCATCTTCCTGGGGCCGTTCCACCGGCTCGAGGAGAACCCCACGATCGCGTTCGACCGCGACCTTGAGCTGCTGGAACAGCTCGAGCGGTTCGACTTCGACGAGGCGTGGATCGGGGAGCACCACACCGCGGGGTGGGAGATCATCGCATCACCCGAGCTGTTCATCGTGGCGGCGGCGCAGCGCACGAAGAAGCTGCGGATCGGGTCGGGGGTGCTGAGCCTGCCCTACCAGCACCCACTCATCGTGGCGGACCGGTTCGTACAGCTCGACCACATGACGAGGGGACGAGCAATGCTCGGCATCGGGCCAGGGGGGCTCAGCTCGGACGCGGTGATGCTGGGCATCGACCCGCTCGACCAGCGCCGCATGATGAACGAATCGCTCGACGTGATCATGCGGCTGTTCCACGGCGAGGTCATCACGATCGAGACGGACTGGTTCCGGCTGCACGAGGCGCGCCTGCAGATCGCGCCTTACACGCACCCGCACCCACCGATGGCGGCAGCGGCGGCGGGATCGCCGGCGGGGGCGCAGGCAGCAGGGCGGCACGGCATCGACATGATGTCGTTCGGGGGCTTGAGCGAGGCGAGCGGGCAGGCTCTCTCGCGCACGTGGAGCTGGTATGAGGAGGCGGCGCAGGAGGCGGGACACGAGGTTACGCGCGACCAGTGGCGGGTGGGGGTGCCCTTCCACCTGGCCGACTCGCGGGAGCAGGCGATAAACCAGGCCCGCGTCGGCTACGAGCGTGAGCTGGTGGACTACTTCAGCGGGACGATCAGCTCGGCGACGCAGCCCGACGCGTCGACGCTGGAAGCTGGCATCGAGCAGGGCGGGGTCATCGTGGGAACGCCCGACGACGCGATCGCGGGCATCGAGCGGTTGTTGGAGATAACGGGCGGGTTCGGCGAGTTCCTGGCGCGGGCGCACGAGTGGGGCACATGGGAGCAGACAGTGCACAGCTACGAGCTGTTCTCGCGGTACGTCATCCCGCACTTCCGCGGGCAGCTGGAGTCGAAGCGCAGCAGCCAGGAGTGGGTCGCGACGACGCCTGACGCCAAGATAAGCCGCGCGGCGGTGGTGAAGGCGTTCGACGATGCGGGGATCAAGCTGCCGACTCCAGGGGAGCAGGCGGCGGCGCGGCGGCGCTAGGAAGGAATCTCCCCCTTGTCCGTGAGGCCCTGGGCGAGGGAGTCGCGCTTGGCGCGGGCGTGGGCGCGGGAGGCGGATGAGTCGGGGGGCGCGGGGGTGAGGCTGCGGGCGGCCACGAGTGCGGGCCACTGGTGGTAGGCGATGCCCTCGCTGGCGTACTCGTAGCACCACTCGGCGACGGTCGCCGCGCCCGGGGAGAGGTCCCCCTCGGTCATGAGGATGGCGTAGACCGCGGCCTCGCGGGCGGCTGCGCGATCGCCCTCGCCGAGGAAGCGGGAGAGCTGGTCGAGGGTAGCCTCGGTCTCGCCGTCGAATTCGAGCGCCATCAGCGCACCGAGTGCCGGGTCTCGATGTCGCGCCAGCCGGGAGCGTCGACGATGGCCTCGAACTCGTGGAAGTCGACCATGTGGTCGCGGCGGGAGGCGGTGGTCTTCGTGTCGTGGAGGGCCCGGTAGGTCTCGCCGATGGCCTTGGCCGCGCTGAAGAGGCCGGAGAGCGGATAGACGACCATGGTGAAGCCGATCTCCTGGAGCTCGGCGGCGGTGAGGAGGGGGGTCTTGCCGCCCTCGATCATGTTGGCGAAGAGCGGCGTGCCACGGGGGAAGGCGTCGGCAATGGCGCGCAGCTCGTCGAGCGACTGTGGCGCCTCGACGAAGACGACGTCTGCCCCGGCCTCGTGGTAGAGCTGGCCGCGGCGGATACCCTCGTCGAGCCCGAGGGGACCGCGGGCGTCGGTGCGGCCGATGATGACGAGGTCGCTGTCGCCGCGGGCCTCGACGGCGGCGTGGAGCTTGGCGACCTGCTCCTCGGCGGGGATGACGCGCTTGTTCTCGAAGTGGCCGCACTTCTTGGGCCACTCCTGGTCCTCGAGGATGATGCCGGCGACGCCAGCCTCGACGCACTCACGCACGGTGCGGATGACGTTGAGGGGGTTACCGTAGCCGGTGTCCATGTCGGCGACGAGGGGGATGTCGATGGCGCGCACGATGTGGCGCACGCGTTCCATCGTCTCCGACATCGTCAGCAGGCCGATGTCGGGGGCTCCGAGGGCGGAGGCGGAGAAGCCGAAGCCGGTGGTGAAGAGCGCCTCGAAGCCGGCCTGCTGGGCGAGGCGCGCGGAGAGGGCGTCGTAGGCGCCGGGCAGGACGACGATCTCGGGGCGTTGGAGCGTGGCGCGGAGGGTGCTGGCGTGGTCCATGGGGCCTCCCCACTGTCCGGCGTGCGCGGACGATACCGCCCCGCGGGTAGGGACGCGAGATCACAATAGCCGGACCCGTGAGGGGTCCGGCTGCGGAGGGTTGTCGCCGGAGAGGCGGGCCAGGGCCCGTCTACAAGGGACCAGCCTTAGCAGTAGACGAAGAAGAGCCCAACGGCGACGCAAATGGCGACGAAGACAACGCCAGAGAGCAAGCCAGGGGGGATGCGTCGGAAGAAGAACATGGCTGGAAGGATAGCGGACGTGTTGAGAGCCCTGGCCTCGCCAGGGCTCTCAACACAGCCTGAATGCAAACAGGCCCTAGCGGTCGGGGCCCTCAAGGTAGCCGTCCAGCACCGTGTGCATGTGGCGGATGCGGCGCTCGCGGTAGTTGATGAGCAGGCCCTTGTAGGCGCGCGAGTTCATGCCCTTCTGCACGCGCGGCAGGTTGTAGGAGTCCTGGTCCATCACGAGGCCGATGGAGATTTCGCCATGCTTGCGCTGGCTGTGGATGGGCCGCGGAGGCGGGTCGGCGCCCTCGGGCACGCGCACGTAGCCCTGCAGGTCGAAGAACATCTTGTTCGGGTCCGTCGGATGCGGGCGCTGACGGAAGAACCCGAAGCCGAGAGCCGTGATGTTGAAGGTGAGGTTGGGGAAGAGGTAGTAGTGGTAGTCGTCCGACATCTGGTCGTCGTTGAGGCCGGAGACATCCATGCCCTGGGCCTCGGCGGCGGCGCGGACGGCTTTCTGCATGGCCGGGCGCACGGCCCCCATGCCGCCCTCGAACGTGTCGGGGTCGATGCCCGAGCCCGCCAAGAACTGCTTGAGCGGCTGCGTAACCTCGTCCTGGTTCGGGTAGCGCGGGCTCACGAGCCCGAACGGGACCAGGTAGCGGTTGTGGCGCTCATACAGATCGATCTGCACGTGGATGTCGTCGAGCGACTCCAGCAACTGCGGGTGGATGCCCTGGACGTGGTAGACCTCGTTGAAGGCGTCGACGGAGGTCTTCCAGTTCGTGTCCCACTCGATCGTCATGTCCTGGCCGATGGCGTAGTCCTCGAAGTGGTAGGGAGCGAGGTGCTCGGCGACGACGCCGAGGAACTCAAGCAGGGGCTCGGCGTCGGGGTTCATGTTGAACCAGACGAAGCCGCCCCAGGTATCGCAGGGCACTTCCACGAGGGCCGTTTCCTGGGGCACGCCCTGGGTGAAGGTGTCCTCGTCCGGCACGAACTTCTTGGAGCCATCAAGGTTGAACTCGAAGAAGTGGTAGGCACACTGGAACGACTCCGCATGACCCATGCCGGGGTTGCGGATCTGGTTCCCGCGGTGGGGGCAGACGTTGTAGAAGGCGCGGACCTTGTCCTCCGCCTCCCTCACGATGAGCAGGGACTCGGGGCCGAGCTCCGTGGTGAAGTAGTCACCAACGTTGGGGATATCAGACTCGCGACCGGCCATGTTCCAGACCTTGGTCCACATGCGCTCCCACTCGAGCTCCATGTACTCCTTCGAGGTGTACCGCTCCTTGGGGATGAGCTTCGTGCCCATCAAGGGCTCGGAGGCCTTCTCCGTGGGGGTGGTATAGCCGGTTTCGATGACCATGCAGTGGCTCTCCAGCAATGCGCGCCGCGCAGGCACGGCAACACTCAGTGATACCAGCAATGCTACGCGAGCACGGGATGAGGCGCGAGGGGAGGAGGGTTCAGGCTTGCTCGCCGAGGAGGAAAGCGGTGATGCGTTCGGCGGCGCGCGGGTCCTGCCAGAGGAAGCCGTGGCCGCCTTCGAACTCCTCGTAGCGGGCGTTCGGGAGCTGGGTGGCGATGGCGCGGCTGTTCCCGGGTGGGGCGATGCCGTCGTAGGCGCCTGCGCAGACGAGCACGGGCATGGTGAGGGCGGGAAGGCGGTCGTAGACATCCAGGTGGCGGCGGGCCTCGAGCTGGAGTCGGGCGCCAAGCTCGCGGCGGGGCTCCTCGGCGCCGATGGCGGCGCCCTCGCGGCGCTGGTCGAGGAGGGCTTCGATCTCCTTCGCGTTGGCCTCCTCCCACTCAGGCGTGACACGCGTATCGCTCAGCCGCATCTGCGTGCGCATGCGCGTTTCGGGTTCAAGCGCCTGCAGCTCGTGGAGGGGGTAGGAGGGGTTGCCGGCGCCACCGCTCGACGTGCAGTTCAGCACCAGCCTCTCGACACGCTCGGGGAACCGCACGGCGAACTCCTGCGCGACCATCCCCCCGAACGAGGTGCCCACGACCATGCAGCGGTCCCAGCCGACGGCGTCGAGGAGGGCGGCGGCGTCCCCCGCGTAGCCGGCCATGCTGTAGGGGCCGTCGGGGATGCTAGTCTGGCCGAGGCCGCGCTGGTCGTAGGAGAGCATGGTGAATCCATCACCGAAGAGTGCGTCAAGGCCGGGCCGGCGGCGGAGATCGCCGCCCGTGCCGCTGATGTTCAGCAGGCGAGGGCCTTCGCCCCGAAGCTCGTGGTAGATGTCGATGTCGCCGGCGCGGACGAAGGGCACGGCGTCAGGCGTGGGCCGCGGCTCTGGCGCGCTTGCGCGCCCAGCCACGGTCCATGTAGGGGATGGCGTCGGGTGTCTTGCAGTTCGTCTCGCCATGGTCGACCTCAACCCGACCGATACGCGCGGCGGTAACACGAGCGAGCGCGGCGAGAGGTTCATCTCGCAGGCCAATGGCGATCAGTGCGTTATTCATGGCATGGCGCACACGGTTCTGGCTGGCGTGGATCGTACGCTCAATCGTCTCCAGGTACGCGACAAGCTCCGCATCGTCAACGTTCGTGTCCTTCATCGCAGCGTGCGCCAGCATATCCCAGCCGCCCTGGGCCACCCATTCGTTCTCCGAGGCCATCCATCGCTGCATTCGCGGCACGGCGCCCGGCGCCCTGGCGCCAATTTCAGCGACGAGCACATCCACGAGCATGTAGTAGCGCACCTCCCCAATCCAGGCATCAAGCGTCTCGTCGTCGATGGTTTCGGGGTCGGCGATCATGCAGGCAAGCAGGCGCGCATCGGTGTTTCCCGTCGCCCACAGCTCGGTGGCGAGCGCCTGATCGGGACGTAGCGCCTTGGCGAATGCGCGCAAGTCCTTGAAAGAGACGCCATAGAGGTGTTCGCCAGCGCCGTGCCGGCGGTAAACCTTGCGGTTCTGCGCGGTTCCCGCCGCTTCGAGGCAGTGGAGCACCGAGGAGAGATCGCGGGCGACAGCCGAGCGCTTGCCGGGCACGGCGCCTAGGCCTCGTGCCAGTCGGCGTCGAACACGCGTGCGGCAGGGCCGGTCATGAAGACGGAGCCCTTCCCATTCCAAGAGAGCTGGAGGTCGCCGCCGGGGAGGGAGTCGGTGATGGCGTCGCCGGTGCGTCCGGTGAGGCGTCCAGCGGCGCAGACGGCCGAGGCGCTGGTTCCGGAGGCGAGCGTGACGCCGGTGCCACGCTCCCAGACGCGGTGGCGGACGTGCTCGCGGCTCACGACGTGCACAACCTGGAAATTCGTGCGGTTGGGGAAGAGGGGGTGGTGCTCGACAAGCGGGCCGATGCGCTCAAGGGGGAAGTCGTCAACATCGCCTTCGATCCAGTGGATGGCGTGGGGGTTGCCCATGCTCGCGAGCGTGAGCCGGAGCTCCATGCCACCCACCTCCAGGGGCAGGTCGATGACTGGGCCGTGCCCCTCGACGGCTGCGGGGAGGGAGGCGGGGTCGAAGCTGGGCGGGCCCATGTCGACGCGGGCGGCGGTGACGGCGCCGTTCTCGCGGAAGAGCTGGAGGGTGAGGACGCCGGCAAGCGTCTCGATGACAACGGACTCGGTGTCGGCGGGGACCATGCCCTCCTCGACGGCGTACTTCGCGAGGCAACGGATGCCGTTGCCGCACATCTCCGCCTCGGAACCGTCGGCGTTGAACATGCGCATCCGCAGGTCGGCCACGTCGGAGGGGAGGGCGAGAATAAGGCCGTCGCTGCCGACGCCGAAGTGGCGGTCGCTGACCTGCTGGGCGAGGGCCGACCAGTCCTGTTCGGCCTCGGGACGCAGGTAGACGTAGTCGTTTCCGAGGCCGTGCATCTTCGTGACGCGCATGGTCGCGAGTGTACGACAGGATGGTGTGCGCGCATCCGGTACGATGGGTGCATGACGCGCACAACCGTGACAATCGACGACGAGAAGCTGGATGCGCTCCGCAGCCTGGCGGCGGAACGGGGCGTCTCCGTGTCGTGCCTGGTGCGCGAGGCCATCGACGAGAAGCTGTCGAGTCGACCTACCTGCGAGCCGCGAGGAAAACCACGGAGCCTGGGGAGCGGCAGGTCCGGACACAAGGATACTTCCCGGATTGCCAGCGAAGGACTGGGGGCGCTGGGTCCCCCACCATCTTGGCGCTGATATTCGACACTGGCCCGCTGGTCGCCTCGCTCGATCAGGACGATGACATGCACCAGGCCTCAAGGATGCTCATTGAGGAGGCGAGCGCGCCCCTTGTGATTCCAGCGCCAGTACTCGCCGAGGTGACATACTTCACCGAACAGCGCCTTGCCTTGAAGGACCTCCTGAGCTTCCTCGACGATCTTGCCGCCGGCCGCTACCTGGTCGAGGATCTGTTGCTTGAGGACTACGCGCGTGCGGCCGACATCTGCGAGCAGTACGCAGACGCACGCGTCGGCTTCGTCGATGCGGCGGTCCTGAGCGTTGTCGAGCGGCTGGGGGAGCCGAAGCTGGCTACGCTCGACCACCGGCACTTCGGGTTGCTGCGACCGCGCCACGTGGAGGCGCTCGAACTGCTTCCGCAGCTCTAGCTGCCGGAGGACAAGAAGGGGCCGAGTGCCTCGCTGGCCTCCGCGACCTCGCTGGCCCAGGCGATGCGGGAGTCCTGGGGACGGAACCACTGGCGCTGCCGCCGGGCGAGGCGCTTGGTGGCGCGCTTGGTCAGCTCGATCGCCTTGTCGCGAGTTATGTCGCCCTGGAGCTCGCGGACGGCCTCGGCGTAGCCGATAGAGGAGAGGGCGGAGGCGTTGGGGGGGACGCCCTCGTCGAGGAGCGTCTGCGTCTCCTCGACGAGGCCGGTGGCGAACATGGCTTCCGTGCGCCGGTTGATGCGCCAGATAAGCTCCTGCCCCTCGCAGCGAACACCGAGGATGCGGAAGTCGAAGTCGGGCGTCCCCTTCGTCTGCCAGGCGGTGATGGGCTTGCCGGTTACCTCGTGCACCTCAATGGCGCGGACGACACGGCGCACGTTGCGGGCATCGATACGGTCGGCTGCCTCGGGGTCGACGGCGCGGAGGCGGGCGTGGAGGACCTCGACACCTTCGCGTTCGGCGAACGCGGCCAACTCCGCGCGGAGGTCGGGGTGGGGGGAGATGTCTGGGACCTGCCAGGCCTCCAGCAGGGCCCAGACGTACTGGCCCGTGCCGCCTACGAGCCAGGCGACTTCGCCGCGCGCCCAGATGCCTTCGAACGCGGCAAGGGCGTCGCGGCGGTAGAGGGCGAGGCTGTAGGACTCGGCGGGATCGGCGATGTCGTAGAGGTGGTGGGGGAGGAGGCCGCGGGTATCGGGGGAGGGCTTGGCCGTGCCGATGTCCATGCCGCGGTAGATCTGGCGGCTATCACTATTGACGATCTCGCCGCCGAGGCGCTGGGCGAGGGTGAGGGCGAGGGACGACTTGCCGGCGGCCGTCGGACCGACAACGGCCACGAGCCGCCGCACGGGATCAGCTCGCGGCCGCGACGATGGCGGCGAATTGCTCGGCCTTGAGGGAGGCGCCACCAACGAGGGCGCCGTCAATGTCGGGCTGGGCGAGGAGGTCGACAGCGTTGCCGGGGTTAACGCTGCCGCCGTACTGGATGCGGATGTCGTCGGCGGCGTCGCCGCAGAGTTCGCGCAGGAGGCCACGGATGAGGGCGCAGGCTTCCTGGGCCATCTCCGGGGTAGCGGTCTGGCCCGTGCCGATGGCCCAGACGGGCTCGTAAGCGACGGTCACACGGGCGCTCAGGTCGAGGTTCGCGAGGCCGCGCCGGACCTGGCGATCGAGGACGCTGGCCATCTGGCCGGCCTCGCGCTCGGCCAGCGTCTCGCCGACGGCCACGATGGGGTCGAGGGGGGAGGCGAGGACGGCAGCGGCCTTGCGATTCACCCACTCGTCCGTATCGCCGAAGAGGGCGCGCCGCTCGCTGTGGCCGATGATGACGTAGCGGCAGTAGGACTCCAGCGCCGTGAGGCTGACCTCGCCGGTGAAGGCGCCGGAGGGCTCCCAGTAGACATCCTGGGCGCCGACGCCGACCTCGCTGCCGCGAACGGCTTCGCGCACGGCGGCGAGATGGGGGAACGGAGGGCAGACGGCGATATCGCAGGCCGCGCCCGCGGTCGCTTCGGCAACGCCCCGGGCAAGGGCAGCCGCCTCCTCCTCGGAGGTGTTCATCTTCCAGTTGCCTGCGATGAAGGGGCGGCGCATGGCGATCTCCTCAGGCTCCGTACTTCTGCAGGCGTCCGGCGTGGGCCATGGCCAGGGGCATAGCCTCGACGGCCGGGAAGATGCCGAGGCTTCCCCCGAGGCACTCGCGTTCGGTGAAGTGCTGCACGCTGCCTCCGCGGGCGAAGGGCGAGTGCAGCAAGAAGGGCACGGGGTGCCAGGAATGGGCGGCCATGAGCGCGGGCGTCGAGTGGTCGCCGGCGATCATGAGGACGTCGGCGCCGAGGCCGCTGAGGCCGGGCAGGTGCGTGTCGAACTCTTCGAGGGCGTGCACCTTGCCGAGGAAGTCCCCGTCCTCGCCGGCGGCATCGGTCTTCTTGTAGTGGATGAAGAAGTAGTCGAACTCGTCCCAGCGCTCGCGGGCAACGGCGAGTTGCTCCTCCATCCCGCCGGGGCAGGCGAGGGCGCGCATCCCGGCAAGCTTGGCGAGGCCGCGGTACATGGGGTAGACGGCGAGCGCGGCGGCACGCACGCCCCAGATGTCTTTCATCTGGGGAAGGACGGGGTAAGTGGCGAAACCGCGCAGCGTGAGGCCGTTGGCCGCCTCCTCGTCGGCGATGAGCTCGCCCGCCCTGGCGACGAACTCGTTGACGAGTGCGGCCGTGCGTTCGCTGGCGGCGGCGGCGCCCTGCGCCGGGAGGGGCGGGACGCCCTCGCGCTGGGGGTCGGTGGTGGTGACGTCCTCGCCGAGGCCGGGAGCTCGCAGGACGAGGACGAAGCGGTGCTCTCGCACGGGCTCGACGAAGACCTGCGCGCGATCGAGCTCGATGGCGCGCAGGCGCTCGACGATCGCGGCGGACTTCTCGCTGGCGATGCGGCCGGCACGCCGGTCGCTGATGTTCCCATCGGCATCGAGGGTGCAGAAGTTGCCGCGGGCGGCGACGTCGTCGGGCCCAAGCTCGAAGTCGATGCCGACGGCCTCGAGGACGCCGCGGCCGATATCGAAGCGGTAGGGGTCGTAGCCGAAGAGGGCAAGGTGGCCGGGGCCGCTCCCGGGGGTAATGCCCATGCCCACGGGCGTCGTGAGACCCACATCGGAGGTTTCGGTGAGGCGATCGAGGTTGGGGGTGTCGGACTGTTCCAGCTCGCTCCGTTCGGTCTCGGCACGGGAGAGGCCGCCGAGGCCGTCCAACACGCAGAGAACGACCTTGGACTCAGCGGGCTGGTGCAGTTTCGCGGCGAGATCGAGGTCCATGGCTCGATCTTACGGGCGCGGCGGGAGAGGGGCGAAACTCAGGCGTCGAGGAGGGCGGCCACGCCGGGAAGATCGCGTCCCTCGAGCATTTCGAGGGAGGCGCCCCCGCCCGTCGAGACATGCGTGAAGCGCTCGGCGAGGCCGGAGCGCGCGACGACGGCGGCGGTCTCCCCGCCGCCGACGACGGTCGTTGCGTCGAGCTCAGCGAGGGCGCGGGCGAGCCCGAAGGAGCCCCCCGCGAACTGCTCGATCTCGAAGACGCCGAGGGGGCCGTTCCAGACGACCGCCGCCACGTCGCCGAGCGCCTCTTCGAAGGAGGCGAGCGTGGCCGGGCCGACGTCGAGAATCATCTGGTCCGGGGGAACCGCGTCGACGGGGACGGTGGTGGCGGCGGCCTCGGCCGAGAGTTCCGCGGCGACGACCGCGTCCACGGGGAGGCTGACGGCAACGCCGGAAGCGGCGGCGCGAGCGAGGATGTCGCGGGCCAGGCCCAGCAGGTCGTCCTCGACGAGGGAGGCGCCGACGTCGACGCCCTTCGCCTTGAGGAAGGTGTTGGCCATCCCCCCGCCCACGAGGAGGCGGTCGAGCCTGGGCAGAAGGTGGTCGATGGCGGCAATCTTGGTGCTGACCTTGGCGCCCCCGACGATGGCGGCGAAGGGGCGGGGCGGGGCGGCGACGAGCGCGCCGAGGTAGCGCACCTCCTTCTCCAACAGGAGGCCGGCGACGGCGGGGAGGTGGGCGGCAACGCCCGAGGTCGAAGCGTGGGCGCGGTGGGCCGCGCCGAAGGCGTCGTTGACGTACAGGCTCGCGAGCCCGGCGAGGGCGGCGGCGAAGGCGTCGTCGTTGGCCTCCTCCTCGGGGTGGAAGCGCAGGTTCTCGAGGAGCGCCACCTCGCCCGGAGCGAGGGCTCGGGCGACCTCCTCGGCGGGACCGCCGACGCAGTCCTCGGCGAAGGCGATGTCTTGCCCGAGAAGCTCGGCCAGCCGCTGTCCGACGGACGCGAGGCTGAGATCGGCGTTGCGCTGGCCCCCGGGGCGACCGAGGTGGGAACAGACGAGCACGGCCGCGCCGTTCTCGACCAGATAGCGGATGGTGGGGAGCGACTCGCGGATGCGGGTGTCGTCGGCGACGGCGCCTCCCTCGAGGGGGACATTGAGGTCGGCGCGCAGGAGGACCCGCTCGCCATCGACGCCGATGTCGCGCACGGTGCGCTTGCCAATGCCGTCAGCCGTCACGTCTGAGCCCCCGCGCGCCGTACGACCTCGATCCCGGCGAGGCCGAGGTGGCCGGCGATGGTGGCCGCCGGGAGCGCGCCCTCGCGAAGGACACGGGGAGGGGTGACGCTGCAGTCGATCACACTGGAGTCGAGGCCGTGGGGAGTGGGGCCGTCGTCGATGGCGGCGGCGCAGCGGTCGCCGAGGGAGGCGAGCGCCTGGGCGCAGGTGGTGGGGCTGGGGTCGCCGTGGCGGTTGGCGCTGGAGGCAGCGAGGGGCGCCCCCAACTGTTCGAGCACAGCCTGCAGGGTCGGGACGGGGGGCATGCGCAGGCCGACGGTGGCGCCGCCGGCGAGGGCGGGGCTCGACCAGCCTCCGGCGACAGGGGTAATGATGGTCCATGGGCCGGGGCCGAGGGCATCGATGAGGCGGGCGGCGTCCGAACTGAGGCGGGCGTATGGGGCGAGGGCGGCGGGGTCGGCGGGGAAGAGGAGCTGGAGGGGCTCGCCCGGGTCCTTGCCCTTCGCCGCAAAGAGGGCGAGGACGGCGTCGTCGCGACGGATGTCGGCGGCGATACCGTACACGGTGTCGGTGGCGAGGATGGCAAGTCCACCGGAGCGCAATGCGGACACGGCACGGGCGATCGAGTCCGGGGAAGGTGCAGAAACTGCAGGGAGGGCCATATCGTTCCTGGGCGACTACGTGGCTACGAGCCCACCGGTCAGCCCGACGGTCCGAACGGGAAACCCTTGATGCCCACGAGGAGTTTGGGGGCTTCGACGAGTTGGGGGGTCGTTGTGTCAGGAATCAAGCCGAGCGATTGGAGGGAAGTCGCCCCCAACAGGTACGTGCCTTCATCACCGAAGATTACCGGTGAGGTTCTCTCCTTGTCGCCGACGCTGAAGCGGGCTTCTCCGACCCTGTACGTCTTCGGCTCGTTGCTAGCCAGTGTGAACTCATCCTCACTGTCGGGTGAGATGCCCATTTCCTCCAGAAGAGAAGCAGGCAGCAGCGAGAATGTAGCGCCTGTGTCGACAAGCATGATGGCCTTGTGAAAGACCCGGTCCATGGGGTTCGCGACCCTGACGGTGACCTCGAACAGTCCCACGCTCTCGCCCCTTCCCACTGAGATTCGGTGGCGGAACTGACGCCCCGGCCGTCAAGGACGGCTCCGGCCAGCCCCTCGACCGTGATGCTTCGAGGCTATCACTCTTGCTACAGGTTTTGTAGTTTGGGCGCCGGTGGCGAGGAGACCTGGTCCGAAATCGTTGACCAGACTATACAGTTTTGCTAGCGTCCGGGGACGGAGCGCTGAGCAGAGTTGGCTGAGACCCTGACCGAAGCGGAAAGCACGACCAGCGCGCGTTCGCCCCATGCCGCCATCGTCGTTGTCGACTTCGGCTCGCAGTACAGCATGCTTATCGCACGGCGCATCCGCGAGCTGAACACCTACTGCGAGGTGATCCCCTACGACGCCGAAGAGTCCGTCCTCGACCACCTGGACGTGCACGGCTTCGTCCTCTCGGGCGGGCCGAACAGCGTCTACGACGAGGGCGCGCCGCACGCCCCTGACTGGGTCTTCGAGTCGGGGCTGCCAGTGCTCGGTATCTGCTACGGAATGCAACTCCTGGCCGAGCAACTCGGGGGCAAGGTGGGGCCGGGCCGCGAGCGCGAATTCGGGCCGGCGACTATCTCCGCCTCGGGGAGCGCGCCGCTCCTGGCCGGGCTACCCGCCGAGCTCGACGTGTGGATGAGCCACGGCGACCGGATCGAGACGCTACCGCCGGGTTTCGCCTCGCTTGCGACTTCCGGGAACTCGCCGGTGGCGGTGATGGCGGATGTCGAGCGGGGCTACTACGGGCTGCAGTTCCACCCCGAGGTAGTGCACACACCACGCGGGGGCGAATTGATCGCGAACTACGTACGCGATGTGTGCAGGGCGGAGGCGGACTGGACGGCGGGCAACTTCGTCGAGGAGACGGTGGCCATCATCCGCGCCCAGGTGGGCGATGGAAGGGTCGTCTGCGGGCTCTCGGGCGGGGTCGACAGCGCGGTGGCGGCGTCGCTCGTGCACCGCGCCATCGGCGACCGGCTGACCTGCATCTTCGTCGACAACGGGCTGCTGCGGGCGCGGGAGGCGGAGGAGGTGGTGGACACCTTCGAGCGCAACCTGCACATGAACCTGCGTCACATCGACGCGCGCGACCAGTTCCTGGCGGCGCTGGTGGAGGTGACGAACCCCGAGACGAAGCGCATCCGCATCGGGAACACGTTCATCGAGGTGTTCGAGGCGGAGGCGAAGACGATCGAGGGAGCGCGCTTCCTCTGCCAGGGGACGCTCTACCCGGACGTGATCGAGAGCGCCTCGCACGGGGCGGGGTCGGCGCGCATCAAGAGTCACCACAACGTCGGCGGACTGCCGGAGCGGATGAACCTGGAGCTGGTGGAGCCACTGCGCTTCCTCTTCAAGGACGAGGTGCGGCGCATCGGGGCGGAGCTGGGGCTCTCGGACGAGATCCTCTGGCGGCAGCCGTTCCCGGGGCCCGGGCTGGCCGTACGCATCATCGGCGAGGTGACGGAGGAGAGGGTCGAGGTTCTCCAGGCCGCCGATGCCATTCTCATGGAGGAAGTGCGCGCCGCCGGGCTCTACCGCGACCTGTGGCAGAGTTTCGCCGTGCTGACGAACACGCGCACCGTAGGCGTGATGGGCGACTTCCGCACCTACGGCCACGCCGTCGCCATCCGCGCCGTGGTGGCCGAGGACGCAATGACGGCGGACTGGGCGCGCCTTCCCTACGACCTGCTGGCGCGCGTCTCGAACCGCATCGTGAACGAAGTGGACGCGGTGAACCGGGTGGTCTACGACATCACGAGCAAGCCGCCGGGGACAATCGAGTGGGAGTGAGGGGCTAGTGGGCGCGCGCGTGCTGCTGGTGGGCATGGGCGCCCGCGAGCACGCGGTCGCCTGGAGGCTTCGCCAGAGCCCCGACGTCGACGCGATTTATGTCGCGCCGGGGAACGCGGGGACCGCACAGGTCGCGACGAACGTACCCATCGGTCCAAAGGACATCGACGCACTCGTGCAGGCGGCGGCCGATCTGAATATCGACTTCTACCTCGCCACCACGGACGACCCGCAGCCGCTGGGGCTCGTCGACCGGTTGCGGGAGCGGGGGCTGCCCTGCTACGGACCAACGGCACAGGCGGCGCAACTCGAGGCGAGCAAGGCCTGGTCGAAGCAGTTCATGGTCGACCACGGGATTACGACGGCGGCGCACCGGGCGTTCCGCGACCACCGCGAAGCCGTGGCCTACGTCGAGTCGCTTCCCGACGGGCCGCTGGTGGTGAAGGCGAGCGGGCTGGCGGCGGGGAAGGGCGCACTCGTGTGCGACGACCGCCAGGGCGCGCTGGCTGCACTCGAGACGATCATGGTGAAGCGCGAGTTCGGCGCGTCGGGCGACGAGGTGGTGGTGGAGGAGCGCCTCCAGGGCTGGGAGACGAGCGCGCACGCGATCTGCGACGGGAAGACGGCGGTGTTGACGCCCTCGTCGACGGACTACAAGCGGGCGCTCGACGGCGACGAAGGGCTGAACACCGGCGGGATGGGCGCCTACAGCCCGAGCGCCGACGTCACGCCGGAGCTGACGGCCGCCATCGACCGGGACATCGTGCAGCGAACGATTGTGGGGATGGCCGCGCTGGGGCGGCCCTTCAACGGCACGCTCTACCCGGGGCTGATGATCACGGAGGCGGGGCACTACCTGCTCGAGTACAACGCGCGCTTCGGAGACCCCGAGACGCAGGTGCTGGTGATGCGGCTCGAGAGCGACTTGTTCGCCATCTGCCGGGCGGCGGCCGAGGGCAAGCTGGCCTCAGTCGACATCGAGTGGTCCGAGGAGCCCACAGTGGGTGTGGTCCTGGCGAGCGGGGGGTACCCGGAGTCGTATACGACCGGGCACCTGATCCATGGGCTCGACGCCGTGGACGACGACATCCAGGTCTTCCACGCGGGCACGAAGCAGACGCCTGAAGGCATCGTTACGAACGGCGGCCGCGTCCTGACCGTGGTTTCGCGGGCGCCGACGCTCGCAGCGGCGCGGGCGAAGGCGTACGACAACGCCCGCCGCATCCGGTTCGAGGGCGCGTACATGCGCAGCGACATCGCACAGATCGAGGAGAGGCAATGAGCACGCCACTGGTCGCGATCCTGATGGGTTCAAAGAACGACATGCCCACCATGGAGGCCACCGAGAAGGTGTTGACCTCGCTGGGCATCCCCTTCGAGACGCACGTGATGTCGGCGCACCGCAACCCGGAGAAGGTGAGGGACTTCGCGAAGGGCGCGCGTGACGCCGGTTTCGAGTTGATCATCTGCGCGGCCGGCGGGGCGGCGGCGCTGCCGGGGGCCGTCTCGGCGCTGACGACGCTGCCGGTCATCGGCGTGCCCCTCGCGACGAGCGAGGTCGCGGGCGGCCTCGACGCCATCTACGCCGTGCTGCAGATTCCGCCGGGAGTGCCCGTTGCGGGCGTGGGGGTCGGGGGCTGGGGGACGCGCAACGCCGCCTACCTCGCAGCGTCCATCCTCTCCCTCTCGCACGAGGACATCCGGGAGTCCTACACGGCCTTCCGCGAGGAGCAGTCCCGCTAGCGACCGTCCCCTTCGAGCGCCTCCGCGACGGCCCGGCGCACGGCTGGGCCGTGCTCGTCGAGGGCGGGGGCGCGATGGCGGGGCGGCTGGGCCGCAAGCGCCACGAGGGGGCCGGGGTGGTCCATGGGGCGGCCGCTGGCGCTCACGAGTCGCTCAAGCGGCCAGGAGGGTTCAGTGCGACCCTCGGCGAGGGCGTCGTCGAGGGTGGTGAGGGCGGGGCCGCGTTCGCCGGTGTTAAGCGTTTCGACGAGGGTGTAGGAGAGCGCCGCCACCTGCCCGATGTCGAGCAGGGCGGCGCCCGCGCCGCCACCGAGGCGGCGGCGCGCCAGCTCCCGCAGGACGGCGAGGAAGGCGGTGATCGCGCCGATGGGGTCGCCGTAGGGATAGCCGGAGTTCGCCGCTTTGCCCCCGCCGAGGGCGGAGGCGTAGCCGGAGGCGACCTCGAAGGACCAGCCCATGCCCCGCAGGGCGGCCAGCGGGCCCTCGGTCTCGTAGCCGGGCAGGGAGATGGCGATGATGTCGGGGTTCAGGGCGGAAACGTCGGAGAACCCCAGGCCGGCGCGGTCACGCGCACCCTGCGAGAGGTTCTCGACGCGGATGTCGCAAGCGGCGAGGAGCGCCCGAAGGAGGGCGCGGTCGGTGGGGTCGTGGAGGTCCATCGTCATCGAGCCCTTGCCGAGGTTGATGGGCTCGAACGTCCAGGAGATGCCCTCGCTGCCGAGACTGCCCGTGACGCGCCAGAAGTCGCCGCCCGCGGGTTCGCACTTGATCACGAGGGCGCCATGGTCGGCAAGCAAGCGGGCGGCCAGCGGCCCCGCCCAGTGCTGCGTGACCTCGACGACGACGAGGCCGGTCAGAGGGGCCTGGACGGGTGGGGGCAGAGCGGCGAAGAGCGCCTCGCGGACCGCCTCGCGGGCGCGGTGGGGGGAGCCTCCGGCCGGGGCGTGCTCGACGCGGAAGGGGGCGCCCCCCACGAGCTCGCCCGCGGCGTCGGTGGCGACGGTTCCGCGGCGGCGCAGATAGGGGGAGTCGGCGAGGGCGTCGAGGGGCAGGACGGGGGCGTAGGGGAGGCCCGCCTCCTGGGCGAGGCGCACGACCTCCTCGACGGTGTGGGCGCGGAACCAGGGTTCGGCGGCGGCCCAGATGGCGGCTCCGTTCTCCCGGCGGGACTCGACCGTGGGGAAGGCGTCGACGATGTCCTCGCGGCCGATGAGGGCGCAGAAGCGCGGCCACTCGGCGGGGACGGCCTGGTAGGCGCCAGCCTCGCCGTCGGCGCAGGGGACGATGCCGAGGGGGTAGGTGATGCGGCTCGGGGGCCGCACGGGCGAACGCATCACGCCCACGGAGAGGGCGGAGACGACGGGCATGATGATGTGCAGGGCGACGTGCTCGACATCGACGCGGGCGGGGGCGGGGCGCTGGCCGGCGGCGAGGGCGAGCGCCTGCAGGAGGACCGCCGCGGCGGTCGCCTCGGCAGTGACGGTGGCGATGTGGCCCGCGGGCGGCATGAGGCCGCGGGCCGGGTGGTCGAGGGAGGGGTTGCGGGCGCCGACGGTGCGTCTGGCGCGCGCGATACCGTCCTCGCTCGCGGCGAGCACGACGCAGGCGTCGGCCTGCGCCGGCGGCTCGCCGTCGTCGCAGACGCAGACGGTGAGGCCCTCGCGGGCCGGGCCGGTGGCGATACCGAGCGCCTCAAGCAGGCGCGTCAGGGGCGGTCCAACGCGCGACTGCGTGCGCACCAGCACGGTCAGGGGGAGGGGGTCGAACGGCATGCGGCGCTACGGTAGCGCAGTGGGCAGGTAGGCGGCCTAGCCGACTCCCGCAGACCTTTTGCTGGGCTGGGGAGGGGGGCTGGCCTCGGACCCATCCTGAGCGGCCGGGTCACCAGCGGTTTCGAAGGCGTCGAGTGCTCGACTGATGGCGTCAGAAAGCGACAGGTTGTTTGCCTCCGCAGCTCTTTCCAAGCGGATGAACGTCTCGAAGGGAAGCCTCAACGTGAGCGAAACGCCAGCATCCTCAGCTACCTTTAGCGGGACCGACACCAACGGAGCATCGGGATCGTCCCGGTCAGCTTCTACGTCAGCGATGAGCTGACGTTCCTCCTCACGGCTCAGCTTGCTCACGGTAGTGTCTCTCTTCCTTTCGCGTAGAAGGCCATCCGGTGATGGGCCTCCATGTTGCGGGGTCATCTTCCACTTTCACAATAGCGATCGTCCAGTACGCCACGACCTGGGGACGAAGCTGTTCGAGACAATCAACGCCCACCTCGCCCGCCGCGGCCTGCGCCTGCGCGAGGGCACGATCGTGGACGCCAGCATCATCGAGGCGCCCTCGTCGACGAAGAACCGCCAGCGCGCGCGCGACCCGGAGATGCACCAGACGAAGAAGGGGAACGAGTGGCACTTCGGCATGAAGCTGCACATCGGCGTGGACGCCGACAGCGGGCTGGTGCACAGCATGAGGGCGACGGCGGCGAACGTGGCCGACGTGACGGAGGCGCACCGCCTGCTGCACGGCGAGGAGCGGGAGGCGTACGGCGACGCGGGCTACCAGGGCGTGGAGAAGCGTCCCGAGCAGGCGCGCGCGGAGGTCGCGTGGCGCGTAGCCATGCGACCCGGCCTGAGGCGGCTGCTTGAGCCGGGGAGCGCGGCGGCGCGGGCGGAGCGGGAGAAGGCGTCGCTGCGGGCGCAGGTGGAGCACCCCTTCCTCGCGGTGAAGCGGCGCTTCGGCTACGACAAGGTGCGCTACCGCGGTCTGGCGAAGAACCGGGAGCGGCTGGCGCTGCTGCTGGGCTTGACGAACCTGCTCAGAGCCGAGCCCCAACTCGCCTGACCCGGGGAGCAGTGCGTCCCCCGCGCCCGTCGAAGCGGGACGGGAGGGCAAAAGAAGCCCCCGCCCTCCCCCCGGCCCCCTCCCCTGCGGTCCTCCTTGTCCAATACAACCTGCTGCCGGCAGCAAATCGCCGCCGGCAGCCTACTTGCTCAGAGGATTCCTAGCAGGGTAGCAGGTGAGGTTGCCCATGACGTCGGCGAAGCCGGTGATATCGAGGGTGAGGGTGTGGTGCTCCCCGTTGGAAGGCGTGGCGCGCATGATCAGCGTCTCGCCGCCGAGGATTTGCGACACGAACTCCGCCGGGTACTGGGCGAACGTCGCCCTGCCGTGCGTGGCCGGCAACCACTTCTCCGTCACGGGAACACCGCCGTCGAGGCGCCAGACGGTCGGCACCGAGCGGATGGTCGGGACGGGGTTCTGGATGACGGGGGCGAAGATCGACTTGTCCCAGTAGATCAGCGCCTGCATCTCGTCGCCGCGGCAGTAGACCTGCAGGTAGGGGCGATCGACGATTGAGCCGGACCAGACCTTTTCGAGCACGGCTTCCGGACCCGTGCTCGCGGAAACCGTTTCCTCGTCGTAGATGGGGTCGTAGAGCCGGGTGATGGACCAGTGGCCGGAGGTCTCGGCGGCACCAAGGGCGGCCTGGTTCGGACCATCCACGTCGACCGGGACGACGACGGAGAGGTCGGCGTAGGCGTACTGCCCGCTGTCACTGGTACCGTGCGCCTGGGGAACCTCGACGAGGCTCCAGTCGCCGCCCCGGGCGCGGATGCTGAGGTGGTTCTCGGAGGGGTCGTCGACGTTCTGCCAGAGGCGAATCTCGATGACGCGGTCAACGGTGCGGGTTCCGGCGAAGGCGCCGACGGCGCCACCGATGGCGATAACCGCGACGAGCACGGCGATGATCCAGTTCTTCAAGACAAGCCTCCCAGCTTCCCCTCGACGGCGGGCACGCTAGCACATCGGAGAAGCGGCCACCGCCGGCACGGACAGGGCAGGGTCAGCGGAGGGGGGAGTAGTCGGTGGGGACGAGGATGCGGTTCTCGATGTGGTGGACGAGGGGGCCGTCCTCCTCGGACGCGGCGCGCGCCTGGCGCCACTCCGGGTCATTAATGAAGGTGGCCCAGGCCTCGTCGCGCTGGGCCATATCGTCGAAAGCGATGACGTACCAGAGCTCGTCGCTGCGGCCGCCGATGGAGTTGGTCCAGTAGGCGACGTTCTTGATGCCGCAACGCTCGAAGATGCCGACGGTGTGGTCGCGGAAACGGGCCTGGAGGGCGGGGAGCTTGCCGGGGTGGGCGGTGTAGATGCGGAGCTCGTGAATCATGGGGCGGCCTCCTTGGGGAGGGGGATTGTACGGGGGGCGGGGGCGGACGCCTTGAATGCAGTGTGCCTCCACGCTGGACCACTCAGCGGGTAGCCCCCGGGGCTGACAAGACTCCCGCGGACTCGCAAGCGACAAGGACACAAAGGCCCAAGAGTTCGTCCAAGTCAGCTAGGTGCGAGAGGATCCGCAGCGCGAAGCTACTCCGACGTGCGCAATAGGCATCCCCAGCTACTCAGCGTTGAGGTACTAGGGGAAAGTCTGAACAACTCGCCAGAGCGAGCGAGCAGATGCGATCATGGCGCGTGAACCGGAGAGGGAGGGTGCCCCCATGCATCAGCCGACGTTCGCCAGCGTGGAGTTCGAGCAGAAGAAGCGGAAGACGCGGCGTGAGTTGTTCCTCGAGCGCCTCGACGCCCTTGTGCCCTGGGATGAGTTGGAGGGGCGCATCGAGCCGCACTACCCGAAGGCGGGACGGGGACGGCGGCCCTACCCGCTGGCGGTGATGCTGCGCAGCCACTGCGTCCAGCTCTGCTACAACCTCAGCGACCCCGCCATGGAGGACCTCCTCTACGAGGCCGAGTCGGTGCGCCGCTTCTGCGGTCTCACCCTGACCGAGGCCATTCCCGACGAGAGCACCATCCTCCACTTCCGCCACCTGCTGGAGCGCCACAACCTGGGGACGAAGCTGTTCGAGACAATCAACGCCCACCTCGCCCGCCGCGGCCTGCGCCTGCGCGAGGGCACGATCGTGGACGCCAGCATCATCGAGGCGCCCTCGTCGACGAAGAACCGCCAGCGCGCGCGCGACCCGGAGATGCACCAGACGAAGAAGGGGAACGAGTGGCACTTCGGCATGAAGCTGCACATCGGCGTGGACGCCGACAGCGGGCTGGTGCACAGCATGAGGGCGACGGCGGCGAACGTGGCCGACGTGACGGAGGCGCACCGCCTGCTGCACGGCGAGGAGCGGGAGGCGTACGGCGACGCGGGCTACCAGGGCGTGGAGAAGCGTCCCGAGCAGGCGCGCGCGGAGGTCGCGTGGCGCGTAGCCATGCGACCCGGCCTGAGGCGGCTGCTTGAGCCGGGGAGCGCGGCGGCGCGGGCGGAGCGGGAGAAGGCGTCGCTGCGGGCGCAGGTGGAGCACCCCTTCCTCGCGGTGAAGCGGCGCTTCGGCTACGACAAGGTGCGCTACCGCGGTCTGGCGAAGAACCGGGAGCGGCTGGCGCTGCTGCTGGGCTTGACGAACCTGCTCAGAGCCGAGCCCCAACTCGCCTGACCCGGGGAGCAGTGCGTCCCCCGCGCCCGTCGAAGCGGGACGGGAGGGCAAAAGAAGCCCCGCCCTCCCCCCGGCCCCCTCCCCTGCGGTCCTCCTTGTCCAATACAACCTGCTGCCGGCAGCAAATCGCCGCCGGCAGCCTACTTGCTCAGAGGATTCCTAGTGGACTGGCGAGCACAGTCGTAACGGAGCACTGACTCGTAGCTGGCGGTGTAGGTCGCATGTACGGAGTCGATCTCGTCGTGTTGAACGTCCCTTAGGCCCGTACAGCCAAGTTCGGCGACATGATCGCTGAAGATGGGATCGGCAGCACAAAACGAGCCTGCCCGAGCGCCCGAGGCTACATACACATTGAGGTCGAATGCCTCCATATCCACAAACGTCAAGACACTCGCCTCCAAGCGGGGGTAGCTGTCCGTACCTCCCGGTCGGAAAAATACCCACAGATTGGCTTGTTCCATGTCCGCGCTCAATGACGCCGTCTCTGACTCGGTAGTAGGCGGCGGCTCCGCAGTCTCCACTGGCGGGGGGTCCGGGACCTCAATCGAGACAGTGATCGGCACGTCGATGGCGATGTCGCCTTGATGGTAGTTCCCGCTCCGGTCGAAGTCGGGCATTCGCAGGCGCGTGATGGGTGTCCAGTCACCGCCCTCGGGGCGGGCCTTGTACCAGAGAACGCTATTGTCGTTGACGCCTTGCCAGAACCGGACCTCGACGGTCTCGGTCGTCTCGACAGTCTGGGTCGCGGCGAAGGCGCCAAGCGACCCTCCGATGGCGATGACCGCGACAAGCGCGGCGATGATCCAGTTCTTCATGCTGTTCTCCAACCTTTTACACACAAATGAAACCCGCGTTGCCGCGGGAGGCGCAATTGTACCCGCTTCCACGGCAGGCTGAGCGTCGAACCACCCCACCCCGCTGGTCCACCCCTGTCCAGGAGCGCCCAACGTCACTCCACCAGCGTGATGGTGCGGCCGTGGAGGGGTTGGGTGGGGCGGTTGTTGGCGGTGTCGCCGGTGAGGGTGGTGATGCGCTGGAGTTGCTCCTCCGACGCCTCCCCGACTTCGGTCATGACCAGCCATTGGACGCCCTCGGTGCACGGGGGCGTCGTCAGGGAGCCGGTGTAGCGGTAGTGGCTGGTACGGGCGGGGAGGTAGACGGACGCATCCTGGGGTGAGGCGGGGTCGCCGGGTTGGGGGGCGGCGTCGAGCAGCGCCTCGAGTGCAGGGTTCGGTTCGCCCCGCCGAAAGAGGACTCCCACGACCGCTAGCTCCCCGGACTCGTTCTTGTGGACCAGGTGGAGCTCGAGCGCGAAGCGCTCGCCGTCGACGGTGTGCTCGGCGGGGGTGTGCGCGTGGACGTTCACGAGGCTGTAGGGGCGATCCCCGATGGTCAGGCGACTGTGGCCCTCGTGTTTGACCTTGAGGAACTGCCCGGTGTTGGTCACGCGCGTCCCGTCGGGGACGTAGGCGAAGGAGAGAGCGGGCGCGTCGCCGGGCGAGTGGCCAGTTATGTCGATTGGGGACTGTCGCCGACCTTCGGAGCAGGCGGCGTAGGCAGCGTCGAGGTCGCCCCACCACGCGGGCCCGGTCTCTCCAGAGTATGACCACGGCGCGGGATCATCGCCGTTCTCCCCACAGGCAAGGAGGCCGATTCCGATGAGGGCAATGGCGATAAGTAGAGGAACAGCGCGCATGGGTCCAGACCAGTAACCGCCAAGACTAGCCCCCGACACCAATCTGCCGGGGTGGCAGAAAGGTACCCCGGTCGGGGGCAAAGCGCAGCGCCCTCCCGCTGGCCCCACTCCCCGCCTCCCGCTAGGCTGACGTGCTATGACGACTAGCCGCCAGATCCAGCCGCTTCCGCTCGACGACGAGCCTATCCGCAAGGCGCTGGAGGACGCGCATCTGCCCTCGCTGCTGCCGGCGCTGGCGCAGATCACGGGGGACCACTCGCTGTTGCGCGAGGACCTCTTCCCCGGGACGGTGCTGCTGGCGGACCCGCAGGGCGGGCTCTCGCCGGAGGCGCAGGCGGCCGCACGCGAGCTCGCGCTGGAGACGCTGGCGGCGTGGCGGGATGCGGGGTCGGTGGTGGCGCCGCCGCCGTCGCTGGCGCAGGTGCGCGGGATGATGGACTTCCTCATCGGCGACCATGTGAGCGACGAGTACCTGCCCCTCCTGCTGGAGGAGCTGGCCTTCGCCGATACGGACCCGCGCGCGCCCGAGTGGCGCAAGGACGCACTCAGCGCCGACCGCAGTCTGCGGGTCGTCATCATCGGAGCGGGGATGTCGGGCATCCTGGCGGCGCACCGGCTGAAGCAGGCGGGCATGCCCTACACGGTCCTCGAGAAGAACGGAGACGTGGGCGGCACCTGGTTCGAGAACACCTACCCGGGAGCGCGCGTCGACTCCTCGAACCACGCCTACAGCTACTCCTTCGCGCAGAAGTTCGACTGGCCCTACCACCACTCCCCGCAGGAAGTGCTGCTGGACTATTTCAGCGAATGCGCGACCGAGTTCGGCATCCGCGACAACATCCGCTTCAACACCGAGGTGGACACGGTCACGTACGACGAGGAGCGCTCCCTCTGGGCGGTGAAGGTGCGGGGAGCGGACGGCGTCGAGGAGACGATCGAGGCGGAGGCGGTGATCAGCGCCGTGGGGCAGCTGAACCGTCCGAAGATGCCGGACATCGCGGGGGTGGGGGCGTTCGAGGGGCCGTCCTTCCACTCAGCCCTGTGGGACCACTCCATCGACTTCGCGGGGAAGACGGTGGGCATCATCGGGACGGGGTCGAGCGCGTCGCAGTTCATCCCGCACCTGGCGGACGAGGCGGCGGCGGTACGCATCTTCCAGCGCACGCCGAACTGGTACGCGCCCGCGCCGAACTACCACGAGCAGGTGGCGGACGGCTTCCTCTGGCTGCTGAAGCACGTGCCCACGTACGCGCAGTGGTACCGGTTCTGGCTGTTCTGGGCGATCTCGGACGGGTTCCTGCCGATGGTGGAGGTGGACGACGACTGGCAGCCCGGCGACGAGGTGACGGGCGAGGGCAACCGGCAGCTTCGCGGGCTGCTGGAGGGGTCGATGCGGAAGCAGCTCGCGAGCCGGCCCGACCTGATCGAGAAGACCCTGCCGCACTTCCCGCCGGCCTCGAAGCGGATCGTGGTCGACAACGGCACCTGGCCGAACACGCTCCTGAAGGAGCACGTGCACCTGATCACGGAGCCGATTGAGGGGGTCACGCCGCAGGGCATCCTCACCGAAGACGGCGAGGAGCACGCGCTCGACGTGCTTGTCTACGGGACGGGCTTCCAGGCCTCGAAGTTCCTGACACCGATGCGGGTGGTGGGTCGCGGTGGGGCCGACATGCACGAGCAGTGGGGCGGCGATGCGCGCGCCTACCTGGGCATCACGATGCCGAACTTCCCCAACTTCTTCTTCCTCTACGGGCCCAACACGAACATCGTCGTGAACGGCAGCATCGTCTACTTCTCGGAGTGCGAGGTGCAGTACGTGCTGGAGTGCCTGAAGTTCCTGCTGGAGAGCGGGCAGCAGGCGATCGACTGCCGCACGGACGTGCACGACGCCTACAACGAGCGCATCGACGCGGGAAATCTGAAGCGGGCGTGGGGCGTCTCGAACGTGCCCAGCTGGTACAAGAGCGCCTCGGGACGGGTCGCGCAGAACTGGCCCTTCACGCTGCTGGAGTACTGGCAGCAGACGAAGCGCATGGACCCCGCCGACTACGTGCTGCTCTAGCTAGCGCGGCACCTTCACCAGCGGGACGGGTTCGCAGAAGATCTCGGTGCGTCCGCCGAAGTCGTCGTAGTTACCGGTGACGACCCTGATGCAGACGCGCACGGCCTCGACCTCGTCGAAGCGGGTGGTTGCGAACGTGAAGGTGGCCTGACCGCCGACGGTGTCGTCGCCGAATTCGGTGGGGTCGAGCTCCCCGGCCGCCCCCTCGATCGTCTCACCGGCAGCATCGAGCAACCCGAGCTGGATGGTGGGCAGCAGCCCCATGTGGACGAAGACGTTGGCCTCGGGGGCGATGTCGAGGTGGTAGTCGAAGGTGACGGAGACCTCGTTCGGGGAGACGGCCTCGGCGCGCACGTTCCAGACGCGCGTCATGGGCAGGTCGGGGGTGGGGGAGGGGGTCTCCTCTTCCCACCAGGCGGGGGCCGGGGTGGCCGTGGCGGTGGGAGCGGCGGTTGGGACGGGGGTCGTGGGGGCGACGGTGGGGGTGGGATCGGGCGCCGAGCCGCCGCCACAGGCGAGCGCGAGGGCGACGGGGAGGGCAACGAGCATCCAGGCGCCGCGCCCCAGCATCGTCATTCGTCCAGGGGTGGGAGGCCGCCGCGCGCGACCAGCTCCATGCGCACGCCGAGCCCGTCACTGACGTAGCAGAAGCCGGCGAGCATGCCGTCACGGTCGAGCCCGGCCATCTCGAGGGTCATGCCGGGGCCAAGCTCGTCGATGGTGGCCTGCACGCTCTCGACGTAGAGGCCGAAGTGGTGGAGCTGCGAGCTCTCGCCAACGTCCCAGAGCGTGCCCGGAAGGGCTTCGATCAGCTCGAGGGCGATCGGCGTGCTCTGGTCGCAGAAGGTGACGCGGGGGGTGAGGATGCGGTCGCCGCCCTCGTCGCGCACGCGGACGGTGGCGGTGGAGGGGTCGCGCCAACCGCAGCCGAAGCGGCGGCCGAGCTCCTCCATGGCCGCCTCCATATCCGGGACGATGATGCCAACGTGGTAGATGTCGTCGAAGGTGATCATTGGGTTGGCCCCTAGGGGAAGATGCCCTGGACCACGTAGGACTGGGCGACGCGGTCGATGGCGACGGTGTAGGCGGCGACACGCAGGTCCGGCATGGCGCGCGACTTCCACATCTCGTGGACCGAGCGGTAGGCCTGGGTGATGGTGTCGGCGAGGGCAGCCTCGACCAGATCGATCTCCTCCGGCCCGCGCACGGCGCGCATGAAGTCCACGTCGCTGAGGTGGGCGCCGGTGGCGCCCTCCAGCGCCTTCACGACGCGGGCGCTCGCCACCTCCTGGTAGCGGCTCGTGAGCCGCTCGGGGGAGACGTGCTGGATGTTCTTGAGCCACTCGAAATAGGAGACGGTGACGCCACCGGCGTTCAGGAAGAGGTCGGGGATGACGAGGATGCCGCGCTCGCGGAGGATGGCGTCGCCCTCGCTGTCGACAGGGCCGTTGGCCGCCTCGGCGACGATCCTGGCCTTGATGCGAGGCGCGTTGTCGGCGGTGATCTGGTTTTCGAGGGCGGCGGGCACGAGGATGTCGCAGTCCATCTCAAGCACCTCGCCGGGCCGGTCGATGGTGCGCGTGCCGGGGGCGCCGCGGATGGAGCTGGTCTCGACGCGATGCTGCTGGACCGCCTCGACATCTATGCCGGAGTCGGAGGCGACGCCACCGTCGTACTCGGCGATGGCCACAATGCGAGCGCCCGCTTCCCGCAGGAGCCGGGCGGCGTGGAAACCAACCTTGCCCAGCCCCTGCACGATGACGCGCTTGCCCTCGATGCCGGGAGTGAGGCCGAAGGCCTCCATGTCCTCGGCGGAGGCGGTGGCCTCGGCGATGCCGATGGCGACGCCGCGGCCGGTAGCCTCGGTGCGGCCGGAAATGCCGTGGAGGGAGAGCGGCTTGCCCGTGACGCAGGCAAAGGGGTTGAGCTGGTCGGGGTTGAGGGCGGTGTAGGTGCCGACGATCCAGGCCATCTCGCGCTCGCCCGTGCCGTAGTCGGGGGCGGGGACATCGACGGCGGGGCCGATCATATTCTTGCGGTTGAGCTCGGCGACGTAGCGGCGGGTGGCGCGCTCGAGGAAGCCCTCGCTCTCGACGCGGGCGTCGATGCGCAGTCCACCCTTGGCCCCGCCGAAGGGGGCCTCAACGATGGCGCACTTGTACGTCATCAGGCTGGCGAGGGCGCAGACCTCGTCCGCGGTCACGTCAGGGCTGAAGCGGATGCCGCCCTTGGTAGGCAGGCGGTGGAAGCTGTGCTCGGCGCGGAAGGCCTCGACCACGCGGACGGAACCGTCGTCGTCGCGCACGGGGAAGCTCATGTGGTGGACGACGTTGCACATCTTGACCTGGTCGAGGATGCCCCGGGGGTGGGCGCTGTAGGCGGCGGCGCGCTCGAACTGCGCGTCGACATCGGCGAGAAGGTTGCCAGCGGGGGCTTCGGTCGCCATGACACTCCTGTGAGCGGGAAGGCCGCGACCGTAGTATAGGCGGGCGAGTTTCGGCCGCCGGAAAAGACGGGCGGGAGCAGGGGGCGGACGTGTCCCTGGAAGAGCTGATCATCGCGATCGTGCGGGTCGTGGGCTCGCTCGCCGTCCTGAAGTGGGCGTTCGTCGGCGGCTGGGCCGCGATCCTGATCGACCTGAGCGACCTCTTCCTGAAGAACCTGCTCGACCTGGGCGGGGTCAGTAACTACCAGGCGTTCGACAAGTGGCTCGACCAGGTCTACATGGTCGCCTTCCTGGTGGTGGCATTGCGGTGGAAGGGTCCGGCGCGCTCGGTGGCGGTGGGACTGTTCGCGTTGCGGCTGGTGGGATTCGTGGCGTTCGAGTTCACGGAGGACCGGGTGGTGCTGCTGGCGGTACCGAACGTCTTCGAGGTGTGGTTCCTGTTCGTGGCGAGCCTGCCGCACTGGCGCCCGCACTTCACCTTCTCACGACGCAACATCATCCTCGCGCTGATCCCGCTGACGGCCCTGAAGGTGTTCCAGGAGTACGCGCTGCACGGGGGCAAGTGGCTCGACAGCTTCACCGCCATCGAGGCGGTGGAGGCGATCGTGGACTTCTTCGCGGCGCCCTTTACCTAGCGGGGGCGGGGCGGGCGTCCGCTGGCGGAGCGCCAGCTGGCCTCGGGCATGAAGCCGAGGTACTGATCGATCTCCTCCGCGCAGTGGAACATCTCGAGCGAGAAGCCCTGGTCGTCGTTCACGTAGGAGGAGGTGAAGGGGCCCTCGGTGTTGGGCTGGACGTTGGCCGTGTAGCCCATATCGATGAGGCGGGTGAAGGCGGCCGTGTAGGCCTTGCGGGTGCGGTAGCCGAGGGCGATGTTGAGGATGCCGACGTCGCTGAGGAGGTAGCCCAGCGGACGGGGACGGGGGGCGGGGTCGGAGTACTGCTGGAGCTCGATGAGCTGGTCCCCTGCGCGCACAAGGAGGGTCTCGCTCTTCGCGCCGGGGAGACCCCAGAGCGCCTCCATCCCGGGCGTGTGGAGCAGGGTGGGGTCGACCACTTCGAGCGAGAGGGTCTCGACCCAGAAGCGCCTCGCCTTGTCGAGGTCGGGCACGGAGAGGCTGACGGCGCGGATGGCGCAGCCGGACTCGGACCAGCGGGGCGGGCGCACGTCGGAGAGGGGGTCGCGCTCCATGATCTCGGTGATGAAGCCGTCGTGGTCGCGGAGGCAGACGCGACGGTCGCCGTCGGGGCCCTGCGGGGGCGTGATCGTTGCAGCGCCGACGGTGGGGATGCGCGCGACGACGGCGTCGAAGTCGTCAACGTGGAACGACATGCGGGTGTAGCCGATGTCGCTGGGGCGCCAGTCGAGGGGGAGAGGACGGGGGACGGGCCGGGTGTAGCCCCAGACCTCGAGCTGGACGAAGTCCTGGCGGTCGATGACCCACCAGAGGGCGGCGGCCGGGTCGGGCACCTTCTGGAGGGTGGCGAGGAAGTCGCCCCAGATGAGGAGCCCGCCGGCCTTGAGGCAGCCGAGGACATCGCAGTAGAGCTGAGCGGCGCGGGGCATGTCGCTCGCGCTTACGGCGAACTGGGCGACGCCGGGGTCGGGGCCATCGGTCGTGGTCATAGGGGCCTCCAGCGGGCGCGATTGTACGGTTCAGCGGACGGGGGCGAGGGGCCTGGTGGGCTTGGACGCGAACACAATGAGCAGAGCGCCCAGAAGAGAGAGGATGCTAAGCACGACGAAGCCCGTCTCGAATCCCCCCGTTATGTCTCTCATCAGGCCCGCGAAGATGGGACCACTCATCATCCCGGAGGTCATCACCAACTGTGAGAGCCCCATGATCTTGCCGAAGTCGCGCCGCCCGAAGTAGTCGGCGCGGAGGGCGAGGAGCACGGGCCCGCGGACACCCCAGGCGAAGCCGTGGGCAAGGGCGAAGACGAAGATCATCCAGAGCGAGTTGGCGAAGACGAGGACGAAGAGGGCGCAGCCAGCGGTCAGCATCGCGCCGGCGGCGAGGGCGCGCTTGTTGACGCGGTCGCCCAGGATCCCTCCCGCGATTGTGCCCACCACCTGGAAGATGGGGATCACGACGATGATGGCGCCCGCCTGTGTCAGCGAGTAGTCGAGGCTCTCCGTGAGGTGGGTGAAGAGATGCACCATGACCGCCGAGACGACAAGGAGGGCCGAGCCGTGGCCGAGGGAGATGAACCAGAACTGGCGGGTGCGCAACGCCTCCCCGACAGTGAAGCCGGTGTCTTCGTGCGCGACCTCGGCGACCGCGCCCGGCGCGGGGGGGCTGGTGCGCGGAGGGGCGGGGGAGCCATCGACGACCTCGCCGTAGTCCTCGGGCCGGTGGCGGATGAGCTGGGCGGCGGGGAGGCCGAGGGCGAGGACGATGAGCCCCGAGCTGAAGGCCGTCATCCGCCAGCCGACCGCGTCGATGGCCAGAACGACGAGATAGACGAGAACACCCCCGACAGCAAAGCCGCCCGTTGTGAAGCTGATGGCTGTGGCGCGGTAGCGCTCGAACCAGTTGACGACCGCCACCATCACGGAGAGGAAGCCGCCCAGGCTCATACCGACGGCGATGACGAAGAGGACGGGAAAGAGGTGGCCCAGCTCCGATATCCGGCTGAAGAGCATGAGCCCCCCTGCCAGCAGCACCAGCCCAACGCGGATGACGGCGCGGGGACCGAAGCGGTCGGTGAGCCAGCCCTGGCCGGGGCCAACGACGCCGTTCGTGCCCTGGATGGTGGAGAAGCCGAGGGCGAGCACGGTGCTGCTCCAGCCAAACTGCTCCCTGAAGACAGCGACGTAGGCGCCGTAGGCCTGCATGACGAATGCGCCTATGAGCGTGGTGATGACCATTCCGGCGCCGACGATCCACCAGCCGTAGAAGAGGTGGTCGGGGTGGGCGACGTACTGTGCTCCGGGCAGGCGATGTAGAACGGGGGCCTCCCACAGGCGGCGGCGTGGTCGCCCGATGGTAGCAGCGCGGCCGGTTGGGGATGCGGGGCGACCGGCCACGAAGGGGCTGGCTATGCTGGAGGGGTGAAGCGCGACCCAAGGCTGGCCCGGCTCTCGGAGGAGCACCACCACGGCCTCGTCTTTGCCCTGCGGATCGAGCGGGAACTACCGGCAGCCAGCGAAGAGGAAGTCGAGCGCCTGTACGCGGATCTGCTGCGGTTCTGGGCGCGGGGGCTGCTGCCGCACTTCCACACGGAGGGCGAGTGCCTCCTGGCCCGGCTGATCCGCCACCGTCCGGTCGACGACCCGCAGATCGAGAGGCTCCACGCCGACCACCTGTCGGGCACTGCGGGAGTTCGGCGCCACCCTTCACGACCACATCCGGTGGGAAGAGCGGGAGCTGTTCGAGGTCGCACAGGCGGAGCTCGCCGAACAGGAGCTCGATGCGCTGGGCGCGGAGATCGCCGAACGGCACCCGAAGCCGACCAGATCTCCGTGGGAGGATTCGCCGGGGGAGTAGCCACATGTGCTGGCGAAATGCTGGCGTTGCTGGCAGAATGCATGCATGGTGCAGATCACTATCAGGAATGTTCCCGAGGAGGTCCGTGACGAACTGGCGCTGCGGGCCGCCCGGAACCGCCAGTCCATGCAGGAATACCTCCTCTTGGAGCTGGAGCAACTGGCATCGCAGCCGTCTATCGATGAGTGGCTACGTCAGGTGCGCGAGCGCGTAGAAGCAACGGGAACGCACATCCCTCGATCGGTCATTTTGGAAGCGCGTAACGCAGACCGAACGTGACACTTGTCATGGACGCATCAGCGCTGGTTGCAATTCTGGCGGAACGCGACGAGGACGGCCGGTGGGCGGCAGCAGCAGTGGTCGGGGAAGTGCTCGCTGGACCGCAAATGGTGCTCGCAGAAGCCAGCAACACCCTTCGCCGGATCGAACAACGTGGCCATCTCTCTCAAGCGGAAGCCCGACATGCACACCGGCAGCTAACGCGCGTTAGCGTCGAGCTCTTTCCTTTCAGACCCTTC
The DNA here is from genome assembly GCA_965247675.1 of Tepidiformaceae bacterium. Lineage (GTDB taxonomy): Bacteria > Chloroflexota > Dehalococcoidia > Tepidiformales > Tepidiformaceae > UBA2991. Next base: position 931,995 of record OZ252025.1, on the reverse strand, counting down.
GCGGAACGGATCTGGGAGCTTCGCGACAACTTGTCCAGCTACGACGCCTGGTACGTCGCGATCGCCGAGGCGCTCGACTGTCCGCTGCTGACCCTTGACGTGAGGCTCAGTCGTTCCCCGGGCCCTACCTGCTCCTTCGTCACGCCGCCGAGACAGGACACCTAGAAGGGTCTTGACTCGTTACACCAGCTCGTAGACGGAGACGTGGCCGGTGCTGGCAGACGTGAAGGGGTTCCGGCGCCAGTCGCTCCAGCGGTCCCGGAGCTTCATGCCGGCGAGCTGCGCCATCAGGTCCAGCTCGGAAGGCCAGGCGTAGCGGAGGCTGACGGGGTACATGCGCACGCCTTCGGCCGTTATGTAGACGTGCGACGAGGCTACCGTCTGGGTAGCGGCGTCGTGGCGGTCGAGATCGATGGAGACGCGGTCGGTCTCGACCAGGCCAGCGCTGACGCGCTGGCCACGGTCGAAGCGGGTCATGTCGGGGACGAAGGCTTCCACGAGGAAGACGCCGTCAGCGGTGAGGCAGCGGGCGATGCTCTGGAAACAGTTGACCTGTGCTTCCTGCGAGGGGAGCGAGAAGAGCGTGTTGAAGACGACGTAGACGAGCGAATAGCGCCCCTCGACGCCAACCTGCTCGAAGTCACCGATGGTGGCGGGGATGTCGGCCCCGCCGGGCTTCTCCCGCATCTGGGCAACCATCGCCTCGGAGGCGTCGAGGCCATGCACCTCGACGCCGCGCCGCGCCAGCGGCAGGGCGATGCGGCCAGTGCCGATACCCAGCTCGAGGGCGCGCCCTCGAGCGGCCAGTTCGACGAGCACGTCGACCATCGGGTCCACGACTTCGGGGACGCTCAGCTGCTCGTGGAGCTCGTCGTAGACCTCGGCCATGCGGTCGCCGTAGGTCGATGCGTTGACGTTGTCCATAGGGCCACTCTTGCGGGGGAGAAGTGTTGGTTCCCCGGGAGACTGTACTACGAGTGCTCCAACCAACCCCGACGCTGCGGGGCCGGCGGCCGGGCCAGGACGTCACCCCCGTGGACGGCCACGGAGGACAGGATTCCTCCTGCATCCACCTTCACCTCCGCTCCGCGGCCCCGGTGGCGTACTTCCCCTCCCTTCCGCCACCATGACCGGGTGCCGATCTGGCTGCGCCGTTCAGGCGCGACGCTCCTCGCCATCGCCTTCGCAGGGGCGCTTGCCGCGACGCTGACGCTTCAGGCGGCCAGTTCGACGCTTGCACGTCCGGGCTTCCTGGCGGACCAACTCGAACGGGCCGACGTGTATCGCTTCGCCATGGAGGATCTCCTGGCTGCCGTGGTCGACGACGCGCGCCGGCTTGATGCAGGCGAGATGGGCGGGGAGTTCGATGAGAACCTGCTCGCGGCTTCCGGCTTGACGACGGAGCAAATCACCAGCGCCGTGCAGGGCGCAGTCAGCCCCGGGGACATTGAGGCGCTTGCCGCTCCCGCCGTTGCCGCGGTCGGGGAGTACATCACCGGTGAGCAGGACGAGACAACGTTCAGGGTTGACGCGGACGCGCAGCTTGATGCCCTGGTCGGCGCACTCACCGACGTGCTGCGAGAGTCCGGCGCCTACAGACGCCTCCTTGAGCGGGAACTGACGCCGAAGTTCGCCGAGTGGGCGGACGAGGAGTTCCCTCCCGACGGCGACGAGTCGGGATGGGTCGAGTTCCTGCGGGGCGCCAACGCGGGGGCCGGGGGGAGCCTTGTGCGGGTGTTCACGCGGGTCGTGACACCCGAGTGGCTGGCCAGCCAGGTCGAGCGGGGGGGCGACGAGGTTGTCGGGTATCTCACCGGCCGCTCGGAGGGGTTCGAGCTTCGCATCGAACCGGGCGTCGGCCAGACCGCGGAGGCGGCCAGCGAGATCGAGGCCATCATCGCCGAGGCTGACGCGTACGACGTGGCGTACGCCACCGTGGTCGAGCCGACCGCCGAGGGGCGCCTGGACCCGCTGTCGGAGCTGCCCTACGGCCTGGTGCTCACCCGCACCGACGTGCTCGCCTCCCTCCGCCGAGCCGCCTCCCCGGCGTGGGTCGAGCGACAGGCTGCCATTCTGGCGGGCGAAGTGAGCGGGTACGTCACAGGCCAGTCCGACGGATTCACCGCCGTCTTCGACCTCGTGCCCCTGAAGGGGGACGCGGCGAGGGCCCTCACCGCGACAGCCACCGCCTCCCTCCGCGAGAGGCTGCGGATCCTCCCCGAGTGCTCCACCCCGGCGGAGATGGAGACGGCGCGCGAGGCGATACGCCGGGAGCTGCCGCACTGCGTTCCGCCGGGCGCGACGGTGCTGGAATTCGTGGGCGCGGCCGCTCCCGTCATCGCCTCATCGATCGAGGAGTCCGTCCTCGATCGTGTCCCCAATACGGTGCGCTACACCGAAAAGGACCTCCGCGACGGCCTGGAGGATGACGGGGGAGTGGAGGCGCTGACCGCCCTCGACGACATCCGGAGGCTCTTCAGCGAGGGCTGGTCCTACACCGACCAGGACCTCCGCACCGACCTGTCCAACAACGAGGGCGCCATCGAGCTGGTCGAGGACATCCGCTCGCTCCTCTCCGATGGCTACGTCGTCGAGGCATCGTCCGAGTCGCGGGAGTGGGTCGACTGGGTGCGCCGCGGCCGGTGGGTGGGCGGGCTGGTCGCGGGCATCCTGTTGCTGGGGGTGGCCCTGCTGGGGGGGACGAGCTGGCGCGGACGCATCGCGTGGGCAGCAGCGGTCGTGGTGGTCTCGGGTGGGTTGATTGCCCTCGCGGCGGGGCCCGCCTACCTAGCAGCGTCGGGCGCGATGTTCGACACCATCCGGGAGGGGCTGGCCCCGGACCCCGGATCGAGGTTTCCGCTCACATCGGAGCTGCTGGTGAACAAGCTGCTTGAGTTAATCGAGCGGGCCACCGCCGACGTGGCGGGAGACATCGCGCGGAACAGCCTGGTCGTGGCCGTCGTGGCCGCTGTCCCGCTTGTCGCTGCGCTCTTCGGCAAGCGAGTCGTCTCGGCGGCCCGCCGCGGGCAATCCTCGCCCTCGTGAGGCTGGCTCCCCAGGGGAGACCGTCCTGCGAACTCTCAAGCTGACGGTGGGGTTGTAGCCTCCGGGCTCGGCCGCTTCGGGGAGCACCGACGCCTGAAGGCCGGACTGCGCTCCCCGGATACGGCGCACCGCCGCCCGAGCCGTCGTGGGGCGGGACGATGCGTCCCGACTGCCGCATCTTTATGCTGACGGACCGTGGAAGCTGGGCGATGCGCCAGGCGATGTGCTGGACCCTCGCATGCGAGGGTTGAACTGATGACACGGGTGGAGAGTCGGGCGCACCTCGGCAACGCGGAGCGCGGCCCGGGAGTACTGCATGACGCTTGACTTCGCGACTACCGAGCTGCTCAGGCAGATGGCGGAAGGTGGCGGCAAACCCCTGCACGAGAGCAGCGTCGAGGAGGCACGAGCGCTCGCTGCCGGGATGGCCGAGCTGGCCGGCCCGGCCCCGCCGATGTTCCGCGTCGAAGAGCAGGGCCTCGCCGTGCCAGGCGGCGCCGTGCCGCTCCGGGTACTGGCGCCGCTCGAGCAGCCCGCCGGCGTGATCGTGTACTACCACGGGGGCGGCTGGGTCATCGGTTCGATGGATGAGACCGACACCGTCGCGCGCAAGCTCGCGGAGCGCACGTCGTGTTCAGTGGTCCTGGTCGACTATCGCCTGGCGCCCGAGCACCGCTACCCGGTGGCCGTCGACGACTCCTACGCAGCGCTCCAGTGGGTCGGCGAGCACCTCGCTGAGATCGCCGGACCGGGCGCCCCGTTATTCGTCGCCGGCGACAGCGCGGGCGGCAACCTTGCGGCGGTGATGGCGCTGCGGGCGCGCGATCACGGGGGCCCGCCGATCGCGGCCCAGATCCTGATCTACCCGGTGACGGACGCCGACTTCGAGCGGCCGTCCTACACCGATCCCGAGAACCAACTGCTGCTGACGCGCGAGGCGATGGCCTGGTTCTGGGACCACTACGCACCGGATTCCGCGCAGAGGGTTGAGGCGGACGCCTCGCCCCTGCGTGCCACCGATCTCGCCGGCCTCCCGCCGGCGGTCGTGCTGACCGCCGAACACGACGTGCTGCGCGACGAGGGCGAGGCCTACGCCGAGCGGCTCCGGGAGGCCGGGGTGCCGGTGAACTTCATGCGTCACGAGGGCCAGACGCACGGCTTCTTCACACTGCTGATGCTGCCCGGAAGCGAGCGCGGCTTTCAGCAGGTAGTCAAGGCTGTGCGGGCGGTGATCCACGAGCGGTCCAGGGAAGCCGCTGAGGCGGCCGTAGCCGACACGCCCGTGCAGGAAGAGTAATCTGACGGGCGGGGCCCCGCAGGCAACGCTCGACAAGGGAGAACAGCCATGACCACCGACACCAGGCACCTGGAACTCGACGCTGTCGTCGTTGGGGCCGGGTTCTCCGGTATGTACATGCTGCACCGGCTGCGCGAGGTGCTCGGCCTCTCGGCGCGCGTGTTCGAGGCCGGGGACAACGTTGGCGGCACCTGGTACTGGAACCGCTACCCCGGGGCGCGGTGCGACTCCGAGTCGTACCTCTACTGCTTCTCGTTCGACAAGGACCTTGCCCAGGAGTGGACCTGGAGCGGCAAGTACCCGGAGCAGCCCGAGATCCTGCGCTACCTCAACCACGTCGCCGATCGGTTCGACCTGCGCCGCGATATCCAGTTCGAGACGCGCGTCACCGCGGCGCACTTCCGCGAGGACCTGAACCGCTGGGAGATCGAGACCGACCAGGGCGACCGCGTGCTCGCGCGCTACTTGATCACCGGGGTCGGCTGCATTTCGGCGGGCCAGATCCCCGACATCAAGGGGCTCGAGAGCTTCGAGGGCGACTGGCACCACACCGGCTCATGGCCGCACGACGGGGTCGACTTTGCGGGCAAGCGCGTCGGGGTGATTGGCACCGGTTCGAGCGGCGTCCAGGCGATCCCGGTGATCGCCGGCCAGGCCGGTCACCTGACCGTCTTCCAGCGCACACCGCAGTACACGATCCCGGCTCGCCATGGCACCGTCACGCCCGAGTTCCTTGATGAGGTCAAGGGGCGCTATGACGAGATCTTCGAGAAGAGCCGCTGGTCGGCGGGCGGCACCCCCTATGACCTGCCCGATCGTTCGGCGCTGGAGGTCGACGACGAGGATCGGCGCGCGCTCTACGAGGCCGCCTGGGAGCAGGGCGGGTTCCGCTTCGTGCTCACGACGTTCAGCGACATCGCCCTCGACCGGCGCGCCAACGACACGGCCGCGGAGTTCATCCGGTCGAAGATCCGTGAGATCGTCGACGACCCGGAGACCGCCGAGAAGTTGGTGCCTCGCGACCACCCGTTCGGGTCGAAGCGCACGCTCATCGATACCAACTACTACGAGACCTACAACCGCGACAACGTCGATGTGGTCGACATTCGTCACTCCCCAATCGAAGCGATCACGGCGAGCGGGATCCGCACCCGGGACGGCGAGTACGAACTCGACATCATCGTCTTCGCGACCGGCTACGACGGGATGACCGGCGCGTTCAGCCGCATTGACATCCGCGGTCGCGGCGGCGTGGCGCTCAAGGAGAAGTGGGCGGAGGGGCCAAAGATGTACCTCGGGTTGGCCTCCGCCGGGTTCCCCAACATGTTCACGATCACCGGGCCCGGCAGCCCTTCGGTGCTGAGCAACATGCCACCTACGATCGAGCAGCACGTCGAATGGATCTCGGATTTCCTCGCCTACATGCGCGCGCACGATGTCGAGATCGCCGAGGCGGACGCCGGCGCCGAGGCGGAGTGGGTCGACCACGTGAACGATGTCGCGAGCAAGACGCTCTACATGCTCGCGGACTCCTGGTACCTGGGCGCCAACATTCCCGGCAAGCCGCGCGTGTTCATGCCCTATGCGGGGGGACTGGACGTCTACCGCAAGAGGTGCGACGAGATCGCCGAGGCCGGCTACGAGGGGTTCGTGCTCCACAGCCGGGAGCCCGTCGACGGCCTCCGTTCCCGGGCGCCCACGCTCAACGCGTGAGCACAACTCGCGCCTAGGGCTCGTCTCCGGCGCCTGCGGCGACAGTCCAGGTGACGGGCTCGGCGACGGCGATCCAGTAGCTGTGTCCCTGCCGGAAGACGGTGAGGGTGTTGAGGCCGGGCGCGTCCTTGAGGTCGGGGAAGTACGCCCGCCAGGTCCTCCCCACGTCGTCCCACTCGTAGATGACGGCGATCTTGTCGGCGATACCGCCGTCCTCCAGGGCGCCGCCGACGGCCACGCCGTCGACGCCGGGCCACTCGAGTGAGTTCCAGGTTGGAGTGAGCTGGATGACCTCCACAGGGACATCGACCGCCACGCGGTAGACGCGGGTGCGGGTGCCGTCCGCCGAGATGACGGTGACCGCGACGGCGGTGTCGAATTCGACCGCCACCTGGTGGCCGTTCCCGCTGTCGCCATCGGCGTCGGTGGGCGCGATGGAGACCGTTGCACCGTCTTGCACAGCCTCGGCCACGACCGTCGTCTCTGCCACGCCTTCATCGGGGATACCGACGTACTCGTCAACGCGGGCGTCAAACTCCCCGAACGGCACCCCACTCAGTGCGAGGGAGGCCAGGCGGGCATCGATCGCGTCGGGCATGTTGCAGGTGTAGACCTTGTTGTCATTCTTATCGGCCACGTAGAGCACGTCGCCGTCCGACCAGAGGCCGCGGGGGCTGTTGTTGCCCGCGTCCCTCACGTCGAACTCCTCGTCGGACACGCGCACGAGCGCTGGCTTCGCAACGGCGTCTTCCTCGTCCCGGGCCAGGGCGTCGTCGTCGTCCCGCGGCGGGAGGCGGTAGGCAAATAGGCGCTTGTCGCTGTGGTCGGAGACCCAAATGGTGACGCCGTCGGACCAGGCGCCACGCGGATCGTCGTTGGCCGAGTGGAGGGGGTACTCGCCCAGAAGTACTCCGGTCCCGAGGTCGTAGGCGAAGAGAGCGTCGGAGCGGCCATCGAGCACCCATACCGTGCGGTGATCGGACCAGATGCCGCGGGCGTCCCGGTTGCGCCTGTCGAGCACGACCTCCCGGTCTTCGAGGCGTTCGCCGGTGGCGAGGTCGTAGGCGAAGAGACGGTTACGACCGCTGTCGGAGACCCACACTGTCTCGCGGTCGGACCATAAGCCGCGGGGGGCGCGGTTGGTCTCGTGCAACTCGAACTCGCGGTCCTCTTTCCTTTCACCGGTGGCGAGGTCGTAGGCGAACACCGCGTCGTCGGCGCCGTCGCCGTTCTCGGCAATCCACATGGTGGCGCCATCAGACCAGGAGCCGGTGGGAACATCGTGGTCGCTATCGAGCTCCTCGATGTCGCGGTCGACAGTCCACTCGAAGTCGGCAGCGCTGGGGGTTGGTCCAGGGGGCGGCCCGACGCCGGGGCCGATGGGACCCAGAATGAACGGTGGCGGCGGGGGACGGGTGGTGACGGTGATGGTCACCTCGATGCTCGCGCGGCCGCCCTTGCCATCGTCGGCGGTCACCGTGACCACATGCGTTGGCTGGTTGGTGGCGTCCAACAGGGCCCCATCGCGAACGGTGATCTGGGCGGTGTGCTCCTCGATTTCGAACTCCGACGCCCCGGTCAGCCGGTAGGCGAGAACGGCACTGTCGACATCCCTGGCGGTGACGGGAGCGCCGACGTTGGCCCCCCGCTGTGCCGTCTGGACGACGGTGCGCTCAGCGGTCGCCGCCGGGAACGTCGGCGCGTCGTTCACCGGGTCGACGGTCAGCGCGACCGTCGCCACGTTGGAGGTGAGGCCCTTGGTGTCCCTGGCGCGATACGTGAAGCTGTCGGACCCGCTGTAGTCGGCTCGTGGGGTGTAGGTGATGCTCGGGCGCTCGCCGGAATTCGCCGGGGCGTTCACGGTGGCCGCCCCCTGCGCTGGCCCTCGCACGAGGTTTACCGTCAGGTCATTCCGGTCGTCTTCAGGGTCGCTGTCGTTGACGAGGACATCGATCTCGATTGATGTGTCCTCGTCGAACCTGCGGGGGGCGTCATCCACCGCCTTCGGGGGCTCGTTCACGTCGGTGATGGTGATGGTGACATCAACGGAGTCGATTCCACCCAAGAAGCCGTCGTCGGCGGTCACCGTGAGCACGTAGGTGGTCTGGCCGCTTTCGTAGTCGAGCGTGACGCCGTCCGCGACCAGGATCTGGCCGTTCGTGCGGCCGATGGCGAAGTCGTTCGAGCCGCTGAGGGTGTAGAGAAGCGGGTCGTTGTCAGCATCGGTAGCCCCCACGCGGCTGCCGACGTTCCTCTTGGCGGGGGTGTCCTCGCGGACGGGGATGGAAGCGACCGTGTCAGGAAAGACCGGGGGGGCATTCGAGAGACGATCGTCCACGGCCGTAAATTCCGTAACCGCCCGCAGGCTCTTGTCCGGGCCGTGGCCATCGGTGTACTGGGCCGTCACACGCAGGTAGTGGTCGCGGTCGTCGTCAGTGGGCGTGTAGGTTCGCCCGGTGGCGCCGCTGATGGCCGTCCAGCCGCTGCCGCGGCTTCGCGAGCGCTCCCAGCTCCAGGTTGTACTGGCGACGTTGTCGGCTTCGGTCAGCGTGGCCGTCAAGGGGCGGTCGATGACGGGCCGCCGCCCGTCGAGGGCCAGGCCCTCAGGCTCGTCCACGTCGGTGACGTTGACAGTTATATCGAGGCGGTTGTTCAGCGAGCCGTCGTTGGCGTTGATCGTCAACTCGTAGCGGGTGCCGCCCCCCTCATAGTCAGAGGGGTCTGCGAAGGTGAGCCTTCCGGTCTGCTTGTTGAACTCGAACCGGCCGGCGTCGACGCCAGTGAGCGCCGCGGTCTGGCCGAGGGCCCCCCAGTTGGTGGAATGGCCCTCGGGATCACGTCTCGAATACGTGGCGACTGTGCCAGCGTGGCCCTCGTTGACCTCGATCGTGGCCAGACCGCTGATGACGGGAGGCTCGTTCACGTTCGTAACGGTGACGGTCACGGGCAGGCTGCCAACCCTGTTGTCTTCGTCGGAGGCGCGCACCGTGACCTCGTACGTGTTGTCGCGATTGGCGTCGGCGCGAGCGTCGAAGTCGGGAGGGGCGGTGAAGCTCAGTTCGCCGAATTCGTCGATCACAAAGTGTCTCGCGTCCGGTCCCGCGAGGGTCACCCACGTAGTGTCGGCGCCCTCCGGGTCCGTTGCGCGGTAGTTGCCGACGAAGGTGGCGGGGGCCTCCCCGCGCGTGAAGTGCTCCTCGCCCATCACTACCGGCGGCTCAGGCACGTCCTCGACGGTTACGCGCACCACGAGCTCGCCGGTCCAGGCGTCTGGGTCGACCGCGCTCTCGTCGGTCGCCTGGATCGTGACCTCGTACACGTTGAGAGGGAAGCTGTCGGTCGGCCCCTCGAAGTCGGGGGCGGGGTCGAAGGTGAGCACGCCACGCTCACTGATCGTGAAGGCGCCGGCATCGTCTCCAGTGAGCGACCAGGTGAAGGTGCTCGTCGCGCGCTCGGGGTCGCTCGCGCGGTAGGTGGTGACGGCCGTGTTGTTCTCCCGGACCGCGGGATCCGTGGCGCCCGTGATCGCGGGCGGCTCGTCGACGTTCTCGATGGTGATTGTGACGCGGATCGTGTCGTCGGTGGTTGTGCTGGTCGTTCCGTCGCGGGCCTTGCCGTCGTGGACGGCGACGGTCACGGCGTTGCTGGAGGTTCGCTCGCGGTCGAGGGCGGCCTTCGTCTGCAGCTGGCCCGTCGTCTCGACAATGTCGAAGTTGGCTCCGCCGCTGCTGAGCGAGTACGCCAAGGTATCGCCCTCGTCGTCGCGGGCGGTAACGGGTTCGCCGATGTTCACTCCAGCGGGCGTGTTCTCGGCGATGCTCCGCTGGCCCGTCTCGCTGTTGGGGAACTCGGCGGGGCTGCTGATCGCTGCGGGCGTGCCTCTGGCAACGCCAGACCATTCCCCCTCGTCGCCCCTGCTGTTCCGGGCCCGCACCTGCACCTCGTAGCGGACGCCGTTTTGGGGGCCGCGGATGACGGAGCGGAGGTCGCCATCGCCAGTTCGCCAGGCGAAATTGCTGTCGGTCCAGAAGATGTCGGCCTTGTCGGCGGCGTCCTCGCGGATGTAGCGAACGTCGTAGGCCATGATCCCCACACCCAGGTAGGCGGGCTCCCTCCAGGAGACGGCGAGGCCGTTGTCGCGGGCAGCAACGCGGACAGACCTGGGTACCCCAGGGAAAACGCTTTGGGTTACTTCGTCGTAGGGCTGCGACCAGGGGCCCTCACCGGCATCGTTGACGGCCCGCATCGCGATGTAGTACTTCGCTTCGCCGTCCAGTCCGCTCAGCGTGTACTGGCGGTCCGTGACGCTCCCGACGCTGGTGACCTCGTCCCAGTCGTCGGGGTCGGTAGCGTCCGCGCGGATGTAGCGGAGGTCGTACCCGGTGACGGCTGAGCCCCCGATGTCGTCGGGGGGTTTCCACGAGACGGTGAGGGCGCCGGGACCGGGAACAACATCGTCGATGTCGACGAATCCAGGCGTGTACCCGTGGCCGTAGGCCTTGAGCTTCCAGGACTTGAGGATGCCCGTACCCACAGTCTCCCGGTCGCTGACGCTCAAGATCCACGTGCCGGCGGCGTCTTCGCCAAGGTGTCTGGCTGAGCCGAAGCGGAGGGTAGCCTCAACGTCTACGAAGAGGGGTATGGGGTTCCTGGATGAGCGGCTGAACAAGACGAGGGACGCAGGAACCGACAGGACGGAGACAGCACCAGATGGGGACTCGAGCTCGATCTGGAGATTCCGGAACCGGTCGTGGTCCAGCTCGATCTCGATCTCCATGAACTCGACGAATCCGACGTGGGGGTCCAGGGTCAGGCTGCTGGTGATGGTGGACGGGGTACCCAGAAGCGGAGCATCGGGAATCTGCCGATCCAGAGTCCCGGACTCGGCCTCGATCTCGCGCCAGTCGGGGAGGTCGTCCGGGCTCCAGGATTCGGCAAGGGCGACGGCGGCGGCAGCATCGACCATGCCGAATCCGTACTCGTGGTTGAACCAGTAGCGGTTATTGGTTGTCGAGCGGTACTTGACCGCCCCCTGCTCCCAGCCGCTGTTGTCGGGATCATTGCGGCGCGCGGAGGCGGCGAGGATGAGCTTCACATCGCGCCACGTCAGATCGGTATTCGCGGCCCGCACGAGGGCGGCCACGCCGGACACGATGGGTACAGCAGAGGACGTGCCACCGAAATTGTCCCGGTAGCGATCCGGGATGTGGGTGGTCGTGATTTGCGGCAACCCCCGTCTGCTGTTGGACGGTGCGCAGACCCAGAGGTTGGCGCCCATCTCGGAGTAGGTGCTCCGCTTGTCGTCGTAGCCAACGGCGCAGGCGGCCGTGACAGCGTAGAAGTTGGCACGGCCATCGAGGTTCGCGTTGTCGCCCTTCAGGTGCCCGTTGCCCGCCGCCCAGACGTAGAGGATCCCCTTCCCCCCATAGCCCTCCGTGACCCCCCGCTCTACCGCAGACTGCCAGGTAGCACTGGAGCGTCTCGGGTATCCTCTGTCCGTGTACCCCCAGCTGTTGTTGGAGATGGCCGTGTGTTGCGCATCCTCGCTGCGATACATGGCGCTCGCCTCGCTGTCCGAAACCGAGCTGCCGCGGGCGATCACGTTGTAGCTGAAGACCTTGGCTCGGGGCGCCACGCCGCGGACGCCGATGTCGTTGTCGCGGGCGGCGATGAGGCCCGCCACGGCCGTGCCATGGGTCTCGAGGGGGTCGTAGACCCCACCCTGGCGGGCGTAGTCGTGGTTGCGGGCGGTGAGGACGTTGGCGGACAGGTCTTCGTGGTCGAACTCCAGCCCGTCATCGACGACGGCCACATTGATCCCCTCCCCCATGTTGCCGCCGGACCAGACACTCTCGACGTTGATGTCCTGCATGGCGCCGCCCGCGAATTGGCCGGTGTTATTGAGGTGCCACTGGCATCCGTACCAGGGATCGCTCTGGGGCGTGGTGAGAGCGGTGCACTCCTCGAGCATGCGGCCGTACGTCGACACAAGGGGGTCGAGCAGGTACGTCCCGGTTGAGCCACCAGCGGACCCGATGCTGACTTGGTACGTGCCTGCCTCGAGCTTCCCCCACACCGAGAAGCTGAACTCTGACATTCCCTGTTCCGCCCAGTTGGCATGGGGGACGAGATGCATGGGGATACGGGTTCCCTGGTCGTTGCGGACCGTTGGGGTGAGCGGCAGGGCGCTTCCAAAGGTGAGGGCGTAGATGAAGACGTACGTATCCTCCGCGAGCGTGAGGCTGAAGTAATCCCGGTCGCTGGATGAGGAGATTCGGCCGGTCTCAGGGACACGGAGGGTGAGCGGAGTCGCGGTGGCAGTGGTGCTTCCGGGTTCGGTCGCGGTGCGGACGTGCAGCGTGTAAGGCGCGACGTCATCGTAGTAGTAGCCAGTGACCCCGATGTAGTAGGTACCCGCCTGCAACTGCCGGCGGAACATGAACCCCGTCGCGTTGCCCAGGAACTCGCTGTCGTCGTAGGTGGCAATGAGGCTCCCGTTCTGGTCGTACAACTCGCCGAAGGTGTCCAGGTCGCCGTACGCCATCACCCAGACATCCGTGGTGGCGTTCAGCACGAGCTTGAAGTAGTCCTCGTCGCCGGGATCGTCAGGATCATCAGGGTCCCCTCCCACGGGACCGATGCGGCCCGGCGTTGCGGAGTCGAGGGTGACGGTCGTTGCCGTGGCTCGGGTGTCTCCGGGGTCGGTCACGGTTTGGGCGTGGATGGTGTACGACCCCGCGGCGCGGTCTTTGAAGCTGCTGACGCGAACGTAGTAGGTGCCGGCGCTGAGCTCCTCACGAATGCTGAAGGCGAGCGGTGAATCGAGGAGGGTGCCATCGTCGTTCTCCTCGAGGAGGGCGCCATTCGAGTCCAGCAGCTCGCCCACCGTGTCGAGGTCGCCGGTCGTGTACACCCAGAGGTCGGCGGCGCTTGTCAATGTGACCTCGAAAACGTCCTCGTCGTCGGCCGGGTCGATGCTTCCGGGTAAGGACGAGCCCAGGGACAGCTCCGTAGCCGTGGCGGTTGTGCCGCCGTAGTCGCTGGTCGTGCCGGTATCGGTGTCGGACCAGGGTCCGCCTTCGGGGTTGTCGGCGTTGACGGCGCGCATCTGCACGTCGTACCCGGCGCCGTCGGCGAGGTCCTTGATCTCGTGGATGAAGGCGCCATCACCCGTCATCCAGACCTCCTCGATCGTCCAGTTGGCGTCGATGGCCTTTTCCGCGGCCGTGGCAGCGGTCTCGATGTGGCGCAGGTCGTAGGCGGTGATGGTCGACCCGCCGTCATCGGAGGGAGCAACCCAGAGGACGGTCAGGGAGTTGGTGGTGACGGTGGCCACAGTGGGGTCGGGCTTCCCGAGGGTGCTCTGCGCCCCCACCTGCCCCGCGCCCAGCAGCACACAAAGCGCGGCAAGGCCCGCCAGCAGGGCCGGCCTCCTCACCGGAGCGAGACTTCCGTGCGCCAGTTCGGACTGGAGATGAGGACGCCCTCCTGTTCTGCGAGCTCGTTAGCCAGGTTGAGCGAGGGGAATCCGGGGTCGGTCTCCACGAAGAAGGCGTTGATGGCGAAGTCCCGCTCCTGCACGAGGCTCCTATCGATCTGGTTGTCGGAGAAGAAGCGATCCACCCGGGCCTGATCCCATTCGGGATCGAGGGCGAGCAGGACGCCGCCGGGCAGCGTCATCAGGTCACCCGCCTGCGAGCGGAAGACGGGCTCCGTATCGGCCTCATCGTGCCGGGGCTGCGCCTGGACGATGCTGGCCTCGCCATCGTCCCTGGCCACGATGTCGTCGTCGGTGTTCTCGGTACTCGGCTGGACGACGAGCGTGGTCTCCAGATACACGCTCTGGACGCGGTCGCCGTCGTGCCAGGTGTATTCCTGCCCCCGGGCGGAGGCAGCAGCGCCCTGGGAGCCCCCGGCCGTCGTCGAGACGCCACTCGGGGTGGCCTTCGGCTCCCGCACCGGGCGCTCCGACACTTCAGGCGAGTCGGGTCCCCGTTCGGTCCCTTCCGCCGCGGACGGTTTGGATGTCCGTTCGGCCGCGGGCGCCGGGGTCGGGGCGGCGGTCGCGGCGGGGGTGGTCGGGGCGGCGGTCGCGGCGGGGGTGGTCGGGGCGGCGGTCGCGGCGGGGGCGGTCGCGGCGGGGGTCGCGGCGGGGGGGGTCGCGGCGGGGGTAGCCGCGGGCGTGGGTTCCGGGGTGCTGGTGGCGTTGGTCCCCGCCGAAGTCGCGACGGGGGTTGGCTCCGGATCCTCGGTGGCCGGCGGCGTTGCGGTCGGCGCCGCCGCCGCGGAGGCGTCCTTGAGGGGCTCGGACCCTCCACAGCCAACCGAGACGAGTACGCCCGCCGCAAGCACAGCGATGGTCGCAAGACCTGCAGCGAGGGAAGCAGCGTTCCTCATGTCACGTCCCGCCAAGGCCAATTATGCCTGTCGCCAGGCTCATTATTCCCGTGCGGGCCGCTGAGGACCTTTCCCCGGAACTGTTCATTCTGGATTGTCCTAGGAATCCTCTGAGCAAGTGGGCTAGCGGCGGCGATTGCTCCCCGGCAGGTTGTATTGGACAAGGAGGACGGCAGGGGAGGGGGCCGGGGGAGGTCGGGGGCCGCTTTTGCCTTCCCGTCGCGCTTCGACGAGCGCGCGGAACGCACTGCTCCCCGGGTCAGGCGAGTTGGGGCTCGGCTCGCAGCAGGTTCGTCAAGCCCAGCAGCAGCGCCAGCCGCTCCCGGTTCTTCGCCAGACCGCGGTAGCGCACCTTGTCGTAGCCGAAGCGCCGCTTCACCGCGAGGAAGGGGTGCTCCACCTTCGCCCGCAGCGACGCCTTCGCGCGCTCCGCCCGCGCCGCGCTCCTCGGCTCAAGCAGCCGCCTCAGGGCGGGCCGCAGCGCCACCCGCCACTCGACCTCCGACCGCGCCTGCTCGGGGCGCTTCTCCACGCCCCGGTAGCCCGCGTCGCCGTACGCCTCCCGCTCCTCGCCGTGCAGCAGGCGGTGCGCCTCCGTCACGTCGGCCACGTTCGCCGCCGTCGCCCTCATGCTGTGCACCAGCCCGCTGTCGGCGTCCACGCCGATGTGCAGCTTCATGCCGAAGTGCCACTCGTTCCCCTTCTTCGTCTGGTGCATCTCCGGGTCGCGCGCGCGCTGGCGGTTCTTCGTCGACGAGGGCGCCTCGATGATGCTGGCGTCCACGATCGTGCCCTCGCGCAGGCGCAGGCCGCGGCGGGCGAGGTGGGCGTTGATTGTCTCGAACAGCTTCGTCCCCAGGTCGTGGCGCTCCAGCAGGTGGCGGAAGTGGAGGATGGTGCTCTCGTCGGGAATGGCCTCGGTCAGGGTGAGACCGCAGAAGCGGCGCACCGACTCGGCTTCGTAGAGGAGATCCTCCATGGCGGGGTCGCTGAGGTTGTAGCAGAGCTGGACGCAGTGGATGCGCAGCATCACCGCCAGCGGGTAGGGCCGCCGTCCCCGTCCCGCCTTGGGGTAGTGCGGCTCGATGCGCCCCTCCAACTCATCCCAGGGCACAAGGGCGTCGAGGCGCTCGAGGAACAACTCGCGGCGCGTCTTGCGCTTCTTCTGCTCGAACTCCACGCTGGCGAACGTCGGCTGGTGCATGGGCGCGCCCTCCCTCTCTGGTTCACGCGCCATGATCGCATCTGCTCACTCGCTCTGGCGAGTTGTTCAGACTGGCGCCTAGAGTCCCGAGCTCCTCGAGGATGGCCCTCCACCCCTCCACTCCACCGGGCGACCATCGCCATCCTCCAACGCTGAGCCGGTCAGCCAGGCCCCCGTACCTGCTCTGGAGCTCCTGGGCTACCTCATCGTACGTCCCGACTATCGCCATCTCGTAGACAAGATCGTCGGGGACCAGGCCCGGCATAGCGTCCCACTCGCCCCGCAATGAGAGGCGATGAAGCGGCTCGATCAAATGGCCGTATCCGCTGTACTCCAAAACTCTCCCATATGTTCGAGTAGATCCATAAAAGGCAATGTTCTTTCGAATCTCTTCCACCCGGTCACGTACTTCCTTTGGATTCTCGCCCGTCGCGACAAAGGCCATGAAGCAGGTCTCGAATTGGCCCGCACTCCCGTTGGCCCTGAGGCTCATCCCCTTGCGGATGCTCGGCAGAAGGACGTCGCGCACGTACGGGAGCGTGTGAAAGCGGTGTACCTTTATGCCGTCAGCTACCTCGCCGGCGACTCGCGCATTATAGGGATTGACCGCAGCGAGATGGATTCGAGGCGGCGAAACGTCCAGCGGTTGCGGCCGGAAGAGCGGGGGCAGCAGCGAAAACTTGTAGTGCCCACTCTCATGCTGAAGCGGATCGCCAGACTGGAACGACCTCCAGATGTCCTGCAAGGCGCGTACATAGTCCCGCAGCCACGGACCGGGAGCTGACCAGTCCATCGAGAACCGGCGCTCAATGTGGCCTTTCACCTGCGACCCGAGTCCGAGGTGGAGCCGGCCGCCGGACAGGTCCTGTATCTGCCATGCGGCATTCGCAGTGATCATCGGGTTCCGGGGAAAGGCGATCAGGACCTCCGTCCCAAGGTCCAGGTCGCGAGTGTGCTGAGCGACGGCGCCGCACGCCAACAGGGCGTCGCCAAACGTTTCACCGAACGTGATCCCGTGAAATCCCGCCTGCTGGGCGGCTTCCGTGGCCTGCTCAACGTCCCGCAGCGCCGCCGACGACCAGCAATCTACCTTCATGGTTCAAAAGACCCAGGAGGTATCAAACGGCCACCAGGTCCCGGGATCGCAGCCACGACTCGTCCAGCCCAAGAAACATTGGTTCCGCGGCAAAGAGCCGCACATCCATCAATCTCACGTCTGGGGCGACATCGACATCGAACGGAATGTGCTCGAGCACATCGCGCTGTACGTCGACACCGGGAGCAACCTCGATCACGGTTATCTTGCCGCTACGCAACTCGAACACGGCCCGCTCGGTGACGTAGATTACACGCTGGCCAGTTTCAGCTCCTCGTTGAGCGCTGAAACAGATGTAGTCAGTGCTTTCGACGAACTTGCAGGCCCTGCCCTCGCGGCGAATCTCAATGCCGGTGCCGGTCAGCCCGATCTCGGCGCCCCGCATAAACGGCCCGCAAAAGACCAGGTTCTTCGTGGAAGCTGCTATATCCACGAAGCCTCCCACACCGGGAATCGTAGGGCCCATTCGCCCCACATTCACATTGCCGAATCTGTCGACCTCGCCGAACCCAAGGACCGACACATCGATCCCACCACCGTTGTACCAATCCAGAAGTGAGGGTTGGTCGACAATCGCATGGACATTCCAGTGCGCCGAACCCAGCACGCGTCCACCGAGTGCACCGTGCTCAATCGTGGGGAGGAACTTATCTGCAACAAGTTCCTCTTCGATAAGGTTCGGGAGTATCTGGTACGGAGTGCCCGATCCAATGTTGACAATCTGACCAGGCCTTGTCTCCATCAACGCCCGTCTGCCCATTATCTTTTTTTCGCTAAAGGGCAGGAATTCTATATCTCCTAGTGGGACGCGATACTCCCCCATCGTTGCCGGAAGGTCACCTGAGAGAACTCCATACTCCCACTGCTTTTGTTCCTCGTTTACGACCACGTAGTCCACGAGGACACCCGGTACCTGGACCATCATGGGATGGAGGGACGCCGTCATTACTCGGCGTTTAACCTGGGCAATGACGATTCCTCCGGAGTTACGCGCCGCTATTGCTTGCGCGAGAACCCCGTGGGTAAGCCCCTCTTCTTCCATCGAGATATTGCCTTCTTCATCGGCAGTTGTTCCACGAATGAGTGCTACGTCCACCGGGAAGCTGTCGTACATTACAACATCTCTTCCACCCAGCGTCTCGAGAGAAACCACGTCGTCAACAGCAGCATCGTTGAACTTCGTGCCGTTGTTGCGGGGATCGACCATGGTTCCGACACCGACTTCCGTAGCAAACCCGGGCCGCCTTGCCCCCACCGCTCTCAGCCACTGCAGGATCGCGTTAGCCGGCCAACAGTAGGCCTCCACTTCGTTACGGAGGATCAGGTCGTTAATAGGAGCTTCGTCCGCAAGTCCTGGGAGAATAAAGGTGCTACCAATGATTCTCTTCAAGAAGCCGGGGTGCGCCCACCTGTTGAGTCCTGTCTCCGGCGGTCCGCCGTAGAACCAGGGATGGACCTCCGTCAACTGGTTCGGTTCTCCCGATTCCAGGAACCGGTCCTCGAGCGCCTTCAACACGGTCTCAGCGATATTCATACCGCCAAGGCCTGACACTGTTAACACGTCGCCTGATTTGATAAGTTCCGCTGCTTGGGAAGCCGAGACGACCTTAACCAACCGCGAGCCCCCGTGTCCGGAGCGGCCTCTCCCAAATGAGCGACGGCTCACTCGTGATGCGGCGAACTATCCCCCCATCGCCGATCACATGTCAAGCCAACTCCCGGAGTCAGGCTGCTGTCAGGCCCCCGGCACCATGCGCATGGCCACTTCCAGCTGCGCCGCCCGGAATTCAGGAAAGCTCATCCTCCGTCGCACCGCCCAACCCTTGATTGCCCACAGATGAACCAACAGCAACAAGTCATACCCCAGCAAGAACGAATCACACTCCTGGACTGAGCCGTCTTCAACGCCAGCTTCGATGATTGACTGCAAACGCTGAACGACTTCAACTTCAAGATCCTGAATAGCTCGCAACTTTTCAGGGTTACCTTTGAGGCTAGCGGATTCACGATACATGAGTCGAATCCAGCGGTGATGATCCTCGGCGAATGCGAATAACTCGACCATCGATCGTGCGAGGAATTCGCGATTCGTCTCATCGCGACGTTTATCGGGAAGCACCGCGAGCACGTCGTTGATTATGAGTAGACCTACCAGGTAGAGCAGGTCGTCCTTCTGTCTAATGTACTGATAGAGGCTCCCCATGGACATACCAGCCGCCAGGGCAACCATCTGTACGGTCGTGCCATGAAAACCATGTTCCGTAAACAACGGTAACGCCGCCTCTGCGATTTGCCGGTGGCGTTTTGGTACGAGCTCACGTGCCTGGATCCGAGAGTCGATCAGCGCCATCGGATCCGCCCTCGGGGTGCGCTCGCTGGCTTCGAGCCCCTCCTCCGCTGTCATCGACACAACTCCCCTGTCGCTATCGGCAGCCTACGTAGCGAGGTCCGAGTTGACAACATACTCCCCTCAGGCATCGTCAGCGCCAGCAGACGGCCGGCCGCTTCCGGCGATCGCAGCCCCTTGCCGATATCGGAACAGCCTGGGACTGGCCCGCGCAATCACGCCGAGGGCCACGATTGCGAGCGTCGCCGGCCCGGCAACTGCCAACCGAGGGCCCACGACATCCGCCAGCGCTCCCACCATCAAGACCCCCACGGGAGCGGTGCCGATGCAGAGCGTCAGCATCCCCATGGCACGTCCGCGCATTGCTGGATCGGCGGCACTCAAGATAGTGGCCGTTTGGAAAATAAAGTAGGTTCCTTGCCCTACGCCCGCGAACAACAACCCCACCAGCGTCAGTTCGTACCATGGCGACAACCCGAACACGAGCACACCGCCAGAAAAGGCGATGGCACCGAGTCCGAACCACAACGCTGGATGCGGCGTCGATCGAACCAGCACAAAAGTGACCGCTGCCACGAACGCACCGATTCCCTGCGCTGTCCCCATCAAACCATACCGCTCAGGGCCGACGCCCAGGACATCTTCTGCAAACACCGCAAATAGCCACTGGTGAGGAAAAATCAATACGTTCCACACAATAGTAACGATCAATACACCCCGAACGATCTCATTCTCCTTCGCGTGCTTCACTCCAGAACCCAGCGAGCCCACGAACGACCTCACTGAGCCACCCAAGGACTTCAGGGAGCGAGAAAAGGACCTCAAGGAGCGAACGAACGCGTCATCCACGTCGCCCACAGCGCCAGCGAGGTGACGCAACTGCAATGCCGCGATTCCGGCTCCAACAAACGCTACTACGGAGAAAACGTACGCCGGACCGGACCCGATTGTCGCGATCGCGATCCCCGCCGCAACTGGCGCTCCCATCCTGGTAACATTTTGCGCGACCTGATCGAGAGACAAACCAGAGACGAACTCTCCTTCGGACAACGCCTCCCGTATCAACGCCCGCCTGGCAGGAATCTCGAGCGCCATCGCAATACCAAGCATTGTGGAAACAGCGTATATCTGTGTTAAGTTGACGACTTCAAGGAGCGTTACCGCCGTGAGCGCTCCGCCCACCAAGGCGCTGAGAAAGGCCGCGATCGTAAGGAGCCAAAATTTCGGAACCAGGTCGGAGAGCACTCCCGAGATCGGTCCGAGGACTGCCAGGGGAACCTGGCGGAAGAATCCGAGCAGCGCTACTTCAAAAATCGACCCGTCCAGTGTAATCACTATCCACGCGAGGACGGTGAAGTCCCACCACCGCCCTAGTTGGAAAAGTAAGCCGGAAATCCATATCTGCCTGAATCGCTTGTCTCTGTACATGCGCTATGACAGATAGTCTTCGGAATCTACGCGGTATAACCGATGGATCGCCGACGCATCCGCCTCAAACGGCCTTCCGCCCACCACCCCAACCGATCGGCCGCCATACACCAGCTCGCAGCCACGGTCCGCGAGCGAAGACCCCACAACCCAGGCAAGCTGCGTGAAGGCGCCCGGGCATGCGGCGCCCGACGAACAACAGACAGCAGCGGTCCGCGGCGAGTCCATGACCCATGTACCGTCCAGGGGCCGAAGATAACGCCATGTTGACGAGCGAGCAATCGCTCACCCACAATCAAGGCAATCCTCTGGAGAGAGCTGCTATGAGTGAATCGAGCCCATCTGAGAAGACCGCGACCGGCCTTCCCGACAGCGTCCTGGATCGCTACGTACGCGTCGGCAACATCCGCACACACTATCTCGAGGCAGGAAACTCGGGGCCAACAGTCGTGTTGCTTCACAGTGCAGAGTACGGTGCGCGAGCTTCATTCTCGTGGTTCGCCAATATCGAGTTTCTGGCACAAGACTTCCGAGTCGTGGCGCCCGACATGGTTGGGTTCGGGTATACCGACAAGCTCCATAGTTTCACGGACCAGTGGATGCTTCGCGTTCAGCACATTCGAGACTTCCTCGAGACGCTGTGCATCGAAGATGCGCATTTCGTCGGTAGTTCCTACGCGGGCGGGCTCATCCAGAGAGTGGGGCTCATGGAACCAGCGCCATGGCCGATACGATCGATTACTTCGATTGGCGGAGGTGGAGCATTCCCGGACTCTCCGGCTCGGCGAAAGCTCTTTGGCTATGACGGAACACTTGAGTCTTATCGCGATATGATGCGAGTCCTGTGCGACGATGCGCGTTGGCATGCCGATGATGTCGTCATGGAGCGCTGGCAAGCCAGCATCGAACCGGGAGCATGGGAAGCTCTGAGCGCACCGCGTCTCGCGATGCCTGGCGCCCAGGCCCCGCCTCCCCCTCCTCAGCCAACTATGCAAGACCTACGAATCCCGACGCTCATCGTTGCGGGTGATCGAGATGAACTGCGAACGTCAGAGGCGCAACGAGTTCTTGCTTCGGAAATCCCCAATGCTGAATTCCACCTTCTGTCTCCCGCGAAACACAATCCCCACTATGAATGCCCCGATGCATTCAACCAGATAGCGCGCGAATTCCTGCTCAAACACTCATAGACCGCAGCGTCCAACGAGGACATCCGCGGTGGCTGACCCTTGAAGGCTCACGCATCCGCGTGGGTCGAGCCCGCCTGTCCGCTCCGGCCCTCTTCTCGCTATCCGGGATTCACTGGTGTGCCTGCACCATCCGCGAAGGACCGGGCCACCGTCACCGAGCCTGGGATGAAGCGGTCGCCGCAGCCCGTCCGCAGTGGGGGCCAGGCGTGCGCAAGCGCGGCGAGCCACAGGAACCGTTGGTCCCAGGAAACAGCTCGTACGCCTAACGGGACCGTACTACGAACCTTCGAGCTGGCTGCGGGGCTGTAGGCCTGCTCCGTTTCGCCACGCTCGAGTTGGCCGTGGGGCTGTCGCGCACCAGGCCAGACCACGGCACTCCAAAGCGGCGGCCGCGCCCAACCAGGACATCCGCGGTGGCGGTCCAGTTCGGCGCCGGCGCGGGCCCGACATGTTGACTCTCGCCGCCGTCGGCTTGCCGGTGAACAGGCGCCACGGGTGACGGCGGGATCGGAAGCGAACGCGGCATGTCTCGGGCAGGATCAGTGGGATTCCCGAGACTTCGCCACCAAGGCCTCGCTCGCCTTCCACAACCTGGCGCCGTTATCTGGATCGGCTGCGCCTGGCGAAACCCGGTTCCGGTGCATCATGTGCAAGTACATCCCGGTGGAGCTCCCCGCTTCCTCCGCGCAGCAGAGGTAGACGATCGGTTCGACCGCCTCCTCGGGAGACTGGAAGAATCGCCCCAACACCGCGTTGACGATCGGCTTCAGCGGTGTCGGCGCGTCCCTGGCAATATTCGTGGCGACCCCTCCCGGGCACATCGCATGCACCGCGACCTCGACCCTCTCACTCGGGTTCAGGCGGCGGGAGAGTTCGGTCGCGAACGTGCAGAGGGCCAGCTTGCTGAGGGCGTACTGCCGCATGCTCTCCGTCATCCCGTACTCGGTGTACGCACCGAAGTGATCGAAGTCGATGGCCTGAGCGGACCGATGCGAATCCGATGCGACGAACACGATCCGCGGGGTCTCGCCGGCCCGCCTCGACGGGCGCATGACACCATCGTGCAGCCATCGGTCGATCATCACCCGCTTGGCCAGGAAATGAACCGCGAACATGAGCTCGTATCCTTGCGGCGTCTTCCTCGACCTGCGCGACATCAGGCCGGCGTTCATGAGCGCGATGTCGATGCGGATGCCTCGCCGCTGCAGGTCGTCGCAGAAGCGATGCACGGAGCGGAGATCCGAGAGGTCCACCTCGATCAACTCCACGGCCGCGGATCCAGAAAGTTGCCTGATCTCGCCACCGGTTTCGGCATGACCGGGCCGGCAGGCCAGGATCATGTTCCCGCCACGCCTTGCGAGTGCAATGGCGGCAGCTCTACCCAATCCGCTGTTGGCCCCGGTCACCAGGCAAGTCTTCCCGTCGATCCGCACGTCATCCGGGAGGGGACTGACGTCGGGACTCCTGGGATTCCTGAGGTCCTGGATCGCCTTGATGATTGCGTTCACGACGTTGCCGTCTCCGACCTTCCTCATTTCTCGTGCCATGGCGATGGGTACCTCTCGGGTCGAACGCTGGTTCTCGCTCAATGGTCGGCTACGGGCCTATTCGAACGGGATCGCATATTCCCCCCGGTAGGAGGAGAAGCCCTCGTCCACGACTTGCTCGCTCAACCCGAAATCGCCTAGTCGGTAGGTGTGTTTTCCGAACCGGTTCTGCGGATTCGCTTTCAGCCATCGGGCGGCTTCGCGCTCGGCCTCGTCATCGAAACTGATCCCCGCCTGCTTGCAGATTCGCCCAAGCTCGGCGATCGGATCGCTCGTCAGATCGTAATACGACACGTCCATGAATCGACGGTCTTTCGCCCCCTCCCGGGCCTGCATCGACTGTTGAACCATCCTGCTGGACTTCCTGTACCAGTGTTGCCCTATCTCTTTGGGATTGACGGAATCGCTGAGAATGCCGCGGGCGTGGGCCACCATGCTGAAATACGAGGCGAGTGATATTCGCGGGTCGCGGTGGGTCTGCACGATCGTCGCATCGGGGAACACCTTCAGGAACACATCCAGGTACTCCATGTGGTGCGGGGTCTTGAGCACCCATGCACGGCCGGGGCGTTGCCAGCAGAGCACCTTCAGGACCTGCTGGAAGTACTCGTAGGACCACGTGTGATCCTGAACCTCCAGCCATCGGGAATAGCTGGGCACGTGCATCGTGGCCTCCGCCGACTGGCTCATGAAGTTCAGATCGAGCAGCAGGATGTCCTCTTCCGGCTCCTCGTGGTTGATCGGATGGATCGCCATGAATTGGGGCGCCAGATAGGAAATGGCCCTCTCGGCAATAACTGCCCGCCGTTTGCGGGCTCTCGGCCCGCGTTCCTTCGGATCGGCAGCCGATACCGGGTCTAGCGCTTCCGCGCCTGAGACGCCCCGAACCCCCGGATGGGCATTCAGCAGGCGCTGCAGCAGGGTAGTGCCGGTGCGCTGCAATCCAGTGACCAGGACGATCGTGCCCAGGCCGATGTCATCTATCTCGGGATGCCTTCTGAGCAGCTCCTGGATCCGCAACCGCTGAACCAGCGCGTCGGCAAGCCGCGACTTCTGTATCAGCCGGCCGGTTGCGGTCAGTCGGGCTTCGCCGTTGATCGACTCGACGAGCACTTGCAGGGCACGGAGGTGTTCGTCCCCACCGAAGTCCGTCAGCCCCGTCTTCCGCTGCGCCTGGGCGATGAGTGAATCGACCTCCAGACGACCAGGCAGCCCCAAACGCAAGCCCGCCCTCCCGATCCGGTTGAAAATCCTGATTGGGAAAGGGCGGTAGGGGTTCTCATAGTCCGTGGAAGTCACAAGCTCCTCCTGGCCGTGGGAGCGATCTTCCGCTGGGCTAGTTCGGCAGGCTGCTCAACTTGACCAGTCGCGTCCGTGGTTGCGGATGCTCCTTCGCCCGCACCCAGCGGAAGCACATGGTGCCGGACGTGTGCCCTGCGGTCTCGATCCAGTTGGGACGGCCGGGATTCTCGTGCGCGACGATCAAACGCACAGAGCCATCTTCCTCGTAGTGGGCAAGATGCTTGTTCGTGTGGATCCTGAAGTGGCGATAGTCCAGCGATTCCATCCAGTAGTTGTTGAGCTGAAAGTTCCAGTACTCGCATTCCGGAGGTGTGACTTCTATCAACAGGGCTTCGTCCTGAGCAATGGCCCAGTGGCTGTGGTAGTAGGTGATATTGGGGTCCCCCCCGGCGGCCAGTGACACCTGCGGATCGAACAGTGGGAGTTCATTGCTATGCTGCTTGAAGTCGCGCGCCCACTTGGCGAACAGAAGTGGCGCGCCCGCCACCAGCGCCCCCGCGTTCCTCAACCCCTCGTCCAGCGCCCTTGCCGTCAGGTGAGAGGCGCGGCGCCCGTCCTCGGGGCAGTTGATGCGCTCTATGGTCAGCTCCGCCGGGGTTTCCGCGTTCCGGTCGAGGAAGGTCTGGCGGACCACCAGCGTCCCGGTTTCCGGCCTCATGGGGAGCCAGTTCCTGCCCTGGGGACTGCAGCTGAGCACAAGCTCGAAACAGCCGTTCTCGTCCACTTCGATCTGTTCGGATTCGATGTACCCGGTGGGGGGAAGACCGCCACCCTGACCGTAATTGCCGCTCTGCGTTCCGAAGCTCAAGTAGGCGATGGTGTTGCGCCGCCCGGTGATCTTGTAGTCGTAATTCCCGTCCAACGCGGCCGTCTGATAGAAATTGTCGGGATTGTCCGCGCCCAGCTTGGTGGTTTCGTTGACAACGCGATGCAGCACGGGCGCCTTGCGGTCGGCGTGTTCGATGAACGCCGTCAGGCTGGCGCGGGCGAGACGGCTCAAGTACCTGTATCCCTCCGCCTGGTTGAACGGATCCCGCGGAGCTCCGGGGAAACTCAACGCCGCTCCTGCCGCCTTCAGTGAGTCGCAGAAATCGTTCCAGGACTCGCCGCTGACTACGCGCTGGGCGGCCACATCGTCCTGTGTCTTGCCACGAAGCCTCCAGACGAGCAGGGATATCCTTCGAAACAAGGCAAGGAGACCGACTGCGAACTTAGGCATGGCCTACCTCTTCGATTTGTTCAGGCGGAACTCCACTATCGGGAGAGATCTGAGGCCAGGTTAAGTCTCGGTCCTGCGGTACGCGGGAGGTCGTAATCCACGCCGACTGGTACGGCGTACCCCCGAGAGGACTCGAACCTCTGCCTTCGGCTCCGGAGGCCGACACTCTATCCGCTGAGCTACGGGGGCCCGGCGAGCTTCGATGGTAGCGCCTGAGGACGCTCCCGCACCACCTGCGCCGGCACGAGCGGGGGTGCTAGGATCGGGTGACACGCACCGACATCGCTCAAAAGGAGCTCGCCCCTATGCCCGTCTACGAATTTCGCTGCCCCTCTTGCGGCAAGGTGTTCGAGCGCAAGCGGCCCCGCGAGAAGGCCGGCACGGGCGCTCGCTGCCCCGACGACGGGAAGAAGGCGAACCGCGTGTTCGGCGCGGCCATCATCGGCGTGAGCGGTGGCGACGAGGCCTTCGGGGACCTCGGCGACTTTGGCGGCATGCCCGATATGGGTGGAGGGATGCCGGGCATGGGCGGCGGCATGCCGGGCATGGACGGACTCGACATGGGCGGTGACTTCGGCTTCTAGCGGGTGACCCCGAGACCGTAACCGCCGCGGCCGGGAGACCGGTCCCGAGTGTGGTCCCGTTTGCCCGGTGCCGAAAGCGCGGCAAGGCTCAGCGAGCCCATCGCCAGACCCACAACCACGTGCGACACTCGCCCGCGACAACGCCCTCTCGGCGACAGGAGCAGCTCCGTGCCGCTGGAACCCGGCCCGATGCGGGTCATCCACAACGCCTTCACGACCAAGGAGGAAGTGCTCGAGGACCTGAAGCGCCTCGACCTCTGGCCGACGACCTACGTTTCCGAGCGGATGGAGGAGCTCCCCCTCCACTGGCACGACGTGGACAACTGCGGGTACGTGCTGGAGGGCCACAGCTACGTGCTGAACGAGCACCGCGAGCGTTTCCCGCTCGGCCCCGGTGACAAGCTGGTGATCCCGGCCGGCGCCATCCACGCGGAAGGGGCGGTGGCGGAGCGAATGGTCTACATCGTCGGCATCTCGGAGGCGGCCAACCTCTTCGAGAAGCTGTCCCTGCGCAATCCGACAGAGAGCCCGCTCTACAAGAAGGCGGGCTGAACGGCGGCATGGCGAACGCCCCCGAGTTCGGCCTGAACCGCTTCGACTGGACCTCCACGGAGGCCTTCGTGGCCGACATCGTGCGGGCCGAGGAGCTTGGGTTCGGGTACGCGCTCATTCCCTGGAACCCGCTCGCGCGGCGCGACCCCTACATGGAGCTGGCCATCGCGGCGGGGCGGACGTCTCAGATCAAGCTGGGGCTCCTGCTCGATAACCCGGTGCTGCACCATCCGGCCGCCTCGGCCAGCTCGATCGCCACGCTCGACGAGATCTCGGGCGGACGTGCGATCCTGACTTACGGGGTTGGGGACACGGCCGTCCGCTGGCTGGGCCTGCGCCCCGCCAGGATGGCCGAGCTCGAGGATGCGACCGGCCTGGCGCGACGGCTGCTCGCCGGCGAGGACGTCGAGGTGGGGGCGGTGCGGCCCGCGCGACTGCAGCACGCGAGGCCCGTGCCCGTATGGATCGCGGCGGGCGGACCAAGGACGATCGAGATGGCGGGACGCGTGGCCGACGGCGTCTTCCTGCGCGTGGGGCGGCACCCGGAGAACCTGCGCAGCGCCATCGCGCGCGTGCACGCGGGGGCGCGGGCCGCCGGCCGAGACCCGCACGAGATCGGCATCGGGCTCATCTTCCACACGGTGATGAGCGACAAGGCGAAGGAGATCCCCGCGATCGCCCGCTCGATGGCGGCGGGGTACTACGAGTACTCCCCCGCCCTCTTCGAGATTCCGGGGCTGCCCTGGGACGGCCCGCCCGTGGAGGAGCTGCGCAAGCAGATCTATCCCGACTTTCACCACGCCGCCGACCTGGTGGAGTCGGGCAACCTCGTGCGCTTCCTCAACGACGAGACAGCGAACTCCTTCGCGCTGTTTGGGTCGGCGAAGGACATCGCGAGCCAGCTGCGAGAGGCGATCGAGATCGCGGGACGGGTGGACATCGTGGTGCCACACCCGGTGCCGATGCCGGTTCCCGGGGAGCCGGTCGCAAGGGCGCTGCCCCCGTCGGTTGCGGGGGCCGACTACAAGACCTGGTTCGCCTCGGAAGTGGTTCCACGGCTCTAGCAGGGTGCTGAAAAAGTCTCCAGAGGCCGTTTGAGCCCCATTTCGAGCTGACGAAGGGACTCGAAAAAGCCAATGTTTCCGGTCTCTGCGCAAGACTGCCGGATCGCCGGAAGTGCGGGTTGGCACAGTTTCAGGGGTTTATCAGAACCCTGCTAGGAATCCTCTGAGCAAGTAGGCTGCCGGCGGCGATTTGCTGCCGGCAGCAGGTTGTATTGGACAAGGAGGACCGCAGGGGAGGGGGCCGGGGGGAGGGCGGGGGCTTCTTTTGCCCTCCCGTCCCGCTTCGACGGGCGCGGGGGACGCACTGCTCCCCGGGTCAGGCGAGTTGGGGCTCGGCTCTGAGCAGGTTCGTCAAGCCCAGCAGCAGCGCCAGCCGCTCCCGGTTCTTCGCCAGACCGCGGTAGCGCACCTTGTCGTAGCCGAAGCGCCGCTTCACCGCGAGGAAGGGGTGCTCCACCTGCGCCCGCAGCGACGCCTTCTCCCGCTCCGCCCGCGCCGCCGCGCTCCCCGGCTCAAGCAGCCGCCTCAGGCCGGGTCGCATGGCTACGCGCCACGCGACCTCCGCGCGCGCCTGCTCGGGACGCTTCTCCACGCCCTGGTAGCCCGCGTCGCCGTACGCCTCCCGCTCCTCGCCGTGCAGCAGGCGGTGCGCCTCCGTCACGTCGGCCACGTTCGCCGCCGTCGCCCTCATGCTGTGCACCAGCCCGCTGTCGGCGTCCACGCCGATGTGCAGCTTCATGCCGAAGTGCCCACTCGTTCCCCTTCTTCGTCTGGTGCATCTCCGGGTCGCGCGCGCGCTGGCGGTTCTTCGTCGACGAGGGCGCCTCGATGATGCTGGCGTCCACGATCGTGCCCTCGCGCAGGCGCAGGCCGCGGCGGGCGAGGTGGGCGTTGATTGTCTCGAACAGCTTCGTCCCCAGGTTGTGGCGCTCCAGCAGGTGGCGGAAGTGGAGGATGGTGCTCTCGTCGGGAATGGCCTCGGTCAGGGTGAGACCGCAGAAGCGGCGCACCGACTCGGCCTCGTAGAGGAGGTCCTCCATGGCGGGGTCGCTGAGGTTGTAGCAGAGCTGGACGCAGTGGCTGCGCAGCATCACCGCCAGCGGGTAGGGCCGCCGTCCCCGTCCCGCCTTCGGGTAGTGCGGCTCGATGCGCCCCTCCAACTCATCCCAGGGCACAAGGGCGTCGAGGCGCTCGAGGAACAACTCACGCCGCGTCTTCCGCTTCTTCTGCTCGAACTCCACGCTGGCGAACGTCGGCTGATGCATGGGGGCACCCTCCCTCTCCGGTTCACGCGCCATGATCGCATCTGCTCGCTCGCTCTGGCGAGTTGTTCAGACTTTCCCTAGTCCTCTGCTTCCTGTGGAGTAGAACGTATTGCAGTGTATTCTGGCGCGGCGTAACCTGCGTGAAGCGGCTTGGCAACCCTGGCTGTCGTGAACCCATCCGCGGGATCACCGTTGGACAGAGCCTCAGGCAACCCAGGGGTACCAGCGATCACGCAGGACAAGCGGTTTCTGCATTCCAGGGAGTGGAGCCGCTACGGGGCACGGAGGGAACAGCATGGCTGAGAATTACTGGCGACGGCACTGGGACCGCAGGCGAGTGAGCCGGCGGGCCCTCCTGAGGGGCACGGTCGCCGGGGCAGCCGGCGCTGGTGCGCTCGTCGTCGTGGGCTGCGGCGACGATGACGACGATGCGGGTGACGAGGTCGCTGAAGAGGCTACGGAAGCTGCCGCGACTACAGCCGCGACTACAGCCGCGACTACAGCCGCGACTACAGCCCCCACCGAAGCTCCTACCGAGGCTCCCGCCGCAGGAACGGTGCCCACAGACGGCGGGCAGTACAGCTTCCACCGAGGTCTCGACGGCGCAACGCTCGACATGCACCGTGAGCTCTATCCGAACCGGGGCGAGATGATGAGCCTCGCCTACAACCAGCTGATCGCGTGGGACGACATCGAGTTGGCCACCATCCGGGGCGAGATCGCGCAGGGCGTGCCCGAACAGACCGACGACGTCACCTACATCTTCAAGATTCGCGACGATGTGAAGTACCACAACAAGCCTCCGGCGAACGGCCGCACGATGACCATGGAGGACGTTCGCTGGAACATCGAGCGGCAGCGCGAGCGCACGCTGGCCGACGGCACCGAGACCGACGACTTCTATCGGTACGGCGCCCTCTACCAGTACATCGAGAACGTGGACTACATCGATGAAGACACGTTCACGATCACGCTGAACGCACCGAGCGTGCTCTGGCTCTCGGAGATGTGCGATCGCTTCAACGTCATCAACGACCGTGAGACGGCAGAGGCGATCGAGCTCGACTTCGCGGTGACGGATGCCCAGTACATCCTTGGCACGGGGCCCTACGTCTTCGAGGAGTACAACCTCGATACGCGCGCGAAGGCGACGCGACACCCCGACTACTTCCTGAAGGCCGCGGGCGAGGAAGTGCAGTACTTCGACGAGATCATCTACACCCCGCTCGACGACGCCCAGGCGATCCGCCTGGGATTCGAGCAGAAGCAGCTCGACATCATGATCTCGAGCAACGACGTCATCTCCGCAGTCGAAGCGGCGCAGCCTGACGCGGTGCGGCTGTCGGTCGGCGAGCCGAACAGCAACCTCGGCCTGACGTACCCCTATCTGCAGAGCGAGGGCTGGAACAACAAGGACATCCGCAACGCGATCTTCATCGCCACCGACCGGGTGTTGAGCGGGCAGCAGTACTACCAGGGCGTCGCTCGCCCGAACCCGCCCGTGCCCTGGCCGTTCCAGGACTGGGCGCTCTCCCAGGACGAGCTGGCGACAACGCCCGGCTACCGGCCCGACAAGGCGGAGGACATCAAGGAGGCTCGCGCGCTGTGGCAAGCGGGGGGCGGTGATGCGATCGACCCGAAGTGGTTCGAGATGACCATCATCGACGTCCAGGACCAGGCCATCAAGGAGTGGTGGCCGGCCATGATGAACGAGAACCTCGGGACGGATAGTTTCTCCCTCCAAACGGTCCCCGTAGGGACGCTGCTGCAGTACCTGCTTGACCAGGGCTCCGGCGGCTACCTCGGCGGCTGGACGCAGTGGCACTCGCCCGACCCGAGGCAGCGCTGGAAGGGCCTCTGGGGGATCGAGGGCAACATCAACTTCTACAAGACCACGACTCCGGATATGGAGGAGCTGATCGCGGAGATGTTCGCCGAGTTCGATACGGAGCGAGCGAAGGAGATCCTGAGGGAAGCGCAGCGCCTCGCAATCTCGGACGGGGGCGCCGGACACATCCCCATCTCCGGCTCGCTCCGCCAGTACCTGCACTGGCCGTACCTGCACGGCGCCGAGCCGGGGTTCCTCGACTTCGAGAAGAAGCTCGGCAGGCGGGCGTGGCTCGACCAGACCGATCCGACATACGCGGGCAAGCCGACCTTGTAGAGTGAGCGTGCAAGCGCCAAACGGCCAGCGGAGGTTCTGTCATGGCTGAGTTCAATACCGTCATCAAGGGCGGAACAATCATCGACGGGCTGCGGACGCCGCGGTACGTAGCCGACATCGGCATCACCGATGGCCACATCGCCTACATCGGGCGCCTGAACGCTTCGGACGGTGACCAGGTGCTCGACGCGGCGGGACTCATCGTCGCGCCCGGATTCGTGGACCTGCACACGCACTACGACGGGCAGGTCTACTGGGATCCGTACTGCTCGATCTCGGGCTGGCACGGGGTCACGTCGGTCGTGATCGGGAACTGCGGGTTCGGGTTCGCGCCGGTGCGGCCGGACGACCGCGAGCGGGCGATGCTCTCGCTGGCGCGGAACGAGGCCATCCCGCTGGAGTCGATGCAGGAGGGGATGCCGTGGGACTGGGAGACGTACCCCGAGTTCCTCGACAGCCTCGAACGCACGCCGAAGGGCGTGAACCTCCTCAGCTACGTCGGCCTGGGCCCGTTGATGATGTACGTGATGGGCCTGGAGGCGGCGAAGAACCGGCTCCCGAACGAAGCCGAGATGGCGGAGATGTCGCGCATCCTGGAGGAAGCGATCAAGGCGGGCGGGTGCGGGTTCTCCGCGCAGGTCCTTGGACCGGGAAGCGGCCAACGGGACTACGACGGCACGCCGATGATCACGGACACCATGGCGCCCGAGACTCTGCTCTCGTTCGCGGAGGTGCTTGCAAAGTGCCGGGCGGGCTTCATCCAGCTCACGGGCGGCGGGATGGAACTGAACGAGCAGCTCGCGGAAGTGAGCGGCCGCCCCGTCATCTACAACCTCATCCTGGCCATGGGGCAGGACCAGCACGGCAACAAGATGGAGGGCCACCACAAGACGATCGCGTGGCTGAACGAGGCGAATGCTCGCGGCAACCGCGTCTTCGGCCAGGCGGTCACGGTGAAGATCGGCTACGAGCTCACGCTTGAGCACTGGAACATGTTCGATACGTACGAGCTCTGGCGAGAGCTCACGCTCGGCACGGTCGAGGAGCGGATGGCGAAGATGGGCGACCCCGAGCGCCGCCCCGCCCTCCGTGCGGAGTACGACGAAGGGAAGGGGCCAAGCGCCCCGGGCCGCGACGAGGAGGCGGAAGTCGACGGACACATCGGGCGAGGGATCGCGGTACTCACGGTGCAGGAAGTCGAAGACCCGTCTCTCAAGCACCTGGAGGGGCTGACGGTCAAGGAGATCGCCGAGCAGAGCGGCAAGCATGTGGTCGATGCCTTCCTCGACCTGGGCGTCGCGGACAAGCTCCAGACGACGTGGGTCACGCCACCCGAGGAGACCGACGTCAAGTCGATGAGCGAGGTGGCGAACTCGCCGTTCGCGATTCCCGGGGTCTCCGATGGCGGCGCGCACACGAAGTTCCTGGCGATGGGCGTCTATCCGACGGAGATGCTGGCGGAGCTGGTTCGAGACCACGAGATCATGGACTTGGAGCAGGCGCACTGGCGCCTGAGCGCCTACCCGGCCCAGGCCGCGGGGTTCAAGGACCGGGGCTGGATCAAGGAAGGTTCACCGGCGGACATCGTGATCTACGACCTGGAGAACCTCGGCATCGGCCCGATGGAGAAGGTCTACGACCTTCCCGCCGGGCAGTGGCGGCGCGTGCGCCGGGCCGAGGGCTACCGCTGGATCCTCGTGAACGGCGAGGTGACCGTGGAGGACGGGGAGACGACAGGGGCCACACCGGGCCGCCTCATCCGCCACGGCGCAGGGTAGGCGGCTGGTATGGCGCATAGCGCCCCGGCCTCGCGCCGGGGATGCCGTGCAACGACCCTGTTGGAGCGTGCCCCGTGACGCAGTACATCGCGAGACGCCTTCTCCTCAATCTCGTGGTCATCCTGATCGTGATGACGTTCATCTTCATCACCCTGCGCATCCTGCCGGGCGACTTCGCCGCGCAGCAGGTCTCAGACCAGTTCTTCGCAGGCCGGGGCGGCGATCCCGAGGAAGCCCTTCGCCTCGCCCGTGAGCGCCTGGGGCTCCACGATCCCATCCCGGTCCAGTATGGGAAGTTCCTGCGCGACCTCTTCACCGGGGACTTCGGGACTTCATTCCGGACGGGCGGCTCCCCCCTGACCTCCGTACGCGCGGCGCTGCCCTACACGCTCCAGCTCGGCCTGATGTCGGTGGTCATCGCGCTCATCCTGGCATTCCCCGTCGGCATCATCTCGGCCCTGCGGCAGGACTCCTGGCTTGACGGCGGCCTCCGTGTCTTCGCGGTTTTCTTCCTGGCGGCGCCGCCGTTTTGGATTGCCACGCTCGGCTCCGGGTGGTCACTCCAGTACGACATCCTGGAGCTGAACGTGATTGCGCACCCGGGCATTTGGGAGGATCCCTGGGCGAGCATCCAGCTCATGATCATCCCCAGCCTTGCGGCCGGGCTCGGCTTTGGGGCGATCCTGATGAGGTTCCTGCGATCCCAGCTGCTCGACGTGCTGCGGCAGGACTATGTGCGAACGGCAAGGGCGAAGGGCCTCCAGAGCAGGACCGTCATCGCCCGCCACGTGCTCCGGAACGCGCTCATTCCCATTGTCACGATCTTCGGGATTTCCCTGGCCGCGCTGGTTGGCGGCAACGTCATCCTGGAGACGATGTTCAACATCCCGGGCATGGGGAGGCTCCTCCTGCAAGCGCTGCTCATCCGGGACGTACCGGTTGCCCAGGCGATGGCCCTCCTGCTCGTTGTGGGCGTCGTCATGGTCAACCTCCTCGTTGACCTCAGCTACTTCCTCATCGACCCCAGGGTGACGGTGGGGGCTGCGAGCGAATGACGGGCAGGGTGGGCTTCGGGGAGCGCGATCTCACAGTGACCAGTCTCGACGAAGAGCGGTCGAGGCGCACTCGGGCGCTGAGGGCGTTCGGGCGATTCGTCAGACAGAAGAAGGTCGGCGCGCTTGGTCTCGCGATGGCCATCATCTTCCTTACGGTGGGCATACTGGGCCCCTACGTAACGCCATACGGGAAGGACCAGGTGTTCGTCGAAGTCAACGCGAACTACGATCGCAGCAGCACGGACCCGGAGAAGATCAGCCCGACCACGCTCCTGCGGCTCTCGAACCCAACCTGGGAGCACCCCCTTGGGACAGACGACAAGGGTCGCGACCTGCTCACGCGGCTGCTCGTGGGGGCAAGACGTGCGCTCTACTTTGGTTTCGCTTCGGCGGCCCTGGCGACGGTGATCGGGTCTGTTATCGGAATCACCTCCGGGTACTTCGGTGGCCTCGTCGACCTCATCCTGCAGCGACTGGTCGACGCGATGATCGCCATCCCGGGGCTCATCTTCCTGCTCCTGCTCATCCAGATCGGGGAGGTGACCCTGCTCCGGGTTATCCTCGCTTTATCGATTTTGGGGTCCTTCGGCGCGGCGAGGGTGGTGCGGTCGGCAGCGCTCGCAACACGCAATGAGGTGTACGTGGAAGCAGCCAGAGCCGTGGGTGCGAGTCACCTGCGGATCGGCGCCCGCCACATGCTGCCGAACATCGCGGCGCCGATCATCGTGATCTTCTCGATCTCCGTCGGCACCGCGATCCTCGCCGAGGCTGGCCTCTCCTTCCTGAACCTCGGCGCCCCCGGCCCCAGTTGGGGCAAGATGGTGGCGCAGGGCCGCCTCACCTTTGATTCGCAGCCTGTCATGAGCATCGTTGGCGGCGGCGCTATCACTTTCACTGTCGCGGCGTTCAATCTGCTCGGCGACGCAATGCGCGACGTGCTCGACCCGCGGCAGCGGGGAACCTGACGCATGAGGCGGGGCAGTGTACGCCAGCGAGCCAGTGCTACCCTTCGCGAGACTCGAAAACAGGAGGACCCAGATCATGGCGAGATTCGTGCTTATCGGGCTCTGTGAGCCCAACGACCCCGAGAAGCAGGCGGAGTTCGACGAGTGGTTCGTCGACCAGCATGTCGAGGACACGGCGAAGTGCCCGAACTTCGTCCGCGGGAGCGTGTTCAAGCTCAGCGGGCCACACGGGAACGGCGAGACGGTCTCCGGTTACCTCTCCCTCTACGAGGTAGAGGCGCCGAGCTACGACGAGGCCGAGCGCACCCTGAACGAGTGGCAGCGCAACCCGGACGCCTGGGAAGGTCGCATGAAGCACCGCGAGACGGGCGAGAAGATGGGCGGCATTCCCCTGAGCGTCAACGGCTCCGGCTGGTACGAGCTGGTCAAGTACTTCGACGGGCCCAAGGCGAGCGAGCGGTGATGCCCGGCCGCCACAAGGGCCGCGCATGACGCGACCCGGCGGCATGAGCCGCGAACAGATCGAGGCGTTCCTGGCGGAGCCCCGCAATGCGATGGTGGCCGCCATCCGTGCGGACGGACGCCCGCAGATGACGCCGAACTGGTTCCACTGGGACGGCGTGCGGTTTTATGTCTCCACTACGAAGCGGCGGCGCAAGTACGAGAACTTCAGCCGCGACCCACGCGTGCAACTGGCCATCGACGACGCGACCGGATTCCGCACCGTGCTGGTGGACGGGACGGTCGAGATTCGCGACGATCACGAGGCGGTGCTTGAGCAGTTCAAGGCGATCCGTGCGAAGCACAGCCGCGAGCAGCGCGACGAGGACTTGCTGGAAGAACTCCGACGAGAGCAGCGGATTCTGCTGGTGATCACACCGGACAAACCGATCGACGAATGGACCTCCTGGGGTCCACCAGGCTAAGGAGCAGCGCAATGGTCACTCCCGAAGAACTCTGCGAGATCGAGGAGATCAAGGAGGTTCGCTACCTCTACACCCACTACTACGACGGGCAGCGCGTCGAAGAGCTCGCGAACCTGTTTACCGAGGACGCCGTGTGCGAGTTCGGGGAGGCGTACGGCGGCAACTGGGTCGGGCGGGAGCAGATCTATAACAACTACAAGACGTTCCTCGAGGGGGAGGGTGGGGACCCGCACGGCGTGATGCACGCGGTCGTGAATCCCTGGATCCGGCTCGCCGACGAGACCACGGCGCACGGCCGCTGGTACCTGCTCGATCTGCGCACGACCGAGGGGGTGGAGAACCCGCTCATCCTCTTCGGCATCTACGACGAGACCTACAAGAAGACGGAGGATGGCTGGAAGATCCAGCGAACGCGGATCGACTTCCTCTGGCCGCGGCGGGAATACCAGCCGAGCACCAACCTGTAGGGAGTCCCAGCAGTGGTAACGCCTGAAGAACTCTGCGAGATCGAGGAGATCAAGAACCTCCGCTACCACTACGCGCACTACTACGACGGGAACCGCGTGGAGGAGCTGGTCGCCCTGTTTACCGAAGACGCGGTGTGCGACTTCGGTGAGGCGTACGGCAAATGGGAGGGTCGGGAGGAGATCCACCGGCGCTACGCAGCCGCGGCGGCGAACAAGAGCCCCGACTACGGAATCCTCCACAACGTGACGAACCCCTGTATCCGTCTCGTCGACGAAACGACGGCGCGGGGGCGGTGGTACCTGCTCAACATTCGCTCGACGGAGGGGGTCGAGAACCCGCTGATCCTGTTCGGCATCTACGACGAGGCCTACAGGAAGACCGAGGAGGGCTGGCGCATCCAGCGGACGCGCATCGACTTCCTCTGGCCGCGACGGGAGTACAGCGGCAGCACGGACATGTAGGGAGGCCCCGCGATGACGGAGTTCTGGACGACGGCGATGGGCCTTCCCCCGGTGGTGGTGAAGGCCGCCATCCAGGCGGAGGAGCGGGGCTGGGACGGCATTGGAACGCCCTACGCCCCCACCATGGCCCCCGATCCCTACGTCAGCCTCTCAGCGGTGGCGGCGGAGACGAGCCGCATCAAGGTGGTCACGTGGGTGGCGACGCCCGCGACGCATACGCCGGCCGCCGCTGCTGGTTCGATCAAGACCGTGCAGGCGTTGTCGGGCGGAAGGGCCGTCCTCGGACTCGGGCGAGGCGACTCGGCGATGGCCTACCTCGGGATGGCGCCGGCCCCGGTCAAGTTCTTCGAGGCGTACGTCAGCCGCCTGCACAACTACCTGCAGGACGAGCCGCAGCCGTTCGACCTGGACCTGGACAGGGGCGGGCACTTCCCGCCGGTCGACCGCCTCGGGCTCTCGCAGACGGCAACCGAGGCGAAGTTCGGGCTGTTCATGAGGGGGATCGAGCCCG
The DNA here is from genome assembly GCA_965247675.1 of Tepidiformaceae bacterium. Lineage (GTDB taxonomy): Bacteria > Chloroflexota > Dehalococcoidia > Tepidiformales > Tepidiformaceae > UBA2991. The sequence goes on along the minus strand of OZ252025.1, from coordinate 894,417 downwards.
TGCCGCTCGACCTGGTGGGCACGGGGCCGAAAGTTCTCGGCATCGCGGCCCGCCATGCGGACCAGGTGACCACCGCTGTGGGCGCCGACCCGGAGCGGGTCGCCTGGGCGCTGGGGGTAGTGCGCGCCGCCCGCGAGGCCGCGGGCGTGACGCGTCCGCTGAACCTCGGCGCGTGGGTACCGGTGGCGGTGACCGACGACCGCGAGGCGGGGCGCCGCATGCTGAGCGGCGCCACCACCTCGATGGCGCGCTTCACGGCGATGTACGGCAACGTCGTAGCGCCAGTCTCGGCAGGAGACCGCGAGATCTACGAGAACGTCCACGACAACTACGAGCTTCACGGCCACTTCCGCGAGGGCTCGCCGCAATCGCGGGTGGTACCCGGCGAGTTCATCGACCGGTTCGCGATCATCGGATCGCCCGAGGTGTGCGTTGAGCGCCTCCGCGCCCTGGCCGACCTGGGGATAGAGCGCTTCGTCATCGCGGGGCCGTCGGCGCTGGTGACACCGGAGGAGGCAGCGCGCGCGGCCCAGCGCTTCGAAGAGGAGGTCATGCCGGCCCTGCGCTGAGCGAAACACGGCCTCGGGCGCCTCGCCGGGTCCAGTGCCAGAGGTTGTAACACGGGAAGCGGCCCGCCGGTTGGCGGGCCGCTCTTCAGTGTGGCGGGGCGCTCGCGGGGGAGGGCTAGTTCTCCAAACCCGAGAGGTCGAGCGCCATGATCAGGAGGTCGCGGGGGAGGCCGCGGCGGTCCGTGACCCATCCCCTGAGCGTCGCCTCCTCCTTGAAGCCGAGGCGCTCGAAGGCGCCTCGGGCGCCTCCCTGGTCGACGGTCATCTGGGCCGTAATCTTGCGGGAGCCGAAGTTCGGGGCGGCGTCGATGACATCACGCACCAGGCGGCTGCCAAGGCCGCTGCCACGGTAGCCGCCGGCCACGATCACGCGCACCTCGCCCACATTGCGAGTCCAGCGCATGGGCTCGCCGTGAAGGGATGCGTACCCGACGATGGCCCGGTTGCTCCTGTCCTCCGCGACGAGGGCGAAGTCGATGCCGTCCTCGACGTTCCTGATAAGCGCATCGACGACAGTGCTGGAGGCGAGATCCTCGCGAAGGAACAGCAGATCGTCGTGGGGAAGCGAGCGGGCGAACCGCAGGAAGGCGTTGCGGTTGGAGTGTCCCAGCCGGTGGAGCTCTAACTCGCGTCCATCGGCGAGGTTCCAGGCGACGGGATAGCGAGCATGGATGTTCGGGCGCTCCTGCAGGCCTCGACGGATGCGGTCGGCCTCGGTGGCGCGCAGGACCTCCTCCTCTGCGCGCGAGAACTGTTCATCGCAGCTGTTGCAGAGGTAGCTGCTGGCCTTGTCCTCAATGCCCATGTTCTCGGGCGAGTCCCAGTGGGGAACGAGGAGCACGTGCTCACACGTTTCGGAGACATCTTCGGCCATTCCCGTGCTGCCCGAGTCTCCTCCGCGCCGAAAGAACCGCATGTCTACACTCCTATGCTCGTGTCGCCTTCAGCCTACTCCTTTCGACGGGGACAGGTGGGTGGCTGAAGGCCTCAGGGAGACCGCGTCCAGGGCGCTGGGGCGCTCCCACTGGCTTCCGCCTGGCGGGGCGTTTGCCTGGTGCGAGTCACCTTCGGAAGCAGCAGGAAGCCGAGGAAGCCGAGCGGGCCAGCCACGGCGAACGCCGCCAGGATGCCGATCTTGCTCTGGCGCAACAGCTCGGCATCCACGTAGGCAAGATCGGCAACGAAGAGCGCGACGGTGAAGCCGATGCCGGCCACGAGTCCGATGGCGGCGACGCCTCGCCAGGTCACGCCGGTGGGGCGTGTGGCGCCAAGTACCACCGCGATCCACGTGGCCACGAAGAGCCCCACCGGCTTCCCGACCACAAGGCCGATGAGGACGCCCCACGTGACGGTGCTGGTGAAAGCCTCGTTGAGACCCCCCGGGTCAAGGTGGACGCCGGCGTTGGCGAGGGCGAAGGCAGGCACCACAAGGAACGCTACCCAGGGGTGGAGGTTGTGCTCGAGGCGGTCGACGTGGGGCACGGCCTTGCTGCTGAGATCGCTCAGGCTGAGCAGTGAATCGACGACCTGGTCGTGCCCGAGAGGGCTCTCCGGCTCCTCGTCACCGGCGCGGAAGCGCTCGAGCAGCTGGCGGGCGGTTCGGACGAAGCCATCGAGGGACACGGGCGGGCGCCAGGGCGTGAGGAAGCCGAGGAGGGCGCCGAGCGTTGTGGGGTGGACTCCAGAGTTGAGGATGGCGCCCCAGGCGACGATTCCAAAAGCGAAGAACAGGAGCATGTTGCGGACGCCAAGGCGATAGAGCACGAGCATGAGTGCGACAAGGGAGACAGTGAGCACGAGTTGGTCGATCTGCACGTCGCTGGAATAGAAGACGGCGACAACAGCGACCGTGCCAATGTCGTCGACGATGACGAAGGTGAGGAGCATCGCGCGGAGACCGATGGGGACGCGCGAGGCGAAGAGCGTCGCGATGCCGAGGGCGAAGGCAACGTCGGTGGCCATGGGGATGGCCCAGCCTTCACGCGCCTCCGCACCTTGCGTGATGAGCAGGAAGATTCCGAGGGGCAGGAGCATGCCACCGAGGGCGCCGGCGACAGGCGCGGCCATGACGCGAGGGTCGGAGAGCTCGCCGATCGTGATTTCGCGCTTGATCTCGAGCCCGATGACGAAGAAGAAGAGCACCATCGCCACTTCGTTCACCCAGAAGTGAAGGCTCCCTTCGACGGCCCAGAAGGCGAGGTCGACGCTGAGGTGGGTGGCGAGCAGCTCTTCGTACTCGTGGTGCCAGGGGGAGTTGGCCCAGACCAGAGCGACCACGGCAGCGAGCATGAGGAGGATCGCGCTCGCGCTCTCGGTCTGGATGAACTCCTGGACGGGATGGACGAAATTGGTGATGCGGCGGCGGGCGCGGCCCGCCCGAGGATCAAACCTGCGCAAGGCGCGCCTGAGCATGCACCTAGCGTAGACGCCAGCAGGCACTGGCGGGACGGGGTTGGTCGTGTTGACCTGCCTGTGGCCGATCGCTAGCGTGAGCGTGGAGTTCCACGCGCCGGGCCAACGCCCTCTGGCGAAGGCTCCGGCAAGCGTACACGGCGTCGCCTGAGAGGTACCCCATGAAGATCTCGATGTTCCACCTGATGCCCCACCGGGAGCTGCCCGACGACTTCGAGGAGCGCTATCACTCGGTGTGGGTCGATCCGCCTTTCCATGAGCTGGCAACGGCCGAACGGGTGGGCGACTACTACAACTGGACGCTCGACGAGCTGACGCACGCCGCCGACGTCGGCTTCGACGGCATCTGCGTGAACGAGCACCACCAGAACGCCTACGGCTTCATGCCCGGTCCGAACGTGATGGGCGGGGCGCTGGCGCGGGCGACACGAGGCCAGGACGTGGCGCTCGTGCAGATGGGCGCGACGCTCCCCACCACGAACCCGCCGATCCGGATCGCGGAGGAGTACGCGATGCTGGACTGCATCACCGGAGGGCGGCTGGTGGCGGGGATGCCGCTGGGCACGGCCATGGACGCGAACATGGGCTACGGAATCACGCCGATCGAGCAGCGCGAGCGTTACTACGAAGCGCACGACCTGATCCTGAAGGCATGGCAATCGCGCGAGCCCTTCGCCTTCAACGGAAAGTACACGCAGCTGCCGATGGTCAACCTGTGGCCACGGCCCGTGCAGCAGCCGCATCCACCGGTGTGGGTGCCGGGCATGGGCAGCCTGAGCACGTGGGAGTTCGCCGCCGAGCAGGGACACTGCTACTGCTTCCTGAGCTACTTCGGGCACGCCCGCGGCAAGGCGGTGATGGACAGCTTCTGGGAGTTCATGGAGAGCAAGGGCAAGGAGCCCAACCCGTATCGGGCGGGCTTCCTGCAGCTGGTGGCCGTGTCGGAGACGGACGCGCAGGCGGAGAAGGACTACGAGAAGCACGTGAAGTACTTCTTCGAAAAGTGCCTCCACATCGCACCCGAGTTCACGCCGCCCGGTCACCAGGACTACCGCAGCCTCGAGAACTCGCTGCGGCGGCAGCTCTCGGAGCAGACATCGGTGCGGGAGCGGCTAAGCGAGTGGTCTTTCAAGGATTATGTCGATCATCAATTCGTCATCTCGGGCAGCCCCGCCTCCGTACGGGACCAGCTCGACAACCTGATCAAGAGCCTGCGCGTGGGCAACCTGATGCTGCTGCTGCAGATCGGCTCGATGCCGCACGAGCTGGCCATGAAGAACATCGATCTGACGGCCCGGGAGGTACTCCCCCACATCCGCCACCACTGGGAGGGCGAGTGGGAGAACCACTGGTGGCCGGAGAGCCTCCGCGGCGGACGGCAGATGAACGCCGCGGCGGAGGTTGCGGCTGCGGCGGGCGGCTCCTGATGGCAGCCGTCAGCGAACGGGAGACCAGAGTCTGGCAGGGCAAGGTGCAGTCGCGCGCACTCATCGCGGGCGAGGGGCCACCGCTGGTCTTCTTCCACGGCGCCATGGGGCTGAACTGGGACCCGTTTCTGGATGCGCTGGCGCAGTCGTTCACGGTGTACGCACCCGAGCATCCGGGCACGTCGCCGGGCCTGCCCGATGCGATCAAGCCGATCGACAACCTCTGGGACCTCGTTCTCTCCTACTACGAGGTGTTCGACGAGCTGGGCCTCGAGAGCCCGGCCGTCGTGGGGCACTCGTTCGGGGGGATGGTGGCGGCGGAGGTCGCGGCGACGAATCCCTCTCGCGTGAGCCGGCTGGCGCTGATCGATCCGGTGGGGCTGTGGCGCGACGACTCGCCCGTGAAGAACTGGATGGCGACGGCGCCGCAGGACCTCGGTCCCCTGCTGTTCGCCGACCCCACAGGGCCGGCGGCGCAGATGATGGCAGCGCCGCCGCCCGACCCGGAGACGGGCATCCAGATGGCGCTGCGCACGACGTGGTCGCTGGCATGCACAGGCAAGTTCGTGTGGCCCATCCCGGACAAGGGACTGAAGAAGCGCCTGCACCGGATCACGGCGCCCACGCTCATCCTCTGGGGGGAGCAGGACGGCCTCGTGCCGCCCGTCTATGCGAGCGAGTTCGAGGCGGCGATCCCGAACGCGCGCGTCGAGCTGATCGCGGGGGCGGGGCACATCCCGCAGGTGGAACAACTGGAGCGCACGGCGAACGCCGTCGCGACCTTCCTCCAGGAGTAGGCGGCGATGACGACGTACATCCTGCGGCGACTGCTGCTCGTGCCGGTGACGTTGTTCATCCTCTCCTTTGGCACGGCCATGATCATGCGGCTAACGCCCGGCGACGTCGTCGACTACCGCCTCCGGAACAGCTACAACCCTGAGCGCGCGGACGCGCTGCGAGAGCAGTTGGGGTTGAACAAGGGGCCGTTCGAGGCCTACTTCGACTGGATCTCCAACGCTTTCCAGGGTGACTTCGGCCGTTCGTTCATCAGCTACACGCCCATCGTCGACGAGGTCAAGCGGCGCTTCCCCGTGACGATCGAGCTGGTCGTACTCACAGTGCTGGTGCAGGCGGGGCTGGCGATCCCGTTAGGGGCGTTAGCGGCGGTTCGACAGAACGGGCTCACCGACCACTTCATCCGCATCGCCAGCGTGGTTGTGATCGCGGTACCAAGCTTCGTGCTGGCGGTGTTCGCCCTGCGCTTCCCACCCATCTGGTGGGGCTGGATTCCGCCGTTAGGCTACGTCTCGTTCCAGGAGGACCCCCTCGGGAACATGCAGGTCTTCGCCATCCCCGTGGCCGTCGGCGCGCTGGGGCTGGTGGCAACGCTCATCCGCCTGACACGCACGGAGATGCTGGAAGTGCTGCGGCAGGATTACGTCCGCACGGCGCGGGCCAAGGGCCTCAAGCAGATGACAGTGGTGCGACGGCACGCGCTCAAGAACGCGCTGATACCGGTCGTAACGGTGCTTGGCCTCTCGTTCGGGAGCGCACTTGGCGGGGTGGTCATCATCGAGGAGATCTTCAGCCTGCCGGGGCTGGGCCGGTACGCGCTGGGCGCGGTACGCCAGGAAGACTATCTGGTCGTGCAGACGTTCGTGGTCTTCTCCGGATTCATGTTCGTGATGGTCATTCTCGCCGTTGATATCCTCTACGCCTGGCTGAACCCGCGGATTCAGTACTCATGACGGACATCGCGGCTCCTCTTCCAGAGTCGAGCGGGTACGTCCTTCCGCCGCGCCCGAGCATCTGGCATCGGCTGGGGCGAACGGCGAAGTCCCAACCCGTCGGCGTGTTCGGGCTGTTCCTGACGATCGTGGTGATCTTGATCGTGGTCGCGGGGCCCTCTCTCACGACACACAACCCGGACTCCCAGAGCACCAACCTCCTGGCCGATCCATCCGGTGAGCACTGGTTCGGGACGGACGAGAAGGGGCGCGATTACTTCTCCCGCACGATGGCGGGAGGGCGCATCACAGTCCTGGTGGCGGTCCTCTCGCTGGCGCTGGGAACGGCCGCGGGGACGCTCCTGGGGATGATCTCGGCCTACGCCCCCTTGTTGGACCTCATCCTCCAGCGGATCGTCGACGCGATGCTGGCGCTGCCGGGGCTCTTCCTGATCCTGCTCTTCCTCATTGTGTTCGGCAGCGACATGCAGGTGCTGATCCTGGTGATCTCCTTGACCGTCACGCCTTCGCTGATCCGAATCACACGGGCGTCCACGCTGTCGACGATGACGAACCTGTACGTCGAGGGCGCGGAAGTGGCAGGCGCCTCGTGGCTGCGCATCCTGCTGCGCCACGTGCTGCCAAACATCGCGCCAACGATCGGGGTCATCTTCGCCGTGGGTGTTGGCAACCTGATGCTGTTGACCGGCTCGCTGGGCTTCCTGGGACTGGGCGTACGGCCGCCGCAGTCGGAGTGGGGGCTGATGATCGCGGAGAGCCGGACGTACATCTCCAGCGCCTCGCACCTGTTCATCTTCCCCGCCATTGGACTGGCGCTGGCGGTGCTGGGGGTGAACCTGCTCGGCGACTCGCTGCGCGACCTCTGGGATCCGCGCATGCGCGGGACGACCTAGCAGGGTGCTGAAAAAGTCCGCAGCGGTCGTTTTGGGCTGATTTCGCTCCGGTCGCGAAATCGAAAAGGCCAATGTTTCTGGGCTCTACGGGAGACTGCCGGATGAGCAGTCAGACCCTCAGGCCCAAGATCATGCATTTATCAGCACCCTGCTAGCGCTCTCCGGCGGACACAACGGGAAGGGCCGGCCCGTTTGGGCCGGCCCTTCTGGTCGGTGGGTTGCTGGCGGAGCTGGCCCGGCCTAGGTGTCGAGCCAGATGCGCCCCAGGTTGTGCGTCAGGCCAGCGGGGATCGCATTCGGGTGGCCCTTCACGTAGCTGCGGAACGTCGGCCAGAACACGAGCTGGGCCGTGAACGCCTGGGGCGAGTGCTCGATGAGGGCGAGCGACGCCTCGGCGATCGCTTCCGCCCGCGCCTCCGGGTCGAGGGTCGAGCGCTGCTTCTCAAGCAGCAGGTCGACCTCGGGATCGGAGAAGGCGGTGCGGTTGAACGGGGCGCCCGTGTGGAAGCGGTGGTAGAGGTAGGTGTCCGGGTCGGTGCCGCCCACCTCAAGGCCGATGTTCATGATGAAGTTGCCCTGCGAACGCTCGGCGAAGTAGTCGGCGCTCGTGGCCGGCTCGAGCTCGAGGTTGAGGCCGAGGGCGGCCACGTCCTCCTTGATCCCGGTGGCGTGGCAGGGGCACTGGATGGGCGTATTGATGGTGATCTCCTCGTCGGCGCCCACACCGACGCCGGCGGCGTTCATGAGGGCGATGGCGTCGGCGATGTCCGCATCCTTCTGCTCACGGAAGCCCGGCATCGCGAGGAGATCCTCCTCCGTGAAGGCCAGCGGCACGAAGGTCTGCGGGACCGGTCCCATGATGAGGCCGCTGTTGGGACCAAACGGGTTGACGGCGATCTGGCGGTTGATCACCAGATGGACCGCCTTGCGCACGCGCGGATCGTTGAAGGGCGCCTTCTGCGTGTGCATGTGCGTCTCTTCAATCGCCGAGTGGAGCTTGCGGCGGAAGTCGACCTTGTCGCCCAGCTGGCTCTGCAGCGACTCGACCTGGACCCAGGCAAGGCCCGTCCCGATGCTGAACTGGTCCACTTCGCCGGCGATGATTGCGCCCTCGCGCGCCTCGGTCGAAATGGCGATGTGCTCGATGTTGTCCAGATACGGCAGGGGCTGCCCGTCGGCGCCCATCTCAAAGTAGTTGGGGTTGCGATCGAGCTTGGCGTACACGCCAGGATCGAAGGTGTTCCGGATGAAGGGGCCGGTGCCGATCATGTTCTCGTAGAGCTTCATGCCCTCGTCGCTGACAGCCTCGCGCTGCTCGCGGTTGACCATCAGGACCGGGTCGTCGGCGATGAAGCGGAGCATCGGGGCGAAGGGCTGCTTCGTCGTGACCGAGAAGGTGAGGTCGTCGATCACATCAATGCGGTCGATCTGGTCGAGCTGGCCCTGGATGAACTCGGGGTTGTCCTCGTTGAAGCGATTCAGGCCGAAGGCCGCGTCCTCGGCATTGAACTGCCGCCCGTTGGCGGGAGGCAGGTCGTGCCAGTGGATGTTGGGGTTCAGCTTGAAGACGTAGGTGATGTCGTCGGCCTGCTCGGGGAGCGACTCCGCGAGCTCCGGCACCACGTTCCCCTCGCCGTCGTAGGCGAGGATGCGGCTGAAGGCGCGGCCCATGCCGATCGAGTAGGTAGTGGCGTGGTTGGTGATGGCAGGGTCGTAGACGTAGTCGCCGGTGACCGGGCTGCCGAGGCGCAGTGTGCCGCCACGCTTGATGTTGGAAGGCACGGGCGTGGGCTCGGGAGTCGCCGCTACCTGGGTGGCGACCACTTCCTCCGTGTCCTCCGCCGCAGCCTCGGTCGCCTGGGCGGCCTCGGTCGCCTCGGCGGCCTCAGTCGCCTCGGCAGCGCGGGTGGCCGCGGCAGTCGCCGCCGCAGGCGCGTCGTCGTCATCATCGTCGCCGCAGCCGATGAGGACAGCCGTTGCTGCACCTCCTCCGGCAAGGGCGGAGCCCCTGAGGAAGGCCCTCCGCGTGACGGGACGCCTGCGCATGTACCTGGTCCAGTAGTTTTCGGCCATGTTCCATCCTTCGCTCGACTGGCGTTTGAGAGTGCGCGATATTCTATGTCATTGGCGCAAGCGTCGTGACGTGAAGCGGGGCGCCCAGTGGGCGCCCCGCGCTTGTGCGTTGCCGCTGAAGGCGCGTTACGCCGAGCCGTGACGCAAGAGCTTGCCGCTCGTCGCGCCCGTGCACTCGCCGTCCACGAAGGTCTCCTCGCCGTTGACCATGATGTGTCGGTAGCCGTGCGGCTTGCGGATGAGGCGCCAGGCGCCGGCCGGATAGTCGTACGCCTTCTCCGTCTCACCCATGTCGAGGTTCTCGAGGTCATAGATGACGATGTCGGCCGGAGCGCCCTCACGGATGGCGCCGCGGTCGCGGAAGCCCGCCGCCAGCGCCGGGTAGGCGCTGAGACGCCAGTGCGCCTGCTCCAGGTCCATGACCTCGTTATCGCGAACGAGGAGGCCGAGGAACTCGGTCGGGTAGCGGCCGAGGGTGATGAACTTGGTGTGGGCGCCACCATCGGAGACGCCGGGAAGGGCGAAGGCGGAGTTCGCCATCTCCTTCATTGCGACCATGTCGCCGGGGCGCGGGGCGGTCACGAAGAGCGCCTTCATGTCGTCCTCAAGGGCGATGTCGAGCATCGCATCGATGACGTGCACGCCACGCTCTTCCGCGATCTCGGCGACGGTCCAGCCGGTGTACCTATCGAGCTCCGGCTTGTGCAACTCGCCCACGATGAGGCTCGGCATGGAGAAGACAACGCCCTGGCCGCCACGCTCGGACTCTTCGAACTCGGCCTTGGCGGCGGCGCGGCGCTCGGGATCGGCCATCTTGGCGGCGCGCTCCTCGACCGTGCCAAGGGTGATCTCACGCCACACCGGGCTCGTATCGAAGAGATTCCACTCCTCGAAGGTGAACTGGAAGTTGTTCTCGGCCGTGAGCGCCTGGGCGAACACGCGCGTGCCGCGGGCGTTGCACTCGTCCAGCCACCTCATGGTCTCCTTGTACTGCGGCATCGCAACGCCGTGCTGGTCGGTGGCGACGCCGAGGACGTTGTAGATGACGGGGCGGCCGCTTCGTCGGCCAGCATCTCGGTGAGCTCGCGGGAGGCGCCGATGCACTGGATGAAGCCGCGCCCCACGTCGCGGAGGACGCGGGCGAAGGAGACAAGGTCCTGCTCCTTCATGAGGTTGGTGATCATGAGGGTGCCGTCGTAGTCGCGCTGCACATCGTTGTCGCCGAACTGGCCGGACCAGCCGCAGCCGCCAGCCTCGAGGCCCTCGATCATAAGTCGCCGCATCTCCGCCATCTCGGTCTCGTTGGCCGGACGGCTCTTGGCTGCCTCGATCCCCATCACGTACGACATCAACGGGTTGAGGGGCATGTAGCTGAGGAGATTCACGCCCTTGGGGGTGCGGTCGAGGCTATCGAGGAACTGCGGATAGGTCTCCCAGTCCCACGGCATCCCTTCCTGCATGGCCTCCATGGGAACGGCCTCGTTGCGCGACATGGTGAGCATGGCGCGGTCCTGGTCCTCGGGCCTGCAGGGGGCGAAGCCGAAGCCGCAGTTGCCGATAGCGACGGAGGTGACGCCGTGCCAACCGGAGATGGAGCAGTACGGGTCCCAGAAGACCTGGGAGTCGTAGTGCGTGTGCAGGTCGATGAAGCCGGGGGCCACGTTCAGCCCGCTGGCGTCGATCACCTTGGCCGCATCAGAGGTGTGGATCTTCCCGCCGATGGCCGCGACTTTGCCGTCCTTGATGCCGATGTCGCCGTTGAAACGCGGCGTGCGCTGGCCATCAAAGACCGTTCCGCCCTTGATGACGGTATCGAATTCGGGCATGGCTTCCCTCCAGGGGGATAGACGTAACGCAATCCTACCGCCGCACCCACCGCGATACCAGCATTCGCGCCCGTTTCAGGGGGACTCCGGAGCGCTTGTCAGCGCTGTCGCTACGTGGCTATCGTGCGGCATCCCAACAGGCTGCGCCCGGCCGGCGCGGACCAGGAGCGGACCGATGGGCGACCTCTCACTGCACGAAGCGATTTTCACGACGCGAAGCATGCGTCACCTGAAGCGGGACCCGGTCTCGCGGGAGGACCTCGAGTACATCATCGAAGCGGCGACGATGGCGCCGAGCGCGGGCAACACGCAGATGTGGGCGTTCGTGGTGGTGACCGACCCCGAGCAGATCGCGAAGATCGGCGCGGCCTATCGCGACGTGGGCGAGCGCTATATCGGCGACGGCGTGCTCGCCGACCCCGACATCACGGCGGACCGGCGGCGGGTGTATTCGAAGGCGATGCACAACGTGGAGCACCTCGACGAGTCACCGGCGATCATCGTGCCCTGCCTGCACGGTCGCGCGCCCGACAACTCCGATGTCTCGTCGGGCTTCTTCAGCTCGACGTATCCGGCGGTGCAGAACATCCTGCTGGCGGCTCGTTCGCGCGGCCTCGGCACGGTCCTCCTGACGCTGGCGACGGACTACTCGCCGGTGAAGCCAGAGGCGACGGCGGAGGTTCGCGACGTGCTGGGTCTCCCCGAAGATGTGACCATCACGGCCCTCATCCCGGTGGGGTACCCGAAGGGTCCGTGGGGCCGTCCCTGGCGCAAGCCATGGCAGGAGGTCACGCACTGGGACAGGTGGGGCGGGTAGTCTCCGGTCCTTGGCTTCCGCCCCATACAGCTCTGCCACTCCATCATGTGCTAAGGCAGTAGAAACGAATGCGTCTGTCTTGGAATGAGATTCGCGCCCGCGCCGCGGAGTTCAGCCGCGAGTGGGCGACGGCCTCCTACGAGAAGGGCGAGACGCAGAGCTTCTACAACGACTTCTTCGAGGTGTTTGGCGTCCGCCGGCGCGATGTCGCCCGCTACGAGGAGCGTGTCAAGCGCCTCGACAACAGCGACGGTTACATCGACCTCTTCTGGCCAGGCACGTTGCTGGTCGAGCAGAAGAGCGCGGGACGCAGCCTCGAAGCCGCGCGCGAGCAGGCGGGTAGCTACTTCGACGCGCTGCCCGCACACGAGCGACCCCGATACCAGCTGCTGTGCGACTTCCAGACCTTCGAACTCCTCGACCGGGACGAGCGCGAGGAGTGGCGCTTTGCCCTTGTGGATTTGCCAGACCATATCGACAAGTTCGGGTTCATCCTTGGCCTCGAGAAGCGAACTTTCAGCGACCAGGATCCGGTCAACATCGCCGCCGCCGAACTCATGGGGGAGCTGCATGACGCGCTGAAGGGGTCAAGGTACGCCGGCCACGACCTCGAACAGTTCCTCGTGCGGACCGTCTTCTGCCTGTTCGCGGACAACACGGGCATCTTCGAGCGCGACAGCTTCCTGTACCTGATCGAGGAACGCTCTTCCGAGGATGGGGCCACCCTGGGCGGGCTGTTGACTGAACTATTTCAGGTGTTGGACACACCCGAGGACCAGCGGCTTGCTACCCGTGACGAGGACATCGCTCGCTTCCCCTACGTCAACGGCGACCTCTTCCGCGACCCCTTGCGGATGCCCGCCTTCACCGCCTCCATGCGCGAGCTCCTGATCGAAGCCTGCCGCTTCGACTGGTCGAAGGTCTCCCCCGCCATCTTCGGCTCGCTGTTCCAGTCGGTGATGGAGCCAGCCCAGCGCCGCGCCGAGGGCGCCCACTACACGACCGAGCGGAACATCCTCAAGGTCATCGAACCGCTCTTCCTCGACGACCTGCGGGCGGAGTTCGAGCAAATCCTGGCGCTGAGGCGCGGCCGTCGCGCCCGGCTGGAAGCCTTCCACCAGCGGCTTGGCGAGATGACGTTCTTCGACCCCGCGTGCGGATGCGGGAACTTCCTCATCATCGCCTACCGCGAGCTGCGCAGACTCGAGATCGAGGTGATCCGCGAACTGCGCGCCTACGAAGTGGCGGAGGAGCAACGCCAGCTCGACGTGGCCGCGCTCTCACGGATCGATGTCGACCAGTTCTACGGGATCGAGCTCAGCGAGTTTCCGGCGCGCATCGCGGAGACGGCCCTGTGGATGATGGACCACATCATGAACAACAGGCTCAGCCTGGAGTTTGGCGAGTCGTACGCGCGCATCCCCCTGGACGCGTCACCCCACATCCTGCACGGGGACGCGCTCGAAACGGACTGGGCCAAGCACCTGGCTCCGGAGCGCTGCTCCTACGTCTTTGGCAATCCGCCGTTCGGCGGGGCGAAGTTCCAGAGTCCCGAACAGCGGGAGCAGGTGCGCCGCATCGCGAATCTGGGCAAAAGCGGGGGCACGCTCGACTACGGGACGGCGTGGTTCATCAAGGCGGGCGAGTACACCGAGCGCGGACACGCCCCCATCGGGTTTGTGGCGACAAACTCGATCACACAGGGCGAGCAGGTGGGACAGCTATGGCCAGTGCTGTTCGGACGCTGCGGGCTGGAGATCGCGTTCGCGCACCGAACGTTCGCGTGGGGCTCCGACGCGCGGGGCAAGGCGCATGTGCACGTCGTCATCATCGGCCTCGCGAAGGCGGATGATGCGCCCCGCGAAAGGCGCCTGTACTCGTATGACGACCTCAACGGGGAACCCCATGAGAGCCGCCACACGGCCCTATCCCCCTACCTGTTCGACGGGGGCGGGCTCGCCGATCCGCACGTGGTCGTACGGGAGGCCGCCCAGCCGATCAACGGCCTGCCCAAACTGCTTACGGGCACCCAGCCCATTGATGGCGGTCACTACATCTTCACCAACGAAGACCGTGCAGCCTTCCTCCACCAAGAGCCCGGAGCCGACCCCTGGCTAAGACCCTACCTGGGCGCCCGTGAATTCCTGCAAGGTGGCAGCCGCTGGCTGCTACACCTCACGGACGCCCCTCCCGCCACTCTCAGGGCACTCTCCAAGGTGCGCGAGCGGATCCAACTGGTGCGCGAGTTCCGGCTAGCTAGCAAGCGCACCTCTACCCAGGCACTGGCCACAACCCCCACGCTCTATCAGGTCACCGTAGTCCCGACCGAACCATTCCTCGCCCTACCAGAAGTCAGCTCGGAACGGCGCGACTACATGCCCATCGGCTGGCTAGAACCCCCCATCATTCCCAGCAACAAGCTTCGGATCCTTGAGACTGCCCAACTGTGGCAATTCGCCATCCTCACGTCCGCGATGCACATGGCCTGGTTGCGGACAGTCACCGGGCGTCTCAAGAGCGACTTTCAGTACTCTGTAGGCGTCGTCTACAACACGTTCCCGCCACCACCGGCCGACACTAAGGCGCTCCAGAAGCTAGAGCCGCTGGCGCAGGCGGTCCTAGACGCACGCGCTGCGCACCCCGAGGCTACACTCGCCGACCTGTACGACCCGGATGTGATGCCACCGAACCTGCGCAAGGCCCACCAGGCGCTGGATCGTGCGGTGGACCGGCTCTACCGCCGCTCGGGGTTCGCGTCGGAACGGGAGCGGGTCGAACACCTGCTGGGGCTCTACGAGAAGCTGGTCGCGCCGCTGACGGCGGAGGCGGAGGCGAAGCCGAAGCGCCGACGACGGCGGCGCTAGCTCTGCTTCTTGGGGGGTGGCGGCGGGGGAGGCGGCTTCGGCGGCGGAGTCGAGTGAGGCATCCCCCGCTCCTGCTCGGGCATCGGGCGGAGTAGCGGGGTTGGTCTCTCGGGAATAGCGGAAGCCAGACTACTGTGCTACTTCTTCGGCGGGGGCGCGGGAGGTGGAGGCGGCTTCACAGCACCCTTTGGAGGTCGCGTTGGCTCCCGAGCCACAAGATACTCCGTGCTACTTCTTCGGTGGGGGAGGCGGCGGAGCCGCAGGCTTCACGGCGCCTCCGGGCTTCGGGGTCGCTCCCTCCGTCTCTAGGCCAGGTGCTGGCTTATCCATGATCACACTCCCTCGCTATCGCTTGGGTGGCGGCGGGGGTGGCGGTGGCGGCTTTACCGCCCCGGGAGGCTTCGGCGTAGGCGCTTGAACCATGATCTCTCCCTCGACTCTTCATCAGCCTTCCGGCTCACAAATTCTACCATTTCGACTTCCCCGAACGGAATGAGCGTGCCCACGACAACCGGCTCATCCTCCTCTTGCCCGCCTTCCTCCTCCAGTGATGACGCGTCCGCTGTTCCTGCTGAGGACTCCTCCTCTGAGTCAAGCCACTCGCCCTCCACGATCCGGAAGTGGCCCTCTCCCGGATGGCTGGGCCACTCCTCAGCCCAGCCATAGAGGCGCCGCTTCCCCACCAGATGCAAGACGACGGGAAGACCCCGATGCCGGTTAAAGGCGGAGTACCACTCCGAGGCGTACGCGTTCTCCCGCGTGACACGGAGCCGGCGAAGCAGACCGTGCGCAAGGTCGTAGTTCACAACCGTAACGACAATGAACGCGACGATGACGGCGATCACGACCGGCCAAACCGGATCCCAGGGGGCGTCAGCGCCGATGTCGACCTCGGGAGAGGGGAGAGAGTCCGGCAGCAGGGCCGTGATCGCCTGGATGACCGCCGTGAAAATGAGCGCCTGGATGATGCGCTCGAAGGCGCTGGGCTTGGGGTGCGACGTGAGCGAGTAGTAGATCGCCGCCGCGACGAAGCCCGGCAGCAGGAACGCGAGAACGTTGATGACTTCGCTGGATGCCCACGGCACGACGGGCACAGCTTACAGGATGCAACTATCGCCCCCCAAGGTGGCAGCGGGACTCGCGGAGTGCGATCATGCGCGCAACCCGTCCGGCGCGGTGCGCCCGAAGAGGAGTGCGTGATGTCGATGACCTACCACGGGACCACGGAGGTCCCCGCCGCACCGGCCCAGTGCCCCATGAACGCTGAGGAGATCGACCTCTTCGCCGATGGTTCGCAGGAGTGGTGGTTCGAGGCGTACCAGAAGCTCCAGGAGGAGTGTCCGGTGATCCGCCTGCCCGGTGAGGGTCGCGAGCCGGGGACGGACGCGTTCATCCTGACCAGGTACGAGGACATCGCGCGGGTGGCGCGCGACCGGAACCTGGTGCTCGGTCGCGAGGACCAGGCCATGCAGGGCAACGGCAACAGCCCCCTGCAGGAGGAGATCTTCGAGGAGGCGGGCTTCGGGGACGCGTTCAACGCCCAGCGCGACCTGCGCTCGAGCGACGAGCAGGCGATGCGCTACCGGCGCGCGGTTACGGACCCGTGGGTGGGACCGGAGGGCGCGCAGCGTCACCAGGCGATGGCGGAGGCGGCGGCGCACCGGCTGATCGACAACTGGATCGAGGACGGCGAGGTCGATTTCGTGAAGGGCTTCGCGGCGGCGCTGCCGCAGGTGGTGATCACGACGATCCTGGGGCTCCCGCTGGAGGACATGCCCATGCTGCGGGGGATGGAGGAGGCGCAGGTGCGCCGCTTCGTCTACGGCAGGGGTGTGAACAGCCAGATGAGCGACGAGGACGAGGTCGAGAACGCGCGCGAGCTCGTGGCCTTCAACGAGTACCTCACGGAGCAGATCCAGGAGAAGCGCCGCAACCCGAAGGACGACATGATCTCCTACCTGACGCAGGCGGAGTTCGAGGGGAAGCAGTTCACGGACGGCGACATCACGAGCGTGGCGCTCCTGATGCACATCGGCGGGAACGAGACGACGCAGTACGCGCTCACGGCTGAGGCGATGCTGCTAGCGCAACACCCGGAGATCGTCGCGGAACTGCGGGCGGACCGGACGAAGGTGCGCTTCTTCGTGGAGGAGGCATTGCGCCTCTACGCGCCCACCCAGGGGCTGACGGCGCGGACCGCGCGCATCGACTTCGAGATGAGCGGGGTGCAGATTCCCGCGGGTTCGACGCTGCATCTGCGCTTCGGGGCGGGGAACCGCGACCCGGAGCACTACGAGCGGGCGGACCAGATCGACCTGACACGGCCGCACGCAGGCCGGCACCTGACGTTCTCGCAGGGGCCGCGCTCCTGTCCGGGGGCGGGGCTCTCGCGCATGGAGCAGAACGTCGCCGTGCACGCCCTGCTTGACCGCCTGGAGACGATCGAACTGAAGGAGACGAACGACTTCGAGCACCAGCCGGGCATCATGCTGGGGCTCTACCACCTCGACCTGGCATTCACCAAGCGTGAGGCCCCGGTGGCGACGGCGTAACGGGCCGGGAAGAAAACATGGTCGACGGATACAACCCCCTCTCGGAGGAGGTTCGGGCGGAGCCGAGCGTGGGCTACCGGCACCTCCTCGAGGAAGCGCCGGTGCACTTCTTCGAGGCGTTCGAGCCGCCCTTCTACACACTCTCGCGTCACCGCGACGTGCAGTCAGCGCTGCTCGATATCGAGACGTACTCGAGCGAGTTCGGGCAGGGCCCGCGCTTCAGCCCGCCGGGGGGGATGCTCTCGAACCCGCCCCAGCACACCTTCTACCGCAGCCTCGTGCAGCAAGCGTTCACGCCCAGGGCGATCGCCGAGTGGGCGGACCGCATCACGGCGCTCTCGGAGGAACTGCTCGACGAGCGGGCCGACACCGGTAACTGGGACCTGCACGACGACTACGCCTTTCCCCTGCCCGTGATCGTCATCGTGGAGATGCTGGGCGTGCCCGGCGACGACCTGCAGCGCTTCAAGCACTGGTCCGACATCACCGTGGAAGCGATGGGCGCGGAGGATCCCACGCCGTACGTGAAAGAGATGGGCGAACTGGCCGCCTACCTCCTGGACGCCATCCGCCAGCGGCGGGCGGACCCGCACGACGACCTCATCAGCGAGCTCGTGACCGCGGAGCAGGACGGCAAGGGGCTCACCGACGAGGAGCTCCTCGGCGTCGTCAACCAGCTCTTCGTGGGCGGGAACGAGACGACGACCTCGCTCATCACGAACATGGTCTGGCGGCTGCTGCAGGACCGCACCCTCTGGGAGCGCCTGGTGGAGAACCCCAGCCTGATCGACGCCGCCGTCGAGGAGAGCCTGCGCTTCGACCCGCCGGTGTTGGGGCTCTACCGCACGACCACCCGGGATGTCGAGCTCGAGGGGGGAACGGTCCCGAAAGACGCGAAGGTGATGATGCACTACGCCGCCGCGAATCGTGATCCCGCCACGTTCGAATCTCCGGACGACTTCTCGCTGGACCGCGAGCGGAACCGGCACCTGGGGTTCGGGCTGGGGGTGCACTTCTGCCTGGGGGCGCCGCTGGCGCGCCTGGAGGCACGTATCGCGCTGCGCACGCTGCTCCAACGCTGCCCCGACCTCCAGCTCCTGGGAGACGGCGAACGAATAGCGCCGTTCTTCCTGTGGGGGAGGCGGCTGCTGCCGGTGGCGGGGTAGGAATGCCCGGCACCCTGTAGCATCGCGGGCACGTGGCATCCCCCTCGGAGACGAAACCGGGCCCGGTCGAGGTTGAGCACGCGGGGCGCGGTCTCTCCCACTCAACGTTCATCGCCTTCCGATCGAAGCCGTTTGCGCTGCTCTGGGGGAACACGTTCTCGTTCGCCCTGTCGCAATCCATCCAACTGTTCACGTTCGCGTGGCTGGCGCTCGACATCGCCGAGGACGGCGTTGAACTCTGGACGGGCTTCACGATCCAGTCGGGGTCCGCGGTCGGGCTCGTCATCTTCTCCCTCGGCCTGCCGATGCTCCTGTTCGGGCTGTACGCAGGCATCCTCGCGGACCGGCTTGACCGGCGGCTACTCCTTTTCGGGAGCCAGCTCGCGAGCATCGCCATCACAGCGACCGCAGCCACCTTCGCGACCCTGGGATCGCTCGACATCTGGACCACCCTTGGCTTCGCCTTCCTGCTCGGCTCTTCCATCGCCTTCGGACTGCCGGTGCGGCAGGCCATCGTGCCCTCGCTGGTGACGCCCGAGCGCGTCTTGAACGCGGTCACCCTGATGAACCTCGGTGGCCAGGCCTCGCAGATGGCCGGGGCATTCATCAGCGGCGCGTTCATCGCCTGGGGAGGCATCGAGCTGGCGTTCGCCGTGCAGGCGGGACTCCTGCTGCTCGGACTGGTCGCGCTCATCCCGCTGCGGGTTCCCAGGGTGAGGGAGAGCGCCCCACGGCAGATGCGGGAAGACCTGCGCGAAGGCTTCGTGTTCGTGGCCCGGCACGCCGGCATCCGCACACTCATGATCGCGCTGCTGGCCACGGCCCTGGTGATGTCGGGAACGTTCCAGGCGCTGCTCCCAAAGATCGCGCGCGAGGACCTGGAAGTCGGGGCCCTTGCCGCCTCGCTGTTGTTCGGGGCGATGAGCGTGGGGGTGCTCATCACCTCGTTGGTGCTCGCCACCGTTACCCGCCTGGACCGGGCGGGGCTCTACTTTCTGTTGACGCTGGTGGTCGGCGGGGCGCTCAACGTCGCCCTCGGGCTGGCGCCCACGTACATCCTGGCATTCGTGATTATGTTCATTACAGGCTGGAACGCCGGCATCTTCATCAACCTGAACATGGCGCTGGTGCAGGCGCACACACCCAACGCGGTCATGGGCCGTGTCATGAGCATCTACAACATGTGCATGGTGGGCGCCATGCCGCTGAGCGCGCTGGTCGCGGGGCTGATGGCGGACGTGGTAGGGGCGGGGGAGTGGTTCACCATCTGCGGCGCAGCGCTGCTCCTGGTAGGCGTCACGGTTCTCGCAACGCAGCCCACGCTGCGGCGGATGAGCTCGGCGCCCGACCCTGCCCGCACTGCGGTGCCGGTCGCGGGCGTCTAGTCCTCACAGGCAACGGCTCCCGCCATGAGCAACACACCCGGGACGAGGACCTGCAGTGTGAACGAGGAACGACCTTCGGCACTCGCAGTGGAGGCCGCGGCTTACGAAACGACGAAGTACACCGAGCCGTCGCGCACCCAAGTGTCGGCAGTTTTGCCGATACGCTTGGCGGCACGGGAAACCCGTAGTGCGAGACCGCGAGTGGTCTCACCCTCTTCGGGCGTCAACCTACCTGCCTCGTCGGACTTCACGGAATTGACGTAGTCCTCGTACTGCCGCATGCGCGCAGTAAGTCGCCCGGTCTGACGCATGGGACCAGGAGCGGCGGATGCCTTGATCGTCGTGAACTTCACCATTTCAGCAGTCTCCTGCACTTTTGTGCATGGATAGCGTAGCAGTACCCGCTAGAACCGAACAACAGGGGGAAACCCGTTAGCGAAGGAATGGGTCGATTTGGGACTCGGAAGCTATCAGGAAAGAGTATGAATATTCACAGCTCCGCACATTATTCTGGAGACCGTACTATCACGGAGGATTGAGGGGCAGGCAGACCGGCAGTGCTCACGCTTCACGCGGAGCCTGGAGAGCCGTAGGCTGCGCGGCGATCGGAGGTCGGGATGAGCGTCGCTGCGAAGGATGTGGTTGCACGAATGGAGGAGGCGGCCAGCGACTGGCTCGCCTCGCTGCCGGCGGAACTGCGGGCAAAGGCGAACCCCACTTTCGCCGACGCCCGCCGCGAGGTCTGGTATTACACCCCCACCGACCACGAAGGCGTGCCCATGGCCGATCTGACGGTGCGCCAGGTGCAGCTGGCGCACCGTTTGCTGGCCTCAGGTCTCAGCCTGCCGGCCTACCGACGGGCAACGGTGATCATGAACCTGGAGGCGTGGCAGGACGCGCTCGGTGGCTGGCGCACCCCGCGCGGTTCCATGCGTGGCGTGATGCACGGCCAGGATCCGGCGATGTACTTCGCCATGGTCTTCGGCGAGCCCGGGAGCGAAGCCTGGGGCTGGCATTTCGGTGGGCACCACGTGTCCGTGCACAACACCATCGTGAACGGCGAGATCGTTTCCGTGACGCCGACGTTCTTCGGCGCGAATCCCCACGAGGCGGCGCTGAGCGACTACCAGACCCTGCGCCCGGTGGCAGGGGAGGAGGACCTGGCCCGCGAGCTGGTCCACAGCCTCGACACGGCGCAGCGGTCCGTGGCCATCATCTCCAAGGCCGCGCCCTTCGACATCGTCCAGTCGAACCGGCCACGGGTGGAGGACGGAGCAGAGCCGGAGTGGATCTCGCGCGTGTTCAACGGCCTGCCCGACGGCGGCACCGCCGACCGGCTGACGATCATGCAGGACGATCTCGATACACGGCAGGCGATGACGGACACCGATCGCGAGGCGGCGCGCTACTCGCTCACGCCCAAGGGGCTGGCGGCGGGCGGCATGTCGCAGGCGCAGCTCGCCACCCTGGAGGCGCTGCTGCGCGAGTACACGAACCGGCTGCCAGAGCCGCTGGCGGCGGTGGAGCACGAGCGCCTGCTGAGCATCCTGCCAGAGCTGCACTTCGCCTGGGCGGGAGGCATCGAGCGGAAGCAACCGCACTACTACCGGCTGCAGGGCCCGCGGGTGCTCATCGAATACGATTGCGTCCAGAACAACGCCAACCACAGCCACACCGTCTGGCGCGACCCGGAGGGCGACTTCGGCCGAGACCTGCTGGCGGAGCACTACGCGGCAGCGCATTAGTGGTGGTCGGTGGTCGGTGGCCGGTGGTCAGTCCCCACCCACCGACCCCTGACCACCGAACACCAAGGAGAACGAGATGAGCGAGACGGTGCAGAAGGCCCCCGACGACTTCAACTTCCTCGACGCAGAGATACAGGACTGCCCCTACGAGGCGTACCAGGTTCTGCGCGACCAGGCCCCGGTCTACAAGGATCCACACACGGGCCAGTACGTGATCACGCGCTTCGACGACCTGCGCGAGGTGCTGCTCGACACGGAGAACTTCGGGAACGGGGGCAGGCGCGCCGCCGATGCCGAGGCGCGTCCGGCGTTGAGCGAACGGCAGCAACGCATGCTGGCGGTGTACGAGGAGAAGGAAGGCTGGCTGCCCGAGCCGACGCTGGCGGCGCGCGATGATCCGAACCACCGCCAGATGCGCAACATGTTCGACAAGGCGTTCCGGCCGGGGAAGATCAGGCAGCTCGATCCCTTCGTCGAGGACGTGGCCAACCGGCTCTTCGATGCGTTCAGCGACGACGGGCACTGCGACTGGGTGCAGCAGTTCTCGGTGCCGCTCCCGTTGATCGTGATCGGCCACCAGATGGGCGTGAAGGAGGAGGACATCTGGTTTGTCAAGCGCGCCACCGACGCGTGGGTGCGGCGCTTCGGCCAGATGGTGAGCGAGGAGGAGGAGCGGGAGGCACTGGAAGCCGAGATCGCGGCGCAGCACTACTTCAAGAAGGTGTTCGACCGGCTACGGGGAGAGCCCGACGACACCCTCCTCTCCGACCTCGTGAACTCCGATATCCCGGAGTGGGGGCGGAAACTCACGGACGGCGAGCTGCAGTCGGAGATGATGTCGGACACCTTCGTGGGCGGCTCGGAGACGAGCACGAACGCGATCGGCGAGGGCGTCAAGATCCTCATCGAGCAGCCGGAGATCTGGGAGCAGCTCAAGTCGGACCCGGACAAGTACCTGCGCACCTTCGTGGAGGAGGTGCTGCGGCTGGAGTCGCCGGTGCAGGCGCTCGGGCGGGTCGCTCTGAGCGACGTGGAGATGCACGGCGTCAAGATCCCGGCAGGCGCCGCCATCGCGACTCGCTACGCGGCCGCCAACCGCGACGAGCGGCGCTTCGAGTGTCCGGCAGACGTGGACCTGGAGCGCAAGAATCCGATGGCGCACCTCACGTTCGGGGCGGGCATCCACTACTGCCTGGGGGCGCCGCTCGCGCGTCGGGAGCTGTACTACAGCTTCAAGACGCTGGTGGATCGCGTGGACGAGATGTGGTTCGCGCCGGGCAAGAACGACTTCAAGCACCACCCGCACATGTTCCTGCGCGCCCTCAAGGAGCTGCACATCGAGTTCAAGGCAAAGTAGTTGCCTGGGAGGTGGCCGCGCCTTGCGCTTCTCATCGGTGGAGTGAGCCTGCTGCTTGCGGGAGCGGTCGTAGCTTGCGGCGGGGACGAGGAGGAACCGGGGCCGCTGAAGGTCGGACTGATCCTGGCCTTCGGTGATGACCCCTCAGAGACCACGCTCGGCCGCCAGCGCGCCTTCGAACTCGCCATCAAGCACCTCAACGAGGGTGGCGGCGTGTTCGGGCGGCCCGTGGAGGTCGCGGTGGGAGACGCCTACGCGCCCAGCGGTCCCGCAGCGGAAGCACGCCGCCTCATCGAAGAGGAGGGCGTCCACGCGATCGTTGGACCCAGCGGCAGTGCCCACGCGCTTGCAGTCATTGAGGTGACCCGTCCCGCCAGCATCCCGGCAGTCAGCCCGTCGGCTTCCTCGCCCCGGCTCAGCACCGCCAACGACGGCGCCTTCTTCTTCCGCACCGTCCTCTCCGACATCGCGCAAGGGCCTGTACTGGCACAGCTCGCGCTGGATCGGGGATACGAGCGTGTGGGACTGATCTACCGCGACGACGCGTGGGGGCAGGGCCTCGCCGCCGCCTTCCAGGAGGCCTGGACAGGCGAACTCACAGCCGTTGCAGTCGCCCCCGACCGAGGAAGCTACCTCTCCGAACTCGAACGGAGCGCGAGCGGAACCCCTGACGCGCTCGTCCTGATCACCTTTGGGCCGGAGGGGGTGATCATCGTGGGCGAAGCGATCGAGGGAGGACTGTACGACCAGTTCGTGTTCGCCGACGCACTCCGCCGTCCAGAGCTCATCGACGCGATCGGCGGCGCGCACCTTGGTGGAATGTATGGTGTCGCTGGCGCGCACGAGCACGGAACCGCCGCCGCCATGGCCTGGGAGGCAGCCGCGCTGGCAGAGTACGGCGAGGTTCCGGAACTCACCTACATCCGCGAGACCTACGACGCCACCATCGCCATCGCGCTTGCGGCACAGGCCGCCGGGAGCGTCGACGGAGCAGCCATCCGGGACAAACTGCGGGCAGTCGGCGCCGGGCCCGGCGAGATCGTGATCGCGGGTCCAGAGGGAGTAGCGGAAGCGCTTCGCATCCTTCAGGAGGGTGGCGAAGTCAACTACGAAGGCGCCGCCGGCACACTCGACTGGGACGAGAACGGCGACCTGAGCCGCGGGGCGGTCAGCATTTGGCGCTTCACGACAAATGGAACCATTGAGGACGTCGACACAGCGATCTACGTACGCTGAGCAGGTGCGATGACTCCCACATTGAGGAACGACGGCCCCACGAGGCCAAGGAAAAGGGTGTGACGATGCGTATCGGGATATCGATGGCAACGGCGCTGCGGGCGCCCGATGCACGGACCGGCGGGCGCTGGCTCGTTGAGCGGGCGGCGGCGGCACGAGAGGCGGGGCTCGACAGCCTCTTCGTGGGGGACCACCACAGCACCGCGCCGATGGTTTACTTCCAGAACGTGCCCGTGCTGGGGCGCGTGCTGGCGGAGTGGGGCGACAAGCCCGCGGGCGCGCTCTTCCTGCTGCCGCTCTGGCACCCGGTGCTCCTGGCCGAGCAGATCGGGACACTGGCCGCACTGCACGAGGGGCCGTTCGTGATGCAGTGCGCGATCGGGCCGGACGACAACCAGTTCCCGGCCTTCGGCGTGGACGTGGGACACCGGCCGTCGCGCTTCGAGGAGTCCCTCGACATCCTCCGGCGCCTGTGGGCGGGAGAGACGGTCAGTTCGGAGGGACGCTGGCAGATCCGGGACGCGCGAATCTCGCCCCTGCCCCCGGATGGGGTGGAGGTCTGGATCGGGGCGGTGGCGCGCAAGGCCATGGACCGTGCCGCGCGGCTCGGCGACGGCTGGCTGGCCGCGCCCGGACTCACACCGCAGCAGGCGGCGGCGCGCTCGGCGGAGTGGCACGAACGCCGCCAGATTCACGCTTCCCAGGACCCGGGCGTCGTTGCCATCCGCCGCGACGTCTACGTGGGCGAGAGCGACGAGGAGGCGGAGGAGACGACGAAGGCGGTGGTGGAGGGGGGCTATCGCAGCATCGACCCCTCGGCGCTGACCATCGGCAGCCCCGAAACGGTGGCGGCGAACTTCCGCGAGCTGGAGGAGGCGGGTTACACGGACGTGATCGTGCGCAACCTGATGCCCACGCAGGAGCACGCAGTCGCCTCTATCCAACGGCTGGCGGAGGTCCGCGCCAGCCTGGCGTAGGGAGCCGGGTAGTCCTCCCCTTTGCACACTGGCCCGTGCACACTGGCCCGCGCGTGCGCGATCGCGTAGCGTGCGCCGCCATTCTGAACCCACGGAAGCGAGACCCATGACCGTTCATACCGGAAAGCCTGTCATGCACCATCTTGGCTTCGTCGTCGCCGACGCGGACGAGCTGGCAAACACGTACACGAACCTGCTGGGCGCCGAATTCCGCCTGATGCCGCCCTACAAGGTGCACTCGATGGCGGGCGAAGAGGCCGAGCTGCGCGTCTACTACGGCGCGATTGCCGGCTGCATCGCCGAGATCATCCAGCCCGTGAGCGGCAACACGCCCCACCAGCAGTGGCTCGATGAGCGCGGCGAGGGCGTCCAGCACCTCGGTCTGTACGTGCCGGACGTGGTCGCGGCGACGAAGGACCTGCTCGAGAAGGGCGGCGAGATTCGCTGGGTCTACCCCAACGCCGGCGTCGTCCAGCTCAATTTCGACAGCCCCCTCGATGAGGTCATCGGCGAGGCGCTGCCGGGCAGCCTGACGTACGTGCAGGCGGCAGGCGGCGGGCCCATCCTTGAGCTGCTCGGGCCTCCCATCCACCAGGGCGTGGTCGGTGGCGCCGTGGCCGGCCTCAACGAGCTGTGGGAGACCAGCTTCCCGGACGTGGAGCCGATCCAGCAGGGGTAGCCAGGTCACTCCCCCGCCTGACACGGCGCGAACGTGTCTTGCGTGAGCGAAGCGATCTCCGCTTCGACGATGTCGGCGTGTTCCCGGAAGGCCTTGGCGGCGTCGGCGAGAGCGGCGTTGTAGAGGTCGGGGCCGGCGAGGTCGAGCACGAAGTCGAGGAGGAAGCCGGCGGCGAGCTCGCCCACTTCCTCGTCCCACTCCTCGAGCAGCCAGGCCTGGAGTTCGCGCGCCATGGCGCGGCGGCGCTGGGCGTCGATGCGCCCGGACAGGCCTCGTGCGGCGGTGGCCATGGCAACCTCCCGCGGCAAGAGTAACGTCCTTCCCACAAACCCCCGAACGCGCTGGCTATACTCGATAGCGATGCGGAGTCTCCGGACTGTTCGTCGCGCCTTCCTGCTCATCCTGATTGCTGTCGGGATTGGCGCGGCCTGCGCCGGCGACAACCCCGAGCGGGGAGCCATCCACCTGCTGACGCTCGATGGCGGCATCGGGCCGATCACGGAGCGCTACATCGACCGCGGCATCACCAAGGCTGAGGACGAGGGCGCGAAGCTGGTCGTGATCGAGATGGACACGCCCGGCGGTTTCAGCTCGTCCATGCGCGACATGGTGCAGCGTATCGAGGCCTCGAACGTGCCCATCGTCGTGTACGTGTCGCCGTGGGGGGCGCGGGCCGCGAGTGCGGGCACGTTCGTCACGATGGCGGCGCACGTCGCGGTGATGGCGCCGAACACGTCGATCGGCGCCGCCTCGGCGGTGAACGCCGACGGCAGCGACATCGAGGGCAAGCTCGGCAAGAAGGTCGAGAACGATGCCGTCAGCTTCATCCGCGGCATCGCGGAGCTGCGGGGCAGGAACGCGGACTGGGCCGAGGAGGCCGTGCGCGAGGCCGTCTCGGCGACGCAGACCGAGGCCGTCGAGCTGAACGTGGTCGACTTCGTCGCGGGCGATCTCAACGAGATCCTGGTGCGCATCGAGGGCACCACGATCGAGCTAAGACCGGACTTGATGGTGACCCTCTCGGGCCTGACCGAGGCGCGGCGCGTGACCACGGACATGACCATCTGGGAGCGCATCCTCGAACTCATCGCCAACCCGACGCTGGCGACCATCCTGATCTCCCTGGGGATGATCGGGCTCTTCTTTGAGCTCTCGAACCCGGGCGCCATCTTCCCCGGCGTGGCGGGCGTGCTCGCGATTGCGATCGGCTTCCTCGCGCTTGGCGTCCTGCCCGTGGACACCATCGGGCTTGTCCTGATCGGAGTGGCGCTCTTCTTCTTCGCACTCGAGCTGTTCGTGCCCTCCGGCGGGGTCCTGGCCGGCGGGGGCCTGGTGGCGCTCGTGTTGGGCGCGATCATCGGTTTCCGCGACACGCCCACCGAATTCCAACCAAACCGCATCCTGCTGGGCGTGCTGGGGTTCCTGCTGGTCGTCGTGTTCGTCTCGATGGCCGTGGGGTTGGCACGGATGCGAAGGCTGCGTTCGGAAACCGGGACGGAAGCCCTTGTGGGTAGAATGGCGGTCGCACGCACACCGCTAACTCCAGACGGTATGGTGTTCATTCAGGGCGAGCGCTGGCGGGCAGAGCTGGAGGACGGCTCCGCCACAGAGGGCGAGCAAGTCCGCGTGGTAAGCGCCGATGGGCTGAGGCTCAGAGTGCGGAAGGAGAACCAATCATGACCCAGCAGCAACCACTGCCACAACCTGATCAGATGGCGGCGGAACCGCCCACAGGACGAACGTCCCAATGATTGGGAGGAGCGAAGGGGCGCCACAACCTGATCAGCTGGCGGCGGAACCGCCCACCAGTCTTCTCGCGACGATCATCAAGGTCTTTCTGTTGGGGCTGAGCGCGGTTCTGCTGATCCCGCTCCTGCCGTTCCAGATTCGCGTGGTCGCGGAGTACGAGCGCGGCGTGATCTTCCGCCTTGGGCGGCTCACGGGGGCGAAAGGGCCGGGGTTGTTCGTGCTGCTCCCCTTCATCGACCGGATGGTGAAGGTGGACCTGCGCGTGATAACGCTCGACGTTCCCTCCCAGGAAGCGATCACGCGGGACAACGTGACGATCAAGGTGAACGCCGTCGTTTACTTCCGGGTGGTGGAGCCCACCGCGGCGGTCGTGCGCATCCTCGACTTCGTCCGCGCGACCTCGCAGATCTCGCAGACGACGCTGCGTTCGGTCATGGGCCAGACCGACCTCGACGGCCTGCTCTCGCAGCGCGAGGAGGTAAACCAGGAGCTGCAGAAGATCATCGACGAGGAGACCGAGCCATGGGGTATCAAGGTCAGCACCGTCGAGGTGAAGGACGTGGAGCTGCCCTCGACGATGCAGCGGGCGATGGCGGCGCAGGCGGAAGCCGAGCGCGAGCGGCGCGCGAAGATCATCGCCGCCGACGGGGAGTTCCAGGCAAGCGAGCGGCTGCGCGAAGCAGCAGAGGTGATGTCGCGCGAACCCATCTCGCTGCAGCTGCGCTACCTGCAGACGCTCTCCGAGATCTCCACCGAGAACAACTCGACGATCGTGTTCCCGCTGCCGATAGACCTGATTCGCATGTTCCTCGACGACGACGACGACGAGTAGCGTTCCGCGGGTTCACCCGCCCGGACGAACGGAAACATCGGCGGCGAACACCGTGAGGCGCTCGCCGCCTTCGCGTTCGATAACGAGGGCGCCGTCGGCCGCTATCTCGACGGCGCGGGCCTCGTAGGCGCCGTCTGTGTCTTCCACTGTGATCAGGCGACCGAGCACGAGGCTCGACCCACGGTAGGCCTCGACGAGCGCTGTCTCCGGCATGGAGAGAGCCGCCTCAAGCTCGTCGCAGACACACGCCAGGAGGTCTTCCCGGGATATTTCGCGGCCAAGCTCGCGGGCGAGGCTCGTGGCGCTGCCACGCAAGGCCGGGTCGGCGGTGGGGTCGGCGTTCACGTTGATGCCGATACCGGCGTAGGCGGCGAGGCCCGACGGGCCGGTCTCGCCGTCGATGAGCATGCCGCTCAGCTTGCGTTCACCCACCCAGATGTCGTTTGGCCACTTGATGCGTGCATCCACACCCTCGCGCGCGCAAGCGCGACAGACAGCCAGGGGCACCGCGAGCGGCAACCGGGCGTACGCATCGGGGAAGGGCCGCAGGATGAGGGTGAAGTAGAGGCTGCCTCCGGGCGGGCTGAAGAAGCCGCGCCCGCGGCGGCCACGCCCGGCCGTCTGCGTCTCCGCGAGGACAAGGGTCCCGTGGGGAGCGCCGTCGTTCGCGGCCGTGCGCGCGAGGTCCATCGTCGAGGGAGTCTCGGACACGTAGCGGAAATCGCGCCCGAGGGCGGCGGCGCGGAGGGCGGCGGCGAAGCGCTCAGAGTCAAAAGCAGGGGAGTCGGGCATCGCTTGCAAGAATCCGGGAATGAAAAAGGGGCCTGGCGGCAATCGCACCGCTCAGGCCCCGTTCGTAGCTCAACGCGTCTTCTAGGAGGAGGTCACCTCCTGCGCTAGATGGGGTTGGCTACAACTACTGTGGTCGTCCATGCGCATCACCTCCTTCCTTACGGTTAACGATACCTGCTCGCCCTCAGGATGGCTAGAGCGAGGACCTTGAGGGCCCCGCGCTTCCGCGAGGTGGCGCGCACCGGTATTCTGGGCAGACGCGCGCGGCGCCTGGCGTTCTGCGTCCAAATCTATGCCTCGCGCAGAAAGGGGCGGACCTTGGTCACGCCCGTCACGATGAAACAGCTTCTGGAAGCCGGGGTGCACTTCGGGCATCAGACACGGCGCTGGAACCCGAAGATGCAGCACTTCATCTTCACCGAGCGCAACGGCATCCACATTATCGACCTGCAACAGACGGTCACGCGGCTGGACGAAGCCATCGACTTCATCCGCGAGGTGGTGGCCGGCGGCAACGACGTGCTCATCATCGGCACGAAGAAGCAGGCCCGCGAAACGGTCGAGCTGGAGGCGCAACGCGCCGACCTGCCGTACGTGAACAACCGCTGGCTGGGCGGCACGCTCACCAACTTTCGCACGATCCAGGCGCGCATCCGGCACATGCGTGACCTGGAGGATCGCACGGAGCGCGGCGAGTTCGCGCGGCGCGCCAAGAAAGAGCAGCTCGACATCGCCAACGAGATCGAGCGGCTGAACCGGTACTTCGGCGGCATCAAGCACCTGGAACGGCTGCCGGGGGCCGTCTTCATCATCGACACGATGAAGGAGGCGATCGCGGTGGCCGAGTGCGAGCGGCTGGGCATCCCCATCGTCTCGCTGGTCGATACGAACTGCGATCCGGACCCGATCGCCTACCCGATCCCGAGCAACGACGACGCCATCCGGGCGATCAAGCTGATCCTGGGCAAGGTCGCGGACGGCGCGGTCGAGGGGCGCGCGGCGCGCGAAGCGGGCGTGGGCGCAGAGGCCTACAGCGAGGAGCTGGCGGAGATCGCGGCGGCACAGGAGACAGAGGCCGCCGCCGAGGCAGCACCGGAAGAAGCAATCGCCGCGACAACGGCGCCATCACCAGAGGAGCAGAACACTGAGTAGCATTTCAACGGCGATGGTGAAGGAGCTGCGAGACGCGACCGGCTCCGGGGTAATGGACGCCAAGCGCGCCCTGGAAGAGGCGAACGGCGATATGGAGCAGGCGTCCGCCATCCTGCGCGAGCGGGGACTGGCGGCGGCTGCGAAGCGCGCCGAGCGCGAGACGAGCCAGGGCGTCGTCGACACGTACATCCACGCGGGCGGGCGAATAGGCGCGCTCGTGGAGGTGAACTGCGAGACCGACTTCGTCGCGAACACGGACGAGTTCCGCGCGCTCGTGCACGAGATCGCGATGCAGGTGGCGGCGATGAACCCGGCCGCCGTCTCGGCCGAGGAGCGCGAGCCAGAACTGGAAGGCGCCGACGAAGAGGTCGCGCTGCTGAGCCAGCCATGGGTGAAAGACGGATCGAAGACGATTTCGGACCTGGTCCAGGATTCGATGGCGAAAACGGGGGAGAACATCCGCGTGCGGCGCTTCGCACGCTTCGAGCTCGGATCGTAGCAAAGGGGGAGGCGTGACCGACGCGTACCGTCGCGCGCTCGTGAAGCTGAGCGGTGAGGCCCTGATGGGCGACCGCGAGTTTGGCATCGATCCCGCAACCCTCACCCAACTCGCCAGCCAGATCGCTCGCGCCTCGGCGGACGGCATCGAGGTCGCGATCGTGGTGGGGGGCGGCAACTTCTGGCGAGGCTCGACGGCCGCCGAAAACGGAATGGATCGCGCGACCGCCGACTACGCCGGGATGCTGAGCACGATGATGAACGCGCTCGCCCTCCAGGACGGGCTGGAGCACGCGGGCGCGGAGGTGCGCACGCAGACGGCGCTGACGATGGCGCAGATCGCGGAGCCCTACATCCGCCGCCGGGCCATCCGGCACCTGGAGAAGGGGCGGGTGGTGGTGTTCGCCTCGGGAACGGGCAACCCGTTCATGACGACCGACACGGCCGCCGCCCTGCGCGCCATCGAGGTCGACTGCGAGACGCTGCTGATGGCGAAGAACGGCGTCGACGGGGTGTACGACGCCGACCCGGCGACCTCGCCGGACGCGACACGCTTCGCGCAACTGAGCCACCTGGAGGCGATCCAGCGGCGGCTGCAGGTTATGGACAGCACCGCCCTGAGCCTCTGTATGGAGCACGAGCTGCCGATCGTGGTCTTCGACGTGCGCGCGCCGGACAGCATCTACCGGGCCCTCCGCGGGGAGCGCATCGGCACGACCGTGAGCGCGGGAGCGCTCGCAGAGCCTGCCCATCAGGGCTAGAACGAGAGCAGACGCATGACCGACCCAGAAGAGATCATGCTCGACGCCGAACTGCGCATGGATGGCGCCGTGGAGGCGTTCCGGCGGGAGCTCGCGGGCGTGCGCACGGGGCGCGCCCACCCCAGCCTCATCGAAGGGCTGCAGGTGGAGCACTACGGCCAGACGCAGTCACTCAACCAGCTCGGCACGATCAACGCACCCGAGTCGCGGCTCCTCTCGGTGCAGGTGTGGGACGCGGGGGCGGTACAGTCGGTGGTGAAGGCGATCCAGAGCTCGGACCTGGGGTTGAACCCAAACATCGACGGGCAGCTGGTGCGGTTGCCCATCCCGCAGCTCACGGAGGAGCGCCGGCGGGAGTACGTGCGGCTCGTGCACCAGAAAGCGGAGGACGCGCGCGTGTCAGTGCGAAACGTTCGGCGGCATATCCACGACGACCTGCGCAAGGGCGAGCGCGACGGGGACATGACGCAGGATGACCTGCGCCAGTACGAAGGGGATCTGCAGAAGCTGACCGACTCCCACACAGGACTCATCGACGAAGCGATGAAGCGCAAGGAGGAGGAGCTACTTGAGCTATAGGGTGGCGCAGCGTCCGGGAACGGCACCGCGCACCGACCCCGGTGGCGATCGCATCTCGCCACTGACAGGCGGGCGGGTGCCCGGCCACGTCGCGATCATCATGGACGGGAACGGGCGCTGGGCCACGGAGCGTGGCCTGCCCCGCGCTGCCGGCCACCGTGCGGGAGCAGAGAACATCCGGCGCGTGATCGAGCGCTTCGCCGAGCACGACATTCGCTACGTCACGCTGTTCGCGTTCTCGACGGAGAACTGGAACCGCCCGGCGACCGAGGTGTCGGTCATCTTTCAGCTGATCGACCGGTTTCTACAGCGCGAGCTGGACAACATGCAGCGCGACAACGTGCGAGTGCGCCACTTCGGGCATCTCAAGCAGCTTCCGGCGCGGCTGGCAGAGCGCATCGCGGAGGCGGTGGAGGTGACCCGCGCCAACGAAGGTCTGATGCTGAACATCTGCCTGAGCTACGGGAGCCGGGATGAGATCGTGACGGCCATCCGGCGCATCGCTGAGGCGGGCATTCCCCCTGCGGAGATCGACGAAAAGACCGTGGCCGCGCACCTGCTGACGGACGGCCTGCCCGACCCCGACCTCGTGATCCGCACTGCCGGGGAGCAGCGCATCTCGAACTTTCTCCTCTGGCAGAACGCCTACGCGGAGCTCTACTTCACGTCCGCCTACTGGCCCGACTTCGGCCGGGAGGACATCGACCTGGCGCTGGCCGAGTACGGCCGCCGCAAGCGCAAGTTCGGCGCCCTGCTCCCGGAGGACCTCGACGCGTTCGAGGACGCCTAGCGCGAGTGCCCCGCAACCTGACCCTGCGTCTCGCTACAGCCGCGGTGGGCGTGCCCGCCCTGCTGGTGGTCACCTTCGCCGGTGGCTGGCCGTTCGCCCTCGTGGCGGGGATGATCGCCCTGGGCGCGACCGTCGAGTTCGCGCACATGTGGCTCCTGCCCAGCCAGCCGTACCGGGCGGTGGTGTCCCTGGGACCGGGCCTGCTGGCGCCGGCGGCGGTCGTGGCGGGGGTGCACGCCGACGAGCGCTTCCTCATCGCCGGGGCGCTGCTGGCGGCCCTCTTCCTGGTCGCGGGCCACTCCCGCACAAACAGCTTCGGGCCCCGCAAACCGCTTCGCGTTGTGGGCTGGTCGATCATCTATCCCGGCATCATCTTCTCGACGATCGTCCTGGCGAGGGACCTCGACCAGGGGCGCGACTGGGTGCTGCTGACGGTACTGACGGCGTTCACCGTCGACACGGGCGCCTACCTCACCGGCTCCCTCATCGGGCGGCACAAGCTGTGGCCGGCGGTCAGCCCGCGGAAGACGTGGGAAGGCGCAGTCGGAGGCGTGGCCGGAGGGCTGCTGGCCGTTGGCGTGCTCTCGCAGTGGCTCGACCTGGGGCTCCACCCGGGCGGAGTCGTGGGGCTTGGGCTGGCGCTGGGGATAGCGGCGCAGGCGGGCGATCTGCTGGAGAGCTGGATGAAACGCAAGGCCGACATCAAGGATTCGTCGGGCCTGCTGCCAGGACACGGGGGCCTGCTCGACCGGCTCGACTCGATCGTATTCGTGGCGCCGGTGGTGTACCTGGTGGCGAACTTCACCTGAGGCAAACGCGCCGGCCTGCCCATTCGCGGCGCTCGCCTAAGATAGGAGAATGCCTCCGCTGGTCGAGCCGTTCGAGCCGTTCGAGCCCGAACACCGCTACGCGCGCGTGAACGGCATCCGCATGCATTACGTGGAATCGGGCGAGGGGGAGCCGGCCGTGCTCCTGCACGGCTTCCCCGAATGCTGGTACTCCTGGCGCAACCAGCTTCCCGTGCTGGCCCAGGGGTACCGCGTGGTAGCCCCCGACCTGCGCGGCTACCACGAGACGGAGGCGCGGCCCCCCTACGACACCGGCACGCTCCAGCAGGACGTGCTCGGCCTGCTGGACGCGCTTGGCGAGAGCAGCGCGCACATCGTGGGACACGACTGGGGCGGGGCGATCGCCTGGCTGCTGGCCATGCAGCACCCGGATGCCGTGCGTTCCCTCGCGATCCTGAACATCCCCCACCCGGTACTCTTCCGGAAGGGGCTGCGGAGCCTCGCACAGCTCCAGCGAAGCTGGTACATGTTCTACTTCCAGCTGCCCGGGGTGGCCGAGCAGCTGCTCGCGCGGAACCGCTACCGGCAACTTGCGCGGGCGATCTTCCGGGGCATCCCCCCCGGCGAGGAGCGGCGCAAGGACCTGGGCTTCTACCGCCGGAGCTGGCGTGACCACGGCCTCAGCGGCCCCATCAACTGGTACCGGGCGCTCTTCCGCAACCCCCAACCCCTGCCAAGCCCGGTGCCCATCATTACGGCGCCGACGACCATGATCTGGGGCGAGGACGACATCGCCCTGGGGAAAGAGCTGACGGTGGGGACGGAACGTTATGTGCGCAATCTCGACCTGCACTACCTCCCGGGGGTTGGGCACTTCGTGCAGCAGCAGGCGCCGGACCGGGTGAATGAGCTGCTGTTGGCGCACCTCGAGGCGGCGGGGAGCGGGCGCGATGGCTGAGGAACGCTCCGAGCGGGGCCTGCGCCGCCCCACCGTCACCGACTTTGTGGCCGAGGGCGAGGAGACACCGATCCTCCTGCGGCCGCGCGTGCTCGCGGGAGTCGCGGCGGCGTTCCTGGCGCTGGTGGCGGCCTACTTCATCCTCGCCGAGGTGTACGACATCTCCCTCCAGTTCGACCCGGAGCCGCTCCAGGACCGGGTCGAGGAGTGGGGCCTCTGGGGCCCGATCGTGTTCATGGCGGTCATGGCCTTCTCGGTCCTGTTCGCGCCCATCCCAAACGCCCCCATCTTCATCGCCGCCGGCCTGGTGTGGGGACCGGTGCTTGGAACGGTCTATTCAATGATCGGGATGATGTGGGGCTCGGCGATGGCGTTCTGGGTGGCGCGCTGGCTGGGAAGACGACACTTGCCGAAGCTGGTGGGGAGCAAGGCGGCGGTGCAGATGGACTCCCTTTCGATGCGCATGGGGGGCCGTCTCATCTTCTGGGCACGGATGTTGCCGGTCGTCAATTTCGACTGGATCAGCTTCCTCGCGGGGCTGACCGCGATGAGCTTCTGGCGATTCTTCTTCTTCAGCTTCCTGGGCATGCTGACGCCGACGATCGTGGGCGTGGTTGCGGGCGACAGCCTTGGACGCGACCTGCGCATCACGCTTGTCATCGTCGCGGTCTGGGTGGCGGCCATCATCCTCAGCGGGCTCTACCTCTGGTGGCGGCGGCGGCAGGCGCGCGCCGATGCCCCGCCATCTCCCGCGGAGCCGCTGGCGGAAGGGCAGTCGGGACCGTAGGGGCGGGCGCTACTGGAAGCGGTGGGGAAGCGCATCCACGCGAGGCGGCAGGGCGACCTCGTGTTCGAGCCAGATGCCGATGTTCTCGCCCGTGCGGCCGTCGGCGCCCTCGTTGAGGAGCTCGACGAGCAGGCCCGCGATCTGCTCCGGGCGCATCCAGTGGTCGAGCAGTTCCTGCGGAGGCGTCCGTCCGAGGGCGCCCCGGATCATCTTCGAGTCGGTGGCGTCCATGCAGAGGGCGTTCACGCGGATGCCGTCGGGTGCAAGCACGCGCGCCCACGCCTGGGTGAAGCCGTTAATGCCCCACTTGGAGGCGTCGTAGACGTCCATGCGGGTGCCGCCGCCAGTGTTGTAGCCGGGGGGCGGACAGATGTGGTCGGTGGCGATGTTGACGATGTTGCCGCCGCCCATCTCGGCCATATGGGGGGCGATGACGCGCCCACAGAGGAACACGCCCTTGAGGTTCGTCGCGACGATGGCGTCGAAGTCGTCGACGGCCTTGTCCCAGGGGTCGAGGGGGGAGGTAGCGCGCCAGGTTCCGGCGTTGCTCACCATCGTGTGGATGCGGCCGAAGCGCTCGATGGCGGCATCGACGAACGCGCGCACGTCATCGGCGCTACTCACGTCGGCTTCGGCGGCGAAGACGGCGACGCCGTCCGCTTCGAGCTCGGCGGCGAGCTCGTGGACGGCGGGGTCGATGTCGCAGAGGGCGAGCGAGGCGCCCTCGGCGGCGAGCGCGCGGCCCATGCCCTTGCCGATGCCGTTGGCCGCGCCGGTAACGATGGCTGCGGTGCCTTCGATCTCGCTCACGAGGGGCTCACGGCCTCAATCGGGCGATAGAAGGCGTTCCCCGCCTCCGACCACTCAGCGACGATCTTCATGAAGTCCTCACCCATCGGGTCGAGGCCGCGGATGGGCATGGCGCCGCGCCTGATGGTGAAGTCGTGGGGGGCGAGTTCGCCGGCGCGGACGTAGTGCGGCTCGGCATCGTCGCCGTGGCCCCGCTGGGAGAGCCACCACCCGAGCGTGAACTCGGCGCGGGCCTCCTGCTCGGCCTCGGTCGGGAGCGTCTGGGCAGCCCGCGCCTCCTCCGGCGTCATCGCGGGACTCTCACCGCGCACCCAGGCGCGCAGGCGCTGCAGGTGCTGCTCGGAGTCGATCCCGGTCATCTCCTTGAAGTCGTTGGAGCCGAAGGCGACATCGTTGGGACGCGCGATGCGGCCCTCCTCGTCGATCCAGAGGATGGTGGGCACATTGATCATGCCGTAGAGGTCGGGCACGAGGTGCTCGGTGTCGATGAGGCTGGGGTGCGCGGGGCTGGCCGCCTCGATCCAGGGACGGGCATCCTCGGGCGACTTCTCGATGGCGATGGTGACGACGGTGAAGCCCTCATCGGCGAGCTCTTCGTAGAGCGCCTGCCAGACCGGCAGGTCGTAGCGGCAGCCTCACCAGGAGGCGTAGGCGACGAGCAGCACCTTCTTGCCGCGCTGGTCGCTGAGGGAGTGCATGCGGCCTTCGAGGTCGGGCAGGGAGAAGTCGGGCGCCTTGAGCGAGGCAAGGGCGTCACCGCGGTCGTGGTGGGAGGCGCCGAGGGCGGCCACGGCCTGCTTCTCATTGGCCACAAGGGGACGCTGCAGCGCGTCGGCGAGCACGCGCAGGTCCACGCTCCCATCGCCGGCGAGGGCCTCCTGGTCCACGGGAACGCAGGCCATGCCCTGGCAGAGCCCCTCGGGGCGCAGCTCCCAGCCGAGGGTCGTCTCGAGCAGGTCGTTGGGAATGGTGGGGCGGGCGACGTCGGCGACGGGAACCTCGTCGCTTCGTCCGTCGTGCAGAAGGGTCATGGTCGTGGTCACGGGACACACTCCGGGGACAACAGTCGGGTCGAATTCTACGGGGCGGGCAAGGGCGTCGCCCGCAGGCAATGGCGGAGAGGGTGGGATTCGAACCCACGGTGGGTATCAACCACGCCCGTTTTCAAGACGGGTCCCTTCAGCCACTCGGGCACCTCTCCTCGTCCGATTGTAGAGCCGGACAGGCGGCGCGCGAGTTAGCACTCTTGAAAGTCGAGTGCTAAACTCCAACGTCAGACTTCCGCTCGCCTGGAAGGACCGCGTGCCCACCTACGAATACCGCTGCGACTCCTGCAACCGCAGCTACGACCGTCGCGAGGGTTTCGACGCTCCCGCCAGCCACACCTGTGACCGCTGCAAGAAGGGAACGGCCGCGCGCGTGCTGCACGCGCCCACGGTCGTCTTCAAGGGCAGCGGTTTCTACGTGAACGACAGCAAGCGCTCATCGACAAGCGACTCGAGCAGCAGCTCGAGCGACAAGTCCGTCAGCCTCCCCAGCACCGACTCGAGCGAGGGCAAGAGCGGGGGCAAGAGCGCGAAGTCGAGCGGCAGCTCCTCCAGCAGCGGCTCCTCCAAGGAGTAGACCCCGTGCGGGCGCTCCTGCAGCGCGTGAGCCGGGCCAGCGTGCGCGTCGACGGCGAGGTCGTGGGCGCCATCGAGGCCGGCTTCCTCGTGTTGTTGGGCGTGACACACGGCGACGACGAGACGGTCGCGCAGGCGCTCGCGCGGAAGGTAGTGGGGCTGCGCGTCTTCGAGGATGGCGAGGGGCGCATGAACCTCGACCTGGCGGCGGTAGGGGGCGCGGTCCTCTGCGTCAGCCAGTTCACCCTGTACGGGAGCGCGCGGCGGGGGCGGCGGCCATCGTTCACGGAGGCGGCGGAGCCGGAGCGGGCGGAGGCCCTCTACGAGCGCTTCTGCCAGACGGTCCAGGACGCGGGGGCGAGGTGCGAGCGGGGGCGGTTCGGGGCGCACATGGAGGTCGAGAGCGTGAACGACGGTCCCGTTACGCTCCTCATCGACAGCGCCGAGCTGGAGCGTCCACGCCGCCCTTGACCGGAGCGGCGGGGCGGGGAGAGTAAGCCAATGACCGTATCCACGCGGATGAGCCGGTTCTTCCTGAAGACGCTGCGCGAGGCGCCCGCCGAGGCGGAGCTGCCGAGCCACAAGCTGCTGCTGCGCGCGGGGCTCGTGATGCCGCTGGCGGCGGGGCTCTATTGCTTCACGCCGATGGGCTGGCGGGTGATGCGCAAGATTGAGGAGCTGGTCCGCCAGGAGATGAACCGCGCAGGAGCGCAGGAGCTGCGACTGCCGGCGCTGCAGCCGGTGGAGCTCTGGGAGAAATCGGGGCGCAACGAGATCTTCGGAGGCGCCCTCTACCGGGTG
Organism: Tepidiformaceae bacterium; assembly: GCA_965247675.1. GTDB lineage: Bacteria > Chloroflexota > Dehalococcoidia > Tepidiformales > Tepidiformaceae > UBA2991. The sequence goes on along the minus strand of OZ252025.1, from coordinate 855,772 downwards.
GTCGATAGGCGCGAGCGCAACTTCGTGCTGGCGCCGACGCACGAAGAGGCGATCAGCGCGCTGGCGGCCTCGCAGGTGCAGAGCTACCGCGACCTGCCCGTGACCCTCTACCAGTTCCAGCAGAAGTTCCGGGACGAACCGCGTCCGCGCGGCGGGCTGGTCCGGCTGCGGGAGTTCTGCATGAAGGACGCCTACAGCTTCGACCCCGACTGGGAAACGCTCGACGACTCGTACCAGGCGATGTTCGACGCCTACGCGCGCATCTTCGCGCGGGCGGACGTGCCGGCGCTGCCGGTCGAGGCCGACTCGGGGGCGATCGGGGGGAAGGACAGCCAGGAGTTCATCTACCTGAACGAGAACGGCGAGGACGAGGTGCTGCTCTGCCCCGCCTGCGGCTACGCCGCGAACGCGGAGAAAGCGACCTTCCGGGCCGAGCCCCCGGTGGCGGCCGAGCCCGCGCCCGCCGAGCGCGTGGACACGCCGGGCGTGACGACGATCGCCGACCTGGCGGCCTTCCTCGGCATGGAGGAGCGGCAGACGGTGAAGGCGGTGTTCTACTCGGCCGACGGCGAGCCCGTGTTTGTCGCCATCCGGGGCGACCTCGAGGTGAACGAGACGAAGCTGCGGAACCTGCTGAAGGCGGTCGAGCTGGAGGCGATGAACGACGCTGCCGTCGTGCGAGCCGGGCTGGTGGCGGGGTCGGCTTCGCCCGTAGGGCTGGAGGGCATTCGCGTGGTTGCGGACGAGAGCGCCACAACGGCAGTGAACCTCGTGGGCGGGGCGAACGAGCGGGACGCGCATCTGCTCAACCTGAACTACGGCCGGGACTGGACCGCGAGCGTCGTCGACGACATCGCATTGGCCGGGGCGGGACACGGCTGCCCCACCTGCGAGGGACGGCTGGAGGTGCGCTCCGGCATGGAGCTCGGGCACGTGTTCAAGCTGGGCACGAGCTACGCGGAGGCGCTGGACGTGCGCTACCTCGATCGGGAGGGCGAGCGTCGCTACGCCGTGATGGGTTGCTACGGCATCGGCATCGACCGGCTGCTGGCGGCCGTCCTCGAGGAGAACCATGACGAGGACGGCATCATCTGGCCGGCGACGCTGGCGCCCTTCGACGTGCACGTGGTGGTGCTGGGCGGGGAGAAGCCGGAGGTGGCGGAGGCGCTGGCCGAGCTGGAGGCGGCGCTGGAAGGGGCCGGGCTGGAGGCGCTCGTGGATGACCGCGACGAATCGCCGGGGGCGAAGTTCAAGGACGCCGACCTGCTGGGCATACCAAGGCGGCTGACCGTGAGCCCGCGCGCCCTCGGCCGGGGCGGCATCGAGCTGCGGGAGCGCGCCTCGGGCGAGAGCGAGATCGTGCCGCTGGCGGAGGTGGTGGGGCGCATCCAGACGGGAGGCGCGTAGGCGGGCTCCTTGCCCCTGCGGAACTCGCTTCCTACGATGGCCTGCACGCTGAGGTAGCTCAGTCGGTAGAGCACTGCGCTGAAAACGCAGGTGTCCCCAGTTCGATTCTGGGCCTCAGCACCACCCCCTACAAGAACACTGTTACTTCGCGGCCGGAGTGAGCTCCGGCTGCCGCCTGCCGCGACGCTCAGCTTCGCCGAACTCCACCTCGGCTTCGCGGGTGCTGGTTTCGATGCGGCGAAGAGCGGGGCTGAGCACGAAGAAGAAGACCGCGAAGACCATCATGAGCGCGGAGGCGAGGGCAACGACGATGTCGGCGCCGTACTGCTCGGCCAGCCAGCTGATGGGTAGCGTGGCGAGGGGCGTGAGACCGAAGGACATCATGAGCAGGCTCATCACACGGCCGCGCACGAAGTCAGGGATCAGCACCTGGATGGCGGTGTTGTTCAGCACCATGAAAATGGTCACGAAGATGTCGGCGAGAAGGATCAGCGGGAGGGCCAGCAGGAACCACGGGCTCAGGGAGAAGAAGATCAGCGTGGCTCCGAAGGCGAGGATGCTGGCCATCATGAGGCGCAAGCGCCTGTGCGACTCCCCGACCCAGGCCACGTAGACGGACCCCATCAGTCCCCCAATCCCCGCCGCCGCGTTGAGGATGCCCAGGCGGACTCGCCGGCGTCCCAGACATCGAGGGCGAACACCACGAGCAGCGTCTGGAACGGCATCGCGAGCAGGGTCGGCACCAGCCCCAGGAAGAGCAGCACGCGCACGGGGGGGTGCTCCCACACCCACCGGAAGCCATCGGCCATGTCGCCGAACACGGTACGGCGCTCCTCAACCTCGTCAGGGTAGGAGGGGTGAACCCGAAACATTGCGGCGAGGCCAATTCCGTAGAGGACAAGGGCGACGGCCCACGTGTTCGCGATGCCGACGAACGGGATCAGGAGCCCCGCCGCGACCGGGCCGACGATGCGGGTGAAGTTCATGCCGCCCATCTGCAGGGCCATGGCATTCCCAAGACCCTGCCTGCCGACGACGTTCGCGATGATCGCCTGGCGGGCGGGCATCATGAAGGGGAAGAGGGCGCCGAGGATCCCCGTGAGCACCAGCAGATAGGGGAAGGTCAATTGATCCGTGATCAGCAGGAGGTAGACGAACGCCTCATCGACGAGGACGGCGGTCTGCACGAAGAGGATGAGCTTTCGGCGGTCGACGCGATCCGCAACTGCTCCTCCCAGGGGCGAGATGACGAGCATGGGGATGGCAACGACGAAATTGACGATTCCAAGGGCGAAGGCGTTGTCGTCGGTCAGGTCGTACGCGAGGACGGAGCGCACGAGGAACATCGCCATCATGGCGAACATGAAGGCGATGTTGCTGATGTAGAGCCAGCGGAATTGCTGGTACCGCAGGGAGGAGATCAGGCGGTCCCAGGACGAGTCGTAGTGAGCTTCGACCACGTGGACGCCGGAACGGGACACGCGAGGGCCCTCCTCCACGATTCTAGCGGCTCGCTTCGTGCGGCTGGCGTAAGTTCGTTATGTCCAGGAACCCGTCCAGTTCGGGTCGCGCTTCTCGGCGAAGGCGCGCGGTCCTTCGACGGCATCGGGCGACTGGCGGCGGCGCATCTCCCAGGGGAAGACGCTCTGGGATGCGTCCGGCAGGGCCATCTCCAGTCCGCGCATGGCCGTCTCCTTGGTGGACCGCACGGAGAGAGGGGCGCAACTGAGGATGTCGGTCACCCAGCGGTCGACGGCCTCATCGAGCTCCTCGGCGGGGACAACCTCGTTGGCGATACCGAGCTCGTAGGCGCGCTGGGCGGTCATGTGGCGACCCGTGAGCATGTGTCCCATGACGGCCTTGAGGGGGCCCTGGCGGGGCAGGCGGTGAACGCCGTTGGCGCCGGCGATAAGGCCGACCTTGGGCTCGGTGAGGCCGAAGCGGGCGTGCTCGGCGGCGACGATGATGTCGCAGGCGAGGGCCATCTCGAAGCCGCCCCCGAGGGCGTAGCCGTTCACGCGGGCGATGAGCGGCTTGTAGAGGTTGAAGCGGCTGGTGAGCCCGCCGAAGCCGGTGCCCGGCCAGCGAACGGTCGGGCGCTCGGAGGCGGGCAGGCGTGACATCTCGGCGGTGAACTTGAGGTCGTTGCCGGCGCTGAAGGCGCGTCCGCCCTCGCCCGTGAATACCGCGACCCAGAGGTCGTCGTCCGCGGCGAAGTCGTCCCAGACCTCGTTGAGCTCCAGATTCGCGTAGACGTGCAGCGAGTTCATCACCTCCGGGCGAGTGATGGTGATGTAGGCGACGCGGTCCTTCTTCTCGTAGCGGCAGAAATCCACGGGTACGACCTTCGGAGGTGTGCTTGGCACTCTACCGCGCGATCGGCTCCCGCGCCCCCGCTAGACTGAGACTCGTGTCGCTCATCATCGGGCTCGTGTTGCTGCCGTTCTTCGTCTGGTCGTGGATCAAGCGCGACGCCGATGAGGACGCGGCGGCGGCGCTCTCGATCGCGGCCTGGATCGTCATCGGTGTGAGCGCGACGGCGGCGGCCTGGTACGCGTTCGGCTAACAGGGGCGCGGCTGGCCCGCTCCCCGCACCCGCGAGAGAATGGGAGCCCATGCCGGTCGTGAGCGACGAACTCGAAGCCGCGAGGCTGCGCATCTACGCACTGCAGGACGGAGCGATGCGGGCCCAGGCGCTCGCCTTCTGCCTGCGCAGCAGCCTCTTCGAGCGCCTCCGCACGGGGCCGTGCACGCCGGAGCAGTTGGGGCTGGCGCCTCGTGTGGCGCCGGCGTTGCTCGCCTTCCTCGCGAGCCAGGGTCTGGTGGAAGCGGACGCCGACGGGCGTATCCGGGCGACCGCTGCCACCGAGCACTTCCTGGTGCGGTCGAGCCCGCGCTTCGCGGGCGGGCGGTCCCTCCTCTTCCAGGGATTCCACGAGCAGATCGGACGGCTCGGGGAGGCGCTCGCCAGCGGGAAGCCGCTCGCCGACGCGGGGCAGGCGGACATGTTCGGGAGCTTCGACGAGGAGGACCAGCGCTGGTTCGCCGAGGGCATGCTCGCGAACGTCATCGCGGGGGCCGAGCAGCTCCGCCACGAGGTCGACTTCTCCCGCTTCCGGCGGCTCCTCGACGTCGGCGGCAATAGCGGCGGCTACACCCTCACCCTGCTGGAGGCGCACCCATCGCTGGACGCCACTATCTTCGACCTGGAGGCGGTACGGCCCCTCGCGGAGGAACGCATCGCGGAGCGGGGGCTCGGGGAGCGCTGCCGCTTCGTGGCGGGATCATTCTTCGATGACGCCCTGCCGCCGGGCCACGACGTGCTGCTGCTGGCCAACATCCTCCACGACTGGGAGACGGCGGAGTGCCGGCGCATCCTGGCGGCGTGCCACGAAGCAATCGAGCGGGGCGGTACGATCGTGGTGGTGGAGCCCATGCTCGCGGAGGACCTGACGGGACCCGACCACGCGTCCGTCAGCGGCCTGACCATGGCGCTTCTCGGCGGTGAGAACCGGACGCAGTCGCGGATCGGGGAGCTGCTGATGGAGGCCGGTTTCGCGGAGGTGTGGCGCTCGGGCCTGGGGACGCAGAACAGCGTGGTCACGGCACGCAAGCCGGGAGGGAGCTCGTCGTGCTGAAGGCGCCGATCTCACCGTACGTCGTGGCCGGGCGCATCCTCTCGATCATCGGGATGTCGTTCTTCACGGCCGCGGGAATCCTGTTCTGTATCGGAGGGTTCTGGTTCTGGGGGCTGGGAGCGCTTATCGGCTTCCTCCCCTTCCTCGCGCTCATCGTGGCGGTGGAACGCTACTCGACCAAACACGGATTGATCGGCCCTGAGCCGGACCCGCCCTTCGACGACCACTAGGGCGGCAGTCGTCCTGACGGCGCTGGGCGCGCTCGCGCTGCTGGCGGCGTGCTCGGGGAGCGGGCCGGAGCTGCTTGCGGACCGCGCCTGCCAGGAGGAGCACCTTCCCGATGGGTTCGAGCGCCTGACGTTCGGGAACCTCTCGCGCAGCGAACTCGGGCGCGAGGTGGGGGCGGAGACGCTGGCGAGGGCGGGTGTGGAAGGGGGCTACTTCGCGTTCTGGAAGGAGCGCCTCGACAGCCTGGAGAGCGACCTGGCCGTCGAGATCGTGTGCCAGGTGGTCGCGTTCGGCGATGCGGAAGAGGCGGCGCGCTTCGTCGCGGAGTTGCCCCCGGAGCGGGACTGGCTGAGCGTGACGGTGGCGGGCATCGCCCTCGACAAGGGTACGGTGCTTGCCGAGGTGCAGGCAGGGGAAGCGGAGGGAACGCGAGCGTTCCGCCTCGCGGAGGGCGGCGGGCGCGTTCGCTACGCGGTGGTGGTTGCGCGCGAGCGGTTCGTGCTGAGCGTGCACGTGGGCGGCCCGGAGGGGGGCGTGGCGGTCGGCGATGCGGTCGCGATCCTGGAGACGATGGGTCGCTAGCCTGCTAGACTGAACCGGTCAGATTAACAGGTTGGTTCCATGAGGAAAATTCAGACCACAGAGGCCAAGGTACGGTTCGCCGAAATCCTTCGAAACGTGGAGCACGGCGAGACCGTCGCCATAACGCGGCACGGCAAGACCATCGCCCACCTGATCCCCGCTCCCGATCAGGACCAGGCTGAACGCGACGCGGCGGTCGACCGCCTCCTGAAGGCGCGCACGACCTGGGAGCCCACCGGCATGACACTCGAAGAAATACTCGCGGCCAGGCACGAGGGTCACCGTTTGTGAGCCGAGTGGTGCTGGACGCATCGGTGAGCACCTCGTGGCTCCTTGATGATGAACTCGACCCACGGGCCGCCACGGCGCTTGAGTGGGCGAGGATGAACGGCGCGCTGGTACCACACCTCTGGCACTACGAGGTGCGCAACGCCCTGCTGGTTGCCGAGCGCCGGGGGCGCCTACCCGAGGGCCGTGCGAAGGAACGCCTACCCTTCCTGGGAGATCTGCCCATCCTCACGGACCAGGGAGCTGACCTCCATGCAGCCATGGAACTAGCGATCGCGCACGACCTCTCCTACTACGATGCCCTCTATCTGGAACTAGCCAGCAGGCTGCAACTGCCACTCGCGACACTGGATAGGGATTTGACTCGGGCCGCCCGCCGCGAGGGGCTCGACCTCGTTGCCTAAACCACGAGCAGGACGGCTGGGACCGCCACCACAACGCCGAGGAAACCCGCGAGGCGGCGGGGGCGGGCGGCGATCCAGCGCTCGCTGCGCAGGATGGCGGTGCGATAGGGCGAGTAGAGCAGGGTCAGGACGACGCCGGCCACGACCGTGATGGAAGCCATCTGCGCGAGAACGACGGCAACGGCGGCTTCGCCGCCGACGAGGACGCTGGCCGCGAGCGTATCGACAAAAGTCGCGATGTTGGCCCCGAGGACATACGGGATGATGTGCTCGCGGCGCACGTAGCCGCGCAGGGCGAGAGGCACGAGCACCGTCAGCGAGACGGCCACGCTGAGGGTCGTGACCGTCATGATGACGCCCATCAGGAACATCAGAGGGCGGCGGTTGAGCACGTCGAGGCGGCGGCGGATAACCTCGGCCTCGCCTTCAAGCTGAGGCAAGGCACGCTCAAACGGCGAAGGCGAGGAGGAGCACGGCTGCCCCAACCACGAACACGAGCAGGCCGGGCAGGGCCGCGTCGAGGGCGTCGATGACGGGGCCGAAGGCGGCGTCGGTACACTGCAGCAGGCCATCAGGAGCCGGCGGTCTGACGCCATCGAACCAGCCCTGGTGGAGCGCCAGAAAGCCAAGTGCGACCGCCGGCCCCTGGGTGGTGAAGGTGACGAGCATGGCGACGATGCCGATGGCGATGCCGTCGCCGCTGCGGCGCCCGAAGCGGAAGGCGAGGAAGCCGGCAGCGAGCACGACGAAAGAGGCGCCAAGTCGGGAACCCGCGATCACCGCGAAGGCCTCGGTCTCGTGGAAGACCCCCTCGGAGAGGAGGGTGACCCCGATGGCGGCGACGGGGGAGCCGCTCAGGACGACGTAGGCGAAGAGCCAGCCAAAGCCGAGGCCGTTGGCCACGCCCTCGGCGCCGATGTCGGACAGCAGCGGCGCGAGCGATCCGGCGCCTGCACGCACAACCTCGAGGGCGAGGGCGAACAGCACGAGACCGGCGAGCGCGTAGCCGACGCGGGCGACCCACACCGGGCGCAGCCACCCAACACCGCGGGTGGCGGGCGGCGCAGGAGCCGGCCGCGGGTCATCACGCGCGACCGCAGGCGCCCCTCGCTCCACGTCAGCCGCTGCGGGCGCTCTCCATCAGCACGGCGGCGACTTCGGGACGGGTGAACTCGATGGGCAGGTCCTCGCCGTTGGCGAGCATCTCCCGCACCCTGGTTCCGGAGAGGAACAGCCGCTCCTCGGGCGTGGCCGCGCTCGTCTTCGTCGTCGCCATGGCGCCGCTGCGGAGACACCAGAAGGCGTGTTCGAAGAAGAGCGGCTGGATGCCGAGCGCATCGAGGTCGATGTCGTCGAAGATGCGCTGGGCGTCGTAGGTGCCGTAGTAGTTGCCCACGCCGGCGTGGTCGCGCCCGACGATGAAGTGGGTGCAGCCGTAGTTCTTGCGCATGATGGCGTGGAAGATCGCCTCGCGCGGGCCGGCATAGCGCATGGCCGCAGGCAGCACCGAGAGATGGGCGCGATCCGCGGGGAAGTAGCGATCGAGCAGCACGTCGTAGCAGCGCATGCGGACGTCGGCGGGGATGTCGTCATCCTTCGTGTCGCCAACGAGGGGGTGGATGAGCGCGCCATCGACGCCCTCGAGCGCAACCTTGATGAGGTACTCGTGGGCACGGTGGATTGGGTTGCGGGTCTGGAAGCCGACAACCGTGCGCCAACCACGCTCGGCGAAGGCGGCGCGGGTCTGGGCAGGGGTCTGGCGATGGTCGGGGAAGTTCCCGTGGTCGGGCAGGCGGAGGGCCTTCACCGAGCCGCCGATCACGAGATCGCCGGAGGCGTAGAGGGCGGCCACGCCGGGATGGGCCTCGTCGGTCGTGCGATAGACCTGCTCGGCCTCACGCGTCTTGTCCCGCCGGTAGACGTCCTCGATGTCGATGACGCCGAGGGGGAACCCTTCGGCGTCGCGGAGGTCGGCCCGCACGCCCGCCGTCAGGTCGGCAGCACGCGACTCGGGCACGGAGAGCGTGATGGGAATCGACCAGGGCAGGCCACTGGCAAGCTTCATGTCCTCGACGACGGAGTGGTGTTCGGCCTCGCCCATGAAGCCGGTGAGGGGACTGAAGCCCCCGTTCGCAAGGAGCTCGAAGTCGCTGGTGGTGCGGGAGTCGAGTTCGATCGTGGGCAGGGTCGCGACCTCGCGGCCCAGCTCCTCGCGCTCTCCATCGGTGACGAGCAGGTCGACGAGGGCGCCGCCGTAGGGTTCGCCGAGGGCGCTCATGAGCGGGCCTCCCCGATGAGCCCGCGGGACTCGAGAAAGTCGATGATCTGCTGGAAGCTCGCCTCGGGGGCGTCGACGCCGGTCTCGCAGCGCACCTCGGGCGAAGGAGGATCCTCGTAGGGGTCGTCGATACCGGTGAACCCCTTGATCTCGCCGGCGCGGGCCTTGGCGTAGAGGCCCTTCACGTCGCGCGCTTCGCACTGCTCGACGGTGGCGGCGGCGTGCACCTCGACAAAGACGGCGCCGTCGCCCTCGGTCATGGCGCGGTTCTCATCGCGGATCTCCTGGTAGGGGGAGATGGCGGCGGTGATGACGCCGACACCGTTGCGCGCGAGGAGGCTGGCCACGAAGCCGATGCGACGAATGTTGGTGTCGCGATCCTCCTTGCTGAAGCCGAGACCCTTGGAGAGGTTCGTGCGGACGATATCGCCGTCGAGGATCTCGACCTTGCGGCCGCGCTCGCGGAGGGCGGGCGCGAGCGCCTCGGCGAGGGTGCTCTTGCCGGAACCCGAGAGCCCCGTGAACCAGATGACGAAGCCTTGGTCGCTCATTGGCTGTTCTCCAGACGCATTGCTGTTTCTCCTCTGCTTGTGGTGGTGGCGCCTGCGCGGCGCCGGATGCGCATCAAGACGGCGGCCTTGGGGCCGCCGTGCAATGGTGATAGCCGCGAGCCGGCTCAGGTGTGCAGCCCGCATTCGTCCTTGTCGAAGCCCTCCCAGCGACCCTGCCGGCCCTGCTTGCCGGGCACGGTGCAGTTGTAGCAACCGATGCTGACGAAGCCATGGTCCAGGAGCGGGTTGTAGGGGATGTCGTGCTTAACGATGTAGTCCCAGGTTTCCTTCTCGGTCCAGCACGCGAGCGGGTTGATCTTGATGAGGCCGAACCTGGCGTTCCAGGCCACGATGGGGACGTTCGAGCGGCCCTCCGACTGGTCGCGGCGGAGGCCGGCGATCCAGGCGGTCTTGCCGGCGAGGGCGCGCTGGTTGGGCTCGACCTTTCGGAGGTCGCAACAGAGGTCGGGATCCCGCATCCAGAGGGCGGCGCCGTGCTGGGCGGTCTGCTCCTCGTGCGTCAGCTTGGACCTGTAGACCTGGACGTTCGAGAGGGCGAGGGCGGCCGTGGCCCGTTCGCGCGTCTGGTGCGTCTCCTCGAAGAGATAGTCGGTATCGAGAACGAAGACGTGGACGTCCGGCTTGAGCTGGGCGGCCATCCTGAGGATTGCCATGCCGCTGGGGCCGCCGAAGCTGGCGCCAACGGAGAGGCCATCACCGAAGGTCTCCACCGCCCAGCGCACGATCTCCTCGGGGGCGGCGGCCTCGAAACGCTCGTTGAGCGCTGCGATGGCGGTGTCGTCGAGGGTAGCGGCAAGGGTCACGGCGAAGGGCTCCGCACAAACCTGAGTTCGTCGCTCAACATTATCAACAATAGGACCTTGCGGCAACGACGGTGCGCGGAGTACATGCTACAGTCGCTTCACATACATGCGACCGGCGACCACGGCCCCGAACGGGTCCGACGACGAAAGGACGGCGTAGATGCGCGCAGTCGAGACCATCGTCCAGACGAACGCCCCGGGGACGGTTCTTCCGATCCTGACGGAGGAGCTCAAAGACTTCGAAACGGAAGCGACGCGCTTCCTCGCCGGCGGCTACGAGGAGGAGGCGGTCTTCCAGGGCTACCGCCTGAAGCAGGGCGTCTACGGCCAGCGCCAGGCGAACGTGCAGATGACGCGCGTGAAGCTCCCGTTTGGCGGGGTCACATCCGACCAGATGGACGCCTTCGGCGAGCTGGCAGAACGCCACGCGCCGCTGCGCAAGGGGCACATCACCACCCGCCAGAACTTCCAGTTCCACCATATTCCGCTGGCGCGCATGCCAGACGCGCTGCGGCTGCTGGCGAGCACGGGGCTCTCGACTCGCGAGGCCTGCGGCAACACCGTGCGCAACGTCACCGCCGACCCGTGGGCGGGCGTGACCGAGGGCGAGCTCTTCGACGTGACACCGTACGCTGGCGCCTTCGCGCGCTTCTGGCTGCGCAACCCGCTGACGCAGTTGCTGCCGCGCAAGTTCAAGGTCGCTTTCAGCGCCGACGACGCGGACGTGGCGATCACCGGCATCCACGACCTCGGGTTCATCCCCCGCGTCCAGGACGGCGTGCAGGGGTTCAAGATGGTGTGCGGCGGCGGGCTCGCGATCATGCCGCGCGAGGCGATCGTGGTACGCGAGTTCGTCTCGCTGGACGAGTACCTGAGGTTGAGCGAGGCGGTCATCCGCATCTTCAACGCGGCCGACATGCTGCGGAAGAACCGCGCGATGGCCCGCATCAAGGTGCTGATCGACCGGATCGGGGTGGACCGCTTCCTCGAGATGGTCGACGACGAGTTGGCGCAGGACTGGGCCAAGCGCGACTTCAGCCCCGACCGCCTGCTGTTCCTCGACAACGAGGAGGAGCGCGCGCCGGCGCGGCGCGACTCCTACGCGCAGCCAGGCGACGACGCATCTGCGTTCACGCAGTTCGCGACCTCGAACGTGAAGGCGCAGAAGCAGCAGGGCTTCAGCACCGTGGAGATCAAGATCACGCGGGGCGACCTGACACCCGACCAGTTCCACGGGATCGCCGACATCATGCGCGAGTACTGCGGCGGCAACGCGCGCACGACCGTGCAACAGAACATGGTGCTGCGCTGGGTACGCGACGAGAGCCTGTACGAGGTCTACGCGCGGCTCGTCGAGCTCGACCTGGCGGAGGCGGGCGCGGGCACGGTGCGGGATGTGGTGAGCTGCCCGGGTACGGACAGCTGCAAGCTCGGCATCACGAGCTCGATGGGGCTGAACCGCGCCATCCAGGAGCACGTCACGGAGATGGCGATCGCCGATCCGCTGGTGGCGAAGCTGCACATCAAGATGAGCGGCTGCCCGAACAGCTGCGGCCAGCACCACCTCGGGAACATCGGCTTCCACGGGGCGGCCATGAAGGTGGAAGGCCACCAGCTGCCCGCCTACCACGCCTTCATCGGCGGCGGCTACGAGGAGGGCAACGGCAAGATTCGCATCGCGACGCAGCTGAAGCTGCGGCTCCCCGCGAAGCGCACGCCCGACGCCGTGCAGCGCTGGATGGAGCTGTACCAGGGCGGACGCGAGGACGGCGAGGAGTTCAACGCGTTCTTCGACCGCGTCGGCAAGGTGCCCTTCGAGGCAGCCGTGCGCGACCTGACCATCCCCGGCGAGTTCTCGGACGACAACCGCGAGATGTTCATCGACTGGACGAAGTACGAGCTCTACGTGCTGGAGCGGGGCGAGGGCGAGTGCGCCGTCTGACGGCGTAGGCCCGGGGAAGAGCGTGATGGAGGGGCTGGAGTTCCGGCGGCACCGGCGGCTGCGAAGCTCACAGGCGATCCGGGGCCTCGTGCGCGAGACCGAGCTGACGCCAGCGCACCTGGTGGCGCCCCTGTTCGTGGAGGAAGGCCTCGACGGTCGAGCGCCTATCGACTCGATGCCGGGACAGTCGCGGCTGGGGCTGGAGGCGCTGGTGGAGGAGGCCCGCGAGCTGCGGGGCGCGGGCGTGCCCGCGGTGCTCCTGTTCGGCATCCCCGCCGCCAAGGACGAGCATGGCTCGGGCGCTTACGACGACGAGGGCCTCGTCCAGCAAGCGATCCGGCGCCTGAAGGACGCCGTTCCCGAGATGCTGGTCATCGGCGACGTCTGCCTGTGCGAGTACACGAGCCACGGACACTGCGGCCTCCTGGACGGCAACGGAGAAGTCGACAACGACGCGAGCCTGCCGCTGCTGGCGGACATGGCCGTGAGCCTGGCGGATGCGGGCTGCGACATCGTGGCGCCGAGCGACATGATGGACGGCCGCGTGGCCGCCATCCGCGAAGCGCTCGACGGCTCGGGCCAGAGCGAGACCGCCATCCTGGCCTACGCGGCCAAGTTCGCGAGCGCGTTCTACGGACCGTTCCGGGAGGCGGCGGGCAGCGCGCCCGCCTTCGGCGATCGGCGTGGCTACCAGATGGACCCGGCGAACGCGCGCATGGCCCGGGACGAGGTGTTGACGGACATCGAAGAGGGCGCGGACATGGTGATGGTGAAGCCGGCGCTCCCCTACCTCGATGTCCTGCGCTCGGTGCGGGACGCGGTGGACGTGCCGGTGGCCGCCTACAACGTGAGCGGCGAGTACAGCATGTTGAAGGCGGCGGCGGCGAACGGTTGGATCGAGGAAGGGCGCGCGATCGACGAGGCCCTGACCTCGATCCGGCGCGCGGGGGCGGACATCATCATCACCTACCACGCCAAGGAGTGGGCGCAGAGCCGCTGACGAGCGCGGCGCTAGTCCGGGTCGGGGGAGTCGACGGCCACGGCGCCGCTCTCGACCGCGTCTTCGATCGCTTCCACTGAGAGGCCTGCCCAGGCGAGGATGTCGCGCGTCTCGGAGCGAAAGGGTGCGGGGAAGGGAGCAGGCGTGAAGCCGTCCTCGTCGAGCTTGAGGGCCCTTCCGAGCACCGAGAAGGGGCCCGCCTCGGGGTGGTCGGCGTGCACGAAGAGGTCGTTCGCCGCGGCTTGCTCGTTGTCGATTAGCTCCGTGGGGAAGCGGACGCGGGAGGCGGGGATACCGTTCTCGCGGAGCAGCCCCTCCCAGTGATCCGTGCTCTCGGAGGCGAAGAGCCGCTCGAACTGGTCCTGGAGATCGTGGTCGTGGGCGTGTCGCTCCTCTTCCGAAAGGCCTGGGTTGAGGCTGGGGTCTTCCAGGTCCAGGACGGCGAGGAGGCGCTTGCGCAGCCCGGCGCTCGGGCAAGCGATGGCGATGGCGGAGTCGCTCGTGGTGAAGGTCCGGTAGTAGAGGCTGACCAGTCGCGCGGGGCGGCTGCTGGGCACGCGCTTCGCCTGCTCGGCGTAGGGCATGCCGCCCGCGCGGGCCTCCGCAAGCCAGTCGAGGTAGTCGGCCTGGTTCCGGGCGTCGCCGTCGTCGACGCGGATCATGAGGTTGTTCTGGAGAATCATCGCCGACATGAGCAGCGACGTGTCGACACGCCCGCCACGACCGGTGCTGGTGCGGCGGTAGAGCGCCGAGGCGACGCCGTAGGCGAGCAGGGCGGCGCACATGAAGTCGGAGATGGGCGAGCCCTCGGCGATGGGGCGGCCGTCGCGCCTGCCGCCATTCATCGCCATGAGGCCGCTGTGCGCCTGGACCACCTGGTCCATGCCGGGGAGGCCGGCGTCGGGCCCTTTCTCCCCGAAGGCGGTGACGTTGCCGACGATGATGCGGGGGTAGCGCCCGGCGAGGCTGTCGTAGTCGAGGCCGAACTGGGCGGCGAGCCCCGGGCGGAGGTTCGTGAGGACAACGTCCGTCCTGGCAAGGAGCGCATGAAGGATATCGGGCGTGCGCTCGTGGCGGAGGGAGAGGGGGAGGGAGTGGGTACCCCGGTTGCGGGCGAGGAAGTGGCGGGTGACATCGCCCCAGCGGTAGCCGGTGTTCCGCGCGGCCTCGCCCTCGTGCGGCTCGACCTTGATCACGTGGGCGCCCCCATCGGCGAGCAGCTGGGCGGCGTAGGGGACGGCCACGAACTGCCCGAATTCGAGCACCGTGATGCCGGCGAAGGGCTGCTCGTCGCTCACTCCGCCTCCTCCTGGGGGCGCTTGAAGTAGAGCATCTCGCGAAAGACGAGGGTGGGGCCGATCCAGTTCTCGACGCGCGCGTCGGAGACCATCTCCCAGCCGGCATCGCCGAGGTCGCGGAGGGCGTCGGCGAGGTCGTTCGAGCCGTATTCGCGGTCTTCGTCGGGGCGGTGACTGAAGTTGACGACGATAGGCTGGTCCATGCCGGTGACGACAACACGTGCGTATTCCCAGCGGGTGCGAGGGGGCATGGGGCTTACTCCTCGGGTGGCGGCGCGTCCCAGAAGTTCTCGATCTCACCCTGGGGAAGGCCGCGAATGGGGTGGAAGGCGCCACGATGCAGGAGCTTCAGGAAGTGCTCGGGGCTCTCCACGGTCTCGTCGAACTCGGCGCTGAAGTAGCCGATGCCCTGGTTGGAGTGGGCGTCGGAGCCGCCCGTGCCGGGCTTGCCGAGCACCTTGGCGACCTGCAAGGCGAAGTAGTTCTCGCGGGGCGTGTTGCAGCCGTTGAGCACCTCGACGGCGTCGACGAGCTGGAAGACCGGCAGCCTCGCGGCCTCCTCGGCGGTCATGGTGAAGGGCTGTTTGCCCTGGCGCTTGAAGTGCACGGGGTCGAAGTAGTGGCGGAAGGGGTGGGCGACGATGAGGAAACCACCCTGTTCGTCGGCAACTTCGCGGAGTCGTTCCAGGCGGCGGATGCCGCCCTCGTAGCCGCGCAGGCCGACCGCAAGGATGTGGCCCATGTCGGTGGAGACCTCCATGCCGTTCGAAACGAAGGTCTCGGGGTGGGCCTTGCGGAAGGGACCGAGGTCCCAGGCTTCCCACATGCGGTCGTGCTCGGTGATGTTGACGCCCGTGAGGCCGATGCGGTTGGCCTCGGAGATAAGGTCCTCGGGGTCGAGCATGGAGTCGGAGGCGCCGCGGGTGGTATGCAGGTGCATGTCGACGATGGTGCCGGACACGCGCGCCTCCGCACTCGTGAACTGCCGCACAAGCGCGTCGCCATCTTATCGGCCCGCCAGGTGAGGCAGAAGCCAGCCGAAGAGTCCCACGCAAGGGAGCGCCATCGCCACCCACATCCACCAGAGGCGCGGCCAGAGGATGCCGAGGAGCAGCGCCGGTGCGAGCGAGAAGACCACGGCGATGATCGTGAAGGCGGCGCTGGGGCTACCGAGCCCATCGGGCCGGGCGGCGAGGTCGGCGACTTCGTAGATGATGGCCGCGACGAGGCCGACGAAGATCCAGGCCAGCGCCGAGCCCGTGAGGATGGGGATGATGAGCAGGGGGCCGGGAACATCGCGCGCGACCAAGCGCTCGACGAGCTGGGCCTCGCGGGCGCTGAACACCAGGTAGATGACGGCGACACCCGTGAGCATGGCCATCACGTAGCCCGCCATCGCGCCGGCGATCAGCGCCGCCATAGCGAACCGGCCGTGGCCGTGGCGATGACCGTGCAGTCGAGCCCGGCGGCGGCCTCGGCCATGCGCTCGGCGGCGTCTGTGGGACCGATCCAGAAGAGGGTGGGGCCGGCGCCGGCGAGGCGGATGACCTCACCCGTGCGCGCTACGAGCTGCTCCCAGAGCTCGGCAAGGCCGGCGAAGCAGTCGAAGGCGACTCGCTCGAAGCTGTTGTAGAGGTCGGCGCCCGTGACGCGGGTGGGGAGGCGTCGGGCGAGGGCGGCGCTCACGGTCGGCTCGTCGACCTGACCGTCGCGATCGAGGGAAGCGAAGAGCGTGGCGGTCTTGTTCGGGAGGATGTCAGGCGGGATGCAGAGCACGACGCCGTGCTCGGGGAGGGCGGGGAGGGCGGTAACGCGCTCGCCGCGGCCCTCGACCAGGGCGGTGCCCCCCGAGAGGAAGAACGGCTCGTCGCTGCCGACGGCAGCGGCGGCCGTCGCCAGCGCCCCCTCATTGGCCCCGGGCCAGCGACGAGCGAGCAGGCGGAGGACGGTGGCGGCATCGGAAGCGCCTCCGCCAAGCCCGCCCGCCGCGGGGATGCGCTTCACGATGGAGATGCGAAACGGCTCCGGGTCGCGCCCAAGGGCGTCCGCGAGAGCATCGATGGCGCGCCAGGCGAGGTTGCCGGCATCCGCCGGCGCACCGGCCGCGAACGGTCCGGTGATCTCGATCGAAGTCTCCACAGCCGGTGACAGCGACACCTCGTCGGCAAGGGCGAGGGTCTGGAGGATGCTGGCAAGGTCGTGATAGCCGTCGGGACGCTGGCCGCCGACCTCAAGCGTGAGGTTGACCTTGGCGGGGGCGAGGCCCGTGAGGTAGTCAGGCATGGAAAGCGGCCGCCTCGAAGGCGTCAAGGAGGGCCAGCCACTCCTCGATGGCGAGTGTCTCGGGGCGGCGGACGGGATCGATACCGGCGGCGGCGAGGGCTGGGCCCACCGCCTCCGGGATGTGGCCGGGGTCGCGCGCGAGGGAGTTGTGTATCTGCTTGCGGGGGCTGCGGAACGCCCCGGACACGAGCGCGAAGAAGGCATCACTGCGCGCGGGCGGCACGAGCGGCGCCTCGCGCAGCGTGAGGCGCACGACGGCGGAGTGGACGGCAGGCGGGGGGTCGAAGGCGATGGGAGGCACGTCGAAGAGGGGCTCGGCGGTGGCGTAAATCTGCACGGAGATCCCGAGCAGGGAGAGCTTGCCCGGTTTGGCCGTGATCTCGCGGGCGACCTCGCGCTGCACCATCACCACCAGTTCGGCGGGGCGCGGGTGTCCCTCCAGCAGGTGGCGGATGATCGGGTTCGCCGCGAAGTAGGGGAGATTACCCACGACGCCAAAGGGGCGTCCCGCGGGGATGACCTCGACGAGATCGATGGTGCGGGCGTCCCCCTGGGCCAGGGTCAGGCGCTCGCGCTCTGAGAAGCGCCGGCGGAGGTGGTCGAGCAAGCGGGGCTCGATCTCAAGGGCGACCACCTCGTGGCCGGCCTCGAGCAGGGCCGCCGTGAGCTGCCCCGTCCCCCCGCCGATCTCGAGCAGGATGCCGTCCGGGGGCACGCGCACGGCGGTGGCGATGTCGGCGAGGACGCCGGTGTCGACGAGGAAGTGTTGGCCGAGCGCCTTGCGGGCGCGGGGCGCGCGGGACCTGGCTCTCATGGCTGGATGGTAGGCCCGCAGGCGAGGGTCAGTCGAGGATGTAGATATTGACGTAGCCGGTGTGCCAGGGCTCGGGGGCGTGGCCCTCGGGGTAGCCGAGGTCGACATCGTAGCCGTTGATGAGGCCGCCGATATCGGCAGCCAGGCACTCGCCGTAGCCCGGCACGTAGAACCTCGTGTGGAGGGGGATGAAGTCAGGATCGACGGCGCACATACCATATTCCAGGGGGATGCCGCTGTAGGTGATGTTGTAGGCGGGATGACCGGGGAGTTGCTCGCCGTGGGTGGCGTCGTACCAGGTAGCCCAGACGCGGATCTTCTCCCGGTACGGCCCCGTGTAGTCATCGACGACGACGGGCGAGACCCCATCATCCGCAACCGGCCCGCGGAGGTGCTGGCCGGAGACCGGCTCCTTGATGAGGACCGCGGAATGCGATTCACGGGCGACCTCGACGCCGTCCTCGTAGGTGACCTCCTCCCACACGCGCACCTCGCCGGGCTCGCCTGCGACGGTGCGCTCCTCGCCGGGCGCGAGGGTGTGGTCGTCACGCCGGTAGTAGGTCTCGGGGATGTACTCGATGTACTCCTCGATGACCTTCTCCACGAGGACGACAACGATCTCCATCCCCTCGGTGACCGCTCCCTCGAGGTCGTGGGAGAGCCTGTCGTACTCTCCCAACTCCAACTCCATCACCGCGAGGACGTCCTCGACGCTCTGCGCCTCGGTCCGCAGCACCCTGGCCACCCCACCGATGATGACGGTGAGGGACCGGGTCTCGGGGAGCGCCCAGACAGCGCGATCGAGGTTCTCCAGGTCGGGAGGAAGGGAGCTCTCGCTAGGGCGCCAGACGTTGGGATCGACGAGGACGGAGAGAGTAGCGCCGGCGTTGCCGGCCGTCAGGACGGAGGGCGGCGGATCGGAAGGGTCTGCGACGGCCCCGCCCACACGAGGAGTGGCTGGAAGCGCACGGACCACCTTGAGGGGCAGGGGCTGGCCTGTGGAAGCGGCGGAGACGCCGCCGGGAGCGATGCTCTCAAGCTGATCCGCGGGCACGGTGGGACGGCCACCCGAGTAGACGCGGTCGCCCTCGCCGAGCACCACGTGGGCGAGCGCGAGAGCGCCGGCAACGGTCCTGGCCTGGGTGCGGATCTCGACGCGGGCGCCGTCCGCCACGAGGAGGACGGGCGTGGCTCGCTGAACCGAAAGGGCTGCGTGATCGCCGGCACGGCCGACGAGGAGCCGATCTCCGGGGGCCAACTCGACGGCGGCGGCGGCGAGGACCGCGCCCTGGTCGCCGAAGGTGGTCCGCACCTGCACGGTGCGGTCGCCGGCCACGAGGGTGAGGTTCTGGAGCGGGAATATCTTGAAGGCGAGGACGATGGCGAGAGCGACGACGAAGATGGCGACAGCGTGGCGGCGACCCCGGGACGAGCGCGAATACTCAAGGGGGTCGAACTCGGCGATGGTTCGTCCAGTCGCCACCGGTAGCCCTCTCGGGGCGCTGGGGCGACGAACGCTATACTCCAAGAGCAGCCCCTCCCTCACGGCTGTGCTCTCGCCGGTGACGGGTAGATTCTACAACCGACCGTGCACCCACCGTCGAAATTCCCACCAGGCTTGCACCGCGCGAGCCAGCTCGGACCCGGTTTGTCTGCGGCGCCCGGAGCGTTCTACTTATGGCTGCTTCCTTCCGGACCTGACCAGGTTCGTAGTGCTCCACCGCGCAGGACCAGATCGTCAACGCCGCTTTGCGAAGGCAGTCCCCAGTCAGGCAATCCCTCGGGCGGGAATTCAGCCCCGCTAGAGCGGCTTGCGGGTACAGGGCACCGCTAGCTCCCCGCCTAGCACGGCCGGGGGGGTACCGTACGCAACGTAATGTTAGGGGTCAATAACAAGACCGTTCAGTTAGAACCGTTCAACACCTGCGAGGGACGGATGGCGACGAGTTCCTCGCCCTCCTGTACCTTGGCATCGACGCTCGCCCCGACTCGCTCGACGACACCGTCGGCGGGAGCGCGCAGTTCGTTGTTCATCTTCATCGACTCGATCACGACGAGAACCTCCCCGGCCTGAACCTCGGCCCCCGGCTCGGTGCGGACCTCGAGCACGGAGCCAGTCATGGGGGCGCGGATGCGCACGATGCCGTCGCTGGCCGCGGAGGCGGCCGCGGCCATGCTGGCGGCGCGGCGGCCGCGGCCGATCTGCACGCGATAGGTACGCCGCCCGATGGTGACGTCGACGCCACTTCCCCGCCGCTCGATGTAGAGCTCGACGGGGCGGTTATCGAGCATCACGACGTGCAGGCCGGCGCGTACGTGCTGGAGCTCGGCGATCTGCCACTCGCCATCGGCGTGGAGCCGCACACGCGCCTCGCCGCCACCGTTAAGGCGCTCAAGTTCCGCCTCGAAGGGCAGATCGTCGACCTGGATCAGATACTTTTCGGCCATCGTCCCATCGCCTGTTGACGCCAGTTGGAGACCGCGCGAGGGCGCGGCGCACCGTTACGGTCGTGGCGCATCGAGCGGCCCTCGCTGGCAAGCATGAGGAGCCCCGCGATGGCGGCGACCTCGCGCAACGGCTCCTCCGACTGCTGGCCCTCCACCTGGTGGCGGTCGAGGAAGTCCGTGTCGAGCCGCCCTTCGATGAAGGCCGGCAGTGCGAGGATCTGGAGCAGGTAGGGGATGTTGGTGGCGACGCCGACCACGCGGAACTCCTGCAGGGCGCGGATCAGGCGCGAGCGGGCGTCCTCGCGATCGATGCCCCAGCCCGTCACCTTCGCGAGCAGCGAGTCGTAGTAGGGGGTCACCTCGAACCCGTCGTGCAGGCAGCTCTCGACCCGAATCCCGGGGCCGGCGGGCTCACGCGAGAAGACGATGCGTCCCACGGAGGGAAGGAACCCGTTCTGGGGGTCCTCGGCGACGATGCGGCACTCGATCGCCCAGCCCCGGGTAAGCAGATCGCTCTCGTCGTAGGGGAGCTCCTGGCCGCCGGCGACGAGTATCTGGTCCTTCACGATATCGACGCCGGTGGTCATCTCGGTCACGGGGTGCTCGACCTGGAGGCGAGCGTTCACCTCGAGGAAGTAGTAGCGCTCGTCCTCGGTAAGCAGGAACTCGACCGTGCCGGCGCTCTGGTAGCCCGCGGCGCGGGCAACGCGCACGGCGGCGCGGTTGAGCGCGCGGCGCAGCTCGGAGCCAACAACGACCGAGGGCGTCTCCTCGATGATCTTCTGGTGGCGGCGCTGGATGGAGCACTCGCGCTCGCCCAGCGCAATCACATTGCCGAAGGTATCGGCGATGATCTGGACCTCGATGTGGCGCACGTTCTGCATCTGCGCCTCGAGGTAGAGCGTGCCGTCGTTGAAGGCTGCCTGCGCCTCGCGGCTGGCGAGGTGGAGGGCGCCGGGAAGGTCCTCCTCGCGCTCGACAAAGCGGATGCCGCGGCCGCCACCCCCGGCCGTCGCCTTGATGGCGATGGGATAGCCGATCTCGCGCGCGAGATCGGGCGCCTGGTCGAGCGATTCCAGGGGGCCAGTGCCCGGCACCACGGGGACGCCCACGCTCGCGGCCAGGGCGCGCGCCGCATTCTTGTCGCCAAGCAGACGGATGGAAGCCGGGGAAGGTCCGATGAAGGTGAGGCCGGCCTCCTCGCAGGCCTCCGCGAAGTCGGCGTTCTCGGCGAGGAAGCCGTAGCCGGGATGGATCGCGTCGGCGCCGCAGGCGGCGGCGATATCGAGAATGCGCTCGGCGTTGAGGTAGCTCTCGGAAGCCTCGGCAGGGCCGGCAAAGTGCGCTTCGTCGGCGTAGCGCACGTGACGGGAGAGGCGGTCGACCTCGGAGTAGATGGCGACCGAGGCGATCCCCAGGTCGTGCAGGGCGCGCACGATCCGCAGGGCGATCTCCCCCCGATTGGCGACCAGAACCTTCTTGATCATCGAACCCTCTCTCCCGATGGCCGCTGGACCAATCAGCTTAGCGGGTTGGGATGAAGGTCGAAACGGGTGCGAGGGGCGCGACGCTTCTGGTCCCGCCTGGAACCAGGCCGTACGCTGAGGCCGTGAACGACCACACGCTGCGCGTCCTGGAGTTCGACAAGGTGCGGGCGATGCTCGCGGACGAGACCGCCTTCAGCCTTGGGCGGGAGCTCGCGCTGGCCCTGGAGCCCAGGCGCGAGCACGAGGCCGTGCTGGCGCTGCAAGCCGAAACCGCAGAGATGACGCGCCTCGACCAGATGGGGCTCGACGTGCCCCTCGCGGGCATGCGCGACCTGCGGCAGTTGATTCAGGCGGCCACGATCGGCCAGGCGATCGAGCCCGGCGACCTCCAGGACGCCGCCGGGGCGCTCGATACCGCCTGGCGCGCACACCAGCTCACGGAGCGCATCGCGGAACAGACGCCACTCCTCGCGGCGATCGCCGAGGCGGTCGCGGACTTCCGCCCCTTCATCGCCGAGGTGCGGCGCTCGATCACGCCACGAGGGGCAGTAGCGGACGAGGCGAGCGCGGAGCTGGCGGTGGTGCGTCGCGAGCTGCGGGGCGCACACGGGCGCCTCGAACAACGCGCCCGCGCCGCGCTTGGCGAGGCGGTCCGCCGCGGCATCGCGCAGGAGGAGCTGCTAACGGAGCGCAACGGACGGATGGTCATCCCCGTAAAGGCGGACTTCCGCGGGCAGCTTCCCGGGATCGTGCACGACGTGTCGTCGAGCGGGGCGACGGTGTTCCTGGAGCCGATGAGCGTGGTGGAGACCGGCAACGAGGTGCGGGAGCTGCAGCTGGCCGAGGAGCGCGAGGAGCGCCGCGTGCTGCTACAGCTCTCGGCGATGGTGGGGGAACGGGCGGAGGAGGCGCTGGCGACGCTGGCGGCGATGGCGCGGCTCGACCTGCTGCGGGCAAAGGTGCTCCTGGGCAAGCGCCTGGCGGCGCCCCTGCCGCGGGCGGACGGCGACGACTCGTGGCTCGGGGAGTGGGGCGAGACGACGCTCGTGCGGGCGCGCCACCCGCTCCTGCGCGGAGACGTCGTGCCGATCGACCTCGACCTGAGCGAGGAGACGCCGGGGCTGCTGATCACAGGGCCGAACACGGGCGGGAAGACGGTGGCGCTGAAGACGGTGGGGTTGCTTACGCTGATGGCGCAGGCCGGATTGCCCGTCCCTTGCGACGAGGGCAGCCGCTTCATCACCTACGGGGCGATCCACGCCGACATCGGCGACGAGCAGTCGATCGAGCAGTCACTGTCGACATTCTCCTCGCACATGCGGACGATGGGCGGAATCCTGGAGGTGGCGGCCCCGGGCACGCTGGTGCTGCTCGACGAGCTGGGGGCGGGTACCGATCCGGAGGAGGGGGCCGCACTCTCCCGCGCCATCCTCGAGACGCTCCTCGACCGCGGCTGCACGATCATCGCGACGACGCACCACGGCGAGCTGAAGAGCTTCGCGCAGGAGGAGCCGCGCCTGCGGAACGCCTCCGTAGAGTTCGACCTGCAGACCCTGAGTCCCACGTACCACCTCATGATCGGGCTGCCAGGCCAGTCGAACGCGATCGCGATCGCGCGGCGGCTGGGCATCGACGAGGGCGTGCTGGAGCGGGCAGAAGAGCGCATCGCCCCGGAGACGCGCCAGCTGGACGGGCTTCTGGACGAGGCTCGTCGCGAGCGGGCCAGCACCGCCGAAGCGCGCAGGCGCGAGGAGGAGGCGCGGCACGAGGCCGAGGAGCTGCGCCTGCGATTGGCGGAGCAGCACCGCGATATCGAGTCGGAACGCGAGGCGATCCTGGGGCGAGCGCGGCGCGAAGGAGAGACGCTCGTCGCCCGCGCCCAGCGTGAGCTTGAGCGCCTCGAACGGCGGGAACGCGAGCGCACCGTCGACCGCGCGGCGGCGGAACGCCTTCAGGCCCTGGACGCCGAGATCGAGGCGGCGGGCAAGGCGGCGACCGAGCGAGCGACGGCCTGGCTCGACACGGTCTCGCCGGGCGACGTGGTGCGCGTGCGTGACATCCCACAGCAGGGGGAGGCGGTGACGGGGGTGGGGCAGGACGGACGCGTGGAGGTGCGGTTCGGGTCGATGCGGATGAAGGTCTCGGTGGACCGCATCGAACGGACGGAAGCGAAGCTGGCGGCGGCCACAGCAGCGGCCGTGACCCTGCCCCCGGTCACCACCGTCGCGGCCGAGCTCGACCTGCGGGGGCAACGCGCGGAGGAGGCGGTCCGGACATTCGAGGGGCACCTCGACGAGGCGTTCCGGGCAGGCCTGCCCTCCATTCGCATCATCCACGGCAAGGGAACGGGGGCCCTGCGGGCGGCCATCCGCGAGGCGCTGGCGCGGCACCCACTCGTGCGGCGCTACGAAACGGCGCCGCCGCGCGATGGCGGCGACGGCGTCACCATCGCCGTGCTGGCGGGCTGACCATGCCTCGTCAGCGGAGCGGTGGAGGCCTCCAGGCATCGCTCGGTTTCTCCGCGGGCGAACGCGCCGACGCGCCGCTCGCGGCGCGCATGCGTCCGCGCACGCTCGACGAGTTCGTGGGGCAGCAGCCGGCAGTGGGGCCGGACGCCCTGCTGGGGCGGGCGGCGACGGGCGGGGCCCTCCCCTCGGTCATCCTCTGGGGGCCGCCCGGCTGCGGGAAAACGACCCTGGCGCGCATCCTCGCGCGCGAGGCGGAGGGCGAGTTCGTGGCGCTCTCCGCGGTCGCCTCAGGGGTGGCGGACCTTCGCCGGGTCATCGGCGAGGCGCAGCAACGCCGGGAGGCGAACGTCCGCACGGTCTTCTTCATCGACGAGATTCACCGGTTCAACAAGGCCCAGCAGGACGTCATCCTGCCTTATGTGGAGAATGGAACGGTGACCCTCATCGGGGCGACGACGGAGAACCCGTCGTTCGAGGTGGTCGCGCCCCTGCTGAGCCGTGTGCGCGTGGTGCGGTTGGAGGCGTTGGCCGAGGACGACCTCGCGCGCATCGCCGAGCGGGCGCTGGCGGACGCGGAACGCGGGCTGGGGGCGCTGGGACTCGCGATCGAGGAGGAGGCCCGCGACGCACTCGTCGAGGGCGCGCACGGGGACGCGCGGGCAGCGCTCAGCGCCCTCGAAATCGCAGCAGACTCGGCGCGGGAAGACGGACGGGAGCGCATCGGGCCGGCGGACGTGCGGCGGGCGCTGCAGGAGCGCCGTCCCTACTACGACAAGGAAGGCGACTACCACTACGACGCCATTTCGGCCTTCATCAAGTCGCTGCGGGGGTCCGACCCGGACGCGGCGGTCTACTGGCTCGCGCGGATGGTGGAGGCGGGGGAGGACCCGCTCTTCATCGTGCGGCGGATGGTGATCCTGGCGGCGGAGGACATTGGCCTGGCGGACCCGCAGGCGCTGGGGGTGGCGACCGCCTGCCAGCAGGCGGTGCACTTCATCGGCATGCCCGAGGGGTTCCTGCCGATGGCGCAGTGCGCGCTCTACCTGGCCCTGGCGCCGAAGAGCAACTCGGCGCTGACCGCCTACGCGCGCGCGCGCGAGGACGCGCGGCGCACCTCGCACCTGCCCGTGCCGTTGCACCTTCGCAACGCGGCCACGGGGCTCATGCGGCAGATGGGCTATGGCTCCGGGTACCGCTACGCCCACGACGAACCCGGTCACTACGCCGAGGCCGAACGCTACCTTCCCGAAGAGTTGGGCGAGACGCGGTACTATCACGCGGGCGCGCTGGGAGCCGAGGCGGCGTTGGCCGAACGGCTGGCCCGGCAACGAGAGCCCGGGGAGGAACGCTCTGACAGCGATCAAGGTTGAGGTGCTCCATGCCCGCGGGCAGTCGCTTGGCGCGGAGACGGAAGAGAACCTGCGTCTCGCCATCGAGGCCACGGCGGTTGAGGTAGAGGTCACCTATACGGAGGTGCTGAGCCAGGAAGACGCGACTGCGAAGCGCTTTCTGGGCTCGCCGAGCATCCGCGTGGAAGGGATCGACGTGGAGTACGGCAACCGTCCGCCGGAAGAGGTGCAGATCGGGACGCGCTACTACAACTCGCCGGAGGGCTGGAAGCCGTACCCCCGTGCCCGGATGATCGCGAACGCGATCCTGGAGGCGCACTCGCGCGACGGCGGCTAGCCCTCGGGGGTCGTCGCCTCGCGCTTTCGCGGTGGGGCGCCGGCATACTCGGCGAAACGCCCCTCGCTGTCCCAGAGCAGCCACCACTCGCGCCTGGCTTCCATGCGCAGGAAGCGCTCGTTACGGCGCCGCACCACCTCGGTCTGACGGAAGCCGGCGCGCTCGAAGGAGCGCCGGGCGCGCTCGTTCCACTCCAGCGTGTGCAGGTAGATGCGCCGCAGGGGGAGAGACTGCCAGACGAAGCGGAGGAATGCGATGGTGGCCTCCGTGCCGAGCCCGGCGCCGCGGCTCTCGGCGGGACCGATAGAGATGCCGTACTCGGCTGTGCCGGAGGCGTGATCGGCGTTGTAGTACATCAGCGCGCCGATGTGCTCACCCTCGGCTGTCTCGATGGCGTAGGCGCGGCGGGCGGGGTTGTTGAAGCGCAGGTCACGCTCGAACTGCTGGACATACTCGCGATAGGAGAGGATGAGGGGAGGCGTCGCGTCGTAACGGGCGACCTCCGGATCCTTGCGCCAGGCGTACTCGGCGGGGGCGTCCTCGATGCGCTTCTCGCGAATGCGGAGGCGGGGTGTGGTGGCCACGACACCCGGTTCGGGCTCGCTCACGAGTCCTCCCCCAGGGCCGCGAGCGCTTGCTCAAGGATAGAGCGCTCCGTCTCGAAGGTGAGCTGGGCAAGGGCCTCACTGGCGGGGGCCCAGATGACTTCGTCGAATTCGTGATCGCGCGCGGCGAAGTCGCCACCACTGGAGGTCATGAGCCAGTGGTGGACGCGCTTGTGGTATCGCCGCCCGTCGCGGGCGAACCAGTAGTCGATGACGCCTACCTTCGCACCAAGGGCGACCTCAAGGCCCGTCTCCTCGGCGACCTCGCGGAGGGCCGTCCCTTCGAGCGTTTCGCCACGATCGGGGGTGCCCTTGGGGAGCGCCCAGCGCCGTTCCCTGGCTTCGTAGCCGATGACGATCTGGAGGGCGCCGGCGGAGTCCCGGCGCCAGACGACGCCGCCGGCGGAGACGGCGTCGAGAACGGGCAGGCGGCGGGCGGCGCGCGTACTCACTCGTCCAATTCCTCGTCGTCGCGCTGAACGACGGAAGCCGCCTCGATCGCCTCGTCCAGGAGTTCTCCCCACCCATCGGGGGCATCCGGGGCGAATTCGCGCAGGTAGTCGAGGGCGACCTCGCCGCCGATCTCACCGGCGGCCTTGATGGCGGCCCTCGCCACGTCCTCGTCGGGATCGGCGAAGACGTCGGCGAGGCGGTCGACCGCCTCCTCGGAGGCGATCTCGCCGACGGCGATGACGGCCTCGCGGCGGAACTCGGGGTCGCCGGAGTCGAACTGCTCGAGCACGTATTCGAGCCAATCCTCGCTGGCGGACAGACCCATGGCGCGCACGGCGGCCAGGCGCAGAGTCTCGTCGTCGCCGTAGTAGGCCTCCAGCACGAGTGCCTCGATCCAGGGAAGGGAGCGGGGGGCGAGGGACTCGAGGGCGCTGGCGCGGACGGCGGGCGCGCGGGCCGCATCGGCAGCAGCGCGGCGCAGTCCATCAACGACGGCCTCTCCCTCACGCTCGGGGAAGCGGCCCAACTCCAGGCGCAGGACGAACTCCCCGAGGATGTCGGCGGCTATGGCGGCCACTTCCTCATCGTCGTCATCGCGAAGGACGGACGTCAGGAGGCGGGCGGTAGTGCGGTGGGTGGACTCGCGCAGGGCCTCCACGGCGGCGCCACGCACCTCGGCAAGGGGGTCGTGGACGGCCACGGCGGCGAAGCGCGAGAACTCGACATCCACGCTCACATCGGAGAGGCGCACGGCCTCGGTGATGACCTTCACGCGGGTTTCGTCGGGGATGCGAGGCCAGGCGGCTTCGAGCGCCCTCACCCGTTGGCGATCGAGGTCGGAGAGGACGGGAAGCTCGGAGGGGAGAAGGTCGGCGCCCGCGGCGAGCCGTTCGAGGGCCTCAGTGAGCTCGGCGAGCGGTGTCGGGGGGACGCTCATACCTGTGATGGTACACAGCGTCTAGCCCTCGGCGCGAAGGTCGCGCGAAAGAAGCGCCTCCACCGCCTCCGGCACGGAGGCTTGGCCGGCGATGACGGCGTTGACCTGCTCGGCGATGGGCAGGGCGAGGCCGTGGCGAGCGGCCAGGGCTAGCGAGACCGGGGCCGTGGCAGCGCCCTCGACGACGCCGCCGGCCGCGGCCAGGGCCTGCGCGGGCGTATCGCCGGCAGCCAGCCTCCCTCCGAAGCTGTGGTTGCGGCTGAGGGGCGAGTAGCAGGTCGCCATCAGATCACCGACGCCGGCGAGGCCGAGGAGCGTCTGCGGGGAGGCGCCTTCGGCGATCGCGAGGCGCGTGATCTCGGCAAGGCCGCGGGTCGTCAGGGCAGCAAGCGCGTTGGCCCCGAGTCCGAGTCCCGCCGCCACGCCCGCGGCGATGGCAACGACGTTCTTGAGGGCTCCGCCGATCTCGACGCCGACGAGATCGGCGGAGCGGTAGACGCGGAAACGGGAGGTGCTGAGGGCGCGCTGCCACATCTCCGCCCCGGACTCGCGAACGGAGGCGACGGTGGAGGCGGCGGGCAGGCCGGCGACGATCTCGCGGGCGAAGTTCGGGCCGGAGAGGGCGGAGATACGCTCGGCGGGCCAGCCGCAGTCCGAGAGCACCTCGCTCATGCGCAGCAGCGTGCCGTGCTCGATGCCCTTTGCGGCCGTCAGCACCGGCACTTCGCGAGACAGGGCCGGGTGCTCCGCCGTAGCGCGGAGCACCTGTGCGGGCGCGGCGACGACGATGCCGTCGGGGTCGGCGGGGGTGGCATCGATGGGGCGGACGCGAACCGAGGGCGACAGCTCGAACCCGGGAAGGCGCGCGAGCCCACGCTCGCGGTCGACGGTGGCGGCCTCGGCCGGGTTACGCGTAAGCAGCGTGACCTCGGCGCCGCCCTGGGCGAGGAGGTGGGCGAGAGTCACTCCCCAGGAGGTCGCGCCGGCAACGACGAAGGAGGGCACGACTCAGTCGCTCGCGGGCTTGTCGCCGCCCTGCCCGAGGCGGGGCTCGGTGCCTGCGATCAGGCGGCGGATGTTGGGGAGGTGCATGTAGTAGAGGAAACCGACCACGGCGATGGCGTACCAGGCGATGACGGGTTCGACTTCTCCGGCCAGGGCAAGCCCGCCGGCGGTGCCGACAGCCGCGATCCCGCCGGCGAGCGACATGACGGAGGCCATGCGGGTGGTGGCGAGGGCGATCGCGGCAACGCCCACGATCGCGAGAGCAAAGAGAGGGACGAGGGGAAAGAGCGATCCAAGGGCGGTGGCGACGCCGCGCCCGCCGCGAAAGCCCGCGAAGACCGGCCAGACGTGCCCGAGCACGGCCGCACCTGCCCCGGCCGTGGCCACGCCGTAGTCGTCGAAGAGGAAGCGGCCGATGAGAACCGGGGCAGCCCCCTTGGCGACATCGCCGAGGAGGCCGAGGACGGCGGGGATGGGGCCGGCGGTGCGAAGGATGTTGGTCACACCCGTCTTGCCGCTGCCGAACTCGCGGATGTCCCTGCGCAGCCAGAGGTATCCGAGCACGAGACCGGTCGGGATCGAGCCGAGGATGTAGCCGATGGCGACGTTGCCGAGATACTCGCCGATCATCCCGGCTCATCTTCCTCGTTGGAGCCACGGAAGGCGAACCGGATGGCCGTGCCCTCGAAGTCGTGCGCTTCCCGCAGACAGCGTTCGAGATAGCGACGGTAGCTGAAGTGAATCAGCTTTGGGTCGTTCACGAACACGACGAAGGTGGGCGGGTCGACGGAAGGCTGCGTGGCGAAGCGGATCTTGAGGCGCTTGCTGTGGACGACAGGGGGAGCGTGGTCGCGGATGGCGCGGCGGAAGATGCCGTTCAGTTCGCCCGTGGGGATGCGCCGGCGGCGCGCCTCGCGGGCATCGGCGGCGAGGCGCAGGAGGTCGGGGAGGCCGGCGGCCTCCTCCGCCGAGACGAAGGTAAACAGGGCCCAGGGGAGGAAGCGGAAGCGCTGGCGCATGGCGCCCAGGAGACGGGCGCGGTCCTCCTCGGGGCTCTCCCAGAGGTCGGTCTTGTTGACGGCCACGACGAGGCCCGTGGCGGCTTCCTGCACAAGGCCCGCGATGTGCGTGTCCTGCGAGGCGACGCCCTGCGAGCCGTCAATGAGAAGGATGGCGACGTCGCAGCGGGCAAGGGAGACGGTCGCTCGGAGGACGGCGTGGCGCTCGACACCCTGCCCGCGCTTGCCGGGCCGCCGGATGCCGGCCGTGTCGATGAGCGTGAAGGCCCCTTCGGGAGCGTCGAGGTCGGTGTCGATGGCGTCGCGGGTCGTGCCGGCAACCTCGCTGACGATGACGCGCTCCTCGCCGATGAGGGCGTTCACGAGCGTGGACTTGCCCACGTTGGGCCGTCCCACAACGGCCACGCGGACGCGATCACGCTCGACGAGGGGCGGGGTTTCGGGGAGGCGCTCGACGACCTCGTCGAGCAGGAGGCCGACGTTCAGGTCGTGCAGGGCGGAGACGGGCAGGGGTGGGCCGAAGCCGAGGGCGCCGGCCTCGGCGGCGGCGACGATCTCGCGCGACTCGTTGTCGGCCTTGGTGGCGACGAGGATGGCGGGCGTGTGGCCGCGACGCACGGCGTCGGCCACGTCGTAGTCGCTGGCGGTGAGGCCGTCGCGGGCATCGACGCAGAAGAGGACGAGCGTGGCCTCGTCGATGGCGGACTTGATCTGGGCGCGGATCAAGTCCGTGTACTCGCCTTCGTCCTCGACCTGAAAGCCGCCGGTATCGAGCAGCAGGAAGGGTTGGTCGCGCCACTCGACCTCGGCCTCGAGGCGGTCGCGGGTGGTGCCGGGCTCGTCCTCGATGATGGCGAGACGCGCGCCCACGATACGGTTGAAGAGCGACGACTTGCCCACGTTGGGGCGGCCCACGATGGCGACGCGGGGGAGGTGACCAGCGGCGATCACTGGGTGTCTTCCCTTGTCTCGTCGGTCTGGCCGTCCTCTCCCGTCTCGGTGTCGCCGGTTTCGGTGTCGCCGGCTTCGGCGTCGCCGGCTTCGGTGTCGCCGGTTTCGACCTCGTCCACTTCGACCTCATCTGCTTCGTCGACAGGTTCCTCCTCCTCGACGAGGCGCACGAGGAGGGTCTCGACGGAGACCACCTCGATGCCCTCGGGCGCTAAAACCTCGGCTTCATACCGAGCGAGGCCGGGGGACGCGCCCGAGAGGGAGACGGTGGCAATCACGTTCGGGAACACAATGCGGGCAAGGTCCGGCTCGGGGCCGACGAGCGCGACTTCGACGGCGTAAACGCCGGGCGCAACCGACAGGCCCGGGGGGATGTCCTCGAAGACGGGCGCAACCTGGAGGGTGCGCCAGCCCTCCTGCGCCTCGATCGTGACAGTGATGAAGACGGTTTCGACCCCGGCCGTCACGCCCGCGGGGAGGTCAAGCTCGCGGCGCCCGATGACCTGGGCGATGGCGCCGCTAACGTCGG
The DNA here is from genome assembly GCA_965247675.1 of Tepidiformaceae bacterium. Taxonomy (GTDB): domain Bacteria; phylum Chloroflexota; class Dehalococcoidia; order Tepidiformales; family Tepidiformaceae; genus UBA2991. The sequence goes on along the minus strand of OZ252025.1, from coordinate 824,647 downwards.
CATCGTCGACGACGAAGGCGGTGAGGCGCTCCACGACCTCGCGCGGGCCGGTGACTTCCACCGGTGAGGGATTCACGGAGACATCGGTAACGGTGTAGCCGCGCGCGGGCCTGCCGGTGGCGCCGCCCAGGACGGCGATCTGGCGGGTGAGGAGCGCCTCCTCCACGGGAACGGTGACGCGGGCGCGGTTGCGGGGGAGGGTGACGGTGACGCGCGAGCCGTCGCTCGTGCGGGGCGCAAGCTCGACGTTGAAGGTCTGGGTGGTCTGCAGACCTGCGATGGAGACGGTCGCCTGGACCTGGTCCACCGACTCCACGAGGCCCTCGCGGCCGGTGATGGTGACGAAGGGAGGGACGACCTCGGGCAGGCCCTGGCGGAAGCCCGAGGGAAGCTCGCCGGTGATGACAACGGTGACGGGCAACTCCCTGCTCACGGTCGCCACCACCGAGACCTCCACCGTGCCCGGCTCGGGGCGGACGACGCGGACGTCCCGGCGGTCCGTGGTGACCGTGACGGGGAGGCTGCGCACGTCGCCGGCACGGACATCGGAGGCATCGACGACTGCACTGAAGTCGGCGGCGCGCAGTTCGTCGACCTCCCCCTCGCGGGCTTCGACGAGGGCGCGGATGGGGGTGACCTCGCGCACGATGAGGCCGGGAGGGGCGTTCACCACTTCCACCGGAATGGCCGACTGATCCTCGCCGGGAACCGTGGCCTCGATACGGGGGTTCTCGATGTCCTCGACCAGGAACCAGATGGCGAAGGCGAAGACAAGGCTGAAGATCGCGAGCATCCAGTGGCGGATAACGGCGAAGACGGCGGCGCTGGCGAGAGCTCTCGCCGTGGGCAGCAGTGGGCGCAGGCGAACCCAGAGGTCATTCATTCGTCACGCGCTCAAGGCCAGCCGGTTCCTCACCGCCGTTGTCGGGGCGCCTCATCATGCGGCGCTGGAGCTCCTGGGCGAGGAGCGTCCCGCGAGCGACCCGATCGAGACGGCCGGCCTGGGCCAGGCTGATCTCACCGGTCTCCTCGGAAACGACGACCGTGACGGCGTCGGTTTGCTCGGTGATGCCGACGGCGGCGCGGTGGCGGGTGCCAAGCCTGCGCGCTCCGCCGTGGACCTCGTCGGCAAGCGGGAGCTCGCAGGAGGCAGCGACCACACGGGCGCCGCGAATGACGGTGGCCATGTCGTGCAGGGGCGAGTTGGGGAAGAAGATGCCCTCGACGAGCTCGGGGGAGACGCGCGCATCCACGGACACGCCGGTGTCGATCACGTCCTGCAACCCGGTCTCACGCTCGAAGACGAGGAGGGCGCCGTGGCGCTGCCGGGCCATGCGCGTGGCGGCCTCGGCGACGGCTTCGATGGTGTCCTCCGTGGGGTCGTGGGCGAGCAGGTCCTGGATGCCGGTGCGCCCAAGCAGGTCGAGGCCCCGCCTGAGCTCGGGTTGGAAGACGACAGCCGCGCCGACGATGAGGGCAACGAGGCCGTTCTCCACGATCCAGTTGATGGCGGTGAGGTCGAACGCCAACCCGAGGATGACGAGGACGAGGACGAGGGCAACGGCTCCTCGCAACAGGGTGATGGCGCGCGTACGGCTGAGCAGCCGGAAGGCGGCGAAGATGGCCACCGCGATCAGCAGCACATCGATCGCAGCCGACCAGTCGAACTGGTTGAGGACTTCGCGGGCGTGCTGGAAGTCCATAACTTATCGCTCGGCGCGCACGCCGGCCTCCCGGAGCAATCATAGCGAACGCGCCGCGGGCCAGAGGTCAGGCGGAGGGAGGCTCCAGACGGCCAAGGAGGAACGCCACGGCGGCCGCCTGCGCCCACACACGGTTCTCTGCCTGGTCGAAGATGATCGAATTGGGTGACTCCATGGCGGCGTCGGTGATCTCCTCGCCGCGGTGGGCAGGGAGGTCGTGCATGATGAGGGCATTGGGGGCCGTGCGGGCGATGAGCTCTTCGTCCAGGCGGTAGCCGACGAAGTCGATACGGCGCTGCTCCGCTTCACGCTCCTGGCCCATGGAGATCCAGGTGTCGGTGTAGAGCGCATCGGCGCCGGCGGCCGCCTCCTCGGGGTCGTCGGTGAGGAGGAAGGCGCCGCCGTTTGCTTCGGCGCGTACCTGCGCCTCGGTGGTCACGGCCTCGGGCGGGCGGTAGCCGTTGGGAACAGCGAGGCGCACATCCATGCCGATGGAGGCGGCCGTGACAATGAGGCTGGACGAGACGTTGTTGCCATCGCCGATGAAGGCGAGAGAGCGTCCGCGCGGATCGCCAAAGCGCTCCCGCAGGGTGAGCAGGTCCGCGAGGGCCTGGCAGGGGTGCTGTTCGTCGGTGAGGGCGTTGACGACGGGGATATCGGAAAAGCGGGCGTACTCCTCAATGATGCCCTGGCCGAAGGTTCGCACGGCGACGATGTCGACGTAGCGGGCGAGCACGCGGGCGACATCCTTGATCGCCTCGCGCTCCCCGAGCCCCACTTCCTGGGGCGCAAGGTAGAGGGTCTCGCCGCCAAGGTGGTGCATCCCCACCTGGAAGCTGACCCGCGTGCGCAGCGAGGGCTTCTCGAAGAGGAGGGCAAGGTGCTGGCCTTCGAGCAGACGACGGGGGCGACGCTTGAGCTCCAGGGCGGTCTCCAGGAGGAAACCGATCTCGGTGGGCGTGAGGTCGGCGGAGTCAAGCAGATGGCGTGTCACAAGAGGAGTCTTGGGGAACCGCCGCCAACGGACAATGATCGCGCGAGAGGGGTCGCAGGGCCCGTGAGCCGGGTGTTTGGTACGATCGGGGGGCCGCAGGGGTGTAGCTCAGTTGGTAGAGCATCGGCCTCCAAATCCGAGTGTCGCGGGTTCGAGTCCTGCCACCCCTGCCAGCGCACCCTCCTCGTAGGGCGGGCCGGCGCTTGCCGATGGGTCGGTCGCTGCCTACGATCGATGGTCTGGGCCCAGGTGGTGGAACCGGCAGACACGCTGTCTTGAGGGGGCAGTGCCCTTTTGGGCGTGTGAGTTCAAATCTCACCCTGGGCACCATTTTTTTCTGGCGCCGTAGCCAAGTGGTAAGGCAGAGGTCTGCAAAACCTTTATCACCGGTTCGATCCCGGTCGGCGCCTCCAGCCTCGCTTCGAGCCCGCATCGGGCCTGCCCCGTCCGCTGGTAGAATCCGGCGATTCCACGTCGAGGACCACCCATGGCGTTCGCCGATACTGTCACCCTCGCCCGCACCGAGAACCGCACCCTGCTCTCCGAGGTGGAGGCGAAGGCCGCGCTCGCGGAGGCAGGCGTGTCCGTGACGGCGACCAGCCTCGCGCAGACACGGGAGGCGGCGGCGGCGCAGGCGGAGGCGATCGGCTACCCCGTGGCGCTGAAGGTCGTCTCCCCGAACGTGGCCCACAAGAGCGATGTTGGCGGCGTGGTCCTCGGACTGGGGAGCCACGAGGAGGTGGCGGAGGCCTACGACGAGATCATCCGCTCGGTGCAGGCGGCCCAGCCCGGGGCGACCATCGAAGGCGTCTCCGTGCAGCAGATGGCGGAGCCGGGCGCGGAGGTGATCGTGGGGATGACGACGGACCCGCAGTTCGGGCCGGTGATGATGTTCGGGCTCGGCGGGATCATGGTGGAGGTGCTGGGGGACGTGTCCTTCCGCCTCGCTCCCCTCGGAGAGGGCGACGCGCGGGACATGATCGACGAGATCCAGGGGCGGCAGGTACTCGACGGTGTGCGTGGACAGCCCCCGGTGGACATCACCGCCCTTGAGGGGATGCTCGACCGCGTGTCGGAGTTTGCGGCGGCGCACCCGGAGGTGGCGGAGCTGGACCTGAACCCGGTCATCGCCTCGCCCGATGGGGCGATTGCGGTGGACGCACGCATCGTGCTGGCGGAGGCCTGAGATGTCGGTTCCTGGACACCCGCTCGACCGCATGTTCAACCCGAAGACGGTCGCCATCATCGGCGACAAGGGCCCCAACTACATGTGGCTGCGGAACAACCAGCCCTTCAAAGAACAGGGCGGCAACCTCTATTCGGTCCAGATCGACGAGAAGGAGATCCCCGGGATCGAGGAACTGGGCATCGAGAACTTCAGGGCACTCACGGACATTCCGGAGCCGGTCGATTACGCAGTGGTGGCGGTCCCCCGGCACGTCTCGCCGTACGTGATGAAGGACCTGATCGAGGCGGAGGTGGGAGGCGCGGCGTTCTTCACGTCGGGCTTCGCGGAGACGGGCGAGGAGCTTGGGGTGGCCCTGCAGACGCAGCTGACGTCGATGGCGCGCGAGGCGAATTTCAACGTGGTTGGTCCGAACTGCATGGGACTCTACCTGCCGCGCGTGGGCGTGCGCTTCAACCCGGACGTACCGGTGGCCGACGACGGGCGCGTGGGGTTCGTCTCGCAGTCGGGGACGCACAGCATCATGTTCAGCCTGGTGATGAGCGCGAACGGGATGCACCTGAGCCGCTGCGCGAGCTTCGGCAACGCCATCGTGCTCGACATCAGCGACTACCTCGAATACCTGACGGAGGACCCGGAAACGGACGTCATCGCGATGTACGTGGAGGGCGTTAAGGACGGCCCTCGCTTCGTGAAGGCCCTGCGCGAGGCGACGGCGCGGAAACCGGTGGTGGTGTGGAAGGGCGGTCAGACGGAGGCGGGCGCGCGCGCCACCATGTCGCACACCGGCTCGCTGGCCTCGCCGCACGCGGTCTGGCAGGGGATCATGCGGCAGTGCGGGGCGATCTCGACGAACAACCTCGACGAGACCGTGGACGTGGTGAAGGTGCTGCTCGAGGCGAAGCCCGCCGCGGGGCGGCGGATGGCGCTGATGGCGATGACGGGCGGCCAGTCGGTCTCGATCACGGACGCCTTCGTACGGGAGGGGTTCGAGGTGGGGCGGCTCAGCGAGCAGTCGTACGAGGAGCTGTCGAGCTTCTTCAACATCATCGGCGGGAGCTTCCAGAACCCGCTCGACATGGCGGGCACCGTGCAGGGCAAGCGGGAAACGCTTGAGCGCATCCTCGGCATCCTCGATGGCGACGAGAGCGTCGACGCGCTTGTGATGGAGCAGTCGGCGATGTTCGGGGCCAGGCAGTGGAAGGAACACCCGGAGCGGGTGGAGGACCTCGTCGATACGCTGGCGGGACACATCGAGCGGTCGGCCAAGCCGTTCCTGATGGTGATGCACCCCGCGCACGAGGAAGCGTTCGTGGCCGAGGTGCGGCTGAAGTTCGCGGAACGGCGCATCCCCGTGTTCGCCAGCTTCGAGCGTGCGGCGGCGGCAGCGACGCGCGCGCTGCCGAAGGGGACGCGCTCCTAGCAGGGTGCTGAAAAAGTCCGCAGCGGTCGTTCTGGGCTGATTTTGCGCCGTTCGCGAAATCGAAAAAGCCAATGTTTCTGGGCTCTACGAGAGACTGCCGGATGGTCAGTCAGGGCCTCAGGCCCAGGATCATGCATTTATCAGCACCCTACTAGCGCTCGGGACAGGCGGCACAGCGAGGCAGGGCGTCGTGGGGCTCAGGCGTCGCGACGCCGGCGGTCGCGAGGAGGGCACGCAAGCGCCAGAGCGGCAGGCCCATCACCGAGCAGTAGCAGCCATCGAGCGCGTCGACGGTGGGGACATCCTCATCCTGGATCGCATACGCGCCCGCCTTATCGAGGGGCCGACCACTGGCGACGTAGGCCGCGATCGTCTCGTCGGTGAGGTTCGCGAGGGTGACCTCAGAGGTGCTGACATCGCTGGCGGCGCCGCTGGCGGAGACCACTGCGATACCGGTCACAACAAGATGCGGCTTGCCGCGCAGCTCCCGCAGCATGGCGACGGCGGCGTCCGCATCCACGGGTTTGCCGTAGGCGCGCTCGCCGTCATGGACGATGGTGTCGGCGCCGAGGACGGCGGCGCCGGGGTGGCGGCGGGAGACGGCGGAGTGCTTCTCGCGGGCGAGACGGCGAGCATCGGCGCGTGGGTCGTCGGTGGTGCGCTCCTCGATCGCGGCGGGGTCCACGGTCGCATCGTCGAGGAGGGCGCAGGAGCTCGCGCCGGCGGGGCGAGGCGGAGGCGAGGACGAGGGGAGGGGGCACGCTAGCCGGCGGGACGCGTCAGGCGCGTGACGCACTCGATGTGGGCCGTCTGCGGGAACATGTCGATGGGCGTGACGCCTTCCAGCGTGTAACCCTCGTCGGTGAGGCGGCGCAGGTCGCGGGCGAGGGTGGTGGGGTTGCAGGAGACGTAGACGACCGTGGGAGGGGCAAGGGCCACGAGCGCCTCCAGGACCTCGGGGGCGCACCCGACGCGGGGCGGGTCGAGAAGCACGACGTCGGGCTCCTCGCCGAGCTCGGGCAGGAGCTCCTCCACCTTGGCGCGGCGGAACTCGACGTTCTCGACGCCTTCGAGGTTGATTTCGGCGTCGCGCAGGGCGGTGGACGACTCCTCGATCGCGATGACTCGCTCGAAGCGTCCGGCGAAGAGGGCGGCGAAGGTGCCGACACCCGCGTAGGCGTCGACGAGAAGCCGACCCTGGCGGGGAAGCTCGGCGCCGACGAGCTGGACGAGCTTCTCCGCCTGGGCGCTGTTCACCTGGAAGAACGAGGAAGCGCTCACGTGGAAGCGCCGGCCGCCAAGCTCCTCGATGTAGTGGTCCTGGCCGCTCTCGCCGGGGAGCGCCTCGAGGGCGGGGGCGACGAGGGTGCTCTCGGTGGCGGCGTTGCGCCGGAGCTGGATCTGGTGGAGTCCGCGGGCGTGCCCCTGCAGGCGGGGGAGGATGGCGTTCACCCAGGGGTCGGCGATGGGGCACCTCTTGACCGTGAGGAGGCCGCGTCCGCGACGGTGGATGAAGCCGGCATCGCCGAACTTCCGTCCCGTGGAGAAGCGCACGTGATTGCGGTAGCCCCAGGGGTTCTCAGCACCGACTACGGGATTCACGGGGGCATCGGGGAGGCCACCGATGCGAGCGAACTGCTCGCGGACGACGCCCTCCTTGGCGGCGAGCTGGGCGGGGTAGTCGAGGTGTTGGAGCTGGCAGCCGCCACACTTGCCGAAGAGGGAGCACTTCGGGTCGACACGGCTGCGGGAGGGCTCGAGGACCTTCGTGACGACTCCTTCGACGTAGTCACGGTGGATGCGCTCGACCTCAACTTCCACAAGCTCGCCGGGGGCGGCAAAGGCGGCCATCAGCGCCCTGCCGTCGGGCAGGCGGGCCAGACCGCGTCCGCCCGCGACGATCCGCTCGATGCGAACCGTCTGGAGGCGCTCCTCCTCGGGAATCTCTTGCCTGCGGCGCCGGCGGCGAGCCATTCAGCTAGCGTAGCGGCGGGAAGAGGGTGGAGCGAACGGCGCTAGTCGAAGGCGCCCGCGGCGGCGAGTGAGGCGATGCGCTCGTCGCCGTACCCGAGGATGTCCTTAAGGACCTGCTCGGTGTGCTCGCCGACGGTGGGAGGCTGGCCGATGCGGGCGGGCGTGCGCGAGAGGCGGAAGCGCGATCCCTCGACCACCGACTCGCCATGGAGGGAGTGGGGGACGCGGACGAGGTGCCCGCGATGGACGAGCTGCGGGTCGTCGACGGCGCTGGACGCGCGAATCACGGCGTGTGCAGGCACGCCCGCGGCCTGCAGGATGCCTTCGGCCTCGGCGAGCGTGCGGGTCTCGGTCCAGGCCGAGATGGCAGCATCGAGCTCGTCGTGGTGGGCGAGCCGCCCGGCGAGGGTGGCGTAGCGCTCGTCGCGGGCCAGGTCCGGCCGGTCGAGGGCGGTGCAGAGGCAGGCCCAGTCGCCGTCGTCGCGGACGGCGATCGCGACCCAGTCGTCATCGCCCCGGCTGGGGTAGACCCCGTGGGGAGCCATGTCGGGGTCGCGGTTGCCGATGCGGCTGGCGACGCGGCCCGTGAGCTGGGAGTCGAGCAGCCAGGGGCTGAGGAAATGGAGCGCACTCTCGATCTGGGAGTGGTCGATGTACTGGCCCTCCCCCGTGCGCCGGCGGTGGTCGAGAGCGGCCAGGAGGGCGGGAAGGGCGAAGCGTGGGGCGACCGTATCGGTGTAAGCGCTGAAAGGACCTGACGGAGAGCGTTCGGGGTACCCCGTGAGGTCGATAAAGCCGGAGATGGCCGCACCCATCGTTCCGAAGCCGGAAACGTCGGAGAGAGGACCGTCCTGGCCGAAGAGGCTGCTGCTGATCATGATGAGGTCGGGCTTGATGGCGCGCAGGGACTTGTAGTCGAGGCCCCACCTCCGGAACGCCCGCGGGGCGAACGACTCGCCGACGACATCTGCCCAGCTCACGAGGTCACGTGCGACTTCGCGGCCCTCCTCGCAGCTGAGGTTGAGGGCGAGCCCGAGCTTGCCGGCGTTCATGTTGTCGAAGAACAGCGAGTTCTGCGGGGCGAAGACGCCTTTCTGGAAGGGCGCCATGGCTCGGCCCGAGCCGGGACGTGAGGGCGACTCGACGCGGATGACGGTGGCGCCATAGTCGGCGAGAACGCGAGTGACGACGGGTCCCGCCATCACCCACATGAAGTCGAGGACGCGGAGCCCCTCCAAGGGCAGCTCCGTCGACGGCGGCTGCACGGGAGGCGGAGCGGGCGGGCGGGCGGGTTCGGCGAGCACCTCGGCGGTGTGCGCGCCGGGACGGGGCGCGGGGAGTTCCTCGCGGGCGGAAAGGGAGGGGAGGCTGACGGAAGGGCCGGGGTGGAGCGCGTCGCGACCGGCCACGGGCAGGGAGCGCCAGTAGCCGCGGGCTTCGAGCTGCGGGTTCTGCAGCACCTCGTCCACGGCGGCGACGGGGAGGATGAGGAGGCGGCGCTTCTGGGCTTCGAGCATGAGCTCGGCCTTGGTCCTGGCCTTGAGGAAGTCGCTCACGACGTTGATGACGCGGTCGAACTCCTCGTACGGCTCTTCGCCCCGCTGGAGGAGGACGGCATACGCGATCCAGTCCTTGTCGCGCGTCGCTTCGTCGCAGCCGCCTTCGTCGCAAATCCACTCCATGAGCCGCCGCGTGAAGGGCCCGATGGCGTTGCCGAAGAAGTAGGTGAGGGAGACGTGGCCGTCCTTCGCCTCCCAGATGAGCCTGAGCGTGACCGGCCCGATGACGGCGCCGCCCGCAACGCGCACGGTCTCGGGAGCGCCGGCAGCGCCGTTCACGGTCTGGCCCATGGCCCCGAGGTTCATGGCCTGCTGGATGGAGACGTCGACCTGCTGGCCGCGTCCGGAGCGGACGCGCTCGGCGAGGGCGACAAGGGCGGCGCCGGCGGCCTCCGCTCCACCATGGAGCCAGGCCTGGGGCGTGCTCACACGGACGGGTGGGGCGTCGGGATAGCCCGCGATGTGGAGGGTTCCGGAAGCGGCCGCCACGGTCAGGTCGGTCGCGAGGTAGTCCCCCTTGGGGCCATCCTGGCCGAAGGGCGTGATGGACACGTAGACGAGCGCGGGGTTGACCCCGGCGAGGTCGTTCGCGCCGAGGCCGCGAGCCGCCATCACGCCGGGATCGGAGGACTCGATGAGAATGTCGGCGGAGGCGGCGAGTCTCCGGAGCTGCCCCTGCCCTTTCGGGGAATCGAGGTCGATCTCGATGCTGCGCCGGTTGCGGGCGTAGGCGGCCCAATAAAGCGACTGCTCGCCCTCGGGAGCGTCGGCGAGCAGGGGAGGGACACGGCGGGCGGGGGAGCCGCCGGGCGGCTCGACAAGGATCACGTCGGCGCCGAGTTCGGCGAGGATGTGGCCGCAGAGCAGGCCACGGTCGTCCGACAAGTCGAGGATACGGTAGGGGCTGAGCACGGCGGGATGGTAGCAGGGGACTCGGGAGCGAAGGGGCGGAGCGCCTAGGTAACGTTCTGGCAGGCGGCGCAGCGGCCGTACAGCTCGGCGTTGTGGCTGTCCAGCTCAAATCCCGCCGAGGTTGCGTTCTGCTCGATGGCGGCATCGAGGGAGGGGTCGCTGAACTCGGTGACGGACCCGCACTCGCTGCAGATGAGGTGGTGGTGATGAACGCCGCTGCGGGACTGCTCGTAGCGCACGCCCCCATCCTCGAGGGGAACACGGCAGACGATCTCGAGCTCCTGCAGGAGCTTGATCGTGCGGAAGACGGTGGCCCTTCCGATGTTTGGAAGGCGCTCGCTCAACTCCTCAATGGTAAAAGGGCGATTGGCGCCGGCGATCGCATCGAGAACGGCGCGGCGGGGGGCGGTCAGGCGGTAGCCCGTGTCCTCGAGGCGCTCGGATGAGTCGGGGAGCGTGCTCACGCCTTCGATAGTAGGGATGGCCGGATCGGGGTGTCAACGGGAAGGGGGGGCTCCCGGTGCCTCCTTTTGATACTCCATCCCCTTGACACCTCATCTCAGACTGGACATGATACGGAGTCGCATTGATACGTGCACTCAACTCTGGGAGAGACTCTTGGGATTCCTGCACCTCAAGGGCATTCGCATTGCGCTCGGTGGACTGCTGGCGGGACTCGCGCTGACGGCCGTCGCGTGCGGCGGTGGCGAGGACGGCGGTAGCGGTGGCGACGACCGGGCGCTCGCGGTCGTCGCTTCAATGACCGTCATCGAGGACCTGGTGGCGAATGTAGGAGGCGACCGGGTCGAGGTGACCAGCATCGTTCCCTCAGGGGCCGACGCGCACACGTTCGCAATCTCGCCGACCGACATCCGCAAGGTAGCGGAGGCAGACCTGCTTGTGATTGCCGGCGCGGCGTTGGGGGCGATCGAAGAGGACCTGGCACGCGAGGCCAAAGGGTCCGTGCTGGTGCTGACCGAGGGGATGGACCTGCGCCCATTCCCGGAAGGTCTGGCGCACGCCGACGAGGAGGAGGAAGAGGAGGAAGGGCACGGGGTCTTCGACCCGCACTTCTGGATGGATGTCGACCTCAGCATCGAGGCGGTTGAGGCGATCCGCGACGAACTCTCGCGCCTGGACCCCGATGGGGCGGACGGTTACCGCGAGCGGGCGGAGAGCTACATCGCAGAGCTGCGGGAAGTCGATGAAGAGATCCGGGAGATGCTGTCGGCGCTACCGGAGGAGCGCCGCTACCTGGTCACGTTCCACGACGCGTACGGGTACTTCGCCGACCGGTACGGGCTCACAATCCTCGGTTTCCTCGTGGAAGGCGCGGACGAGGAGCCAGGTGCGAAGGCGATCACGGAACTGGTAGAAAGCATCACCGAGTTGGGGATACCCTTTGTCTACACAGAGCCCCAATTCAGTGCGCGTGTGATCGATCAGTTGGCGAACGACACCGGGGCGAGCATTCGCACGATCCCTTCGGGCGGCCTCAGCGAGGAGTATCCAACGTATGTCGAATTCCTCCGCGGCATCGCTCGTGGAATCGCCGAGTAACGGCGGTACGCCCGCCATCGAGGTCCGGGGCCTGACGACGGGCTACCGCGGACACACCGCCCTCGAGGACGTCTCCTTCTCGGTTCCGCGAGGGAGGTTCCTTGGGCTGCTGGGGCCGAACGGCTCGGGCAAGAGCACGCTCATCAAGACGCTGATCGGTCTGCTCGACCCGTGGGAGGGGGACGTCCGCGTCCTTGGGAAGCGCCCGCAGGAGGTGCGCAGGCGAGTCGGCTACATGCCGCAGGCTGAGGACATCGACTGGACCTTTCCGGCCACGGTTCAGGAGGTGGTGGCGATGGGGCTGTACCGGCGGGCCTTCGGGATTGACCGCTTCCGCCGGGGGCAGGACGAGCAGGACCGCATCATGACGGCGCTTGAGCGCCTCTCGGTGGCCCACCTCGCCGACCGTCAGGCGGGGGAGCTGAGCGGGGGGCAGCAGCGGCGCGTGCTCTGCGCACGGGCGCTGGTGAAGGAGCCGGACCTGCTCCTGCTGGATGAGCCGACGGCCGGGCTCGACGCGCGCTCGGAGCAGGAGATGCTCGACCTGCTGAGCGAGCTTGCCGCGGAGGGCGCCAGCATCGTGCTCTGCACGCATGACATCGGCTGCGCGACCGATCGCTGCGACCTCACGCTCTTCCTGAACCGGCGAGTCATGACGTACGGGCCGCCCAGGTTGACGATCACGGAGGAGATGCTGAACCGCACGTTCGAGGGGCACGTGCTGGTGATGGGCTCGGGCGGGAGCCGGCTGGCGCTGGCGCCGCACGACCATCACGAGCACGAGGACGCCCACGAGGGGCACGAGCACGCCCAGCATAGTCACCCCCTGCACGGGCACGACGAGCACGGCCGGGTCTAGGGGGCGGAACGGTGGTCGACTGGTTCTACGACCCCTGGCAGTACGACTTCATGCAGCGGGCCCTGCTGGCGGGGGCGCTGGTGGCGCTGGCGTCCTCGGTGGTAGGGGCGTTCGTGGTCATCAAGGGGCTGGCCTTCCTCACCGACGCGGTGGCCCACACGTCACTGGCGGGGGCGGCGATTGCCTTCCTCGCGGGGGGTGGGTCGGTGGCGATCAGCCTGGGGGCGGCGGGAGCGGCAGGGGTGACGGCGATCGGCGTCTCGATCCTGACGCGCGCGCGGCTGCGTGAGGACACGGCCATCGGGCTCCTGTTCGCCGCGCTCTTCGCCTTCGGCGTTCTGCTGATAAGCCGAGCACCGAACACGCGCGACCTGAACTCATTCCTGGTTGGCAACATCGTGACCGTCCCCACGGAGGACATCATCGTGATGGGGGCACTCGCCGGCGTGGTCCTGATCGTGATGGTGGTCTTCTACCGGGAGATGCTGTTCGTGGCCTACGATCCCACGATGGCGGCGGCGGCGGGTGTACCGGTCGCGCTGGTGCAGACGGGCCTGATGGTGCTGGTGGCGCTCGCCGCCGTGGCCGCCTTCCGGCTGGTGGGGGTGGTGCTGGTCATGGCGATGCTTGTGGCCCCGGCGGCGACGGCGGCGCTGATCGTGCGGCGCGTGCCATTGATCATGATGCTCGGCGGGGTCTTCGGACTTCTCGCGGTGGTCGTTGGGCTGTACGCCTCATTCCACACGGGCGTGGCTGGCGGCCCAGCGATCGTGGTGGCATCGGTGGCGTTGTTCCTGCTCGTGTTCGCGCTCTCGCCGAGGGGCCTGGCGCCGGCGCTGAGGCGGGTCTTCGCTCGCTAACCCCACGACTGGAGGCACGTGCTAGGCTACCGCGCGCATTCCAACAGCCCGCAAGGAGGCCAGGCATGGCATCGACAAAGCCACTGACCATCGAGGAACTGCTCGAGGTCGAAGCGATCAAGCGCGTCCGCATCCTCTACTCGCACTACTACGATATGGCCGACATCGACAACCTCGTCGACCTGTTCACCGACGACGCAGTCTGCGAGTTCGGGCCGAACTACGGCGGCGACTGGGTCGGCAAGGAGCGCATCCGCAAGGGATACGAGGAGTTCGGCGGCGACGCGGGGCCGTTCACCGGGGCGATGCACGCGAACACAAACGAGTGGATCGAGCTGACGGGCCCCGAGACGGCGAAGGCGCGCTGGTACCTGCTCGACCTCTCCCTGAGCGGCCCGGCCGACCAGAACCCGCTGATGCTGATGGGCATCTACGACGACGTGTACCGCAAGGTGGACGGCGCCTGGAAGATCGAGCGCACCTACATCGACTTCGTCTGGCCGAACCGGGACTACAAGGGTCCGCGCGACGCGAGCTGACATGGCGGACGCGAGCGCCCTGAGCGAGCTGCTCGATCGCGACGCCATCACACGCCTGATGGTGCGTTACGCCGATCGCATCGACGCCAACGACCCCGCGGGCGCAGCCGCGTGCTTCGCTCCGGACGGGCTGGGCGTGTACTGGGGCGACTACCGCGGGCGCGAGGCGATCGCGGAGCGGCTGACGGGCATCCTCGCCGGGTTCCACGCCACCAGCCACCACCTCACGAACGTGCAGATCGAGCTGACCGGCGAGACGGCGGCGCGGGCGCAGTCGTACGTGTACGCCTTCCACCGGATCAAGGACACGTTCGAGCACATGCACTACTGGGGACGCTGGGTGGATGAGCTGGTGAAGGTCGAAGGCGAGTGGCTGTTCGCCCGCCGCGAGGTGGTGGGCGTGGGAAGCCTGACCCCCGGCGTGGAGGGCAGCCCCGACGGGCACCCGGGCAGGCTCTAGCCAGCGTCCCACTCACGGCCCGGGTCGGATTCGATGCGGTCGGGGCAGTGAGTCTTGCTGATGGGGCAGTAGCGGCACTCCTGCCAGCTCGGGATGCGGTCGGCTTCCTCCTCTGGCCCGACGAGGATGTCGAGGAAGTAGGGGAGGCGCTCGTAGACGTCTTCGCCCTGGCGGCGATCGAGTTCCTTTACGAGGCCGTCGTCGTAAACGAGACGGCCCCGAAAGCGCCGCTCCCAGTGCTCGTCGAGGTCGGAGCGAGGCAGCAGCGCCATGGGCAGGAGCACCTGGTGCGCATGCCAGTCGTGGGGCTTCCCCGTCTTCACGTCGAGGACGAGGTTGTCCTCCTCGCTGAGGGCGAGGAGGTCGGGCTTCCCGCCGATCACGATGCCGGGGGAGGCCTCGTGGCGGGCGCGGAACCAGTTCTGGCTCTCGACCTTGACGCGGTAGCCGTCGGCGTTGAGGCCCTTGTGCGTCTCGCGCAGGAGCCTCGTGTGGTCGACCTTCCACACGGAGAAGTCGAAGTCGCTCTCGATACGTTCGTAGTCCCGCCAGTGGGCCTGGAACCAGAAGGCCCACTCGCAGCTGCGCTCGCCGCTGATCCAGCGCGCCAGCAACGAGACGAAGATGTACGGCTCGTCGCGGGGCGTGGCCACCGGGGCGGGGCTCAGGAGGCGGCCGCGCTCGGGACGACGGCGTCCTCGAGCCCGCGGGGCACGCGCGGCACCTCGACGTTCTGGACCTCGCTGAGCACGTGGGCGAAGCGCTCCCGCTGCTCGGGCGTGTTGACGGGCATGCCGAAGCCGACGCGGCTGGCGTACTCGCGGTGCTCACGGACGAAGTTGGGGAGGTTGTCGAAGGTGGAGGTCTGGGCGAACCCACGGAGGACGTCCTCGGGGATGACCTGGCGCATCTCATCCCACTTGCCCGCGAGCGAGAGGGAGTGGAGCTGCATGCCGAGGTCCTTCCAGCCATGGATCTCGAAGACGTCGTGGTAGCTACGGGTGGAGCCGTAGAAGGAGATGGGCTGGCGAAGGGACTCGAGGCCCCGCTCGATCTCGGAATCGTTTTCGCCGAAGACGGTGAAGCCGCCGCCGGAGAGCTCAATGTCCTCCCACTTGCGCCCGGAGCGGCGGAGACCGATGCCGATGTTGGGGAGGACGACCTCGCGCATGTACCTGTCGGTCATGAAGCCGTGGGGGTAGACGCCATCGGCGACCTCGCCGGCGGCACGGGCCATGCCCGCACCGACGCAGGCGAGCATCACCTTGGGCTCGGGGTACTCGATGGGGCCGGGGTTGAAGTTGGGGTTGATGAGCGTGAACTGGTAGTGCTCGGAGACGTAGTCGGGCTTCTCGCCCGTCTGGAAGGTCTTCCAGATGGCCTTGAGCGCGCGGATGTAGTCCTTCATGCGCGGGGCGGGCGGCACCCAGGGCACGCTGAAGCGGCGCTGGTTGTGACCCTTCACCTGGCTCCCCAGGCCGAGGGAGAAGCGACCCTTGCTCATCTGCTGGATGTCCCAGGCCTGCATGGCCAGGACCATCGGCACGCGGGGGAAGGCGATGGTGACGGACGTGGCGATCTCCAGCCGCTCCGTGGCCTTCGCCGCCAGGGTGGCGGCGAGCATCGAATCGTGCGCCGTCTCCGCGACGTTGGCGAAATCGAAACCGAGTTCCTCGGCGCGCTTCGCGCCCGCTTCCACATCCGTGAGCCAGCCACCACCAAATCCGCTGCCAACCTTCATTGCTTCCGTGTCCTTTTCTGCCCCATCGCGGAGCGTCAGCTGACGATTGTACGCACGACCGCCCTTAGTGGCGGCGGCGGCTCTTCCCGCGCGCTCGAGCGCGCTTGCGGCGGGGAGGGGATGGCGGGGCGGGCGCGGGTGCGTCGAGCAGCGTGGCGATGGCAGCAAGCTCCTCGGGGGAGTTGGCATTGCGGAAGCTGCGGAGGTCGGGATCGACGCGTGCGAGGCGGTCCTCGCCGAGAGCGAGGACGTCGAGCGAGGCGAAGGCCTCAAGGACCCTGTTGACGCCGGCTGCGAGGGCGGCCTCGGCGGCGGCGAGGCAGGGGTCGCGGCGGTAGGCGGCGACCAGCGGCTGCTGGAAGCCTCCGACCTCGGGCAGGACGGCTTCGTGGTCACCGAGCGCGTCGACGATGCACGCGATGACGCTTGCGGTCAGCAGGGGAGCGTCGCAGGAGGCAGCAAAACACACCGGAGAGGCGGCCGCGGCAAAGCCGGTCGCGAGGCCACCGAGCGGACCGCGCTCGGGCTCGCGGTCTTCGACGACGGTGACGGGGATGGAGGGGTGCATGGGGGGAAGGGTCTGTCCGGCGGCCGTGACGACGACGATCTCGTCGACAATGGGGGCGAGGGCGTCGCGCACCCATTGCAGGAGGGGCCGTCCGCGCAGGCTCGCGGAGGCCTTGTCGGAGCCGAAGCGACGGCTCTTGCCCCCCGCCACGATGACGCCGGTGACGCTCTCGCGCATGCGCTCAGGGTACGCGAGCAGGGCTCGCTATGATGGCGCGATGCTTGACCGAGCCGACATTGAGGCAGCGCTGGACTCGCTCTCGAAGCGGCGTCCCGTGTTCCACTCGGAGGCTGACTTCCAGTTCGCACTCGCCTGGGAAGTCCAGAAGCGTCATCCAGAGGTTGAGATACGGCTGGAGTATCCCGTGCCGTTGAAGGGGGAGCAGGGCAGGGTCGACATCTGGATCGAAGATAGTGCGACCGCCATTGAGCTGAAGTACTGGACTCACAAGGGAGCGGTGACCGTCGACACAGAGAGCTTCGTGTTCGCGGATGGCGCCCCGGTGTGGGAACGGTACGAGTTTTGGAAGGACGTGGCGCGCATCGAGAGGCTTATCTCCTTGGGACAGGCCCGGGCCGGCTTCGTCATTGCCTTGACCCACAGTCAGGGGTTCTGGACGGGAGAGGGACTCGGGACCACTGACGAGGCGTTCCGGCTCTGGGAAGGGCGAGGAGTGGGCGGCACGCTCGACTGGAGCGCTCACACCGGCGCGGGGACCAGGCAAGACCACGAGAAGCGTCACGAGCTTCGAGGCCGCTATCTCGTCCATTGGCGCAACTACCCAGCAAGTTCCCCCAGCACCGGCGGAGGTTTCCGGTACCTAATGCTCGATGTCGGGGCAGCACTGGCGGAGGGCGAGACGTGAGGCTTTTCCGGCGGCGGCCACGGATCACGGAGGAGAACTACGGGCGGCTGATGACCTCGTTCGGACGGACGGTGGATGCGGACCCGTTGGTGGCGGGGCCGGCAGGAGCGCTGGCGGAGCGGGTGGCGGGCGAGCTGGTGGCGGAGACGGCGGAGGCCGACGCGAAGCTGTACCAGGGGGCGGCCACGTACCACCTGCGGCTGCTGGCAGGAGCGTGGATTCTCGCGAGCGAGGGCGGGATTCCGACTGAGACGGCGGAGGTGTTCGAGGAGGCGGTGGCGTGGCGCTTCGGGAATCGGGCGCTGCCGGCACGGCTGGGGAAGCTGGCGCGGGGCGAGGTCGAGCGCGACCTCACGCTGGACGAAGCGTAGCGATTACGCCTCTCGGTCTACGTGGACGACCCAGGCGTGGCCACGGGGAGAGAGGCGGTAGCCGACCTCAAGGCTCTCGGTGAGGCCGAGCTCCTTGAGCTTGCGCACGTCGCCCTTGAAGGGTTGTGTCTCGCGGCCGAGGGAGGCGGCGAGGTCGGGGGCACGGACGCCGGGGGAGGCCGCGATGAGGCGCAGGACGGTCTCCGTCCAGGGGCCGTGGCGGCTGGAGCGGTCGAAGCGAGCGAGACGGCCAGTGATGGTCGCGATGGCGTCGTCGTCGAGGGCAGCCTGTTCGCGGAGGGCGGCGCGTGGGTCGTCGCCGGCACGGTGGAGTGCGACGCGATAGAGGCTACCCTCGGCGCGGCGGCTCAGGTCGGCGCGGCCAGGGTAGCCAGCGAGTCGGGTCGCACCGTCGGTTATGTCGCCTTCTTCAATGGCATCGACGGCCTCGATGGCAAGGACACCGATAGCGGTGCGCAACTCGCCACCGGCGCGCACGGTCGGGCGTTTCCAGCGGCGGAAGGCGAGCGGGATGCGCCCTTCGGCGATGCCCTCAAGCGTGTCGCGCTTCAGGAGCATCGCGGATGGCTCCTGCTATTTCGCGATGGCGGCGGGAATGCCGCTCTCGACGCCATTCCCAAGGAGGGCATGTATCTGACGGGCACGGGAAACGATGCGGCCCGCTTCCTCACGCACGGCCTGGCGGCCATCGCAGAGGGCCTCCTCGGGGTTGCAGTGGATGTCGAACTCGAGGCCGTTCGCCCCGGCCGCCACGAAGCCGTAGGAGACGGGCTCGACGAGAGCGCGGTCACCGGAGCTGTGGGAGGGATCGGCGATGAGGGGCAGGTGCGACTTGCTGCGCACCAGCGGGATCATAGAGATGTCGGCGGCGAAGCGGGTCTCGGACTCGAACGAGCGGATGCCGCGGTAGCAAAGGATGACGTTCGGGTTGCCGGCGCCGGTGGGGCGCCCCTCGCGGTCGAGGCCGGACATGATGTAGGCGGCAGCGCAGAGCCACTCGTTCATGTCGTTGCCGAAGCCGTGCTTGAGCACGACGGGCGTCTTGATACGCGAGAGCTCTTCGAGGAGAGGCGAGTACTGGGCGCTACGGGCGCCGATCTGAATGACGTCGATGCCGGCTTCGAGGAAGGCTTCGAGGTGGCGCAGGTCGATGAGCTCGGAGACGACGGGAAGGCCCGTAGCAGCCTTCATTTCCTTCACGATCTCAAGACCGCGGGCGATTTCGAGGCCGCGGTAGTCGTAGGGGCTCGTGCGGGACTTGTCGACGAAGGCACGGAGGATGTCGATGCCAGCGTCGCGGGCCATGACGGCGGACTCGACGGCCTGCGCCTCGGTCTCGATCGCGCAAGGCCCGCCGAAGATGGTGAGGTTGGAGCCACCCACCAGCGTGCCGTTCACGCTGATGATGGTGTCTTCGTGGTGGAAGTTGCGGCTGGCGTCCTTGTACTTCTCGGTGATGCGGATGACGCGGTCGACCCCGGGGAGCTCGGTCACGCGCCCCTCATCGACGACCCCCGCCATCCCTTTGACGCCAATCACGATGCTCCCAGCGCCAACCATCGTCTGGCACTGGAGGCCGTAGTCGCTAACGATGCGGTCGATGACGCGGTCGGCCTGCTCGCCCGTGGCGCCTTCAACCATGTGAATGATCATAATCTCGGGGCTCTCCATCTTTTTCGAACGCTCATCTTCCTATGCGCGCCGTCAATAGACCAGCCTCGACAGCGTCATCCCGGCATCCCGGGGCGCCGTGGGGTGGAACCAGAGGCGGCGCGCTCCGGCCGGGTGGCCTCAGAACAGGAGCTGCGTGAGGCGGCGCTGGTACTCGCGCACGAGGGTGCTCTCGAGGCCGAGGATGTCGAATACGGCGAGCACGGCCTTGCGCGCCGCATCGTCTGCGAAGTGGCGGTCGAGGCGCACGGATTCAAGCAGCTCGTCGAGCGCCTCCTCGTGGCGGGCATGGGCGGCGAGCATGACGCCCCAGCGGTAGCGGGCGCGGGGGTCGTCGGGCTCGAGCCGCGCCTCCTGCTCCAGGGCCGGGGCGTCGTGTTTGCCGGCGAACTCCTCGAGGAACATGTGGTGGCGCAGGGCCTTGGCGCGGCGGTCGTTGCCGGCGCGCTCGATGAGCTCCTCCGCCCCCTCGCGGTCGTCGCGTTCGAGGAGGATGGCGGCGAGGCCGGTGAGGGCGTCGGCGTTGTCCTCGTCCTCCTCCAGCATCTCGCGGTAGCGAGCCTCGGCGCCGGCGAGGTCGCCCGAAGCGGCGAGATCCTCGGCCTCGGCGGCGGCTGCCTCGGAAGGGGTGACTACGAGCTGGGCGAAGAAGGCGCGCACGTGCTCCTCGGGCAACGCCCCGGCGAACTGGCTCGCGACCTCGCCATCGACAAATGCCTTGACCGACGGGATGGCCTGGATGCCGTAGGCCGCCGAGGCGCCGGGGTTGCGGTCCGTATCGAGCTTGGCGAGCAACACGTCCTCGCCGAACTCGGCGGCGACCTCCTCGATGATGGGGCTGAGGACGCGGCAGGGGCCGCACCACTCCGCCCAGAAATCGACGACGACGGGACGGGTCTTCGATTCCTCGATGACGGCCTCGTCGAAGGTGGCGTCCGTCACCTCAAGGATGGGCGAGGGAGAGGTCATGGGGATGCCTCCGCGTGTTCGGTGGGGATTGGTGGGAAGGACTCCTCAAGCTGAACGCTCAGCTCCTCCGCGGATGCGGCCGGCAGCTGGCAGACCATATTCTCGCAGAGCCAGGCCGCAGCCCCGCCTTCGGGAGCCTCACGACCATCGAGCAACGGGAGCCCGTTGGGAGCGGCGGCGGGGGCGAGGGCGAGGCCGGGGAGGAAGCGGGTAGCGGCCACGCGCTCGAAGGGAGCGCGGACCTCGGGCGCCCCCACGATGGCAAGCTCGCGCGGAGCGGCGGCGAGCAGGTCGATGACCTGCAGGGTGGCCCCGAAGCCGGTGGGCGCATCGAGGACCAGGGACTGGACGCCGGCGACGATTTCGCGGGCGATGGCCTCGCCATCGGTGCGCAGGCCATAGCGCTCCAGCTTGAGCGCGAGGAGAGCGGTCGAAGCGCCGGCGCTGGGCGTGGCCTGGTCGAAGCGCGGCTTCTGGCGGAAGAGCAGATCCTCGCTGCCGGCGGCGGTCTCGAAGAAGGCGCCGCCCTCATCGTCGCGGAAGCGATCGACGATGACGTCGAGAAGGTCGTTGGCCCAGTCGAGGTGCTCACGGTCGCCCGTGAGCTGGTAGAGCTCGATCAGCCCGAGGCCGTAGTAGGCGTAGTCCTCGAGCATGCCCTCGATGCGGGCGACGCCGTCCTTCGAGGTGTGGAGGAGGACGCCGTCGGACCACATCCGTTCGCGCACGAAGCGAGCGTTGCGTTCGGCGATCTCGCGCAGGTGGGAGTCATCGAAGACGCGGGCGGCCTCGGCGAAGGCGGCGAGCGCGAGCCCGTTCCACGAGGTGAGCACCTTGTCGTCGGTCTGGGGCGGGATGCGCTTCGAGCGCGCCTCGAAGAGGGTCCGGCGCCAGCTCTCGATGCGCGCGGCGAAGGCCTCGCGGTCGAGGCCCCCGGCGCCGGGGAAGGGGTCGGTGCGGCGGGAGAGGACGTTGCGGCCGATGAGCTCGGGGTTGTGGGGATCGTAGAAGTTGCCCTCGGGGGTGACGCCGAAGATCTGGTTGAAGGCGGCGGCATCGTCGCCGAGGAGGCCATCGACCTGGTCGACGGTCCAGAGGAAGCACTTGCCCTCGATGCCCTCGCTGTCGGCGTCCTGGGCGCTGAAGAAGCCCCCTTCCTCACTGAGCATCTCGCGTTCGAGGTAGGTGAGCGTCTCGCGTACGACGCGCTCATTGGCGGGATCACCGAACAGCTGGAAGGCGTGCAGGTAGACGCGGGCCAGCTGGGCGTTGTCGTAGAGCATCTTCTCGAAGTGGGGCACCAGCCACTGGACATCGACGCTGTAGCGGGCGAAGCCGCCGCCGATCTGGTCGTACATGCCACCGCTGGCCATGCCCCAGAGGGTGCGTTCGAGCATGGTGCGGATGGGGAGGTGCTCAGGCTCGTCCGCGCGGGCGGCGCGTCCAAGGAGAAACTCGAGATTGGCGGGGCCGGGGAACTTCGGGGCCGTGCCGAAACCGCCCCAGACGTCGTCCGCGGAACGCAGCATGGCGCGCACGGCGCCGCCGGCGACGGCAGCGTCGAAGGGCTCCTCGGGGGCCGCTCGCGCGGCCGCCTGGGCGAGCTGGCCGCTGATCGACTCCGCCGAGTTGACGATGTCCTCGCGCCGCTCGTGCCAGGTCGCGTTGATGGTCTCCAGGAGGCGGGGGAAGCCGGGGCGGCCGTGGGCATCGGCCGGGGGGAAGTAGGTGCCGGCGAAGAAGGGCTTGCGATCGGGCGTGAGGAAGAGCGTCATGGGCCAGCCGCCCTGACCGGTGAGGGCCTGCACGGCCGTCATGTAGACGCCGTCGATGTCCGGGCGTTCCTCGCGGTCGACCTTGACATTGACGAAGTGCTGGTTCATGACGCCGGCGATCTCGCGAGACTCGAAGGACTCGTGGGCCATCACGTGGCACCAGTGGCAGGTGCTGTAGCCGACCGAGAGGAGAACGGGCTTGTCTTCGTCGCGGGCCTTCTCGAAGGCTTCGTCGCCCCAGGGATACCAGTCGACGGGGTTCTCGGCGTGCTGCAGGAGGTAGGGGCTGGTTTCGTCCGCAAGGCGGTTCGGCATGGAAACTAGTGTACGTGGGCGCGCCGCTTGGCGATTGCTCCGAGGGAGGCAGGCCCCCAGAGTGGGGCGGTGCTGGAGCGCGAGCTGGAGGTGGCAACCGAGGCGGCGCGGCGGGCGGGCCGGGAGGTCGTGCGCATGCGCAAGGAGGGGCTCCGCTTCGGACGGAAGGGCGGCTACGAGCTCGTCTCGGAGGCCGACATCTACGCCGCCGAGGTCCTGCGCGAAGCGCTCACGGGCGGCTTCCCCGACGACGGCTGGCTGAGCGAGGAGGACCGCGACACGGCCGACCGCCTCGACCGGGAACGGGTATGGGTGGTCGACCCGATCGACGGGACGCGCGAGTACCTGCAGGGCCATCCCGAGTACGCGATCTCGGTGGGGCTGGTGGTGAAGGGACGGCCGGCACTCGGGGTGGTCCACAACCCCGCGACGGACGAGATGCACGCCGCCATCTGCCCCGACCCGCTACCCGAGCCCGCCGCCGCCGAACCGGAGCGGGGTTACCTCGCGCTGGTGGGCCGGGGGGGGACCGGCTGGGGGAGGTGCCGCCACTCCCCGGACAGGCGCGCACGCGACCAATGGGGAGCGTCGCCTACCGGCTGGCGCTGGTGGCGGCGGGGCAGGGAGACGTGGTGGTGACGTGGCACGCGCGGCAGGAATGGGACGTGGCCGCTGGCGTCGCCCTCTGCCTGGCGCAGGGGTTGACCGTGACGGACGTGCTGGGGCACGCGATCGCGTTCAACCAGCCGCGACCGCTCGTGCGCGGCCTGCTCGTGGCCGAAGCGGGCCTGCACGCCCGCATCCTCGACTACCTCCAACTCCTCTCGCGGTAGGGAAGCGCGCGACCGGCTACGATGCGCGCGGAGGAGCCACGATGAGCGTACGCATCGGGCTGGGGGCGGCGCTCCTGCCGGAGACGACACCGGCCTCGTTTCTTCGCTGGGTCGACCTGTGCGAGGACAGCGAGGTCGACTCGATCTGGCTGAGCGAGCGACTCGCCGGACGTCAGCCGGCGCTCGAACCGATGACGGCGATGGCGGTGATCGCGGGGCGCACGGAGCGGATCAAGTTCGGCATGAACGTGGTGCTGCTGCCGCTGCGCGACCCGCTCGTGCTGGCGAAGGAGTGCGCGACGATCGACTACCTGAGCGATGGGCGCCTGCTGCCGGCCTTCGGGGTAGGGGCGCTGAACGCGCCCGAGTGGCGGGCGACGGGACGCGAACCGCGGGGGCGGGGCGCCATCGCCGACGAGATGATCGACCTGATGGCGCGGCTCTGGGAGGAGGATGAGGTGACGTTCGAGGGCGAGCACTTCCGCTACGAGGCCGCCTCGATCTCGCCCAGACCGGTGCAGCAGCCGCTGCCGCTCTGGATCGGCGGGAGCAGCGACGCGGCCATCAAGCGGACAGCGCTGCGGGGCACGGGGTGGCTGGCCGGCATCCAGACGCCCGCGCAGGTGGCCCCGGTGGTCACGAAGATCAAGGCGGCCACCGCAGAGGCGGGCCGCACGATCGACGAGGACCACTATGGGGCGGGCTTCCCCTTCCGCTTCGGGAGTTGGGACGACGAGGCGATCGAGCGTACGTCGAAGGCGTACAGCCGCTTCGCGGCGCTCGACCCGCGAGCGCTCTTCGCGGTGGGTGGGGCGGAGGAGATCGTGGCGCGCGCGCAGGAGTACGTGGCGTGCGGGATCAGCAAATTCGTCCTGCGGCCGCTGGCGACCTCGGACGAGGACGCGTATGCGCAGACGCAGCGGCTGATCGAGGAAGTCCTACCCGCCGTCCACATGTAGCGGAGGAGGCGCCGGAGCGGGCGGGGCGAGCCGGAAGTAGTAACAGTCCTCGCCTTCGCAGCCACCCGAGATGGCGACGCCCGGGCCGAGCACGGCGACGACGTCCTCGCGCCCGGCGACGGCGATGAGGTCGCCGCGCTCCCACCGCGGGACACGCTCGTTCTTGAGGATGCCGCTGACCTTGCGCCGGAAGCCGCGGTAGCGCATGCGGTCGCCGGGGCGGAGGGGACGGAGGCGGAGGGCGCCGTCGATCTGGTCGGCGGCAACGGGGGCGGCAGGGGGCGCTCCCGCGGGGCCGGGGAAGGCGTCAGTGGCGGCCTGCAGGACGCGGTCGCCGGCCCTGGTGATGCCGGGAAGGTTCACGAATTGCTCCCCGAACGGCAGGGGCTCCTCCTCATGCCCCGAGGAGAGGCGCACGGACCCCGCCGAGGCTTCGGCGGTCACGCCGCCAAAGGCGACCCGGCCCGTGCCGCGGGCGAGGACGCTATCGAGGTTGCGGAGGCGCGTGCGGTTGGCGTCGACCTCGGCCTTCAGGAAAGCGGATTCGCGCTCGAGCAGGAGCAGGCGCCCCTCGCTCCCGAGGGCCCGCAGGGTATCGAGGTCGAATATGACGGAGCCGGGGCTGCGGTCGCGGGGTTGGGCGAGGTCGACGGAGCGCTCGACGGAACGGAAGAGCTCGCGGGCGCTCGCGGCGAGGCCGAGGATGGCGCCGCCGACCGAGGGGTTCTCCTCGCGCAGCTGCGGCAGGATCGTGTGCCGGATGCGGTTGCGGGTCGCGGCAAGATCGGCGTTCGTCGTGTCCTCGCGGTAGTCGATGCCGGCGGCCTCGCAGACGGCGACGGTGCCGGCCCGCGAAAGCGTCAGGAGCGGGCGGATGAGCTTCAGGGAAGGCATGCCCGGAAGGGGCGCGCTGGGGAGCATGCCGCGCATGCCGCGCACGCCGGCGCCCCGCACGATGTGGTGCAGCACCGTCTCGACGAGGTCGTCGGAGGTGTGGCCGGTGGCGACAGCGCCGGCTTCCTGGCGCTCGGCGGCGAAGGCGAGGAACTGGTAGCGCAGCCGCCGCGCGGTCTCCTCGATGCCGGTGCGCATCTCGGCGGCGGCAAGGGGCACATCGCCCTCACCAGTCATGCAGGGTACGTCGAGCGACTCGCAGAGGGCGGCGACGAAGTCCCGGTCGTCGGGGGAGTCAGAGCGGAGGTGGTGGTCGAAGTGGGCGGCGGTCACTTCGAAGCCGTATTCCTGGCCGAGCTCGCGCAGGAGGAGGAGGGCGGCGACGGAGTCGGGTCCACCGCTGACCGCGACCACGACCTTCCGGAGACGGCGGAGGAGCCGCTCCTGCTCGGCGAACCGCCGGACGCGCTCAAGGGGCGAGAGGGTGTGAGCCGGCACTACTTGGGGAACAGGCGCTCCCACCACTCGCCGGCAGGCTGCTGGTCGGACGGCGGGGCGGGGCTGAGCACGACGAACGCGCTCTCGCCCTCGCGGGTGTAGCCCAACTCGCGCCGCGCCGCCTGCTCGACGTAAGCATCGGAGGCGACGTAGTCGTACACGGCAAGGAGGTGGTCGCGCCTGGAACGGAGGTCTTCAATCTCGGCGAGGGCGGCGTCGTGGTCCTCGTTTTGCTGGCGCTGGCGAACGGTTCCGGAGGAGGCGGTGTAGACGAAATAGCCGGCCAGGAGCAGGCATACGAGGATAAATAGCGTCGTTTTAGTGAACACCGGGATAGTCATGTGACTAAATTAGAGCCGGTTCAGCAAATATTCAAGGGAACGGGCCGGCTACTCGTCGAGGTGGCAGCGGTCGTTCAGGGTGCGCAGGGCGGCCTGGCCGGCACGCAACGAGAGCGCGGAGACCGATGCCAGGTCGAGGCTGAAGGCGCGAAAGGCGGCGACCTCCAGGTCAAGGAGACGGCAGATCAGGAGGCGGAGGACGAAGTTGTGGGAGACGGCGACTACCGTGCTTTCTTGGGGGAGGGCGTGAAGCTCCAGGGCGAGCGGTTCGAGGCGAGCCGCGACCTGCGCGAGGCTCTCCCCTCCCGGCATGGTAACGTTGGCGGGGTCGGGGGCGCGCCAGGCTTCAATGAAGGCGGGGAAGCGCTCGCGCATCTCGCGGAAGGGGAGACCCTCGGTTTCGCCGACGTCCATCTCGATGAGCTCCTCGCGGACATCGAGGGGCGCGCCCGTGCGTTCCGCGAGCCCGCGGGCGATGGCAGCGGCGCGCGTGAGGGGGCTGGTGAGGATGCGGTCGACGGACTCCGTGGCGAGCCGCTCGACGGCGGCGGTGGTCTGGCGGAGGCCGCGGTCGGTGAGGGGCGGGTCGGCGACGCCGAGCCCGAGCCCGTCGCGGTTGTAGGCCGTCTCGCCGTGGCGGACGAGGTAGAGCCTCACTCGTACTGCCCCTTCTCGCGCCAGGCCTGGAGCGCCGACGAGGGCTCCTCCAGCACGAGCTCGACGCGCACGTAGCGCCCCACGGAGACCTGCGGGAAGAGCGCGCCGACGAGCTGCTCGGGACGCACGGTGAGCTCCTGCCCGCAGCTCAGCCGCGCTTCGACGAGGGCCCCCGCGTCCAGATCCCGGATGGCGAGCGAGGCGACGCCGGCGCGGAGATCGTACTCGTGGGCCTTTTTCCCCTCGCGCTCCCGCCGCCAGGGAAAGCTCTCGGCGGCGAGGAAGGCGGACACCGCCTCGGACGCCTCCCCGGGAGTCACCCCCTCGAGGTCGACGCGGTAGTCGGCCCAGCGAACGAGGGTGGGGAGAGCGGGGAGGCCGATGGCGACCTCGCTCGCCTCGCGCAGCTCGAGGTCGGGCGTGGTCTGCTGGTCGAGGGCGGCGGCGAAGCGGTCGAGGGGGACGCGCTCCTCGAGCAGGACTTCGATGATCTCCCCCTCGCCGATGAAGCCGAGAGGGAGGGGCGCGGCGAAGGCGATCTTGGGGTGCGGCGTGAAACCCCGCGAGTAGAGGAGGGGCAGGCCGGCGCGGCGGATGGCGCGCTCCCAGTAGCGGAGCACATCGAGGTGGGAGATGTGGCGCACACGCTCGCCCTTGCGGAAACGAGCACGGATGCGCTGCCGGGCCTCGCTCACACCGCCTGCCCCTGCTCGACGAGCTGTTCCGCGGCGGTGTGGGGATCGAGCCCGCGCCCCGCAACCTGGGCGACAAGCTCGCCCAGCGCCTCCTCGGAGGTGCCGCGGCGGATGCGCTCGAGAATGATGCGCTGGGCGACGGAGAGCACCTGGTGGCGCGCCTCCTGGCGCCGGTGCCGTTCGAGTTCGCCGGAGCTGTCGAGCCAGGCGCGATGCTCGTCGATGGCGTCGATGAGCTCGGGCACGCCAACGCCGGTGATGGCGACGGTCGAGAGGATGGGGACCTCGCGGCCCTCGCTGGGAGCGAGGGAAAGGAGCGCTCGCAGCTGGCTGACCAGCACATCGGCCCCGGGACGGTCGGCCTTGTTCACGACGAGCACATCGGCGATCTCGATGATGCCCGCCTTGAGCGCCTGGATGTCGTCGCCGGTGCCGGGATTGTTGACGAG
The DNA here is from genome assembly GCA_965247675.1 of Tepidiformaceae bacterium. Taxonomy (GTDB): domain Bacteria; phylum Chloroflexota; class Dehalococcoidia; order Tepidiformales; family Tepidiformaceae; genus UBA2991. Next base: position 796,996 of record OZ252025.1, on the reverse strand, counting down.
CACGGTCGTGAGGGCGGTGCCGGCGATCTCGACCTCGTCCTGGCCGGCGCCAACGGTCTCGATGAAGACGTAGGGGAAGCCGAAGGCGTCCATCACGGCGACCATGTCGTCGATCGTGGGGGCGAGTCCGCCGAGAGCGCCGCGGGTGGCCATGCTGCGCACGAAGACGCCGGGGTCGAGGACGAGGGCCTGCATGCGGATGCGGTCGCCGAGGATGGCGCCCTGGGTGAAGGGGCTGGAGGGGTCGACGGCGATGATGCCGACCTGGTGGCCGCGCCTGCGCAGCTCGCCCGCGATCGCGCCGGTGAGGCTGCTCTTGCCGGAACCGGCGCCGCCGGTGACGCCGATGGTGTGGGCGCGTCCGGAACGGGGGTAGAGCTGGCGCAGGTACTCGCGCCCCTCGGGCGTGCCGTTCTCGACACGGGTGAGGATGCGTGAGAGGGCGCGGCGCTCCCCCGCGAGGAACCGCTCGACCAGGTCCGTCACTCGGAGTGGGCGTTGTCGTACACGAACGACACGATGTCCCGGGTGTTGGTGCCCGGGCGGAAGATCGCACTGAAGCCCATCGCCGCAAGCGCCTCCGTGTCTTCCTCGGGGATGATGCCACCGCAGAAGAGGAGGACATCGTCGAGCCCGCGCGAGGTGAGCTCCTCGACGATGCGAGGGAAGAGCTCGAGGTGGGCCCCGGAGAGGATGCTGAGGCCGACGACATCGACGTCTTCCTGGAGGGCGGCCTCGGCGATCATCTGCGGCGTCTGGCGGATGCCGGTGTAGATGACCTCGCAGCCGCCATCGCGGAGGGCGCGGGCGACAATCTTGGCGCCGCGATCGTGGCCATCGAGGCCCGGCTTGGCGATGAGGACGCGGATCTTCTGTCCGGCTTCGCCTTGGGTGGAGGTCCCGGGAGATGCGGTCATGATGCTGCTCCTGTGTGTCGTGGGGTCAGGATCGCTCGACCAGCTGCAGGTTGACGCCGAAGGACGAGCGGGGGGAGACGAAGGCGACGCCGCCGTTGGCGTTGCCGGCGCGCGCGCCGCTGGCGCGCAGGGAGTCGACGGCGGCAGCCGCATCGGCAACGGCAAGCGAGAGGAGGAACGAGCCCTCGCCCCGCTCGGCCGCGAACTTCGCGACCGGCCCCTCATCGCTGGTGGGCCGGATGAATTCGAGGTGGGCGTTGCCGGCGAGCATGAAGGCGTTTTCGATGCCGAGGGCCTCCACGTTTCCGCCGAGGTCGGGATCGAGGGTGAAACCGAAGTGGCGCTCGTACGTCGCCGCCGCGGTGGGGATGTCGTTGACGACGATACCGATATGGTCGATGCGCTTCGCGAGGGCGTCGTCGCTGGGCCCCACGTGGCTCTCCTCGACGGGCGTGGCGTACTCGATGAGGACACCGTGGTTCGACTTGGGGTGAAGGAAGCCGATCATGCCGGCGAGGCCGGCGCGGGGGGCCTCATCGATGAGCTGGACGCCCGCATCGGCGGCGGCGCGCAGGTCAGCGCTGCAGTCGTCGGACTCGAAGCAGACGTGGTGCATGCCCTCTCCCCGACCTTCGAGGAAGCGGGCCACGCCGGTGTCGTCGCGCGTGGGTTGGAGCAGCTCGATCTCGGCGTCGCCGGCGGGAAGGAGCACGCCACGGACGCCCTGGTCCTCAATGACGCGGTCGACGCTGACGGGCAGGCCGAGGGCGTCGCGGTAGAAGCCGAGCGCATCGTCGGCGCTGCGGACGACGATGCCAACATGGTGGACCTTGCTGAGCATGGGGCTCCTTCAGTTGCTTTCGGCAGCGGGGGCAGTTTCGCGCACGCCCGGCATGCCGGCGAGGTAGGCGGCGATGATGTGCCAGTGCTCGCGGTCGTGTTGGGCGACCACTTGCAGCAGGCGGTTGGGGACGCGCCCCTCCTCGCCGATGGCGTCGTCCTCGAACTCGGCGACGAGGGCGAGCAGACGCTCGCGGCCAGCCTTGAGCTGTTCGAGAACGCTCCAGAAGGTGAGGCTGCGCTTGCGCTCGGCGTGATCCTGGTTCCAGGCGTCGATGCGCTCGTTCTCGAAGTCGAGGATGGCGGGGCGCCGTCCCTCCTGCACATCGCGCAGGGCGCTGATGACCTCGGCCTCCCAGCTGGCAACGTGGCCGATGATGTCCTTGAGGGACCACTGGTCGATCATGGGGCGCTCGATGTCGCGGATGCGACAGGTTTCGATGTTGCGCAGGAGCTGGTTGCGTTCGAGCTCAAGCTCGCCGAGCAGGCGGCGCTTCTCATCGGCGAAACCGCGGGTGTCCTCCTCGGCCATCAGACGACCACGATCTCGCGGTACTCGCCCCAGGCGCGGCGCAGGGCGTGGCTGATCTCGCCGAGCGTGGCGCGCGCCTCGACGGCGGCGACGATGAGGGGCATGAGGTTCTCGGTGCCGGCCGTGCCCGCTTCCAGCGCGGCGATGGCGGCTTCGGCAGCGGCGTTGTCGCGCCCGGCGCGGAGGGCCTGGAGGCGCTCCACCTGGCGGCGGCCGATGGAGGGGTCGACACGCAGGAGCTCCGGGGGCTCCTCGCCACTAACGGTGAAGTCGTTGACGCCGACGATTACCCGGTCCTTCTCCTCGATCTCGCGCTGATAACGGTAGGAGGCCTCCTGGATCTCGCGCTGCTGGAAGCCCTGCTCGAGCGCGGAGGGGGCGCCGCCGAGGTGCTCGATGGTTTTCAGGTAGTCGCGCGCCTCGCCCTCGAGCCGGTCGGTCATGGACTCGATGTACCAGGAGCCGCCGAGCGGGTCGGTGACGTCGCCGGCGCCGCTCTCGAAGGCGATGACCTGCTGCGTGCGGAGCGCGATCTGGACCGCTTTCTCGGTCGGCAGGGAGAGGGCCTCGTCCATGGAGTTGGTGTGCAGCGACTGCGTCCCACCGAGGACGGCGGCCAGGGCCTGCAGGGTGGTGCGCACGATGTTGTTCTCGGGCTGCTGAGCGGTGAGCGTAGCGCCGCCCGTCTGCGTGTGGAAGCGCAGCATCATCGAGCGCGGGTTCTTCGCCTCGAAGCGCTCCTTCATGATCGTGGCCCAGAGGCGGCGGGCGGCGCGGAACTTGCAGACCTCCTCCAGCAGGTTGTTGTGGCAGGCGAAGAAGAAGCTGAGGCGTCCCGCGAAGGCGTCCACATCGAGGCCGGCGGCAACGGCGGCATCGACGTAGGCGATGCCATTCGCGAGGGTGAAGGCGATCTCCTGGGCGGCGGTGCAGCCCGCCTCGCGCATGTGGTAGCCGGAGATGGAGATGGTGTTCCAGCGGGGGACGTTCTCCGAGCAGTAGCGGAAGACATCGGTGATGAGGCGCATGCTGGGCGTGGGTGGATAGATCCACGTCCCGCGGGTGATGTACTCCTTGAGGATGTCGTTCTGGACGGTGCCACCGAGCTTCTCGACGGGAACGCCCTGCTCCTTGCCCACGGCGACATAGAGCGCGAGCAGGACGGCGGCGGTGCCGTTGATCGTCATCGAAGTGGTGACGCGGTCGAGAGGGATGTCCTTGAAGAGGGTGCGCATGTCATCGATCGAGTCGATGGCGACACCGACCTTGCCGACCTCGCCCATGGCCATGGGGTCGTCGGAGTCGTAGCCGATCTGGGTGGGCAGGTCGAAGGCGACGGAGAGGCCGGTCTGGCCCTGGTCGAGGAGGTAGCGGTAGCGCTCGTTCGACTCCTCGGCGGTGCCGAAGCCGGCGTACTGGCGCATGGTCCAGAGGCGCCCGCGATACATGGTCGGCTGGACGCCGCGGGTAAAGGGGTACTCGCCGGGGAAGCCGAGATCGCCGTTCCCAGGGGCGTCCTCGGGGGCGTAGACGGGGTCGAGGACGGTCTCGCCGGTGGTCTGGAACGACTCGGCGCGCTCGGGGTTGCGCTCGACCGCCTTGCGGTACGTACCTTCGAGCCATTCCTGTTTCGATTGGCTTGGCATCTCGCTATCCGCAGTCCTTCAAGGGCTTTCTGTCAGCGGAATCGCGGCCATCGGAAGCCGTTCGGGGCGAATACCGCCTCGAATCCGCGCGGGGCAGTATATCCCGCCCGGCCCTTAGCTGCGGCTTCAGGGGGGATGGGGTAAATCGGGCTTCAGGCTGCTAGGTTCGTGAGACCAGGACGAGTGAGGCGCTGGCCAACCTCAGGGGGAACGTTGGCACGGTCAGTCGTTCGAAAGCTGCGGGGTCGCCTGCGCATCGTGGGCGCCGGCGCTCTCTCGTTCGTTGGCGGATTTATCGGGACAGCGGGACTGTACGTTGGGCTGTACGTTGGGGTGGACCTGGGTAGAGGGAGCCTCATGCTTGGCTGGTTCGCCGTGCTCGGCGGAGTTGCCGTTGCCGTCAGCGTCATCTGGGTGGCCGGCAAGGTGCTGCCCTACTCGCGACCGTGGTACCTCGGAACCTGCGGAGCAATTGGTGCTGTGCTCGGCGTACTATCGCCCGTCATCGGATACCTGATTGCCGCGTTTGTGATCGGGATTGACGCGACGGATTGACTGGACGTAAGCCCGGCAGCGCAAACGAACAGAACGGTCAGCGCACCTGGCGGAAGAAGGCGCGGATGTCGGCGAGGAGGCGGTCGGGCTCCTCGAGGGCGGCGAAGTGGCCGCCCTCCGGCATCTCCGTCCAGTGGACGAGGTTGTAGGCGCGCTCGACCCAGGGGCGGGGCGTCATCCAGACCTCTTTGGGGAAGGCGGCGACGCCGGTGGGGACGGGGATGGGGGAGGGGTTGGGGACGCGTCCGCCGACGCCCTCGGCGCGGGCCTCGTAGTAGATGCGGGCGGCGCTCGCGATGCTGTTGGGCGCCCAGAAGAACATGATGTTGGTCAGCAGCGTGTCTTTCGAGAAGCGCGATTCGACGTCGCCGTTGCAGTCGCTCCAGGTGCGGAACTTCTCCGTGATCCAGGCGGCGATGCCGGCGGGGGAGTCGGCCTGGGCGATGCCGAGGGACTGGGGCTTGGTGCCCTGCACGTTGCTGTAGCCGGTCTCGGTGGCCTGGAAGGCGCGCATCGAGGCGAGGCCGGCCTGGTCCTCCTCGGTGGGCTCCGCGGGTGGCCCGGCGATGACGAAGTTGAGGTGGAGGCCGCTGAGGTTGCCGGCGTGGGTCGCCCCCAGGCGCGTACTGATGATGGCGCCCCAGTCGCCGCCCTGGGCGCCGTAGCGCTTGTAGCCGAGCTCCGCGGTCATGAGGTGGTCGAGAGCGTCGGCGACGCGGGAGGGGCCCCAGCCGCGCTCCTGCGGCTTGCCGCTCCAGCCGAAGCCGGGGATCGAGGGGATGACGACGTCGAAGGCGTCGGCGGGGTCGCCGCCGTGGGCGGCGGGGTCGGTGAGGGGCCCGATGAGCTGGAGGAACTCGAACATGGAGCCGGGCCAGCCGTGCGTCAGGAGGAGGGGATGGGGGTTGGGCCCCTGGCCGCGGACGTGCCAGTAGTGGATATCGACGCCGTCGACCTCGCAGAGGAACTGGGGCCAGGCGTTGAGCGCCGCCTCCTGGGCGCGCCAGTCGTACTCGTTGCGCCAGTAGTCGCAGAGCTCGCGGACGTACTCGACATCGGCGCCGTAGTCCCAGCCGGTGTCGGGGATGGCGTCGGGCCAGCGGGTGCGGTCGAGGCGGTCGCGAAGGTCGTCGAGGACGCTGTCGGGGACGTCGATGCGGAAGGGTCGTGGGGGCATGGGGGGACTATAGGGAAGGCTATTGGCTGTTGGCCATTGGCTGTTGGTGGGGAAAGGGGGATGGGGAAAGTCGGGCGTTGTCTTGCTATGGTCGCTCCATGCTTGAGGGGCCGCGGGACATGACTTCAGGGATCCTTGCGACGGTAGGGGGTTCTTTCTGGTACCTTCGGTCTTCTGGTGGAGCGCGGGAGGTGAGCCTGGCGGGTTTGTCATCACCACCACCATCATCGCCTTCCTCCCCTTGCTGGCAGCCTCGTGGCTCCAGTGGACGGATCCGTACGGGCCTTCATGGCACTTGGTCATCGTGTTCGCACTGGTTGGTGCTTCTCTCGGCCCCTTGCTCTTTCTGCTGGCGATTGCCTTCAGGGCAATTGGGGATTGACGTCCCGGAGTGACCTCGCCCTCAGTCCGGGAGGGCGACGAGGGCGCCGGCGACGGTCTCGTAGAGGTTGCGGTCGACGACCTTGGTCTCGGACGTGAGTGCTTCGAGGGGGGCGAGGCGAATCTCGTTCGCCTGGAGGACGGTGGCCTTTCCGGAGTTGCCGTCGTGGACGGCGTCGATGGCGGCGATGCCGAAGCGCGTGGCGAGGACGCGGTCGAAGGCGGTGGGCGTGCCGCCGCGCTGCACGTGGCCGAGCACGGTGAGGCGCGTCTCGAAGCCGGTGCGGGCCTCGATCTCGTCGGCGACGACACGCCCGACCCCGCCGAGGCGGACGTGCCCGAAGGCGTCGCGCTGGTCGCTCTGGACGAAGAACTCGCCGCCGACGGGGCGGGCGCCCTCGGCCACAACCACGACGGAGGCGGACACGTCGCGCCCGTGGTGGGCGAGCAGTCGCCCGCACACGTCGGCCATGTCGAACGGTTCCTCGGGGATCAGGATCTCGGTGGCGCCGCCGGCGATGCCCGCGTAGGTCGCGATCCAGCCGGTGTCACGGCCCATCACCTCGACGACCATGACGCGGTGGTGGGACTCGCCGGTCGTGCGCAGGCGGTCGATGGCCTCGGTGGCGGACTGCACGGCGGTGTGGAAGCCGAAGGTGAACTCGGTGACGGCGAGGTCGTTGTCGATGGTCTTGGGCACACCGACGACGGCCACGCCCTCGCTGGCGAATTTGCCGGCGACAGTCAGCGTGTCGTCGCCGCCGACAGCGATGAGGGCATCAATGCCCTCGCGTGCGAGCGTGGCGTGCACGGCCTCGGCGCCGCCCTCGGTGGCGTAGGGGTTGGCGCGGGAGGTGCCGAGGATGGTGCCCCCGAGCGGCAGGATGTCTTCGCAGCGCTCGGCGCTGAGGGGCATGACGTCGCCTCCCATGACGCCCGCCCAGCCGTTGCGGAAGCCGACGACCTCGTCGCCGTACTGGCGCTCACCCTTGGTGGCGACAGCGCGAATGACCGCGTTCAGCCCGGGGCAGTCGCCTCCACCGGTCAGGATTCCCACACGCACCGCAGTGCCTCCGCGAAGAAGGTCTGCAATGACCGTACCGCCCCCGCTTGAACGGGGCGAGAGGAAACAGGCTGCCTCCCGTTACGAGTAGGAGAAGAAGCGGCCCTCTGTGTCAGGCGAGGCCGCGGGCCTTGAGCTCCTTCTCCAGGCGGACGGCGTCGGAGCTGAGCATCGGCCCCTTCTGCTCGTCGGTGAGCACACCGGCGGTTGCGAGGCCCATCTTGGCGCCGTCGAAGGTGATCCACTTTTCGGGCACGAGCTCCATGACGACGCGCAGGGGCGAGTCGAGGGTCTTCTCGAAGGCGGCGGCCTGCTCCTCCGTGGCCTCGGGGCGGTAGGCGAGCGCGTGGTAGAACCAGTCCTTCGTCTCGCGGTCCTCGTGCATGATGCAGCGGCACTTGGCGGTGATGGTCTTGCCCCCACCGAGGTGCGTCCCGGTGCTGGTGAGGACGACGGAGCAGCGCGGGTCGCGGCGCAGGGCGGCCATGCGGTGGCGGTGGGCGGCGGCAGTCATCCAGAACGAGCCCCTGGCCCAGACGACGGCGTGCATGACGCCGACGGGCCAGCCGTCCTTGGTCGACCAGTTCAGGACGGCCTCACGGACGGAGTTGAGCAACTCCTCCTTGACGTCGTCGTCGATGGAGTAGATGGAGACGGTTTCGTGGTCTTTGGTGGGATCGGGTTCGTAGTCAGCTTCGGCCATGAGGCACCTCCGGAATTGTGTGCGCGCACGTTGAATTATGTGCGCGCACGTTGCCGGTCGGGCGGGGCGGTGTCAATAAGACTGCTCCTTCGACTGCTGCGCTTTGCTTCGCGCTCACTCGCGGGCTGACGCCCCGACCGCTCCTTCGACTGCTGCGCTTTGCTTCGCGCTCACTCGCGGGCTGACGCCCCGACTGCTCCTTCGACTGCTGCGCTTTGCTTCGCGCTCACTCGCGGACTGACGCCCCGACTGCTCCTTCGACTGCTGCGCTTTGCTTCGCGCTCACTCGCGGGCTGACGCCCCGACCGCTCCTTCGACTGCTGCGCTTCGCTTCGCGCTCACTCGCGCCGACTGGCTCCTAGCCCTCAGCGTCGCCCCCAGAACGCGCTTCCGCAACCGGATACTGCCCGGCGTGATCTCCACGAGTTCGTCATCGTTGATGAACTCGATCGATTGCTCCAGGTTCAGAAGCCTGGGCGGAACGAGACGAAGGGCCTCGTCGGCAGCGGCCGCCCTCATGTTGGTGAGCTTCTTCCCCTTCGTGACGTTCACGTCCATGTCGGATGGGCGGGCGTTCTCGCCGATGATCATCCCCTCGTAGACCGGCGTACCGGGGTCGATGAATATCTCGCCGCGCTCTTGCAGGTTGTGGATGGCGTAGGCAGTTGCCGTTCCCGCCCGGTCGGCCACCAACGCCCCGCTTGGGCGTCCGGCGATGGGCCCGTTCCACGGCTCCCAGCCGGCGAACAGGTGATTCATGATGCCGGTACCTCGGGTATCGGTGAGGAACTGGGAGCGGAACCCGATGACGCCTCTCGTCGGGATCAGGAACTCGAGCCGGACGCGGCCGCTGCCGTGGTTCACCATGCGGGTCATCTTGCCTCGACGTGCGCTGAGCTTCTCAATGACTGCGCCCTGGTAGTCCTCTGCCACGTCGATGACCAGTTCCTCGAACGGTTCCTCGACGCGGCCACCTCGCTCGCGGGTGACGATCTGGGGCCGGCCGACCTGGAGCTCGTAGCCCTCGCGCCGCATCATCTCGATCAGAATCGAAAGCTGCAGCTCGCCACGGCCGATCACCTGCAACTGGTCAGCCGAATCGGTGTCCTGGACGCGAATCGAGACATTGCTGACCAGCTCGCGCCCAAGTCGCTCGCGCAGTTTGCTGGACGTGACGTACTGACCATCCAGCCCGGCCAGGGGCGAGGTGTTCACCCCAAAGATCATGGAGACCGTCGGCTCATCCACGTGCATGGGAGGGAACGTCCGCGGGTCGTCGGGCGCGGTGACGGTCTCGCCGATGGTGATGTCGTCGATCCCGGCAAGGCAAATGATGTCGCCGGCCGCGGCCTGCTCCACCTCGGCCCGCTCCAGTCCGTCAAAGACGAACAGCCTGGTGACGCGGGTTCGCGCGACCAAGCCATCGAGCTTCGACACGGCGATCTCGTCGCCGAGGGCCACGCGGCCGTTGACGATCCGTCCAATCGCGATCCGGCCCAGGTAGTCGCTTGAGTCGAGGTTCGCAACCCGTATCTGGAGGGCGGCCTCCGGGTTACCGCGAGGAGGGGGCAGCTGCTCGACGATTGCGTCGAGCAGGGGGCGCAAGTTCAGGCCGGCCTCGTCCGGATCCAGACTGGCAACGCCCGCTCTGGCGTTCGCGTACACGACCGGAAAGTCGATCTGCTGCTCGGTTGCTTCGAGGTCGATGAAGAGGTCATAGATCTCGTCGAGCACTTCCGCGGGCCGCGCATCCTTGCGGTCGATCTTGTTGATGACGACGATGGCGGGCAGGCCGTGCTCAAGGGCCTTTCCCAGGACGAAACGAGTTTGTGGCAGGGGGCCCTCGGAGGCGTCGACAAGCAGCAGCACGCCATCAACCATCGTCAGCGTGCGCTCGACCTCCCCGCCGAAATCGGCGTGGCCGGGCGTGTCGACGATGTTAACGATGCAATCGCGATGCCGGATGGCCGTGTTCTTGGCCATGATGGTGATGCCGCGCTCGCGCTCGAGATCGATGTTGTCGAGTGCGCGTTCCTCCACGCGCTCGTTCGCCCGGAAGACCCCGGTCTGGTGGAGCATGGCGTCGACGAGGGTCGTCTTGCCGTGATCGACGTGCGCGATGATGGCGATGTTGCGTCGCAGTGCGTTGGCGACCTCAGACTCGGCAGTCGCGGTCATGGGGTGTCTGGCTCGAGAGAATCAGTCATTCGTTCAGTGGGAGCGGTGCGGCACTGGTGTTTGGCTGGCCGCAGTCGCCAACGGGACTTCGCGTTTCATGAGCGAAGGTGCGCCGGCCCGAACCGCCCAGGGCAATTCTCCCCAACAACGGGATAACGGGCGACTCCGTTCGTCACCCAGGGAGCCGGCAGTGGGCGTTCACCCAGACTGGAAGGCAGGGATGACCTCCTCCGCCCAGGCTTCCAGCGCCTCCCAGTCGAGGGGCGGGCGGAGGGCGATGTTGAGGAGGTCGCAGCCGAGGTCGCGGTACTCGGCCACGAGCTCCTTCGCTTCGTCGGGGGTGCCCGTGATGAGGCCGCGCTCGCGCCAGGTCTCGATGGCGCCGCCGAAGACGGTGCGGACGTGCTCCTCGGCGCGGGGGCGGGCAGCCTCGTTGGCGGCGAGGTGGAAGCTGAGGTTGACGCTGCGCTCGATCTCGTCGAAGTCGCGCTGCTCGCGGTCGCAGGCCTCGCGCAGGACGCGGGAGAGGTGGCGGAACTGCCAGGGGGTCAGGTAAGGGCCGTTCCAGCCGTCGCAGAGGCGGGCGATCATCGGCAACGTGCGCTTGCGCCCGACGCCGCCGCCCCAGATGCGCAGACGCTCCTGCAGGGGCTTGGGGTTGCAGCAGGCGTCCTTCAGGGTGAAGTGCTCGCCCTCGAAGTCGACATGGTCCTCGGTGTGAAGCAGGCGGATGACCTGGATGCCCTCCTCGAGGATGTCGAGCCGCCTGCCGAGGGGGAGGAAGGGGATGCCGTAGGCGCGGTACTCGTCCTCGTACCAGCCGGCGCCGATGCCCAGCTCGATGCGGCCGCCGCTGAGGTGGTCCATGGCGGCGAGGGCGTTCGCGAGGACGGCGGGATGGCGGTAGTTCATGCCCAGCACGAGCGAGCCGATGCGCAGGTCCTTCGTCTCGCAGGCGAGGGCGGTCATGATGGTGGTGCCCTCCCAGTAGTCGCCGTGGTTCTCGTGGACGAGGGGGGCCTCGTAGAAGTGGTCGGAGGCATCGATCCAGTCGAAGCCGGCGGTGTCGGCCCAGGTCCAGAGGCGGCGAAGCTCCGCCATCTCGATGTTCTGCTGGATGAGATGTACCCCAAACTTCATTTGACTGCTCCTTCGACTGCTCCGCCTCGGCTTCGCGCTCACTCGCGGGCTGGCGCCCCCGACTGCTCCTTCGACTGCTCCGCTTCGGGTGGCCGGCAGTCTAGCGAGTTCCGTGCGAGGTGAGCGGCTAGGATGCGCGCGCGGGAGGACGGAATGACCGAGATCGCACACCGCTTCGTGGAGACGAACGGCATTCGCATGCACATCGCGGAGGCAGGGGAGGGGCCGTTGGTGGTGATGTGCCACGGCTTCCCGGAGTCGTGGTACTCGTGGCGGCACCAGCTGACGGCGCTGGCGGAGGCGGGCTTCCATGCGGTCGCGCCCGACCAACGCGGCTACGGCCAGACGGACAAGCCGGAGGCGATCGAGGCGTACACGCAGCTCCACCTGGTGGGTGACATCGTGGGGTTGCTGGACGCGCTGGACGAGGAGCAGGCGGTGGTCGCCGGGCACGACTGGGGCGCGCCCGTCGCGTGGAACGCGAGCGTGCTGCGCCCCGACAGGTTCCGGGGCGTGATCGGGTTGAGCGTCCCTCACAACGCCTGGGCAGGGAAGATTCCGCCAACCGAGGGGATGAAGCAGCGCTTCGGCGACCGCTTCTTCTACCAGCTCTACTTCCAGGAGCCGGGGAAGGCGGAGGCGGAACTGGAGGAGGATGTCCGGCGCACGATGCGGATGCTGCTCTACGCGGCTTCGGGGGATGCGCCGCCAGGGGATGGCCTGGGGAGCCTGCCCAAGACGGCGACCTTCCTCGAAGGGCTGGCCGACCCGGGTGACGAGCTCCCGCACTGGCTGAGCGAGACGGACCTCGACTTCTTCACGGGCGAATTCGAGCAAGCAGGCTTCCGCGGGGGCCTCAACTGGTACCGCAACATCGACCGGAACTGGGAGCTGATGGCGGCCTTCAACGGGAAGAAGGTGACGGCACCCGCCCTCTTCGTCACGGGGGACCGCGACCTGGTGGTGGCGATGGCGGGGCCGGGGTTCCTCGACCGGCTGCGGGAGAGCGCACCCAACCTGCGCGACGCCCTGATGCTGCCGGGCGTGGGCCACTGGACGCAGCAAGAGGCGCCGGAGAGGCAGTCAACGAGGCGATGATCGGGTTCCTGCGCGGTCTGTAGGGGCGTCTGCAATCGAAGGAGAGGCTACTCCTCCTCGCGGTGGTGGCCGTTAGAGCGGGGGCAGACGTGGCCCTCGGGGTCGATGGGGGCGCCGCAGAAGGGGCAGGGCGCTCGGCCCGCGGCGACGACCTCGGTGATCTGCGCGCGCAGCCGCTGGGCGGTGTCGAAGTCGAACTCGATCGAGATCGCCTCACCCTCACCCTCGGAGGGCGCCTCCGCGCCCACCATGACGATGCGGCGAGTCTCCTCGTTCAGACCCAGGGAGAGGCGTCCCGCGCGGACATCGAGATCGAGGTTGGCCTGAAGGGGGAAAACTGGCTCTACCTCCCCCGGGCTTGTCGGAGCGACCTCCGTGCCAGCGTGCTCCAGGGTGGTTTCGATAGCCTCGCCGATGGCGGAGAGCTGCTCTTTCTCCATCCAGACGAAAGCGTAGGCGCCCCCCTCGCTGATGGCGCGCAGGCGGAAGCGTCGCTGTCCCGGCTGGCCCACGGCGTCGGCGGAGAGGTGCTGAACGGGCCCGAACTCGGTCAGGGGCATCGCTCCCGATCCTACGCGAGGGGGCGGGGGATGTGCCTACCGAGTGCGGTGGGGACACTGCCAGCGTGGCGGTGGGGAGGCGCGATCGCGGGTCAGGCGGTCTCGAAGAGCTCTATTCCCCTGGCATTCGCCTTCCTCAGCTCCGTGCACAGGCCCGGGACGGTGCGAAACACGTGGCCGTGGAAGCCGAGCGCACGGGCGGCGTCGACGTTTGCCGCCGTGTCATCGATAAAGAAGCACTGCGACGGTTCGCTACCGGTTAGCTGGGACACCTGTCGGAAGATCTCCGGGTCCGGTTTCGCCATGCCGAGGTCGCACGAAACGAGCAGTGACTCGAAGCACTCGAGCTCCGGGTGCATCCGCCGGACAACCTGCCAGTAGTCCCGATCGATGTTGGACAGCAGCACGAGCCGGTAGTGCTCGGACAGTGCCGTGACGAGCTCCGCCATGCCGGGCAACGCCTCGGAGTAGGGCTCCAGCCAGGCGGCCTCGAACTCCGCGTAGGACAACGTGAGCCCGTAGATGTCAACGACTTCTCGATGGACCTGGGGCAGGGTCGACGCACCGGTGATGATGTCGTGGCGGGCTGTGAGCTTGTGCAGATGTTCGAAGGCATGGGCGGGATCAGCGCAGTTCCGTGCGAGCCGTGCCGTCACGAGGTCGTCGTCGAACGAGATGATCACGCCAAAGAGGTCGAAGACGAGGACTTCTACATCTGACTCGGCGATTCTCACGGGGAACTGTCCGGGCTCCGCTGGGGCATCGCTGCGGATGCTACGCGAGGAGCGGGGGGGAACGGACCTACTGCGTGGGAAGGGGCGACTGCCACCAGCCGGGACGCTCGCTCACTTCGATGCTGACGACCCACTTCACCCAGTTGTAGCCACGGCGCCCGGGGGCGACGAGGCGCACGGGGAAACCGTGGCCCGAGCTTAGCCGCTCGCCGCCGACCGTGGTGGCAAGCAGCAGGCGTGGAACCGTACCAAGCCCGAAGCGGCGGCTGAAGCCGGTCGCGGAGGTGACGACCACGCTGCGGGCGTCGTCGCTCGGGCCCGCGTGTTCGAGGACAGCGGCCAGCGGAACGCCGCTCCAGTCCTGGACGGTGTACCAGCCGCCGGTGCAGTCGAGGGTGGCGCGTCGGGCGCCTTCGGCGAGAGCCGTGAGCTCGTCGTAATCGAGGGTGAGGGGCTCGCGCACCTCGCCGCGGACCTCAAGGCGCCACTCGTCCGCGGGGATGCGCTGGCGGCTGTCGAAGAGCCAGTTGGTGACGGGGTAGTCGTTGCCGCTGAAGCTGGCCTCCTCGCGGGAGCCGGTGAAACGCCGGTCGGGGCCGGCGTGCGGAGCGGCGGCGGCCAGGCCGCGCGAGAGCGCGAATCCGGCGCCGCCGACGGCGAAGAGGCGCAGAACGGCACGGCGGCTGGCGAAGGCGGCGGCGGGACGCCTCGGCCAGCGCAGCACGACGTGGAGGGCGAAGAGGGGCACGAGCGCGAGCCCGAGGATGGTGTGCAACACGAGGGGTCGCATCTCGCCGTAGATGGGGACGAGCAGGCTTCCCCTTCCCACGACCAGCCACCAGAGGCCGGTCAGAAGGATGCCCAGGAAGAGCACGCCCAGCAGGGCCGGGGCCAGCGACCAGAGCCCAGCGCCCCGGCGGGCGAAGGAGCGCACGACGATGCGCCACTTCCAGACGAGGAGAACGACGACCGAAAGGCCGCCCGCGCTGTGCAGCCAGAAGACCCAGCGGCCCTCGGGGCTGCCGGCGAGAAAGCTGCCGAGCCCGGAGACCAGCTCCAGCAGGAGGAGGGCGAAGAGGGCGAGGTTCGTGGCGCGGGCGTTCATGGACCCCCCTGCCGCGTCCGGGGACGGCGCCAGCCGGCTCGCGTCCAGCGTACACCGGCGCGGGCGGGATGCGACGCGAGATCGCTACACTGCGGGCATGCAGGAAAGCGGTATCACCAGCGATGCAGCGACGCTCGTGGCCGAGCGGCGCGAGCGGGCCGTTGGTCGCTGGAGCCTCGACCGGGGCGTCGTACTCGTGCCGGCGGGCCTGATGCTGCCGATCACGGGCACCGACCAGTTCCACGAGTACCACGCACACCCGGAGCATCGCTACCTGGCGGGGGTCGGGCAGGCAGGCGGGGTGCTGGCGTTCGACGCGGGCGAGGGCTGGACGTTGTTTGTCCCGCAGCCCAGCGCGGCGGAGCGGGTCTGGAGCGGCGACGGGCCCTCGCTGGCGGCAGTGGGGGAGGCGTCCGGACTGGACCGCGTGCGGCCGACGTCAGACCTCGGCGGGTGGCTGGAGCGGCGGCGCGGGGAACCGCTGGCAGTCATCGGGAACGACGACATCACGCTGCGCGCGGCCGAGTACGGGGTCGACTCGTGGGCCAGCCTCGAATTCGCGACGGACGAGGAGGAGAACGAGCGCTTGCGCACGGTGGTGGCGGAGCTGCGGCGGGCGAAGGATCCGCATGAGCTGGCGCTGATGCGGGAAGCGGCGGATGCGACGCATCGAGGGCACATGGCGGGGCTGCGGAAGGCGCGCGCGGGCATGTCGGAGCGCGCCCTGCAGATCGAGATCGAGGTCGAGTTCTTCCGGGCGGGGGCGGAGCGCACCGCCTACGGCTCGATCGTGGGGGGCGGACCGAACGCAGCGACGCTGCACTTCGCGCCAACCGCGCGCGAGTTCGGCGAGGGCGAGCTGATCCTCGTGGACGCAGGGGCGGAGGTGGGCGGCTACGCCAGCGACGTGACCCGCACCTACCCCGTGGGGGCGCGCTTCGAGGGCGTGCAGCGCGACCTCTACGCTCTCGTGCTGGGCGTGCAGGAGCGCGGCATCGCGAGTGCGAAGCCGGGCGTCGAGTACAGGGATCTTCACCTTGCGGCGAGCGTCGAGACGGCACAGGGACTCGTCGACCTCGGGCTGTTGCGGGGGGATGCGGAGGGGCTCGTGGAGCGCGACGCGCAGGCGCTCTTCTTCCCGCACGGGCTCGGGCACATGCTGGGGCTGGCCACGCACGACGCGGGGGGCTGCCTTGATGGTCGGGCGCCGAGCGATCGGCCGACCCTGCGCTACCTGCGAGCGGACCTGCCGCTGCAGCCAGGCTACGTCGTCACGATCGAGCCGGGCGTCTACTTCATCCGCGCGCTTTTGGAGGACGGGGAGTTGCGCGAGCGCTATCGCGACGAGGTCGCGTGGGAGCAGGTCGATAAGTTGCTGGACTTCGGGGGGATCCGCATCGAGGACGACGTGCTGGTGGGGGAGGAAGGGACGGAGGTGCTCTCGGCGGCGACGCCGAAGTCGCTGGAGGCGATTGAGGCGCTCCGCGGGGAGGCGCTGGGGGCATGACGGCTCCATACACGCGCATCTCCATCGAGCAGGTCGTGCGCCACCCGCGTCCGGGGATGGGCGGCCCCGCGCGCTGGTCGTTCACGCCCGACGGGAGCGGCATCGCGTACCTCGCGAGCGAGGGCGGCGGCCTCGTGCGCAGCCTCTGGTTGTACGACATCGCGAGCGGCGAGCGGCGGGCGCTGGCTGGGCCGGCTGGCGAGGGGGGCCCGATCTCGCGGGAGGAGGAGCTGCGGCGCGAACGCGCCCGCCTGCGCGACGTGGGCGTGACCGACTACCGCTTCGCGCCCAAGGCGGCGGAGCGCACGATCCTCCTGCCGGGGGGCGAGGAGCCCCGCCTCATCGTGGGGGACGGCGAACCGGTCATGATCGCGGGGGCGAAGGGGGCGATCACGCCGCGGCTGAGCGACGACGGCTCGCTGCTCGCCTTCGTGCGGGAGGGGGAGCTGTTCGCACTTCCGGCGGGGGGCGGGGAGGCGCGGCAGCTCACGAGCGGCGCGGAGGACGGCTTCACGAACGGACTCGCGGACTTCATCGCGCAGGAGGAGTTCGGCCAGTCCGACGGCTTCTGGTGGTCGCCGGACGCCTCTCGCATCGCCTTCGTTGAGGTCGATTCGCGACACATTCCCGACTACCCGATCGTCCACCAGGGCCAGGACGCGCTCGACACAGAGCACCACCGCTACCCGTTCGCGGGGGCGCCGAACGCGCGCGTGCGGCTGGGAGTGGTGGCAGCGGACGGGAGCGAGCCGATCTGGATGGATCTCGGCAACGAGGACGACATCTACCTGCCACGTGTGGTCTGGCGGCCGGATGGGGTGCTCGCGGGGCTCGTGCTGAACCGCCAGCAGACCGAGCTCGGCCTGCACCTGTTCGACCCCGACACAGGCGGCGTGCTGCGCACGCTGGAAGAAAACAGCGAGCCCTGGCTGAACCTCGGCGATTTCCGCTTCCTCGACTCGGGCGAACTGCTGTGGTCGAGCGAGCGCAGCGGCTTCCGGCACCTGTACGTGTACGACGACGACCTGGCAGGCTCGCGACAGCTGACCTCGGGGGAGTGGGTGGTCGCGCGCATCGTGGAGGTGGACGAGGCGGGGCGGAGGGTGTTCTTCAGCGGGACGCGCGAGGGGGCGATCGAGCGGCACCTGTACCGGGTGGGGCTGGACGGTGGGGAGGTGGAGCGCCTGACGCATGAGCCGGGGGTGCATGGCTGTGCGGTCGCGCCGGACGGGGAGATGTTCGTCGACACGTTCTCGTCGCGGGAACGCGCAGGCGTGACGACGTTGCGGCACACGGACAGCGGGGAAGCGCTCGCAACGCTGTTCGAGGAGCCGGAGATGACCGCCTCCGGGCAGGGCCTGCGGCCGCCGGAGCTGCGGGCGATGCCGGCGGTGGACGGGACGCCCATGTTCGCGGCTCTGTACCTGCCGGAAGGGGAAGGGTCGCACCCGCTGGTCGTGTCCGTGTACGGGGGACCGCACGCGCAGCGCGTGCTCGACGACTGGGCGCTAACCGTGGACCTCCGGGCGCAGTACCTGGCGCAGGCGGGGTTCGTCGTGGTGGCGGTCGACAACCGGGGGAGCGCCAACCGCGGGCTCGCCTTCGAGGCGCACCTGCACCGGCGCATGGGCACGCTCGAGGTCAACGACCAGGTCACGGCAGTCGACGTGCTCGTCATGGAGGGGCTCGTCGACCCCGAGCGGGTCGGGATCTACGGGTGGAGCTACGGCGGCTACATGACCTGCATGTCGCTGATGCGCGCACCCGACGTGTTCCGCGTGGGGGTGGCGGGAGCGCCGGTGGTCGACTGGGACGGATACGACACGGGCTACACCGAGCGGTACATGTCGACGCCCCAGGACAACCCCGAGGGGTACCGCGACGGGGCGGTCACGACGCACGTGGAGGGGCTGGCGGGGAAGCTGCTGCTGGTCCACGGGATGGTCGACGAGAACGTGCACTTCCGGCACACGGCGCGCCTGATCACGGCGCTGACGGCGGCGCAGAAGCCGTACGACCTCCAGCTCTACCCGGAGGAGCGCCACATGCCCCGCGACGCAGCCGGCCTGGAGTACATGGAACGCCGGCTGGTCTCGTACTTCGAGGAGCACCTGCTGGCGTAGCGGGGCGGGGGCGCTCGGCCTATCCTCTGCGGGAGTTCGAGCGCGAGGAGTGAGCGATGCCGTACGCCCGACCGGAGCTGCTCGCCGAGCCTGACTGGCTCGCGGAGCATGCGGACGACCCGCAGGTGCGGATCATCGATTGCGCGACGCTGGAGGCATACCGCCGCGCCCACATCCCGGGGGCGGTGCACCTGCCCGTTCACTACTACATCAAGGAGCAGGGCGAGCGCGAGGGCGGCGCGGGCATGTTCGTGATGCCGCCGGATGAGTTCGCCGCGCTCATGGGCAGCCTCGGGGTGGACGCCGACACGACGGTGGTGACGTACGACGACAACAACGCGCTCGTGGCGGCGCGGCTCTGGTGGGTGCTGAACTACTACGGCCACACGAAGGCGAAGGTGCTGAACGGAGGCTGGCATCGCTGGTTGACCGAGGAGCGCCCGGTGACCTTCCACGGGACGCGGCCGGAGGCGCGCACGTTCGAGTCGCGCACGATGCCGGCGTTACACGCGAGCGCGGAGGACCTGATCGCGGAGCACGACTCGGACTCGTGCACGGTGCTGGACGTTCGCAGCGACGGCGAGTGGGACGGGTCGAACTCGCGCGGGAACAAGCGGGTGGGGCACGTGCCAGGGGCGCGTCACCTGGAGTGGACGGACCTCGTCGAGCGGGCGGATACGCGGCGCTTCCTGCCTGCTGAGGAGATGCAGTCGCTGCTGGAGGGGGCGGGGGTGGCGCCGGGAGCGCGCACGGTCACCTACTGCCAGGGCGGAATCCGGGCGGCGCACACGGCCTTCGCCCTGACGTTGCTCGGGTACGAAGACGTGCGCGTCTACGACGGGTCGATGTACGAGTGGGCGAACCGGGAGGACACGCCGCTCGTCACATAGACGGGCGGCTGGCGCGGCTAGATCGCAGCGGTCTCTGGTTCGGAGGACTCTACCTCGGCAGGGGTGGGGGGCTGCGCATGGAGCAGCGCCTCGAGGGTGAAGCCGAGGTCACCGGCTTCGCAGAGATGGCTGCAGTAGGTCATCTTGAGGGATGCACTTGCGGACCGGCGCCAGTCGTAGCGCAGGCCGCAACGGACGCACGTCTTGATGTGCTCCAGGTTCATGCCCTCGCTGCCGGGTCCAATCGCACCACTCATCGCAGCACCTCTTCTCGGGCCGCTGTCCGCAACCCGTGGCTTCAGCGTAGGGGGCGTTCGTCGCAGGCGCCAGCGGCGAACGTTACGGAATGTTTTCGATTTTGCGGCTGACGGGGGCGCTGGCCCACCCGCCGAGGACGGCGGAGAACTTCCCGGCCTCGCTGCCGGCCACAACCATGTGGATGAACTCGGGTCCGCGGAACTTCGAATACAGCTTGTTGAGCTGCTCTTCGGTGGGGCCGTCGGGGCCGAACTGGGAGGGTTCGATGCCGCTCGCGTCGGCGGTGGCGAGGCGCTCGCGGAGGGGCATGCTCGTCACTTCGAGGATGTAGTCACGGACCTGCTGCTTGCTCCAGCGGTCGCGCCAGATGGTGTCGGCGTGCTCGGGGCAGACGACGAAGAGGACGTGTCCGGTGGGTGTGCGGGGGTTTCCGACGGCGGCCATCGTGAGACCGAGGATGCCGGTGAGGGCGCGGGCCGTGCGGGCGGTCTGATCGACGAGGAGCTGGGGGCCGCTGGTGGCGGGGAAGACCGTGACGACGCTGTCGTCGGCGTCGAAGCCCTTCTCGACGTGCATGGGCTCCCAGGGGCTGCGCTCCTCCCACTCGGCGAAGGAGAGCGTGTACTTCATGGGCGTGCCGAGGGTGGAGCGCTCGGTACCGCCGGGCCTGGCGCCGCCGACGTTGCGCATGACAAGGCGCACGGCGCGTCCGATGGAGGCGTTGGCGCGGTTCCCCTGTCCGAGCGCGCCCAACCGCATGTTCATGCCGATGTTGTGGCGGATGGGTCCGTTGACGACGACCGCGGGGGCCGCGCCCATGGTGGTGGCCCAGACGCCGTGAGCGTTGAACTCCTCGGTGCAGCAGGCCTCGATGGCGGTGATGACGACGGGGAGGTACTCGGGCTTGCAGCCGGCCATGACGGCGTTGATGGCGACCTTCTCGACGGTGGCGGGGCCCATGTTCGGGGGAAGGATGGCGACGAGGTCCTGGGCGTCGCGGGTGGTGCCTTCGAGCATGCGCATGACGCGCTCGGGGGTGGGCGGGACAACGGGGAGGCCGTCGGTGAGCCCCTGGTCGAAGAGGAACTCGTGCAGGTCGTCGCCGGCGCCAATGTCGATGCGGCGGGCGCGCAGGGGACTACCCTCGGCCTCGGCGGCGAGCCGCTCGGCGATGCCCAGCTCGACAGAGCGCGAGCCGCAGCCGGGGCGGGAGTCGGGGTAGACCTCCCAGCCGGGGTCGGGGGAGTCGATGCCGGCGATGGCGGCGAGATCGCCGAAGAGGTCCTGCCAATCCTCGCGACCGAAGCCGACGAAGCGCTTGCGCTCATCGCCATCGGGACCGGCGAGGATGAGGGTGGGAACCGTATCGAGGTCGTAGGCGTAGGAGGCGTGCAGGGCGCTGTCGTCGAGCATGGGGGCGGTGAGGGCGTGGCGCTCGACGAGGACGGCGTTGCCCTCCGCCTCCTGGCCGATGGCAAGGACATCGACGGCCTCGCCGAAGGCCTCGTGGGCCGCCTGGATGAGAGGCATGGAGAGGCCGCAGGTGGGGCAGTCTTCCTTGACGAATGCGAGCAGGGAGGGGCGCCCGGAGGGGAAGGCGCGCTCGCGCCCGTCGCCGTCGCTGAGGGTAAAGGCTGGAAGCTGCGGCATAGGGCCTCCCGTGCTGGCGTGGGCGACATTGTAGGGCGGCGTCCCCCCCGCGTGACCGGCGACCGCGCATTCGGCGACAATAGGGCGACCCGGCTGCGGAGCCGGATTTGAAGGAGGCGCGGATGATCGGGACGGAAGCGTTCGACCGGTTCGTGAGCGAGAACCGCTGGGCCGTCATCACGACGGTGCGGAAGAGCGGCCAGCCCAGCAGTTCGGTGGTGGCCTATGCCCGCGAGGGCGACACGATTGTCGTGAGCACGACGGCGCCGACGCTGAAGGTGCGCACGCTGGAGCGCAACCCGCAGGTCACCATCACGGTGTTCAACGACGCGGCGCCGTTCAACTTCGTGACGGTCGAGGGGCGCGCGGATATCGAGCGCGAGGGGCTGGAGCACGCCACCCACCTCGTGTTCGAGAACATCAAGGGCTCGGGCTTCACCGAGCCGGAGGACCTGCCCGCCTGGCTGGAGGCGCAGCGACGCGTGATCCTGCGTATCCACGCGGAGCGCGTCTCGGGCGTGATCCGGTAGCGGCAACGGACCAGGAGGAAACGATGGCGATCACACTGGAAGCGGGCGACACGCCCCCGGACTTCGAGCTTCGGGACCAGGACGGGAAGACCCACCGGCTGCAGGACTACCGCGGCCAGACGGTGGTGCTCTACTTCTACCCGCGGGACAACACGCCGGGCTGCACCAAGCAGGCCTGCGGCTTCCGCGACAACCACGAGGCAATCGGCGAGGAGGGTGCGGTCGTGCTGGGCGTCTCGGCGGACAGCGCGGCCTCGCACACGAAGTTCCGCGATCAATTCGACCTGCCCTTCCCGCTGCTCGTGGACGAGGATTCGAAGGTCTCGACGGAGTACGGGGCCTGGGGGGAGAAGACGCTCTACGGCCGCAAGAGCATCGGCATGACGCGCTCGACCTTCGTGATCGGCCCCGACGGCACGCTGACAAAGGTATGGAAGCGGGCGAAGGCCGCCGACAACGCCGACGCCGTCCTGAAGCTGCTGCGTGGGGCGTAGCGCAGACCGGGGAATCCAGTGACGGCACAGCCAGCGGGCGGTGGACGCGAGGGAGTCGAAGGGGTTGCCGGGGGCGACGGGCCGAGGCGGGGGGCGCTGCGCGGTTCGCGCACGTGCGTGATCGCCGACCACCCGCTGGCGGCGGCGGCGGGGCAGCGGGCACTGCTCGACGGCGGCAGCGCCGCCGACGCGGCGGTCGTGATGGCGGCCGTGCTCACGGTGGCGCAGCCCTACATGAGCCACCTCGGCGGGGACTCGTTCGCGATGGTGTACGACGCCGCCAGCGGCGCCGTCGAGGCGCTCAACAGCTCAGGTCCGGCGCCCGCGAGCGCAAACCCGGACGAGTACCGGAGGCTGGGCGGCATTCCCGATACGGGGGCGCTGGCCGTGACCGTGCCCGGGTGCGTGGCGGGGTGGGGCGCGCTGCACGCGCGCCACGGCCGGCTGCCCTGGGCGCGCGTACTGGAGGATGCGGAACGGATCGCGCGGGAGGGGTTCCCCGCCTTGCGGGCGCTGGTGCGGGCCGTGGGGGTGGGGCGCGAGCGGGTCTACCCCGCGGGGGCGTTCAAGGCAACGTTCGGGCACGTCTTCGGGGACGGGGGCCAGCTTCTCGTGCAGCCCGAACTCGCGGGAACATTCCGGGCGCTGGCGGAAGGCGGGGCAGCGGCGTTCTACGAGGGCGAGGTCGCGGAGGAGTGCCTGGCCGCGCTGAACGGGCTTGGGGCCGCCTTCACCCCGCACGACTGGCGCGCTCCCGCCGAGTGGGCGACGCCGCTCTCAGTCGGGTTCGGGGGCGTGCTCGTGCACACGCAGCCGCCTCCCTCGCGAGGCCTCGTGACCATGCTCGCGCTGCGACGGCTGGCCCGCTCCGAGGGCGGCATCGGGTCGCAGGTGGAGGCGCTGCGGGAGGCGTTCGCGGCGGTCGACCGCGAGGCCGGCGACCCACGCGTGACCGGCTTCGACGCGGCGGCGCTGCTTCGCGGGGGTGCGGCACCAGCACGGGCGGGTGCGGGGAGCGGGGGCGACGGCGACACGACAGCGCTCGTCGCAATCGACGGGGAGGGGAACGCGGTCTCGCTCATCCAGTCGGTGTTCTCGGCTTGGGGGAGCGGGGTGCTCTCGGCGAGCACGGGGGTGGTATTCAACAACCGCATGCGGGGATTCAGCCTCGACGAGGGCCACCCGAACGAACTCGCGGGCGGGAAGCGCCCCATGCACACGCTCCACAACTACATCGTCACGTCGCAACCCGACCTGCCGCTGGCGGGGGAGGCGTCGGGTCCACGGGATGGCGAACTCGTCGCGGTGGGGGGAACGCCGGGGGCGCACCGCCAGCCGCAGACGAACGTGCAGGTGCTCGATGCGGTGCTGCGCCAGGGAGCGGACCCCCAAGACGCGCTCGACGCGCCCCGCTGGGCGCTCGACACCGACGGCTCGCTCTACGCCGAGGCGCGCACGCCTGACAGCCTCGGCGAGGCGCTGGCGGCAGAGGGGCTGGCGGTCGAGCCACTGGCCGCCTGGGACGGGTGGACGGGGCGGGCTTGCCTGGCGGTGGTTACGGGGCAGGGCATCGCCGCCGCCCACGATCTGCGGGGTGAGGGGCTCGCGATCGTCGGCTGAGCGCAAGGGGCCGCCGCCGTAGACTCTCGCGGCGGAGGGTACCCCATGGAGGCTCAGCTTCAGCGTTTCATAGCGGAGAACCGCCCCGACGCCCAGTCGGTGCGGATCGAGGACTTCCAGCTATTGGCGGGCGGCTACTCTCAGGAGACGTACAGCGCCGACGCCTTGATCGAAAGCGGCGGGAGTACTGAGCGGCTCCCCCTGATCATCCGTCGCGATCCGCCGCCGGAGGTCGACATCCTGCCGACGAAGCGGCGGCTGGAGTTCCAGATTCTCAAGCGAGTTGGCGAACGCACCGGTATCCCCGTTCCGAAGGCGTACTTCCTTGACGAACATGGCGCGGCGCTCGAGCGGCCGGCGATGGTGATGGAGCGCGCCCGCGGGAGCGCGGACCTGACCCCGCTGTTCGCGCCGGGCAACGAAGACGAGGCGGAGGCGATCGGAACGGAGTTCTGTGAACGGCTCGCCGAGCTGCACGCGACATCGCTCGACACACTCGACCCGGAGGGAGCGTTCCGGGACGCGCGCGACGTCGGGATCGATGCGTCGAGCTGGGAGTCGTACATGACGAGCTCGATCGAGTTCTTCATGGAGAGCTACCAGCAGATCGCGTTCGACCCCCTGCCGGTCTTTTACGACATGTACGCGAGCCTGCCGAACAAGCTGCCCACACCCGTGCCCCTGGCGATGTGCCACGGGGACTACCAGCCCTCGAACTTCCTCTACGAGGACGGGCGCATCACGGGCATCATCGACTGGGAAGCGGCGCACGTCGGCGACCCACGCGAGGACATCGGCTGGCTCTGGCAGCTCTCGGCCATCACGGGATTCGACCTGGCGGGAAGTGTCAAAGCCGACGGGGGGTTTCTGCAGCACTACTCGAAGCTGAGCGGCATCCCCATGACGGTGGAGGATGTGGGCTTCTTCATGGTGTTCTCCTCGGCGTCGCTGGCGGCGCCCATCCTGGACGCGGTGCGTCGGGGGTTGAACGGAGAGAGCGAGAGTTTCCTGAGTACGTACATGCTGCAGCCGCTGGTCGCCGCCCAGCCGGGCTACTGCGGGATCCTCGGATACCCCGAGGCGGAGGAGTAGGCGCGATGTTCACGAATCCAAGTTCGGCGCGGGTGCTTGAGCTGATCCGCGAGAGCCTCGAACGCGACGTGGTCCCGGAGCTGCAGACGAACGCCGCGCGCGTGACGGTGCAGATGATCCAGCAGATGCTGGTCTCGGTGGAGCGGCGGCTGCCGGTGGAACAACAGTGGATGGCGGACGAATGCGGTCGCATGGCCCGCGTCCTGCGCGATACCGGCGACGCGGTCGCCTCCCGCAACGGTGAGGCCGCCGATGCGTTGCGCGCCATCGGTGAACGCGCGGCAGAAGCGCCGGAGTTCCCCGAGCTGCCGGCGTTCGCTGCGGTCAACGAGAGCTACCGCGAACTGAGCGAGCTCCTGACGGAGGCGCTGGGCCACCTGCACCGGCTCGACGGCGAGGGCTGGGAGGAGGCGCCGGAGCTGATCCAGAGCCTGCGCGCCTACCTGCAGCTACGCATCAACCGCGACATGCAGGGCATCTTCGCGATGGACGCGGGCGGACTGCTGGGACGAGGCTAGCGCCAGCGGCGAGCGTATGCGGCCCAAGGGTGCGACGATCGGGAGCGATCGCCACCGGAGGCCGCACCATGCCCGTCACCCGCCGCGTGTCCGTCGAGCGCAACCGGCTGCGCTTCGCCGCCGCCCACTTCGCCACGTTCCTTGGGGAGTGCGAGCCCCTGCACGGCCACAACTACGACGTCATGGTCGACGTGGAGGGGGAGCTCACGGAGGACTCGTGGGTGTGGGACTTCGGGGAGCTGAAGCGCATGACGAAGGCGATTGCCGACGAGCTCGACCACAAGTTTGTGCTCCAGCGCGCGAGCCGCGTGCTCACGATCGTGGAGGGCGAACACGACTGGGAGATCTCGTACGGAGACCGGCGGTACGTCTTCCCGAAGTCGGATGTCGCGGCCCTGCCCATCGACAACTCGACGGCGGAGCGGCTGGCGGAGTGGTTCGCGGTGCGCCTGCGGGCGGCGCTGGCGGAGCGCGGGGCTGGCAACATCAGGCGGCTGACGGTGGGCATCGAGGAAATGCCGGGGCAGGCCGGTTGGTATACTGCCGAGTAGGCTCGCAGACGGACTCCCCAGAAGGTGGAGGGCGCTAATGTCGGTCGATTGGGACAAGACGATCAACGAGATCCTGTCGGGCACGCTCGCGTGCCAGGCCTGCAATGCGCTCGGCGACGAGATGATCGTGGGCTACACGCGCAGCGCGGAGGCGGCGGAGTTCGCCGCCCGTTGCCAGGACTGCACCGACAAGTCGGACTGCGACGCGCGCAAGCTCGTGGTCGTGTGCGAACCGTGCGCGAATCGCTATCGCGTCAACGGCGAACTGATGACGGAGGCGGGCTGGATGGGCGTCCAGCTGGACGAAACCCGCCGCAACCTGGAGGAGTCGCTGGACTACCTCTCGACGTACTGGAAAGAAGAGGTGGAGGTGGAGTACGCGGACATGTCGCGCCGGCTCGAAGAGGTCGACCCGGACACGTTCCGCGAGGAGGACGGCTGGCGGGCGCGTCTGGAGGACGAGTACCTGCGCATCCACCGCTGGTTCCGCGACCACCGCGTGCGCGTTCCCGATCCGGGCTGGCGCAGCCAATACGTCGAGGACGTGGTCGCGCTGGGCTACACCTCTCGCCTGGGCGAGTAATTTCCCGGCCGGCGTCAGTTGTCCCCACCGGGATGGGCAGCGCCGCGAGCGCTGAAGCTGCGGCCAACAGGGGCTTTGCTATACTCGCCGGACGCGCGGAAGTAGCTCAGTGGTAGAGCGCCTCCTTGCCAAGGAGGAGGTCGCGAGTTCGACCCTCGTCTTCCGCTCCAGGCATTCCCACGCCGCCCATCCTTGACCGGGCGCGCGCGTCGGGGCTACCGTCAGCAGCAGCCGAAGTGGCGGAATCGGCAGACGCGACGGTCTCAAACACCGTTGGGCGTAAAGCCCGTGCCGGTTCGAGTCCGGCCTTCGGCACCAGACCTCGCCACCGCCCCACTGCCGAGTGGTGTAACGGTAGCACACGGGCCTTTGGAGCCCTTGGTCGGGGTTCGAACCCCTGCTCGGCAGCCAACCCCCTCCGGGCCGGAACCAGGTCAGGCTTCAGGGCGGTGCGCCCTGCAAGAGGCAGGTGGGGCGCCTAGCACCAACGCAGACGACCTTCCCGACGCAGGAGGCAGCGCTCTCAAAAGATAGCGATTGGATTGATCGGGGAGCCGGTGCCATGGGGTATCCGCAGCGGCGCGACGACCATCTGGAAGCTGCAGCGCTCCTCCTCGCGGCAGGCTTCGGCCAGTGGCGCGACACTGAGGTTGTCCAGCAGCGGCAAGCCCATGATTGGCAACGCGATGGCATGGAGAGGCGCCGGGATGCTCGGATAGCCCGAGGGGTAGCACTCGGCCGCGTCCCCGGCATAGGCAGCTGCGCGCCTCTCGTAGAGCCATGGGAGGCAGTCCGCAGCAAGTCCCGGCCGCCCCCGGAAGTCCGGATCCGAGAACTCTGGCTCCCACCACCCCTCCGCGACCTGGCGCTCCCAATGGCCCGTGCGCACGACCGGAATGTCGCCTTCCTCGACGCGGACATTGCCGAACTCCTCGGCGGCATCGAGGTCCTCGGCGTGCACCTGACCGTTGAGGTCGAGCCAGGGCGCCCCGCGAGCCCCCGCTACGTCGAGGAGAACTCCTCGAGTGACGATGCCGTCGCGCCAGGCATTGATGGAATTTGACATGGCTCCGTGGGGCTTCACGTCCGAAAACGGGCGGCCATTCCACATCGCCCCTTCCCAGTGGACGTGGCAGAACGCGTCGACGTGTGTTGTCGCAAAGCCATGACATGCGACGCCGATGTAATCGCGGCTTCCCCCTCCCCCGGTCATCAACATCATGTGAGCGGCAGGTTGGGGGTTATTGGGCTGTGACTGCGTGTTCAGATCGTGCGCCAGCGAAACAGTGCGTCCGCTGCGCACCTCTCGAGCGGCGGCGACACGTTTCTCGGGCGTAATGAAGTTCAGTGTGCCCAACTCGTCATCGGGGCCCCAGCGGTCCCAATTCCTGAGCGTCTCGGCGTATCCGAGAACTTCCTCTTCAGTCGGATTCATTGTCGCTCCCCTCCCCGTCAACGCGGGTCAGATTCCCTGTCTACGGGACCTGGAGGGCTACCTTTGGGTTCACTTCCGGGTTTGCAACGGTACTCGGCCAACGCCCTTGCATGATGTCGACGCACGCTTGCCCGACCCGGCGCCGAAGGTTGGCGATGGCCTGATTCGAGTAGGCGGCGCTGTGCGGCGTCAGGACCACGTTGTCCATCTGCAGCAGGGGGGAGTCGGCCGCTAGCGGCTCGTGTTCGTAGACGTCCAGTCCGGCCCCCGCGATCTGCCCTTCCTCGAGTGCCTCGACGAGTGCCTCCTCGTCGATCACCGGACCGCGCGACGTGTTGAGGAGGTAGGCCGACAGCTTCATCTTCTCAAACTGGTCGCGCCCGAAGTGGTGACGCGTCTCCGCGGTCAGCGGCGTGTGAATGGAGACGTAGTCCGAGCGCGCGAGCAGCTCGTCAAGGGACTCGACACGCTCCACGCCAAGGGCGGTGAACGGCTCGTCGGGAATGTAGGGATCGCATCCGCTGAGCTGGAGCCCGAGGGCCTTGGCGCGAGGCGCGACCTCGCGGGCGATGTTGCCGAACCCGACGAGCCCGAGCGTCTCGCCGGTGATGGGCCCCATCACGCCGAACCCTCCGGGGCGCCAGCGCCCGGTCCGCATCGTCCGGTCGAGCCACGAGAGCTTCTTGGCGGACGCGAGCAGCAGCATGATCGTGTGATTCGCCACCTCGCCCTGGCAATAATCGAGGAAGTACGCGACGACGATGTCGTTGTCCGTGGCGGCCGGGACATCGATCGAGTCGAGTCCCACGCCGTAGCGGACGTACAGCTTGCAGCGCTCCAGGCCCTCAGAGACAGGGCGTGTCATCTGTGCCTGGAGCACGAGGACGGCGTCTGCATCCTGCAGGCTCTCGATCAGCCCCTCGTCGGCCGTAGATGTCTCCCTGAATCTCCTCATCGTAGGGGTCGAACTGCACAGGACACGTTTGCTCACTGCTCATGCCGCTCCCTCACTCAGGGCCGTCCACCGCCCCTGGACCAACGCGTATATCATACGGGAACCGTCAATTGGCCCCGACGCCCATGCACGGCGAGGGGTCCCGCCCGAACGGGTTCGCCGATGACGTGATCCTGGAGTTCCAGCGGTCCAGGGCGGCCTCCTATGCTTCGGCAAAGGGCGTCGTGACGCCCGGGGGGACCGAGACCCCGTACGCGTGGAAGGTGATCGCGAGCGCTGCATAGAAGCCGACCATGCACACGAGTTCGGCGGTCGCCTCCTCGCCGACGAGCGTAGTCATCGCCGCCATGGCCTCCGCGCTTGGACGGCGCCGGGCGAGGAGGTCGCGGCAGAAGCGATACACCGCGGCGTCGTCCGGGTTGGCGGGCTCGCGTCCCTCACGGACCGCGGCGACGCTGGCCGGGTCCGTCCCCGACCGCTCGGCAAGCGGGACGTGCGCCCACCAGGGGACCTGAGCGCGCCACTCCGCGGCGACAGTCAGAATGGCAAGTTCGCGAAGGTGGAGCGGCAGGGCTGCCGTTTCGCGGAAGGGCGTGCCCATCATCTGGATGTGGTCGCTCGCATAGTTCGTCCAGGAGTCCGGCCACTCGACCCCGGTGACATCGCCTCGGAACACTTCTCGTCGCATTCACTCCTCCATACAGGTGCTCAGCCCGCGGTACGTGGGCACCATCCCCGCCGAGACGGGTCCGCGCTGCCAACGCCGGGCGAATCGGCCGCTGTGCACGGCGTCCCTAGCGCCTCGGCCCGCGCGGCATACAGAGTGAACCTCCATCGACTACGAGGGTCTGGCCGGTGATGAAGCTGGACTCCTCGGAGCAGAGGAAGAGCATGGCGCTTGCGAGGTCGGTCATCCGGCCCTGGCGGGGAATGAGTTGCGACGCGATGCGCAACTCGATCCGCTCGGGGGTCATCTCGCTCATTGCCGCCTCGGAGTCGACCCCGCACGGAGAAATCCCGTTCACGCGGATGCCGGCCGGTGCGAGCTCGGCGGCCAGGGCCGCGGTGAGGGCGTTGAGCGCCGCTTTGGACACGCCATAGGCGCCAGCCGTTGGCATATCCGCCGCGATGGACGACTGGTTGATGATCACGCCGCCACCGCGCACTTCCATGAGCGGGCGGCAGTGGTCCGCGCAGATCAGCGCGGCCGTCACGTTGAGGTCCAGCATCCCCCGCCAGTGTTCGCGGCTGAGCGCCGTACAGGGTTGGGCATAGGCACGAAGGTGTTTCGCGGCGTTGTTGATGAGGATGTCGACGCCGCCGAAGGCATCCTCGGACGCGCGCACCAGCAGCGCGACCTGATCCTCGTCGGCGACATCGGCGGTGAACGGCAAGGCCCTGCCGCCCTCCGCCACGATAGCGGCAGCGGCGTCCCGGGCGACCTCGTCGTCGACATCGGCGAGGACGACGGCAGCGCCCTCGGATGCCAGCTCGCGAGCGTACGTCAGGCCGATGCCGGCGCCACCGCCCGTGATAATCGCCACCTTCCCGGCGAAGCGAGGGATGGTGCTCTGTGCCAGCAGAATCTCCCCTGAGGCTCTATCAGGGCGACTTTACCATATGATATGGTTAGTTAGCCATCGGGTCGGACCCAGACGTCGGCCCTTGGGACGTTGAGCGTAGCAGGAGACTCGCCATGCCCCCGACTAAGACTCGCATCGACATCGCCGACCGGTTCAAGGTCGTTGACGTCGACACCCACCTGTTCGAGCCAGACGATGTCTGGACGGCACGGGTGTCGAAGAAGTTCGGGGACCGCGTGCCGCACGTGAAGCGCGACCCCGAGACCCAGAATGAGTACTGGTACAGCGGCGACATCATCCTGACCGGCGGGATCCGGGGAGGGACCGCGGGCGCCGTCGGGACAGCCCAGCCGCCCGCGTATCCGCGGAACATCGATGAGGTGGATCCGTCGGCCTGGGAGGCGAAGGCGCGCCTCGCGAAGATGGACGAATTCGGCATTCACGCACAGGTTCTCTACCCCAATATCGGGTTCTTTTCGAAGGGCTTTGCCCGCCTGGAGGAGCCAGAGTTGATGCGCCAGTGTGTCCGCGCCTACAACGACTTCCTCGTCGACTGGTGCAGCCAGGACCCGAAGCGGCTGGTCCCACTGATGTTGATCCCGTTCTGGGACGATGCGGACGTGTTCGTGGACGAGATACGCCGCAGCGCGGCCCGCGGTCACAAGGGCATCGTCTTCTGCAACCAGATGGATTCGTACAACCTCCCGCCGCTCGCGCACCCGCACTGGAACCCGCTCTGGGAGGTCGCCCAGGACGAGGGGCTCTCTGTCAACTTCCACATCGGCGCGGGTGACAAGGAGACGGCCAAGAGGAGGGACTACGAAGGAAACGGGCCGATGGCGAACAACGTCAGGCGCGTTGTCATGGAGTTCATGGACAACGCGAGGACGATTGCCGACCTCATCGTCTCGGGGATTTGCCAGCGGTATCCGCGGTTGAACTTCGTCTCCGTCGAGAGCGGCGTCGGCTATGTCCCGTACCTGCTTGAGGCATTGGACTGGCAGTGGTCCAACGCTGGCGCCATGTTGGAGCATCCGGAGTTCGATCTGCTTCCGAGCGAGTACTTCCGGCGCCAGATCTACGCGTGCTTCTGGTTTGAGCGGGCGACCCTGCCGACGGCTCTCCACCTGTACCCCGACAACATGCTCTACGAAACCGACTTTCCGCACTCAACGAGCCAGACGCCGGGACCGGCGACGCCGTTGGCCGTCAGCCCGCGAGAGTACATCGAACGGGCGCTCGGCGCTCTACCCGTGTCGACACTGCGGAACGTCCTCCACGACAACGCCGCGCGCGTCTACCGACTGGAGAATTGAGGGTTCCATAGCATCAGGGACGGCTTGCCCGGACTGCTTCTCCGGCGCTCTCCGCACAGTTACTATCTGATATAGTAATACCGCTCACGGTGGGCGTCGGGGACTCCAGCGGGCCACCTTCGAGGACTTGTCGCCGGTCCTCCACATGGCGTCCATGTTCCCTGAGGGCCAGGCCGCGACCGAAGCTAACGGTCCCTTCGTCGCCACGCGGACGGGCGCGGCAGGAGGCGGTCATGACCGGGTTGTTTGAAGGCTTGCTCGTCATCGAGCTTGCCGATCGACGCAATCAATACGCTGGAAAGCTGCTCGCCGATGGTGGCGCCCGGGTGATCCAGGTCGAGCCCCCTGGTGGCAGCCCGGGCCGCATCTGTGGGCCGTTCGTCAACGACCGCAAAGATCCCAACGCATCGCTCGACTACTGGTTCTACAACACCGGGAAAGAGAGTGTGCAGGTCGATCTGAGTGAGCGTGAAGGCGTTGATGCGGTCAAGAACCTGATCAGGGGCGCGGATGTCCTGATCGAGAGCTGTCTCGGGCAAGACCTGGCCAAACAGGGGCTCGATTACGACTCGCTTCGGGGCGAGAATCCCGGCCTCATTCACGTCTCCATCACCGACTTCGGACAGGATGGCCCCTGGCGCGACTTCCGCTGCAATGACATCGCCCACCTCGCCCTCGGCGGGGAAATGGCCGTCTCGGGGTACTCAGACCCCCGCGTGCCGCCGATCGGCGGCCAGGGGCACCAGGCGTGGCTCGTGGCCTGCACCTATGCGGCCCACTCAACCGTGGCGGCGCTGGTCGAACGCCTGGCCAGCGGTGCAGGCCAGTACATCGACGTGTCCATCCATGACTGCGCCGCCATCTGTTGCAGTGAGGGCTCGATTCCGGAGTGGATCTTCAACAACCGCCTGCGCTACCGCCGCACGGGCGAGCATGCCGTGCCCAATCCGGGCCGCGGCCCGCAGAATCTTCAGGCGGCCGACGGTCGCTGGCTGAACACCGTCATGGGTCAGTTGACACCGCCTCTCTGGGAGAACCTGCTGGGATGGATGAAGGAAGAAGGTGTCGCCGGCGAGCTCGAGGATCCCGCATACATGGACGAGGCCTACCGGACGACTCGCTGGCGGGAGGGCTCGGAGATCCAGGAAGCCTGCGCACGCCTGCTCGCCAGGGTCCCTTCCGCTGACGCGATGCTTCGCGCCCAGAGCGTCGGGCTCACCTGGGCGGTGATCCAGGCGCCGGAGGAGAACTACGCCATCAAGCACTGGAGCGACCGAGGCTTCTTCACCGAGATCGAGCAGCCGGGAGCGCCGAGGCCGGTCAGATTCCTTCGCGGGCCCTTTCTGTTGCCGGGCATGCGCTACGGGCCCGCCCGCCCGGCGCCCAGGCTCGGCGAGCACACACAATCTGTTCGTTCCGAGATGCAGGAGGACGAGCAGCCGCCCGCCAGGGAGCCGCAAGACGCCGCCGCGATGAAGGCGACAGAAGCGACCGATCCCGAACGGAAGGGGCCGTTGAGTGGTGTGCGAGTGCTCGACATCACGTGGTGGGTCGTAGGTCCCCTGGTGACTCGCCTGCTCGCCGATCTCGGCGCCGAGGTGATCAAGATCGAGCGGCACGACCAGTTCGATGGCGCGCGCAGTGACTTCTGGCCGAACCGCCGGCCGCGACCGGGCAAGCCCGCCCACCCGGAGAGTCCGAATCAGTCAGGCACGTTCAGCATCGTGAACGCGAACAAGAAGGGAATCACCCTCAATGCCCGGAACCCGCGAGGCCTGGCACTGCTGGAAGCGCTTATCGCCGAGAGTGACTGCCTCGTGGAGAACTTCAGTGCGGGCGTCCTCGACCGCTGGGGGCTGACATGGGAGCGGCTGCAGGAGATCAATCCTCGGCTGGTGTACCTCTCGGCATCGGGCTGGGGCCACGAAGGGGAGTGGAAGGGCTTCCGCAACTACGGACCCACAGCAGCCGCCTTCAGCGGCCTGACATTCGCCTCGGGTCTCCCGGGCAGGGAATCGGCAGGCTGGGGCTTCGCCTACATGGACGTCGAGGGCGCGTTCCTCGGTTCCTTCGGACTCCTCGGGGCGCTCTACCAGGCAAAGCGGACGGGCACAGGGGCCCGCGTCGACTACGCCATCATCGAAGGAGCGATGAACCTCCTCGGGCCGCTCTTCCTCGATTTCGACGTGAACGGACGGTCGACGCGACGGCCAGATTTCCCCCCGGGTAATCACAGCCTGTTTCCACGCGTTGCGCCGCACAACACCTATCGCTGCACGGGACAGGATCGCCTGGGCCAGGATCTCTGGTGCTTCATCGCCTGCGAAACCGATGCCGACTGGGGGGCCCTGTGCAGCGTCATCGGGCGCGAGGACCTCGTCTCCGACCCCCGGTTCGCCACGAACGACCTCCGGTTGGCAAATCAGGACGAACTCGACGAGATCATCCAGGGCTGGACGGAGGCCCGCACGCGTCACCAGGTCATGGATCTCTGTCAGCGTGCGGGGATCATCGGCGCAGCCGTCCAGAATGCCGAGGATCTGCTGGAGCACGATCCGCAGCTCCGGCACCGCGAGGTGTATCCGATCATCGACCATCCCGAGCTGGGCGCGTACGCGTACGCGGCGTACCCGGCCAGGCTATCGCGCACGCCGGCCGTGCCGGAGAGAGGGGGTCCGCTGTACCGTGAACACAACCGGCAGGTGTACGGGGAGATCCTCGGCCTGAGCGTCAACGAGATCGAGCGACTCGAGGCGGAAGGGGTCATCTGATCGGTGGCTGAGCGGCGCAAGCACCAGCCCGCGCACCGACCATGTCTCCGGAACGCCGTCACGATGCGGCGCTGAACCAACGTCCCGGAGCAGCCTGACTCCATCGGAGGAACTGTGGCAGCGTACCCGCCCATCCCCCAGCCGGACTATCTCACCCGCTTCTTCTGGGACGGCGCGAACGACCACCGGCTTCTGATTCTGCGCTGCCAGGACTGCGGACACTACGTCCACTATCCCCGTCCCCTTTGCAATGAATGCCTCTCGACGAACCTGGAGCCGGAACAGGTGTCGGGCGAAGCAACCCTCCATAGCTACACCATCCCCTCCTCACACGTGGACGCCTACTTTGCCGAGCGCGCCCCTTACGTCTACGCCGTCGTCGAGCTCGCGGAGGCGCCCGGGTTGCGGATGGCGACGAACATCGTGGACTGCCCAGAGGAGGAACTGAGGACGGGTATGCCCCTCGTCGTCGACTTCCGCGAAATACTTCCCGGGGTCACGCTCCCGTATTTCCGGCGAGCCTGAGCCTGGGCACGAGATCACAGGGAGGGGCGGACTGGCATGTCTGACACGAATCGCGTCGCAGTCGTCGGGGTTGGGTACTCCATCACCGGCCGCAACACCGGCCTCACGTCGCGGCAACTGGCCATCCAGGCGGGCAAGGCGGCAATGGAAGACGCGGGGATGCTACCCGGGGACATCGATGGCGTGGCGTGCCTCTGGGGCACCGGTATCAACGCTCCACCGGGCGCTGAACTCCTCGACTCCCAGGACGCCGCGTACATGCTCGGAATTACCCCGCTCAACTGGTTCGACTCCGTCGGCATGTCGCCCGCGTACGTCGGCGCGGCGGTTCACGCCATCGCCGCGATACGGGCCGGCTTCTGTCACACGGTTATCACCTTCCGTGTGCTCCCACAGCGCCTGAGCACCGGCGAGGTGCTCTCCGTGAAGCAGACGGGTCCGCGGCTGGTGGGCGGGGACGCCCAGTTCACCGAACCCTTCGGCGCGGGACTGCCGCTTAACTGGGTCGCAGCACTGCCGACCCAGCGCCACATGGCCCAGTACGGCACCACCGAGGAGCAGTTCGGGGCCCATGTCATCGCCCAGCGGCACCACGCTTCTCTCAATGAGGACGCCATCTTTCGGACTCCGCTCACCCTGGATGACTACCTCAGCTCGCGCTACGTGGCCAAGCCCGTTCGGCTTCTGGACTGCGACTATCCGGTCGACTCAGGCTCGGCCATCATCTACACCACCGAGGAGCGCGCCCGCGACTGGAAGAAGAAGCCCGTGTTTGTGGAGGCGGCCGCCTACTCCTCCATACGCTACCTGACGTTCGAGCTGGTCGATCTGAAGGAGAGCTCCCAGTACCACACGGCGAAGACGCTCTGGTCGCGCACGGACCTCAAGCCGGCAGACGTCGACTGCGCACAGCTCTACGACGGCTTCACCATTACCGCCCTCCAATGGCTCGAGGCCCTCGGGTTCTGTGGCGAGGGCGAGAGCGGGCCGTTCGTGCAGGCGGGGGAGACGCGCCTTGGCGGCAGCCTGCCACTCAACACCGATGGTGGGGCCTGCAACGTTGGGCGACGGCATGGGGCGAACTACTGCGTCGAGGCGGTGCGGCAACTGCGCGGTGAGTGCGGCCCCCGGCAGGTGCCGAATGCGCGCGTCGCAGCCTGGGCGAACGGCGCCGGATTCTACTCCGGCGCCATCCTCATGACGGCAGATTGAATCCTCAAGCGGCCGGGCAACACGCTCAATTGACTCGACCGGCGAGCGTCCTCCGTGATGAGGGGACCGCGTAGCCGACGCACGCAAAAGCGGTTCGTGCAACCTGGAGGCATTAAACCGCGAGCCCGAGCCAGAATCTGGGTCGGGCTCGCGACTGAGGTGGGTTGACGCTACACCTGGAGCCAGGCGCCGCGATAGGCGTACTCGGGTGAGCCCCCCGAACCAAGGTCCATGTTCCGCACCTCGGGACGAACGAGGGCGGTGTTCAGTCCGATGTGTGTTGCAATGTGCGGCACTTCCTCAAGAGCCAACCTCTGGGCCTGCCGGAGAATGTTGGCTCTCTCCTCGGGATCGAATTCCTGGGTGCCCGCCTCAATGAGGCTGTCCATCTCCGGGTTGTTGTACCCGGTGGCGCCGCGCGTGCCGCCTGAGTGGTAGTAGTTGGACATCATGGCCACTGCGGAGGGGTCGGCCCCGCCGCCGACGGTCGCCATCTCCCAGCCCCCTGGCTGGTAGATCCTGGAGAGCATGCCGGTGTAGTCGGTCGTCTCGATGTTGATCTCGACGCCGTTCAGGAGTTTCCTGGCCTGCTCCTGGATGAAGGCGGCGTCGTCCTCGAATGCAATGGTGCCGCCCAATCCCGGGACGGCGATCAGCCCGAGCGAGAACCCATCTCCGTACCCTGCAGCCTCCATGAGCTGCCGGGCCCCGGCAATGTCATCGTCGGTGGGCGACCGCTGTCCCGGCATCGTGCTCAGCTCATCCTGTGGAATCGCCTCGGGGTAGGGGTAGGCCATGGCTCCCGGGTGCCGCCAGTTTGGCGGGTCTTTTTCCCGGCCGTAGATCGCCGCGCCGATCGCCGGCTTGTCGAAGACGACCGACAGCGCCCTGCGCACGCGCGGATCGTCCAGGGGCTTTACGCGTGTGTTGAGTTCCAAGTGAAACCAGCCGGTTGTCTCCCAGAGCTGGACCTGAACATCCGGTACTCCCTGCCTGACGATCTGCAATTGCGCGTCGTCCGACCTGGCGAGAACCGGGTTCTGACCGGCAATGAACGCCGGCACCTGGGTGCTGCGATCGGTCGTAACGTGAAAGACGACGCGATCGATGTACGGTTTCGGGTCATCCCAGTAGTTGGGATTGCGGACCCAGCTCATCTCGATATCGGGGTCGATGCGCTCGGGCATCCACGGACCGGTGCCGACGAAGTACTCCGCGCGGTCGCCGCCGAAGGTGCTATCGAACCCGCCGAAGTGCTCCCGCAGCCCCTCCGGGGTGATGCAGACCCGCTGTTCCGCCATGCCATTGAAAATGTCGGACTTCGGGCGACTGAAATTGAGTTCGACGGTCGATTCGTCGATTGCAACGGGCGGGTCGACCATCCCCTGGTAGAGCCCAGCCCGGGGGAAGGGAACGCCGGCGTCCGGATAGAGAGCTCCGGTGATGGAGCGCAACATGTAGACCACGTCGCGCGCTTCAACCTCGCGCCCATTCGCCGGGGGCATGTCGAAGAATTTCACGCCGGGCCGGACCTTCAGGATCAGCGTCGTCTTG
Source organism: Tepidiformaceae bacterium (assembly GCA_965247675.1). GTDB lineage: Bacteria > Chloroflexota > Dehalococcoidia > Tepidiformales > Tepidiformaceae > UBA2991. Next base: position 759,200 of record OZ252025.1, on the reverse strand, counting down.
TCAGGCTGTTCCCACGACCCGATGACGGCCGGGGTTATCTCCCGGCTTGCGTTGCCGATCTTGAGGAGGTCGTCTCCCATGAAGGGCGTGATCGCGTAGTTCGACGGGCCGAACTGAAAATCGATGGGGGCGGGCACGGGAGATCCGGTGATCTCCAGGGTCCCGCCGAAGATCGGCCCGTCGGCGCTAGGCGTAGGTGTCTCTGCTGCACTCGTGGCAGTTGGGGTCGCCGCTGCCCTCGTGGCAGTTTCGGCTTCCGCCTCGGCAGTCGCGGCTTCCGCCTCGGCAGTCGCGGCTTCCGCCTCGGCAGTCGCGGCCTCCGCCTCGGCAGTCGCGGCTTCCGCCGTCGGCTCAACTTCCTCTTCTACGTCATCGTCGCCGCAACCCACGGCGACGAGACCGGCCGACCCGGCGGCCAGTGCGGCGCTCCCCGCAAGGAACCGCCGGCGCCCAAACCGTGTAGTCAGTGTCCTCATGGTGTCCCCCTCCTTGATGGCCTATCCACCGGCCGTTGGACTCTCAGGACATATCATATATATCACTTTGAGTGGGTTTCTTCAACCGTTTTTGTCAATCAATTCATACTGCCAGGTAATGCGACATCGCAGCGGGAGCCCGCCCCGGTAGGGACAGCAAGCTCTGCCGCCGGCCAGGAGGGCGCAGGAGGGCCTGCGTGCCCGGAGGCGAGGTCACGGCGCCGGGCTGCCGTCCCGCCTTCGGCGCAGGCGGAATGTCCCTCTCAGCGCGCACCCCGCAGGCGCGGGTCGAGGATGTCGCGCAGGCCATCGCCGAAGAGGTTCGCCGCCACGAGCACGACAAACAGGCAGATGCCCGGAGCCAGCACCATCCACTGCTGGATGAACGCGAAGTGGCGGTTTGGGCCGGCGAGCATGCCGCCCCACGTTGCCGTCGGCGGCGGGACCCCGAAGCCCAGGAAGCTCAGCGCCGCCTCGACGAGGATCGCGCTGCCGAGCATGAGGGTGGCCACGACGATGACGACGGCCGTCACGTTCGGCATGACGTGCAGGAAGTAGATGCGCGCCGGGTGGACGCCGACGGCGTGCGCCGCCTCCACGTAGGGCCGCACCTTGACGGAGAGGACGGCGCTGCGGACGGTTCGGGAGGCGCCGATACTGAACTGGATACCCATCACGACGATGATCTTCGTCAGCGAGGGACCGATGACGTTCAGGACCGTCATGAGGAGGATGAGGGACGGGATCGACATGAATGCATCGACGACGCGCTGAATACTCGCGTCGACCCACCCGCCGGCATAGCCCGAGATGCCGCCGATGAGAGCGGCGAGCGCCCCCCCGATCAACATGACGCTGAGGCCGACGGCGAGGGAGATTCGGGCCCCGTAGATCGTGCGGCTGAGGATGTCGCGGCCGAGCTGCTCGGTGCCGAGCGGGTGGTCCCTGCTCGGGCCTTCCAGGGTGCGCAGGATGTCCTGGTCCGTCGCGGCGTATGGCGAGATGACATCGGCAAGCACCGCGATCAGAATGAAGAGAAGCAGGATGGCGCCACAGGCCACAAAGACGGGGTTTTCCCGCACCGTGCGCAGGATGCCGGCGCGCACCCCGCCGCTGGGCCGCAGCTCGCCGGCAAGGGTTTCCGCCAAGTCCGCTTCCGTCATCCTACGTCTCCGCGTGCCGCAGTCTGGGGTCGATGAAGACGTAGCTCACATCGACGAAGAGGTTCACGACGACCACGATCGTGACGGCGACGACGTTGACGCCCTGGACTACCGGATAATCGCGTTGGCTCAGCGCGCTTGTCATGAGCGTGCCCAGCCCGTGCAGGCCGAAGATCGACTCGATGATGATCGTGCCGCCGAGGAGCAGCGCTATCTGGATGCCCATGACCGTAATCACCGGGATGAGCGCATTGCGGACAGCGTGGCGCGTGATGACGACATGCCCCCGAAGGCCCTTGGAGCGAGCCGTGCGGATGTAGTCCTCGTTCAGGACTTCGAGCATCTGCGAGCGCGTGATGCGCATCAGGCTCCCGCACAGCAGCAGGCCGAGGATGATGCTCGGGACGAGGAACTGGTTGAGGTTCCGCCACGGCTCGGAGAAGAAGTGCGTCTGGCCGAACTCGGGCACCCAGCCGAACCAGATGGTGCCGTAGATCAAAACGAGCGTCGCGATCCAGAACGAGGGCACGCCGAGAGCCATGATCGAGAAGAAGCGCAGGGCGTAGTCCAGCAGTGAGTTTCGTCTGATGGCGGAGATGACGCCGACGGGTATCGCGACGGCGGACGCGATCACCGCAGCCATGATGGTGAGCTGAAGGGTCGTATCGATCCGATCCGCCACCTTCTTCGTCACGGGTTCGCTGTCGAATGTGCCCTTGCCGAGGTCGCCCCGGAGGACGCCGCTGAGGAACTTGAAGAACGCCACGTGCACGGGGTCGTCAAGGCCCAGTTGCTTCTTCAGCGCTGCGCGGTCTTCCGCGCCGACCCTATTCTCGCCGATGAGCGCCGTCAGCTCGTCGCCGGGGATAAGGCGAATCGAGAAGAAGATGACCACCATCGCGATCAAGAACGTCGGGATCGCGAGGACAATCCGACGGATGACAAACTGGCCCATGCGGTACTCTCCCCCCTCGCACCGATCATCCAGGCACGAGAGCGCGTCCGGAACCCACCCCGGACCAGCCCGTTGTCCCAAACCATATCAAATATCTCTACGTCGAATGGCCCTGCAGGGGAAGCGACTTCGCCACCGGCAGTCAGTTGGTCCCCCTCCGTGAGCCCGACGCCAGCCAGCCATGGGTGATGTGCGGTCATAGTGGAATATGATATGCTATTCCGTGGCTCCGACTGGATGCGCCGCGGAGTAGGAGATTCCTGGTGCCCCCCTCCACCGAGCTCGCACCTGCCAACACGCGCCCACTGATCATCGACGCCGATTCGCACGTCACCGAGCCGCCGGACGTATGGACGAGCCGCGTTTCGCGAAAGTGGGGCGACCTCGTCCCTCACGTTCGCTGGGCCGATGCGCCGCCCCCAGAGTCCGCCTCCGGGCTTGAGTTGATGATGAACCAGCAGCGCGAGCTTTCGTGGTTCATTGGCGATACCAAGATTGCCGGCGCGGCGGTCAGCGCATGGGCAGGCTGGACCGGCCCCTTTCCTACGCACCCGCTCTCGTACGAGGAGGCCATCCCCGCGTCCTACGATGCGGCGGCGCGGCTGCGCTACCTGGACGAGGCCGGGATCCAGGCGCAGGCGCTCTATCCGAACGTGGGAGGGCTCGGATCCCAGGGATTCCTCAAGCTCAAGGAACCCGAACTGATGCTTGAGTGCGTGCGCGCCTACAACGACTTCCTAATCGACTGGATTTCACCGGACCCCGCGAGGTTCATCCCGATCGCCTGCACGCCCTTCTGGGACGTCGAGGCGGCGGCGAAGGAGATCTCCCGCGCGGCGGAACGCGGCCACAAGGGCGTCGTCCTCAGCGGGACGCCGCAGAGTCACGGCCTGCCCTATCTCTCCGACCGGCACTGGGATCCGATCTGGGCGGCGGCACAGGAGAGCGGGCTGCCGGTCTCCTTCCACATCGGAAGCGGCGACTTTGATGAGGAGTTCCAGCCGGACGCGATTGAGTCGTTCGGACTGCGGCCATACATGAGCCGCCTGGAGACGCAGCTCTACCTCGACAACGCCAGTCAGGTGGTCGATCTGCTCCTCTCCGGGATCCTTCCCCGGTTCCCCGACCTGCGGTTCGTCATCGTCGAGTCGGGCATCGGCTGGATCCCGTTCGTACTCGAAGCGGTCGACTACACCTTCAAAGTCGGGGACGCAGCGGCAGACCGGCCGGAATTCAAGATGCTGCCGAGCGAATACTTCCGGCGGCAGGTGTACTCCTGCTACTGGTTCGAGCGCGTGGCCCCGAAGGCGCTTCTGCAGTACATCGGCGTCGAGAACATTCTCTTTGAGACGGATTTCCCCCATATCGTGTGCCTGTACGGGAAGGAGTCGATCGACCAGCATGTCGCTGATGGCCTGGGAGCCCAGCCTGAGAGTGTGCGACGCCAGATCCTGTTCGAGAACGCGGCGAGCTTGTACGGAGTCGAGCTGCCGCCCGAGCAGTAACGTGAACTTCGACGGCGCACACCAACTCCGCAGCGCGCCGCGTCTGCTGGCCCACACAACGTCGGCAGCGGACTACGGGAGCCGCGACATTGCCGGGAAGCGAGGCGCGATGTCTACTGGAGGTAGTGCCGTGAAGTCAAAGGATGGGATCGTCGGGGGAGCAGGCTCGCGCGAACGAGTCCGGGGCCACCGAGTGACGGAGGCCAGGACCACGTGACATCGACTACCGACCGAGGCCACCGTGGGGCGCGCCAGAAGCCCTCGGCCCTCGTGCAGCAACACCTCCGGGACATGATCTTCTCGGGCAGTTTCCGCGCGGGCGAGTGGATGCGGCTGCAGGACATTGCCGCCGAATTCGAGATCAGCACCACACCTGTTCGCGAGGCCGTCGCTGTGCTCATCGACGAGGGCCTGCTCGAGGCGCGCACCCGCAAAGGCATCACCGTCCTGCCGCTTTCGGCTGATGACCTCGCCGAGAGCTACTACCTGACCGGGGTTGTTTCGGGGCGCCTCGCCGAGCGCGCTGCCGAGCGGATCAGTCTTACCGACCTCCAGAAGGTTGAAGAACTCTACGCCGAGATGACTTCGTCGGCGGAGGGAGCAGTGTTCGAGCGAGCACATGCCAGCTTCCACCGCATCATCGACCACGCTGCGGAATCCAGGTACCTCCGCACGATGTTCCGCGTCGTCACGCGGAACATCCCGTTGTCGGAATGGTATCGCGTTGTCGAGGACTGGCCGCACGTCTCGGAGCAGGCCCACACCGAGATACTCGATGCGCTCAAGCTGCGCGACCCCGCAGCAGCGTCCGCAGCGGCGATCCGGCACGCAGAGCTCGGTCGCGAGCAGTTCCTCTCCTCGCTCAGGGCGAAGGGTGTGTTCGCACAGCCCAACCCAGCCAGCGATGACGGAGCCGGTAAGGCAAGCTGACCAGCGTCGTCCCCCGGGTGGAGACAAGCCCCCCCGGAGCCTGCGGCCGACCCATCTCAGCGACTCCGATCGTGTGGTTGCGGTGTTCCCACGCCTGTAGCCTGCAACCCGGCGGCTCACCGGCGTCATCCGAGGGAAGTCTGACCCGCGACCTACGCGGCACGGAACGGGCCCGCCAGAGCGCGTTACCCGCGCTGTGTCCCGATCACTCCCTCACTTCGCAGTTCCGCTATCGCCTCATCGCTGAAGCCGAAGCCTCTCAGCACCGCGTCGGTGTGCTGACCGGGATCCGGAGCCGGGTCGCTGACACGCGCCGGTGTCTCGCTGAGCGAAATGGGTAGACCTACCACTCGTTGCCGGCCGAAACGGGGATGGTCCTGGTACGCAAGGTAGCCGTTCGCCCAGGGTTGCTCATGCTCGACGAGTTCGCCGTAGTCCAGGACGACCGACGCCGGAACGCCACGCGCCTCCAGTCGCTCCAGCCAATACTGACTTGGTTGCGATGCAAACGCTCGCTCCAGGATTGTCTCGAGATCCCTGCGATTGACGTATCGCGGGAACCCCCGGGAGAACCGTGGATCCTCGGCTATCTCCCCAAGGTGGAGAGCGGACGTGAGTCTGCTCCAGAACTTCTGATCGAGCACAACGATCATGAGCCAGCGACCATCGCCGCACTCATAGTGCCCTATGGTCGCCGACGCTCTGAATTCGCGGGGATGCTCCTCGCCAGCATGGAGGAGGTGCAGAATCTCCGGGCCCTGGAGCGCCATCTGCGAGCCGAGAAGCGACACCTCGATGCGTTGGCCGACTCCGGTCCGTTCGCGCACGTACAACGCGGTCATGATTCCGAGTGCGAGATTGATGGCGCTCACCTGGTCGGCGAGTCCGAAGAACGGCACTTCGGGGCGAGCCCCAGGGCCACCACCAGCGTGCTGCGCGAACCCGCTGAATGCCTGGGCTACCTGATCGAACGACTGCAGCCCGGCCATGGGTCCGTTCGATCCCCAACCGGTTGCCTGACCGTAGATTATTCGGGGATTCCGCTGCCGCAGGACATCGTATCCCAGCCCCCAACCCTCCATGACCCCGACACGGAAGTTTTCGACAACAACGTCACAGCGGTCTGCCATCTGCAGGACGAGGTCGCGGCCGCGTTCAGTACGCAGATCGATTTCGATGGACCTCTTCCCGCGGTTCAGACCCTCCCAGAATGCACTGAACCCGTCGGGCTCCTTCCACATCCTCCGGCTGAAGTCGCCGCTACCGGGCTCCTCGACCTTGATCACCTCAGCGCCAAGGTCCGCGAGCATCATCGTCGCGAACGGTCCCTGCTGGTACCTAGTGAAATCCAGGATGCGGGTGTTCTCAAGCGGGTGGGCTGTCATGGTTTCGCTATCCCAATTCCGACGCGTCTCCGAGCCATCGCGTGGACCGGGAGCTCCGCGCGGGCAGGCTCCCACGAGATTCCTGGCTCGGAACCTCCCGGCGACGAGCCCGGCGCGACCCCGCGGCCCGTCGACCCTGGGACGACATCCACGATTGCTCCCGGTCGACTCGTGGCACGGGCTTGCCGCGGCCCCTTGCCGTCGCCCATCGATAAGATATTATACGCTCCAACTGGTCCGGTTGGAGGGCTGAGGTGCACGCTGAAGGCTCTTCCATCCTGCAATTCGAATCGCGGGGCGAGATCGGGATCGCCACGCTCAACCGGCCGGAACGCCTCAACGCCTTCGACGATGAGCTGATCGAGACCCTCCTGCAGTTCTTCGCGAGTCTCGAGAACGACTATGAGACGCGCGTCCTGATCCTGACGGGCGCCGGCCGTGCCTTCTGCGCGGGGCTCGATCTCACCCCGGGCGCCATCGCAGATCCCTATCTGGCCGAGGACGCCAAGCTCGGCAAGGTAGGCTACGGCTTCTGGTTCCAGAAGCGCATCGCCGAGATCGTGCTTCGCATGCGGCGCTGCCCACAGCCCATCCTCGGTGCGGTCCACGGCCCCGCCGTGGGCGGCGGGATGTCCATCGCCCTCGCCTGCGACCTCCGGGTCGCTTCCCCCGAAGCGAAGTTCGCGTGCTCCTTTCTGAACCTCGGTGTCGGCGGCGGCGACATGGGATCGAGCTACTTCCTGACGACCCTGCTCGGTCCGTCACGCGCTGCCGACATGATGTACTCCGGGCGCATGGTCCTCGCGGAGGAGGCGCTTCAACTGGGGCTCGTGAACCAGGTGGTGGAGAAGGAACGTCTGCTGGAGGAAGCGGTCTCGCTCGCCGAAGCGATCTGCCGCCGCTCAAGCCCGTTCGGCCTCCGCCTGACGAAGGAGCTCATCAACGAGACGGCCGCCGGCCTCCCCCTCGAGACGGTCCTCAAGATCGAGAACCGGTCCCAAATCCTTGCGATCCAGACTGAAGACGCGGATGAAGCGGCGCGAGCCTGGCAGGCCCGCGAGGAGCCACGCTGGCGCGACCGCTAAGTCCAGTACGAGCCGCGCACGCGGGAACAGGAGGTCACCATGGCGAAGTCGCCGCGATTCGACCAACTCGTCGAGACCATGCGCGCCAACTACGAGCTCACCAAGGGCACGACGGTTGCGGAGCAGCGGACGTTCATGGAGGACATGCACGCCCGCATCCGGATCGACGCGGACGTCGTCGTGACGGCGGCCAGCCTTTCCGGCGTGCCCTGCGAGTGGGTCGCGACGCCGGACGGGGGGGACCCGGTCGTACTCTACTTCCACGGTGGTGGCTATGTGATGGGCTCGCCTGCGACCCATCGTGAGATGGCCTCGCGGATCGCGCGGGCGGACGCCGGACGGGTCCTGCTGGCCGACTACCGGCTCGCCCCCGAGCACCCCTTCCCCGCCGCACTCGAAGACGCCGTGGCGATCTACCGTGCGCTCACCGCCGACGTCGCGCCGGGGCGCATCGTCATCGCGGGCGACTCCGCCGGCGGCGGATTGACGCTCGCAACGCTGGTTGCGCTGCGTGACAGGGGCCTGCCCCTTCCAGCCGGGGCCGTCACCCTCTCGGCCTGGAGCGACCTTGCGCAGACCGGCGAATCGATGGTGACGCGGGACGCGCTCGATCCCAGCGTGCACCGTGAGCTCTGCCAGGCGATGGCTGACACGTACCTCGCGGGCGGCGACCCCCGTGACCCTCTCGCCTCCCCGCTCTACGCAGACCTGGCGGGTCTCCCGCCGCTCCTGATGCAGGTCGGAACGCGTGAAGTGCTCATGGACGACACGACGCGCGTGGCCGAGCGCGCACGCGCCGCCGGGGTAGACGTCACGGTCGAGGAATACGACGACATGTTCCATGTCTTCCAGCTCATGGCCTTCCTGCTCCCCGAAGGCCAGGAAGCGATCGACGCCATCGGCGCCTTCGTGCGCAAGCGAACGGGGGCGGCGGTGAGCACGTAGCTTCCCTCGAGAGGCAGGCCCAACGTCTTCGACACGGACCGTGGACCGCACCCTCCCCCGGAAGGCCACCGCTGAGGGTGCTTCCGAGGGCTCCGGAGCGGCTGGGATATGATACATTCAACTCTCGGGCCGGACTCCCAGAGGAGGGCCTCGATGGCGCGCGTTCCCTACCTGGACAAGGAAGACATCCCCGACGAATTCGGCTACCTGCTCGACGCCGTCACCCACGACGGGCAGACGGAGAACATCTTCCGGACATTCGCCCACTCGCCGCGCGCGCTGCAGCAGATCATGCGCATGGGCCGCGCCTTCGCGGAGATGACAGTTGATCGCCGACTGATCGAGCTTTCGCTTCTGACCGTCGGGCGCTGCACCGGCGCGCTGTATGAGTACTACCACCACGTCCCAATCGCCCGTGCCGCCGGGGTGACGGACGATCAGCTCGCCAGCCTGTCGCTCGCGGAGCGCCATCCCGCATTCTCGGACCTCGAGCGCGCGGTCATTCGCTATGCCGAAGCGATGACCCGAGACGTGCAGGTGTCCGACGAGATATTCGGCGCCGTGCAGAACGCCCTGGGCGACAAGGAAACGGTTGAACTGACACTGATGATCTCCTGGTACAACTTTGTCTGCCGCTTCCTGGAGGCGCTCGAAGTGGAGTTGGAGGCAGGGGAGGCCGCTCCCGCCGCAACGGCGCCGGCGCCCTGGGACAGGCGCGAGGAGCGGAGCTCGCAGTAGGGAGGGGAGGCGTCCGGCCGTTCGCCCCGGGCCGCTTCCGGCACAGTAAAGATATGATATGTTGGAGGGCAAGGAACCCACGAGGAGAGTTCTATGACCACCGACACGTTCAGCAGCCCGCTATCGGAGGTTCTGAAGGGCGTGCGCGTTATTGACACCGACACGCACTACCAGGAGCCGCCCGACCTCTGGACCTCCCGTGCACCCGGCCCCTTCCGCGACCGGGTGCCCCACCAGCGCATGGTCGATGGCAAGTCCATCTGGTTCGTCGAAGGCGATGTCTTCTTCGGCGAGATGGGCCCTGTCGTGATCGATAAGAACGAAGACAAGGCGCGTGGATACACCTACATGCCCAACATGGACGAGGTCACGAAGGCCGCGTATGACCCGGTGGCGCGTCTTGAGCTGATGGATCGCCTCGGGATCTACGCCCAGATCCTCTACCCCAACGCTGCGGGGCTCAGTTCCGTCCGTTTTATGGTGCGCGTCAAGGATCAGGAGCTGCGCACGCTCTGCATCCAGATCTACAACGACGCGGTCGCGGAGATGCAGGCACAGTCGGGCGGGCGCCTCTTCCCGATGGCCATGCTGCCTGTCTGGGACCGCGAAGCGACGCTCCGCGAGCTTCGGCGGGCCAAGGAGGACCTGCACCTTCGTGGGGTCCTGATGTCCGACTACCCCGACGGCTTGGGCCTACCCGACTATGGGAACTCCTACTGGGACCCCTTCTGGGAGCTCTGCAACGACCTCGACCTGCCCATGAACTTCCACATCGGTGGCCGGGGGAGCAAGATCGATGCGGAGTGGGGCAAGACGTTGCCGTGGGCCTCATTCGGGCCCCAGCGCAGCGGCGTTGTTCAGAATACCGCCTTCATGATGAGCAATGCGACGACGATCGCGAACTTCGTTTTGAGCGGGCTGTTCGATCGCTACCCGAATCTGAAGCTGGTATCGGTCGAGAGCGGCGTCGGCTGGATTCCCTATCTGATGGAGGGGCTGGAGTACCAGCTCGATGAGTTCGCCGGGGACGAGTGCAAGGACCTGCAGCGCCGCCCGCGTGAGTACTTCCGCGACCACATCTACTCGTGCTTCTGGTTCGAGGACTACGGTCCGCGTGCCGTTATCGAGACGATCGGCATCAATAACGTGCTCTTCGAAACCGACTTTCCGCATCCAACCTGCCTGTACCCGAGGGCCGCCGAGCACATCGCGGACGTGCTTTCGGGGCTGAGCGAGCACGCCCGGCGGCGTGTCCTGCAGGACAACGCGGCGGAGCTGTACAACATCCCGCTGCCGGCCATGCCGGCGAGCTAGCCGCCACGTTCGCAACGGGCCCTGAGCGTCGTGCGGTGACTGCAACGAGGGGTGGGAATGACTGACGAGTCGCCGGCACTGATCACGCCGGAGATGCGCGCACACATCGGCCGGGAGTCTTCGCCGTGGACGTGCGAGATCGACCGGACATGGGTTCGCATGCTCGCCCGGGCGATCGGCCACACGGATCCCGTGTACTACGATCCGGAGCACGCACGAGCCGCGGGCTACCGTGACCTGCCCGTCCCGCCGGGCCACCTCTGGATGCCGGTGTACAACCCGATCGGCGACCCCCTCCTCGAGCCGCTGCCCCCGCCACAGTACGTGCCCCTGCCGGACGGCTATCGGTGGTCACCCATGTTCGATCCCGCCGCCGAGGCGATGGTGCAGTCCCAGCCGCAGCCAGCCCGGCCCTTGCCCCGAACCCTGGATGGGGGCCGCGACATTGAGTACTTCGCGGACATCTGCGCGGGCGATGTCCTCACGGCGCGCATGTACGTGGCCGACTACAGCGAACGCATTGCCAGCCTGGGACCGATGCTGATCACGACTCTGAAGACGACGTTTGCAGATGAGGACGGGAAACTGGTCGCGGTTGTGACCAATACGTCCATCCGGTACTAGCGACTACGCGGACTATCGCGGGCGGTAGCTACCCGGATCGCTACCCGGCGTCTTGCCACGCTTCGTGCAACGACCGCACCAGCAGGCTGGCGTTATCGCCATCCTCCTGCGTAAGCAGAGGCACCTGCAGAAAGAGGCGATTCACGCATCGGCCGAGACGCTCGTAGAGCGGTTTTGCGATGTCCCCAAAGGTCCCCAGCACCACGAACTCGTCCAGCATCTCATCGGAAACAAGGTTGGTCATGTCGTCCCATCGATGTTCAAGCGATAGCTCATGGAGTCTCTGTACAACCGTCTGCCAGCCATAGATGTCGAAGTTGCCGGAATAGGTTCGCGTGGAGGCAAAGAAGGCAACTTGAGAGCGCAGCTGCTCCCGCAGCCTGCGAACCTCAGCCTCGTCACGGGCAATCCCGATCAGCGCGCCCCCGGACACGTCCAGGTCACCCTCCTGACGGCCGGCCAGGCGAACACCGCGGTCGATCTGGGGGACGACAACCTCCTCCAGGTACCTTCGCGAAACGAAGCGGTGGAGGCGCACGCAGTCGGAAATCTCCCCCGCCAGTCGCAGCATGTAGGGGCTCACCGCGGCAATCGAGATCGGTATGGGGCCGTAGCCGTGGTCGGGGGGCCGAAACCATGGCGTCATGAGGTCAAAGTTGTAGTGCTTGCTCGCGAATTCGAGTGGTTCACCGCTCTGCAAGCTGCGAAAGATTGCTCGCAGGGCGAGCACGTAGTCTCGCATGCGAGGCCCGGGGGGCAGCCACTCGGTCGAGTAGCGGCGCTCGATGTGACCCTTGACCTGGCTCCCGAGGCCCAACTCGAAGCGGCCGCCAGAGTAGGCCTGCACGTTCCAGGCGCCGATTGCCGTCACCATCGGACTGCGCGGGAACGCTACCAGGATGCCGGTCGCGAGCCGAATCTTCGCCGTTGCGCGAGCGGCGAGCATGAGAGGCAACAGCCCGTCGGAGTAGCCGTCGGCTGCAATCACGGTGTCGCCGCCCGAAGCTTCAGCCAGCTCCGCCTGGCGTTCGACCGTCGTGAGGTCATTAAGGTCGCCACGAGTCTCAAGGAAGAATTCGACCTTCACTGCGACCTACCTCCGGCGGGCCCCAATGCGCGCCTTGAGGCACCGGGAGACAGCTCGGGAGCCCAGCTTTCTCGGCGGGGCGACGCTCTCGCGCCCGGTGCCGCCCGTGCGCCTCACATGACGAGCCTGGCTGGATAACATATGATACACGTTGGAGCCAAATGGGGCGCCAACTCCGCAAGACTGACGTCGGGGCCTCCATGCGCACACGAATCACGGACCTCCTCGGGATCGACATTCCTGTCTTCCAGGCGCCGATGGGCTACATCGCACGTGCATCGCTCGTCTCTGCCGTAAGCGAGGCGGGTGGCGCCGGCATCCTCGAGACCGGGTCCGGGGATTACGAGAGCCTTGCCGACGAGTGCTCGCTGCTGCGCTCCACCGTCACGAAACCGTGGGGCATCAACGTGCCGCTTCGCGCCGTCCGCGACGCAGGCGCGCTGCGAGACCTCATCCACGGCTGCGGTGCGGCGTTCGCGACGACCTCGGCAGGGGATCCCTCCAAGATCGTTCCCCAACTCAAGGAGACCGGCCTGATCGTGTTTCACGTCGTGCCGAGTCTGCGGGGCGCGCTGAAGGCCGTAGCCGCCGGCGCCGATGGTCTCGTGGTCGAGGGCATTGAAGGCGGCGGCTACAAGAATCCGCGGGGAGCGTCGACGATGGTGTTGCTCCCGCTGATCGCGAACGAGGTGGAGGTACCCATCGTCGCGGCCGGGGGCATCTGCGACGGCGTGTCGATGGCGGCCGCCCTGACACTCGGGGCCGAAGGCGTCCAGATCGGGACGCGCATGCTCACCTCGGCCGAGTCGCCCGCTCACCCAGCCGTCAAAGAGGCGTATCTCGCGGCGGCCGAGACGGACACCCTCCTTGTCCGTTTCGATGACCTGCCGACACACCGCGCGCTGCGGACGCCAGCAGCCGAGGCCGTTGCCGGAGGGCTCAGCCCTGGGGACTTCCACGAGTGGATCGAGAAGCTCTACTTCGGGGGCGACCTGACTGCGGGCCCCGTGCTCAGTGGGCAGGTCGTCGGGCGGATAACGGAAGTACGGCCTGTCGCGGACATCCTGCGCGAGATGTGGGACGAGTGTCGCGCCCACCTGCAGGAGATGGGGCAACGCGCCAGCGGGGCCTGCACCACGCCCTCCCCCAGCTGAGTCGCCGGCCGAGCGCCATCGACAACGAGGCGATGCGATGACGCCGCATGTGCGGCTCGCTCAAGCGCGCGGGGGAAGGTAGCCGCGCCCTTCCAGTACGCGACGGATGCCTTCCCTGACCTCGACCCGGCACGGTCCCATGAGCTCGTGCATGCGGGCAACATCCCCCCACACGGGTCGGTAGCCGTCCTCGCGTTCCCGCAGTAGCGGAGGAGTCCCCAGCAATTCGCCGGCGTAGGCGAGACATTCCTGGGCAGAGAGCGAGTCGTCGCTGCCGGCGAGGTTCACGACCAGTGGCGGCGTCTGCCCCAGGGTCGCGGCCAGGATCAACTTCTCGACGTAGTCGGACTCGTACATCGGGTTGAAGCGGGGGGGCCCGCCCGCCTGGAGCGCAATCTCCTGGCCGGCAGCCACTGCCCGGAGGTGGTGCGTCAGCGCTCCGCCTCTCGGACTGTACATCGTGAAAAGCCGGGCAATGACGGTCGGAACGCCCCACTCGCGTGAGGCAAACGCAAGAACCATCTCAGCAGCGATCTTCGTCAGGCTGTAGGTACCGTAATGCGCGCCGTAGCGATCGCTTTCGCGAGTGGCGCGCAGGCCCTGCAACTCGTAAACGGACGACGTGCTGCAATGCACGAACCCCCTCGATCGCCGGCAGTGAGCCAGGAGCCGCCCCGGGGCCTGCGCGTTCAACTGGTAGGCGTCGTCGTCACTGTCGATGGCGTCGGGGACCAGCGCCGCAGTGTGAAAAACGTAATCCACATCACTGGGGACGCCCGCCAGTGAAGGTTCGGAAAGGTCGTGCGCGACTATCCGCACGCCTGCGGCCTCGAGGCGGGCGCGTGACCGTTCGGCCCTGGTGAAGCGGGCGACCGCTACCACCTCGTTCTCGGCTGCGAGCGCCAGCGCCAACGGATGGCCCACGAGGCCAGTGGCCCCCGTGACAAGGACACGCTGCCCCCGAATCACCGGTGCCGCTGCAGCCTGGTGGCGTCCGCCGCCGCGGACGGCGGCACTACGTCCCGGTGAACGCCGCCGGACGCCTCTCCGCGAACGCCGCCGCTGCCTCTGCCGTGTCCGAGAGCGTCAGCAGGTAGTTGTAGTTCTCGTCCTGCTCCTTCCACATCTCCTCCGATGGCATGAACTGCACCCTGCGATGCATCCTCATCGTCACCGCGAGGTGCTGCGGGGGAAGGGCCAGGAGCTCGTGTGCATACTCAAGCGCGCATTCCTGGAGGTCCTCGGGAGCGACAACCTTGTTGAGGAGCCCGATCTCATACATCCGCTGCGCCGGGACCATCCGGCCGAGGAGCTGGATCTCCATGGCGACGGCCCAGGGAATCCCCTGCGTCATCGAGACGTCCCAGCAGCCTGGCAGGCCGGTGGGCAGCTGGGGCAGGTTGAACTGGGCCGTCTCGCTGGCAACGCGAATGTCGCCGCCGAGGCACAGGTAGAACCCGACACCGCACGCGTACCCGTTGACGGCGGTCACGATCGGCTTCTCCGAGCGCGGGGCAAAGTGGAGTGGGGGCCGGTCGGTAATCTCCGACCAATTGTCCATCCGCCCCTCGGCTTGCTCCTTGATGTCGCGGCCCGCACAGAAGGCGCGCCCCACGCCCGTGACGATGGCTACCCGGGCAGAGGGATCACCCACGAAGTGCGCGAACGCGGCGTTCAGGTCGCGCCGCATTTCCTTGCTGTACGCGTTCAGCCGCTGCGGCCGGTTCAACCGGACGGTGACCAGCGGTCCCTCCTGCTCGTAGATCACGGTCTCGTAGTCCATCTCTGCTCTCCCCAATCGCCCGTCCCGGGCGCAGTTCCCGTTCCCAGAGGCTTCCTAACCGGCTGCCGGGCCGATGGCTTGCGGCACCGGCACGGCCTCCTCGACCTCCCACTGCTTGAGCACCGGGAGCACCTCGCTTGCGAAGAGGTTCAGGCTCCGTTCCGCCTCGTCTATGGGCATTCCCGCAAAGGAGAAGTAGCCGACGAAGGCGCCCATGTCGACGATGTCGCGGATCTTTTCGATCTTCCGTAGGACCTGGTCGGGCGTGCCCCACGGCATCAGGCTGGTGAAGCCGCTCGCCGCATAGTCCATGCCGCGCTCGTTGATGAACTTGCTGAGCTTGTCGTAGTGGTCGTAGACCTTCGCTCCGGCAAAGTCCTGCGACATGAGGTTGTAGTGCTGCGTCACGGTCTGGTAATACACGCCGATGTACTGGCGGGCCAGTTCCTTCGCGCGGTCAGCATCGCTGTCGACGACCGTGAAGCCCGACACGAAGGGCCGGGGCCTCGGCCTCTCGGGGTGAAACTCGGCCCAGCTGTTCCGGTAGGACTCCATGTCCTGGGCGATTTCTTCCCACGGCTTCTGGGGGATGATGAGGAGGCCGGCGCCCAGTTTGGCCATGATCGGCATCGACTCCGCCGAGACACCCGCAGCGTACGTTCGTCCCTGGAACGAGCGGACCGGGTAAGGGCGGATGTCACGCCGTGGCTGCTTGGCGAAGACGCCTTCGCGCTCGACGTAGCCCTGCTCAAGGCCCTCCAGCACTGTCTCGGCGTACTCGATGAACATCGCCCGCGACTGTGACATGTCGAGCCGAAAGCCCTCGAACTCGAACTTCGCGAGTCCCCGGCCGATGCCGAGGATGTAGCGGCCGCCCGAGAGGTTGTCGAGCATCGAGACCTGCTCAGCGACCCGCAGGGGGTCGTGCCAGGGCAGGATGATGGCCATCGAGCCGAGTTGAATGTGTGACGTCTTGCCCGCCATGTAACTCAGGAACTGCACGACGTCGGGGACCATGGTGTAGTCGGTGAAGTGGTGCTCGACGGACCAGACGGAGTCGAACCCGAGGGGTTCGGCCAGCGCGGCCAGCCGCAACTCGTCCGCGTAGACCTCGTGGTCCGGGCGGGGACTGCCGGGATTCTGGAAAATGGGTGAGTAGCCGACGTGCATGGAGGTCCTCCTGCGACCCCGGCGTCCGCCGATGGCAACCGGCCATCCCCGACGACGCGGTGCCTGGGCGGGCGTCCCGCTGATTCCCGCGAGCAGCTCGTAGCAGGCTGCTCGCGTCTAGCGATATGATACATTCAAGTGTCATGCGCGTCTACCGCAGTGTCCGGTCACTACACCCCGGTGCTACCGTGAACGGACCTTCTCGCCCGCCTCTCTGGTTCCCCGATGAAGGTGCGACGGCTGTGCAAAGCCAGGGAGACCAGCCGGCGCGAACCACGGGACATGGCCGCCGGTGCGGGCGCCCGTTCGCATGCGGTGGCCACTCACCAGATCCTCCTGCCCGCTGGAGTTGCAATGCCTCTTGACCCCATGGTCCGTCGAGCGCTCGACTTGCGAGAGCAACTCGGCGTCAAGGACATCAGCACCCTCACAGTCGAGCAAGCGCGCGAGCAGTCGATCGCGCTCGTTCCCAAGGGTGATCCAGCGCCCGTCCACGATGTCGTCGACCGCACCATCCCAGGGCCGGCCGGCGCTCTCCCCATTCGCATCTACCGGCCGGAGCGTCCGGACGGCATCGTCGTGTTTTTCCACGGCAGCGGCTTCGTCCTCTGCAACCTCGATACCCACGACGCGATCTGCCGCGAGCTTACGAATGCCAGCAACTGCACGTTCGTCTCAGTCGACTACCGCCTTGCGCCCGAGCACCGTTATCCCGCTGCTGCGGAGGACTGTTACGCCGCGACGCTCTGGGCCTCGCAGCACACGGACGAGCTCTGCCGAGCGGGGGCACGCATCGCCGTTGCGGGCGACAGCGCCGGCGGGAACGTGGCGGCTGTGATCGCGCTCATGGCGCGTGACCGCTTCGCCCCCGAGATCGCGCTGGCGGTGATGCTGTACCCGGTCACCGACTACAGCTTCGAGCGGCCGTCCTACCAGCAGAACGGAGGCGGCGAGTACGGCCTGACGAAGGCTTCGATGGAGTGGTTCTGGCGCCACTATCTTGGAAGCGACACCGCCCGCGGCCAGGAACCGTATGCCTCACCGGTGCGCGCGTCCAACCTCGCCGGCGTCGCCCCTGCGTTCATCGCCACGGCCGAATACGACGTGCTCCGCGATGAAGGCGAGGCGTACGCCGCGGTGCTCTGGGAAGCCGGCGTGCCGGTTACGTGCGTCCGCTACGTCGGCGTGAACCACGGGTTCCTGGGCATGTTCGGAACCCTGCCCGCCGCACGCGCCCTGGTCGCGCAGCTCGCCGGGGCGATCCAGGACGCAGTTCGCCCCTAAGAGGGATCGCCCGGGCGGTCCTGGCGGTACCCAGGCGATCGTTCCCCCGGCTCTCCTCAGGCAGTCCGCCGGACGTGCGAGCCACGAGGCCGCGGCGAGCGTCTGGCGTGCCTCCGTAGTGGTGCAACCTCGGGTTGGGCGGGGAAAACTGTATGATACGTCAACGTGGTCCAGCGCCCAGGGGGACACTGATGGGCAAGGCGGTTGAAGCCTGGGGAGAAGCTGGCCGCGACGAGAGCGACCCGTGGCAACCACTTAACGGCCTGACGATCGTCGAAGTCGGCGAGGGCGTTGCCGTGGCGTTCTGCGGCAAGATGCTGGCCGACTACGGCGCGACCGTGATCAAGGTGGAGCAGCACGGCAGCAGCGATCCGGTTCGCGCTGCCGTGCCTGATAGACTCGCTGGCGACGGCCTCATCCACCTCTACATCAACTCCAACAAGCGCAGCGTTTCTCTCGATCTTGCGAATGAGGCAGAGCGCGAGGAACTCATGGAGCTCTGTCGGAGCGCGGACGGCGTGGTCGGCTTCTTCGATCGCGCCCTCCTCGACCTCGGCGTCAACCCGGAAGCGCTGCGCGAAGCGGCAGACCCGCTCATCGTCCTGGCGCTCTCGTGGTTCGGCCTCACGGGCCCGTGGCGCAACTTCAAGTGCAACGATTTCCTTGCCCAGCACGCCAGCGGCCTCTCGTTCGTAACCGCGACGCGCGTCGACGACCTCGAGCGGCAACCGCCGCTCGCCGCCCAGGGCCGCCTCGCCGAGATGGTCGCCGGGCTAACCGGAGCGACAGCGGTCCTCATAGCCCTGGCCAGGCAGGAGACGGAATCTCGGGGCGATACGATCGACTGCGCAGTCGTGGAGTCGCTCACCGCCTTCTTGCGCGGCGACACAGCCCCCTTCACCTACGGGGCCGGGCTCCTCAGCAGGGGCAAGGGGGCGATCGGGACCATCGCGCCCGTCGCACTGCGCGAGACCGCGGACGGCGCGGTCGACTTCGTCATCGTCCGGCAGTCGCACTGGCAGGCACTGATGGAACTGATCGGGAACCCGGAATGGGCGGACCTCGAGCTGTTCGCGACTCCTGACCTGCGCAGGTTCCACTGGGATGCGATAGAGCCGCTGCTCAGCGAGTCGATCGCCGGCTTCACGAGTGAGTACCTGTTCCACGAAGGACAGCGTCGCAACGTGGTGTGCGCCCCGATGAATACTGTTGGCCAGGTGCTCGAGTCGGACCTGATCAACGAGCGCGAGTTCGTGAGAACGGGCGACCACCCGCGGCACGGTCCGCTGCGCTACCCGGGGTTGCCGTTCCGTGTGGGTGAGCCGCGCGCCGTGACACCCGCGCCAGACCCCGGCGAGCACACTGCCGAAGTGCTGGCAGGTCGGTTGGAACCCGAGAGCGCCCGGCCGGTGGAGTGACGAGCGTGGAGGCGCACGACCTGCCCTTGAAGGGCATCCGCATCGGCGACTTCGGCTGGGTGATCGCCGGCCCGTTCGCGACCCTCCTGCTCGGGCGCATGGGCGCGGAAGTAATCCGCGTCGAGGGAATAAACCCTCCCGACCAGTTCCGCGAGCTGGGCCCGTTTGTGGAGGGTCACAAGACGTTGAACAGCAGCGGGCTGTTCTCGGTTATGAACGCCGGCAAGTCAAGCGTCACCTTTCAGCTCAACGACCCGGAACAGGCTCGCCTGGCGCGCGAGGTTGCCCTGTCGTGCGATGTGTTGATCGAGAACCTGGGCGTCGGCCGGCTCGCTCGCTTCGGCCTGGGCTACGAGTCGCTCGCAGCTGAACGGCCGGATCTGGTGATGGTGTCGCTCACGGGGTTCGGGCTCACCGGCCCGCTCGCGAGCTACAAGGCCTATGTCACGAACATCCTTGCCTACGTCGGCATGACCGCGAGCCTCGGCTACGAGGGTGGACCGGGGAAGCCGCCGGGCGCCAACCTTTCCGACTATACGAGCGGTGTCACGGCAGCCTTCGCCGCCCTCTGCGGGCTGCGCTACGCGCGCGAGCACGGCCGGGGCGTCCACATCGACCTCTCGATGGCGGAAGCGACGCTCGCACTGATGGGCCCGCTGCTCATGGACTCCCTCACGACCGGCGCCGTTCCGGAGCGCCGGGGCAACACGTTCGGCGACTCGGCGCCCTGCGGCGTCTACCGCTGCTCGGGCGACGACAAGTGGGTCGCCATCTGCATCTCGGACGACGACGAGTGGGCCGCGCTGGTGGACGCCATGGGCCGCCCGGCGTGGGCGCTCGATCCCGCGTTCGCCACGCGTGAGGGGCGAGCGGCGCAGGGAGCCGAGATTGACGCGAAGCTCAACGCGTGGACGCGAGCGTTCGAGAGCCTGCCACTCGTCGAGCGCCTCCAGCAGGGCGGGGTACCGGCGGTTCCGGCCAGCGATCCAGAGGACCTCGTGAACAACCCGCAGTTCCGCGCCCGCGGCGCCATCGCCCCACAAGACAGCGACAGCATCGGCCCCCGCCTGATCCCCAACCTGCCGTGGCACTTCGACAACCACCCCGAGCTCGATGCGACGATCCCACCCCCACCCGCCCTGGGAGAGCACAATCGGGAGATCCTCTCGCGGCTTACCACCGCATCTGATGAGCTGATTGCACGGCTCTGCGAGGCCGCGGACAGCACAGGATTCCAGCTGGCCGACACTTCGGGCTGAGCCCCCTCAATCGCGTGCCCGGCGACCGAGCCGGCGTGGGAGGGCCCACGGATCGCACTTCGTTCTGCGTCGCCCGCGCCATGATTTCCCCCGGGTCGGAGTGCGGGAAGAAGCGGCTAGCCGGGGCCCATCCGCGCAGCAAGCGATGCCGGGCGCCTTCAAATTGATATATA
Source organism: Tepidiformaceae bacterium (assembly GCA_965247675.1). Taxonomy (GTDB): domain Bacteria; phylum Chloroflexota; class Dehalococcoidia; order Tepidiformales; family Tepidiformaceae; genus UBA2991. The sequence continues at coordinate 738,752 of OZ252025.1, read as the reverse complement.
ATGTTTCACTAATCACATCCGCCTGTTACCCCCGGGAGCAGTCACGTAGCCGAGGAGCTAGAACAGCGTGCACGACCTCCTCATCCGCGGTGGCAGTATCGTCGACGGGACGGGTATTCCGCGCTTTGAGGGAGATGTCGCGATTGAGCATCGCGAGTCCGCTGCCATCAGGCCGGGCGTCGCGTAGTCATGGTGGGAATCCGGAGCGAACTGCTTCAAGCCAGCGCCGCAACGATCGAGGACGCCGTGCAGTACGCGAGCCCGATGGCGTTGCGCGGTTTGCTGTATCAGCTCACCGGGGATGAACGCATCGCCGCAACCAGGGTGGAGATGACGATGTTTCGGGGGCGAGAGGTGCCCAAACTGGCTGATCCCGCCGACGCCTCGTTTCTCCGCGCCAGGGCGGCCGAGTTCCTGAAGGCGTACCGGGATGCGGGCGCCGGCGACCTTCCCATCGGTCAGAAGGAGCGCCTGCCCCGCAGCATTGGCCTCGCGGTGGGCGAGGAGTTGCCCCCGCTCGAACTGGACCTGTGGCTTGAGGAGTTCGCACTCGATCCCTGGGCGCGCAGCCTGGAGTGGCATGAGCAGCCGCCGGCTGAGGTCCTCGGCCAGTTTTCGGTGGCGGTCATCGGCACGGGCATGGGCGGCTTGAATGCCGCGATTCAATTGCAGTACGCCGGTATCCCCTTCGTCGTGCTGGAGAAGAACGCCGGCGTTGGCGGGACCTGGTTCGAGAATCGCTATCCGGGCTGCCGGGTCGATACGCCCAGCCTCAGCTACACGAACCTCTTTGGCCTCGACTACGAATTCCCGTACGCCTTCTGCCCGCAGAGCGTGAACGAACAGTACTTCAACTGGGTGGCGGACCACTTCGACATTCGCAGGTCCATCGAATTCAACACAGAAGTGAAGTCCGTGGTGTGGGACGAGGAGGCGAAGGGCTGGGAGATAACGGCGGAGCAGCCGGGCGGCGCCCGCGTCTGGCAGGTCAACGCCGTCGTCACCGCTGTGGGCTTCCTCTCGCACCCGAATATTCCCGACTTCCCTGGGATGGCGGACTTCACAGGCGAGGCGTTCCACACTGCGCGGTGGCCATCCGACGTGGATGTCAGGGGCAAACGCGTGGCCGTCATCGGGAGCGGCTGCTCTGGCTACCAGGTCGTACCCGAACTGGTGAAGGAGACCGAGCAGCTGTACCTGTTCCAGCGGACACCGAGCTGGGTGTTCGACATCGACGGCTACCTCGACCCGTTCCCTCCACAGGTGCTCTGGCTGCAGCGCAACTTCCCGTACCTGGCGAACTTCGGCCGCTTCAACGCCGGGTGGGAGGGTCGACCGCAGCAGATCGAGCGTTCGTTCTCGGTCGACCCCAACTACAAGGATGATCCTCACGCTGTGAGCGCCTACAACAAGATCGTCCGCGATCAGCGCGTCGAGTTCATGCAGTCGAAGTTCGCCGATCGCCCTGACCTCATGGAGAAGATGCTGCCCGTCGCGCCGCCCAACTCGAGCCGCCCGGTCCTGATGGATCGAAAGTACGGCATCTATGACGCGCTCCTCCGTGACGACGTCACCCTCGTGAGCGAGGGTATCCGCAGGATCACCGGGGAGGGGATCGAAGGAGAGGGCGGTACGGAATACGGGGTCGACATCATCGTCCTGGCGACGGGCTTCCGGGCCGACGACTTCCTGCTGCCGATGGAGATCCGCGGCCGTGGTGGCCTGACCGTCAAAGAGCTGTGGGCCAAAGATGGCCCCCGGGCCTACCTGGGCACGATGCTTCCGGGCTTCCCCAACCTGTTCATGCTCTACGGTCCGAATACGAACCCCATCGGCGGCCTGGGGGTTCCGCCCCACCAGGAAATCATCACGCGATTCGCACTCGAGTGTATGGCCGCCCTCATCGAGTGCGACAATCAATCGGTTGACGTCACGATGGACGCGTACTGGCGCTACAACGAAGCATTGGATCGAGAGGAAGCGCGAAAGATCTACCGTGATGCGCGTGTCCACACCTACTGGAACAAGGGTGGCCGTTCCGCGACGAATGGACCGTTCGATGTCAGGCTCCTCTGGCACTGGCTTCGTAACCCGGGCGGGAACCCTCCGCCCATCGGCGAGGCGCTGGCAGAGAAAAGCACAGTGATCAGCCCTCGTTTCGGCGAGGATCTTGTCCTGGCATGATGCTGCTGGTTACCGGCGGGGAGTCGTGCTCGACAGCGATTTCATGGGGTCCATCACCCACCTCGATTCTGAAGGAGGCACTCTCCTTGAATGTTGACGCACGCCACGGTCGTTCCGCTCTCCCAGCAAGATCAGGAGGCTCTCCATGCCGGTGCACTACCTGAACCCGACCGCCGAGCCCGGTGTCCCCATCGAGGAGTACGCGCTGGGGCTGGACGAGGGTCCTGTCCGTGTGGCGCTTTTGGCGAACGGCTTCCCGGGCTCGCGTGGATTACTCGACGCATTCGAGCGCTCACTCGCGGGCCTGCTCCCCGGAGCGACGTTCGTCCAGTACGACAAGACCGGCACCGACACCTCGATACCACTGTCGCCGGAGGAAGTGGATGAGATCGCCCGCGACTGCGGCGCGCTCGTGGCCGCCTATGGACACTGAGGGAGCTGCACTTCCGCCACCGTGCGTGACGGGATAGCTGGAGCACGACGAGGGATACCGACGGTCGTGCTCGTGACGGAGAATTTCCGGGACATGGCGACGTTCGTCGCACGCGCGGAAGGGCTGCCGAGCGTACCGGTCGTTGTCACGCCCCACCCCATCGCGGGCACGTCGCTCGAGTACATGGCAGAGGTGGCAGCCAGCCTCGCGCCGGAAGTGGCGGACCGGCTATGCGGTCGTTGATGTCCGAGGCCCGGGACGAGGACGCCGCACTCGAGGCGCTCCACGCGGACGGCTACACGGACGGTCTCCCGGTCGTGATCCCGACGGTCAAGCGAGTCGAGGCGATATTGCCCTTCGCCGGGTTCGACCCCGACGTCGTGCTCGGCACAGTCGGGCCGCAGCACGGCGAAGCGACCGTAGAAAAGGTGGCCATCAACGCCGTCATGGCGGGCTGTCTTCCCGAACACCTCCCCGTCGTCGTCGCCGCTGTGCGTGCCGTCTGCGCCGACGAGTGGGACCTGACCGAGGCGCAGTCGACCACCCACAGCGTCGGGCCGTGCATTGTCGTCAACGGACCCATCCGCCACGAGGCTGGCCTCTGGTCGGGCACCGGGGCGCTTGGGCCCGGCCACCGCGCCAACGCCGCGATCGGCCGCGCCCTGCGGCTTGTGCTTATCAACATCGGCGGCGGCCGCCCCGGCGTGTCCGACATGGCAGTGCTCGGGCAGCCGGGCAAGTTCACCTGCTGCTTCGCCGAGGCCGAGGAATCCAGCCCATTTGAGCCACTCCATGTCGCCCGCGGGATGCCGCCCGACTCCAGTGCGGTCACGGTCGTTGGTACCGAGGGCCCGCACCAGGTCTTCTGCCTCGTCGAGGATCCGTCTCTACTGCTCAAGGTGCTCGTGGACGCACTGTCCGGCCTCGCCTCGACGAACACCTTCTACCCCCGGAGCGAACTGATCGTCCTCCTCACCCCGGGCCATGCGGCGCTGCTCGAGAAGGCGGGCTACGACCGCCCGCGGCTCCAGGAGGAGTTGCACGGGCGAGCCGGCCGCACGCGCGGCGAGCTGCGAGCGATCGCGCCCTTCGCCATCGAGCCTGGCGACAATGACGACCGCATCCCTATAACCCCTGAGCCGCGCGACATCCTCATCGCGGTCGCCGGCGACGCAGGTATGTACTCCGCCGTGCTGCCCTCCTGGGGAGGTGCGCGTCACGGCAATCGCGCCGTGACGGTGGAAGTCCTGACCGATATAGCGTGTGAGCTTCCGTAGGCGGCCCCACCACACTCCGCCCGTTTGTGCACGTGGCGCCGAACTTGAGCCGTAGTCGCTCGACCGTCACGTCGCGGTAGCCGAGTCCTCGTGTACGAAGGCCTTGCTCACGGGGCGAGTCGCTGCCAACCCAGGGGTGCATACTGAGGCCGCATCCGGCGTTGCACCGGTGTGCGGGCACGAGGAGACGCGGCATGCCGTTGCGCGGGGGACTCGAACGCCGGGTGGCGGGATGGGTGGAGGCGGGGATTCTCTCGGCCGACCAGCGGCAGCAGATTATCGAGTTCGAAGAGGCAGCCGCCGGTCGCGGCCATCGGGTGCTCACGATCCTGGCGGTACTCGGGGCAGCGCTCGTCTTCCTCGGAATCGTGCTCGTGATCTCACAAAACTGGGACGAGATCGGAAAACTGTCGAAGCTTGCCACAGGTATCGTGCTGCTGGTCGCCTGCCTCGGCGGCGGGTACTGGGTACGCAACGGACCTCTCGGGCTGGTGCGCAGCGGCGAGGCGCTGTTGCTCCTCGGCACCGGCGTCCTCTTCGGCAACCTCGCGCTGATCAGCCAGCAGTACCACATCGCGTTCAATCCCGCGCCGCTGCTGTTGCCGGTCCTCTGCTCGGCGATCGCGTTCGCCTACCTCTTCACCTCGCGCAGCCACGCCTTCGTCGCGGCCGTGCTGTTCGCGATCTGGCTGGTCGCGGAGAGCCAGCGAGGCGGCTCCCCGCTCGAAGTCGCGGGTGAGACAGTCCTGCTTCTGCTGATCGGGGCCGGCGCGTGGCTGGTCGCCCTCGCCCCACTTCAGAGGCGCAGCGCGTACGCCCCCCTCTCGCCACCCGTCGAACTTGTCGGCGGGATCTTGCTCGCCGGCGCGGTGTATTCGCTCGGTTTCTACCGCCACTTCGGTATCGAGAGCGTCGTGCCTATCGTCCCCGCGGCCCTGCTCCTGATGGCACCGATGGGTCTTGTGGCTCAGGCGCTATTCGTGACCGGCATCCGGGCCGAAACGCGTCTCGGCTGGCCCCGGATCCACGATCGACTGCGCCCGCCGCTGCTGCTCGGTCAACTAACGCTGCTGCTGCTGCTCATGTGGACGCTCGTGGCGGCCCTCAACCCCCGGGGCGAGGCCGAAGAGGCGTTCATCCTCACCACGCTCGGCTACTGGCTGGGGGCATGCCTGCTGACCGCTTCGGTGGTCTGGCTTGGGATCGTGTTGCGGCGCGAGTCCTGGGTCAACGCCGCGCTCGTCTTCCTCGGCCTGTTCATCCTGTCAAGGTACTTCGATCTCTTCAGCGACTACGCTCAGACCGGCGCGCTCTTCGCCGGCGCCGGCGTCCTCTGCCTCGTGCTCGCTCTTCTGATCGAGCTGAGCCGTCGCCGGCTCAGCCGTCGCATCGATGCGACGGCTGGGGGCGCTCAGGGGAGTGGCTGAGATGCACGCGCTCATCAGGCGGCGCCGGCTCGCGCTGTTCGTCCTCATCGTTGGGCTTCAGGTGGCGCTATTGCTCACGGTCATCTTCATCGAAGAGGGCCGGCAGTCGGGCGTCGAGATCGTACTCGAGTCCCTGCCCGTCGACCCGCGCGATCCGGTCCGCGGCGACTACGTGATCCTCGGCTACCGCGCGGAGCGGCTGGATGGCCTGCCCGGCGCCCGACCGCGAGCTGGCGCGGAGGTCTACGTCGTCTTCGAGCATCTGGGCCGCTACTGGGAGCCGGTCAGCGTCCGCACGCAGAACCTGGGTGAGGACGAGTGGGACCGCGGGCTGGTTGCGATCCGCGCTCGTGTGATAGGCGAGTCGCCACTCCGCGTCGAGTATCCCAATCTGGGGGAGTACTTCGTGCCCCAGGGCACGGGCGTGCTGCCGTCGCCACCGGATGTCCATGTCGCGGTCTCCCGCAACGGCGTCGCGCGGATCAAGTATCTCGAGGTTGACGGAGAGCGCTGGCCACGGGATTGACCGGGCCCGTGTGGGTGTCCTGGGCCGGAACCATGTGTTGCCTTCACGGCGACTGTCGTGCTGGCCTCAGAACACGGCGATGGGGTTGACGGCGCTGCCGGTGCCGCCTTCGAGGCGCAGGGGTTGGATGCTGAGGAAGAACTCCCAGCGGTTGAGACGGGCGCAGGTTTCGGCGAGCGCTTCGAGGTCGCAGTTGTCGATGAGGTGGAGGCCCATCGCGACGATGCCGATCATGTGGACGGGTACGGACACGGCCTCGTAGCCGGGGGAACCCGCCTCCTGGGCCGTGTCGGCGCCGATGACGGCGACCTCGCGTTCGTGCAGCCACGGCAGGGAGCCCACGTGCCACCCGCCGGAGGAGCGCGGCGGATCGGGTTCCTCGCGCAGGCGACGGCCCTTGCCCGTGCGCAGGAGGACGACATCACCGCGTACGACGCGCACGCCCTGCCGCTCCTCGGCGGCCTCCAGGTGTTCGGGGAAGACGCCCTCGCCGGGGTCGAGCCAGGGGCGCCCGTCGAGCGCGGGGATGTCCATGAGGACCCCGCGCGTGACGATGCCGTCGCCGAGGGCGGTCACCGCGTGGTGCTTGGCGCCCTTCTGGGCGGTGACCAGGTCGGCGGGCTTGCCGTTGTACATCTTGCCGTCCCAGAAGATGTGACTGAGGCCATCGAGGTGGGTGATGGTGACGCCGTGGAAGGCGAGGCTCATGACCTCAAGGGCGGCGCCACCGCGGCCGTACTCGAGGGGCTCGCGCCCGGTCGCCACCATGTAGCGCTGCGGGACGCCGAACATGTGGTCGGCGCGAGGGGTGGTCTCGATGTCCCAGGCGCAGGAGACGGAGAGGCCCTCGCGGACGAGGGCGGCGGCCTCACGCCGCTTTGCAGGCGTTATGTAGTTGAGCGCGCCGAGCTGGTCGTCGGGGCCCCAGCGGCCCCAGTTCGAGAGCGAGTCGAAGTAGCCGAGGACCTCGGACTGGGTGGGAGGATTGTCGGGCGTGGCCACACTGTGCTCCCTTCAAGGGCGAGTCGCGCCGGGCAGGGTACCCGCTGGGCTCGGCGACAGGTAGCGCTGGTCTGTGGCGTTCCTAGAACCGGCGGTAGGCGCGGTGGCGCATGACGATGCTCTGGACGATGCCGAGGCCAATGAAGAGGGTGAGGAGGGAGCTGCCGCCCTGGCTCACGAAGGGCAGGGGCAGGCCGGTGACGGGGAAGATGCTGAGGTTGACCGCGATGTTGATGAAGGCCTGCATGAGGATCGTGATCACGATCCCCGCGGCCACAAGCTGGCCGGGAATGTCGCCCGCGATCTGGGCGGCGCGGATGCCTCGCATCAACAACAGGATGAAGAGGGCGAAGAGCGCCATGGCGCCGACAAAGCCGAGCTCCTCGCCGAGGACGCTGAAGATGAAGTCCTTGGTCTTCACCTTGAGGAAGTCGAGCTGGGTCTGCTCGCCGTTCGTGAGTCCCTTGCCGAAGAGCTGCCCCGAGCCCACGGCGATCTGCGACTGGATCGGGTTGTAGCCGGCGTCGAGCGGGTCCTCCTCGGCATTGAGGAGCACGGAGATGCGTTCGATCTGGTAGTCGGCCACGGTGAAGGTCCAGGCGAAGGGCAGGATGGCGATGAAGACGGCGCCGAAGAAGAGCAGGTGGCGCCGTTGGATGCCAGCGACGACGACCATGCCGAGCCAGATGGAGGCGAAGATGATGCTCGTGCCGAGGTCGGGCTGGATGAAGATGAGGAGGAGCACCGGGGCCGTGATTGCGAGCGAGCCGCCCAGGACGCGCAGGTCGCGGGCGTCACCGCCCTGTTCGCTGAGGAAGCGGGCGAGGAGGAGGATGGTGGCGATCTTGGCGAACTCGGAGGGCTGGAACTGGATCGGGCCGAGCGCGAACCAGCGCGTCGAGCCGAACTCCGTCTGCCCGATGGGGATGAGCACCAGCAGCAGGAAGATGGAAGCCCCGTAGAGCCACCAGGAGTAGTGAAGGAGCAGGTGGTAGTCGAGCCGCGAGACGAGGAACATCGCGACGATGGCGATGAAGGCGAAGAGCCCCTGTCGGGCGACGGGGTTCTGGAGGCTGGCGCTGGGCCCGTCGTAGGAGGCGATGCTGCCGCTGTAGATGAGCACCAGCCCATAGCCGACGAGCGCGAACGCGGCAATCGCGAGGATCGCATCGAAGCGGTCCCAGGCGCGGAGGGATCCCTGGACGCCAAAGCGGTTCATGGCTCCACGTTCTCCAGGAAATAGCCGATGATGTCGGCGGCGACGGGGGCGGCCTGCTCGCCGCCGATGCCGCGGTCGTAGAAGACGGTGACGACGATCTGGGGATCGTCGTAGGGGGCGAAGCCGGTAAACCAGGCCCGGTCCCTGGTGACGCCATCCTCCGGATCGACGAACTCGGCGGTGCCTGTCTTGCCGCCGACGACCACGCCCGGCAGGGCGGCGCGCTGGGCGGCCCCGTCGATGACGGACTGGCGCATGCCTCGACGGATGACCGCGAGGTGCTCCTCATCGACGGGCACGCGCTCGCGGGAGGGTTCGGTGGTGGAGACGACGGAGCCATCAGCCGCGAGGATCTGCTTCGTGACGTAGGGCTCGAGGAGGTAACCGCCGTTGGCGATGGCAGCAGTGGCGACGGCCATCTGCAGGGGCGTGGCGGTGACGTCGCCCTGGCCGATGCCCATGAAGCAGGTGTCGGCGAGGTACCAGTCGCGGTCCTCGGGGTTGAAGAGGGGGCCGCTGCGGACGCGTCGCTTCCACTCGGGGCTGGGGATGACGCCGGGGGACTCGGTGCTGGCGATGTCGAGGCCCGTGACCTGGCCGAAGCCGAAGCTACGGGCGTAGTAGCCGAGGACGACGGCGGACTGCTCGGGGTTCGCGCCAAGACCGGCGATGCCTTCCTGGGGAATGCCGCAGGAGGCCATGTAGAAGTAGATGTTGGACGACCAGGAGATGGCCCCGACGAGGTCAACCTCGCCGTGGACGCGCCAGTCGTAGAAGTAGTAGAGCTGGCCGTCCTCGCCGACGAACTCGAGGACGTCGCTATCGATGGTGCGCCGGGTGGATGGGGTGATGTTGCCTTCCTGGAGGGCAGCGGCGGCGGCGATGATCTTGAAGGTGGAGCCGGGCGCCACGGGACTGAGCGCCTGGTGGAGGAGGGGGATGCGGGGGTCTTCCAGCAGGCGCTGATACTCCTCGCCGGGGTCGGGGAGGGAGAAGATGTTGTTGTCGTAGGTGGGCACGGAAACGATGGCGTAGACCTCGCCCGTGACGGGACTCATGACGACGGCAGCGGCGGTCGTGGCGTTGCGCATGGTGTTCGTGAGCAGCTCGTACACGTAGCGCTGCAGGTCGGAATCGATGGAGAGGAGGATGCCCCGGCCACCCTCGGGGGCGGTACTCTCGATCGTCGTGACGAGGTCTCCCTGGGCATCGACCTCGGTGACGGCGCGGCCGGGGACACCACGGAGCGTGGACTCGTAGCGCGCCTCGACCCCGACCTTGCCCACAACCTCGTTGAAGGCGTACCCGTCTTCCTGGAGGACGCGCCACTCCTCGGGAGACTGGGCGCCAACATAGCCGAGGATGTGACTGAACTCGGGACCAGCGGGGTAGAGGCGACGGGCTTCGACGGAGAGGGAAACGCCGGGGAGGTCGGCGGCGACCTGCTCGAGCATGAGGGCGACAGGGCGGTCGAGGGCACGGGCGAGGGCGAGGGGCAGGTCCCGCTGGCCGCGCTCCTCGGCGACCGTCACGGCTTCCTCGATCTGGAGCGCCGGTATGCCGAGCAGCTCTTCAAGGTAGAGGTAGAGGCGGTAGCGATCGGCGGAGTCCTCGGGCAGGAAGCTGGGCGTGATGAGGGCTGTGAAGGAACCGCTGTTCTGAACGAGGAGCTGCCCCTTGCGATCGAATATGAGGCCGCGGGTGGGGTGGACGCTATCGACGATGATGCGGTTCAGGTCGGAACGCTCGGCATACTCAGCGCCATCGACGAGCTGCATCTGGGCGAGGCGCACACCGAGGATGACGAAGAGCACGACGACGGCGATGCGGAGCACGCCTACGTTGCCGCGAGGCCGGTTGCGGCTGAGACCGGGGTCGACGCGCCGATCGCCGATAAGGCTCATCGCTTAGAACTCCGCCTGCTGGAGGTCGAGGGAGCGCGCCGGCCAGCCGACCCAACGGCAGAGGCCATATATCACCGAGAGCACAATCGCATCGAAGGCGGCGCCGGGGAGCACTATCTCGACAAAGACGGCGCCGAAGTCGGGGCTGGCTCCGGAAGCCAGGGCCACTGTCGAGAAGACCGCTCGGGCCCAGGCCCCAGCACCCAGGGCCACGATGAGGACAAGGACGTAGGGGGTCTGGGGAATGGCGTGCTGGCGCTGGATCCAGGCGGCGCAGGGGAGCAGGGGCAGGTAGGCGGCGATGAGCCACTCGTACTCCACGTTCGTGGAGAACCCGAGGAAGAGCACGAGGATGGGGAGGGCGATCATGACAGCGTAGGGACCCGCGAAGATGGCGAGCAGGAGCAGCACGACCACCGGTACCTCAATGAGGGCGTCCGCGAGGGGGAAGAGGGGGGCGACGGCAACCTGGGCGAGCACCGCCACGAACGCAAGGATCACGAGCAGCAGGGCGCGCATCAGTCGGACGCCTCGAAGCGGGCGGGCGTGAAGCTGGTCACGACGAGAACGGTACGCGTAGTGGAGATACGCACGGTCGTCTGCAGGCGCACGGTAGGAAAGGGGTCCTGGGAGTCTCCGAGGACGGCGGTCACCTCGCCGATGCGGATGTCGGGGGGATAGGCGCCGCCGAGGCCGGAGGTGACGACGGTGTCGCCGATGTTCACGTCGCCCTCCACAAGCTCGAAGCTGAGGGAGCCGCCGTCGCCCTTGGCGATGCCATCGGCGGGCGTGCCCCGGACCTGCGCGGCGACGCTGCTGCGGCTGTCGGTCAGAAGGCGGACGAAGGAGCTGCCGGGCAAGGCCTCGACTACCGTGCCGATCAGCGTTCCCTGCACGGAGAGGACGGGGTTGCCCTCGGTCACGCCGTGGTTGGTTCCGCGGTCAATACGCAGCTCGCGGGTGAGAGGGCCCTGGATACGGCTGAGAACCCCCGCAGTTAGTCGCTCCGCGGAGGGATCGGCGGTGACCACGCCGAGCGCGTTCTCAAGTTCAGCGAGCCTCAGGCTGTCTCCCCTGAGGGCGGCGTTCTCGTTGCGGAGCGTTTCGTTCTCGCCGAGGAGGCGGCGATTCTCCTCCTGCAGGCGGTCGAGATCGGCGACATCGCCGAAGAAGTCGGCGACGGGACGGAAGATGGAGGAGGTTCCCTCCTCGGCCGGCCCGGTTATTCGCAAGAAGACATCCTGAACAGGGTTGAGCAGGCCCGCACGTCCTACCACGGCGAGGAGGACGGCAAGGGCGACCATGGCCCCGACCCAGTACGTGTAGCGACTGAAGATCAGCATGCGGCGACCGCTTCGAGGCTAGCGCCGCGCCCTTCCCGAGTCGAACTGCTGCTCCAGGGCACTGCTCGCCTCGATCTCGTCGAAGATCGCCCCGGCGCCGCGGACGACGCAGAGCAGCGGGTCCTCGGAGACGTAGACGGGGAAGCGGGTTTCCTGGCTGATGCGGCGGTCGAGCCCGCGCAGGAGCGCTCCGCCGCCCGCGAGGGCAATGCCGTGGGTCATGAGGTCGCTCACGAGCTCGGGGGGCGTGACCTCGATGGAAGAGCGGACCGACTCGACGATCTGGCCGACGGCGCCCGCGAGGGCATCGCGCAGCTCGATCGTGCTGACGTCGACGGCCTTGGGCAGGCCGGTGGCCTGATCGCGGCCACGCAGGGTGACGGACTCTTCGGTGTCGAGGGGCGAGGCCGAGCCCGCCATCTTCTTCACCTCCTCCGCGGTGCGCTCTCCGATGAGGAGGTTATGCACCTGGCGGGCGTAGGTGACGATGCTGCGATCCATCTCGTCGCCGGCAACGCGGATGGAGCGGCTGACAACCATGCCGCCGAGGGAGATGACGGCGACCTCGGTGGTGCCACCGCCGATGTCGACGACCATGCAGCCGGCCGCCTCCATCACGGGCAGGCCGGAGCCGATGGCGGCGGCGAGGGGCTCTTCGATGAGGAAGCAGGAGCGAGCGCCCGCGCTGAGAGCGGCGTCGTGCACCGCCCGCTTCTCCACCTCGGTGACGCCGCTGGGAATGCCGATGACCACGCGCGGCTGGGCGAGGAAGGAGCGGTCCTGCACGGCGCGGATGAAGTAGTTCAGCATCCGCTCAGTGACCTCGAAGTCGGAGATGACGCCGTCGCGCAGGGGGCGGACCGCGACGATGTTCGCGGGGGTGCGTCCAACCATGCGCTGCGCCTCCTCACCGATGGCGAGGATGCGCTTCGAGGTGCGGTCGATGGCGACGATGGAGGGCTCGACGATGACGATGCCGCGGCCCCGGACCATGACGAGCGTGTTCGCCGTCCCCAGGTCGATCGCGATGTCGTGGGACAGGAAGCCAAAGAGACGCGAAAGAGGGCCGAGGCGTGCCACGGGACCGGTCCTGCTGCAGGCCGAGCCTGCGCTAACGGATGGGCGTTTGCGTTCAGTATAGGGCAGCGGGGCGAGCCCCCCTGCCAGTGCGGCCACTACGAAACGACCGCGAGCCCCTCGACGTGAACGAACAGGAAAAGCGCTTCGCGGTCACGCGCCCAGGCGCGCCAGCCCGCGCCGATGCGCTCGAGGTCCTCGCGGGTGGCGAGGCCGTAGGCGAGCGCCTGCTCGGCAAGGGCCGAGGAGGTCACTCGCTCGGCCCAGGAGTCGCCCCAGTTCAGGACCTCGGCGGGGTCACGCATCATGGCGACGGTGGTGGAGACCTCGACCTGCCCGAAGCCGGCGCGCGCCAGCCAGGAGGGGATGCGGCGACCGGCGTTGGCGTCGGCGCCGTTACGGCGCACGACCTCGGTGTAGAGGGCGCGCCACTCCTCGATGGCCTCGCTGCGGGGGTGGCAGATCATGGTCTGGTAGTCCGAGTCGCGAACCGCGACGAAGCCGCCGGGCCGGACCACGCGGCCCATCTCGCGGAGAGCCGCGGCCGGGTCGGCGAGGTGCTGCATGAGCTGGTGGGCGTAGGCGACATCGAAGGAGTCATCGTCGTACGGGAGGTCGTAGACGCTGGCTTCGTCGAAGCTGAGGTTGGGTGTGCCCTCGGCGAGCTCGCGGGCAGTCTCAAGGATGCCGGGCTCGGCGTCCACGCCGACAACCTCGCCCGGGGCCACGTACTTCGCGAGCCCGGCCGTGATCGATCCCGGGCCGCAGCCGGCGTCGAGCAGGCGCATGCCCGGCCGCAGGCTGGGGATGAGGAAAGCGGCGGCCTCCTCGGCGGTGCGGCGGCTGTGTTGGGCCACGACCGAAGCGTGATGGCCGTGCGTATAGGTGTCCCTCTGGGGGCGCTCGCTCATAGTCGCGTCATTGTGAACGGGCGGGGCGCTATTGGGCAGGTCTACCCGGGCGCCGCATCGCGTGCCTCGCGGAACCGTTCGAGGGCGGGAGGGCCCTCGGCAAGCACGGCGAGGTACTGCTCCTCGCTCAGGAGCAGGGTTCCGAGCTTCTCGGCGCGCGTCAGTTTGCTTCCGCCCGGGTCGGCGCCCGTGACGAGGAAGTCCGTCTTCTTCGAGACGGAGCTCTTGACGGAGGCGCCTGCGTCCTTCGCGCGCGTCTCCGCCTGGCTGCGCGTCATGGACTCCAGCGTGCCCGTGATCACGACGGTGAGGCCATCGAGCGGACCGCGGACGGGAATCACGATCTCGCCCTCCATGTTCACGCCCGCCTCGCGCAGGCGCTTGACGATGTCACGGTTCAGGTCGCGCTCGGCCCAGCGAGCGATGCTGCGGGCGACGACCGGTCCAACGCCCTCGACCTCCTGGAGCGCCTCCTCGCCCGCATCGAGGATGGCGTCGAGGTCGCCGAAGCGCTCGGCGAGGAGGCGGGCGGTCTCGGCGCCGGTGTGGCGAACGCCGAGGGCGAAGATGAGGTTCGGAAGCGGGCGCTCCTTGCTGAGACGGATGCCCTCGATGAGGTTGGCGGCGTTCTTCGGGCCGAACCCGCGGTCTTCGACGCGGAGCTGCGCGAGCTGGGCTGCTCCGGGCTCGACGCCGCTCTCCTCCCAGGAGGCGACGATGTCGCGGTTTCGCTCGCGATCCTCCCAGCGGGCGATGCTGCGAGCGACGACCGGGCCCACGCCCTCGGCTTCCCGCAGCGCTTCGTCGTCCGCTTCGAGCACGGCGGCGACGCTGCCGAAGTGCTGCACGAGGGTGGCGGCGTTCTTCTCGCCGATGTGTTGGGGGAGGGTGAGCGAGGCGAGCTGCTCCTCGGTGAGTTGGTAGATGCCGGCGACATCGCGCACCAGCCCCTCGCGGAAGAGCACGTAGGAGAGGCGCTCGCCGAGTCCCTCGATGTCCATCGCGCCGCGCGAGGCGAAGTGCTCCACGAGCCGGACCTGCTGCTGGGGGCAGGCGAGGTTGGGGCAGTAGGAGTCGGCGGCGTCCTCCTCGCGCTCGATGGCGGTGTCGCAGGCGGGGCAGGTCTCGGGCATCGCGAAGACGCGCTCGCTGCCGTCGCGCAGGCTGACCACGGGCGCGACCACCTGGGGGATCACATCTCCGGCGCGCTGGACGATGACGGTGTCGCCGATGCGGACGTCCTTGCGGTGGATGTCCTGCTCGTTGTGGAGGGTGGCCATCTGGATACGGGCGCCGCCCACGACGACGGGCTCGAGGACGGCGAAGGGATTGAGCGCCCCCGTGCGACCCACGTTCACGGCGATGTCGAGAAGCTTCGTCGTGCGTTGCTGGGGCGGAAACTTGTAGGCGGTGGCCCAGCGCGGCTCGCGCCCGACGACGCCGAGCCGGTCCCACTCCCCGGTGTCGTCGATCTTGATGACGACGCCGTCGATGTCGTAGTCGAGCCGCTCACGGCGCTGACCCCACCAGCGCACGCGCTCCGAGACCTCCGCGAGGCCGGTGTGGCGCTGCGCGTCGGTATTCACGCGGAAGCCGAGCTCGGAGAGCCAGTGCAGCCGCTCGAGGTGGCTGGCGGGCACGGGGCCTTCGCTCCAGCCCACCTGGTAGACGTAGATGGAGAGAGGACGCTGGGCGGTGATGGTGGGGTCGAGCTGGCGCACGGCGCCGGCGGCGGAGTTGCGGGGGTTGGCGAAGAGGGGCTCGCCACGCTCGGCACGTTCGGCGTTCATGCGCTCGAAGCCGCTCTTCGTCATGTAGACCTCGCCGCGCACCTCGAAGGCGGGGGGGAACTCGCCCGTGAGGGTAAGGGGGATGCTGCGGATCGTGCGCAGGTTGGGCGTGATGTTCTCGCCGCGGCGGCCGTCGCCGCGGGTGGCGCCCTGCACGAAGGTCCCCCCTTCGTACGTCAGGGCAATGGCGAGGCCGTCGATCTTCGGCTCCGTCGTGAGGGCGAAGTCGTCACGACCGGCGCGCTCGGCGGCGCGGCGGTGCCAGTCGGCAAGGTCGTCGTCGGTGGTGGCGTTGGAGAGGCTGAGGAGGGGCGCGCGGTGCTCGACGGTCGAGAAGGCCTCAACGGGGGCGGCGCCGACGCGCTGGGTGGGGGAGTCGGGGGTGATGAGCTCGGGGAAGGCCCCTTCGAGCGAGCGCAGCTCGCTGAGGAGCTCGTCGTACTCGCCGTCGCTGATCTCGGGCTGGTCGAGCACGTAGTAGCGGTGGTTGTGGTGGTTGATGCGCGAGCGCAGCTCTTCGCTGCGGAGTCGCGCCTCGTGCTGACGTTCGGGGAGCATCCGGCATCGATCTTATCGCGCCGAACAGCCGCGCTCGACCGGTGCCGCGGCCCGTGACGATAGCGAAGCAAGACCGCACACTGGCCTCATGGGCGCGGACCCGGTTCTCATCGTGGTGGACTACGACGCCGGCAACTTGCGCAGCGTCGAGCGAGCGCTCGCGCACGTCGGCATCGACGCGAGCATCTCGGCGGACTGGGCAGACCTCGCGCGGGCGGACGGCGTCATCCTGCCGGGCGTCGGCGCAGCCTCGGACACGATGGCGAAGCTGGGGGCTCGCGGCCTCACGGAGCCGCTGCGGGAGTACGTCGCCTCGGGCCGGCCCTTCCTCGGGGTCTGCATGGGCCTGCAGGCGCTGCTCGACCACTCGGACGAAGGTGGCGGGCAGGAGTGCCTGGGAGTGCTCCCGGGCCAGGTGCGCCACTTCGGTTTCGACCACCTGAAGGTGCCGCACATGGGCTGGAACCAGGTGGCGTGGCTACGCGAGCACCGCATCACCGAGGGCATCCCGAGCGGCACGTACTTCTACTTCGTCCACAGCTTCTACCCCGCGCCGGACGACTCCGAGCTGGCGCTGGGCGAGACGACCTACGGCCTCACCTTCCCGAGCGTGCTCGCTCGCGACAACGTGGTGGCGACGCAGTTCCACCCCGAGAAGAGCGGCGCGCCCGGCCTGGCGCTCTACGCCAACTTCGCCCGGTGGGTGCGCGAGGCGACGTGAGCTTCGAGGTGATCCCGGCCATCGACATCCGCGGGGGACGCTGTGTGCGCCTCACCTACGGCGACTACGACCAGGAGACCACCTACGCCGACGACCCCGCGGCGATGGCGCGCGAGTGGGAGTCGCAGGGCGCCTCGCGGTTGCACGTCGTGGACCTGGACGGCGCCCGCGAGGGGCGGCCCGTGAACCGGGCGGAGGTCGCGGCCATCTGCGGGGCGGTCGCCATCCCGGTGGAGGTGTCGGGGGGCCTGCGGACGATGGAGGACATTGAGGGGGCGGCGGCGCTGGGAGCGAAGCGCATCCAGCTCGGGAGCGCCGCCGTGCGCAACCCCGAGCTCGTGAACCGGGCGGTTGAGCGCTTCCCGGGAATGATCGTGGTCGCGATCGACACGCGCGGCGGGGAGGCGATGACGGAGGGGTGGATCGAGCGGTCGGGCGCGGACGCGCTGGCGCTCGCGAGGGAGATGGTGGAGCGGGGAGCCCCCAGGATCATGGTGACGGACATCGGGCGCGACGGCGCCCTCGAAGGGCCGAACATTGCGCTGGCGGCAGCGTTCGCGGCGGCGCTGCCGGTGCCGGTGGTGGCTTCGGGCGGCGTCACAACGGCGGATGACCTGCGGGCGCTGGCGGAGACGGGCTGCGAGGGCGCGATCGTGGGGAAGGCGCTCTACGAGCGGCGGTTCACCCTGGGCGAGGCGCTGGAGGCGGTGGCGGCGTGCTGACGAAGCGGATCATTCCCTGCTTCGATGTCGACCGGGGGCGCGTGGTGAAGGGCGTCTCCTTCATCGAGCTGCGCGACGCGGGCGATCCCGTGGAGCTGGCGAAGCTGTACGACGCCGAAGGCGCGGACGAGCTCGTGTTCCTCGACATCACCGCCTCCTCCGACAACCGCGCCACGGTGTACGACATGGTGGCGGCGACGGCCGACCAGGTGTTCATCCCCTTCACCGTGGGCGGGGGCATCCGCACGACCTCGGACATGAAGACGATGCTGGAGATGGGCGCCGATAAGGTCAGCATCAACACGGCCGCGGTGAACACCCCGGACCTCGTGAACGAGGGCGCTTACCGTTTCGGGAGCCAGTGCATCGTCGTCGCGATCGACGCGAAGGGGACGGGCGAAGGCTGGGAGGTCTACACGCACGGCGGGCGCACGCCCACGGGCATGGACGCCATCGCCTGGGCGCGGGTGGTGGTGGAGCGGGGAGCGGGGGAGCTGCTGGTGACCAGCATGGATACCGACGGCCACCAGCGCGGCTACGACATCCCCATGCTGGCGGCCATGAGCGAGGCCGTGAACGTGCCCGTCATCGCCTCCGGGGGAGCGGGCGGGCCCGACCACATGGCCGAGGCTCTGACGGAGGGGAAGGCGGACGCGGTGCTGGCGGCGAGCATCTTCCACTTCGGGACGTACTCGATCCGCGAGGTGAAGGCGGCGCTCTCCGAGCAGGGCATCCCCATGCGGCCGGTGGCGGAGCGCGAGTAGGTCCGAGCGCGAGCACAGGGATTCCCTCCGGTATCCTCGAAGGCGCAGAACCACGCCAGTCCGGAGCGCGCCCATGCCTCTTTCCTTCGACGAACACGACCGCATCCCCGCCATCGTCCAGGACGTTGATACCAACCAGGTGCTGATGCTGGGCTGGATGAACCGCCAGTCGCTCGACCACACCTTCGAGACGGGACACGTGACTCTCTGGAGCCGCAGCCGGGACGAGCTCTGGGAGAAGGGCGCGACGAGCGGGAACTTCCTCAACTTCGTGAGCCTGCACAAGAACTGCGAGGACAACTCGCTGCTCGTGATGGCGCGGCCCGTGGGTCCGACCTGCCACACGAACAACGTCTCCTGCTACTACCGCGAGGTCGAACGCGAGCACGACCTGCCATGAGCGCCGCCTGGGAGACAGGCAAACCCGACTACACGGCGCTCGACCTGCCGGCGCCGCCTCCCGACCGCCCCTACGTGATCGCGAACACGGTGATGTCGGCGGACGGCAAGAGCGTTATCGAGGGCACGGAGCAGGGGATCGGCTCTGCGGTGGACCAGCGGCTCATGCGGGAGCTGCGGGTGAACGCGGACGTGGTCCTGAACGGAGCGGGAACGCTGCGCACCAGCGGCACCTCGTCGCGGCTGGGGGACGAGGCGCTGGAGGCGATCCGGCTGGCGCGCGGCAAGCCGAGGACGCCGGTTGCAGCCGTGCTGAGCCGCAACGGTGACCTGCCGCTGGAGCGCGCGTTCTTCACGGCCCGGGACTTCCCGGCGGTGGTCTACCTCTCCGAGCAGGCGCCGGAGGAGCGCCGCGCGGCGCTCCTCGCCACGGGCCGTCCGGTCGTGACGCTCCCGGCGGGGCGCGAGTTCGCGGAGATGCTGCGCCACATGCGCCAGGAGCTGAGCGCGGACGTCCTCCTCGTGGAAGGCGGCCCGACGGTCTACGGGGCCCTCTACGCGCTCGACGCAATCGACGAAGCGTTCCTGACGCTGGGGCCGGTGGTGGTGGGAGGGACGGACACGCTGACGGCGGTCGCGGGCGAACGCGCCTTCACGCGCGAGGAAGCGAAGCGGCTCGAGCTGCTCTCAGCGCACGCCAACGCTGAGACGGACGAGGTCTATCTGCGGTACCGGGTTCGGCGCTAACCGGCGGCTACTGGTTCGCGGCTGGCGACGCTGACCTCGAGGCGAATCGCCTCACGCTCCTGAAGACAGTTAATGACCTCGAACAGGTTACGAGCCTGTGGGTTTCCCTTCGGGCCGAACATGCGCATGAGACTCTTGGGAGACTTGTGGACGAGGCCACCAAGCTCCTCGAATCCCACAGTCGCATTGATGTAGTCGCGCACCATGGCCCTTCCAAGATCAACCTCACCGCTGAGCAGGAGTTCCACGCTCTCTCGAAGGAGCGCGGCGCGAAACTCCGGGTCGCGCCCGGCCCGCGCCTTGATCGTTTCCTTGAAGCTTCGCGTCAGGACCATTATCAGATAGTATCATATAAGTTACCTTATCAGCCAGCCCCCAGCTTACCCAGCGACGGCGGCCTCGGCCTCCGACTCGCGG
The DNA here is from genome assembly GCA_965247675.1 of Tepidiformaceae bacterium. Classification (GTDB taxonomy): domain Bacteria; phylum Chloroflexota; class Dehalococcoidia; order Tepidiformales; family Tepidiformaceae; genus UBA2991. The sequence continues at coordinate 719,331 of OZ252025.1, read as the reverse complement.
GGCTTGGAGGTGCGCTTGCGGCGTTTCTGCTTGGGGAGGGTGCCGGCGGCTTCGAGGAGAGGGCGGATGTAGTGGCCGGTGGCGCTGTCGGGGTTGCGGGCGATGTCCTCGGGGGTGCCTTCGGCGAGGAGCTCGCCGCCGCGGTCGCCGCCATAGGGGCCAAGGTCGATGACGTGGTCGGCGCACTTGATGACGTCGAGGTGGTGCTCAATGACGACGACGGTGTTGCCGCCGTCGGCGAGGCGCTGGAGCACGTCGAGAAGGTGGTGCACGTCCTGGAAGCTGAGGCCGGTGGTGGGCTCGTCGAGGACGTAGAGGGTCCTGCCCGTGGAGCGGCGGGCGAGCTCGCTGGCGAGCTTGATGCGCTGAGCCTCGCCGCCGGAGAGCGTGGTGGCGGGCTGACCGAGGCGGATGTAGCCGAGTCCCGTTGCGTCGAGGGTCGAGAGGATGCGCTTCACGCGGGGGAAGCGGTCGAACAGCTCGAGCGCCTCGGACACGGTCATGGCAAGGACTTCGGCGATGTTCTTGCCGCGGAAGTGGATCTCGAGCGCCTCGCGGTTGTAGCGCTGGCCGTGGCAGACCTCGCAGGAGACGGTCACGTCGGGGAGGAACTGCATCTCGACGAGCTTGTAGCCATCGCCGGAGCACTCCTCGCAGCGCCCGCCCTTCACGTTGAAGCTGAAGCGTCCGGGCTTATAGCCCCGAGCGCGGGACTCGGGGACGGAAGCGAAGAGCTCGCGGATGACGGTGAAGACGCCGGTGTAGGTGGCGGAGTTGGAGCGGGGCGTGCGCCCGATGGGCGACTGGTCGATGTCGACGACCTTGTCGAGGTGTTCGAAGCCCTCGATGGCGTCGTGGCGGCCCGGGTGCTGGCGGCCGTTCTGAAGGACGTTGACGGCGCGCTTCACGAGTATCTCGGTGATGAGGGAAGACTTGCCGGAGCCGGAGACGCCGGTGACGACGACGAACTTCCCCAGGGGAACGGCGACGTCGAGGTTCTTGAGGTTGTTCTCGCGGGCGCCACGGATGACCAGCTCCGTGCCGTGTCCGGCGCGTCGTTCCGCAGGGGTGGGGATGCTGCGCCTGCCGGAGAGGTAGGCGCCGGTGATGCTCTCCTCACAGTCGAGGATGGCGCTCAACGGTCCCTCGGCGACGATGTTGCCGCCGTCGCGGCCTGCTTCGGGGCCGAGGTCGATGACGTGGTCGGCGGCGCGCATCATGGCCTCGTCGTGCTCGACAACCATGACGGTGTTCCCGAGGTCGCGGAGCCGCTCAAGGGTGCGGATGAGGCGGTCGCCATCGACGGGGTGCAGGCCGATGGAGGGCTCGTCGCAGATGTAGAGGACGCCCATGAGGGCGGACCCGATCTGGGTGGCGAGACGGATGCGCTGGGACTCGCCGCCGGAGAGGGTGCCGGAAGCCCGGTTGAGCGTGAGGTACTCCAGCCCTACGTCGATGAGGAACTGCAGGCGTGACCGGATCTCCTTGAGGATCTGGCGGGCGATGGTCTGCTCGCGCTCACTCAGGGGCGTTTCGGGGCTGTCGAGCACGTCGAACCAGCCCAGGGTCTCGGTGATGCTGCCATTCGTGACCTCAACGACGGTGCGCTCGTCGATGCGCACGCCGAGGGCCTCCGGGCGCAGGCGCTGGCCCTCGCAGCCAGGGCAGGGGACGGCGCCCATGTAGCGCTCGATGTCGCTGCGGACGTAGTCGGAGTCGGTCTCCTTGTGGCGGCGCTGGAGGTTGTTGATGACGCCCTCGAAGCGGGCGTCGTAATAGCGGGTGCGGCCGTAGTCGTTGGTGAAACGCAGGCGCAGCTTCTCCTCGCCGCTGCCGTAGAGGATGACGTTGAGCTGCTCCTCCGTGAGCTCGCGGATGGGGGTGTCGATGCCGAAGCCGTACTCCTCGGCGACGGCCTTGAGGAGGCGCTGGTACCAGGTCTGACCACCGCGCGACTTGGCGAGTGGCTCCACGGCGCCCTCGGCAACGGACCTGGTGCGGTCGGGGATGACGAGGGTGGGGTCGACCTGCATCTCGACGCCGAGACCGGTGCAGCGCGAGCAGGCGCCGTGGGGGCTGTTGAAGCTGAAGGTGCGGGGCTCGATCTCGCCGAAAGAGAAGCCGTCGTATGGGCAGGCGAAGTGCTCGCTGAAGATGCGCTCCGGGACATCCTCCTCGCCCGCGCGGGTGGCGGTGGCCACGTGCATGACGCCCTGCCCGGCGGTGAGCGCCGTCTCGACCGATTCGGCGAGGCGCAGGCTCGCGCCTTCGCCTTCGCCGGGTTCGGGAACGACCACGCGGTCGACGACGACATCGATGTCGTGGCGCTTGTTCTTGTCGAGCTCGATGGCCTCGTCGAGATCGCGCACCTCGCCGTCGATGCGGACGCGCACGAAGCCCTGACGACGGGCCTCGTCGAGCATCCGAACGTGCTCGCCCTTCTTCGCGCGGGTGAGGGGCGCGAGGAGGAGGAGGCGGGAGCCGGGCGGGTAGGCGAGGGTTGCATCAACGACCTGCTGGACGGTCTGGCGCTCGATGGGACGGCCGCAGGTGGGGCAGTGGGGTCGCCCGACGCGCGCCCAGAGAAGGCGCATGTAGTCGTAGATCTCGGTGACGGTGCCCACCGTCGAGCGGGGGTTGTTGGAAGCGGCCTTCTGATCGATGGAGATGGCGGGAGAGAGGCCGTCGATGTGGTCGACGTCGGGCTTCTCCATGAGGCCAAGGAACTGGCGAGCGTAGGCGGAGAGGGACTCGACGTAGCGGCGCTGACCCTCGGCGTAGATGGTATCGAAGGCGAGGGAGGACTTGCCCGAGCCCGAGAGGCCCGTAATCACGACGAGCTTGTCGCGTGGGATCTCGACGTCGATGTTCTTGAGGTTGTGCTCGCGGGCGCCGCGCACGGCGATGTGGTCGAGGGGCATGCAGCTTCGATTCTAGCAGCGAGACCCCAAGAGGCCGGATGCCGAGAGCAAAGAAAAACCCGCCAGTGCGGCCCGAAGGCCGGACGGCGGGTAAGAGTGTCGAAACGGTAGCATCCGTACACTGAGGCTGTCCAGTGCTCGGCTGACCAAGGCCGGGGCGACGGCCACATGGTCCTCGGATACCTTTGTGTTGCACAATCATATCCCGTGCCGAACTCTTCCAGCAGGGTTGCCCTGTTCGTCGACTACCAGAACGTGTACCACCGCGCTCGGGCCGCCTTCCACACTGTGGGAGACCCGGGACGCTATGGACATGTCTCGCCACAGGCGGTTGGGGAGCTTCTCTGCGAACGCCCCCCAAGCCGGAGTCTCCGCGAGCTCGCAGAGGTGCGCGTCTACGCTGGCATCCCCACGAGCAGCCCCTCTGCCACGGCAATTCGGCCTCTGACGGGGGAGGCTCAGCACGCCTATTTCCCGGCGGCAAGGGCGAACAGCGCTTATCTTGGCAGTAGTGCGCCCGGAGTTCCCCTTCCTACAACGAAAGATTTTCTACGGCTGGTGGATGGTCGCCGGTGGGGCCGTGATTCAGGTGCTCATCGGCGGGCTGATGTTCCAGTCCTTCGGCTTTTATGTCGATCAGCTGGAAGACGAGTTCGAGTGGAGCAAGACGACCTTCTCCCTGGCCTTCGCGATGACGCGCATCGAGAGCGGCCTGCTGGGGCCGATCCAGGGCTGGGCGATCGACCGGTACGGGCCGCGGGTCATGATCCGCATCGGGGTCACCACTACCGCACTCGGCTTCGTCCTCTTCAGCCAGATCAACTCCGTCACAACGTTCTTTCTGACGTTCTTCCTGATCGCGGTGGGCGCGAGCATGGCCGGGTTCGTGACGCTGGTGGTGGCGATCGTCAACTGGTTCCAGCGGAAGCGGTCGTTGGCGCTGGGGCTCATGTCGGCGGGCTTCGCGGTCGGCGGCTTCATGGCGCCCCTGGTCGTGATCTCGATGAACGAGATCGGTTGGCGGAACACATCGATCGCAACCGGCGTGCTCATCTTCGTTGTCGGGCAGATCATCGCGACCTTCATCTACCACCGACCCGAGGATCGTGGCGAGAGGATCGACGGGGAGCCGGCGCCGGAGACCACGGCGGCGGCACGGGGCAGCGGCCCCGTGGTGATCCCCGTCAGTGAGGACTTCACGACGGGGGAGGCGCTGCGCGCGCCGACCTTCTGGTTCATCTCGATCGGGCACGCGGCGGCGGTACTGATCGTGGGCGCGCTCTTGGTGCACCTCGTCGAGCATCTTGAGGACCTGGGCCACTCGGCTTTTACAGCCGCCTTCGTGATCCTGGTGATGACCGTCTTCCAGTTCGTGGGCCAGGTGGGCGGCGGCTACCTCGGCGACCGCCTGAACAAGCGCGTGATGCTGGTGGCCTGCATGGTTGGGCACGTCGTCGCCCTGCTGCTCGTGACCTTCGCAATAGGGTTCTGGATGATCCTGCTCTTCGCCGTGCTCAACGGGCTGGCATGGGGCACGCGCGGACCGATGCAACAGGCGCTGCGGGCGGACTACTTCGGGCGCAGGGACTTCGGCAAGATCATGGGCTTCTCCTCGCTGATCGTGATGACGGGGATGATGTCGGGGCCAATCATCGCGGGCGCCATGGCGGACGCATTCGGCACCTATGAGCGTGGTTTCACCGTGCTCGCCGTGATCGCGACGCTGGGAACCGTCTTCTTCGCGATGGCGGGGCCGCCGCAGCGGCCGACCGGTCCCCCCTGGTACGAGCGGCACGAGTTGGCCCGGCGTCTCAGCCTGCGGAGTCGACCGGCGTAACGGCGCCGGCGGACGGGCGCTAGAATCACGCCACCCACGCACGGGAGGCGCCCATGGTCACCGAGACTGCCAGCCCAACAACGCTCGACACGCTCATCTCAGAGCGCGACATCACACGCGTGCTGATGCTCTACGCACGCGCCATCGATCGCATCGACCCCGAGCTCCTGAAGAGTTGCTTCCACCCCGATGCGGTCCTCCGCTACGGCGACGACACGACGCCCGAGGGGTTCGCGGAGAGTTCTCCGCGCGGTCTCGGCTCCTATCGCTTCACCCAGCACCGTGTCGGCAACGTGATCATCGACATCGAGGGCGACTTCGCCTGGTGCGAGTCCTACTGCCTGGCGCGTCACCGCATTCCCGCGGGCGAGGGCAAAGTCGATACGGACTTCCTCTGGGGCGGGCGCTACGTCGACCGCTTCGAGCGCCGTAACGGGGAGTGGCGCATCCTGCGGCGAACCGTCGTGCACGACTACACGCGCTTCGACCCTGTGACGGAGACGTGGCCGGGGGCGCCCGCCTTCACCCAGGGGCAGCACTCGACGGACGACATCGTCTACCAGCGCTAGGAGGGAGCGGGCCGTGCGGCTCGTCCTGCTCGACGCCACCTACGAGCTGTTCCGCTCGTACTTCGGCGCGCCCCCACGAACGGCGCCGGACGGGCGGGAAATCGGGGCGGTCGCTGGCATCGCGGCGAGCGCGCTGGCCCTGCTGCGGGAGCAGGAGCCGCTCGCCATCGCGGCCGCGACGGACACGGTCGTGCACTCCTTCCGCAACGAGCTCTACGCGGGCTACAAGACGGACGCGGGCGTGCCCGAAGACCTGCTGGCGCAGTTCCCCCTGGCCGAGGATGCCCTTGAAGCGTTGGGCGTGACGGTCTGGCGGATGCGCGAGTTCGAGGCCGACGACGGGATGGCCTCCGGCGTGGCGCGCTTCGCGGGCGAGGCGGAGCAGGTCATCCTCGCCTCGCCCGACAAAGATCTGGCGCAGTGCGTGACCGGCGACCACGTGGTGATGCTCGACCGGCGGCGGGAGGTCACGACCAACGAAGAGGGGGTTCGCGAGAAGTTCGGGGTGGGGCCGGAATCGATCCCGGACTACCTGGCGCTGGTGGGCGACGCCGCCGACGGCTTCCCGGGCGTGCCGGCGTGGGGGGCGAAGTCGACAGCGACGGTGCTCGCGCACTACGTCCACCTGGAGGAGATCCCGGAGGCGCATGGCGACTGGAGGGTGAAGGTGCGGGGAGCGGGCCGCCTGGCGCGAACGTTGCGGGAGGGGCGGGAGGAAGCGGACCTCTTCAAGCGGCTGGCCACGCTACGGCAGGATGTTCCCATCCCGCAGGGCTTCGCGGACCTGGAGTGGCAGGGGGTTCCACGCGCACTCTGGCTGGCGATGTGTGAGGATCTGGGGCTGGGCGAGCTGCGCTCGCGCCCGCATCGCTGGCTCGACTAGAGGGACCCTAGCGCAGCGCCTCCAGGCGCTCCTTGAGGGCTGCGAGGAAGGCGCCCGCCTCGGCCCCATCGAGGGCGCGGTGATCGAAGCTGAGGCAGACGTTCATCGTCGAGCGGATGGCGATGGCGTCGTCATCGACGACGACCGGGCGGCGCACGACGCGCTCCATCGTGACGATGCCGATCTGGGGGTGGTTCACGATCGGGTTCGAGGCGATGGAGCCGAAGGCGCCCGTGTTGTTCACGGTGAAGGTGCCAACCTCCATGTCCTCGATACGCAGCTTGCCGGCGTGTGCGCGCGCCACGAGGTCGTCGATGCGGCGAGCGAGTCCGGCCACGCTCAGGTCGCGGGCGTTCGGCACCACGGGTACGACCAGGCCCCGCTCCGTCGCGATGGCGATACCGAGGTTGACGCGCCGGTACTGGCGCAGCTCGTCGCCGTGCCAGCGGGCGTTGAGCGCCGGGAAGTCGGTGAGGGTATGGGCGACCGTGGAGGCGAAGTAGGGCAGGTAGGTGAGGTCGACGCCGACGAAGCGCTCGCGTTCGCGCGTGCGCAGGGCCACGAGCCCCGTGACATCCGCTTCGACCATCATCCAGGCCTGGGGCGCCTCCTGGGTGGAGCGCACCATGTTCTCGCCGATCTTGCGGCGGGTAGGGGAGAGGGGAACGACATCGAACTCGCCGGAAAAGGCGACCGTCGCCACCTCGGGGGCGGGGACCACCTCGCCCTCGGGGAGGGGCACGGTGGTGGGCGGGGCGCCCGCGACGGCGGCAGCCTCACGCTCGCGCGCGTCGACGACCTCCTGCACGTCCTTGCGGGTCACGCGTCCGCCACGTCCGCTGCCGGCGATGGCTGCGAGGTCGATGTCGTGCCTCGCGGCGAGTCGCTGGACGACGGGGGAATAGACTCCCGCGCGGCTGTCGTCGGCTGCGGCCTCGGAGGCCGCAGCCGCGACCATGGCCGGCTCGCCGGCGGCTACCGGAGCCGGCGGCGGCGGCGGCGAGCCGGCCTGGATGATGGTGCAGAGGGGCGCGTCGACGTCGACGGTCTCACCCTCGGGCGCGAGGATCTCGCCGAGGGTACCCTCAAAGGGAGATGGCAGCTCGGCGGCTACCTTCTCCGTCTCGATCTCGCAGAGGGGCTCGTCGAGGGCGATGCTGTCGCCGGGCTTCTTGAGCCACTGGATGACGGTGCCCTCGGTGACGCTCTCGCCGAGCTGGGGCATGGTGACGGTCGCCATCAGCTCTCCACCTTCTCACCAGCGCGGCAGACCACCCACTGGGGATACACCGGCTCGCCGTCCTCCCACTGCTCGCGGATGCGGGAGTCGACGATGTCGAAGCCGGCGGCCTGCAGCAGGTTCAGGTTCGTCGCGGCGTCGAACGTGCTCCAGTACATCGGCTCCTCGTTGAGCCATTCGTCCAGAACCGAGCCCGGATCGTCTCGGTTCGCCAGGCTGGCGACGAACCATCCGCCGGGTTTCAGCCACTGCCGGATCTTCGCGAAGAGTGCTTCGTGGTCCTCGCGAGGCACGTGGACGATGGAAAAGAAGGCGACCACCGCATCGAGCGAGGCGCCCTCGAACTCGACCACGCGCATGTCGGCCTGCTCGAACGACCCGCCGGGAACATTCTCGCGCGCGGCGGCGACCATGCCGGCGGAGCCGTCGACGCCGTGGTAGCGGCAGCGCTCGGCCAGGGCAGCGCCGACGGGAAGGCCCGTTGCGCAGCCGAGCTCGACCACCTTCGCCCCGTCCCGCAGGTACTGCAGCAGGTCTGCTGCGTACTCCATGCGGAGGGGCGGCTGCACGGAGTCGGCCCAGACGGTCCAGTGGGGCGCGAGCCTGTCGTAGGTAGCGGCGACCGCCACGGCGGGGGCGGCGGGATTCTGCGCGGGCATCCTAGTAGGCCGCCAGGTCGCGGGCGGCGGCGGCGATCTTCGCGCGGTCGGGCATGAAGAACGACTCCATCGTTTCATGGAAGGGCATGGGGGGGATGTCGGGACCGGCGAGGCGGTGGATGGGGGCGTCGAGGTCCTCGAAGGCGTGCTCGGCGATGATTGCCGCGATCTCGCCGCCGAGGCCGCCGGTCAGCGTGTCCTCGTGGACGATGAGCACCTTGCCGGTGGCGCGGGCCGCTTCGAGGATCGTTTCCTGGTCGAGCGGGTTGAGCGTGAGCAGGTCGACGACGGTGCACTCGACACCTTCGCCCGCGAGCTCCTCGGCGGCGGCGAGCGCTTCGTGCAGCATGAGCCCGTAGGCGAACACGGTGAGGTCGTCACCCCGGCGGGTGATGCGCGAGCGTCCGATCTGGTCTTCGGCGGGAGCACCGTCGACCTCCTGGCGGATGAGGCGGTACGTGCGCTTGTGCTCGAGGAAAAGCACGGGGTTGGGGTCGGCGATGGCGGCCTTCAGGAGCGAGCGGTAGTCGGCCGGGAAGGAGGGGGCGACTACCTTGATGCCGGGCATGTGGGCGTAATACGCCTCGATGCTCTGCGAGTGGTGCTGGCCGCCATGGACTCCCCCGCCCCAGGGGGTGCGCACGACCATGGGCAGGTACTGCTCGCCACGGGTTCGCCACGACCAGCGGGAGGCCTCGCTGCAGAGCTGATCGAAGCCGGCATGGATGAAGTCGGCGAACTGGATCTCGGCGATGGGGCGCTGGCCGTAGTGGGCCGCGCCGATCGTGATGCCGATGATCGAAGACTCGGCCAGGGGCGTATCGATGATGCGTCCGGGATACTTCTCCGCGAGGCCGTCGGTGGCGCGGAACACGCCGCCTGCCTCAAGGTCCTCGCCGAGCAGGAACACGCGTTCGTCGGCGCCGAGCGCCTCGTCGAGGGTCTCACGGACAGCTTCGAGGACGCTCACCTCAGCCATCGTCGGACTCCCTGTAGACGAACCCGAGGGCGTCTTCGCCGACCGGGTCGGGCTGGTCGAACGCCCACTTCTCGGCGGCGCGCACCTCAACGTCGACGCCCGTCTCGATGGCGTCAAGGTCCTCGGGTGGGAAGAGGCAGTCCTCCTCGACACGGGCGCGGAAGAGGGCGATGGGATCGCGCTGGGACCAGTTCTCCAGCTCCTCGCGGGGCCGGTAGCGGCGATGGTCGTCGTCGCTGGAGTGCGCCCACATGCGGAAGCACTTGGCCTCGATGAGGAATGGCCCCGCACCGTGGCGCGCCTGATCGACGGCCGGACGGACGGTCTGGTAGACGGCGATGGCGTCGAGTCCGTCGACGACGGCGCTCTGGATGCCGTAGGCGGAGGCACGGTCGGCGACGTGGGGGACGGGCATCTCTTTCTCGGTTCGCTCGGAGATGGCGTAGCCGTTGTTCTCGACGAAGAAGATGACGGGCAGCTTGTGAATGGCGGCAAAGTTAAGCGCCTCGTGGAAGTCGCCGCGGCTGGTGCTGCCCTCGCCGCAGCTGGCGAAGGCGACAATCGGGTCGTTGCGCATCTTGGCCGCGAGCGCGACCCCGACAGCGTGCACGAGCTGGGTCGCGACGACGCTCGACTGGGTGAGGACGCGGCGCTCGGCGCTGCCCCAGTGCGAGGTCATCTGGCGTCCGAAGGAGTTGGGGTCGTCGCGCTTGCCGAGGACGTTGAGCATGGCTTCGCGGGCGGTCATGCCGAGCACGAGCATGACGCCGAGGTCGCGGTAGTAGGGGGCGGCGTAGTCGACGCCGGGCTTGAGGGCCATGCCCGCCCCGACCTGCGCAGCCTCCTGCCCGGCGCCGGCGATGACGAAGTCGGCGCGACCCTGGCGGTTGAGGGTCATCATGCGCTCTTCGAGCCGGCGAGAGAGGAGCATGTAGCGGTACATGGCCTCGAGTTGCTCCTCGCTGAGGAGGTAGTCGTGCAGCATCTCGCTGGAGCGCGGAACGCGGGTCTGGCTGGCGGTCATGCGGCGTGAATCCCTTCGCGATCAATGCTAGCAGGGCGGGGTGAAAGGGGAGGCTGGCGGGTGATGGAGGGTGGCCATTGACTAGTGGTTGGCGGGCGGTGGGGTCAGGCGGGGGCGATGTCGGTGAGGGCGAAATCATCACCCTTGTAGAGGAGAGGTTCGCGCGTCGCTTTGGCGAGGGCGTAGACGAAACAGTCGCCGAAGTTTAAGGCGGCGGGGTGGTTGCCCTTGCCGAAGCGCCTCCAAGCCTCGCGGGCAGCCTGTGCCTGCTCAACCGTGACTGGTGCGAGTTCGATAGGCACATCTTCCAGGAGCGCGTCGAGTTCGTCTCCGACCGCCACTCCTTCACGGCCCTCAAGGACCATCGTCGCCTCAACGAAGCTGACGACCGACATGCGGCAGCGACGCGCCTCCGCCAGCGCCAGAGCGTAGCGTTCCGATCCCTCTTCGCCGAACAGCACGCTGATGACCGCCGACGTGTCGACAATCACTTCGGGAGGCCGTCCTCGTCGTAGAGGTAGTCGCCGTGAGTGATAGAGAGCTCTTCTCCCTCGGCCAGAGGGGCTCCGCTGCGGAGGAGTTCCGCGGATCGCTTTGCGATGGCCCGGATTCGTTCGAGGCGGGCCTCGACCTCGGCGTCGCGCCCATGTCGCTCGCGCTCGAGTCGTTCTCGGAGGGCGACCGTGATGGCGCCGGTCTTCGTCTCTCCGGTCAACTCCGCTAGCTCTTCGGCGAGGCGGCAGGTCTCTTCGTTCTTGATGTTCAAGCTCACCATTGGCTCCGAGGGTAGAAAGGCAAAGGCCGTATCTACCCTATAGTTCTTTGGCCATCTTCTCAACGTCCCACGGTCGCTCCTTCGCCTATGCTTTGGAGCATGTGCGGGCGGTTCACGATGACGGTCGACGATGTCGAGGCGGTGGCGGAAGCGTTTGGGGTGGACAGTGGGGAGCTGCCTGTGATCCAGGCGCGGTTCAACATCGCGCCGACGGACGAGCACTTCGTGGTAAGGATGCGGCGGGAAGACCGGGAGCTGCTTTCGGCGCGCTGGGGCCTGGTGCGGTACGGGTCGAAGGACCGCAAGCAGGCGGCGCGGGGCATCAATGCTCGCGTGGAGAGCGTGGAGACGCGCCCGCTGTTTCGGGAGGCGTTTCGGAAGCGTCGGTGCGTGGTTCCGGCGGACGGGTACTACGAGTGGGTGGGGACGAAGGAGAACCGCCAGCCGTTCTGGTTCCACCGACCAAACGGGGAGCTGCTGGCCTTCGCGGGGCTGTACGAGTGGTGGCGCCCCACCCCGGAGAGCTGGGAGGCGACTTTCACGATCCTGACCTGCCCGCCCAACGAGGTGGCGGGGCGCCTCCACGACCGCATGCCCGTGATCCTGCCGGAGGAACGCATCGAGGAATGGATCTTCGGGGGCGAGCGGGAGCCCGACGAACTGAAGTCACTGCTGGGACCGGTTCCCGACGACTACCTCATGGTGCGGCCGGTATCGCAGCGGGTGAACAGCGTGCGCAACGACGGGCCCGACCTGGTCGAAGAGCTCACGGCGGAGACGGGGGACCAGCTGGATCTTTTCACGGAGCGTAGAGGGCCCCGCGACCCGGCCCGTGGTTGACAGGCGAGCAACCCCCTATCATGGGCGCCTCAGGGTAGGGATACCGTTCCGGGTGATTCTGAGCGCCGCGGCACGCGGCGGACCCGGGCGGCACGGCGACTTCCTTTCGTCGTTGTCGTGTTGGAGCATGTGCCCGCTGCCCGAAAGAGGAGCGCGAGCGAGTGAGTACAGTCGAGCGTCCCAGGACCGTCGGTGAGCTGCGAGAGTCGGGCTATGAGCCCCTGCCCGTGCGCGAGGAGATGCGCAGGAACCTGATCGCGGGCATTCGCTCAGGAGAGGATCTCTTCCCCGGGGTCTACGGCTACGACGAGACCGTCATCCCCCACGTCGTGAACGCGATCCTGGCCGGCCAGGACATCATCTTCCTGGGTGAGCGGGGGCAGGCCAAGTCGCGTATCATCCGCGCGCTCACCAGCCTGCTGGACGACGCCTTCCCGGTACTGGCGAACTGCGAGATCCCGGAGGATCCGTTCGACCCGATCACGACGCAGGGACGCCAGATCCTGGAACAGGAGGGGGACGCCGCGCCGCTGGTCTGGCTCGACCGCGACCAGCGCTACGGCGAGAAGCTGGCGACGCCCGACATCACGATCGCGGACCTCATCGGCGAGGTGGACCCGATCAAGGTGGCGGAGGGACGCTACCTCTCCGACGAGCTCACGATCCACTACGGGCTGGTGCCGCGCACCAACCACGGCATCTTCTGCATCAACGAGCTGCCCGACCTCGCGGAGCGCATCCAGGTGGGGCTCCTGAACATCATGGAGGAGCGCGACGTGCAGATCCGGGGCTACCGCGTGCGCCTGCCGCTGGACGTGTTCGTTGTGGCCACCGCGAACCCCGAGGACTACACCAACCGCGGTCGCATCATCACGCCCCTGAAGGACCGCTACGGGGCGCAGGTGCGGACGCACTACCCGCAGCGGATCGAGCACGAGATCGACATCGTGCGGGCGGAGCATCACCCGGTGCCGGCCGACTTCAGCGTGGCCGTTCCGGACTACATGATGGAGATCATCGCCGAGATCACGCGCCTCGCGCGGCGCAGTCCCGACGTGAACCAGCGCTCGGGCGTGAGCGTGCGCGCCAGCATCGCGAACTACGAGAGCATGCTGGCGAACTCGCTGCGGCGCGCCATCGTGAACGAAGAGGAGGAGGCAGTCCCGCGCGTGAGCGACCTGCCGTTCATCGTGCCCACGCTCAGCGGAAAGGTGGAGCTGGAGACGATCGAGGACGGGCGCGAGGAGCAGATCATCGAGAAACTGATCCAGGGAGCGGTCGTGGCGGTCTTCAACCGCCTCTACAACCTGAGCGACCTGGAACCGATCGTGGCGCGCTTCAAGTCGGGCATCTCCGTCGAAGTGGGGGAGATGACGGCGAGCAGTGACTACCGAGGGCTCGTGGACAGTATCGAGGGACTGGCCGAAGCCCTGCGCATCGTGGAAGCGGACTCGGCCGGGGAGATGGCGGCAGGCACGGAGTTCATCCTTGAGGGTCTGCACCTGAACAAGCGGCTGAACAAGGACCGCGTTGGGGCGAAGATCCAGTATCGGGGATGAGCTGGCGCATCGAACCGTTTCCTGAAGGTGGCCCCCTGTTCGAGGGGGCCATCGCCGTCTACGCCGCTGCCTTTGCGCCGCCGCCTTACAGCGACCCGGACCGGGGTGAGGAGATTCGCTACCGGCTTCGTCGCCTGCACCGGGACCGGGAGGGCTTCGGCGGTTTCATCGCGCTCGGGGAGGCCGACGAGCCCGGAGTGCCCTCGCACGGTGTGGTGGGGATGACCTACGGGTACCGCAGCCAGCGCGGTCAGTGGTGGCGCGACGCGGTCGCGCGGGGGCTGGATCGGAAGGCTCGCAAGCGCTGGCTGGGCAGCGCCTACGAGCTCGTGGAAATCGCCACGCATCCGGACTTCCAGAGCCGGGGCATCGGCGCGCTGCTCGTCGACAGGTTGCTCGATGGCCGGCCCGAAGCGACCTGCGTCCTGAGCACACGCACTGACAGCCGCGCGCACGAGCTGTACGCCAGCCTGGGGTTCGAGGTCATCACGGAGATGGCGTTCACAGCGGGGGGCGCGCCGTTCTACGTGATGGGGAAGGTGCTGGCGTGAGACAACCGATTCTGTCATCCGCTATGCTGGGGATATGGCCAAGCAAGAGAGTGCTCTGAGCAAGGAGGAAGTCCTCGAACTCATCGGCGACCCGGAGCAGCACGTCCGCGAAATGGAGGTGTTCTCCCAATCCGTGCAGGTGTTCTGGGACCACCACGAGAGCCTCCTCAAGGAGCACCCCGACTCATGGGTTGCCGTTCACAAGGACGAGATTCTCGTGGCAGAGACGAGCGAAGCCCTGTTCAAGGCGATGGAACGGGCAGGCATTCCTCGTGGCCAAGCCTTCGTTCGCTTCGTTTCTCCGAAGAAGCGGATCCTGATCCTGTAGCGTGGCGCTTGCAGGCTTTTTCAGAGGCACAACCGCAGCCCCATATGTCGAAGGCGAGGTTGCCATCCCTCAACTCGGGATAGGAGCGACAAAGGTGTCGTTCCTCCTCGACACCGGGGCCGACCTCACCCTGCTGATGACAGATGACGCCAGCAATCTGTCCGTTGACTTCGAACAGCTGCAGTCTTCGGCGGCTCTCGCAAGCGGCATAGGGGGCGACACCGCCCTCTATCAGGTAGAGGCTCGCCTGATATTCACCGATCAGGACAACACGTACATCTATCGCACTGACCTCGCGATGGCGGAACCGAGCGAACGCAACCGGGGCATCCCCTCACTGCTCGGGCGGGACATCCTGAGCCGCTGGCTGTTGCGCTACGAAGCGCCCCGAGGCGTGCTCGCGGCAGAGGTCGACTCGGCAGACATGGTCATCCCGAGGGAACGGTAGCGAGAGCCGACCGCGTTCTAGCCAGCGAGCCGCGTCGGGTTCTCCAGGATGGTCTGGATCTCCTTGAGGAAGCGGGCGCCTTCGGCGCCGTCGGTGACGCGGTGGTCGGCGCTCAGGGCGAGGGTCATCAGCTGGCGCGCGGCGACGGCCCCGTCGACGACGGCGGGGCGCTCGGTGACGGAGCCGGCGCCGAGGATGGCAGCCTGACCGGCGTTGATGATGCCAACGAGGACATCGATGCCGTAGGCGCCGAGGTTGGTGATGGTGAACGTGCCGCTCGAGTACTCCTCGACGCGGAGGCGGCCGGCGCGGGCGCGCTCGACGAGCGCCTTCGACTCCTCCGCGATCTGGGCGAGAGGCTTGGCGGCCACGTCGAGCAGGGCGGGGGCGATCAGGCCCTCATCAAGGGCGACGCCGATGTTGATGTCGACTCGGTCGTGATACTGGATGCCCGCGTCGCTGAGGGAAGCGTTGAACTTGGGGTGGGTCGCGAGGGCGACGGCGCATGCCCGCACGAGGAGGTCGTTGACGCTGACGCGCTGGTCCTCGCTCAAAACGACGTTGACGTGGCGCCGGAAGGCCATCGCCTCGGTCATGTCGACGTCGACGGTGAGGTAGTAGTGGGGCTGCTGTTGCTTGGCGTCGGTCATGTTGCGGGCAATGGCGGCGCGCATGCGCGAGAGCGGCTCGACGCGCGCGGGGTCGGCGGGTGGGGGGGGTGGCGGCGGCCGCTCGGGCTCGACCGTGGGGACGCCCGCGGGGGCGTGGTCGTGGCGGGCCGCGAGAGCGGCCTCCACGTCGCGGCGGAGGATGCGGCCATCGGGGCCCGAGCCAGTGACCTCGGCAAGATCGACACCAGCGTCGCCGGCGATGCGGCGGGCGACGGGGGAGACGCGCACACGGAGCGAGCCGAACGTCTCGTCGACGGCGTCGGCATGGGCCGTAGCGGCGGCGATGGTGCGGGGGGTGGGCTTCTCGGGGGGAGGGCGCCGTTCGATCTCGGGCATGGGCTCGTCGGCCTCGCCGAGGAGGGCGATGACCTCGCCGACAGGGACGACGTCACCCTCGGCGGCGACGACCTGACGGAGGACGCCGGCCTCGAAGGCCTCGAGCTCAACGGTGGCCTTGTCGGTCTCGATCTCGGCGATGATGTCGCCGCGCTCGATGGTGTCGCCGGGAGCCTTGAGCCAGCGCACGAGGGTGCCTTCGGTCATGTCGGCGCCCATCTGCGGCATCACCACTTCGAGAGCCATGTGCGCGCCTCCTAGAGCATCGCCAACACCGCCTCAACCACATCCTCTTCGGAGGGCAGGGCGGCGTACTCGAGATTGCGGTTGTAGGGCATGGGCACGTCCGCGCCAGCAACGCGGGCGACGGGCGCGTCGAGCCAGTCGAAGGCGCGCTCCATGATCTGGGCGGCGATCTCGCCCGCGAACCCGCCGAACTTCCAGTCGTCCTCCACCACGACCGCGCGATTGGTGCGCTGCACGGAGCGGATGACGGTGGACATGTCGAGCGGGCGGAGGGTGCGCAGGTCGATGACGTCGGCGCTGAGGCCGTGCTCGGCGGCGAGTATGTCGGCGGCGCGCGTGCACTGGTGCACGCTGCCGCTGTAGCCGACGAGGGTGACGTCCGCACCTGAGCGCACCACGGCGGCCTGCCCGAACTCGGTGAGCAGGTCGGCGTCGTCGGGGACCTCGCCGCGCATGTTGTAGAGAGCCGTGTGCTCGATGAAGACGACGGGGTTGGGCTCGCGGAAGGAGCGCTTCAGCAGGGCCTTGGCATCGCCGGGGAAAGCGGGGCAGACAACGGTGAGGCCGGGGAAGTGGGCGAACATCCCCTCGAGGCTGTGGCTGTGCGTGGCGCCGAGCTGGCTGCCGCCGCCGCTGGCCATGCGCAGCACGAGCGGCACGTTCACCTGACCGCCGCTCATGTAGTGGAGCTTGGAGGCATTGTTCACGATCTGGTCGAGGGCGACGAGGCTGAAGTTGATGGTCATAATCTCGACCATGGGAATGAAGCCCGCAAGGGCTGCGCCGACACCCGCCCCGACGATGCCCGACTCGGAGATGGGCGTGTCGCGGACGCGCTCGGGGCCGAACTCGTCGAGCAGCCCGCGGGTACAGGCGTAGGAACCGCCGTAGGCGCCGATGTCCTCGCCCATGAGGAACACGCGCTCGTCCCGCAGCAACTCCTCGCGCATCGCCTGGCGGATGGCGTCGCGCATGCGCATCTCGGTCATCGGGGCTCCCCCTCTGACTCCTTCGTGATGTGGTCGTAGAGGGTGTGGAGCCCGGGCTCGGGGCTCGCGTCGGCGAAGGCGACGGCCTCATCGACCTCTGCGTCGACACCGGCAACGAGGGCTTCGTAGGTCGTCTCGTCGAGCAGGCCGTCGGCAATCATCGAGCGCTTGAGGCGTTGGATAGCGTCGCGCTTCCGGAAGGTCTCGACTTCCTGCTTCGTGCGGTAGAGCTCGGGGTCGGCCATGGAGTGGCCGCGGTAGCGGTAGGTGAGCGCCTCGATGAAATAGGGGCCGTTGCCCTCGCGGCAGTGGGCGAGGGCGAGCTGGGTGGCGGAGTAGACCTCGAGCACGTCCATGCCGTCGATGCGGATACTGGGCATCCGGTAGGCGGCGGCGATCTTGTAGACATCGTTCGCGAGGGAGTCGCCGAAGGGGACGCCCATGCCGTAGCCGTTGTTCTCGCAGAACCAGACGACGGGCAGCTTCCAGATGGAGGCGAGGTTGAGGGCCTCGTGGAACTCGCCTTCGCCCACGCCGCCATCGCCGAAGATACAGAGGGTGGCCCAGCCCTCGCGGCTCATGTTCGCGGCGAGGGCGAGGCCGGTGGCGATGGGCATGTGGCCGGCAACGATGGCGTAGCCGCCGAGGAAGTTGCGGTCCACGTCGAAGATATGCATGGAGCCGCCGCGGCCCTCGTTCGTACCGCCCACGCGGGCGAAGAGCTCGGCCATGATGCGATTGGGCTCGATGCCGCGGGCGAGGGCGTGCCCGTGATCGCGGTAGTGGGTGACGATCTTGTCGTTGGCGCGGAGGGCGTTGATGGCGCCCACGGCGCAAGCCTCCTCGCCCGTGTAGAGGTGGAGGAAACCCCGGATCTTGCCGCGCGTGTACATCTCGGCGCACTTCTCCTCGAAGCGCCGGATAAGCAGCATCTCGTGGAGGAAGCGCTGCTGGAGGTCGCCGTCGGGCGACTCTCCCACCATCGTGGGGATTGCCTGACCCACGCTCACTCGTGCGGCCTTTCGCAAGTCAGCATGAACCCAGTTTAGGCGACGGCAGGTTACGGCGTGATTACCTGCCCCGGCAGGCCGCAGGGGGACGCACCCGCTAGACTCGCTCGATGGACGCGGAGCTGGAGGAGCTGACCGGCATCGCGCGGCGGGCGGCGACCATCGCCGGCGAGATCGTCATGCCCCTCTACAACGAAGGCGTCACCGTTGAGCTGAAGGCAGACGGAACGCCCGTAACAGAGGCCGACCGACGGGCCGAGGAGGCGATGCGCGAGCTGTTCGCGCGGGAGACGCCCAACTTCGGGGTGCTGGGGGAGGAGATGGGTGAGTCGCCGGGGGATGGGCGCCACCGCTGGGTGATCGACCCGATCGACGGAACGAAGAGCTTCATCCACCACGTACCCCTGTTCGGGACGCTGGTCGCACTCGAGCGGGCAGGCGAGCCGGTAGTCGGGGTGGTGGCCTGCCACGCCGTCGGCGAGACAGCCTGGGCGAGCCGGGGCGCGGGCGCCTTCCTGAACGGGGAACCGACGCACGTCAGCGGAACACCCTCGCTGGGAGAGGCGACCGTGCTGACGACATCCGCGGCGAGCGTGCAGCGGCGGTCGCCCGCAGCGCTGGCGCGGCTGGTGCGGGAGGCGGGGCTGCTGCGCTCGTGGGGCGACTGCTACGGCTACCTGGCGGTGGTCGCGGGGCGGGCGGAGGCGATGATCGACCCGGTGGTGAATCCGTGGGACATCGCGCCCTTCGCGGTCATACTGGAGGAGGCCGGTGGCCGCCTGACCACATGGGCGGGCGTCGATGGGGCGGGCAAGGACGCAGTCGCCACGAACGGGCACATCCACGAAGCGCTGCTGCAGGTGCTAACCGGGGAAGGCGAAGGGACGGCCTAGCCCCCGGCGACGACCTTGAGGGCGCGCACCCGGCCCGGCTCGTCGACCTGGCCGACGCCCACGAAGGAGCCATCGGCGCCGTAGAGGCGGGCAAGGGTGGCCGGGCGCAGGAAACCGCCACGCGCCCATGCCATCTGCCCGCTGCGAAGCTGCTCGGCGTGGCCGGCGGTGAGGATGGCGGCCGCGCTCTCAGCGACGCCCTCATCGGCGGGGCGCACGACCTCATCGAGCTTACCCGCCTGAACAAAGGCGCCGAGCGCTTCCACGGGGACGGCCTCGCGGACGTGGAAGGGGCCGCTGCCCGTACGCCGCAGGCTGGCGAGGTGGGCGCCGCAGCCGATGGCACGTCCGATGTCGCGGGCCAGGCTGCGGACGTACATGCCGGGGCCGCAGCGCACGTCGACGCTGATCCGATCGGCGGCAACGCGCTCAAGGCGAAGGGCGAAGACGCGCACGGGGCGGGGGTGAAGCTCGGGGACCTCGCCCTCGCGGGCAAGGGCGTAGGCGCGTCTGCCTTCCACTTTCACGGCGCTGTAGGCAGGCGGCGTCTGCATGATCTCCCCGCTGAAGCGGCGCGCGATGGCATCGAGATCGACCGGCCCCTGAGGCAGCACCCCGGCGCGGGTGGGCTGGCCCTCCGCGTCGTCGGTGTCCGTTTCCTGGCCAAGGGCGATCTCGCCCTCGTAGGCCTTCTCGCCCGGCATCATGTACTCCACGAGGCGGGTGGCGCGGCCGAGGCAGAGGACGAGCAGGCCCGTGGCCATCGGGTCGAGGGCGCCGGTGTGGCCGATGCGGCGCTGGCCGGTGAGGCGGCGGGAGCGGGCGACCACATCGTGGCTGGTCCAGCCCGGCTCCTTGTCGATGAGGAGCACGCCGGTGAGGCCAGAGTCGCCCTTGCGGCGCCTGCTCACGGCTCGACCGGGGACTCGGGGGCGTCCCCGCGATCACGGGCGAGATCGGCGATGGTCGAGGCGAGGCGGGCGCCCCGCTCGATGGAGGGATCGAACTGGAAGGTGAGGGAAGGCGTGCGGCGCATGCGCAGGCGGCGGCGCAGCTCGCGTGCCAGCCAGGGAGAGGCGCTCCTAAGGCCGGCGAGAGCGTCGTCGCGCTCCTCCGAGCTCCCGATGTGGGAGACGAAGACGGCGGCCGTGCGGAGGTCGGCGCTCACCTTCACCTCGGTAATGGAGACGAAGGCCCCTTCGAGGCGCGGATCCTTGAGATCGCGCTGGATGAGATCGCTGATCTCCTCGCGAAGCAACTCGCTGACACGGCTCGTACGCCGGCTCATGGCGAATCCACCGGGGGGGCGCCCTAGTTGACGCGCTGCTGGTGGTAGAACTCCAGGAGGTCGCCCTCCTCGAAGTCGTCGAACCGTTCGAGGATGACGCCGCACTCGAAGCCCTGCTGCACCTCGCGCACGTCGTCCTGGAAGCGCCGCAGGCCACCGCAGCCGGTGTCGGCGACCTCCTTGCCATCGCGCATGACACTGACACGATCGCCGCGAAGGAGGGCGCCGTCGGTAACGTAGCAGCCGGCGATCTGGCCGACGCGGCTTGAACGGAAGAGCTGGCGGACCTCGGCGACGCCATCGACGGCCCGCTCATAGACGGGTTCGTAGAGGCCTTCGAGGGCCTGCTCGACGCTCTCGATGAGCTGGTAGATGACCTCGTAGGAGCGGATTTCGACACCGTTGATCTCGGCCTGGCTGGCGGCGGAGGGCTCGGTGCGCACGTTGAAGGCGAGGACGATCGCCCCGGAGGCCCCGGCGAGCATGACATCGGACTCGCTGACGGGGCCGGGCGCGGAGTGGATGACCTTCACCTTGACCTCGCCCGTGCCGACCACCTGGAGGGCGCCGCGGATGGCCTCGGCGCTGCCGCGCACGTCCGTCTTGAGAATGAGGAGGAGCTCCTTGACATTGCCGGCGCTGACCTCGTGGAAGAGGGTATCGAGGGTGACGTGACCGCGCCGGGCGCCGGAAGCGCCCTCGGCGGCGCGGCGGGCCTGCTCGACGATGCGGCGGGCGACGCGCTCGCTCTCGACGACCTCGATCGCATCGCCGGCGGCAGGCACGTCCTCCAGCCCCATGATGCGGACGGGACAGGCGGGGCCGGCTTCGCGCAGGCGCTCGCCGCGCTCGTCGAACATCGCCTTCACCTTGCCGCTGATGAGGCCACTGACGAGGGCATCGCCCTGGCGCAGGGTGCCGTTGCGGATGAGGACGGTCGCGAGGGGGCCACGACGGGAATCGAGCTCCGCTTCGACGACGGTGCCGCTGGCGAGACGGTCCGGGTTGGCCGTGAACTCCTGGATCTCGGCGACGAGATCGATGGCCTCAAGCAGGTCGCTGAGTCCGGCGCCGGTGGTGGCGGAGACAGGCACGGCGAGGACATCGCCACCGTAGTCCTCGACGACGACGCTCTGCTCGGTGAGCTGCTGCTTGACGCGGTCGGGGTTGGCGGCGGGGAGGTCGGTCTTGTTGATGGCGATGATCATGGGCACTGCGGCCGCGCGGACGTGGTCGATCGCCTCGATCGACTGGGGCATGACGCCGTCGTCGGCGGCCACGACCACGATCGCGATGTCGGTGATCTGGGCGCCGCGGGCGCGCATGGCGGTGAAAGCGGCGTGGCCGGGCGTATCAATGAAGGTGATGGGGCGGCCATCTCGCTCGACCTGGTAGGCGCCGATGTGCTGAGTGATGCCGCCTGCCTCACCAGCGACGACGTTCGTCTCGCGGATGGCGTCGAGCAGGCTCGTCTTGCCGTGGTCGACGTGGCCGAGGATGGTCACGATTGGAGGGCGCGGGCTGGCGGCGGCATCTTCGCCCTCCTCGACGGGGCGCACCGCTGTGGCGACAGCGCCGGGGGCGGCCTCGGGCGAAGGGGAGACACCGAGCTCGGCGGAGACGATGGCGGCCGTCTCGTAGTCGATCGTGTCGTTCATGGCGGCCATGACGCCGTGCGTCATCAGACGCTTGATGGTCTCGATTGGGGAGATACCAAGGCGCTCGCTGAGTCCCTTGACGGTGATCGCCTGAGGGAGGGCGACGGAGCGCGGGCCGGACGACTGTCGAACTGTCATGCTTCCTCCGCGCTGCTGGCCGGGATGGTTTCGAGATAGCGCCTGAGCCCCACGACATCGCCGGAACCCGGGGACAGTCGCAGGGCTCTCCCTATGGTAGCGCCTTGCAGGGCCTGCTCCCAACAGGAGCGGTCGCGATGCAGGTAGGCGCCCCGACCGGAGAGGCGCTCACCGGGCGATTCCACGGCCACCTCGCCGCCGGCCGCGCGCACGATGCGCACGAGACCACGCTTGCCGGCAACCTCGCGGCAGCCGATGCAGGTGCGCTGCGGCTCATTTCGGGCGGCTGCCATGGGGGGCCTCAGTGGATCCGGCCGGAGTAGTCGATTTCGTCCTCGAAGTCTTCCTCTTCGACGCGCGGGCCGCGGGGGCGGCGGCGCTTGGGCTGCGCGTCTTCCTCGCGCGTGGGGAGCACATCTTCGGCAAAGCGGATGGCGGTGGGACGGTCCTCGGGCACGACGAGCGTGGGCACCTGGTACTCCTCGCCCTCTTCCTCGTCGAACTCCTCCTCGCCATAGTCCTCCGCCTCACGCGTCGCTTCGTCGGGGATCTCCATTTCGGCGAGGGCGGCGGGGAAGAGCAGGTCCTCCTCCTCGTTCCCTTCGAGGACGGCCGCCGGCTGCTCGCCCGCAGCTGCCGCAGCCACGGCGGCGGCCGGGCGCGGAACCTCGACCGGCAGCGGGGCGGGCTCGTCGGGGAGCTCGAGGATGTCGAGATCCGGCTCGGTGCCGGGTGGGAAGGCGTCGAAGGCGGCGGGGGCCTCGACGATGGCGGCGCCCTCCCCTTCGCGCTCGGCGCCCGTCTGACTGCGGATGCTGATGCGGAAACCGGAGAGCTTGGCCGTGAGGCGAGCGTTCTGGCCCTCCTTGCCGATGGCGAGGGAGAGCATCGAGTCGGGCACGACGATGATCGCTTCGCGCGTGTCCTCGTCGAGCTCAACGTCGACGACCTGGGCGGGGCTGAGCGCGTTGGTAACGAACTTCACGGGGTCTGGGTCCCACTTGATGATGTCGACCCGTTCACCCCCGAGCTCGTTGACGACGTTCTGGATGCGGGAGCCGCGCATGCCGACGCAGGCGCCAATGGGGTCGACGCTGGCGGCGCGGGCATGGACGGCGACCTTGCTGCGGTGGCCGCCCTCGCGGGCGATGGCCATGACCTCGACGCGTCCCTGGGCAATCTCGGGCACCTCGACCTCAAGCAGGCGGCGCAGGAGGAGGCGGTGCCCACGGCTGACGATGACCTGCGGCCCCTTGATCTCGTCGTTGACCTCGAGCAGGAGCACCTTCACGCGCTGGCCGGCGCGGAGGTGCTCGTTGCGCACCATTTCGCTGCCGGGCAGGAGGGCCTCGGTGCCGCGGCCGATCTCGACGGTGGCCTGGCGGGACTCGACGCGCTGGACGGTGGCGAGGAGCACCTCGCCCTGCTTGTCGGCGTACTCCTCGAAGATAGCGCCGCGCTCGGCCTCGCGCAGGCGCTGGAGGACGACCTGCTTGGCCGTCTGGGCGGCGATGCGGCCGGCGTTCTCGGGGGGCTTGACCTCGAACTCAAGGACATCGTCGATGCGGGCGTCGGGCTTGTAGCGCTGGGCCTCATCGAGGTCCATCTCGAGGTTGGAGTCCTCAACCTCAGGAACGACGGTCTTCTGAATGAAGGCGCTGATGTCGCCGGTCTCGCCGGAGATGCGGACGTGCACCTCCGGGCCTTCTTCGCCCTCGCGGCGGTAGGCGGAGGCAAGCGCGGCTTCGACGGCCTGGAAAATGACCTCGCGGGCGAGGTTCTTCTCGGCGGCCAGCTGGCTGATCGCAAGCAGGAAATCGTTCTTCATCGTCGTTCAACAAAAAAGGCGGGCAACTCCGCCCACCTCTCCCAAAGGATTGGCCTCGTCCACTATAGCAGACCCGCTGTTAGCGGGCCCCGGAGCCCGTACGGGGAGGGCGGGCGCGGGCGGGCAGACCGCCGACCTCGCGGATGCGCCGGTCGGCGCGCGCGACCGCCTCGGCGAGCGGCGTGACGCCGCCCTCGCGGGCGCTGGCGAGCAGTTCGACCACGGTCCCCTCGATGGCGTCGACGCGGCGGTTGGCACGTTCCTCGCGGTACTCGCGCCCCACCTCCTCGGCCAGGTTGACGACGCCCCCGGCGTTCACGATGAAGTCGGGGACGTAGAGGATGTCGCGGGCGGCGATATCGTCGGCAAGGTCGTCGCTCGCGAGCTGGTTGTTGGCGCTGCCGAGGACGGCGGCGCAGCGTAACTCGGGGACGGACGTGCGGTTGAGAGCGCCGCCGAGGGCGCAGGGCGCGAAGACATCGCACTCCGTGGCGTGGACCTCTTCGGGGGCGGCAATGTCGGCGCAGAGTTCACGGGCGAGACGGTTCAGCGCCTCCTCGTTCACGTCGGCGATGGTGAGGTGGACGCCGGCGGCGGCGAGGAGTTGCGCGAGCGAGCCACCCACCTTCCCCACCCCCTGGATGGCGATGTGGCGGCCGGCGAGATCGGGCGAATCCCAGAGGGATCGGGCGGCGCCGCGCATGGCGGCAAGCAGCCCGCGGGCGGTGGTGGGCGAAGGGTCGCCGGAGCCGCCGGTGTCGTGGGCGGCGCCGGTGACGTACCCCGTCTCGCGGCCGATCATCTCCATGTCGGCGATGGTCGTGCCCACGTCCTCGGCGGTGACATAGGCGCCCCCGAGGGACTCGATAGCGCGACCGTAGGCGCGCAGGAGCCGCTCGGACTTCAACGTGCGCGGGTCCCCGATGATGACCCCCTTGCCGCCGCCGAAGTCCAGCCCGGCGGCCGCGTTCTTGCGGGTCATGGCGCGGGAGAGGCGAAGGGCGTCGGCGAGAGCTTCCTCCTCCGACTCGTACGGGTAGAAACGAGTGCCCCCGAGCGCCGGCCCGAGGACGGTAGAGTGAACGGCGATGATGGCCCTGAGGCCCGACTCGCCATCGCGCGCGAAGACAATCCGCTCGTGACCACCCTCGTCGGCTGCCGCAAACACCTTCATGGCTTCGATGGTAGCGCAGCCACAGGCGGGCCGTGCTTGCAGAGGAACGGCGGGTAAAGGGGTGTCGGTCGAGGCGATGACGGCGGAGATCGAACGGACCCTGCGGGCGGTGGGGGAACCGCGGCGCGGGGTGGGGCAGAAGGCCGACCGGGAGAAGCACATCCCCAATCCTCCCGGTCCGGGGCTCGGCCTGGAGTACCTCGGCGCACGTGTCCCACAGGTCCGCCAGGCGACGAAGGCGGCGCTGCGAGCGCATGCCGAGCTCGGTCGGGAGGAGCTGATCGAGGTGGCCACGTTGCTGTGGAACCGGGGCATCTACGACCTGCGGCTGGCGGCAATCGATGCGCTGACGGCGCGCAACAAGCTGCTGGAGCCGGAGGATGTGGACGTCATCGAGCCGTTCGTGCGGCAGGCGCAGACGTGGGCGTTGCTCGATACGCTGTCGATCAGCGTGCTGGCGCCGATGGTCGAGCGCCATCCCGAGTTGACGGCGACGCTGGATCGATGGGCGGAGGATGGCGACTTCTGGGTGCGGCGAACGGCCATGCTCTGCCTGCTGCCGGCGTTGCGCCGGGGCGGGGGCGACTTCGAGCGCTTCGCCGGCTACGCCGACGCCATGCTGGAGGAGCGCGAGTTCTTCATCCGCAAAGCGATCGGGTGGGCGCTGCGCGAAGTCAGCAAGAAGCGTCCGGGGCTCGTTGCGGAGTGGCTCGCGCCACGTACGGGGAGGACCTCGGGGGTGACGTTCCGGGAGGCGGTGAAGTACCTGGCGCCCGAGGATCGCAGGCGGCTGACGGCGGCCTTCCGCGAGGGAAGGCCCGCCTGAGCGTCAGTTCGCCTCGGTAGCGGTCTCCAGGAAGGGCTTGGCGTTCGCGGCGACGCCTCGGTGTTCGGGGCGCTGCAGGAAGGGGTCGCGGGCGAGGATGCGGCGCGCCATCTCGCGCGCATCGTCGAGCAGATCACGGTCGGTAACGCGGGCGACGCGCAGCATGCCGTTGCCACCGCTCTGGGCCATGCCCCAGGCCTCGCCCTCGCCACGCATCTCAAGGTCGACCTCGGCAAGCTCGAAGCCGTCGGTCGTCCGTTCCATTGCGCGGAGGCGGTTCTGCGCCTCGGGATTCGGCTCCTCGTCGCTGCTGAAGAGCAGGCAGTAGCCCTGCCGGTCGGAGCGCCCGACGCGGCCACGGAACTGGTGGAGTTGGCTGAGACCAAAACGCTCGGCACCCTCGATGACGATGGTAGTGGCGTTGGGAACGTCGATGCCGACCTCAACGACGCTGGTGGAGACGAGCACCTGCGTCTCTCCCCCACTGAAGCGCCCCATGACCTCGTCCTTCTGGCGGCCCTTCATGCGCCCGTGCAGGATGTCGAGCCGGTAAGCCGAGAGGGGTCCGGTGCGCAACCGCTCGAACTCCGCCTCGGCGGAACGCACGTCGAGGACTTCTGACTCCTCGACGAGGGGGCAGATGACGAAGGCCTGCTCCTGCTCGTCGAGGCGCTCGCGGAGGAAGTCGTAGGCCTCGCCGCGCTCCTGGGGCTCGACCCAGGTGGTGCTTACGGGTTTCCGGCCAGGGGGGAGCTCGCCAATGCTGGAGACTTCGAGATCGCCGTAGACGGTGAGGGCGAGCGTGCGCGGGATGGGCGTGGCGGTCATGACGAGGAGGTGGGGGTTGGCGCCCTTCTGGCGGAGGCGGGCGCGCTGGTCGACGCCGAAGCGGTGCTGCTCGTCGACCACGGCGAGGGCGAGGCGGGGAAGCTCGACGGCTTCCTCGATGATGGCGTGCGTACCGATGACGATGTCGGCGCCACCGTAGGCGGCGGCCGTGCGTATGCGCTTCTTCTCGGCGGCTGTGCGCGACCCGGTGAGGAGGGCTGTACGGAGGGGGCGCTGGTCGAGCCAGTCCGGCGCGAACATCCCTTCGAAGGCGGACTCGCCGCCGCCAAGCAGGTTCGTGAGGGTGCGGTAATGCTGCTCCGCGAGGATCTCCGTGGGGGCCATGAGCGCCGCCTGGCGGCCCTCGGCGACGGCGGCGAGCATGGCGGCGAACGCAACCACGGTCTTGCCGCTGCCGACATCCCCCTGGAGCAACCTGAGCATGGGCGCCGGCCTGGCGATGTCGGCGAGGATCTCGTCGAGGGCGTGGCGCTGGGCGCCGGTCAGGTCGAAGGGCAGGGAGCCGAGGTAGCCGTCGAGCCGCTCGCTGAAGTCGAGCGCCGGAGTGTGCTGGTCGTGCTGCCACTCAGCGCGTCGCTGGAGCACGGCTACCTGGATGGCGAGAAACTCACCGAGGGCGAGGCGCTGCCGGGCGCGCTCGGCCTCGGTGAGCGTCTCGGGGGTGTGGAAGGTGCGCACGCAGTCCGCGTACGGCTCGAGCCCCTCCTCCTTCGCCAGCCAGGCCGGCACAGGGTCGGCGAGGCGGTCTGCGAGCTGTTCGACGGCGAAGCCAACGGCGCGTCGGATGGTGCGCTGCCCGAGTCCCTGCGTGCCGGGGTAGATGGGGAGCAGCCGGCCGGGGCGCATGATGGCCGAGTCGAAGGGCTCGTACTCGGGCGGGTTGGCCATCTGCAGGCGACCGCGGTAGACGGTGACCGTGCCGGAAACGGCGAGCTCCTCGCCCTCCTTAAGCCCCCTGTGCACCCAGGGCATGTTGAACCAGACGATGCGGAGCGAGCCGGAGCCGTCATTGATGACGGCCTCGCTGCCCCGCACGCGCCTGCCGTAGCGCATCTGGCCCGCGGAGAGGACCGTGCCCACGACGGTCTTGGGCAGGCCGTCGGGCTCGACCTCGGAGATGCGGCGCACATCGGTGAAGTCGCGGAGCCGGCGGGGGAAGAGGAGCGCGGCGTCACCGGCGGTGGTCACGCCCAGTTTCTGGAAGCGCTCGGCGGCGCTCGTGCCGATCCCGGGGAGGCGGGTGACGGGGTCGCCGGGGGCGAGGGGACGCCCGGAGGCGCCCGTGGCTGAGCGCTTCGGGTGGGAGGAAGCGTCGGAAGCGGGGCCAGTGGCGGCGATCGCGCGCTCCAGCCAGCGGCGGCGTCCCTCCACGGTGAGCCCGCGATAGCCGCCGCCCCTCTGCAGCCCGCGAATGCGCTCATGGAGGGGATGGCCGCGGACGACCACGCCCGTCTCGACCATGCGGATGAGAAGCGTGTCGAGGCCGGCGCTGATCTCGCTGTCGGCGGCGCCGGCCTCCAACTCGCGGCGGAGCAGGTCGCGAAGACGGGAGAGCTCGGAGTCGGTGGATGGCGGCGAAGGACCCGCGGCCAACCCTACGGGCTCCGCTTCACCACGCAGATACCGAGCGCGTTGGGGCCAAGGTAGGCGCCAACGGTCGGTCCGGTCTGGATGACCTCGATGCGGGTGTGGGGAAGGTGCGGCGTCACATGCTCTACGAGTTCGGCGGCGCTTGCGTCGTTATCCGAGTAGATGACGAACAGGGTCTCGATCGTGCGGTCCTCGAGCGCGACCTCCTCGAGGCGGCGAACCGCCTTCGAGCGCGTGCGGACGCGGTCGAAGGGGGCAACCTCACCCCCATCAATCTGGATCAGTGGCTTGATGCGGAGCGCGCTGCCGACCAGTGCGCTGGCGCGCCCGATACGCCCGCCCTTCTGGAGAAACTCAAGCGTGTCGAGCGTCACGACGACGCGGTTACGGGCCATCACGCTGCGGGCGGCAGCGGTGACCTCCTCCAGGGGCGCCCGCGCGCGGGCACGTTCGGCAGCGGCCTCGACGACGGCGCGAAGGCCAACGCCCGCGGTGTAAGAGTCGACAAGCTCAACGCGCGTCTCAAGCTCACTCGTCTCGCTGGCGATGGAGGCGGAGTTGAGCGTGCCGGAGAGCTTCGAGGAGACGTGGATGGAGGCGATGTCGTGGCCCTCGGCGGCGACCTCGCGGTAGACGCTGGCGAACGCTTCGACGCTGGGCTGGCTCGTCTTGGGGAACTCGCGGGAGCTCACGAGGCGGGCGTAGAACTCGGAGGGGGTGATGTCGACGCGGTCGCGGAAGACATCGTCGCCGAACGCCACGAGGGCGGGCACGACCCTGACGCCGAGCCCCTCGGCCTCGTCGGGACTGATATCGCTGGTTGAATCGGTGACGACCTGAACAGCCATGGGAATCAGCCTCTACCTGGCCGCAGTATACGCGGCCAGACTCTGCGACCGGCGGCCGCGAGCGCATAGAATCGCGCCATGAGCACGGTGCAGCTCGCGCCCTCGATCCTGACAGCGGACTTCGGACGGCTCGCGGAGGAGGTGCGGGCAGCGGAGGCAGGCGGCGCCGATCTGCTCCACTTGGACGTGATGGACGGGCGATTCGTGCCCAACATCACCTTCGGGCACGCGCTCGTCGAAGCCCTGAGGAAGGCCACCTCGCTGCCGTTCGACATCCACCTGATGGTGGCCGAACCGGAGCGGCAGGTGGAGTTCTACACGGAGGCGGCGGCGGTGGTAAACGTGCACGTGGAGGCGACCGACCACGTCAACCGTACGCTCGACCTGATCCGGCGGGGAGGGGCGGAGGCGGGGGTCTGCCTGAACCCCGGCACGCCGCTGGCCGCCGTCGAGGAGTCGCTGCCGGAGGTGGACCAGGTGATGGTGATGACGATCAACCCCGGTTGGGGCGGGCAGACGCTGATCCCCGCGCAGCTCGAGAAGGTCGCGCGGCTGCGAGCGTTGCTGGACGACGGCGGTCACCGGGCGCGCATCGAGATCGACGGGGGCGTGAAGGTCGAGAACGCGGCGGCCTGCGCGGCGGCAGGGGCGGACGTGCTCGTGTGCGGGAGCAGCGTCTACAACGACCGGGCGAGCGTGGCGGAGAATATGGCGTCGCTGCGGGCGGCGCTGGCAGCGCGGAGCTAGGCGCTCTTGGAGAGCGTGCGGAGGCAGCGGGTGCAGATATTCAGGCGTTTCCAGGAGCCCTCGATGAAGACTCGCTGCTTGTTCACGTTGGGGCGAAGCTGGCGGTTCTTCTTGGGAGCCTTGCGCTCCCAGCGTCCGCCGTGGCGGTGGCGAATATGGCGACCGAAGATGGTCTTCTTTCCACAAACGTCGCAGGCGCCGCTGGCCATGGGGGCACTCCCTCGAAAGGCTGGTTCACGATGCTAGCACCGGTATTCCCTAGCAGCCATCCCGCAGTGCGGGGGAGGGCGGCATGAGCGCCGAGACGCTGAGCGGGGCGGAACTGCGAGCTGCGATCACGTCGGCAGCGGACTACCTGACGCGGTCGGCGAAGGCGGTCGACGCGATCAATGTCTACCCCGTGCCGGACGGCGACACGGGCTCGAACATGGCGGCCACCCTGCGCGAGGCGTGCGACCACATGCTGGCGCTGGAGGAGCCGCTGGCGGCCGGGAAGGTGCTGGCGACGTTCGCGCGGGGGGCGCTCTACGGAGGGCGGGGAAACTCGGGCGTGATCCTGTCGCAATCGCTGCTGGGGCTGGCGAAAGGCGTGGGGGAGGTGGAGGAGCTGGAGGGCGACGTGCTCGCTCAGGGGCTTCGAGCGGCGGCGGATGCCGCCTACACGGCCGTGTCGGAACCGGTGGAGGGCACCATGCTGACCGTCCTGCGGGCGGCGGCGGGGGGGGCGGAGGCGCGTCCCGGCGAGGGCGTCCTGGCCGTGCTGGAGGGGGCGCTGGCGGAAGCGGAACGGGCCGAGGCGGAGACGATCGACCAGCTGCCGGCACTGCGCGAGGCGGGCGTGACCGACGCCGGCGGGGAGGGCATCTGCGTGGTGCTGCGGGGGCTCGTGGCGGCCCTGCGGGGCGAGCTGCCGCCGCCGGTCGCCATCCCGGACAGGCCGCTGGCGACGTTGCCAGGACACAGCGACGACGGGTTCGGGTACTGCACCGAGTTCGTGCTGATCCCGGGCGAGCGCGAGGTGGATGTGGAGGGGCTGCGCCAGCACACGGCGGGCGAGGGATACGGGTCGGTCGTGATCGTTGGGGACGAGCAGGCGCTGCGGGTGCACGTCCACACCAATGAGCCGGAGCGCCTGCTGGAGGACGCGGGCGCCTTCGGGGAGCTGACTCGCCCGAAGTTCGAGGACATGAGCGCGCAGCACGCGCGCTTCCGCGCGGAGGGGAGCGGAGCGGGGCTGAAGGTGGGGCTGCTGGCCCTGAGCAGCAGCGAGGGCTTCGACCAGGTGTTCGAGAGCCTGGGAGCGACGGTCTTCCGGCTGGAGCCGGTCGTGAAGCCGGCGGCGGGCGATATCGCGCGGGCCGCGGACGCGCTCGGTCCGGCGGATGTGATCGTGCTGCCCAACCACAAGAACGCGATCCCGGCGGCGGAGCAGGCGATCGAGCTGGCGCGCTGCACCCTGCACATCGCACCCTCGATCTCGCTGGGGCAGGGGGCGGCCGCGGCGGTCGCGTTCAATGCGCAGTCGACGGCGGAGGAGAACGCGGAGGCGCTGGCGGAAGCGCTCGCCGCGACACGCACGGTCGAGGTGACGCGCGCGGCGGCGGATCGCACCGCCGACGGCGTGGACGTGCGGGAGGGGGAGGCCATCACGCTCGTCGACGGGCGACTCATCGGGGGCACGGACGACCCGGTGGAGGGGCTGCTGGCGGGGCTGGCAGAGGCGGACGCCGAGGAGGCCGCGATCGTGACGGTCTACGTGGGGGAGGGGTTCGAGGGGTCAGGGGAGGAGTTGGCCGAGCGCATCGAGGCTACGTTCGACGGTGTCGAGGTGGAGGTGGTAGAGGGCGGCCAGCCGCTGTACGAGCTGGTGGCGGCGGTAGAGGTCTGAGGGGCGGTCGTCGTCAGTCGCAGCTCGCCTCGTCGGGAAGGGTCATCACGAGACCGGTGACATCGGG
Organism: Tepidiformaceae bacterium; assembly: GCA_965247675.1. Taxonomy (GTDB): domain Bacteria; phylum Chloroflexota; class Dehalococcoidia; order Tepidiformales; family Tepidiformaceae; genus UBA2991. Next base: position 687,672 of record OZ252025.1, on the reverse strand, counting down.
CCCATCCATGACGATCTCTGCTGCCTGGCTCCGGGCGCGCACAATTCCCCCGTTCCCGTCATACCAGCCGATCCTGCTCCCACTGAGGCAACCAAGCTCAAGCATGTAGGTGCCGCTGGCGACGAAGAACTGGAAGCCGCCGCGGACCCCCTTGCCGGACGAAGCGTCCCCGCTATGCAGCTGCACCCTCAGACCCGCAGGTATCTGGCCCGTGCCTGGGAGGATCGTGCCGCTCAGCACCCCGTACGAAATGACGATTCCCGTGGCGTCGGAGGTGAGAGCATCGATGGGCGCGGCTCGCGAGGCAAACTCGCTCAGTGTTCCATCTCCTCGATAGTGCAGCACATCGAAATCGGTGCTGAGAACCAGTGAATAGCGGCCTTCGGGAACCTTCAGGGAAAAGGCTCCCTCCCTCGTCGTTTTGTCTCTCGCAAAATTGAGTCCATCGTAGTGCGCAATAACCCCCAGATTAACTCCCACTTGTACCCCTGATCGAGGATGGCCAGCAAGGTCCTTTACAACTCCCTCGATGATCCTACAATCTTCCGGAGTAGCACCTCGCTTCAATTCAGGCTCAAACCACTCGGTGCCGCATCCGTCAGAGGGGCTAGGCGCCGTTAGCATCTCTTGCGCAAATACCACGGCGAATTCGTCGACAGACATCCCGTAGATTTCTTCGAATGCAGCATGCCAGTCACCGAGTCTCGCAGCTCTTCTGTAGAACCCCAAGAGACTTGCAGTACCTTCACGTTTGACAAGAACATGGACCCTCACGTGGTAACTTTCGTAAAAATACCCGGTGGATACGAACCCCTCTTCTCGCGCAAACGGCAGCACGTGTCCGCGCATGTATTGGGCGTAGTCCTGCTCCCCAACGGCGTCACGGTAGACCGCCGCCCAAAAGTCTGCGTCGCCCTCTCGGAGCCATAGGGGTGGGTGCCCCCCGCCCCCGGTCAGGTGTTCCTGGATGGCGTGCACGTACTCATGCGCGAAGATCTTGAGGCAGTCGGTCATATTGATGACGGGTACCCGATAGTTGCCCGAGCAGCCAAAGAGGTCGGGATCCCCATAGCGAACGATGACACTCGGCACCCGGAATCCCAGCCGCTGGAAGTAGAAGGCCACGACATCGTCGATGTGCGCTCTGATCTCCTCCTGCCTCTCTGCCGAGAAATGGGTGACGAACTCGATCCGGGGCGGTTCGTAGGCTTGGTCCCACTCCCGAGCGCCGGAGATGTCCAGCCAGAAGGCATCCCCTCTGGTCAGGCTCAGGGGCCAGCGGTAGTTCCCGTCCAGGGCCGTGGTGAGGATGTCGTCGATGTCCCGCAACCCATCTCTTGTCGCGATGCCATCCTCGCCACCCCAGACCATGAGATTCCAGCCTTCTTGAAGCCGCGCAACCGCCGCCGCCGCCACAAACTGCCGTGTCCAGACGACGGTTTCTTCCCCGGTGATGGAAAGCCACAATCCCATGCCCGGAGTCAGCTTCTGCAGGTCGCCGAACACGCCGGTGTCGGTACGGACGGCCCAGCGGAACCACTGGTCCTCGGCGTCCCAGGCGTAAACGAGGTCGAGTTCGGGGATCGTGTCGCATCGTCCATGACTATCGGGGTGCCCCGCCTGCGGTCATCGACTAGTCCAGCATCTTCGTTGTACCAGCCTCCACCTCCCAGATTGGGACAAGATACCCGCACTTCATATGTTCCCCCAGGAAGATAGTACTCGATTTCGGGAGCTGCGTATTGGCCCTGGCTATGCCCTCCAAACCAGAGCCCGACTGGAATATCTGGATGCTGTTCTAGCCCTTGAATGAAGATTCTCAATGTCCCCCAGGCTATCTCCACATCCGCCAAATCGCTTCCCTGCGCAACAAAGGGAGAGGCAAGGATGCTCCAATGGGTTAACCCCTTTTCTTCGCTATAGTGGATACTGGTGTAACCGGCAGTCTGAGCGACAAGCCAATAGGTTCCTTCAGGAACGGAAAGGGAAAACGATCCATCACTATCAGTCCTAGTTGAGGCGGGAGTCACTCCCCAGATATCTCTGAGATCTGCGGTTAACACCACCGGGACATCAGCACGTGGTCTTCCCGATAGGTGCGTCACTTTCCCTTCAACCTTTGTGCAGACTTCAGGACCTTCGTCTTGGCGTATTTCTCGAGGAATTATGTGTCCAAGAGGACAACCTTGAGAAGGAAGTGGCAAATTTGTCGTATACTCCGCAAACTGAAGATTGAATTCCGAAATCGTGAGCCCGAAGGTACTCTCAAAGGATTCTTCCCATGTTCGAGCAGAAGAGAGGCTTTCATAGAAGTCAAAGATCGATTCCAGCCCCGCAATCCGCGCAAGAAAGAGCGCCCTGATATGATAGGACTTGTAATCGTGCCCTGCGAAGCTCACGAACCCCTGCCTTCTTGCCCCTGGGATGACAAGGTAAGTGAGCGCATGGACGTAGCCGGTGTCGCCCGTGTAATCGTGATAGAGAGCCGCCCAGAAATCGGCCACTCCTTCCGTTAGCCACAGGGGCGAGGACACGCTATTCCTGTCGAGATAGTCCTGAACAGCGTGAACATACTCGTGGGGGAATACAGCCAGGCAGTCGTCTACCACTATCTCTCTCAGAACACCATGGTACTGCCCCGAACAGCCAAGTTGGCGGCCTGGATCCCCCCAGCGGACGGTGAGACCGGACACTCGCACACCCGCATGCTCAAAGAAATACTTGACGGTGTCGTCGACGAGGGCCCCCACCTCCGCCTCCCTCTGGGAGGTGACGGGGGTGACGAACTCGATCTGGGGTGGACGGTATGTCTGGTCCCACTCGCGAGCGCCGGAGACATCGAGCCAGATAACTTGGCCCCTTGTCAGCTTCAGGGGCCAGCGACCGTTAACGTCGAGAGCCGTGATGAGGATCTCGTCGATGTCGCGCAGTACGTCTCGTGATGCGATGCCGTCCTCCCCGCCCCAGGCCACGAGGTTCCAGCCCGGGAGAAGCCGCGCGACGCTCCCCTCGCGGACAATGGGCCGCGTCCAGGTCACCGGCTCCCGGCCAGTGATTGACAGCCAGAGGCCCATGCCCGGAGTCAGCTTCTGCAGGTCGCCGAACACGCCGGTGTCGGTACGGACGGCCCAGCGGAACCACTGGTCCTCGGCGTCCCAGGCGTAAACGAGGTCGAGTTCGGGGATCGTGTCGAAGATGGCCTCGATGCTGGCGGCGGGCTCGGTCCAGCCAGCCAGGTTCAGGCCCGGCTGGAGCTCGGTCGTGACCGTGTCGTCCGCAGCTACCACCGGCTGCGGGAATGAGATCAGCCCCACCCCGACTGTCAGCACGACAACGGCGCACAGGGACAAGCAAACGAGCGAAGCCCGTGACATGACAGAAGCCTAGCCGATGGGAGCGGGAATTACGCCAGCCTCCCCGGAACAAGGGCTAGCGGCGTTCCTTGATGCGGGCGGCGCGCCCGGTGAGGCCGCGCAGATAGGAGAGGTTCTTGCGGCGGACCTTGCCCCGGCGCACGACCTCGATCTTGTCGAGGCGGGGACTGTAGAGGGGGAAGGTGCGCTCGACGCCGACACCACTGGCGATCTTGCGGACGGTGAAGTTCGAGGAGAGGCCCTTGCGGCGTTTGCGGATGACGACGCCGGCGAAGATCTGGATGCGTTCCTTGTTGCCCTCGACGACCTTGGCGTGCACGCGCACGGTGTCGCCACTGCCGAAATCGGGGAGGTCGTCGCGGGGGGTGGCGTCGGTCAGGCTATCGAGTTGGTACGACATGGGTGCGTCCCTGCGGGAGGGGGTGAGGGCATACGGTAGGACACCCGCCGCCTATGGCCAACGGCGGGCGTCAGCGCCCGGTGCTGCCATGACCGCCGGCGCCACGGTCGGTGTCGGGAAGGTCTTCGCGGATGGCGAATTCGACGTCCACCAGGCGCGTGATGATGAGCTGGGCGACCCGGTCGCCGTGCTCGACGACGTGCTTAAGCTCGGGGGTGAGGGTGTAGAGGCTGAGGTAAAGCTCGCCGCGGTAGTCGGCGTCGAGGGTGCCGAGGGTGGAGAGAACGCCCCTGCTAGCGAGCCCGCTGCGGGGGCGGATCTGGGCGTCGAGGCCGGGGGGAACGGCGAAGGCGAGTCCGGTGGGAATGCGCACGGGGAAGTTGCCCACCTCGACCGGGCCGTCGGGGAGGCAGGCGTAGAGGTCGTAGCCGGAGGCGTGCTCGCTGGCCTTCTGGGGCAGGCGGGCGCCCTCGCGCAGCAGTTTGACCTCGATCTCCTCCACGCGGCTGCTCAGCGGAAGAGGTCGCGCTCGGCCTCGCGGATGATGTCGGTCATCGAGGCCTCGTCGTCGGGCTCCCATGGGTAGCCGCGGATGACGGCGACCGGGACACGACTGAGGTTGCCCTTCACGAGCTCGCCGGCGCTGGCGAGCTCGTCGGCGCGGCAAACCGCCTGCACGAGGAACTCGTGGCCGTGGGGGTCGTGCTGGCCGATGTAGCTGATGACGGGGTTGATCCCGGCGATGCCGATGGCCACATCCACCTGAGCCTCGCGCCAGGGACGGCCGAAGGTATCGGAGATGATGACCGCCACGTCGTGGCCGAGCTCGCGGAAGCGGGCGCGCAGGCAGCGGGCGCTCGCGTCGGGGTCGACGGGAAGGAGGACGGCGCGTCCCTTGGCCCCGGAGCTGGACTGGTCGACGCCGCTGTTCGCGCAGACGAAGCCGTGGCGCGTCTCGGTGATGAGCACGGGCCCCACCTGCCGAACGACGCGTTTCGACTCCTGCAGCACGAGCTCGACGATGCCGGGCTCCTTCTCCCAGCGCTCGGCGAACTGCTGGGCGAAGGGGGAGGGCGTGACGGTGTCGAGGTCGACGGTGCGGCCTTCGGACTTGGAGACGATCTTGGAGGTGACGATGATGATGTCGGCGTCGGCGATGGGTTCGCCGCCCGCAGACGCGGCCTCGACGATCATGGCGGCGAGATCGGCGCCCTCGGTGATCTCGGGCAAGCCCTCGACGGCGATAACGGAGACGGCCATCGCGTTACTCCTCAGGCTCCGGCGATGCGGATGCTGGTCTGCGTCTTGTGGACGCGGTTGAGGTTGATGAGGAGCGACGTGAGCATCTCGACGTAGCGGCTGTTGCCGAGGGCGCCGCCGTCGACGCCGCGAACGCCGTTGATCTCGTTGGCGAGGGCAATGAGAACGGCCTTCGCCTCCTGGTCGTCGCCACAGACAAGGACATCGGCCTCGACGGGCTTGTCGAGCTCCATCAGCTTCTCTGCGCTCATGTTCTGGAAGGCGGAGACGACGCGGGCGTTGGGGAGGGCGGCGGCGGCCTCCTCGGCGGCGCTGTTGCCCTCGACGGCGAGGGCGACGGCGCCCTTGCCGCGAACGAACTCGAGGGGGGCCACGACATCGCAGACGATCGCGCCGTCGAGCGCGCCGCCGATGGCCTCGAGGGTGGGGGCCTGACCGCTGTAGGGGAACGTGAGGAAGACGACGTCGGCGCCGGCAACGGCGGCGGCGTTCTCGCCGCCACTGACGGTGGCGCCGGGGACGGCCTCGGCAACCTTGGCGGCTCCCTCCTCGCCCCGTTCGGTTGAGCGCGAGCCGATGGCGACGTGATGGCCGGAGGCGGCGAAGCGGATAGCGAGGCCGAGCCCCTCGGGGCCAGTCCCGCCGACGAATGCAAGTTTCATGGCTGGGGATTCTAGGGGAAGTGGCGGGAACAGGACTCGCGAGGTCGGCAGGCCGCCCGCAAGGCAGCCTTTCGAGGGTCCTTACAGGCCAAAGGGGAGCCTCTGCTATACTCCAAACCGAAAGCGAAATCACCTTTCTCTGAGCGGCCGCCTTGCCGCCAGGAGTCCCCTGTTGTACTCCCGCTGGCTCCGCAACGGTTTCATCTGGCTTCTCGTGGTCGTCGCCGTGATCGCGATCGGCTTCGCGTTCTTCTCGGGCGGCGACTCGAAGCAGGAAGTGCCCTTCGGGCAGCTCGTGCAGGACATCGAGGGCGGCCTGATCGAGACGCTGGAGGTGGATGGGCGGGACATCAACGCGGTCTACTTCCAGCAGTCCAACGGCGAGCGCATCGAGCGCAAGTCGAAAGTGGCGGAGAACACCGACATCGCGACGTTCCTGAGTGACCGCGGCATCTCCCTGAGCGGGGCCTCCCCGGGGAGGCCGAACGCGGTCAACCTCGAGTTCAGCGAGGGCGGGGGCTTCGGGCCCTGGCTGGGGCTTCTGCTGAACCTGTTCCCGTTCCTGCTGTTCGGAGCGTTCCTGCTCCTGATCATGCGGCAGGCGCAGGGCTCCAACTCGCAGGCGATGAGCTTCGGCAAGAGCCGGGCGCGGCTCTTCACGGGGTCCAAGGTGACCGTGACGTTCATGGACGTGGCGGGCGCCGATGAGGCGAAGGAGGAGCTCGTCGAGATCGTCGAGTTCCTGAAGTACCCGGAGAAGTTCGCCGCCCTCGGGGCGCGCATCCCGAGGGGCGTGCTGCTGGTGGGCCCGCCGGGCACGGGCAAGACGCTGCTCTCGCGCGCGGTCGCGGGTGAGGCAGGCGTGCCCTTCTTCAGCATCTCGGGCTCCGAGTTCGTGGAGATGTTCGTGGGTGTGGGCGCAAGCCGCGTACGCGACCTCTTCGAGCAAGCAAAGAAGAACGCGCCCTGCATCGTGTTCGTGGACGAGATCGACGCGGTCGGTCGCCAGCGAGGCGCGGGCCTCGGCGGCAGCCACGACGAGCGCGAGCAGACGCTGAACCAGATCCTGGTGGAGATGGACGGCTTCGATACGGGTACGAACGTGATCGTGATCGCGGCCACGAACCGGCCCGACATCCTCGACCCCGCGCTGATGCGGCCGGGGCGCTTCGACCGCAAGGTGGTGCTGGACTCACCCGACGTCAAGGGCCGCGAGGCAATCCTGGGCGTGCATCTGAAGGGGAAGCCCGTAGACGACGATGTGGAGACCTCGACGCTGGCCAAGTCGACGCCGGGCTTCAGCGGCGCGGACCTCGCCAACCTCGTGAACGAGGCGGCCATCCTCGCGGCGCGTCGCAACCGCAAGACGATCGCGATGGATGAGTTCGAGGAGGCAGTGGACCGCGTGATCGCGGGGCCGGAGCGCAAGAGCCGCGTGATGAGCGCTCACGAGAAGCGCCTGACCGCCTACCACGAGGGCGGCCACACCGTGATCGCGCACTTCCTCGACAAGCACGACCCGCCACACAAGGTCACGATCGTCTCGCGGGGCATGGCGGGCGGCTACACGCGCTTCCTGCCGGACGAGGAGACACACTACCACACGGTCGACATGTTCAAGGACCAACTCTGCGCGGCCCTTGGCGGGCACGCGGCCGAGGAGCTCGTCTTCGGCGAGGCATCGACGGGACCATCGAACGACCTTGAGCAGGTGACCCGCATCGCCCGCTCGATGGTGACGCGCTGGGGCATGAGCGAGCGGCTCGGCCCGCGTACCTTCGGGCGGAGCGATGACCTGGTGTTCCTGGGGCGCGAGATCTCGGAGACGCGGAACTACTCGGAGAAGGTCGCCGAGGAGATCGACGATGAAGTGCGGCGCATCATCGAGGAGGCGCAGACCCGCGCCCGCGTGATCCTGCGCGAGAAGCGCGACGTGCTCGACAAGCTGGCGGCGGTGCTGCTGGACGTCGAGACGCTGGAGGGCGAGGAGCTGACGCGCCTGCTCGGAAGCGATCCGAACGAGTCCTGGCCGCCGCCGGACCTGCGCAAGAAGGAAAAGCGGCCGGTTGAGCCCCTCGGCCAGGAGCCCGCGGATACGCCCGCGTTCCAGCCGGCGCCGAAGCCGGGGTTGGCCTGGGAGGGCGGCGCGCAGGCGACGACCGACGGCGGTGGCGGCAACTAGCCCGCCCGCAACGACGAGGGCCGAAGCGTGAACCGGCGGGAAGAGCCGAGGACGTGCACGGCCTGCGGCGCCGAAATCGACGAGGACTCCGACGGCGATCTGTCCGTGGGTTGCATCATCGCGTCGGAGGGAGAGGGCGGAGCCCGGGCGCCCCGCGTTGACCCTAGCGGAGGGGTCTTCCTAGACTGAGGATTCCCCGTCACAAGGGGAGCGACTGGAGCAGCCGAGTGCAGGCGATCGTGCGAGCCGGCGGACATCAATTCATGCTCACGGAAGGGCAGGAGTTCGACGTGGGCAGCCTTGGGGGCGACCCCGGTGATACGTTCGACTTCGACGTGCTGATGCTGATCGACGGCGCGGACGTGGAGATCGGCGAGCCGACGGTTCCCGGAGCTTCCCTGCGAGCGCGTATCGCGCAGCACGGCAAGGGTCCGAAGCTGCGCTTCATGAAATACAAGAACAAGGTGCGCTACCGGCGAACGCTCGGGCACCGCCAGCCGATCACGCGGCTCGTCGTCGAGTCGATCACCAAGGGGTAGGCGATGGCGCACAAAAAGGGCCTGGGCAGCACCAAGAACGGCCGCGACAGCAACAGCCAGCGGCTGGGCGTGAAGCGCTTCGACGGCCAGTACGTGACGCCGGGGACGATCATCCTGCGGCAGCGCGGCACCCGCTTCCACCCCGGCGAGAACGTGGGGCTGGGGCGCGACCACACGATCTACGCGAAGGTGGAGGGCCGGGTGAAGTTCAGCCCCCACGCCAAGGGACGCCGCAAGCGCGTGAGCGTGCTTGTCCCGGCGGGCCAGGAGTAGCCCCGTGAAGGCAGCGATTCACCCCGACTACGTGGACGCGATCATCACCTGCTCGTGCGGGAACCGCATCGAGACGAGGGCGACCAGGGAGCAGATGCACATCGACGTGTGCAGCGAGTGCCACCCGTTCTTCACGGGCGAGCAGCGCATCGTCGACACGGCCGGTCGGGTCGAGCGCTTCCAGCGCCGCTACTCGCTGGGCGACCCGTCGTAGCAGGGACGCCCGCCTCGGCGCCACCCGTGAGCCATCGCGGTTCACCCACCTGCCCGACTCGAACCAGAGGCTGAAGGCCGCATGAGCGCCGCGCCCCCACGACCGGACGTGTACTACGGCGGGCAGGCCGTGATCGAGGGCGTGATGATCCGCGCCCCGCGACACATGGCCGTCGCCGTGCGCCACCCCAGCGGTGAGATCGTGCGCCACGCTGAGGAATTGACCGGGTTCACAACCGGACGCCTTCGCCGAGTCCCGCTCCTGCGCGGGGCGGTCGTGCTGTGGGAAACGCTCTCGCTGGGGATGCGCGCCATCAACTACTCCTCGCGCATCGCCTCCGAGGGGCTGGAGGACGAGGAGGAAACGGACGAGGGACAGGCCTCCCCGGAGCTGGTCGAGGAGGAGTCGTTCCAGTCCGGGGACGCAGCGGTGTGGGCCTCGATGGCGGTGGGGATGCTCTTCGCGGTCGGTATCTTCTTCGTGGGTCCGGTGCTGCTGGCGAATTTCCTCGAGTCGCTGGGGATCGCGCGGGCCGTGGTGGTGGTGATCGAGGCGGCGTTGCGGCTGGTGCTGTTCGTGGGCTACATCGCGCTCATCGGGCTGATGCCCGACATCCGCCGGGTGTTCCAGTACCACGGCGCCGAGCACATGACGATCCACGCCTACGAGGCCGCCCGCCCCCTCACGGTGGCGGACATTCGCGGGCTGCCCAAGGAGCACACGCGCTGCGGGACGAGCTTCCTCGTGGTCGTGATTGTGATCGCGCTGGCGGCCTTCCTCGTGTTCGACCTGTTGGTGGATGAGGGCATCTTCGTGCGCATCGCCTCGCGGGTGGTGCTGCTGCCACCGATCGCGGGGATCAGCTACGAAGTGCTGCGCCTTGGCGCGCGCTACGAGTCGAACGCACTCGTGCGGGCAATGTTCATCCCGAACATTGCCCTGCAGGCGCTCACGACGAAGGTGCCCGAGGACGACCAGATCGAGGTCGCCATCGCGGCCTTCGAGACGGCGGTGGAGTCGGCGGCGGAAGGCTAGCAGGGTGGTGTCTGGCGCGCAGGACCACCGGTCCGTACTGTTGCGCCATGGCGGCCGCAACGTACCGAACGGGGGAATTCGACATCGCCGTGGTCTCCGACGGGTACATCAAGCTCGACGGCGGGGCGGTGTTCGGGCTGGTGCCGCGCATCCTCTGGGAACCGGTGGTTGGCAGCGAGAACATCGACGCGGAGCACCGCATCCCGCTGGCGCTGAACTGCATGCTCGTGCGCCGCGGCGACGACATTGTCCTGGTCGAGACCGGGATGGGGATCAAGTACACGGAGCGCGAGCGCGAACGCATCTGGCCGGGCGAATACGGCACGTTGCTCGACGAGCTGGCGTCGGTCGGGGTGGCGCCCGAGGACGTGACGCACGTCGTGAACACACACCTGCATACCGACCACTGCGGCTGGAACACCGTCGAGCGTGAGGGGGAGCTGGCGCCCACGTTCCCGAACGCCCGCTACTTCATCCAGGCCGGCGAGTACGAGGCGGCGATGCATCCGAACGATCGCACGCGCGCGACGTATCTCGCCGGGAACTTCGTGCCGCTCGCGGAAACGGGGCAACTCGAGCTGGTGGACGGCGAGCGCGAGATCCTGCCCGGCATGACGTTCCTGCCGACACCGGGGCACACCGCCGACCATGCGTCGATCGTGCTGAGCTCGGGCGGGGAGACGGCCATCTATACGGGCGACCTCGTGCACCACGCGGTACAGGCGGAACGCCCGGCCTGGATCGCAGCCTTCGACATCCTGCCGCTCGTCTCGCTGGAGACGAAGAAGCGCCTGGTGGAGCGCGCGCTGCGCGAGCGGGCGCTGCTGATCTGCGTGCACAACGCGTTCCCGGGGGTGGGGCGCCTGACCGAGGTCGACGGGCGGCGGCGCTTCGTCGAGGAGTGAGCGAGACAGAGGTCAACCGGCTGGCCCTGCACGCCGTCCACGAAGCGCTGGGCGCGACCTTCGGCCTGCGCGCCGGCTGGCGGCTCCCCGAGACGTACGGCGACAGCGAGGACGAGTACGCCCGGCTGCGCTCGTCCGCCGTGGCATTCGACCGCTCCGACCGCACGCGGCTGCTGGTAAGCGGCACGGACGCCACCACCGTGCTGGAGGCCGTCTTCGGACAGGCGGCGGGTGAGTTGGAGGAGGGGCGGGCGGTACGGGCGGCGGCTCTCGATGCCGGCGGGCGAATCGCGGACCTCGCGCTGATCGCGCGGACGGGCGGGATCGCCTACATGGTCATGGGCGAGCCGGGCAGGGGCGCGACCACGCTGGCGATGCTGGAAGGGGCGGTGGGACGCGAGTACGACGTGGTCATCCAGGATCGCACGGCGACGACCTGCCTGGTGGGGATCGCGGGACCCGGCGCAGCGGAGGCGGCGGCGCGCCACGTGAACGAGGCGCTCCCGCCGCGCCTGCCCTCGATGCACGCCGCGCCGTTCGAGTTCCACGGGTACCGGGCGCTGGCGGTTCGCACGAGCGCGCTCGGGGAGGACGGCTTCGAACTGATGGTGGCGCCTCCCGTGGCCGAGCACCTGCTGGGGCTGCTGGAGGCGGGAGGGGTCGGGCTGGCGGGCCTGGCGGCGCAGGAGATCGCGCGTATCGAGGCGGGCATACCCGCCTTCACACCCGACCTGGAGACGGGGCTCACGCCGGCGGAGGCGGGCCTCAGCGAGGCGCTGGGCCTTCCGGCGGAGACGCCCTCGCGCCTGCTGAGCGCCCTCCTGTTCGAGGGGTCGCGAACACCGCCCGTGGGGACGCCCGCGGTCGCCGATGAGCAGGTGGTGGGAGAGCTCCGCAGCGGCGCGCGCTCGTTCGCGCTTGACGCTGCGGCTGGACTGGCAATACTCAACCAGGACCGAAGCCATCCTGGCACAGCGATATCGGTAGGCGGAGAGCGGGCGCTGGTCGCGCAGAAACCGCTCTACCGGCGGAGGAAAGCGTAACGATGCCCCTGGGCGACATTCCCATGCCAATCCTTCCGGAAATGCACTTCCACGGAACAGTCGAGATCATCCTCGGGCGCGACTGGCGCTCGGTGTACGTCGAGGAGGAAGAGGCCCTGCCCGACGACCGGCCCGCGCTCTACGCGTACGCATGCGTGGTCCGTGGCGACTACGGCTACGTGACCGAGAAAGACGACGAAGGCTGGCAGGTGGTCGAAGGTGAGATCGGCGAGGACGAGAGCGCGGAGGAGTTCGTGGCGCGAGCCGCGCACGAGCAGACCGGCGCGACCATCTCGCAGACGCTGCTGCTCGGCTACCTCGACTGCGAAGCGACGAGCTTCAACGAGCCCTACGAGAACCACTTCCGGGCCATCAGGCCGGTCTATGTGGCGGTGGCGAGCGAGGTGGGGCCGGTGCCCGACGACTCCGGTTACCACCGGCGGCGGCTCCCCATGAACCAGTACCAGAACGAACTCAGGAAGCGTTACCCCTCGCTCGAGAAGCACTTCGTGAAGGGGCTGACCCGGTACCTGATCCTGGAGCGCACCGGACAGCTGGACGGGTAAGCCGCTGCTCGTTGCCAGTCGCGGGCAAGTCGCTAGAGGGTGAAGGCGTGGCGGTGATACGCTCACCGCGTGACTTCCGAGGGCGATGCGAGCACGCCGGCGCCTTCGCCGGACGAGTCGGACCCCATGAGCGGTGATGAGCCTGTCATCGGCGGCGCCCGCGAGGGGGGCGCGTGGGCTCCGGTGGTGGAGGCGCGCACCGGCGCTTCCCGAGAGCCCGTGATCGGCGACCTTGCGGGGCGGGAGGCGGAAGAGTTCCTCGTGCCCTCGTGGACGGAGGGGGTCGCCACCGCAACGGAGGAGGAGCAGCCGGACCGAAGCCGCAAGCTGCTCCGCGAGATCATCGAGACGGCGCTGCTGGCCCTGCTCGTGTTCCTGGCCGTGCGGGCGACCCTGCAGAACTACCTGGTCGAGGGCTACTCGATGTTCCCGACGCTCGACAACGGGCAGCACATCCTCGTGAACAAGGTGGGCTACGCCGAGGTCAACATGGACCGGTTGACGGACTTCATCCCGTTCGTGGACGCTGAAGACGGCGACGTGCGACAGGTCTTCGGCGGGCCCCAGCGAGGGGACATCATCGTGTTCGAGAGCACGGCCGGGAGCGGGAACGACCTGATCAAGCGCGTTATCGGGCTGCCGGGGGAACGCGTCGAGATCGTTCAGGGAACCGTGTACATCGACGGCCGGATGCTGGCGGAGCCGTACATCAAGGAAGCCTGGAGCGACACGCGGCCCCCGATCGTGGTGCCCGAGCGGCACTACTACGTGCTCGGGGACAACCGGAACAGCAGCCAGGACAGCCGCAGCGGGCGCGTGGGGCTGGTGCCACGCGACCGGATCGTGGGGAAGACGCTGCTGCGCTACTGGCCACTCGGGGACTTTGGCCTGCCTTCCAACGGCGGCGCTGAACTGACCGACACGCGCCTGCCGGGGACGGCGGAGGCGGGACCATGAGCGAGAGGCTTCGCGACGAGCTCGAACGGCGGGGGGCCATGCTGGAGGGTCACTTCCAGCTCGCCAGCGGTCTTCACGCCGACCTCTACATTGAGAAGTTCCGCATCCTCCAGTGGCCAGACGTGACCGGCGAACTCTGCGCCGAGATGGCGGAGCGGTTCACGGACGCGGGGGCGAACATCGTGGCGGGGCCCACCACCGGCGGCGTCATCCTCGCCTTCGAGGTGGCCCGGCGTATGCGGCTGAGGGCGATCATCGCCGAGCGCAAGGAGGAGGGGAGCGGGCGCGAGTTCCGGCGCGGGTTCGAGCTGGGTCCGGGGGACCGCGTGCTCGTCGTCGACGACGTGCTCACGACGGGGGGCAGCGTGCGCGACACGGTGGAGGCGGTGCGGGGGCGGGGGGCGGAGGTGGTGGGGGTCGGCGTGATGGTGAACCGGGGCGCCTCGCCGGACTTCGGAGCGCCCCTGCACGCCTGCCTGGAGGTCGAAGTCGCCTCCTGGGAGCCGGAAGCGTGCGACCTCTGCCGCGAGGGCGTCGAGCTCGTTGTCACCTGATCGCCGGAGGGCTTGGCAGGGCTCGTAGAATGGGAGCATGCAGGAGGCGCCCACCAGCAGCGACCGTTTTCTCCTGAAAGCGCTGGGGGAGGCGGCGGGAGAGGTCCGAAGCTTGCTCTACTCGGCGAGCGAGCGACGGGCGCGGGTGCCCGGCGAGGGGCCGGACGAGGGGTGGTGCCTGCTCGCGATCGCCGTCCACCTGCGCGACGTGGAGCAGGCCACGAGCCAGCAGTTCGAGACGATCCTGCGGCGACCGTTTGCCCCCATCCGCACCATCGACCTCGACGACATCCCCTTTCCCGAGGACTATGAGTACGTGAGCATCGACGAGGCGGTGGCCGGGTTCGCCTACGCGCGCCAGGAAACCTCGTACTCGCTCTGGGGGCTGACGCGGGAGGAGTGGGAACGGGTGGCCGTCCACCCCTACCGCGGCGAGGTCGCGCTCATCGACCTCGTGCGCGACCTCTACAAGCACGACCTGGAACACCTCTGGCAGGCGCGACGCATGCTCGGCCTGGATCCGGTCCCTCGCCGGTGAGGCCGCTCCTGCGGACCGTCCCGCCGGCCGAGTGGGCGCTGGCGACGGACGGCGAGGCCGAGCACATCGCCTTCTTCGGCGACAACCTTGAGTGCCTCGCCCTGGCGACCAGCGCACTCGGGCTGGGGCTGGCCGTCGCCGGCGAGACCGGGCGGGTGGTCGCGAGCGGGGGCGACCTCGGGAGGCTGGCGGCGGAGCTGGAGCGGCGCGGGAGCCCGCTCGCGGGGCCGCTGGCGCGATACCTCGCGCCAGTGGAGCGCTGGCGGGCGGGGCCACACGAGCTGCCGCTCGACCGCCCGCTCGTGATGGGCATCGTGAACCTGACCGACGACTCCTTCTCGGGTGACGGGGTGGGGACGGACGTGTCGGCGGCACTGGCGCACGCGGAGCAGCTCCGGGCCGAAGGCGCCGACATCGTCGACGTGGGGGCGGAGACGGCTCGTGCGAGCCGTCCGCAGCTGGAAGCTCGCGCGGAGGCAGCGATCGCCGCGCCCGTGGTGGCCGCCCTCGTACGCGAGGGGCACCTCGTCTCCATCGACACCTACAAGCGCGAGGTGGCGGAGGCGGCGATCGAGGCCGGGGCCGCCATCGTGAACGACATCAGCGGGCTCACCCTGGGCACGGAGGCGGCGGCGGCGGCAGCCGAGGCCGGGGCCGGCTACGTGCTCAACTACAGCTACACGGTGCCAAAGCACCGCCCCGACCCAGCGCCCGTCTACGACGACGTGGTCATGGAGACGGTCGCGTGGACGGCGGAGCGTCTGGCGGAGCTGGAGGCGGCGGGGCTCCCGCGGGAAGCCACCGCCATCGACCCGGGCATCGCCTTCGGGAAGAGTCACGACGAGGACCTGCAGGCGCTGCGACGGCTCTCGGAGCTGCGCACGTCGGGACAACCGCTGCTGCTGGCGCACTCGCGCAAGAACTACATCGGCAGCGTCTCCGGGGCGGGCCCCGAAGGGCGCGACCTCGAAACGCACGTCACGACCGCGCTCGCGTACGCTCAGGGAGCGCGCATCTTCCGCGTGCACGACGTGGCGGGCACGCGGCGGACGCTGGCGATGGCGGCCGCGATCGTGTCGGCGGCGGCGGGCGCGTTCGCACCGGACGAGGGCAGCTGGCCCTGGGCGGCGGGCGCCACTGCCCCCGAGGCCATCGCCGAGAAGGCGCTCCTCGAGCCTCCCTCGGGGCAGCGCTGGTAGGGGCGGTCGGCCGGCGCGTGCGCGTTCATGCGCGGGCTGTATCCTCCGGGCGGTGAGTCAGCCAGCACGAGGTCCGGCTTCGAACGCGTTCAACCAGGCGTTCCTGACAGGGATCGAGGGAACGATGGAGATCGTGCTCGTACGGCACGGCCAGCAGGACGTCCCGAGCGCGCCCAACGCGCGAATCGGCGACACCGTCGACGCGCCCCTGAGCGACCTCGGTCGCGAGCAGGCGCGGCTCGTCGGAGAGCGCTTCGCCAGGGAATCGATCGACGCGGTGTACTCCAGCGGCCTCAGTCGCGCCTTCGATACGGGCGCCGCGATTGGCAGCCACCACGGGCTCGAGCCGGTGGTGGTGGACGACCTGCGCGAGGTCGAAATGTTCCGCGACGTTCCTCCCGACCAGACGGCGGCGGAAGCGCTCGGGTTCGACAACCTGGCGGGAATCCGGGGGCGGATGGCGCGCGAGCGATCGTGGGACGTGTTTCCCCTCTCCGAGCCCAGCGCCGACTTCACGAAGCGCGTGGTGAACGCAGTCGAGGGGATCATCGCGCGGCACGAGGGCGGGGCCGCGCGCATCGTGATCGCCTGCCACGGGGGCGTCATCAACGCCTACACGGGGTACGTGATCGCGACCCCGTTCGACATGTTCTTCCGGCCCGCACACACCTCGGTGCACGTGGTTCGCGCCAAGGGGCACAGCCGTGCGCTGCACAGCCTCAACGACACCCACCACCTGGAGACGGCCGAGGGCAGCTTCGTCACGTTCTGAGCTGGGAGCGGGGATCGGGGATCAGCCGGTCTCGTAGCGGCGGCGGGCGGCGAGTGTGTTCATGCGCGGCGGCTCGAGGGAGATGTCGGCGAGGCCCTCCTTGCGCAGGGCTTGTCGCACGCGCTCGAAGTGCTCCGCGCCGTTCACCTCCATCAGGAGGTCGATGAGGGCAACGTCGACGGGGAGGCCGGGGGCCTCGCGGTCGTGGTTCACCTCGAGCAGGTTGGCCGCCTCGCGGGCGATGGCGCCCGAAATGAGCGCAAGCTCGCCGGGGACATCGGCGATCTCGATCGTGAGGTGCCGGTAGCGCCCGTCCTCGACGAGGCCGTGGCGGACGATGGAGCCGAGCCGGTTGATATCGACGTTGCCGCCGGAGAGAACGATGACCGTCTTCTCGCGGGGCCGGTTAGGCGTCGGAGAGGATAGCGGCGACGCCAAGCGCGCCGGCGCCCTCGACCACCAGCTTGGATGTCTCCAGCAGGAACACCATCGCCTGAGCGATGGCCGTGTCGCCGCAGGAGATCATCTCATCGACGTTCTCGCGGATGAGGGCGAAGGTGCGCTCGGACGGTCCGGCAACGGCCACGCCGTCGGCGAGCGTGCCCGCGTGGGGGACGCTGCGGACCTCGCCGGACGCGTACGAGCGGCAGATGCCGTCCATGGCGGCGGCCTGCACCCCCACGATGCGCACCTCCGGCCGGCGCGCCTTGATGGCGGTGGCGACGCCGGCGAGCAGTCCACCGCCACCGGCGGGGATGAGCACCTCGGAGACATCGGGGACCTGCTCCAGCAGCTCGAGGCCAAGGGTGCCCTGGCCGGCGATGATGGCGTCGTTGTCGTACGGGGGGATGTAGACGAAGCCCTCGCGCTCGGCGAGCTCGCTGGCGTGGGCGCGGGCCTTCTCGAGGGAGTCGCCGAAGTAGACGACGCGTGCGCCGTACCCCTCCGTGGCGGCCGCCTTCACCAGGGGCGCTCCCTCGGGCATGACGACGGTGGCGGCGATGCCCGCCGCGCGGGCGGCGAGGGCCACTCCCTGGGCGTGATTCCCGGCGCTGGCGGCAACGATCCCGCGAGCGCGCTCCTCCTCTGAGAGGGAGTGGATGGCATTGAGCGCACCACGAATCTTGAACGAACCGGCGCGCTGCAGCTGCTCGCACTTGAGCAGGATGGGGACACGGGTGACCCGCTCGAGCGCGCGGGCGGGCCACACGGGCGTCTCCAGGATGCCGCCCGCGATCGCCGCGCGGGCCGCCTCGACGTCGTCGATGGTGACGTGGGAATGCCTGCTCATCGCTTGCTCCAAATCGTGCGGCGCTCCCAGCAATGGTCGCAGACGATCGCCATCTCGGCGGGCTCGCGCGAGCTCGCGGAGGGATAGAGCTGGTCGGAAAGGTGGCGCAGGCAAAAGCGCCCGAGGCACTTCGAGCACTCGAAAGACGCGGCGAATGCGCAGACCTCGAAACCGCAGAACCCATCGCGGTTGCGGAGCCGGACGCCGCTCACGTAGTCGTGGTGGCCAGGGATGTCCTCGTGCTTGGCGACGCAGGGGGGACGGGTGCAGACGGCGTCGTAGCCCTCTAGGACGTACGCGTGCTCGGCGCAGAAAGGGCGGGTGCAGTACTGGCAGGTATCGTGGGGCGGGCGGGAACAGCGCCGGATGCGCCCTCCGAGCGCGCAGCGATCTGCGACCATGAACTCACCGTACCGGGTTGCGCCACGGGGGGCCAGCGGAAGCGTTCAGGACCGGTTTACGCCCCGAACGGGCTGGGCTATCGTTCACGCGCCACTCAAGGAGGCGGTATGAGCGACGAGGCGCAAGAGTCGTTGATCACGGACGAGATGCGAGCGGCGGTCGGCAAGGAGTCGGAGCCGACGACGCTGGAGATCGACAAGACCTCCGTGCGCATGTTCGCGCGGGCCGTGGGCTACACCGATCCGGTCTACTACGACGAGGCGGCGGCGAAGGCGGCGGGCTACCGCAGCCTGCCCGCGCCTCCGGGCTACCTGGGCACGCCGGTCTATGACCCGAAGCGGCGCAGCGCCCGGCCACAGCAGATGATGGAGCCGAGCAGGCGGCTGAAGCGCATGCTGAACGGGGGCACCGACGTCGAATACCTCACCGACATCTGCGCGGGCGACATCCTCAGCTCGAGGAGCGCGGTGGCGTCGGTCGAGGAGCGGGCGGGCCGGCTCGGGGAGATGCTGATCACCACGACGAAGACGACGTACCGGAACCAGGAGGGCGAAGTTGTCGCCATCATGACCGGTACGGGCATCCGCTACTAGGAGGACGGCAATGGGCGCATCTTGGGACGAGGTTCAGGAGGGGATGGAGATCCCCACGCTGACGAAGAACTGCAGCACGCAGCAGCTGGTCTACTGGGCCGCGGGCTCGGGCGACTTCTACCAGATTCACTACGACCACAACTTCGCGCGGGCCACGGGTCTCGAAAACATCATCGTGCACGGCGCGCTGAAGCACGCCTTCCTCGGGCAACTGCTGCACGACTGGGTGGGCAACGAGGGACGGGTGAAGCGCGTGGGCTGCAGCTACCGCGGCATGGATTTCCCCGACCAGGAGATCCAGTGCAAGGGCGTGGTGACGCGCAAGTACGAGGAGAACGGCGAGAAGCTCGTCGACCTCGAGATCTGGACGGAGAACCCGGACGGGGCCAGGACCTCGCCCGGGAGCGCAACCGTCCGCCTGCCGTAGGAGTACACCATGGCGAATCTGTTGGAAGGCCGCGTCATCGCGATGACGGGGGCGGGGCGGGGCATCGGGCGCGAGTGCGCCCTGCTGGCCGCCTCGGAAGGAGCGCACGTCATCGTGAACGACCCGGGGGTCAACCCCGACGGGAGCGGTCACGACGACGGTCCGGCGGCGCAGGTCGTCGCCGAGATCAAGGACGCCGGGGGCGAGGCGACGGCGAACTTCGCCGACGTTTCCACGATGGAGGGCGGCGAGAGCGTCATCCAGACGGCCCTGGACGCCTGCGGGAAGCTCGACGGCCTCATCAACTTCGCGGCCATCCTGCGCGACCGCATGGTCTTCAACATGACCGAGGCCGAGTGGGACGACGTTATCCGCATCGACCTGAAAGGGCACTTCACGACGACAAAGCCGGCGGCCGTGGTGTTCAGGCAGCAGCGGTACGGACGCATCATCAACTACTCGTCGGTCTCGGGGCTGCAGGGCAACTCGGGCCAGGCGAACTACGGCGCCGCGAAGGCGGGCGTGGCCGGCCTCACGAGGGTGGCCGCGCGCGACCTGGGACGCTACGGCGTAACGGTGAACGCGATCGCGCCGGGAGCGGCCACGCGGCTGACGGCCACGGTGCCGGACTCGGCGCGGCAGATCCGGGAGCAGCGGGGCATGAGCTCCGGCGGCGGGCGGGCGGCGGAGACGCAGCGCCAGGCGGCGCAGGCCTCGGGCATGCGCGGTCCTGAAATGGTGGCGCCGATGACGGTGTACCTGCTGCTCGACGAGGCCTGGAACATCAACGGCAAGATCTTCGCCGTGGCGGGCGGGCAGGTTGGCCTGCTGAACGAGATCTATCCACCGCTGCGCACCATCTACAAAGAGGGCCTGTGGACGCTGGACGAACTGCGAGAGCTTGTGCCCACGCAGCTGATGGCTGGCATTCGCAACCCGGCGCCGCCGCCCGAGGATTTGGAGATTCCGGGGCGCTCCTGAGTCCGTCCTACTCGCGGGCGCTGATGTAACGCACGACGCGCTCGTAGTCGGCCGCATTGATGCGGCCGGAGTAGCGCAGGTAGGTCGCGATCTGGTCGAGCGTGAGGATGCTCACGAGATTGATGCCTCTCGCCTTGAGGGCGGCGCGACCGCCTTCCTGCCGGTCGATGAGGGTGACGGCGTCGCGGGCGACGAGTCCCGCCTCGGCGAGGGTGGCAACGGTCTGGATGATGCTGCCGCCGCCGGTAATGAGGTCGTCGATGATGAGGCAGGACTGGCCGCGGACGTAGTTGCCCTCGATCAGGTCCTCCTTCGACGTGCCGGGTGGGTGGATGTAGATCATGGGCGTGTTCACGTGCAGGGAGAACGCCGTCGCCACGTGCAGGCCGCCGAAGGGGACGCCCGCCACCAGCGTGAAGGGCTGCACCTGGGGATGGCGCATGGAGACGAGTGCCTCAAGCTTGAGCCGGATGATGTCGGCGCAGCGCTGGAGGGCCTGGGGATTGCTGATGAGCTTCCGGAGATTTATGTAAATCGGTGAGTCGACCGTCGTGCGGCCCAGCGTGAAGTTGCCGAGCTCGACAGCGCCGAGCTCCCAGAGCTCCTCGGCCAGCCAGAGGTTTTCGGTGGCGGGTTCGTCGCTCAGAGCGAGAGTCTCCTCTTGTGGCGTTCTGGGATCCGGCGCGCCCCCACTGTTGTCCGCGACGGTGCGGGCAGTGTCAAGCGGGAGGACGCGGAGCGGGCGGGCGGTTGATGGGGTTTGGCGGCTTTTCTCCCCCGAGGACGGCGATGATGTTGCCCGCCGCCATCTCGGCCATGCGCGCGCGGGTGGCGTGGCTGGCGCTGCCGATGTGGGGCGTGATCGTGACAGTGGGGAAGCCGTAGAGGGGGTGGTCGAGGGGCAGAGGCTCGGGCACGGTCACGTCGAGGGCGGCACCGCCGATGGCGCCTTCGCGGAGCGCCTCGACGAGCGCATCCTGGTCGATGACGCCGCCACGGGCCGTGTTCACGATGATGGCGGTCTCCTTCATGGCGGCGAACTCGGGGGCGCCGATGAGGCGCTCCGTCTCGGGGCCGTAGGGCACGTGGAGGCTCACAAAGTCCGACCGTTCGAGCAGTTCGTTCAAGGAGACGCGTTCGACGCCGAGCTCGCGCTCAAGCTCGGGGCGAGGGGTACGGGTGGCGGCGAGGACGGCCATGCCGAAGCCGCTCGCGCGGCGGGCGACAGCGCGTCCGATCTCGCCGAGGCCGACGATGCCGAGGGTGGCGCCCGAGGGGTCGGGGCCCAGGAAGGCGGTGGGGGACCAGGTTCGCCAGCCACCGTCACGCGTGTCGCGGTCGCTCAGCACAACGTTCCGGGCAGCGGCGAGGAGGAGGGCAAAGGCGAGGTCGGCGGTGGTCTCGTGGAGGACGCCGGGCGTATTCGTGGCCCAGACGCCGACAGCGGCGGCGGCCTCGGCGTCGATGTTGTCGTAGCCCACAGCCATGTTGGAGACAACGCGGAGGCGGCCGGCGTCTGCCAGAAGGTCGGCGCCGACGGGGTCGGTGACCATGGTGAGGGCGCCATCTGCTCGGAGGAGGTGGTCGCGGAGGGCATCGGGGGCAGGGGGCAGGTCGCCGGGCCAGACGGCGACGGCGTGGCCGGCTTCCTCGAGGAGCTCGACAGCGCGGCCGGGTACGCGGCGGGTAACGAAGACGTGGCCCACGGCGGCGGATTCTACGTGGCCCTTTCCCTATGGCGGCCTTTCGCCTTTCAACGGGGGGAAAGGCTACGATGGAAGCATCGAACGACGGCCGTCCCGGCAAGGGGCGGGGCCTCACGGAGCGTAGGCATGGGAAGCAAGGAGATCGCCGCCCTCATCGAAATCCTGGCACGCGAGAACGAACGGGGACGGGAGAGCCACGTGCTGGGGAGCTGGACGATCAGCTTCGACAAGGCAACGGGCGCGTTCGTGTTCGACAAGTGCGAGAACGAGGGCTACTGCGAGGAGCGCCCGAGCGTCATCGGCGTGGGTGGCGAGGTGCTGGACCCGGGGGGGCCGCTCTTCAGCTAGGCAGGGGGGCGTCCCAGGGGAGGGCGCCGGCGCGCGGGTCGAGCACGACGCGGATCTGCCCATCGGCGACGACGGCGATGAGGTCGTAGCCCGAGTAGAGGGTGGGGTCCATCCCCCGCAGGGTCAGGGACACCTTCTCGCCGGAAAGCTCGGTGGCGGCGGCGAGGATGACGATGGCGCGCGCATCGGCGGGGGAGGCGGATGCGCCCTGCGCCTCACGCAGGAGCCTGCGAAGTGTGCGGCGCAGGCCGGAGCTGGCCGCGTCGCCCTCGGCCACCGGCGAGCCGATCACATGGGCGCGATCGCCGGAGAGCCGGTTCGCGGTCCAGACATCGTCGGTCGGGATGACGCAGGAGTCGTCGACGTCGGGTTGTCCCGCCGCGAGGACGACGCGCTCGATGAGTTCGGTGCGCTCTTCCTCGGACTCGGGCAGGCGGTGCAGGTCCCGGGCGTTGAGCTGAAAGGAGCCAGCGACCCGGTTCGTGAACTGCGCCCAGAGGGGCGCGAGGCCCCCGAGCACCGTGACCACGGAGCCGTCGAAACTGGTGCGGCGCAGGTAGAGCGTGACCGGGCGGCGCAGCTCGAGCCGATCTCCATCGACGGCACGTGCTTCGTGGGCGGAGAGGGCGAGCTGGCTCAGGCCGGGCTCGCCGGCGGGTAGCTCGGCGCCACGAGGAAGCCAGAGCGCATAGGCGAGACCCTCAAGGTCGAGGCGTTGCTCGACGGCGGCGCGGGCGGCCTCGAAGGGAAGGTCCGCATCGCCGTGGACGGTATTGAGGAGGGTGCAGTCGAGCTCCCAGCGGCGCCCGATCTGGATCCGGGCGCTGCGCAGGGCCTCGCCCTCGGGAGAGCGTTCGGTGATCCTGACGCTGCGCGCGTAGCGATGGCCGAACCAGTCGAGGAACAGGAGGAGGGCGGCGTCGCTGGGGTCGGAGGGGTAGAGGCGGTCGGCCACGGCGGGCGTCAGGCCTCGGCGGACGCCTCTTCCGCAGAGGACTCGGCGCCTTCCTCGCCCTCCAGGCCTTCGCCTTCTTCGTCCTCCAGGTCCTCTTTCTCTGATTCCCCTTCGATCGCGAGGCGGGGCGCGTCGACGGTCGTGACGCCGACATCCGCGGCGACGAGCACCTCGACGCCCTCAGGCACGTTCAGATCGCCTACGGTGAGGCTCAGGTCGAAGCTGACAAGGGAGCTGACGTCGAGCTCGATGGCCTCGGGAATGTCGAGGGGGAGGCAGCGAATGGCGATCGTCTCGACGTTCTGCAGCAGGGTGCCCCCGAGGTCGGCGACCGCGGGAGCAACGCCGACGAGCCGGATCGTGACGGTCGTCTGGATGGGGCGGTTGAGGTCGACCTGGTAGAAGTCGACGTGGATGGGGTCGCCGGTGCCGCCTTCCCGGTCGAGGGCGCGGACGATAACGTGGCGGGATTCCTGCTCGCCCTCAATGGCGAGCTCGAACATGCTGCGGATGCCCGCCTGGCGGATCGCGCGGCGGAAGTCGCGGCCGTCGAGCTGGATGGCGGTGGAATCGACACCGCGGCCGTAGACGTTTGCGGGAAGCACACCTTCGCGGCGCAGGCGCCTGACCTTCTTGCCGAGCACGGTGCGGTTGGTTGCGGAGAGAGTGAGTTGGTCTGGCATGGCGGCTCCTGGGGGACGCGCTGGTACGCGCCTACGCGCTCACTGACCGGGGAGCGGGACCGGGGGTTGGGTCAGGCAGGCTTCAGTTCGTTGACGCGAGCGCGGACGCCGTCCTTGTCCTCGAACCACTGCGCGTTGAGGGCGGTGTACTCGGTTTCTTCCTCGGGGACGTCGTCCTCGGCGAAGATGGCCGTCACCGGGCAGGCAGGCTCGCAAGCGCCGCAGTCGATGCACTCGTCGGGCTGGATGTAGAGCATGCGGTCGCCGTCTTCATCAAAGTAGATGCAGTCGACTGGACAGACCTCGACGCAGGACTGGTCCTGAACATCAATGCACGGCGTCGTAATGACGTAGGTCATGCTCTTGGATCCTCTCGGCTCGGGATTCGGGCCACCCTCAGCGACCGCTCGCATAGTACAACCCGTACCAGTATGTGTGAAGCGAGGAGCAATCGAGCCCCGTCGACCTAGCCCTTGAGGGCGACGGGGAAGGGGACGGGGGCGCCGCTGCGGAGGTCGACGGAGTAGAAACGGCCCGCCTTCACTTGCTCGATGAGCTGGCGTTCGTTCTCAATGTCACGCTCGAAGTAGGTCGCGCACTTGCCGATGTCGCTGATGGCGTGCGAGTCCGTGCCGGCGGTGCCGGGCATCTCGAGGCGTTCGCAGAGGCGCCGGGAGAACTCGTTCTCCTTGTCGCTGCCACGCCCGTTGAAGGCCTCGAGGGCCTCGCAGTACTCGTAGGCGGAGTTGCGGCCGGCCTTCTCGAGGGCGGCCTCGTACTTGTCCTCGCTGCTGGTGAACCAGGGCATCTGGCGGCGGTAGGGGTGGGCCGCGATCATGACGCCGCCGCCCTGCTCGACGTAGGTGGCCAGCTCGGGCGCGCGGTGCATGCCGAAGACGTAGCGGTCGATGCCGAAGGCGAGGATGTGGCCGTCGTCCGTGCTGATCTCGACACCGGCGAGCACAAGGAAGTTGTGCTTGGCGCGCATCTCGTCGACCTCGCGCTGGTCCCAGACCGTGTCGTGCTCGGTGAAGCAGATGCCGTCGAGGCCGGCGGCCTTCGCGCGGACAACGAGATCCCCGGGGTTGAGAACGCTGTCGTGCGACTTGGGCCAGGTATGGGCGTGGAGGTCGATCAGCATGGCCGCGCGTGACTCTACCACGTTCGGCCGTTTCGCTTAGCGTAGAGAGAACGCACTCGGCGAGAGGAAGGTCATGCGGCTGCGACGACCCCTGCGGTTGCGAGGGAAGCAGGAGGCGCCTGCCTCGTGGCTGGTGGTGGGACTCGGGAATCCCGGCGAGCAATACAGCCGCAACCGTCACAACGCCGGCGCCTGGACCGTGAACGAGCTGGCGCGGCGGGCGGGCGCAAAGCTGAAGGCGGAGGGGCGCTCGATCCGGATCGCGTTCGCGGAGGTGGCGGGCGAACGCGTCGCGCTCGTGCGCCCCCGCATGTACGTGAACGAGAGCGGCCGGGCCGTGGCACAGGCGCTGCGCACGAGCGGCGCGCCGCTGGAACGCACGATCGTCGTGTACGACGAGCTCGACCTGCCGCTCGGAGCGGTGCGACTACGGGAGGGCGGGGGCGCGGGGGGCCACAACGGCCTGAAGTCGATCATGGCGGAAGCGGGGGCGGGCTTCGTACGCGTCCGCATCGGCATCGGGAGGCCGCTGGACGGGGGCGAGCCGACACGCGACCCCGACCTGGTCGCCGGCTACGTGCTCGCGGACCCCGTCGGGGCGGAACGCGCAACGATCGAGGAGACAGCACGGTACGCGGCGGATGCAGTCGAAGCGGTCGTGGCGGAGGGGGTGGACCGGGCCAGCTCGCGCTTCAACCGGCGGGGGACGGCGAGCGCCCCTGACGCGTAGCGGGGAGCCGTGTAGATTCCCTGCCGGTCCGCCGCCCATTGGCGGCAGGATCGTGGCGCAAGGGGGCGAACAGATGGCGGGACGGCTCGAAGGCAAGGTTGCGATCGTGACGGGCGCGGGGCGCGGGATCGGGCGCGGTGAGGCGCTCCTGCTGGCGGAGGAGGGGGCGAAGGTCGTGGTGAACGACCTCGGCGGCTCCCCTGAGGGCGAGGGAGCCGATGCCTCGCCGGCGGATGAGGTGGTGGCCGAGATCAGAGCAGCGGGCGGCGAGGCGGTTCCGAACTACGACTCGGTCTCCACGATGGAGGGCGGTCAGCGCATCGTGCAGACGGCCCTCGACGCCTTCGGGCGGCTCGACATCCTGATCAACAACGCGGGCATCCTGCGGGACCGCATGGTGTTCAACATGTCCGAGGAGGAGTGGGACTCGGTCATCGCGGTACACCTGAAGGGGCACTTCACGACGACGAAGCACGCAAGCATCGTGTTCCGGCAGCAGCGTTCGGGGCGGATCGTGAACACCGGGTCTGAATCGGGGCTGGGGAACATGGGGCAGGCGAACTACGCTGCCGCCAAGGAAGGGATCGTCGGGCTGACGCGCACCCTCGCGCTCGACCTGGGCCGGTACGGCGTGACGGTGAACGCGATCCGGCCGCGGGCGGGCACGCGCCTGACGCTCTCCCCCGAGCTGCGGGAAGCGATGCAGCGCGCCCGCGCCTCGCGCCAGAGCGGGGAGGGCGACAGCAGCAGCAGCAGCGGGAGCGACACCGGCGCCGGAGGGGCGATGTCGCAGATGGATGCGCAGGCGCCCGAGATGGTGGCCCCGTTGGTGGTCTACCTCTGCACGGATGCGGCGGCGAACGTGAACGGCCGCGACTTCGTCGTGGGGGGCGACGAGGTGTCGCTGATGACGCTGCCCACAAAGCAGGCGTCCATTCACCGCGAGGGGGGCTGGGACCTGGCCTCGCTGGAACGGGTCTTCCCGCGCGCCATCGGCTCGGGCCTCACGAATCCCGCCCCTCCTCAGCCGCCCAACACGCGGAGCTAGCGCGGCCGGCCACCCGAGGCACGCGAGCAGGGGCTGCCGTAGGCTCCAGCCATGACCCCTGAGCGCATCGTCTCGCTGGTCCCGAGCCTGACCGAGCTGGTGTGGTGGCTGGGCTGCGGGGAGGCGCTCCGCGGGCGCACACGCTTCTGCGAGGAGCCCGCAGGCGAGATCGAGCGCGTACCGACTATCGGCGGCACGAAGAATCCCGACGTGGCGGCGATCGCGGCGATCGCGCCGGACCTCGTCATCGCAAACCGCGAGGAGAACCGGCGGGAGGACGTCGAAGCCCTGCGGGCGGCCGGGCTGAACGTGCTGCTGACGGATCCGAACAGCGTGGAGGAAGCGCTGGCGATGATCGGCGACCTGGGGGAGGCGCTGGGGCGGGAGGGCGAAGCAGCCGGGCTCGTCGAGGAGGTGCGGGCGGAGGTCGGAGAGGGGGACGGGGGCCGGCGAACGGCGCTCTTCGTCCCGATCTGGCGGAACCCCCTCATGGGTCTCGCGAGTGGTACCTACGGCGATTCGGTGCTGGCCGCCGCGGGGGCGACCAATGTGCTCGCCGGGGAGACTCGCTACCCCGAGGTGACGCTGGAGGAGGTGGCGGCGCTCGCGCCGGATGCGATCCTGCTGCCGGACGAGCCGTACCGCTTCAACGAGCGACACGTCCCCGAGTTCGCCGAGGTCGCGCCGGCAGCCGTCGTCGATGGGAAGCTGCTGTGGTGGTACGGCCCGCGGATGCCGCAGGCCATCCGCGAGCTGCGGCGCGTCGTGCGGGCGCTGGCAGGGTAGGCGGTTACCGCCCCCGGAAGACGGGCTCGCGCTTCTCGACGAAGGCGAGGCGGCCTTCCTGCACGTCCTCGGTCTGCTGCATGAAGCACTGGTAGAAGTTCTCCATCTCGACCTGTTCCTCGATGTCGCGGTGGAGGCTCTCGCGCACGAGCTTCTTCGAGAGTTCGACGGCGACCGAGGGGCCGTGGGCGATCTCGCGGGCAAGGTCATCGGCGCGGGTCATGAGCTCCTCGCGGGGGGCAACCTCGCTGACGAGGCCGATCTCCTTCGCCTCCTCGGCGCCGACCATGCGGCCGGTGTACATCATGCGAAGAGCGTGCTCGAGGCCCACGCGGCGCGGCAGGAGCCAGCTGGCGCCGGAGTCGGGCACGATCGCGCGCTTCACGAAGATGGAGCTGAAGCGCGCCTCGGTGGAGGCGATGCGGATGTCGCAGGCGAGCGCGAGGGAGAAACCCGCGCCCACGCACACGCCGTTCACGGCGGCGATGGTGGGCTTGTTACAGGCGTAGAGGAAGGCCGGGCCGAGCATGTTGCTGCGGGTGATGCCGGCGCGGCCGGGGAAGGGTCGCTCGACGCGGTTGCCGCCGCGCGCGGTGAGGTCGGTGCCGGAGCTGAAGCCGCGGCCCGCGCCCGTGAGCAGGATGCACCGCACCGCATCGTCGTCGTTCGCGAGAGCGATGGCGTGCTCGATCTCGGCGACGGTATCGAGGCTGATGGCGTTCAGCTTCTGGGGCTTGTTCAGGGTGAGGTGGGCAACGCCGTGCTCATCGATCTCCCAGAGAATGTCCTCGAATTCCATGCTCGGCCTCCGCCGCAGAGATTGGCGCTAGCGTACGGGAGCAGGCGCGTGGGGACTATGGCACGACGGTCACGCTCAGGCGCATCTGCGGGTGGTAGTCGCAGGTGACGACGTGCTCGCCGGGGGTGGTGAAGCGCCAGACAAAGACATCGCCGGCCTCCATGTCGGGGGAGCGGGCCGCCCTGTCGAAGATCAGGTTGTGGATGGCCGTCTCGCCGTTCCAGAAGTAGATGCGCTCGCCCACGCGCACCCGCAGCTCATTGGGTGAGAAGGCGAGGTGGTCCTGCGCGACGAACGGCGCGTCGCCGGGGACGTCCTCGGGCGGGGGGATGCGGGCGTCGGCGCAGGCGGCGGCAACGAGGACGGCCGCAATCATGACGAGGGGGCGGAGCGCACGGAAGCGAGGCACGGACCGATTGTGACGCAGCCGGCGCGTGCGGGCAGATCGCCAGGGGCGCACCCCGGCTGGGGTGCGCCCCTCGACAGGACGTTGCGGTCGGAAAGAGGCTAGGCCTCTTCCTCGTCGGCGTCGCCGCCGAGCTGCTGCCAGGCCATCCAGGCCGCGGCGGCGATGAGACCGCCGGCGCCGGGCCCGACGATGTAAACCCAGAAGTCGGCCCACTCGTTCGCGACGATGGCCGGCCCGAGGGAACGGGCGGTATTGACGGAAGCGCCGGTGAAGGGCACTGCCACTAGGTGGATGAGCAGAACGGTGAGGCCAATGGCGATGGGAGCGCCCACGCCCCAGCCCCGCTTCGCGACGGCCACGTTGAAGATGACGAGCACGAGCGCAGCGGTGAGGATGATCTCGAGCACGAGACCTTCGCCAACTGCGATGTCAGGGTTGATGGCGTGTGCGCCAAGGCTGCCCTCGAAGTCTGCTCCGGTGACCAACAGAAGGAGGAGCGAGCCAACGATGGCGCCCGCTGCCTGGGCGGCGATGTAGAGCCCGCCAAGAACCGGGCCGATATTGCGCGTGACGATCATGGCGATCGTCACGATGGGGTTGATGTGCCCACCGCTGATGTTCGCCGTGGCGGCCACGGCCACGACGATGCCGATGCCGTGCCCAATCGCGATGATGAGCAGCGCTGCCGGCTTCAGATCCCCGTCGGTGAGGGCGAGCCCCGCGACGACCGACCCGGTGCCAATGAAGACGAAGAACATCGTCCCGAGGAACTCGGCGGCCGATGCCCGTATGTCACTAAGGGAGAGCATTCCCATGGCGTCAGGATCTCCTTTTGTTACTAATTTGTTGCGGAACGGGGGCGTATTCTGCCTACGAAAGGTAAAGGTTGTCAATTGCGTAAGCGTGTACACATAACTCCACCACTCTGGGTCAAGGAACTGATATAACAATGCGGATGGGAAACGCAAAGGCGGACATCCCGTTGCAGATGTGTCCGCGCTGCCTCGGGGCGCTCTCGGCGATCAAGGGGTCGCGCCTCGCCGTCTGCCGGCGCTGCGGCTACAAAGACGACTGCTGCTAGGGGAAGGGCGGGAAGGCGGGCGTCAGGACTTGGTGACGCCGGTCACACGGAACTGCACGACACCCGAGGGAATCGACACGGTGACCTCATCGCCGGGGCGGCGCCCGAGCAGCTCCTTGCCGACGGGCGACTCGACCGAGATCCTGCGATCGGAGGCGTTCGCTTCACGCGCGCTCACGAGCTTGTACTCCGTATCGTGATCGGTATCGAGGCGGATGACCTGCACGGTGGAGCCGATCGTGGAGCGGTCGTCCTGGGAGTCATTGACATCGACGGCGACGGCGCGGCGGAGGGTGACATTGACTTCGCGGCGGCGGGTCTCGTTGAAGGCGAGCGCCTCGCGGGCCGCTTCGAGGGGGGCGTTTTCGCGGAAGTCCTTGTCCTCGCGCGCCAGCGATATGGCCTTCACGAGGGCGGGCACCTCCCCCTCGAGCTTCGCGAGCTCCCCGCGGAGATTGGCGAGCCCCTCGGGGGTCATCTGGATGGGGGCCGCGTTGACGGCGTGGGCACCGGTGGCGCGGCCGGCGGCGCGGCGCACGCGGATGTGCACGCCGTAGTTCTTCTCGACGTAGCCCCGCTTCTTCAGGTACTGGAACCATGCCTTGAGGGAGGCCACGCGCTGGGGAGCGGCCGGATCCGAACTCTGGATCTGAGACTCGGCGTAGGACTCGACGCGCGCTCCCGTGAGGGCGGCCACAGCAGTATCGTGGCCGGCGTGCTCAACGTAGCGACGGACGAAGGGGGAGGCGTTGTTGTGGGCTTCGGGCGCGAGCGTTCCGAGGTATTCCTCCAGCGCCTCGCCTAACGTTATCGAGGCACTATCCTCAGGCTGATCACTCATCGCCCAATCGTACCATGCCACCACCAAAGGAACCGGAGAGCCGTTCGCAGATGGCAGGCGTTTGACCATGCTGGCGTGGGAATCGCTCCCCGAGCTGTTCCCTGACTTCCCCGAGCCCGAGCGCTGGGTGGCGCTCCTGCGCCGGCACGCGGATCTGCTGGCGGAGGCGCCCGTGCGCACCACCACGGTGACGGGCGAGGAGGTGGTCGCGCGCCACTATGCGGAGTCGCTGGAGGCGTACCGGCTGGCGGGCTCGCCCGGGGAGGGCGTGGTGGTGGACGTGGGGAGCGGTGGCGGCTTTCCGGGACTGGTGATCGCGGCGGTGGCGCCCGGCCTCGCGGTCCACCTGGTGGAGGCGCGGCGAAAGCGCGCCGACCTGCTCGCGGAGATGGCGGAGGCCCTGGGGCTCGCGAACGTGACCGCGCACGGGGTGCGGGCGGAGGAAGCGGGGCGGGGGGCGCTGCGGGACAGCGCAGAGCTCGTGATCGCGCGGGCAGTGGCGCCCCTGCCCGTCCTGCTGGAGTACACGGCGCCCCTGGCCGCCCCGGGGGGAGTGATCGCAGCGGTCAAGGGTTCGCGCGGAGAAGCGGAGCTCGCGGCTGCAGGGCCTGCCATGGCGGCGCTCAACTGCGAGCAGGCCGGAGCCGACGCCATGCGGGACGAGATCGCCGGACGCATGCAGGTGTTCCGCTTCCGCAAGCTGGGAGCGACGCCGGTGCGCTATCCCCGGCGACCCGGCATGCCCACGAAGCGCCCGCTCAGCAGTCCCTGACCGGGCCGAGTCGGGAGGCTGTGCTAGAGTTCGGAGCCGTTCCGGAGACAGGATCGCCGGGACAGATTTGGTGTGCCCGCCGGGATGAGAGGCGCCAATGGAGTGCAGGGGCTGAGTGCTGTGAAACGTGTTTGGGGCCTGCTGGGGAAGGTGCTGGAGCAGGTCAGGCGCATCGACGGGCGACCGGCGAAGCGCATCCTCGACCGGCTGGGGCGGATGGCGCTTCTGGACACGTCCGTGTTCGAGGAAGTGCGGGACGACGAGCGGGAGCTCGGTTCGGCGCTGATCGTGGCGGGGTCCGCCTGCTTCCTCGCGGGCCTGGGCGCGTGGCTGCACTGGGAAGTGTCGGATCTCGCCCCCGGAGACGCGTTCCTCAACTCGTTCCTGCTGGGGTCGCTCTTCCTGGCGGGGATGTACGGGGCGACAGCTCTCCTCATCTACGTGTTGATGGTGCAGTTCTTCCGGGTGCAGGTGGACCTGCTGGCAATCGTGCGGACAATGGGCTACGCGGCAGCGCCGCTGGCGCTCTCGGTCGCGATGTTCATCCCCGTGCTGTACCCGGTGTTCGCGCTGATGCCGCTCGCGCTGTTGTTGGTGGCGATGATCTACGCCGTGCAGGCAGCGACGGGGGCGGAGCCGGTGCAGGTGGTGCTGGCCTGTCTCGTCGGATTCGGGCTGATGGTGCTGGTGCTGGGGGTCGTGGCGATCTCGTCGTCGGGGCCGGACGCGCCAATCGGGGCGGGCCAGTTCGGGCTCTACTTTGACTTCTAGGGCGCCCCTGGTAGCGCGAACGGGAAGCAGGGCTCTGCTAGGCTGAAGCTGGTGGTCTACCTCGATCATGCCGCCACGACGCCGCTGCGCGCGGAAGCGCGCGAGGCGATGCTGCCCTTCCTGGGCGAACGCTTCGGCAATCCCAGCGGGCACTACGAAGCGGGGCGCCTTGCCCAGGACGCCGTGGACGAGGCGCGCGAGTCGGTTGCCAGCTGCCTGAACGCGCGCACCTCGGAAGTCCTTTTCACGAGCGGGGGCACCGAGGCGATCAACACGGCCATGGTCGGCATCGCCTACGCCATGCGCCGGGCGGGCGCGGGCGCGCATGTCGTCACAACGGCGATCGAGCACCACGCGGGGCTCCACGCGGCCCAGTTCCTGGAGGAGCTGGGCTTCGAGGTGACGACGATCGGGTGCGACGGGGCGGGCCACGTGAGCATGGCGGAGTTCGAGCGCGCGCTTCGCCCCGACACGGTGCTGGCAAGCGTGATGCTGGCGAACAACGAGGTGGGGACGATCGAGCCGGTGGCGGACCTGGCCGCAATCCTGCGGGAGTACGCGGTGCGGCAACGGCACCGCGTGATGCTGCACACGGACGCCGTGCAGGCGCCGGGCTGGCTACCGGTCGACGTGCAGGCGCTGGGTATCGACGCGTTGAGCCTGTCCTCGCACAAGTTCGGGGGACCGAAGGGCAGCGGCGTGCTCTTCCTGCGGCGGGCCACGCCGTTCCACGCGCTGCTGCTGGGCGGCGGCCAGGAGATGCAGAAGCGGGCGGGCACGGAGAATGTGGCCGGCATCGTGGGGACGGCAAGGGCGCTGGAGCTGGCCTGCTCGGACATCCCGGCGCGGGCGGCGCGGGTGCGGACGCTGCGCGAGCGCCTTCGCGAGGGGGTGCTGGCGGCGGTGCCCGACGCGGAGACGAACGGCTGCCAGGAGAACTGCCTGCCCAACAACCTGAACATCTCCTTCGAGGGGATCGAGGGCGACGACCTTGTCGCCCGGCTGGACGCCCGCGGGATCGCGGCGAGCACGGGAAGCGCCTGCTCGAACGCCATGTGGGAGCCCTCGCACGTGCTGCTGGCGATGGGCGTGCCCATCCGGCGGGCGGCCGGGAGCGTGCGCTTCAGCCTGGGCGAGGGCACAACCGAAGCCGACATCGACGCGGTGCTGGAGGCGCTTCCGGGCGAGGTCGAGCGGGCGCGGCTCTCGGCGGTGGCTGCGCGCTAGCGACGGTCACCGCGCAGGGCCTGCTCGGCGGCATCGACGGCAGCGGCGGCATCGGCCTCGAAGCGGGCGCGCTCGATCGCCGCGCAGTGGCGGCAGCTGTCCTCGCCGCCGACCAGCCGGAAGAACAGGTGCAGGTTGTGCCGCCCGCAGGGGGGAGGCTCGCGGCGGCGCGAGCGACCATGGGCGCCCGCGGGCCCGCCCTCGGGATCGACGGGCGAGGAGCGCGCGCTCGTGACGGTCGCATCGACGATGCGTTGCCGCTCGTTCATGCGCATGGAGAGCCAGGTGCGCAGCACCAGCCCGATGAGAGAGACGAGCGCGGGGAGCAGCAGCAGGAGGAGGAGCCTCACCCTTCGATCGTAGCGGCTCGGGAGGGCCATTGCTACGAGATGATGGGCGCGGGCTCGGGAATGACGGAGAGGCCGGCGCGGGCAGCGGCAAGATCCTGGAGGCTGCCGAAGACGGTCACGATATCGCCAAGGCGAAGCTCCGTGCGGCCGTTGGGGATGACGGAGTCCCGCCCCCGGGTGACGAGCACGACGAGCGTCCCGCGGAGCTCGGGGATGCCCTGGATCTCGCGCTGGGCAGCGGCCGAGGTGACCACCACGCGGGCGACGGTCACGTCTTCGGCGACCTGGGCGAGCACGTCCTGGAACATGGGACCGGCGACCATCCGGGCGAGCTCCGAGGCGACCGCCTCGGACTGGCTCACGGGCACCACGCCCAGCTTCTGGAAGGCCTCGAGGTTGGCGACGTCGTTGACGCGGACGTAGACGGACTCGAAGTTGAACTTCGAGCGGGCGAGCTGGGCGGCGAGCAGGTTGCGGGCGTCGTCCGGCGTGGCAAGGAGGAGCGCCTTCGCCTCGTCGAGGCGGACCTGCTCCAGCACGGCGGCATCGGAGATGTCGCCGACGAGCACCTCAAGGCCCTCTTCGCGGGCGCGCACGACCGCTTCGTCGTCGGTTTCGACCACGAGGACGGGTTCCCCTGACCCCGCGAGCAGCGTCGCGACACGCCTTCCGACCTCGCCGGCGCCGGCGACGACTGTGGTCATGGGCTGCAGCCTGAGGAGGCGCGCGAGGGTGCCTGCATAGGCGGATTGTATTCCGATGGTGAGGAGGATGACGACGAACACCATGGCCACGAGGCGGGAGGCGTCGCCGCCGGCGATGGAGCTCGCCTCGACGGCGACGACACCGGCGAGGGAGGCGGCCACGACGCCTCGCGGGGCGACTGCGGAGAGGAAGGCCTGCTCGCGCCAGTTGAGTCCCGAGCGGATGCTGGCGAGCACGATCAGGAGGGGGCGGCCGACGAGGGCGACGAGGGCGACGACGATGAGGCCCTCGGGCCAGAGGCCAGTCAGGTCGTCGATGCTGATGCCCGCGGCGAGCAGCACGTAGACGCTGGCGATGAGCCAGAGGGTGACGGATTCCTGCAGGTCGTCGACGCGCTTGCGCTGGGGCAGGTGGATGTTCCCGATGGCGATCGCCATGACAACCATCGCGACAAGGCCGGACTCGTGGGCGAGCGACTCGGCCAGGGCGAAGACGGCCACGGCAGCGCCGATGACGAGGAGCGCCATCTCGCGGCCACTGAGGCGCTTCACCAGGCGCGAGAGGCCCCAGATGAGGAGCGCGCCCGCGGCCCCGATGCCGCCACCGATGAGGAGGCGTTCGACCACCCACCAGGTGGGGCCGGCCGGGTCAAGCGTCCCGGCGAGGACGATCTCGAGGAGGAAGAGGGTGAGGAGCGCGCCGAGGGGGTCGATGATGACGCCCTCGCTCGCGAGGATGTCGCGCAGGCGGTTGTCGACGCGGAAGGAGCGCAGGAGGGGCGTGATCACACTCGGGCCCGTCACCGTCACGAGGGCGCCGAAGAGGAAGGCCATGCGCCAGTCGAAGTCGAGGAAGAGCCAGGCGGCGGCGGCGCCGACGGCGGGCGTCACGAGGAGTCCGAGCAGGACGACGTTGCGGACGACGGGCGCGAGGGTGCGCAGCGAAGCGAGCCGCAGGGCAGTGCCGCCCTCGAAGACGATGAGGGCGACAGCGATGACGACAACGATGCGCACGAGCTCCTCGAGCTCGTGCGTGCGGACGACGTTCAGACCGTCGCGGCCAAGAAGGAGGCCGGCGACCAGCAGGAACAGGGGCAGGGGGATGGGAAACCGCCGGGAGACGATCTGACCGAGTGCGGCGGCGCCGGCGATGGCGGCGGCCGCCCGGAGGGCGACATCAATCTCCACGAGGGCGGAGTGTACCCGAGCGACGCCCAACCACGTTCGGGAAGGCGGCCACGGCGGCGGGAATGAGGACGGCGAGCGCCCAGAGGTAGCCGCCGATGACGTCGCTGGACCAGTGCACACCGAGGTAGACGTTGGCGAGCCCGCCGAGCGCGAGGAAGACGGCGACGACGATCGCGGCTGCAATCCTGATGGTCACACGGTAGGGGGTCGCCAGAACCCCCAGAGCCACGAAGCCGTAGACGTAGGTCGCACTCATGGTGTGGCCGGAGGGGAAGCTGAGGCTGGTGAACCCGGCGCGCAGGTCGATGAGCTCCGGCGAGGGGCGAGAGCGGTCCACGATCTCCTTGAGGAGGAACTGGAGGAGTACCACCGCGCACAGCCCAAGGGCGAAAGCCAGCACAGGGCGGCTATGTCCGAAGCGCAGGACGACGGCGGAGAGCACGAGGCCAATGACCACAACCACCTCGGTCCCCGTGACGGCGCGCACCACATCGGAGAGCGTCTCGCCGGGAAAGGGCCACTCCTGGACCGTGCGCGTGGCGGCGAGGTCGCCCGGGAGGGGGCCGTGCCCGGCGGCGAACACGGCAAGCAGGATGCCGGCGAGGAGCGCCCCTCCCGAGAACGCCGCCGCGCCGGCGTGGGCGCGAAGCGCGCGCACGACATTCCTAGCTGATGGCACTGAGGCTGGCGAACCGCTGGCGGTGGTAGTTGTCGACCTGCTCACGGATGCGGGAGATGAGCCCGTCGAGCTGTTCGGCGAGTTGCCCGAGGCGGCCGGCGGCGGACTCGATCTCGAGGAGGCGCTGCTTGCCCTCCTCGTCCACCTGCAGCCAGGGAGCAACGGTGTTGACGAAGCGGTGGGGCTCGCGGGGCAGGGTCAGGTCGCGGGCCCACTGGTCGGAGAGGGCGAGGGCGAGACGCAGATAGACGGGGAAGGTCGCGCGGGTGGTCTCGAAGGCGGCCTGGAGTTGCGCGTCGAGGGGGTCGTAGGCCTCGTCGAGGAACTCGATCTCGCCGTAGGGATAGGGGCGCGGGGAGAGCATACGCACGAGCCGGAAGCGGTCGCGGCCACGGGCGTCGAGCTGGAAGCGTCCGCCCGG
This sequence comes from Tepidiformaceae bacterium, assembly GCA_965247675.1. Lineage (GTDB taxonomy): Bacteria > Chloroflexota > Dehalococcoidia > Tepidiformales > Tepidiformaceae > UBA2991. The sequence goes on along the minus strand of OZ252025.1, from coordinate 650,866 downwards.
GAGCTCGCGGTGGTCCTCGATGACGGCGGTCGTGCCGACGTCGTGGGGGACGGCGGCACCCCCGACTTCGTTCCCGTGCTTGATCAGGATCACGCCGAAGACACCGCCGCTCTCGAGCAGTTCGCGGGTCATCGTCTTGTAGCGGTCCTCGAAGATCTGGAGGGGCAGCTCGTGCCCCGGGAAGAGGACCGTGCGCAGCGGGAACAGGGGAATCTCGAGGCTGGCCACGGGGGCCAGTCTACCGGTAGCGGGGAGGGCCGGGGAGGGCGGCGCCTGTCCGGCGAGCGGCCTAGAGCGGCGCCTCGACCTGCAGACGCGAGACCGTGCGGGCGCGGGCCGGTACGGGTTCGTCCGTGAGGATGTCGTCCAGGTCGCGGCTCAGGCCCTCCGAGTCGTCCAGTCCGTAGCCATGGATGTAGACGTTCGGCACGAGGAAGGCCCACCAGTCGGGGAGGCGCCAGTACCTCGGGTCGATCTCGTCCTTGACGCAGAGGGTGGCGCGGAGGCCGGGAATCGCCTCCAGCAGCTGGAACGTCCTGCCCGTATCGAAGAGCGTATCGACGACGAGGTTGAAGCTCTCCAGGACGTGCTCGGGGAACGGATTCTCCGACTTTGGCCTGACGTGCGTGATGCGAGAGGGGCGGGCGTGGCTGCCTTCCAGCACGCTCGCGAGGTCGCCGGAGAAGCGGCAGGCGGCCGTATCGACGCAGACAATGGGGATCTCCCCGTCGGGGAAGCCCTCGGCAATCAGGGCAGCGAGCGAGCGAACGCCCTGCCGTATCTCCTCTTGCGTCAGGAGGAGCGCCACGCTCACTACTCGATTCCGGCGAGCTGCTTCGCGTAGTTGAGCGTGCGGCGTCCGTCGTAGGCGCGGGCGATCATGAGCTTCTCCGCTTCGAGCGAACCCTCGGCGTGGATTGCCAGGACCGCATGATAGCCGCCGAAGTCGCCGGTGGTGAGGTCGCTGACCATGTTCATGGCGCGCATGCGGGTCTCGCCATCGACGCCCTCGCGGCCACCGAGGTAGTGGCGCAGCAGGTCGCCGATCTCGGAGCTCTCGAAGTCCTCGCGGCCGGGGGCGGTGACGAGCGCGCCGCCGGCGATGTCCTGCACGTGCTGCAGGGCCTCGTGGTAGTGGTGGGCGAAGTGGTACTTGGCGATGTTCGTGGTCATGGCGTCGGGGGCGTAGATGCCTTCCTCGTCTGGCGCGCCGCGGGCGGCGGCCATCTCGATGAGGGCGCGCACCGTCTCGGCGTAACTGACGAGCCAGACGAGCTTCTCGCGGACGTGGCCGGCGCGGGTGATGCCGTTCAGGTCGGCCATGAGCTGGCCGGCGCCCACGAGCGCGTCCACGAGCGGGAGCTTGTAGGACACCGCGGTGAAGCGGTGGTACTCGACGAACCCGAGGGCGAGGGGGGCGGCGAACTGGTGCTCGCCGGCGAGAAAGACGCGCTCGTTGGGCACGAACACGTCGTCGAAGATGGTGGTGGTCTCCATCATCTTGCGGTCGGCGCTGAGGGGGTTCTCGAAGGTGTTCTTGGACCAGCCGCCGTAGGGGCTGGCGACGAGCTTGAGGCCGGGGGTATCGGGCGGCACGGCGAAGGCGACGGCGTAGTCGGCATCCGCCTCGGACATGGCGCGCGTGGGCAGCACGATGACCTCGTTCACGTTCGTCGTGCAGCTCGTATGGGTCTTGGCGCCGCGCACGACGATGCCATCGGGACGGCGCTCGACGATGCGCAGGTAGTAGTCGGGATGGGGCTGGCCGCCGGGGCCGGCGGAGCGGTCGCCCTTCGCGTCGGTCTGGGCGACGGACATGGTGAGGTCGTTGTCGCGGCAGTGGCGGTAGAAGTCGTCGAGGCGGGCGCGGTAGGAGGTCTCGCGGGCCTGGTCGACGGCGCGGGTGATGCGCATGAGGCCGAAGAGCGCGTCGCTGCCGATCTCCTTGACGAGGGGCACGAGGGTCCTGCCGCGGGCGGTGGAGGCCTCGATGAGCTGTGAGCGCTTGAGCAGGTCGTCGTTGCTGCGGGGGACCTTGAAGTAGCGGGCGTAGGGCTCGTCCTCGTCGTCGATGATGGTGAGGTCCTTGAATTCGGGTTCCTCGGCCATCTCGTAATCGACGCAGGCGTGCCTGGCGGCCTTGGAGATGACGGGGTGGGTGGTCACGTCATCGACGCGCTCGCCGCGGTAGTAGACGGTGCGTCCGTCCTTGAGCGATTCGAGATATTCGGCTGGCGTGCGCAGTCCCATGGCGTTCGTCTCCGTGCGTGGTCAGATTGGCAGGCGCGGCCCGCCGGTGTGAGTGCGAGCGGTGATGATACTCGGGGGCGGGGGTTAGGGATGGGAGGCAGTACAGGTCTGCTATAGACTCCGACCTTTCTATAGAGAGGAACCTTTCGAATGAGCGGAGACAACTGGCATGAAGCGCGACTGATCCCGATATCCGGCATCCGCGGTGCAGAAGAGCAGGAACGGCGAGGTACTTCTGCCCTCCTGGCCGTGCTGACCGCCGTACACGAGTTCCAGCGGGAGCTTCTGAAGCCGTTGGGGGCACCCGCCGGGAAGGTTTCCGCGTACTGCGAAGTTCCCTTTGAGCTTGCGGACAAGAAGAAGGTGCGCGTCGACGGCGTAATCCGCGTTGTGCGCGGAAAGCGAACGTGGACGCTGCTGGTGGAGGTTAAGACCGGAAAATCCGAACTTGGCGTAGAACAGATTGAGAACTACCTAGATGTGGTCCGGCAAGAGAAATTCGACGGCCTCCTCACCATCAGCAACCAGCTCGTCGCCGTCTACGGCCAGCACCCGGTAGACATCAACAAAGTCCGTTATGGGAAGATGTCCCTCCACCACATTTCGTGGGCCAGGATTTTGGCCACGGCACGGCGGGTGAACGACCACATCGGCGTCAACGACCAAGAGCAAGCTTGGATCCTTCGCGAACTCATCCGATATCTCGATCATGACGAGTCGGGAGCAAAATCCTTCGAGGACATGGGGCCGGCTTGGAACCCAGTGCGCACAGGCTTGCGACAGGGAACCCTCCAGCCCGGAGATGAGGACGCCGAGCGGCTAGCCGTCCGTTGGGAGCACTTGCTGCAACACCTCAGTCTGCGCCTAGCCGCTGGGCTGGGTAAGGATGTGCATCCAGTGCTCAGTCGCCGGGAGGTTCAAAAGCCCTCGATCCGTACCAACGCCCTGAGCAAGCAACTTGCCTCCCAGGGAACCCTCTCCGGAGCGATCTCAATTCCGAACACCGTCGCGCACCTCAGTATCAGTGCCAATCTGAATTCGATGGACGCGTCAGTGTCAGTCGAGGTGGATGCACCTGAAGCTGGGCGCGCAACCACGCGGCTCAACTGGCTAGTGCGCCAACTCAAGGCTGCGCCGGACTCCCTCCGCATAGACATCGCCTTCGAGCGAACGCAATTCAGGGCCTCAGATCTCCTTGGCAACGTGCGCAGCAACCCGAAGACAGTGCTCGCAGGAACGGACCGCGCGCCAAGATCATTCACCGTTGCTGAGATTCGGAGGGTGGGAAGCAAACGACGTGCAGGATCAGGCAATTTCATAAAGGACATGGAGCAACTCGTGGACGAGTTCTACCGGGAGGTCGTGCAGGGGTTGAAAGCGTGGACTCCGCCTGCCCCCAAGCTTGCCGACGAAGAGCCGCAACCTGAGAAATCGCCAGCTTCTGAAGACGAAACCGATGCGCTAGCAGCAGAGTCCTAGGCCAGCACCCCTTCGACCAACAGCGCGGCGACTTCGTCGTCGCTGAGTTCGAGGATGCGGCGGCAGACTTCGTCGGTGTGCTGGCCGAAGAGGGCGGCGGCGGCGCGGTGGACACCGGGAGTGGCGCTGAGGCGGGCACAGGGGCCGTCGTAGGCGCTGCGGCCCGTCTCGGGGTGGTCGAGGTACTGGTAGTAGCCTCGCTCGCGGACGTGGGGGTCTTTGTCGAGGATGTCCTGGGCGTTCTGCACGACGCCGGCGGAGACGCCGCGGGCCTGGAGGTCGGCCATTACGTCCTCGGCGCGACGGTCGCTGGTCCATGCGCTCACGAGTTCCTCGAGAGCGTCCTCGTTGGCTTTGCGCGCCTCGTGCGTGGCGAAGCGTGGGTCGTCGGCGGCGTCGGGCTGGCCGAAGGCGTCGCAGATGGCGGCCCACTGCTCGTCGCTGCGGCAGGCGATGGCGATCCAGCGGTCCTCGGAGGCCTCGGAGGTGGGGTCGTCGGCACAGCGGAAGGCGCCGTGGGGGGCGGCGATGGGGCTGCGGTTGCCCGTGCGCGTCTGGACGACGCCGTTGGCCGTGTAATCGAGGATGGCGGGGGCGAGGGCGTTCACGACTGACTCGATCTGGGCCATCTCGACGAACTGGCCTTCTCCTGTTATGTCGCGGTGGCGGAGGGCGGCGAGCAGGGCGAAGGTGAGGTGGCCGGGGTTGACGACGTAATCGGGGTAGTTGGTGCCGATGCCGATGGGTGGGTGATGGGGGAAGCCGGAGAGCTCGCTGATGCCGGTGATGGGCGTAAGGACCGCACCGAACCCGAGGAAGTCGCGGTGGGGGCCGATCATGCCCTGCATGGGCGCGTAACCAGCGACGATGCGCGGGTTGGCGGCCATGACGTGCTCGGGAAGGAGGTTCCACTTCTGCAGCACGCGCGGCGTGAAGTTGGTCATGAAGATGTCGGAGCGCTCGATCAGGCGGTAGGCGATCTCCTGGCCGCGCTCGCTGTTGAGGTCGAGCAGGAAGCTGAGCTTGCCCGCATTGAAGTTGTTGAAGTAGCCAGAGGCGTTGTAGGTGTCGGTCATCTTCGAGCCGTCCTCGTTGAGGGCGACGGGCTCGACGATGCGGAGGGAGTCGATGCGGGCCTCGGATTCGACGCGCACGACCTCGGCGCCGAAGGCGGCGAGGGTCTGGCCGGCGATGGGGCCGGCGCCGAACCAGGAGAAGTCGGCGACGCGCACGCCCTCCAGGGGGAGGCGGGGGCGAACGGAGGCGCGGGAGGGGCGGGCCGCGGTCGCGTTCCAGCCGGCGCCGTCGTGCTCGCCGAGGGCGGGCGGCGAGGCCACCGCCGCGGGGGTGGCGGAGAGGCGGTAAGGCGGGCCGGGGAACTCGACCTCGCGGGAATCGACGGCGACCGGCTGGTACCAGTCGCGGGCGCGCAGCTGGCGGTTCTCGACGAGGTCGCGGGGAGTCGAGACGAGGCCCACCAGGAGGCGCCGACTCTGGCCCTCCTCGTACGCCTCCAGCGCGGTCATGGTCGCGAGGAAGGAGGCGAAGACCTCGTTGATGTGGGCGAGCTGGCCGGCGGATGCGGCCGCAGACTCGGGGTCGGAGAGGACGCGGGCAAGGAACCGGAGGTTCATGCCCTGGACGAGTTCGGCGTAGGCCTCGTCATGGAGGTCGTGCTCGAAGCCGGCGTCGTCCATCCAGCCGACGACCTCGGGGAAGTCGGCGCCGCCGGGGGCGGTGATGTAGGCCATGACGTACCCGGCCTTCGTCGGGTACACGCCGACGCCGGGGATGGGCATGCGCAGGAGGCCGAGGGGACCGGTGCGCACGCGGTTGGTGCGCTGGAAGTCCCACATCATCATGGCCGTCTCCTGGGGCAGGGAGAGGGCCTCCTGCACGGACACGTCGACGTGCTGGCCCTGGCCGGTGCGCTCCGCGTGGTGGAGGGCGACGAGCGTGCCCTGCGCGGCCTGGATGCTGGCGCAGATGTTGCCCTGGTTGCCGTAGATGAGGTTGGGCGGATCCTCGGGCATGCCGGCGAGCGTCATCACGCCGCCCATCGCCTGACCGACGACATCGCTGTAGGCGAAGTTGGCGTGGGGGCCGGTCTGGCCGAAGCCGGTGATCGACGTGTAGACGAGGTCGGGGCGCTCCCCGCTGAGGTCGTCGTAGCCGAGGCCGCGGGCACCGAGGGCGCCCGGCATATGGTCCTCGAGGATGATGTCGGCGCCAAGGGCGAGCTCGCTGGCGCGGGCGCGATCGGCTTCCTGTTCGAGGTCGAGCACGAGCGAGCGCTTCGAGCTGTTCTGGGACCAGAAGGGAATGCTGGAGTCCGGGCCGGGGTCGCCATCGAGCTGGGGCGGGGTGCGGCGTTGCACTCCGCCGCCGGGGGGCTCGACCTTGATGACGTCGGCGCCGAGGTCGGCCAGAAGCTTGCCGCAATAGGCGCCGATCTCGTCAGTGAATTCGAGGACGCGAAGGTTCGCGAGGGGCCCGTCGGGCATGGCTACTTCCCCACGCCGGCCGTGACCGTGGCCGGGAGCCGGTCGGTCAGGATTTCGACCGTCTCGCCGATGATCTGCTCGAGGATGACGGAGGCCGGTCGCACCTCGTCGAGCATGCCCGCGATCTGACCGGCGGCGTTCATGAGGAGATCCTCGCGGCCCGCCTGGCGCAGGGAGTGGGCGAGGTCGCGGATGACGATGCCCTGGATGCCCATGGGCAGGGCGCGGATGCCGCTCGCCTCCCAAGCGTCGATGAGGGGATTGCGGATGTTGCGCATGGTCTTGCCGCTGTAGAGGCGGGTGATCTTCGTGTCCTCCTCGGTGGCGGCGAGGATGCGTTCGAGCTGGGCCTTCGGCTGGTTCGCCTCCTCGGCCACGAGGAAGGCGGTGCCGACCCAGACGCCGGCGGCCCCGGCGGCGAGCATGGCGGCCATACCCCGCCCGCTGGCGATACCGCCGGCGGCAATGACAGGGACGGGGTCGATCGCGTCGATGACCTGGGTGACAAGGGGGAGGGTGCCGATTCGCCCGGTGTGGCCGCCGGCCTCGGTGCCCTGGGCGACGACCGCATCGACGCCCGCCTCAGCGACGCGCTTCGCGTTCTTGACGTTCCCGACAAGGGAGAGGACGACGGTTCCATTGGCGTGCAGGCGGTCGAGCCAGGGAGCAGGGCTGCCAAGTCCGGAGGCGAAGACCGGCACCTTCTCCTTGATGACGACCTCCATCTGTTCATCCGACCTGCCAGCGCGCTTGCCCCGGAGGTTGGGGCGGGTCGCCGTGTCCAGAGGGGGGGCCTCGACCCAGGGCACATCAAATTCGGCGAGCATCCCCTTGAGGCCGTCGCGGACCTCGGCGGGAACGAGGTCGCGGGGGTCGGCGGGTGCTGGCTTGCCGGCGAGAGAGCCCATGTAGTTGGCCGGCAGCAGGAGGTCGACGCCGAAGGGCTTGTCGGTCATGGCCCGCATCTTGTTGATCTCCTCGCGGAGACGCTCCGGTGGGTAGCTGCTACCGCCGAGCACGCCCAGGCCTCCGCCGTTGGAGACGGCGGCGGCCAACTCGGCCGTGGCGACAGGTCCGGTGATACCGCCGGCGACGGGGCCCATGCCGGCGAGAGCAAAGGGGTACTCGACGCCGAGCAGGTCACAGAGGGCAGTTCGGAGGACGGGACGGGCCATCGGGCGCTCCATCGGGAGGGTTCGCGCAGTATAGCCGGGGGCGGATTGCAGACCCGGGCGGCGAGGGGGCACCTATAATCGCGGCGTGGCTGGCAACGGCGCGAAACCGCGCCTCGTGATCCTCGATTCGCACGGCATTCTCTTCCGCGCTTTCTTCGCGCTGGGCTCGGCGCCCAACCCGATGATGAGCAGCAAGGGCGAGCTGACGTTCGCGACCTACGGGTACGCGGAGTCGCTCCTGCGTGTGTTCGACCAGCTCAAGCCGACGCACATCTGCGCGGCCTGGGACGCGAAGGGCAAGACGTTCCGGCACGAGGCTCGCGCGGACTACAAGGCGACGCGCCGGGAGACGCCCGCCGACCTGCTTCCGCAGATGGATCGGGTACGGGAGATGCTGAACGCGTTTGCCATCCCCGTGTACGAGGCGCCAGGGTTCGAGGCCGATGACGTGGCGGGCACGATCGCGACGCGCACGGCGGCCGAGGGCATCGACACCTGGATCGTCACCCTGGACACGGACCTCGTGCAGCTGATCCGGCCCAATCTCCAGCTCTTCATGTACCGCCCCTACCAGCGCGACACCGTCGCGTACGACACGAAGGCGGCGAGCGAGCGCTGGGGTTTCAGTCCGCCCTACATGATCGACTTCAAGGCGCTGCGCGGGGATTCGAGCGACAACATCCCGGGGATCAAGGGGGTGGGCGACAAGACCGCCGCCAACCTGATCCGGCAGTTCGGACCGGTCGAGGAGATATTCGCCCGGCTGGACGAGGTGAAGTCGAAGTCGGTACGGGCGAAGCTGGAGGGGAAGCGGGAGGAGGCGCTGGAGAGCAAGGACCTGATCACCATCCGCACGGACGTGCCCTGCGACTTCGACCTCGACGCCTGCGAGGCGACCGACTACGACCGCGAGAAGGTGGTGGCGTTCTTCCGGGAGCTGGAGTTCCGCAGCCTCATCGACCGGCTACCGGAGGCCGCCGGGGCCGAGGACGCGCCCGCCGCCGAGGAGGCAGAGCCGGGCGAGTACGCAAACGTCACGGACGAGGCCGCACTGCGAGAGCTGGCGGAGACGCTGCGAGGCGCGGGCGGGTTCGCCGTGGGGGCGCTCTCGACGGCTGGCGACTCGACGCATCCGCTCCTGCTGGGGCTGGCATTCGCGACCGAACCAGGGCGGGCGTGGTACGTCCCGATCGGGCACGCGCCACGGCTCGACAGCACCTCGACGCAACTCCCACTGGACACCGTCCGGGAGGCACTGGGTCCGCTGCTGGCGGACGCGTCGCTGCCGAAGACCACGTACGGGGCGAAGCACCTGCTGCACCAGCTGTCGCGGGCGGGGATGGCGCTGCGGGGGGTGACGCACGAGGCGGGGCTGATGGCGTTCCTGCTGGGGGAGACCTCGCAGGCGCTGGCGAACCTCGTGAACGAGCGCCTGGGGGTGGAGCTGCGCCCGCTGACGGCGCTGACGGGCACAGGCCGCAAGGCGATCCCGCTGGCGCAGGTGGACCCGGAGTCGGCGGGCGAGCTGGCCTGCCAGCAGGTCGACCTGCTCCTGCAGGTGCTCCCCGGGCTGGAGGCGCAGCTGCGGGAGCGGGGCCAGTGGAAGCTGTACGAGGAGATGGAGCTGCCGCTGTTCCCCGTGCTGGCGCAGATGGAGGCGACCGGGGTCGCGATCGATACAGGCGTGCTGCGCGAGATTTCGGATGGGCTGATCGGCGAGATCGAGGAGGCGGAGACGACGGTCTACGAGCACGTCGGGCACCAGTTCAACATCGGCAGCCCGCAGCAACTGAGCGATGTGCTCTTCAAGGAACTGGGGCTGCCGCCCACGCGCCGCACGAAACAGGGCCACAGCACCGATCAGCGGGCGCTGGAAGGGCTGCGCGAGGCGCACCCGATCATCGACTCGATCTTCCAGTACCGGCAGCTGACGAAGCTGAAGTCGACCTACCTCGATGCGCTGCCGGGGACGGTCTCACCGGAGGACGGGCGGATCCACACGGACTACCAGCAGACGGTGGCGGCGACAGGACGGCTGAGCAGCACGAATCCGAACCTGCAGAACATCCCCGTGCGCACGGAGATGGGTCGCGACATCCGCCGCGCCTTCGTCCCCGAGGGGTACGACGAGCCCGTCTACGTGGCGGCGGACTACTCGCAGATCGAGCTGCGCGTGCTCGCCCACATCACGGAGGACACGCCCCTGATCGAGGCGTTCCTGGCCGACGCGGACATCCACCAGGCAACGGCGGCGAGCGTCTACGGGGTCGAGCCGGGGGACGTCACGCGGCAGATGCGGGACACCGCGAAGATGGTGAACTTCGGGATTGCCTACGGGATGGGGGCGTTCGGGCTGAGCGACCGGACGGGGATGACGCGGGACGAGGCGGAGGCATTCATCGACGGCTACTACACGAACTTCCCGGGCATCAAGGCGTGGCAGGAGCACGTGCTCGCGACGACGAAGGAGCAGGGCTATGCGGAGACGCTCTATGGCCGGCGTCGCTACCTGCCGGCCATCCACAGCCGCAACTTCCAGGTGCGCAGCGCGGCCGAGCGCGAGGCGATCAACATGCCCATCCAGGGGACGGCGGCGGACATCATCAAGGTGGCGATGATCCGCATCGCCGATGCAGCGCGGGAGCGCGAGCTGCGCAGCCGCATGATCCTGCAGGTCCACGACGAGCTCATCTTCGAGGGTCCGTCGGACGAGGCGGACGAAGTGGCGTCGCTGCTGGCGGAGATCATGCCAGCCAGCCTCGAGTTGAAGGTGCCGCTGAAGGTCGACCTGAAGCGCGGTCGGACGTGGGGCGAGCTGTAGCGGCCTAGCCACCCCCGATGGCGGGGACGATCGTGACCTCGTCGTTGGGGGCGATGGGCTCGGTGAGGCCGTAGCGGAAGGCGTGGCCGTTGAGGGCGACGGAGAGTTCGGGACGCACGCGGCCGCCCTCGACGGCGCGTTCGTAGAAGCCGGGGCACCGGAGATCGACAGCGCGGAGCAACTCACCGAGCGTGGCGCCCGCGACCTCGAGGGTCGCGGCGCCAGCGCAGAGCGAGCGCAGGGGCGACGGTATGAGTACCGTCGCCACCGGACTACTGCAGGTTGTGGAGCTCCTCCACCACGCGACGTGGGGAGATGGGCAGCTCCGTGAAGCGATGCCCGGTGGCATCGTGGATGGCGTTGGCGATGGCCGCCAATGGCGGAACGATCGGCACCTCGCCCACGCCCCGCACACCGAACGGATGTCCGGGGTTGGGAACCTCGACGATGATTGTGTCGATCATCGGGAGATCGAGGGTGGTGGGCATGCGGTAGTCGAGGAAGGAGGCGTTTTCCATGCGCCCATCCTCACCGTAGTAGTACTCCTCGTTGAGCGCCCAGCCGATGCCCTGGACGACGCCGCCCTGCATCTGGCCCTCGACGTAGGAGGGATGCACGGCCGTGCCGGCGTCCTGGGCGATGGTGTAGCGCAGGATGTCGACCTTGCCGGTGTCGGGGTCGACCTCGACATCGACGACGTGGACGCCGTAGGCGGCTCCGGGGGTGCGGGCCATGACGGTGCCACGTCCCTGGATGGGGCCGCCGGTCTCCACCATCTTCCCCGCGAGCTCGCCGAAGGTCACCGACTTCTCGCTGTCGGAGGTGTGGCGAAGCATGCCGTCGACGTACTCAACGTCCTCAGCCTCGCACTCCCAGAGCTGGGCGGCGCGATTGACCATCTGCTGCTGCACGTCGAGGCCGGCCTCGTAGACGGCCTGGCCGCTGGCGTAGGTCGTGCGCGAGCCGCCGGTGACGTCGTTGTGGCCGACGGCGTCGGTGTCGGCGACGGTGGGGCGGATGCTGTCGTAGTCGATGCCGAGGGTCTCGGCGAGCTGCATGGCGAGGGAGGCGCGGGTGCCGCCGATGTCGGTCGAGCCCTCGATGAGGTTGACCGTGCCATCGGGGTTGATGGAGGCGATGACGGACGACTGCATGCCAGCGTTGAACCAGAAGCCGCTGGCAACGCCGCGACCACGGTTCGGACCCTCGATCGGCGACTGGTAGTGCTCCGAGGACTGGGCGGCCTGGACCGTCTCCTCGTGACCAACGCGCGGATGGGCGACGCCCGTGATCATGCGCGTGCCCTCGCGGGCGCTGTTGTTCAGACGGAACTGCAGCGGGTCGGTCCCGGTCTCGCGGGCGACCTCGTCGATGAGCTGCTCGACGCAGAAGGCGGCGTTGGGAGCGCCGGGGGCGCGGTAGGCCGCGACCTTCGGCTTGTTCACGACGACGTCGTAGGCGTCGACCTTGAAGTTCTCCACCTCGTAGGGGGAGAGCATGCACATGGCGCCGGCCATGACGGGTGAGCCGGGGAAGGCGCCCGCCTCGTAGGCGAGGCTGACCTCGGCGGCGGTGACCTTGCCGTCCTTGACGGCGATCTTGCCCTTCATGTGGCCGCCGCTGGTGGGGCCCGTCGCCTGGAAGACATCGGTGCGATCCATGGTGAGCTGGACTGGACGCCCGCACATGCGGGAGAGGAGCGCCGCTACCGGCTCCAGGTAGAGGCCGATCTTGCCGCCGAATCCGCCGCCGATCTCCATCGGGATCACGCGGATGCGGGAGACCGGGAGCTGGAGAAGTTCCGAAAGAGCGGAGCGCACGGCGAAGGCGCCCTGCGTGCTCGTCCAGACCGTGAGGGTCCCGTCGGAGTTCCAGTTGGCGGTGCCGTTGTGGGGCTCGATGTAGCCCTGGTGCACCATCTTCGTGTCGAACTCGCGCTCGACCACGACATCGGCCTCGGCGAAGGCCGCTTCGGTGTCGCCACCCTCGAAGTGGTTGTGGGCGGCGACGTTGCTGGCGTTCTCAGAGAGGTCGCCGGTTGGCGTCTTCGTGTGGCGGCTCTCGCTGAGGAGCGGGGCGTCGTCGCGCATCGCGTCCTGGACGTTGAGGACGGGCGGAAGCACCTCGTACTCGACCTTGATCGCGTCGAGGGCGCTGAGCGCCTCGTGCACGTTGGTGGCGGCGACCCCGGCGATGGCGTGGCCGCGATAGAGCGCCTTGTCGGCGGCCATCACGTTCTTGCTCATGTCGGAGGCGGTGGAGATACCCTCGCCCATGTCCATCACCTTGTCGGAGACGACGGGGAGGTCGTTGTGAGTCACGACAGCGAGCACGCCGGGCATGGCCTCGGCCGCGCTCGTGTCGATGGAGACGATGCGGGCATGCGCGTGGGGACTGCGCAGGACCGCTCCGTGGACGAGGTCGGGAAGGTGGATGTCGGCGCCGTAGAGCGCCTTGCCCGTGACCTTCTCGACACCGTCGGGGCGGATGGGTCGAGTACCGATGACCTTGTAGGCGGGCTTCTCGGTGGTTGTCATGCGGAGACCTCCTCCATCTCGGACGCCTTGAGGACGGCGCGAACGATCTTGTCGTAGCCGGTGCAGCGGCAGAGGTTGCCGGCCAGCCAGTGGCGGACGCGGCCCTCGTCGGGAGTGGGCTCGCTATCGAGCAGGGCCTTGGCGGCGACGATAAAGCCGGGGGTGCAGACGCCGCATTGCAGGGCGGCCTCTTCGAGGAAGCACTGCTGCAGTGGATGCAGCGTATCGCCCTGGGCAACGCCCTCGATGGTCGTGACCTCGGCGTTCTCGGCCTCGACGCCGAGGACGCAGCAGGAGTTCACGACGCGACCGTCCATGAGGACGCTGCAGGCGCCGCAGTTGCCGTTGTTGCAGCCTTCCTTCGTGCCGGTGAGGCCGAGCTCGTCGCGCAGGACTTCGAGCAGGCTCTGGCGGGGCTCGCAGAGGAAGTCGATCTCCTCGCCGTTGAGGGTGGTCTGGATGTGGGATCGGCGGATGGGCATTGGGCTCAGGCCTCCCGGGCTCGGTCGAGCGCCCGGTTGAGGGCGCGGTTGGTCAGGACGCGGGTCAGGTGCACGCGCTGGGCGATGGAGCCGCGCATGTCGGTGATGGGCGTGGCGGCCTCGGCGGCGATGTCCGCAGCACGGGCGAACGCCTCCTCGGTGGGCGCCTCGCCCACGAGCGCGTCGCCGGCTGCGGCCACGAACAGCGGCGTCGGCGCAACGGCGCCGATGGAGATGCGGGCCGCTTCAATGCGCTCACCGTTGGCGTCGAGATCGATGCGGGCGCCGACGTTGACGACGGCGATGTCCATCTCGTTGCGGGGGATGAAGCGCTGGAAGAACGAGCCCGAGTTGGCGGGCTGGGGCGGAATGTTCACCTTCACGATGAGCTCGCCGGGGCCGAGGACGTTCTGGCCGGGGCCGGTGAAGAAGTCCTCAAGGGCAAGCTCGCGCGTACCGTCCGCGGAGCCAAGCGTGAGCGTGGCGCCGAGGGCGATGAGCGCGGGTACGGTGTCGGCGGCGGGACCGGAGTTGCCGATGTTGCCGCCGAAGCAGGCGCGGCTCTGGATCTGGATGCCGCCGATGAGGGTCGCGCAATCGATCACGCAGGGCAGGCGGCGGACGATCTCGTCGTCCTCGTAGATCTCGGCGAACGGGACGGAGGCGCCGATCTCGAGGCCCCCGTCGTCGGTCCAGCCGTAGCTCACGAGCTCGGGGATGTGCTTGACATCGATGAGTTGGTCGACCTGTTTCCGGCCCTCGCGGAGCTGGACGATGATGTCGGTACCGCCAGCGAGGAAGGCCGAGGCCTTGCCGTTCTGGAGGGCGGCGTACGCCTCGCCAAGCGAGGAGGGCGCCAGATATTCGATCTCCTTCATGAACAATCCTTCGGAAGGCTGAGCGGCCATGCGCCGCCCGCAGCAGCGCTTGATCATAAGGGGCAAGCTCCATGTTGTCTGCGAACGGGCCTCTACGGGGGCGTCAGGCGGGCCCTTGGGAGTCGTTCCAGGCGCGAAGGGCGGCGGGCTGGTTGGTGATGATGCCGTCGACGCCTGCCTCGGCGAGACGGCGCCAGTCCTCGGGGGTGTCCGCGGTCCAGGCCCAGAGGCGGAGGTCGTGGCGGCGGGCTGCTTCGACGGCGTGGGGCGCGACGATGCCATGGAAGAGCGAGATGGCGCCGATGCCGTGCTCGGCGGCGCGGGCGCAGAGCGTCGCCAGCCCGGCACCGCCGATGGGCGCGACGATGGCGGCAGCATCGACCTCGGGAGCAAGGGCGCGGCCCCGCTCCACGAGATCGTGATCGAAGGAGTGGAGGGCGGTCCAGGACTCGGCCCCGTGGCGGCGGATGACGGCGAGGGTCGCGTCGAGGAGGGCTGTGCCGTCCTCACGGTGGTCGGGCGCGACCTTCAGCTCACACATGACATCAATGCGGCCGGCGACGAGGTCGAGCACCTCGTCGAGGGAGGGCACGTGCTCGCCCTCTCCGGCGTCGGCGCGGGCGAGCTCCGCGAGGGAGGCATCGCGGACGGGGCGCGAGAGGTTGGTGGTGCGGTCGAGGGTGTCGTCGTGGAGGAGGACGGGGACGCCGTCGGCGCAGAGGTGCAGGTCGATCTCCATGGCGTCGGCGCTGGCGAGGGAGGCGCGAACGCCGGCGAGGGTGTTCGCGGGGGCCTCGCCGGCAGCGGCAGCGTGCGCGATCACGATCGGTGCGCTCATGGCGCTAGCGAGGATAACGCGCGTCCGTGGGACACTGGATGGGTGCAGACAGCAAGCACTACGGGCGCGGGCGCGACGGGAACGGTGCCCCCCGTATGACCGACCCCACCGCAGAGGCCCCGGAGGCAGGGCCCCGCAACCCCTTCGTCAACCGGGACTATCGGGCGTGGCTAACCGCCTCGGTGGTGATGGCGCTGGGTGTCGGGATCCAGATCGTGACGGTGC
Organism: Tepidiformaceae bacterium; assembly: GCA_965247675.1. GTDB lineage: Bacteria > Chloroflexota > Dehalococcoidia > Tepidiformales > Tepidiformaceae > UBA2991. The sequence continues at coordinate 635,677 of OZ252025.1, read as the reverse complement.
CGCTGTTCATCCGGGACCGCGTCGAGCCAGATGAGCGGGCCGCGGTGATCGCGGGTGCGCTCATCATCCAGACCTTGCCGGGGGTGTTCCTGACGCTGCTGGGCGGGGTCATCGCGGACCGAGTCGAGCCACGGCTGCTCCTGTTCCGCGCCACGGCGGTCGCTGCGACCGTCTCGGCGGTGTACATCGTGCTCTCAGCGGCCGATGTAACGATCGTGTGGCCGGTGTTCGCGCTCTCGGCCATGGTCGGAGCGGTAGCGGCCTTCGAGCAGCCGGCGCGTCAGGGCGTGCTGCCACAGATGGTCACCCGCCCGCAGTTGCAGAACGCCGTGATCCTCGGGAACGTGGGATTCCTCGCGGCGGGGCAGTTCGTGGGGCCGGCTCTGGGAGGGGTGATTGGAGGCGACGCCGGGTTGACCGCCGCGTTCGCGCTCGAGACCGGTCTGCTGGCGCTGGGGGCACTGCTGTTCCTGACGCTCGGGCGCTACGAGCCGCGAGCGCCTGAGCAGCACGACATTCGCAGCGACCTCGCCGAGGGCCTGCGCTACGTGCGGCGGTCCCGGAACATCATGGGGCTGCTCGCGCTGGCGGCGATGCCCGGCATCTTCTATGCGGGTCCCCTGACGGTGAACATGCTGCTCATCGTCGAGGACGTGCTGGAGCTGGAAGACCGCTGGGTGGGAATCCTCTTCGGGACGTTCGGAGCGGGGATGATCATCAGCTCGGCGCTAATGACGTTGCGGCCACTGCGGAGGCGAGGGCTGTTGCTGGCGCTCTCACCGATCGCGGGCGCTCCCATGTTGGTCGTGTTCGGACTGAGCGAGACGCCCTGGCTGACGGTCGTGGCCCTGCTCGCAATCGGGCCAGCCGCCGCCATCTTCATGAACCTCAGCCTTGCCCTGCTCCAGGAGCAGACGGAGGAGGCAGTCATGGGACGCGTGATGGGCGTCTACTCGCTGATGTTCGTGCTCTCCTCGCCGATTGGCTTCGCCCAAACGGGGCTCGCGACCAGCCTGGTGGGGCCACAGACGAGCATTGTCGCCAGCGCGATCGCCGGCGCCTTCGCCGGCGTCGCGCTGCTGATCTGGCTTCCCGTGCGGAAGCTGCGGTGAGGCCCTTCGCTACAGCTGGATGATGGAGCGACCGGAGATGTGGCCGGCGGCGAGAGCGTCCGTGGCCTCGTTGATCTGGTCGAGCTCGTAGCTGGCGGTCACGAGCGCATCGAGGTCGAGGTCGCCCTCCTTGTACCAGCGGATGAACATCGGGAAGTCGCGGTCGGGGCGGCAGGAGCCGCCGATGCTGCCGATGTACTTCTTCTCGTTGATGAGGAGGTCGCGAACGTCGAGCTCGACGTTCGTCTGGGGGACGCCCACGAGGACGGCGGTGCCGCCGGTGCGAACCCCGATCACGCCGGGGCGCGCCGCCGGGAGGATCTGCTCCATCGTCTGCTTCACGCCGATGCAGTCGAAGGCGTAGTCGACGCCGGCAAGGGGGCGGCCCATGAAATCGAATTCGGTGTCGCTGGTGGTGAGGGCGCGGACCTGCTCGACGGCGTCGCCGGCGGAGGCGTTGACGCCGATGGTGGCGCCGAACTTCTTGGCGAACTCGAGCTTCTCGTCGCTCAGATCCACGGCGATGATGGGGTCGGCGCCGATAACGGCGGCAGCGACGATGGCGGAGAGGCCCACGCCTCCCACGCCGAAGACGGCGACGCTCTCGCCCTGCTTCACGCCTGCCGTGTGGTAGGCGGCGCCGGAGCCGGTCATGATCGCGCAGCCGATGATGGCGGTGACGTCGGTGCGGACGTCCTCGGGCATGGAGACGATGTACTGCTCGTCGGCGATAGTGTTGTCGGCCCAGGTGAAGACGCCCTGGGAGATGGCGGTGGAACCGTCGGCGAGCTCAAGGGAGATGGGGTTGGGTCGGCGGCCGAGGTCGGGGCTGCGAGGCACCCACGTCACCATGACGCGGTCGCCTTCCTTCACGTGCGTGACCTCGCTGCCGGCGGCGACGACCGTTCCGGTCGATTCGTGGCCGAGGAGCTGGGGAGCGCCGCGCGGACCGTGCATCTGGTGGAGCTGCGAGTGGCAGATGCCGCTCGCGAACTGCTTGACGACAACCTGGTGGGGGCCGGGGTCGGGCAGGTTGATCTCGTCGATGCGGAGGGGGCCGGGCTCGGCGGGGCAGACAACAACGCGGGCGGGGGTGGGCATGAAGGACTCCTCTTGCGGTAGTGGCGGCGAATCTTACCGGTCCGCCCCGATGAATTCGCCCCGGGGACCAGCGGGGCGGGGGGGAGCGTGGGGAACTCTTCCCGTATCATCGGCGCTCTACGAGCACGAGGGGTGACCAGATGGCAGAAATCGACGGCGCGACCGTAATCGCGCGGAGCCTCAAGCAGCAGGGCGTCGACTACATGTTCGGCGTGGTTGGATTCCCGGTGGCGGGCGTCGCGGCAGCAGCCCAGCGCGAGGGGATCCACTACTTTGGCTTCCACAACGAGCAGGCGGCGAGCTACGCCGCGGGCGCGGTCGGCTACCTCACGGGCCGTCCGGGCGCATGCCTCACGGTCTGCGGCCCGGGAATGATCCACGGCATCCCGGGAATGGCGAACGCCTGGTCGAACACCTGGCCGATGATCCTGATCGGCGGCGCGCCGGACTCGTACCAGGACGGGCAGGGCTCGTTCCAGGAGGCGCCCCAGGTCGAGGCCGCGCGCCCCTTCGCGAAGATGGCGCGGCGGGCGGAGAGCATCGAGCGCGTGCCCTACTACGTGGAGCAGGCGGTGCGCACGAGCATGTACGGCCGCCCCGGGGCGGTCTACCTCGACTTCGCCAACGACGTGATCTCGGGGCGGATCGAGGACTCGGAGGTAGCGTTCAGGCCTCGCTGCCCCGACGCCCCCCGCACCTACGCCGAGCCCAGCTCGATCGATGCTGCCGTCGACGCGCTGAAGTCGGCGGAGCGCCCCCTCGTGATCGTGGGGAAGGGCATGGCCTACGCGCGCGCCGAGGACGAGGTGCGCGAGTTCATCGATACAACCCAGCTGCCGTTCCTGGCCTCGCCGATGGGGAAGGGCGTGGTGCCCGACGACCATCCGCTCTCGGTGGCCCCGGCGCGCTCCCACGCGCTCCAGAACGCGGACCTCATCTTCCTGATGGGGGCGCGGCTGAACTGGATCATGCACTTCGGTCTGCCGCCCCGCTTCAACAAGGACGTGCGCGTCGTGCAGATGGACATCAGCGCCGAGGAGATCGGCTCAAACGTGCCCACGGAAGTGGCGCTGGTGGGAGACGGCAAGGCGATCACGCGCCAGCTGAACGTGGCGCTCGAGCAGAGCCCCTGGTCGTACCCGCAGGAGACGACGTGGTGGACGGGGCTCTCGGCCAAGGCCGAGGAGAACCGCCAGGCCGTGGCCGCCATGGAGATGGACGACTCGGAGCCGATGGGCTACTACCGCGTGCTGCGGGCCGTGCGCGAGGCGATCCCCGAGGACGCGATCATTGCGAGCGAGGGCGCGAGCACGATGGACATCGGCCGCACCGTGCTCCCGAACATCATGCCGCGCTCGCGGCTCGATGCAGGCACGTTCGGCACGATGGGCGTGGGCGTGGCCCAGGCGATCGCGGCAGCGGCGGTCCATCCCGACCGCAAGGTCGTGGCCGTGGAGGGCGATGCGGGCTTCGGCTTCAGCGCGATGGAGGTCGAGGTGGCCTGCCGCTACAACCTGCCGATCACGTTCATCATCGTGAACAACAACGGCATCGGCGGCGGACCCAGCGAGCTCGATCGGGACAACATCCCGCCCGGCTCGTACATGCCCAACGCGCGCTACGAGAAGATCATCGAAGCCTTCGGGGGCAAGGGCTACTTCGTAACCGAGTTGGCCGACCTCGACTCGACGCTTCGGACAGCCGTCGACGACCCGACGCCCTCGATCGTGAACATCATGATCGACCCGAAGGCGCAGCGGAAGCCGCAGCCGTTCGGGTGGCTCACCCGCTAGGCCCGGAGGGAAGCCGGTAGAGTTGGGCGCATGGCGCTCAACCGCACAGTGGCCGCCAGCCTGTTCGTGCTGGCGGCCGCTGTTGTGTTGGCGGTTGCGTGCGGTTCCGGGGACGAGACGCTCGAGGAACGGTGGACGCGCCTGGACGTGCCCGAGGCGGAGATCGTGTTTCTCGGGGACTTCACGGAGGCGGAGCAGGCCGCGATCGCGCGCGAAGTCAAGAGCGTGCAGGTGGCCCATGCCGAGCGCTTCGACGTGGTGACATCGGAGTTCACGCTCTACATCTCAACCGAGTTCGAGGCGCTCAACGCCGCGTACCGGGAATGGCTCGCCCCGGAGGTGCGGCTGCGGGGCCTGGAGCTACCGAGATGGTTCACCTGCGACGGGTGGGCCTGGCGGGAAACGATCTTCATCGCGCTTGAGACCTGCGACGACAAGTATCGGGCGTGGGGCGGTTCCATCGCACACGAGTACTTCCACATTCTCCAGTACCACCTCGGGCTGGTCGGCGGGTCGGGAGACTGGTGGCCCAGCTGGTTGGTGGAGGGAGCGGCGGTCTACGCGACCGCCCACCATGCGGAGGAACAGGGGCGATGGACCTTGTCGTGGAGGCGGAAAGCAGCTCAGCTGGAGTGGTCTGCCCTGGGATACTGCTTCCCCGGCGTTTGCAACAGGGGCTTCGAGCGTTTTCAGGTTCGGGATCCTAGCCTCGACTCCTACTCCCTTGCGCACGATGTGGGTTTTCTTGCGGTCGACTGGCTCGTCGAACGGAAAGGCGAGGCGGCGCTCATGCAGTTCTTTCGGCTGGGAGGCGGGCGGCACGAGTCCGAGGAGGCATTCGGCATGACGCCGGAGGAGTTCGGTGCGGGCATGGAAGAACTCTGGCGCGAGGTGGCGCCGCCGTTCGAGTGGCGGGTATCGGGAAGAGTCCTCGACCCGCAGGGAAGACCCGTCGCCTACGCGAAGGTCGAACCACTGGTGCAGGTTGAGGACGAGAGGACTGTGTTGACCGGAGACCGGGCCAACTCGCGGGGAGAGTTCGACTTCCATGCCCCGGATGAGGGCCACACGCTCGGCGTCTTTCTGAAGTGTCCGGACGGCAGCCGCGCCTACTGGGCATTTGCGGGAGAGTGGGGCCTAGGGGGGTTCGTAGCAGACGCCGATGGCCGGTTTGAGTCGGACGACGAAGGGGCGGAGCCGGTGGCCGGGAAGCACCGCACCGGCATAGTCATCGAGCTCCCGGAGATGCGGGAGGCGTTGCTCGAACGGCACTGCGAGTAGCGGAGGATAGGGATATGAACATCTCGGTAGACTCCGCAGCCGCGGGACGGCTCACCGGCGGGAAAGCAGGCTGATTTTCGTGCCCCCCATCCCCCTCAGGCAGCACGTATGGGTCGCAAGTCTTGTGGTGGTAGCGGTCGCGGTGGTGTTCGGCGTGGCGTGCGGGGCCTGGGACAAGACGATCGAGGAGCGCTGGGAAGGGTTGAACGTGCCCGAGGCGGAGATCGTGTTCCCGGGCGACTGGACGGATGAGGAGCGGGCGGCCATCAGGCGGGAGGTGAAGAGCGTGCAAGTGGCCCATGCCGAGCGCTTCGGGGAGGTCACGTCGGAGTTCACGCTCTACATCTCGACCGAGTTCGAGGCGCTCAACGCCGCGTACCGGGAATGGATCGCCCCGAATTTTCGGCAGCGTTCGACAGATCTACCAAGATGGTTCACCTGCGGCGGATTCGCCTGGCGGGAAGCCATCTTCATCTCGCTCGCGACGTGTGACGAGGAGGAGAGGGAACGAGGCGGTCCTATCGCACACGAGTACTTCCACATCCTCCAGCGCGACCTCGGGTTGATTGGCGGATCGGAAAATAGCTGGCTGAACTGGCTCATGGAGGGGTCAGCGGAATACGCAGAGGCTCACTACGAGGAGGAACAGGGACGGCGGACCGTCTCGTGGAGGCGGGAGGCGGCTCGGCTGGAGTGGTCTGCCATCAGGGTCTGTTTCCCCGGGCCCTGCAACCGAAGTTGGCCCACCGTCCCGGACTACACCGAATCCGACAGAAGTGTCTTCCGCTACGAAATCGGCTTTCTTGCCGTCGACTGGCTCGTGGAACGGAAGGGCGAAGCGGCGCTCATGGAGTTCTTCCGGCTGGGAGGCGGGCGCCACGAGTTCGAGGAGGCCTTCGGCATGACGCCGGAGGAGTTCGGTGAGGGCATGGACAAGCTCTGGCGCAAGGTGGCGCCACCCTTCAAGTGGCGGGTTACCGGGAAGGTCCTCGACCCGGACGGCCGACCCGTCTTGTACGCAAGCGTCGATGTCCTGATGGAGGTCGAGGACGAGCGGATTGCGGTGACGGGAGACCGGACCAACTCGAGGGGAGAGTTCGAGGCGTACCACCCGGGTGAGGACCACACGCTCGGCATTTTTCTGAAGTGCCCGGACGGCAGCCGCGCCTACTGGGCATTTGCGGGAGAGTGGGGCCTAGAGGGGTTCGTAGCAGACGCCGATGGCCGGTTTGAGTCGGACGACGAAGGGGCGGAGCCGGTGGCCGGGAAGCACCGCACCGGCATAGTCATCGAGCTGCCGGAGACGCAGGAGACGCTGGTCGCGCGGCACTGCGCCCCGTAGGGGCAGCACCTTGCCCCCGCAGTGAGGCCGCCGCGCACAACCCCGCTTCCGCAGGACTGCTAGGCTGCGGCGATGCTGCGACTCCGCCTGCAGCTAGCGATAGCCCTTCTCCTTATGTCCGCTACATCAGGGCTGACGCTGGCTTCGCCGCCGCGGGCAGCGGCCGACGGCGAGGAGACCATCACGACCGAGCTGCAGCCGGGATGGAACCTGGGCGGGTGGACCGAGGAAGAGGCCGGCATCTCGGCGATCTTCGAGGCCATCCCTCAGCTTGAGGCCGTCTACGGGTGGGATGCGTTCAGGCGGAAGTACGCGTGGGCCTTCCGAGACGAGTCCGGCCCGACAGGCACCCTGACCATGCTGACGCCGGGCATGGGCCTCTCGCTGTACGTGGGCGGGACGGAGACGTTCGAGTGGACGCGGCCACTGAACCCGAAGAGCGGAGCAGCGACGCTTCGGCCGGGCTGGAACCTCGTGACCTGGGCGGGTCCTGACGGGACCGCGACCGACGAGGCGCTTGAGGTGCTGGGCGACATCGTTGTCGAGACCCAGGGAGTAGACGGCAGCGCCCCGCCGACACTGACCACCGGCGGCGCCTTCTGGCTGCAGGTTTCGGTACTGAAGGAGTGGTGGCAGCTGGACACCCCGCCGATCGTCATCTTTGGTCGTGGCGTGCCGAAGTACCGGCGGGGTTTTCTCACCAGCGAAGCGGACAAGGTAGTCAGCTACTTCGGCCGCGAGCTGGGGCTGGGAGTCTCAGAGCTGCGAATCCGCCTGGCTGACAGAGGGCGCAGCAGAGTACTGGTCGGAGCGGTATGAAGCGTGGCGCAACTACCACAGCTACGAGAGCAGGCTCCGCCACCTTGTCATTCCCGCCGCCAGGAACGCCACCGCACCACTGAGCCGGCTCTGGACCTACGACGCGCTGCTGGCCCAGAAGAATGGCGATGCGCTGGCCCACCTGGCCGTTGACTGGCTCGTCAACCATGCGGGCGAAGAGGCGTTGTTCAACTTCTATGCGCAGGCCCGGCCAACGACGTGGACGTCACGTTTCAAGGCTGTCTTTGGCCTGTCGGTGAGCGAGTTTTACGAGATATTCGAGTCCTACCGTGCCGAGGTAGCGCCACTGATTTATCGCATCGACGGGACGTTGGTCGACTCCTCGGGAAAGCCCCTTCGCGGCATCAGCGTTGCGATCCACTCGCCCGATGGAGAGGTGGTGGTGGGAGCAGGGGAACCGCTGGAGTCTGCGTCGTTTGAGCTGGAAGTGCCGGAGGGTCCCCATCTGCTCTCGTTCCATGTCGGGCCCTGCCGCATTGGCTGGTATGGGCCGCACGGGCGGATCGTCAGCTCCCGGGAAGACGCTGAAATCGTCAGGAGCTCCGTCCGGGGAACCAACCTGCGTGTCCGTTTCACGAGATTGTGCTCCACGATCCAGGGCGCCATCCGTAACACTGACGACTTTGGCGTGGGCGGCATTCGCACGCCCTCCAGGCAGAGTTGGCTGTGCGTGCCCAGCGCGAGGAGCCCTGGGCCGGCCAGCCTGCGTGGCTGACCGAGGGAACGGCTGAGTATTGGTCGAAGCGGTACGAGGCGCGGCAACATCACCTCGGGTACGAGAACACGGTGCAAGACATTGTCATTCCAAGTGCGAGGTCGGTCACCGCACCCCTAAGCAGGCTCTGGACATACGACGCGCTTCTGGCCCAGACGCATGGCTACTCGCTGTCGCACCTGGCCGTTGACTGGCTGGTCAACCACGCGGGCGAGGAGGCCCTGTTCACCTACTACGCTCAGCCCGGCCAATCCGCATGGACGTCACGCTTCAAGTCGGCCTTCGGGCTCTCGCCCAGCGAGTTCTATGAAGAATTCGAAACGTACCGGGCCAGAGTGGCGCCGCCGATCTACCGCATTAGCGGGGAAATCCGCGACTACTCGGGAAGGCTCCTGAACGGGGTAAACGTCACCATCTACGACCCTGACGGGGAATCCCTGGTCGTGGGAAACAGGATTCACTGGCCAGGGGAGTTCGACATCGCGGTTCCCGAAGGTTCGTACCTTCTCTTCTTCTCTGCCGGGGAGTGCGACATCGGTTGGTACGGGCGACATGGAAGGGTCGTTGCCTCTCCCGAACAGGCGGTACCTGTCGAGAGCTCTGTCCCGGGAACGAACCTGGAGGTACGGATGTGGTCGCTGTGCCCGAGGATCGAGGGAACCATTCGTGACATTGACCAATCTGCCCTGGGCGGCATTCGCGTCGAAGCCTTCTCCGAAGCCAGCGGCAGGCGTGTCGCCACAGGTGAGAGCGGCGACACTGGCAAGTTCTCCCTCACGGTGCCCGATGGGTCCTATCTGCTCTCCCTGTGGCAAGACGGCCGCCGCATGGGGTGGTATGCGGGGTGGGATCTCACTGCCAGTCGCTCCGATGCGACGCCTGTCGTGGTGGACAGCGACAACATCCAGCAAGTCTTCAGGACCGCGAACCTGTTAGTCGTGCTCGTCGTCCAGGTGGAATTCAAGGGAATTGTCGTCTACCCGGACGGAAGCCCCGTCGAGGGAATACAGGTCATTGCTGCTTCCCCGGAGGGCTCAGTCGCCCTCGCGAGGACAGACGCTGACGGGGTCTTTTCCTTTCGCGTGCGCGAAGGCGCTTACACGCTCTGGATGCAAGACGAACGGTGTCAGCTCGGGTGGTACCGGCGCAACGACGACGCGACGAACGCCCGGGACGAGGCCACGAGCATCGATACCGCCGTCGATAGCACAACCGGAATCGTCATCCGCCTCGGGGAACCGCCGGCAGCCGGAGACTGCCCTCGATAGGACGCCTGCCCATGGTAACGCGGCAGCAGGTACGATCCCCCGCCGGGAGGCACCACCATGACCGCTGTTGACGCTGGATTGCCGGACTTCTCGGCGATGACGCCGGAGGACGCGTCGCAGGCGTGCGAGGACGCGATCGCGGCTTGCGATACCGGAGTCGATGCGATCGTGGCGAGGCCGGACGGGGAGCGCACCTTCGCGAATACGCTGGGCGCGCTCGAAGCGGCCACCGACAGCGTCTCGCAGGCGTCGGGGCAGTACGCCTTCATGGCGTACGTGGCTTCGGACGCCGACCTGCGCGAGGCGGCGCGCGCCTCGGAGGAGCGCATCGACAAATACCTGGTCGACCTCTCCTTCCGGGAGGACCTGTACGCGGCCGTCAAGGCGTACGCGGAGCGGGGCGAGTCGCTGGGGGCGGAGGAGTCGAGGCTGCTGGACTTCGAGCTGCGCGACTACCGTCGCAGCGGCTTCGAACTGCCGGCGTCGCAACGCGCGCGAGTGCGGGAGCTGAGCGACGAGCTGGTGTCGCTGGGGGTGCAGTTCCAGAAGAACATCAGCGAGTGGGACGACGGCATCCTCGTCTCGCGCGAGGACCTATCGGACCTCCCGGATGCGTTCATCGAGTCGCTTCGCACGGAGGAGGTGGAGGGAGAGACGCGCTACCGGGTCTCGTTGGAGTACCCGGAGCTCTTTCCGTTCATGGGGAAGGCGCGCTCGTCGGCGCTGCGGCGGGAGCTGTTCGCGAAGGAGCAGGTGAAAGGTGGCGACGCGAACGTGGCCGTGCTGGAGCAGGCGCTGGCGGCGAGGCAGGAGATGGCAGGCCTGCTTGGCTACGACTCGTGGGCGGCGTACGCGCACGAGGTGTGCATGTCGAAGGAGCGAGACCGGGTTGCGTCGTTCCTCGCGGACCTTCGCGAGCGGGTAGCGGTGAAGGCGGAGGCGGACCTGGCGCTGATGGCGGAGGTGAAGGGCGGCCCGGTCGACATCTGGGACTGGCGCTACTGCCACGACCAGTTGCTGCAGACGCGCTACGCCGTCGACGACTTCGAGGTGGCGCAGTACTTCCCGCTGGACGCCTGCCTGGAGGGGCTGTTCGCGGTGTGCCAGCGGCTGCTGGGGGTGCGCTTCGAGCCAAGGCCGGACGCGCCCGTCTGGCACGAGGACGTGCAGGCGTTCGACGTCTTCGAGGCGGACGCGGACGAGGCGCTCGCGCGCTTCTACATGGACCTGTTCCCGCGGCCCAACACGTTCGGGCATGCGGCGGCGTTCACGCTGCGGGGCGGGCGGCGGCTCCCGGACGGGTCGTACCAGAAGCCCGTGAGCGCGATCGTCGCGAACTTCACGAAACCATCGGCGGATACGCCCTCGCTGCTGCGCCACAGCGAGGTGGAGACGCTCTTCCACGAGTTCGGGCACATCCTCCATCAGACCCTGACGCGAGCGACCTACGGGCGCTTCAGCGGCACGCGCACGGAGCGCGACTTCGTCGAGGCGCCCTCGCAGATGCTGGAGCACTGGGTGTGGGATCGGGAGGTGCTGGCCGGCTTCACGCGTCACTACGAGACGGGGGAGCCGCTGCCGGCCTCGCTGCTGGACTCGATGCTGGCGGCGAAGAACCTGAGCTCCGGGATCATGACGCTGCGGCAGCTCTACTTCGCGCACCTCGACCAGGCCTACCACGCGCCCGGCTTCGACGGCGACAGCACGGCGGCGACGCGGGAGCTGCATGAGATCACGAGCTTTCCGTACACGCCCGACACTCACTTCCAGTCGGGCTGGGGGCACCTGTTCGGATACGACGCGCGCTACTACGGCTACCTCTGGTCGCACGTGTTCGGGGATGACATGTTCACGCGATTCGAGGGAGCGGGGCTGCTCAATCCGGACCTTGGAGCGGAATACCGGCGCACGGTGCTGGAGCGGGGCGGCTCGGTGGACGGCGACCAGCTTGTGCGCGACTTCCTCGGGCGAGAGCCAAACTCGGACGCCTTCCTGCGGGGGCTTGGGCTGGAGATCTAGCGACCGGGCGCCCGGCACGCCCCCTCCCTGTAGACTCGCGCCCGACCAAACGGGGAGCGAAGCATGCAGGAACTGAACGGCAAGGTCGCGGTGGTGACGGGGGGCGGCAGCGGCATCGGACGGGCGATGGCCCTCGCCTTCGCGGACGAGGGCATGGATGTCGCCATCGGCGACATCGAGGCGGGTCCAGCGGAGGCCGTGGCGGACGCGATCCGCGCGAAGGGCCGGCGAGCCATCGCCGTGACCTGCGACGTAACCGACCTCGCCTCGGTACGCGCCCTTGCGGAGGCAACGCGGTCCGAGCTGGGGGGCGCGCACGTGGTGTGCAACAACGCCGGTGTGGTCGCGGGCAGGCCCACAGCGGAGCTGAGCGAAAGCGACTGGTCGTGGGTGCTCGGTGTCGACCTGCACGGGGTGGTGAACGGGATTCAGGCGTTCCTGCCGGGGCTGGTGGAGCAGGGCGAGGGGCACATCGTGAACACGTCGTCCATCGCCGGCCTGATAGCGCTGGCGGCGCCGAACATCATCTCCTACACGGCAGCGAAATACGGGGTGGTGGGCATTACGGAGACGCTGCATGGGGAGCTTCGCGACCAGGGGATCGGCGCCTCGGTGTTGTGCCCGGGGGTGGTCAACACGCGCATCGGGGAGTCGGGGCGCAACCGGCCGGACGCCATGGGCGGACCGCCGAGCGCACCCGCTGCGCCGATCGAGCTGCCGCCCGGAGTCGAGCCGCCGCGTATCGTCGGCGGGAGCGCGATCGAGCCCGAAGGCGTGGCCCGGCGGGTGGTCGCAGCAGTGAAGAACAACGACCTCTACATCGTCACGCACCCGGACACCCGCAAGGCGGTAGAGGCGCGCTTCGGGGCGATCCTGGCCGCGTACGACAAGCTTGAGGCCTCGCTGGCGGAGTAGGCAGGGGTGACAGCAACGGGCGAGCCGACGCTGGAGACCCTCTCGAACCGCGCGCGGGCGCTGCTCCAGGGCGCCGTCGACATCCACGTGCACGCAGACCCCGACCCGTACGCGGAGCGCAAGGCAGACTTCGCGGCGACGGTGGCGCGGGCGCGGGAGGCGGGGCTGGCGGGGCTCGTGCTGAAGAGTCACGAGTACCCCACGCAGCCACTCGCGTGGACGCTCGACCGCGAGTTCAGCGGGATCGATGTGTACGGCGGGGTCGCGCTGGACTGGGGGGTCGGGGGGCTGAACCCCGAGGCGGTCGAGATCACGCTGCGGATTGGTGGGCGGGTGGTGTGGATGCCCACGTTCGACGCGCTGCACTGGCGGGGCTACCGGCCGGGCGGGTTCAACAGCCCGCAGGAGCCGATCACCGTGCTGGACGAGCAGGGCGCGCTGCTGCCGGTCTGCCACGACATCCTCGACGTGATCGCGAGCCACGACGCGGTGCTCGCGAGCGGGCACCTCTCGCCGGAGGAGACGGCGCCACTGCTGGGGGAGGCGCTGTCGCGGGGAATGCGCTGCGTGATCACGCATGCGTCGTTCTGGACGCCCGTGGAGTTGCAGCAGGAGATCGTGTCGAAGGGGGGATACATCGAGCAGTGCGCGATCGCGGTGGCGGGGGAGGACGGGGAGGAGGCGTGGCCGGACCTGCTGCGCCAGGTGCGGGAGGTGGGACCGGAGCGGGTCATCCTCTCGTCGGACCACGGGCAGGCGTCGAACCCGGAGCCGGTGGCGGCGCTGGCGCTCTTCGGAGAGCGCTTCGTGGAGGCGGGGTTCAGCGAGGCGGAGGTCGGGCGGATGCTCAGCACGAACCCGGCGGGGCTGCTCTCGGGATAGGGCACCGCTAGTCGACCGGCATCGTGACGGGACGGGTCATGTTGCCGAAGGTGGGGAGGCAGGCGGAGTGCTTCCCGGAACCGCCGGCGACGATGACGTGGATCGACTCGGGATTGTCGGCGATGGGGGCGAAGGCGTCGCGCTCGAAGAGGGGGACGGGCACGCCCTGGGCCGTATGCTCCTGGATAACCTCGAACAGCTCGTCGGAGAGCTCACCGAGGGGGTAGCGGGCGTGCTCGAAGACGTAGTTCTGGACGTCCTCGCGGGACCAGCCCTCGGCGGCGACGGTCGCGGCGTGCTCGGGTCCGAAGGCGAGCACCGGCGAGCCGCGCGAGAGGATGTTGTTACTGCCCGCCTGTGACATGGAGCCAGCGATGGTGAGCATGACGCCGAGGGCGGTGTAGCTGCCGTGGTCCTGGATGTTGTGCGGTCCCTCGCAGCCGAAGACGGTGACGGCGTTCTCCTCGGGGGCAAAGCCGCGGGTCGTGTGGAAGGGGGGCCAGGGGCTCTGCTCGAGGTTCTCGGCGGCGCAGAAGGCGATCTTGGCGGGGGTGGCCTGGGTAGAGCGGTCACCACGACCGGGCCAGGCCCCGGCGACCGTGAGCTGGATGAGCCGGAGGGCGCGTCCGAGGGTAGCGTTGGCGGCGAAGCCAGGGCCGAAGCAGCCGCTCCCCGAGTGGATGCCAAGCTCGCCTGCGATGGGTCCGCTGACGAGCAGGAAGAGGGAGACGGGGTGCGTGGTCGCGTTCACGCCGGAGAGGTTGAACTCGGGGTGGGCGATGGCGCGCACGGCGGCGATGAGCACGGGCATGTGCCCGGGGACGCAACCGGCCATGACGGCGTTCACGGCAATCGCGTGGACGGTCGCCTCGCCGCGGCGGGGCGGCAGGATGCCGACGACCTCGAACGGGTCGCGGGCGGCGCCGGCGAGCATCGCCGTAACGCGCGCCTCGGTCGGGGGGATGATGGGGAGGCCATCGGACCAACCGCGGGCGGCGAACTCGCGGCCGACGGCGGCCACGTCATCCGGGAGCTCGACGGTCGGACTAGCACGACCCGCGCCAAGCTCCTCGACCCCGACCGTCTCGGCCAGCTCCATGAGGGAGTCGCCGCTGCTCACGCCCCGCTCCCGAGCAGGGCGGCGTGGAGGTCGGGGGTGGCCGCTCTGGCCTTCTCCTGGACGGCATCCGGCCGGATGCCGCCGAGGGGGTGGGGGATCACGATGTAGGGCAGGGCGGGCGCGCCGCGCTGCTCGGCTTCGAGCTTGAAGAGGCCTTCGAACGCGTCGGTGACGACCGTGACGGTCGGGACTCCGCGCTTCTCAAGGGCTATCGAGGCGTAGACACTCCACGCCGTGCAGGACCCTCAGTCGCTTGACCCGACGACGACGAAGTCGCACTCCTCGACGAGCGTGGCCATGGTGGCACGGCTGGCGGGACCGGCGACGGGCTTGCTGCCGGTGGTGGTGGCGCCGATGTCCGCGGTCGCCCGCAGGTTGTCGACCATGGACTTGAGGAGGAGACGGGCGTTGGCCTTGCGGTTCTCCAGCACGCCCGGACGAAGGCCGTCGAGGCTACCGGGGCGCGGGGCCGTCTCCTGGGCGACGACGCGCGCGTGGCCGCGGGGGTCGAAGACGGTGATGGTGGAATCGGACACGGTGACTCCTTCCTGATCAGAGGCGGTTGGCGATGAGCTCCATGATCTCGTCGACTTCGGGGAAACGGCCGGTGGCGTTTCTGGAGGCGATGACCTCCCCGTCGACGGCCCACTCGAAGCAGCCGCCTCCACCGGGGATAAGGGCGAAGCTGGCGATGTCGTCCTGGAGGGCGGCGAGGATCTCGCCCGCCATCCACTGGGCGCGGGGCAGGTAGCCGCACTGGGCGCAGTACTCGAGGGTGACCGACAGTCCCTGCTCGTTCACGGGTTGGGATTGTAGCGGGTTCGGTCCGGCCGTCCGAAGGTCAGTCCAGCGTCTCGAGCAGCGCGGGGAGGGCGGCGAGGGAGGGGATGGCGGGGTGGCCGGGGGGTGGGTCGGTGGCGCCGACGAGGACAGTGCGGGCGCCGACCGCGCGGGCGGTGTCGAGGAACTCTGGTGTGTCGTCGAGGACCAAGACGCGGGCTGGGTCGACCTCGGCGAGGGCGAAGGCGCGCTCGTAGTAGGCGCGGGCGGGCTTCAGGGCATTGACGAGGTCGGCGCCGAAAAGGATGCCGAAGCGGTCGCGGATGCCCATCCCGGAGAGGTAGCCGTCCATCTCCCAGGACGCCTGGTTCGAGCCGGTGTGGAGTGTGTAGCCGGCGTCGGCAAGCGCGGCGACGGTCTCGGCCGCGCCGGGGAAGGCGGCTTGCGCCCTGCGAGTGATGTAGAGCAGCGCCTCGCGGGCCAGGGCGGCGCACTCGTCCCCCTCAGGCGGAGTGATGCCGACGTGCTGGCACATCCCAGTGAGCCACGCCCGCTCGTACGCCTCATAGCCCTGGAGGTAGGCGTCCGGTACGGCGATCAGGTCGTCGTGGGCCGCGAATACCGCCCGGAAGGTCGCTCGGTTCGCCTCGGCCCACTCCTCAGGCGTGCCTCCGAGGCGGGGCGGAAAGAACTCGGCGATGAGCCGCAGGAACTGCGGTCCCCGCCGGGTGTTGTCGTTGAGGACACCGCCGTCGTCGATAAAGAGGGTGAGGTCGGGCACCCGGTCGATGGTGGGAAGGGAGACGGAAACGGGCAAGCGTGCCTATGCTGCGCGGCGCACAGGAGGCGAGCTATGGCACTTCACATCCTCAAGTCGGACGACGGCGAGACGAGCGAGCGGACAGAGGCCATCTTCGAAGGGGGGCAGGTGTGGACGAGGTCGCTGACGGGCTCCGCCCCGACGCAGGTGAACGTGGCGGTGGTGCAATTCGGGCCGGGCGGACGGGCCGGCTGGCACCGGCACACGAGCGACCAGGTCCTCTACGTCGTCGCGGGCATCGGGAAGGTGGGAGACCGCGAGGGCGAGCACGTCGTCAGCGCGGGGGACTGCGCGGTCGTGCCCGCGGGGGAGGACCACTGGCACGGCGCGCACGATACGGGCTCGCCGATGTCGCACCTCTCGATCATGCAGGCGGGGTCGGAGACGACGGTTCTGGACTCGTAGTGGCCGCCACGCGACCCGACTGGCTCTCGGACGAGCTATTCCCGTTCGAGAGCCGGTTCTTCGCGACCTCAGACGGCTACGAGCTGCACTACGTCGATGAGGGGTCAGGCCCCGTCATCGTATTCATCCACGGCAATCCCGCGTGGTCGTTCGAGTTCCGTCACCTCATCGAGGGGCTGCGATCGGACTACCGGTGCATCGCGGCGGACCACGTGGGGTTCGGGCTGTCGTCCCGCAGCAACCGTCGGAACGACCACCATCCGAGGGCGCGCGCCGACCGGCTCAGCGAACTGCTGCAAAACCTCGGGGTTCAGAACGCGACGCTGTTCCTGACGGATTGGGGTGGGCCGATCGGCCTGGATTTCGCACGCAGGCACCCGGACCGGGTCGGGAAGCTGGTCATCACGAACACGTGGTGCTGGCCCGTCTCCCGCGACCCGCACTACATCTTCTTCAGCTCAATGATGCGGAGCCCGCTCGGACAGGTGCTCATCAAGCGGTTCAACTTCTTCGTGAACCGCGTCATGCCGATGGCCATTGGGAACAGGGCGGCGATCACGCCAGAAGTGATGGACCACTACCGCAACGCCCAACGGGCGGGGTCGCGGGACGCGTGTGCGGCACTCCCCGGCCACATCGTCGGGGCAACCGACTGGCTCCGTTCGATCTGGAACGAACGCGAGTCGTTTGCAGGCAAGCCAGCGCTGATCTTCTGGGGGCTCAAGGACATGGCCTTCCGCCGGAAGGAACTCGAGCGCTGGCAAGCAGAGCTCTCGGACTTCACACTGCATGAATTCGAGGACTGCGGCCACTTCCTCGCCGAGGAAGCGCCGGAACGAATCCTGCCGGAGCTGCGGGCGTTCCTGGCAAGGGCCTAGCTGGAGGAACGCATGGAGCCGCTGGGGGGGAAGCACGAGATCACAGCGGAGTGGCTGACGGAGGCGCTGCGCGAGGGCGGGCGCCTGCCGCAGGGGCGCGTGTCCGAGGTGGATGTGAATACCGATGGGATCGGGTTCGGGTACATCAGTGAGACGGTGCGCCTGGTCCCGACGTACGAAGGAGCCGACGGCTCTGCGCCGGCGAGCCTCGTGGCGAAGCTCCCGGTGGTGGTCGACTTTCCCGAATACCTGAAGCCGTGGGCGGCGCAGGCGGTGGAGACGGAGCTCCACTTCTACCCGGCGGCGAGCGGCGACTGCGCGGCGCGGGTGCCCCTCTGCTACGGGGCGGCGTTCGAAGGGTGGCGATCGTACGCGTTGCTGCTGGAAGACCTGAGCGAGCTTGAGTCGCTGAGCCAGATGGACTCGTGCCCGCGTGAGCGGGCGGACGTGATCGTGGAGATGCTCGGGGCGCTGCACGCGCAGTGGTGGGAAAGCGACCGGCTGCGGGCGGCCTCGTGGCTGCCATCCCCGGAGCGGCAGGCCGAGCTGAACACGCCCCTGGTGGAGGACGGCTGGGCGATGTTCGCCGAGCGCATCGTGCCGCGGGTCGACCCCGGCTTCATGCCGGTAGGGGAGCGGCTGGTACGCGAATTCGGAGGCATCTTCGAGCGGGGCTCGGCCTCAGGGGCGACGCTCGTGCACGGCGACTTCCGCATCGAGAACTTCCTCTTCGGGGAACCAGGCACGCCCAACGAGGTCGTGTTCATCGACTGGCAACTCTCGGGGTACGGCTCGGGGGGACGCGACATGGCCTACTTCGTCTCGCAGGGATTCGACCCGAACGAGCGGCGCGAGGTGGAGGACGACCTGATCGCGCAATACCACGCCTCGCTCGTGAAGCACGGGGTGTCGGGCTACACACTGGCGCAGTGCCACGAGGACTACCGCCTGGGGCTGCTCTGGAGCCTGTACGCGCCCATTATCGGGATGACGGGCATGGCAAAGCGCGAGTCCCCGCCGCCGGAGGCGACGGAGGAGGAGCGCCAGGCGTTCGACGAGATGATCGAGACGGGCGTGGCGCTGGTCACGGTGATGGCGGAGCGGAACATCAAGGCCGTCATGGATACGAAGGCGGGAGATCTGCTCGGCGCTTGAACGGAAGCGCGAGCGGCGGAGACTGCCCACGTTTACGCCCAGCCAGGCGAAGGAGGGTCGCATGGAACCGGTCGCGGATAAGGATGGGATCACGGCGGAGTGGCTCACGGCCGCCCTCCGCGAGGGCGGCCACCTGCCCCGGGGGCGCGTAAGCGCGGTCGACGTGGGGGACATCGGCGTGGGGCGGGGCTACATCAGTCAGTCCGTGCGGGTGATCCCCACGTACGAGGGGGCGAAGGGGGATGCGCCCGCGAGTTTCGTGGCGAAGCTTCCGACGTTCCTGCAAGTGCCGGAGTACCTCACGCCCTGGACGGGGATGATCATCGAGACGGAGATCGACTGGTACCGGGAAGCGAGCGCGGAGTGTCCCGCGCGGATCGCCCGCTGCTACGGGGGCGTGCACGAAAGCCGGACCTCGTACGCGCTCCTGCTCGAGGACCTGGGCGACCTGGCCACGCTGAGCCAGACGGATTCGTGTCCGCCGGAGCAGGCGCCGCTGGTGGTAAAGACGCTGGCGCGCATGCACGCGCACTGGTGGGAGAGCGAACGGCTGCGGGAGTGGACGTGGCTACCCTCGACGGAGCGGCAGTCGCAGATCAACACGCCGCTCGTGCAGGGCGGGTGGGACGCCTTCGCGGAGCGGATCGCGCCACGCATCGACCCGGCCTTCGTCCCCGTGGGGGAGCGGCTGGTGCGGGACTGGGGCACGCTCTACGAGCGCGGGGCGGCCTCGGGGGCGACCCTGATCCACGGGGACTTCCGCATCGAGAACTTCCTCTTCGGGGAGGCGGGCACGGAGAACGAGCTCGCCATCCTCGACTGGCAGATCGCGGGCTACGGGTCCGGTCCGCGCGACCTCGCCTACTTCATCGCGCAGGGATTCGACCCGGAGAAGCGAACGGCCGTGAGCGACGACCTGGTCGCCCTCTACCATGCGACGCTGCTGGAGCACGGCGTGACGGGCTACTCGCTCGAGCAGTGCCGGGTCGACTACCGGCTGGGGCTCCTGGCGAGCATGTTCATCCCGCTCATCGGGGTGCAGGGCGTGGACGCTGTGGAGCCACCGCCGCGGGACGCGAGCGAAGAGGATCACCAGGCGTTCCGCGACCTGATCACCGCGGCGGAGGGCCTGATCGTGCTGATGGCGGAGCGCAACATCACCGCCGTCATGGAAGCGAACGCAGGCGAGCTGCTCGGCGTCTAGCCGGCCTCAGGCTTGAGGCGCCGTGCGTACATGTCGAAGACGGTGGCCCAGACGCTCTCGGCCGCGGGTTCGACGTAGCCCGGGCGTTCCGGGAAGCAGAAGCCGTGCTCGGTGCCGGGGTGCGTCTCGATGACGTGGGGCACACCGTACGCCTGAAGGGCCTTGCTCAGTTCAGGGACGACGTTCTCGGGGACGAACGGGTCGTGCTCGGCGAAGCCGAGGTAGAGCTCGGCCTTGATGCGGCCGGCGAGCAGGTGGGGCGAGTCGTCCTCCTCGGTGACGATGCCGACGCCGTAGAGCGAGGCGATGGCGCCGAAGCAGTCGGGGTAGGTTCCGGCGGCGGCGACCACGAAGCGTCCGCTCATGCAGTAGCCGATGGCGCCGGCGGGGCCGTCGACGACGGGATTGGCGTCGAAGTGGTCGAGCCAGGCACCGGTATCGCGCATGACCATCGGGAGTTCGAGGGTGCGACCGGCAGCGAACATGCGCTCGATCTCCTCGCGGCCCCTGGAGAGGTCGAAGTCGAGCCGGCCCAGGCGGTAGAACATGTCGGGGAGGAGGCAGAAGTAGCCCTCGCCAGCGATGCGGCGGGCGAAGTCGCGCAGCTCATCGCGGACGCCGACGATGTCCATGTAGAGGATGACGGGCGGGAAGGGGCCTTCGCCGTCGGGGTGGACGGCGAAGCATTCGACGACGCCGTCGGGGGTGGTGACCTCGACCTGGAACTCGTTCATCGCTAGCTTCCCGTGAATTCTGGGGTACGGCGCTCGGCCGTCGCGCGGACGCCCTCGCGGAAGTCGTTGGTCTGGCGGAGCCAGTCCTGCTCCACAAGCTCGTGGTCGGTGGCGAGCCGCACGCGCTCGGCCAGGCCCCGGCGCATGGTGCGGCGGATGGAGCGCACGGCGAGGGGCGCGGAAGCGGCGATTTCGCCCGCCATCTCGCGGGCTTTGTCGTGCAGCTCATCGATCGGCACGAGGGCGTCGCAAAGGCCGATGGCACGGGCCTCCTCGCCCTTCACGC
Source organism: Tepidiformaceae bacterium (assembly GCA_965247675.1). Lineage (GTDB taxonomy): Bacteria > Chloroflexota > Dehalococcoidia > Tepidiformales > Tepidiformaceae > UBA2991. The sequence continues at coordinate 615,027 of OZ252025.1, read as the reverse complement.
GGCGGCCCGTGTAGAGCAGGTCGAGCGCCTTCTGCTGCCCGACGAGGGCGGGGAGGGTGACGGTAAGGCCAAAGCCGTGATGGAAGCCAAGGCGGGCGAAGTTGGCGGCGAAACGGGCCTCGGGGGCGGCCACGCGGAAGTCGGCGGAGAGGGCGAGTCCGAGGCCACCGCCGATCGCGGCGCCCTGCACGGCCGCAACGACCGGGGTCTCCGCCTCGAGCAGGCGCACCGCCTCCTGGTAGAGATGCCCGCTGCCCGTGCGCCGCGGTGGGGGCTCCGTGGAGGCGGCATCCTCACCGGGGGCGGGACCGCCGAGCTGGGCCCCCGCACAAAACGACCGGCCCTCGGAGGCGAGGATGATGGCGCGGACATCCGGCTCGTCGTCGAGGGCGTGGTAGGCATCGGCGAGGGCGCGGATGAGGGCGACATCGAAGAAGTTGTGGGGAGGCCGGTGAATCTCGACGGTGGCGATGTGGCCGTCGAGATCGACCGAGACATCGGGAGCGGGGTTCGAGACGGACATGGATCCTCCTGGCGGGCAACGGTAGCGAGCAGCCCCCCACGCGTCGAGCAGTGGCGGGGAGAAACCGGTCTGGGGGCAGGGGACTCTGGTACGATCGCCTCGTCCACGCACCCTGGCCACACACCCCTGCGCATGAGCGCCCCGGCCGTGGATGCGGAGACCCTCAACGCTCAGTACTTCGAACGGACAGGACTGTGACAGCCGCCCAGCAGCAGGCTTTCGAGGGTGAGACAGCCGTCTCCGTGCGTAACGTCTACAAGGTGTTCGGGGGCGACGAAGAAGCGGCGCTGTCACGAGCCCTGACCGGCACCAGCAAGGAAGCCATCCAGGAGCTGCATGGGTCGGTGCTCGCGCTCTCGGACGTTTCGTTCGACGTGAAGCGGGGCGAGCTGTTCGTGGTGATGGGGCTCTCGGGATGTGGGAAGTCGACGCTGGTGCGCTGCATCAACCGGCTGATCGAGCCGTCGTCGGGCAAGGTCTGGCTGGGCGAGCAGGAGATCACGGCGATGAGCGGGGAGGAGTTGCGGGAGCTGCGGCGGAGCGACGTGGCGATGGTCTTCCAGCACTACGGCCTGCTGCCGCATCGCTCGGTGCTGGAGAACGTGGCGTGGGGCCTCGAGGTCAACGGGTGGAGAAGCGGGATCGGCGGGAGCGGGCAGATGAGTCATTAGAGGCGGTCGGGTTGAAGGGGTGGGGCGAGCGCATGCCCGACCAGCTGAGCGGGGGGATGAAGCAGCGCGTGGGGCTGGCCCGGGCGCTGGCCCAGGATACCCCCGTGCTGCTGATGGACGAGCCCTTCAGCGCGCTCGACCCGGTAATCCGCCGCGACCTCCAGGATGAGCTCGCGAAGCTCCAGGCCGAACTCCACAAGACGATCATCTTCATCACGCACGACCTGAACGAGGCGGTGCGGCTGGGCGACCGGATCGCGATCATGCGGGACGGCGCGATCGTGCAGATGGGGGACCCCTCGGAGGTGGTGCTGTCACCGGCGAACGAATTCGTCCGCGACTTCACGAAGGAGGTGCGGCTCCAGTCGATGGTCACAGCCGCGTCGGTGATGCGGGAGCCGGCAAGCACGGCCCGCGCCGACCAGCTGACCTCGGAGGTGCTGGCGGCACTGGAGGCGGGGGATCAGATGCATGCCCTGGTCGTCGACCCCAGGCAGTGTTATGTCGGGAGCGTGGGCCTCTATCAGTTGCGGCGTGTCCTCCAGGATGGCGATGCACCAGTGGGTTCGCTGAGCCTGCAGGCGGATGCCGCGGTGGCGCGAGATACCGTGCTGGACGAGCTGGTGCCACGCGGCCTGCGATTGGACCACCCTATCCCCGTCATCGAGGACGACGGCACGCTGGCCGGGGAGATCCCGCTGGAGGCTCTGGCCACGGCGATGGCGGCAGACGAGAGCGGCGAGGCTGCGAACCCCGGCGCGAGAGGAGCGTCAGCGCGATGACCAACGCATCGGGGAAGAACTCGTCGCCGGGGGCCGCGGGGCTGCGGGCGATACGCGAGCGGTTGGAACTGCCTGCGGTCAGCGGACCGCGCTGGCTTCGCTGGGTGCTGGTGCTGCGCTGGCTCGTCGTTCCGGCAATCCTGGCCGTGGTGCTCTCGACGGGGGGGGTGGGAGTGGGCAGGGGAGTTCCCGGCGGACGTGGGTCGCGAGGTGGGCCGCGAGATCGACAACCTCATCGACTGGATGACGACCGAACTTGATTTCCTCTTTGACGTGATCAAGGAAGTCGTGCTGACGGTGCTGGTCGCGTTCGAGGACTTCCTGCTTTGGCTCCCGTGGCCGGCCTTCATCGCCGCGATCACGATCATTTCGTGGCGGACAGCCGGGCTTGGCGTCGCTTTGTTCTCGGCCGGAGCACTGACCCTGCTGGCGACTTTCGGGTTGTGGGAAAGCACGATGGAGACGGTTTCGCTGATGGCCGTCACCGTGACGCTCTCAGTTCTGATCGCGGTTCCGCTGGGCATCTGGGCCTCGCAGAGCGACCGGCTCGACCGGATCCTGCGGCCGATCCTCGACGGGATGCAGACGATGCCCAGCTTCGTCTACCTGGTGCCCGCGATCGCCTTCTTCAGCCTGGGCAACGTGCCGGCCGTGATCGCGACGCTGATCTACGCCGTGCCGCCGGCTGTGCGGCTGACCAACCTCGGCATCCGGCAGCTGCCGGAGGAGACGCTGGAGGCGGCGGAGTCGTTCGGGGCGACGCCCATGCAGCTCCTGCTGAAGGTCAAGATCCCGCTGGCGTCGCCGACCATCATGGCAGGCGTCAACCAGACGACACTGATGGCCCTGGCGATGGTCGTGATCGCCTCGCTGGTGGGGGCCGGGGGGCTGGGCGAGGACGTCAACCGCGGACTGGGACGGATCGAGCCCGGGAACGCCTTCCTGGCGGGCCTTGGCATCGTGTTCCTCGCCATCATCATCGACCGCATCACGCAGGCATTCGCCAGCCGCCAGCAGTCGTCACTGGGGGCTGGCGGCGGCGTAGGATAGTCAGGTAAAGACGCGCAGGGCACCTCGAAGGCTGGATGCAAGGAGGCCCACATGAAGCGCACTAGAAGGCCCATCCTGACGGCACTCGTGACCATGACAGCGGCGCTCGCGCTGCTGTTGGCAGCGTGTGGCGGCGGCTCGGAGGAGCCGAACGTCTTCTCGGACCTGAGCTGGGATTCAGCCGGCATTCAAACGCGGATTGCGCGGTTCATCGTCGAGCACGGCTACGGCTACCCCACCGACGCGATCGCCGGAGACACGGTCCCGCTTTTCCAAGGCCTGATCAACAACGACACCCAAGTGACGCTGGAGATATGGTTGCCAAACCAGCAGGAGGCTTGGGACAAGGCGCTGGCGGCGGGCACGGTGGTAGACGTAGGCAAAAGCCTTGAGGACAACTGGCAGGGCTTCGTCATTCCCCAGTATGTGAAGGATGCGAACCCGGGGCTCGTATCGGTTGCAGACCTGCCCGACTACGCCCACCTGTTCGTGACACCGGACTCGCGGGGGAAGGCACGTTTCGTGACCTGTGTCGCAGGCTGGTCGTGCGAGGAGGTCAACGCCGAGAAGATCGTGTCCTATGGCCTTGAGGACACCCTTGATGTGGTCAATCCAGGGAGCGGAGCGGCGCTATTCGCCGACATCGAGGCTGTGTACGCGCGTGGCGATGCCTGGCTCGGGTACATGTGGGGTCCCACCCGCCCGTCAACGACGCTCGACCTGTACATCCTCGAGGAGCCAGCGTATTCGGTACAGTGTTGGGAAGCCGGAAAAGCCTGCGCCTACCCCATCGCGACCGTCAAGATTGCTGTGCACGAGTCGCTGGTCGAGCGAGCACCCGACGTGGTCGAGTTCCTTGGAAAGTGGAACTTCGACGCCACAGCTCAGATCGCCACAACGTCCTGGATGACCGAGAACAACGAGTCCCTGGACAATGCCGCTTTGTGGTACCTACGCAACCACCGCGAGCTCTGGAGCTCGTTCGTTCCCGACGACGTCGCGAAGAAGGTGGACGAAGCACTCGAAGACGAGGGCTAGCCCGCTCCGGGCGTGACCGGGTAAGCAATCCCGGTCACGCCCATGGGCCGAGTTTGCGGCTAACCGGAATTCCGGTTACGGTTCCGCGATGCGAAGCGACGCGCTCGCGAACCAGCGCAAGATCGTGGAAGCGGCGACCCGCCTTATGGCCGAGCAGGGGCTCGAGGCGGAGCTGACCGACATCGCCCACGAAGCGGGCGTTGGCGTCGGCACCGTCTACCGCTGCGTGGGCAACCGCGACCAGGTCATCGAGACGATCGTGCTGGAGATGGTCGGGAAGACTGCGGCGAGCTTCGATGAAGCCGAGGCCGGCGACAGCAGCGTGGAGGCTCTCCTCACGCTGGTTGAGCGACTGCATCAAACGGTTCGCACCTACGGGTGGGTACATGCCGCCCTCATCGGGGGACGGGTGCGCAAGGAGCTGCACAGCGAGATGCGAGCCGTCGACCCGCTGCGGCGCTTCGAGCGCCTCTACCAGCGCGCGCAGGCCACGGGCGGTCTTCGAGCTGACATCGAGCCAGACGTCGCGGCGGCGCTGATCCTCGGAAGCCTCGCCCCGTGGTCGGCTCTCTCCCTGCGCGAGCGAGGTGACGCACGGGCCGCCGCGGAAGCGGTGTTGGCCCCCTTCCTCGCACACGCAACGACACCAACAGCCCTGGAGGCAAGCTCATGATGGGAATGGGCGGTGGCCCGCAGATGACGGACGGGAATGTCCCTCCGGGGATGTCGCTCTCCGTTCGGCGCAAGGCGCTGGTGCTGGCGGGCGTGCTCTCGACGATGTTCCTGGCCGCGCTGGACCAGACAATCGTGACGGTCTCGCTGCCGCGCATCGTGGAAGACCTCGGCAATCTCGATCTCTACGTGTGGCCGTTCACCTCGTACATGCTGGCCTCGACTGCGCTCGTACCGGTGGCGGGAAAACTCTCGGACCTGTACGGGCGCAAGCCGTTCATCCTCGCCGGCATCATCATTTTCGTGGTCGGCTCGTGGCTGTGCGGCGCAGCGGGCGACATGATCACACTGATCGCCTTCCGGGCGGTGCAGGGCGTGGGCGCGGGGTTGATCATGACGACGGCGTTCACCTCAGTCGGGGACCTGTTCGCACCGAAGGAGCGAGGACGCTGGATCGGCCTGTTCGCGGCGACGTTCGGTCTGGCCAGCATCGTCGGGCCGCTGGCCGGGGGTGCGCTCACCGACCACCTCTCCTGGCGCTGGATTTTCTACATCAATATCCCGGTGGCGATGGTGGCGCTGGCGCTCGTCACGTTCGGAATGCCGTGGTTCCGCCAGCAGGGCAAAGCGATCATCGACTGGGGCGGGGCGGCGCTGATCGTGGGCATGGCGACGGCGCTGCTGCTGGGCCTCTCCTGGGCGGGGAACCAGTACGGCTGGGGCGAAGCGCCGGTCGTAGCCTCCCTGGGAGTGGCGGCGGTCTTCCTCGTGTTGTTCCTGGTGCAAACGCGGCGGGCGAAGGAACCCGTCCTGCCTCTCGGGCTCTTCCGCAACCGAGCCTATACGGTCTCGATTCTGGCAACGATGGTGCTGGGCGCGGGCATGTTCGGGGCGTTCCAGTTCCTGCCCCTCTTCCTGCAGGGCGTGCAGGAGCAGTCGGCGACGAACTCGGGGCTAATCCTGATGCCGATGACGGCGGGCATGATGTTCGGATCGGTGACATCGGGGCAGTTGCTCAGCCGCGGGCGCGACGTGCGGATCATGGCGATCATCGGCGGGACCGCGCTGATCACGGCCTTCTACCTGCTCTCCACGCTTGAACAGACCTCGGCGGCGTGGACCACGCGCGGCTACATGGTGCTGCTGGGAGTGGGCATGGGCTTCTGGATGCCGACCTTCCAGCTGGCGGTGCAGAACGCGCTCCCCCACCGGCTCCTCGGAACGGGGACAGCCTCCGTCAACTTCTTCCGCCAGATCGGCGGCACCTTCTCGGTGGCGATCATGGGCTCGCTCCTCGCAAGCAGCTTCAAGGGAAATCTCTCAAATGCGGTGCCAGGGCAGTTCGGCGAACTCTTCTCCGATCCACAGCGGCTGCTCAGCCCGGAGTCGCTGGCGATGCTGCGGGAACGGATCGACCAGGCCAGCCCGGGCGCCGCCGACGCAGTGATCCAGAGTGCGCAGATCGCGCTGGGCGACGCCGTCACGGACATCTTCCTCATCGGGATGGCAATCGTATCCGTGGGTCTTGCGATCGGGCTCTTCATGCCGCGCATCCGCATGCGCGGTCGGGAGGAGCTGATGGCGGAGGCCCGCGAAGGGCAGCCGCCCATGGACACGATGGAAGAAGACGAGGACGCAGAAGCGAAGCCCGGCGCCCTTGGCGTCGAGCCGGAGGAAGCGGGCGCGCCCGGCGGCAAGTAGCGCCCCGCGCGACCCGGCGAACACGAAGGAGCCCCCTCGGCGAGGGGGCTCCGCTTTGTGGCGACCGCTCGGTGTGAGCTACTGCACACCCTTGTCGAGCAGAGCGGGGAGGTCTTCGTCCTCGGTAGCGACGAGGGCATCGACCCACTTGTGGAAGAGCTGTCCGCCACCCTCGTTGCGGCCGAACATGGAGAACTCCTTGGCGCCGGTGGCCAGGGCCTTCTGCACGTGGAAGCCGGTGTAGTAGTCCTCGTTGCCTACCACGTCGCCCATGAAACCCATGTACTCCTTCAGCTCTTCCTGATCCTGCTCCTCGGGGGGGTCGAAGCGGAGGAAGTTCTGGATGGTGAAGGACTCCCCCGGGGTCTTGCCGGGGAACATCTGCGAGACCATGTAGCCGGAGCCGGTGCTGCCCGCGATGGACATGTTCGGGAACACGGTCCAGACGCCGGCGGTCATGTCGTCGTAGCCCCACTCCGACTCGGGCGTGTCGGCGAGCTTCTCGTGGCCCTTGGGCGACATGACGCGCACGTGCGGGCCCCACGAGTAGTAGTCGGGCTGGAAGGGGCCGTCGGGGCCGAAGCTGTTCCGGTGGAGGATGGGCACGTGATAGAAGTCACGGTAGCCGTCGTAGGCGACCTTCCAGTTGGGCCCATCAAGGTTCTGGCGCCCAACGACGTAGGCGTCATCGAAGGCGAGGTCGTCGAGGACGGAGTCGTAACCGGCCAGGAAGGCGTCGATATCGACGGTGGAGCCCGGCTTGAGCGTGACCCAGATCATGCCGGAGCGCTCGGCTGCGGGGAGCTCGGTGAGGCCGAAGCAGGACTTGTCGAGCTCGCCGAAATTGCCCTCGTCGAAGACGGCGACGAGCTTGCCTTCCAGGTTGTAGGTCCAGGCGTGGTAGTTGCAGCGGAAGACCTCGGTCTTGCCGGTCTCCGGCTCCTCCACGATGTAGTTGCCGCGGTGGCTGCACATGTTGACGAAGGCGCGGGCCTCGCCGTCCTCGGCGCGAGTGATGAGGACGGGGACGCCGGCTACCTCGACCGACTGGTAGGAGCCGGGCTCGCGCAGCTCGGAGGAGAAGGCGAGGGCGAGGGGCAGGCGCCGGAAGACGCGGTCGACCTCGGTCTCCCAGCGCTCGGGGTCGTGGTAGAGCGCGGTGGGGATCTTGTAGATGTCGTCGGCGAGGTCGATGCGGTTGTTCTGGAGGTTCTCCACCTCGCGGCGGCTCATCTCCACCAACTGCTCTCGGGTCATCGTCACACTCCTGGAGCTCCGCCCCTCGGTCGAGCAGCGCGAACCCGATCAGGATAACGCTCGGGAAAGTCATGTGCCCCTCTGGCTAGTGGCCGGCCTCCTCGAACCATCCCTGGACGATGCGCATGGCGACGTTGCCCCCGGAGCCAGCGGCGTCGAGGGCCATGGTGGAGGCGACAGCGTCGCCGGCGGCCCAGATTCCCTCCACGTTCGTCCGCTGCATGGGGTCGACCGCGATGAAGCCGGCCTCGTCGAGGGCCAGGCCGAGGCCCCTCGCGAGCTGCTCGACGAGGGGAGCGGGGAGGGACTCGGGGCTCCAGACAAGCGTCTCGACGGCCACCGTCTCACCACCATCGAGCGTGACGCTGGTGACCTTGCCGTCGTCATGGTTGATGGCGGTGACGTCGCCGCGGTGGAGGCTGATGCCCTCGGCCTCAAGCCCTGCGGCGAGCTCGTCGGGGAAGTCGACGGCGCCACCGAGGAGGAGCTCGACCCTGTCGCTCCAGTTGCGGGCGAAGAGGGGCGGCGTGGCCTTGGCGCCGGTTGCGGGCAGGACCAGTCCCCAGACGCGATCGCGGTGCTCGTAGCCATCGCAGAAGGGGCAGGAGATGACGCTATTGCCCCAGCATTCGGCGAAGCCGGGGATGTCGGGGAGGGCGTCGCGGTGGCCGAAGGCGAGGATGACGTGGTGGGCGCCGAGCCGGTCGCCCTCGGCCGTGGTGAGGACGAAGTCGCCATCGCTCGAGTGCTCGATGTCGGTAACCTCGGCGCGACGCAGGGAGGCCCCGCCGACGGCGTCGATCTGCTCCCAGGCGGTACGGGAGAGGTCGGCGGGGAGCAGGCCCTCTATCCCAAGGAAGTTGTGGACCCCGTGGGAGGTCGCGTTGCGGGCGGGGGAGGGCCCGTCGAAGACGGCGACGGACTTGCGAGCGCGCACCAGCACCAGCGCTGCCTGTAGCCCCGCCGGGCCGCCCCCCACGATCGCGACATCGACGTGGTCCTCGGCGGGTTCGACGGTCGGCGGCGGGGCAGGGTCGCCCTGGGGAGCGGCGGTAGCGGGAGCGCTGGCGGCGCCGCCGATGACGGCGGTCGAGCCGGCCGCCACCTGCGGGGGCGGGGGCGAGTCCGACTGCTGCGCATCGACGGCGAACTGCGCGAGCGCGAGAGTGGTGGTGACGCCCGCGAAGCCGTGCGTCCCGGCCACGATGGTAGACGGGAGCACGCGCAGGTTGAGCTGCTGGACGAGCTCGGGGAAGGTTTCGATCTCGACGACGGAGGTCTCGATCCGGGTGGAGTAGAGGGCGAGCTGGTAGGCGTTGGCGACCGCCTGCGCCGCCGCGGGGTTCCGCATCGAGCCGATGACGACGAGGGAGACGGGCTCGGTGAGGCGGTTGAGGACCTCGGCGAGGGCGGCGGGAGGGGACGGAGGGGCGGGCAAAGCCGAGATCACCTCGACGAGGACCTCGAAGAAGTGCCCCGCGGGCAGCCCGTAGTAGCGCAGGGGGGGAGCCCCACCCCCGCGCCGCAGGAGGATGGCGGGAACGCGTTCGACTCCCCAACGCTCCACCAGCTGGGCCTCGGCGTGGAACTCGTGGGTGACCAGACGGAGCTTCTGGGAGACACCCACGAGGTCTTCGAGGGTCTCCCTGGTGGGGCCGCAGGCGGGGCAGGGGTCGCGGGGGGCGGCGCCCGGCACGATGAGCCCGCTCGCGCTCTGCTGGAAGTAGTCGATGGTGACCGGGGCCCGGAGTGCGTCGAAGCGCTGGCGGAGCGCGGCGAGGACGTTCTCGGGTATCACGCGGGCCTCGCAAGGGGAGCGGGGAAGGGCACGCCGCTCTCGACCGCGAGCTCCCGCAGCTGGTCGACGACGGCGCTGTCGAGGGGGATGCCGTTCCGTTCCCGATCCGCGCGCGCCTCGGCCTCCTTGTCGCCGGGGATGCGCACCCGGTCGACGCCGGGAGCGGGGGCGATGGCGTGGATGCGCTCGGCAAGGTCGGCCATGTCGGCCTGGAACTCGGCGGGGTCGCGGAAGGCGTCGATGCGCCACGCGGCGAACCACTGCCCCATGTGCGGTCGGGGCATGACCATGCCGAACCCGGCCCCGGAGAGAACGCCCGAGAGGATGTCGGCGACGAGCCCGAGGCCGTAGCCCTTGTAGGAGCTGGTCTCCAGTTGGGAGCCGAGGGGGAGGAGGGCGCCGCCCTTGCCGAGCGCGGAGGGGTCGTCGCTGTCGTTGCCTCCGGCATCGACAGCCCAGCCGGAGGGGAGGCGCTTGCCCTGGCGACCAGCGATCTCGAGCTTGCCGCCCGCGACGGCCGTCGTGGCCATGTCGAGGGAGAAGGGTTCGCGCCCGGCGATGGGGGCGGCAAAGGCGAGGGGGTTCGTGCCGAACGCACGCTCCGTGCCTCCGGCGGGAACGGCCAGCACGGGCGTGTTGCAGCTTGCCATGCCGATGAGGCCGCGGGCGGCGGCGCGCTCGGCGTAGTAGCCGGCGGCGCCGAAGTGGCGTCCGTTGCGGATGGTGACCATGCCGATGCCGGAGGTCTCGGCGCGAGCGATGCAGCGGTCCATGGCCTCGCTGGCGACGACCACGCCCATGCCGCCGTCGCCATCGAGGGCGAGGGTGGCGGGGGTCTCGCGGAGGACGCGAATGGTAGGCGTCGGGTTCACGCGGCCATCGCGCAGGCCGGGCACGTAGCCGCCATGCCAGGTGAGGTGGGCGATGCCATGCGACTCGATTCCCTTCAGGTCGGCGTCGATGAGGACCTCGGCCGCGAGGGCGGCATCGGCCGCCCGCATGCCGAAGTGCTCGAGGGTAGCAGCGGTGTGGTCGCGGAGGGCTCCGGCCTGGAAGCAGTCGCGAGAATCGGACATGGTGCCGGAGATTGTCCGCGACGACAGGCTGGAACGCGAGCCGGGCAGGGCTCGGTAGACTTGCGGGCAGTCAGGAGGACCGATGAGGCAGGAACCGATCCCCGTGGTGGTTTCCTTTCCGCTGACGGAGCAGACGCGGGCGACAATCGAGGGGGCTTCGCCCCTCGTGCGCATTCTCGACTACCCGACCGAGCAGGTCGCGCCGGGCGCCTTCCGCCCCCCACCGACGCCCGAGCAGGCGCAGGTACTGGCCGAGGCAGAGGTACTCTTCGGTTCCCACCTGGATCCGATCGAGGTGCACGACGCGGCCCCAAACCTGAAGTGGTTCCAGGTGCTGACGGCGGGGCTCGACGACCTGATCGCGAAGGGCATCCTCGAACGGGACTTCACCATCACGACGATGAGCGGCGTGGGGGCGGTGCCGATTGCGGAGTACTGCATGGCCGTGATGGTGATGCTGGAGAAAGACCTGCACGAAGCGATACGGGACCAGGTGGAGCACCGCTGGAACTTCCACTTCGCCGGGCAGCTCAAGGGCAAGACGTGTGGAATCGTTGGGCTGGGAGCGATCGGGCGGGAGCTCGCCGTTAGAGCGCGGGCCTTCGGGATGCGCGTCGTGTCCACGCGTCGCAGCGCGCAGGCGGGCGACTCCGACCCGGATGTGGACGTGCTGCTGCCATCGAGCGAGCTGCCCCGGCTGCTGGCGGAGTCGGACTACATCGTGCTCTGCGTACCGCTGACGGCGGAGACCGACGGGATGATCGGGGCGCAGGAGATCGCGCTGATGAAACCGGAAGCGGCGATCGTGAACATCGCGCGGGCCTCAGTCATCGATGAGGCGGCGCTGCTGGAGGCGCTAAGCGCTGAGCGCATCGGCGCGGCGGCGCTCGACGTGCACGACCCGGAGCCGCTGCCGGAGGACAGCCCCTTCTGGGATCTGCCGAACGCGATCGTGACGCCCCACCGCTCTGGGTCGATAGACGGCTACTTCGATCGCGCGGCCGAGTTCTTCGCGGAGAACCTGCAGCGCTACGCGCGCGGCGAGCCGCTCGCCAACATGGTCGGGCGCGAGCGCGGGTACTAGGGAGCTACGAGACCGCCGCCGCGTTGCGCTCGCGGGCCCACTGGTGCGCCTCCTCGGATGCGACCCAGGTGATGGCGTTGGACATGAGCTTGCGGTAGTTCGGGTTGTTGTAGGAGGTGGGCACGTCTCCCGGCTGGATGTAGACGATCGGGCTGTTGTGGTGGTTCTTGGCCCACGCGACCATGTTGCTGGTGGGCGGATGCGTCCACTCGCCGCGCTCGTACATGCGCCGCTCGTGGACGACGAGGGCGGGCGAGAAGAAATTCTTGTAGGTGAATTCGAAGTCGCTGCGCAGGAGCGGCACGACGTTGTCCTCGAAGTAGGGGGCGAGGTAGAGCTCGTCCTGGAGCTCGAACTGCGGTTCGAGGCCCTCGACGACGGGGTGGTCGGGCTCGGCCACGCTGACGTTGTGGTTGACGGCGAGGAGGTAGCCGGAGTCGGGCCAGTCCTGGCCGCGGAGCTCGCCGGGGTCGTAGAAGAAGCGGCCCCCGACCATTTCGGCGTACTCCTCCCAGGCGGGCCAGGAACAGATGTTGTGGTGGATCATCACCATGCCCTTGCCCTCCTCCACGAGGGCGCGGTAGCCGTCCTTGAGGGACTGGGGCGGGTCCGCGGTGCCGATGCCTCGCCCGGGCATGCTGTAGTCGACGATGACGTCGTAGGGGGCGGCGTTCACAGGGTCGAAGAAGAGCTGGGCGGCGGGCTGCTCGACGTGGGTCCAGGCGGAGATGGCGCCGTCCTGCTGGAACGAGTCGAACATGGAGAAGAAGGGATCGCGCTGGAACGGGTGGCCCTTCGTGGCGAGGAGGACGTTGGGAGCAGTCATGGCAGCCTCCTGGTAGCGGGGCCAGTGTGCACTCACGGGGGAGGCATCGCAACGGTCCGGCGGGGGCTCGGTATCCTGTGCGCCGCGCGCCCTTGAAGGCGCGACCGGAGGTAGGGGCCATGACAAAGCGGGTGCTGATCGCGGGGGCGTCGGGGGTGGTGGGGTACGCGGCCGTGCGGCACTTCGCCACGCTGCCAGGATGGGAGGCGGTCGGGGTCTCGCGGCGCGTGCCGGTGGGACTCCCGCCGGAGGCGAAGCTACTCTCGGTCGACCTGCTGGACGAGGAGGCGTGCGAACGCACCTTCGGAGCGATGTCGAACGTGACCCACCTGGTGTACGCCGCGCTCCAGGAGATCCCCGGCCTGATGCCGGGCTGGGTCGACCCGGAGGTCATCGAGCGGAACGCGCGCATGCTGCGCAACCTGTTCGAGCCACTCTCGCGAGCGGCCTCGGGGCTAGAGCACGTGTCGCTGCTGCACGGCACGAAGGCGTACGGCCTTCACCACCCGAGCATCGGGGCGAAGGGCGTGCGGGTGCCGCTGCGGGAACGGGAGCCTCGCAGGGAGCACCCAAACTTCTACTTCGAGCAGGAGGACTACCTGCGCGCGCGCCAGGCGGAGGGCGGCTGGGGGCTCACCACCTGGCGACCGACCGTGATCTACGGGGATGCGCCCGGGAACCACATGAACGCCGTGCCAGTGATCGCGGCGTACGCGGCGCTGTTGCGGGAGGAGGGCCGGGCCCTCGACTTCCCCGGGCGTCCGGGGGCACCCACCCTGCGCGAGGCGGTCGATGCGGACCTCGTCGCGCACGCGCTCTCCTGGGCGACGACGGAGCCGGCGGCCTGGGGCGAAACGTTCAACCTGACGAACGGCGACGTGTTCATGTGGGAGAACGTGTGGCCGGCCATCGCGGAGACGCTGGGGATGGAGACGGGGGAGGCCCGCCCCGTGTCGCTGGCGGAGGAGATGCCGAAGCGGGAGGGGCAGTGGGCAGCGCTGGTCGAGCGGCACGGCCTGAGCGCTCCCGCCAACCTGCTGGAGTTCACGGGCTACAACTCGCTCATCTACACGGACACGGTGCTGGGGGCGCCGAACCGGCCGCCCCTGCCGATCCTGAACAGCACGATCAAGGTGCGGCAGGCGGGCTTCACGGAGTGCATGGACACCGAGGACATGTTCCGCAACTGGTTCGCGCGCCTACAGGAGACGGGCGCGATCCCGCCGCCGTAGCGCCGAACGCCGGCCAGCGCCTACTTGAAGCGGTAGGTGATACGACCCTTGGAGAGGTCGTAGGGCGAGAGCTCGACGAGGACGCGGTCGCCAAGCAGCACCTTGATGCGGTAGCGCCGGACGCGACCGCTCACATGGGCGAGCACTTCGTGCCCGTTCGCCAGTTCGACGCGAAAGACCGCGTTGGGGAGCGCCTGCATGACGAGCCCCTCGACTTCGATGGATTCCTGCTTTACCACGCGCCAACGGTATCAGACGCCGGGCGCGGGCGCTTCCGGGAAGCTGCCGAAAGCGGTCCTAGACCGGGATCCAGTGGACCCTGCCCTCGCGCTTGACCTTGGAGAGGCGGCCCTCCTCGAAGAGGTGCTCCAGGTGCGAGAGGGTCTCGCCCACGGCGGCGCGCTGCATGAACGGCTCGAAGTCGTCGAGCGTGCCGGTGGCCCACTGCACGCGGCCGGCCACGTCCCAGGCGGTGGCGCCGGCATCAACGCAGCGCATCATCTCGTCAAGGCGCTCCTCGTGGTGGACACGGATCTCGTTGACGCGGCGCTTGAGCTCCTTGATGTCGAACTCGTGCGCGGGGAGGACGTGGTCGACGTCGAGCTCGGCGACGAGATCGAGGGAGCGGATGTAGTCGCCGAGCGGGTCGCCGGAGGTCTGCGAGTGCATGGAGACGTTGGGGGTGATGGTGGGGAGGATGTGGTCGCCGCTGAAGAGGAGCTTGCGGTTGGGCTCGTAGAGGCAGATGTGGCCGGGGGCGTGTCCCGGCGTCCAGATCACCTCGAACTCGAAGTCGCCCGCGCGGAGCGCCTCGCCGCCGTGGACCTTGTAGTCGGGGGCCGCGGGCTGGACCTTGTCGAGCATGTCCATGGAGCCGCGGGACATCTCCGGGGCCTTGAGCTCGGGCACGCCGTGCTGGGACATGTAGCGCTGCATCTCGTCGGTGAGGCCGCGGGGGGCGTAGTAGCGGGAGGCGATGAAGTCGGCCTCGCGCTCGTGCATGATCACCTCGCAGTCCGAGACCTGCTTCAGGCGTCCGGACATGCCGTAGTGGTCGGGGTGGACGTGGGTGATAACCAGTTGCGTGATCTCGGAGGGATGGCTGCCGTGCTCACCCATGCCCTCCTCGAGGGCGGCATAGGCGACGTCCGTGTTCCAGCCGCAGTCGACAAGCATGGTGTCGCCGCCGTGCGTGATCAGGTAGGGCATGACGTAGGGCAGGCCCTTGGTGACGCGGGGGTTGCGCTCGAGCTCGCCACGAAGGCGCTTCGCCTCCTCGTAGTCGTACTGGGGGAAGGGCGTGAGAAGCTGGTAGACGCCGTCGAGAATCTTCATGGGAGCTCCTGGGGAGACTGGAGGGAGTTGGGGGTGATGCGCGGCGATCGTACGGGGATGGTCGCCCACACGCCACGCCGGAGCGCGCTGGCGGGTAAGCTGGCGCGCCAGCAGTTGCCGGAGGGCGCGGCATGACACTCTCCATCCCCGAACGCCTGGACGACCTGACCTCGGAGTGGCTGACGGCCGCCCTGCGCCAGACGGGCGAACTGGCCCCGGCGGGCGAGGTGACCTCGGTCGAGCGAGAGGTCGTAGGGGAGGGCGAGGGCTTCCTGGGCGACATCTCGCGGCTGACCCTGGCGTATGAGGGAGGGGAGGGGCCGGCGACGGTCATCGCGAAGCTGCCGAAACTCGCCAATCGCGCGATGGGGGAGTTGCTCGGGGCGTACGAGCGCGAGAGCTGCTTCTACGACGAACTGGCCGCCGACCTGCCCCTGACCACACCGCGGATGTACTACGGCGACTTCGACCGCGACGTCACGTCGGAACGGCAGGAGGCAGCCCTGAAGCTGGCAGACCGAACGCCTCGCTTCCTGGCGGGGCGCATGACGCAACTGGCCAAGTGGATCTCCGGACGGAAGAAGCGGCGCTACATCCTGCTCCTGGAAGACATCGGGGACGCAGAGCCCGGAGACCAGCTGACGGGCGTCTCGCCCGAGCGCTGCGCCACCGTGCTTGGGTCGATCGCGAAGATGCACGCCGCCTTCTGGAACAGCGCGGCCGTCGAGAACCGTTTCTGGCTACTGCCGCTGAGCATCGACGCGCGCATCCGCCACGGGCTGTTCCGGGACTCGCAGCCGGCCTTCCGCGAACGGTTCGCGCACCTGGTGGACGACGACTTCGCGAGGGCGCTCTCGTGGGCGGCGGAGCACGGGGTGGCGGCGGTGCAGCAACTGCAGCGGGGAGCGCCGGTGACGCTGGCGCACTGCGACCTGCGGCTCGACAACGTTGCGTTCCGGGAGGGCGAGCCGATCGTGTTCGATTGGCAGCTCGTGCGGCGGGGACCCGCTGCCTACGACGTGGCCTACTTCCTCTCCGGCGCGAGCCCCGACCTGACGCGCGAGGACGAGGGTGAACTGCTGCGGGGCTACCTCGCAGCGCTCGAGCAGCTTGGCGTTCGCGATTACTCCTTCGCGGCGTTCGAGCGCGACTACCACCTTGGTCTGCTGACGGCCATGCAGACGCTCACCGCCACGGACCAGATGGACATGGGCGAAGGTCGCGGCATCCAGCTGATGGAGGCCTGGTACGAGCGGCTGGCTGCCCGCGTCGCGGGCATCGACCTGGACAGGCTGCTCGCAGAGAGGGTGGGGTAGGCTGACGGCATGGACCGCTTCATCCCCGAACGGCTCGACGACCTGACCCCCGAGTGGCTGACGAAGGCCCTGCGGGAGGCCGGTCACCTCGCCCGCTGCGGGGAGGTGACCTCGGTCGAGCGCGAGATTTTGGGGGAGGGCGAGGGGTTCATGGGGGACATCGCGCGGCTGCGGCCGTCATATGCGGGCGGGCAGGGGCCGGAAACCGTCGTGGCGAAGATGCCGCGGCTTGAGAGCCGCGCGTTCGGGGAACTGGTTGGGGTCTACGAGCGCGAGAGCTACTTCTACGAAGAGCTCTCGGAAGAGGTTCCCGTCGCTCTCCCGCGCATGTACTACGGCGACTTTGATCGCGACCCCGCGGCAGAACGCCAGGGGAGGGTCAAGGCGCTCGCCAACCGCATACCCCAGCGCCTACTGCCTCGCGTCACGCAAATCGGGCTGTGGATGGCGCGTCGCAAGAAGCGACGGTACATCCTCCTGCTGGAGGACCTCGGGGACGCGACGCCCGGGGACCAACTCGCCGGCACAGATCCAGAGCGCTGCGCGCTCGTCCTCCGGTCAATCGCGAAGGCGCATGCCGCCCTGTGGGGGAGCCCGGCGCTCGAGAATCGCTACTGGCTGGAGCCCTTCGCCGGCGACTCTCGCGTTCGTCAGAGCATGTTCCTGGACGGGCTGAAGACGTTTCGGGAGCGCCACGCCGAGCTGTTCGACGAGGACTTCGAGCGCACGGTCGCATGGGTATGCGAGAACGGGGTCGAGACGATCGAGCGGATGCAGCGGGAGGCGCCCGATACGCTCGTACACGGTGACCTGCGGCTCGACAACCTCGTGTTTCGCGGCGACGAGCCGGTCTTTTTCGACTGGCAGGCGATCCGCCGCGGCCCGGCCGCCTACGACGTGGCCTGGTTCCTCTCCGGAGCGAGCGACGATCTGACGCCGGGGGACGAGGCTGAGCTGCTCCGCGCCTACCACGCAGCGCTCGAAGAGCAGGGCGTGAGCGGCTACCCGTTCGAAGCGTTCGAGCGGCACTACCAGATGGGACTGCTCACGACCGTGCAGACGCTGGGTCTGCTGACGATCCTCGACGTGGGCGAGGGCGAGGACCGAGGCGCGGAGATGGCGCGGGCGTGGGTCAGGCGGCTGCGGGCGCGACTGGCGACGATCGACCTGGAGCGGGTGCTCGACGCCTAGCCGCCGCTACAGGGGCCAGCGGGAGCTGGCCTCGCAGGCATGCCGGGTTACTCGTCGCGGACGACCACGGCGATGGAGCCGGGCACGTGCCCGCCGTTGATGGCGATGGTCTGGCCGGTGATCCAGGAGCCGGCTTTCGAGGCGAGATAGATGACCCCGGCGCCGATGTCGCTGGGCTCACCCATGCGACCGGTCGGGAGCCGGTTGCCGTAGGCCTCTTGCTCCTCCTCCGTCATCGGGAACATCGCCGAGAACTGCTCGGTGACGATGGGGCCGGGGGCGATCCCGTTCACGCGGATGCGGCGCTCGGCGAGCTCGCGCGAGAGGGTCATGGTCATGTTCACGACACCGGCCTTGGCCGCGCCGTAGGCGCCGGTGTGGGGGGCGGCGTTGAGAGCGGCCCCGGAGACGATGTTGATGATGCTCGACCCCTCGCCCATGTGGGGCAGAGCGGCTCGCACACCGAGGAAGGCGGACGTGAGGTTGAACTCGATCATCTCGTCCCAAACCTCGTCGGGCGTTTCGGCAAGGTCGCGGACGACGCGATCCTGGCTCCCGCCGGCGTTGTTCACCCAGACGGTTATCTTGCCGAACGCCTCGACCGTGGCGGCGGCGAGCCGCTCGATGGCGGCTCGGTCGAGCACATCGGTGGGGACGGCGAGACCGCGCGCGCCACGCTCCTCGATGCCCTCGACGACCCTGGCGAGGTCGTTCTCGCGGCGGGCGGCGACCACCACATCGGCGCCGGCATCCGCCATCGCGTAGGCGATTCCCTCCCCGATCCCGCGGCCTCCACCAGTGATCACGCCGACGTGGCCGTCCATCCGGAAGTCATCCATCACGCTCATCTCGCACCTCAGCGCGCAGGGTACGGCGCGAGCGTGGCAAGCGCGATTGGCGGGGCCTACGGCTGCCGGTCAGAGAGGCGCTGGCGCTGGGCCGCCTCGCGATCGGCAAGTCCCTCGGCGCTCATCCCAAAGATATCGGGGGGCGACCAGCCATTGAGGCCGGCGTAGGTATCGATCTGGCTGCGGTGATGGACCTCGTGCTCCGTGAGCATCATGAGGACACGCCAACCAGCGAGCGTGGCGTCGCCTTCGATGAGGGGCACGCGGCGCTGGAGCCACTCGTCGGGCGTGTCCTGGAGCCGCGACTGGAGCGTGGCGGCGCTCTCCTCGAGGGCGACCGCCCAACGTTCGGGGGAGGAGGTGTCGGGCGGGGGCGGCATGATCCAGCCTTCGTCGTGGTAGACGCCCACGAAGAAGCCGCGCGAGCGGGCGATGTGAGCGACGAGCTCGGGAATGTCCCAGGCGGCCTCGCCCTCACCGGCGGGGGGCTTCCACGCGGCCGCTCCGGGGGGAAGGGCGGCGACATCGCGCAGGGCGCGGCGGTGGACGCCGTCGAAGTAGCGGAGGAAGGAGGCGATGGAGTCGATCATGAAATTCCTGCCGTCGCGTCGAAGATGGTGGTGTGCCGCATACGGGCGAGATCGCGGCCGTCGGGGCCACGCACGAGGCAGTCGAACTCGACGAAGGGCCTGTCCTTGCGCTCGTAGAGGGCGGCGCAGCGTCCGCCCGTGACAACCTCGCCACCCGCCCGGGCGGGGGCGAGAAACTCGACCTCGCTGCGGGTGTGGATGGAACTGGCGATGGCGAAATTGTGGCGCATGAGCGCCTCCGCGCGCGCCACGAGCCAGGCCGGGTGGAGGCGGGGCGCGTCACCGGCGAAGCGGGTGTCGTCCGAGCGGTGGCTGAGCTTCATGTAGGCGCGCAGGGTCTCGGGGGAGGCATCGACGGCCATGGGCGCCCAGTCGAGGCCGACGAGGGCGGGGTCCACGCGCGGCTCGGGCTGGGGGTCGGGGCTGGGCGCGGGGTCCATGCGGGTGGGGGGGTCGAAGCCGGCGAGGGCGGCGTTCGGCCCCGGCCCCACCTCCCCCACGACGCAGTCGACGCCGGCGGCGTTCATCATGCGGAGGGCGAAGGCGCCCCCGCCCTGCGGGGAGAGGGCGATGCGCACCTCATCGCCGGGGTAAACGGGCTGGCGGAAGCGAAAGCGGCCCCAACCGCGGTCGAGCCAGCCGTCGCCGAGGGTCTCGATGATGGCGGGCACGCTCCAGCCCCAGACGGTGGCGCCCGCAACGAGCGGTCCGGCGAAGCCGAGCTCGCGGGCGAACTCGGTGCTGTGGACGGGGTTCGCCATGGTAGCGAGATCGTCCTCGTGGTCGAGGAACGCAACGATGCGCCACTCACGCGTTCCCGCTGCGGTCATGGAGACACCTCCGCGCAGGGAGGGTAGCGGAAGAGTCGCGGAGGGGCGGTCCGTCAGTGGCGATCGGGTATCCTTCGCGGCCTTGTATCTCCTGGGTTTATTGGCCATCCAGCACGGGGTGCCGGTACCGGGTGATGCGCGGGCGGAGGCGAGGCTCGCGCTGGCCGTACGAGGAGGCCACCATCAGCCAGCCCCCGGTGAGCAGGCGGCGTCGCTGACGGCGCTGATGGAGACGTTCGAGAGCTGGCCCGTCGCGCCGGAGCGGACGGCCGGGGACGGCGCACCGGAAGGACCGCTGCGGCTCACCGCGATCGGCGACTCGGTGATGCTGGGGGCGGCCCACCAGCTCGCGGAGGAGGTGGAAGGGCATCGATCTGGACGCGTCCGTCGGCAGGCAGGTGAGCCAGGCGATCACCCTGCTGCAGGAGCGGAAGGCGAACGGCGAGCTCGGGGAGCTGGTGCTGCTCCACATCGCGAACGACGGAAGGTTCACCGCCGAGGAGTTCGACCGAATCATGGAGGTGGTGGGTCCGGAGCGCCGTGTCGTCTTCCTCACGCTCAAGGTTTCGCGCCCGTGGGAGGAGTCGAACAACAGGCTCATCAGCGATGGTGTGGCCCGGCACGAGCAGGCGTTCCTCGTCGACTGGCGAGCAGCGTTGAAGGAACGTCCCGAGGTGCTGTGGAAAGATGGCGCCCACCTGCGGCCCGAGTGGGCCAGCTTCGACGTTGAACTGCTGGCGCCGTACCTGCGTTCGTAGGGCGGGACGCCGGCAGGGGAGGGCATCACGATGGAGTACCGAAGGATGGGACGCACGGGCCTGCGCGTCTCGACGATCTGCCTGGGAACGATGACGTTCGGCTTCCAGACAGAGGAGGCAGCGGCGCACCGAATCATGGACGCCGCCTGGGACGCGGGGGTCAACTTCCTCGACAGCTCGGATGTGTACCCGATGGGCAGCGAGGACACGGGCAGGACCGAGGAGATCGTGGGGACGTGGCTCGCGCGCATGCCCCGCGACCGCATCGTGGTGGCGACAAAGGCGCGGGGGGCGACCGGGGATGGCCCGAACGATGTGGGGCTCTCGCGGCAGCACATCCTGGGCGCCGTCGATGCGAGCCTGAAGCGGCTGGGCACCGACTACATCGACCTCTACCAGACGCACTTCCCCGACCCGGACACACCGATCGAGGAGACGTTGAAGGCGCTCGACGACCTGGTGCGCTGGGGGAAGGTGCGCTACATCGGCTGCTCGAACTACCAGGCGTGGGAGCTGGCGCAGGCGCTGGGGGCGAGCGAACGGCTGGGCATCGCGCGGTACGACTGCGACCAGCCGCGCTACAACATCCTCTACCGCGAGATCGAAAACGAGCTGCTTCCGCTGTGCCGGGCGGAGGGGGTGGGCATCATCGCCTACAACCCGCTCGCGGGCGGCATGCTGACGGGCAAGTACGCAGGCACCGAGGACCTGCGCGAGCAGACGCGCTTCACGCTGGGGAACGCCGGGCCCCGCTACCGCGCCCGCTACTGGGACGACGCCCAGTTCCAGGAGGTCGAGCGACTGCGGACGTACTTCGCCGGGCGCGACACGTCGCTGACGCACGCCGCCATCGCCTGGGTGATCGCGCAGAACGGCATCACCTCCGCGATCGTGGGGGCGAGCCGCCCGGAGCAGATCGAGGACTCGGTCGGCGGGGCGGAGCTGACGCTGAGCGAGGAGGACCTCGCATTCTGCGACGACGCCTGGTTCAACCTGCCCCGCAAGCGCGATCGGGCCATAGCGCTGCGCTAACGCTAGGGGAGCTTGGTGCGGGCAACGCGGAGGCGGATGAGCGCCTCGTCGCGCCCGAGGAGGGCGACGGAGTCGAACAGAGGGATGCCGCGGGGCGCGCCCATGATGGCGACGTAGAGGACGGAGACGAACTTCCGCAGCTTGAGATCGAGCGTGTCCTGGAGGGAGCGCAGGGCGGCCTCAACGGGCTCGGGCGCCCAGACATCGGCCGCCACGCCCTCGACGGCGGCGATAGCCGCATCAAGGGTGCATGCGGCGAGGGCGGTGTCGCCGTTGATGCGCTCGGCGAGGAGGTCTGCGGGGTAGTCGGGCAGGTCGCCGAACATGAAGCGCACGAGCCCGGCGACCTCATCGAGACGGGCGACGCGCTCCTGGAGGAGGGGGGCGAGGGCGGCCACGAGGTCGGCGTCGACGGGGCGGGGGATGTCGGCGGGGAGGCCACGGTCGAGCCACTCCGCGACGTGGCCCCGCCAGGCCCCGGGGGTGAGGGAGCGGATGTAGTGGCCGTTGAGGGCGTCGAGGCGTTCCGTGTCGAAGAAGGCCGGGTTCGGCACGACACGGTCGAGGGTGAAGGCGCTGACGAACTCGTCGCGAGTGATGTGCGTGGTCTTGTCGTCGAGGGACCAGCCGAGGAAGGCGAGAAAGTTGAGCATCGCCTCGGGCAGGTAGCCCCGATCCCGGTAGTCCAGCGTGGCGACATCGCCGGCGCGTTTCGAGAGCTTGCGTCCCTGGCTGTCGACGAGCACGGGGAGGTGGGCGAAATGGGGGGCGGGCCAGCCCATCGCTTCGTAGAGCTGGAGGTGCCTGGGCCCGCTCGCGAGCCACTCCTCCCCGCGGATCACGTGCGTGATCTCCATGTCGTGGTCGTCCACGAGCATGGCGAGGTGGTAGGTGGGGAAGCCGTCGGACTTCACGATGACGAAGTCGTCCTGGAGGGCGTTCTGGAAGGTGACGTCGCCACGGATGAGGTCGGGGAAGGTGGTGACACCGGTGCGGTCCATGCGGAAGCGCAGGACGGAGAGCTCGTTGCGGGCGCGCTCGTCGGCTTCTTCGGGAGAAACCTGCCGGCAGCGGCCGTCGTAGCCGGGGGCGAGGCCGTCCTTCTGCTGGTCCTTGCGCAGCTGCGCGAGTCGTTCCGAGGTGCAGAAACAGCGATAGGCACGTCGCCGAACGCGCAGCTCGGCGGCGGCAGCGTCGTACTGCTCGAGCCGTTCCGACTGGACGTAGGGGCCGTGGGGACCGCCGACATCGGGACCCTCGTCCCACTCGATGCCGAGCCAGCGCAGGCCCTCATAGATGTTCTCGACGGAGCCCTCGACGTAGCGGCTCTGGTCCGTGTCCTCAATGCGCAGGATGAGCTCGCCGCCGTTCGCCTGGACGAAGGCCCACTGGAAAAGGGCCGTGCGCAAGCCGCCGATGTGCAGCTCGCCGGTGGGACTGGGGGCGAAGCGGGTGCGGACGGGAGCGCTCATGCGACCTCCTCGGTGCGGGTGGGGTCGACGGCCTTGGCGTAGAGCGCTGCCTGTGCGGCAAAGCCGGCGTCTTCAGTGGCGGCGAGCATGTCGCCGGGGAGGGGTGCGGTGACGGTAAGCGCGCCGCCCCGGGGGTGGGGCACGCGCAGGCGCCATGCGTGGAGGAGGTGGCGGGGGCCGGGGCCGCGCCCGTACAGCTCGTCGCCGGCGACGGGCGCGCCGATCGCGGCGAGGTGGACGCGGATCTGGTGGGTGCGGCCGGTCAGTGGCTTCACAAGGAGGAGGGAGCGCTCTCGGGCAGCGGCCAGCACCTCGTACTCGGTCTGGGCGCTGCGCCCGTTGGCCGTGACGGCCATGCGCCGCCGGTCGGCGTGACTGCGCCCGATGTCGGCGTCGATGATGGCGCGCTCCCGTTGGGGGATGCCATCGCAAAGCGCCAGGTACTGCTTCTCCGTCTGCCGCGCCTCGAAGGCAGCGCTGAGAGCGGCCTGGGCGGCGGGAGTCTTGGCGAGCAGGAGGACACCGCTCGTGTGCTTGTCGAGGCGGTGAACGATGCCGGGGCGCTCGACGTCGAAGGCGGCGGCTTCGGAGGGGCAGTGCTCGACGAACCAGCCGGCGACATTCGGGGCGCCGGGCTCGGCGGGGGCATCGTGCACGAGCAGACCGGCGGGCTTGTCGATGGCGAGCAGGTCGGCGTCCTCGTGGAGAACGGGCAGGGAGAGTCCGCTGGGGACGGCATGGCGGGGGGTCTCAGGGAGGGTGACGGCGACCTCGGCCCCACGCTCGACGTGCGTCGACTTGCGCGCGGGCGCGCCGTCGACAAGGACACATTCGTTGGCGATGAGGCGCTGCACGCGGGCGCGGCTGAGGTCGGGGAAAGCAGCGGCGAGCACGGAGTCGAGGCGGCCCTCCTCGGTCACGAGGAGTCGGCGCCGCCTTCCGGGGCGGTCTGCGTCTGCATCACGAGTGCCCATAGCAGGATGATGACACCGATCGTAATGGCGGAGTCGGCGACGTTGAAGGCGGGCCACTCGGGGAACTTGATGAAGTCGACCACCTTACCGTCGCCGACACGGTCGATCAGGTTGCCGACGGCGCCTCCCAGCATGAGCGCAAGCCCGGCGCGCACGAGCGGGCTCGCCATGCCGGGGTTGAAGA
This sequence comes from Tepidiformaceae bacterium, assembly GCA_965247675.1. Lineage (GTDB taxonomy): Bacteria > Chloroflexota > Dehalococcoidia > Tepidiformales > Tepidiformaceae > UBA2991. The sequence goes on along the minus strand of OZ252025.1, from coordinate 590,787 downwards.
GATAGACGAGGATGAGGGCCACCCCGACGACGCTCGCCACCACGAGCAGCGGGCCCGCCCCCTCGAGGATGCCGAAGGCCGCACCGGTGTTGGTGAAGTGCACGATGCGGACGTTCCAGTCGGGGTCGGGCCAGGCATCCCCGCGGTCGAGCCAGCTCCGGATGGCCCACTTCGTCAGCAGGTCCCCGACAACGATGGCCACGGCGACGCCGAGGAAGGCGTAGTCGGCGGGTCGCAGGCGGGGGAGGGCGAGGCGGGGCATGGAGCCATGATAGGCGGAGGGTCTGCATGGAGCCTTGACGCGCCCTCCCCCCCAAGCACAAGCAGGCTGCGTGTAGCATTCGAGCGCGTGACCGGCGCGCGCATTCCCCACGCAGTTAACTTTCTCCGTGAACTCGGCGGAGGCATGTCGAGACCCTGCGTATTCGAATGCTCGGACGGCCAGGAGCGGGTCCTAAAGTTTAGGGACCGGGCGACCTACTCGGCTCTAGCTTCCGATTGGATAGGGGCACTGTTGGCCACGGAGCTAGGAGTCCGGACTCCGGCACCCTCACTCGTGAAGATGGATGGAGAAGCAATCGCCACCATGGGCAAGGAGCTGGCGGCCGATGCGAAGGCAGGCTACGCCTTGGATCAGCGTATCTCCCCCACGCCCAGAACATTGTCGGTGTCAGGGGCATTACATCCTGTGCGAACCACGCGGACGTGTTGGGACGTCTGGCTGTCCTTGACTCCTGGATTGGGACAGGGGACCGGCTGCGACCGGACGGAGTCTGGAATCTCCTGAAAGAGACCGACCAGGGGTCGCAACCACAACTTGTAGCCATCGACTTCGGAATGGCCCTTCCAGGTACCTTGGTACCCCTGGTCGGCCTGGCTGGCCATCTCCCAACGGAGCTTGTGTGCCCGCCCGAGGTGAGGCCACTCCTGGACCAGCAGGCCGTAACCGACTCCCTGAGTCGCGTGGAGAGCTTGACCGAAGCTGAGGTGGTCACGCTTGTGCAGAGCACGCCTGAGACATGGCTTTCCGCTTCCCAGCGTGGCCGCGTGATAAGGTTCCTATTCGGAAGACGCGAGGAACTTCGCTCCTCACTAGCAGAATTGGATGCGGGGGCATGACCGTTTCCTTCACCTACTCAGTAATTCGATACGTGGGTGACCCAGTACGGGGTGAAGGCACCAACGTTGGCGTCATCGTGGTCTCACCCGAGGGGGTAGCCCGCGTAAGGACCGATCCGACAGCGACACTGCGGCTAAAGCGGTTCTGGCCCCACTACGATCGACGGTCTGTCCGGAGCTTTGTCCGAGACGTTGAGCACCGCCTAGCAGCCCAGCACCAAATGCGGCTCGAAGAGACGGGCAGTCGGGGTCTTGGTAAGGCGGATGACGTTCTCGCCGAACTTGCTGAACTCGCCGTCAACGAGATTCAGCTTTCGGAGCCAACTGTGTACCGGAGCACTACCCTTGAACAGGCCGCCGAGGCACTGTTCAGGCGCTTCGTCTGGATACCACGCCGCCCGCAGGTGAGGGGGCGCTACCTGACGAGAGCTACCCTGCGAAAAATGATTCAAGGGATCCTCGCGGAGTGGGCAGCGGCCAAGGGCCTTGCTATTGAGAGCAACACAGAGGTTGAGGGCGCGCTCGCTCCCCACAAGGTCGATGTCGTAGTGCGACGCGACGGCGAACCAGACTTGATAGTGCTCGCACTCCCGCTTCGCTCCCACACAGCGACCCTAATCCGCGACAGTCTGCCTTCGGCAGTCGCAGACATGCGCGCCTCCTTGCCCAAGACCACTTTCCTGGCAGTCCTCCCAGACAACGGCGAAGACCAACCCCTCAAGACTCCGGCCAACCTGGACACCGACACGACACGTCGATTCCTCTCAGCCTCAGTCAAGGGCCTTACGGTCCTTGGGGTCTCCACCCTGCCAGAGTACCTTCGGACCTACTCACCCTCACCGAGAGCTTCGGCAGCAGAGCAAGGCAAACTTCTTCAACCTACGCGTTGACGCGCCCTCCCCGCCCTCCTACGCTGCGCGCGCTATGGCGAGACACCTTGAGGGCAAGACGGCGATCGTGACGGGCGGGGCCGGGGGCATGGGCTCCTGGATCTGCCGCATATTCGCGGAGCAGGGCGCAAAGGTCATCGTGGCCGATACGGGCGCGGACGTGGAGGGGCGGATGGGGATGGACCCCAGCCGCGTCAACGCGGTGGTCGACGAGATCACGGCGGCCGGCGGTGAAGCAGTCGCGGCCATCGGCGACGTGTCGGAGATGGACGTGGCGGAGGGGCTGGTTCGCACCGCGCTCGAGCGCTGGGACAAGCTCGACATCCTCGTCTGCGCGCACGGCATCCTACGCGAGCGGATGATCTTCAACATGACCGAGGAGGAGTGGGACAGCTCGGTGAAGTCGCACCTCAAGGGCTGCTTCGCACCGACCAAGTTCGCCTCCATCCACTGGCGCGCGCGTCGCGACGGGGGACGCATCATCTATTTCACGTCGGGCGCGGGCATCCGCGGAACGGCAGGGCAGCCGAACTATTCGGCGGCGCAACAGGGAAAGACCGGGCTGATGCTCTCGTGCGCGCAGGCGCTGAGCCGCTACGGCGTAACCGCGAACTGCATCTCCCCCTCGGCCTCGACGCGTATGACCGACCGTGGTCTGGGCGTGGAGCGCGAAGGCTCGGCGCCGAGCCTGTCGGCGGAGGGCACGGCGCTGGACCCGAAGAACGTCGTCCCCGCGATCGTCTACCTGGCTTCGGACGAGGGGGCGAGCGTGACGGGGCGCGTGGTCGGCACGACGGGCCACGAATTCACCGTCTGGCGAGAGCCGTTCCAGGACCAGTCGATCTACTCGCAGGCGCCGTTCTGGGACATCGACGAGCTGTTCGAGCAGATGCCGCGCACGCTCGCGACCCATGACCTGACGCCGCCCGAGCCGGCGTTCCCGTAGGCAGGAGGAGCACAGCAATGGCGAGGCATCTGGAAGGCAAGACCGCGATCGTCACGGGCGGGGCGGGTGGCATCGGCAGCTGGGTTTCGAAGCTGTACGCGGAGAACGGGGCGAAGGTGATCGTGGCCGACACGGGGGCCGATGTGGAGGGGCGGATGGGGCTCGACCCCAGCCGCGTGAACGCCGTCGTCGACGAGATCACGGCGGCGGGCGGCGAGGCCATCGCGGCCGTCGGCGATGTCTCCGAGATGGACGTGGCGGAGGGGCTCGTGCGCACGGCGCTGGAGCGCTGGGGCAAGCTCGACATCCTCTGCTGCGCCCACGGCATCCTGCGCGAGCGGATGATCTTCAACATGACCGAGGACGAGTGGGACGGCTCCGTGAAGTCGCACCTGAAGGGGTGCTTCGCTCCGACCAAGTTCGCCTCCATTCACTGGCGGCAGGAGCGGCAGGGCGGGCGCGTCATCTACTTCACCTCGGGGGCGGGCATTCACGGCAGCAGCGGCCAGCCGAACTACTCGGCGGCGCACGCGGCCAAGCTCGGGCTGATGCGCTCGAACGCGCGTGGGCTGAGCCGCTACGGCGTCACCTCCAACTGCATCGCGCCTGGAGCCTCGACGCGCATGACGGACCGCGGCCTCGGCGTCGGACACGACGGACCGGCGCCGAGCGAGTCGGCGGCGGGGACGGCGCGCGACCCGAAGAACGTGGCGCCGATCGCGGTGTGGCTGGCCTCGGACGCGGGCGGGGCGGCGAACGGGCGCATCTTCGGGGCGCGCGGGCACGTCATCACGCTCTACAGCGAGCCCGAGCGGGAGCGCACGCTGCGCTTCGCCGACCCGTTCATCGACATCGACGAGCTGTTCGAACTCTGGCCGCAGACGCTGGGGTCGGAGCCCCTCGAGAGGACGCAGGCTTGGACCTAGACGCGAGGCAGCTTGCCGACCGGCAGGCGATCGTCGAGGTGATCGACCGGTACGCGACATCGCTCGACGCGAAGGATTACGAGCGCTTCAAGACGTGCTTCAGCGAGGACGCGGTCGTGCACTACTCGGACGACCTTGTGGGTCCCGGACCGACGTCGGCGTACGCCGAATCGGTGCTGGCGCAGTTCGCGCACACGCAGCACCTGCTGGGGAACTATGCGATCGCGCTCGACGGCGACCGGGCCTCCGCGCGCACCTATATGCACGCAAGCCACGTCACGTCCGAGCGCGAGATCTGGGTCGTGGGCGGGACGTACATCGACCGCTTCGAGCGGCGCGACGGCGAATGGAAGATCGTCGAGCGCGCGCTCGAAGCGAAGTGGTCGGAGCGGCGCACGATCTCGGCGTAGCATTCGCCGACACGCAACGACGGCAGCGAAAGGAACGGCCATGGGCAAGGAGATCGATCTTCAGGGCAAGGTGGCGCTCGTTACCGGGAGCGGACAGGGAATCGGGAAGGGCATCGCGACGGTGCTCAGCGAGTGCGGCGCGACTGTCGTCGTCTCGGACCTGAACCCCGACACCACTGCGTCGACAGCGGCGGAGCTGGGAGCAGCGGCGCTCCCCCTGAACGTGACCGACCAGGACGCGTTCGACGCGGCCATCGACCAGATCGTGTCGGACCACGGCAGCCTCGACATCCTCGTGAACAACGCGGGCGTGTACCGCGAGTACGGCGGGGGGATCGCGGACATCACGCCGGAGATGTGGCGCGTGCTCTGGTCGGTCAACGTCGACGGCGTGTTCTACGGGTGCCAGGCGGCGGCGCGCGTGATGATGGCGGCCGGAAACGGCGGGCGCATCGTCAACATCGCCTCGACGCAGGCGGTCTCGCCTGGCGTGGGCGTGACCTACGACGGCTCGAAGGCGGCGGTTCTCCAGATCACGCGGGCGCTGGCGCTGGAGCTGGGGCGCACGGGGATCACCGTGAACGCGGTGGCGCCGGGCGCGACCTGGGTGAATCCGGGCGACCCGCCCCCACTCAACCCGAACGCCACGATCACGCTGACCGGCAACGGGCTCGCCGATGCGGTGACAAGCCGGATCGCGCGCATCCCGCTGGGGCGCTGGGGGAAGCCGGAGGAGATCGGGAACGCCGTGGCGTTCGTCAGCTCGCCGCTGGCGGACTACATCAACGGCATCTACCTGAACGTCGACGGGGGCTGGCTGACGGAGTAGCGCCGGGCGCTTCAGGGCAGCCGCAGCAGGTGGTTGCCGCCCTCCACCGGGATGACCTGGCCGGTGATATCGCTGAAGAGGTCGCTGGCAACGGCGAGCGTCACGTCGGCGCAGTCGTCGACCGTGGTGATCCGGCCGAGGGGCGTCTGCTCGATGAAGGCCTTGGCGCCGGGGGAGTCCTCGGGGAGTTCGACGCGGGCCTCGTCGATAGGGGTGCCGCCCCCGTAGTTGTTCATGGCCGTCGGGACGAAGCCGGGGGCGACCGCGTTGACGCGCACGTGGTCGGGCCCGTACTCGCGGGCGGCGATCTTGGTGGCGAAGTTGATGGCGGCCTTGGCGGCGGAGTAGGGCGTGAGCCCGATGGGGATGGAGATGGCTGTGCTCGACGTTATGTTGATGAGCGAGCCGCCACCCGTCGCGGCCATGGCGTTCCCCATGTGCTTCATGAAGTAGATGAAGCCGAAGTACTGGATGTCGGCGACCTCGTGGAGCTCTGTGGGGGTGATGTCGCGAATCATGTTGAAGCGCACGATGCCGGCGGAGTTGACGGCGATGTCGAGCGTGCCCCACTTGTCGATAGCGGCGTCGGCGAGGGACTTGAGGTCGTCGTAATCGCGGCCGTCGCAGCGGATAGGCGTGGCGCCGATCTGACTCGCGAGCTTCTCGAGATTCTCCTGGCGGCGGGCGGCGACGATGAGTTCGGCGCCATGTTCGGCGAAGCGCTCGGCGATAGCCCAGCCGATGCCGCTGGACGCCCCCAGGATGACCGCCTTCTTGCCGTCGAGGAGTCCCATGCCAACCGCTCCTGCCCGAAACGCGAGCTACGGCGCGCAGTGTACGGGTGGCGGGGGTAAGGGGTCAGGCGTCGTCGTCGAGCTCGATGAAGCCGATGATCGTCGGCCAGCGCCCCTCCCCGACGACCTCTCCATCGAGGAGGATGCGGCAGGCATGGCCGGGGTTCTCGGGGCAGTCGGTGGTAGCGCGGGGAGGCGGGTGGAAGCGGGCGAGGTAGTCGGCGCTATCCATGACCTCTATCTCGCCGGTGGCCACGTCGATGACCGATATCTCGGCATGTCCGGCATCCCGTTCGGGGCGCTGGAGTTCGAAGTGAAACAGGCTGGAGCCGCTCGACCATACGAACTGGGTCGGAGAGGCCCACTCCCAGTGGTGCGGCTGCAGGTAACCATCGGTTTCCAGTGACCAGAGAACCTGCCCGGAGTCGAAGTCGATGATGTCGATGTGCCGCCAGTTCCGAGCACCGTACTCAGTACCCTGATCGGCGTACCCCCGCACGAGGTAGTGGGCATTGGGGGAGAGGCACGAGCCACCAGCGTCGGCGCTGCACGGCAACAGGAGGGGGACACCGTCTAAGGGGATCAACACATGGAACGTCCTGCCGCCATGCCCGTCACTGTCGATAAGTGCGATACGCATTCCTGCCGAGTTCGAGGTCCACAGGTCCGCACCCGAGTCAGGCCAAATCACGTCCCAGTAGTGACTCTCCCGCGACAGTTTCAGCCCCAAGTCCGCAGCGATGTCGTCGTGGACGACGCGAAGGATTTGGTGGCCAGAGGGAATGTCGAGGACAACGGTGCGGGCGGGGTTGTAGCCGCCATCAGGCCCCCGACCGCCGCCGTAGAAACGGATCGCAACCTTGCGTCCGTCCGGGGAGACCTGGAAGCGGCTCTCGTCCACCCAACTGTCATCCAGGAGCGCAGACTGCCCGTCGGGCGAGACAAAGTGCAGTCTGAACGGATTGGAGGTCAGGGCGGCGTTCAACCGTACAAGCCCGCCTCGGGCGACCCGGGTGGCCTGGCCATTGTTGTAGAGGGACCAGCTCCGGCCGGTACCCTGGTCGTAGACGACGACCTGCCTGGTCACGCTCTCCCTTCGCCCTCCACCGTTGTCAGGAATAGACCTGTACTGGCCCTTGATTTCGTATACGAGGAGCGGTCCGACCATTTCCTCACGGCTCGGTGGAGGGGCCAGGGCTGGTTCGGCAACGACCTCACTGAGGGTGACGCCGTTCAGCGGGAGGGGGGTGGCCAACTCGACGAGACCGAGGAAACGCGTCCACCCATCCGCCCCCTCCCAGACAACGCGACGGTCGTACCGCACATCACAGTCGCCGTAGTAGTCGCGCGGATAGCAGTCGGTCTGCGCGGGACCGTCAACCCACCACTGCTCGGCACGTGACAGAGGTCTTGTCTCGCCCGTTTCGGTGTCGAGCGCTCTCGGAAGTTCCCAGTGCGAACGTGTGGTTGGGGAACCAAAGGCGGCATGTTCCTCCCCATGAACCCAGTAGAAGCGACCGTAGGGGACTTCCATTCCACCTTCACTCGAGATCGTGGCAGCAACGTTCCCCGTGGCTACGTCAAATACATCGATGCTCTTCCAGCCAAAAGTATGCTGGCCCAACTTGACCCCCTCCCTGAACTGGAGTGCGTATCGAAGGTCGGACGAGACGGTCCACTCCTGGGGTAGCACACGGACGCCACGATCGAGGCCAACGATCGCGGTCTGGCCGGAATAGCCAGCTGTGAGGACGCTGAAGGCGTTGCTGTCAGCGTGCCACTGGCCCAGGTACAACCGTGCGAACTGGCCGCCGTCACGAAGGGGGCCAAGGACCGGGTCGTCGCCGGTCACGTCAAGCAGACTGCGGCCAGAGGTCGAGTCGAGAACGAGCAGGTTTCCGGGCTCGTCGTACAAGATGGCTACCTTGGCTCCGTCGGGCGAGACACGCATCCGCCTGATCGCTGAGTGTTCAAAGAGGACGAGCTCTGGGTCGCCATTGAGGGGTACGCGGCGTACCTGCCCGTCGCTCCAGACAATCAGGTTCGCGCCTGCCGCCTGCACGGGAGGGACAGCAGCAGTGGCGGCGTTGTCACTAAAGGGGGTGTCATCATCCTGCAGGATCCGGTAGTCGAAGGGACTCCAGTAGCGGTCAAGCGCGACGTCATAGACGAAGAGCCTCCAGGTGTCACTGTCGCGGTCGGCAGACTCCTCTCCATCTGCCAACCGCTCGGAAATGAGCATCAGCGGGCCGGTGACGGTGATGGGGGGTGGGGTGGGATGGGGGGTGGGTGTTGCGGTCGCGGCGGGAGTCGGGGTGGCAGTCGGCGTGCCGGTGGGCGTAGCGGTGGGCGTGGTGATCGCGGCAGTCACCGTCCGAGTCGGGGTGGCAGTCGGCGTGCCGGTGGGCGTAGCGGTGGGCGTGGTGATCGCGGCAGTCACCGTCCGAGTCGGGGTGGCGGGCGCACGTGTAGAAGCTGGAGTGGCTTCAGTCGTGGGGCTGGGAGCGGCTACGGGCGAGAGCACTGGAGAGTCCTCGCCGCCGCCACACGACAGCGCCCCCAGGACGGCGACCGTCGCCAATACCGCTACAAGTCGGCGCAACACGTGACAAGCGTATGGCACGGTGAAGGGAATTACCCCACCCGTTTCAGCAGCAGAATCAGGGGCCGTCGGGGTGGAAGATGGCCTCGATGGGATGCCCGAAGAGGGCGGCGATGCGGAAGGCAAGGGGGAGGCTGGGGTCGTACTTGCCGGTCTCGATGGCGTTGACCGTCTGGCGGCTGACGCCGAGTTCCTCGGAGAGTTCGGCCTGGGTCCAGCCGCGCTCGGCGCGGAGGTCGCGCAGGGTGTTCTTCACAGCCAGCGCTTCCTCGCGAGGAAGCCGCCGATGATCCAGAGGGTCGCCATGACCGGCCACACGAACCACCAGTTGATGCGCGGCACTCCCGCGAAGTCCAGGAAACCGTAGGTGAAGGTGACGAGGGCGGTGCCGGCAAAGGCGAAGGAGAACGCCTCGAGGGCCATGCGCTGATGGAGTTCATCCATGCGCCGGTAGTAGCGCACGTACGCCACAACCGTAAAGGCCCAGGGAATCATTGGGGTGGGGGCGACGGCGTACCGCCAGGCCGCATCCGGGTGAGTCTGGAGGACAGTGATAACGCCGGCGAGCAGTCCCGAGTAAGCGATGAAGGCAACCCACACCCAGCGGTTGTAACGTCGTTTGGCGGCGTCTTGGTTGACTGACATGGTGGCCTCCTTCACAGCCAGCGCTTCCTCGCCAGGAAGCCACCGATGATCCAAAGCGTGCCCATGACCGCCCAGACCCACCACCAGCTGATGCGGGGCAGGCCGGCGAAGTCCAGGAAGCCGTAGGTAAACGTGACGAGGAACGTACCGCCGAAGGCGAAGGCGAGCGACTCGAGGCCGATGCGCTGCTGGAGTTCATCGGCGTGCCGGAAGTACCGCACATAGGCCATGACCATGAAGACGGCGGGGACCATGGGGAGGGGGGCAAGGGCCCACCGCCAGCCGGCGTCCGGGTTCGCATCGATGAGGAAAATGCTGGGCGCCATCAGTGCCCCGTAGACGACGAAACCGACGACCATGTCGCGGTTGTAGCGTCGCCTGGCGGTCTCCTGGTCGACTGACATGACCGTCCTCCGAAGTCAAGGATGCTTGACATCCGAAGAATTGTCAAGTTTCCTTTATACAGGCTCGGGCGGTACGTGATCGGCGGGGCAATCGCGACTTACAGAAACCCGGTAGATCACGTCGATCCTGGTGACGGCCTACACCGCCCGCTGGCAAAGCGCCTGACGACGCTCCACATCCTGTCGGCCGGGCGCGTGATCGCGGGACTGGGGCTCGGCTGGAGCAAGGACGAGTGCGACGACATGGACGCGCCCGTCACGCAGCGGGGGCGCGCGTGACGGACTTCGTGCGGGCGCTGAAGGAGTGCTGGCTGCCGGATCCCGTCGAGTACCACGGCGATTTCTTCGACGTGCCGAAGTGCGACAACTCGCCGGAGCCGATCCGGCGGAACGCGGCTGCAGAGCCCCAGATCGAGGTCGCGATGGGCGGCGGCGGGAACGCCAACGGTGATGAGGGCAAGGGCAGCGCTTCCGAGCCGCTAAATGGCCCGTTCGAGGGTGCTCAAAATCCCGGGCATCGTCGGGAGAGCTATCATGTTGGCACGAGCCGATTCGAGACGCGGCGTAGTGGATGTTCATCATCGTCGTGGTGATGTTGATCGCCCGGTCGTGGTGGGGAGTTGGGCGTTGCAGCGCAAATTCACCGTCTTCGCGGCAGTGCTCTTGGTCACAGGGGCGCTGGCTTTGCTCCCCGAGGACCACACCAACGCTGCCGACAGCATCACTATCCGCGCCCTCCTGAGCGATGATGGGAACGTCGTCATCCAGCGCCACTACTCCTCGGCCGGCCGCTGGGTCACCGTCAGCGCTATCGCCCTTGGCCAACCCGAAGACGGTGCCGTGTTCCAGTACGGCTCCACAACCTTGGCTATCGAATTCATCCCGGAAGCCAGGCTTCCCCTGCCGAAAGATGGCGGGATGACTACGCGCCCTGTGCCCAGCGGGGAGCCCGCGCCGCCCTGTGAAATGGAGGAGGTAGCTTGGGACGACGAGGGCAACCCCACCCGTTGAGAAGGCGAGTGCGCCGGGGCGCCCATGGCCCACCTCGTCACTGTTTCGTGCGAGTGGGGTTGGGGCACGAGTCTCGGGCCATACAAAGAACTCGGGAGCGCTCTCGACGCCGGGTTGTACGCTTTGCTCATCTGCAACCACGGCAGGCTGCTTCAGGGCCTGCCTCGCGTGCCTGGCCCCATCTCGCTCGACGAGCTGCAGGCGAGCGTAGCAGCGACGTTGGCTGCGAAAGGTGAGACGCGCCCTCTCGAAGCGATCCCTGAAGAAGCTACTCAGAGCAACCCCATCCGCTCGGAGACGACGTATGTCGACATCCGTGTTCTGAAGGTGGCGGGGAGCGATGGAGAGCCCGCGATCAGTGTGCAAGCGCGCGGCGGCGGCGTTCAGCAGCCGCTGAGGCTGGGTACCGCTGCCACGGTGGGCATCTTCAGCCTTGCACCGTAGGGCGCTTGCTGGCAGCCCGCCTGGCGCTGGTCAAACACGGCAGCCGTTAGCAGCGTGCTGAAGAACGGGTCTCGCGTGTCGGGGGCAGCGCCGGTGAGTGCGGCGGTCGCCCCTCCCGTGTGGAGCGTTTCCGGGCTTCGGAATACCCGTTCCCGCCCCTCCGCCACCCAGAAGGCCCAGATGGGCGATTGGGCGCACGGCCCCTGCAGAGGAACGGGCTCCATCCGCAGGATGCGCACATGGTTGTACGCCGCTGCGGTTCGCTCCAGGCAGGCACGGGCGCCCATCGCCGCCTACGGAAACCCGGTAGACTGCGCGAACTTCTGACGGACGGTGATCGCGCGCATGAAGATCGGACTCTGCCTGCCCCAGCTCAACCCCCACGCAGACCGCACAGCGGTGCTGGGCTTCTCCCGGAACGCCGAGGCTGCGGGCTTCGACTCGCTCTGGGTCCAGGACCACTTCATGGTCCCCGAGGACCCGCAGGTCGGGTACGCGGGCGGGCCCAAAGAGAACAAGATGCCCGACCCGTACCGCTGCATGCTCTCGCCCATCGAGCTGCTGGCCTTCGTGGCGGCGGCGACGGAGCGGGTGCAGATCGGCACGTCCATCCTGGTGACGGCCTACTACCGGCCGATCCTGCTGGCGAAGCGTCTGACGACGCTCGACATCCTCTCCGGCGGGCGCGTGATCGCGGGGCTCGGCCTCGGCTGGAGCAAGGACGAGTACGACCACATGGACACGCCCTTCACGCAGCGCGGGGCACGCATGACAGACTTCATCAGGGCGCTGAAGGCGTGCTGGCTGCCCGACCCGGTGGAGTACCACGGCGAGTTCTTCGACGTGCCGAAGTGCGACACCTCGCCCAAGCCGCTGCAGCGCAATGCGGCGGGCGAGCCGCAGGTCGAGATCGCCATGGGCGGCGGCGGAAACCCGCAGGGTCAACGGCGCCTCGCCGAACTGGCCGACGGCTGGAACCCCGCGGGCGCGCCTCCGGAGATGGTGATGGCGGGCCTCGCGGCGCTGAACGAGATGGCCGCAGGCTACGGCCGCGGGCCGCTCAAGAACTACATGCGCATCTTCGCCAACCCCACGATGGAAGGCATCGAGCCGTGGCACGGCGGCTTCTTCGGGCCGATGTCGTGGAGCGGCACGGCCGAGGACATGAAGCCGAAGGTGGAGGAGGCGCGCGAGGCGGGCATCGAGCACGTCATCATCGAGACGGGCTTCTGGGAGTCCTGCCCGAGCCCCCAGAACTGGATCGACCAGGTCGACTTCTTCGCGCCGCTCGTCGAAGTGGCGCACGGCTAGGCCGCGGAAGCGCGCGAAGGGGATACAGCCATGAGCCGGTACGGGTTGACCAACTTCGACGAGCACCCGGTGCACCAGATCACGGAGGCGTTCGGGTCCGTGGTGGCCACGGACAAGCACTGGAACGACGGGCACTACATCTGCCTGTGCGACATGGACGGGAACATCCAGCTGATCGGGCTGGTGCGCCTCTACACGAACAACGACGTGATCGACGGGTTCCTGTGCGTGCGTCACAAGGGGAAGCAGCACAACATCCGGCTCTCGCGGCGGCTGCGGACGGACATCAACACGAACGGTATCGGGCCGCTCCGCATCGACATCGTCGAGCCGATGCAGACGGTACGGCTGGTGCTCGAAGACAACGAGTACGGCATCTCCTGTGATTTGACCTGCCGGTCGACGACGGTCCCCTACGAGGACCAACCGACGTACACGCGTCAGGACGGGCGCTTCATGGCCTCGCGGGCGGTGTACGAGGTGGTGGGCACGGTCGAAGGGACAGTGACCGTGGCGGGCGAGACGTACACGGCGACGCCGGACAAGTGGTTCTTCTTCCGCAACCACTCGTGGGGGTCGATGCCGGGCCGGGGCGGCCCACGAGAGCACGGTGCTCCCGCAGCGCAGGGTCAGGGGCGCATGCAGGCGCTACGGCAGTGGGTGCTGTTCCGCATGCCCGACCACGGTGGCTTCTACCAGACCATGGACGGAAACGACGGAGTCCGCCGCCAGCAAGAGGGCGCCATCCTGCTGCCCGATTCACAGCTGGCCGTGACGGAGATCGAGCACGACCTCGAGTTCTACCCGGACGGGCCCAAGCGCGTGAAGTCGGGTCGCTTCAGCCTGACGGACGAGACCGGGGCGAAACGCGACTACGAACTGGAGGACCTGGGCTGGGTCTACTGCCAGGGCGGAGGCTACTTCGGTGGCTTCAACGACGGCCTCGGTCAGGGCATCTGGCGCGGCGAGTATCATGTCGAGGGCGAAGTCTGGGACGCTGCGCACCCGCAGAAGATCGTCGAGGCGGACGGCACGGAGCGTGAGTTCGACCACGCCTGGGCGGAGAGTTTCACGCTGCTGCGGAGCGGCGACGATGTCGGTCTCGCCCACTTCGAGGCAGTCGTTTTCGAGTAGCCGTCCGCGGGCGGACGCGATCAGTCATATGGAGGGATGGCGATGAAGGCGCTTGTGTTCGGCGGTTCCACGTTCGTGGGACTGCGCACCGTTCGGGAGCTTGCGGCCCGCGGTCACGAGGTGACGGTGCTGAACCGGGGCGTGACTTCGGTGGACCTGCCACCGGGAGTGGAGCGGCTCATCGCCGATCGCACCGACAACGAGTCGATGAAGAATGCGCTCGGCGGGCGCGAGTGGGATGCCGTCTTCGACATCTCCGGGTTCGTCATGGTAGCGGGGAAGTCCGACCTCGACTTCCTCATCGAGATGCTCGACGGGAACATCGGGCACTACGTCTACTGCAGCTCGATCATGTGCTACAAGGGCTCGGGCAACATGCCCTGGCCGGAGACGAACGCCTATTCGGACGACCCCAAGGACACCTACGGCGGCTTCAAGGCGTACACCGAGAAGCGGCTCTTCGAGCAGCACCGGAAGACGGGCTTCCCCGTGACCGCGGTGCGCCCGGCGGCGATCTACGGACCCAACAACAACATCTACGACATGGAGGCGCCGATGTTCCTGCGCCTTCTACGGGGCCAGCCGATCTTGATCCCGCACGAGGGCCTGGTGACCTGCTCGTACGGCCACGTTGACGACCTGGTGCGCTTCCAGATCGATATCGCGGGGCAGGACGCAGCCAGGGGCGAGGCCTTCAACCTCACGAACGAGGCGGTAACGACGCAGTATTACGTGGAGACGCTGGCGGACATCGTGGGGAAGCCGGCGGCCATTGTGTACGTCCCAGCGGACCAGCTGGACCAGTGGGGATTCAACTGGCGGCAGCCGGGAACACGGCCGGTCTACGGCCACCTCTTCGGACGGTTCCACCACTCCGCGCTGAGCATCAAGAAGGCGGAGACGATGTTCGGCTTCGAGAACGAGTACGACTTCCGCAGCGGTCACGCCCACACCTTCGAGTGGTTCATGGAGGAGGGCATGGCGGAGATCGGCGAGAACCCGACGGACCCGCTCTGGGGCGGCGGCTGGGACTTCGACCGCGAGGCGGAGGCCGCAGCGGCGATCCGCGGCGGCTAGCGCGAGAGCGGCATGCCTGAAGCAAAGCGACCAACGGTCGACGAGGTGCTCGTCGGGGCGCTTCACACCATCGAGAACCAGCTCCTCCCCAACCTGGAGGACACGTGGGCGCGGGCGGCGGCCAGCCAGCTGATGGGCACGCTCGAGTACGCGCGCGCGCTCATCGCGGGCGACGAGACGGTCGACGCGCAGATCGACGAGGTGGAGGCCGTGATCGCGGGCCTGCTGCACAATCATCCCGCGCTGGAGGCAGTGCTGCAGGGGAGCGAGCGCGAAACGCGCGGCTTCACGGCGCTGGAGCAGGCAAGCCGCCTGCTGAGCCACGCGGTCGCGAACGACTCGCCGGCCGCGGACGCCATCAGGGCCGGACTGCGGCCGCTGATCGTGCAGCAGGCGACGGACAACCTGCGGGAGGCGAGCACGATGCTGATGCGATTCGGAGGGACGCCACGCCGTGTTGAACGTTGAGGTCGCGCGGCCGCAGATGGCGGCCTACCTCTCCGCCAAGCTTCCATCCGACGACGGGGTGGCAGTAGGCCCGCTCGAGCGCATCACCATCGGGCACTCCCGCGGGATGTTCCGCGTGAACGCGACCTACCGGCACGAGGGCGCCGAAGTGGCTCGGTCGTTTGCGCTGCGCGTGGAGCAGGCGGGCATGTTCGGGACGAACACGCTCGACGAGGTGCGCACGATGCGGGCGATGCGGGCGGCGGGATTCCCCGTGGCCAACATCCGCTGGGTGGAGTTCGACCCGGCGGTGATCGGCACACCGTTCTTCGTAATGGACTGGGTGGAAGGCAGCAGCGGACCGCCGAACGAGGGCGCCCTGCGGGACTACGTGACCAAGCTTCACGAGCTGCACCAGATCGACTGGCGGGCGAAGGAGATTCCCTTCGCCCGCATTCCTTCGGTGCCCCTCGATGCGGTGCACCAGCAGGTGGACCGCTGGATGGCGGTCCACCGCTGGGGTCGCGTCCTGCCCGAACCGCTGCTCGAGGAGGCGGCGACGTGGCTGAAGCGCAATGCGCCGGACGATCTGCGGCTCACGCTGGTCCACGGCGACCCGGGACCGCTGAATTTCATCCACAAGGGCGATGAGGTGCAGGCGTTCACGGACTGGGAGTTCTCGCACATCGGCGACCCGAACGAGGACTGGCTCTTCCTGGGGGGGATGCGGGGGCGCGGGCTGATGGAGCCGCCCGAGTGGCGCGCCTACATTGAGGAGGTGACGGGGCACGTGGTCACGAAGGATCAGTGGGCCTACTGGGACGTGTTCAACCAGTTCAAGGGGGCGTGCGCCAACACCTCGGCGCTGCGCATCTTCATCACGGGGGCGAACCCGGCGCCGAACATGGCGGCGATCGGGACGGCGCTGAAGCTTTCCATGGTCCAGCACCTCTCGACTATCATCGGCATGTCGTACGCCCAGGCGGGCGAGTAAGGGAGACACGAGCAAATGGCGGGACAGCAAGAGATCGACACGGCCATCGCCCTCTTCAAGGGATGGAGCAGCGGAGACGCGGACGCGCCGGGGCCGTTCCTGGCGGAGGACGCCGTCCTGCGCGACATCGTGGCGGGCGAGGACAAGGTGGGCTGGCCCGCCATCCGCGAGTTCTTCGCGGCCGGGTTGCAGGGGTCGCCCGACCTGGAGCTCATCCCGGACAAGTTCTGGACGGCCGACGACGGAGTAGCGTTCACCTGGCGCATGAGCGCGATGGTCACGAGCGACGCGTTCGGGGCCGACCACAACGGCAAGCGCTGGTACTCCGACGGGATGACCTACCTGGAGTTCAACGCCGAGGGCAAGGTATCGCTGGAGGTGGACTACCACCACGGCGGCGCGATCATGCGCTCGCTCGAGAGCCAGTAGGGACCACAACCAACCGACCGAAAGGAACAGGCGAAGCCGCGCGCCTCGCGGGCGCGCGGCCCTTGGCCTTGCCCTAGATCAGGCCCGAGCCGCGCAGGCGTGGGTCGAGCACATCGCGCAGAGAGTCGCCGAAGAAGTTGAAGGCGAGCACGGCCAGGGCGAGGGCGGCGCCGGGGAAGACCGGTAGCCACCAGGCGGAACGGAAGTAGTTGCTGTTTTCGCCGCCGAGATCCTGCGCCCACGAGGGCGTGCCCGGCTCAAGCCCAAGGCCCAGGAAGGTGAGGCTCGCTTCGGCGAGCATGGCGGCAGGGATGGTGATGCTGGCGGCGACGATTATGAGCGGCGCCAGGTTGGGCAGGATGTGCCGGAACATGATTCGGCCCCCGGACGCGCCGATCACGCGGGCAGCCTCAACGTAGGCGATCGAGCGTTCCTGGATGACGTTGCCGCGAAAGAGACGGATGGCGATGGGCGTGAAGATGAACGCCACTCCGACCATGAGGGTCTGCACGCTGCGATCAACGGCGGTGGTGAACATCAGGAGCCAGAGGATGGCGGGGACGGCGATAACCACCTCAATGAGGCGCGAGATGATGACATCGACGATGCCGCCGAGAAAGCCGGCTGCAAGCGCCAGGACGATCCCCGCGACCATCGTGATGGCAACGGCGCCAAACCCGATGAGGAGCGTTGGACGCGACCCGTAGAGGACGCGCGACCACATGTCTCGCCTGCTGCGGTCGGTTCCGAAGAAGTGTTCGGTACTGGGAGCCTCGAGGGCGGCTGCGTCTCGATTGAAGGTCTTCGGATCGACGGTCTTGAGTTCCGAGGCGAAGATTGAGGCCACGATCAGCAAGATGATGATGACGGCCCCCGCGGTCCCCAGCGGTTGCGTTCGAACGAATTGGCCGAGACCTCCCAGCCTCCTCCGAACAAGGCCCTGCTCGACCTGGAGTCCGAGTGAATCTGCGATGTCGTCAGCAGCCGTCATCTTCACGTTCCGATCAATACCGGATGCGCGGGTCGACCCACGCGTAGGCGATGTCGATGAGCAGGGTGATGAGCAGGAACCAGGCAGCAAACACAATGACGACGGCCTGGATGACCATGAAGTCACGCTGGCCGACTCCAGAGAGCACCCATTGGCCCATGCCGGGGATGCTGAAGATGCGCTCCATGATCACAGAGCCGCCGAGCACGAAGCCGAACTGCAGTCCGACGACCGTGAAGAGGGCGATCATGGAGGGGCGGAAGACGTGCCGCGAGACGACGACGCGATCACGCAGCCCCTTGGACCGCGCAGTGCGAACGTGATCGCTACGGAGCACTTCGAGCATTGAGGAACGCACAATGCGGGCAATCGTCCCGCCGCCGGCAAGGGCGATGATGAAGGCGGGGATGGCGATGACTCGCAGATGGGTGAGCGGCTCTTCCCATCCGACGTAGTCGGGGGCGAGCCGCACGCCCCACCAGACGGCCGGGAAGATGACCACCAGGATGGCAATCCAGAAGCCCGGCACCGAGAGCCCCATGACCGCAAGCACGCGCAGCACGTAATCGAGAAGCCTGCCAGCCCTGACTGCTGAGACGACACCAACAGGGATGCCAATACAGAGCGTGAAGGCGATGGAGAGAAGACCGAGCTGGGCCGTGATCCATACCCGCTGCCACAACTCCTCGTTGATGTGAGAGCGCTGGGAAAGGGAGAAGCCGAAGTCGCCACGGAGGACGATGTCCCCCAGCCACTTGAAGTACTGGCCGACCTTGCCCTCGTTCAGGCCGAGCTCTTCGCGCGCGATCTCGAAACACTGCTCGTCGAAACTGCCGGCGGCGCCGCAGCGGACGTCGGCGGCATCGCCGGGAATAGCGCGCATGAAGATGAAGACGGCAACAGAGATGACGATCAGGGTGATGGGGAAGAGCAGAAGCCGCCGGATGACGTATGCCTGCATGACTGCCCTCCCGCCCACAGCACGTCTGCGGACCGGCCCGCAGGGGCCGGTCCCACGGCGTGCTACAGCTCCCTAGCTGCTGAGCCACATGTTCTGGGCGCGGCGGTAGCCCATGGAGCCGTTGTCGCGGAAGTCGGGCGGCAACGGCACGTTCTGTACGCGGCTGCGGACGGCGTGCTGCTCGATAGCCCCCACCGGTACGGGGAGGGTGCAGCAGAACTGCGTAAAGATGAGCCGCTGCAGCTGCTGGAGCAGGGCGGTGCGCTGCTCCGGGTCGTGGGTCACCGCCTGGGCGTCGTACAGATCCTGGATTGGCTTGCCGATGCCGTGCGTGATGTCGATGACCTCGGGCGGGATGAGCGCCGCCTGCGGGTGTTCGTGCGTGAAGAGACCGAAGGCGCCGCCGTAGCCCGTGGGCACATAGTGCGTGAGGGCGTTGTAGTCGGGGATGGTCGAGAGGGAGTTCTCCGTGACGAAGGCGAAATCCCAGATCTTGGAGCCTGGTGGGGCGGTGAGGTGGGAGACATAGGTGGCGAAGTCCACCGGCTCCAGCTTCGTCGGGACGCCGAGGCTCTCCTCGATGCTCTGGGCGACGAAATGGACGCCGCGAGCATCCGTAAAGGTGGCGAGGAGGGTGACGAAGCCGTCGGGGAAGACGGCATTGCCGCCGCCCTGCTCCCACAGCTGGCGGGCGCGCTCAGGGTCGTGCTGCTGGAGCTGGCGAATCTCTTCCTGGGGGAGAACCGCGGGGAAGCGAGGGCCGACGGGGGCCCCGCGGATGCCATTCCCCTCGAGGATGATGTCGATGTAGCCATCCCAGTCAATGGCGAGAGAGAGGGCTTCCCGCAGTTGCGGGAAACTGGCCCACTTGAGGGCGTCGAGCGCCATGACGAGGTGGGTGTTGGTGGGGCCGCTGATGATGTTGACACCATCCTCGCCCTCGAGCTCGGCGGCCTTGATGGGGTCGATGCCGCCGACAATGCCGGTGAGGATGTCCGAGTCGCCGGCGAGGAAGCGGGCCTCGGCGGTCGCCGCATCGGTGATGTGCGCGTCTTCCCATGCGTCGATGTAGGGCGGGTCCTTGGTGAAGCGCCCGCGGGCCGTGGTGTGGCCGGGGTAATTGGGGTTGCGGACGTAGGAGTTGAAACCGTCGAGCCCGCGAGACTCGAACATGTAGGCGCCGCCGCCCGCGTTGACGGTTTGGGTGAGGTTGCCGGCGTTCGCCTCGACGACCTCGGGGGCGACGATGGCGAGGGAGGTAGAGCCGAGCGTGGGGATGGCGGAGACCCAGGGGAAGCGCATCTGGAGGGCGAAGGTGGAGTCATCGGGGGTATCGAACCCGGCCATGAACGCGAATTGGAGCGGGTTGACCTGGGATGCGAGATCGGTGAAGGCCGCGGGGAGACGGGCAAAGCTGTAGGCGATGTCCTGGGACGTGATCGGGCGGCCGCCCGCAGCCTCGGGGTTGAAGCGGAGGTTGGGCTCGAGATTGAACACGAGCGTGAAGGGGTCGGGTTGCTCCCAGCTGGCGGCTGCGTCGCCCCAGGCCTCGTCCTCAATGAGGGAGTAGCCGAGGAGGTGGTTGTAGGTGAGCGCCGCCCAGGTGTAGCCGGTGATAGTGATGGCGGGGTCGTAGCCGGTGTCGGAGAAGGCGCGCTGCAAGCGCATCGTTCCACCGGTCCTGGGTCCGCCCGCGGCGGCCTCCGTTGCGGCTGCGGTGGCGGCCTCGGTGGCGGCTGCGGTAGCCGCCTCAGCAGCGGCCTCGGTGGCAGCTTCGCCGGCGGCCTCGGTGGCGGCTGCGGTGGCCGCGGCCGTAGCGGCCGGTGCGGGCTCGTCGTCGTCATCGTCGCCGCAGCCAACGGCCACAAGGCCGGCAGCGCCGGCGGCGGCAGCGGCGCCGCCCGCGAGGACGTGCCTGCGCGAGATGCGCCTGCGCCAGTACTTGCCCCAATAGCCCTCTGCCATCCGGTCCTCCCCAAGCGCCAAGACGGGCGCGTATAGCCGCCATTCTATGGGGGGCGTCAACAAGACGAGGTTTAGGGCGCGTGGCGGTAGGAGGGGGTCCGGTCTATCCTTGACCGTCGCCCCTCCGAACCAGGGGGTGAGGGCGAGTTCCCGAGACACCGGAGAGAGGCCTACGGCATGGATTTTCGAGACAACCCGGCGCAGGCAGTGTGGCGTATGCAGGTGCAGGACTTCCTGCGCGACTACCTGCCCGATGAGATCCGGGGCAAATTCCCCATGGGGCGGCCCGACGAGGAGAAGCCGCTCTGGGAGGCGTGGCGGGGGGCGCTGGCGGAACGCGGGTGGATCGCGCCGGCCTGGCCGTCGGCGTACGGCGGCGCGGGAATGCAGCCGATGGACCAGTTCATCCTAAGCCAGGAGTTCGCCGAGGCGGGCGCCCCTCGGCTGGGCGGCCTGGGCCTGATGATGCTCGGTCCCACGCTCATCGAGCACGGCACGGAAGAGCAGAAGCAAGAGCACATCCCCGGCATCCTGGGCGGCAAGGTGGAGTGGTGCCAGGGCTACAGCGAGCCCGGCTCCGGCTCGGACCTGGCCTCGCTGCAGACGCGCGCCGTGCGCGACGGCGACGACTACGTGATCAACGGCCAGAAGATCTGGACCTCGCTGGCGCACCGCGCGCACTGGATGTTCATGCTGGCGCGGACGGACCCGGATGCGCCCAAGCACCGCGGGATCACCTACTTCCTGCTGGATATGAAGACCCCCGGCATCACGGTGCGGCCGCTTGTGAACATGACGGGCGGGCACGACTTCAACGAGGTGTTCTTCGAGGACGTGCGCGTGCCTGCGCGCAACATCATCGGCGAGGTGAACCGGGGCTGGTATGTGGGCGCCACGACCCTCGACTTCGAGCGCTCCGCTATCGGCACGCCGATCGGGCTGCGCCAGGGCGTCGAGCGCAACCTGACCTGGCTGCGCGAGCACGGGGACGAGATCCCGCAGACGACCTACGAGGCGGTCCGCTTCGAGTGGGCGGAGCGCTTCATCGAGGTGCAGACGGCGACGATGCTGGCCTACCGCATCATCTCGATGCAGGACGCGGGCGAGATTCCGAATGCGGAGTCCTCGATCGCGAAGCTGTTCACGACTGAGCTGAGCCAGCGCATCGCGCGCACGGCTTCGCACATGGTGGGCATGTGGGGCGATATCTCGGACCCGAAGGCGCCGCTGCACGGTATGGCGGGCGTCGGCTACGTGAACCAGGTGCGCGAGACCATCGCCGGGGGCACGAGCGAGATTCAGCGCAACATCATCGCAACGCGCGGCCTGGGACTTCCCAGGGCCTAGCGCAGCCCTCTGGGCGAAGGGACAGGCATGACACTGGCGACAGCAGCGGAACCCAGGAACCTGGTGGCGCGCGCCGACGCGATCGCCTCGGTCATCGCGGAAGATGCGGACCAGTCGGAGCGCGAGCGGCGCCTGACCGACCGCACCTTCGAGGCGATGAAGGAACAGGGCCTGCTCGGGGTCTGGGTACCGGAATCGCTGGGTGGGCTCGAAGCCTCGCCCACGGAAGGGTACGAGCTGTTCGAGACCGTGGCGAAGATTCACGGCTCCGCCGCCTGGAACCTGTGGATCTGGTCCACGGGCGCGCAGCTCGGATCAGCACTCTCGGAAGAGGGCATCGCGGAGATGTACGCGGACGGCCCGGCCGGGGCGGTCGGGGCAGGTGGCATTTTCCCGCTCAACCCTGCCATTCCCGTCGAGGGCGGCTACCGCGTGACGGGCCGCTGGCCCTACTGCAGCGGCTCGGGGCACGCGCGGTGGCTCGGCGGCGGCGCCATGGTCATGGAGGAGAACGGGCAGCCACGCATGAACGCGGCGGGCATCCCGCAGATGTGCTTCGTGACCTTCCGCCGCAAGGATGTCGAAATACTGGATACGTGGCACGTGGTGGGGCTGCGCGGAACGGGCAGCAACGACGTGGTCGTGGAAAACGGCTTCGTGCCGGAGCACCTCGTTTCGAGCTTCGGAGGGCCGGCGCCCAAGGGCAAGCACTTCCAGGGGCCGTTCTATCGATTCCCCGTGATGGCCGTGCTGGCAGCCCCCATCGGCATCATCGCGTGCGGCATCGCGCAGCACGCAATCGACGAGTTCGTGACGCTGGCCCAGACGAAGACGGCGCGCATGTCACAGGCGAAGCTCTCGGACAACACCGCCATCCAGAACGACCTGGCCAAGGCCTCCGCGGCCGTACGTTCGGCGCGCTCGTGGCTGTACGAAGAGGTCGAGGATGCGTGGCAGACAACGCTGCGGGGCGACCCCGTGAGCCTCGACAAGCGCCGCGACGTTCAGCTCGCGGGCACGAACGCGACGCGCAGCGCGGCCTACGCGGTCGATCTGATGCACGCGGCGGCGGGCGGCACGGCGGTCTACCAGGCGAGTCCGATCGAGCGCTGCTTCCGTGACGTGCACGCGGCCACGCAACACGCGGGGACCTCGCCTCGGACGCTGGAGTCGGCGGGTCGCCTGCTCCTCGGTCTGCCGTTCGACAACCCGATGATCCTCGGCTAGTCCGGGCCGCCGGCGGCCCGCGTATACCATGGGCGGCGCCATGGACGCCGCCATCCGGACCGAGGGCCTGAGCAAGACCTACGGCAACACCGTGCTCGCCCTCGACGGTCTCGATCTGGAAGTGGCGCGCGGGGAGATCTTCGGTTTCCTCGGCCCGAACGGGGCGGGCAAGTCCACCACCATCCGCCTCCTCCTCGACCTCATCCGGCCCACGGACGGCCGCGCCGAGATCCTCGGGCGCGACTGCCAGCGGGATTCGGTCCAGGTGCGCGCACTCACGGGCTACCTGCCAGGAGACGTGCGCCTGTACGACCGCTTGAGCGGCCGGCAGACGGTCGAGTTCTTCGCTTCGCTTCGTTCGCGGCCCGTCGATGGGGATCGTGTCGCCGCGCTCGCGACGCGGCTGGAGCTCGACCTGACACGCCGCGCGGGCGCCCTCTCGAAGGGGAACCGGCAGAAGCTGGCCCTCCTCATCGCATTGCTCGATCAGCCCCCGATCCTCCTGCTCGACGAGCCCACCTCGGGCCTCGACCCGCTGCTACAGCACACCGTCTGGCAGGTGCTTAAGGAGGAAGCCAGCCGGGGCGCCACCGTGTTCTTCTCCTCGCACGTGATGAGCGAGGTGGAGGAGATCTGCGAACGTGTCGGCATCCTGCGCGAGGGCAGGCTGGTGGAGGTAGCGCCGGTGAACGACCTGAAAGGGCGCTCGCTCCGGCGCGTGACGGCCCACTTCGGCGGGCTGGCGCCGGACCCGGAGGCGTTCCGCCTGCCCGACGTCACCGAGATCGAACGGCGCGACGGGCGGGTGGAGTTCAGCGTGGAGGGGGACATCGGCGCGCTCGTGAAAGCGCTTGCCGAGCACGGGGTCACCGACCTCGAGTCTCGCGCCCCCACGCTGGACGAGATCATGCGCGCCTTCTACGAGCGGGAGGGGCCGGCGTGAGGCGCCTCCCCATTCTCTGGCAGACGCTTGGCGGTATGCGTACGCGCAGCATCGTCACCGCCACCGCCCTGGCCCTCATGGCCGTGATGATCTCGCTCGAGTACAGGGAACTCGGTGACAGCCTCCAGGACCTGGCGGGGAGCGCGTTCTACACGGCGCTCGGGGGCGGCGCCGACATCAGTACGCCAGAAGGGTTCCTGAGCGCCTATTACTTCAACTTCGCACCCATCATCGTCATTGTCGTCGGCATCTTCGCGAGCACGAGCGGCGTGGCGGGCGAGGAGGCGTCCGGCTCCCTCGACCTGCTGCTGGCGCAGCCGCTCAGCCGCGTCTCCTTCCTCGCGCAGCGAGCCGGAGGGGTCGCGCTGGCGCTCACGCTGACGCTGCTGGCGGGCGTGCCGTTCCTCGCCTGGGGCGTGGAGCTCGGGGAGATGGGCGTCCCCGCCTGGCGACTGGTGGTGGCGACCGCGGGAAGCATCCTGCTCGTGCTCCTCTTCGTGGGCGTGGCCTACCTGGCCTGCGCGGTCTTGCGGACCCGCGGCGAGGCGGGGATGGCCGCGGGAGGCGTTCTCGTCGTGGCCTTCTTCCTGCAGACGCTGGGGTCCACCTCGGAGGCCATCGAACCGCTGCGCATCATCTCCCCCTTCCACTGGGCGGAGGGCACGCCCCTGCTCACGGGTGAGTACCCATGGCCGCGCCTGGCGGCGCTCCTGACGGGCAACCTCGTCGTCTACACGGCCGCCTTCTGGGTGTTCACCCGGCGCGAACTCGCGTCGGGGGCGGGCATGCCCCTGCCGGGCCCCATCCGCCGCCTCCTGGAGAGACGGGGAGCAGGCAGCGGCGCGCGCGCCGCTGTGCGGCTGCGGCTCGGCAGGAGGCGCTGGCTACCGGGCATGGTCCGGCGCAGCGCACGGACGTGGGCAACGCCGGTCCTCCTTGTCTCCCTTGCAGCGGCCGCCCTGGGAGCGGCGGTTGTCGCGCTCTACCCGGACTTCCGGGAGACCCTCGGTGAGTTCGCGGACAGCGAATTCTTCAGCGGGTTCGCCGGAAGCGGCGCCGCCATCAACACGCCCGAGGGCTTCCTCGCCGTGGAGTACTTCTCCTGGATCCCGGCCATCTTCGCGGTGGTCGCCTTCATCGCGGCGGTTTCGTCGGTCGCCGGCGAGGAAGGCAGCGGCACGCTGGACCTGCTCGCCGCGCAGCCACAGCGGCGTCGCAGCCTGCTGGCGCAGAAGATGCTCGGCCTCGCCCTGGTCCTTTCGGCGGGGATCGCGCTCAGCTACCCGGCGGTCATGCTGACAGCCGAGTGGCGGGCGGTGGAACTGCCCGCAGGCGGCACCGCCTGGGCGATCTTCGGCATGATCCCGCTCACGCTCCTCCACCTCACGTTCACGTTCCTGGTGGTGTGCCTGCTGCGTGACCGCTTCGCGGCCACCGTCATCGCCGCGACGGTCACGGGGGGCGGCTACCTCCTCGAGTTCCTTGCGGGGTTCGTGGGCGCCCTCGAAGGGATGCAGAAGGTCTCGCCTTACTACTGGACAGACGGCAGCATCCTCATCGTCGAGGGCTTCAACGCGCTGCGCTTCTTCGGGCCCCTGGCGCTGGCGCTCGTGCTGGCGCTCCTCGCGCTCGAGGCGTTCCAGCGCCGCGATCTCGCCGTCGCCGGCGAAGGTGGCTTGCGCGACGCCATGGCGCGCATTCGCGGGCGAGCGGGCAGTGCCGATGGAAGCGGGCCGGAACCCCAGCCGGAGGCGGGGAGCGGCAGCTAGCCGGCGGAGGCAGCCCGGGAGGGCTCCTTGGCCCACTCGATGCCGCGGCGGAGCAGCTCGTAGTAGGTGGGCTGCGTCCAGGCGCCAAGCTCCGGGACGGGCCATTCCTCAACGCTGAGCGGTGGATCCTGCATGTCGTACTTCGAGCGGCGATGACCGGGCGTGAGGTAGAGCACCTCGCCCTCACCCACGGGGTGGAGGTACATCACGAGGCGGGGCTCGTCTTTGGGCCAGTCGTGCTCGTAGAAACCGGGGCCGCTGTTACCGGCGAAGCGCGTCTCCATGAGAGGCGTGATCTCGCCGTGGTACTCGCAGAGGTAGAGCTCGTCCTCGCACTCCCAGGGCTCGATGCCGGCCACGAGGGGGTGATCCCTGGCGGACTCGCTCACCGTGATGGGGTAGGGCTCGATCGCCGGGTGGGCGATGAACTGGCTGCCGAGCGTCTCCATGAGGACGGGATAATCCCGCGGGCAGTGGACGCCGTCCGCCTGAAAGTCCATGACGGAGTTGGAGCCATGGAGGGCGAACCAGCGCTTGCCGCCGGCGACGAAGTCGCGCACGGCTTCCTCCTGCTCCCGCGAGGGGTGCACATCGCAGGTGTAGCTGATGAGGAAGTCGGCGGCGGCGATGGCCTCGGTGTTGCTGTAGTCCTCGCCGATGCGGACACGCACGTCGTCGTCCTCGTGCAGGAGCTTGAGGACTTCGAGGCGGGCGAAGTTGATGTCGTGCCACTTTCCGCCGGCGACGAGGTAGGCGTCGATTCTGGGCATGGCGGCCTCCCTGTGGCATGTGCGGTGGTGGCGGGTGGCGAAGAGTCCCGCGCCAACGTGTGCCGGCGCGGGACTCCCGCAGTTCGTGAACTAGAAAGCGACGCGGCGGGTGAAGCCGCCATCGACGACGATGTTGACGCCCGTGGTGTGGCTCGAGGCCGGGCTGGCGAGGAAAGCAGCGACATTCGCCACTTCCTGCCCACTTCCCATCTGGCCCGCGAGGGTATCGGGCTTGCTCTTGCTGCGCAGGGGGATGCCGTTCGCAATCATCTCGAAGAACGGAGGCATGGCCTGCTCGATGTTGTGCCAGGGGCCACCCTCGAAGTAGGTGGGACCAGGCGAGACGACGTTGAAGCGGATGCCCGCGCCCGCGTGCTGCTGGGCGGCGAAGCCGGAGTAGTTCAGAAGCGCGGCCTTCATGGCGCCGTAGGCGCCAGCGGATGTTGCGGGCGGAGGCGGGAACGCCTCGACCGCGGCCGAGGTGCTGATGATGACGACGCTGGCGCCGTCCGAGGCCTTGAGGTGGTCGAGAGCGGCGGCGACGCCGTTGACCGTGCCCATCATGTCGATGGCGAAGTGCTCGTTCCAGAGCGAGCCACCGCCGCCGGCGGAGGCATTGCTGACGTAGATATCGATGCCGCCGAGGGCAGCGGCGCTCGCCTCGACCCAGGCCTTGACGGCATCGGCGTCGCCGACGTCGCAGGGGGCGCCGTAGACGTTGGTGCCGTGCGCCTTGAGGGCCTCGGCGGCCGCAGCGACCTTTTCAGGGGTGCGGGCGCAGATGGCGACATCGGCGCCTTCCGCGGCGAGGGTGTTGGCGATGAAGTTGCCGATGCCCTGACTGGCAGCGGTCACAAGAGCCTTCTTGCCTTGCAGTCCAAGATCCATGGTGCGAGAACCTCCCTATGTGTTGGGTGCGACCGGGCGGATCAAGGGCCGCGGCCGGCTTGTTGGCGGGCGCGATTCTAGAGAGTCGCGCCCTGCACGGAAAGTGCGGGCGGAATAGAGGGGAGCGCCTTTGTCAGGGCGGAACCGTCCTGTACGATGCTCGGGCGCTCGGGCGCCCGCGAAGGCGCTCCTATCCCAGCGTGTGCGGAGGCGGCCGTGGCCAACAGCAGCCAGGCGATGGAACCAAGCGAGGAGGTCCTGAAGGACCTTCATTTCCGGATGGTACGAATACGCCACTTCGAAGAAGAGGCGGGACGGCTGATGGAGCAGGGCAAGTCGCCGGGGGCGCTTCACCTGTACATCGGCGAAGAGGCAGTCGCCTCGGGTGTGATGGTGCACCTGAGCGACCAGGACCAGATCACGAGCACGCATCGCGGCCATGGCCACCTGGTGGCCAAGGGCGGCGAGTTCAAGCTCATGTACGCGGAGCTTTTCGGCCGGGAGACCGGCTACAACAAGGGCCGCGGCGGCAGCATGCACATCTCGAACGTGGATGCGGGCATGCTTGGCGCGAACGGCATCGTAGCGGCGGGCCCCCCGATCGCGGTCGGGGCCGCCTTCTCGAACAAGTACTTCGCCCGCATGGAGGGGCGCGACTCCATGAACGTGGCCGTGCCCTTCTTCGGCGATGGCGCCACGAACGAGGGCGCCTTCCACGAGGCGGCCAACATGGCGGCCCTCTGGAAGCTGCCCGTCGTGTTCGTCTGCGAGAACAATGGCTACGGCGAGTTCACCCCACAGGCGGAGCACCAGGCGATCAGCGATGTCGCCGACCGCGCCGCCGGCTACGGCATGCCGGGCGTCATCTGCGACGGCATGGACGCCATCGCGGTCTGGGAAGCTGCCGGAGAGGCGATCGAACGCGCCCGCACCGGCGGCGGCCCCACGCTGGTGGAGTGCAAGACCTACCGCTTCGTCGACCACGTCGGCCTGCGCGGCATCGGTCTGCACTACCGCACGGACGAGGAGCTCCAGGCGTGGCGCGCGCGCGACCCGATCGCGCAGCACGAGCAGCGCCTGCTCGAGATGGACATCATGACCAAGGACGAGATCCAGGGCGTGCACGACGCCGTCATGGCCGACGTCACCGAGGCGATCGAGTTCGCGGAGAACAGCCCCCTGCCGGACCCGGCGGACCTTCTGAACGACGTCTACACGCCCAGCGCGGCGACTTAGGAGCGAACCAATGACCACAGCAGACGCGCCCGCGGGGCGGCAGCTCGTTTACACCCTCGCGATCACCGAGGGGGTGCGCCAGGCGCTCCAGGAAGAGCCGCTGGCGTTCATGGCCGGCGAGGACGTTGCCGGCGCCGGCAGCGTGTTCGGCATCTACCGGGGCCTGCTCGCTGAGTTCGGTCCCGACCGGGTGATCGATACGCCCATCAGCGAGTCCGGCATCATCGGGCTGGCGGTGGGAGCGGGGGCCACCGGCCTCAAGCCGATCGTGGACATCATGTTCATGGACTTCATCGGCGAGTGCATGGACGAGATCGTCAACCAGCTGGCGAAGATGCGGTACATGTTCGGCGGCAAGGCGACGCTGCCGGTGACCGTGCTGACGATGTCCGGCGCGGGCATGAACCTCGCAGCGCAGCACTCGCAGAGCCTCGAGGCGTGGCTCTGCCACACCCCCGGCCTGAAGGTCGTGATGCCGGCGACGGCGTACGACGTGAAGGGCGCCATCATCACGGCCGCGCGCGAGCCCAATCCCGTCTTCGTCGTGATGTGCAAGGGCCTGATGGCCCTGCCCGGCGAGGTACCGGAGGAGCCGTACACGCTGCCCATCGGCAAGGCGAACGTGATCCGCGAGGGCGACGGCCTCACGATCGTGGCCCACGGGCGCATGCTCCACGAGGCGACGAAGGCCGCCGACATCCTCGAAGGCGAGGGCGTCAGCGTCGAGGTGATCGACCCGCTGTGGCTGCAGCCGCTGGACACGGACACGATCATCAACTCGGTCTTGAAGACGCATAACGCGCTCGTCGTGCACGAGGCCGTGCGCTTCGGCGGCCTGGGCGCGGAGATCGCGGCGCAAATCGCGGAGCTGGCGTTCGACTCCCTCGATGCGCCCGTCGGCCGCGTGGCGGCGCCGTTCTCGCCCGTACCGTTCAGCCCCGTGCTGGAACAGACCTACGTGCCGAACGCGGAGCGGATCGCGGCCGAGGCGCGGCGCATCCTCGGAACGGGGTAGGCCCTGCCTGCCTCGCACCCGCTCGGGATCGTCGCCAACCCCGCTTCGGGGAAGGACATCCGGCGCCTCGTCGCGCGCGCTTCGGTGTTCGATAACCAGGAGAAGCGGGCGATCGTGCGCCGCGCGATCGTGGGCGCCCTCGCGAGCGGCGTGCGCGACTTCCGCTACATGCCCGACACCCACGGCATCACGGCGGCGGCAGCGGACGAGTTCGCCGACGAGGCGACCTTCGTCGCCGTCGACTCGCCGCGTACGGCAAGCACCTTCGATACGACGCGTGCAGCCGAGAAGCTGCGAGCCGAAGGCTGCGGCGCAGTCCTGACGCTCGGCGGGGACGGCACAAACCGCGCCTTCGCTCTGGGCTGGCGGGACGCCCCCCTGGTACCCGTCTCAACGGGCACAAACAACGTCTTCCCCACGATGGTTGAGGCGACGGTGGCGGGCGCGGCGGCAGGGCTCGTTGCGACCGGACAGATTCCCCTGGAAGCCGTCGCAGCGCAGGTGAAGGCGGTGCACGTCGAGATCGAAGGCGAGAAGGATGACCTTGCGCTCATCGACGCCGTGCTGGCAGCCGACCGCTTCGTCGGCTCGCGCGCGATCTGGGGCGGGCAGCGGCTGCGAGAGGCCGTGCTCACGCGAGCGGAACCCTCGGCCGTGGGCATCACCTCCATCGGGGGGTTGCTGGCGCCGCTCACGCCGGACGAGGACGAGGCGTTGCACCTCAAGCTCGGGCCCGGGGAGGGGGGCGTCTCCGTGCTGGCACCCATCGCACCAGGCCTCTACGAGCGGATCGCCGTGCATTCGTACACCCGGCTCCCACTGGGAGAGGCGGTCTCCGTAACCGGGCCAGGCGTGCTCGCTTTCGACGGCGAGCGCGAGCGTGTGTTGAAACCGGGGCAAGCCGCTACACTCCGAGTGGCCCGGGACGGTCCCTGGGTGATCGACGTCCACGCGGTGCTGAATCACGCAGCCCGCGGGGCCCTGTACCGCAATGAAGAGCCGTCCTCAGACGGCTCGTAACAGACCACGAACTCGAACAGGACGGGGGATCAGATGCCAACCGAGATTTACATGATGAAGCTCGGCATGACGATGACGGAGGGAACCGTTGCCGAGTGGCACATCCCCGACGGCGGTGAGGTGAAGCTGGGCGAGGACCTCTACCGGCTGGAGACCGAGAAGGTGGAGATGGACGTGGAGGCCGAGGCCGGCGGCACCGTAAGGCACCTGGTGCCGAGCGAAACGACCGTCGACCCGGGTGTGGTGGTGGGCTGGATCTACGCCGCCGGCGAGGAAATTCCCGATGTCCTGCCCGGGGCGCTCGCCCCCGCGGCTGCGGCGGCGAGCGCCGCTTCCGCGGAGCCGGCGCCGGCGCCGGCCGCTCCAGCACGGGCCGCGGGCGAGCGCGTACCCGCTTCGCCGGCGGCGCGACGGCTGGCAAAGGAGCTACGTGTCGACCTCGCGGCGGTCGCGGCCACGGGGCCGAGGGGTCGCGTAACCGAAGACGACGTGCGCGCGGCGCACGCAGCGGCCCAGGCCGCGCCCCAGCCGGCCGCTCCGGCGGCGGCCCCTGCCCCTGCCTCGCCACTGGCCCGGAAGCGGGCGGAAGCGCTGGGCGTCGACCTCTCGACTGTGACGGGCTCGGGTCCCGGCGGGCGCATTACGAAGGAGGACATCAAGGCAGCGGCAGCGGCAGCGGGCGGAGCATCAGCTCCTGCTGCTCCGCCCGCTCCGGCGGCCCGCGAGGACGAGGTGATGGCAGTCCGGGGCATACGCAAGATCATCGCCGAGCGCATGTACGCGAGCCTGCAGGAGACGGCGCAGCTGACCATGGACATGGACGTGGCCATGGACGACTGCGTGAAGCTGCGCACGCAGCTGATCGAGGAGTGGGCGAGCGAGGGCGTGCGCCCCTCGTACACGGACATCACGATGAAGGCCGTGGCGAAGGCGCTGCTCGACCACCCACGCATGAACGCCCAGTTCCTGGGCAAGGAGATAAACCTGCGTGGCGATATCCACGTTGGGATGGCGGTGGCGCTGGAGGAAGGGCTCGTCGTGCCGGTGGTGCGCCATGTGGACCAGATCGGACTGAAGGAGATCGCACAGGAGTCCTCGCGGCTGGCGGGGCTGGCGCGGGAGGGGAAGCTCGGACTCGACGACATGGCGGGGGGCACCTTCACGGTCTCCACGCTGGGCATGTTCGGCGTTGATTCGTTCACGCCCATCCTCAATCCGCCCGAGGTGGGCATCCTCGGCGTGAACCGCTTGCGCGACGACGTGCGCTGGGAGAGCGAGCGTCCCCTGCGACAGAAGGCGATGACGCTGAGCCTGACCTGGGATCACCGCGCGCTCGACGGGGCGCCGGCGGCGCAGTTCCTGGCCTCGGTGCGCGACTACCTCGAAGCGCCCTTCCGGCTGCTGGTCTAGGGGGAGGGACCCGATGGCGGAAACAACGTTCGACGTAGTGGTGGTGGGCGGCGGCCCTGGCGGCTACGTGGCCGCGATCCGCGCTGCACAGTTGGGGCTGCAGGCGGCCGTGGTGGAACGCGAGCACCTGGGCGGCATCTGCCTGAACTGGGGCTGCATCCCCACCAAGACGCTCCTCCACACCGCCGACCTCTACCGTGAGATGCAGGACGCGGAGCGTTACGGGCTGACCGTCGAGGCCTCGTTCGACATCGAGAAGGTCGTGAGCCGCTCGCGGTCGGTGGCGCGCCAGCTGACCAGCGGCGTCAAGTTCCTGCTGCGAAAGAACAAGGTCCAGGTGTTTGATGGATCCGCACGGTTGACGGGCGGGGGCGGCGTGGTCGTCGAGAAGGACGGCGAGGTCGTGGCCGAGCTTGGCGCCGACAGCATCATCCTGGCGACGGGCGCGCGCGCCCGTTCGCTGCCGGGGCTGGAGCCGGACGGCGAGCTCGTCTGGACGTACAAGGAAGCGATGGTGCCAACCGCCATGCCCGACTCGCTGCTGGTCATCGGCTCGGGGGCGATCGGCGTGGAGTTCGCGAGCTTCTACCGGGCGCTGGGGGCGGAGGTGACGGTGGTGGAGGTGCTGCCGCGCATCCTGCCCGTCGAGGACGAAGAGATCTCCGCCTTCGCGCGGGAGGAGTTCGAGAAGCAGGGCATCACGATTCACACCAACGCCACCGTGCAGTCCCTCGAGAGGCGCGATAACAGCGTGACGGCGACGATCGCGACCGCGGCCGGGACGGTCGAGGCGACCTTCGATCGCGCCATCCTGGCGGTTGGCGTGACCGGCAACGTGGAGGGTCTGGGCCTGGAGGCGACCGCAGCCACGGTCGACCGCGGGGCGATCGTGGTGAACGAGTGGCTGGAGACCGGCGAGCCCGGGATGTACGCCATCGGCGACGTAGCGGGGCCGCCCCTGCTGGCGCACAAGGCGATGCACGAGGGCGTGATGTGCGTGGAGCGCATCGCGGGACTGCCCTCGGCGCGGCCGGTTGAGCGGCGGCGCATCCCGGGCTGCACTTACTGCCACCCACAGATCGCGAGCGTGGGGCTGACGGAGGCGGCGGCGCAGGAAGCAGGCTTCAGCGTTCGCGTGGGGCGCTTCCCGCTCGTCGGAAACGGCAAGGCGATCGCCGTGGGCGACACGGCGGGCATGGTGAAGACGGTCTTCGACGCCGATACGGACGAGCTCCTCGGGGCGCACATGGTGGGTCCCGACGTGACGGAGATGATCCAGGGGTTCGTGGTCGCGATGGGCCTGGAGACGACCGAAGCGGAGTTGATGGAAACGGTGTTCCCGCACCCGACTATCTCGGAAGCGATGCACGAGTCGGTGCTCGACGCTTACGACCGCGTCCTCCACATCTAGGGAATTGGGCCGGTCGCGGTCGGCGCCGGGCGCGCGCTCGCGGCTGTACAGTAGCGGCAGAACGACGCGATCGCGGAGGCGGTCCATGGGCGCGCTGATCGACCACCTGAAGGCCCTCGCCGCGGACGGCGGGAGCATCGAGGATGTCACGGCCGCCGCGGCGGCCGAGCTGGCCGGTGGCGCGCTGCTGACGGCCGAGCTGGAGGATCCCGAAGGGGCCATCAGCGTGGCGAGGGTCGAAGTGGATGCGCTGAACCGGCACGTGCAGGGAGCGCTGGAGCGGTTCCCCGCCAGTCAGAGCGCCGGCTTCCACCGCACCGATCTGGACCCGCGGGCGATGGCGGTCATCGCCACGATGGCGTACGCCCGCCGGGGTGGCGTCTACCTGCCCAAGGACCTGGAGGAGATGGTGGCCGAGGGGCGCGTCTCCGAGGAGTGGCACGCGCGTGAGTCGGTGCGCATCCGCGTACTGTTGACGGTCCTGCCGATGTTCATCGCCTCCATCGAGCGGGGCGAGCTGATCCCGGCGACGTTCGCGATGGGGATCACGGAGGTCGCGCAGCGTCTCGGGCGGGTGCGGATTCCGCAGGTCGCCACGACATAGCGGCTCGCGGGCCGTTGCGGCGCCGGGAACACGACGCGAGAATGCACACGTGACCTGGCTGAAGGGGGCGGACGGCAGCGCGCCATTCGACGCGGCCCTGTCTCTGCGCCCGGAGCTGCGCCATCTGTACGCCGCCTTCTACGGCAAGCTCTGGGACGAGGAACTGCTGCCCGCGAGCCTGCTCGAGTTGTGCCGGCTGCGAGTGGCGCAGCTCCACGACTGCGAGGCCGAGCTCGCCGTCCGCCATGCGGGAGCGGGCGTGAGCGACGAGCAGATCGAGGCGCTGGCGGATTGGTCGCAGAGCGACCTGTTCGCCCCGCCGGAACGGGCAGCCCTCACGCTTGCCGAGAAGATGCCCTGGCAGCACCACGACCTGACCGACGACGAGTACGCGGAGCTCCGCGACCACTTCGGCGAGGGGGGCGTGGTGGCGCTGACGATCGGGGTGGCGCTCTTCGATGCAAACTGCCGGCTGCGGCTGGCGTTCGGCACCGAGCCGGCGCCAGTCGAGGCGCCGGCGCCCGCTTCGGGCGAAGGACCTATCTACTGAAAGCTCCCAAGGAGGGCGCAATGTCGACCAAACCACGAGTGACTTCGGCGATACCGGGCCAGGAGCCCAGCTTCGGCACGGCGCTGGCGCATCAGCCGGGGCTGGCGGGCGCCTTCGGGATGCTCTACGGGACGTTCTGGAGCAAAGGCGCGCTCGACCACCGCACGAAGGAGGTCACGCGGATGCGCAACGCCCGCGTGACGGACTGCGGCTACTGAAAGAACGTTCGCTTCGCCGTGGCGCGTGAGCAAGGACTGACGGAAGAAAACGTTACCGAGATCGAGGACGGCTACGAGGAGTCGGAGCTTTCCCCGCGGGACAAGGCCGCGATCGCGTTGACGGATGCGATCATCGGCGACCCGCGGCAGGTCTCGCCGGAGCTGCAGGCGCGGCTGCGGGAGCACTTCAGCGACCCCGAGATCGTGGAGATGGCGTTGGGCGTGGGGCTCTTCATGAGTCTCTCCAAGGTGCTCATCACGCTCGGGATGGAGCCCGAAGAGATGGGCACAGAGATCGTGCCGACACCGGGTTCGTAGCGCGTTCGGACAGGCGAACGAGAGCCTTTTCGCGTAACATCGGGCCACCTTTCAGATGGCGCCGGGCCGCCGGATGGTCGGCGCAGATGAAGGAGCAGAGCGCGTGGTTGTCGAAGCGCATCCGACGGACCCGAACAAGATGTACTACGACCTGCAGAACTACGTGCGGGTTCTGGAGGGGGCGGAGCCGCCACGACGTCCGCCGCACACGGAGCACAGGCACGGCGACATGTCGCTGGGCCTCGTACTGGACCAGGACTCGTACAACCTGCCGCGCGTGCAAAAGGGGATGAACTCGCGCTCGTACAGGGGCCTGCTCATCGACTACCGTGAGCGCCGCATCCGCCACATGCACCAGACGCTCGACGACTACATCTACGGTCCGGACCGCTAGGCCCGGAGCAGGACGGCGAACGCGAGCCGCGGCCAATCGCTGCGGCTCGCTCGCCCTCGCGGGAGGAGCAAGACGATGAGCGAGCAGACCGACAGCGAGACCCCCTTCATGCCAGTGGGACCGGCCAACATGCTGAAGCCCGGCGAGACCGCGATCATCGATATCGGGGAGGACTCGTTCGTGCTCGTGCACCTGCAGGATGGGTACTACGCGATCGAGAACCGCTGCTCGCACGACAACGGCCCACTCGGGCAGGGCCGGCTGGTTGGCTTCGAGATAGACTGCCCCCGGCACGGCGCGAAGTTCGACGTGCGCGACGGCGCGGCGAAGTCGCTGCCGGCGTTCCGTCCCGTGGCCTCCTTCCCCGTGCGTTACAACGAGGACACGGACGAGATCGAGGTCCAGTACAAGAAGCCGGAACCGCAGCCTTTCGAGGATCCGCGGGGGTTCAACTTCAACTTCACCTAGGAGCGTGGCCATGACGCACACAGGGGACTGGCGGGAGACCTACAAGGAGCGCCTGCGCAGCGTCGAGGACGCCATGGCGCTCATTGGCGAGGGCGACCTCGTGACGATGGGCGTTCTGACGCCGGGCGCACTGACCTCGGCGCTGGCGGACCGCGCCGAACAGCTGAGCAGCATGCACGTGCGGGTGCTGGCGCCGACCGAGGCGCGACTCTTCAGCCCGGGCCAGAACGGCGAGCGCGAAATCGAGCTGTTTATCGGGGAGCCGTTGCGGGCAGCCCACGACGCCAGGATCGCAACCTACCTGCCAAACACCTTCATGCTCGGCATGAAGGCCCATGACGCCGGTCGGGAGGAAGCGCGCCTCCCGGACGTGCAGATCACCTCGTGCAGCGCGCCGAACGAGGCAGGCTACGTGCAGTTCGGTGTGCACATGTGGACGCGCAAGGCA
The DNA here is from genome assembly GCA_965247675.1 of Tepidiformaceae bacterium. GTDB lineage: Bacteria > Chloroflexota > Dehalococcoidia > Tepidiformales > Tepidiformaceae > UBA2991. Next base: position 554,422 of record OZ252025.1, on the reverse strand, counting down.
TACACGAAGCGCTGCCGCGACACGATCGGAATGATCGACCCGAACATCACGCCGGGACATGGCGACATCTGGGTGCACGTGAGCGAGTTCGCGGCCTTCATCGAGGACGCCATCCAGACTGTGAACGTGTCAGCGGTGCGGGAGCGGGTGGAGACCCTTGCCCCCGAGGAGAACCGCGGGGAGTTGCTGGAACTGCTCGACCTGGCGAGCACGGACCAGGTCGCAATCGTCGAGGGGATTCTGCACGCGCTGCCACCGAAAATCGTGCGTCAGGCGTTCGGGCTGGCCGAAGTCGATCCGGAAGCGCAAGCGATCGCGGATAACCTGGCGCCGCTGATCCGGGACGGCGACACCATCCAGGTGGGCGTGGGCACGCCGAGCGCGCTCATGTTCAAGGCGGGAGCCTTCGACAACGCCCACTACCTGGGCGTACACACCGAGCTGGGCTCGCCGGGGCTGGCGCAGCTATGGGCGCGCGGCAACATCGATAACTCACGCAAGACGATCCACCGCGACCGCTGCGTGGCGGTGGCGTGGACCGGTTGCGACGGCACCGACCTCAGCATCATCCGCGACAACCCGGCGTTCGAGGTGTACGACCCGAACTACCTGCTGAACCCCGCTCTTATGTCGCAGAACCGCCAGATGACGTCGGTCAATAGCGCCGTGGCGGTGGACCTGCTGGGGCAGATTGCGAGCGAGGACCGCTTCGGCGGGCAGATGATCAACGGCACGGGCGGGCAGCCGGACACACACATCAGCGCGGCGCTCTGCCCCGACGGCCGAGCCGTCACCGTGCTGCGCTCGACGGCGCTGGAAGGCTCCCTCTCGAAGATCGTGGCGAAGCACGAGGCAGGCACGCTCGTCACGATCCCGCGCTACCTGGCGGACACGATCGTGACGGAGTACGGCGTCGCGCGGCTGCTCGACAAGAATCACCGTCAGCGGGCGGCCGAGCTGATCAGCGTCGCCCACCCCGACTTCCGGGGCGAGCTGCGGAAGCAGGCGACCGAGCTCTGGGGCGAGCTCAGCATCTAGCGGGCAGGGCGTCCTAGGGCCGTTCGAAGACGCTCCCCAACGCGCGGGCGCGCTCACGGCGTGCCTCGCGTAAGGCGTCGAGGCGCCGATCGATGCGGGCCGACTGCCGCCCCTCGTAGCGGATCCAGCTGACGGCAATCGCCGCGAGGACGACGAGGAACACAAGGCTTCCCCCTACCCAGAGCACGAGGATAGCCAGCCGCTGGTCGGTCATGGCGGCGATCGCCCAGACGGGCATGTTGGCGGCGAAGGTCTCGTGGACGGGCGTGTTGAGGCTGAGGAACATGCCGCCGAAGAGGCCCTTGTGGGTCATCTCGACTGCGATGTAGAGGATGCGGAGCGGGTGGCTCATGCGCCAGGCGACGGGGTCGGCGCAGAGGGCGGGCCACCAGAACAGAAGGGAGACGGCGAACAGCGAGAGCTGCTGCACGTCTCGCACGAAGACGTTGGCCGCCGCCGCCTCGGTGAGGCCCGAGAACTGCCAGGCGTAGGTGACGACCGCGAAGAGCAGCCAGGACGCGATGGGCATGGCGACGATCCGCATCGGGCGCCCCCGGTAGAAGCGGCGCAGGCGGGCGCGTCCCCGCCGTCCGCTGGCGCGGAAGGCGAGCGTGAGAGGTGCGCCGAGCAGGATGAGGGGCGGCGCGATCATCGTGAGGAGCAGCATCCCGGCGAAGTCGGCCCAGAGGAGCTGGTTGCCGTAGTGCTCCAGAGGTGATTGCGTGGCCACGAAGACGAGCGCCAACCCCAGCATGAAGGAGGCGAGCTGGAGGCGGCCGGGGGGAACGCGTGGCCACTCGCTGCGGACGCGCACCCAGGCGACGGCGTAGAAGGCGGCGGCGGCCAGCAAGGCGCCATCCCAGGGCAGGTCGATGGAGAAATGCGCGAGGACTTCGGCGACGCCGGGGGCTGTCTCGCTCATGCCGGGCGCTCCACCTGGGGACGGGACCGATCAGTAGTCATCGGGATCGCTCCAGGATCCGCGAACGGGGTTCTGGGCCGCAAGGCGGCTGCGCTCTTCGAGCAGTTCGAGGATGGCGAGCGCCTCGCGCGCGCTCAGCACCTCACCGGCTTCGGTGCGGAGCTCCGCGACCTCCGCATCGATGGCGGCCAGCTGCTGCTGGAGGGCTGCGGGCGAAAGGGCCTCCTGGCCGCCCTCGCCTCCGCCCCCGGGCGCGCCCTCAGGTGCGGCCGCCGGGGCGCTCTGCTGCTGCTCCTCGTCTTCCCCTTCCTCGGAGTCGCCTCCCTCGGAGGGGGCGCCCTGCTGCTCGGGTGGGGGCTCGGGGTGGAGGAGGCGATAGACGACCTCGTAGTCGCGGCGCAGCAAGTCGTCCCCCGGGGCGAGCAGCAGGCCCTCCCCGAAGGCCTCGAGCGCCTCCTCGATCGCCCCCAGCGCAAAGAGGTGGTGGCCGAGGCTGGAGTGAGCGGCCGCCGCAATGGCTGCGTCGCGGTCCGTGAGGGCGCGCCGGGCGACGCCGACGGCCGCGTCGTAGCGTCCGGCGCGGTGGAGGACGGCGGCAAGGTTCAGGGCGACCTGGCCGTCGCGGGGATCCTCGGCCAGCGCCTCATGGAAGAGCTCGATAGCCGTTTCGAGATCCCCCTGCTCCAGCGCCTCAAGGGCGCGCTCGTTGAGGGTATGGGCCGCCGTGGCGCAGGCCGCAAGGACCAGCGCGAAGGTCGCGACAGCCGCGAGCGCGGGCGCACGCCTCCAGCCCGGGAGGGCGCGCCACTCGACAGCGGTGGCGAGGAGCGCAAGCGCGAGCGCGGCGGCGGCGAACCACTGGAAGCGTTCGATGGGGAGGGAGGTCGTGGTGGCGCCGAAGGAGACCTGGTCGAGCCCCGCGAGCCGGGAGCGGACGGTGCCGGGGACGCTCGCGAGGTCCGTGCCGAGGTAGCGGCCGCCGCCGGCCTCGGCCATGGCGCGGAGGCCGGATTCGTCGAGGCGCGTGATGACGGGCTCGCCGTCACGGTCCGTCAGGGCGACCCACTCGCGCGTGACGGGGTGGCGCAGGGGGACGATGCCGCCGGAAGCGGTGCCCACGCCGACCACGAGTAGTTCGATCCCATCGGCGGCGAGGGCGGCGGCGTTGCCAGCGGGGTCGGCGCCCAGATCGTCGCCATCGGATATCAGGAGCACCAGGCGGCCGCCGGAGGTCTCCTCGTCGAACAGTTCGTGGGCAAGGGCGAGGCCGGAAGCCGCGCTGGTGCCGCGTTCGAGGAGGATGGCGCCGCTCTCGACGCTTTCGAGCACGGTGGCGGCAGCGCCTAGATCACGCGTCAGGGGGAAGCGCAGGCGCGCATCGCCGGCGAACACGATGAGGGCGACACGGTCTCCCTGCAGGCGGAGAAAGGTATTGGCGACGGCGGTGCGGGCGGCGGACAGGCGCGAGGGAGCGACATCGGTCGCGCCCATGCTGCGGGAGACATCGAGGACGGCGACAAGCTGGGCGCCTGCGGCCTGGACGGTGGCGCTGCGTTCGCCCCAGCGGGGCTGGGCGGCGGCGGCGGCCGCGAGTGCCACGGCGAGCACGAGCACCACCGTGACGCCCAGGCGTGGCCTGGGGAGCTCCCGCGTGAGGGCGGCGGCCCTCGCGAAGGCGCGTCGGCCCACCACGACGGCGAGCGGCAGCAGCGCGAGCGCGAGAGGAATGACGAGTAGCCAGAGGGGACGGCCGAAGTTGAGCTCGGTCATGCGGGCGTCCTCCGCAGCCACGTCCGGCCGAGGGCGAGCTCGCCCAGGAGGAGGACGGCGCCCGCCGCGACCAGCCAGAGGGCGAGCTCCGTGTGACGCGCGAAGGACTCCGCGCCGACACGGCTCGTCTCCAGGGACGCGATTTCGTCGTAGACCTGGGCGAGGTCCTCCGCGCTCGACGCCTCGAAGTACCTCGCGCCGGTGCGCTCGGCGATGAACGTGAGCAGTTCCGCATCAATGGTCGTGGCCGAGAAGCCCTGGGCCTGGTCCTCTTTCACCACGCCGATGGTGTAGACGCGGATGCGGAGGGCGGCGGCGATCTCGGCGGCCTCGGCGGGGCTGATGGAGTCAACGTTGTGGCGCCCGTCCGTGATCAGGATGACGATGCGGCTCGACGCGCTCGACTCCTCCAGCATCGAGAGGGCGCTGGCCATGCCCACGCCGATGCCGGTGCCGTCGGGCAGGAGGTCGGAGCCGAGGGCGGCAATGATGGTGTCGAGGGCGTCGTGGTCGAGGGTGAGGGGGGCCAGGGGGAGGGCTTCGCGCTGGAAGACCACGAGGCCGACGCGGTCATCCTCGCGGTTGGCGACGAAGCCCCGGATGACGTCCTTGACGGCGTCCAGGCGCGTGCGGCCGTCGCCGAGGGGGTTGACCGCCATGCTGCTGGAGACATCGACGGCGAGGGCGATGTCGACCCCCTCGGCGGGGACGAGGGCCTCGGCCTCGCCCAGGAGGGGGCGGGCGACGCCGGCGACGAGGAGCAGGATGGCGACGACTCGCAGGACGGGCAGGAGTCTCCGGGCGCGCAAGCGCCAGCTGTCGGGAGCCGTCTCCAGGCCGAGCGCGAAGGGGAGGGCGATGACCGGAGGCGTTCGCTGCCAGCGGGCGAGCACGAGGGGCCCCGCCAGGAGCGCGAACAGCAACAGCCAGGGGTCGGCGAAGTGCATCAGCCGGTCCCTCCGACGATCTGGCGGGCGATTCTGAGGTCGGCCACGCGGCGCTCCACGGCCGGGCGATAGCCGGCGTAGACGACGGCGTCGCACTCGCGCAGAAGCTCGCGGGCCATGCGCTCCTCCCAGCCATCGACCCCGGCGGCGCTCATGCGCGTCTCCAGCTCGGCGGTGGTAAGCGACTGCGCGGGGAACTCGTAGCGCTCGCTGAGGATGTGGCGGACGGCGCTGGAGATGGCGCGGTAGGCGCCGGCGGCATCGCCCTCCAGGAGGGAGGCTGCCGCGGCTAGCGCGTCGACTGGCACGGGCTCGGGTACGGACTCGGGCTCGCGGGGGCGACTGCGCCACCAGCGGAGGCCCACCACGAAGGTGGTGGTGACCACCGCCACCGCGGCAACCGCCGCCACGCCGATCGCCGGCCAGAGCAGCGGGGACTGCGCACCCTTGATTCGAGCTGGTGGCGGCAGCGGGGAGAGGGCCAGCGGATCGCCGGGCGCGAGACTGGAGGGTACTTCGAGGGTAACAACGGGGAGGTCGGCGGCGACGGAGCCGGCATCGGTGGTGACGAGCACCGCGGGGCGGAAGGCGACCGTGCCGGGGGCGAAGGCGGCGACGAGGACTTCGAGGCGGTGGTGCAGCCCCGTCTCGACCACGACCGCCCCCTGCGAGAGGACGCGGATGACGCGCACCTCGCCCCATGAGTCCGCCGCCGGATCAATCTCGACGACGGCGTCGAGGGGGGTATCGAGCACGACGGTGAGGACGACAGGCTCGCCTATGGCCGCGGAGGAGCGGGAGAGGTAGCCCTCGGGGTTCTGCGCGCCGGCGAGGGCGGGGAGCGCCAGCACCGCAGCGAGGGCGCAGAGCAACGCGAGGCGTCTCACGCCACTGCTCGCGCCCGGCGCCGGAAGAAGGCGAGGAGCGCCCGCACGTAGTCTTCGCCGCTAACGATGGAGATCTCGTCGATGCCGAGCTCCCCGAAGAGCCGCTCCCGCTCGGCATCGATGGCGCGCACGCGGGCGGCGTAGGCCTCGCGCACGGCGGCGTCGTCGCTGTCGACTTCGTAGACGGGACCGCCTTCGGCGTCCGCGAGCCGCACGAGACCAGCCGCCGGCAGCTCCTCGTCGAGCGGTTCGCGGATACGGACGGCGATGATGTCGAAGCGCCGGGAGGCGGCGCGCAGGGCGCGGGCGTACCCCTCGGTGAGGAAGTCGGAGATGATGAAGAGCGTGGCGCGGCGGCGCTGCACGCCGGTGAGGTACTCGAGGGCGGCGCCGAGGTCGGTGCCGCGCGTGGCGGGCCGGGCGGAGAGCACCTCGCGTACGAGGCGGAGCACGTGCACGCTGCCGCCGGCGGGGCGCAGGTAGCGCTCGGGGGCGCTGGCGAAGAGCAGGAGCCCGGCGCGGTCGTGGTTGCGGATGGCGGCCAGGGCAAAGACCGCGCAGAGCTCCGCGGCGAGGCTGGCCTTGGACTGCTCGGCGGCGCCGGCGGTCTGGGAGGCGCTCACGTCGACGGCGAAGAGCACGGTGAGGTCGCGGTCTTCGCGGTAGCGCCGCACGAGGGGCTCGCCGGTACGCGCGTACGACTTCCAGTCGATGGAACGGACATCGTCCCCGACCACATACGGGCGAAGCTCGTCGAACTCGATGCCGCGCCCCCGGAAGACGGCGTGGTATTCGCCCAGGAAGAGGTCATCGACGAGACGGCGGGCGCGCAGTTCGATAGCGCGCACGCGGCGCAGGAGCTCCGCGGCGGCGTCGGTCGCGGCGGCATCGTCAGGCACAGCGCGGGAGGGGTCGCGCCCGGGGCGCCAGCGCCGCCTCCACCACGCGAGCATGGCGGCCCTCAGGGCACCTCGACGGCTTCGAGCACGCGGTCGATGAGGTCGTCGGTGGTGATCTCCTCGGCGTCCGCCTCGTAGGTGGTGACGATGCGGTGGCGGAGCACGTCGTGGGCGAGCGCCTTCACGTCGTCGGGCATGGTGTAGGCGCGGCCTTCGAGCAGGGCGCGGGCGCGGGCGGTGCGGGCAAGGGCGATGGTGGCGCGGGGCGAGGCTCCGTAGGCGATGAGCGTGCGCAACTCGGGGAGGCGGTAGGCGGCGGGACGACGCGTGGCCTGGACGATCTGCACGCAGTAGTCCTTCAGGGCCTCGTCGAGGGCGACGCTGGCGAGCGCCCCACGGGCGGCGAGGAGCTCGTCGCGGGTGGCAATGGCGCGAACGGGGGGTGGGGCGCCGCCGTCGAGGCCGAGGTCGAGCACCTGCCGTTCCTCCTGGCGGGTGGGGTAGTCGACGCGGACCTTGAAGAGGAAGCGGTCGAGCTGGGCCTCGGGGAGGGGATAGGTGCCCTCCTGCTCGATGGGGTTCTGGGTGGCCATCACGAAGAAGGGGTCGGGCATGGGCAGGGTCTGGCCGCCGATGCTGACCTGGCGCTCCTGCATGGCCTCGAGGAGGGCGGACTGCACCTTGGCGGGGGAGCGGTTGATCTCGTCGGCGAGGACGACGTTGGCGAAGATGGGTCCGCGGCGGATGGCGAAGTTCCCTTCGGCGGGGTTCAGCACCTCCGTGCCGATCAGGTCCGCAGGCAGCAGGTCGGGCGTGAACTGGATGCGCACGCCCGAAACGTCGAGGGCGTTGGCGAGGCTTGTCACCGTAAGGCTCTTGGCAAGACCCGGGACACCCTCCACCAGGACGTGCCCGGAGACGAGCAGTCCGATGAGGAGCCGGTCGATGAGTGCGTCCTGCCCGACAACGGCGGCGTGAATCTCCTTGCGCACCCGCGCCAGCGACTCCATGGCGGCGGAGGCGGCAGGGGAGAGGGGGGGGTTCGCAGGAAGGGCCATCGGCGCTCCATTGTAGCGACAACGGACGGCGGGCCGGCTCGCCGGGACGGAGTGCGTGGCCGTTTGAGCGCGGTCGACTACGGTGCCATGACAGGCATCGCCTGAATCGCTGGAGATCAGTCATGAACAAGCAACCCACTCTCAGCGACTTCATCCTGGGGGTCGAAGGGCTGGCCACCCTTCGGGCCTGGGGGACTGACCCCGGTACCGTGACCGCAAGGGCAGAGAGCATCGCCGAGGTCGTGGAGCACCGTGGGGAGTTGCCCTGGGCCAGCCCGCTTGTCGAGCACGAGCGGAGCGTCGGAGTCGGATATGGCGAGTGGGCCCTCGCGTACGACAGCCCGGGCAACCCGGTACTGCTCGCGGAGGAGCCGGTCGTGCGGGAGCTCCTCGACGGGTACGCCGTAGGGACCGCCCTGGACGCGGCCTGCGGTACGGGAAGGTACGCGAGCGAGCTGGCCTCGCTCGGTCATTCCGTTACAGGAATTGACGCGACGCCGGAGATGCTCGATGAGGCCAGGAAGAAGGTTCCGGCGGCTCACTTCGCACTCGCCGACCTGACCGCGCTGCCGTTGCCGGCGGGGTCGTTCGAACTCGCCGTCTGCACGCTGGCGCTCACCCACTGCGCCCAGCTCCAGCGCCCCATGGCTGAGCTTGCCCGCGTCCTGCGCCCCGGCGGGCGCATCATCCTCTCCGACGTCCATCCGTTCATCACAATGCTCGGGTCCCACGCCCGCTACCCCTCCGGTGAGGGCGATTTCGGGTTCGTCCGGAATCAGGTCCACTCCTTCTCGGACTACCTGACCGCGTTCCGCGAGGCGGCCTGACCGTGCTGCGGTGCATCGAACCCCTCTGGGGTGAGGCGGAGCTCGCAACACTCGCGTTCGCCGAACGCCGACCGGGCCTCGTTGAGGCGGCGGTCGAGGGGTTGCCCATCGTCGTCGTGTGGGAGCTGGAGAAGGACTAGTCGCCGGAGCGGCCGGAGGTGGGGGAGCCGTAGGGGGCGCGGGCGTAGGCCAGCGCGTAGACGCGGGCGGCGCCGTGTTCACGCAGGACACGGGCGCACTCGCCGGCGGTGGCGCCGGTGGTGACGTCGTCGTCGAGGACGGCAACGGTGGCGCCCTTGAGGTCGGGGCCGCGATAGCGGAACGTTCTCGCGTCTCTCGCTGGCGCTCAGACCAACCTGGCTGGCGGTCGCACGGACGCGTTCGAGTCGTCCCGGGGCCGGTGGGAGGCCGAGGCGCTCGAGGAGGAGCTCAGCCTGGTTGAAGCCTCGGCGGCGGTGGCGGCGGCGGTGAAGAGGGATGGGGTAGACGGCATCGGGGGAGAGAGCCTCGACGACAGGACGGAGGGCCTCGGCCATGTCGGTGGCGAGGTCGCGGATGCCCGTGAACTTGAGCCCGTGAACGACGCGGCGAGCGGGACCCTCCATCTCGAAGGCGGCGCGGGCGCCGTTGAGATCGCGCCAGCCGGTGCAGTCCCGGCAGCGCCCGTCGTCGTCGCGCCGCACACCGCAGCGGCCGCAGCGGCCGGGACCGCTCGCGGCGATGAGCCGGCCTGCGCAGTCTTCGCACAGGTTCTGGCCAAAGGCGGCGCAGGCAACGCAGCGCGGGGGGTACAGCAGGTCGAGCGCGCGGGAGAGGAGGGTGGCCACGGGCGTGCAGGATAACGCCGCCGGGGAGTGCGGGCGCTACACGCTACAATCCGGGGGATGGCGATTACGGTGCTGCTCTTCGCTTCGCTGGCCGACGCGGTGGGAACGCGCAAGCTCTCGCTGCCTCACATGGCCGGCGACACGGTGGCCTCCGTGCGCGACCGGCTGGTGGCGGCGCACCCGCAGGTCGCCGAGTTCACCCCGACGCTGCTGTACGCGGTCGACGAAGAGTACGCCGAAGAGGACGCGCCAGTGCCGGCGGGCGCGACGCTCGCGCTGATTCCGCCGGTATCGGGAGGCTAGCGATGCTGATCCGCGTGACGCCGGAGCGGCTCGACCCGCAGGAGGCGATCGAGGCCGTGCGCCGCGACGAGGCGGGTGCGGTCGACGTGTTCCTGGGGATTGTTCGCAACACCAACAAGGGCCGCGCGGTCGATCACCTCGTGTACGACGCCTACCCCTCGATGGCGGAAAAGACGATGCGGGAGCTGGCCGAGGAGGCGGTGGAGCGATTCGACCTGGCCGGCAGCGCCGTGCTGCACCGCACGGGGCGGCTGGAGATCGGCGAGACGAGCCTGCTGGTAGCCGTGAGCGCGGGGCATCGCGCGGCCACGTTCGAGGCGGGCCACTGGCTCGTGAACGAGGTCAAGCGGCGTGTGCCCGTGTGGAAGAAGGAAGTGTGGACGGACGGCGAGGAGTGGATCGAGGGGCCCGAGTCCCTGGGGATGGAGCGCGCGCCCGCTACGATGCGCGGCTCGTGACGAGCCACCCGCACGCCACCGGCCGCTACTGCATGCAGTGCGGTGGCGCCCTGAGCGAGCGCGTCCTACCGGGCGACTCGATGACACGGCTCGTGTGCGATGGCTGCGGGTTCGTGCACTACCTGAATCCGCGTCCGGTGGCGGGCACAATCCCCGCGCGCGCGGACGGGAGCCTGTTGCTCGTGCGCCGCGCAATCGAGCCGCGACTCGGGTATTGGGTCTTCCCGGGGGGCTTCATGGACGTGGGGGAGACGGCAGAGGAGGCAGCCGCGCGGGAGACCCGCGAGGAGGCGAACCTGGAGGTCGAGGAGCTGTCGTTGCTGGGCGTCTACACGCGCACGCACGCGGGGGTGGTGGTGGTCGTGTATGAGGCGCGGGCGCTCGGGGAGGGGTCGGCGGGGTCGGAGACGAGCGAGATCGGGTGGTTCGCCCCGGATGCAATCCCGTGGGACGAGCTGGCCTTCGACACGACGCACTGGGCGTTGGAGGCGTGGCTGGAGAAGCGCGGTCTGGAGCGCCCGCGGGACTAGCGCCGGCGGGGCCCGCCGGAGCGGGGCGGCAGGTTGTAGGGGCGGGCGAGGATGGCCACGTGCTGGCTGAGCTTGGGGTCGAGGGCGCGCACGGCTACACGGGGATGCGCCTCACGCAGCTCATCGAGCGAGAGGGCGGCGGTGATGATCGTGGACAGGCGTGAGGAGGCGCGGTAGTTCGCGATCTGGAAGAGCTTCTCCACCGCCCAGGACGAGCTGGAGTGGGCACCGAGGTCATCGAGGACGAGGAGGCCGGCGTTGCGAACGTCGTTGAAGAGCTCGTCGTAGCCGGGGTCCCCGCGGCCCGGGGCGAAGGAGGCGCGGAGATGGTCGAGGAGGTCGGGAACGACGGCGAAGAAGGCATCGCCGCCGTTGCGCAGGACAGCGTTCGCGACGGCAGCGGCGAGGTGCGTCTTGCCGCAGCCACTCTCGCCGAGGATGAGCATCCAGCCCTCGGGGGCGTCGGCGAAGCGGTGGGCGCTCTCCCATGCCGTCTGCAGCGACTCGTTCTCGTCGGGCTTGTAGTTGGGGAGGCGGGTGTGGAATTTGCGGAAACCGAAGTCGTCGAGGCGTTCGCGGCTCATGCCGCCGATCTGGCGGTAGCGGGAGAGGGTCGCCCCACCTTCGAGGTCGAGGACGGCGCCGGACGCAAGCCGCCGCGAGATGCGCTCGTCGAGTGCGTCGGTGAGGGAATAGCAGGTGCAGACGGTCGGGAGAGCGGCGTTGTAGCGCGCGTTCACGAGCTGGAAGAGCTTCTCGCGCGCCCATTCGCTGGAGGCGGCGGCGTCGATGTCGTCGAGGATGAGGAGGGGGGCGTTGCGGACCTGCTCGAAGAGGGCGTCGAACCCGGGCTCGCCCTCCGCGGGCTGGTAGGAGGCGCGCAGTCCGTCGAGGAGGTCGGGGGTGAACATGAAGAGGACGGGCTCGCCGCGGGTGATGCGCTCGTTGGCGATGGCGGCGGCGAGGTGGGTCTTGCCGGAGCCGCTGGGCCCCTTCAGCACGAGCCAGCCGTCGGGCTCATCCGCGTAGGCGCGGACCTGCGCGGCGGCGGCGGTGGTCGCTTCGCCTTCGAGGGCGTCGAAGGTGAAGCGGGTGAGGGCGCCGAGGTTGCTGATGCGCTCGAGGCGGGTGCGGCGCACCTCGCCCGTCTCGTCGAGGACGCACGTGCAGGGCTCGGCCCGCCCGAAGCGGGGGTCGTCGAGCTTCCGCTCCCGGCGGACGAAGCGGGCCCCGCCGCAGCGGGGGCAGTCGTCGTCGCCGGGTGCCTCAGCGGGGGCGGGAGGCGGAGCCTGCAGCTCCGTCGCCAAGATATCGGCGGCGGCGGAGCTCGACAGAATCTCGTCCAGACGCTTCATGTCGCTGGTTCCCCTCGGACCAATTTTGGAGCATGCGCTCGATGTACTTCCAGTTGCGGATGTTGCGCTCGGCAGCTTCGCGGAAGGCGGATTCGATCAGGTGCTCGGGATACTGTTCGGCGGCCACGAGGAGGCGTTCGGCGACGAGCGGGGTGATCGTACCGACGTGCTCCTCGTAGAGGTGGAAGATGTTGGGGCGCCGCGTGGGCGGGGGTTCGTAGGCGATGGCGCCGGGGCGGAGCTCGAGGTCGCCGCCCCGGGCGCGAGCCACGGCCCGGCGGGAGGCGGGGTTGTTCACGAAATAGACGGTCTCCTGGTGGCCGCCGCCGGCGAGGTCGAGGGCGAGGAGCGCGCCGAGCTCGACGCAGGCGGCGAGGCCGCGGTCGAGCGAGTCGCGGCCAGCGGCAAGGGTGTCGAAAGTGGAGGCGACATCAGGGAGCGCCCAGACCTGGTCGGCGGTGACGAAGCGGGCATCGCCCTGCTGATCCTGGACGAGGCGCGCCACCCAGAGGAAGGCGATCAGGTCGCCCGGCTCGCGCATGGCCGGCAACACGGCGGAGTAGAAGGTGTTGGGGATGGCGGTGGCCTTGCCGATGCCGGGGAAGCCCTCGAAGGAGACGGGTTCGCTCACTGCTCGATCCCCTCGGGGGGCAGGTCGCCGTCCTCGGGCTGGAGCACCCAGTCCTCGAACTTGGCGAGCCGCTGGCGGAAGCGCAGCTCGACGGCGCCGGTGGGGCCGTTGCGGTGCTTGGCGACGATGACTTGGGCGACGCCCTGGGGGTAGGCGCTCTCGGGCATCTCGGGGTGCTCGGCCATCCACTGCTCACGGGTGATGTAGAGCTCCTCGCGGCTGAGGAAGATGACGACGTCGGCGTCCTGTTCGATGGAGCCGGAATCGCGCAGGTCGGAGAGCAGGGGAATCCGGGGGTGGCGCGTCTCGATAGCGCGGGAGAGCTGCGCAAGGGCGATGACGGGCACGTTCAGCTCGCGGGCGAGGCCCTTGAGTGTGCGCGAGATGTAGCTGATCTCCTGGACGCGGTTCTCGCGGCCGGTCCAGCTGTTATCGGACTGCATGAGCTGGAGGTAGTCGACGACCACGAGGTCGACGCCGTGGGAGCTCGCGAGGCGGCGGACCTTGGAGCGCAGCTCGGCGACGCTGAGGACGGGAGAGTCGTCGAACCAGATATTGGCGCCGGCGAGCTCGCCGGTCGCACGGATGATGCGGCGCTCCTCCAGCTCCGTCTGGCCGCCGAGGCGCAGGCGGGTACTGTCGACGCCGGACTCGCCAGCGAGCAGTCGGACGGCAAGCTGCTCCGCGGACATCTCAAGCGAGAAGAAAGCGACGTTTGCGCCCTGGTTGATGGCGGCGTTACGGGCGATACCGAGGGCGAAGCTCGATTTCCCGACGCTTGGCCGGGCGCCGACGATGATGAGGTCCTCGCGCTTGAGGCCGCCAAGCAGATGGTCGAGGTCGCTGAAACCGGCATTGACGGCTGCGAGCTCGCGGCGCTCGGCGGCTTCGGCGTCCTCGTCGAGGTAGGCCTGGAGGATCTGGCCGATGTGGACAAAGTCGCGGAAGTTCTCGCCACCGCGCAGGCGCTGGATCAACTCCTCGGAGCGAGAGAAGACGGACTCAAGGTCGGCGGGCGCCTCGTAGGCGAGCTGGAGAATGCCGGTGGCGGCGTTGATGAGGCCGCGGTAGGTGCTGTCGCGCTTGACGATCTGGGCATAGAACTCGACGCCAACGCTGGTGGGGAGCTGGCGGATGATGTCGCCGAGATAGCTCTGGCCGCCGATCTCCTCGAGGCGCTCGCGGCGGTCGAGCTCGTGGCCGATCGTGATCTGGTTGATCGACTCGTCGCGCTCCCAGAGTTCGCTGGCAGCCTCATAGATCCAGGCGTTCTTCTCGCGGAAGAAGTCGGGAGCCTTAAGGACGGGCGAGACCCTGGAGATAGCTTCGGGGTCGACGAGCAGGGCCGCGATCACGGCCTCCTCGGCCTCGACATCGTGCGGGGGCAGGCGTTCGAGGAAGGGGAGGGTCATACCCCCGGAATGGCGAGGACGGGCGCCTGGCAGCGCTGCCGGCGTGTTCCGTTCCCGCTCTTCCGCCCCCCTTCCCGCTACTCCGGCGTAGCGTCTTCGGCAGGCGCGGCCGCTTCTTCTTCTTCGGCGGCAGCAGCAGCGGCCGCAGCGGCGGCGGCTTCCGCCTCAGCCGCGGCCAGAGCTTCCTCCGCTTCCCGAGCCCTGAGCTCTTCGACGATCTCCTTCGAGTCCTCGTCGGGCTCGACGGCGACGTTGATTTCGGCGCTGACGTTGCGGGTGAAGCGGATGGTCACGCTGCGCTCGCCCAGGTCGCGGATGGGCTCGGACAGGAGGACGACGCGGGAGTCGACCTCGATCCCCGTGCTCTCGAGGATCTTCTGGGCGATATCGCGGCTGGTGACGGAGCCGTAGAGGCGGCCGGTCTCGCCGACGCGCGCCTCGAAACTAACGGTGTAGCCCTCGAGCCGCTCCTTCTGGACCTGGGCCTCGCCGTCGAGCCTGGCCTGGCGGCGGGCTTCCTTCTCGGCGAGGGAGTTGGCGCGCTGCAGGTTGGGCGGCGTGGCCGCTCCGGCGGCTCCGCGGGGCAGGAGGTAGTTGCGGGCGAAGCCGTTCTTCACGACCTTCACCTCACCGACCTGGGCGGTGCCCTCAACGTCTTCGAAAAACACAACTTTCATGGCGATGACCTCTGCGTCGCCCGCAGTTAAGGCCTGGGGCGAAGATGCTAATGGTACGAACTCCATCCGCTACAGGCTTTCGGTCGAGGCCTTAAGGAAGTCTTGGTAGGCGGGTCGGGGTTATGCCGATGAGCCCGCTATCCCTCCTCGAAACGTGTCGAAACCTACTGTGGAACACCTGTTCTGTCTAGTCAAGGGCTACCCTAGCGCGATGCTCGACGGGCCGGCGTTGATCCTGCTGCACGGCGGCGCCGGTTCGGGCGAGGCCGAAGGCATGGTAGCGCGCGCACGGCTGGCGGCGGCCGGGGTCAGCGCGCGCGCGGCCCGCGCGGGCGGGTTCGCGAGCGTCGTGCTGGCGACGGACGACGCCGGCGCCTCGGGCGACGGCGTCTACACGGTTGACCACGACGAGCCGGGCACAGCGTTCTCGTTGCGGGAGCGGGTCCTCGGGCTGGCGAGAGATCTAAGGGCGGACGCGGTGGCGGTGATGGGGGCCGGGGCGCTGCCGCTCCTGACGGCCGAGGACTTCGCGGCGGTGCGCGCGGGGCTCGCCCGGGGTGGGACGGTGGCCGTGACGAACAACTTCTACTCCGCCGACCTGACCGCGTGGTCGCCGGCGGAGGCGGTGGCGCGGGTGGGGCCGTTCGAACGGGACAACGTCCTCCCCCGGCTGCTGAGGGACGAGGCGGGGTGCGAGGTGACGGTGCTGCCGCGGTCGGTGCGGACCGCCCTCGATCTCGACACGCCCGCGGAGCTGGCCGTGCTGGCGCTCAGCGAGGCGACGCCGCCGGCCCTCCGCGAGGCACTGCCGCCGGAGGTGTCGCTGCCACTGGCGCCCTACCGCGCGCTCATGCCGCTGCTGTGCGACCCCGACGCCGAGATCCTGCTGGCGGGTCGGGTCGGGAGCGCGACGTGGGCCCACCTGGAGCGCGAGACCGCCTGTCGGGTGCGGCTCGTGAGCGAGGAGCGTGGCCTGGCCAGCGCGCCGGAGGGGCACGCACCTCGGTCGCTTATGGGGAGGCTGCTGGACGAGCTCGGAATCGAGCGGTTCGTGGAGGAGCTGGCGTCGCTGGCGGACGGGGTGGTGCTGGATACACGCGTGTTACTGGCCCACGCGGGGTCGCGCGCGAGCCGTGAGGACCGCTTCCAGATGGACCTGCTCGCGCCGGAGAGGGTGGAGGACCCGTGGCTTCGCGACCTGACGGCAGCCCTTGCGGCGGCCGACGTTCCGGCGCTGCCGGGGGGGCACTCGCTGCTGAGTGGCGGCCTGATGGCGCTCGCCGACCAGGCCTGGCTGGAGAACGACCGCCGCCTGGGGATCGACTCGCCCGGTGGCTACTAGGGGGCGCGCCTCTGCTGGGGACGCGCCATGAGGTGGGTGCGCACCTCCCAGCGGCCGTTGTGGAAGCGGAGGTGCCGCTCGATGGCCTTGCGCTGGGCGCGGGGAACGCGCCAGAGCTGCTCGGCGAGGGCGCGATCGTAGTGCCAGCGCGTCTCCGCAATCTCAAAGCCGAGCGCCTGGTAGGCGCGGTGGGCGCGCTCGGCGAAGGTGTTCGTGGTGAGGACGAAGTCGGGGCCGGGATACTCCGCCTCCAGCCAGTCGATGAGGGCTGCCAGCATGCGCCGGCAGACCCCGCGGCCCTCTTGCTCGGGCGGCACATGCACGGCCCAGAGATAGAGCCCGGCGCGGTCGTGCAGGTTGACGGAGACCCGGCCGACGGCGGTATCGCCCTCGCAGGCGACGAAGTGGCGGTGTGGCCCCGCCTCGCGGGCGCGGGTGAGGTCGGCCCGGGCGCGCACAGGGTCGCGCAGGTGGCCGAGGTCGAAGGCATGGTAGGGAAAGCCGCGTTCGCCCCACTGCGCGAGCTGCGTGACGAGATCCTCGTCCCACGGACGGAGCTCGAGCCCGTCGCCGGTGATGGCAGTTGGGTAGGTGGCGGTGCTGGTCGCACTCATGCTGGCGGCCAAGGTTACCCCCAATAGCGAGCCGGCAGCGAGCGGGTGGATCGTCGAAGGGCGGCCCTGGGGCCGCCCTTCGGTACGTTGGCGCCGCTCCGGGCTAGGCGTGAAGCGCTTCGGCCACCTCGGGCAGGCCGAGCGACTCGAGCTTGGCAGCGGAGGGCTTGCAGGTGTCCGCATCCCAGTCGCAGGCGTTGAGGAAGTCGATCTCGAGACGCTCGGTATCGACGTTGACGCCCTCCAGGGGTCCGGTGTGGGTGGCCTCGTCGGTCGCGCCGGTGACGCGGGTGGGGACGGGGCGCCGGCGCGGGTTGCCGCCCTCGCGCACCTCATAGGCCATGCGCAGATTGGCGATACGCTCGCCGACCTTCATGGCCTCTTCGATGTCCATGTCCCAGCCGGTGACGGCGTTGAACCAGTCGGGGATGTTGGCCGTGTTGGCGGTCATCATGATGAACTGGCACATGCCGCCGGCGTTCACCACGTGCATGTACTCGCTCGCCGCCTTGTGGTGCTCGCCGCGACCGTCGTAGTCGCGGGAGTCCTTGGGCGCGGGCGGGATGGTGCCGACGCGGCGGTTGCCCTCGTACTGGGTGTGGCGACCCGGGGTGGGGTCGAGCTTGTAGGTCGTGTGGAACTCGGGCTGCAGCTTCGGGTCGTGCATCGGGAGCTCCTGGCCGCCGATGTGCATGCCGAAGGCCTCGGCGCCCTTGCCGATGCGCTCGGCGGCAACCTTGACGCCGTCGGCGAGCACATCGCCGATGCCGCGGCGCTCGCCCATCATCTTCGTGAGCTCAACGATGGCCTCGGCGTTGCCCCACGTGAGCTCGAGGCCGTCGGTGTCCTCCTTCGTGAGGATGCCGGCCTCGTAGCACTCGATGGCGAAGGAGGCGGTGACGCCCGCGCTGATCACGTCGAACCCGTACTCGTTGCAGAGGTGGTTCAGGTAGATGAGGGCATCGGGGTCGTTCATCAGGTTCATCGTCCCGTAGGAGGCCATGGCCTCGTACTCGGGGCGGTGGGTGTGATGGGGGTAGGGATACTTGTCGTTGGTCGACTCGACGGACTCGGCGCCGCAGGCGATGGGGCAGTGCCAGCAGCCGTACTTCTTCTCCATCTTGGGGTTGATGATGGAGCCGCCGTCGATCTGGCTGGCGGCCTCCTGGGGGAAGTCGACCACGCCCACGCCGCCCCAGTTCTTGACGGGGGAGTCGCCGTTGAGGGCGCTGCCGGCGGTGATGCCGGTGGTGCCGAAGTTCGAGAAGAAGTCCTTGAGTGGCTTGATCATGTCGTCCAAGTTGGCGCGGAGCATCTTGATGGTCTCCGGCGTCTGGGAGATGATCTTGCGCTCGGCCACGGCGACCACGGCCTTCAGGTTCTTGGAGCCCATGACGGCGCCGACGCCCGAGCGGGCAGCGAGGCGGCCGTGGTCGTTGCAGACGCCGCTGATGAGGGAGAGCGTCTCGCCGGCCTGACCGATGTTGGCCACGCTGGCGCGCTTGCCGTGGCGGCCCTTGAGCTCCATCTCGCTCTCGATGGCGCCGGTGCCCCAGAGGTCGCTGGCGTCGCGCAGCTCGTAGTTGTCACCCTCGACCAGGAGGTAGGTGGGGCGCTCGGCCTTGCCGAAGAAGACGACGCCGTCCCAGCCCGCAAGCTTGAGGACGCCGCCGAAGTCGCCGCCGCAGTTGGCGTCGCCCCAGCCGCCGGTGAGGGGGCTCTTGCAGACGACCTGCCAGCGTTGGCCGAAGAGGGGTGTGCCGGTGAGGAGGCCCGGGAGCATGCCGAGCATGTTCTCCGGGGCCAGAGGATCGACGCCGGCGGGGACGCGGTCCCAGAGCATGCGGGCGCCGATGCCGTAACCGCCCAGGTACTCGCGATAGAGCGACTCGTCCGGGCGCTCCTCGGTGATCTCGCCGCTCGTCAGGTCGACGATCAGCATCTTGCCGTTGTATCCGGTTTCGATGGCGCCGTTTCCGTTGGAATCAGCCATAGTGGGTACCCCTTCTCCGCGTAGCTGAGCGGGTGGACAGTTGTGGAGGGGATGTTACGGGATGGGGAACGCGGCGCAATATGCTCCTGCCGGCATAACGCTAGATGGCGCCGGCTACGCGACCCGGCGCCACTGCTCACGTAGGTCGTTGAGACTTGAGCGGGCAATGAGCCTTTCGTGCTGAAGTCGCCCAACGACGATACCTGGGGAGACTCCCACTCTCTCCGCAAACGCTCGTATCAAGGGGGCTGTGAAGAGCCCAGCCTTCTCGATGAACTCCTTCCAGTCATCCGGCCCGATAAGACGGTCCCGGGCGAAGGCCTCGGCGACCTCCTCTTCCTCATCGTCGAAGTCGGGGGCGTAGACCTTCTTGAGGCGATGCCGGAGCACGTGATGAGCCTCGTGGAAGAGGGTGAACCAGAGAATGTCGGCCCACTTCCAGCGGAAGTTGACCTGCACCAGGGCGTGACCGGATGGCAGCCAGCGCGTGCACCCGTTCACACCCACACCGGGCAGTTCCGGAACGAAGAGCAGTTGAACACCAGCTGCTCCCCACAATTCTCGCACTGCAGGGACGGCCTGTTGCGGTGACGTGGTGGTGAAGCGACGGGTCTCGGCCAGCGCGGCCGGGAAGCTGGCCGCATCGAACGCACCCTCGACAGACTCCTGCTCGGCGAGGAGCTCTCCCCTCCGCATCCAGGCGGCGAGCGCTCCCTTCTTCTTCGCGGGCTTGCCGGTCGCACGGAAGGCCGCCATTGCCGAGGCCCGGGACGCACGGTCCAAATTCGCAACACCGAAGTACTGGTGGAGCAGTCGCACATGCTCGCTGCGGGTTTTGCCGGGCGGCAACCAGCCCATTTCCTGCATCCGTTTGACTGGGAATTCGGTGGTTTGCTCCTCTTCGGCTTTGCTGGCGTCCTCCCGGGCAGCGCGGGCAAGGGCGAGACGGTAGTCCTCCTCGAGACGCTGCCAGAATTGGGCAGAGAGACCAAGGACGTCCTCGAGTTCGAGGGCAGTGGCTGCAGTGATGGCCTTGTGACCCTGAACGATGCCGCTGACGAGCTTGGGCGGGCGCCCCATGCGGGTCGCAAGGTCGAGTTGCGTCATTCCTCGAGCCCCAAGCTCCTCCGCGAGGAACTCCCCGGGAGGGATCGCGAGGTCGGATTCGGGGATCATGGTGGTGTTAGCGGCCATGGTAGTCGTCAACCTCCTCAATCCGTATTCGGTCGCCTTCTTCTCCATCGGGGAGACTGACAATCAGCCTCCAGTTCGCGGTTAGCGTGATGCCGTACCTGTCCTTGAGGTTGCCGCTCAGGGCGTGGAATCCCAGAGCCCTTGCCTGCTGAACCTCCAAGACGGTCGACAGCGCAGCAAGGAGTTTGATTCGCTGGACGTACTTCCGGCCAATAGCTTGGCCCCCTCGTTTCTCGGCCTCCGCCCCCTTGGCATATGCCCGTTCGAGCTTGTTGGTCCGGAACTCAACCTCCAAAGTGCTTCAGCCTTCCACTGTCGCTATTTCACAACATGGGAAGCATGTCGGTAAATGCATTGACGTACAGGTCTAGATCGCGCCGGCGAGAAAGGCTTGCAGCGTGTCGTTGGTGACCTCCGGCGCCTCCTCGGGGAAGAAGTGGCCGGCATTCACGCGGCGGACGCGCAGGTCGGGGAAATAGCGGCTGAACTGGTCGACGAAGGGGTTGCCGCGGGGGATGGCGTGCTCGCGGTCGTCGCCGGCCGTGCCGATGCGCTCGGCCATGTACTGGCCGAACATCCAGAGGACGGGCGCCTCGAAGCGCTTGTGCCGGTCCTCGGGACCGTAGTCGAGGGCGTCGCCGAAGCCCGGGTGCTCTTCCATACCCCCGGGGTGGAGCCACATCTCAGCGACGGCACGCTCGCCGAGGGGTTCGTAGCGCTCGCCGCCGGGGGGCGGCGGGATCCTCGACGACGCGGTGGAAGGGGAGGCCGTAGCGGTAGTAGGAAATGGCGTGGAAATGGCTGAGGGGTCGGCGAAGGCGCGGGCGTACTCCTCAACATCCTCGGCGGTCGCCCAGGTGGGACGGCCGGGATCGGGGCGGGCGCTGGGCCAGGGGGACTGGGGGCGACGGGGGAGCGGGGGCTCGGAGCCCCCGGTGAAGATGCTCTCGATGAACCCGCGGTGGTGGGCGGCGAAGAACTCCTCGGGGAGGGGTTCGGCCTTGAACCAGTAGCCGTGGGCCCCGGCAGGCGCCCAGACGGTGCAGAGCGTGTCGAGCATGGCAAGGCGGCTGACCCGCTCGGGCCAGTCGATGGCGAGCTTGAAGGCGATGATGCCGCCCCAGTCGTGCGCGACAACGGCCGCCCGCTCGATATCGAGGGCATCCATGAAATTGACGACGTCCTGGGCGAGCATGGTGCGGTTGACGCGGATACCGGGCTTGTCGGTACCGCCGAAACCGCGCGTATCGGGGGCGAAGAGGGCATGGCCCCCGGCGAGGGCGGGGAATTGCTTGCGCCACTCGTAGGAGGTCTCGGGGAAGCCGTGGAGGAAGATGACGGGATCGCCCGTCCCTTCCTGCAGGTAGTGCATGCGCAGGTCGGCGGTCGGGACGTAGAGGGACTCCATCGGGGCCTCCGTGGGATGTGAGCAGACGCAGTGTAGCGGGGGGCCGGGAACTCAGTCCCCGGCCCCTCCCTCGACGAGAAGGTCCCGCATCAGCTCGATGTGGCCCGTGTGGATGGCCGCGTGTTCGAGGGCGTGAGCGAGCGGCCCCATGACTGTGACGGGGCCGTCCGGTCCGGTGGTGTAGTCGCGTTCGAGGTCGGCGGGGGCGACCCGCTCAAGGGCGCGCTCGCTGACCACAAGGGCCTCGTCGAGCAGGGCGCAGAGCGCCTCACCGCCAAGGCCGGAGATGGCGAATGCGGAAACTCGATCACGGCCCGCGGGTTCTGCCCCGACCACCTCACCGATCCAGTAACGCTCGGAGTCGGCCGTGTGGGCGACGAGCTGGGCAATCGAATTCGCGCGGGGAGAAGGCTTCCAGTCGAGCTGCGCGGGCTCGAGTTGGAGCAGGATCGGCTTGATCTGGTCGTGGAGCCAGGCGAGGTTGGCGTGGAGATCACGCAGGGCGGGCAGCACCCGTGGCCTCCTTCGGGTTCACACTCGCTGGACGGGAGGTGGATGGAGGAGGCGCCGCTAGCGGAGCGGCCTGCCTCACCACCGGCTGGATTCCTCAGCGTAAACATGGGTGGGCAGCCTATAGCCGATGCCTTCTTCGTCGTAGTTCGTGACATCGAACAGCTGGGTGAAGTTGGCAAAGTCGCTGTTGCGAGCGCGGTTGGGGAAGAGCCTGCGCATGAGGCTGTCGTACTTTTCGTTCAGCCGGAACCAGGCGAGGACGCCAAAGGAAGTGGCGAGCAGGCGTGGCTCGGGTGGGTAGTTGAGCTGGTGGACCAACTCCTTCCCGATGAGCGCGCGGGACACGTGATAGACGTACCCCGAGAGGCTGCGACGTTCATCGGAGGAGGTGATCCCGGCGACGAGAGGGGCGGAGTTGACGAGCGAATTCGCGAGCACAATGGACTCGATGCTGGGAGTGGGTTCACAGAGACCGCCGATGCGAAAGAGCTCGAGGGCATCTTCTTCTGCCTCATAGAGGATGGACTCGGGGATGCCCATGAGATAGCCCGAGTAGCGCCATATCTGCATAAAGCTCTTGCCCTCTTCCTCGGTGTACGTGGCGCCGAGGCTCCTCATGTGCTTCAGCAGCCGCGCGGAGAAGGCGGTTAGCGCGAATCCCACGTGCGCCGCGCTGAGGGGCACGCCCCATGCTTCGTGCTCCCAATCCTCGGAGCTGGCGAGTAGGCGCCTGACCTGGGCGTGCACCAGACGCACGCGAACGGAGAGTTTCCAGCCATCCCCCTGGCGGGCGAGGCCGCCGGGGAAGAAGAGCTCGATCATCTGACGGTTGTTCTGCTGGAGGCGCCTGACGCCCTGGTCGCGAAGCCGCCCCGTAATGAAGAAGGACTTGCTGATGTTCGTGGAGAACCCTTCGACGAGCACGCCGCCGAGCATGCCCGCGAGAAGCAGCTTGGAATTCTTGTGGAACAGGCGGATGCCAGGCCTGAACTCCTCGTAGTCGAGCCAGTCGGGCGGTGTATCCAGACTCTGGAAGAAGGCCTGAACGGTGGGCGGGGACTCGCGGAGCACATCCTCGTCCTGGTCCATGCCCGCCTGGAGGAAACGGAGCGCCTGTTCCGGCTTGAGGGTGGCGAGCTCCTCCACCAATGCGTCGGCTTCGGGATCACCGATGAGGGTGTGGGCCAGGTACCGTTCGGCCAGCTCCCGATTAACGGCAGTGGCTCTCTCGTACCCTTCCACGTAGTCGGTCGGCATCTTCACGGGCTTGGGTACCCCAGCCTGGGACTCTCCTCAGCGCGCTCCACCCGAAGATTGGGGAGCCCGTTGAGCCAGAAGGGCAGGTGGTCGTCGCACATGCCGAGCGCCTCCATCCTGGCGGGAGTGGGGACCGACCGGACCAGGCTCACACCGAGGGAGATGGCAGCGGCGTGCGAGCCAGCCCTACCACGGCTTGGACTCCTCGGAATAGACATGGTCGGGCAAACGATAGCTGATGCCCGTGTCGTCATACAACGATGACTCGAGCAAGTGTGCGAACCGGTCGAACTGCTTGTGCCGGGCGCGCCCCGGGATCACCTTTTCCAGGACCTGCTCAATGAGCTCCTTGGTTCGGAACAGGGAGACGATCCCGAAGGATCGTGTGGAGGGGAAGTTGAGCGAGTCGGCAAGCTCATCTCCCATCAGGTCTCGTGAGAGCCTGTAGATAAGACCAGCGGTCCTGGCTCGCTCTTTCGGTTCGGTTATTCCTGCAACCAGGGGAGAGGAGTTGACGAGGGAGTTCGCCATCACGATCGACTCAAGCTCGGATCTGGGCTCGCAGACGAAACCGACCTCGTACAGGTGCAGCGCTTCCTTTGCATCGCGGAACAGAATCGTCTCGGGAATGCCCATCAGGTGGCCAGCGTAGCGCCACACTTGCATGAAGCTGTCGTACTCCTCGTCGGTGTACACAGCGCCAAGGGTCTTCCCGTGTTTCAGCAGCCGAGCTGAGAACGCGGCGAGGGCATAGCCCAAATGCGCCATGCTGATGGGGGTGCCCCAGGCCTCCGTATCCCACTCCTGTGATTGCGACAGGAGGCGGCGCATTCGTGAGTGGACAATGCGAATGCGGACGGACAGCTTCCAGCCGTCTCCATCCCGCTCCAGGCCGCCGGGGAAGAAGATGTCCATCATGTGGCGGTTGTTGTTCTCCAGCCGCCTGAGGCCCTGGTCACGCACCCGCCCGGTGATGTGGAAGGACTTGGCGATGTTGGTCGTGAATCCTTCCAGCAGAACGCCCGTGACGAACGCCAGCAGAAACGTCGTCGAGTTCCGGTGGAACATTTCAATGCCCGAGGCGAGTGAGGGGTTGCCGGCATCCATCCAATCGGGCGCCGTCTCCGCTTCCCGGAAGAGTTCTCGCAGCGAGTCGGGCGCGCCCCGAAGGGCGTCCTCGCCCTCCCGGTTCATGGCCGCCTCGATCCACCGCGTCGATTCCTCCCGGCTGAACTGCTCGAGGTCTTCGGCCATCCGCTCGCCAAGAGGATCCCCAATCATGGTGTGCTCGATGTACTGATCGGCAACCCTCGGGTCGACGAGGCGGGCCTTCTCATAGCCTGGAGGGTAGGCCGTGGGCATCTTCAATGGCGAGGCAATTTCCGTCATGCTCGTCTCCTATTTCGCCCCCGAACTGTCTTCGCTTGCTTCTACCTGGACCGTGGGGAGCCAGTCGAGCCAGGATGGAAGAAACCAGTTCCCCTTGCCCAAGACCTCCATGCTGGCCGGAACAAGGACAGATCGAACGAGTGTCGCGTCGAGGAAGATAGCGACGGCGAGCCCGAAGCCCACCTGCTGATTGACGATGCCCTGTCCCGACGCGAACGCCCCGAACACCACAACCATGATGAGGGCGGCGCCGGTGATGAGCCCCGCCGTCTCCCGCAGCCCGTAGGCCACCGCCTCGGCGTTCTCCCCTGTCTGGTCGTAGCGCTCACGGATGCGGCTCAGCAGGAAGACGTGGTAGTCCATGGAGAGCCCGAAGAGGACGGAGAACAGGAACAGCGGTATCCAGACGTCGATGGCGTCCATGTGCTGGAAGCCGAGGAGGTCCGTGGCCACGCCCTTCTGGAAGACCAGAACCATGAGTCCGTAGGCGGCGCCGACGGAGATCAGATTCATGATGACGACCTTGATCGGGATGACGATGGAGCGGAACACCACCATCAGGGCGATGAAGCTGAATCCGAGCACGAAGGCGAAGACGATCGGCGTGTACCGTTCGGCGACATCGAAGAGATCCTCGGAGAAGGCGCTGGTGCCGCCAACGTAGACCTCGGCGGGGACGCCTTCGAACGCGGCGGGAATGTACTCGTCGCGGAGCACGGAAACGGCATCCAGCGCCATCTCGCCACTGGGCTCCCCGGGGATGATCACTTCCAGCCAGGCCAGATCTCCCGCCGGGTTGACGGTCTCGGTGAGCGGTATCGGGAAGCGGGGGTCGCCCGCGATCGCGTTCCGCAGGTCGTCGATCGCCGCGCGCACCTGGGGGTCGCCAATATCGCCATCGATGACGATATCGGCGGGCGAGGCCAGCCCGATGGGGAATGCCTCCTCCAGGATGGTAAATGCCTGCTTGGTCTGGGCGTCATCGGGGAAGGTGTCGATCCCGTTGAGCCCTGTGTTGATCTGGAAATAGAAGGCCGCCAGGGCAATCAGCGGGGCTGCGACCAGAACGATGCTGATGACGGGGAACCTGGTCACGACGCGTGTCGACCAGTCCCAGAAGCTCTGGCGGGGAGTCTCGCCGGCGCCGCTTGTGGCCTTCGCCCTGTTGAGGAACGGAAGCGAGAGGAAGTTCACCCGCGTTCCGAGCAGGGCGAGCACGGCCGGCAACAGGGTGAGCGTGGACGCCAGTGCGACGAGGACGACAAGAATCGCGCCGATGCCAATGGACTGGAAGAACGACGCGGGCACGATCACCAGCCCGACAAGCGCGATCACCACCGTGACGCCACTGAAGAGCACCGTGCGTCCCGCGGTAGCGCCAGCTTTCACGGCTGCCTCGCGCTTGTTCAGACCGCTCCTGAGCTCTTCCTTGAACCGCGAGACGACGAGGAGCGAGTAGTCGATCCCCACCGCCAGACCGATCATGGTGACCATCAGCGTGACGCTGAAGACGAGCTCCATGGCCTGTCCGATGAGCGCCACCAGACCCAGCGCGATGACGATGGAGACGACGGCCAGCCCCAGGGGCAGGAGGGCAGCCACGACGGCGCCGAAGAGCACGAGGAGCACGACCAGCGCGATCAGGACGCCGATGCTCTCGCCCTGCCGGAGGTCTTCCTCGCCTATCTCTGTGGTCTCAAGGGCAACGCTGGCCTCCCCGCCGGTATGGACCAGGAAACCGTCCCCTTCTGCGTTCGCATTCTCGACCAGCTCAAGGATGTGGTGGACGTTGTCGGTGGCTTCGCCGAGGTCCCCGGTCAGGATGAGGGGGAGGATGGTGGTCCTGCCGTCGGCGGACACGAGGGACTCGGGGGGCTGGATGGCGACCGGCGCATCGCTTCCCTGGTAGTAGTGCTGCGCAGCAGTCACGACCCCCGGGGGGAGCGCCTCAATCTTGGCGAACAACGCTTCGACTCTTTCACGGAACGCGGGGTCATCCACGGTCAGGGACTCGGACTGGACGACAACAACTTCCAGTACCGGCTTCGGGCCCCGAAGCCTCTCCTCAAGCAGGTCTTCGGCCCGGTTCGACTCGATGTTGCCGGTGAGGCGCGGCTCAGTCGTCGTGGCGCTTCCGAGCAGCCGATCGATCAGGACAAACCCGATCAGGAGCACCACTACCCACGCAGCGATGGTCAACCAGGGTCTGCGGGCGCTGATCCGGGCCAGAGACTCGGTCACGGTGCAAGACCTCCGATTCTCAAGAACACCCGGCGCCTTCGCCTACCCGCGCTTCCCAGTGGGCATCGCGCCACTCGCTCCGCCGACGCTTCTCGGGTTTCATCCCGGCTTCGACTCCCGTGACATGAACAATCGGCGCTACGGTCGCGTTCACCGTACGGGGATTCCTTTACCTTGCCGTGCGCAAGCTTACCACCAGAACGCAGCGCGTTGCGGGCAAGCCCCACCCATGGGACGTGCAGGGCACGACGAGGAACAGGGCAGTTGGTCCCCAGGGGAAAGAGGGAAGCCTAGCGCTTGGTGTACTGCGGCGCCTTGCGGGCGCGCTTGAGGCCGGGCTTCTTGCGCTCCTTCACGCGGGCGTCGCGTGTGAGGAGGCTGGGGGAGCGCTTGAGTGTCACCTTGAGCGCGGGGTCAGCCTCGACGAGGGCGCGTGCGATGCCGAGGCGGATGGCCCCGGCCCAACCGGAAACGCCGCCACCCAGGCACTTGACCTGGGCGCTGAACTTGCCCTCGGCGCCGACGCGCTTGAGGGGAAGCATGACCTCGTCGCGGTGCATATCGCGATTGAAGACTTCGTCGAGGGGCTTGCCATTCACGACGATGGCGCCGCCGCCGGGGTAGAGGCGCACACGTGCGATGGCCGTCTTGCGGCGTCCGGTGCCGTAGTAGTACTGCTCAGCCATTAGCTCTCCTGGGACTCGGCGTCGGGATCGGCCTCGGCTTCAGCTTCGGCGGCGGATTCGTCATCGGCTTCGGCGACAGATTCGGCTTCGGCTTCGGCCACGGGATCGGCCTCGGGAGAGTCATCTTCCTCCGGAAGGTCGTTGTCCTCAACCTCGGCCATGGCGGCGGCATCGGCCTCGGCGGCGGCGCGAGCCTCCTCCAGCTCGGCGAGCCAGGCGGCCACTTTCTCGCGGCGCGTGGGGCGCGGGCTGGGGGTCTCGGGGATGGAGAGGGGGCGCAGGCGAGGAGGCTTCGGGGGGTTCTCGATGAGCGCCTGCAGGGCCTCGGCCTCCGCCTGGGCGGCGACCTCGGCGGCACGTTGCGAACCCGTGACCTGCGACTGATGGGGATGCCCGGCGCCGGCGTACACCTTGAGGTGGCGGCGGATGCGCTTCCCCAGCGGTCCCTTGGGGAGCATTCCCCAGACGGCGCGCTCGAGGACGCGCTCGGGGCGACGCGCCATCTGCTCAGCGAAGGTCCGCTTGCGAAGGTTCCCGGGATAGCCGGAGTGGCGGTAATACGCCTGCTGCTCGGCCTTGCGCCCGGTGAGGCGAACCTTGCCGGCGTTGATGATGATGACGAAGTCACCGTCGTCGAGGTGGGGCTCGTAGGTGGGCTTGTGCTTGCCACGAAGCAGGGTGGCGACCTCGGTGGCAACGCGCCCCAGGGAGCGGTCGGCGGCGTCGACAATGTGCCAGCTCTTGCTGATCTCGTCGGCCTTGCGGCGCACGGTGGATGTCATGTTGCGTACCCCTCGTCGTACCAGACACGCTGCAGGCAGAGGCCGTGCGGCGGGGCTGGAGGGCCCACCGTGGCGGGCGTGGCGGCGGCGACTGCGCTCTCGAACTCCGCAGCGCTGAGGGCGCCGCGTCCGACTCGCACGAGACCGCCGACGATGCGGCGGACCATTTGCGGGAGAAAGGCCTCGGCCTCGATATCGAAGGCGAGCATACAGCCGGCCTGGGAGAGGCTGGCCGCGGCGACAGTGCGCACCGGCGAGCGGCCTTCCTCAAGCGGTCCGGCGCAGGCGCTGAAGTCGCGCCCGCCCAGGAGGGCTCGGGCGGCCTCCTTCATGGCGGCCAGGTCGAGCTGGGGACCGGTGAGCCAGGCGGTGCGCCGCTGCAAGGGCAGGCGCACGGCCGCCGTGAGCAGGGAGTAGCGATACCAGCGGCGGCGCGCCCAGCGCCTGGGATCGAAGGCGGCGGGAACCTCGCGCACGTCGCGTACGGCGACATCCTCGGGGAGGTGGGCGTTGAGGGCCCGCTCGACGGTGCCGGGCTCGAGGGCGGTGGCGGCGGAAAAGGCGGCCACCTGCCCGATGGCGTGGACCCCGGCATCGGTGCGACCGGCAAGCTCGACGCGCGTAGCGGCGCCGAAGAGGCTCTCGGCGGCGCCCTCCAGCTCGCCCTGGACGGTGCGCGCGTGGGGTTGGCGCTGAGAGCCGGCAAATTCCCGGCCGTCGTAGCTCACGGTGGCTGCAAAGCGGATGGATTCGGGCACGGTTACCGTTCCTCGTCCTCCGCTTCCGGGGCCTCTTCGGCCTCCGGTTCCTCGACAGCGGCAGTAGCCTCGGCCTCGGCGGCGGCTTCGGACTCCTCCGCGGAGGCGGCGTCCTCGGCCTCGGCGCTGGCGGCCGCGGCGGCTTCTTGGTAGTCGACGGTCTCGATGACAGCCATCTTCGCGCCATCGCCCTTGCGGGGTTCGAGTCGGGTGATGCGCAGGTAGCCGCCGGGGCGGTCAGCCATGCGCGGTGCGAGGTCCTCGAAGACCTTCTCGACGACGTAGCGGTCGTAGATGTAGCTGAGGGCCTGTCGCCGGGCGTGGAGGTCGCCGCGACGTCCGAGCGTGATCATCTTCTCGGCGATGGGGCGGATCTCACGCGCCTTGGCATCGGTGGTGGTGATGCGCTCGTAGCGAAGGAGTTCGGTCACAAGGTTGCGATAGAGGGCGCGCCGGTGGGCGCTATCGCGTCCAAGCTGGCGGCCTGCCTTGCGGTGTCTCATGGCTATTCCTCGTCGTCCGCGCCGAGCAGGTCATCGTCGCCGACTTCGCGGAGCGCCTCGCGCAGCGCCTTTCCGAGTGCGCCGAGGCTCTCCTCATCGTCGTCCTCGTCGAGGATGGCGGTTGGAGGAGCGGGGCGCGGCGAGCTGGCGGGGGCGAAGTCGGCAACGATCTGGAGGCCGGCCGCCGCACCATCGATGTAATTCATCTCGATGAGGCGGTCCCGGAGTTCGTCGTAGGACTTGTGCCCGAAGTTGCGCAGGGCGAGGAGTTCTTCCTCGGTGCGCTCGAGCACCTGGCCGATGGTCATGAGTCCACTGCGGCGGAGGCAGTTGTAGGCGCGAACGGAGAGCTGGAGCTCCTCGATCGGCATGTGATAGCGCTCCGGCGAGAGTGGAAGGCTGGTGGCGGGAGCGACAGGGGCCGGGAGGGGCGCGCCGTCACCGCCGACCATACTGAAGAGTGCGAACTGGTCGATGAGGATGCCGGCGGCCTGGCCAACAGCCTCGACCGGCGCCACCGTGCCATCGGTCCACACTTCCAGCACCATGCGGTCGAAGTCGGTGGCCTGGCCGACGCGGACCTTCTCGACGTGGAAGTTGACCTTGCGGACGGGGGAGAAAATGGCATCGACCGGGATCACGCCGATGGGCATGCCCTCGATCTCGGTGGCGGGCGTGTAGCCGCGCTTGAGCTGGGCATGGAACTCGGCATTGATGCGGGTCTTGGGGCCATCAAGGGTGGCGAGGTGGAGGGAGGGATTGACGACCTCGAAGTCGGCAGGGACCTGCAGGTCGCCGGCGGTGATCTCGCCGGGCCCCTCGGCATCGAGGGTAAGGGTTCCCGGGCGATTGCTTACGGCCTTGAGGCGGATCTCCTTCACGTTGAGGAGGAATTCGGTGCAGTCCTCCTGCATGCCATCGATGGTGGAGAACTCGTGCTGAACCTGGTCGATGCGCACGGAGGTGATGGCGGCGCCTTCGAGCGAGCTGAGCAGGATGCGGCGCAGCGCGTTCCCGAGGGTCGTGCCGTAGCCCGGATCGAGGGGCTCGGCGACGAGGCG
This sequence comes from Tepidiformaceae bacterium, assembly GCA_965247675.1. Classification (GTDB taxonomy): domain Bacteria; phylum Chloroflexota; class Dehalococcoidia; order Tepidiformales; family Tepidiformaceae; genus UBA2991. The sequence goes on along the minus strand of OZ252025.1, from coordinate 524,140 downwards.
GGCGTAGCCGTCGTCCTCGTTCTCCACGGTGAGCTCGGGGACCGGCGCAGGCGCCGGCGCAGCGGGCATGTCGAGCGGATCGATTGGGGTTTCGAGTGTCATGGGATCTGCTGACCTGCCTAGCGAGAGTAGTACTCGATGATGACGTTCTCGTTGAACCGGTGGGTTTCGCCCGGAACAACCTCGAGCGGGCCGGCCACGCGAGCCGTCAAGGCGCCCGCATCGACCACCAGCCAGGACGGGGGCGTCTTGGCCGTGATGGTCTCCTGCAGCACCTTGTAGTGCTCGCTGCGCGCGCCCCGCCCGGTGAAACCGATGATGTCCCCGTCGCTCATTTGGGCGGAGGGAACGTCGGTCTTGCGCCCGCTGAGGGTGATGAGCCCGTGGCGGACGATCTGGCGAGCCTGGGCGCGCGAGTCGGCGAAGCCGGCGCGGTAGACGGCGTTATCGAGACGGCTTTCGAGGATGCGCACCAGATTGAGGCCGGAGACGCCGGGACGGCGCACGGCCTCCTTGTAGTAGCGCAGGAACTGGCGCTCGAGCACGCCGTAGGTGGCGCGGGCGCGCTGCTTCTCGCGCAGCTGAAGGCCGCGATCGCTCACCTTGCGGCGGCGGGCGGGCCGCGGCCCCGGGGGGTTGGGGCGCCTCTCGAATGCGCACTTGGGCGAGTAGCAGCGCTCGCCCTTCAGGTAGAGCTTGTCGCCACGACGGCGGCAGATACGGCAGACGGGACCGGTGTATCGCGCCATCGCTAGACACGCCTCCGCTTCGGCGCACGGCAGCCATTGTGGGGAATGGGCGTGACATCGCGGATGGCGGTGACATCGAGGCCGGTTGCCTGGAGCGCGCGGATGGCGGCCTCGCGGCCACTGCCGGCGCCGCGCACAAACACCTCGATGCTCTGCATGCCATGCTCCTGGGCGCGGCGGGCCGCCGCCTCGCCGGCGAGCTGGGCGGCGAAGGGCGTGCTCTTGCGCGAACCCTTGAAGCCCGTCTGGCCAGCGGTGGCCTGCGCCACCACGTTCCCGTTCGGATCGGTCACGGTGACGATCGTGTTGTTGAACGAACTCTTGATGTAGGCCCGGCCACGGGGCACGGACTTGCGCTCACGGCGCCTGGATCGGCGGCTTCCTTCGGGCATTCGCTCGTTCTCCGGTTACTTCTTCGCGGCAGCGCGACGGCGGCCGGCGACGGTCTTGCGGGCGCCCCGGCGCTGGCGCGCGTTGGTGCGCGTGCGCTGCCCATGGACGGGAAGGTTGCGGCGGTGGCGCTGACCGCGGTAGCAGTTGATCTCGACGAGGCGCTGGATGTTCTGGCGCACCTCACGGCGGAGGTCGCCCTCCACGGTGTAGTTCTTCTCGATGTAGTCGCGGATGCGGAGGAGTTCCTCGTCGGTCAGGTCGCGCGTGCGCGTTCCCGGGTCCACGCGCGTCGCGGTCAGGAGCTGGCCCGCTCGCGTGGGACCGATGCCGTAGATGTAGCGCAGCGAAATTTCGATGCGCTTCTCGTTGGGGATGTCGACGCCGGAGATCCTCGCCATGGTTAACCCTGCCGCTGCTTATGTTTCGGGTTCTCGCAGATGACCATGACCCGCCCGTTCCGGCGGATCACCTTGCACTTGTCGCAACGCCGTTTGACCGAGGCCCGAACCTTCATGATCGCCTACCAACCCTCTGGTGTCCAGCCGAAAACGCACTCATGGAAGCGTCAGCACCTCTGGGCGCTGGCCCTTCCGAATGGCAATGGTGTGCTCGAAGTGACAACACAGGCTACCGTCCTCAGTGGCCACGGTCCAACGATCGTCGAGTTCTCGGGTGAAGCGGCCGCCCATGTTGACCATCGGTTCTAGCGCGAGCACGAGCCCCGGCTTCAGGGGCGGGCCGCGAAAACGGCGCCGGTAGTTGGGCACCTGCGGCTCTTCGTGCATCTCGCGGCCGACGCCGTGGCCCGTGTACTCGCGCACGATGGAGTACTCGGCGGGGATGGCATCCTCGATCGCCGCGCACACATCGTTCAGGTGGCTGCCGGTGCCCATGGCCTCGATGCCGGCCCAGAGGGCGCCCTCGGTCACCTCCAACAAGCGCTTCGCCGCGGGATTCACCTCACCGACGGGCACGGTAATGGCGGAATCGCCAACAAAGCCCTTGTAGGTGGCGCCGAGGTCGAAGGTGACAATATCGCCTTCCTGGAGAACGCGGTCGCGGGGAATGCCGTGGACGAGCTCCTCGTTGATGCTGATGCAGATGTTGGAGGGGTAGGGCGGCTTGCCGGCAGGATCGTAGCCGCGGAAGGTCTCGGTGGCGCCGTGACGCTTGTACTGCTCCGTCACGAAAGCCTCGACCTCGAGGATGTTGAGACCGGGGCGGACCATCTCGCGGATGCCGGCGAGCGTCTGGCCGACGATGCGACCAGCCTCACGCATGGTGTCCAACTCGGCCTCGGACTTCAGCTTGATTGGCATGGCGCGTTACGCGAGCGCCTCCAGGAGATCGGCGGTGACGGAGTCGAGATCGCGCTCCCCGTCGATCTCGCGGAGCACGTTGCCACCGCGGTAGTGCTCGATGAGGTCGGCGGGGGGCTTCATCTTCTCGAGGCGGGTGCGGACCACATCGGGGCGGTCGTCGTCGCGCTGGTAGAGCTCGCCCTCGCACTTGTCGCAGACGCCCTCGGTGCCGGGAGGGTCGTTGCGCTCGTGGTAGACGGCGCCGCAGGCGCGACAGAGCCAGCGGCCGCCAAGGCGGGCGACGAGCTCCTCGTCGGAGACGGCGATGAGGAGGGCCTGGGCGATGGTGTCGCCGCGGTCGCCGAGAGCCTCGTCGAGGGCGGCCGCCTGCACGACATTGCGGGGGAAGCCATCGAACATGGCGCCCTCGGCGGCATCGGGGCGGGCGATGCGCTCGAGCAGCATCTTGATGGTGACCTCGTCGGGGACGAGTTCGCCGCGATCCATGTAGCTCTTGGCGAGGGTGCCGAGCTCGGTGCCCTCGCGCACGTTCTCGCGGAACATGTCGCCGGTGGAGAGGTGGAGGAGGCCGGTGGAGGTGGTGAGGCGCTGGGCCTGGGTGCCCTTGCCGGCGCCGGGCGGACCGAGCAGTACAACGAACATGGCTAGCGAATGAACCCTTCGTAGTTCCGCATGAGGAGCTGCGCCTCGAGCTGCTTCATGGTGTCGAGCACGACCGCGACGACGATGAGGAAGCCGGCGCTCGAGATGGTGAGGGCCTGCACGTCGGTGATGAGGCCGATGAAGAAGGGGGCAATGGCGACCGCCCCGAGGAAGAGCGCGCCTCCCCAGGTGATGCGCGTGACGACGCGCAAGAGGTAGGCCTCGGTGGGGGGGCCGGGTCTGATGCCGGGGATGAAGGCTCCCTGCTGCTGGAGGTTCTTGGCGATGTTCTGCTGGTTGTACTGGACGATCGTATAGAAGAAGGCGAAGCCCACGACGAGGACGAACAGCACAAGCCAGTAGATGCCCGTCCCGCCGCCCCCGCGACCGCCCTGGAACTGGTTGACGAAGAAGTCCGCGACGGTCTCGACCCAGCCGCCCGCACCGGAGAAGTAGCCGGCGACGACGGCGGGGAGGATGACGATGGAAAAGGCGAAGATGAGCGGGATCATGCCGGCCATATTGACGCGCAGGGGGATGAAACTCTGGCCCTGCTGGCGGTACATGCGTCCTCCCCGGAAGGAGGATCTGGCGTACTGCACGGGCACTCTCCGCTGCGCCTCCTGGAAGAAGACGATGACGAAGATGAGGACGACGGCGAAGATGACGATGCTGGCGACGGCGATGATGGAGCTCGTCGAGATGTTGGGGACAAAGCCGGGGAGGACGGCCACGATGCCGCCGAAGATGATGAGCGAGATGCCGTTGCCGATGCCGTGCTCGGTGATCAGCTCGCCCAGCCAGACGAGGAACATGGTTCCCGCGCAGAGGGTGAAGAGCGTGGCGATGGTCCCGATGACGTCGTTCTGGAAGCCGAAGTCACGGATGACGGAGGCCCCACCAGCCTGATTATTGATGAAGACGATCTGGCCATAGCCCTGGACGAAGGCGAGGGGGACGGCGAGCCAGTGGGTATAGACCTGGATGCGGCGGCGGCCCTGCTCTCCCTCCTCCTGCAGGGAACGCAGACGGGAGGAGAGGGGGGTGACGATCTGCATGATGATCGAGGCGGTGATGTAGGGGTAGACACCGAGGGCGGCGACGCTGAGGTTCTGGAGGGCGCCGCCGGAGAAGATGCTGAGGAAGTCGAGTACGGCGTTGCCATCGAAGGCCTGCTCGAGGGCGTTGCGGTCGACGTTGGGGACGGGCACATGGGCGACGAAGCGGAAGATGATGAGCATGCCGATGGTGAACAGCAGCTTTTGCCGCACATCCGCCTGGCGGAAGGCGTCGACCATCGCCTGCAGGAGGCGCGGGCGGTTGGTGCCCGGGACGGTGGTGGTCTCGCCCATGAACGACACGGTTCGAAGCCTCTACTCCTCGGCCGCGGGTTCGGAACCGGCGTCCTCGCCGGCCTCATTGATGAGGGTGACGGTGCCCCCTGCGCCCTCGATGCGGGCGCGCGCGGCGGCGCTCACCTTGTGGGCGCGCACGTGCAGCGACTTCGTCAGATCACCGCGGGCGAGGATCTTCACGGGCTCGCGCAGGTGGCGGAGCACGCCGGCGGCGCGGAGCGACTCGGGCGTGACCTCGGCGCCGTCCTCGCAGCGCTCTTCGAGCGTGCCGATGTTCACGGGCTGGTAGGGGACGCGCCAGCGGTTGTTGAAGCCGCGGAGCGTGTGCAGGCGCCGCACGAGCGGCATCTGGCCACCCTCGAAGCCGAGGCGGACGTTCTTGCCGCTGCGTGACTTCTGGCCATTCAGACCCTTACCAGCGTAGGTGCCGCCGGCGCCGCTGTTGCCGCGGGCGAGGCGCTTGCGGTTGCGAGTGGCGCCACGGGGCGGGGCGAGATCGTTGGCGTGGATGCTCATGAGGCTTCCCCTGCTTCTTCGTCACGCACGTCGACGAGGTGCCCGACCTTGGCGATCATGCCGCGAAGGGCGGGGCTGTCGTCGTGCTCGACGGTCTGGTTGAGGCGGCGCAGACCGAGCTTGCGGATGGTGTCCTTCTGCCGCCGGTTGTAGCCGATGGCGCTCTTTCGCCAGGTGATCGCAATCCGGCTCATCACGTCCCCTCCCCGGCAGCTTCGGCGAGGAGCGCGAGGCGGAGGTCGCGGGCGATGTCGGGATCGCGCAGGGCGGCGAGGCCCTTCACGGTGGCACGAGCGACGTTGACGGGGTTGCGGCTGCCAAGCGACTTGGTAAGCACATCGGTAACGCCGGCGGCCTCCATGATCGCGCGCACGGCGCCACCGGCGATGACCCCGGTGCCGTGGCTGGCGGGCTTCATAAGGACCTTGGCCGCGCCAAAGTCGGCGGTGTACTCGTGGGGGAGGGTGCCCGCCTTGAGGGGCACAGAGAACATCTCCCTGCGGGCGATGGCGGCGCCCTTGCGGATGGCCTCCGGAACCTCGTTGGCGCGCCCGAGGCCGATGCCAACGCTGCCGTGTCCATCGCCCACGACCATGAGGGCGGTGAAGCTGAAGCGCCGCCCGCCCTTGACCACCTTGGCCACGCGGTTGATGTAGATGACCTTCTCGTTGAGCTCGTCGCCCGAGTTCTCGTAGTTCCCCATCAGAATCCCAATCCGGCTTCGCGCGCGGCCTCGGCGAGGGCCTTCACGCGGCCGTGGTATTTGTAGCCACCACGATCGAAGACGACGTCGCCGACACCATGCTCCTTCGCGCGGCTGGCGATGGCGGCGCCGACGATGGCGGCGCGCTCGAACTTGCCCTTGCCCTCGGTCTCACCGACAAGAGCGTCGTCGAGGTCGCTGGCGGCGGCGATAGTGTGGCCGCGGTCGTCGTCGATGACCTGGGCGTAGATGTGTGTGGCGCTCCGGAAGACGTTGAGGCGCGGCCTCGCGGCGGTGCCGGCGAGGTTCTTGCGCACCCGCCGGTGGCGGCGGAGGCGGGCTTGGTAGCGATTGGCCCTGGCCATCAGATGCCTACCTTTCCGGCCTTTCCGGCCTTGCGCCGGACGCGCTCGCCGACGTAACGGATGCCCTTGCCCTTGTAGGGCTCGGGCGGGCGAATCTTGCGGACATCGGCGGCCACCTGGCCGACCCGCTCCTTGTCGATGCCGCTGACGCTGATGCGCGGCCCCTCGACGGCGAAGCTGATGCCCGCGGGAGGTTCGACGATGACCGGGTGGGAGAAGCCCACGGCGAGCCGCAGGTTCTGACCCTCGAGCTGGGCGCGGTAGCCCACACCCTGCACCTCAAGCGTCTTGGTGAAGCCATCGGTGACGCCCACCACCATGTTGTTCAGGAGGGAGCGCGAGAGGCCGTGGAGGGCGCGATGGGAGCTGGTGTCGCTGGGACGCGTGACGACGACCTCGTTGTCCGCCATGGCGAAGCGCATGGCATCGGGGAAGGTGCGCTGGAGCTCGCCCCTGGGGCCCTTGACGGTGATGGCGTTGCCCTCGCCAACGGTCACCTGCACTCCGGAGGCGATGGGAACGGGTTGCTTGCCGACGCGAGACATTGAGGCTCCTACCAGACGTAGCAGAGGACCTCGCCGCCAACCTGCTGGCGGCGGGCCTCCTGACCCGTCATGACGCCCTTGGGCGTGGAGATGATGGCGACACCGAGGCCGCCGTAGACGCGAGGAATCTCGCGGCGCTGCACGTAGACGCGCAGGCCGGGCTTGCTGACGCGTTGGATCCCGTTGATGACGGGCTGGCGGCGGCCGCCGTAGCTGAGCTCGACCTTCATGGTGGCCTGCGGCTCGTCGGGCTCCTTCTGGACGTCGTAGCCACGGATGAAGCCCTCGCTCTTGAGCACCTCCGCGATGGCGACCTTGACCTTGGAGGAGGGGATGTTGACGGCATCGTGGCGCGAACTGGTGGCGTTGCGGATGCGGGTGAGCATGTCCGCGATCGGGTCACTCATGGTCATCGGTTCGTTGCCTCCGTGGCTGGCAGGGCTACCAGCTCGACTTGGTGACGCCGGGCAGGAAGCCCCTATGGGCCATCTCGCGGAAGGTGATGCGCGAGAGGCCGAACCGGCGGATGTAGGCGCGCGAGCGACCGGTGACGATGCAGCGGTTGTTCAGGCGCGTGGGACTGCTGTTGGCAGGGAGCTTGGCGAGTTCGAACTGGATGCGAGCCAGCTCGGTGGGCTTGCCCTGGGCGGCGCGACGGGCCGCCTTCAACTCCTCGCGGCGGTGGCGATACTTCTGGTACATGGCCTTGCGCTTTTCGTCGCGTGCGATCTGACTCTTCTTCGCCATTCGTCCCCCCTCTAGTTCCGGGCGAACGGCATGCCGAGGAGCTCCAGCAGGCGCCGGCCCTCGTCATCCGTGCGGGCGGTTGTCACGATGGTCACTTGCAGACCGCGCACCTTATCGACGCGGTCGTAGTCGATCTCGGGGAAGACGAGCTGCTCGCGCAGCCCGATGCTGTAGTTGCCACGCCCATCGAAGGCGTTGGGGCTGAGCCCCTGGAAGTCGCGGATGGCGGGCAGGGCGGCGCTGATGAGGCGGTCGAGGAACTCGAACATGCGCGCCCCCCGGAGCGTGACGGAGACGCCGATGGGGTTGCCCTCGCGCAAACGGAAGTTGGCGATGGAGCGTTTCGCCCGCTGGATGACGGGCTTCTGGCCGCTGATCATCTGCAGGTCCTCGGCGGCGCGGTCGAGGCTGTTGGCATCGGTGAGGGCATCGCCCATGCCGATGTTGAGCACGACCTTGGAGAGCCGCGGCACCTCCATGGGGTTCCCGTAGCCATAGTGCTCACGCAACTGGCGCACGGCCTCGTCCTCGTAGCGGACGCGCAGGCGGGGAAGCGTTGCCTGGGTCATTCGACATCCTCCCCGCTGCGTTTGCTGACGCGGACCATGGTGCCGTCGTCGCGACGGCGGAAGGTGACGCGCGTGGGCTCGTCCGTCGTGGGATCGAGCAGCATCACGTTGCTGATGTGCACAGGCCCCTCGCGCTCGATGATGGAGGACTGCTGCTGCATGGAGCGCGCCCGCTGGTGGCGCTTGATCATGTTCACGCCCTCGATGGTGATGCGCCGTTTCTTGTGATCGATGGAGCGAACGACGCCGCGGGCGCCCTTGCTGCTGCCGCTGATGACCACGACCCGATCGCCGCGACGAATCTTCGACGGCATCAGAGCACCTCCGGCGCGAGCGAGACGATCTTCATGAAGTTGTGATCGCGGAGCTCGCGGGCCACGGGGCCGAAGATGCGGGTCCCGCGGGGGTTCTCGTTGTCCGGTGCGAGGAGCACGGCGGCGTTCTCATCAAAGCGGATGTAGGAGCCGTCGGCGCGGCCATACTCCTTGGCCGTGCGAACGACAACGGCGCGGACGACCTCGCCCTTCTTCACGGGGGAGTTGGGCTGGGCGGTCTTCACGGAGGCAACGATGATGTCGCCGGGGCGAGCGTAGCGGCGGCGGCTTCCACCAAGCACGCGGATGCAGAGGATGGAGCGGGCGCCAGAGTTATCGGCCACCTTGAGGCGGGATTCCTGCTGGATCACAAGGCATCCTCCTCGTGCGCGTCATCCCCGGCCTCGGCCTCGGCCTCGGCGGCGGCAGCGGCGGTGGGCGTGGCCTGCACTTCTTCCTCGAGCGTGCGACCGATCTGCTCGGGCGAGACCTCGGCGACATCGCCATGCTGGAGGATCTCGATGACGCGCCAGCGCTTGTCCTTCGATATGGGACGCGTCTCGAGGATGCGCACCAGGTCGCCCACGCTGCACTCGTTGGCGGCGTCGTGCGCCTTGAAGCGCTTGCTGCGGTTGATCACCTTGCGGTAGAGGGGGTGCTGCTTGCGGCGCGCGACGTTGACGACGACGGTCTTATCCATCTTGTCGCTGACGACAAAGCCCTGGAGGATGCGAGCGCTCATTCGGAAGCCTCATCGACCTGCGCGAGCTGGCGCTCGCGCTTGATGGTGCGCAGCCTGGCGATGGTGCGCTTGGCCGCGCGCAGGGAGCGATAGTTCTGCAGCTGGCGGGTGGCCTGCTGGAAGCGCAGGGTGAAGAGGGCGCGATAGGCCTCGTTGATCTCGTTGTCGAGGCGGGATTCGTCCCACTCGCGGACGGCGATGGCTTTCTCGTTCGGCATGGCTAGATCACCAGCTCGTCGCGCTGGACGACTTTCGTGGGGATGGGAAGCTTGTGGGCGGCGAGGCGCAGGGCCTCGCGGGCGACTTCCTCGGGCACGCCCGCGATCTCGAAGAGGACGCGGTTGGGCTTGACCACGGCGACCCACTTCTCGGGGTTGCCCTTGCCGGAGCCCATACGGGTCTCGGCCGGCTTCGCGGTGACGGGCTTGTCGGGGAAGATGCGGATCCAGACCTTGCCGCCGCGCCGCATCTCGTGGGTCATGGCGCGACGGGCGGCCTCGATCTGGCGGGAGTCGATCCACGCAGGCGCCTGCGCCTGGAGGCCGAACTCGCCGAAAGACACGACGTTGCCGCTCGTGGCCTTGCCCTTCATGCGGCCGCGGTGGTGCTTGCGATACTTGACGCGACGAGGCTGGAGCACGGTCAGGCATCCTCCTGGCTCTGGCGGGCAACCGCTTCCTGCTGCTCGACCGAGATGGGCGTGTGCTGGGGGACACGGACAGCGTCCCCTGCCTGCGCCACTGCTGCGAGGGCCTCGGCCTCGGGTTCGACGGGGGCCACTTCCTCGACCTCGATGGGCTCCTCGATCTCCGGGACGGTCTCCTCGGGAAGGATGTCGCCCTTGTAGATCCAGGCCTTGACGCCGATGCGGCCGAAGGTCGTGTGGGCCTCGGCGAGGCCGTAGTCGATATCGGCGCGGAGGGTGTGGCGCGGGACGCGGCCGGCAGTTTCGGTTTCACGGCGGGACATCTCGGTGCCACCAAGGCGCCCGGCAACGGAGATGCGCACGCCCTGGGCCCCCCGCTGCATGGTGCGCTGCACGGCCTGCTTGACCGCGCGGCGGAAGGCCACGCGCCGCTCAAGCTGGTCGGCGACCGAGCGGGCGACGAGGAAGGCGTCGAGCTCGGGGGTGCGGATCTCCTGAATGTTGACGCGAACGCGTCCGCCGGTGAGCTCCTCGAGGGTGCCCCGCAGCTCCTCGACGCGCGCGCCCCCGCGACCGATGACGATGCCCGGCTTGGCCGTGTGCACCGTGACGGTGACGAGGTTGGCGTTGCGATCGATCTCGATGCGGCTGATGCCGGCATCGGGAAGGATGCTGTTGATGTGAGCGCGCAGCTCGATATCGGCGCGCAGCCGGTCCTTGTATTCCTTCTCGGCGAACCACTTCGATTCCCAGTCGTAGATGACGCCGAGGCGGAAGCCGTGCGGATGAACTTTTTGACCCACGTTCCTATCCCTCGCGCTCGTCAAGTACGACGGTGATGTGGCTGTGACGCTTGAGGCGCGGCGCCGCGCGCCCGCGGGAGCGCGCCTTGAAACGCCGAACGGTGACGCCCTCATCGGCGAAGGCGCGCTTGATGTAGAGGTTGTCGACATCGAGGCTGAGGTTGTTCTCGGCGTTGGAAGCGGCGCTGAGGACGACCTTGGAGACATCGCGGGCGCGGGGGGAGGGCACGTAGCGCAGGAGCGCCAGCGCCTGATCGACGGACAGCCCGGGCAGGCGCTCAAGAATGAGCCGCACCTTGCGGGCGGAGCCATTGAGGTTGCGCGCGCTGGCCCGCACTTCCATGGCTAGCGGACCCTCGTGCTGCGGTCGCTCCTGCCCACGTGACCGCGGAAGGTGCGGGTGGGAGCGAACTCGCCGAGCTTGTGCCCGACCATATTCTCGGTGACGAAAACAGGCACGTGGCGGCGGCCGTTATGGACGGCGATGGTGAGCCCGATCATGTCGGGCAGGATGGTGGAAGCGCGCGACCAGGTGCGGATGACCTCGCGGCTGCGCGAGTTCCGCGCCTCCACGATCTTCCTGTAGAGCGAGGGGTGCACAAAGGGCCCTTTCCTGATGGAACGTGACACGAGCTACCTCCCCCGCCTGCGGACAATGAACTTGCCCGTGCGCTTGTTGCGCCGCGTACGGTGACCGAGAGTGGGCTTCCCCCACGGCGTCTTCGGACCGGGCATGCCCACGGGCGCCCGGCCCTCGCCGCCGCCGTGCGGGTGATCGACCGCATTCATGGCGGAGCCGCGCACCTGCGGGCGCCGCCGGCGGTGGCGGCTGCGCCCCGCCTTGCCAAGCTTGATGAGGGAGTGCTCGACGTTGCCGAGCTGGCCGATGGTGGCCATGCACTCGATGCGCACGCGGCGCATCTCGGAGCTGGGCAGGCGGAGGAGGGCGTACTCGCCCTCCTTGGCCATGAGCTGGGCGGAGGCGCCGGCGGTGCGCGCCAGCTGGCCGCCACGGCCCGGGGTGAGCTCGATGTTATGAACCTGCGTGCCGGTGGGCATGTTGGCGAGCGGCAGGGCGTTGCCCGTTCGCAGCTCGGCATCAGGACCGCTCATCAGGGTGGTCCCCACCTGCAGGCCGTTGGGAGCGAGGATGTAGCGCTTCTCGCCATCGGCGTAGTGCAGGAGAGCGATGCGCGCCGTGCGGTTCGGGTCGTACTCGATGGAGGCGACCGCAGCGGGAATGCCAGGCTTGTCGCGCTTCCAGTCGATGCGCCGGTAGAGGCGCTTGTGGCCGCCACCGCGATGGCGAACGCTGAGCCGTCCCTGGTTGTTGCGACCCGCGTGGCGCTTGCGCAGGGACTCGACGAGGGACTTCTCGGGACGCTTGCGCGTGATCTCCTCGAAGGTGTGGCCGCTCGCGTTGCGGCGTCCGGGGGAGGTCGGTTTGAACTGTTTGATCGGCACGCCTATGTCCCCTCGAAGAGTTCGATGGTGTCGCCCGACTGGAGGGTGACGATCGCCTTCTTCCAGTCGGGCTGCTTGGTGACATTGCGGCCGAAGCGGCGGTTCTTGCCCTTCACGACCATGGTGTTGACGTCGCGCACGGTCACGTTGAAGGCGAGTTCGACGGCTTCGCGGATCTGGGGCTTGTTGGCCCGCAGGTCAACCTCGAAGACGTACTTGTCCTGGCCGGCGAGGCCCGTGCTCTTCTCCGTGATGAGGGGGCGCAGGAGGATGGCGTAGGGATGCAATTCGCGGGGCATCAGCTCGCCTCCCGGCGCCCGCGGGCGGGCTTGACGTTCGCGCCGCCCCAGAGCTCCTCGGCGCGGCGCACCGCGTCCTCCGTCATGACCACATGGTGGGCATCGACGAGGTCGACGACGTTGAGCTGGGCGGAGGGCAGGGCGCGCACGTTGGCGATGTTGCGGGCGGCGCGCACGAGCGTCGCATCATGGTCGCTGCTGACGATGAGGGCGCGGCGCTCGACGCCGAGGCTGGTGAGGGCGGCCGCCACTTCGCGGGTCTTCGACTCGCCGTCGGCAATAGCAGGCACGACGATGAGGCCGCCGCTGGCGGCGTGGCTGCTGAGGGCGGAGCGGATCGCGAGGCGGCGCATCTGGCGCGGGAGGGCCTTGGCGTGGCTGTGCGGCTTCGGGCCGAAGGCGATGCCACCACCGACGCGCGTGGCGGCGCGGTTCGCGCCCTTGCGGGCGGCGCCCATGCCCTTCTGGCGGCGGATCTTGGCGGTGGAGCCGCGCACCTCGCCGCGGCTCTTGGTGCTGTGCGTGCCGAGGCGGGCGTTGGCGCGCTGGGCCACGTAGGCCTGATGCATGACGGCGCGGTTGGGCTCGATGCCGAACACCTCGTCGGCAACCTCAATCTCGCGGCGCTTGCGCCCGCGGCGGTCGACAACGGGAAGGTTCATGACGTGGCTCGCGATCCAGCGACAGCGCGCGCGTGGCGGACGCGAACGAGCCCGCCGTTGGGCCCGGGCACGGTTCCCGCGACAAAGATGACGCCGCGCTCTTCGTTACGGCCGACGATCTCGATGTTGCGAACGGTGGTACGCGCGGCGCCCATGTGGCCGGCCATGCGCGTGCCCTTGAAGACGCGTCCGGGGGTGGTGCCGGCGCCGATGGAGCCGGGGGCCCGATGGCGGTCGCTCTGGCCGTGAGTCTTGGGGCCGCCATGGAAATGGTGGCGCTTAACGCCACCCGCGAATCCGCGGCCCTTCGAGGTTGCGGTCACGTCGACAAGCTGGCCCTGCTCGAAGATCTCGGCGCCGATCTGGTCGCCCAGACTGACCTCGCCGGTGGCCTGGAACTCGACCAGGTGGCGGAGGTTGGGGGCGCCCGAGGCGGCAAGGTGACCGGAGGCCGGCTTCGTCAGCTTCTTCTTCTCGTCGAAGCCGAGTTGCACGGCGGAGTAGCCGTCCTTCTCCTCGGTGCGCACCTGCGTTACCCAGCAGGGGCCGACCTGGAGAGCGGTGGCGCCACGCAGCTGCCCCGCGTCGTCGAAGACCTGGAGCATTCCGAGTTTGCGGCCGAGGAGTCCTTCGACGGTCATGGCTACAGCTTGATCTCGATGTCGACACCGCTGGCGAGCTGGAGGCGCATGAGCGTGTCGACGGTCTTGGAGGTCGGATCGAGGATGTCGATGAGTCGCTTGTGCGTGCGAATCTCGAACTGCTCGCGCGAGTCCTTGAAGACGTGCGGGCTGCGGATCACCGTGAACTTCTCGATGGAGGTTGGCAGCGGCACAGGACCGGCGACCGCGGCGCCGGTGCGCTCGGCCGCCTCGACGATCTGGCGCGCGGAATCGTCGATCAGCCGGTGATCGTAGGCCTTGAGCTTGATGCGTATCTGCTGGCGCGCCATCGTTATCCTTCCGGGCCCTTACTCGAGCACCTTGGTGACGACGCCGGCGCCCACCGTGCGCCCGCCCTCACGTATCGCAAACCGCAGACCCTCCTCAACCGCCACCGGCTGAATCAGCTCCACCTTCATCGTCACGTTGTCCCCGGGCATCACCATCTCCGTGCCTTCCGGCAGCCCGATAGACCCCGTCACGTCCGTCGTCCGCACGTAAAACTGCGGCCGGTACCCGTTGAAGAACGGCGTGTGCCGCCCCCCCTCGTCCTTGCTCAGCACGTACACCTGCGCCTCGAAGCTCGTGTGCGGGTTGATTGACCCCGGCAGCGCCAGCACCTGCCCCCGCTGCACGTCCTCGCGGTCCATCCCCCGCAGCAGACAGCCGACGTTGTCCCCGGCCTCGCCCTCGTCCAGCAGCTTCTTGAACATCTCCACGCCCGTGACCACCGTCTTGCGCGTCTCCTCCAGCCCCACGATCTCCACTTCCTCACCCACGTGGATGCGCCCCCGCTCGATCCGCCCCGTCACCACCGTGCCCCGTCCCTTGATCCCGAATACGTCCTCGATCGGCATCAGGAAGGGCTGATCCAGTGCTCGCGCCGGCTGCGGGATGTACTCGTCCACCGCCGTCATCAGCTCGTGGATCGACTCGTACTCCGTCGCCTCCGGATCCTCCGACTCCGACGCCAGCGCCGCCAGCGCCGACCCCCGCACGATCGGCAGGTCATCCCCCGGGAACTCGTAGCTCGACAGCAGCTCTCGCAGCTCCAGCTCCACCAGCTCCAACAGCTCCTCGTCCTCCATCAGGTCCACCTTGTTCAGGTAGACCACGATCGCCGGTACCTCCACCTGCCGCGCCAGCAGAATGTGCTCCCGCGTCTGCGGCATCGGCCCGTCCGGCGCCGCCACCACCAGAATCGCCCCGTCCATCTGCGCCGCACCCGTGATCATGTTCTTGATGTAGTCCGCGTGCCCCGGACAGTCCACGTGCGCGTAGTGACGGTTGTCCGTCTCGTACTCCACGTGCGCAATCGCAATCGTGATGCCCCGCGCCCGCTCCTCCGGCGCGTTGTCGATCGAATCGAACGCACGAAACTCCGCCTCGCCCTTCAGCCCCAACACCTTCGTAATCGCCGCCGTCAGCGTTGTCTTGCCGTGATCCACGTGACCGATCGTGCCCACGTTCACGTGCGGCTTGTTCCGCTCAAATCGCGCCTTCGCCATGTCCTGGTCCCTTTCGCTCCTTGAGTGTGGTCAGACAGCGCCGACAGCCGAACGCTCGGCGAGCGTGGCTGAGACACTTTGGGGTACGGACTCGTACCGGTCGAATTCCATGGTGTGCGTCGCCCGCCCCTGGGAGAGGGAGCGGAGGTCGGTCGAGTAGCCGAAGGTCTGGGCGAGCGGCACGGTCGCCGTCACGATCTGGAGCCTGCCCATGACGTCCTGGCTGAAGATGTGGCCGCGACGGCTGTTGAGGTCGCCCACAACGCCGCCGAAGTGATCTTCGGGCACCCGCACCTCGATGCGCATGAGCGGCTCGAGGAGCACGGGGGCGGCCCGCTTGAGGGCCTCGCGCATGCCGAGGATGGCGGCATTCTTGAAGGCCATCTCGGAGGAGTCGACGGCATGGGAGGAGCCATCGACGAGCGTGACGCGGACATCGAGCACGGGGTAGCCGGCCACGGGGCCGGAGTCGAGCGCTTCCTTGGCGCCGGCGCGCACGGCCGAGATGTACTCAGTCGGCACGGAGCCGCCCGCGACACGATTCTCGAAGACGAAGCCCTCGTCGCGGACGCCCGGCTCGATCTCGAGCTCGACGACGCCGAACTGGCCTCGCCCACCGGTCTGGCGCACGAAGCGCCCCTCGGCGGCGGCGGGCCGGCGGATGGCCTCGCGGTAGCTGACCTGCGGGCGGCCGACGTTGGCCTCGACGCGATGCTCGCGCTTCATGCGGTCGACGATCACCTCAAGGTGGAGCTCGCCCATGCCCGAGATGAGGGTCTGGCCGGTCTCGTCGTTGAAGCGCCAGTGGAAGGTGGGGTCCTCTTCGCTGAGCTTGGTGAGGGCGTCGGCCATACGCTCCTGGTCGGGCTTGGAGCGGGGTTCGAGGGCAACGCTGATGACGGGTTCGGGGAAGGCGATGCCGTCGAGCAGGACCGGCTGGTCGGGGTCGCAAAGCGTATCGCCGGTGAAGGTCTGCTTGAGGCCGACGCAGGCGCCGATGCCGCCCGCGTAGAGAGCGTCGATCTCCTCGCGCTCGTTGGCGTGCATCCGGAGGAGGCGGCCGATGCGTTCACGGCGCTCCTTGCCGCTGTTCCAGATGGTTCCGCCGGACCTGAGGACGCCGCTGTAGACGCGGACATAGGCGAGCCGGCCGACGTAGGGGTCGGTCACGATCTTGAACGCCATGGCGGTGAGGGGGGCGTCGTCGTTGGGCTCGCGCACAACGCTTTCGCCGGTGCGAACGTCGGTACCCTCCAGGGGCGGGACATCCTCGGGCGAGGGGAGGTAGTCGATGACCGCATCGAGGAGCGGCTGCAGGCCCTTGTTCTTGAGGGCGGAGCCGCAGAGGACGGGGGTGACGGCGTTCGAGAGCGTGGCGCGGCGGATGGCCGTGCGCAGCTCGTGGGCGTTCACGTCGTGTCCTTCGATGTAGCTGATGGCGACCTGGTCGTCGACGTTGCCGATCCGTTCGATGAGGGTCTCGCGCGCGGCCCTGGCCTCGTCGAGGACGTCGGCTGGGATCTCGCCGCAGGAGGCCTCCTCGCCCTTCTCCCCGCCGAAGGTCCAGAAGACCATCTCGGTGAGGTCGATGACGCCCCGGAATTTCTCCTCGGATCCGACCGGTATCTGGACAGCCACGGGATTGGCTTCGAGCCGGTCGACCATCATCTGCTGGGTACGGACGAAGTCGGCGCCGACGCGGTCCAGCTTGTTGACGAAGCAGATGCGGGGGACGGAGTAGCGGTCGGCCTGGCGCCAGACCGTCTCGGACTGGGGCTCCACGCCGGCGACTGCGTCAAAGACGACCACACCGCCATCGAGCACGCGCAGACCGCGCTCAACCTCGGCGGTGAAGTCCACGTGGCCGGGGGTGTCGATGATGTTGATGAGATGGCCGTTCCACTCGGCGCTGGTGGCGGCGGCGGTAATGGTGATGCCGCGCTCACGCTCTTGATCCATCCAGTCCATCGTCGCGGTCCCCTCGTGGACCTCGCCGATCTTGTAGGTGATGCCCGTGTAGTAGAGGATGCGCTCGGTCACGGTCGTCTTGCCGGCATCGATATGGGCGATGATGCCAATGTTGCGCACGCGCTCGATCTCAAACGGCCGGGGCATGGTGCACGCTCTCCTGTCCCTGACCGCGCCGGCTACCAGCGGTAGTGGACGAAGGCGCGGTTCGCCTCGGCCATGCGGTGGGTGTCGTCGCGCCGCTTGATGGCGGAGCCCGTGTTGTTGGCGGCGTCGAGGAGCTCGGAGGCGAGCCGCTCGGACATGGTGTGGGCGCCGCGGCCGCGGGCGCCCTGGAGCAGCCAGCGCATGGCCAGTGCGGTCCGCCGATCCGCGCGAATCTCGACGGGCACCTGGTAGGTGGTGCCGCCGACGCGACGAGGCTTGACCTCGAGCACGGGCGTGGCGTTGCGCATCGCCTGGCGGAAGGTGTCGACGGGGTCGCGCCCGGTGTTCTCCTGGATGCGATCAAAGGCGCCGTAGACGACGCGCTCGGCGGTGCTCTTTTTGCCGCGCGTCATCACCTTGTTGATGAGGATCTGCACCTGCTGATCGCCGTACCGGGGATCGGGGCGGATGATGCGGCGTTCGGGGCGGTTCCGTCGTGGCATCGAGCTACCCGCCCTTCCGCGTGCCGTACTTGCTACGGCCACGACGGCGACCGGCGACGCCGGTGGAATCGGCGGCGCCACGGACGATGTGGTAGCGCACGCCGGGAAGGTCGCGTACGCGCCCACCGCGGACGAGCACGACGGAGTGCTCCTGGAGGCTGTGGCCCTCGCCGGGGATGTAGGCGGTGACCTCGATGCCGTTGGTGAGGCGCACACGGGCAACCTTGCGGAGGGCGGAGTTCGGCTTCTTGGGGGTCTGGGTTCGCACCTGCGTGCAGACGCCGCGCTTCTGGGGCGCACCGCGGCCAACGACGCGAGTGAGACGCCCGCGCTCGGAGTTGTAGTTGAAGAGAAGGGCAGGGGCGCCCGACTTCTTCGACTTGGGCTTGCGGCCCTTGCGTACAAGCTGGTTAATCGTCGGCATTGCCGCTGATCTCCGAATTCCGGCGCCGCAGGGGAGCGGCCCGCTGGTGCGTTCTCGGCGAGAGGGGTCCTCACGCTGGGCATGGAAACAGGCCGAAAAGCCGGTTTCTAAACAGCGCCCCGCATCCGAAGGAGCGAGACCGTCTTCAGCCCAGTGCCCTACGGCCTGCCGAATGCCTGGCATCTGGCGAGGCAATAAGCGCCGACCTAAGAGGTTAACACAGCGCCCCAAACGATCAACGCCCTGCGCCGCGAATCTCGGGGGTCGGGCTAGACTCAGCCGGTGGCGAGCGATGAACCGTCCGATCCCTACCTGAAGAAGACCGTGCGACTTGCGATCGACGGGTCGCAACTGCAGTTCGAGGTGGCGCACACCTTGTTCGCCTCGCACGAGGTGGACGCCGGTACGAAGCTGCTGCTCCGCTGTGTGCAGCCGCTGCGCCCGCCACAGCGGATCCTCGACCTCGGGTGCGGCTACGGCGTGCTCGGAATCGCGCTTGCGCGACGGTATCCGGAGGCGCAGGTCGTCATGGCGGACAGCAACCTGCTGGCAGTGCGCTACGCGCGGCGCAACGCCACCCTGAACGGGGCCGCAAACGCCGAGGCAGTGGGGAGCGTGGGGCTGGAGGACGTTCCCGCCGGCGAGTACGACCTGATCGTCGCGAACGTGCCGGCCAAGATCGGGGACCAGGCGATCGAGGCGGAGTTCGTACGCGGCCCTCGGACGCGGCTGTCACCGGGAGGGGCGTACTGGTTCGTCGCGGTGAGCGGACTGAACCACCTGCTCAAGCGGCTCGCGGGGGCGGGAGGGGTGCCCCTGCGCCAGATGCGGAAGCGTTCCGGGTACTCCGTTTACCGCCTGGAAGCGTGAACGTCACGGAGGAAGAATTGCAAACGCACGAACGTTCTGACACGATACGGGTGGTGGCGAACCTTGCAGGATAGGAGACGCCGTGAGCCTCCCTGTTGAGTCCGAAGGTTCGGAAGCCGCAGGCGTCTGCGCCTACCTCGGCCTTGTCGACGACGGCGACCTTCACGCCACCTATGCCACAGACGCACACCGCTGCTACCGCCTCGCCAACCCCACCCGCATCGCGACCCAGCATCAGGAACAGTTCTGCCTGACCGCGGACCACCCCTCCTGCCCCATCTACCAGGGCGAGGGTGTGGAGGCGACGACCCATCCGGCGGCGTCCCCAGCGGGCGACGCCGAGGCCGAGCCCGACGAAGGAACCGAGGACCGCGAGTTCGAGCCGGCGGCGGCAGCGCAGTCGACGCCCTTCGCCACGGCCGCGTCGCGCTGGACTTCGCGCGGATTGCGACGACCGGTGCTCGAGGGCGAGTTGAGCATGCGGGCGGCGACGGTCTCCCTGTTCGTGCTGGCGGCGGTGGTGGTGGTGATCGCCTTCGTGGTGAACCGCCAGATCGGCGGGGACGACCCCGCGCCGGTGGCGCCCATCGCGACGGAGACCCCCACCGAGGCCGCGGCGGCCACGAGCACGCAGGCGACGACGGCGACGGAAGAAACCACGCCCGCGGCCACACCGACCGCGGCCGCAACGCCTCAGCCCACAGCCGCGCCAACCGAGGCCCCGACCCAGGCTCCCACGGAAGCCCCCACCGGCAGTGGGACCATCTACATCGTCCAGGCCGGCGACACCTGCGGCGCAATCGCCTCAGCGAACGGCGTGACGCTCGGGGAGCTGCTCGACGCGAACGAGGAGCTGGAGCTGACCGACGACGGCGGCTGCCCGATCTTCCCCGACCAGGAACTGGTCATCCCGTAGGCGGCGGCAGCCCCTCCCGGCGGGCGGCGGCGGCAAAGGCGCTGCCGGTGACACGCTCGGGCATGCCCATATCGCGATGGTGTTCGACCACCCAGTGGCGGCGCGCGCGCCAGTGGGCGTGCTGGGTGCGATAGCGCTCACGCGCCTCATTCGCCCAGCGCCAGTCCGCCCAGCAAAGGATGGCCGTGTCGAGATCGCGGCGAGCGATGCGGCGGATATCGGCGAGTTGCGGCACGCCGCGGCGCTTCTTCTTCTCGATCTTGTCGGCGATGAGCAGGATCTTGGCGAGGGTGCTCATCTGGCCGAGGCCGGCGGTGTGGTCTCGCACGGCGAACAGCGCTTCCTCGTCGGTGATGCCAAAGCGCTCGCGCAGGACCACGGCGGCGATGGGGCCATGGAGGAGGATGGGGTAGTCGCGGGAGTCTTCGTCGATCTCGACGCCGACCTCGCCGGCAAGGCGGACCTGCTCGGCGGGGGGCGCGGAGCGGAAGAGGTCGTGCCCCCAGACGGCCAGCTCCACGCGCTCCTCGTCGACGAGCCAGGTGCGGGCGAGGGGAAGCGCTTCGGAGAGAACACGCTCGACGTGGCGCACAAGCCCGGATGGGCGCTGGAGGAGCTCCTCGCGAACGGCGGCAATCTGGTCCGCGATCACCCTTCGGGGCCGAGGTGGCGTCCGCCGACGAGATGGAGGTGGAGGTGGTGGACGGTCATACCGGCGGCCTCGCCGACGTTGAAGGCGAGCCGGTAGCCGGACTCGTGCACGCCCTCGGCGCGGCCCACCTCGGCGGCGAGGGTGAAGAGCCCGGCGAGGGTCTCGGCGTGTCCCGCCTCGATCGCGCGGGCGTCGGCGATGTGTTCGCGGGGGATGATGAGCGCGTGGACGGGGGCGCGGGGGTTGATATCGCGGATGGCAAAGGCGTCGTCGTTCTCAGCAATACGCTCGACGGGGATATCACCCGAAGCCATGTCGCAGAAGAGACAGCCGGCCACGGGCAGATTCTAGCGGGGGGCGTACGCACCGCAAGCGCCAGCGGGTAGCATGCCGGGCATGCGGATCAAGCTGACGAGCGTGACGGTGAACGACCAGGCGCGGGCGAGCGCTTTCTACACGGAGGTGCTGGGCTTCGAGAAGAAGCAGGACGAGCCCGCAGGCGAATTCCGCGTGCTGACGGTGGAGGCGGCCGACGCGCCGGGCGAGATCGAGCTGATGCTGGAGCCGAACGCGCATCCCGCCTCGAGGGCCTTCCAGGAAGCCATCTACGCTGAGGGCATCCCCGTCGCCGTGTTCTTCGTGGACGACCTCGAACGCGAGTACGAGCGGCTCTCCGCGCTGGGGGTCCGCTTCCAGGGGGAGCCCACCCGCAGCGAGTGGGGCTACCAGGCGGTCTTGGACGACACCTGCGGCAACTTCATCGCGCTGCACGAGGACTAGGGGCCAGATCATGACCGAGGCGCGCCCGCCGGCCGACGTGCTCTCGCATTTCTGGGCGCCGCTGTGCGCCGTGGGGGCGAGCGGCCCGGCGGGGGCGAACGCACAGATCTGCGTGTCCGTGTTCGGGGCCTCGATCGTGCCGGAGCGGCCACGGCTGCTGGTCTCGCTCTCGAAGACGAACTACACGGAAGGGCTCGTGCGCGAGAGCGGGTGGCTGTCGGTGACGCTCCTCAGTGACGCGCAGGCGGGGCTGCTGGAGCCGCTCGGACTGCGTTCGGGACGGGACGGGAACAAGCTCACCGGACTGGACGTGGAGCTGACAGCCTCGGGGGCGCCGACCTTCCCCGGCGGGGTGGGCGCGCTCGACTGCGAGGTGCTGGAAGCGCTCGACCTGGGCGACGCAACGGCGTTCCTGGTGGCGGTGCGGGAGCGGTGGGGGCTGGGCGGGGAGCGTCCCCTGCGGTGGGCGGTCGCGAAGACGGTGGTGGGGGAGGAATTCCTGCAGCGCTGGGGGGAGAAGAGCGAGCGCGAGCAGGAGGCGGCGCGCGCGGTGATGCACTGGCGCGACTGAACGCGTCAGCCGAGGAGGTGCCGGCGGAGGAAGCGATCGATGGACGTGTAGAAGGCGTCGATCGTCTCCCGCTTACGCCAGCCGTGCCCCTCGCCTTCGTACACGTGGTACTCATGGGGGACGCGGCGTGAGCGCAGGGAGGCGGCCAGCGTGTCGCTCTGGTCGCGGGGCACCACCCGGTCCTCCGACCCCTGGAAGAGGGCGATCGGGTCGACGATGTCGCCGGCGTGGAAGATGGGCGAGCGCTCGCGGTAACGGCCCCTGGCCTCGGGGAGGGGACCGACGAGGGAGTCGAGGTAGCGCGCCTCGAACTTGTGGGTGTCGCTGGCGAGGGTGAACAGGTTGGAGATCCCATAGAAGCAGACGCCAGCGCGGTAGAAGCCGGGGTGCACCTGAAGGGAGCGCAGCACGGTGTAGCCGCCCGCACTCCCCCCGAGGATGGCCAGCCGTCCACCGTCCGCGAGCCCGCGGGCCGCCATGGCCTCGGCGCCGGAGCGGCAGTCCTCGACATCGGCGACGCCCCACTGGCCACGCAGGGCGAGCATGGCCTCGCGTCCGGCGCCGCTGCTGCCCCGGTAGTTCACCGCGAGCACGGCGTAGCCCCGACTGGCGAGGAACTGGACCTGCGGGCGCCAGCCCGCATCGACGTGGTCGGTGGGGCCGCCATGCACGAAGACGACGAGGGGCGGCGGGCCCTCGGCGACGAAGCGTTCACTGGCGGGCGGGTAGTAGAGCCCGTGGATCTCGCCTCCATCCGCGTTCGCCCAGGAGACGGGCTGGGGGCGGGAGAGGCTGGCGGCGGGGAAGGCGACGGCTTCGCTGAGCCGCACCGTGACCGCTTCCGGCGCCTCCGTCGCAAGGTCGAGGGCGAGGAGGCGGGGGGCGGCCCCGGGGCCGCTGGCGATGACAGCCAGGCGCTCCTCCACGGGCGAGGCGACGGGGTTCTCGAAGCTGGCGTACGCGGCCGCGATGTCGAGCTCACGCGGCTCGCCCGAGCCATCGAGCACGACGAGTCGGGCGAAGCCCCGGCGCTGGCGGGTCGCGACGACGCGCCCCGAGGGAAGCACGGCAAGGACGCTCACGCCCTGGCCCCAGGCAGGCGTGCCGTACTCGCAGCCGCCGGAGGTGAGGGCGCGGCTCTCACCGGTGACGAGGTCGTGACGGTAGAGGTGCCCCCAGCCGGTCGCGTCGGAGACGTAGTAGAGGGAGTCGCCATCGGGGGCGAAGGCCGGCTGGAGCGCGGCCTCGTCGGGACCCCCGGCGACGACTTCGGAGGCGACGACGATCGGGAGCGCGCCCTCGTGGAAGGCGAGCTCGGCCACGCGCACCTCGGCGCCGTCCCAGGGCATGTTCGGGTGGTCCCACTCGACCCAGGCGAGGCGGTCGCCGCGCGGGCTCCAGACGGGCTGCATGTAGAAGTCGCGACCCCTGGCGAGGCGCTGCGGCCAGCGCTCTCCCATGCTGTCGGCGATGGCGATGACGTCCTGGTCCTCGTACGAGTGCACGTAGGCGACCCAGCGTCCGTCGGGGCTGACGGCGGGGGAGGAGGTTTCGCCGAACGCGGGGGTGATGGGCCGGGCGGGGCCGCCGTCGAGGGACTGGCGAAAGATGCGCTGGCTGTCGTGGTCGACAAACCAGCCGTGGCCACTCGCGAGGGCGAAGTCGCCGCCCCCATAGCCGACGCCCGCACGCACGACGATGTCGCCGCTGATGTCGCGGATGGAGGCGTCGCCACCGCCGACGGTGGCGGTCACGGCCACACCGCGGTCGCCCCGCCCCTCGAACCAGCCGAGCGTACGACCATCGCTGTCCCACGAGGGACCGCGCAAACGGATGCCGCCAGCGAGGGCGGCGGGCATGATGGGGCTCTCCCAGAGTCCGTAGGGGCGGCGCACGGCCATGCGGGGCATTCTGCCCGATGGAGCGCGCCTGCGGACGGCGGCTGTAGCCCCGAGGGCGGGGCGGCGGTAGGCTCGCTGTCTCAGATGAACGACCGAATTCCTTGCCAGCGCGCGCACATTCTCATTGCGCGGAGAACCTCCTCGTGACGAACGGAGGGTTCCGCGGGCAGTGGACGACGATCGCGTTCGTCGCGCTGGTGGGTGTGCCCGGGATCGCGCTGCGGATCACCGACCCGCACATCGACCCGCTGCTGGCGGCGGCCATCTACGGCCTCGCCATCCTGTCGGCGGCGTTCCTGCTGAGCTGGGCCGCGGAAACGGCGGAGATGGACATCTCGCAGGGGCTGGCGCTGGCGATCATCGCCTTCATCGCGGTGCTGCCCGAGTACGCCGTCGACGCGTTCCTGGCGTGGGAGGCGGGCAGCGACCCGGTCGAGGCGAAGAAGGGTCTCGCGATCGCGAACATGACGGGCGGCAACCGGCTCCTCATCGGCATCGGCTGGCCCGTGGTGTTCCTCATCTTCTTCTACCGAAAGCGGCTGAAGGAGCTTGTGGTGAACCGGGCGCGGTCGCTGGAGCTTGTTTTCCTCGCGGTCGCAACGATCTACGTCATCCTGGTGCCGCTGCGGAACACGCTCACGCTGGCGGACACGATCGTGCTCGTCTCGCTGTTCGCCCTCTACCTCGTCATGACGAGCCGGACGGAATCGGAGGAGGTGGAGTTGGTGGGGCCCGCGCGGGCGATGGGGTCGTTGACCGACTGGCCCCGTCGGGCGGTTGTGGTCGTGGTGCTGATCTATGCGGCGGGGGTGATCATCGCCTCGGCGGAGCCGTTCGCGCACGGGCTGGTGGAGACGGGACAGAAGCTGAACGTGAGCGAGTTCCTCCTCATCCAGTGGGTCGCGCCGCTCGCCTCGGAGTCGCCGGAGGTGCTCGTGGCGGGGTTGCTGGCGTGGCGGGGGCGGGCGGCGGCGGGGATGGGCACGCTCATCTCCTCGAAGGTGAACCAGTGGACCCTGCTCATCGGCACGCTGCCGATCGCGTTCATGATCGGCTCGGGCGACTGGGGGCTGCTCAACGGCCTGCCCCTCGATGGCCGCCAGCAGGACGAGATTCTGCTGACGGCTGCGCAGTCGGCCTTCGCCATCGCCGTTTTCGTGAACCTGCGCATGAGCCGCGCGGAGGCGTGGTCGCTCTTCCTCCTGTTCGCGACGCAGCTGTTCCTCAACGACGAGCTCATTGGATCGAACGCGGACGCGGTGCGCTTCTACTACGGGATCGCGTACCTCGTGCTGTGCGTGGCGCTGCTGATCCGTAGCCGCGCCGCCGTACCGGCCCTCCTCCGGGACGCGCGCGACGTCATCCGGGGGAAGGCAGACTTCGGGGAGGAAGCGGAGAGCTGAGGGGGCTCAGTCGAGCGTGATGCTGAGGGTAACGATCGCGCCGACTGTGCCAACACCAATGGCAGCGACGAGGCCAATCGTCGCGGCGCCCCACATCCGCAAGTCCGCGCGCAGTTCGCGCATGTCCTCACGGAACTCCGTTCGGAGGGCGTCGAGATCCCCGCGGGTGGCGGGCTCAGACGCTGCTGCTGGGCTTGTCACGTGCAAATGCTAGCACAGACACGCTATGCAGTGGGAAGGGTGATCGCGTACTCGAGGGCGTCGGCGAGGGCGAGCCAGCTGGCTTCGATAATGTCCGTCGAGCTGCCCACCGTCGTCCAGTAGCGGTGTCCGTCGGTGCTCTCGATGAGCACGCGCACCGTGGCGGCGGTGGCCGATTCGCTGTCGAGGATGCGCACCTTGTAATCGACGAGCTTGACGTTAAGCACCGCCGGGTAGGTGTTGCCCAGGGCCTTGCGGGCGGCGATGTCGAGAGCGTTCACGGGGCCGTTGCCCTCGGCGGCGGTGTGGTGCTCGTCGTCGCCCGCGCGAATCTTGACCATGGCCTCGGCCAGCATGTCGTTGCGCTGGTCGTCGCCGCGACGGTGGCGGTGGCGTTCGACGATGACGAAGTCCTCGATCTCGAAGGGGCGGACGTAGCCGGGGATCTGGCGGCGGACGAGGAGCTCGAAGCTGGCCTCGGCGCCCTCGTACTGGAAGCCCTCGCTCTCCTTCTGCTTGACCACCTGCAGGAGCGAGCGGATCTCCGCGGGGGTGAAGGGGTAGTCGATGCCGAGCTCCTCGATCTTGACGAGGAGGTTGCGCTGGCCGGAGAGCTCGCTGACGAGGACGCGGCGGCGGTTGCCGACAAGGGCGGGGGCGATGTGCTGGTAGGCGTTCTCGTCCTTCATGATGCCGGCGACGTGGTAGCCGGCTTTGTGGGCGAAGGCGCTCTGGCCGACGAAAGGGGCCTGCGGATCGGGGACGAGGTTGGCGAGCTCGTTGACGTAGTGGGAGACCTCGGTGAGGCGAGCGAGCTGGTCGTCCTCGATGACGTCGATGCCCATCTTGAGCTTCAGGTTGGCGGTGACGGTGAGGAGGTCGGCGTTGCCACAGCGTTCGCCGTAGCCGTTGACGCAGCCCTGGACCTGCCAGACGCCTGCCTCGACGGCCGCCAGCGAGTTGGCGACGGCGAGGCCGACGTCGTCGTGGCAGTGAATGCCGAGACGGACGTCGGGGACGCGCTCCTGGACGGCCTCAATGGCGGCGAGGAGGGTGGGGGTGGTCATGCCGCCGTTGGTGTCGCAGAGGACGAGGGCCTCGGCGCCGGCGCGGGCGGCGGTGGCGAGGCACTGGAGGGAGTAGTCGGGGTTGCCGGCAAAGCCGTCGAAGAAGTGCTCGGCGTCGAAGAAGACGGTCTTGCCGAGCTTGCGGAAGTAGCCGACGGTGTCGGCGATCATGGCGAGGTTTTCCTCGTCGCTGGTCTCGAGAATGCGCTGGACCTGGTACTGGCTGGCCTTGCCGACGAGGGTCACGCCCGGGGTCTCGGCGGCGACCATGCTCTGGATGTTGGGGTCGGTCTCGCAGGTGAGTCCGGTGCGGCGGGTGCCGCCGAAGGCGCTCACCCTGGCCTGCGAGAGCGTTATGTCTTCGAGATGCTGGAAGTAGGCGGCGTCGCGGGGGTTGGAGCCGGGGAAGCCGCCCTCGATCCACTCGATGCCGAGCTCGTCGAGCTTCTGGGTGATGCGCACCTTATCGGCGACGGAGAGGGAGATGCCCTCCATCTGGGAGCCGTCGCGGAGGGTGGTGTCGTAGAGCTGGACTCGGTCAGTTGGCATGGCTTAGGAGAGCGCCGCGCCACGCTTCGCTGCGCGCGGCTGAGGACGAGGAGAGCGCCGCACTACGCTGCGCTGCGCGCGGCTGAGGAGAGCGCTCGCGTTGCTCGCTGAGTGGTGGATTTGGGGCATTGAGCGATGGTAGCACGGGGTCGTGTTATGGCAGCTAGTCGTGTTCGAGGTAGGGACTAACGAGGTAGTCGCCGGAGAGCACGCCCGGTCCGTATGGGATCCAGCCCTCTATGCCATATTCGCTGCGGACGTAGACCCAGTCGAGACCGCCCCTGTACCGGGTCGCAGGAAGGCAGGTGTAGTAGCCACAGCTGACGGGGCTATAGGGCGTCTGGGTGATAGGCGGTACCGATAGGGTGACCCGCGCCCCATAGGGAAGGCAGTCGAGAGTCGCTGCCCCACCGTGGGTTGTTCGCGGAGGTCGAGGCATCCATCCGGCTGTCTCACGCGGAAGGCCACTTCCTCAAAAGGCGGGTATTCGATAGTCGGCCGGGATAGCATCCAGGACACTCCGCCACCTTCGAACAACCCCGGTTGGTACCAGGCCTCCTCATGCGTCTCGCCCCAGGAATACCACACCATGGTTCGTGAGAAGCCCGTCAGTGCCCAGTCGTCTTCCCATCGGTCGTAGACCCCGGCGGAGCCATACAAGAAGTAGCGATCATTACCAGTTGGGGCAGGTACCGGGCCGAACTCGTGGGTAACGGCATGGCCCGGCGGGCCTGCGGGCAGGGGAACGAGCGTCGGATCGGAGACGCGGGCAATGGCATAGCCACCCTCGACTCCCAGGACAAAGCCTTCGAAGCCAGGAAGCCACGTTCCCTCCCAAAAGCCCTGATACGTATAGGCCGAGCGGACCCGGAACAGCGGTTCGCACGCCTCAGCATCAACAATCACGACCGACGGGATTGAGTAGAGACTTGGAGGGGGAGTTCGATGCCACTTGCCGATGCCCGGGTGTCCCCACTGTTGCGCCACGTAACGGCCATCCGGAGAGGGGAGTCCCGGGCATTCGGACTCCGGCAGTGGGAGTACGTCGGCGGAGGTGAGGGAGAATGGAGACTCCAACCCTAACTCTTCCCGCAGGAAAGCATTGAGCAGGTCGGTGGTGCCTGCTGCCCAGCGCCAGGCCCGACCGGACTCGCGATGGAGGAGCAGATCCCATGGGTCGCCTCGTCCATCGACCTGCACCCAGGTAGCGCTGGGTGTGTACCCCACGTAATCCACCGCGCCCCCAACCCGGTAAGCCTCGGTGCGGCCCGTCTCGACCTGAAAGAGGAAGACGCCATCGTCCCAGTCGATACGCTCGCCGGGCCCGAAGACACGCCGTTCAAAGGCATAGGGGACGGCTTCGACGCAGTCGTAGCCCCGACAGGGCCGCGGGGCGGCCTCGGCCTCCAAGCACTCGACGCCACGACAGAGGTTCTCCCGGATGCAGTCGACACTCTCACAGGGAACCGGGGTGGGAGTAGCCGGGGCGGGCACTACGGTGATGGTGAACTCGGCGGAGCAGGGGCCGTCCCACCGGGCGGCGGCGCGGGGGTCGGGGTCGCTACCCCCGCCGGTACAGTCGACCGCAGCTACAACCGCGCGCACCACCACCTTCCCCAGGCGATACACGGGGGCGGTAAAGCGCACTGCGGCAGGGTGGCCCACGACGCCGGCAAGTGGGGCGAAAGGCTCCGTCCCGCGCGCCACGGCCTGGCGGGCCTCGTACTGCTGTGGCGCAGCGCGTTCGTCCACTTCGTCGGAGATGAACGTGACCGCCACTCGGGCCTGCTCTTGCCATTGCACCGCCATGCCGTCCGCATCGCTGGGGACATACCAGCCAATAAGCGGCGTCCGCTGCAGGTCGGCGAGGTCGATGGCCTTGCCGTTGGAATCGAACAGGGCAAGGGCGAGTTCGATGGCCGTGCCCGCCACAACCGTCCGGGCGCCGCCCCCGCGCGGCACGATGCTGCCAAGCACTCGGGCCACGGGCGTCGGGGATGGGACGGGGGTTGTGGCCTCGGTGGGGGTGGGTTCGGGAGTCGGGGGAGGAGTCGGTTCCGGGGTCTGGGATGGGGCAGGGGCCGTGGTTGGGGTTGGGGTTGGGGAGGTCGTGGCAGTGGCCGCGACCGTCGACGTGGCGGTGCGTATCCGAGGCGGCGGGGACGTGGTGGCGTCGTCCCCGCCGCCGCATGCGGCCGTTGCCGCGAGGAGCGCGAGCGCGACCGCCAGGAGAGGGGCACAACTCCGGCGGATGCGGCGCATTGGTCGCTCCATGGGGGGAGCGTAGGGGGTAGAGGGGCGAATTACCCCGTCCGTTTCGGGGAATGCCGGTTACTTGTAGCGACGGCCTCGCTGGTCGCGGGTGCGGTCGCCCTGGTACTCGTAGACGGGGACGCCGTAGCCGCAGGAGGTCTGCGTGCGCTCGACGGTGATCTCGATCACCTGGCGCTCGGGCGTGGGTGTCTCGGCGGCTCTGAGGTCGGCGGTGTGGGCGGCGAGCAAGGACTCTTCGAGCGGTTTGGCGCAGGCCCAGCCGTAGAGGCGGACGATGGCGGCGTCCTCGTCGAAGGACGTGACCATGACGGTGACGGGACCGCCGGCGGTGGCGTGGCGCGCCGTCTCGTTGCCGCTGCCGCTGTAGTCGAAATAGGCGAGGGTGTTGCGGTCGATGACGTGGAGGTCGGCGGCGCCCTTGGGCGAGAGGTTGACCGCGCCTTGACCGTCGGGGCCCTCGCCGAGCGCGGGGTCGGCCGACGCGACGAAGAAGACGTGCGAGCTGCGGATCAGGTCGGCCTGTTCGTCCGTGATGTGGTCGAGGAGGATAGCCATGGCGTCACCGCCGTTCGGGAGCTGGGATCAGCCGGCGATGCCGGTGAGGTGCTTGCGCTTCTGGGAGACGTAGTCGACGAGGATGTACTCGCCGAGCTTGTCGGGCGTCGTGTAGAAGACGCGGCCCTTGTTGATGCGCGCGACCTGGTTCACGAACTCCTTCAGGTAGTGGCTGCGGTCGAGCATGAAGGTGTTGATCGTAATGTTCTTGCGGGTGCAGCGCTTCACGGCCTTGAGCGTCTCGCGGATGGTGATGGGGCTGGGGGGATAGGCGAAGTAGCTGCGGCCGTTTTCGAGGTGGGCGGTCGGTTCGCCGTCGGAGATCATGATGATCTGGCGCGTGCCCTGGGTGTGCCTGGCGAGCAGGCGCTCGGCGATCATGAGGGCGTGGTGCATGTTCGTCCCGAGCACGGACTCGTCCCAGCGCACGAAGGGGAGGTCCTCGGCCTTCAACTCCCGGGCGTAGGCGCTGAAGCCGATGATGTAGAGGCTGTCGCGCTGGAACTGCGAGGAGATGAGGTTGTTGAGCGCGAGGGCGACCTTCTTGGCGGCCTGGAAGCTGCCGCGCAGGGCCATCGACCAGCTCAGGTCGAGCATGATGACAGTGGCCGTCTGGGTGACGAGCTCGCTGCGGGCGACCTCGAAGTCGTCGGGGCGAAGGTTGATGGGCGTGCCCATGCCTTCGCGGTGGAGCGAGTTCATGATGGTGCGTTTGATGTCGAGGTGGAACGGGTCACCGAACTCGTAGAGCTTTGTGTCGTCGGTGCGCTCGCCGCCGAAGCCGTTCGCGTGCACCTCGTGCTTGCCGAAGGAGTCGGCCTTGAGCTGGGCGTAGAGCTCGACGAGGGCGCGCTGGCCGATCTTGCGGGTGCCGCGGGGGGTCAGCTCCCAGCCTGAGCCCTTCTTCCGGATGTAGCCGGCCTCCTCGAGGATCTCGAGGAACTTTCGCAGCTCGTCGAGGGTGTCGCGGGCCTCGGGACCAAGCAGCTCTTCGAGCTGGTCGGCATCGATGTCGTCGATCTCGCCGCCGTATTGGGTACGCTCGAGCTGGCGTTCCACCTCGTCGATGGACTGCATGTGGCGCATGAGCTCCATGGCGGCGTCGAGGTCGAGCTGCTCTTCGCCGCGGAAGGGGTACTGGTTGCGCTGGTCGCGCATGGGGAAGAGGTATTCGAGGTTCTGGGCGAGCTCGTTGAGGCCCTGCTGGAGCTCGGGGTTGCCGATCTTGTCGGAAAGGAGGTCCTGGAGCTGCTGGCGCATGTCGCCGGGGAGGCTCCCGAGGAGGCTCTGCATCTGGCCCATCTGCTGCTGCATCTGGGCGATGAGCTCGTCGAGGGACTGGGGCGGGTCATCGCCGAAAAGGTCGCCGTACTGCTGCATGAAACTGTCGAAGTCCGGCTCCTGGCCGTCCATCTTGTCCTGCAGCATCTTGTTGAGGTCCTGGGTCATGTTCTTGAGACGCTCAAGGTCCTCGGGCGACATGTTGGCGATCTGGTCGCTGAGGTCCTTGAAGAACGTGTTCATCATGGCCTGGCGCAGGGACTCGACGAGCTCGTTGAACTTGGCCTGCGCCTCGGGGTCCATGAACTCGTAATCCTGGAGCTTGCGCACCTGGCCGGCGGTGTCCTCGGGGAGGTCCTGCAGGAACTCCTGCTTGCGGTTGGCGATGGTGCGCAGCATGTCGGCGAACTCGCTGGTGGGGACGCTGCCCTGGCCGCCGGACCCCGACTGCGAGCCCTGCTGACCCTCACCGGGCTGGCCGCCCTCGTTCGAGGGCTGGCCCTGTTCCGCACCCTGCGGCTGGCCTTCCCCACCCTCGGGTGAGCCGTCGCCCTGCTGGCCCTCGCCGCCCTGGGGCGGCACGCCGGCCTCCTCGAGGCGCTGGTCAAGGGTGTTGCGCTCCATGTCGAGGATCTCGTCGAGCTGCTCGCGGAGCTGGTCAAAGACCGAGTTGAGGTCGAAGCGGTCGAGCTGCTGGCGGCGCTGCTGGCGCAGCTGCTGGAGGAGGTCGCGCAGGCCCTGGGTGCGGTCGCCCATGGGGTTGCGCATGCCGCGCTGGAGGAGGTTGCGGAGGGCGTGCTGGAGGTCGCCGAAGTTCATGAGGTCGTCGGAGAGGTTGTCGAGGACCTGGTCGGGGTCGAGGTCGGCGACCGCCTGGGTGCCATCCCACAACGAGTACCGGTAGCGTGATGGCATGGTCCCTCCTGGGGAACGCGGCGGACGCGTCCGGGACCTTACCGTAACCTACACCCAGAAGGCCCACAATCGCGGGGGAAGCGTCCTGCCCTCGGCTGACGGCTGACACTGCCCTCGACACCCCAAACAGGAGCTACGCAATGCGCCACGAAGTGAAGTACCGACCCTCCTACGCCCTCGCCCTGATCGACCTCGAACCGGGGGAGTCGATCCAGGCGGAAGCGGGGGCGATGGTGAGTATGTCGTCCACGGTCGAGATGCAGACGAGCACCCGTGGCGGGATGCTCTCCGGCCTGCGGCGGTCGGTGCTGGGGGGCGAGAGCTTCTTCATCAACACCTTCCGGGCGGAGCACGAGAGGGGCAGGTGACGGTGGCGCCACCGCTGCCGGGCGACATCGTGGCGCTGGAGCTGACGGGCGAGACGACGCTGCTGGTGCAGTCGGGCTCGTTCCTGGCGGCCACGGAGGGGGTTGAGGTGGACACGAAGTGGGGCGGGGCCAAGTCGTTCTTCTCAGGCGAGGGCCTGTTCCTGCTGCGCTGCACGGGCCAGGGGACAATCTGGATCTCGAGCTACGGGGCGATCCACGAGATCGACCTGGGCGTGGGTGAGCCCTACATCGTCGATACGGGCCACATGGTCGCCTTCGACGACTCCGTCGGGTACGACGTCGGCCGGTCCGGCGGCTGGAAGTCGACACTGTTCAGCGGCGAGGGGCTGGTGGTGCGGCTGACGGGGCCGG
Source organism: Tepidiformaceae bacterium (assembly GCA_965247675.1). Lineage (GTDB taxonomy): Bacteria > Chloroflexota > Dehalococcoidia > Tepidiformales > Tepidiformaceae > UBA2991. Next base: position 491,417 of record OZ252025.1, on the reverse strand, counting down.
GGCGCTTCTATATGCAGACCCGGTCGGCGGACAGCTTCCTCAGCTGGCTCATCCCGAAGCTGCCCAAGCAGGGCGGCAACTAGAAACGGTCGAGCCCGCGTCGCGGGGGTAGACTCGCGCACATGGAGTTTCGCTTCTCGGAGCAGGCGCTTGCATTCGAGCGCGAGGTGGACGAATTCCTCGCGCTCGAGTGGAGCCCGGAGGTGCGCCGCCGCGTGGAAGCGTCGCCCGACCGCTACTCGGTCGAGCGGGAGTTCCGGCGGAAGCTCGCGGACAAAGGCTGGCTGACGATGTCGTGGCCGCTGGAATACGGCGGCCAGGAGCGTAGCTACGAGGAGCAGTACCTCTTCCAGGAGGCGCTCAACTACGTGGGCGCGCCCGGCGCGACGGTGGCCGTGCAGCAGGTCGGCCCCACGCTGATGACGTATGGGACGGATGCGCAGAAGGAGACGTTCCTGCCGCGGATCGCACGCGGGGAGATCGACTTCGCGCTCGGGTACACGGAGCCTGACGCAGGCACGGACCTGGCCTCGCTGCAGCTTCGCGCGGTGCGCGACGGCGACGACTACGTGCTCAACGGGATCAAGCGCTTCACGAGCGCGGCGCACCGGGCGGAGTACGTGTGGCTGGCGGCGCGCACGGACCCGTCGGCGCCGAAGCACCGGGGCATCTCGATGTTCCTGGTGGACCTGGAGACGCCGGGGATCACGGTGATGCCGATCTGGACGATGTCGGGCCTGCGTCCGAACGAGGTGTACTGGGAGGACGTGCGCGTGCCCGCGGACGCGCTCGTGGGGGAGGAGAACCGGGGCTGGTACTACGCCGCGCACGCACTCGACTTCGAGCGGGTCTCGATCTTCACGGTGTCCGGCGTGCGGGCGGTGTTCGACGCGCTCATGCGCTGGGCGCGGACGGAGGGGGCGGACGGCAGCCGTCCGATCGATCGGGCCGCAGTGGCGCGCACGCTGGCGGACTACAGGGTGCAGATCGAAGTGCTGCAGATGCTGGCCTACCGCAATCTGGGGATGATCAACCGCGGCGAACATCCGAACCACGAGGCGAGCGAGGTCAAGATCTTCAGCACGGAGCTGATGCAGCGGCTGCTGCACACGGGCACGAAGCTGCTGGGTCCGTACGGGCAGCTCACGCCGGAGTCGTCGCACGCACCGCTGGGCGGGCGCATCGAGCAGGGCTACCGGGCAGCGGTCATGCCAACGTTCGGGGCGGGCTCGAACGAGGTGATGCGCACGATCATCGCGACGCGCGGCTTCGGCCTGCCGCGGGGGTAGGGCGAGGAGGGTGGAGGGCCATGAAATCGGACGGTGAGCATACGACGTTGACGAAAATACCAAGCTATGAATTTGACGACGTAGCTAGCAAACTCCCGACTTACCTCAAGAGGCTCGAAGCGTGCCCATTGATGGAAATGGACACCCGCCAAGAGCGAAATGCCTTGGGCAAGAAGCTTCACACGGACGCAGGGATTTCCACCTACGACCGAGAGGGAAAGCCCACTCAGCCAGGAATCTACGTTCTCTACGAGGATGACACGCCGATGTACGCAGGTCGTTCAGACCACCTGAAGGACAGGCTGCTCAACCATGGGAGACCGAGCAGCGGGAGCGAGAGCGCCTCCTTCGCCTTCATTCTCGCCAAGGAGGACTTTGAGAAGACGGAACTCAAGGCGGCAGCGCTCAAGGGACAACCCAGGTCCAGAAAGGAGTTGCAAAACGCTCCTGAATTCGAACCGCTCTTCGATGCGGCCAAAGAGCGGGTCAAGAAAATGAGCATACGTGCAGTAGGGATTCAAGATCCGATCGAGCAGACCATCTTTGAGGTCTATGCCCACCTGCAACTGCGTACCCCTTACAACGACTTCAACACTCACTAGCGGTGGCGCCGAACTTCTATGAGCGGGTGTGGGCGCTCGTGCGGGAGGTGCCGCGCGGGCGGGTGGTGACGTACGGGCAGGTGGCGGTGGTGCTGGGGGCGCCGGCGGCGGCGCGGGCGGTGGGGTACGCGCTGCGGGCGCTTCCGCCGGATACGGACACGCCCTGGTGGCGCGTGATCAACGCGAAGGGCGGGATCAGTCTGCGGGGACGGGGGGCGGGGGCGGACCTGCAGCGGGAGTTGCTCGAAGAGGAGGGGGTGATGTTCGACGCCGCGGACACGGTCGACCTGCGCGTCTACCGCTGGTGGCCTGACGAGGAGAGCGGCGCGCTACCGCCCACCTGAGGGGTGAGGAGCGCGCCGCGCGCCGCTTCGCTACGCGTGGCTGAGGAGAGCGCTCGCTACGCTCGCTGAGGACGGCGACGACCTACCCCGGCCTTGAGTAATCCCAGGAGACGACGTTGGTGGGGGTCACCTTGATGTAGGCAGAGCCGGGCGGGGCCTGGGTGGGGAGGGCGGTTTCGGGGGCGCCGCGGCGGCGGGCGGCCTCGCGGGTCAGCTCCAGCATCTCGTCAGGGGTGTTGATGACGGTGGCGTCGCCCTGGATGAGGATGCCCTTAATGTCCTGCATGGAGCTGCCGCTCTCCAGCGAGAGGCTGACCTTCGGGTTGCGCTGGGCGTTCAGCACTTTCTGGGTACGGTCGCGACAGCCGATGTAGACATCGTCGTCGACGCGGAAGTAGCCGATGGGAACGCTGTGGGGGTAGCCGTCGCGGCCGACGGAGGTGAACGTGATCCAGCCGGGGCGGCTGTCGAGGAACTCGTTGACTTCCGCGGAGGTGAGTTGGGCGGGCATGACGCCTCCTTGCGCGAGCAAGGATAGCGGCTTCGGGGCGGGCGCGATCACGGGCGGCTGCTACAATCCGCTGGCGCATGGGGCTACGACGCCAACCATCCGGCGAGACGCGAACGACGTGACCACGGGCATTCTCGCCCTGCAAGGCGACTTCCGGGAGCATGCCGAGATGCTGGCGAGCATCGGGCAGCCCTCTGTTGAGGTGCGCCGGCCCGAGCAGCTTGACTCGCTGCACGCACTCATCATCCCCGGGGGCGAGAGCACCACGATCGCTCGGCTGATCCTGCGCTACGGCTTCACCGAGCCGCTGCGGGCGTTCTGCGCGAGTGGGCGGCGGCTGTGGGGCACGTGCGCGGGCGCGATCCTGCTGGCGAACCGCGTGGACGAGCTCGACCGGCCGGGCATCGAGACGATGGACATATCGGTGGCGCGTAACGCCTTCGGGCGGCAGGTCGACAGCTTCGAAGCGAGCGTCGACGTGGAGGGGCTGGCGGGCGGGCCGTTCCGGGCGATCTTCATCCGGGCGCCGGTCATCGAGTCGGTGGGGACGGGCGTGGAGGTGCTGGGGCGGCTCGACGACGGCGCCATCGTGGCGGCCCGCCAGGGCAACCTCCTGGCGACGGCGTTCCACCCGGAGCTGGGCGGCGACACGCGGATGCACGAGTACTTCCTCACGATCGGCGCGGCCGAGCGTCCGAGGGCGGGCGCGGGCGCATGATCGGCACCACAATTCACGCCACGGGGGTAGGGTAATGGCGATGACCGAGGGGAACGGCACGGCGCCCGAGCGGATCGTGACCGACGACCTCGACGCGCTCATCGAAACGCTGCCGCCCCGCCTGGCGGAGAAGCTGGAGATAGCGGATCACCGGACCGAACTGCTCGAGGTCGTGATGGACCTCGGGCGGCTGCCCGAAGCGCGCTATCCCACCCGCGAGATCGTGCTCAGCCACCGCGAGGTGACGGAGGATGATATCGATTTCGTGATCTCGCGCGTGGGCGAGTTCGGGGACGACAACCGCGCCGGCATCGAGCGGACGCTGCACCGCATCTCGGCCATCCGCAACCGGCGGGGGAAGGTCGTGGGGCTGACCTGCCGCATCGGTCGGGCCGTCTACGGGACGATCCGCATCATTGAGGACCTCGTGATGAGCGGGAACAGCATTCTGCTGCTGGGGCGCCCGGGCGTGGGTAAGACGACGATGCTGCGCGAGGTGGCGCGGGTACTGGCGGACGAGGGGAACAAGCGCGTCGTCATCGTCGATACGTCGAACGAGATCGGCGGGGACGGGGACATCCCGCACCCGGCCATCGGGGGAGCGCGGCGCATGCAGGTTTCGACGCCGGCGCGGCAGCACGGTGTGATGATCGAGGCCGTCGAGAACCACATGCCCGAGGTCATCGTCATCGACGAGATCGGGACGGAGCTGGAGGCCTCGGCGGCGCGCACCATCGCCGAGCGGGGCGTGCAGCTCGTGGGGACGGCGCACGGCAACACGCTCGAGAACCTGATGGCAAACCCGACCCTGTGCGACCTCATCGGCGGCATCCAGTCGGTGACGCTGAGCGACGAAGAGGCGCGGCGGCGGGGCACACAGAAGTCGATCCTGGAACGCATGGCCCCGCCCACGTTCGACGCCGTCATCGAGATCCAGGGCTGGCGGCGCGTGGCCCTGCACGAGGACGTGGGCGCGACCGTCGACGCCAAGCTGCGCGGCTTCGCGGCGCCCCCCGAGGTCCGCGAGCTGACCGACGGGGGGACAGTCGCATCCGTGGCGCCCGACGAGCCGGAGACCCCCGCGCCCGTCGAGCGGGCGCGGGGGCGGGCGCAGGAGGGGAACGGGGCGGCGGCGCGCGAGCAGGAGACGCGGCTCTTCCCCTTCGGCCTCTCGCGGGGGCGGCTCGTGCAGGCGATCCAGGAGACGGGCGTGCCCGTGCAGGTCGTCGATGACCTGCGCACGGCCGACGCGCTGATCACGCTGCGGCACTCGTACCGGAAGAAGCCGGCGCCCGTGCGCGAGGCTGAGGAGCGGTCCCTGCCGATCTACGTGATCAAGAGCAACACCCTCTTCCAGATGGAGCAGGTGCTGCTCCAGTTCCGCGGCCAGCGCGCCCGCCGCGATCCGGTGGCGGAGGCGTACCGCGAGACGGAGGAGGCGATCGCGCAGGTGCTGAGCGACGGGCGGGCGCTGGAGCTGGAGCCGGCGAACAGCTACATCCGGCGCGTCCAGCACGAGCTCGCGGGGCGCTTCAACCTCGATAGCGAGAGCCACGGCAAGGAGCCAGAGCGGCGCGTGCGCATCCTGCCCGAGCCGCCACAGTCGGGCGGACTGTGACGAGCGAGGGTCCGGCAAAGCGCTTCATCGGTTTCGGGGAGGGCGAGGGAGCGAACGGGGGACTCGTAGAGGCATTAGTAGTGCAGCAGCGGCGAGATGAGGTCTCACAAGGCCGCTTCATCGTCCTCGAGGGGGGCGAGGGGGCAGGCAAGAGTCTGCTGGCAACCCGGCTGGCGCGACGGCTGGAGAGGGCGAGGGTCCACACGATCGAGGCGCGGGAGCCGGGGGGCACGCCCGCAGGCGAGGCGGCGCGCGAGCTGCTCGGACAGCCGCTTACGCCGTGGGGGGAGGCCTTCGCCTTCCTGCTGGCCCGGGCGGAGTTGGTGAGCCGCGTGATCAAGCCGTCACTTGAGGCGGGCGCGACGGTGCTCTGCGACCGCTTTCGCGCGAGCACGGTCGCGTACCAGGGGTACGGGCGGGAGCTCGACCTGAGACGGCTGGCGGAGGCGAACGCCTCGGCGACGCAGGGGCTCGTGCCGGACCTGACCATCTACCTCGACCTGCCCCCAGAGGTAGGCCTGCGGCGCAAGCAGGGCGAGCGGGAAGGTCCGGCGACGGGGCGCGAGGGGCTCGCCTTCCACGAGCGCGTGCGGGAGGGCTACCGCCAGCAGCTTGCGCAGGCGCCGGAGGGGACGTGGGTCGAGATCGACGCCACGCAGCCGCCTGAAGCCGTGGAGGCAGCCGCCTGGGAGGCGGTCGCCGAACTCCTGCACATCCCGACAGGCGGGTAGCGGCGGCACGTGCTTCGGACGAGCGAGGGGCTGCGGGGACCGGCGAACTACTTTGCCCAGACCTTCTACTCGCTCGAGAACGCCCAGTACCGGCTGCTCTGGACGGGGACCCTGTTCTCGTTCCTGGGGATGCAGATGCAGATCATTGCGAGGGGCTGGCTCGCCTTCGACCTGACGGGACAGAACACGGCGCTGGGGGCAGTGATGCTGGCCTTCGGTGTCCCCAGCCTCGTGCTTACGCTGTGGGGCGGCGTGTTCGCCGACCGGCTTCCCAAACGTCGAACGCTGCTGGTCTCACAGACAGTCCTCTGCCTGAACTCCGCCTGGATCGCCCTGATGCTCGCGCTCGGGCTGATGGAGTTCTGGATGCTGCTCGCGGCCAGCTTCACCCAGGGGGTTGGGTTCGCGTTCATGGGGCCGGCGCGACAGGCGTTCATCGGGAACCTGGTCGGCCGCGAGGCGGTCGGGAACGCGATCGTGCTGCAGCAGCTCAGCATGAACGGAACTCGCGTGGTGGGACCCGCCGTCGCGGGGGTCTTCATCTCGCTCTGGTTCATTGGGGCGGCGGGCGTGTACGTCATGACCGCCAGCGGCTTCCTGATCGCGATCCTCACGGTGCTGCGGCTGCCCCCGGGCGAGCCAGAGCCGCGGGAGGACGCGACTTCGCCGATGCGCGACCTGGTGGATGGCCTGCGATACGTCGCCAGCCGCCCCTCGGTGGCCACCCTGATCCTGACGTCCTTCGCGCTGACGGCGTTCGCCTTCCCCTTCCAGTCGTTCCTGCCGTCGCTCGCCGTCGACATCTACGACTCGGGCTCGCAGGGCCTGGGGATACTCTCGACGGTGCAGGCGGTGGGGGCCGTGGTTGCCGTGGTGGTGGTGGCGGGGATCGCGGGGCGGGCGAGCGCGTGGCAGCAGCAGCTCCTGCTCGGGATCGCTTTCGGGGGATCGGTGACCCTGCTCGGCTTCGCCAACAACCTGGCGACGGGGATTGGCGCGATCGTGCTGGTGGGGGCAGCCGCGGCTGGGTTCCAGTCGCTCAACAACGCCCTCTCGGTGTCGTACTCCGCCTCGCGCTACCACGGCCGGGTGCAGTCATTGACGATGCTCTCGTGGAGCCTGTTCGGAATTGCTTCGATGCCGATTGGCATCGTGGCCGACATCATCGGGATTCGCGAGACGCTGATGATCGCCGGAGTCATCGGCGTGGGGGCGGTCCTGATCCTGCACGTGGTCGGGCGCCTGTGGGGGGCGGAGGAGGACCGCCACCGGGTTCCCGACGCGTCTACGCGGGAAGCGCCCATCCCTCCCCTTCGCTAGGGCGGGGGCGCGCACAGCCCGGGCTTGGTACGCTCCGAAGCGAGCGCGAGCGCGGCAGGCGCCCGCCCGGCGGCGACCGTAATGGCCGAGACCCTTCCCGACGAACGCCCCCAGCAGCGCCGCGAATACGCGGGGCCGGGATTCACGTTCGGCATCGCCGCGCTGGTGGTTGGGGTGGTGGGGTTCGGCATCTGGTTCCTTGAAGTCCGTGGCGACGGAGGCGGGATCGAGGCGGAGGCGGGGATCGGCATCGTGGCGCTGGACGATTCCCTGAACCCCACGAGCGAGGCCCCCGCGGCGGCGATGGGGCGGGCGGCGCCGGCGTTCCGGCTGCGCGCGCCGGACGGGTCGGTGACGGCGCTGACGGACCTGCGCGGTCAGTACGTGCTGTTAAACTTCTGGGCCTCGTGGTGCGGTCCCTGCCGCGGGGAGACGCCGGCCCTGCAGGCGTTCTTCGAACGGCAGGCGCCGGGCCTGGTGGTGGTGGGGGTGAACCAGCAGGAAGACGCGGAGACGGCGCGCGAGTTCGCCGAGGCGTTCGCGGTGACCTACCCGATCGCGCTCGACCGGGACGGGCAGGTTTCGTCGGCCTACCGCGTGAGCACGGGGCTGCCGGTCAGCTTCCTGATCGACCCGGAGGGCGTGATTCAAGGGGTGCACCTGGGTGCGCTGACGCCCGAGGACCTGGCCGAACTGGCGGCGGGGCTTCCCTGATGGCGAGCGGCGCGCCGACCACCAGTGCGCAGGCACCCGGATTCGACCCGCTGCGGGCGGTCTGGCGGCTGCTCACGAACGTGAAGTTCGCGGTGGCGCTGGTCACGGCAGCCGTGCTCGCGAGCCTGCTCGGCGTAGTGCTCCCGCAGTTGCCGGCGGAGATGCGGGGGAATCCGGGCGCACGCTCGGCCTGGCTGGAGCTGCGGCGCGAAGACTTCGGTTGGCTGACGGACACGCTCGACGGGCTCGACCTGTTCGACGTCTTCCAGAGTCCCTGGTTCGTGGGCCTCTGGGTCGTGATCGTGGCAGCGGTGACGGTCTGCACGATCAGCCGCTTCCCGCCGACGTGGCGGAGCGTGCAGCGCCCGCCGCTGCGGGTCGGTGAACGCTACTTCGAGTCGGCCCGGCACCGGGCCTCGTTCACGCAGGCGGGAGGCGTGGAGGCGGTGGAGGCGCTGCTCCGGCGCCGCCGCTACCAGGTGACTCGCACGCACGAGGGCGAAGGCGTCACGGAGCTCTTCGCCGAGCGCTTCCCCTGGACCCAGTACGCCACCTTCATCTCGCACACGGCGCTACTGCTGTTGCTTGTCGGGGGGGTGCTGACGAACCTGGCGGGATTCCAGCGAACGCTCGCGCTGGCGGAGGCGCGTCCGGGAGCGCCGCTCTTCGGCGAGCCCGGCCCGGGGCAGATCTTCGTGGGGATGGAGGATGCCCACAGGGGCGTAGATGCGGCGGGGAACATCGTCGACTTCCACAGCGACCTCCTGCTGCGGCGAGGCGAGGAGGTAGTGCGCTGCACGGCAACGGTGAACGGACCGTGCTCGGCCTTCGGCTACCGCTTCCACCAGGCGGCCTTCTTCGACGACCTCGCGCAGCTGACCATCTGGGGGCCGGACGGGCGTGTGCTCTTCGACGACGTGCTCGACTTCGAGAACGAGTCGACGGCGACACCGGTGCTGACGGTCACGGACGCGGACGGGCGCGTGGTGTTCGACCAGGCCCTGCCGCAGATGGCGAGCGTGCCGGGGTCGACGCTCGGATACGAGGGAGACCTTGCGCTGGCCGAGCTGGCGTTGCCGGGAGCCGTCTACGGCGTGAGCTGGCGGGCGGAGGGAGAGACGCTCGTGGCGATCATCGACGGCGAGGGGTTCGACCAGGCCGAGGTGCGTCCGGGGGAGGTGGTGGAGACGCCGGCCCACCGCATCGCCTTCCGGGGGATCGCCACCGTGCCCGCGATCCCGGTGCTGGACATGCCACGGGGGGAGACGGTGGGAGTCGTGAACGTGCAGATGGCGGAGGGCAGCGACGGGCGTCCCTACCTGTTCATCTCGAACATCGACACGAGGAACGTGGTGATCGTGGAGGGCGGCACGGTGGAGACGGCATCGGGGTACCGCTACCACTTCGGGGGGCAGGTGGACGCCTCCGGGATCGATGTGCGTCGGGACCCGGGCGACCTGTTCATCTGGATGGCGGTGGGGCTGGCGATGCTCGGTCTGGGGATCACGTTCTACGTGCCCCGGCGTCGCCTGTGGGCGCAGGTTACGGATCAGCGAACACAGCTAGCCGGGATTGCCGCACGCACGACGCGCTTCGGGCGCGAATTGCGTCACATGGGCGCGGAGCTCGGCGCTCGCGACGCACTCCTGCCGGAGGATCGGGACGAGGAGAGCGGCAACTGACACGTGCTATGCTTAGTTCGCCAGTTAGCTAAGGGAACCGCGATGACGACGGTGAACGTTCACGAAGCCAAAACGCACCTCTCGCGCCTGCTCGCACAGGTTGAAGCAGGGGAGGAGGTCGTCATCGCCCGGAACGGCAAGCCGGTGGCGCGTCTGGTGCCGTGCGAGCGGAAGGGGACGCCGCAATTCGGCTCTCTGAAGGGCAAGATCAAGATCAGCGATAGCTTCTTCGACCCTCTACCCGAGGAGGAACTTGCCGCCTGGGAGGGCGACTAGGCATTGCGGCTCCTGCTCGACACGCACGCGTTTCTCTGGTGGTTCGAGGGTAGTGGTCGACTGCCACTCCGTGCCCGGAACGCGATCTCGGACGCCACGAACGACAAACTGGTCAGCGCCGCGTCTGCCTGGGAGATCGCCACGAAGCACCGTCTCGGCAAACTACCCGACGCCGATGTCCTCGCTCTCAACATCCCCGGGCACATCGCCAGCCAGGGCTTCGAGGAACTCCCGGTTTCCGTGGAGGACGGCGCCCGCGCAGGGGCGCTGCCGGAGTTGCACCGCGACCCCTTCGACCGAATGTTGATCGCGCAGGCAATTCTGCACGACCTTGTTCTCGTCTCTGGTGACAGCATGTTCGACAGGTACGGTGTACAGCGCCTCTGGTGAGGCCCGCCGCTACTGGAAGAGGGCGCCGACGCTCTGACCAGTGTGGATGCGCTCGATGGCGTCGCCGAAGAGGGAAGCGGTGGGGATGATCTCCATGTTCGGGAGCATCTTCTCCGGCGAAAGGGGGACGGTGTCGGTGACGACGATCTCGTGGACGTCGGCGGCGCGCAGGCGGTCGATGGCGGGGTCGCTGAAGATTGGGTGGTAGCCGGCAACGACGATCTCGCGCGCGCCCTTCTCACGGAGGATGTTGACCGCCCCGACCATGGTGCCGGCCGTGTCGATCTCCTCGTCGATGAGGAGGGTGTTGCGGCCAGCGACCTCGCCGATGACGTTCATGGCCTGAGTGTTCCCGGTGTTGCCGATGCGGCGTTTCTCGACGAGGGCGAGGGGCAAGTCGAGGCGGGTGGCCATGTCGCGAGCGCGTTTCTCGCCGCCGACATCGGTGGCGACGACGGTGTAGTCGGACATGTTCTTGCCAGCGAAGTAGGCACTCACGGGGTAGAGGGCGTTGAGCTCATCGACGGGGATGTTGAAGAAGCCCTGAATCTGGCCGGCGTGAAGGTTCATGGTGAGGACGCGATCGGCGCCGGCGGTCTCGATGAGGTTGGCGAGCAGGCGGCCGCTGATGGGCACGCGGGGCTGGTCCTTCTTGTCGCTGCGGCCGTAGGCGTAGTAGGGAATGACGGCCGTGATGCGGCCGGCCGACGCGCGCCGGGCGGCGTCGATCATGATGAGCATCTCGAGGATGGAGGTGCTGACGGGTGGGATGAAGGGCTGCACCAGGAAGACATCGCGGCTGCGGATGTTCTCCTGGTACTGGACGAAGATGTTCTCGTTGGCGAACTCGAAGATGTCGGCCTGGCCGGGGGCCATCTCCAGGTGGGCGCAGATCGCCTTTGCGAAAGCGGGGTAGGTCCGCCCCGAAAAGATCGCCAGATCGACGAGGTCGCTGCGCACTAGACGACCACGAATTCCTTGTACTCGCCGAAGACGCGCCGCCACATGTTGCAGATCTCGCCGGAAGTAGCGCCGGCGTTGACCGCGTCGATGATGAGCGGCATCAGGTTGGTGTTGGGGTCGTTGCTGCCGCTCTCCAGGGCGCGCATGGCCTCGCCCCAGGCGTCGGCATCACGCTCGGACTTCACCTTCTTCAGGCGCGCCAGATGGCGGCGCTCGCCCTCGGGGTCCATCTTCAGGATGGGAATCTCGAGGGGCTCCTCGGTCTGGAAGTCGTTGACGCCCACGATGATGCGGTCGCGGGTCTCGAACTCGCGCTGGAAGCGGGCGGAGGCGTCCGCGATCTCCTTCTGGAAGTAGCCCGTCTCGAGGGCGGGAATGACGCCGCCGAGGTCCTCGATGCGCTCGAAGATGGCGTTGCACTCGGCTTCCATGTCGTTCGTCAGCTTCTCGACGAACCAGGAGCCGCCGAGCGGGTCGACGGTGTTGGCGACGCCGCTCTCGTGCTGGATGACCTGCTGGGTGCGGACGGCCAGCCGCACCGCCTTGTCGGAGGGCAGGGCGATGGCCTCGTCCATCGAGTCGGTGTGGAGCGACTGGGTGCCGCCGATGACCGCGGCGAGCGCCTGAATGGCGACGCGCACGAGGTTGACCTCGGGCTGTTGCTCGGTGAGGGAGACGCCGGCCGTCTGCGTGTGGAAGCGCATGAGCCAGGAGCGCGGCATCTTTGCGCCGAAGCGCTCGCGCATCTGGCGCGCCCAGATGCGGCGGGCGGCGCGGAACTTCGCGATCTCCTCGAAGAAGTCGTTGTGGCAGTTGAAGAAGAAGGAGATGCGCGGCGCGAAGCTGTCGATGTCGAGGCCACGGTCGAGGCCCCACTTCACGTACTCGATGCCGTCGGCGAGGGTGAAGGCGAGCTCCTGGACGGAGGTCGAGCCGGCCTCGCGGATGTGGTAGCCGCTCACGGAGACGGGATTCCAGAGGGGCATCTCGTCGGAGGCGAACTCGATCGTGTCGGTCACCAGCCGCATCGACTCACGAGGCGGGTAGATGAACTCGTTCTGGGCGATGTACTCCTTGAGGATGTCGTTCTGGAGCGTGCCCGCGAGCTTCGCGCGAGGGACGCCGCGCTTCTCCGCCGCGGCGATGAAGAGCGCCCAGATGACCGGCGCGGGGCTGTTGATCGTCATGGAGGTGGTGATGTTGTCGAGGGGCAGGCCGTCCAGAAGGATGTCCATGTCGGCAAGGGAGTCGACGGCGACGCCGCAGGAGCCGAACTCGCCTTCGGCCCAGGGCTCGTCGTGGTCGTAGCCCATCAGGGTCGGCATGTCGAAGGCGACGGAGAGGCCGTTGTTCCCGGCGCCGAGGAGGTCGTGGTAGCGCTGGTTCGTCTCCTCGACGGAGCCGAAGCCGCTGAACATGCGGATCGTCCATGACTTGCCGCGGTAGCCGCTTTTGTGGAGGCCGCGGGTGAAGGGGTAGGAGCCGGGCAGGTTGATATCGCGCTCGTAGTCGAGGTCGGCGATATCGGTGGGGTCGTAGAGGCGATCGACGGGGCGGCTCGAGACCGTCATGAACGGCCCGGCCGACTCGCGGCCCTCGGCGACGACCGCCGCGTCGTACTCCTGGCGCAGCTCGCGCGCGCGCTCCAGTCCGTTCGATTCGCTCACAACCCTGCTCCTCTCCCGACAGATTCGAGGGAGTCCGCCTATCTTACCGAACAGGGTCGAACAGGCAGGGGCAGGCTGGATGGGGACGCGCTCGGGGCCTACGCTCGCACGATGCCGACGCCGGAGCGGATGCGACGCTACCACGAGGTGGCCGCGGGGCGGCAGCGGGGCGTGGTCGTGCTCGAGGACATCCACGACCCCCACAACGCCGAGGCGGTGTTCCGTAGCTGCGATGCCTTCGGGTTCCAGCGCGTCTGCCTCATCTTCGACGAGGAGGAGCCTTTCGACCCGCGGCAGGTGGGCAAGCTGACCTCTTCGTCAGCGAACAAGTGGCTCGATTTCGAGGTCTACGCCTCGGTGCGCGAGTGCCTCGACAAGCTGCACCGGGACGGCTACGAGGTAGTGGCGACGGTTGCTGCGAGAGAGGCGGAGGACCTCTTCGCGGCGGAGCTGACGGCTCCCCGCATTGCGGTGATGCTTGGGAACGAGAACCGGGGCCTCTCGGCGGCGGCGATTGCGCTCGCCGATCGGCGCATCACGATCCCCATGACGGGCATGGTGCGCAGCCTCAACCTCTCGGTGACGGCAGCGATCGCGCTCTACGAGGTCACCCGGCAGCGCCGGCGAGCGGGAATCGACGCGTACCTCCTTCCTCCCCACGAGCGGGAGGCGCTCCAGAAGCGACTCGGCGAACGTTAACAGCAGTTAATATGGCGTCCGTGCGACGCGATGGCCCCGAGGCAGAGGGCCAGTCACTGGAACTGGGTGGCGGCTGGCGCAGCCTCGAGTTCCAGGCCACGGTTGCGCTGGCGGCGATGCTGACGCCGTTGAACAGCACGATGCTGGCGGTGGGGCTGCCCGCGATCCGCTCGCACTTCGGCGTGGGCGTGGGGGAGATGACGCTGCTGATCAGCGTCTACCTCGTGGCGGTGGCGGCGATGCAGCCCGTGTCGGGACGGCTTGGTGACGCCCTCGGGTCGATCCGCGTGATGATTGCGGGGCTGGTCCTTCTGATCGCCATCTCGGCGGTGTCGGCGCTGGCCTTCAACCTGCCCATGCTCATCCTGATGCGCGGCCTGCAGGGGGCGGCGACGGCGCTGGTGCTGCCGAACGGTATCGCCGTGCTGCGCAAGCGCACGAACTCGGAACGGCTGGGCACCGTGCTCGGCATGAACGGGGCGGCCCTGTCCATCGCGGCGGCCACCGGCCCGGTGATCGGCGGCGTGCTCCTGCTGGCGGGGGACTGGCGGGTGCTCTTCCTGGTCAACATCCCGCTCTCGGTCGTCGCGATCAAGATGCTCCTGCGGCTCAGGCTGGACGAGGGGCAGGGGCGCTCGACGCTGCGCCTTGACCTGCCCTCGCTGGGGGCGCTCGTGGCGATATTCGGGAGCGCCGTCCTCATCGGGAGCGCGACGCGCGTGGAGAATCCCGCCTTCCTGATCGCCGGCGGGGCGCTGCTGCCGCTCACGGTCGCGGCCTACTGGTTGCGATCGCGTTGGGGCGGGAGCATCGTCCAGTTCCGTTTTTTCCGGGCACAGAACTTCCGCGCGGCCGCCAGCAGCCAGGCACTGACGAACCTGGTGATGTACTCCTTCCTCGTGAGCCTGCCCCTCTACCTCGTCGATCTGCGGGGGGTGAGCGACCAGGTGGTGAGCCTCGTGCTCTTCTCGCTGATGGCGGCCATGATCACGCTCTCGCCGTTGGGCGGGATGCTCACGGACCGCGTCGGGCGGAGGCCGTTGCTGCTCGGCGGAGGCTTCGCCATCGCCGTCGCGACCGTCACGCTGACGCTGCTCTTCAACGACCCGCCGCTGGCGGCCATCATTGGACCGCTCGTGGGCATCGGGATCGGACTCGGGATCTCGGGGCCGGCGCGCTCGTCGGCGGCGCTGGAAGCGTGGCCGGCGAACGTGGCGGGCTCCGTCTCGGGGACGTTCTCGATGATGCGTTACGCGGGCGCGATCATCGGCGCGGCGATGATCGCGGCGCTCCTCGGGTCGGACCCGGGCGAGGGCGCCTTCCGCCTGCTGACGGTCGTGCTGGCGGGCGCCGCGATCCTCAACCTCTTCGTCTCGCTCGAGATTCGCGACCGTCCGAAGGCGACCACGGGACCATCCATCTAACCCGCAGCCCCAGTCCTGGAGCGTCCGCGACCTTAGCCCCCGCGCGGGTCGACGAGGATCTTGATCTGGCGGCGGTCCTCGTTCAGCAGGGAGAAGGCGCCGGCGATTTCGGACAGGCTCGCCGTGTGCGTGTGTAGCGGGCGGACCTGGACGCGGCCGCTGGCGATGAGGTCGGCGGCCATGGCGAACTCCTCGTGGGCGTAGGCGACGGACGCAATGACCGTGACCTCCTTCGAGATCCAGGAGCCGGGGTTGATGGTCGCCGGCTCGTTCGCGAGGCCCACGAGCGTGACGGCGCCGCCGCGGCGGACGTAGTCGACGGCGTGCTGGATGGTCGGGGCGATGCCCGCGCACTCGAAGACGACGTCGGCGCCGAGGCCGCCGGTGGCCTCGGCCAGCGCTCCCGCCACGTCTTCCTCGCGGGGGTTGAAGACGCGTTCGGCGCCGAGCTCGAGCGCGAGGGCGGCGCGTTCGGCGACGGGCTCGACGACGTAGACGCGGCCGGCGCCGGCGGCGCGGGCGCACTGAAGGGTGAGCAGGCCGATGGGGCCGGCGCCGATCACGGCGACGCTATCGCCGAGGCGGATGTCGGTGCGGCGCGTGCCGTGGAGAGCGACGGTGAGGGGCTCGACCATGGCTGCGTCGAGGTCATCGAGGCCCTCGGGTACGGGGGTGAGGCGGCGCACGTCGGCGGCGATGGCGGGAGCGAAGCCGCCGTGGGGCGTGCCCATGAGGCTGCCGAGCTGGCGGGGGCAGTCGCTGGCGTAGCCGGCCCGGCAGGCGGCGCAGTCGCCACAGGCGGGGGAGATGCCGCCGATGACGCGATCGCCCTCGCGGACGCTGGTGACGCCCGCGCCGACGGCCGCGACTTCGCCCATCCACTCGTGCCCGCAGACCGCGGGATTGCCAACGATGCCCGACTGGTAGTTGTGGATGTCGGTGCCGCAGATCCCGCAGTAGCTGATGCGGACGACGGCCTGGCCCTCGTCCGGGGCGGGTTCGGCGAACTCGAGGAGCTCGATGATCTCTTTGCCGGTGATGATGCCTGCCTGCATGACGCGGCAGTGTAGCGTGCGCGCCGAGGGTCCGCGCCCCGCGTCCGTGGGAGGCGCTATCCTGCCCCGGCGTGCATCCGCGCGCAGCCCCGAGTCGAGAGGGAGAGCCACCATGGTCCAGCCGCGCGCGGCTCTCCGCTGACCCCGTGAACCCGGGCGTTCTCGCGGGGATCGGATCGGCCGCCATCTGGGCGGTGGCGAGCACGCTCATGGCCTCGTCGTCGACGCGCGTCGATGCCGTGTCGGTAAGCGCGGTGCGGGGGGCGTGGGGGGCAGTGGCGCTGTTGATCGCCTTGCCGTTCGTGATCATGTCGGGCGGCTTCGAGGCGATGGACGCGGCGGTGGCGCTGGCAGTGATCGGGTCCGCCATCCTCGGGCATTCGCTGGGGGACACGCTCTACGTCTTCTCGCTGAACGCGCTGGGGCTGACACGCGCCTTCACCATCAGCCTCGGGCTCTTCGTCTTCCTGACCTACGTGCTCGGCATCGCGCTGCTGGGCGATGCGATCACATTGGCCGAGGCGATGGGCTCGCTGCTCGTGCTAGCGGGCGTCTACATGGTCGCCCTGCGGGGACGGCAGAGAGGAGCGCCGCCGGCAGGGGCGGCGGGCGGCGGGAACCTCACGCGCGGGCTGGCCCTGGTGGGGGTGACCGCGCTCATCTGGGCGCTGGCCACCGTCTGGCTGGGGGACGCGGTCGAGGGGCAGAACGCCCTGGCGGTGACGGCGCTCCGCCTGCCGACAAGCGCGCTCGTGGTGGGGTTCGTGGCCGCCACGATACCGCGATCAAGCGTGCGGCGATGGCAGATCTCGCGCTGGGACCACGGCGCGCTTTTCCTCGCGGGGCTGTTCGGGACGGGCCTGGGGAGCCTGCTCTTCATCTACGCCGTGCAAGAGGCAGGGGTGGGGCGGGCGGCGGTGGCGACGGCCATTTCGCCTCTCTTCGCCGTGCCCCTGGGGGCAATCTTCCTGGGCGAGCGGCTGACCCGCTGGATGGTGGCGGGGGTCGCCGTGGCGGTGGTTGGGATCGTGCTCATCTCGTAGTGCAGCAGGCTGAGAGAGGCTGACCTTTTCCTCCCTGTGGCTGCCCCGGGTCGGTGCGCCGCCCTGTACCATCCATCACACGGAGAAGCGTTATGCCGAACGTTCCTTCCAACTCCGAGACGCCACCCGCGGTGGTCCCAATCGTCATGCTGCTGGAGCTCCCGTGACCACCCTGATGGGACGGGAGGGAGCAGCGGGCGGGCTGCGGGCGGGATTGCTCCTGCTGGTCGTGTTGGGCGTGGCGGGCACTGCCCTCGCGCTCGCCTACGAACGCCACTGGCAGAGCGCCTGGCAACTGGCGCCGTGGATAACGCTGGGGATCATCAGTGCCGGCGCGCTGGCTCTGGTCGTTCGCCCGGAGGGAGCCCCGGTCTGGCTGGCGCGAACGGTGGCCGTTCTGGCCATCGTGAGCGGGGCGCTCGGGGTCTGGCAGCACTTCGACGGGAACTACAGCAGCCGAACGGACGGGGTGAGATTTTTCGCCCGCCCAAGCTTCGGGGATGTGGTGACCGGCGCCGCCGGTCGTGCACCGGTGCCCGCCGCACTGTCGGTCGTGCCGGTCGGCTTGGCGCTTGGCCTGGCGACCATCGGCCTCGGTGGAGCGCGCCGGCCGTCTCAGGAGTAGGCCCAGGAATCACCAGGCGGTCAGGCTCAGTCGGCGGGCCGTGAAGAAGTCGGCGCGGGGCGTGCCCGTGTCGTCGTAGACCGGCTCCTCGAGGTCGACGCGGAACTTGCTGATCTCGGAGCCGGTGATGCCGTGCTGGCCAAGGTTGCCGCCCATGTCGCTGTAGTGGTGGTTCTGGAAGTGCGAGGCGAGGGCCTCTTCGTCCTCCCAGAGCTCGTAGACCCAGATACGTCCCTTGTCGAAGGGGTCGGGCGTCCAGGTGTAGTGGCGGCAGCCACGCTGGGTGAGGGCGCCGTCGATGAAGGGCTTGCCCTTGGCGAGCGCCGCCTCGCGCAGTGCGGGGTCGAGGTCGATGCTGCCGGCGATAACGATCATGGGGCGCCTCCTGGGTGCGGGACTTGCTAGTTGACGCGGCGGCCGCCGCTGGCGGCCCAGTAGGGTTCGCGGAGCTCGAATTTCTTGAGCTTGCCCGTGGCCGTGCGCGGGAGCTCGGTCACGAACTCGACCTGCCGCGGCGCCTTGAAGTGTGCCATGTTCTGGCGGCAGAAGTCGGTGATCTCCTCCGCCGTGGCCTCCTCGCCCTGCTGCAGGACGATGACGGCGAGGGGCGTCTCGCCCCAGCGCTCGCTGGGAATGCCGACGACGGCCGCCTCCAGCACCTTGGGGTGCCGGTAGAGCACATCCTCGACCTCGATCGAGGAGATGTTCTCGCCGCCGGAGATGATGACGTCCTTGGCGCGGTCGACGATGTTGATGTAGCCGTGCTCGTTCACGGTGGCGAGGTCGCCGGTATAGAAGTAGCCGTCGCGGACGACCTTGGCGGTCTCCTCGGGCTGGTTCCAGTAGCCCTTGAAGACCATGTTGCCACGCGCCGCCACCTCGCCGATCGCGGTGTCATCCCAGGCGACATCGCGGCCGCCTTCGCCGACAACGCGGAGCTGGACGCCGAGGGAGGGGTGGCCAGCGCGCCCCTTGAGCCGGTAGAGGGCGTCGCCCTCGGTATTCACGTGGGGCTTGGGCTCGGCCACGGTGAGGATGGGGGCGGTCTCGGTGAGGCCGTAGATCTGCATGAAGGTCCAGCCGCGCTCCTTCTCGAGCCGCTCGACGAAGGTGATGGGAGGCGGGGCGCCGGCGCAGACGAAGCGCGGCCTGGTCGTGATCTCGTACTCGCTGGCGTCCTCGAAGTCGAGGATGCGGGCGAGGACGGCGGGGGCCATGCAGGCGAAGGTGACGCCCTCGTCGCGCATGAGGCCGTAGAGGAAGTCGGGCTCGGGGGTGCGCACGACCACGTGCTTCCCGCCCATGGCCGTGAGGGCGTAGACGCCGCCCCAGCCGTTGCAGTGGAACATCGGCAGGGTCCACATCTCGACGTCGTCGTGGCTGATGCCGAGGTGGGCGATGAAGTGGTAGGCGTTGGCGTAGAAGTTGCGGTGGGTGAGCATCACGCCCTTGGGTCGGGCGGTGGTGCCGGAGGTGTAGTTGATGCTGACGAGGTCGTTCTCGTCGAGCTCGGGATCGGGCGGGACGGTCTCGGGCTGGCCGGCGACCAGCTCCTCCCAGTCCCGCCAGCCGTCGGGGACGGACGCGGCGCCGTAGCGGGCGACGATCCAGTGCTCGACGTCGGGGAGGCCGTCGCGGATGGCGTCGAGGGCATCGGTGAGGTCGGAGTCGGCGATGATCACCTTCGCGCCGGAGTGGGAGAAGGCGTACTGGAAGTCGGCGGAAACGAGGCGGTAGTTGAGGGGCACGAGGACGGCGCCGATGAGGGAGGTTCCGTAGAAGGACTCGAGAAAGTGGTGGCTGTTGGGGCTGAGGATGCCGACGCGGTCGCCCTTGCCCACGCCGAGGCTGGTGAGGCCGTGGGCGAGCTTGTAGCAGCGTTTGGCGAACTCCGCGTAGGTGAAGCGCTTCTCGCCATCAACGACCGCCTCCTTGGGTCCGTAGAGGCTCTCCGCGCGGAAGAGGAAATCGTTGACGACCATGGGGACTTCCATGCCGCTGCTCCGGGCGCCATACAGGCGTGGCGAGATGCTACCCGCCCGCCCGCGAGGGCGAAACCGGCGAGAGGGGCGGGACGTAGCGGGGCCGTTGGATAAACTCGAAACTCCCGAATCCCCCGGGCACGGGCGTGGTGCTGGGCTACACCTCGCTGCCGGTCGCGCTTGCGGAAAGCTGACGCGGCCGCGCAGACGGGTTCCTTGCCGGAGGCTAGGATAGGAACGGTGCCCCTCATCGAGACCCATGCCCTGACCAAGCAGTACCCCCGGGTGACGGCGCTGGACGCGCTCGACATCAACGTCGAGCCGGGCGTGATCGGGCTGGTGGGGGCAAACGGGGCGGGCAAGAGCACGCTGATCAAGATTCTCCTGGGCCTGCTGCCGGCAACGCGCGGCAGCGCCCGCGTGCTGGGCATGGACGTACAGACGGAGGGGCGCGAGATCAGGGAGCTGGTCGGCTATATGCCCGAGCACGACTGCCTGCCACCCGATCTCTCGGCGACGGAGTTCGTGGCGCACCTGGCGCAGGTGAGCGGACTGCCCCGCGCCGCCGCCCGCGAGCGCACAGCGGAGACACTGCGCCACGTGGGCCTGTTCGAAGAGCGCTACCGCGAGATCGGCGGCTACTCGACGGGCATGAAGCAGCGCGTGAAGCTCGCGCAGGCGCTCGTGCACGACCCGCGCCTGATCTTCCTGGACGAGCCCACGAACGGCCTCGATCCCGCCGGTCGCGACGAGATGCTGGACCTGGTGCGGCGCACGGGGCGGGAGTTCGGGATCGCCGTGCTGATGTCGTCCCACCTGCTGGGGGAGATCGAGCAGGTGTGCGACTGGCTCGTCGTCATCGACGGGGGGCGGCTGGTGCGGTCGGGGGCGGTGGCGGAGTTCACGGCGACACTCGGGTCGCTGGAAGTGGAGGTGGAGGGGGACGCGGCCGCGCTGGCGGAGGCGCTGACGGCGCGCGGCTTCGAGGCGAGGGGCCAGGGCTTCCTCGCGCACGTGGGGCTGAACGGGGCGGACCCGTACGACGCCATTCGCGACTCCATCGTGGAGCTGAACATGGGGCTGGTGCGGCTGGAACAGCGGCGGCAGTCGCTGGAGGACATCTTCCGGCCGGCGGAAGCGGAGGCGGAGGCGGTGACGGAGCGTGTCTGAGCGGGCGGCGGGGAGCATCTACGACCTCGGCTACCGCCGCTACGAGGGGCGGCGCCTGGGGCGCGGCGAGGAGGCCTTCTCGCTGTACCTGCACGGGCTGCGGGCGGCCTTCGGGCTGGGACGGCGGACGCGCAGCAAGGTCTTCCCGATCGGGCTGGCGATCATCGCGGCCGTGCCGGCAGTCATGCAGATCCTGTTTGCCGCCCTGGCCGGGAACACGGAGATCGAGGTTACGCGGGCGGAGGACTACTACAGCTACATCCAGGTCATCCTGGCCCTGTTCGTGGCAGTGGTGGCCCCGGAGCTGCTGGGGCGCGACCAGCGCCACGCGACGCTGCCGCTCTACTTCTCCCGTGGAATCAGCCGGCAGGAGTACGCAATGGCGCGGTACGGGGCGATGGCGACAGCGCTCCTGGCGCTCACTCTGCTGCCGCAGGCGATCATGTTCCTGGGCAACGCGCTGGTGGGCGACAGCTTCGGCGGCTACTTCCGCGATGAGTGGAAGGAGATCGGCCCGATCGTAGCGGGCGGCGTGCTGATCTCTGCCTTCCTCGCCGCGATCGGGATGTACATCGCGGCGCTGACCCCGCGCCGGGCGTTCGCAACGGTGGGGATCATCGCACCGCTGGTGCTACTCCCCATCATTTCCGGGTCGCTCGTCTTCACCCTGGAGAGCTTCATCGGGCGGCTCGGCATCTTCCTGAGCCCATTCGCCGTGATGAACGGCTTCACCCATTGGCTGTTCGGGGCGTCCGGACAGGGCGGTGAGGACCTGGTGCGGGCGAACTTCGCCGGGGGCTGGTACTTCATCTTCGCGCTCGCGGTCACGGCCATCGGCGTCGGACTGCTGCTGCGTTTCTACGGGAGGCGCAGCCTGTGAGCGCAGCGGAAGGAACGGCGCCTCCGGCGGCGGCCGTGGAAGTGACCGACGTCTCCCGCTGGTACGGGAACGTGGTGGCGGTGAACGGTGTCTCCTTCGCCCTGGGGGCTGGGATTACGGGGCTGCTGGGACCGAACGGGGCAGGCAAGACGACGCTGTTGAACATGATCGCGGGCTTCCTGAGGCCCTCGGCGGGGGAGGTGCGGGTGCTGGGGGAGCAAGCCTTCGGCACGCCCGAGATCTACCGTCGCGTGGCCCTCGTGCCAGAGCGCGAGGCGATCTACGAGTTCCTGACGGGGTACCAGTTCGTGCTGCTGAGCGCGCAACTGCACGAACTGCCCGATCCCGAGGAGGCAACCCTGCGCGCGCTGCGCATGGTGGAGATGACGGCCCCAGCCGAGCGGGCCACGGGTGGCTACTCGAAGGGGATGAAGCAGCGCATCAAGGTGGCGGCGGCCCTCGTGCACGACCCCGACATCCTGCTGCTGGACGAGCCGTTCAACGGCATGGACCCGCGCCAGCGGCTGCAGCTGATGGAGATGTTGCGGGGCATGGCGGCGGAGGGACGAACGGTGCTGTTCTCCTCGCACATCCTGGAAGAGGTGGAGCGCCTGGGGGATAACGTGCTGGTGGTCGTAGCGGGGCGGCTGGCGGCGGCCGGCGACTTCCGCGCCATCCGCAAGCTGATGACGGACCGCCCGCACCGCTACACCATCCGCTCGAGCGACAACCGCGAGCTGGCGAAAGCGCTCATGGCCGACGAGAGCGTGTTCGGCATCGAACTCTCCGACGGGGCCCTGGTGGTGCGCACGAACGAGCTGGGTGCGTTCATTGAGGCGGCGCCGCGGGCGGCGCAGGCGGCGGGCGCCTCGCTCTTCGAGGTACGCCCCGAGGACGAGTCGCTCGAAAGCGTCTTCCAGTACCTGGTGACACGATGATCCATCTCGTCCTCATGCTGACGCTGCGGCAACTGCTGGGCCAGAAGCGGACGCTGTTCCTCGGGGCGGTCGCGCTCCTTCCGCTGGTGGCGGCGATCATCTACCGGGCAGCGGACTCGAACACCGTCGCCGCAGAGTTCGCGGCGGAGGTCGTGTTGTACGGCCTGATCGTGACGGCCCTGTTGCCGCTCACGGCGGTGCTCCTGGCGACGGCGGCGATCGGGAACGAGATCGAGGATGGGACGATCGTCTACCTGCTTGCGAAGCCGGCGGAGCGCTGGCGCATCGTAGCGGGCAAGCTGCTTGCCGCGTGGGGAGCAACGACGGTGATCGTGGTCGCGAGTGGCGTGCTGGGCGGCGCCGTGGCGCTGGCGGGGGCGGACGACTGGGGGGTCCTCGGGGGGTTCGTGATCGCCCTGGCGGTGGGCTCGCTGGCCTACTCGTCGCTGTTCATGCTGCTGAGCGTGCTCACCTCGCGGGCACTGTTCGTGGGGCTCGTGTACGCCTTCATCTGGGAGGGCGTGATCACGAACTTCGCTCCCGGCGTGCAGCGCTTCAGCATCCGTGAGTACACGGCGTCGGTCGCCGAGGCCGCCGCGGACACGAACCCGTGGGTGTTCGAGGCCGACCTCGGGATCACGTACTCAATCATCCTGATCGTGGTGGTGACGGTGGTGGCGGCGGGGCTGGCGGTGCGGCGGCTCTCGCGCTTCGAGCTGGGCGAGGCGACGTAGAAGGCCTCAGAAGCCGTCGCCGCGGAGCAGATCCTCGACATCGCGCAGGATGTCGTCGGCGGAGAGGTCGGAGTCCGGCTGGATGGCGGGGGTGTCCCCCTCCTGATACTGCTCTTCCAGGGCGCGGACGTACTGGACAATCTGGGCGTCGTCGCTGGAAGCCTCGTCCACTCGCTCGACGAAAGCGGCGCTGGCGCTCTCGAGCTCGTCGAGGGGCGGGACGAACCCGACCATCGGTTCGAGGGCGCGGAGGAGGGCGAGCGTGGCGGGTGGGTTCTCATCGACACTGAGGTAGTGAGGCACCGAGGCGGCGAGGCTGACAAGGGGCAGGCCGTGCTTGCGCATGGCGTCATGCAACACCCCGATGATGCCCGTCGGCCCCTGGTACCGCGAGGGGGCGAGCCCATAGCGGCGGGCCAGGGTGGTGTCGGCAGCAGATCCGCTGACGGGGATGGGGCGCGTGTGGGGCGTGGCCGCGGGCCTCGCGACAAGCGTGCAGACGAGCGAGGGCTCGAGGGCGGCGATGGCGCTGGCGAAACGCGCGGCGAAGGGTTCCCAGCGCAGGTTGGGCTCGGTCCCGGTAATGGCGACGAGGTCGTTCGGTGAGTCCGTCAGGCGAGCGGCCCAGGCCTCGTTCGTGGGCCAGGTGATCTCGCGCAGGCCGCCCTCGACAAGTCGCACCTCGGGGCGCGTCTCGGTGAAGACGAAGTACTCCTCGGGATCGACGCTGATGAAGCGCTCGGCCTTGCTCGCGTCGATCAGGTGGCGGGCGGCATCGGTGGTGACGGTGCCGGTGTCGCTCCACCCCGCAAAGGCCACCACGACCACGGGCGAACGCAGTCCTTCGACCGGCGAAATCTCGAATCCGTCCACAGAACTATCGTAGCGGGTGGCGTCGCTAGCAGGGTGCTGAAACAGTCCGCAGCGGTCGTTCTGGGCTGATTTTGCGCCGTTCGTGAAATCGAACAAGCCAATGTTTCTGGGCTCTACGAGAGACTGTCGGATGGTCAGTCAGGGCCTCAGGCCCAGGATCATGCATTTATCAGCAGCCTGCTAGGGGGCGGTGGGAGGGTACGGCAATTGAGTGAGTTGCCTTGTAAAGTCCTTTTGAGTAATGCAGGCTTGAAGAAAGTAATGCAGGGTACTGCCCATGATTGAGTCCGGGATCACTGCGAAGGGCCAGACCACGCTCCCCAAGGCAGTACGCGAAGCACTCTCGGTGAAGGCGGGGGACCGCGTGAGGTACGTCATCCAGGACGGAGAGGTCCGGATTCTCAAAGTCGGGCCGGTCGACCGCCTGTTTGGCATGCTCCAGTACGACGGGCCCCCGGTGACACTGGAAGAGATGGACCGCGCGATCGCCGAAGGCGCGAGTAACGCTTGATCGCCATCGATACGAACGTCCTGGTGCGCCTTCTGGCGCGGGATCATGCCGAGCAGGCTGAGGCCGCTCGCACCCTCCTGCAGGGGCTAACGCCGGAGCAGCCCGGCTTCATCTGCCGCGAGGTTGCGATAGAGCTTGCCTGGGTGCTGGAGCGCTCCTACAAGTTGCCGCGGCAACGAATTGCTGAGGCCCTTCTGGCACTGCTTACCAGCAACAATCTCGTGTTCGAGGCTGCGGATGACGTCGCCCATGCCGCCTTTCGCTACGGCCAGGGCGGACCGGGCTTCTCCGACTTGATGATGCTGGCCGCCAGCGAGCGGGCGGGCGCAGCGGCCCTCTACACGTTCGACCGCCGGCTCGCCAGGGAGGCGGGAGCGGCGCTGGTGGAGGGTCGCTAGCGGCCACCGGACAGGGGCGGGCGGAGGGGGCCGCGGCGGTGGTACATGGGGGCGCCGTCGCCGCCGCGGCGGAGCATGACGACCTCGGCCATGATGCTGATGGCGATCTCCTCGGGCGTCTCCGCGCCGATGGCGAGGCCGATGGGGGTGCGCACCTTGGCCAATTCCTCAGGGTCGAAGCCCTCCTCGCGCAGGTGTTCGAGGACGGCGGCGGTGCGGCGCTTCGAGCCGATCATGCCGACGTAGCCCGCGTCCCGGCCGAGGCAGCGGCGCAGGGAGAGCTCGTCCTGCTTGTGGCCGCGGGTCACCATGACGATGGCGGTATTCGGCCCGATGGGGAAGCGGTCGAGGGCCGCCTCGAAGTCTTCGCAGATGACCTCGTCGGCCTCCGGCAGGAGCTCGGCGTCGGCGAAGTCCTCGCGGTCGTCGAGGACGGCGACGTGGTAGTCGAGGAAGTCGGCGAGCCGGGAGAGGGCGCGTCCGATGTGGCCCGCGCCGACCACGAGGAAGACCGGCTTCGACTCGACGACCTCAAGGTAAAGACTCGTGGCATTCGGCAGGGTGCGCTCGGAGAGGCCCTGGGGGCCGGCGTAGACGGTCTCCGCGGCGTGACGCCGGAAGGCCTCGGGGGCGCGCCCGGCGACGAGGTCGTCGAGGCGTGCGTCGCCGAGGGTGCCGCTGCGGCCACCGTCGGGTTCGACGAGCATCTTCGCGCCCTGGGTGAGGGACGCCGGTCCGGGCTCGAGCACGGTCGCGAGGAGAACGGGCTCGCCTCCGCTGGCGGCTTCGAGGAGGCGCTTGGTGTGCTCGCGCATGCGCCAAGTGTAACGGCGCAGGGATTGCGATCGCGCTACGATCGAGGCATGCCACTTCGACGAGGTCGCGCATGAGCGCACTGCAGCAACGAGATCCGGAAGTCGCCGCCATCATCGCGGACGAGCACACGCGCCAGACGGAGACGCTTGAGATCATCGCGAGCGAGAACTACGCCTCGGCGGCCGTGCTGGAGGCGACCGGCTCGGTCTTCACGAACAAGTACGCCGAGGGCTACCCCGGCAAGCGCTATTACGCGGGCAACGTGCACTCGGACGAGATCGAGTCGCTCGCGATCGAGCGGGCGAAGGCGCTCTTCGGGGCGGAGCACGTGAACGTGCAACCGACCTCGGGGGCGGAGGCGAACATGGCCGCCTATCTCGCCTTCGCCGACCCGGGCGACACATTCCTCGGCCTCGAGCTCACGCAGGGAGGGCACCTCACGCACGGCTCGCCGGTCAATTTCAGCGGTCGGCTCTACAACTTCGTTCCGTATGCCGTGGACCGCGAGACGGAAGTCGTGGATATGGCGACGGTGGCGGAGCTGGCGGCGGAGGTGAAGCCGCGCATCATCGTGACGGGGGCGACGGCCTACCCGCGGCAGTTCGACTTCCCCGCCTTTGCCCAGATTGCACGGCACGTAGGGGCGCTGCTGCTGGTCGACATGTCGCACTTCGCCGGGCTGGTGGCGGGCGGCGCGCATCCCTCGCCGGTGCCCCACGCGGATGTAGTAACGAGCACCACGCACAAGACATTGCGGGGTCCGCGCGGGGCGGTCGCGCTCACCACCGAGGAGCTCGGGGCGGCGCTGGACAAGGCCGTATTCCCGGGGACGCAGGGAGGGCCGCACCTGCACAGCATCGCCGCCAAGGCGGTGGCCTTCGGCGAGGCGCTGAAGCCGGAGTTCCAGGCATACGCGTCAAAGATCGTGGCGAACGCCCAGACGCTGGCGGAGGCCCTGCAGACGGGCGGTCTGCGGCTCGTCTCGGGAGGGACGGACACGCACCTGATCCTGATCGACTGCAGCACGCTCGGAATCAGCGGCATGAAGGCGCAGAACGCCCTGCAGGGCTCCGGCATCATCGCGAACAAGAACACCATCCCCTACGACGAGCGTTCGCCCTTCGTCACGAGTGGTCTGCGTATCGGCACACCCGCCCTCACCTCGCGGGGCATGGGGGCGGAGGAGATGCAACGCCTGGCGGCGTGGATCGTGCGCGTCCTGAAGGACCCCGACGGGGACGGCGTGCGCGAGGGGGTGCGACAAGAGGTGGCCGAATTCGCGAGGGCGTACCCCGTACCGGGGATCACGGACGCCTGACGACCCGCCGCCCTCGTCATCGCGGGGCGTCATTGCGTTGAGCACACACCGGGGCGGTGCTACGCTCGCTCGGCAGCCGGGCGCCCCGACCATGGAGTCGGGGAAAACCCACCGTTCGGCATCCGGAGCGCCATGCGCGAGTACGAACTGATGGCCGTGTACGACCTCGCGGTGATCGAGGCGGGCGGCCAGGACGCAAGCGTCGAACACCTCACGGGCCTGGTCGAACGAAACGGCGGAGCGGTCACGAAAGTGGACCACTGGGGCCGGCGGCGACTGGCCTATCGGATGAACAAGCAGCTCGATGCGGACTTCGTGGTCACTCGCATCGAGCTCGATCCGCAGGCGGTGGCGCCGCTGAACGCGGACTTCGAGATTGAGGAGCGCGTCTACCGCCACCTGGTGGTGCGCGCAGACGAACTCCCTCCGCCACGGCCGGTGCTGGCGCCGGCGGGATCGCGGGGACCGGGCTCGCCGACAGGGCCAAGGCCCGAGGCGCCACCCGCACCTGCCCCCGAGGCGGGGGGCGCACCTGCACCCGAGGCGGGGGCCACACCCGAGGCAGAGGCAGAGGCCGCACCTGCACCCGAGGCAGAGGCCGCACCGGTCCCCGAGGCGGAGGCCACACCTGCACCCGAGGCAGAGGCCGCACCTGCCCCCGAGGCGGAGGCCGCACCTGCGCCCGAGGCGGAGGCCGCACCTGCGCCCGAAGCGGAGGCCGCACCTGCGCCCGAAGCGGAGGCCGCTGCGTCCGAGGCGGAGGCCGCACCTGCGCCCGAGGCAGAGGCCGCCCCCGAGGCGGAGGCCGCACCTGCGCCCGAAGCGGAAGCCGCCCCCGCCCCCGAGGCGAGTGCGGAGGAGTCCGAACCCCCTGCGGGGGAGGACACCGCGAAGGAGTAGCCGGCAATGGGCAACCTGAACAAGGTCATGATCATCGGCAACACGGGTCGCGACGCGGAGCTTCGCTACACGGCCAACGGCACTGCCGTCTCCGACTTCAGCATGGCCGTGAACTCCCGGCGGCGTTCGCAACAGAGCGGCGAGTGGGAAGACGAAACCGAGTGGTTCCAGGTGGTGCTGTTCGGGGATCGTGCGGAGCGCATCAGCCAGTACATCACGAAGGGCAAACAGCTCTACGTGGAGGGTCGCCTGCGGACCCGCAACTGGGACGACGACCAGGGCGTACGCCACTACCGCACCGAGGTCATCGCGAACAACGTCGAGTTTCTCGACCGTCGCGGCGAAGGAGGGGGCGGTGAGTGGAGCGGCGGTGGGAGCGAGCGGGGCGGCGGCAGCCGCCGCGAGTCCGCTCCCTCCGACGTGGACGACCTGCCCTTCGAATAGACGCGACCGGGGCCGCACAGCGGTCCCCCTGCCCGGTGCGCCTGAGCGCACAAAACCCATCGGGAGGAGAACCCCATGACTGAGCCTCGACCATTCACGCCGCCGGCCGCGCCCGGCGCACCCACACCCGGCGGCGACCGGCGCTTCGACTCAGGCCCACCCGGAGGCGACCGCCGCGGCCCAGGCGGAGACCGCCGTCGTGGCGGGGGCGGGGGCGGGGGACGCCGCTTCGGCGGGAGGCGCCGGCTCTGCCGTCTCTGCAACAAGGTGCGCTGCTCGCCGGGCGTGGAGTACAAGGTCGACTACAAGGATGTCGACCGGCTGCGGCACTTCATCAACGACCGGGGCAAGATCGAGCCGCGGCGGAAGCTGGCAACCTGCGCCCTGGCGCAGCGCGCGCTTTCGCACGCGGTGAAGCGGGCGCGCCACCTAGGCCTGCTGCCCTACACGCTCCAGCACGTGCGCGAGACGCGCATCTTTCCGCTGCGGGGATAGGGCCAACAGCCGATGACGCGCCGCGATCGCACCACGGGCCTGCCCACCACCCGGAGCAGGCGGCGGGCCGACTCGCGGGCCGGCGAGGGCAGGAGAGTGCTCTCGCCGGGTCTTCTGCGGTTCGCCATCATCGGCGTCG
Organism: Tepidiformaceae bacterium; assembly: GCA_965247675.1. Lineage (GTDB taxonomy): Bacteria > Chloroflexota > Dehalococcoidia > Tepidiformales > Tepidiformaceae > UBA2991. The sequence goes on along the minus strand of OZ252025.1, from coordinate 462,148 downwards.
CATTCGCCGCGCTGCTCGCGGTGGCAGCGCTCCTTGCCTACAACTGGTACGACGACAGCATCGCGAAACCGGGCAAGGTCGTGCTGCAGGTGGGAGAAGAGGAATTCTCTCTCTCGTATTACTCCGCGCGGCTGCTGGCATTCGCCCGGAGCGACCCTTCGTCCAGCGGGCTGCTGGTTACGCAGGCGCTGCTGGCCAGGCTGGGGGAAGAGGGCCTGACGATCGAGGCCGCGGTTGAGCGGGGCGTGGGGCTGAGCGACGAAGACGTGACCCGCGAGATCGCCCTTGAGCTCGGGGTTCCCGCCGACATCTCCCGCGGCTCGCCCTTCGACAGGCGTTACCGCGACGCCCTGCGCAACTCCGGGCTGAGCGACGCCCACTACCGCCAGGAGGCAAAAGCGCGCGCGGCCGGCCGGCTGTTGCGCGACGTCCTGCACGAAGAGGTCGGCACGACGGGAGCACTCGTGCACATCCGCGTGGTGACCGCAGCCTCGCTGGAGGAGGCGGAGGCCCTGAGGGCGCGCGTCGCCGAGGGCGAGGACATGGGCAGCATCGCACAGGTGGAGTCGCTGCACGGGGAGTCGCGCCAGAACGACGGCCTGCTGCTGTCGCCTCCGGCACTGCTCGACGAGGCGCTCCAGGAGGCGCTCGCGGACGCGGAAGAGGGAACGCTGCTCGATCCGGTGGAGGCCGGGGATATGTTCTGGGTGATCCGCCTGGAACGCCGCGAGGCGGAGGGAACGTACACCGACTCGCAGGTCGCCCGGCTCACGGAGCTGCGCTACGAGGAGGCGCTGGAAGAGGCGCGCTCGCGTGTGACAATCGAACGGGACTTCACGACGGACGACGCCAACTGGGCGATCGAAGAAGCGAGCTAGCACGTGGCACACGAGATCGGCATCGGCTTCCTGGGCATGGGCAACGTCGGCGAGACGGTGGTGGCGACACTGCTCGAGCGCGCGGAGGCGTTCCGCGCGCAGACGGGCGCGACGCTGGCGCTGCGCCGCGTGGCCGTGAAGGACCCGAGCCGGCCCCGCGGCATCGACCTGCCCGCGGGCGTGCTCACGGGCGACGCCGCAGAGGTGCTGGACGATCCTTCGGTGGACATCGTGGTGGAGGTGATCGGTGGGGACGGCGCTGCAGGCGACTACGTGCGCCGCGCACTGGCGGGGGGCAAGCACGTGGTCTCGGCGAACAAGGAGCTGATCGCGAAGGCCGGTCCGGAGCTGTTCGACCTGGCGCGGGCGAACGGCGCGGCGCTGCGCTTCGAGGCGAGCGTGGGCGGCGGCATCCCGGTCATCGCGCCGCTGCTGCGGGACCTGCCCGCGAACCGCGTGGTCGCCATCCGGGCGATCATCAACGGCACGACGAACTTCATCCTGACGAACATGGCGCAGCGCGGCGAGAGCTTCGAGGACGCGCTCGCGCAGGCGCAGGCGCTTGGCTACGCCGAGCCCGACCCGACGAACGACGTCGACGGGCACGATGCGGCCTTCAAGATCGCGATTATGGCCGGTCTCGCCTTCGGGACGCACGTGCCCCCCGAGGCGGTCGCGACCGAGGGCATCCGCTCGCTGGCGCCGCAGGACTTCCGGTACGCGCGCGAGCTGGGGTACGTGATCAAGCTGCTCGCCATCGCGGAGCGGCACGGAGACGGCGTGCTGGCGCGCGTTCATCCGGCGCTCCTGCCCGAATCGGAACCGCTGGCGCGCGTCGATGGCGTGCAGAACGCCGCGCAGATCCAGGGCGACCTGGCGGGCACGCTCACCTTCCAGGGAGCAGGGGCGGGAGCGGCCCCCACGACGAGCGCCGTGCTGGCCGATGTGCTCGATGTGGCGCGGTCGCTGGCGGAGGGCGCGCCCCCTCGCTGGGACCCGGGGCCATGGCGCAGCGGGGAGACGTTGGGGCTGGGGGCTTTGGAGACGCGCTACTATCTGCGTATGACGGTTCAGGACCAGCCCGGTGTGCTCGCCCAGATCGCGCGCGTCTTCGGCGAGGCGCGCGTGAGCATCGCGGCCGTCGACCAGCGCGAAACCGACGAGGAACGCGGCACGGCCGAGCTGGCGCTGATGACGCATCGCGCCCGTGAACTGGCGGTAACCGCCGCAATCAAGACGCTGCGCGGTCTCGCCGAGGTGCGGGAGGTAAACGCGATGCTGCGCGTGGAGGCGGCCAGATGAGCTCGGAACCGGCCCTCCGCTCGATCGAAGAGACGCTCGTCCTGCTGGAGGAGGAGACACGTGCCCAGCGAGGGGCGAACGAGGCCCTCTCGCGAGAGCTCCTCCAACTGCGCCGCCAGGTCCTGGCGGTCATGGACCAGAACGAAGAGACGAGGCGGGCGGCAAGGCAAGTGGAGACCACGGTCGCGAGCTACCAGGGACTTCCCCAGAAGCTGACGGAGCTCGCGCAGGACGCAGAGCAGATGCGCACGACCGTAACGGAGACGCGTTCGCAGATGGAGACCAGTGAGCGAACGCGCGATGCAGAGGCGATCATCGCCGGCCGGGAGCTGCGGGAGTCCCTGCGGCGGCTGGATGGATTGCAGGACCGGGTCGAACGGCTCGCCTCGGAGGCCGCCACGCGGGAGTCGAAGCTGGAGCAGTTGGGGCAGTCGTTGAGCGTCTTGTCGGACTGGCAGCAGGAGGCGCGTCAGCAGGCGGAGCAGTTTAAGCTGCGGCTCGAGCGGCTCACCGAGGTAAACGACGAGATCGAGGGCAGGGTGCTGGCCGCCGCGCAGCAGCTCCAGGAGCGGCCACTGGAGATCGTCCACGAGCGGCTGCAGATCCTGGGCGAACTGGCGCACCGGGCGGAGGAGGCCATCGAGTCACTGCGCTCCGAACAGGAGCTGGGGGTGGAGGTGCGCGAGGAGATGGAGCGGCGGCGCGATGAGCAGGAGCGCATCGAGGCGCAGGTGAGCAGGCTTGAGGGGGCGGTCGAGAACCTGGCGCGGGCACTGGACGAGGCGCGCGGGGAGACGGCCCTGCTCGACGGGCGGCATTCGGGCCTGAGCGAGCGGGTAAGCCTGATTCGCCGCGACATCTCGGAGATGGTGGACCACGTGCGTGAGGAGTTCACGCGCTTCAGCGAGCTGCAGGAGCGATCACGGCGAAGGCAGATCGAAGGGCTCGAGCAGGAGCTGCGGGAGACGAGATTCCACGCCCTCCGCCCGCCCGACGAGCCGTGAGCGAGCCACTCCCGCGCGGGGTGCTGGCGCGTTGGGCCCATGTCTTGCCGCTCACCCCGCAGACACCGCGCATCACCCTGGGCGAAGGCGACACACCCCTGGTGCGCTCGGTCGCGATCGAGCGGGAACTGGGGCTGGACGAACTCTGGTTCAAACTTGAGAGTTCGAACCCCACGGGCTCGTTCAAGGACCGGGGGATGGTGGTGGCGGTGGCGAAGGCGATGGAGCGCGGCGCCAAGGCCGTGCTCTGCGCGAGCACCGGCAACACGAGCGCGAGCGCGGCCGCCTACGCGGCCCGCTGCGGGCTGCGGGCCAGCATCCTCGTACCGCGGGGCCGGGTGGCGCTGGGGAAGCTGGCGCAGGCGGTCGCCTTCGGGGCGCGCATCGTCGAGATCGAGGGCAGCTTCGACGATGCCCTGAGGCTGGCTCGCAGCGTGGCGGAGACGCACCCGATCGCCCTGGTGAACTCGGTCAATCCCGACCGCATCGAGGGGCAGAAGACGGCCGCCTACGAGATCTGCGAGGCGCTGGGCGACGCCCCCGACGCGCTCGCCATCCCCGTGGGGAACGCGGGCAACATCACCGCCTACTGGAAGGGCTTCGTGGAGTGCGCGGAGCGCGACTACGCCACGCTCCACCCACGGATGCTTGGCTTCCAGGCGGCAGGGGCGGCGCCCATCGTGCGGGGCGAAGCAGTGGCAGACCCGCAGACCGTGGCGACGGCCATCCGCATCGGCAATCCCGCCAGCTGGAAGCCCGCCGAGCGAGCGCGAGACGAGAGCGAGGGGCTCATCGACGCCGTCAGCGACGACGAGATACTCGACGCCTACCGGCTGCTCGCGGGCCGCGAGGGGCTCTTCGTTGAGCCTGCCAGCGCCGCCAGCGTGGCGGGCCTGCGCAAGCTCGATCGCCAGGGAGCGCTGCGAGGCGGCCGCGTGGTGGCGGTGCTGACGGGTTCGGGACTGAAGGATCCGGCAACGGCCGAGGAGCACTACACGCGCGACGTGGTGCAGGCGCCCGCTTCGCTCGAAGGCGTCGAGCGAGCGCTGGACTTGTAGCGCCAGGCTTGACCCCCCTGCGGCGGTCCGTAGACTCGCCTCCATGCGCACCCTTGCACGATTGATTGCTCCCGCCGCGGTCGCGGGCGTGCTTGCACTGGCAGCCAGTGCACCGTTGCTCGCGCTCGACGCGCCCACCCCCACCGACACCCTCGCCGTCCCCGTCGCCGTCCAGGAGGCGGATGGTGGCCGCGACGTCGTGCCGCCGCTCATCTGGGCGATCGTGGGGGTGGGGCTCTTCTGCGCCGGGCTGGGTGTTCTCTACCTGCTGAAGCGTGAGCTCGGCGGCTTCGAGCGGAAACCGGGGGCATGGACGGCTCCGATCAGCGTGATCGCGAGCGAGTCGCTCCCGGTCGAGGAATCGGACTACCCCGAGCCCGAGGAAGACGACCACGCCCACTGAGGCGCACTCGCTCGCGTGACGCGTCTGCTGCTGGCGACCAACAACCCCGGCAAGGTTCGTGAGATGCGACGCCTGCTCGCGGGCGAGCCCTTCGAGGTCGTGACGCCCGCCGACCTCGGTATCGCGCTGGAAGTGGTTGAGGACGGCGAGGGCTACGCGGAGAACGCAACCCTGAAGGCGCGCGCCTTCGCGGAGGCGGGGCAGTGCCTCACGCTGGCGGACGACTCGGGCATCGAGGTGGACGCGCTCGGCGGTCCGGGGCCGCGCTCCGCTCGCTACGGTGGCCCCGGCCTCGACGACGCGGGCCGCACGCAGCTGATGCTGCGCGAGCTGCAGGATGTCCCGGACGGCGCGCGGGGAGCGCGCTACCGCGCGGTCGTGGCGATCGCGTGGCCAGACGGGCGCGTCGAGCAGTTCGAAGGCACCTGGGAAGGCTCCATCGGCCGCGAGCTTCGGGGCGAGAACGGCTTCGGCTACGACCCCATCTTCCGCTCGCTCGATGGTCGCAGTGCGGCCGAGCTGAGCGCGGAGGAGAAGGACGCGGTCAGCCACCGCGGGCAGGCGGTACGCGCGGCCGCTCGCTGGCTGCGGGAGCGCAGCGGCCTGTCGTCCGCCTGAGCGGAGCGCGCGTAGCCGCCTCGCTGGGTGGGCTCGCGCCTGGAGCAGTGGGCTCTAGACTGGCGCCGTGAGAGGGCGACAGCGCAGAGGTCCGGGCGCCACAGGGCGGCTAGTGGCGCTGCTCGCGGGGACAGTCGTGCTGGCCGCCTGCGGGGGAGGTGGCGGAGCGGTGCCCGCGGCAACAGCGGAGCCGGAGACAGCGGCCGAGGTCCTGGGACATGAGGTCGTCTTCCTGGGGGCGTTTCCCGAATACCTCCAGGAGGAGATTCGCTACGAGGCGAACCTGGTGGTTGAGATCTTCAGCGAGCGCTTCGGGCTCGCGCCGCCGGAGACGGTTGTCACCTTCGCCCAGACCCGACAGCAGCTGGTCGACGCGTACCGCGAACTGACCGGCAACGTCCCGTCCCACTCGCTGCTGTGCTTCGCCCAACGGCTGGCCGACGGCCGCTACGTGATCTTCATCAACATCGGGAATTGCGGCTTCGGCTACACGGTGAGCGAAGCTGCGGGCTTCGTGCTGGCGCATGAGTTCTTCCACGTGGTGCAGCTCTCGCTGTCGCCCAGCCTGCCGGGGCCGTACTGGTTGCGGGAGGGCTCGGCCGAGTATGCGATGGCGCTCTTCGCCGACGGCGCCAGGCGAATGGAATACAAGGCCTTTCGCAACTCCGTGCGGCTCCGGAACGCGTCCTGGACGGGCACGCTCAGGGACGCCGGGGCGGACAGCAGCCACCCCCCGGGGCACGAGCACTACTTCCTCGGCTTTCTTGCAGTCGAACGGCTGGTGGAATTGGCGGGGGAGGAGGCGCTGCTCAAGTACTTCAGCCTGCTGCCATCCAGCACGAGCTGGCGGGAAGCGTTTCAGCAGACCTTCGGGACTACTGTCGACGAGTTCTACGAGGAGTTCGAGCCATACCGGGCGGAAGCGATCGCGAACTACCGCACCATCCGCGGGCGCGTGCTTGGGGCGGACGGGCGGGGACGGGGTGGAGTAACACTGTGGGCCCTGGACGAATTCGACCTGAAGGGGGGGTACGGAGAGTCGGCCCCCGACGGTTCGTTCAGCATCGGCCTCACGAAGAACGGGAGCTATCGCGTGGAGATCTACGTGGTCGATGCCGGGGGGCTCTGCCACCGGGCCGGCTGGTACATGGAGGGCGGGGTGCTCTCCGCGACGGCGAGGGAGGCAACCTACATCGCCGTCGCGGGCAGGCAAGCCACCGTCATCGACATCGAGCTTCCCGCCCAACCGGAGAGGCGACCAGCGGCAGGTTTCTGCGTCCAGTAACGCTAGCGAGCGGCGGCGGGCTCTGCCTTGCCGGCGTCGATGACGCGCTGGGCAACGTTGCCGGGAACTTCCTCGTAGCGGTCGAACTCAAGCTCGAAGAGGCCACGGCCCTGGGTCAGCGAGCGCAGGTCGGAGGCGTAACGCTGGACCTCGGCGAGGGGCACATCGGCTTCGACGACGCTCAGGGAGCCCTCGGGGGCGATGCCGTGGATGCGCGCGCGCTTGGTGTTGAGATCGCCGACGATGTCGCCCGCCTTGGCCTCGGGGGTGCGCACGCGGATGGTCATGACCGGCTCAAGGAGGACTGCATGGGCGCCCGCAACGGCCTCCTTCAGGGCCTGGTTAGCGGCAAGCTTGAAGGCCATCTCGCTTGAATCGACGGGGTGGTGCTTGCCGTCGAAGAGCGTGACCTCGCAGTCGGTCAGCTCGTAGCCGGCGACCACGCCCTCGCGAGCGGTCTCCATGACGCCCTTCTCGACGGCGGGGATGAACTCGCGGGGGACGGAGCCGCCCACCACCTTGCTGTTGAACTGGAGCCCCGAGCCGCGCGAAAGGGGCCTGATCTCGATGGAGACGCGGGCGTACTGGCCGTGGCCGCCGGTCTGCTTCTTGTGGGTGTAGTCGGCGGCTGAGGTCCTGCCGACGGTCTCGCGATAGGGGACGCGGGGGAGGGAGAGCTCGACCTCGATGTTGAACTTCTGCAGGAGGCGCCCGACGGCCACGTCCAGGTGGGCATCGCCAAGCCCTTCGAGGATCGTCTCGCTGGTGGTGGCGTCGCGGCGGAGGCGCAGCCCGGGATCCTCCTCGACGAGGCGCTGCAGGCTCGGGCCGAGCTTGTCGACGGCGGCATTGGCGCCGGGTCGCACGGCCATGCTGTAGACGGGCTCGGGGAACGTCATGGCGGGGAGCTGGACGGGCTTGTCCTTGGTGGCAAGGGTGTCCCCTGTGCCCGTGTCGCTCAGCTTGGCGACGACGCCGATGTCGCCAAGGGAGAGGCCCTCAAGGGGCTCCTGGTCCTTGCCCCGCTGGCGGTAGATGGTGGCGAGGCGCTCATCGGCGGACTTGCTGCTGTTCCAGAGGTGACTATCGGCCTTGACCGCGCCGGTCATCACGCGGAGGTAGCTGAGTCGGCCAACGTAGGGGTCGGCCGACGTTTTGAACACGAGGACGGCGGGCGATGCCTCGCTGCTCACCTCGAGGCGCTCGCCCTCGGCATCGACGACCACGCGCTGGAGGGGTGTTGGGGCAATGGCGACGAGCGTCTCGAGCACGTGGCGCACGCCGATCTGGTGGGTGGCGGAGGCGCAGAGGACCGGAACGATGTCTCCCGCGGCGAGGGCCGTGCGGAGCGCGGCGTGGAGCTCCTCGGCGGTGATCTCCTCGTCTTCGAAGTACTTCGTCATGAGGTCTTCGTCGTTCTCGACGATGCTCTCGATGAGGGCGCCGCGCAGCTCCTCGGCGGTGTCCTGGTAGTCGGCGGGTACGTCGCCGGGCTCGCCGCTCTCGCCCAGGTAGGCCTTCATGGCGAGCAGGTCGATGACGCCGCCGAGGTCGTGGCTCTGGCCGATGGGGAGGAAGAGGGGGGCGACGGCCGTGCCCCACTTCTCGCGGAGGGAGTCGAGCACGGTGTTGAACTCGGCGTTCTCGCGATCGAGGCGGTTGACCAGGATCATGCGGGGCAGGCCGCGCTCCTCGGCGATCTGCCAGACGCGGTCGGTACCCACCTCGGGCCCGGAGACGGCATCGACGACGATGAGGGCGAGGTCGGCTGCGCGCACACCGCAGATCACCTCGGAGACGAAGTCGGCGTAGCCGGGGGTGTCGATGAGGTTGATCTTGGCGCCACTCCACTCGACGGGGATGACGGAGAGGTTGAGGCTGAACTTGCGGCGGTGCTCGTCCTCGTCGTAATCGCCGATGGTGTTCTGCTCCTCGATGGAACCCATCCGCGTGACCGCTCCGCTGACGAACAGGGCCGCCTCGCAGAGCGTGGTCTTGCCCACGTTGCCGTGGCCGGCGAGAACAACGTTGCGAACGTCTTCGGAGGGGTAGAGCTTCATCGGTGGCGCCTCGTGGCCGATCGGGCCGGGGACTGGGGCGGAATTGTACGCGCTTGGATTGGCCGGCGGCGGCAGGCGGGGGACGCCTCCTGTAGACTCCGATCGCACGCATGTTCGCTTCATCACGCACGTACGTTGCCCTCGACCTGGAGACGACGGGCCTCGACCCGACCCACGATCGGATTACCGAGATCGGGGCCGTACGGTTCGACGAGGAAGGCCGCGAGCTGGCCGTCTTCGACCGGCTGGTCAACCCCGGACGGGCCATCCCCGCGTTCACCGAGAAGCTGACCGGGATCACGAACGAGGACGTCGGGGGGGCGCCGTCGTTCGCGGACGTCGCGAACGATCTCGCGCTGTTCGTGGGGGAGAGCGCGGTCGTCGGGCAGAACGTGCGCTTCGACCTCGCCTTCCTGGCGGAGGAGGGCGTCGAGTTCGAGCGGCCCGTGCTGGATACGCTGCGCTTCGCACGCATCCTCTTCCCGGAGGGCCCCGGGGCGCTCTCGGACCTGGCCGCGGAGCTGGGCGTCGAGATGCCGGTCGCCCATCGCGCCCTCGCCGACGCAAGGACGGCGGCGAGGGTGTTCCTGGCGCTGCGGGGGCGGGCGGAGGCGTTGCCGCCGGGCGAACGAACATCGCTGGCGCGGCTCGTCGCGCTGGACGAGCCCGCCCTCGCCCGCGAGATCGGGGGGGAGGCGCTCGCCGGGGACGAGACGGTCGAGGCGCCGGCGCTGCCGGAGCGCTGGCGCCCGCCGGCGCCGCTGCAGCGCTCCGAGACTCCCGAACCGGTCACCCAATCGGAGGTGCGCGAGGCGCTGGCGGGGGCGGCGCGGGTGGTGGGGCGCTTCGAGGAGCGCCCCCAGCAGGTGGAGATGGCGGAAGCGGTCGCGGAGGCGTTCTCGGACGGGGGCCACTGGCTGATCGAGGCGGGCACGGGCGTGGGCAAGTCGCTCGCCTACCTCATCCCGGCGGCGCTCTACGCACTGCGCAACGGCGCCCGCGTGGTCATCTCGACGAACACGATCGCGCTGCAGGAGCAGTTGCTGGGGAAGGACGTGCCCGCGCTGCGCGAGATCCTGCGCGAGGCGGGCGCCATCGCCGATCCGGACGACCTGCGCGTGGCCCTCCTGAAGGGCCGCGCCAACTACCTCTGCGTGCAGCGCTGGATGGGACACCCGGCCAGCCTGGGCGACCCGGACGTGGCCCGGCTGGCGGGGTCGCTGGCGCGCTGGCTGCCGAAGACACACAGCGGAGACCGCTCGGAGCTGCGCCTCGACGCCGGCGCACGCGCGGCCTGGGCGCGCTTCTCCGCCTCCGACGCCGACTGCCTTTCGCGCCAGCACACCTTCGTGCGGGAGGGCCGGTGCTTCCTCCAGCGGGCGCGCAAGACGGCCGAGGGCTCGCACCTGGTGATCGTGAACCACGCTCTCCTCCTCGCCGACCTCGCGAGTGGGGGAAGCGCCATCCCCGCGTTCGACCACCTGATCATCGACGAGGCGCACAACCTGGAGGCGCAGGCCACGCAGCAGTTCGGCCTCCACATCGGGTTGCGGCAGGTAACGGACGCGCTTGAGGCGATCCACCGCCCGCGGACGTCCGAGCGCCGCGAAGGCGGCATCGTGGCGAACACGGGCCTGCCCGAGGTGCTGGGGGCAGGGGCGGCGACCGCCCTGAAGGCGTCGGTCGCGGCAGCGGTGGAGGGGGCGGCGCGGCCCTTCGAGGCGCTGGGTGCGGTCGCCGGGGAGGCGCGCGACGACCGCGCCAGCATCACCCCGGGGGTGCGCTCAGGCACCCGCTGGGGGGAGGTGGAGGAGGCCTGGGGCGTGTTCGACGGCAGGCTCACGGGCGCGATCGAGCACAGCCGGGCCGCGGCCGGCCTGCTGAGTGGGGAGGACGGCGCGGCCGGGACGGACGAGCTGGAAGCGGCGGCGGGACGGCTCGAGGGCGTCCGGCTGGACTTCCAACACCTCGTGGAAGGGAACGACCCGAACGCCATCGTGTGGGCCTCGATGACGCGAGACGGGCTGGGGGCGCTCAACTCCGCCCCGCTGGAGGTGGGACCACAGCTAGCGGACGAGCTGTTTGCCGGCCGGGCGACTGTCACCGCCACGAGCGCGACATTGGCGGCGGGAGGCTCGATGGCGTTCACGGCGGAGCAGATGGGCCTGCCCGACGCAGGCACGCTGGCGCTGGGCTCGCCCTTCGACTACGAGCGCTCGACCCTGCTGGCGACGCCCACGAGCTTCCCCGATCCCAGCGCCCAGGGCTACGACGAGGCGGCGGCAGAGGCCATCATCGAGCTGGTGCTGGCCTCCGGGGGGAGGGCGTTGGCGCTGTTCACCTCGCACGCCTCGCTGCGGCGCGTGGCCGAGCTCTCGCGGGCGGCGCTCGAAGGGGAGGGCATCAGCGTGCTCGTGCAGGACCGCGACGGCGCGCCCCGCCAGCTGATGCGCAACCTGGTCGAGGATCCGCGGGCGGTCATCTTCGGAACGGCGAGCTTCTGGGAAGGCATCGACATCCGCGGCGAGGCGCTTTCGCTCGTCGTCATCGCCCGGCTGCCGTTCGCGGTGCCCACGGACCCGATCCACAAGGCCCGCTCGGAGCTCTACGAGGACCCCTTCAGGGGGTACTCGCTGCCGGGAGCGATCCTGCGGTTCCGGCAGGGGTTCGGTCGCCTGATTCGCGACCGTGAGGACCAGGGCGTCGTGGCCGTGCTCGACAGCCGCATCCGCACACGCCGCTACGGACGCGAGTTCCTGGACGCGGTTCCGAGGTGCACGCGGCTCGACGCGGACATCCCGACGCTCGCGGCGCGCACACGCGCGTGGCTCGCCCGATGAGCGCACCGCGGCCCCTGCCGCAACGCATCACGGGTGACTGGGTCTCCCTGCGGCGCGTCGAGGGAGAAGGCGTGACGCGCTACCAGGTGCGGCGGCGGGGGAGGCGCGAAGTGGTTGGCGAGGTGGCTGTCGACCTCTCGGGGGAGACGCCCTTTATCGAACGGCTGTGCATCGACCAGGGGGCGCGAGGCTACGGCGCGGGGTCGGGCGCGGCCACCGTGCTACTGAGGTCGCTGGCGAGGCGCTATCCGGTCGTGCGCACATGGGCGCCACCGGACCGGGGGCTGGCGGTCTACTTCTGGGTGCGGATGGGCTTTCGGCCGGTGGGGGGCGAGGGCCCGAACGGCGGTCTCTGGTTCGAGCAGATTCTCCGCCGGCCGCGCAGCCGGCGGAGGGCTGGACAGAGGGGGTAAGGTAGAGATAGTGGATTCGCGCGAGGCGGGGCGCCGAACCCAACGGGGTTTCACATGCAGGCCAGCAGGCAGCGCACGGCAACGGGAACGTGCAGGCACCATTGGATCATCGCAACGCCCAACGGGCATTTCAGCCGGGGCATCTGCAAGCATTGCGGGACCGAGCGCGACTTCGAGAACTCGGAGAGCGAACCGCTCTGGCGCAACCGCAGGTCGGGGCGGAAGCGATCACAACCGGACCGTCGGTAGTCCGCACCGTACACTGACCCCGTGACACCGCAACTCGCCGTTGAGCTCGCGCCCGGAGGCAAGACGAACCTGAGCCTGCGCAACCCGGTGATGCCCGCCTCGGGCACGTTCAGCTGGGGGATCGAATTCGCCCGGCAGTTCGACGTGAACCGCCTGGGGGCGATCGTTTCGAAAGCGGTCACGCCGCTGCCTCGCACCGGCAACCCACAGCCGCGCGTGGCGGAGACGCCTTCTGGCATGCTCAACTCCATCGGCCTCCAGAACCTCGGCGTCGATCGCGTGATCGCGGAGATGGCGCCGGTCTGGGCGGGCTGGGATGTGCCCGTCATCGTGAACATCGCCGGGGACACGGCAGCGGACTACGCCGACCTCGCGGCGACCTTCGACGGCGTGCCGGGCGTGGCCGCGCTGGAGCTCAACTTCAGCTGTCCCAACGTCGACAACGGGCTCGACTTCGGGCTGAGCGCGACGGCGGCGGCGCAGGCGACGCGGGGGGCGGTGCGCGCCACCGAGCTTCCCGTCATCGTGAAGCTGACGCCGGTTGCGCCGGACGCGGCGGTGATCGCCCGCGCCTGTGCAGACGAGGGCGCAGCCGCCATCTGCGCGATCAACACGATTCCCGGGCTCGCCATCGACCCGGAGGCGCGGCGGCCCGTGCTGCCGCGAGGGAGCGGCGGCCTGAGCGGACCCGCGATCAAGCCGGTCGCCCTGCGCATTGTCTACGAGCTAGCGCAGGCGTTACGGGTGCCCGTCATCGGTTGCGGGGGCATCGCCAGCGGGCTCGACGCTATCGAGTTCCTGATGGCGGGGGCGACGGCGGTGCAGGTAGGCACGGCCACCTTCGCCAACCCGCGGGCGCCCCTCGATGTGCTGGAAGGGCTGGAGGCGTGGTTGGAGGCGCACGATGTGTCCGACGTGCACAACATCATCGGGTGCGCACAGCCGGTTCTCTCCTAGGGCGAGCCGTAGTGGTGGGGTACGCTGCCCGCACGGGGTGTAGCTCAGCCTGGTAGAGCGCGCGGTTTGGGGCCGCGAGGTCCCCGGTTCGAATCCGGGCACCCCGACCACCCTTGTGCGGAGGCGGCCAGGAGTGCTGGCAAAGACCTACGTCGCCACGGCAGTCCTTCTCGTCGCCGCCGGTGCCTTCGCATCGCTCGCGTGCGGCTCGTCCGAGCCGGCGCCGGTCGCGACGAGCCCTGTTCCCGAAGCAACCTCAGCGACAACGCCCTCACCTGAGCCGACGGCGACCGCAGCCACCCCCGCCGCGACCGCGACGGAAGCCGCATCCGCCACGGAAACCGCATCGGCCACGGCCACGGAGGCGCCCGAGCCAGGGGAGACGCCGGTGGAGGACCCGGCAGTGCTCGCCGCCGAGCTCGCGCTAGTCGCGCTGGCGCCGGTGCTGGAGGAGTTCGGCGAGAGCGCCCAGCGCCTCACGGCGCACGCCTTCCCCCTCGGCCTCGCCGACGAGCGTGGCGAGCTCTGGGCGGTGGTGACGAACGGCCCGCAGCCTTTCTACGAAGACGAGGAGGGGAACGGCGTCAATTTCTTCCACCTCGTCGCGCTCTACCGGCGCGACGCCGATGGCTCCTGGTCCGGGCCGCTGGCGGAGCTGACCCTGGACACGGCGCCCCAACGGACGGAGGTGGTGGAGGTTCTCGACCCGGGACCGCGTGGGGGGTCGGAACCCGCGGTCCTGATCGCGGTTCGCGGCCCGACGGGCGCGCACGCCGGCACGCTGGACATGTTGCTCGTGGAGGGGGAGAGCCTGACTACGGTGGTTTCGCACATCAGCGCCCGACCCAATGCCGGCCAGCTCGCCGACCTGGACGGAGACGGGCTCGTCGAGGTCATCCTCAATACCTCGGATCCGTACGTGTTCTGCTACACCTGCGCGGTGGAGGAGAAGCGCGAGCAGGTCCATCGCTGGACCGGAACGGGCTGGTGGCCTGTGGAGCTGCAGGCGCCGGACGATCTCAGCGGAGATCTCGCGTCGAGGGCGGAGCGGGTCGTCAGTCTGGCGGCGGCGAACCTCTGGCGGGACGCGGCCACGCTCGCAATCGAAACATCGCGGCGAGCGCCGGAGCACGACGGATTGCGCTGGCTCTCGATCGTCGTCAACCGGATGGCGACGCTACGGTTGGGTCATGCCGGGACGCCGGGACAGCCCCTGCTGACGAACGTCCTCGCGGGGGAGTACGGCGCCGCCTTTGCGCTGATGCGCGCGCTGCCGGCGGCGGAGGCGTTCGCGCTCGACGGGCCGCTGATCCTCGGAACCGCCGCCGAAACCGACCTGGCGACCATGGCCGTCGTCCTTCATGACTACACCGCACTGGCCCTGACCGAACGCCCGCAAGACCCCTCGATTCACGCGGTCCGCGCGCTCGCGCTGGCGCTCGCGTCCCCGGACGACCTCGCAGGGGCGCGGGAGGCCGTCGGGGAAGCGCTGCGGCTGGCGCCCGGGGACACCTTCCTCCAGAAGGCGAAGGCGTACCTCGAGTCGGTCGAGCGGGCGCCGGGGCTGCCGGCGGAGGCTCCCGGGCCGGAGGCGCTGCTGGACCGGCCCGACCCCTCGTACTTCGAGGAGTACACGCTCGGTACGGGGGACCGGGGCCAGCGCGTGCGGGCACTGCAGCAGCGCCTCGCCCGCGTCCGGGGGCTCGGGTTCCAGGACCCGGGCCGCTACTACGACGTCTACGACGAGGCCACGCGGGATGCCGTCCTGAAGCTGCAGGTCGAAGCCGCACTGCTCCCGACGGGGGTCGTCGATGGGCCCACGTGGGAGGCGCTGGAGACGGCGGTGGTGCGGGAGGAGGCGCCCGCGCCGGCGCCGAAGCCCCGCCCCGTGGTCGCACAAGCGGCCCACGGCGACGCGGGCGAGCCCGTGGTCTACCTGACCTTCGACGACGGCCCCCACCCCACGTGGACGCCACAGGTGCTCGAGGTTCTCGCACGGCACGGCGCCACGGCGACGTTCTTCGTGCTGGGCCAGAGCGTGCAGGCCTATCCGAAGCTGGCCTCGAGCCTGGTGGAAGCAGGGCACGACGCCGAGAACCACACCTTCGACCATGCTTCGCTGGACAAGGTCGACCGCGCGACGTTCATCGCGGAGGTGCGAGACACGGATGCCGCTCTCCACGCGGCGGTGGGCGAGCGGGTGGACCCGATCTCCTGCCTGCGGCCGCCGTACGGCGCCTACGACGAGCAGACGAGCGCGCTCGCGGCGGAGCTGGGGAAGACGCTCACGCTGTGGAACGTGGACCCCCAGGACTGGCGCCGTCCCGGCGCGGACCAGATCGCCGAACACCTGATCGCGCACGCACGCCCGGGCGCGGTCCTGCTCATGCACGACGGCGGAGGCGAGCGCTCGCAAACGGTGGCGGCGCTCGACAGGGTGCTTCGCGAGCTCTCGGCGCGCGGCTACACCTTCGCACTGCTATGCCAGTAGGGGGTCTCCACTGGCGGCCCACCAGAGGGCTGGCTACCATGACCAGAGCCCTGTGGGAGCGATGGTAGTGAGCGACGACTTTGGGATCGACCTGGACGAGGTGCGCCGCGTCATCGATAACTCGGAGGTGCTGATCATTCGCCTCGAGACCGTGGGTAGCCGTGTGCTCGTCGACTTTCGCAGCACCTCGACGCAGCCGCCCTTCATCTCGCGCGTGCCTCGCGTGAACTCGGTCGAGGAGCGGGTGCGGGAGGTGAAGGCGTTGCGGCCGGCCTTCCCCTATCCGGAGAAGCTCATGTCGTTCGCCTGGCCGAGGCGGGTCACCGTGATCGCGGAGTCGGGCCTGTGGGACGTGGTGCGGCAGCGGCTGGAGGCGATCGGCGGGGCGGCGGCGTCCGAGGAGGCGGTGCGAGTCCACCGCGAACTGCTAGACGAGGAACGGCGCGAGGTCGTGGCGGCGGTGCGCGGCGGCGAGGGCATGCGCACGATCTGGCAGCGCGAATGAGCGACACAGTCCCCATCGACCTGCGCAGCGACACGGTCACGCAGCCGGACGCGGCCATGCGCCGCGTAATGGCGGAGGCGGAGGTGGGCGACGACGTGTTCGGCGACGACCCGAGCGTCAATCGCCTCGAGGCGCTGGCGGCCGAGCGCGTGGGCAAGGAAGCAGCCGTGTTCGTGCCGAGCGGCACGATGGCGAACCTGGTGGCCGTGCTGAGCCACACCCGTCCCACCGACGAGGTGCTCCTCGGGGAGGAATCGCACATCTTCAACTACGAGGTCGCGGGGGCGGCGCGGGTCGGGGGCGTGCAGTTGCGCCCCCTTCCCAACGACGCCGGGGGCGGACTGGCGGAGGAAGACGTGCGGGCGGCCGTGCGCGAGCCCAACATTCACGCCCCACGCACGGCGCTGCTCTGCCTGGAGAACACGCACAACCGCTGCGGAGGCGCGGTCGTGCCGCTCACGAAGATCGAAGCGCTGGCGGCCATCGCGCATGAGGCGGGGGCGACGGTGCACCTCGACGGGGCGCGCATCTTCAACGCGGAAGTCGCCAGCGCGACAGCGGCGGCGGATCTGGCCGCCCCGGCCGACTCGATCTCGTTCTGCCTGTCCAAGGGGCTGGCGTGCCCCGTCGGGTCGCTGCTCTGCGGCCCGCACGACTTGATCGAACAGGCACGCCGCGAGCGGAAGATGCTGGGTGGGGGGATGCGGCAGGCAGGGGTGCTCGCAGCCGCGGGCATCTACGCGCTGGCCCACAACATCGAGCGGCTCGCCGAGGACCATGCGAACGCGCGCACGCTGGCGGAGGGGCTGGGGCGGCTGGGGGCGTTCGCGGTGCAGACGCCCGCGACGAACATCGTCGTGCTGCGGGTGCTGGAGGGGACACGTGACGGCTGGCTCGCAGCGTTCGCCGATGCGGGCGTGCGAGCCGTGCCCTTCGGTGCCGGACGCATCCGCATGGTCACGCACAGGGATGTCGATGCGGCGGGCATCGAGAAGGCGCTGGGGCGGATCGAACGGGCGGCGGTAGCGGTCGCGTGAGGCGCCCGCTGGCCCTGGCTGTCATCGCCCTGGCCGGCGCGGCGCTCGTGGCGTGCGGAACAGAACCGCTCGCAGCCCACCCACCCATCGTCGCCGAAGCGCCCTGGACCGGTCCCGAACGGCTCCACTACGACCTCCTGGAGCGCGAGAGCCTGGAAGGCACGTGCGTATTCGAGACCGAGCCGGAAGTGACGCCGGGCGTGACCGAGGTCCGCCGCTTCTGTCGTGACGCGGAGGAGGGACGCTACGAGGACAACGGCTCCGCCCGGGTGGACTCCGTGACCCTGCGGCCGATCTCGTCGCTGCGGGTGGTGGTGGACCAGGAGGAAGGCGACTCGCGCCACTTCGCGACAACCTACGCGCCGGGCGAGGGCCTCGTGCGGTTCGCATCGAAGCAGTACGAGGAGGGCGGGGAAGAGCCGAGCGACAGCCTGGAGGTCCAGCGAGAGCTCCCCGAGCCGACGGCAGCGGTTCCCGAACCAGCCTGGTACGACGACGAAGAGCTGCTGTGGCTGGTGCGGGCCATACCGCTCACGGAGGGCTTCAAGGGGTCCTTCACGAACGTCAACGCGTCCACGGGCAGGGTGTTTCCAGCGGATGTGACGGTGGAGAGGCGGGAAGTGGTGGAAGTTCCCGCGGGGACGTTCGCGACGTGGAAGATCCGGATCGAGACGAGCACGGTGACCCAGTTGATCTGGGTTGAGCAGGATACCCCCCACCGGGTGATCAGGGCGAGGATCGAGCGCCTGACGTACGAATTAGCAGCTTTCGAAGAGTAGAGGCGGGGAGTTTGATCAGATTTAGAGGGGTTCGCCGGGAGGGCTTTGGCGGCTTCATGAAGGCGGTTCGTCAGGCCGCCAGACGTTCTCGCCGGAACTCATGAATTTATGTCGTTCGATTGTCTTGACACGCCGCAGGAGCATCCTAGTATGCCAGAGCACCCAAGAACGCGAGCGTTGATGCCTGTCGTAGTCGCCGTCAGCCGAGATCCCCGAATGCGAGATGCCCTCGATACATACCTGCGCGAGCGGGGCTACGAGGTGGTCACGTTCGCGAACTACGACGAACTCATGGGGCGGCTCGATCCGGCGGTGCCCGAGGCGATGGTCGTGGACGTTCAGGGAGTCCCCCGGGGCGAGCCGGGGTCGCGCTTCACGCAGTTCAGCCAGTGGCTTTCGCGCACGTATCTGGATGCGGCAATCCCCTCGCTGGTCTATCTGCTTCGGAAGGGGTCGCGACGGCCGCATTTCCACCTGCCCGGCCCTGTCATCAAGAAGCCCTTCCCGCTGGAGAAGCTGGGGGAAACGCTTCGCAGCCTGCTGGGCGACCCTTCGCGTGTCGCGCATCCGCCCTTTGAGGTCGAGATCGACACGAACACGCTCACGGCAAGCGGTGGCTCCGAGCACCTGACGAACATTGAGGCGAACCTGCTGGCCTACCTGATGCAGCACGAGGGCGAGATCCTGCACCCCCGCAAGCTGCTGGCCGAGGTCTGGCAGTACCACGACGACGCCGGGGCGAACACGCTCGTGCGCGCCCACGTGAGTAACCTGCGGCGGAAGATGCGGGCCGTGCTCGGCAGCGACGAGCAACTCGAGACCATCCGCGGCAAGGGCTACCGCTTCGTCGCCTGACGCGATGGCCTAGCCTCCCGCACCCGTGACCCTTCCCATTCTGGCCGCTGCGTGGCTCCTGGGCTTCGCGGCCGTTGGCGTGTGGGGTGCGCCCGTGTGGGTAGCGGGGGCATGGTTCGCGGCGGCAGGACCGGCAGCGTGGGTGCTGAGGGGACGAAGGGCGGGACTACTGCTCCTGGCGGCCGCGGTCGTCGCCCTCCTGGGAGCGTGGCGCTTCCAGGCCTGGGCCGACGAGCCCCTTCCCGACCTCGCGCACTCGCTCGGGGCGGACGTGACCATCGAGGGGCGCATCGACTCCGAACCGGACCCCGGCCTGACGACGCTGCGTTACGTCGTCCGCGCGGAACGGCTGGAAGACGGGGGAGGCTGGCGCGAGACGGAGGGGCGGGCGCTGATCACCGTGCGGCAGACGGAAGCCCTCGGCTACGGGACACGCGTACGCGTCTCGGGGCCGCTGGAGGCGCCCCCCGTCCTGGAAGCGTTCGACTACCGCGCTTTTCTCGCTCGCCGGGACATCGTCGCGACGATGAGCTTCCCGCGCGTAGAGCAGACGGGGAACGCGCCCCGATGGAGTCCCCGCGCCCTCGCCTCGGAGATGCGGCTGCGGCTGGAACAGTCCATGCAGGCCGCCCTGCCCGAGCCGGCAGCCTCGCTTGGATCCGGCATCGTGCTGGGGCGCGACGCGACCATGCCGAAGGAGCTGACCAACGCCTTCCGCGAGACGGGACTCGCACACTTCGTCGCGGTCTCGGGATCGAACATCGCGCTCGTGACAGCGCTCGCGTTCCTGCTGTTCGTTCCGCTCGTGGGGCGAAACTGGGCAACGCTGCCTGCTGCCGCCTCGCTCGCGCTCTACGTGGTTCTCGCGGGGGCGGAGGAGACGGTGGTGCGGGCGGGAGTGATGGCGCTGATCGTGCTCGTGGGCTTCTGGCTGGGGCGCCCGCGGAGCGGCCTCGCCGCCCTGGGGGCGGCGGCGCTCCTGATGACGACGGCGCAGCCCCGGCTGGCCCTGGAGGCCGGCTTCCAGCTGAGCGTGGCCTCCACGGCCGGCCTGATGGTCTTTGGGCCCTGGATTCACTACGCGCTGGCGTGGACCACGGCGAGGCTGGGCGCCGGCGGAGCCATCCCCAACGTGGCGCTGGAGGTGGCGGCGCTCTCGCTGGCCGCGTGGGCCGCGGCGCTACCGATCCTCTGGGTGACGTTCGGCCAGGTGTCGCTCATCGGCCCGCTCGTGAACATCCCGACAGTGCCGGTGTTCGCAGTCGCCTTCTGGCTGAGCGGGGCGGCGGCCATCGCGGGGGCGGTCTGGGAGCCGGCGGGGTGGGCTATCGGGCTGGTCGCCTACTACCCCCTGGCCTTCATCATCTGGATGGCGGAAGCGGGCGCCAGCGTTCCCCGGGCGGCCGTCGCGGTGCCCCGCTTCGGGCCGCAGGCGGCGCTCCTGGCGACCGCGGCGCTGGGCGCGCTGGCATGGCCCGCCTACCGCTACCTCGCCCCGCGCATTGCGCCGCCGGAGACGCGAGGGGGCTTCGCGCAGACCGTGCGAGCGACGGCGCTCGCGGGCGCCGCGGGGGCGCTGATGGCGGCGATCGTCGCCATCAGCGTGTGGCCCATCCAGGGGCCGGGCGAGTTGCAGGTGACCGTGCTGGATGTGGGCCAGGGGGACGCGATCCTCGTGACGACCCCGAACGGCAAGCGCGTGCTGGTGGACGGAGGTCCAAGCGGCATCGTCCTTGCGCGGGAGCTCGGCGAGGTGCTCCCGCACTGGCAGCGCGGCATCGCCGCGGCCGTGCTCACCCACCCCGACGCGGACCATGTGGGCGGGCTGCCGGCACTGCTCGGCCGCTTCGACGTGAAGGCGGTGTACGACAGCGGAGGGCGGCACGACACGGCCATCTTCGCGCGCTTCGACGAAGAGGCGGGAGCGCGGCTGACCCCGCGTCGCGGCGACGCCTTCGAGGTGGACGGTGTGCGCTTCGAGACGCTCTGGCCGCAGCCGGGGCCGCTCGAGGGGCCACGGAACGCGTCCTCCCTCGTGCTCCGCGTGACCTACGGCGACGCCTCGATCCTGCTCACGGGCGACATCGAGGAGACGGCGCAGCACGCGTTGATCGCGATCGGCGGCATCGACGCACACGTCCTGAAGGTTCCCCATCACGGGGCCAGCACGAACGCGGGCGGCTTCTTCGAGGCGGCGGGAGCGCGCGTGACCGTCATCTCGGCGGGCGAGGGAAACCGCTTCGGGCACCCCACGAACGAGACGCTCGGGGACCTCGGGGGGCGCGCGGTCCTGCGGACGGACGTGCACGGTCGAGTGACCATCGTGAGCGACGGCACCAGCATCCGCGTGCGCGCCGAGCGCTGGGAGGCGAGCTTTGCGCCTGCCGAGGGGGAGGGGTAGCGTAGCGAGGCCCCACCGGGCAGCGAGGCGGCCTTATGCCAGCACGAATCGACGGCCGCCAGGCCGATGAACTGCGCCCCGTCACGATCGAGACGGGCTACCAGGAATTCGCCGAGGGGAGTTGCCTGATCGCCTTCGGAAAGACGCGCGTGCTCTGCGCCGCCAGCGTCGCCGAACGCCAGCCAGGCTGGCTGCGCAGCACGAAGAGCGGCTGGGTGACGGCCGAGTACTCGATGCTCCCGCGCTCGACATCGACACGGACGCAACGCGAGGTAGAGCGCGGCCGTCCCGGTGGACGCACACAGGAGATCCAGCGGCTGATCGGTCGCTCCTTGCGGGCCGCCGTGGACCTGGACCTGTTGGGGCCGCGCACGATCACGGTGGACTGCGACGTGCTGCAGGCGGACGGGGGCACGCGCACGGCCTCGGTCACGGGGGGCTTCATCGCGCTGCGCCTGGCCGCGGAGAAGCTGGCGCGGGCGGACCTCATACCGCCGGAAGCGATCGCGACGCAGGTGGCCGCCGTGTCGGCGGGGATTGTCGCGGGCACACCCGTGCTCGACCTCTGCTACGAGGAGGACTCGGCGGCGGAGGTAGACTTCAACGTGGTGATGACGGGCGCGGACGCGTTCGTCGAGGTACAGGGCACTGCCGAGGGGAAATCGTTCGACGGAGCGGCTCTCGACGCGCTCGTGGAGCTGGCGCGGGGCGGGATCGCGGAGCTGTTCGAGCGGCAGCGCGAGACGCTGCGGGCGGCTCAGACGTAGGGTCCGAGGTGCGTACCACCGACGATGTGAAGGTGCCCATGTTCCTGGCTCTGCATGGCCTCGAAGCCGAAGTTGGAGAGCACGCGGAAGCCGTCGGGGCAGGCCTCGGCCCCGATCTTCGCGGCGATGCGGCCCACGGCCTCGATGCCGTTCTCCCAGAGTTCGGCCTGGGTGCGGTGCTCCTTCGTCATGGCGAGCAGCATGAGCGGTACCCAGCGGAGGACGTTCTGGAAGACGATGACCTCGTCGTCCTCGTAGAGGACGTTGGCCGGCTCGGTGCCGGCAACGATGTTGCAGAAGACGCAGTACGGTGCGCGTTTCATGGCGGGAGTCCGATTCTACAGGGCGCGGAGCTCGCCACGAACAGAGCAACAGGAGGGCGGGGCTGATGCCGCGATTACTACCCATGCGCGGGCTGCGGTACACGGCCAAAGCCGGCCCGCTGGACCAGTTGCTGGCGCCGCCGTTCGACGTAATCGGAGAGCGTGAGCGCGAGCGGCTGGCGGGGCTCTCGCCCCACAACGCCGTTCGCCTGGAGCTCGCGGAGGAGGGTCCCGACCGCTACGGGGCCGTGGCCGCCGAGCTGGACCGCTGGGTGTCCGGGGGCGTCCTCGAGCGCGACGCGGAACCGATGTTGTACGTCTACGAACAGGTCTTCGTGGAGGCAGGCATCCGGCGCCTGCGGCGGGCGCTCATCTGCGGGGTGGAGTCGCAGCCGTGGGAGGAAGGGGCCGTCCTGCCGCACGAGTTCACGATGTCGGCGCCGAAGGAGGACCGCCTGCGGCTCCTGCAGGCCACGGGGACACAGTTCAGCCCCATCTTCATGCTCGCGCGCGATCGCTCGGGGCAGCTTGAAAGGCTGCTCGCGAGCGTGGCGGGGGGCAGCGAGCCCGACGCCTCAGGAGGCACCGCCGACGGCGTGACGCACCGGCTCTGGGCGCTGCCGGCGGAGCGCGGGCCGCTGCGGCAGCTCGCGCCCCTGCTCTCGGAAGCCTTCTACATCGCGGACGGGCACCATCGCTACGAGACCTCGCTGGCGTACCGCACCTGGCTCGCGGAGCAGCAGGGCGCGCTCCCCAACGACCATCCGGCGCGCTTCGCGATGGCGGGCGTCGTGCCGGTGGCGGACGCGGGACTCGTGGTGCGCCCCCTCCACCGCTACCTTCCGCGGGAGGCGCCCGCGGACTGGCGCGAGCGCCTGGAGCCGCTCTTCGACATCGAAGAGACGGCGGCGACCGTGGACCCGGGAGCGCTGGAAGCCGTTCGCGCCGGGTCGCCCGAGGGCATCGTGGCGGTCAACCTTTCTCCCGGCAGCGTCCACCTGCTGCGCGCGCGGGGCGAGGAGGCCATCGCCAGACTGGCGCCCGCCGGCGCGAGCGCACGCTGGACGGCGGCGGCGCCCATCCTGCTGCGGCTCGGGGTGCTGGACCCGCTCTGGGGAATCAGCGACGAAGAGCTGCGCGCGGGAGCAGTGACGTTCACGCACGAGGTGGCCGAGGTGGTGGTGGCGCTGGGACGAGGCGGAGTGGGCTTCCTGCTTCAGCACGTGCCCGCGAGCGAGGTGATCGCGCTGGCCGACGGCGGCGAGCGCCTCCCGCAGAAGTCGACCTTCTACTACCCGAAGCTGGGAACGGGGCTCGTCTTCGCGCCGCTCTCGCCTTAGGTCCCGCCGAGGCGCCTGGCCATGAGGATGTCGGGCTTGCCCAGCCCGTTTGCGTCGGGGATGACGCCGACGAGGGAGAAGCCGCAGGCGAGGTAGAACCCGTAGGGGTGGCCGCCGGGGTTGCTGATTGCGGCGAGGCGCCCCAGCGGATCGGGGTAGAGGTCGCTGCCGCTCAGCGAGGTACGGCCATCCTCGTCGTCGGTGCCGAGGTAGAGCGTGGTTGCGCCGCGGGCGGCCACCTGCCGTTCGAGGTCGGCGACGAGTGCGCGGCCAACTCCCTCGCCCTGACGGACTGGGTCCACCGCGAGGGGGTGGAGTTCCCAGGCATGGCCGTCGTAGTGGCTGAAACCGCCGATGAAGCCGAGCACGACCGAACCCTCGCGGGCAACGCGGCTGACGCGCTTGTCGCCGAAGGTCTCGCGCACCTCGGCCTCGGCGCTGGGGAGGTCGGACCAAGAGGGTGTGTGGGCACGAAAGGCGTCCACGACGATGCGGGCAACCTGGGCGATGGCGGCCTCGTCGTGGGGATCGAGGTCTGTGATCTCCATGGTGCTAGAGACGAACGAGGCGCACGCTCGCAATGCCTTCGACAGCAGCAATCAGGTCGAGGGAGGCGGCGTTCGGCTCGTCATCGAGCATGAGGACCATGAGGGCGCGCCCGCGGGGGCTGCTGCGCCCGACTCGCATGGCGCTGATGTTGATGTCGCGCCCGCCGAGGAGCGTTCCCAGGCGGCCGATCATGCCGGGCCGGTCCTCGTTCTCGCAGACGAGGAGGAAACCGCCCGGCTCGGGCACCAGGTCGATGTCGAGCTCGTTGATGCGCACGATGCTGGGGCGCGAGTGGCTCGCGGTGCCGCTGATGGTGACTTCGGCATGGCTGCTGCCCACACGCAGCTCGATGAGGTTGTGGAACTCCTCGTGCGAGGCCCGCAGCCGTTCGTCGATGGTCCAGCCGCGCGCCTCGGCGATGCTGGTGGCGTTGACGAGGTTCACGTTCTGCTCGCTGATGGGGCGAAGGAGGCCGCGGATGGCGAACGCCTTGAGGGGCGTGACATCGTGCTCGGCGATCTCCCCGAAGAAGGCGAGCTCGATGCTGGTGAGCTGGCCGCTGAGCAGCTGCATCGCGACGGCGCCGAGCAGCTCGGCGACGGCGAGGTAGGGACCGACGATCTCAAGGGTCTCGGGCGGCACGAGGGGGGCGTTGACGGGGTAGCGGGGCGGGCGCCCGGCGAGCACGTCGAGCACCTGCTCGGCAACGTCGATCGCGATCCGCTCCTGCGCCTCGACGGTGGAGCCGGCAAGGTGGGGGGTGACGATGATGCGCTCTTCCTCGAAGAGGGGATGGTCGCCGGGGGGCTCCGACGTGAACACGTCGAGGGCGGCGCCGGCGACCTTGCCCGAGCGCACGGCTTCGAGCAGGTCGTCCTCGTCGATGATGCCGCCACGGGCGGCGTTCACGAGGCGCACGCCGTCCTTCATGGCGGCGAACTGCTCGCGCGCGATCATGCCGCGGGTGCTGGCCGTGAGGGGGGTGTGCACGCTGATGAAGTCGCTCTCGGCGTAGAGCCGGTCGAGTTCGACGGGCAGGGCGCCGAGGCCGCGCACGCGCTCGACGGGCACGAAGGGGTCGTGGGCGACCACGTTCATCTCGAAGGCGAGAGCGCGGCGGGCCATCTCCGAACCGATGGGCCCGAAGCCCACGAGGCCGAGGGTGTGGCCGCGCAGTTCGGCGCCCATGAACGCCCGGCGCTTCCACTCACCGCCGCGCAGGGAGCGGTCGGCGCGGGGAATGTGGCGGGCAAGGGCCATCAGGAGGGCGAAGGCGTGTTCGGCGGCGGCGATGGTGTTGCCCCGGGGTGCGTTCACGACGACGATGCCCCGCTCGGTGGCCGCTTCGAGGTCGACGTTGTCGACGCCGGTGCCGGCGCGGGCCACCACCTGCAGCCTCCCGGCAGTGACGAGCGCATCGGCCGTGACCTTGGACTCGCTGCGCACGACAAGGCCGTCGTAGCCGGCGAGGGCCTCGCGAAATTCCTCGGGGGAGAGGCCCGTGCGCACGTCGACATCGGCGCCCTGCCGCAGGAGGGCAACCCCTTCGTCAGCGATGGGATCGGCGATGAGGACTCGGGGCCGGCGGCGCGCCTCGGTCACGGATTGGGCCCTTCGAGTGGGAGGAGTCTCCCGTTGGTCGCCATCGGTTCAGCATAGCGCCGCCCGGCCCTACGGCCTTTGGAGGGAAGCGCTCAGGAAGCGGCCCACGGGTTGAACACTTCGACATCGAGACCCTCGAAGTCCCTGACGTTGCGTGTGGCGACGGCAAGGTCGTGGGCCCGGGCCGTGCCCGCGATGAGAGCGTCAGCCAAGTGCAATACGCGCCCGTCGCGGCGCGCCTGAACCCTCAAGGCAGCCGCCAGCACAGCCTCTTCGTGGCCGACCGGCAGGATCCTGTGCGCGAAACCGGCTACGTAGTTCGAGAAGCCACGCCGCATTCGCTCTCTGCGCTGTCCGGGGTCTAGCCGCCGTACTCCAAACTCCAGCTCATGCAGAACAACGACCGACAACCACAGGTCAGTCTCCCCGCTCAGGAAGGAGAGGACGCGCGCGTCGGGTTCCAACCTGTTGATCTCCGAAACCACGTTGGAGTCGAGAAGGAAGCCCCTCACTCATCTTCCCAGTCGCTGAAGGGAATCTCCCGCGGGGGATCGCGACGGTCGGGGAGCTCAAGTTCGACTCCACGTGGCATGTTCTCGATGAGCCACTGGCCCATCGGCATGGGCTCCGGCTGCCGCTCCCGCCACTCACGCTCCGGGACGACGACGAAGGATTTCCGCAGGCCGATGCGCTGCGGCCCCTCCTCCTCGGCCAGGCGGAGGATTTCGGAGAGGCGTGCCTTGGCCTCGGCGACAGTCCAGGTGCGCGGGGTCTCAGGGGGCTGGGTCGCCATCACTGCTCCATCTATGGACTAGTCTAGTCCACTTTTGAAGGGCCATGGACAAGCAACCAGGGTGCGTGTGCGAGATCCCGGAGGCTACGCTGAAGCCCTGGCCGGGGTTTCGGCGAGGAGGCGCTCGACCACGTCGAGGGCGTCGTCGATGTCTTCCTGCGAGAAGTGGCCCATGTGGCCGACGCGGAAGATCTTGCCGCGCAGCGTCTGCTGGCCACCCCCGAGCACGACGCCGAACTCCTCGCGGGCGCGCTTCGCGATGGCGGGGCCGTCGGCCTCGTCCGGCCAGCGCACGGCGGTGACGGTGTCGGAGGCGAAACGCTCGTCGTGTGCGAAGAGCTGCAGCCCCATCGCGCGGACGCGGTCTCGGGTGTGCTGGGCGACGGCGCGGTGGCGGCCGTAGATGCCTTCGAGTCCCTCGGCGCGGAGTGTCTCGAAGGCCTTGTCGAGGCCGTAGAAGATGGAGAGGGCGGGGGTCCAGGGCGTCTGCGTGCTCCCCAGCGAGGTGCGGGCGCGCTGCAGGTCGAAGTAGAAGCGCGGCATTGTGGCGCTCTCACTGGCCTCCCAGGCGGCCTCGCTGAGCCAGACGAAGGCGAGGCCGGGCGGGACCATCCAGCCCTTCTGCGAGCCGCTCACGAGCACGTCTACGCCCCAGCGCTCGGCCGGACAGAGGATGGAGGAGACACTGCTGATACCATCGACGATGAGGAGCGGGTCGCGCTCGCGGACGACCGCGGCGATTTCCTCAAGCGGGTTAGTGACGCCGGTCGAAGTCTCGTTATGGGTGACGAGAACGGCCTTGATGGAGGGGTCGGCATCGAGCCGGCGGGCCACTTCGTCGGCGTCGGCGGCGGCGCCCCACTCGAGCTCGTAGCGCACGACCTCGGCGCCGTAGGTCTCGGCGATGGAGGCGAGCCGGTTGCCGAACACGCCGATGGAGACAGCGAGCACGCGGTCGCCGGGGCTGAGCACATTGACGACGGCGGCTTCAAGGCCACCGGTGCCCGAGGCCGTAACCGTGAGCACATCGCTGGAGACGCCGAAGACCCAGTTCAATCCGTCGGTGACGCGCTTGATGATGTCCGCGAACTCGGGTCCGCGGTGGTTCATCATCTGCCCGCCAACGGCTTCGAGGACATCATCGGGGCAAGGGGTCGGTCCAGGAATACGGAGGTTCACGGCTCTTTTCCAGCGAGTTTCTTCCCCCGATGCTGGCACAGCGTGCGCCTACGAACACGAACGGCGGCGGCCACGCGCTAAGATCGCGACGTGTCTTCCACCTTTCGCGCCATCCCGAGCGTCGAGGCGGTGCTCGGTGAGCTGCGTGGCAACGGCTCCTGGCCACACGCGCTTGCCGTGGAGGCCGTGCGCCTGGCCATCGCGCGAGCGCGCGAGGCGGTGAAGGAGGGGGCCACCGCCCCCGACCTCGCGGCCATCTCGGCGGAGGCGGAGGCGATCCTGGCGAGACTCGCGCGGCCTTCGCTGCGGCGGGTCGTGAACGCCGCCGGCGTCATTCTGCAGACGAACCTGGGTCGGGCGCCGCTCAGCGAGCCGGCGATGGCGGCCATGGCCGAGGCCGCCCGCGCCTACACGAACCTCGAGTTCGACCTGGAGGAGGGGAGTCGCGGGAGCCGGCACGAGCACGTACGTGACCTGCTGCGGCGCACGACGGGCGCAGAGGACGGGCTGGCCGTGAACAACAACGCCGCCGCCCTGCTGATGGCGCTGCAGGTGTTCACACGGGGACGGGAGGTGATCGTGTCGCGGGGGGAGGCGGTGGAGATCGGGGGGCGCTTCCGCATTCCCGACGTGCTGCGTGAGAGCGGCGCCCGCCTGGTGGAGGTGGGCACGACGAACCGCACCTACGTGGAGGATTACGCGAACGCCGTCACCGGGGAGACGGCGGCGATCCTGCGGGTCCACCGTTCAAACTTCCAGGTAACGGGCTTCACGGCGCGGCCGGAGCTCACGGATCTGGCCTCGCTCGCGGGAGAGCGCGGGGTTCTCCTGCTGGACGACCTCGGGAGCGGCTGCCTCGTGGAGACTGCCGACTACGGCATCGAACACGAGCCCACCGTGCGGGAGAGCCTCGACGGGGGCGCGGACCTGACGCTGTTCAGCGGCGACAAGCTGTTGGGCGGGCCCCAGTGCGGGTTGATCGTGGGTCGGGGGGAGCTGGTGGCGCAGTTGCGGGGCCATCCCCTGGCGCGCGCACTCCGTGTCGACAAACTCACGATCGCCGCGCTGAATGCAACGTTGACGGCCTACGTCGGGGGTTCGGAGCGCGAGGAGATCCCCGTCTGGCGCATGCTGGCGCTGGAGCGGGAGCAGCTAGAGCCGCGAGCTCGGGCATGGGCGGAGGCGGCGGGTGAGGCCGGACGCGTGGTCGAGTCCCGCACCATGATCGGCGGAGGGGCGGCACCGGGGGCCGGGCGGTCGACGTGGTGTGCGGGACTGCGCCCGGAACGAGGGGCGGAGTGGCTCGCGCGGGCGCTGCGGGAGGCAGACCCGCCAATCGTGGCGCGGGTGGAGTCGGGGGAGACGCTGCTCGACCCCCGCACCGTCGCCGAGAGCGACGGCGACCACGTCGCCGCCACCATTCGGGCGCTGCTCGCATCGGAGGCGAGTGGCGACTCGCCGTCGTAATACAGGACCGTTGACCCCCTGCGAAGGCGGGGTTTACAGTGCGGCGAATCGTATGTTCGATTTTTCACAACCGCTGGCCGCCTGAGCGGCGCGGGGGCGCGAGCAGGAGGGGCCGGCCCGGCCAATGACATCTGTCATCCCCGAGGTTGTTATCAACCGGCTGCCGCTTTACGCGCGGGCCCTGACCACGCTCGCGGCCGCAGGCGAGACCGTCGTCAGCTCACAGACGCTGGGCGAACAGCTCGACGTGACGCCCGCGCAGATTCGCAAGGACCTCAGCTATTTCGGGCGATTCGGGAAGCAGGGCCGCGGCTACGACGTGGGCGACCTGCTCGACCGGCTGCGCACGATCCTCGGTCTCGACCGCACCTGGCGGGTCTGCGTGGTGGGGATCGGGCGGCTGGGCCAGGCGATCCTGGAGTACGACGGCTTCGCGCAGCAGGGATTCCACACGATCGCGGCCTTCGACGCCGCCCCAGAGGTGGCGGGGCGCGACATCCAGGGCATCACGGTGCAGGCGATGGACGACCTCGAGGGTTACCTCGCGAACGAAATGGTCGACATCGCGGTGGTGGCGGTGCCGGCGGGCGCCGCACAGGAGGTCATCAACCGCCTGGTGGCGAGCGGGGTGCACGCCATCCTGAACTACGCGCCGACCTCGGCGCACGTGCCCGAGGGCGTCTCCATCCGGCAGATCGACCCGGTCGTGATGATGCAGGGCATGACCTACTACCTGAAAGAGCTGGCCCCGGAGGCGGGCTAGGCGGTCTGCGCCCTCGGTTCCGCCAGCCTGGCGTCCGCGAGAAAACGCTCGACCTCGGCAGGGGAGCGCAGCCGCATGAACTGTGTGCCTTCCCACTGGGAGTCGGTCATGGCGTCTGCGTAGGCCTCCCGGCGGCGCCCGTGAGTGGTCAGCGTCCACCAGATGAGGGAACGGTTCGAGGGGAGCAAGTGCTCCCAGAGGCGCTCGCGGTTGGTGCCCCAGAGGAGCTCCCCCGTGCGCCAGCGCCGCCACGAGCGGGCCAGCGTGCGCGGGATGGTGATTCGCAGCGGGAAGTCGAGCCAGACGATCGTGTTGGCGGCGGTCCAGGTGTGCGGGCGCAAGACGCGGTTGTAGTTGCCGTCCAACGCCCAGCCCGGCTCGGCGATGGCGGTCAGCACGCGGTCGAGGAAGACCGCGTCGGACGCCTCCGTCCAGTTCGGCTCCCAGTTGAGGGCGTCGAGCTCGATGTGGCGCAGGGCGAGGCGTTGAGCGAGGGCGGCTGCGACGGTGGTCTTGCCCGAGCAGCTATCGCCGACCACGAGGATGTTCGGACCGACAGCGACGCGCTCGAGGGGAGGATTCTCAGACACGAAGGACCGAGGGTAGGTCAGCGATCGGGTTGGGGGAAGAGGCCCACCAGCTGCTCCTCCTCGGTCGGGAGGCTGCGCTCGATGATCTCAAGGTAGTCAAGGGCGATGGCGGCGCCGACAGCGACGCATTCGAGGGGGCTATCGGCCACGTAGCAGGGGACGCCGGTCTCCTGCGTCAACAGCTCATCGAAGTGGCGCAGGAGGGCGCCGCCACCGGTGAGCACGATGCCGTGGTCGATGACGTCGGCGGCGAGCTCGGGGGGGGTGCGCTCGAGGACGCTGCGGACGGCCTGGATGATCTGGCCGAGGGAGTCCTGCATGGCCTGGGCGATCTCGTCGCTGTTGATGGTGATGGTGCGGGGCAGGCCGCTGAGCTGGTCGCGACCGCGAACCTGTGTCGAGATGCCTTCGTCGAGGGGGAGGGCGGAGCCGATCGCGATCTTGATCTCTTCGGAGGTGCGCTCGCCGATGACGAGGTTGTGGCGGCGACGGATGAAGGCCTGGATCGCCTCGTCGATGCGGTCGCCGGCCACGCGGACGGACTCGCTCGCGACGATGCCATAGAGGGAGATGATGGCCGCTTCGGTGCGGCCGCCGCCGATGTTCACGATCATGTTCCCGCGGGGCGTGCCCACAGGAACGCCGGCGCCGATGGCGGCGGCGAGGGGCTCGGGCACGAGGTGGGCGGGGCGGCGGGCGCCGGCCTGCTCGGCGGCGTCACGGACGGCGCGCTGCTCGACGCTGGTGACACCAGCGGGAACGGTCACCATGATCTCGGGGCGGATCAGGTTGAAGCGCCCCGTCACGACCCCGATGAAGTAGCGCATCATCGCCTCGGTCGTGAGGTAGTCGGCGATAACACCCTCGCGCATGGGGCGGATGATGCTGAGGGCCCCGGGCGTGCGGCCCTGCATCATGCGCGCCTCGGCGCCAACGGCGACGATGGCGTTGTCACGGTTATGTCGTGCGACCACCGAGGGCTCGTTCACGACGATTCCCTGTCCCTGGACGAAGACGAGGATGTTGGCGGTGCCGAGATCGATGCCCGCGCGAGTGTTCGAGAGGAACCTGAAGGCCATGCCCGCTACACCCGCTCGAGCTCGGCGCCGAGCCCGCGGAGCTTCTCGTCGAGGAGCTCGTACTTGCGATCGAGGTGGTAGATGTCGTCGATGACGGTCGTGCCGCTGGCCACGAGGCCGGCAAGGAGCACGGCCGCGCCGGCGCGCACGTCGAGCGCGCGAGCACGGGCGCCGTGCAGGGGAGTGGGCCCGCTGACGATGGCGGAGGAACCCGTGCTGATGATCTCGGCCCCCATCTTGCGGAGCTCGTCCACGTAGAGCATGCGGTTGTCGAAGACGCGCTCGTGGATGATGGAGACGCCCTCGGCCTGCGTCAGCAGCGCGGCCATGGGAGCGTGCAGGTCGGTCGCGAGGCCAGGGTAGGGAAGTGCCTGGAAGCCCACGGGCGTGAGGCACGGGCCGGCGGCGACGCGCAGGGAGCCCTCGCGGACCTCGACGGTGGCGCCGGTGGCGCGCAGCTTGGTGATGATGGCGTCCATCACACCCACGGGCGCATCGACGAGTTCGACGTCGCCGCCCGTCATGGCGGCGGCGATGGCGAACGTGCCGGCCTCGATGCGGTCGGGGACGAGGGCGAAGGTCGTGCCGTGCAGGCGCTCGACGCCCTCCACGGTGATCACCTGGGTGCCCACACCGGCGATGCGGGCGCCCATGGCGTTCAGCAGAGCGGCGAGGGCCTGCACCTCGGGTTCGGTGGCGGCGTTGACGATGGTGGTCTCGCCCCTGGCGAGGGTGGCGGCGAGCATGACGTTCTGGGTGCCGGAAACCGAGGGGTAGTCGGCGAAGACGCGGGTTCCCGTGAGGCCCCCGGGGGCGCTGGCCTGGTAGTGCTCGCCGACGCGGTCGATGGTGGCGCCCATCGCCACGAAGCCGTCGAGGTGCACGGCGATGGGGCGCTGGCCGATGACGTCGCCGCCGGGGGGTGGGAGGGCGGCGAAGCCGTGCCGGGCGAGGAGCGGTCCCATCACCTGGAAGGAGGCGCGGTTCTCCGAGACGAGGTCGATGGGCGCCTTGAGGGTGCCCACGCGGGAGCCGTTGACTTCGACGCGATTCGGCGCGGGGCGCTCGACGGTGGCGCCGAGGTGCACGAGCAGGTTGGCAAGGGAGTCGATGTCGGAGACGGCGGGGACGTTTTCGAGGACGACGGTCTCCTCCGTGAGGAGGGCGGCGCACATACCGGCGAGAGCCGCGTTCGCCGACCCGGAGATGCGTACGGACCCGCTGAGGACAGCGCCGCCCCGCATCTGGTAGCGGGAGCTGTGTCCGCGCGTGGAGACCATCCTGCGGCTCAGTATGGGGGCAGGGCGAAAGCAGCCGCAAACGGAGAGTGCGCCGCCGCTGCTCGAACATCCGCCGAGGGCAGCGTCCCTATGCTGCCGTGAGGAGGCTCGCCATGCCAGCTGTCCGGCCCTGCTTCGCGGCCTTTCACGTCGCCGACCTCGAAGCGTCCGTTCGCTTCTACCGAGACGGCCTCGGCGTAGCGCTCGAGCGGAACGAGCATCCCGTGCACGAGGAGATCTCGTGGCACGACCCGTACTTCCACTTCGCCCTCTTCCCGAAGGAGGCGCCGCGCGAGCCCGCGCTCGGCCTCTTCGTCGAGGACCTCGACACGGCCCACGACCGGCTCGTGGCAATGGCTGCGAAAGTCGACCGGGCACCCTACGAGGCTCCCTGGGGACGGGAGGCGCGCTATCTCGATCGGACGGCAATCTGGTCAGCCTGACCGAGCGGAAGACGCATCACACCCGGGGTCAATGACGGATAGCGCCTAGCCGCCGGGCATGGGCGGGCCGGGACGGCGGGGGCGGCGTTCGGCCACACGCAGACGCAGCAGGGCGCGCTGCATGGACGCCTGGGCGCGGGCGAGGTCGGCATCGCTGACCCCTTCCTCGCGGGCGCCCGCAAGGAGCTCCTCGGCCCGGCGCCGGGCCGCCTCGGCGCGGTCCACGTCGATGTCCTCGGCGGCCTCGGCCGCGTCCGCGAGAACGGTGACGTGGTTGCTGTGCACCTCGAGGAAACCTCCTCCGATGGCGAACGCGGTCTCGTCGTTCCCCCGCCGGAAGACGAGCTCGCCATAGTCGAGCGTCGTCATGAGGGGGGCGTGGCGGGGCAGGATGGCGAGCTGGCCCTCGCTGCCGGGGGCAATGAGGACATCGACGTCCGCTTCCGTGCGGACGACGCGCTCGGCGGTGACGATCTCGATGAAGAGCGGCACTAGCCTTCCTCGCTCATCTGGCGGCCCTCTTCAATGGCCTCTTCGATGGAGCCCTTCATGTAGAAGGCCTGCTCGGGGAGGCCGTCGTGCTGGCCTTCGAGGATCTCCTTGAAACCGCGAACGGTCTCGCGGATGGAGACGTAGCGGCCCTCGCGACCGGTGAAGGTCTCGCCCACGAAGAAGGGCTGCGTGAGGAAGCGCTGCAGCTTGCGGGCGCGGGTCACGGCGAGCTTGTCCTCGTCGGAGAGCTCGTCGATGCCGAGGATGGCGATGATGTCCTGGAGGTCCTTGTAGCGCTGGAGGACGGTCTGCACGTCGCGCGCGACCTGGTAGTGCTCCTCGCCCACGATGCGCGGCTCGAGCGCGCGGGAGAAGGAGGTGAGGGGGTCCATGGCGGGGTAGAGGGCCTGCTCGGCGAGGGACCGCTCAAGGGCGACGACGGCATCGAGGTGCGCGAAGGTGGTCGCAACGCCGGGGTCGGTGTAGTCGTCGGCGGGGACGTAGATGGCCTGGAACGAGGTGATCGACCCCTTCTTCGTCGAGGTGATGCGCTCTTCCAGGTCGCCCATCTCGGTGGCGAGGGTGGGCTGGTAGCCGACGGCGGAGGGCATGCGCCCGAGGAGAGCGGAGACCTCCATGCCGGCGAGCGTATAGCGGTAGATGTTGTCGACGAAGAAGAGGACATCCTGGCCCTGCTCGTCGCGGAAGTACTCGGCCATCGTGAGGCCGCTGAGGGCGACGCGGAGGCGGACGCCGGGGGGTTCGTTCATCTGGCCGAAGACCATGGACATGCGGGGGAGCACGCCCGATTCCCTCATCTCATTCCAGAGGTCGTTACCCTCGCGGGAGCGCTCGCCCACGCCGGCGAAGACGGAGAAGCCGCCGTGCTCGCGGGCGATGTTGGAGATGAGCTCCTGGATGATGACGGTCTTGCCGACGCCGGCGCCGCCGTAGAGGCCGACCTTGCCGCCGCGCACGAGGGGGGCGATGAGGTCGATGACCTTGATGCCGGTCTCGAGGATTGAGGGCTCGGTCTCCTGGTCCTCGAAGGAGGGGGGGCTGCGGTGGATGGCCCAGCGGGGGGTGGTGTCGTCGGGCGCGGGGAGGTCGTCGATGGGGTCGCCGAGCACGTTGAACATGCGCCCCAGCGAGGCCTCGCCCACCGGCACGGCGATCGCCTGGCCCGTATCGACGACGACCATGCCCCGGCTGAGGCCGTCGGTCGAGTCCATCGCCAGCGCGCGCACCCAGTTATTGCCGACGTGCTGCTGCACCTCGACGATGAGGCTGGTGCCGTCGCCACGCTCGATGCGGAGGGCGTTGTAGATGCCCGGCAGCTGGTCGGGCGGGAACTCGATGTCGATCACGGTGCCGATGATCTGGACGATGCGTCCCTCGGCGGCTGCGGCGGTGACCATGGTGGGGGCTCCTCTCGGCTTGCTTTCAGGATTTGGCGCGGAAGCGCGCAAGGCGCTCCGCCAGTTCGGGCCCCGCGCCGGGGCTGGTGCGGCGCTCGAAGGCGAGGCCTTCGGCATAGGAGTAGCTCTGTCCCTCGTTCAGGAGGCGCTTGTCGGCGCGCAGCGTGTGCCAGGAGTTGCCCGCGATCTGCACGGCCATGCTGGCGGCTGCGTCATCGAGCTCCGCATCGGGAACGACGCGGTTCGCGAGGCCGATGCGGACGGCCTCGTGCGCATCCACGCGGCGGGCCGTGTACATCATCTCCCTGGCGAGGAGGGGGCCGATGCGGCGGGGCAGGCGCTGGCTCAGTCCCCAGAGGGGGGTGAGCGCCCATTCGCCGTGGCTGTCGCAGAAGATGGCGGACTCGGCCGCGATGCAGAGGTCGGCCCCGAGCAGCAGCTCGAGGGCGCCGGTGTAGCAGGCGCCTTGCACGGCGGCGATGACCGGCTGGGGCAAGGCCTCGATCATGTCGATCGTCTCGGCCTGGTAGTTAGGCGCCGGGGCCGGGTCGCCGAGGGCTTTGAGGTCGTTGCCCGCGCTGAAGGCGCGCCCCTCGCCCCGCAGGACGACGCAGCCGACCGAGTCGGTCTCGCTCGCGAGCGCCTGGAGGTGTTCCCGCAGCTCGGTGAAGAGGGGGATGTTGAGGGCGTTCAGCGCCTCGGGGCGGTTGAGCGTGAGCGTCGCCACGCCGTCGTGATCATCGCGCAGGACGAGTTCGCTCATGCCGGCGCCCCGGCGATCTCGGCGAGGTCGACCTCGGTCAGCGACTCCAGAGTGCGATCCGGATCGGGGAGCGCCATACCGCGGGTGTAGTCGGTGCGGACGGCCCAGCAGGTCATGCCGGCCGCGTGAGCGGCTTTAATTCCCGCGGGCGCATCCTCGATCGCGAGGCATTCCCGCGGGAGGACCCCGAGGAGTCCCGCGGCGCGCAGGTAGATGTCGGGGAAGGGCTTGCCGTGCGTGATGTCGCTCCCGGTCACGACCACATCGAAGGCGTCGGCGATTCCGAGCCGGTCGAGGCAGGTCTCCACATTGCTGCGCTGCGAGGAGGAGGCGACGGCCAGGGGCAGGCCGAGTTTGCGGAGGCCCCGCACGAGTTCGACGGCCCCCGGGAGGGCTGAATCGACCGAGCGGTAGGCGGCTGATACCAGCTTGCCGCAGCGCTCGCGGTAGTAGGCCGCGGGGCGGGGGAGGCCCAGGTCCTCGACGAACTCGTTCCAGCCGGACTTCGTGCCCATGTAGCGCTTGTACCGATCGAGGGGGAAGGTGATGCCATCCTCGGCGAGCACGGCGCTCGCCGCCCCGTAGTAGAGGGGTTCGCCATCGACGAGGACGCCGTCCATGTCGAAGATGACCGCGGCGAAGGGGAGCGAATCAGCCACTGACGGCCTCGGCGCCGCCCACGATGTCGAGCAGCTCCGTGGTGACCTGCTCCTGACGCGCCTTGTTGTAGGTGAGGGTGAGGTCGCGCTCGATGTCGGTCGCGTTGTCGGTCGCGTTCTTCATGGCGACCATGCGCGCGGACTGCTCGGAGGCGGCCGACTCGAGGATGGCGGCGTGGATCTGCATCTCCACGTAGCGGGGCAGGA
The DNA here is from genome assembly GCA_965247675.1 of Tepidiformaceae bacterium. Lineage (GTDB taxonomy): Bacteria > Chloroflexota > Dehalococcoidia > Tepidiformales > Tepidiformaceae > UBA2991. The sequence goes on along the minus strand of OZ252025.1, from coordinate 425,299 downwards.
GCCGCTCGAAGACGGCGCCGGGGTCGGGCTCGAAGATGTACTCCTGGCGCAACGCCTCGGCCTCCGCCTCATCCTCGGCCCTGGGGGGCTCGACGGGCAGGAGGCGGCGCACGACCGCTCGCTGGTTCACGGTGCTGACGAACTCGGCGAAGCTGATGAAGACCTGGTCGACCTCGCCCGCGAGGTAGTCGTCCATCACCAGGCGAGCGATGACGCTCGTGTCGGTGAGGGCGGGGTAGTCGCCCAGGTCGGTGAACTCGGCGGCGACGTTCTGGCGGGAGCGGACAAAGAAGTCGCGACCCTTGCGACCCACGGCCACGATGGCCGTCGGGGTCTCGGCCTCGCCGATAAAGGAGCCGGCGCTGTTGTTGAGGTTGGCGTTGAGCGCGCCGCAGAGGCCGCGGTCGGGCGTGACGTGAAGAATGCCGACGTTCTCCACGGGGCGCTGGGTGAGGAAGGGATGGGACTCCCCGCTGTCGCCCTCACCGGCGCCGGGGGCGGTGGCGGCGAGCGATGAGAGGACCAAATGGATCTTCTCCGCGTAAGGACGGCCCTCGGTGGCGCGCTCCTGGGCGCGGCGCATCTTGGAGGCGGCCACGAGCTGGAGCGCGTTCGTGATCTTGGCGGTGTTCCGCACCGACCCGATGCGGCGGCGAAGCTGTTGAATGGTGGGCATGGCGCTCCCTAGTAGGGGACGGTCTCCTTGAACTCGCTGACCGCGTCCCGAATCTCTTGGCCGGTGGTGTCGCTGATCTCGCGCTCCGCCTCGAGACGGGCGGAGAGTTCTGGCTTGTTGCTGGAGAGGTAGCTGACGAAGGCAGACTCAAAGCTGCCAATCTTGTCGGTGGGCACGTCGTCGAGGAGCCCGTTGGTGAGGGCGAAGATGACGGCAACCTCCTCGGCGAGGCTGAGCGGCGCGAACTGGGGCTGCTTGAGCACCTCGTTGGCGCGCAGGCCGCGCTCGAGCTGGCGCTGGGTGGCGACGTCAAGGTCGCTCGTGCCGAACTGGGCGAAGGCCTGGAGCTCGCGGAACTGGGCGTGGTCGAGCTTGAGCCGCCCGGCGACGGAGCGCATGGCGCGCGTCTGGGCGGCGCCACCCACGCGGCTCACGGAGAGGCCCACGTTGAGGGCGGGGCGGATACCGGCATTGAAGAGGTCCGGCTCCAGGTAGATCTGGCCGTCGGTGATGGAGATGACGTTGGTGGGGATGTAGGCGGAAACGTCGTTCGCCTGCGTCTCGATGATGGGCAGGGCCGTGAGGGACCCGCCCGCCTGCAGCTTGGCGGCGCGCTCGAGCAGGCGGCTGTGGAGGTAGAAGACATCGCCGGGGTACGCCTCGCGCCCGGGAGGACGGCGCAGGAGGAGGGAGATCTGGCGGTAGGCCCAGGCGTGCTTGCTGAGGTCGTCGTAGATGATGAGGGCGTCGCGGCCGCTCTCCATGATCTCCTCGCCGATGGCGCAACCGGCGTAGGGGGCGAGGTACTGGAGGGCGGCGGACTCGGAGGCGTTCGCCGCCACGATGATCGTGTGCTCCATGGCGCCGTGCTCTTCGAGCTGGCCGAGCACCTGGGCGACCTTGCCGGCCTTCTGGCCGATGGCGACGTAGATGCAGATCAGGTCGCCGCCCTTCTGGTTGATGATGGTGTCGAGGGCGATGGCGCTCTTGCCCGTCGAGCGGTCGCCGATGATGAGCTCGCGCTGGCCGCGACCGATGGGAATCATCGCGTCGATGGCCTTGACGCCGGTCTGCACGGGCGTATCGACACTCTGGCGGAGGGTGACGCCGGGAGCGATGCGCTCGACCGGGCGCGTCTTCGTTGAGCCGATGGGGCCCTTGCCATCGATGGGGTTGCCGAGGGCGCCGACGACGCGGCCGATGAGCTCGTCGCCCACGGACACCTCGATGATGCGGCCGGTGGCACGCACCTCGTCGCCTTCCTTGATGTCCTCGTAGTCGCCGAGGACGACGGCGCTGACGGACTCCTCCTCGAGGTTGAGGGCGAGACCCATCGTGCCGTTGGGGAACTCGAGCAGCTCGGAGTACTTTGCGTTGCTGAGGCCGTGGGCGCGGGCCACGCCGTCGCCGGCTTCGATGACGACGCCGACGTCGGTGGAGACAGATGGAGCCTCGAACTGCTCGATCTGCTCGCGGAGGATGGATGCGATCTCTTCGGCGCGAACGGCCATGCTGCTTCCCTCTTGTCTGTGGCGGCGGCTAGGCGCCGCTCAGCTCGCGGCGCAGCCGCTTCAGGCGACTGCGCACGCTGCCATCGATGAGATGGTCGTCGATACGGAGGACGACGCCACCGATGATGCCGGCATCGACACTGGCGATGGCGGTGATCTGCTTCCCCAGGGCCTCGCCGAGACGCTGCTCCATGGCAGCGACCTGATCGGGCCGGAGGGGGACGGCAGTGGTGATCTCGGCCTGCGCGAGGCCCTCGTGCTCATCGGCGAAGCGGTTGAAGGCATTCGCGATCGCGCGGGCCTCAAACGTTCGCCCCTTGGCGATGAGCAACTTTGCGAGGTTCAAGGCGAGCGGAGAGATATCGAGCACGCGCTCGATGGCCTCCTGTCGCTCGGCTACGGCCACACGCGAGGCGGCGAACCAGGCGGCTGCGTCCGATTCGGCCAGCACGGTCGCAACGTCGTCGAGGTCGGTGCGCCACTGGGCGATCGCTTCGCCATCGCGCGCGATGGCGAATGTCGCCTGCGCGTAGCGCTTTGCCGCCTGCGTGTCGGCCATCTAGGAGCGCTCCCCCAGATCGGATTCGGCCAGCGTCTCTTCGATGATGCGCTGGTGCGCATCGTCGTCGAGCGACTGGCGAATGACGCGCTCGGCGGCCGTGACCGTGATCTCGGCGAACTCGGCGCGGAGGTCGTTGATGGCGCGGTCACGTTCGAGCCCGATCTCCTGGCGCGCGCGCTCGGAGGAAGCCTCGCGATCACGCTCGGCCTGCTGGCGCCCATCCTCCTGGATGCGCGTCGCCACCTGCTGGGCGTTGGCGACGATCTCCTGACCCTGGCCGCGCGCCTCGTCGAGCTGGGCCTGGATGCGAGCCTGCGCGTCGGAAGCTTCTGCGCGGGCCGCTTCGGCCGCGCCGAGGCCCTCGGCGATGCGCTCCCTGCGCTGGTCGAGCATGCGCAGGATGGGCTTGTAGAGGGTGAGGCGCAGGATCACGAGCAGGACGATGAAGTTCGCGATCTGCGCGATCAGCTGCGGCAGATTGATGCCCAGAGCAGTGAAGGCTTCGCCCATAAAGAGCTCCCTCGCTTCGCGATTGGCGTTCCGCCCGCTAGATGACGAACGCGATGATGATGGCGGTGAGCAGCGCGTAGATGCCGATCGCCTCGGCGAAGGCAACGCCCAGGATCATGTTCGTCTGGATCGAGGCGCGCGCTTCCGGGTTGCGCCCCAGGGCGTCCATCGCGCGGCCTACGAGCAGGCCGATGCCGATGCCCGGACCGAGGGCGCCAAGGCCCATTGCGAGGCCTGCGCCGATGGCCTTTGCGCCGTCGTTCTCAAGCGCGAGCAGGAAGAGAAGGTCGAGTGCTCCCATGGTTCGTGGATCCTCCTGTGTGTCCTCCCCGCCTCCGCGGGGGGCAATGTGCGAAGGGGCGGGGCTACTGCCCCGGAGTCCCCTGCGATTCCATGTCGTGGCCGGCTTCGTCTTCGTGGTCGTCGTGCTCCCCGTCGTGGGGCTCGACCGCCATTACGGCGAATACGAGCGTGAGGAGGGCGAAGACCGCGGCCTGGATGAAGCCGACGAAGAGCTCCAGGCCATAAATGATGTCGACGATGAGGAAGGGTAAGAGGAAGGTGAGCATGAGGATGAGCACCTCCCCGGCGAAGATGTTGCCGAAGAGCCTGAAGGCGAAACTGATGATGCGGATGAACTCCGAGAGCAGCTCGAGAATGCCCACGAAGAAGGGAATGCCCCCGCTGAAGTTGAAGAACTTCTTCAGATAGCCCAGCCCCAGCGTGCGCAGGCCCCAGAACTCGATCATCACGAAGGCGACCAAGGCCAGCGCAATCGTGTTGTTCGCGTCGCTATAGGCGGAGCGGAAGAGGGGGATGATGAGGGCCAGCTTCTGGCCGGGGAAGTCGATCCCGCCGACGACCAGCTCGTCGCCGAGCAGAGCGCTGGCGACGCCGTGTTCGTCATCGCCGTGCAGAAGCTTGGGAGCATCGGGGTCGGCCTTGAGGGCGGCGACGGCGGCCGCGAGCATGTCGGGCGTGACCTCGGCGGGACCATGGCCGTCGCCCTCGACATAGTCCCCGATGTTGAAGTCCGTGAAGGTGTCCGCGAGGAAGACGACGTACTTGTCGAGCGCCTCGCCGGGCTCGACCGGCGCCGCCTCCGTGGCGCCGAGCTCGAAGTGGGCATTGTCGGCCTTCGGGCGGACGAGCCCGAAGCCGGTGTCGTCCATGAGCCAGCCGGAGGCGTGGGGGAGCTCCTCGTCGAACTTCTTGTGCTCGGCGTGGTGAACCTCAATCTCGTGAAAGATCTCGTGGCCGATGTCCTCGGTCTTGCCGATGGCGTTGAAGAAGGGGAGGAGACCCATCCAATTCGAGAGGAGGATGAAGATGAACAGGGTGGCGATCACGGGGAAGAAGCGGCGGGTGTTCTTCGCGCCGGCGACATCCTCCAACTGGCTCACGAGGAGCTCGATGGCGGCTTCGAAGAAGTTCTGCGCGCCGGACGGGATCAGCTTCATGGCGCGGGTGGCGAGGAAGGAGACAACGATGAGGATGATCATCGCCGACCACGCGGAGATGAGCGTGTTCGAGACGTTGAAGAAGCCTATCTTGGTGATGATCTCGGCGGGAACGATGATCTCGGGCTGGGGGCCGCGCACGTAGATGAGGCCGAGGGCGATCCAGCCGAGCACGGCAACAACGCCGCCGATGATGTAGAGCCTTCTCACTCGCCACCGCCAGAGGCGCCGTCGGAGCCGCCGCCAAAGCGTTTCATGAAGGGGAGAAGCATGCGGATTCCGCCACCGATGGCCAGAGTAAGCCCGAGGACGATCCCCAGGAGGATGAAGAGCGGCTCAAGCCCCGTGAGGCCATCGAGCCAAAGGCCGAGCACGACTCCGACGATGATGCAGGTGGCGAAATACCAACCTGCCCCCATGAGGTAAGCGGTTGGCGCTATCCATCCGCCACGCTCAGGCTTCGCCATGACCGCGCTCAAACCGCAGGAATGATAGGGCGATTGTGAAGCAATGCGCAAGCGGCGATCGGGTCACCATGCGACTACTTCTGCGGATCGTCAAACCCGCTCAGATCGAGCCCTTCGATGAAGTCCTTGAAGGGGCCGAGACGCTCCAGCTCAGCGGGATCGACAGGCTTGTCCGGCTCGCGTTCGGCGCCCTCCTCCAGGTCTCCGTCGCGAATCACCTCGCCGCCCTGGTCGAGCACCGATTCCTCGGCGTAGATGGGAGCCCCCGCGCGGACGGCAAGGGAGATGGCATCGGAGGGGCGTGAGTCGATCTCGACGGCGTCGCCGTTCACGTCGAGGACGATGCGGGCGTAGTAGGTGTCACGGGCGAGGTCGTTGAGGAGGATGTAGCGGACCTTCGCGCCGAGCTGCTCGATGACGCTGCAGAGCAGGTCGTGCGTCTGGGGCCGGGGGGGGCTCACCTCGTGGAGGCGGAGGGAGATGCTCTCGGCCTCGTAGGGCCCGATCCAGATGGTCAGGTAGCGGTCGGTGTCCTTCTCTCGAAGGATGGCGATTCGCTGGTAGCTGTTCAGGGAGAGCCGGATGCTCTCGATAGTCATCTCGCGCATGTCCCACCCCCGAACCCGGACGCATCCGGACGTATCCGCTCGATGATAGGAGGGCACGGCGAGGCGCGGCAAGGCGCACCCGCTTCACGAGCGCAGATTGATGACCGTGGCGGCAGCGATGCTGACCGCCAGAATCGCCATGACGGGCTGCACGCCGAGCCAGTCTCCGAGGGCGCCGGCGGCAAGCACGGGGAGGGAGGCGGCGAGCGCCGCCATCGCCCCTTGGGTCGCCACCACACGGCCCTGGAGGGCGAGCGGGACGCGGTCGTTGAGGACCGTCTGCGCGGCGACGCTGACGATGGCGTAGGCGAAGCCGAGGGGGAGCACGAGCGCCATCGCCAGCAGGGCGCCACCATCGAAGTTACCCAGGTCGACATCGTTGAGCCAGGCGAGGGCGCCGTAGCCGCCAAGGAACGACGCCTCCTCGTTCACGAAGGCGAGGGCCAGCAGCAGGCCCGTAAAGCCCGCGAAACCGACGGAGCTGAGGAGACCGTGGGGGAGGCGCCCCGCCAGAGGCCCCGCCACGCGCAGCCCGAGGATGACGCCGATGGCGGCGGGGGTCAGCACGAGGGCGCCGATCTCGAAGGGCAGGCCGAGGACATCGCGGATGTAGGTGGGGATGAGGCCACCCATGATGATGAGCACCATCGTGATGAGGGTGAGCTCGACCGCGGCCTTGAAGACCGCGGGATCGCGACGCATCGCGCGCCAGCCCGCCTGCCACCAGGAGACGCCGTCGCCAGGCGCTGTGGCAGCGGCGACAACCACACCGCCCAGCACCGGAACGCCGGGATCCGGTTCGGGTTCCGTCGAGGGGGGCTCGGCGGGCTCCTCGCGGGTGCGGGGCACGGGCCCGATGCGGACGGCCTCGACGGCGGCGATCAGGAAGAGCCCGGCGGCGATCCCGAAGAGCACGTCGGTGCGCTCGAAGACGCGCAGGACGATAGGCGTGAGCACGGCAAAGCCGACAATCTGGGCGGCCCCGCCGACGGCATGGCCGATGGCGTTCGCGCGGGCCAGCTCCCCGCGCTTGACGATGGCGGGCAGGATGGCGCCCTCGGCCGTTGCGACAAACGGGGCGAAGATCGCCAACAGGACGGCGACGACGTAGAGGGAGGGCACACCGCCAGCCTCGACGATGAAGCCGACGCAGACGGCCGCACGGCCGACGTTGCCGAGGGCGACGATCAGGCGTCTGGGGATGGCGTCGGCGGCCACGCCGGCGACGATGCCGGCGATCGTCATGGGGACGACCAGGGCCAGCACCAGGAGGCTGGTGAAGAACGCCTTGCCCGTGGCGTCGAGGACAAGCAGGACGAGTCCGAGGTTGAGGGCGTTCTGGGCTATGCGAGAGAAAAACCGCGAGGAGCTGAGCTGACGATAGGGCCGCTGCCGGAGGAGAGCAGGGGGCGGAATCGGTTCGGCGATCTCCTCCAGGGCGGGGGCGGCGCTCACGAGCCCGCCGAGACGCGCGCCCTGGCGCGCTGCTCGAAGCGGCGGCGCTCCAGCATCACGCGCCGCCCGCATTCCAGGCAGACGAGGCCGATATCAGCGCCAATGCGGTAGACGCGCCACTCCCAGCCACCGCAGGGGTGGCGGCGGCGCATCCGCCAGACATCGCCGACGGCTACTTCGTCGTTCACGGAACAGGGGCGTTGAGGGCGTCGCGCAGGTCGCGCGCCGCGGCCGCGGGGTCGGGAGCGTCGGCGATGCTGCGGGAGGCGTTCACGACCATGAGTCCGGGCTCGTTTCCGGCGGCAGCGACGACATCGGCGGGTTCGCCACCCTGCGTACCGACACCCGGCACGAGCAGCGTCGTGCGCGGTGCGAGGGTGCGCACACGGGCGAGCTCGGCGGGGGCCGTCGCGCCTACGACAAGGCCCACGTTGGGGCCCCAAGTGGGCATCTCGGCGGCGAGGCGCTCGTAGAGGGGCTCACCGCTCTCGAGGGTGGCATTCTGGATGGTGGCGGAGCCGGGATTGGAGGTGCGGCAGAGGAGGTAGACGCCCCGGTCCTCGTAGGCGAGGAAAGGCGCGACGGCGTCGTGCCCCTGGAATGGGTTCACCGTGGCGGCGTCGAAGCCCCAGACCTCGAAGAGGGCGCGGGCGTAGGCGGCGGCGGTATTGCCCATGTCGCCGCGCTTGCCGTCGGCGATGACGGGGATACCGTCGGGGATAGCCTCCAGCGTCGCCTCAAGGGCACGCAGACCAGGGATGCCGAACTGCTCGTAGAAGGCGAGGTTGGGCTTGAAGCAGGCGGCGTACGGCGCCGTCGCTTCGATGAGGGCGCGGTTGCGGGGAACGACTTCCTCGACGGGCAGGTCGCCGGGGGGATCGAGGCCGACGCAGACGAAGCTGGCGACCTCACGGCTGCGCCTGGCGAGTCGCTCGACGTAGGAGGTCACGGCTGCGCCTCCGCCGCCTCGCGCGGCTCGAAGCCGAGCCTGGGCAGGGTCTCGAGGAAGGCCTCGCGGTTGCCGGAGACGATAAGGTCGAGGGCGCCCTCGGCGTCTGCGGGCGCCTCCAGGTCGAGCTCGGCGAGGAGGGCGCAGACGCGCCTCGCCACCGGTTCGCCCGTGCCGAGAACGGAGACGCCGGGGAACTCGGCGGTGATGGTGGGGGCGAGGAACTCGTAGTGGGTGCAGCCGAGGACGACGATGTCGGCGCCCTTCGTGACGGCGCCCCCAAGAGCGGAGCGCACAGCCTCACGGGCGGCAGGGGAGTCGATCTCGCCGCGCTCGACCAGCTCGGCGAGGTCGTGGCCGACGACGCGGTCGATGGCCGTGCCCTTCCCGAACTCGTCGACGACGCTGGCGTAGAGGTCGCCGTCGAAGGTCCCGGGCGTGGCGAGGATGGCGACGCGGCCGCTGCGGGAGGCGCGCGCCGCGGGCTTCACGGCCGGCACCATACCCACGAAGGGCACGTCGAAGAGCTGTCGGAGGTCGGCGACGGCGGCAGCGGAGGCGGTGTTGCAGGCGACGACGATGAGCTTGGCGTCCGCTTCCACCAGGCGGTGGGTGATGGCGAAGGCGCGCTTGCGCACCTCGCCGGGGTCGCGGGGGCCGTAGGGGAACCAGGCGGTATCGGCGAAGTAGACGGTGCGTTCGCGGGGGGCGAGGCGCCGCAATTCGCGGAGAACACTGAGCCCGCCGACGCCGGAATCGAACATGCCGACGGGTCGCGGGTCCATCCCGTCAAGCATACCGGTTCGCCTGCCTTGCCGCCGCCCCCGGGGGTGCACCCGCCCCCGTCAGGGGGCATGCTGCGACCATGACGAAACGGCTCGACGTGGCCCTGCTGCCCTCGGAGGCGGCGGCGATGGAGGCGGACGCCTTCCTCGTGATCGACGTGCTGCGCGCGACGACGACGATCGCGACGCTGTTCGAGGGCGGTCTCGCGGACCTGCTGGTCGTCGACACGATCGAGGCGGCGCGGGCGCGGGCGCGGGCGGAGGGGCGGGTCCTGTTCGGAGAGGTGGGGGGTCTGCCGCCGGAGGGCTTCGACCATGGCAACTCGCCCGCGGAGGCGGCCACGCTGGCGCTGGCGGGGAAGGGGGCGGCGCTTTTCACGACGAACGGGACGCGGGCGCTCTGCGGGGTGGCGGGCAGGGGAGCGGTGGCGACGGCCGCGTTCGCGAACGCCCCGGCGGCTGCGCGCTGGGCGGCGGCGTACGAGCGGGTGGCGCTCGTATGCGCCGGGAACACGGGAGGGAAGCGTTTCGCCCTGGAGGACTTCGCGGCGGCGGCGCGGCTCGTGCAGCTGATCGCGCGGGAGAGCCCGGGTCTCGACCTCGGGGACGCGGCGGGGGTGGCGGCCGAGGCCAGCGGCTACGAGGACTGGATCGCGCCGGGACTTCCCCAACGCACCGGACGGAGCGCGCGGCTCGTCGCCGGCGCCCACCATGCGCGCGGTCTGATGGCGCTGGGGCTCGACGCCGACATCGCCTTCGCGGCGCGGGAGGGCACCTCGGAGGCGCTCCCACGGGTGGTGGAGCACGGGGAGGGGTGGGCGCTCCTGCGCGGAGGGCGCTAGTCCGACTGCTCCCAGCGGCGGCGCAGGTCAGTGAGGGTGGCCTCGTCCGGGGGATGGCCCGCGTAGCGCGCGTACTCGAAGGCAGCGGTGATCTCGTCGGTCACCTGGCCGTGGAAGGCGTTGGCCAGGACGGGCGCGAACTCGTGCGGAGTCTGGCCGTCGGAGCGCGGCTTGCCCGCGCGGCGGGCGGATTCGAGGACTTCGAGGTAGAGGCGCACGGCGCCCTCGCCCGTCGGCGGGCGGTCGTGTTCGCGACGGAAGAGATTGCGAGCGGCCCCAAGAAGGTCGTCGCCGAAGCTGCCGGCGCGCTCGGACTCCGCCGCCTCGGCGCCGGCATCCTCGGCCCTCCGCCGCAGGATGGCGAGGATGAGGATGACGCCGGCCACGATCGCCACACCGAGGAAGATCGCCCCGCCGGCGAGCACGTACCTGGCGATGCGGGAGGCGACCGAGTCGCCCTCTTCTGCGGGAGCGGGCTCCTCCGTGCCGAAGACGGGGGCGGGAGGCTGAATCTGCTCCGCCTCGTTCCCGCCGCCGCTGAGCAGCCCGAAGATGAACTCGAAGAAGTTCGTGAGGACCCAGGCGATCGGGAAGAGAAGCCCCCAGTAGAGGACCCAGAAGACGGCCTTGCCGACGGCGGTGACCGGGGTCGAAAGCAGATCGATGAGGGGGTCGAGAAGGACGCTGATGAGGAGCACGCCAAGGACGGCGAAGGCCCCCGTTCCGACGAGCATCACGGTGGTCACGCCGCCCGCGCGGAGGCTGCCGATGGTGGCGCCGCTGAGGGCCAGCTGCGAGCAGGCGAGCGCCCCGAGCGCGACGCCGTAGAAGACGACCCCACTGCGAGTGACGACCTCGGACTCATCGCTGCCGGCCGTTACCAGCAGTGCGAGGGTGACAACGGCGAAGGGCACGGCGAGGGCGCGGGGGACGGCCTCGAGCCAGACACCGCTGCGCGCCCGCCAGGCGGCCCAGGCCCACGTGAGAAGGAGCAGGATGCTGCTCATGACCACGGGCGGGATCCACTCCTTGAGGGTGCCGGTCTCGAGGACGAAGTCGACGGCCCAGCCAAAGTCCCAGAGGGCCAAATCGTGGGCGTACTGGAGGCGCAGGGCGCCGTACAGCACGACCAGCCCAACCACCCCGATCGTGGCTGCCCGCTTGCCCCCCTCCACGGCGAACCAATCGAGCAGGACGGGCGTGAGGAAGGCGACAAAGGCGACCACGACGAAGCCGGGAGCGCTGACGAGCTCGTTGCTGCCCTCGGGGAAGATGCGCATCAAGACCTCACCCACGGTGTAGAAGGCGAGGGCCTCGGCGGCGAGCAGCAGAGCGATGGCGGCGCGACCGATCACACGATCACCTCGCTCGCCTCGAAACGGCGACCGACGACCCGGACCGAGAGGCCGTTCAGCTTGTCGAGGTCGACGCGCTCGGAGGTGACGACGACGACGACGCGGTGGCCCTCGCCCTGGAGGCGGCGCATGGCCTCGGCCAGCTCATCGGTGATGAACGCGGCGGCGAGGACGAGCGTCGAGCCAAGGGGGATGCGGCTCGACTCGCGGCGGAGGTTGTTCGCGAGATTACCCATCGTGAGGGGCTGCACGACGGCCAGCGTCTCGAGGATGCGGGGGAGCTGCGAGCGGGAGCGGGAGGGGGCGAGGCGGATGGGCCGGTCGGAGTTGGGCAAGGAACCGTTCGCGAGCAGGCCGACGGCGTAGCGACGGCCCGCTCCCCAGACCGCGAGCGAGGCCGCCATGGAGACGGTCCGCTCCAGGTCGTCCTTCAGGTAGCCCTCCCAGGAGTGTTCGAGCGTGTCGATGTTGAGGAGCACATAGAGGTGCTGCACCGCCGAGGGCTCGTAGACGCGCGACTGGAGCTCGCCCCGGCGGGCGGTGGCCTTCCAGTCGATGCGGCGGAGGGGATCGCCGGGCTCGTAGTCGCGCAGGCCGGCGATGCGGAGGGGATCCTCGAAGATGCGGTTGCGGCCCTTGGACTCGCCGAGGGGGCGGTCGGCGGGGAAGCCGAGGTCGTCGAGGGCAAAGACGCGCGGGTAGGCGATGAACGCACTCGTTTGGGCATCGTCCCAGTGGCGGGGAAAGAGACCGAGGAGGTCGGCGGAGTCGAGCTGGGTGGGGCCGATCTGGAACTGGCCGCGTTCCTTCGCGGTGACGCGCATGCGCCAGCGCCGCCGCTCGTACCAGCCAAGGGCGCCCCGGCGCATCAGCCAGTTGAGGCCGGGAGCAGATGCCGCCGTCAGGTCCTCCCCGTCGACATCGAGGTCATTGGAGAGGGCAACGCGCAGGTTGAACCAGGGGAGGGGCAGTGGCTTGCGGTTCTCCAGCTCGAAGCGCAACTCCACCTCTTCGCCCTGGAAGGCGCGGGACTCGCTGAGCTCGCTGCGGACGCTCACGCGGCGGAAGAGGTAGCGCGCCCACAGCCGGCCGAGAGCGCCCACGATCAGGACGACGACGCCGATGCCCGTGATCATGGGCTGGCCCGTGCCGGCGCCCACGCCGATCAGCACCGGTCCCGCGAGCAGCCAGGCTTCGCGGAAGGGCATGCGCTAGCGCCGGCAGTCGCGGGGCTGCATCAGCGCTGCCGCCAGGGTGACTCGCCGTCCGACCGCGCCGTCCGGGAGGAGGCCGTGGGGGCGGGACGGGACGAGACGGTGGGGGCAGGGCGGGAGGAGGAAGCGGATGGGGCAGGTGACGCGACTCGCGCGCCGCGGGCGGGCGCCTCGTCCTCGATGGGCACGGGCACGCGATTGAGGACATCGGCGATGAGGTCATCCACTTCACGGCCGCGGAGGCGGGTCTGGGTGGAGAGGATGAGGCGGTGGGGCAGGACGTGGGGCGCCATCGCCTTCACATCGTCGGGCAGCACGAAATCGCGCCCCTTGACCGCGGCGTAGGCGCGAGCGGAGCGGAAGAGAGCGAGGCTCGCGCGCGGGCTGGCGCCGAGCTCGAAGGCAGCCTCGTTGCGGGTCTCCCGCACGATCCGGACGGCGTAGCGGCGAACCGCCGGGTCGACGTGCAGGCGCTGGAGCGCCGCCGTCATCTCCATGAGCCGCTCGGCGGTGACCACCGGCTTGAGGTCGTCGAGGGGGTTGGTGTGCTCCTGGCGGGCCAGGATCTCGTCCTCGTCGTCCTCGCCGGGATAGCCGAGGCTGAGGCGCAGGAGGAAGCGGTCAAGCTGCGCCTCGGGCAGAGGGAAGGTGCCCTCGAGCTCGACCGGGTTCTGGGTGGCGATGACAAGGAAGGGGCGGGGGAGGAGCGTCGTCTCGCCCTCCACGGTGATCTGGCGCTCCTCCATCGCTTCGAGGAGGGCGGCCTGCGTGCGCGGAGTGGCCCGGTTGATCTCGTCGGCGAGGACGATCTGGGCGACGAGCGGGCCCTCGCGGAAAGCGAACTCCTGCGCCTTCTGGTCGAAGTAGTGGATGCCCGTGATGTCGGACGGCATGAGGTCGGGTGTGAACTGGATGCGGCGGAAGGAGCAGCCCAGCGACCGCGAGATCGCCTTGGCGAGCGTGGTTTTGCCGGTGCCGGGCACATCATCGAGAAGGATGTGCCCCTCGCAGAGGAGGGCGACGAGCGCCAGCTCGACGACATCGGTCTTCCCCACGATGACGCGCTCGACGCTCATTCGCAGGTCAGTAGCGACACCCTTGATGGTGTTCACGTCTGCGGAAGAAAGGCGGGCGGTGGTGGCATCGGTCATGTGCTTCCCCTGGCAGGCGATGGTAGGGGGTGGACGGGGAGCGCGCGAATCCCGTGGCACACTGGGGCGATGAGCGACGTGCGCTCGATCGCGCTGGGCGACAACACCGTGCACCTCGTGTGGCGGGAAGGAACACGCCTGCTGGTCGACACAGGACCGGACTACGCCGGCGCCTGGGAGGCCCTCCGGGAGGGTCTCGCCGGCGAGCTTCCCGAGGTCGTGGTGGCTACCCACGGGCATCACGACCACGCGGGGCTGGGGCGGCGCTGGCAGGAGGCGGGCGCTCCCATCTGGGTCGGTGCCGCCGACGGCCCCCTGACCGCGCGACCACTGCTCCAATCAGAGGCGGAGACGGCAGCCATGCTGGCGTGGGCGGAGGGCACGGGCGCGCCACCTGAAGCGCTCACGCACGTGCGCGAGCGGGTCGAGTCGCGGCGGGCGGCGGCGCTGCGGGCGGCGGAGTCGCCCGAGTACCCCGAGGACGGCCTGCGCTGGCCAACGGGGCTGCGCTACCCCCCATTCGAAGCCGACCGGCTGATCGAGGGCGACGCCGAAGTCGCTGGCATCGAGATCGTGGCCGCGCCCGGCCACACCCCCGGAAACGTGGTGCTGGCCGTACGCGAGGAGGGCTGGCTCTTTTCGGGCGATCAGCTCCTGCCGGAAGTCGACCCGCTGCCGGCCATCCAGTTCGTGGCGGAGGGGGAGGGACTGCGGCGCTTCCCCTCCCTGCCGCACTTCGCGGCCTCGCTCGAACGGCTGGTCGAGGGCGGGTTCACGCGTTGCTTCCCCGGCCACGGCGAGCCCTTCGACGGCGCGACGGAGGCGCTCGCACGCGCGCTCAGCCGCATCGAGCGGCGCTGCGCGCGTGTGCGCAAATCACTGGCGGGCTCCGGCCCGGCGACGGTGCATGACCTGTCCGCGCGGCTCTATCCGCGGGCCACCCAGCGCAACTTCTGGCAGACGGCATCGAGCGTGCAGGGGCAGCTCGACCTGCTCGCGAAGCGCGGCGAGGCACGAGAGACCGAGGGCCTCTGGGAGACCTGCTAACGGACACGCTCGTGGAGGAAGGCGCGGATCCTGTCGAGCGGCTGCCGGTGTGGTTGCCAGCGCAGGGTCGCGCCCCTTCAGCGAACGCCTATCATCGTGATGAGAGCCGGACGCTGGGGTGGCGGAACTGGCAGACGCAGCGGACTTAAAATCCGTGGCCGAAAGGCGTGAGGGTTCGAATCCCTCCCCCGGTACCACTTTCCTTCTGAGATGACGCAGGGCGTCTTCGCAACCCTCTAGACTGCGGCTGCAAGTGATCGCCCTGCTCCGGCCGGCCTGCCCGGCTGGGGACGATGGGCCGTTCACCCTGGGAGGGACCTCATGCCAGCGCTGGATGGAGTGCGAATCCTCGACATGACGCAGTACGAGGCGGGCACCTCGTGCACGCAGGCGCTCGCGTGGCTCGGCGCGGATGTCGTGAAGATCGAGCGTCCGGGTACGGGCGATCCGGGGCGCGGGGTCCACAGGGGCCAGGACCACTCCGCGTACTTCGTCAACTGGAACAGCAACAAGCGAAGCCTCACGCTCGACCTGCAGGACCCCCGCGGGCGGGAGATCCTGCTTCGCCTAGCTCCGCGTTATGACGTGTTCGTGGAGAACTACGGACCGGGCGTGATGGAGAAGCTGGACCTCGGCTACGAGGTGATGAAGGCGGCCAACCCGGCGATCATCTACGCGCGCATCAAGGGGTTCGGATTGTCCGGGCCGTATTCGGACTACAAGTGCTTCGACCCGGTGGCGCAGGCGGCGGGCGGCTCCGTCGCGGTGACGGGTGAGCCGGACGGGCCACCGCTGCGCCCGGGCATCACCGTGGGTGACTCGGGGACGGGCGTGCAGATGGCGCTCGCCATCCTCGCGGCCTACATTCAGCGGCTGCGCACGGGCGAGGGTCAGACGATCGAGATCGCCATGCAGGAGGCGATGACCTACTGGCTGCGGACGGCCATCGCGAGCGGGGCGGACTGGGGGCGCAAGGCGGCCCCGCGCACCGGCAGCGGCGCGACCGCCACCTCGAGCCTCTACCCGTGCGCGCCCGGCGGGCCGAACGACTACGTGGTCATCCTGATGGTGACGCCGCGGATGTGGGACGCCTTCTGCGACGTCATCGAGCGCCCGGGTCTGCGGGACGATCCGCGGTTCGAGACGGCGGCGGGTCGCCGGGAGCACAGCGCTGCGCTCCACGAGGAGATCGCAGCCTGGACATCGGAGCGGGACAAGCGGGAGGCGATGCGCATCCTCGGGGACGCGGGGGTGCCCTGCGGGGCCGTGCTCGACACGCAGGACCTGTACGAAGACCCGCACCTGAACGCCCGCGGATTCGTGAAGACCGTCGAGCACGAGGCCCTGGGGGAGGTGAAGTTGCTTGGCTGGCCGCCACGCATGTCGGCCAGCGAGGTGCCGCTCGTGGGCTCGCCCCTGCTGGGCCAGCACACGCACGAGGTGCTGACGGAGGACCTCGGCGCCAGCGACGAGGAGCTCGCCGCTCTGGCGGAGGCGGGCGTCATCGGCTGAGGGCCGCCCGTTTCGAACCGCCTGGAGCGCCCGGCGGCGACGCGGGAGGGGAACTCACCCGTGGTACAATCACATCCGAGTGGCACAAAGGTCATCTGTGCCACTAAGGCATCGAGGTGGCACATGGAACAGAGCGCAACACGAGTGGACCGGCACGGTCGGGTCGTGATCCCGGCCGAGTACCGGCGCGCGCTCGGTCTCAAGGAAGGAGACGCTGTTGTCCTCCAGCTCGACGATGGGGTTCTGCACGTCCTGACCCGCGCGGAAGCCATCAGACGGGCACAGGAACTGGTCGCGAGACATACGGAGGGGAAGCGGTCGCTCGTCGATGAGTTGACGGCTGACCGCCGCGCAGAAGCCGCTCGTGAGTAGCTGCGTCCTGGATGCGTCGGCGCTGCTCGCACTCCTGAACCGGGAACCGGGGGAGGAGCGCGTCATGGAGGCGCTGGTGATGGGCGCTCTGATGAGCACGGTGAACCTCTCCGAGGTCGTCGCGACGCTCGCGGACATCGGGATGACAGAGGCGGACATCCGCGAGGCAGTCGAACCCCTGGGCATCGAGCTCGCGGACTTCGATGCCTCGGGTGCCTTCTCGGCAGGCCTCCTTCGGCCGGCGAGCCGGAGTGCCGGGCTCTCGTTGGGGGACCGCGCCTGCATCGCCCTGGGGCGGCAGCGAAGCCTGCCCGTCCTCACGGCCGACATCGCCTGGAACTCGCTCAAGCTCGGGACCGGGGTCGAGATTGTCATGCTTCGCTAGCGGCGGCGGGCGTCATCGGCGGAGGGCAACAGCCTCGGCGAGCCGAGCGGCGGCGACCGTGGCGAACGGTTCTTCGCCGCCGACGAGCATGGCGCGTACGCGTTCGCAGGCCGCGAGGGCGCTGTCGATCAGTTCCTGGGGGTAGGCGAGCGCGACCTGGTGTTCGGCGAACTCATCCTCGTCGTGTACGCGGACGGCACCCGAGCGCTCCCGAGTGACGTCGAGGTCGAGGTCGATCATCGTGACGCGGCCCTCGCTCCAGACGGCCGGGGTGCAGATGTCGACGTAGACCTCGGGCTCCCCGGAGGCACGCCACATCGCCGCCCACCAGTCCCTGCTGACGAGCCCGAGGTTGAGCGTCTCGAAGGCGATGGGAGGGTCGTCGCCGCGCTGCGCGGGGGTGTCGGCAGGGGCCCAGAGCCAGATTCCGAAGCCGTCCTCGGCCAGCCACGAGCACTCGTACTGCCAGTGCTTCTGGTCGGGGTACTTGCGGAAGTCGATGAGGACGCGGTCGGGCACAGGGTCAGCGTTCGAACTCTGAGCGCCGGTCCAGCCACTGTGGTAGCCGAGCCCAGTCGAACTTGAACATCGGCGCACTCGTTCTCATGGAGAGCGCGAGATTCCAATAGTCGATGAAGACCCGGACCCTGTTCCCCCGAGAGAGATTGGAATCGTTGTGAGTGGGCTGGGTCACGATGGCCGTACCTGCACCTTGCGACGGTGTGACAAGAGTTAGACGAATACGGGGCCAGGAGCAGTGCTCCAAGCCCCGGCTTCGTCTTTGGCAGCGGGCTCATCCCGATGACCGGGAGCTAACCGCCGCCGCTCTCTTATGGATTCAGTATCCGTCTCGCCAGCCTAGGGCGTCAACACGAACCTGGCTCGGCTAGGCGCCCTGGAACTCGAAGTCGGGCTCGTGGCCGAGGTAGAGCTTGCCGATGGTCTCGTACAGCGGATGCGCAACCCAGCGGTGGGAGGCGCAGCCGTGCGCGTCGCGGAGCTTGCGCTCGAGCGGGCTGTACATGCGCGCGCCGGTGGTGCCGGCGGTGTTGTGGATGCTGTCCACGGCCTGCATGCAGGCGTTGGCGGCGAAGGTGCAGGCGAGCCGCGCCTTCTTCGTGATTTCCGCGCTGGGATGCTCGGCCCCGGCGTGGAGCTCGTCCTCGACCTCGCGCATGGACTCCATCACGAAGGCGCGGGCGGCCTGAACGGTCGCCTCGGCCTCGCCCGTCCGGTACTGGGCGACCGCGCGGTCGCGGAGGGTGCCGCTGGAGAGCATGGGAACCTTGTTCTGGGCGAGGTCCTCGAACACGTCGAGGGCGCCGCGCCCGACACCCAGGGCCACCGCCGCCTTGTTGTAGGAGAGGCGCAGGGGCACGGGGATGCGGAATACGGGGTTGGGGTAGTGGGCCGGAAGCGATACGAGCTGCACGTCCCGCCACTTCTTCTCGATGATGGCGCCATCGCACTTGACGTCGTGGCTGCCGGAGCCGCGCAGGCCGGCCACGTCCCAGGTGTCGACGACCTCGAACTTGGACTTGTTGACGAAGAACATCTTCATCTGCGGCATGCCGGTGGCCTCGTCCATCATCGGGCCCTCGGCGTCTTCGCTGGCATAGATGGGGCACCCCATGAAGGCCCACTCGACCTGGTGGCAACCGCTCTGGAAGGTGGTCTGGCCCCAGATCTTGTAGTCGCCGTTGGGCTGCTCGACGGCCTTCCCGGGAATGGTGCCGGGGCCGCCGCCACCGCACATGATCACGCGCGGGTTATCGAGGTAGACCTCCTTGGCGAGGTCCTTGTCCATGCCGCCGGCGGCCATGGCGTTGATCTCGGAACCGATCATCACGTTCCAGCCGACGGAGGCGTCGACGGCGGCGATGGCCTCGAGAACCTCGATGGTCTCCATGGAGCTGGCGTCCTCGCCGCCTAGCTCGAGCGGGAGGGCGAAGCGGAAGATGCCCTCGTTGATGAGGATGTCGACCGTTTCGTCCGGCAGACGGCGCAGCTTCTGGGCCTCGTCGCCGCCTTCGCGGATTACCTGGGTGAGCTTGTGCACACGCTCAAGCGCGGTGCCTTCGAGCGTCGTTGAGGCTACTGCCATTGGGGCCTCCTGTCGTTTCCTGTTGATGGTGCTGGTGGGCCAAGCAAGTATACGCAACACCGCCCAAACAGGGGCAAATGCGGCGCTGCCCGGGTCGAGCGAGCCGCCCTCCGGTTGACGTAGCGACCCTCCGCACCTAGCGTGGAAGCTGCAGATTCCGTAACGGAATCTGCCGCCGGGGGGGCCGAAAGGCTGAGATCCGCGAGGACCACCCCAGGAACCTGATCTCGGTAATGCGAGCGTAGGGAAGCGGCATGAAGGCAAGAGCATCGGCAGCAAGGACCAGCCTGGCGCAGGCGCGCCGGGCGGAATCGCGCCTGCCGGGCACGGGTTCGGCAACGACACGCTGAGCCGCCCGCGGCCTCACTCCTCCTGACCCCTCGAACCGATCGGGCGCCTCCGGCAGCGCAAGGAGGGCGCGCATGATCGTGGAGTTGCAGTGCCTGGCGAGTCCCGCCGGCACCCCTGATGACCCCTACCGGCACATCGACGCCGCCATCGCGGTGGTGCAGGGCTCGGGGCTGAAGTACGAGGTGGGCGCCCTCGGCACAACCGTGGAGGGCGAGCCCGACGAGGTCTGGCCGCTGATGCGGCAGGTGCACGAGGCCTGCCTCAACGCCGGGGCAGAGGGCCTCGTGACCGTGATCAAGGTCGAGCAGGCGTCGCGAGCGGACGGCCCGACCATCGACAGCCTGACCGGCAAATTCCGAGACGATGGCAGCTGAGGCGCCGGTGACGCGGCGGAGGCTGTCCGCACGAAGCGGGCGGAGGCTGGGTCGGTGGGGCGCCGCGGCCTGGGAGTACGCGCCCGCGCTCGTGCTGCTGGTGGCGCTCGTGGGGCTGTGGGAGCTGCTGGTCGAGGTGCTCGACACGCGCCCCTACATCCTGCCCGCGCCGAGCGTCATCTGGGAGGCCTTGCTCGACAAGGGGCATCTGCTGCCCAACCACATCCAGGCCACGGCCACGGAGGCGATCCTGGGACTGGTGGCGGCCGCCGTCGGCGGCGTCGTCCTCGCCGTCCTGATCTCGAGCATCCCGCTTGCCCAGCGAGTGCTCTACCCGATCGTCTTGACCTCGCAAACGGTGCCGGCGATCGTGCTGGCGCCGCTGCTGATCGTCTGGGTCGGCATCGGACTCGAGTCGAAGCTGATCGTGGTCGCGCTGGTGGGGTTCTTCCCCATCGTCGTGAGCACGGTCGACGGGCTTGCCTCTGCCGACCGGGACATGGTGGCGCTGGTACGCAGCATGGGCGCCACCAGGCTGGAGCAGCTCCGGCACGTGCTCATCCCCTCGGCGATTCCCGGCTTCTTCGCGGGCCTGAAGATCGCCGCCGCCTACTCCGTCATCGGAGCGGTCATCGCTGAGTGGGTGGCGGCGAAGGAGGGGCTGGGCATCTTCATCATCCGCTCCCAGGCCTCCTTCCGGATCGACCAGATATTCGTCGCCATCGGAGTCATCGCGGTGCTCAGCATCGCCCTCTTCGTGGCGGTGCACCTGCTGGCGAGGCTCGCCTCGCCGTGGAAATACGCCAACGACCAAGGAGAGAACGGCTCATGAGATTCCTGAACGGGCGGTACCTGCTCATCCCCCTGCTGGTGGTGGCGCTCGGGCTCATCGTCGCGGCTTGCGGCGATGACGAACCGGACGAGCCCACGAGCGTCACTTTCATGCTCGACTGGACGCCGAACACGAACCACGCCGGCATCTACATCGCGAAGGCGAAGGGTTGGTACGAGGACGCCGGCCTCGACGTCGAAATCGTCGAGCCGGGCGCGGGTGGCGTCGACCAGACGGTCGCCGCCGGGGCCGCCCACTTCGGCATTTCCGTGCAGGAGAACGTGATCCCGGCGCGCGAGCAGGGCCTGCCCGTGGTCGCCATCGCGGCCGTCATCGAGCACAACACCTCGAGCCTGATCGCCCTTGGGGACGAGGGCATCGAGGGTCCGGGCGACCTCGCCGGCAAGACCTACGGCGGGTGGGGTGGCGCCCTTGAGACTGCCCTTATCTCGAAGCTCGTGGAGTGCGGCGGGGGCGACCCCTCGACGGTTGAGTACGCCGTCATCGGCAACGTCGACTACATCGTGGGCATGGAGCAGGACGACTATGACTTCGTCTGGATCTTCGACGCCTGGGATGGCATTCGCTACACCGAGGTGCTTGGCCGGGACGTCTCCTTCGTCCGCTTCATCGACCACACGGACTGCATCCCGGACTGGTACACGCCCCTCATCATCACGAACGAGTCGCTGATCGCAGACGACCCCGACCTGATCGAGGCTTTCATGGAGGCGACGGCGCGTGGCTACCGCTATGCGATCGAGAATCCGGAGGAAGCGGCGACGATCCTGCTCGAGGCCGCGCCCGAGCTCGACGAGGCGCTGGTGAGGGCGAGCGCGGCCTATCTTGCCAGCCTGTACACGTCCGACCCGGACAACTGGGGACGCCAGGAACTGGACGTCTGGACCCGCTTCGAGAGCTTCCTGCGCGAGGCGGGGCTGACGGAGTCGGCGATCGACGTGGAGGACGCGTTCACGAACGACTTCCTCCCGTAGGAGGCGCGATGAGCGAAGCGGCCGTCGCCATCCGCGGGCTGCGGCACACGTTTCCGGGGACCCGTCCCGTCGAGGTGCTCGACGGGGTGGACCTGGAGGCGGCGCCCGGCGCCTTCGTGAGCCTCGTCGGCCCCAGCGGGTGCGGCAAGAGCACGCTCCTGCAGGTACTCGCGGGGCTGCTCACGCCCGACGCCGGGGAGGCCCTAATCGAGGGTCGCTCGACGCTGGGGGCGCCGGGGCTGGCGGCCTACATGCCGCAGAAGGATCTGCTGCTGCCCTGGCGGAAGGCGATCGGGAACGCCGTGCTGGGCGCGGAGATCGCGGGCACCCCGAAGGCGGAGGCACGGGAACAGGCGCTTTCGCTGCTCGAACGCTTCGGGTTGTCGGGCTTCGAGGAGAGCTGGCCCTCGCAGCTCAGCGGGGGGATGCGGCAGCGGCTGGCGCTACTCCGCACCTTCCTCGTGCCCCGGCACGTGCTCCTGCTGGACGAGCCCTTCGGGGCGCTGGACGCGATCACGCGCCGGGAGATGCACCAGTGGCTGCAGGAGGTCTGGGCGAGCGACGCGCGCACGGTCCTGTTCGTGACGCACGACGTGGAGGAGGCGCTCATCCTCTCGGACGAGGTCTACGTGATGACGCCGCGACCCGCGCAGATGGCCGCAAGGCTCACGATCGACTACCCCCGCCCCCGCCTCCCGTCGATCGTGACGGAGCCGGAGTTCGTGGCAGACAAGGCGCGTCTGCTGGCGGCGCTGGACGGGGGGGTCTGAGCCGCCTCAACGCCGCTCCACAGGGGTAAACTGCCAGCACTTTCGCTGGCGGGAGCGCGCGATGATTACGTGGACGGTGGGGCTGACGGCGCGGCCGGGGCGCGAGAACAGCTTCATCGCGATCGCGAACGAGCTGACGGAGACCTCGAACCGCCTCGACGAGGGCTGCGACATCTATATCTGCCTGCAAAGCCTGGCCGACCCGCGCGACTTCCTCTGGTACGAGCAGTGGGCGACGATGCCGCTGCTGGAGCGCCACGTCGAGCGCATCCGGCCGATGCTGGCGGGCGGGCCGGAGGGGCCAAAAGGGTCGCGGCTGTACACGGCGCTCCAGCGTCGCGAGCAGCTCGGCTATCACCTGCTGCAGAACCACGTCGACCCCGACCGCGACTGGCATGCGGCCTCGATCACGGCGTGGGCGGTGGCACGGGCGAAGCCGGGGCGGGAGGAGGCGTTCCGGGAGATGGCCGTCGAGCTGAGCCGCAGCGGTCAGGAGCGGGAGGGGTGCAACACACACATCGCGCACCAGCGCGAGGACGACCCGGGGCTCTTCTGCTGGTTCGAGCAGTGGCGCGACCAGGACGAGCTCGACTCGCGCGTGGAGGCGCTCATCGAGACGTTCGGGGCGCCACGCGGCACGGAGGGCGTCGAGGCGATGCCCGCGGGGATCGCGGACCTGATGGAGTCGCTGGACGCGACTCGCTACCGGGTGGTGGCGACGTGAGCGCCTTCAGGCGGGTGGTGCGCGCGTGCTTGCCGTACGAGCCGCGGCTCCAGGTCGCTCTGGCGCGGCGTGCCTGGCGCGACCGCCAGGCGCACACGTCCTTCGCCACGCGGCCGAGCGCGGGGGCACGGCCAGTCTTCGAGCACGGCGCCTACGAGCTGCCGTTCATCGACTATCCGGGGCAGGAGGGGCACGCGCGGGCGAAGCGGCACAACCAGCGCCTCCTCGGGGCTGCGCTCGACGGAGCGGTGCTGGTGCCGGGCGAGACGTTCTCGCTGTGGGCGCTGGCGGGGCGGTCGACCGCCGCCAGTGGCTATTCCGAGGCGGCTGCGATCAAGGGCGGACGCCTCACGACCGACATGGGCGGCGCCACCTGCCTCCTCTCAACGGTGCTCTACAACGCCGCGCTGCTCGCCGGGCTGGAGATCGTCGAGCGGTGGGCGCACAGCGTCGACACGTACGGGGACGAGCGGTACTTCGAGCTGGGCCGCGACTGCGCGATCGAGTACGGCTACCGCGACCTGCGGTTCCGCAACGGGCTCGCGTATCCGGTCGTCCTGAGCATCGACGTGAGCGACGAGCGGGTACGCGCGGCGATCGGGGCCGACCGGCCGCGCGACTTCACCGTGGCGCTGGCCGTGAGCGAGCCCGTTCGGGAGTCCCCTGCCACCCGCGTCGTGTTCGACTTTCATCTCCCGCCGGGGAGGGAGGTCGTTGTCGAAGCGGGCTACGAAGGACTTCGCACGCGAACGACCCGTACGATCACCTGGACGGACGGCACGCGGCGCGGGGACGACCTGGGGGAATCCCGACACCACAGCGCCCCTCGCGTCATCGCGCGGGGGCGGCAGCGACTGGGAGGGCTTCGCAGGGCCGCTCGCGAGTAGAGTCCGCAAGGGCACCGCAGGGAGGGACTATGTCGATCAACTCCATCGGGCTCATCGCGATCAGCGCAGTCAACGCCATCGCGATCAGCGCCGTGAACGCGATCGGGGTCATCGCGATCAGCGCCGTGAACGCGATCGGGCTTGTGGCCTTTGCGACCATAAACGCCACCGGCATCATCGCGTTCTCGAGCGTGAACGCGAACGGTGTCATCGCGATCAGCGGGAACACCGCGAACGGGTTCATCGCCATCGGGAAGACCGCCCATGGCACGTACGCGCTTTCGCGGTCGGGCAAGGGGAAGGCGAAGTACATGCTCTCCCCGGACCGTCGCGACGAGGAGGCGGTGCGGCTGTTCTCCCGCATCGTCCCCGCTTCGATGTGGCCCAAGGAGATCGCCGCCGCCTAGGAGTCGCTAGACCAGCCCGTAGCGGAAGCAGCCGCTGACGTGGTCGTTCACGAGGCCCGCGGACTGCATGAAGGCGTAGCAGATGGTCGGTCCCACGAAGGAAAAACCGTAGCCCTTGAGCGCCTTGCTCAAGGCGCGCGACTCGTCCGTCTGGGCGGGGAGGTCGGCGAGGGCCTCGAACGAGTTGCGGCGGGGCTCGCCGCCGACGAAGGACCAGAGGAAGGCGTCGAGGGAGCCGTGCTCGGCCTGCACGGCGAGCGTCGCCTGGGCGCTGGCGATGGCGGCGTCGATCTTGGCGCGGTTGCGGATGATGCGGGCGTCGGCGCGAAGCCGTTCGCGGTCGGCGTCGTCGTAGGCGGCGACGGTCGCGATGTCGAAACCATCGAAGGCGGCGCGGTAACCGTCGCGCCGGTGCAGGACGGTTCGCCACGACAGTCCCGCCTGCGCCCCTTCGAGGACGAGCAGCTCAAAGAGTGCGCGGTCGCCGTGCAGGGGGACGCCCCACTCGTCGTCGTGGTACTGCTGCATGAGGGGGTCGTCGCCGGCCCACTCGCAGCGGGTCACGGATTCGGGCACCTAGGCATCCACTCCTAGACCGGCACGAACGAGAGCGCCGAGCGTTTCACCGTCCTTGGCGCGAAGGTCGCCATTTTCTAGCCAGACGCGGGGCAATCGAGACAGGGGTTCGGGTGGTTCGTCAGCACCTGGGGCCATGTACACGCGACAAATCATCTCCCGGACGTCCAGGGCGTAAGGCAGCAACTTGCCCAAGACGACAACGCCCTGAATGTGGTCGCGAGCCCCCGGCCTCCAAAGGTAGTCTCGCGGTGAATCGACCCCCAACCTTTTCAACTCCCGCGAGGCACCATAGAGAGCTCGGGGAGCTGCATCGGTCGTATCAAGGAGGAAGGCCTCGGGCAGGGACACAGCGATGTAGCCGTTCTCGCATCCTTCCATTTTGGAGGCCTTTTCTTGCACGGCATCGAGAATCCGGGCCGCACCGCGCTCCTCGTCGTCGAGTAGCCAGGACGCCTCCCCGAAGTCAGGCACGCCGATGAGCCGGGCGCCGGCTCGCGGCGATCCAGGAATGAGCTGCACCAGAAGCGCACACTCTCGGCCATAGTCGTCGTGAGTGCCGTATTTTCCAAGGGGTATGTACTTCGAAGGCCAAGTCTCGAACCGCTCGGGAATAACCGCGGATCGCGGAGTGTTTAGAAAATCCTCTATCGGCGCGCGATACTTCCGGAGTGGCGGCTTACACGTCAGCCTTCCTTGTCCAGAAACCTGGAGGTAGTAGTTGGGCGAAGACATTCGGGAGTTAATGTCGTCGAGGATGTCTTGAAAGAGAACCGGGATGTCCTCAGGCTGGCGGCATGCCGTCGCCTCCAGTAAGTAAGTCCGCTCGCTGGGACAGAATTCGAAGTCTGGAGTATCCGCCCTTACCTTCACTCTGAAGGGCCGAAGCACGACGAATAGGAGCAGTTCGAGCAGAGCGCTCTCGTGCTGGTTTCCCTCCTTCGATCGGAAGCGTCGTCGCATGTCCTTGCGGCGGTCCTCCGGATAGTCAGCAAAGATATGCTCGGACAGGTCCCTGTACCTGCTCGCCTCCGGCCATCCGCTCCTATTCCAGAAGGAGAACGTGGGCTCGTGGTAGGAGCTTGGCTTCGGGTCGGTACGGTCACACACGTCGAAAAGGCGGTCTTCCCGTTCCATGCGAACAGCTGTACTACAGGGAGGTCGCAGCAGGGCCCCGTCGGGCGGCGAGGTGTAGCATTCGAGCATACCAAAACAGCGCCGGGAGGCGAGCATGTCAGAGGACGCCACGATGCGGGGCAAGACGGCAATCGTGGGCATCGGCGAGACGACCTACTACAAGCACGGGCAGTCGCCCGACCCCGAGTTCAAGCTGGTGCTCGACGCCATCCAGCTCGCCGCCGATGACGCGGGCATCGACGTGCGCGACATCGACGGCTTCGCCTCATTCTCGGACGACCGCAACGACCCGCCCCGGCTGGCCACGGCCCTGGGGGTCAAGGACCTCACCTTCAGCAACATGGTCTGGGGCGGAGGCGGTGGCGGTGGGTCAGGAGCGGTTGCGAACGCCGTTGCGGCGGTGGCCGCGGGCTACTCGAAGTACGTCGTCGTCTACCGCGGGCTGGCGCAGGGCCAGTTCGGACGGTTCGGGCAGGGCCCGCAGACACCGACGGCGCCCGGCGGGGCGGCGTTCACGGCGCCCTACGGGTTGATGTCGCCGGCGCAGTCGTTCGCGATGCGCATCCGGCGCTTCATGTACGAGCACGGGGCGGAGCAGAGTGCGCTGCGGGCGATCTCGCTGGCCTCGTACCAGCACGCGCAGTCGAACCCGCGGGCGGTGATGTACGGGCGCGAGCTGACCGAGGAGATGTACGACAACTCGCGAATGATCGTCGAGCCGTTCCACCTGTTCGACTGCTGCCAGGAGAACGACGGCGCGGCGGCGCTCATCGTGACGAGCGCGGAGCGGGCGAAGGACATGCCGCACAAGCCGGCGTACGTGCTCAGCGCGGCGCAGGGGTCGGACTACCGGCAGGCGGCGACGGCGCACAACTCGCCCGACTACGCGACCTCCAACTTCAAGACGCTGGCGCCGCGGCTGTACGCGATGGCCGGTCTGGGGCCGGAGGACGTGGACGTACTGCAGAGTTACGAGAACTTCACCGGTGGGGTGTTGATGAGCATGGTCGAACACGACTTCTGCAAGCCGGACGAGGTGAACGACTTCTTCACACTGGAGAATTTCTCCGCGCCGACCGGCAAGCTGCCGCTCAACACGAGCGGGGGCAACCTCGCGGAGTGCTACATGCACGGCCTGGAACTGGTTCATGAGGCCGTTCGGCAGGTGCGCGGCGAATCGACCTGCCAGGTACCGGACGTGAACATCTCGATGGTGACGTCGGGGCCGATGGTGCAGCCGGTGAGCGACCTCATCCTGGCCGCCGACCGGGGGGTGGACGCATGAGCGCCGAGACACGCAGCTACCTGCCGGAGGGCCTGCCCCGGCCCGCCCCGGCCGTCGACGGTCTGGGGTCGGAGTTCTGGGAGGCGGCGAAGCGGCACGAGCTGGTCGTGCAGCAGTGCCGCGCCTGCGAGGGCTTCCAGTGGGGGCCGGAATGGATCTGCCACCACTGCCACTCCTACGACCTGACCTACACGCGCATCTCCGGGCGCGGGATCATCTACAGCTGGGAGCGAGTCTGGCACCCGGTCCACCCCGCGCTGCGCGAGGGCACGCCCTACATCGTCGTGCTGGTGGAGCTGCCGGACGCAGGCAACGTGCGCATGGCCGGCAACCTGCTCGGTGAGCCGACGCAGGACGTGTTCATCGGGGCCGAGGTCGAGGTCGCATTCGAGGACCACGGCGAGGGCGACGAGGCGTACACGCTCGTGCAGTGGCGGGTGGTCGAGTAGGAGCCGTTCCGGTGGCAGCGGAAGCGAGTGGCCGCTACTTGATCGAGGGGGCCGGGGACGGGCGTCCGACACTCGTTCTCGCGCACGGGGCAGGGACCCCCATGGACCACCCCGCGATGGAGCGCGTGAGCGCCCTGCTCGCGGAGGAGGGCGTGCGCACCGTCCGCTTCGAATTCCCCTACATGGCCGAGCGGCGCATCAGCGGCAGGCGTCCCGGGCCGAACGCGGCGCGCGTCCTGGAGCGGAGCTGGCGAGAGGTGATCGACGACCTCGGGGCGGCGGGGCTCGTCATCGGGGGGAAGTCCATGGGCGGGCGCATCGCCAGCATGGTGGCGGAGGGGGCGGGCGTCGCGGGGGTGGTCTGTTTCGGGTACCCGTTCCATCCGCCGGGGAGGCCGGAGAGGCTGCGCACCGCGCACCTCGAGGCGATCCAGACGCCGGTGCTCGTCCTGCAGGGTGAGCGCGACACCTTCGGGCGGCCGGAGGAAGTGGCTGGGTACGACTTGTCGGAGCAGGTGCGGGTGCACTGGATGACCGACGGCGACCACTCGCTCAAGCCGCGCAAGTCGTCGGGGCGGACGGAGGCGGAGAACCTGGCGGAGGCGGCGCGGGCGGCAGCGGCGTTCGTGGTCGAGGTGACGGGCGGCTAGCGGCTCAGGCGATCGGCTTGTCGCGGGAACCCCAGGCGTCCCAGTGGATGACCTCGGAGAGGGGCGGGCGCTCGACGCGCTTGAAGTTGTCGTCGCCCGTGAAGTAGGCGACGGGAAAGAGCGTGGCCTGGCTGATGTTGCCGGGGATAGCGAGGAGCTCGGCGACCTCGTTCGCGTACTGCAGGTGGATACCGGTCCAGGCGGTGCCCAGGCCGCGCGTTCGCAGCGCCATCTGGAGCGACCAGGCGGCGGGCAGGATCTGGCCGTAGAGGCTGGCCTGGGCGCCCTGCCCGTCGTTCTCCGCGCGCCCCTCGATGCAGGGAATGATGAGCACGGGGCAGCGGTGGAGGTTGTCGGCGAGGTAGGCGATGACGGGGCGCATGGGGCGGCGGGCGCCGGCGAACTTGTAGAAGCCCTCGCGGTAGAGGCCGCCGATGGCGTCCCGCTTCGCCTCGTCGGTGACGACCATGAAGTGCCAGGGGCGGGCCTCGCCGCCGCCGGGCGCGGCCTGGATGGCGATGCCGATGCACGCCTCGATGACCTCGGGCTCGATAGGGCGGTCGAAGTCGAGGCGGCGGCGCACGGAGCGGGTCGTCGTGAGGACGTGGTCGACGCTGTCGCGGTCGTAGGGGCGGTGCTTGTCGTCCTGTTCGGCCATGGGGAGCGCCATTCTGCCACGCGGGGGACGGGCGGCGGGAAAGCGCGCTCGCCCCTTCGCGGGCGGGTGGCAGAATGGGGCGGCGTTGTAACGACACGGGCCGCCAGCGCCCGAGAACAGACCAGCAGGGCAGAGGAGCATGGAATGGTGGACCGACTGAAGGATCGCGTCGCGATCGTGACGGGCGCGGGGCGGGGCATCGGCGCCTCGATCGCGAAGCTGATGGCGTCCGAGGGGGCGGCCGTGGTGGTGAACGACCTCGGCGGCAGCGTCGACGGGGAGGGCGCGGACGACGCGCCGGCGCGCGAGGTGGTGCGCGAGATCGAGGCGGCCGGCGGCCGCGCGGTCGCCAACTTCGACGATGTCTCGGACTACGACGCGGCGGAGCAGATCATCCGCACAGCGCTGAACGAGTACGGGCAGCTCGACATCCTCTGCAACGTGGCTGGCATCCTGCGCGACCGCATGATCTTCAACATGACGGAGGCGGAGTGGGACGCCGTCATCGCGGTGCACCTGAAGGGCACGTTCAACACCTCCAAGTACGCCTCCATCTACTGGCGGTCGGAGCGCAAGGGGAACTACCGGCTGATCAACTTCACGTCGGTGTCGGGGCTTTCGGGGTCGCCGGGACAGCCGAACTACGCGGCCGCCAAGCTCGGCATCGTGGGGCTGACGTACTCGTGCGCGAACGCACTTGGCCGCTACGGCGTGACCTCGAACGCGATCAGCCCGGGCGCGGCCACGCGCATGGGCGACACGATTCCGCCGGACCGCCGCCGCCAGCTGAACAGCGCTCAGCAACAGGCGGCCGAGGATCGCGCACGGGAGATGTCGCCGGACAACGTGGCGCCGCCGGTGGTGTACCTGGCGAGCGAGGAGTCGGGCTGGATCAACGGACAGGTGATCGGAGCCTCCGGCTACCAGGTGTCGCTCTTCAACACGCCCGAGGCGGTCCGCCAGATCCAGGGCAAGGAGCCCTGGACGGTAGACGACATGTTCCAGCGCATGCCAGCGATCTTCCGCCCGGCGATCGAGGGCAGGAACTTCTACCAGCAACAGCGCGAGAGCTAAGCGGGGGGAAGGCCATGGCCAGCGACCAGGCGGTGCTCTTCGACTTTGGCGGGGTGCTCCTGCGCCAGGACTGGGACGAGTACGAGGTCTTCGGCGAACGGCACGGCCTGCCGCGCCGCGCCCTGGCGCGAGCGCTCTACGGCACGGACGAGTGGCGCGCGCTCCAGACGGGTCGCATCAGCGACCGCTCGATCTGGCGGGCAGCGGCCATCGCCTCGCTGGCCGAGCATTGCGGGGAGCACGCGGAGGCCCTCTTCGAGGAGTGGTACTCGCGTCCCGTCGGGCTGCACGAGTCGAACATCGCCCTGGCGAAGGCGCTGCGGGCGAGCGGGACGCGCATCGGGCTCCTGAGCAACGCCGCGCCCGACCTGGAGACGCGCATCGTTGACGACTTCGGCGTCGACATCGACTGGGATGACCGCGTGATCTCGGGGCTGGTGGCGTTGGCCAAGCCGGACCCGGCCATCTACCACCTCGCGGCGGAGCGCATCGGCCTGCCCGAGTCGGCCTGCTTCTTCATCGACGACCTCCGGGAGAACGTCGAGGCGGCGCGGTCGGTGGGAATGCAGGCGCACTACTTCCGAGGGGACTACGACGCGCTACACGCGGACCTGCGGTCGGCGGGGTACGACTGGGAGTAGCACCGAAGGGCCTGGCTAGCCGAAGCGGATGAGCAAGACGACCTTGATAAACTGTAGCGGTGACAAACGCTCAGCAGTCAATGCCGCCCCTCGACTACTCCATCGTTACCGCTGTCGCCGGCTTTGTTGAGTTCTCCGCATCGAAGGCAGGGGCCAAGCGCCCCAGCCATAGGGAACTAGGGGAGCTCTTCGCTCAATGCGGAATTGTTGGTGGCGACCCCAAGCGACCAGATCGACAGGTAGGGAAGCAGCGAAGGGTCAACGCCTGCCTAACGTGGGCCATCAGCAACAACATCGCGGGTGGCCAGCAATTTGTGGATCTGCTGGTCCGCGAGCTTCGCGGGTGGGGAGGGTTCCGTCCAGAGTCTGAGAACTTCGTGGGCACGGAGGCCATTGAGAACGCCCGCGCCACCTTTAGGAGCCTTGGGTGGGACTTGGATGGCAACGGATCCCTCTTGCCAACGAACGTGGAGACGTTGAGTGGGGCCGCACTCACAGACACCCTGAAGGGCTATGCGCGACGCGCGATGGAAGGCGCTGACGACTCTGCGCTTGTAGCAGGAACAGCCAAGGATCTACTCGAAGCCACAGCTCGGCACGTTCTCCTCGAACGAGGTACCAGTCGCAACGTGGTCGAAAAGCTGAAGTTCCCCGATCTAGTCGGCATGGCTTTCGCCGCACTGGACATGGCGACCCTGAAGCACAAACCCCAGGCGGGTGAGTCTGCTGAGAAGGAGCTGGAGAGAACGCTCTTCGGTGCTGCTCTCTCCGTGAACAGGCTAAGGAATCAACAAGGGACAGGACACGGGCGCCCTTGGCTGGCCACTCTTTCAACCGAGGGTGCGGCAACAGCGGCGAGAGTGTCAGGAGCGATTGCGCACCGCTTACTGATGGAGCTGCAGAAATAGCGTCGGATCGGCGAAGGTGCGCGTGGCCCGCGGAGAGCGCGCCTAGTCTTGATGTGACCCGCTAGCCGAAGCGGATGCTGTCCTCGAGGTGGCGGGTGGCGGGCTGGCGGCGGTCGCGAGCCATCTGCAGGACGAGCAGGATCGGTCCGAAGCGCCCCACGAGCATCGCTGTGATGAGGAGGCCGCGCTCGGCCGGCCCGGCCTCCGCCGTGAGGCCGACGGACCAGCCGGAAAGCGTGATGGCGGAGATGCCCTCGAAGAGCGCGTCGAGGGGAGCGGCGTGGGTGGAGGCAATCATGCCCGCGCCCAGGAAGGTGACTGCCCCGCCAAAGAGGAAGGTGATGGCGAGGGCGTGCCGGAAGGCGTGCGGCGGCAGCTCTCGCCCGAGCAGCGAGAGCCGCTCGCGACCGGCGAGCACGCCAAGGAGGCCGATCGCGAGCACGGCGAGGGTCCCCACCTTGAGGCCGCCGCTTACCGAGCCCGCGGCTCCGCCAATGAGCATCAGCCCCGTGCCGAAGACCTTGCTCTCCTCGCGGAAGGCGGCAGTGTCGAGGGTGGTGAAGCCGGCCGTGCGCGCGGACGACTCGAAGAGGGCGAGGAAGGGGCGCCGCCAGCCGGGCTCGGCGCCGAGGGTGGCGGGGTTCGTCCACTCGCCGATGAGCAGCACGCCCGCACCCGCGATGAGCACGCCCGCCATCGCCAGCAGGATGAGGCGCGCGTCGAGGGGGAGGCGGCGGAAAGATCGCCGGGAGGCGTAGA
The DNA here is from genome assembly GCA_965247675.1 of Tepidiformaceae bacterium. Classification (GTDB taxonomy): domain Bacteria; phylum Chloroflexota; class Dehalococcoidia; order Tepidiformales; family Tepidiformaceae; genus UBA2991. The sequence continues at coordinate 392,857 of OZ252025.1, read as the reverse complement.
GGGCGAGCGGCAGCGGTCCGATGGCGCCGAGCAGGGCCAGCACACCGGTGACCGCCAGCACGGGCAGGTCGTCGATGAAGGCGCTGTAGCCACCGTTCGCCAGGGTGAAGCCGGCGTTGTTGAAGGCGCTGACGGCGTGGAACGGCCCCCACCAGAGGGCGCGGCCGGCGGGGACATCGGCCGCGAGCATCACGAGGAAGAGCGCGAGCGCCCCAACCGCCTGCACGGTGAGGGCGACCGCCAGGACGGTGCGTACGACGGCCAGCACCTCGCCGACGCCGGGAACGCCCCGGAAGAGGCGTCGCATACTCGAGTCGCGCATCCCGAGGCGCCGCCCGAGAAGCCAGAGCAGGACGGTCGCGCCCACGAGGTAGAGGAGCCCTCCCAGGAACGCAAGCGCGGCGATGACGCCTTCGCCGAGAAGCGTCCAGTGCTCCTGCACGGACACGGTCGTGAGCCCCGTGAGGGTGACCGCCGAGACCGTCGTGAAGAACGCATCGGCGGCGCTGGTGTGGGAGGTGGAGGCGGCGGGCGCCAGCAGGATGAGCGTGCCGCCGGCGAGCAGCACCGCGTAGCCGCCAATCAGCAGGAGGGCGCTACTCCGCGGCCAGCGTCCCATGCGGAGCAGGCGTCGGAGGAAGGGCGAGGAAATCGCAGGGCGCTGACGAGCCGCGACTCCGGCAGGGGCGCCATCCCCAGCGGCCTGTCGAGCGGTTACCATCGCCCGCAGTCTGTGACCGGTCCGCGGGTGGGGTCAATCGGCGGCGGCCACATTGGGGAGAACGAACGATGGCAGTAACTCTTGGAGACGGCGATTTTCGGTACGAAGTGGAGGAGGGCTGGGAGCAGCTCCCGGAGGGCGTCACGCTGCGCGAGACGCCCGGCGTGGCGGTCAACGCGCGCGACGAGGTGTTCCTGCTGACGCGCAACACGGACTACCCGGTGATGGTGTTCGACCGGCAGGGAAGCTTCCTGCGCAGCTTCGGACGGGGCGTCTTCGACGCGCGCACGCACGGCATGTTCATCGGCGCGGACGAGGCCGTCTGGTGCGTCGACGATGGGACGCATTCGATCACGAAGTGGTCCCAGGACGGGGAGCTGCTGCTGACGCTCGGCGGCAATCCCTCGCCGACCTGGAGCGGCGAGCCCTTCAACCGCCCCACGCACGCGGCTGTCTCGCCGGTTAGCGGCGACCTCTTCATCACGGACGGGTACGGGAACTCGAACGTGCATCGGTACACGGCCGAGGGGGAGCACGTGCTCTCGTGGGGCGGACCCGGAATCGATGCGGGACAGTTCATCCGGCCCCACAACGTGGCGATCGATGAGGAGGAGCGCGTCTACGTGGCCGACCGGGAGGCGCACCGCGTGCAGGTGTTCGACGCCGAGGGGAACTTCATCGAGATGTGGAACAACATCCACCGGCCCGACGGGATGGTGCTGGGCCCGGACGGGAACATCTACATCGGCGAGCTGAACGGGATGGGCGGCATGGAGGGTTGTCCAGGGCTGGGGCACCGCGTCAGCATCCTCTCGCGCGGCGGCGACCTCCTCGCGCGCTTCGGGGACGAGGACGAGGGCGAGGGGCTCGGTCAGTTCATCGCGCCCCACGGCGTGGCCGTGGACTCGCACGGCGACATCTACGTGGGGGAGGTCTCGTTCAGCATCCGCGGCCGCACCCTGGACCCGCCGCGGGAGCTGAAGAGTTTCACGAAGCTGCGGAAGGTGTAGGCGCGGTGTCCCGTCCACCGCGGGCATCAGGGGAGCACGCATCTCGGGGCATGGCCGACCCACGCCCCGAGACGCGTGCACGCCTCAATGCGCTCCAGCAGGACCTGGAGGAGGCCACGCAGCGGCAGGCCGGCTTCCCCGGCAACCTCGCCTACGACTACTCCGCGCTCCTGCCGTTCCTGAGCTACTCGCTCAACAACATTGGCGACCCTTTCCACGAGAGCAACTACCGGATCAGCACGCGCGCGATCGAGCGCGAGGTCATCGCCACGTTCGCGGGGCTCATGCGCCTGGAAGCGGAAACGGCGTGGGGCTACATCACCTCAGGGGGCACCGAGGGCAACATGTACGGGCTCTACCTCGCCCGCAAGCTGCATCCCAACGGCATCGTCTACTTCTCGCAGGACACCCACTACAGCGTGCTCAAGAACCTGAGCGTGCTGAATATGCGCAACATCATGATCAAGAGCCAGGACAACGGCGAGATCGACTACGACGACCTGCACGAGACGGTGCGCATCCATCGCGATACGCCAGTCATCCTTCTGGCGAACATCGGCACGACCATGAAGGGCGCCATCGATGACCTTTCACGGATGCACGCCATCCTCGAGGACCTCGCGATCACGAGTCGCTACATTCACGCCGACGCAGCACTCAGCGGCCTGATCCTGCCGTTCGTCGACGACCCGCAGCCGTACGGGTTCGACGCAGGCATCGACAGCATCGCCGTGAGCGGGCACAAGCTGATCGGCGCGCCCCTGCCCTGCGGCATCGTCCTGACGAAGCGCGACTATGTGAACGTTGTCGCCCGCTCGATCGAGTACCTGGGTACGCTCGACACGACGCTCCCGGGCTCACGCAACGGCTTTACGCCACTCATCCTCTGGTACGCCTTCGAACACTACGGCCTTGGTGGTCTGCGGCAGCTCGTGGGAGACATGCTCGACACGGCGGCGTACGCGGTGGAGCGCTTCAACGAAGAGGGAATCCCCGCCTGGCGCAACCGCAACTCGGTGACGGTCGTATTCCCGAGGCCGGCGGACGAGATCGTGCGCATGTGGCAGCTCGCGCCGCTCGGCGACATCGCGCACGTCATCACGATGCCGCACGTCACACGCACGATGGTCGACGAGATCGTCGACACCTGCGCACGTCGGGAGCGACGGGACACACAGGCATGAGGAGGCTTCGATGAAGCGGATTACCGTAGCGGTTCAGAACAAGGCCGGCGTGATCGCGGGCGTCACGGAAGCGCTCGCGCGCGAGAACGTGAACCTCATCGCCATCAATACGGAGAGGATGGGCGAGACGGGACTCGTCACGCTGACAACGGCGAAGGGCGACCACGACCGGGCGCTCTACTGCCTGATGAACGCGGGCTACCGCGCAGTCACGGACGAGGCCGTGCTGGTCCGCCTCCTCGATGAGCCGGGGGCGCTGGCGAAGGTGGCGGCGCGCTTTCGCGATGCGGGGGTGAACATTCAGAGCCTGCACATCCTCGACCGGCACGACGGCTACGCCACGGTCGCCCTCAACACCGAAGACCGCGACGCCACCACCGCCCTCCTCACCCCCGACGAGCTGGTCTCCCCCGACGAGGAGGCGTGAGCCGCGGAAAGTGGGGGCGGGCGGCAGCCGAGCCAGTTCATCGCGCCCCACGACGTGGCCGTGGGCGCGCGCGTTCCGGCCGCACCCTCGACCCGCCGCGGGAGCTGAAGAGCTTCACGAAGCTGCGGAAGGTGTAGGGGGCTACGGCCTGTCGCCAACTGTAAGTATGCTGCTAACTGAAGCATAATTAGCAGCAATTGTCCGTTTCGCCCTTGCTGGCGGGTGAGCGCGTTCTGTAAGCTTGCTGCTAACGAAAGAAAAATTAGCAGGAAGAACCTGCGCAGGATCGGGCTCCACCATGAAGATACCGCTGTCGCCCCCCGGTCTCGCCGATCTGACGCACCCGGCCGCTGAGGAGAGCCTCCTCTCGCTCTTCGGGAGCGCACGGCCGGTCGACGGCAAGGGCCGCTACCTGCACTGGGATCAGATGCGGCACCGGACGCCTCCGGATGGCCTGACGGTTGAGCAGTGGTGGCTGGGGACGGCGCTCAGCCGGAGGGTCTCGTCCCGGTCCCTGCCGCTGACCAGCGTCGCTGGCGCGCCCTTCCGGTTCAGCAACGTGGATCAGATCCAGGAGATGGTCCATCGGATCGACCAGCAGGCGAGCGCCCACATCCTGACGGACCAGCAGGTGATGAACCCGCAGTCGAGCGACCGCTACCTGGTTTCCTCGCTGCTCGAGGAGGCGATCACCTCCAGCCTGCTGGAGGGGGCGGCCACGACGAGGCGGATCGCGAAGGAGCTCCTGCAGAGCGGGCGCCGGCCCGTGGACAAGGCCGAACGCATGATCGTCAACAACTTCATGGCGATGGGGGCCACGAGGCGGCTTGCCGAGGGCGGCGAAGGGCTCACCCCGGAGACCGTGCTGGAACTCCACCGCATCGTGACGAGCAGAACGCTCGAGGACGAGGCGGACGCCGGCCACCTTCAGCGTGAGGACGACCGGCGGGTGGCCATCGTCTGGGACGACGGCACGATCCTGCACCGGCCGCCCCCATCTGCCGAACTACCGGAGCGGCTGGAGAACCTCTGCCGGTTCGCCAACGAGGAACTGGGCGAGGGGTTCCTTCACCCCGTGGTGCGGGCGATCGTGCTGCACTTCTGGGTGGGGTACGACCACCCCTTCGAGGACGGCAACGGGAGGCTAGCGAGAGCGCTCTTCTACTGGGCGATGCTGCGGCACGGGTACTGGCTCGCCCAGTACCTCTCAATCTCCAGCATCCTGCGGAAGGCTCCGGCGCAGTACGCGCGCTCGTACCTGTACGTCGAGACCGACGACAACGATCTGACGTACTTCATCATCCACCAGTTGCAGGTGATCGAGCGCGCCATCGCGGACCTGCGCGGTTACCTCACCCGAAAGGCCGCAGAGGTGAGGGAGGTCGAGGCGCTGCTGCGCGGGAACGTGCCCCTCAACCACCGGCAGACGGTGGCCGTCAGCAATGCCCTGCGCGATACGCAGCAGAGCTTCACGATCAAGGCCCACGCCCAGTTCCACGGGGTCACGATCCAGTCGTCGCGCACGGATCTCCTTGGCCTGGAGGATCTTGGGCTCTTCGCCAAGCGCCGCATCGGCAAGAAGTTCGTGTTCACGCCCTCCAGCGACCTGGCGGGCCGGCTGCGGGCGCTGGCCGAGTCCGAGCGCTAGCGACGCCCCGCAACTGCAAGCGTGCTGCTAATGAAAGAAAAATTAGCAGCAAGTGCGCCGTTGGCCGGCTACTGCAACGCGGAGTGGGGCGTGGCGTTGAGGCGGCGGACGACGATGCCCTCCCGCTCCATCATGTCGGAGAGCTGGGGGCCGATCTCGTTCGTCCACTCGTCGCTCTGGTAGACGGCTTCGTACTGGGCCTCGCGCTCGGCTTCGTCGCGGAAGCGGCGGATCCAGATGTAGACGGTCTCGTCATCCTCGTCGATGAAGCTGCCGAGGATGACCATGCCCTTCGACTGCTGGAAGGGGATGATGATGTTCTCCATGAACTCGACCCAGCGGGCCTGCTGACCTGGCTTGATCCGGTACTGCCGCAGCTCGAAGAGCATGACTTGCCTCCGTAGGGTGGATTAACGGGCGAAGTCTACCCGCTGGCGGGCGCTTCGTGATTGTCATCACGAGGCGGGGCCGCTACGATCGGGCCGCTTCCCTCAGGAGGACTGGATGGCCTACGGCACGGGCATTGCGCGCGGGATGGGTCTCACGCTGCGGCAGCTCTTCAGGCCCGTGGATACGATCGAGTACCCGGAGGTCTCGCGACCGGTTCCGGTGTACGCGCGTACGAACCTGCTCTGGTTCGAGGAGCGCTGCACGGGCTGCAGTACCTGCGCGCAGGCCTGCCCCGACGGCTGCATCCTGGTGGCGACCAGCCAGGACGCCGAGGGACGCCGCAACATCGATCGCTACGAGATCGATTTCCGCATCTGCATGTACTGCGGCCTCTGCACGGAAGCCTGCCCCTACGAGGCAATCCAGCCGGGCGGCCCGCTCGACGACGCGGTCACGAACTTCGACGAGATGTACCGCGACAAGCACACGCTCAGCGAGATGGCGCAGTCGTTCCTGGAGCGGAACGAAAACACCTACCCGAACGGTATGAAGGCGCCCGACCCCGACGCCGACTTCCACCGGCTCTAGACGTATGGCGACAATCACCGCGAACGGCCAAGCGATCGAGGCGCCCGATGGGGCGCCCCTGGTCGAGGTGCTGAAGAACAACGGCATCTACATGTCGAACCTCTGCTACGTGGACGGCCTCAAGCCGTACGCAGGCTGCCGCACCTGCCTGGTCGATATCGAGGGGCCGCCGGGGCTGCAGCTGGCCTGCACGAGCGTGGTCCAGGACGGGATGACCGTGCGCACCGACACCGACGAGGTGCAGGAGGGGCGCCGCGCCGTCCTCTCCGTGCTCATCTCGAACCACAGCGAGCGTTGCCTGACCTGTCACAGGCGGGAGCACTGTCACCCGGGCGACATCTGCCTGCGCGACGACGTGGTGACCCACCGCTGCCTGACCTGCTCGAAAAACTACCGCTGCGAGCTGCAGGCGACCTGCGAGATGGTCGGAATGTCCGGCTACGAGCCGTGGGTAGGCGAGGAGCGCACCTTCTACCAGGCGCCGCAGCCACCGGCCGACCGGGCGAACCCGTACATGGAGTTCGACCCGCAGATGTGCATCATCTGCACGCGCTGCCAGCGCGTCTGCGAGGACAAACGGCACACGAGCGCGATCACGCTCGGCGGTCGCGGCTTCGACCTGCAGATCACCTTCGGCGCGGGCGGCGCCATCCACGAGAGCAACTGCGACTTCAGCGGCGCCTGCATCGACGTCTGCCCGACGGCGGCGCTGATGGAGCACCCGAACAAGTGGGTGGCGAAGCCGGACACGTGGACGACGACGACCTGCGACTCCTGCTCGGTCGGCTGCAGCCTCAGCCTGGGGTCGCGGGAGGGACGCGGCGTGATCGTGCGCCCCGGCCCCGGCAATGAATTCGCGGGCGACCAGATCTGCGTGCGCGGGCGCTACCACTACGACTCGCTGAAGCCGCGTGAGCGGCTCTCGCGCCACCTCGTGAAGCGCGGCGTGATCCAGGCGCCCGCCTCGCTGGAAGACGCGGCAGCCGAGGCCGCGAGCGCCCTGCGCGAGGCGGCTGGCAAAGGCCGCGTGGGCGTACTCGTGGGCGGCACGGTCACGAACGAAGAGGCCTACCTTGCGCGGCTCATCGCCGGCGACGCGTTCGGCACGACGGCCGACAGCCCCCTCGGGCCCGTTATGCGGGCGACGAAGGAGGCGCTGGAGGCGCGTTTGGGCACGTGGCGCATGGCCACCGACATGACCCGCATCCCGAAGGCGAAGGCGATCGTCGTGATCGCCGACGACCTCGAGGAGAGCCACAACGTCCTCGGCGTGCGCATCAAGGATGCGGTGGCGAGCGAGAAGGCGACGCTGGTCGTTATCGGCGCGCTGCGGAGCGAGCTTGTCGACTTCGCCACGCATTGGATTCGTCCGGCTGCGGGCGAGGAAGGGCAGGCAGCGGCCGCCCTCGCCAGCGCCGTCGCCAGCGCCGTCGCCAGCGAGGCTGACGCGAGCGGCGACATCGCCGCCGCGGCCGAAGCGCTGCGGTCATCCGAAGGCGCGATCGTCGTCTGTGCGCCGAACCCGGTGTCGCCCGCGATTGCGGGGGCGATGGCGGGCGGGGCGGCGAACCTCGCGGTCGCGCTGCACGGCGAGGCGGCATCGGATCACCTCGTGGTCGCGCCCCCGGAAGTGAACACCCACGGCCTGCTCGACGTGGGCGTGGCCGCCGAAGGCAGCGACAACCCGCTCGAGGGCCTGAGCGGCCTGCTCGTCGTGCGCGACGACCCGACGATGCGCCTGCCGGGAGCAGCAGCCGCGCTCGAAGGGCTCGATGCGCTCGTCGTCATCGACAACGTGGCGCACGAAACGGCGAAGCGCGCGACGGCCGTGCTCGCCGAGGGGCGCTCGTATGCCTCGCGGGGCACCTACACGCAGGGCGACTTCCGCGTGCAGCGGCTCGAACCGGCGATCACGCCCGAGGGCGACGCGGTCACCTGCTTCGCGGCGCTCTCCGCGCTCGCGGGCGCGCTCGGCGTCGACGTTCCCGCCGACCCGGACATGGCGCTCGCCGCCATCGCGAACGAGACTCCCGCCTACCAGCCTGCCGCCGACCTCATCATCGGCGAGGGCGTGCGGCTGGAGGTGACGGCATCGGGACAGGGGACGATGGCGCCCGTGGCGGACGCCTCCGCCAGCGGCGAGGGACTGCGCATCATCACCGGTCGCGACCAGTACACGGCGACCGACGCCGCCGCGCTCCGCCACCCTGAGGCGGAGCGCCTGCACCGCTACGACCGCATCCAGGTGAGCGAAGAGGACGCCGAGCGGCTCGGCATCAGCGACGACGACGAGATCGAGCTGATCGACGGCGAGCTGACGCTGCGCGCCCCCGCGACCGTCACGGACCGGGTGCCCGAGGGCGCGGTCTACGTGTCGAGCCTGCTGCAGGGCGGCGCGGTCGTCGGCTTCTTCCGGAGTGCGGCGGTCCCGGCGGTGCGCGCCGGCGTACCGGTTCCTGCCTGACCCCCCTCCCAATCACCGGCACCGTAGACAGGCCCGAGCGCGGGCGTGAGAATCGCGCGCACCCCAGGCGGAGAGAGGCACAGTGACATTTGTGATCCGATCCACCACAACCCGTAACAGTTACGTACCGTCCCTGGGGCGATCATTCGTATGGCGCCAGCACGCCCACGAGTGGAACACAAGACAGGACGCCGAGATGGCTCTGCCTGAAGCGGCTGAGCAGTTAGGTGTTCCTGTCAGCAATCTAGTAGTTAAGCCGAAGCAAACCAGTGGCCGCCACTGGCCGGACGGGGACTGTTGGTGCACCGCCCGTTGCTCCAAGCTAAGAGCGGCGCCAGGCGGCGCACTTGACCAGCCGCAGGGTAGCGGCGCCACGGAACAAGGCAGGGAGAGCAGGAGCGAGAGCATGACGAACGAGTCAGGCGGCTACGTGGTCGCGGCGCAGGCGCGCCAGGGGTCGGGGATGGGCGACTTCCGTTACGAGCGCGAGGCGCTCGACCCCATCGGCGCGACGATCCTGGAGATTCCGGCGAAGACGGACGCCGAATTCGCCGAGGCGGCGCGCAACGCCGACGCGGTGATCGCGCCCGGGCGGCGCATCACCGCCGAGATCATTGAGGGGCTCGACCGCTGCGTCGTGATCGGCCTCAGCAGCGTGGGCGCGGACACGGTCGATGTGGAGGCGGCAACGGAGGCGGGCATCGTCGTGACGAACGTGCCGGACGTGTTCGTCGAGGAGGTGGCCGACCACACGATGGCGCTCATGTTCGCGGCCGCGCGCCGGCTGAAGCTGATGGACCGCCTGATGCGCGAGGGCAAGTGGCGCGAGGCGCGTCCCGTCTTCAGCGATGTACCCCGGTTCTGGGGGCAGACGGTCGGGCTCATCGCGTTCGGGAACATCGCGCGGGCGGTGGCGCGACGCTGCCAGCCGTTCGGGCTGCACGTGATCGCCTACGACCCCTTCGTGAGCGAACTGACGATGACGGCCGAGGGCGTCGAGCCGGTTGGCTTCATGGAGATGCTGGAGCGAGCCGACTACGTCTCCATGCACGCTCCCCTGAACGCGGAGACGCGGCCCCTGATGAAGGCCGAGCACTTCGCCGCGATGAAGCCTTCAGCCATCTTCGTGAACAACGGGCGCGGGCCGACGGTAGACGAAGCGGCGCTGATCGCGGCGCTGGACGAGGGCGAGATCGCGGGTGCGGCGCTGGACGTGTTCGAGGTGGAGCCGACGAACTCGGAGAACCCGCTGCTGCACATGGACAACGTCATCGTGACGCCGCACGTGGCCTCGGCGACGGCGCGGATGATGCCGGAGACGCGGCGACGGACGGGGCGCGAGATCGCGACGGCCCTGCAGGGTCGCTGGCCGCGCAGCGCCGTGAACCCGGAGGTGCTGCCACGCACGGATCTGCGGCGCTGGCAGCCGTACCCGATGAACCGGGGACCGAATCGGTGATGTTCAGGGTCCAGAAATTCTTCCTGAAGCTGTTCTCGCCGTTTCACACGTTCGTCTTTCGGTTGACCGGGGGGCGGCTGATGGGCAAGTTCGGACTGCCTGTTCTGCTGCTGACGACCACCGGCGCGCGGACGGGGAGGCAGCAGACCTCGCCCTTGCTCTACGTGGAGGAGGACGGCGCCCTGCTGGTCCCCGCTTCGCTGTGGGGAGGGCCGCGCAACCCTGCCTGGTACTACAACGTGGTCGCGAACCCCAGCGTCGAGGTGGAGACGCGGGCCGGGAGGCGCACGATGCAGGCGGAGCCAGCGCCGGAGGAGGACCGGCAGCGCCTCTACGACCTGTTCAAGGCGGGCTCGGGTCACTATGCGGGACACGAGGCGCGGACGGACCGCAAGATACCGGTCGTGATCCTGCGGGAGACCGACGCCTAGCAGCGCGTTCGGGGGCCATCCGTAGAATCGCGGGCATGCCCCAGCGCCCCCTGGTCGCCTCGCGCACGGCGGTGTTCTCGGAGTCGGTCATCCGCGAGATGACGAGGCTCGCGTTCGAGCACGACGCCATCAACCTGGCGCAGGGCTACCCCGACTTCCCCGCGCCCGACTTCGTGAAGCGTGCGGCGATCGAAGCGATCGAGGCGGACGTGAACCAGTACGCCATCACCTGGGGCGACCCGCGCCTGCGGGCGGCCATCGCCGCCAAGGTGGGGCGCCACTACGGGCTCGACATCGACCCCGAACGCGAGGTGACGGTCACCTGTGGGGCCACGGAGGCGATGATGGCGGCGATGCTCGCCTTTGTGGAGCCGGGCGACGAGGTGATCGTCTTCGAGCCGTTCTACGAGAACTACGTGCCCGACGCGGCCATGAGCGGGGCGACGCTCAAGTTCGTGACAATGCGGGGCCTGGACTTCGTGTTCGACGCGGACGAGCTGCGGGCGGCCTTCGGACCGCGTACGAAGGCGATCATCGTGAACTCGCCGAACAACCCGAGCGGCAAGGTGTTCGACCGCGAGGAGCTGGGCCAGATCGCGGCGCTCTGCCAGGAGTTCGACTGCCTCTGCTTCACCGACGAGATCTACGAGCACATCCTCTTCGACGACCACCAGCACCTGCCGATGTCGACGCTGCCGGGGATGTACGACCGCACGGTGACGATCAGCGGGCTCTCGAAGACGTTCAGCGTGACCGGGTGGCGGCTCGGGTACGTGGTCGCGCCGCCCCACCTGAGCGAGGCGGTTCGCAAGGTGCACGACTTCCTGACGGTGGGGGCGCCCGCGCCGCTGCAGCAGGCGGGAGCGGTCGCGCTGGAGCAGGGGGAGTCCTACTACCCGGAGTTGCGGTCGATGTACCAGGGGAAGCGGGACCGGCTCCTGATCGCGCTGCGGGAGGCGGGGTTCATCTGCCACAAGCCGGAGGGGGCGTACTACGTGATGGCGGACTTCGGCGACCTCGGCTTCGAGGGGGACGACACGGCCTTCGCGCTCAACCTGATCGAGCGGGTGGGGGTGGCGCCGGTTCCGGGGTCGAGCTTCTACAACAACGCGGATGCGGGGTCGCGGTTCGTGCGCTTCACCTTCTCGAAGTCGGACGAGACACTGGCGGAGGCGGCGCGTCGGCTGGGGGCGCTGTAAGAGGTCAGATTGGCGGTTGGTGGCGCGGCGGAGCACCTGCGCAGGCCGCATGCCCTATTCCGCTGCGCGAGACTCCGGTGCGTCGGCCGAACCGCCATCGCTCAGGAAGAGTCCTTTCACCGCCGAGCTGTAGCGCTGGTAGGCCAGGCCCATGGCCAGCAGCATCACTCCCAGAATGGCGAAGGCCCCCACGCGGTATCCGCGTTCCAGCAGGAACACGTCGAACACAAACAGTTTCGCCACCGGCACCGCCAACATGACGATCCCCATGACGCGGAGTGTGCGCGACCCACGGAAGATGCCTGCGGAGATCGCAAGCGCGGCGTGGGTGGCCCACATGACCGTCAGCGTGAGGTGCATGGCGGCCTCATAGTCGCCGCCCTGCATGAGCTCACGGTGGCCGAAGAAGCGCACCACCTCCGCCGTGAACACCCATAAGACGACCGCATTGGCTGCAATCACCAGACCCGTCATGACCGGCTTGCCGAGCATCAGGGAGTAGGCCCCCGAGCTCCTCTCCACGTAGGCCGCGGTCGCGATGCCGACCATGACGAAGGCGAAGGTGAGGACGTAGTAGTTCAGGACGATCGTGTGGGAGCCCTCGGGAATGCCGATGAAGAAGGTGTCGAAGAGCAGCAGCTTCCCAGCGGCGACCGCGACGACAACCAGACCGCCGACAGCGAGGGATCGAGCGCGTCGCCACCGCGCCACCGCCATCAGCAGTGCGCCGTACGTAGCCCACGCGGAGGTCAGCGTGAGATGCATGGGGTTCTGGTAGCTGACGCCCTCCATCCATTCGCGGTGGCCGAAGAAGCGCACCACCTCGGCGGTGAGCACCCACCCAATGGCCACGGCAGCGGCGATCGCCAGGCCGGTCATGAACAGGCGGCCGAACCTCGCGGAGAAGGCCTCCGAGCTCTTCTCCACATAGGCCGCGGTCGCGATGCCGGCCATGACGAAGGCGAACGTGAGGACGTAGTAGTTCAGGACGACCAGGTGCGACCCCTCCGGGATACCGATGAAGAAGGTGTCGAAGAGCAGCAGCTTCCCGGCGGCGACTGCGACCACCAACAGCCCGCCGACCGCAAAACGTCCCGCGTGTCGCCACCGGGCCACGGCCATCAGCAGTGCGCCGTACGCAGCCCAGGCGGATGTTAGCGTCAGGTGCATGGGCGTCTGGTAGCTGACGCCCTCCACCAGCTCGCGGTGGCCGTAGAAGCGCACGATCTCGGCCGTGAGCACCCACGCAATGGTCACGGCAGCGGCGACCCCCAGACCGGTCATGACTGGCCAGCCGAGCCTCTCGGAGAAGATCCCCGCACGCTTCTCCACATAGGCCGCGGTCGCGATACCGGCCATTACGAACACGAAGGAGAGGACGTAGAAGTTCAGAACGATGGTGTGCGAGCCCTCGGGGATGCCGATAGCGGGGGTGTCGCCCAGCAGCAGTTTCAGCGCGGCCACGGCGACTACCGCGAGGCCGCTCGCGGCGAGGAATCCGCCGCCGCGCCACCGGGCCACGGCCATCAGTATCGCGCCGTAACCGGCCCAGACGGACGTCAGGGTAGACAGCAATGAATTGTTGGCTCGTGTGGCGGCATCACTACCGACGGCCTCCAGGGTCTGACGATCGAAGTAGCTGATCGCCTCGGCGCTGAAGATCCACAGGGTCAGGAGGTTCGCCCCGGTCACCAGCACGCGCGAGGCGCGGCTCTCGAAGGCCACAAACACTTTGACGAGTTCGCCAAACAGCGAGGCCACCCCGAACAGCGAGGACTCTCGCGGCTTGTACTCTGGCGGCGCCGGACCACCCCGGAAGGCGTACAACCAGGCAGCCGCGTACAGCCCCCCGATGCCGAAGGCAAAGGCCAGGAACCTGCCGTTCAGCACCGGGACGAACTCGGCCACATTCACCGATCCGGTGTCGAGCGCGAGGATGCGCACGACCGCGCAGGTGAGCACCAGCAGTCCGGAAACACGGCTGAGCCAGTTACGGGTAACGATGCCCAGCCCCACCACGACGGCGCCTTCCGCAGCCCACGCCACGGATGTCCACTCGCCGGTGAATTGCAGGGGCGCGGCCACGGTCAGGAAGACCAGGGCCGTAGCGCTCAGTTGGAGCGGGACCACCGGGGAGACACCCGGCCTGAGCCTCGCGCCGAGGGCGACCAGTCCGTGGAAGGCCGCCAGCAGGAAGGCGATCAGCCCGAACCACGGCTCGTACTCCTCCCACATGACGCCGAAGGTCAGGCCGAAGAAGGCAAAGGCGTTCGTCATGATGAGCGTCATGTCGAACTGGTTGGGCTTGCGGCGCCAGAGGATGTTGTAGAGGGTCGCGGCGCCCAGGAAGATGAGGAACACGCCGGAAAGCCCAAGCTGGGCGCCGATGGTTTCGTCTGTCGGGATGCGGTCGAGCCAGACCGCAAACAGGACGTAGGACGCGACCATGCCGATGAGCGTGTACCAGCGCCACCCGCGGACACTGGCCACCGCCACTATCCCGGCGTCGACGACCAGCAGGTAGCCGAGCCCGAGATACAGGCGGTCGCCCAACTCGTCTCCCAGAAGCGCCGGGGTGAGGAACGCGCCGAACAGCGCCATGAAGGCGACGACGCGCGAGTTGTGCCTGATGGCCAGGGCCCCGCCCAGGGCCACCGCGAGGCCAAGGAACACGAGCGCGGGCACGATCGGGATCAGGTCGAAGAAGCCGAAGGAGGCGTAGATGGACAGGTAGAGGACCGCGATTCCGCCGCCCACCACCGCCCGCGACCAGGGCGGGGCGCGGCGGGCCGTGTACTCGCCCGCGGCGATCATGGCGAGGCCGACCGCAACCCCCAGCAGCACTCGCTCTGTTGGCCCGATCCACTGGTTATCAAATGCCAGCTTGAGGAAGAACCCGGCGGCAATGGCCAGAGCCACGGCGCCGATGATGGCGAACCAGTTCCGGCCCACGAGTCGCTCCCAGTCGAACGGCGGCCGTGAAGGGGGGACGCGTCGAGGGGGAGGACGATCGCTCCGCTCTCCTCCCGCAGGGGTGGCCTGCAGGAACGGTATCGGGGCGGGGGCGGGCTCTCCCACGAGAGGTGCTGAGACGAGCGGTTCAACCGGCTCGCCTGGAGCGGGGATGGACGCCTGCTCGCGCGGGGAGGCAGGTGGTGGAACTGACGGTGCGACCGGCGCGACCGGGGTGGCCAGCGCAGGGTCCGGCTCGCGCGGGGCGGCGGGTGGCGGAGCAGGCGGGGCCGGCTCGACCCGCTCGACCGGGGTAGCCTCCGACTCACTTCGGCGCGGCGGAAGCCGTGGCGGTCGCCAGCTCTCCCCCGGCGCCAGGGGTGGTGGGACAAGCAGGTCAACTATCAGAGTCTCAAGCTGAGCGAGTCGCGCGGAGAGGTCGCTAACCTGCGAGGCCAGTTCCGCGACGTCGGCGGGGCCTTCGGGCCTTGCGGCGCCAGGAGGGGGTGAGGCAGCGTCATCCGATGCTGCTCCGCAGTGGACGCAGAAGGGACCGTCACCAGGCGTCTCCCGGCCACAATCCGCACAGGTCCTTACGGGTGACACCCCTCGATCCACCCCCACTCGGTCGCCATCCTATAGCCCCGTACCCCGAATTACCCCATCCCCCTGAGGTGTCTGGGGGGCTGTGAAGGGGACCCTTCGGGGTCGGCTGCTACACTTTCCGGACGCGCCGCCGGGGGCGGCGTTCCCACTTCGATGAGGGAATCGCAATGACCGACGCGCCAGCAAGCACGCGGCTCGCTTCCGCCTACGAGCCGAGCGCGGTGGAAGACCGCATCTACGCCTTCTGGGAAGAGGGCGGGTACTTCCGCGCGAACGTCGTCCCGGGCGAAGCGCCTTACAGCATCGTGATGCCGCCCCCGAACGTCACGGGGGAGCTGCACCTCGGTCACGGGTTGGAGGACGCGCTCACCGACACGCTCGTGCGCTGGCACCGGATGCAGGGGGAGCCAACGCTGTGGCTTCCCGGCGAGGACCACGCCGGCATCGCTACGCAGAACGTGATGGAGCGCGAACTCCTGAAGGAAGGGCTCACCCGGCACGACCTCGGGCGGGAGCGGTTCGAGGCGCGCGTCTGGCAGTGGGTGCGGCAGCTGCGCCCGCGCATCTACGAGCAGCACCGCAGGCTCGGCGCCAGCGCCGACTGGAGCCGCGACACCTTCACGCTGGACCCGCACATCGTGCGGGCGGTGCGCACCACCTTTGTGAATCTTTACCGGGACGGCCTCATCTACCGGGGGCTGCGGATGATCAACTGGTGCCCGCGCTGCAGCACCGCCCTGAGCGACCTGGAGGTCGAGCACGAGGAGGAGGAGGGGCAGCTCTACTACGTGCGCTATCCGGTGGTGGGCGAGGGGGGCATGGCCCTGCCCGACGCCATCTCCATCGCGACGGTGCGGCCGGAGACGATGGTGGCGGATACGGGCGTGGCCGTTCACCCCGAGGACGAGCGCTACGAGGAACGCATCGGGCGGACGGTGCTGCTGCCGATCATGGGTCGCGAGCTGCCGGTGGTGGCGGACGACGCAATCCAGCCGGAGTTCGGCACGGGCGCCCTGAAAGTGACCCCCGGGCACGACCCGCTCGACTGGGAGATCGGCCAGCGCCACGACCTCGACGTGATCGTCGCGATCGACCAGGACGGGCGCATGAACGACGAGGCGGGGCCGTACGCGGGGATGACCGTCGACGAGGCGCGCGCGGCGATCGTGCGCGACCTGGAGGACGGCGGCTTCCTCGAGAAGACGGAGCCGTACACGCACAGCGTGGGTCGCTGCGAGCGCTGCCAGTCGGTGATCGAGCCGCTGCCGAGCGAGCAGTGGTGGGTGGCGGTGAACAAGGAGTACGCGCCAGGCGTCTCGCTGGCGAGCGCGGCCAGCGCGGCCATCCGCGACGAGCGCATCCGCGTCGTGCCGGCGCGCATGGCGACCACCTTCCTCAACTGGACCGACAACCTGCGCGACTGGTGCATCAGCCGCCAGCTGTGGTGGGGCCACAAGATTCCCGTGTGGTACTGCGACTGCGGCGAGATGACCGTGGCGGTCGAGGATCCGGACGCCTGCGAGTCGTGCGGGAGCACGGACATCCGCCAGGAGGAGGACGTGCTCGACACCTGGTTCTCCTCGGCGCTGGCGCCGCACTCGGACCTGGGGTGGCCCGAGGACACCGAGGATCTGCGCTACTTCTACCCCACGACCGATATGCAGATGGGCTACGACATCATGTTCTTCTGGTGCGCCAGGATGGTGTTGTTCGGCCTCTACAACATGCGTGAGCACGCTCCCGACGGGGACGTGCCCTTCCGCACGGTGATCTTTCACGGACTCATCCGGGACGCGACCGGCGCGAAGATGGCGAAGTCGCGCGGGAACGTCGTGAATCCGCTGGTGGCGGCGGGGCAGTACGGGGCGGACGCCTTCCGCTTCGCGCTGCTGACGATGGGCACGCTCGGGCAGGACATGAAGTACAGCGAGGAGCGCATGGCCGCGGCTCGCAACTTCGCCAACAAGCTGTGGAATACGGCGCGCTACGTCCTGATGCAACTGGAGGGGCGGCGCCTGAAGCGTCCCCACGCGGCGGACAGGGAGGCGCTGGCGCTCGAGGACCGCTGGCTGCTCTCGCGGCTGGAGGGGCTGGAGGGGGACGTCGATTCGCTGCTGAAGGCATACCAGGTGGGGGAGGCGGCGCGGCGCATGCAGGACTTCATCTGGAGCGAACTGGCGGACTGGTACGTGGAGATGAGCAAGGTGCGCCTGCGCGAGGGCGACGAGCGCCCGCTGGCGGTGCTCGCGCACGTCCTCGACCGCAGCCTGCGCCTGCTCCACCCGATCATGCCGTTCGTGACGGAGGAGCTCTGGGGAAAGCTGCGCGAGCACATCGACGACGACCTGGCGCAGGCACTGATCGTGGCCTGGTACCCGAAGAGCGCAGGCGTCTGGCGGGACACGGCGGCGGAGGCCGCGATGAGCCACGTGATCGACGTGAACCGTGCGATTCGCAACCTGCGCGCGGAGAAGGGTGTGG
This sequence comes from Tepidiformaceae bacterium, assembly GCA_965247675.1. Taxonomy (GTDB): domain Bacteria; phylum Chloroflexota; class Dehalococcoidia; order Tepidiformales; family Tepidiformaceae; genus UBA2991. The sequence continues at coordinate 375,297 of OZ252025.1, read as the reverse complement.
AGGCGGGCGCGCGTCTGGCGGTCTACCTGCGGGCCGCAGGCCAGGCCCGAGCCCTGACGGAGACGGCGGCAGCGACTGCCTTCACGTCCCGGGTCGAGCCGCAGGTGACGCGCGCTGGCGCCGAGTTGCCGGCAGGCGAGTACGCCTTCGCGCGCGTCGGCGACACGGAGGTGGCGCTGGCGCTGCCGGAAGTCGACCGCGCGGCCGAGCGGGAACGGCTGGAGGGGGAGCTGGCGGAGGCGGACGGGCAGATCGCGCGGCTTGAGAAGCAGCTGGCGAACGAGCGCTTCCTGGAGCGCGCGCCCGAGGCGGTGGTACAGGGCGAACGGGACCGGCTGACGCAGGCGCAGGCGCGGGCGGAGGGGCTGCGCGAGCGGATCGCCGCGCTGGGGAGCTAGCCGAGGAGGATGGCGAGCGCGGCTTCTGTGTCGCGCAGGTCCGGGAGGACGAAGTCGGCGCCGCTCTCGCGGAGGGCGTCCTCGCCGTAGTTGCCGGTCGCGACGGCGAGGACGCGGGCGCCGATGGCGTGCCCGGCGGAGACATCGCGGGGCGTGTCGCCGATGACGATGGCGCTGGCGTCGGCGGCGTCCACGCCGCCCACCTTCGCCAATTCCTCGAGGGCGGCCGCAAGGACCTTCGTGCGGTCGGAGGAGACATCGCCGAAGCCGCCTCCGCGGAAGCGGTCCCAAAGGCCGTAGTAGCGCAGCTTCAGCTCCGCGCCCCTGACCACGTTCCCGGTGGCTAAACCGACCACGGCATCGGTGTGCTCAAGCGCGTCGAGCAGATCGATGACGCCCTCAAGGACGCGACCATCGTGGCTCTCAAGCGCCTCGGGGAAGCGTGCGAGATAGGCGGTGGTCATGCGGTCGAGGGCGGCGGGGGTGGGGTCGACGCCTGCGAGCGTGAGCGCGTCCGCGAAGATGCCGGTGTCGGTGCGTCCGTCGATGGCGATGCCATCAATGCCTGAGAGACCGAATTCGGCGGTCAAGGCGTCGGCGATGGCGGCGCGGCCAGCGCCGCCGCTCACGATGAGGGTGCCGTCGATGTCGAAGAGGAGCAGGCGCACCTCGGGCAGTGTAGCCCGCGATCGCGGCAGGGGCAGGTCGCAGGATGGCCGGGGCTCTGGCAGAGTCGGGGAATGGTCGCAATCCCCGAGATGCGGACGTTGGTCGAGCGCGCAGCCGCGCGGCGGCACGTGCTGCAGGGGCTGATCGCATCCGTGCCGGAGGGCTACTGGCAGCGGCGGGCCTCCGACGACGCCTGGACGGCCCTCGACCACGTCCAGCACGTCGCGACCGTTGACCTGATGCTGGTCGAGTTGACGGAGGCGGCGGGGCGGCCGGGGGAGGAGCTGTGGGTGGGCGGGACGCAGGACGCGGGGGCGCTCGAGGGCCGGCGGGTCGCCCTTATGGAGGGCGTGCGGGAGCAGGAGATCGAGACCCTGCTGGCAACGATGGGGGCCTCGCGGGAGGCGGCGGTGGAGGCGTTGCTGGCGCTGCCGGTGGAGGCGCTGGACCGGGAGGTGCGGGTGGCGGGCGTCCTGACGGCCTGGGGGGAGCCGCACGTGTTCACGCTTCGCGCCTACCTGGCCGCCTGGGCCGAGCACGACGGCGAGCACGAGGCCGCCATCCGGCGGGCGATCCAGACGCCTCCGGACGCGACCACGCTCAGCCTGGCGGCGCGGCGGGCTCGTCGCGGCGGGACGCGCTGAGCCCGCCGCGCCGCCAACGACGATCAGCGGGCCGCCGACGAGGACGCCCACCGGCGGCGTCTCGCCGAGCACGGGGATGGCGTAGATCGTCGCCAGCAACGGTTCGCCAAGGATCGCGAGGCCGACGGTCACGACGCGCAGGTGCCCCAGGGCCCAGTTGATCGACGTATGGCCGATGACTTGCGGGATCAGTGCGAGCAGGATGATGAAGGTCCAGGCGTCGGCGGCGAAGCCGCTGATGGAAGGACGCACGATGAGCACAGCGAGCCAGAGCGTGGCGGCAGCGGCGGTATAGGCGACCGCGGAATAGGGGATCGCGCTGGCCTCGTGGCGGGTTTTGCGCCGGATGGTCTGGGAGACCGCGACGAAGAGGGCGGCGAGGAGGGCGAGCAGATCGCCGATGAAGAACTCGATGCCGCGGGCGAGGTCGGTGGCGGCGATGCAGATGAGGCCGCCAATAGCGACGGCGAGCCCGGCGCACTCGCGCGGGGCGGGACGCTCGCGGAGGACGGCGAAGGCGATGAGCGCTCCGAGAAGCGGCTGCAGCCCCACGATGACGACGCTGGAAGCGACGGATGTGCGTTCGAGGGAAGCGAACCAGCTCCAGAAGTGGCCGGCGAGGAAGACGCCCGAGAGGGCCAGCAGCGGCAGGCTCGAGCGGGGCGGGAGGGCGAGCTTGCCGCGGGCGCGCGCCACGGCGACGAACAGCAGGAGCAGGCCGGCGGCGAAGACGAGGCGGTAGGCGGCGATCGTGAGGGCCGGGGCCTCGTCCGCGAGGCGCACGAAAATGGCGGCCCAGGAGACGCCCAGCACGCCGAGGAGAAGCACGGCCAGCGGCGTCCGGGAAACCGGCACGCTCGCCACGCTACGGGGGCGCGGGGCGGGCAGGCAAGGGGTGCGCTGGCACAAGCCCTGCAGCGCCTAGAATCGAGGGATGGAGGGAACGCTCCGCGAGCGGTTGGAGGCCCTTGCCGTCCTGGAGGCGCCCGCGGTCTCGCGGTTCGACTCTGGCGAGGCGCCGCGCGGTGGGTGGGCGGTGCTGCCCTCGGCCTTCAACCCGCCGACGAGGGCGCACCTGCGCCTGCTCGACCTGGCGGAAGACGTGGAGGGCGTGGAGGGTGGCGCAGCCCTGCTGACGACACGGAACGTGGCCAAGGGCATCGAAGGGGCGTCGCTGGAGGACCGCATCGGGATGCTGCTGGCCGCACAGGCGTCGCGACCGGGGCTGGCGGTGCTGGCGGCGAACCAGGCGCGCATCGTCGACCAGGCGGCGGCGCTGCGGGCGACGTGGCCGGAGGCGGCCTTCGACTTCGTGCTGGGCCACGACACGCTCGTGCGGCTCTTCGACCAACGGTACTACGACGGATCGATGGAGACGGAGCTGGACCCGTTCTTCGAGCGCCACCGCGTGATCGCGGCCAACCGCGGGGAGGTGACGATCGAGGAGATGGGAGACTGGGTGGCGGAGCGGGCGGGGCGCTACGCAGACCGCATCGTGACCATTGCCCTCGACCAGGAGCACGGAGGGATGGCCTCGAGCGGCGCGCGCTCGGTCATCAAGGCGGGGAGGGAAAGCGACGACCTGCCGGCCGACGTCGCGGCCTACATCCGCGAGCGGGGCCTCTACGAGGGTACGTAGGCAGGCGCGGGCTCGGGTTCGGCGAGGCGCACGGGACGGGCGAAGAGCACGACGAGCGCGGCCGCGAGCGTGACACCGGCGGTAACGAGGAAGGACGCCTCGTAGGCGCCCGTGGCCTCTTCGATAAGGCCGACGAGGAGGGGACCGGCGCCGCTGCTGATCTGGCTGGTGAAGGAGATCATGCCGAAGACGGCTCCGAAGGAGACGTAGCCGAAGATCTCGCTCGTGAGCAGCGACTGCATCAGGTAGATGTTGCCGATGGTGCACCCGAAGGTGAAGGCGAAGACGTAGTTGGTGACGGTCGTGTCGATGTAGACCATGAGGAGCACGGACACGGCCTGCACGGTGAAGAGCGCGGCGGCCAGGTGACGCTTGCTCAGCCCGTCGGCGAAGACGCCGACGATGAGGCGGGCGACGATGCTGCCCATGGCCCCGAAGCTGAGGGCCAGCGAGGCCGCCGTGCGAGAGCCGGTACGGTCCTCCAGGAACGCGATCTCGTGGATGAGGAAGCCCGTCTGCGAGAGAAGCACGAGCACGAAGGCCGTGGCCAGCGCCCAGAAGGAGAGGGTGCGCATGGCCTGACGCGGCGTCCAGCGACGGGTCTGGACCTCCTCGCTGAGGGCGGCGTGGGCGGGCGGTCCGGTCGCGGGGACGGCGCCGTCGGGCGGGAGGCGCATCTGGCTCGGGTCCCACACCAGCACGAGGAAGACCATGGGCAGGCCCACAACGATGGTGAAGGCGGCAAAGACGGGAGTCGTGAGCTCCAGGCCACCGGAGGCGATCAGCCAGGCGCCGAGAGGCGGCATGATGACGCCCGCGGAGGAGACGCCCGTCGCCGAGAGGCTCATGGCGCGGGCCCGCCGGCGGATGAACCAGCGCGCCATGATGACGTTCGTCGAGACGCCTCCGGCCATGCCGAAGGCGGCGGCGAGCACGGCGTAGACCGCGTAGAGCTGCCACAGCTCCTCGACGAAGCCGATACAGCCGACCATGACGGCGGTCATGACAAGGCCGGCGGTGAGGAAGGGCATGGGTCCGCGCCGGTCGATGGCGGGCCCGACCACGGCCGCCGATAGCCCGGAGATGACGAAGTAGAGAGCCGTGGCGCCGCTCACGCTGGCGTTCGACCAGCCGTGGGCCTGCTGCAGGGGCTTCAGGAAGACGGCCAGTCCGTAGTAGCCCACGCCGATGCCACAGAGCATGACGAGAGCGACGCCGACCACCACGAACCAGCCGTAGTAGTAGTGCGAGGGCAGCAGGCGCGCGGCAAAGGGCTGGCGGGGGGGAAGGACGGGCGTCACGCGGGCGGGCCGCCACCCGCGCGGCTGGTGACGATCTCGTCGAGGTCGTCGAGCACCATGCGCTCGCGGCGACCGGCGCGGTCGTAGGCGGTCACCGGGGCGACGGCGTCGTGGTCGATGACGACATCGATGACGGTCGGGCGAGAGTTCCCGAGGGCGTCCTCAATGGCGCCGCGAAGCCGTCCGGGGTCGGTGATGCGCACGCCATCGCAGCCGACGGCGCGGGCCACCGCGGAGAAGTCGACATCGCCGAACTCGGCGAGCTCGTAGGCCTTGCTGTCGAAGCGGAAATCGAGGATGTGCGTATCGAAGGCGAGGGCGTGGTTGTTGAGGACGACGTAGACGACGTTGAGCCCGTAGCGAACAGCGGTCTCGAGCTCGCCGAGGTGGTACCAGAAGCCGCCGTCGCCGGTGAAGCAGACGACGGGCGTATCCCCCACGGCGACCTTCACGCCGATGGAGGCGGGCAGGGCCCAGCCGAGCGAGCCCTCGCAGCGGAGGAAGCGCTTGCCGGGCTGCCGCAGCTCCACGAAGGCTCCGGCCCAGGCAGCGGCGTAGCCCGTATCGGCGACGATGACGGCCTCGGGCGGGAGGGTCTCGGTCAGCTCGCGGCAGAGGCGCTCGGGGCGGATCGGGGAGGCGCCGGAGGAGAGGAGGGGCTCCTTGCCCTCCCACCAGTGGCGCACGATGCGTTGAACCTCGGCCACCCACTCGCCAGGCGGGCGCACGGTGTCGCCGGCGGCAGCCACGAGGCGCCCGAGCGCAACCCTGGCGTCGGCGGCGACGGCGACCTTCGTGTTGGCGGGGAAATTGCGGCCCAGCTCGGAGGGGTCGACGTTGATGTGGATGATGTCGGCGTCACGGCCCGGCAGGGTCCAGCCGTTCGTGCTCTGGCTGCCGGTGCGGGTGCCAACGATGAGGGCGAGGTCGGCATTGGCGACGATCTCGTTGGCGGACTTGCGGGCGTAGGAGCCGAGGACGCCGACGGCGAGGGGGTGGTTCTCGTTGATGGCGCCCTTGCCGGAGAGGGAGGTGGCGACGGGGATGGCGAGCTTCTCGGCCAGCTCGATCAACTCGGGCCAGGCGCCGGAGGTCATGACGCCGCCACCCGCGATGATGACGGGCCGCTCGGCCTGGAGCAGGAGGGCAAGGGCCTCGTCGATGCCCTCGGCGGGGGGTTCGGCGCGGACGGCGGGGCAGGTGGCGTAGCGGGGATCGCCCACGGGCTCGGGGAGGTCGGCCTCGCCCGCCTCGGCCTCGGCGGCAATGGCGAGATGCACGGGACGGGGGTCGCCGGAGGTGGCCTCGCGGAAGGCCTGCGGGATGAGGTCGGCGAGGCGCTCGGTGCGGGTAACGTCGGCGCTGAACTTGGTGACGCTCTCGAAGTGGGCGCGGACATCCTGGTAGGCGTTCTTGTAGGCCTGGGCGCCGGAGCGGGCGCCGGTGAAGGCGATGACGGGCGTGGAGGCCTGCCAGGGCTCGGCCAGGCCGGCGGCGAGGTTGGTCGCCCCGGGACCACCCTGGCTAATGACGATTCCCGGGCGGCCCGCGGCCTTGGCGTAGCCGTCGGCCATGTAGGCGGCAGCCTTCTCGCCGTGGCTGAGGATGCGGCGCACACCTGTCCCTTCGAGCATGACGAGGGAATCGAAGAGGTTGGTGGGGACGAGGAAGATGGCCTCGACGCCGTAGGCGAGCCAGCTCTTCGCGATGTATTCGGAGCCCTTCATGGCAACACTCCTGGCGAGCGCTGCTCGCGGCGCAAGCCTACCAGCCGGGAAGAGGCGCGATGCTAGCCCTCGACGCCCCGCTCGAGGAGGGCGTTCAGGTCGGCGTCGTCGGTATCGACGAGGGCCTGGATCCAGCGATGGAACATCTGGCCGCCCCCTTCGTTGCGCCCGAAGAGGGAGTGCGTCTTGGCGCCGGTCTTGAGGGCGCGCTGCACACGGAGGCCCGTGTAGTAGTCCTCATCGCGGACGACATCCAGGTACATCTTCATGGTGGCGGCGTAGCGCTCCTCGTGCTCGGGGTCCGGCTCCTCGGGGAGGAGGAAGTTCTGGATGGTGAAGGACGAGCCCGGAGTCTCCCCGGGGAACATCTGGGAGATCATGTAGGGCGAGGCGCCCTGCCCGTCGTAGGCGGCTGAGCCCTGGCCGCCGGCGATGGAGATGTTGGGGAAGATGGTCCAGATACCCGGAGTGAGGTCCTGTGTCTGCCACTGGTCCTCGGGGAGGTCGGCCGCCCTGGCGAAGCGCGTGGGGGAGACCATGCGGACGTGTGAGCCCCAGGCGTAGTAGTCGGGCTGGTAGGCCGAGTCGGGGCCGAAGCTGTTCCGGTGGAGGATGGGGATGTGGTACAGGTCGCGGTAGCCGTCGTAGGCGACCTTCCAGTTGGGACCCGCGAGGCCTTGACGGCCGATCACGTGGGAGTCGGCGAAGCCGAGGTTGTCCAGCATGCGGTCGTAGCCGGCGAGGAAGAGGTCGATGTCGACGTTGGAGGCTGGGTTCAGGGTGACCCAGATGAGGCCGGACCGTTCGGCGACGGGGAGAGGCGTGAGGCCGTAGCAGGACTTGTCGATATCGCCGAAGTTGCCGGAGTCGAAGACGGAGACGAGGTTCCCCTGGAGGTCGTAGCTCCAGGCGTGGTAGGGGCAGCGGAAGCCGCGCGAGTTGCCGCCTCCTTCGTCGACGACGATGGTGCCGCGGTGGCTGCACATGTTCACGAAGGCGCGAACCTCGCCGTCGAGGTCGCGCACCATGAGGACGGGGACACCCACGACCTCGATGGAGCGGTAGTCGCCGGGCTCGCGCAGCTCGCAGGAGAAACCGAGGGCGAGGGGCAGCCGCTTGAAGATGCGGTCGACCTCCAGCTGCCAGCGGTCGGGGTCGTAGTAGAGGCTCGTGGGGATCTCGTAGACCTCGTCGGCGAGGTCGATGCGATCGTTCGCGAGGTTGTCGACCTCGCGACGGGCCATGGCCATCAACTCTTCCCGACTCATGCCGGCCTCCAGCGGCGGTGCGCCGCGCGGTCCGATTCTACCCACTGAGGAGGGCCGCCGGAGTAAGCTCCGCGCATGGCCACTGTTGATGTTCTGCTGGATGGGTTCTCGTTCGGGACCAACCAGGGGAGTCCCGGGTTCTGCTCGGTGACGCTGGTGGAGTCGGAGGGGCGGTTGATCCTCGTCGACCCCGCGCACGTGGGGCGACGGCGGGAGCTGAGCGCGGCGCTTGAGCAACGGGGGCTCACGGAAGCGAGCATCGACGCCGTGGTTCTGACGCACGCCCACTGGGACCACGCCCAGAACTTCGACCGGTTTCCGGAGGCGCCGCTGCTGCTGCACCCGCGGGAACGGAGCTACGCCAGCTCGCCGCACGAGAACGACTGGGGAACCCCGCCCTGGACGGGCCTGGCGCTGGAGACGCAACGCATCCAGGAGGTGGTGGAGGGGGACGAGGTGGCGGCCGGCGTCCGCGTCATCGAGCTGCCGGGGCACTCCGTAGGGAGCATCGGGCTGCTGGTGGCGACGGCGGCGGGCACGGCCTGTGTGTCCGGCGACGCGGTGCACTCGACGTGGGTGCTGGACTCGGGGCAACCACCGATCGTGTTCGGGTCGCTCTCGCAGGCACGGGAGAGCGTGGCCAAGGCGCTGAGCGCCGGCGACATCATCTACCCCGGTCACGACACGCCGTTCCGTGTCGTCGACGGCGAGGCGGACTACCTCGAGCCGTTCGCACTCACGATCACGAACCTGGAGCCGGACCGCGAGGGGCTGCGCTTCGACGCAACTCCGATGTCGACCTGGATCATGCCCGGTTCGGCGCCGTAGCAGGGCTGCGGTTCATGTCGGCGACGCGGCGGATTGGGTCGGACCCGTCCCAGCCCTCGGCGGCGGCGGCGATCATCGCGTAGAAGTCGAGCAGGCCCTTCTGGCCCTCGTACACCTCGACCATGTGCCCGTAGACCGCGACGGTATCGACGAAGGCGAACTCCATGCCGCCAGGAAGCACGAAGCGGTTGGCGATGGTGAAGCCGAGGGACTCGTAGCGGGCAAGCTCCTCCTCGAAGCTGGGGACGATGGTGGCGCAGTGGTGGAGGCCCTGCTCGTCGGGGGCGTACATGTCGCGGATGGCGGAGGGACCGTCGTTGTTCTGCTGGACGAGCTCGAGCATGACGGAACCAAGCTGGCCGTAGGCGGAGGAGTGGTCGAACTCGCCGGGCTGGCCGCGATAGATGGCCCGCTCCACGGGGATGTGCTCGTTGATATAGAAGGGGCCGGCGCCACGCTCGGCGGCCCAGCGCTCGGAGGCTTCGAAGATGTCGGGGACATGGTAGGCAAGCTGCACGAAGGGGCGGTGGGGCATTGGGGGGCTCCTGGCTGTTGGTGGCTCCATGCCGGAGAGTGCGCAGGTGCTAGTGCGCCTTAGCAGATGATAGGCTTAGGGAGCACCGGAGGATGCTGTGCCGCTCTTCCTTGCGCCGGACTGGTTTAAGGATACGTACATCGGGATCGAGGTCGAGCAGTTCATCGGCATCGGCGCGCTGGTGGTGGCGGCGGCGGCGGTGTATTTCATCGCTACCCAGGTACTGAGGCTGTATCTGCGGGCGCGACTCGCCGAGGAAGACCGCAAGTTCTGGGACCAGCAGCGGTCGCGGCTGAGGCGCGCCCTCCTGGCGCTGATCGTGGCGGTCACGGTCCTGCTGGGCTTCCCCACGCTCGGCTTCGACTCAAGCGTCGAGAACGTGGTGTACCAGATCGCGCGCCTGTTCGGGGCGGGGGCGCTGGTGCTGCTCGGCTTCCGCGGCGTCGACATCTTCACCAACGTGCTGGCGCGGCGGGCGGCGAAAACGGAGAGCCGCATCGACGATCAGCTCGTCCCGCTCGCGAACGCGAGCCTGAAGGGGGCGGTGTTGCTCATCGGCGGGCTGTTCGTGCTGGGAAACCTGGGCGTGAACGTGACCTCGCTGGTGGCCGGGCTGGGGCTCGGCGGGCTCGCGATCGCACTGGCGGCGCAGGACACGATCCGCAACCTGCTGGGGGGCGTCACCATCTTCGCCGACCGGCCCTTCCAGGTGGGCGACTGGGTCGTGCTGAGCGACATCGAGGGCACGGTGGAGCACGTGGGCTTCCGTTCCTCGCGCGTGCGCACCTTCTACAACTCGGTGGTGACGGTGCCGAACGCGCGCATCGTCGATACACATGTGGACAACATGGGGCTGCGCCAGTGGCGGCGCTACAAGACCACACTGGGGCTTTCCTACGACACGACTCCGGACCAGGTGCAGGCCTTCGTGGAGGGCGTGCGCGCACTCATCCGGGCCAACCCGGCGATGCGCAAGGACTACTACATCGTCGAGTTCCACGGCTTCAGCGCGGTCACCCTCGACGTCCTCGTGTACTGCTTCATCGACGCGGCGACCTGGAACGACGAGCTGCGCACACGGCACGTGCTGAACCTCGACATCATGCGGCTGGCGGAGGAGTTGGGGGTGGAGTTCGCCTTCCCCACGCAGACGCTGCACGTAGCATCGCTGCCGGGCCAGCCGCACGAGGTTCCCGTGGCGCCGGGGCGCGACCGGCTGGGCGAGATAGTGGAGGGGTACAGCCCCGCGGGGAGCGCGGGGCAGCGCGTGGACTCACCCATCACGGTGGGGTTCGACAACACGCCGGACGAGTGACCGTCGGCGGCATAGACACGGCATCCCTTTGGTCCAGTCAAAGAATTTACCCATATGAATGCTTAACAGGCCGGAGGCACGCTGGAGGGCTTGCCCCGACTGTCATCGCCGGTACAATGCTCCGAATTCGCATGGGGGCAAATGCGCCCACGCGAGGTGCTGGCTCGTCTATGTGTCGCACCGAAAACCAGTCCTGAGGAGGGACGACTTGAAAGAAGGCTATTGGGGCAAGTACTGGCGCAGGCGCGTCTCGCGAAGGCGCGTGCTGGCAGGCGGGGCCACCCTCGCAGCCGGCTCCGCGGCGATCCTCGCGGGCTGCGGCGACGATGACGACGCTCCGGCCGCGACGGCCGCCGCCACCCAGGCCGCGGCGGCCCAGGAAGAGGCCACCGAGGCTGCGGCTGCTGCCGAGGAAGAGGCCACCCAGGCCGCGGCCGCTGCTGCGACCGAGGAGGCCGAGGACCGCAGCCGCTACGGCGGGACGCTGAACTGGTCGGGGCGCGCGTACCCGACGGGCTTCGACCCCTCGATCACCATTACCTACCCGTTCGGTATGGCGCAGACCTACAGCCAGCTGTTGGCGTTCTCGATCATCGAGGACTCGTTCTACCCGGACGCCGCCCAGAGCTGGGAGCAGGTCGACGCCACGACGTTGGTCTTCAACCTGCGCGAAGGCGTGCGCTACAACCCCGATGCCGCCGGCGGCCGCGAGGTTACAGCCGAGGATTGGGCGATCAACCTCGCTCGCTACCCGGACTCGCGCCAGAACCGGGGTTCGAACGTAAACGAGCTCTTCTTCTCGTTCATGGACGAGGGCCAGGGCGCGTCCTTCGATACGCCCGACAACCTGACCCTGCGGATCAACCAGAACAAGGCGTTCGCCTCGAACCTCCGCGCCCTTGCAGCCGCCTCCCTCGTGGTGGCCGCGCCCGAGCGCATTGCGGCAGAGGAGCAGGGCGACCTCGGCCAGGTGTCGGGCATCAACGCCGGCAGCGGTCCGTACATGTTCGACGAAGTGACGGACACGCGGATTACGCTGAAGCGGAACCCGAACTACTACACGCATCCGGAGAACCTTCCGGGAACCCGCTTCAACGTGGACATGCCCTACATCGATGCGATGGAGGACGTGATCGTCACGGACGGCGCCGCCAACGAGGCGCGCTTCCTGGCCGGTGACGCGGACTACTACGGCGCCATCGACAAGGTGAAGGCGGGCGAGTGGGCGGACCAGCCCAACGTCAGCATCCTTGAAGGCGAGGCCATCGACGACGGCGCTTCAATGATCCAGTTGGCGGCGGCCAAGTGGACGCCCTATCCAGAGCTCTCGAAGGCCCTTTCGATGGCGATGGACTGGGACGGCTACATCGCCATCATCCTCGGTGGCGAGGGTCGTCGCGGCTCTCCCGTGAGCCCGACGGCGTTCCCGAACTACGGGCTCTCGCAGGAAGAGATCCGCGGCTACCAGGTCTACGATCCCGAGGGCGCGCGTACGCTCTGGGAGGCCAACGGCGGGCCGGATATCTTCCCCGAGCTGCATACGACGCTCGCCGCGTGGGCACCGGACACGCAGGCCACGGAGTTTATCGGCCAGAGCTTCGAGCGATCGCTCGGCGTGAAGGTCGTCTACAACCCGCGCGACCTCGCGACGTTCATCGCCTCGGCGAACGGCCTCACGGGCACCAAGGACTGGCACTTCTTCGTGGCTGGCAACAACGCCATCGCGACGATGCCGGACTGGAACGCCCTCGTGGGCTACACGCCGGACGGCTACGGCGCCATCTGGGGCGGCAACTGGTACAAGGAAGGCCTCCTGTCCCAGCCCTGGATCGACCCCGAGCACGAGGCCTACGCCGATCAGGGCGGAAGCGAGCTTGGCGAGACCGTGCGCGCGGCGCTGGAGATCACGGACCCGTATGCGAGCGAACTCCAGGATCGGGCAAACGAGCAGGCGGCGGAGTTCGACGAGGAAAAGCGGGCCGAGTTGCTGAAGGACCTGCAGCGGCGCATCTTCACGCGCTACTGCTGCACCTTCCCGCTGCCGGTACGCACCAAGAACTACCTTGCGGTGGGCTCACGTCTGAAGAACGTGGCCCCGCCACCGGACGGTGACCAGACGGCGGCGTTTGGCTTCTACCGCCAGCAAAACATCTGGCTCGAGGGCTAAGCCCTCGTCCCCCAGAAATCCAGAGAGGGGGCTTCCGGGAGCTTAGGTCCCGGAAGCCCTCTTTCTCTCCCCAAACCCAGGGGGTGGCCGGTGGGGACCTACATCTTCCGTCGTGTGCTTATTATTCCGTTCGTCGTCGTGATCGTGACGATGATCGTTTTCCTGTTCATGCGCATCATCCCCGGCGACGCGGCACAGGTTCGCTGCGGGGCCTCGGGGGTGGCTGATCAGACATGCATCGACGGCCTCCGCAGGGAGCTGGGTCTCGACATCTGCGACAATGCCAGCAACATCGTCGAAGACATCACTTGCAAGTTCGAGGAATACGGGAAGTGGATCACAGACATCGTGACCAAGTGGGATTTCGGGCACTCGATCGCCTGGGACAAGCCGGTCACGAGTGAGCTCTGGACGAGGCTGGGGAATACACTCCAGTTAGGGATCTTAAGCATCGCCTTCAGCATGCTCGTCGGGATCCCCGTCGGAGTCATCTCCGCGATTCGTCCCGGGAACTTCATCGATTACGTCATGCGGTTCTTCTCGATCCTCGCCATCAGCGTGCCGAACTTCTGGATCGGAACCCTGATCGTGTTCCTGCCGGCCTACTTCTTCCAGGAGCGTGGGGTACCGGACTGGACGGGTTGGGCGGAGCCGGCGACACACCTGCGCATTCTCGGGACGGCGGCGGCGGTGCTGGGACTCTCAAGCGCGGGCTACCTCGCGCGCATCGCCCGCTCCTCGATGCTTGAGGTGCTGAGGAGCGACTACGTGCGAACGGCGCAGGCGAAGGGGCTGGGCGAGATGCTCATCATCGCGCGGCACGTGTTCCGCCCGTCGATGATCACGCTGTTCACGATCGCGGGCCTGCAGTTCGGGCTAATCCTCGGAGGCTCGGTGATCATCGAGACCATCTTCACCATCAACGGGCTGGGGAACTGGATTGTCCAGGCGATCAACAATCGAGACTTCCAGATCATCCAGGCGATTGTCCTCATCCTCGCGACCTGGTTCTTCGTCATCACCCTCCTCGTGGACATCGGGTACGCCTACATCGATCCGCGGATCCGGTACTAGGGGGGAACGACGATGACAGCCATCTCCGCGGAAACGGGCCCTGCGCTCTATCTTCAGGACAACTTCCTCACCAGGAACAGGCAGGCGACCTGGCGTTTCATCCGCCTCCAGCCGCTGGGCGCACTCGGCATCCTCATCATCGTGCTGGTGGTCATCGCGGCGCTGTTTTCGCCGTATCTCTGGACCAGCGACCCGGAGGAATTCGGGCGGGACTTCCTTCAGGGCCCGAGCGCCGATTACTGGATGGGCACGAACCGCAAGGGACAGGATCTCTGGTCGCGCGTCATCTATGGAACCCGCCCCTCACTCATGATCGGCATCGGGGCCGTGGGCATCTCCATGGTCGTCGCCGTCTCGCTCTCGCTGGCCGCGGGCTTCCTCAAGGGTTTCATCGACATCCTCATCTCCCGGCTCATCGAGATTCTCATCGCCGTGCCCGGGCTGCTCTGGCTGATCCTCTTCACGACCGCAGTCGACCGCAGCATCACCACCCTGATGTTCGCGATCGCGTTCTCGATTACGCCGCTGACGACTCGCGTGCTGCGCGGGAACGTCATCCAGGAGTCGGCGTCGACCTACGCGGAGTCGGCGCGCGTGGTGGGCGCCTCGAACATGCGGATCATGTTCCGGCACATCCTGCCGAATTTGCTGCCGCTCGCGATCGTGAACGCCAGCATCATCGTCCCGGCGGCGATCCTGCTCGAAGCGGGCCTGACGTTCCTCGGACTTGGACTCGAGCCGGGCACCCCCTCCTGGGGAGTTGACCTCGGCCCGAACGCTCGCAGCCACTTCGCCAGCGGCTGGTGGCTGCCAGTGTTCCCGGGACTGGCACTCTCGCTCACGGTGCTGGCCTTTAACTTCCTCGGCGACTCGCTCCGGGACGTTCTGGACCCACGTCTGCGCGGCAGCGGGCTCGTGTAGCGGCCAAACCGCCCACAACAACGGTATCGACGCCGCCCTTCGGGGCGGCGTTCCGTTTGGGGTCGCTACGGCTGCGCGGGAGCGACGCGTTCGTTCGTGGCGGGGTCGACCTCAAAGGGGCTGTCCAGCCCGAGCTCCTCGCCCATCTCGCGGATGGCGGGGAGCACCTCAGAGCCCATCAGGCGAAGGCTGCGCATGGCGTCCTCGTGCGACATCGAGCCGTCGCCGTCCCAGAGGAAGATGCTGCCGGGACGCAGGTATTCGAGGACATCGCGAATCTTCGGGATGACGGTCCTGGGCGTGCCCGTGATGATCGACTTCGCCTCGACGAGGCCGCGGAAGGTGTCGTCGACGTTCTTGTAGGACTCGGCCGAGTCGAGGGCGATGGGGCGGTGGGCGGGGTCCTTGGGGGTGGCCTGGCCGCGCGCCTCGGCGACCTGCCGAACCCCGCCGGTGGGGAGAAGGGCGCGCCGGTCGGTGAGTCCGGGCAGGTTCTGGAGGTGGCTCCGAACGTCCCCACGGCTGCCTTCGAGGAAGATGTTGCCGGGACCGGTCAGGTACTTGCGTCCGACCTCTTCCGCAAGCTCCTCGGTCTCATCGACATGCACCTTGAAGAGGTAGCCACGGTGTTGGGAGCCGGCCTCGTAGCCCAGCTCGGCGGCGCACTCGTCGTAGTACTCGAAGGAGAGGCGGGTGGGCTCGAGGCGGGTGGCGAGCATGACGTAGGGGTAGCGGTGCTGGGCCGCCCACTGGACGGTCCGGCGGCTGACGGCGCCCGGAATCATGATGAGGGGATGGGGCGACTGGTAGGGCCGCGCCCAGGGATTCACGTAGCGGTAGTCGTAATGCTCGCCCTCCCAGCGGAAGGGGCCCTCGCGCGTCCAGGCGGCGACGATGAGGTCGTGCGCTTCCTGGAAGCGCTCCCAGTTGTAGGGCGGGCTGGCGTCGTGGGCGATGCTCTCGCGACCGGTTCCCCGCACCCAGCCGGTGACGAGGCGGCCCTTCGAGATGGTGTCGATCATGGCGAGCTCTTCGGCCAGCCAGAGGGGGTCGTCCCAGATGGGGAGGATGTTGCCGATGAGGACGATCTTCGCGCGCTTGGTGGTGCGAGCGAGGATGGAGGCCTCGACGTTGCAGGCGCTGCCCATGCAGAAGGGCGTGCTGTGGTGCTCGTTGAGGGCGAGCGCGTCGAACCCCACCTCCTCGGCGTAGAGCTTCTCGTCGAGGTAGCGGTTGTAGAGGTCGGCGCCGAGGACGGGGTTGTACTCGTCGTTGCTGGCGTCGAGGTCCACGAGGCGGCGGCCGGTGGTTCCCCACCAGCTGGCGCCGGGGTCCTGGTAGGGGCGCTCGGTGAAGTAGCCGATCAGCATGGGCCGAATCGTAACGCGCGCTCAGCCACGGGTGTGGTGCGCGCGCTCGAACCTGTACCAGCCCGAGCCGACGATGGAGAGGGCGCCCTCGCCGGAGAGGCGGCCGGGGTAGGCGTCGGGGTCGGAGATCCAGGCCTTGAGGTTGGCGTCAGCCTCCTCCCAGCTGTCGGCCTCAAGCTCGTAGACGGTGAGGAAGCGCGAGATCACGGGGAAGTCGTCGTGTGCGTGCTCCAGCTCGTAGACCGTCCCGGAGAGGAAGCCGGGGCAGTTAGCGATGTCCTCGATGTGGTTCCCCAGATAGCGCTCACGGAACTGTTCCCCGGCCTCGGAGCTCGGCGGCTCGACCAGCCCGATCAGGATCATCTTCGCCATGGCGGCACCTCCTCCGGAAGGGGGAAGGATAGCGCGACGCCGCCCGGCTTGCCGCTGACGCGGGGCGGCAGGGAGAATGGGGAGCGTTGTCATCACCTGAGAGCCGGCCGCTGCTCCTGCGTGGGGGAGTCTTCTTCGAGAGCGAGGCGCGCACGTTCGTGCGTGGCGACGTGCTTTGCGTGGACGGACGCATCGCGGCGCTGGGGGAGACGGAGCCGCCGGAGGGCACGGAAGCCGTCGAGTGCACGGGCGAGTACCTCATCCCCGGGCTCATCGACTGCCACGTACATGTGAGCTCCTCCGGCGACCCGGCGGAGCTCACGCCGGGCCAGCGCCTTCCGCTGGCGCGACGCGCCTGGCGTACAGCCGAGCACGCCCGCGCGACGCTCGCGGGCGGGGTTACGACGGTGCGAGACCTGGGCGCCGCCGACCGCCTCAACGTGGCCCTGGGGGCGGCGATCGAAGCGGGCGAGGTGGAGGGGCCGCGGGTGGTGGCCGCGGGCATGGGCGTCACGATGTCGGGCGGGCACGGGCACGGCTTCATCGCGCGCGAAGCGGATGGCCCGGACGAGGTGCGCAAGGCGGTGCGCGAGGAGATCCGCGAGGGCGCAACGGCGATCAAGCTGTTCGCCAGCGGAGGCGTGCTCACGCCGGGCGTGAACCCCCGCTCGCCCTCGTTCACGCGAGAGGAGCTGACGGCGGGCGTGGAGGAAGCGACGAAGGCGTTCCGCACGGTCGCGGCGCACGCGCAGTCGACCGTCGGCATCAAGAACGCGGTGGCGGCGGGCGTCACCTCGATCGAGCACGGCGTCTGGCTCGACGAGGAAGCGATCGCAATGATGATCGAGCGGGGCACGTACCTCGTGCCCACGCTGACGGCGCCGTACCACATCGCCTACGGCGCGGAGGCGGGTGTCCCCGAGTACGCAGTGGAGAAGGGGCAGGCGGCGCTGGAGGACCACATCGCGAGCTACGAGCGGGCGCTTCGCGCCGGCGTGCGGGTCGCGATGGGCACGGACCAGGGGACGCCGCTCAACCGTCCCGGCGAGAACGCGCAGGAGGCGGTTCGCATGGCCGACCACGGCCTCTCCCCCGGGGCGGCGTTGCTGGCGGCCACGGGCTGGGCGTCCGACCTGCTGGGGTTGGACGAAGAGACGGGCAGGCTGCGCGTGGGGCTGACCGCCGATATCGTGAGACTGAGCGAGGATCCCCTCGCCGACATTCGCTGCCTGACCCGCCCCGACGTGATCGCGGGCGTGGTCCGGGGCGGCAAGGTGGTGGGGAGTACGGGAGGAACAGTGTGAGCAAATTGAGCGAGGCCCTCCAGCGCAAGCGGCGGGGCGAAAGCGCACGGGTGATGGGCTTCGGCGCACGCGCGTCGGAGAACGACCGCGCGCTGCTGCTCGGGGTGCTGGCGGCCACGGCGAGCGAGGCGGCCGAGGCGCTCGAAGCCGGCGCGGACTTCGTTGCCGTGGCCGCCGACGATGCGGACGCGGCCGTGGCGGCGCTGGGTGACCTCGACGGGCTGCTGGGGGCGCAGGTCGCCTCGCTGGCAGCCGGGGGTGTAGAGCCGCTCGAAGGTGCCGCGGACTTCGTCGTCGTCAACCCGGAGACGGCCACGGGAGGCATTGTGGACAGCGAGCTGGGGCTCGTGCTGGAGGCGGACGAGGCGTGGGAGGACGCGCCCCTACGCTCGCTCGCGCCGCTCTCGCTCGACGCCGTGCTCGTGCGGGCGCCGGTGGCGACATTCACGGTGGCGCGCCGCATCTCGCTCGCCCGCGTAGCGACCCTCTGCGGGGCGCCACTGCTCGTGACGGTGAATCCAGGAGTCGCGACCGCAGACCTGGCAGCGCTGCGGGAGAGCGGAGCGGGAGGCGTGGTCGCGCCGGGGGGGACGCCCGCGAGCGACCTGGCGGGGCTGATCGAACAGATAGAGGCGGTGCCGCTGCGGAGCCCGCGACGACACAGCGAAGGGGGCTTCGCGCTGGTGCCCGCAGCCAGCGGCGATGGCGATGGCGAGGAGATCGAGGAGGACGACGACTAGCGCAGACGCCGCGAGCCGCGAGCTTGCGCGGCTGCGGCGGGCGCTCGGACGCTGGTATCGCGCGAACGGACGGCACAACCTCCCCTGGCGGCTGACCCGGGACCCGTACGCCGTGCTGGTCTCGGAGGTAATGCTGCAGCAGACGCAGGTCGAGCGCGTCCGTCCGCGCTACGAGGCGTGGCTGGAGCGCTGGCCCACGGCGGCGAGCCTTGCGGAGGCGCCGGCGGCGGCGGTCATCCGGGAGTGGTCGGGGCTGGGGTACAACCGCCGGGCCGTGAACCTGCAGCGGGCGGCGCGAGAGGCGCTCGAACGGTTCGGGCGCATCCCCCTCGACGAGGCGAAGCTTGCGTCGCTGCCGGGGGTGGGGCCGTACACGGCCGCCGCGGTCGCCTGCTTCGCCGGGGGCCGCCGGACGGCCGCCCTCGACACGAACGTCGCCCGGGTAGTGGCACGCGCCCTGCTGGGCGAACCGGCCGCGCGAGCACCGTACGGGGCGGAGCTGCGAGAAGCGGCCACGGCATGGCTTCCGGCGCGGGGGGCGAGGGATCACCAGCTGGCGGTGATGGACCTGGGCGCGATGGTCTGCAAGGCCTCCGCGCCGGCGTGCGACATCTGCCCGCTGGCGCGGGGATGCGCCTGGCTGGCGGCGGGGCGGCCCGCGGCTCGCCCCGCGATCCAGAAGGGAACGGTCGAGCCGTTCGAGTCGACGGCGCGATTCGCGCGGGGGCGCATCGTGGCGATGCTGGCGGAAGGCGGGGCGCTGCCTGCCGAGGCAATCGCGGAGGGGCTGCCGGAGGAGCACCGGGAGGCGGGCGGGCGCTACCTGGAGGCGCTGGCGCGCGACGGAATCGTCGCGCTGCGGGAAGGGCGCTGGGGGCTGGCGGAGGACGCCTAGGGCAGGATGAGCATGGCGTCGCCGAAGCTGTAGAAGCGGTAGCGCTCGCGGATGGCCTCGGCATAGGCCTTGCGGGTGAGGTCGTGCCCGGCGAAGGCGGAGACGAGCATGAGCAGCGTCGAGCGGGGCAGGTGGAAGTTGGTCAGCAGCGCATCGACGGCGGTGAAGGCGTGACCGGGCCGGATGAAGAGCGCGGTCTCGCCTTCGGTTGCGCCGCCGGCGCCGAGGGCGTGTTCGAGGGTGCGCACGACGGTCGTGCCGGTGGCGATGACGCGACGGCCCTCGGTACGGGCGGCGCGGATGGCGGCGGCGGTGGCCGGCGGGAGGTGGTAGCGCTCGGGGGGAAGGATGTGCTCGGCGGGGTCCTCCGTGCGAACGGGACGGAAGGTGCCGGCTCCGACCTCGAGCGTGAGGAAGGCGTGCTCGACTCCCGCCTTCGCCAGCCGCTCGAAGAGGGCGGGGGTGAAGTGCAGGCCGGCGGTGGGGGCGGCGGCGCTGCGCGCCTCGCGGGCGAAGACGGTCTGGTAGCGCTCGGGGTCGCCCTCGAACTCGCGGATGTAGGGCGGGAGGGGGACGGCGCCGGCGGTGGCGGGGTCGATGGGGCGGTCGAAGGTCACGGTCGCGATCTCCTCCGCGCGGCAGCGGACGGTGGCGGTGAGGGGGCCGTCGCTGGCCTCCAGCCGGTACTGGCGGCCGGGGATGGCAGCCCGCCCGGGACGCACGAGCGCGGACCAGGAGCCGTTTTCGTGTTCGCGCAGGAGGAGGAGCTCGACGCCTCCGCCGGTGTCTGCGCGCGCACCGAGGAGGCGGGCGGCCATGACGCGCGTGTCGTTCAGAACGAGGAGGTCGCCCGCACGCAGAAGGGATGGGAGATCACGGACGTGGTGGTGGTCGAGCGCGCCCGAACTTCGGGTTGCGACCAGCAGGCGGGCGGCGTCGCGGGGTTCGACCGGTTGCTGTGCGATGAGCTCGGGCGACAGGTCGTAGTCGAAGTCGGAGGTGCGCACGCGGGGAGCATTGCCCTTTCTCGGGCCGCGGTCTAGCGTAGACAAACTGGAGGCGGGACGTGGCCGAGTTCAATGGTGGTGGCACGCAAGCGCGCTTCGCCGGCATCAGGCGGGACTACGCACAGACGGTGCAGGCGGAAGAGGTCTCGATCGAGCAGGGGGCGGTGGTGCAGCTCGAGGCGGACGCGGTGAGCATGGAGCAGAGCGCCGTTGCCGCCATGCGCGCGGAACGGGTCACGTTGCGGGACAGTGCAGTCGCGGCCCTGGCGACCAGGTCGGCGGCGTGCGACGGCGCACGCGTGGGGGTGCTCGCCGCGCCGGTCGTGCGGGGCGAGGTTCACACCTGGTTCGACCTGCGGACGGCGTTCGCGGTGGGACTTGGGCTGGCCGTGGGGAGCTTCGCGCTCAGCCTCGGCCGGGGGATGCTGCGGAACCTCTTCCGCTAGCGGCGTCGACGTCGGTACGGAGCTGACCGCAGGCAGCGGCGATCTCGGAGCCCTTCTCGATTCGCACGGTAGCGTTCACCCCGCCCTCGGTGAGGATGCGGCGGAACTCGCGCACGCCGCGGCGGGAGGGGGCGGCGAAGGGCCCGGCGGTAGGGTTGAGGGGGATGAGGTTCACGTGCATGCCGGCGCGCCGGAGCACTCTCGCGAGCGCCCGCGCCTGCTCCGGCGCGTCGTTGACCCCGGCGATAAGGGCGTACTCGATGGAGACGCGGCGGCCGGTGGCGCGGAAGTAGCGGCTTCCGGCGGCGATCAGCTCGCCCACCGAGTTGGGACGGGCGGTGGGCACGAGCCGCCGCCGCAGGGCGTCGTCGGGGGCGTGGAGGGAGATCGCGAGGCCGACCTGCAGCCCCTCCCCGGCGAGCCGGTCGATGGCGCGCGGGATTCCCACGGTGGAGACGGTGACGGCGCGCTGGGCCAGGCCGAAGGCGCGCGGGTCCGTGAGCTGGCGAATGGCGCGGAGAGTCTCGTCGTAGTTCGCGAGGGGCTCGCCCATGCCCATGAAGACGACATTGGTGACGTGCTCCCCTCGCGGGGCGAGGAGCCGCTGGAAGTGGAGGACCTGCGCGACGATGTCCTCGGCGGGGATGTTGCGTTCGAAGCCCATCTGGCCGGTCGCGCAGAAGACGCAGCCCATGGCGCACCCGGCCTGCGTCGAGACACACACGGTGGAGCGGCGGAGGCGGCCGGGGCGCGGGTACTGCATGAGGACGGTCTCGACGGTAGGGCCTCCCGGCAGCGCGAGGAGCGCCTTCGTCGTCTCGCCGTCCTCGCTTCCGACCTCGCGGAGAACGGCAGGGGACTCGAGGGTCAGGCCCGCCTCCGTCATGCGCCGGCGCAGGCCGCCGGGGAGCTGCGTGATGGCGTCAAGGGAAGCGAGGCCGCGACGGTAGAGGGCCTGCAGGATCTGCTCGGCGCGATAGGCGGGCGTCCCAAGCGCCGCGAGGGCTTCTTCGAGCTCGCCCGGCGTGAGGCGGAGGAGGCTCGTCATGCGAGGCCGGCCGAGCTTGCGAGGCGACCGCGCTCGCCGTTGAGGAAGGCCTCGCCGGAGACGCGCCGGGAGCCGCTGCGCTGGACTTCGTCGAGCACGAGCACGCCCTCGCGGAAGGCGACGGCGGGCTTGCCGGCGAGTAGCGTGATGTCCCCGGGGATGAGCTCGTCCCCGGCGTCACCGACGTGCGCGGCCCAGATGGCGAGGCGATCGCCCTTGTATGTGGCGAAGGCGCCGGGCCAGGGGTCGTAGGCGCGCACGGCGCGCTCGGCCTCGCGGGCCGTCATGGTCGCGCTCAGGTATCCGTGGGCCTTCTCCAGGAGGGGGCAGGTAGTCACCTCCGCCGCGGCCTGGGGAACGGCGCGAAGCTCGCCGGCGAGCCAGGAGGGTAGCGTCTCGATGAGCAGGGCGGCGCCCACCTCCGCGAGGCGCGCTTCGAGGGCGCCGGTCGTGTCGATGGGGGCGATGGCGAAGGGACGGGCGGCGAGCACGGGGCCGGCGTCCATCTCCGGTACGAGCTCGATGATGGAGACGCCGGTGTCCCGGTCGCCGGCGAGGATGGCGGCGGCGACGGGGGAGGGGCCGCGCCAGCGGGGCAAGAGGGAGGGGTGCACGTTGACGACGGGATGGCGGGGCACGGCGAGCACGGCGCGGGGGAGGATGCGTCCGTAGGCGGCCACAACGATGAGGTCCGGCTCGACGGCGGCGAGCGCGGCGACGGCGTCCGGGTCGCGGAACGACGCGGGTTGAGAGACGGGGATGCCGAGGCGCTCGGCCTCGGTCCTGGCGGCGGGTGCGCGTACGCGGCGGCCGCGACCGGCGCGCCGGTCGGGTCGCGTCACAACGAGGCGCAGGTCGTAGCCCGCCTCCACGAGCGCGCGAAGGGAGGGGAACGCGAACTCGGGGGAGCCCATGAAGATCGTGCGGACCTCGGAGGGGTTCATCGCGGCGTCACGAGCACGGCGTCGCCGCGGACGGCTCCGGTGCGGACGGCGGCGTCACCCTCGCGCTCGGCGATGGCGAGGAAGCCGCTGGAGTCGACGTGGCAAGCAAGGGCCCCCAGGGGGGCATCGCTGAAGGTGCGGACGAGGTGCTCGACCCGGTGTTCCTTTATGTCGAGCGTAAAGTCGGGAGGGAGCTGCTCCTTGCGAATGGTGGTGACGAGGTTGCCGTAGCGGTCGACGTGGATGACGGCCCCCCGGAGAGTTCCGCCCTCGGAGCGGCCCGCGAATAGTGGCAGCAGGGTGAGCTCCTCGCGGGCGGGACCGAGCGACTCGTGCTCGCCGGCGCAGGCGATACGGGCGGCGGCAGGCGCGAAGAGGTCGCGCCCATGGAAGGTGGCGCTCACGGTCCCGAGGCGCGCGCCGGGGTCGTCGATGGCGCGGACCTCCACGCCATCCGGCGCGGAACAGGGACCAGGGCGGGAGGGGCGGGCAGCGGGGGGAACGGCGGGGGAGAGGAGGCCGTTGTCTGGGCCGACGAAGTAGCGGGCGGCGGCGGAGTCGCCGGGGGTGGAGGCGCGGACGGCGATGGGCAGGCGGTCGCTCCCTACGCCGGGGTCGACGACGGCGAGCACGACCGCCGGAGCGGGCAGGACGGGCAGGGAGGTCTCAAGCAGCCACGCTCCCTCGTCGATTGCGTATGGCGAGACCTCGTGCGTGAGGTCGATGAGGGGGGCGCCAGGCGCGCACGCAGTGAGGACGGCCTTCACCTGGCCCACGTAGGTGTCGCGCATCCCGAAGTCAGTGAGCAGGAAGATGGGCAGGGGAGCAGTCATCCGATGCGCCACTGGTGCACGTTGAGGAAGCGGTCGGCAGGGCAGAAGAGGACGCCGATGGGAGGCGACTCGACCGTGGCCGCGCGCAGATAGCGGATGTGGGGATAGGCAAGGACCACGCTGGGAGCTTCCCGCCGCCAGAGCTCCTGGAACTGCGTATAGAACTCCAGGCGCACGATGGGGTTGAGGCTGGTGCGCCCCCGTTCGAGGAGCGCGTCGATGATGATCCCACCGTAGTTGGCGATGTTCGCCCCGGGATGTTCCGCCTGGGAGCTGTGCCAGGCCAGGTAGGGGTCGGGGTCGGGACCCTGGTCCCAGCCGGCGAGGGCGGCGTCGTAGGTACGCGGGACGAGGAAGTCGCGGTTCAGCACGGTGAAGCTCGTGCTGGCGACGGTGGCGCGGATGCCGATGGGTTCGAGCTGGCGCGCGATTTCGCGGGCGAGGGCGAGGCGCAGAGGGTCGTTGTCGGTGCGGATGGTGAGCCGAAACTCGGAGCCCTGGCGGACGAGGATGCCCGTGGTCGGGTGGCGGAGCCAGCCTGCCTCCGCCAGCAGTTCGCTGGCCGCCTCTGGATCGCTCGGCGGGCTGTCGAGCGAAGGGGCGTAGGCCCACGTCCCCGGCGTGATGGCCGAGGAGGAAGCCGTGGCCAGGCCGAGGAGGGCGTTCTCCACCAGCGTTGCGCGGTCGAGCGCGAGGGAGACCGCGGCACGAACGCGGGCGTCGCGGAAGTAGGCGGACTGGCTGTTGTTGAGGTAGAGCACCAGGGAGACCGCGCGCTGGAGATCGTCGTGCACAAACCCGTCGATTCCGGCGAGAGCGTCAAGCTGCTCCTGGTTGAGGGGTTGCCGCAGAAAGATGCCGTCGATCTCTCCCTGCTCGAGCGCGAGGGTGACGGCCGCGAAGTCCGGGAGGAATCGCATCACGATGCTGTCGATCGCGGGTCGGCCAAGGTGATAGCGGGGGTGGGCATGCAGGGTCGCTTCGTTCGAGGTGACGGAATCGATGCGGTAGGGACCGGCGCCCACGGGCCGGGCGTTGAAGGCGGCATCGAAGATGCCCACCCCATCGAGGCCCTGGAGGAGGTGCTCGGGGAGGATGCCGATGGTCGCGAAGCGCGCGAGGAAGGAGGCGTCGGCATCCGGCAGGCGAAGGATGACCGTGCGCAGATCGGGCGTCCGCACCTCGACACCGGTCCAGGCGGCGACCAGGCGGGGGTCGCCGCGGAAGTTGGGGGCGAGAATCTGTTCGATGGTGAAGGCCACATCGAGGGAGCGGACGGGAGCGCCGTCGTGCCAGCGGAGCTCGGGGTGAAGACGGAAGGTGTAGGTGCGGCCGTCCTCGCTGACTTCGGGAAGGGGGGCGAGGTCGGGAAGCAGGCGGCCATCGTGCCCGGCTCGCAAGAGACCGGCGAAGATGAGCCGGGACAGATCCTGATCGACGGGATTATCGAACGCGAAGAGGGGGTTGATTCGCTGCGGGGCGCCGATAACGCCCTCGACGTAGACGCTGCGCTGAGGAGCGGGCGCTGTCGGGAGCGGCGCGGGCGTCTCCTCCTCGGGGAGGCGTAGCAGGACCACAACGAGAACCGCTGCAATGGCCCCTGCCGCGAGCACAGCCGCGGTGAAGAGGGCGCGCCGCGAGTTCGCAACCGCGCGAAACATAAAAAGAGACTAACGCTGGGACTGGACGCTCAGGAAGGACACGAAGAGGAACACGATGACCAGGATGATGGTGGCCTGGAAGAGCGTCTTCTCGAGGCCACGCTTGGTCCGGTAGACGGAGCCGCCCGACATGCCGCCGAGGGCCGCGCCGAAACCGGAGCCCTTGACCTGCAGCAGGACCGCGCCGATGAGCAGCGCGGAGACGATGATCTGGATGGCGTTTAGCATCAGCGGGTAGCGAGCACGGCCTCTTTGGAGGGCTTGCGCACGTCTTCGAGCGCTCCGTTCTGCCGGCCATGGTACACGTCGAGGATGGTGGCGACGAGTTTCTGGAAGTCGTGGCGGTAGCGGTTTTCGCCGGAGACGACGTCGGCCTGGACCACGCGCACATGTTCGAATACGCGAGCCTCGGGGTGGCTGAAAGCGACGGGAGCGGACTGGAGGGCCTTGGGGAGGGCGGCGAGATTGTTGTTCGCGATGACGGCCTCGATGAGGCCGGGGGCCGTGTGGCGCTCGATGGCCTCGATGTGGTCGGCCACGCCGAAGTCGTCGGTCTCGCCGTGCTGTGTGGCCACATTACAGACGAAGATGCGCTGGGCGTTGGTGGAGAGGAGCGCCGTGCGGAGATCCTCAACGAGGAGATTGGGGAGCACGCTCGTGTAGAGGCTGCCGGGACCGATGACGACGAGGTCGGCATCGAGGACGGCGCGGACGGCGTCGGGGTGAGCCTCGGCGTTGGCGGGATTGAGGAAGAGCTCGCGGATACGGGCGCCGTGCTCGGTGATGTTATGTTCGCCATGCACGAGCTCGTCGTCGTGGGTGCGGGCGGAGAGGGTCACGTCGGCGCGGGTGGAAGGGAGGATCGCGCCGCGCACGTTGAGGACGCGGCTGGCCTCGCGGATGGCCGTCTCGAAGTTCCCGGTGACGTTGGCCATGGCGACGATGAAGAGGTTGCCGAAGGAGTGGCCCTCGAGCCCATCGCCGGCGCGGAAGCGGTACTGGAAGAGGCGCGACATGAGAGGCTCGGCCTCGGCCAGGGCGGCCAAGCACTGGCGGATATCGCCGGGGGCGACCACACCGAAGTCCTGGCGCAGGCGTCCGGAGGAGCCCCCGTCATCGGCCACGGTGACAATGGCGGTGAGGTTACTGGTGTGCTCCTTGAGCCCGCGGAGCAGCACGGAGAGCCCGGTTCCGCCGCCGATGGCGACGACGCGCGGGCCGCGGCTGAGCACGCGCTTGGCGTAGAGCGACTGGGCCATGCTGCCGTTCTGGGCGCCGGGCCGGACGACGGCGTACAGGAGGGACTGGTTCAGCTTCCAGAAGGCGATGCCAACGCTGCCGAGGGCCACGGAGACGAAAATAACGCCGCGGCCCCAGCGAGGGATCATCTGGAGCGTCAGGTAGTGGGCGACGCCGGGGAAGTCGTAGGCAAGGTAGGCCTCGCGAAAGAGGTAGGCCGCTCCGAGGCTGAGAAAGGTCATGCCGACGACGAGGAGGACGAGCCACCGCTTGATGTGCATCCCTGGGTAGAGCCAGGTGAACAGGCTGTGATTGCGCATCCTGCGTGGCATTACGTTTGCAGAGTCTACCAGCGGAAACGCCCGCCTCGAAGGCATAATCTTTCGGGAGCGCAAAATGTGCCCCCCATGACGAACTGCTCTACTACTGGTCGAGCTCGCGGGCGAGCAGCTCCTGCGCCACCTGGGGATTGGCGCGCCCGCGCGTCTCGCGCATGACGCCGCCGAGGAGGCGCTTGATGGCGGCGGTCTTGCCGCCACGGTAGTCGGCCACGGCCCTCTCGTTCTCGGCGATGACCTTGCGCACGACTGCGACCAGCTCGTCGCTCTCCCGCACCTGGGCGAGGCCACCCTCTTCCACGATGGCGGCGGCGGCCTTGCCGCTCGCGACCATCTCCTCGAACACCTGCTTGGCGACCTGACCGGTGACGGTCTCGCCCTCGGCCAGCTCGATGAGCTCGGCGAGGGCTTCGGCGGCGACGGGGAACTGCTCGACCTCGGCGTCGTGCTCGTTGGCCCAGTGGCCGACTTCCCCCAGCACCCAGTTGGCGGCGAGCTTGGCCGCGCGGGCGGGGTCGAAGGGGAGGGCGGCGGCGACGGCATCGGCGAAGTCGGAGCGGTCGCGGGCTTCGGCCAGGGTGGATGCCTCGAAGTCGGAGAGGCCGAGCGCGAGGTAGCGCTCGCGACGGGCGGCGGGCAGCTCGGGGAGCTCGGCGCGCACCTCCTCGACGAAGTCGCGGCTGAGGGCGAGGGGCGGCAGGTCGGGCTCGGGGAAGTAGCGATAGTCGTTCGCTTCCTCCTTGGAGCGCTGGGAGACGGTCACCTGGCGGTCCTGGTCCCAGCCGCGCGTCTCCTGGGGGATGGCGCCTCCCTCGCGGAGGACCTCGGCCTGGCGCGCCATCTCGAAGACGAGCGCCTCGTAGACGGCGCGGAAGCTGTTCATGTTCTTGACTTCGACCTTCGAGCCGAGAGCCTCCTGGCCGCGCGGGCGCAGGCTGACGTTGGCGTCGCAGCGGAAGTTGCCTTCCTCCATGTTGGCGCGACTGGCGCTGATGGCGCGGAGGATGGCACGCAGACTGACGAGGTAGGCGCGGGCCTCCTCGGGGGAGCGGATGTCGGGCTCGCTCACGATCTCCATGAGGGGCGTGCCCGAGCGGTTGATGTCGATGAGGCTGTAGCCCTCGCCGGTGATGGGGTCGGTGCGGTGGAGGAGGCGGGCGGTGTCCTCCTCCATATGGACGCGGGTGATGCCGACGCGGGTGCGTTCGCCCTCAGCCTCGACATCGAGCCAACCGCCGTAGCAGATGGGGAGGTCGAACTGGCTGACCTGGTAACCCTTCATCAGGTCGGGGTAGGGGTAGTTCTTGCGGTCGAACTTGGAGAAGCCGGAGATCTCGCAGTTGACGGCCAGGCCGGTCTTGACGATGAGGCGGATGGCCTCCTCGTTGATGACGGGCAGGACGCCGGGCAGGCCGAGGCAGACGGGGCAGACGTGGGTGTTGGGCTCGGCGCCGGAGTACTCGGCGCTGCAGCCGCAGAACATCTTGCTCCGGGTGATGGGCTGGCAGTGCACCTCGAGGCCGATGACGGTCTCGAACTCGGTGGCGGCAGCGGTCATGGGGGCAGTGTAGGAAGGGCAGAGCGGGGGCGCTAGCGGAGGGCGGATCCTTCTGCGGGGCGAGCTTCTAACAGAAGGTTAGCGGCTAACCTTTTCCTAGAGCGGCCCAAGGCAGCAACGGACGGGGTAATTCGGGGTGGGCGGGGCCTACACTTGTGCCATGCGCTGGCTGCTGGCGGTGACCGCGTGCATCGGCGTCGCCGCGCTTGCCGGCTGCGGGGGCGGGGGCGGGGACGAGTCACCCTCTCCCAGCCCCGCAGCTCCAACAACCGAGACAGTCGCGACACCAGGTCCCTCACCGACAGCAACGGTTACAGCCACCGCCACCCAGCCAACCCAGACCCCAGCCGCAACCGTCGAGGCTACGTCAACGGCAACACGGACGGCGGTCGCTACAGCAACTCCCACACCCAGGGAAACCGTGGAACCAAGCCCGACGACGACTGCGACGCCCACGGAAGCTACGCCCACCCCAGTCCCCACGCCCGCTGAACCCGTCGAGGCGACGCCGACCACCACACCGGAACCACTGGCCCAGGCGGGGCTCACGTACGTCGAGTACGGGCCCGGCGAGGTGGCTCCGGGGGATTCAGGACTGTACCTGCTAAACGTTGAAGCGGGCTCCGTTGAAGGGTGGGCCGGTAGGGCGAAGGTCTCGCGTGGCTTCCATTTCGGCACGGGCCTGGAGATCTCTTCGAACAACCGCTTCCTGCTCTGGAACATTCCCTGGGAAATGTCGCAGCCATTCCTGCACGACCGATGGACAGGACGCACATACACTTGGGATGCTGAGCCGGTCGAGTCTTGGGAGACCGACGAAGGCTACCGCTTTTTCTTCCGACTCCCTGAGCGGGGTACGACGTTCTTCGTTCTGGTCGATGGTTCGATGGATGATGGATCGCCACAGCCCGTAGCGGAACTCGCGCTGCCGGGGGATGTACGGGTGACGCTGCGACGGCACCCGAATGCCCGTCACATCTTTGCCGAGGACGCGACCAGCGGCCTGCTCCACCTCTTCGACCTGCAGCAGGCGGGCGCCAATACCATTACCCCCTCCACCACCTGGACACTTCCCTTCGCCGAGAATCCCTTTGTAAAGGGCGCGTCCAGCTTCTCCCTGAACTTCAGGACAATCCCCGAGGGATTGATCGGCATCGGGCCCGATGGTACTGGCTCTTGCCGCGTGGCACGCTACGGCTTCGACGGAGCGGTGCTGTCCGACGCGCCGATGCCTTGCCTCTGGGGCGTTGACGTCTCGCCAAACGGGCAGTTCCTCTCCGCTGAGAGCTTCCCCGTCCCCTGGCAACGGGACCACGCCCCATGGAAGGACGACTACTTTTTCTATTCCCTGGCGACTTCAATTTTCGATACAGCAACCGGACATGAGCTCCTTCGAGTCAAGGGGGCTTTCTTCTTTAGCACAGACTGGACTTCGTCCCGGGGTGCATGGCTCGCCGATAGCTCGGGTGTGGCCGTCGAGACCGCAACTGGAGTGCACATCGTCACCGTCTCGGGTACATGGGAGAAGAGACGACCAAGGGAACGACCTGCCCAACCTGGCCATGAATCCCCCGGAAACGGAGGAACCTTCGCACAAGGCTTCCACTATGGACCCGATGGAGAACTCTCGATGGAGGTACAGGTTGTAGACCGCTCTGGGGAAGTTATTTCGTCGCTGTCATTTGGACACGGGAGCAACGAGAAGACGCACGAGCGCGCTGAACGACTACGAATTGACTGGGACTCCGTCAGCGACGAACTTCGCGTGGATGCAGGTCACCCCCCGGGCGTCGACCTCGGGTATGACGGATGGCTGCCGCCACCGCTGGGACCCGAGATCGAGCTGGGGCGACTGGATGAGCGGCTACTGGTCGAGGTGGTTGTCGAGACGTGTTTGAACCTGCGCCGGGAGCCACTCCACGACGCGGAGGTCGTCACCTGTCTACATGATGGAGTGGTGGCAGAGACGGACGACTACGCCTGCGACTACGACGACTACGGAACGCACACCTGCCGTGCGGGCTGGATGCACCTTCGGACCGATGACGGGGTTGAGGGGTGGGCTCACGGCGACTACTTGCGCTGGGCCGGGGACGGCGTCCCGCTGCAGGTGGACGCGCGCTAGCGCAGGGCGATGTGGGGCGCCCCCGCACTAACGCGGCCGATGGGGTGGAGGGGTTCGTTGTCGGCGGCGAAGGCGGCTTCGAGGGCCTTCGCCTTGCGGGCGGAGCAGGCGAGGAGGAGGCCGCCGGAGGTCTGCGGGTCGAAGGCGAGAGCGGCGAGCTCGGGCGGGACGCCGGGCGCGACGGTGAGGTTGTCGCCCACCCAGTCGCGGTTGCGGCCTTCGCCGCCGGTGTGGGCGTCCATGGCGGCGGACTCGCGCGCGCCGGGGAGGAGGGGCAGGGCGGCGGCCTCGATCGTGGCAGCCACCCCGGAGCGCTCGACCATCTCCCAGAGATGGCCGCCCAGGCCGAAGCCGGTGATGTCGGTGGCGGCGCGCAGGCGGTGGGCGACAGCGAGGTGGGCGGCGTGGCGGTTGAGGCGCAGCATCGATTCGATGGCGGCATCGAGCCAGGCGGGGTCGCCGCGTCCACTGCCGGTCGAGGAGAGGATGACGCCCGTGCCGAGGGCTTTGGTCAGGTAGAGGCGGTCGCCGGGGCGGAGGGCGGCCTTGCGCAACAGGCGCGAGGGGTTCGCGAGGCCGAGGACGCTGAGGCCGAACTTGGGCTCGTCGTCCCAGATGGTGTGGCCACCGGCGACGGCGCCGCCGGCCTCGGCGACCTTCTCGGCGCCGCCACGGATGATCCCGGCGGCGATGTCCGGGGGCAGGTCCTCGGGGAAGGCGGCGATGTTGAGCGCAAGCACAACCTCGCCGCCCATCGCGTAGACGTCGGACATGGCGTTGGCGGCGGCGATGGCGCCGTACTGCCAGGGGTCATCGACGAGCGGGGCGAAGAAGTCGAGGGTGGCGATGACGGCCGTGCGCTGGTTGATGCGGTAGACGGCAGCATCGTCCGGCACCCCGAGCCCGGCGATGAGGTTGGGGTGCTGGTCGGGATCGAACGCGGCGGTCAGCGGCGACAGAACCTGCGCCAGGGCCTCAGGGCCCGCCTTGGACGCTCAGCCGCCGCAGCCGGTCAGATCGGTGAGCCGTATCTCCTGTGCAGTCACGTGGAGATCGTAAGGGACGGGGGCGCTGCGGGATCGGGGCGTGCCAGAATGGCGGCGTGAGCCCCAACCCCGAAGCAATCATGGCGGCGCTGGGCGAGCTGTACGGCGAGCCGGAGTCGCGGCCCCACGGCGACGCCGTGGCGGAGCTGGTGCTGACGGTGCTCTCGCAGAACACGTCGGACAAGAACAGCGGTCGCGCCTTCGTCCAGCTGATGCGTCGCTACCCGAGCTGGGACGCGGTCGCGGAGGCGCCGCTCGACGAGCTGATCGCGACGATCCAGACGGGCGGGCTGGCCCAGCAGAAGGCTCCGCGCATCAAGCGCATCCTGGAGTCGGTGCGGGAGCGGGCGCCCGACTGGAACCTCGCCTTCCTCGAGGAAGAGCCCCTGGAGGAGGCGCGTACATGGCTGCGAGGCCTGCCGGGCGTGGGGCCGAAGACGGCCGCCTGCGTGCTGCTCTTCGCGCTGGGGCGGCCAGCGCTGCCGGTGGATACGCACGTTGAGCGGGTGGCCAAGCGACTGTCGATGGTGCCCCCGAAGACGACGCCGGAGCAGGCGCACGAACGGCTCGAGGCGCTAGTACCACCGGAGCAGTACTACCGCTTCCACATGCTGCTCATCAAGCACGGGCGGCGGACGTGCGGCGCCCGCGCTCCACGCTGCGAGGCGTGCCCCCTCGAAGAAGCATGTCCGAGCAGCGTCCTGCGGGCGGAGGCGGCGGGCTAGCGCTCGTCGTCGCGGACGCCACCGACCTCCAGCTCCGGCTCCGGCCCGGCGGGCGCGGGGCGCGGGGACGGGCGGGTGGGGAGGGAGACGGCGCGGAGTCGCTCCGTGAGACCAGATAGTCGAGAAAGAATGGGGAGGCGGACGCCCTCGTGACGGAAGAGCTGGTATCCGGGGCCGGGAACGGCGGCGAAGGGCAGGGTGGGGCCCTCGTCGTAGGCGAGGGGGTCGAGCGCCTCGTCGGGGAAGAAGGCGTTGGCGGTCAGGCGCAGGAGCCACCCGCTCACGGCGATGATCAGCCCGAGCGAACCGGCGATGAGGAAGTTGCGTTCGGGCACATCGAGCATCGCCAGCATCGCCATCTGGAGGTCGAGCACGAAGGCGTCTCCGGAGCCGAAGCGTTCGATCAGCTCGCTTCCGCCGCGGGCGACGAAGTAGCCCGGCGCGGCGGCGAGCAGCACGGCCAGCCCGAAGGAGGTGAAGCGGGCGAAACCGCGGTTGAGGGCGAGCGTGGTCGCCCCCAGCACGGTTGCCGCGACGAGGCTGACGATCGCCACCGACTGCGCGCGGCCGTGAACGTCCCCCGTGAGGAACCCGACGAGCTCGCGGATGACGGTGGAGATGGAGAAGAGATCGGAGGACTGGTCGCCCGTCTCGTCGAAGGCATCAAGGCCGGTGGCGTAGACGAGCTTGGCCGAGCGATTGAGGAGGAGGGCGCGGATCGTGGCGGTGTCGGCAGTCAGGGCCTCGACGCGGGTGAGCGTGGCGGGAAGGGGGTAGCCGGGCATCTCCAGGGCGGCCTCGGCGGAGGAGCGGGCCTCCTCGCGCAGGAGGGGGATGTTCTCCTCGAGCGTCTGGTCGATGTCGGTGAGGGAGGCGATGCCGGCGGAGAGGATCGCCTGGGCGCGGTCGGGACGGGTGATCTCGTAGATGCTGAGGGAGGCGACGAGGAGAAAGAGGGCGATGGCGAAGAGTCCGGCGGCGAGCCAGGTGCCGCCGTGCTCGGCCTCCTGATAGGCCTTGCCGAACACGCGCTCGCTGACGGGCCCCCGGCGGGGGAAGGTCGAACGGCGGCTCAGCATCGGAACACCCTACACGCCCTGGACCACGATGGTGCCGGCGATGCGATCGTGGAGGGCGCGGCGGTACGGGTCGAAGACGGCCCAGAGGAGGCCGGCCACACAGAAGAGGAGGCTCAAGCCGACGAGCAAGCCGGCGGCGGCGGGCGTGCCCCGGAGGGCGTAGGCGAGCACCGCGCCGACTCCCAACAGGAGCACGTAGACGAGCATGCCGGTCACGCGGGCGAGGGCGCCGAGCAGACCGAGGGGGGCGCCGTCGGAGCGGACCACGCTGATACGCATGATGGCGGCGCCGGCGGTCTTCCCCCAGAAGGCGAGCCCCAGGAAGAAGTAGAGGAGGAAGGCGGCGGGAACGGCGCCAACGAGCGACCAGAAGAGGTTGATGGAGCCGCCGGACGCGTTCACGCGGTCGAAGTCCGAGGAGAGGAGGAGGTTGACCGAGCCGGCAATGACGAAGACTCCCGCGACGAAGAAGAGGACGAGGGCATCGATGGCGACGGCGGCGACCCGCATCTCGAAGGAGGCGTAGCGCAGACGGCGCGCGGAGGGGTGATCGAACGCCGCTCCCGGGACTTCCGCCGATCCTGCTGCCATGAGCACCGCCATTGTATCGCCGGCCGCCAGAGGAGGCGTGTGGGGGTGGGCGGGCGCAGGGAAGGAGACCCTAGACTGGACGGATGAAGCATGTCCCCCTCTCCGAGTTGGACAGCGCCCCCGCGGAGCTCCGTCCCTGGCGGCCGCCGCTGGTCCTCCTGTCGACGACCGCCGCGGCGACGTTCACGCTCGCCCTGGCGGTTGTGCTCAGCCTGGTCCTGAACCGGGGGGAGCTGGGCCGCTACGAGTACGCGCTCTGGCGATGGCAGACCGGCAACCTCACGTCTTCGATCTTCACGCTGCTGGGGGCAGGAGGCGAGATCGCCGAGGACCACGAGAGCGAGCGCCTTGCAACCTACTTCCGCCTCACCAGCGCGATTCGCAGCGAGATGCAGGCGAGCGCACCGGACAGGGCGCTGCTGGAGACGCTCACGAACGAGCGGGCGCTCTACGAGAACGACGTGGAGCGCATTATCGAGCGGTACGTGCTGGATGCCGTCGTGGCGGCGGGGCTGGAACGCCCGCTGCCGCTCTTCTCGGGCGTCGAGGTACTGTGGCCGCCGGTCGACATGGAGCTGACGACCCCGCCGCAGCTCCTTGTCCGTTCGCCCCGCGACGAGATCAAGAGGGCTGGCGACACCCTGCTGCAGGCCGACCTCACCCTGGACGAAATCGAACGGATTGAGTCGCAGACCGACGATGAGGACACGGTCTCGCTGGTCGTGGCGATCGGGGGGTTGGCGGCGTACCCGGCCCTCATCCTCGAGGACAGCTCCTTCGGCTCGGTCCTGCGGGTGGCGGCGCACGAATGGGTGCACCACTACCTCGCCTTCTACATGCTGGGGGAGGCGTATGGCCGCGGCGACGGCACGACGCTCAACGAGACGGTGGCGCACATCGCGGAACGGGAGATCGCGCGGATCGCGCGGGAGCTGCACCCGGTGGCGCTGGAGCCTGCGATCGACGGGCGGGCGCCGCCGCGGGAGCACTCCCTGCCGGACTTCCGCGGGGAGATGCGCCAGTTGCGTCTGGACGTCGACGAACTACTGGCGCAGCGCCGCGTGGCGGAGGCGGAGGCGCTGATGGAGGAGCGGCGCCAACACATGGCCCTTCACGGCATCATCATCCGCAAGATCAACCAGGCGTATTTCGCCTTCTACGGGTCGTACGCGAGCCTGCCCCAGTCGTCGGACCCGATCGGCCCGAAGATGGAGCGCGTGTGGGAAGAGACGGGCGACCTGCGCCTCTTCCTGTCGCTGGTGCGAGAGATCCAGAACGTGGCGGATCTGGACGAGGTGCTGACGCGGCTGGGAGTGGACCCGGCGACGGTGACGGTGACGGTGGAATAGGGCTCAGACAGGGGAGGGGGTCGCTCGGTGACCGTCAGCGACTCCGCTGACGCGGGTCAAGCCAGTCGCGGGTAGCATCGCCGAGGACGTTGAATGACAGCACGACGAGCGTGATGGCAACGCCCGCGGAGATACTCATCATCGGCTTGCTATCGAGGAAGGCGCGGCCTTCGTTCACGATCTGCCCCCAGCTTGGGCCAGGCACGCTCAGGTTCAGAAACGCCAGGCTCGCCTCGGCGAGGATATTCGCTCCGATCGAGATCGAGAAGATGACAATGATTGGGTCGATAACGTTCGGGAACAGATGCCTCACAATAATGCGCAGTCTTGAAGCTCCCACACTGCGTGCAGCTTCAATGAACATCTCACTCCTCGTCCGCATCGTGGCTGCCCTGATGATTCGTGACGCCGAGAACGTCACCAGAATCGATAACGCTATCATCGTAAGCGTGAAACTTCGCTCCCCTACCTGAACAATAAGTAGCAACAGTACGAGGGGCGGGAAGGCGATCATCGCGTCGACGAACCGCTGCAGCACCAGGTCGAACTTGCCTCCTGCAAGGCCCGAGAGCAAACCGATGATGCTGCCCGCTATGCAGCCGAAAAACGCCGCTCCCACGCCAATCGGGACGGAGATGCGGGAGCCATGAATGAGCCGCGTCAAAAGGTCGCGGCCACGCGTGTCCGTCCCCAGCCAATGGTCCGCTGAGGGGCCTGCCAGGAAGGCCGTGCGGGTTTCGTTGAGGGCCTCGGGAGCACTGCTCTTGGGGTCGTAGTCGGGGTTCGCCTCGTTAAAGATCTGATCCTTGGTGTAGGGAGTGAGGCTGGTTCCAAATGAGACGACGAGGAGGGTTGCCACGATCACGACAAAGGCGATTGCGCCCGGAACGTCGTAGCTGATGAGTCTGCGGACGGTCTGCGTCAGGCTGCTCCGTCTGGGAGCCAGCATTTCCGGAACAAGGGTCCCTGCGCCTGCCTCCTGTCCGGGGCTCCGTGCCATGTCATCAACCCTGCTCGGCAAGTCGGTCATGGCCTCCCTCAGGCCTCACTGGCTTCGACTGAGATACGTGGATCGAACACCGCCGTCAGGATGTCGACCACCAGGTTCGCGAACACGACGATGGCTGCGATTGTCAACGCCAGGGTTTGGACCATCGGGACATCCCGGCGACCAATGGCGGTAATCATCGCCTGGCCCATCCCGGGAATATTGAACATGGTTTCCAGAATGATCGTTCCACTCAGGAGTGACGCCAGCAGCAGGCCGATCATGGTAATGATGGTCGCGAGTGAACTTCGGAAGCCATGGCGAAGCGCAACGGTGGCCTCAGTGAGTCCCTTTGATCGTGCCGTGCGAACGTAGTCTGTCCCCATGACCGCGATCATCTCGGAGCGCACGAGGCGCATGAGGATCGCGCCAATACCGGCGCCGCCCGCGAGGGCCGGTATCAGGAACAGCTGAAAGCTGCCCCATGGGTCTTCCCAGAGCCCTGGATACCCGATTATGTCCAGCGCAATGATGTCCGTCTCAAGCACGAACAGTGTGCCGATGGTTGCTGTCCAGAAGATGGGAGCAGCCAGGCCGAGCATGGCGAGGACGCGAAGGGCGGCGTCAAGCCCCGTGCCCTTCTGCCATGCCGACAGGCAGCCGAGCGGGATTGCCATGAAGAGACCGATGAGCAGGATCATGGCGCCGAGCTGCAACGTGTAGGGGAATGCCTCGCGGGTTTCCGTGAGGGTCGACGCACGGGTGGCGAGGGAGATGCCGAAGTCGCCCCTGACGAGATCGCGCAAGTACCGTCCGTACTGCTCCGGAATGGTCCCGTGCAACCCAAGCGCCCTGCGCGCTTCGGCCATCAGATCTTCGACGGACTCACCCTCAACTCCCGCCCCTCCAAACTGCCGCAAGGCAACCTGCTCAGCTGCGAAATCCCCGGGCAATATGCGCACGGAGATGAACACGAAGGTGAGGAGGATGAATATCACCACCAGGTTCAGGAGTATCCGCCGGATGATGTAGGTGGTCACAGCCCTACACAACCAGCGCCCATGCACGGCTCTCGATCAGTGCAGACAGCGTGCCGTCGGCGCATGGCTGGGAGGCCTCCCACTGCATGTACCCGGGGCGACTCCGCTGATTATGCGCCCCCGCGGCCTGCGAAGGACGGGTCGCTCTGATCAATCCAGGAGCGGAACGTCACGTTCCTGTACCAGTAGCTCCACCACGGATGGATATCCATGTTCAGGTACGGCCACTTGAGGTAGCGGTAGGTACCGCCCGCCAGGCAGTCGGAACCCCCGTTGGCATCGCGCAGCAAGATCCGCTGCGCCTCGTGGACGTCCCGGATCGCAGCCTCCCGGTCCAGCGTCGAGCCGGCGTTGTCGATCAGCGCATCCACCTGAGGGTCGTTGTACTTGGCGAAGTTGATGCCGCCTGTTGAGTGGTGCGAGAGGGTGAACCGGTTCCTCGGATCGGGCGAAACCCAGGCGCCCAGGGAGCCGAGGTGGGCGGTGAATGTCTCACCGGTGAGGTAGGGGAAGAGGCTCGTCACGGGAACGAACTCGACGGCGGTGTCGGCACCGAGGTTCTGCTTCATCATCGCGGAGAACCACTCTGCCGAGGCCGTACCCTGCGGCCCCTCGCTGATGACGATCGGCACGGGGCCGATGTCGGGTCCGCCGCCGGCCTCCCAGAGCGCCCGCGCCTCCTTCAGGTCTTCTTCCTTGTTCTCCCGGTAGCCGGGCGTCTCGGCGAGCTCCTCCTGGCTGAGCGCCCACTCGATGTAGGGCCAGGGTATGGGCCCATCGGGGCGCCCCTGCCCGGCAAAGTCGGCGTCGATGACGGTCTTCCGGTCGATCGCCATGAAGTAGGCCTGGCGCAGCTGCGGGACCGCGAAGGGCCCTCGCTGAAAGCTCATGATCAGGGCGCGGTTGTTGTTCGGATCGCCCGCATCCTGGACTTCGAGGTCGGGTACGGAGTCCACGAGCGACTGGATGAACTGGTGGGGGTAGGGGTTCCCGGCGTCGAGGGAGCCGCCGATCCAGTCGAGCTGTTTCTGCTCGAACGCCGCGCGCCGCGCATTGACGTCGGCGGGCAGGAAGGTGTTGCGGATGCGGTCGAAGTACTGGACTTCTTCACCGGCAGCCTTGAGGAACCAGTCGGGGTTGCGGACGGCCGTGCTGCGACCCTCGGGGTCGTACTCCTCGACGATATAGGACCCGGTACCGACGATGACTTCCTGTGACCGAATGTTGGGATCGGCCTCGATCTGCTCAGCCACGTCCCGGTACATCATGACGTTCTGGCTGCCACACATGCCATCGAGCCAGGTGGCCTTGGGGCCGTTGAGAGTGATCTTCAGGGTCTGATCGTCAACGATTTCGAAGTTCTCGACATGCCGGTAGACGGTGCCGAAGAGGGCAAAGTCCGTCCCGGTGTCGCCATTGCTCAGTTCGCGGGACACCTGGCGCTGAAGGTTCCAGGCAAGGTCATCCGCTGTGAAGTCTCTTCCGTTCGCAGGCGCCTTGTTTTGCCACTTGATGCCGGGACGAAGCTTGAACACGTACGTCAGCTCATCCGGCTGCTCGGGCAGGGACTCGGCCATCACGCCGCGGACGCTCCCGACGTTGATGTCGTCGTATGTCACCAGCGCGTCGTAGGCATACGTGATGATGCCGCCGGCGGTGACCGCCCGGTGCTGGTCCATGCTGAACGTGCCGCCACCAAGGGCGCTGTAGAAGCTGCCGTCCTGAGGGCCTGCGGGGCGTGCGGCGGTCGCAGCGGCCGTGGCCTCCGCGGTACTCGCGGGAGTGCTTGCCGGCTCCGCCGGGGCGTCCTCGTCATCCCCGCAACCAATCAACGCGGCTGCGGCCACACCACCGGCGCCGAGGGCGGCTCCCTTCAGGACGGTCCGTCGGTTGAATCGCTGCCCTGACCTGAGTGCTTGGCGCATAAACCTACCCCCGAACGTTGTCCTGGACATGCCAGAACCGCGCAATTCGAGTGAAAGTAAACACTTACTCCACCGAGGGTGTCAAGCACCCTGCCAAATGTTGTTCTTTATCTCGCAGAGGCGCGGAATGGCGGCGAAAACGGGCTGTCTCCCGTGCCCCTCAGCGGTCAGCGGTCTCGTCGCTCCGACCGCCCGATCCCGGCCTGGCCATGGCTCGGACGACAAAGTCCGCAACTCTCGCTGCGTGCTCCCCAGAGCTGGTCTCCACGTCGGGGGCGATCCCGAGCCGAGCGTGCGTTCTGGGGAGCATGCCGCTATAGCAGAAGCCAAGAGTAGCGACGGTCGTGACGAAGAATTCGAGATCAACGTCTGGATCGATGTCGCCATCACGAACCGCTTCGCAGAAATCCGACTGCAGAAGTGAAATGATGTCCTCGTCCGCATCTATCGGAATAGCATTCAAGACCGACCAACCAGATGCCAGTTCCCACCTGGAGTATCCAAGATATCCAGCGTGTCCCTGGAACGCCAGTATATTGGCTTCAACAAAAGCATGTAGTCTTTCGACTGGTGGCAGGTCTCTGGTTTCGATTTGCCTATCTCGAATAGACGATAGTATCTCGCTGAAATTGTGCCTGGCAACGGCCTCGTAGAGCCCGGCCTTGTCTTCGAAGTAGTGGTAGATCATGCGGACGCTCAAGCCCGACGCCGCGGCTATGTCGTTGATCCGTGAACCAGCGTATCCCTTGGTCGCGAACTCTCGTTCGGCGGCATCCAGGATTCTCTGCCGAGAACCATCGCCGTACCGGCCTGCCTGTCGAACGCTCACGATTGTTGCCTACCGGGGCCGGGGCATGTCCCTGCGCCACCTGCAAGGAAGGTTCGGGGAGATTCGGTCCGCGGTCAAGACGACGCCCGCAGGTTGGACCCTCCAGGCGACCCCTCGGTTGGGCCCCCGCAACCCTGCTCTCCGGGCCTTGACAGTGCTTGTGGAGTAAGTGTTTACTCCGGTATCTCTTGGGCGGACGGGCCTCCCATGGCGTCCGTTCGTCGGAGCAATTGCCGGGGCCGGCACAGGAGTTGGAAATGGTCGACTACGACATCGTCATCAAGCAGGGGACGATCATCGACGGCCTGCGAACCCCGCGTTTCGTGGCGGATGTAGGCATCCGCGATGGCCGCATCGCGTACATCGGCAAGATTCCCGCGGGGAGCGGGCGGACTGTCCTCGACGCCGAGGGCTTGATCGTCGCCCCCGGGGTCGTCGACTTGCACACGCACTACGACGCGCAGGTCTTCTGGGACCCCCATTGCACCATGTCGTCCTGGCATGGCGTGACCTCCGTCGTCATCGGGAACTGCGGATTTGGCCTTGCACCGGTGGATCCCGAAGCCCGCGACCGGGCGATGCTGACCCTGTCGCGGAACGAGGCAATCTCCCTGGACTCCATGCGGGAAGGGCTGCCGACGCCTTGGCCCTGGGTGAGCTTCCCCGAGTTCCTGGACGCCATTGATGCGACTCCCAAGGGCGTGAACATGCTCAGCTACGTCGGGCTCGCGCCGGTGATGACCTACGTGATGGGGCTCGAAGCCGCCAAGAACAGGCCGGCAACGTCCGATGAGAAGTCGCAGATGGCGGCCATCCTCGACGAAGCGCTCGAGGCAGGCGCCTGTGGGTGGTCGACCCAGTGGTCGGGAGAGAACGGCGTTCAGCTCGACTACGACGGTACCCCGATGGTCACCGACACCATGGCCGAGGAGGACCTGTACGTCTTCGCGGAGGTGCTGGGCAAGCGCCGCGAGGGGTTCATTCAACTCACCGGGGACGGCGGTTACGGGCCGGAGGAGGCTCGCCGCATCCAGGAGCGAATCGCCGAGATCAGCGGCAGGCCCGTGCTCTACAACGTGCTGGCGCTGGGCGTCGATCAGCACGGCCAGGCCACAAGCAATCACCACGAAGTCATGCAGTGGCTGGACGACGCGAATGCCCGCGGGCGCCGCATCTTCGGTCAGGCAGTGACCGTCCCGCTCGGGTACGAGTTCACGCTCGAGGATTGGAATCTCTACGACACCAGCCCGATCTGGCGCGAAGCGACCCTGGGCACGGTCGAAGAGCGGGCGGCGAAGCTTCGCGACGCGGAGCGGCGCCAGGCTATGCGAGCGGAGTACGACGCAGGCCAGCACCGCGGCGCGCCGTTCGCGGGCACCATCGCCCAGCTCACGGTCGAATCGGTGAGGGAGGGGGAGCTGGAACCGTTCGAAGGGTTCACCGTCGCCGAGATTGCCGAGCGCGAACAGAAGCACGTGGTCGACGCGATGCTCGATGTGGCGGGCACGAAGCTCGACACGACGTACGTCACCCCCTGGCAGCCGATCGATATGGCCGAGATGAAGCGGCTCGCCAACTCGCCGTTCGCCCTGCCAGGGACGTCCGACGGAGGTGCGCACACCAAGTTCCTGACGATGGCGACCTACCCGACGTACTACCTGGCGACGCTCGCGCGGGACAACGAGATCATGGACCTCGAGCAGGCCCACTGGCGTCTGAGCGCCTACCCAGCCCTGGCCGCCGGATTCAAGGATCGTGGCTGGATTCGCGAAGGGGCTCCCGCCGACCTCATCGTGTACGACCTCGACGAGCTGGGGATCCTCCCCCGCGAGATGGTCTACGACCAGCCGGCTGGTTCATGGCGTCGCATCCAGCGGTCGCAGGGGTACCGGTGGGTCATGGTGAACGGCGAGATCACTTTCGAGGATGGTCAGTGCACCGGCGCCACACCGGGAACCCTCCTGCGGCACGGGGCGGCAGCTCCCGCCTGAGGCTCCACCGACCGCCTCACACCGGGGGATTGGCCCAGAGGAAGAGGGCAGCGAAAGGGGATCTCGAATGGACCGCAGCGAGGCCGGAGAGTTCGTGCAGCGTTGGGCGAATGCCTGGAGCACGCCCATGCGGCCGGCGGAGCTCGCGGCGCTGTACACCGACGGGGCCTGCACGGGCGGCAGCATCCGGCCTCCAAGTGAATTCACCCAGGAGTCGTTCGACGGCGCCGACAAGATGTGGACCGGCAAGACGCTCGTGGAGAAGTGGTACCTGGCAGACGAGGACCGGATCGTCGTGCACTGGTGCTTCGAGGGGGCGCACGACGGCGAGCAGTACGACTACCCCGGTCTCGCGGTGCTCAGCATGCGCGAGGGGAGGTGCTTCCTCGAGGAGCACTACGGGAGCGATCTGAGGCTCCCGCCCGATATCCAGAAGACCGCCGCCAGGAGTCGAGGGGTTCCGGAGAGGGGCCAGACCGATGGCTAGCCCCATCGTGATGTTCCAGATCAATACCGCCGATACGGAGGCGTCCCGTCGCTTCTATAGCGCCCTGTTCGACTGGGACTTCGACGAGTCAGACTTCGTGATAGCGCCAACCTTCATCGACCCCAAGGGACCTGCGGACTTCGACCCACGCGGAGCGCTCATGCCCCTGGCGTCCGGGGACGAGCCGTTCATCAGCGTCTTCATCCGGGTCGCCGACCTCTGGGAAACGGTCGACAAGGCCCGGGAACTTGGCGCCACCGTCGTGACCCCGATCAGCGAACTCTCGAATGGCGCACACTATGCGGAAATCAACAGTCCGGAAGGACATCGCATCGGCATCGTCCAGCAATAGAGCGCGAACCGGAGGAAAGAAAGCCATGTCGCTGACCACGTCTTCAACCGCAGAGTCCACGCCCGACGACGAGGCAATCATCGATGCGGGCGAGTTCGACGGCCCCGACTTCCTGACGGACCCGTACCCGCTCTACCGCAGGCTGCGCACGTACCACCCGGTCTACCACGACCGCCTGCACAACCAGTGGCACGTCACGCGCTACTGGGACCTCGTCGAGGTGCTCCGAGACGAGGAGGCGTTCGGAACCCGCCCCCACAGCTACGAGACGGATGGTGTGCTCGGACCCACGAT
Organism: Tepidiformaceae bacterium; assembly: GCA_965247675.1. Classification (GTDB taxonomy): domain Bacteria; phylum Chloroflexota; class Dehalococcoidia; order Tepidiformales; family Tepidiformaceae; genus UBA2991. The sequence continues at coordinate 332,235 of OZ252025.1, read as the reverse complement.
GCTGAGCCTCGGTGGCGCGGAGCATGCCGAGCAGCGCAATCTCGTCGGCGACGCCCTGGTTGGCAAGAAGCTCGATGCGTTCACCCCCATCGTGCGCGAAGTGGCCCGCTCGCTCGTGGAGACGTTCGCCGACCGCGGACAGGTCAACCTCACGCAGGAGTTCACGAGCCAGCTCCCCATCCGTGTGATCATGACGATGCTCGGCCTGCCGATGGAAGACTTCCTCCTGTTCCAGCGCTGGTACAAGGAGTTCATGATGGGGATGGGGTGGGCGGACGACACGCGCGCGACCGCCCTGCAGGCCATAGCCGAGTACGAGGAGTACATGACGCCGTTCCTTGAGGTGCGGCGCCGCAACCTCGGAGAGGACCTGACCTCTCGCCTCATCCGGGAGGGCGTTCCCGACCCTGCCATCAAGACGTTTGTCTCCCTCCTCCTCTCAGGCGGCGGCGAGACGACCGACAAGTCGATGGGCAACATGTGGTTGAACGTGTTGCAGCAGCCCGAGCTGGTGGCGAGGCTGGAGGCGGACCATAGCCTGCTGGATCACTACTTCAGCGAGACCATGCGCCACTCTCCACCGGTGCACCGGGAGGATCGAGGCACGACCCGTGATGTCGAGCTGGCCGGCACGCTGATCCCCTACGGGGCGGTGGTGAGGCTCTGGCTAGCAGCGGGTAACCGCGACGAGACCGTCTTCGTCGACCCGAATCGGTTCGACCCCTCCCGCGGGGACCTGTACTCGGTACGGGATCTGCGCGCGGGGTACTCCAGGGATGGCCTCTTCGGGCACCTGGGATTCGGTCTCGGCCGGCACTTCTGCATCGGTTATCAACTCGCGCGACGGGAAGCGATCGTGGGGGCCGAGGAGCTGTTGCGCGTGATGAAGTCGCCGCGCCTCTCCGGCGAACAGATGGACACCATCAGGGGGCGTAAGCGCGATGGCAGCATCCGCTCGGTAGGGGACCTGCTGGTGGAGTTCGACAGGCGCTGACTTCCCGTAACCGGCTGCCCGTGACTGCCCCTGGTGGCGCTGCGAGACGACCCAGGGCTATCAGCCGCTGGCGCTACCAGCCCGCGACCGAACGATCACTGGCAGGATGAACGCGCTCGGCCTGGAGTTTCTGGGTCCTCGGTAACCAGCCAGGAGGCAGGCTAGCCCAGCACCCCACGGCCTGCCTTCGGACACCCAGAACGTGCCGACCTACCACAAAACGCGCCAATCGCCAGCCACGGCTGCGAACCAACTCGACTACACCTTCGCTTCGCGCGGCTTCCACGAGAGCGTCAAGGTGCGCGCGATGAACTCCGTCGACGGGTGGGGTGCCAGCGACCACTGCCGCCTGCTGATCGAAGTCGCCGACCAGCAGCCAGCACTCGCCACGCATGATGGCTCACGCGAGGGCTTGTGTTCGTTCCCCGGGACGTGAGAACGTCTTCGCGTTGAGCGACAGCCAGGCAGCATTCGCCTGCGCCAACCGCAGGACTACCGCACTACAGCGTGGAGCAACTAAGGAATGGCATCCACCTCAGCCATCAAGGAACTGGCGGGCAGCTCGGATAAGGATCTGTTCCCTCTGGTCAGCGAAGGTGTAGAGCACATCGTCACGAACATCGCACGGCTTCACGATGCTGCGAGCAGCCTGGCGGACGCAGGTGACCACGCGAGTGCCGCGATCCTCGGGCGCATCGCAACCGAAGAGGCGGCGAAGGTCCTGATTCTGCTAGATGCGGTGCGCTGCCCTCCGTCGAAGAAAGAGGAACGCGAGCGGACCTTAGCTTGCTGGAACAGCCATCTGTGGAAGGGCCTTTACTCAGAGGTATGCGATGAGGGACTGGCTCACCGCGATTTTAGCGATGTCGAGGGAGTGGCTGGCCAAAGGCGACTGAACTGCGAACCTTCCGCTGGGAAGTCGCGCTGTAGGGGCGCGAGGCACAGCAGGTCGCCATCGACTCAAGCGCGGCTCGCATGCCGCAAGCGGTAGCGTGTCGGTCGCCGCTCAGACGGAATCCCTGGTCACGCGAGCAAGGAAACCGTGCGCAAGATCGACGAGGCAAAAGACATCTCATCGAGCCGACGCGCGGTGAGCGGTAGCCGCTCCGCCTACGGGCACAGACCAAGAGACCGGCTCGGTGACGGCGAACCAGTAGGTGTGGCCGGGTTCGAGGGTCGTGAGGGTGTTGATGCCGGGCACATCGGCGAAGGCGGGGAAGTAGGCCAGCCAGTTGCCTGTCGCCTCGTCCCACTGGTAGATGGCGAGCACCTCGTCGAGGATGCCGGCCTGGCGCAGGGCGTCGGCGATGGCGACGCCGTCGGCCCCGGGCCACTCGATCGAGGTCCAGGTCGGCGCCAGAGTCAACTCCACTGGCGGCGCCTCCAGCTGCAGGCGGTAGACGCGCGTGCGGCTGCCATCGGCCGAGGTCACGGACACGGTGATCGCGGCCAGCCCCTCGAGGTCGACCTGGTGACCGTTGTCGGGGTTGCCATCGGCGTCGGGCGGCTCGATCACGACCTTCGTGCGAGGCTGCATGGAGACGGCCTCGACGGTCGTCTGCGTTACGTCTTCGCCGGGAGTCCCCTCGTAGTCGGTGCGTTCCCCCTCGAACGCGCCGATGTCGACGCCGCTCAGGGTGAGGGAGGCGAGGCGCGCGTCGATGGCGTCGGGCATGTTGTAGGTGTAGACGCGGTCGTCGCTCTCGTCGGCGACGTACATGACGTCGCCGTTCGCCCAGATGCCGCGCGGGCTGTTGTTGCCGGCGCGGGAGAGCTCGGAGAAGTCTTCCTCCTTGATGCGCTCCAGGGCCGTGGCTTCAGCATCCTCCGGCGCGGGGGCGTCGGGGGTCTCCGGCAGGCGGTAGGCGAAGAGGCGCTTGGCCCCGTGGTCGGAGACCCACACGGTGACGCCGTCGGACCAGATGCCGCGGGGTCACTGTTCGCCGAGACGAGTTCGTACCCGGTGAGCCGCTCGCCGCTGGCGAGGTCGTAGGCGAACAGCGCGTCGGCGCGGCCGTCCAGCACCCAGATGTTGAGGCCGTCGGACCAGATGCCGCGCGGGTCGCGGTTGTCGCGCGGCAACTCGACCTCGCGGTCCTCATCCCGCTCACCGGACTCAAGGTCGTAGGCGAACAGCCGATCGCGGCCGCTGTCGGAGACCCAGACGGTGTCGCCGTCGGACCAGAAGCCGCGGGGTGCGCGGTTCGTCTCGGCGAGTTCGAACTCGCGCTCCTCGAGGCGTGCGCCGCTCGCGAGGTCGTAGGCGTAGACCGCGTCATCGGCGCCCTGGCCGTTCTCGGCGATCCAGAGGACCGTCCTGTCAGACCAGAGGCCGGACGGGCTGCCGTGGCCGGGGTCGAGCTCCTCGATGTCGCGCGTGACGTTCCACTCGAAGTCCTCGTCACTCGGCGTGGGTCCGCGCTGGGCGACGGGACCCGGGATGAAGATCGTCGGCGCCGTGAAGGAGATGGTTACGTCGACCTCCGCCGTGCCTCCGTTGCCATCGTCAACCTCGACGGTGACGGTGTACGTGTCCTGGCTCGCGTCACTGAGGTTGGCCTGGTCGCTCACGGTGAGCTGGCCGGTGCCCTCCTCGAGGTCAAACGAGCCGGCATCGCTGCCGCTCAGCCGGTAGGTGAGCGGGTCGTCCTCCACGTCCGTGGCGGCGACGGGCGCTCCCACGGGGTCGCCCGCCTCGGCTTGCTTGGAGACGGTGCGTGCGGCCGTGGCGGCGGGGAAGGCGGGCGGGTCGTTGATGGAGCGGACCGTGATCGTGACCGAGGCGACGCTATCAAGGTCCCCGTCCGAGGCGCTGTAGGTGAATGGGTCTGTGCCGTGGAAGTTCGCGTTCGGCGTGTAGGTGATGTGGTTGTATTCGCTGCTGGTTTCGTCGCTATCCACCGTCGCGCGGCCATTGGCCGGCTGCGTGGCCACGCTGACGCGTAGCGCCACGCCCTCCTGGTCGCTGTCGTTGGCGAGCACGTCGATGGTCACCGACCCGTCCTCGTCGACGCTCGCCGTGTCATTACCGGCCGTAGGTGCGTCATTCACGTCGGTCACGGTGATGGGGACGGCGATGGTGGCGATACCGCCCTTTCCGTCGTCGACGGTGACGGTGGCGTTGTAGGTCGGAACGAGCTGGCGGTTGAAGTTCGGGGTCGGGCCGACGCTGATTTGGCCCGTCTGTGCGTCGATCACGAAGCCCGGGGCGCCGGAGAGGCGGTACTCCAGCACATCCCCGTCCACGTCTTGCGCCGTCACCGCGGCGCCCACCAGGATCCCGGGCTGCGCCCGCTCGGAGATGGAGCGCGCGGCCGTGGCGGCGGGGAAGGTGGGTGGGTCGTTCACCGGGTCGACGGTGACCGTGACCTGGCCCGTGGCGCTGAGGTCCCCGTCGGAGGCCGTGTAGGTAAACGTCACCGTCCCGTTGAAGTCAGCGTCGGGCGGCGTGTAGGTCACCATGTACGTGTCGGGATCCAGCGACACGCTCCCGAGGTTCGCGGCCGGCCTGGTGGCGATGGTCGCCGTCAGTGTGTCACCGTCGTCGGGGTCGGTGTCGTTGGTGAGGACGTCGAACGTGACCGCATCGCCCTCGGGGGTGCTCGGCGTGTCGGGGACCGCCGTAGGCGCCTCGTTCACATCCCCGACGGTGATCTCGAACGTGGCCGTGGCGGTGAGGTTGAATTCGTCCTCCGCCTTCACTGTGACGCTGTAGCTGTCCCGGTCCGGGTCCTCGTGATTGAGTATGGCGCCGCTGGCGACCCGTATCTGCCTTGTGGTGGCATTGATCTCGAAGGGCGGATCGGTGGTGAAGCCCGTGACCGCAAGGGAGTAGCTGAGCGTGCTGCCCTGGTCGTCGGTCGCCTCCGGCGCCACGCCCACGACCGTTTCCGCGGTTGCATTCTCGAGCACGGAAAGGCCGGTCACGCCGCCCGTGAACAGGGGGCTCGGGAACACCGGCGCCATGTTGTTCAGGCTGTTCGGCGCCGTCACGAACTCCGAGGTCGCCGCCAGCGTCCTCGCGTCGTGCCCATCGTTGTAGGAGACGGTCACGCGCAGGTAGTAGTCACGGTCGGCGCCCAGCGGACGGTACGTCGCCGCCGTCGCCGCGGGAACGATGTCCACGTAGCCGCTGTCGCGGTTGGTGGAGCGCGCCCACACCCACGTTGGAGACTGCACGGCATCGCCCTTCCCCTCCGTGAACGCAGCGGTGTAGTCGGTAAGGATGAACGGCCGGCGCGCGAGCGTGATCTCCTCGACCTCGTTCACATCGGTGACGGTGACCGTGACGTCAGTGTCGACGTCGTGCTCCCCGTCGGATGCGCGCACGGTCACGGCGTGCGAGGTCTGGAGTTCGTAGTTGGGGGGGCTTGCGACTGCGAACGAGAGCGCCCCGGCGGCGCTGCTGATCGTGAAGTCGTCCTTGCCGGCGCCCTCCACCGACCAGGTGATGACGCCGCGCTCGGGGTCGTCGGCGGTGTAGGTCTCAATTGTGCCGGTGGAGTTCTCGGCGACGCTGGGGGTCAAGCTCCCGCTGACGGTCGGCGCCTCGTTGACGTCCTCGACGCGCACCACCACCTCGCGGTCGACCTGGTTGAGGCCGTCGCTGACCCGCACCGTCACGAGGTACTCGTTGTAGGGGTCGCTGGCGTCGGCCGGCATGTCGTAGTCGGGCGGGCTGGCGAAGGTGAGCACGCCGTCCGTGATCTCGAAGTCCCCCCGGTCGGCGCCCAGCAGGGACCAGGTTTGCGTGGCGCCCGCGTCCGGATCCATGGCGCTGTACGTCGCGACGGTCCCGGCGCCGTTCTCGGTGTAGTCCACCGTGATCGGGCCGCTGATCGTCGGCGGCTCGTTGACGTCTTCGAGGGTCACGGTCACGTCGAGGCTGCCCAACTCCGTGCCGCCGTCGGAGGCGTTGACCGTGACCTCGTACTTCGACTGCAGCTCGAAGTTCGGGGACGTCTTGAACCTGAGATCACCGTCACTGTCGAGCCCGAACTTGCCCGCGTCGGTCCCCGAGAGTGTCGACCAGATGAGCCCCGCGCTGTCCTCAGGGTCGGTCGCCTCGTATTCGCCGACGACCATCGTCGCGGGGCTGTTCTCCGGGAAGTCCATGACGCTCGCCGGTCCCTCGACCTTCGGCGGCTCGTCGTCGTCGGTGACCGTCACGGTCACCTCGTACGTGCCTGTCTCGGCCCCGTCGCTGGCCCGCACCGTCACGAGGTACTCGTTGTAGGGGGGAGCGAGTCGACCGGGTCTTCGAAATCGGGGGACGACTTGAAGCGCAGGTCCCCGGTGGCGCTGATCGTGAAGTCGTCCCCGTCCGTTCCACCCGGCGACCAGGTGATCGTCGTCGCGCCCTCCGGGTCGGTTGCCGTGTAGGTATCGAGGGCCGCGTCGTGGTTCTCCTCCACGGTGATCGTCTTGTCGCCCGATATCACCGGCGGCTCGTCGAAGTCCTCCACGGTGATGGCCACGTCGCGGGTGCCGCTGAGCCCCTCGGGATCAGCGGCCTTCACGGTGATGGTGTACGCCTCCTTCGCCTCGTGGTTGGGCTGGTCCTTGAACGTGACTGCGCCAGTGGCGCTGATCTCGAAATCGCCGGCGTCCGTGCCCTCGAGCGACCACGTCACCGCGTCCCCCTCGGGGTCGGTGGCCGCGTACGTGTCCACGCTCTTATCCGTGCGGTTCTCCAAGTAGCTGACGGCGTCGCGGCCCGTCGTGATGGTGGGCCCTTCGTTCACGGGCGTGACGGTGACGGTGACCTCCAGGCTGCCTGTCTTGCTACCTTGCAGAGCCTGCACCGTCACGAGGTACACGTTGTCGCTGGGGGCGGCGTCGGCCGGGATGTCGTAGTCGGGCGGCGGATCGAAGCTCAGGGCCCCGGCGGTGATCGTGAAGTCGCCCTTGTCCGTTCCATCCAGCGCCCACGTAATCGGCGTGGTGGTGTCGCCCTCCGGGTCGGCCGCGGTGTAGGTGTCGAGGGTCGCGCTGTGGTTTTCCTCCACGGTGAAGGTGTCGTCGCCCGATATCACCGGCGGCTCGTCCACGTCCGTCACGTTCACGGTCACGATGATGGAGTCGTCCTCGACCATGTCCGATTCGTCGTTGGAGTCCTTGCCATCGCTGACGCCGATGACCACGGTGTGACTGGTGTCGGTCTCATAGTTGAGCGCTGCTTCGGTGAGCAGCTGGCCGGTCGTGGCGTTGATGTCGAAGGCGGCGTCCCCACTGGCGAGGGTGTAGGTGAGGGTGTCGCCGTCGCTGTCGGTCGCGGCCACCCGCGAGCCGATGTTGCGGCCGGCGGCGGTGTTCTCGGCCACGCTGCGCATGGCGGTGGCGTCGGCGAACGAGGGGTCGTGGTTCAGGACATCGGGTGTTCCCGTCTTCACCGTGGACCACTCGCTGGTGCCGATGGCGTTCGTCGCGCTCACCCGCACGTCGTACAACATGGCGTTGGTGAGGCCCGTGATCGTGTACTCGAGGTCGCCGCCACCGGTGATCCAGGCGGAGTTATTGGGCGTCCAGTTGGCATCAATGGTCGCGTCCCCGGAGGTGAGGATGTGGTGCACGCCGTAGCTGGTGATTTCGGAGCCGCCGTCCACGGTGGGCGCGGACCAGGCGACGGCCAACTCGGTATTGCGCGGGGTGACCGTGTCGATCGAGGGCGCGAACGGCTTCTCCTTCGTGGGCGTGCCCTTGAACACCTCGGACCAGGGGCCCGCGCCGGTCGTGTTCACCGCCCGCACCTGGATGTCGTACTCGGCGGGCTGCAGGCCCGTGAGGTTATGGGTGGCCGTGTCGTCCGTGCCGATGGCGGTCACCACGGTCGGGGTGGCCGTGGTTGCCGCGCTGCTGCGGACGTAGCGCAGGTCGTAGCTGGTGACGGCGGAACCGCCGATGTCGGTCGGGGCCGTCCAGCCGATGGTCAACTCGCGAGTGCCGGCCGTGGCCGAGTCCACCGTGGCGTAGCCCGGCATCAATCCGTGGCCGTACGCCTTCAGCTTCCACGACTTGAGCGTGCCCGTGTGGGCCAGCAGCCAATCGCTGATGCGTAGCTTCCAGACGCCGGCGGCGTTCTCGCCCAGGTGCTTCGACGAACCGAAGCGGTACGGCCCGTCGATGGCGCTGGGGAATCCAATCGCTACCCGCGAGTGCCTGGCTTGAAGCCGAGTGGACAGGCGGGAGACGTCGCCCGAGGGCGAGACCAACTCGATCTCCAGGTCGCGTATTGACGGGTGCTCCAGGGTGATGTCGATCTCCATGAACTCGACGAAGCCGACGTAGGGGTCGAGTGTCAGCGCTACCTCCGTCACTGGCCCTTTGCGGTCGTTCTCGCTCGGCGGCGCTATGGCGGCGTCGAGCGTGGCGGACTCCACCTCGATGTCGCGGAAGGCGGGGAGGTTCGTCCAGGTCTTCGCCAGGGCCACGGCCGCGCCGGCGTCGACGACGCCGAATCCCAGGTTGTCGTTGAAGGAATAGCGATCGGTGGTGGAGCCGTACTGCAGCGCGCCCCGGGTGAAGGTACGCGAGGGCTCGGACGCCGTCGCCGCCAGGATAAGCTTGACGTCGCGCCAGGTCAGGTCCTCGTTGGCGGCGCGGACCAGCGCCACCACGCCGCTCACGACGGCTGCCGAGGCGGAGGTGCCGGAGAACGCCCTTGAGTAGCGATTCCCGGGTACGGTCGCGGTGAGTCCCGGGGAACCAGGGTCGCCGCCGGATGGAGCGGCTACCCAGACGTTCACCCCGGTTTCCGAGTAGAACGGCGCAAACCCGGAGTAGCCTACCGCGGACACGGTGATGCCCGTGTAGTGGTTGACGTACGGATCAAGGTTGGCGGCATCGTATCCTGGCACACTGTCATTGCCCGCGGCCCACACGTAGACGGTTCCCCGCGCCACCTCCTTCCCGTCCTTCATGTACGTATATCCCTCGTTCACCCCGCGCTCGACCGCCCTCACCCATGAGTCAGGCGCTCGCGCGATCGTCCCCGGGTTGGCCCCGAAGGAATTGTTTGAGACCGCGACGTTCGCCCCGTTGCGGAACATCGCATCAGCCACGTTCGTGCTTGTTGTCGCATTCGGATCGAGGAAGAGGTTGTAGGAGTAGATGGTCGCTCTCGGCGCTACGCCACGGACCCCGATGTGGTTGTCACGTGCTGCGACGATGCCGGCCAGGGCTGTCCCATGCGTTGCGTCCAGGCTGTAGTCGTCGGCGGTCCCGTACGCGTGTGTCATGGTGTCGTCGACGTTTTGGTACAGGTCCTCATGGGTGGGGTCGACGCCATCGTCGACAATCGCCACCACGATGCCCGCGCCCTTGTTGGTGGCCCACACGCCCTCTACGTTGATGTCCACGCCCTTGCTATTTGGATACAGGCCCAGATCTTCGAGGTGCCAGAGACAGTCGTACAGACTGTCGGTGCGCACGCTGCCCTCGCCGGGACCGCAATCCGCCAGCGTCGCTCGCATCCCCGCGTCGTACGTGGGCAGGACGAGGTATTGCCCTGAAGTGGAGTCACTCGAGGAGACCTGGAGGGAGTAGACGCCCGGATCGAGCGTGGCCCGCAGCGTGGCAGCGGACCCTGCCGAAGGGGATTCCCGGCTGACGTGGATGGAGCGGGTTGCTCCGTCAGCCGTGGAGAGCGTGGCGGCGAAGGTGATGCCGGCTGTTGGAGATACCAGCGCTATCTGCCAGAACTCCTCCTTGTAGTTCGTAATGCGAAAGAAATCCGTGTCTGTCGTGCTCGAGAGATCTCCTGCTGCCAGGCCGTGCAACCGAAGCGGAATCGCACCCGCACTGGTAGATCCCGGGAGTTGAACTTTGCGGAAGTCCAGCGTGTAGTAGCCCGTGTCCGAATCCGTATCCCCCCGGATTCGCAGATAGTACGTGCCAACGCCAAGGGTCGTCACGATTGACGAGCTGTTCGGCCCCACCGGCAGGTAGGTGTCGTTCGATGTGGCGAGCACGGTAATACCCGTTGAATCGAGCAGATCCATGTACGTGTCGAAGTGCTCCCCGCCGCTGGTGAAATCGCCGAACGCGGCCGCCCAGATGGTGGTGGACTCCGCGAGGACGAACTTGAAGTAGTCCTGGTCGCCGGCCGTCCCGCCGCCCGGGTGGATTCTCCCCCGGGTGACTGTCCCCCCGGTGACTGTCCCGAGCGTGACTTTCTCGGGCAGGATCGTGGGGGCGGCGCTGGTGCTGGAACCAGGGTTGATCACCTTGACCGAGTGCACGCTGTACTCATCGCTGTGTCGGTCATCGAGGGAACTCACCTCGAAGTGGTGTTGCAGGCCGCTTCCCGTGTACGTCAGACCGACGCCCCTCACGCCGTCAATCGACATGATCGGTGCGCCCGCCCCCCGCACCTGGCGACCGGCCCTGGAGAACAGATCCCCGTCTGCGTGCAGGGGGCCGGTGGTATAGATGAAGGTGCTGCCGCTGCCGCTCGCTTCGCTAGTCCTGTAGGTATCGGCATCAGTCGGCGAGCTCAGGAACCCTTTGATCGATTTGGGAGCCCGCAAGTCCGCCGTGGGAATGCTGGAGGGGCCAGTTCTCCCGATGTCGTTGGGAGCGCGGGTAGCGCTCATGGACCAGGCTCCGTCGCCGCCGCCGTTCACGGCGCGCACCTGGATCTCGTACCTGGTTTCGTCGCGCAGATCGTCCATGCGGTACGTGAGCGCGCCGGCGCCGGTCATCCAGGCGTTGTCCACGAGGGTCCAGCTGGCATCGGCCTTGTCGGGGGCGTCGGCACGGATGTAGCGAACGTCGTAGGCGGTGATGCCCATGCTGCCGGCGGGGGCCGTCCAGTTGACGGAGATCCTGTTCGTTCTGGGCGTCGTCGTTGGAGTGGCGGGCGCCACGGGCAGCGGGGGCAGCGGGGGATCCTGGGCCGAAGCCTGGTCCGCCACGATCAGGACGCAGAGCGCCGCGCAGCATGCCAGCAGCGCCGCCCACCTCATCGCGGCGTGACCGGGCTCTGCCAGTTGGGGGAGGAGAGGATGACCCCCTCCTGTCTGGCTAATACATTCGCGAGCTCAAGCGAGGGGAATCCCGGCTCGGTCTCCACCAGGAACCCGTTCGCGGCGAAGACGTGCCGCTGCACCCGGCTCATGGCGATGCCCTGGGCCGAGAAGAAACGGTTGATCCTGGCGGAATCCCACTCCGCATCCAGCGCGAGCAGCATGCCCCCGGGGAGGGTCATCAACTCGCCGAACTCGGAGCGAAAGACCGGCTCGCCCTCGCCCTCTGCCTCGCCGTCGGTCTTGCGGACGATGCTCCGGCTACCCTGCTCCAGGGCGACGATGTCGCTTGCCCGGATCCGGTCCCTCGGCTTGACTACCAGGTCGACTTGCACCCACACGCGTCTCGTCAGGTCGCCGTCCTGCCACGTGTACTCATGCCCCTGCGCCGACTGCGTGGAGGGGCCGCGGGGCGTGGCGGCGTCGTCATCGAGGGAACGCCCCCGCAGGAGGCTGCTGGAGCCGCCCCTGTCGGAGCGTGAGTCGCCGGGGTTGGAGTCGTTATGCGGCGTGGTCCCGGGATCGGAATCGGGAGTGGGGTAGGTACCGACTGCCCTCTGGGTGGGAACCGTAGTCGGGGCTGAGCCGCCGGTTTCGCGGACGGGCGTACCGCTAGCGTGCGGCGTCGCTCGCGCCGTTGGCTCGGGGTAGGCGGTCAGTGGTGGGGCGGCGGGGGATCCGTCACAGCCGACGAGCAAGACAATCCCAACGGCACCAGCGGCGAAGCGTTGCGCAACCCGAAGGCGCACGGACTTCAAGATTCCGAGAACCTCTCGCTATAATCCGCTTATTATATCAATAGTGCGTTTCTAAAGTGTGTAAAATAGCGGGAAAGCATCTAGATTTATGTATAATACGAGGAAAAGTCATGGTCGGTCGCGATTTCCCGTCGCAGCCTTCCAAGCGCGCGAGCCACACCCCGCTGGAGCGACCGGCCGATGGCCCCGGCTCGCTGAGCTGCATGCGGTATACCACCTGGATCTGATGCTGCCCGGTGCCGACGGGATCGGTTTGATGCAGCAGATCTCACCGTCGACCAGGCTCTACAACGGGTGGCCCTCGCCCAGACCTGCGAACGCCTCAACCGCTGGGAGTTCTTCCTCGGCATCCAACCCCTCCGCCCCGAAGGAGGAACCGGCAGCGCCGTCAACCCGGTCACCGTGTTCTGAGGCCGGCGCCCACTGCGCTCGCGCAGTGGTAGGCGCTGCGAAGGGTGGAGCTGCGGGCCAGCAGGAGCGGCCACCCCTCACGACGCAGACCGCCGTAGGGCTGGAACCACGGCCGCCCCAGAGAAGAGTGGCTGGCCAAAGGCGGCTGTACTGCGAACTTTCGAGCTGACCGTGGCGCTGTAGTTTCAACGCTCCACTTCACCCTCGCGACGGGCCCACTACAAGGCTGCGTGAGTGCCCCATTTCGAGACCTGGTGCTGGACTACCAGGCGCGGCTGCTTTGCCGCTCGTGGTTGCAACTCAGCGCAAGGCGTCCGCAAGCTCGGGGCCCCTCTCGCCCAGGAGAAAACACGCCCCGAAATCACACGTCAAACGTGATCCCCAAATGGAGGGGGCCACGCACGCCTCCCTTGCCTGGCGGTGGGAAAACGATCCCGTCATTGGCCCCGCCTTTGAGTCGCGGGTTCTTCAACACATCGAGCAGTATCTTCGAGGCCATCACCGCCTCCTGCCGAGCCATCGCGTAGCCCATGCAGTGGTGCGTTTCCATCCCGAAGCCGAGGTGGCTGGCCACACCGTCCTTCCAGTAGCCCGTCCGGAGTTCCTTCCCGAAGTAGAGGTCGTCACGGAAGATGTTGAAAGTGTCGGGGTCCTTGAAGACCCGTTCGTCACGGTTGCCGGACCCGAGACAGAGGGCGATCGTCGCGCCCATGGGAATGACACGGCCACCCAGCTCGGTCTCGCGGGTGGCCCGTCGGGGCTGGTAGTGGTTCGGCCCGTCAAAGCGGAGCATCTCTGTGAAGACGCGGTCCATCAGCTCCGGGTTTGCGCGGACGGCTTCGTACTGCTCGTAGTTGTTGAGCAGGTTCCACCACATCGAATCGATGGCCTTGTGGGTGGTGTCGCCGCCCCCGACGAGGAGGAGGGTGATGAACGCCTTGATTTGTGGAGTCGTCATCTTTCGCCCGTACATCTCGGCGACACAGAACTTCGAAATGAGATCCTTGCCGGGGTTCAACCGGCGTTCGGCGATGATTGGGTCGAGGTACGCATGGAGCTCGTCTCTCGCCTTGGCCGCTGAGTGGAAATAGGCGCGGCCGTAGCTCATCCCGGAGAAGAGAACGGAATAGACGCCTTCGAAATAGTCGAAGTCCTCTTGGGGCAGGCCTAACAGACCGGCGATGACACGGATGGGGAAGCGCCTGCTGAACTGTGAGATGAGTTCGACCTCGCCTCGCCCCGAGAAATCGCTGGCGAGACTCTCCGCTGCTTCGTATGAGAACTGTTCAATCAGCCCCGACGCGTTGCTCTCGATGACTGGAAGCCAATTCTGGAGGCGCTTGCCCACGAATTCCCCCGCGACCACGCCCCGATTCCAGCGATGATCCTCGCCCTCGCCCATCTCGAGGATGGTTGGCCCCAGCGGAGACTCGGAGCCGAACTCAAACTTCCCCTTTGGGTCGTAGATGGCCCGCGTGAAATCGCCCCCGTCGTGGCTCCGCTTGTACGCCTCCCAGATATCCGCGTAGCGGCTCACGAAGAATCGATTCTGGAAGGCGTCCCGGTAGACGGGCTCCCAGTCCCGGATCTTGCGGTAGAGCGGGAAGGGGTCAATCCGGTGCTCCTCGGTGAGGAACTCTCCGGGTTCAATGATGGGCGCCTCTCTCACCGGAGCTGCCATGTCGCATCCCTCCTCGGGTAGGTGGCCGTGGGCGGCGAGCCGCCGCGCTTAGAGATCGAACTCGATGTTAAGGTGCTGGACGCCACGCACGCCGCCACGACCGGGCGGAGGGAACACGATCCCCTCATTGGGCACACTCTTGAGGCGGGGGTTCTTCAGGGCGGCCAGTAGCATCTTGGACGAGACCACGGCCTCCTGACGAGCGAGCGCGTAACCGAGGCAGAAGTGCGTCTCCTGCCCAAAGCCAAGGTGGCTGGCAACGCCGTCCTTCCAGTAGCCCGAGCGCAGCTCTTTCCCGAAATAGAGGTCGTCGCGGAAGATGTTGAACGTCTCGGGATCCTTGAAAACGCGCTCATCGTGATTACCGGCGCCGAGGAACATCCACACGGTCGCTCCCATTGGGAGGACCTTGTCGCGCAGATCCACCTCCATCTTCGTCCGCCGGCGTTGCCAGTGGTTGGAGCCGTCGAATCGCAACATCTCGGTGAATACGCGGTCCATCAGGTCCGGGTTCTCTCTCACCGCCTCAAACTGCTCCTGGTCATTCAGCAAGTTCCACCACATTGCATCAATAGCCTTGTGCGTGGTGTCGCCTCCTCCTGCGAGCATCAGGGCGACATACCCCTTCATCTGGTCGCGGCTCATCCCTCGTCCGTCCTTCTTGACGTGGCAGAACCGCGATAGGAGGTCGTCTCGCGGATTCGCGGTTCGTTCGTCGAGAAGGGGATCCAGATAGGCGAAGAGGTCGTCGCGTGCCTTGATGCCGCGGCGGAAGTGGGCGCGACCGTATCCCTGAGCAGCGAAGAGTTCGTCGTACACCCGCTCAAAATAGTCATTGTCTTCCTCGGGGAGTCCCAGCACGCCGGCGATGACCCGGATGGGGAAGCGGGCGCTGAACTGTTTCACCAGTTCGACCTCGCCGTGCAGCGTTCGCCCCGCTCTGCGATCCTCGGCCGCCTGGGCGAGGAACTCCTCAATGATCTGGTTCGCGACGCGCTCGATGAGCGGTATGCGGGCGAGAAGGGGTTTTCCGACGAACTCGCCCGCAACGATCCCGCGCAGCCAGATGTAGTCCTGCCCTTCGCCAAGTTCGTTCAGCGACTGGCCAAGCGGGGTGTCCGAGCCGAACTTGAAGTGCCCCTTCGGGTCGTAGATCGCGCGTGTGAACTGGGCGTTGTTCTTGTAGATGCCCCAGATGTCCTCGTAGCGGGAGATGATCCAGCGATTCTGGAACCGATCCTGGTAGACAGGCTCAAAGTCTCGAAGGCGCTTGTACAGCGGGAAAGGATCGACCCGGAACTGCTCGCCCATGAATTCATGCGGCTCGATGATCGATGGGTCGCCGGTCGCTTCGACCTCGTAGGGAGCGGTCATGACTTCCTCGTTTCAATCGCTCCTGCTCGCTTGTTCCGTCTTACGACTCGCCGGTAGCCCCTGTCAAGGGAACCAGCAACGTACATCGCGAGACTGAATACTGCTCTCAGGGTGCCGCCCAGATCCGTGGGATTTTCCCAGAGCATACGGATCTATCGCAGGTAGGCCTATAGTCCCCACCCAGGAAGCGGTCAAGGGAGGCCCGGGACATGGAAAGCTATTGGAGCCGGTACTGGCGGAAGCGCGTATCGAGGCGTTCTGTCCTCGGCGGAGCGGCGGCCGGGGCCGTTGGTCTCGGCGCACTCGCGATCGCTGGCTGTGGCGATGACGACGACGAGTCCAGCAGCGGTGCTGCGGTCGCTACGGAAGCCGCCAGGGAAGCCGCGACAGAAGCCGCCACAGAATCGGCCGGAGAAGCCGCCACAGAAGCCGCCACACAGGCCGCCACACCGACGCCCACGGCTGCGCCGGCGACGAAGGACGGCAGCTTCTACAGCGAAGCGGTCACTCGATGGGCAAACAACCCCGACCTTCACCGCGAGGTGAATGGGGTTACCTCAGACCATCAGATTTATAGCAACCTCGTCGTGTTTGGCAACGTCAACGCAGGCACGATCATTCCCGATGCGGCAGAGAGTCTTCCGGAGCAGCCCGACGAGGTCACCTACATCTTCAAGCTGCGTGACGGGATCACGTGGCATGACAAGGCTCCAGCCAACGGCTCAGAGCTCACGATGGACCAGGTCGAGTGGAATATCGAGCGGAATCGCTCACGGATGCTCAGCGATGGCACCGTCGATGAAACGTTTCATCGGTTCGCGTCGGTGTACTCCCACATCGCAGATACGGAGTACACCGACGACCGTACCGTGAATCTGACACTGAGTGGTGTCAACGGTCCTTGGCTCGGCGCCATGGCTGATCAGTTGAACGGGTTTATGCACCCGGAGGTAGCCAAGGCGATCGAAGACAACCCCGGATTCTTCTCGGGCGAAAATATGGTCGGAACTGGGCCGTACATGGTTACTTCGTTCGAACAAGATCGTAAATTCCGATTGGATCGCCACCCAGACCATTTTCGCAAGAAGTTGGATGAACCGATTCAGTACGTTGATCAGATGATCGGGACTGATATTGGAGACGATATCAATGCGTTCAGAGCGGCATTCGAACAGAAACAGATCGATATGTTTGGGGGGTTGTTTCGTTCATTCCCCAAGCAGGTGATGGAGACGATTGCCAGCGCCAACCCGGATGCTGAGTTGGTCAACACGGCCGACCCCAACGGCAACCATTCCTTCCTGTACAACTTCAACTCGGGGCCATTCTCCATCCCGCAGATCCGCGAAGCGTTCCAGCTTGCGATCGACCGACCGCTCGTGATCCAGCAGGCGTTCGCCGGCGAGGGAAGGCCAAACCCGCCGATTCCCTTCGCCTACACGGGATGGACACTGCCTGAGGACGAGCTGCTGACCATTCCGGGCTTCCGGCCCGATAAAACCCAGGATCTCACCGATGCGCGGGCGCTGTGGGAGGCCGGCGGTGGCCCGGAACTCGGGGACATCGGTATCGTCATTCAGAATGTCCCCTCGGGCCAGGCTGCAGCCGAGTGGATGATCACGATGATCAACCGGAACCTTGGGACCGATCAGTTCAAGGCCCAGTTCGTAGAGGGAGGCGCGAGCCTCTTCAACTACCTCATCAGTGACGAGTACACCATCCACTTCGGGACGTTGGCGGCCTGGAATCAGCCGGATCCCCGCCCAAGATTCGCCCTCTACTTCCAGAAGGATGGCGGCATCAACTTCGGGAAGTACAACAACTCGGAGATGGAAGACCTGATCGCCCGTGGGTTCAGATCCCTTGTTCGCGAGGAGGCCGAGGAGATCATGAGGGACGCCCAGCGGGTGGCGCTCCGCGATGCAGGTGCCGGCGAATTCTCGATCGCGGGTGGCCTCAACCGCTATATGAAGTGGCCATACCTGCACCGTGAGATCCCGAACTTCACGGGGTACTGGACGAAGGATCTTGCGGAGGGAACATGGATCGACCAGAGTGACCCCACTTTCCAGGGGAAGCCTGGCATCGAGTCTCTCTGATCGTGCTCCATCGTCGCCCAGGCGCTCGCGCACCATTCGGGTGAGAGCCTGAGGGGGATTGGGCGTCTACGAGCCAGTGATGGCTGTCGGGGTGGTATCGCTTGACGAACTACGTCATCCGGCGAGTGCTCCTCAACGTCATCGTCATCTGGCTTGTGATGACGTTCGTCTTCGTCACGGTCCGAATCCTCCCCGGAGACTACGCGGCCGCCCAGGTGTCCGAACGCTATTTCGGTGGCGGCGCGGCTGCCGGTGAGTCTCCTGAGGAGGCCCTGGACAAGGCGCGCGAGCGACTCGGCCTGAACGACAGCGTCCCCGTCCAGTACGCGAAATACGTCCGGAGCCTCGTGACCGATGATCTCGGGACATCCTTCGCCACGGGTCGCTCCGTCGTCTCAGAGATACGACATGCACTCCCCTACACGGTCCAGCTGGGAACGATGAGCATGATCGTGGGAGTTCTGGTGGCCCTTCCGGTCGGGATCATCTCCGCGGTCCGGCAGGATTCGCTGCTTGATGGCGTGCTCCGGTTCTTCGCGATCGGCTCGCTCGCAGCGCCGTCCTTCTGGACGGCAACGATCGGCACGCTGCTTGTGCTCAGGTACAACATTCTGGAACTCAACATCGTGGGGAGCCCCGGCATCTGGGAGGATCCGTGGTCGAGCTTCCAGCTGTTCATCATCCCCGCTGTCGCAGGCGGAGTCTCCTCCGGCGCGCTTGTGATGCGGATGTTGCGCTCCCAGCTTTTGGATGTTCTTCGTCAGGATTACGTCCGGACGGCGCAGGCCAAGGGGCTCAGGGAACGCACCGTCATCCTCCGCCACGCGCTGCGAAACGCGCTGATACCTGTGCTGACGGTGCTTGGCTTCGTCTTCGCGACACTGGTGAGTGGTTCCGTGATCCTTGAGGCGATGTTCAACATCCCCGGGATGGGGCAGATGATGATCGTCTCTCTGCGGAGCCGCGACGTTCCGGTGGTCCAGGGACTGGCCCTCGTGTTGGCGACCGGGGTCGTCATCGTGAACCTCCTCGTGGATCTCGTCTATCTCAAGGTTGATCCGAGGATCAGCGTCGGGGGCGTGGAGTAGACATGGGACGAGTTGAGCCGACTCCCCGGCCGCTGGTGCACGAGTTTGGCGCCGAGCAGCGCTCGCTAGTCATGCGTGTTTTCATCAATCTCGCCTGGTTCGCGAGCCGGAAGAAGCTTGCGACCCTAGGGGCCGTCTTCTCAGCCGTTGTGATTGTGGTGGGCGTGTTCGGACCGTATGTCGCCCCCTATGGCGACGACGATGTGTTTAGCCAAGAGAATCCGCACTACGATCCCGACAACACAGATCCGGCGAATCTCCAGGCGTCGAACCCGACCCGGCTTGCCCTTCTCTCCGGTCCGAGTTGGGATCATCCGCTCGGGACGGACGAATTCGGCAGGGACCTCCTTACCCGGATGGTTCATGGCGCTCGACTGTCCGTGACCGTGGGAGTCAGCGCATCGGCGGTTGCGGTGATCATCGGCGCCGTGATCGGGATCACATCCGGCTACCTGGGAGGGACGGTGGACCTTGCGATCCAGCGTGTTGTGGACGCGCTCCTCGCGATCCCTGCACTTGTCCTTCTGCTTCTGCTGGTGCAGACAGGAGAGCCGAGTACCCGTCTCACGATCGTGGCGCTGGCTGTGCTCGGCGTCGGACCCGCAACGAGGCTTGTCCGCTCTGCAACACTGGTACTGCGAGCCGAGATGTTCGTAGAGGCGGCCCGCTCGATCGGGGCGGGGCAGGGCCGAGTCATGACGCGCCACATCGCCCCCAACGTTGTCGGCCCGATGATCGTCATCTTCTCGGCCTCGATCGGGACCAATATCCTCGCGGAGGCTGGCCTCTCCTTCCTGAATCTCAGCGTGCCCGGACCGAGTTGGGGAGGGATGGTCGCTGATGGCCGGGCGTTCCTCGACAGCAAGCCGATGATGAGCCTCGCCGCGGGTGGGGCGATCACAATAGCGGTGCTCGGATTCAATCTGCTCGGCGACGGGCTCAGGGATGTCCTCGATCCACGGCAGCGAGGCTCGGGCCTCTGATCGAAGCTCTGGTTTCGCGTAGGTCGTCGGCCTGCCCCCTGGTGGTGACCTCCTAGTACGCGGCCGTTCCGCCATCGACCGAGACAAGGGCGCCCGTTATCCCGGCCGCTGCATCGGATGCCAGAAGCACCGCGACGGCGGCGACTTCCTCTACCGTGTTGGTGCGCTTGATTGCGGACTCTATTGCGTACTGCGCAATTAGCTCATCAAGGGTCAAACCCATTGCGGCGGCGGCAGCCGGGCCGTTCTCTCGTAGTGCATCAGTCGGGACCAGGCCCGGGCAAATTGCATTGACAGTGATGCCGAGGGTCCCTACCTCTTTCGCCGCACTTTTGGTCAATCCGTTGATGGCGTGCTTCGCTGCGACATAAGCGGATATCCCCGCTTTTCCGTGCTTACCTTCGACCGAAGAGAGGTTGATAATCCGGCCACTACCCTGTGGGATCATATGTCTCAGCGCATACTTGGTGCCCCAAAACGTGGCGGAAAGGTTCCACAGGATAGTGTGGTTCCAGTCTTCCGTTTCGAGGTCAACAATGGGAGATAACGCTAGACTCCCTCCCGCGTTGTTGACGACAATATCGAGCCGGCCGAATCTCTCGACGGCATCGTCAATCACTGAGCGGACATCCCCTTCTTGGGTCACGTCGCCGGAGATGAAGTGAGCACGCTCCCGTTGCGTGAGCTCTCCGAGCGCAGCTTCGCCCTTGGCGAGACTGCGCCCATTGAGGACGACGCGCGCACCCTCCCCGAGGAAGGCTTCGACGATGCCACGGCCGATGCCACGAGTGCCACCGGTGACGACGGCGACCTTGTCGTTGAGTCTCATAGGTTTCTTCGCCCCCCACGGTGCTTCCAGGCGTGCCGGGTTGGGTCCCCGCAGGGATAGGAGCGAGCGGGTGATACGCTGCTTTCCCGGAGCGCGAGCGTGTCAGTCGGGTGCGAATCCCTCCGGGCAGGTTGGAGCGCATCCTACGTTCTCAACCGCTCCGGGTGCTCCGGGGGACCAAGTTGGCTCAGAGGATCGTACCCAGGTTCCTGTGGAATAGTCCCGCCTCGGCTGGGTGCCCAACAACCAGCTCCGACCCAGAGAGAATGGCTGGGGACGGAGGAGTCGAACCCCCACATACAGATCCAGAATCTGCTGTCCTACCATTAGACGAGTCCCCAAAACCTCGGCCCTGAGCCTAGCACGGCTGGGCGCGGGTGCTCCAGCGGGGAGGGGGAGGGCTAGGTTGCGGGCACAGGGGTCGCGTCGATGACGGTGAAGTTGGTGCGGGCCAGTTCCTCGCCGTCGACCAGCATCTGGATGACGTAGGGGCCGGCGCTTTCGAAGCGCGGCGCGAGGTTGGCGGCGAGCAGCATGTGCTGGTCGTCGTCGGGGGGCATGTCGGTGGGGCGTTCCTTCTCGAACTCGCCCTCCACATCGACGGCCTCGCTGGCGGCATCCTCGGGGCTGACGCGGAACGTGTACCTGTGGCGCTGATTCGTCTCGAGGCCGCCCACGACGAGACTCGCGGCCACGCCCAGGTGATGCTCGAAGGGGAACCCGTCCGTGGTGAGGCAGCGCAAGCCGCGGCCGAGGATGAGGATCCGGTCGCCCTGGACCTGGGCGGCGTCGGCGAGCGTGAGGAATTCGCACTTCACGACCCGCTCACCTCCTGCCTCTCGTTAGATTACGACTCCCATCCCGGAGTCGCATGGCCAACGTTAAGAGTACGTAATGCCCGTCAGAGTGCCGCTTGAGGGGCCTTACGGGGGAGGTGGGGGTTGCCAGCACCCCTGCCGAACCTGTAACGATCGGCGGAAGGGGCAGCCAGGAGGCTGCGATGCGGGGAACATTCGAGTGCATCGGGGGTCTCCTCACCGAGGAGAGCGCGGACGGGCACGTCATCACGTACATGCGCATCTCGTACGAAGGCGAGGGGCCGTTCCACGAGAGCACGCGTCCGATCGCGCTGGGGATGGATGACGGCACGCCCCTGCCGCCGGGCCCGAGCCATGAGCAGGTGGCCGAACGGCTGGTGCGTCAGGCGAATTACGGCCTGTACCTGCTGACCGAGGACGACGTGCCGAAACGTGCGCGGGAGTTCTTCTTCGCGGCGATCAACCGGCCCCTCATCCCGCGCGAGTTCGCCGTGCCGCTGAGGGTGCAGGACACGCTCGAGGCGCTGCTGGCGCTGGGCGAGATTATGTCCGGCGGCTCATCGCAGTCGCGCCCGCTGGACGAACTGTAGGCCGACGGCCTCCCTAGACCGTGCTGGTGCCGCCGTCGACGCCGAGGGTCTTGCCGGTGACGTAGCTGGAGCGGTCGCTGGTGAAGAAGAGGATGAGCTCGGCCACCTCCTCGGGCTGGGCCGTGCGCCCCAGGGGCAGGGATCGCCAGCCCTCGGGGCCGCCGCGAGCCCTGTGCACGCGCGCCAACATGGGCGTCTCGATGGGGCCGGGGGCAACGGCGTTGACGCGGATGCCGTGGGGTCCGAACTCCGCAGCGAAGCAGCGCGTCAGCATGACCACGCCGGCCTTCGAGACGCAGTAGTCGGTCATGATGGGCGAGGGGTTGTAGGCGGCCGTGGAGGCGAAGTTGACGATCGTGCCGCCGTGCCCCTCGGCCACCATCTGGCGGGCAGCCTCGCGAGCGCAGAGCATGACGCCGGTGAGGTTTACGTCGATGACCTTCTGCCAGAACTCCGTGGGTCTGTTGAGGCTGGACCCTGCCTCCACTGGGTGGAGGAAGGGGTCGGTGTCATCGTCGCCTTCGAGGTAGTTGGCGTAGGAGATGCCGGCGGCCGTGACGATCGAATCGAGCCGGCCGAACCTGCCGGCTGTCTCGGCCACGGCGGTGACGACATCCTGCTCGCTGGAGACATCGGTGTGGACGAAGAGGGCGTTCCCGCCCAGATCCTCGATCTGGGCAGCGGTTTGCTCGCCGCCCTCGTCGTTGACATCGGCGATGGCGACGGCAGCGCCTTCGCGAGCGAACATCAGCGATGTCGCCCGGCCCATGCCCGAACCGCCACCGGTAACGATGGAAACCCTGCCTTCAAGCTCTCCTGCCATGAATCTCTCCTCCGCTGGGTTGATGCCGCGGCGTGGGGGGCACAGCCCCTAGACGGTGTTGGTGCCGCCATCGACGCCAAGGGTCTTGCCGGTGACGTAGCTGGAGCGGTCGCTGGTGAAGAAGAGGACGGCCTCGGAGACCTCCTCCGGCTGGGCCATGCGCCGCAGGGGCAGCGCCCCGCCCTGGGACTGGAGGGAGCCGCTGCGCTGTAGCGAGGCCGTCATGGGCGTGTCGATGGGGCCGGGGGCGACGGCGTTGACGCGGATGCCGTGGGGGCCGAACTCAACAGCGAAGCAGCGGGTCAGCATGATCACGCCGACCTTCGAGACGCAGTAGTCCATGATGCCAGGGGAGGGCCCGTAGGCAGCGATCGAGGCGAAGTTGACGATCGTGCCACCGTGGCCCTCGGCCACCATCTGGCGGGCGGCTTCGCGGGCGCAGAGCATGACGCCCGTGAGGTTGACGTCGATGACCTTCTGCCAGCGCTCGGTGGGTTTGTTGAGGATGGTGGCGACTTCGGGATGGAGGAAGGGGTCGCTGGCCTCGTCGCCCTCCACATAGTCGGCGTAGGAGATGCCGGCGGCCGTCACCATCGAGTCGAGCCGGCCGAACTTGTCGACGGTTCCCGAGACGAGGTTGAGCACGTCCGACTCGCTGGAGGTGTCGGTGTGGATGAAGGTGGACTGCCCGCCGAGGTCCTCAATCTGGGCGGCGGTCGCCTCCCCACCCTCGTCGTTGACGTCGGCGATGGCGACGGCGGCGCCCTCCCGCGCAAACATCAGGGCAGTCGATCGGCCCATGCCGGAGCCACCGCCGGTGATGATGGAAACCTTGCCTTCGAGCTCTCCCGCCATGATGCTCTCCTTCCGGGCTTTGACGCCGTGGCGTCGGTGGGCGCAGCCTACGCCTCTGCAAAAAGCTTCTCAGCACCCGTGAGCCAGCAATGACCGCAACCATCTACGACAGCCCCGACGAGGCCCTGGAGGGCATCGCCGACGGCGCGCGCATCATGGTGGGAGGGTTCGTCTCGGCGGGGACGCCGACCAACCTCATCCGCGCGCTGAAGCGCCGCGGCACCCGCGACCTGACCCTGATCGCGAACAACATCGGGTTCGGCGACCGGCTCGACGAGCTGTGCGAGGGGCGGCAGGTCTCGGGCGCGATCGCGACGTTCGCGGTGCGCGCCTCGACCGCCCGCGAGAGCCACTTCGAGGCGCAGTACCGCCGCGGCGAGGTCGCGCTGGAGCTCGTACCGCAGGGCACGTTCGCCGAACGCATCCGCGCGGGTGGGGCGGGCATCGGGGGATTCCTGACGCGCACGGGGGTGGGCACGCAGGTGGCGGAGGGCAAGCAGCTCCTGTCCTGGGAGGGGGAGGAGTGGCTGCTGGAGCATCCTCTGCGCGCCGACGTAGCCCTCCTGAAGGCGCACCGCGCCGACCGGCTCGGTAACCTCTGCTACCGGCTCTCGGGACGCAACTTCAACCCCGTCATGGCAACGGCGGCCGACCTGGTGATCGCGGAGGTAGAGGAGATCGTGGAGACGGGCGAGCTGCCGCCCGAGTCGATCCACACGCCGGCGGTGTACGTCGACCGGATCGTGCGCTGCGACCCCGTGGAGGTGCGCTGGGATGGCCGCTGAGAGGAAGGCGCGGCTGACGCGAGAGCTGGTCGCGATGCGTGTCGCCCGGGAGCTCGAACCGGGAAGCGTCGTCAACCTCGGGATCGGGATGCCGACGCTCGTGGGGGCGCATGTGCCGCCGGGGGCGGGCATCCTGCTGCAGGCGGAGAACGGCATCCTCGGCTATGGCGGCTTCAGCGAAGAGCAGTTCGACCCGGAGTCGATCAACGCGGGCGGGCAACCGATCCGCCTGAATGCGGGGGCGAGCATCTTCGACAGCGCCGCCTCCTTCGCCATGATCCGGGGAGGGCACATCGATGTGGCCGTCCTCGGCGGGCTGCAGGTCTCGGAGCGGGGCGACCTGGCCAACTGGTCGGTGCCGGAGCGGGGCGGAGGCAGCATCGGCGGGGCGATGGACCTCGCCGTAGGGGCGCGACGGCTCATCGTTGCGATGGAGCACACCACGAAGGATGGCAGGCCCCGCATCGTGCGGGAGTGCTCGTACCCGCTCACGGCGCGCCGCTGCGTGGACCTGATCGTGACGGATCTGGCGGTCGTGGAGGTGGGGCCGGCCGGGCTGACGCTGTGCGAGTTGGCGCCCGGCTGGGCGCCGGGGGAGGTGGTGACGCTCACCGATGCCCCGTTGTCGCTGGCGGACGACCTGCGGGAGATGGAGCTGTAGAGCCCGGCCTTGACAAGATTTACCCTATCGATTTAGATTTTATCGTACGGGGCTAGATTTAGCTCAGGGGATTTAATTTTGAGAGAATCGACAGACGGCCTACCGGTCCTGCTGGACGTAGAGCATGAACTCCGGCGGATCGCACAACGCGTCTCGACACTCATTGACGAGGAGACCGCCAGGCGCTCCGAACATGGCCAACCCCAGGCTCCGGCACTGAATATGGGCGCGCGCATTGGCGAGGCGTTGCAGACTCTCGCCAACGGCAAGCGTGAGGCCGAGAGGGACAGGGACGAAGCGCGGGCGACGGTGTCGGATCTCCAGAGACAGCTTGCGGAAGCCGATCAGGAGAACCAGAGCCTGCGCGACGAGAACAAAGATCTGCACATACAGATCAAGGCTCTCGCCACGTCACACATGCCGGTCCCGGCAGCGCCTGCGAGCAAACCCAAAGGGACGGGGCCGAAGATGGGGACCGTCGCTGACGCAGTGGATGCAGCACGCAAGCTGTCCCGCCTCCGCTTTCTCCCAAGCGCGGTGAGGTCAGCCGCGGAGTCTCCGTTCGAACAACCGGAGAAGGTTTACGAGGGGCTGTGCATGCTTTCGCAGCTCGCTGGTCAGCGTCTGAGCGGCAGCATCGGCATGTCGGTCGAGGACTGGCTTGCTCAGGCAGGCATCGAGTACGCATCCCGCCTTGGTCCGGAGAAGGACATGGCCAAGCACCGTGAGAAGTACATGTTCGATGTCGACGGCACGCCGACCCTCATGGAGAAGCACCTGAAGTTTGGGAACTCGAAGGAGCCCCGCCACTGCCTTCGCGTCTACATGGAGTGGTGCGAAGGCCAGTCCGTATGGGTAGTCGGGCATGTCGGAAGACACTTAGACAACGCGAAGACGTAACAGGAGACGATCATGACAACGGAAACCGAGGGGAACCTGACCGACGACGGGCTCGACGGGCTCGACGGGCTCGAAAATCTCTCCGGGTACAGCGATTCGGATGAGTACCTTGCGACGCGGTTCAAGCAGGGCGGGCGTGATGTGTACTGCATCGACCTCTCCGTGCCCCAGTTGATATCCACCCTGCCGCGGCCGGATCCTGCCCAGCAACTCGACGGCAACCGCAGGATCAACCTCCCACACGCGAAGGGTTTCGCAACCTATGTGCGGCAGAACGCGAACTGGGCTATTCCACCACTTTTGCTGCGGGCGCCCGAGGACACTTTCACGTTTGAGCCCATCAAGACCATGGGTGGCACCGAGTGGGGGATTCTTACCCTTCCACGTCTGGCGCGTCACGATCTCAAGATAATCGATGGGCAGCACCGAATACTCGGGTTCCACCTGGCATTCGGGGACCAGAAGGAAGAGCTCGATGCCGCCAGGGGCAGGCTCGCTACGGTGAAACGGCGCGAGGATGCTCCGGAGAAACGGCAGCAGCAGAGGAGGGTGGAACGGATAACGGCCGAGAGTCGGCGCCTCGGAAATGAGCGAGTCTCCGTCCAGATCGTGATCGTCGACGCGGAGGAAGAGTACAAGCAGATGTTCGTCGACATCGCCAACAACGCAAAGGGTATCTCACGAACGGTGAGGGACAGGTTCGACAGCCGTCAGGTCGTCAACCGATGCCTTGACACTGTCATGGAACACCGGCTGCTGAAGGATCGCGTCGATATCGAGCGAGACAACGTCTCCGGCAGAACGAACGAGAACCTGACCAGCGTGAGATCGGTGGCCGACATCGTCCGCACGGTCCAAGTGGGCGTCTCTGGCCGCATCTCCAAAAGGCGCGAGGAAGAGCTCGACGAGACGAAACTGATAGACGACGCAATGCTCTTCCTCGACACGCTCGTCGAGGGGTTCACCGACTTCACGGCGATGGCGGATAACGTCCTCACTCCATCTGAGCTGCGGGCGCGGAGCCTCCTCGGCTCAGTGACGATGCAGCGGGTGTTGGCCGGCGCCTACCACGATCTGCTCTTCAACTCGCACACCAACCTTGTCTACCCACCGCGGGATGCCGGAGAGCCGGAGAGAATCCGGGTTGGGCGCCAGCGAAGCCGCGCTGAGGTCGTCCGCTTCTTCCAGAGCCTCGCCGAGCACATGGCCGCACCAGTGAGCGAAAACAGCATCTGGGTAACTGAGACGGAGCAATTTTCCCCGGGTCTTCTCGCCCCCGCTTCAAGATCGTCGGACCTCAAGGAGTTGACGATGACGGTGCGGAACTGGGCGATCACGCCGCCCAAGTGGCTCAAGCCGTCAGTGCGCGAGATAGCGACATAGTCCCCACCGCCCTCGCCGGGCTGGGTATAGTCTGGGGCACGCTGACCCGAGCCGGGAGAAGAGCAAATGGCTGACGAGCAGACGGCGCTGCTGGCGCACCTGATGCGGCGGGCGGGGGTGGGCGCCACCCGGGACGAGCTGGAAACGCTCGCGCTGAGGCCCTACGACGAGGTGGTGGAGGACCTGCTCCACCCGGAGCGATTCCCCGAACCGGCGGACGACGTCCTCTACCGCTACTTCCCACAGATGATCTCGCCGGACACGGCCGTGGTCTCGGCCGGACGCTGGGTCTACCGCATGGTCAACACGCAGCGCCCACTCGAGGAGAAGATGGCGCTGTTCTGGCACCACGTGTTCGCGACGGCGTGGTTCAAGAGCGAGCACATGCCCTCCCTGGCGGACCAGATCCAGACGTTCCGCGAGCACGGGCTGGGCAGGATGCGCGACCTCCTCATCGCGCTCTCGCGCGACCCGGCGATGATCTACTGGCTCGATAACTGCGAGAACCACCGCGAAGCGCCCAACGAGAACTACGGCCGGGAGCTGCTTGAACTATTCTCCATGGGCCTCGGCGCCTACGACGAGACGGACGTGAAGATGGCGGGGAGGGCCTTCACCGGCTGGACCTTCGAACAGCCCATCCCTCTCTACCCCCACGGGGCCTACCCGGCGCGCTTCGTCTACCGCCCCGAGGACCACGACGAGAGCGAGAAGACGTTCCTGGGCGAGCGCGGAGCGTTCAATGGCGAAGACGTGATCGACATCATCGTGCGGCAGGAGGCGACCGCGCGCTTCATCGCCCGGCACCTCTACAACTTCTTCGTCGCGGACGAGCCCCAGGTGGCCGCCTGGAGCGTGCAGGAGCCGAACGACCCGGCGGCCATCGAGACGCTGGCGACGGTCTTCCAGGAGACGGAGGGGGACCTGCGCGAGGTGATGCGCACGCTGCTGAACGCTGACTTCTTCAAGCAGGCGCGGTTCGCGAAGGTGAAGTCGCCAGCGGAGTTCGTCGCGGGGGTGCTCAAGCTCTCGGGGACGCTGCAGGACCCAACGCCGCTGATGGGCACGCTGCAGGCGGCGATGGGGGCGATGGGCCAGAAGCTGTTCGACCCGCCCAGCGTGGAGGGCTGGCACACCGGCAAGGAGTGGATCGACGGGGGCACGCTCATGGAGCGCGTGAACTTCGCCGTCCAGCAGGTGGGCAACCCGGAAGCGCCGGGCACGCGGGCGCTGACAGAGCGCCTCGCGAACGGCGAGGCGCCCGCCGCCGATATGCTCGTCGAGGGTTGCCTGGAGGCAGCCGGCCCGCTGGAGGCAAGCACCGAGACGCGCGAGGCCCTGCTCGCGGGCGCGGGGTCGGGGGCGCCCGACGAACGGGTCGCGCGCCTGCTCATGCTCGTGGTGGCGACACCCGAGTATCAGTTCGCCTAGGAGGCTGGAGATGGCAAGCAATGGCACGAGTGATCCGGTCCTGGTGGTCGTCCAGCTGACGGGCGGGCTCGATTTCATGAACACGCTCATCCCGTACACGGAGGGCGCCTACTACGACTCGCGTCCGCACGTGGGCATCCCCCAGGACAAGGTGCTGCCCCTCGCGGGGGCGAGCGAGCTGGGGTTCCACCCGGCGGCCTCGCGGCTGAAGGAGCTGTTCGACGGCGGCGACCTGGCGGTGGTGCAGGGCATCGGCTACCCGAACTCGAGCCGCTCGCACTTCCGCGGGATGGACATCTGGCACACGTGTGAGCCCCACGTGATCTCGACCGAGGGCTGGATCGCGAAGCTCGTGCGCGAGCTGGACCCGCGCAGCGAGAACGCACTGACGGCGGTCAGCTTCGGGCGAGGGCTGCCCCGCGCCTGCGCCGCCCCGGGCGTGACGGTGACCTCGGTGGGCGACCTCGACAGCTACGGGCTCATGACGAGCATCGAGCGCGAAGAGGAGCGCGAGGAGAACCTCGACCTCTTCCGGCGGATGTACACGCCGGCGGTGGGCGCGGGGCTCGTGCGGGACTACCTGGGACGCACCGGGCGCGACGTGCTCTCGGGGGCGGACGTGCTGGCCGAGGTCCCGGGCCAGTACACGTCCACGGTGGAGTGGGGCACGAACCCGATCGCCTCGGCGCTGCGGGACGTGGCGCGCGTGCACACGGCCGGTCTCGGGGCGCGCGTCTTCTATGCGCAGCACGCTGGCTACGACTACCACTCGCACCAGCCGGGCAACCACGACCGGCTGCTGGGCGAGCTCAGCGGGGCGCTCTCCGACTTCCTGACGGACCTGCGCAACCACGAGGCGGCGGAGAACGTGGCCGTCCTCGTCTTCACCGAGTTCGGGCGGCGCATCCGCGACAACGGGTCGGGGACCGACCACGGGTCTGGTGGCGGCGCCTACATCCTCGGGGAGCGGGTGCAGGGCGGGCTCTACGCCGAGTACCCCTCGGTGAAGCCGAAGGACTGGCTGAACGGCGAGGACCTGAAGCATACGATCGACTTCCGCGGCATCTACGGCGCCATGCTCGAGCAGTGGATGGGCGTGGAGGCATCGCCCATCGTGGGCGGCGACTTCGAGCAGGTCCGGCCGTTCGCGACGCCGGCGGCCTGAGGGTACCGCCATGCCGAAGGCGCACGCGCTGCTGCGAGCGGGCTTCCCCTACCTGAAGACGGTGGGGATGCGCCGCGTGACCTCCTATCCGACCGACCTGGCGCTGGGCGACGACGACGTGCTGTTCGTCGTCTGCCGTACCGAGGTGGCGTCGCACATCCGGCGGCTGAGCCAGGACGACCGCGATCTCGGGGCGATCGACGGCGGCTTCCTCTGGCCGTCCTGCATCGTGCGGGGACCCGACGGCAACCTCTACGTCTCGGACGAAGGGAAGCACGCCGTCACGGTGGTCACGCCGGAGGGGGAGGTCGTCCGAACGTGGGGCGAGCAGGGCTCGGCGGCGGGCCAGCTGAACCGTCCCTCCGGGCTCGCCTTCGACGGGGAGGGGCGCCTGTTGGTGGCGGATACGGGGAACCACCGCATCCAGCGCTTCACGCCCGAGGGGCGCCATCTCGACGGGTGGGGAAGCCATGGGACGGAGCCGGGCGAGTTCGACATGCCCTGGGGACTCACCGTCGACGACGAGGGTGACGTCTACGTAGCCGACTGGCGCAACGACCGCGTCCAGAAGCTGAACGCCGCGGGCGAGCCCCTCCTCGTCATCGGCGGCAGCGGCACGGGCAACGGTCAGTTCAACCGACCCTCCGGCGTGGCGGTCGACGAACACGGCGACATCTACGTGGCGGACCGGGGGAACAACCGCATCCAGCTCTTCGCGCACACGGGCCGCTACGTGCAGAAGTTCCTGGGCGCCGCGACGCTCTCGGCGATCGGGAGGCGCTACATCCTCGCGAACCAGAAAACGCTGCGGCTGCGGGAGATGTCGAACCTGGAGGAGCAGCGCCTATTGCGGGCGCCGTGCTCGGTGCGGGTCGACGGCCGGGGGCGCCTGTACGTGCCCGATCTGGGGTCGCACCGGGTGCAGGTCTACAAGAAGGAGGCGTACGTGCTCGAAGCGGACGAGATCATGCCTCCGCTCAGCGCGCCCACGCTGCTGACCACCTGACCCACATGGCGGTGATGATCGGCTTCGCCGCGCGCCGTCGCGCGCTGCTGGAGGCGGAGCTGCAGCGTATGGCCGCGGAGCTCCCGATGCTCGGGGTGGAACGGTCGTACCTGCTGGGGGACCTCGCGACGGGGGAGGTGGACGTCGGCAGCGCGCTGGAGCTGGTGCTGGTGCGCGAGACACGAGAGCCGTTCCAGCGGCGGGCAGACTTTTTCGTGTCGCACCTGCAGCCGCGCGTGGGCACGCACTTCTGGGTGTACACACCGGAGGAGTTCGAGGAGCTGGGGGACCAGGACCCGGTGCTGCGCCGGGCGCTGGCGGCCAATGCCTGAGGCTCCCCGCAGCGGGGACCGGGAGGCGGGGCGCTGGCTCGCGCAGGCTCGCCACGACCTGGCCGACGGGCGGCTGGTGGCGGAGGCGGGGCGGCACGCGCTCGCCTGCTTCCTCGCGCAGCAGTGCGCGGAGAAGGCGGTCACCGCGTTCCTGCTGGGGCAGGGGGCGGAGGCCGTCTGGGGCGGCGCACTGGCCGACCTCTGCGAGGACGCGGTCGCCTTCGACCCGACGTTCGAGGCGATCCGTCCGATCGCCATCCTGCTGGACAAGCACAACCTCGGGGCGCGCTACCCGACGACCATCCCCGGCGGCGTCCCGGCGGAGGCCTACGACGCGACGGACTCCGCGCGGGCACTGGAGATCGCGGGCGAAGTGCTGGGGTTCGTCGAGGGGCGCGTCAGCGACACGGGCTGAGGCAAGGTATTACCATAGCAGTATTACCACCGAATCATTACCCGGGAGCGTTCCATGGCCAGCATGACGATCACCAGCAAAGGGCAGGTCACCATTCCTAAAGCAGTGCGAGACCAGATGGGCCTGCGGGGCGGCGACAAGGTGAAGTTCGTCGAGAAGGACGGCGAGTTCGTCCTGGAGAAGGACGTCGAGGAAAGCCCCTTCGACAAGTGGGTGGGCTTCCTCGGAAAGCGGGAGCAGACGCCCGATGAAATCGTCGAGGAGATGCGGGGCCGGTGATCTCAGCCCTCGACACCAACATCCTGCTCGACCTCGTCATCGAAAACGCTCCTCACCGGGAAGAGACGTGGGTGTTGCTTGAGGCCGCACGGGGGGAGGGAGCCATGGTCATCATGGACGCGGTCTATGCCGAACTCGCCGGGGAGTTCGCGGGTCACGAGGCTCTTGACCGGTTCCTGGACGACACGGCCATCCGGCTGGAGTCACCAAGCAGACCAGCCTTGCACCTTGCGGGGGAAGCTTGGCGGGTCTACTCGCAGCGGCGGCCGCGGTCACTTGTGTGCGCGCGGTGCGGCGCGCCACAGTCGGTCCCCTGCGAGGCGTGCGGAGAGCCCCTGCGGACCCGACAGCACCTCGTGGCGGACTTCCTGATCGGGGCGCACGCGCTCGTGCACGCCGACCGGCTCCTCACCCGTGATCGCGGGTTCTACGCGACCTACTTTCCCAACCTCGAACTGGCCTGACGCCCTCCCCCTAGCGGAGCTTGCGGTAGAAGGCGCGGATGTCCTCGACGAAGAGGTCGGGGACCTCGGAGGGGGCGAAGTGGCCGCCGCGGGGCTGTTCCGTCCAGTGGACGACG
The DNA here is from genome assembly GCA_965247675.1 of Tepidiformaceae bacterium. GTDB lineage: Bacteria > Chloroflexota > Dehalococcoidia > Tepidiformales > Tepidiformaceae > UBA2991. The sequence continues at coordinate 299,970 of OZ252025.1, read as the reverse complement.
TTGCCGCTGGCCTCGGCGGCGGCGCGGGGCACGAACACCATCTCCTTGGGGTAGACGGGCAGGCCGAGGGGCACCTTGCGGGCGGCCTCGGGGTCGGGCACGGCCTGGGGCGGCGTGCGGAAGGTGTGCCAGTACCAGCGCGAGGTCGTCACGAAGCTCTCCGTGAACCAGTAGATGCTGACCGTGTCGAGCAGGAACTGGCGCGAGAAGGCGTCCTCGACGTTGCCGTCGTTGTCGCTCCAGTTGCGACGGCGCTCGACGAGCCAGGAGGCGAGCCCCGCGGGTGAGTCGTGCAGGGCGAAGGCGAGGGTCTGCGGGTCGGTGGTGTGGACGGCGATGTGGGAGAGGGCGGTCCTCCAGCGCTCCTCCATGGTGTCGTAGCGGTGGCGCTCGTCGGGGGCGAAGTCGTCGCGGCTGGTGCGCATCGCGGGGCCCATGAGCATGCCCACCAACTGGCTCGTGCTCCCCGGCTCGGGGAGGTTCGCGGGGACGGCAGTCTGCGGCAGGGAGGGGAGGGTCAGGTAGACGCCGAGGACGCGCTCGGGATAGCGGTAGCCAAGGGTGCCGGAGAGCATCGCGCCGAAGTCGCCACCGCCCGCGGCGAAGCGCTCGTAGCCGAGGACATCGGTCATGAGGCGCGCCCAGAGGTCGACGGCCATGCTCGTCTGGAGGCCATCGACCCTCAGGGGCGTGGAGAAGCCGAAGCCGGGGAGGGAGGGGACGATCACGTCGAAGGCGTCGGCGGGGTCGCCGCCGTGGGCGGCGGGGTCGGTGAGGGGGCGGATGACCTGCTCGAAATCCCAGAACGTCCAGGGCCAGCCGTGCGTGAGGATGAGGGGCATGGGATTCGGGCCCTTGCCGCGCTCGTGGATGAAGTGCACGGGCACGCCCTCGAAGTCGACCTTGTAGTTGTTGTAGCTGTTGATGCGGGCCTCGGTCTCGCGCCAGTCGAACTCGTGCCGCCAGGAGTGGAGGAACGATTCGAGGTACTCGCGGTTCATACCGAAGCGCCAGTCTTCGTTGGCGAAATCGGCGGGGAAGCGGGTGCGGTCAAGGCGGCGGTGGAGGTCGGCGATGTCCTCGTCGGGGACGGCGACGGTGAAGGGTTCGGCCTGCGGCATGGGGCGCCTCCAGAGGAAGTTGCTGGCGGCGCGAACCTTACAGGGACGGGGGCGCCAGTGGGGCGCCGATCGGCTCGCTAGTCGCGACGGCGCTCAAGCACCTCGCGCACGCCGAGGTCGTCGACTTCGTAGACACGGGTGGCGACGCGCTCGAGGATGGCGGGATCGTGGCTCGCGCAGAGGAGCGTGCCGTCGTAGCGCTCAAGCGCCTCGATGAGCTTGCGGCGGGTCGTGCGATCGAGATGGTTGGTCGGCTCGTCGAGGAGCAGGACGTTCGAGGGTCTGAGCAGGAGCTTAGCGAGGGCGACGCGGCTGCGCTCGCCGCCGGAGAGCACGGCCACGCGCTTGAAAACGGCGTCGCCGCGGAAGAGGAACTGGCCAAGGGTGGAGCGAAGCCGAACCTCGGGCGCGCCCGGGGCGGCGGCCGCGACCTCCTCGAGGACCGTGTGCTCGGGGTCGAGCGCCTCGTCCTGGTGCTGGTCGTAGTAGGCGGGGATGGCGCGCGCAGCCCACTCGACATCGCCCTCGCTGGGATCGATGTCGCCGGCGGCAATCTTGAGCAGGGTGCTCTTGCCGCTACCGTTCGGCCCCGTGAGGACGACCTTCTGCGAGCGCTCGATATGGAGGTCGACGTCGAGCAGCACGAGGTTCTCGCCGTAGGCGTGGGAGAGGCCGCTGCAGACGAGCACGTCGCGCTCGGTGCGGCCGGTCGCTGCGAGGTCGAAGGAGACCGCGGTCTCCTTGCGGGTCCGCGAGATGCGCTCGATCTTCGAGATCTGTCGCTCGCGGCTCTGGACGGCGGTGGCCTTGGTGGCCTTCGCCCGGAACCGCTCGATGAAACGCTCCTGGCGAGCGAGCTCCCGCTCCTGGCGGGCGGCGGCGCGGTCCTGGGCCTTGAGTTGCTCCGCCTTCTGCCGCTGGTAGTCGCTGTAGTTGCCCGTGTACGACTGCGCGGCGCCATCGCGCAGATCGAGGATGCGACCCGCGACCTGGTCGAGGAAGTCGCCGTCGTGGGTGACGATCAGGAGTGCGCCGGCGTACTCGCTGAGCTCGCCCGCGAGCCAGTCCCGGGCGGCGCTATCGAGGTGGTTGGTAGGCTCGTCGAGGAGCAGATTCTCCGGGCGGCGCACGAGCGCCTGGGCGAGGGCCACGCGCATCTGCCAGCCGCCGCTGAAGTCGCCGCAGGGCCTCGCGCGGTCCTCCGTGCTGAAGCCGAGCCCATCGAGCACGCGCCCGATGCGGGCCTCGATGCGGTAGCCATCGACGGCCTCGAAGTCATCGAAGAGCCGCGCCTGCCGCTCAATCAGCGCATCAAGCGCACCGTCGCCGGCCTGTTCGATGGTGTGGGCGACCTCTTCGAGCTCAAGCTCGATCGCCAGCGCATCGGGAAAGGCGCGCCACATCTCGGTGACCAGCGTCTCCTCGGAGGCGAGTCCGGTCTCCTGGCGGAGGTAGCCGAGACGGCCGCCGCGGCTCCCCGCCTCGCCTTCATCCGGCTCCAGTTCGCCGGCAAGCAGCTTGAGGACGGTGGACTTGCCCGCCCCGTTCGGCCCCACGAGACCGACCCGTTCGCCACTGCTGACGACAAGCGAGAGGTCACGAAGCACATCACGCGCCCCGAAGAACTTGGCAACGCCCTCGGCGAAGAACATGAACGGTGAGCCTCAGTGGTCGCGAGCGGAACCTTCCTGCTCATGGCGCGAGAACCGAGCGTACCGCAGGTGGCACGTCCAGCCGAGCCACGCTACACCTCGGACAGATCGACGGCGCGGCCCTCGGTGCGGCTACGGTGGGTGGCCTCGATGACGCGCATGTAGTGGACGCCATCGGGGAAGTTGGTGAGGGCGACGGGGGCGCCCCGGCGGATGGAGTCGACGAAATCCTGCTCGACGCGCCACTGGCCGGCGGTTCCGGGGTCGGGGTCGAGGGGAGCGGGCTCCTCGCCGAGGGGGGCGAAGGTCATGGTGTCGCCGAGACGCCAGTGGAGCGTTCCGGCCGAGCCGTAGATGGAGATGCCGTTCGCCTCGGGGGGAGCGGCGTGGAGGACGGTGGAGACGCGGAAGGTGACGCGACCGCCGCGCTCCAGCTCGGCGAAGACGCCGAGGCTGTCGGGCACCTCGATCACGGTACGCTCGCCCGTCTCGGCGTTCGTGCGCTCGCGGACGAAGGTTTCGCCCTGGGCGAGGATGGAGCGGGTGGGGCCGAGCCAGCGGGCGACGAGCTCGGTGTAGATGCCGTACGCCATCACGTTCATGCCGGAGAGGTCGGTGCGATCGCGCCAGTGGAGGGGGGCATCGAGGTTGAGCGACCCGCCCCCGAGGACCGTGGCCTGCACCTCGCGGACGTCGCCGATGGAGCCGTCTTCGAGCAGGCGGTGGACGGTCTTCCAGCTCCGCAGGTCGAAGGGGGCGGGCACAAGCTGGGCGACGAGATCGGGGCGCGCCTCGGAGGCGGCGAGCATCTGGCGGGCCTGGGAGGCGTCCATGGCCATGCGCGCCTCGCAGAGGACGTGCTTGCCCGCTTCGAGAGCGGCGATGGTGAGGTCACGGTGCATGTAAGGCCAGGTGCCGATGCAGACGGCGTCGAGGTCGGGGGCGGCGAGGAGGGTGGCGACGTCGGGCTCGACGCGGGGGATGCCGAACTCGTCGGCGATGGCGCGGCCACTGGCCTCGCTGCGGTTGCAGACCGAGACCAGCTCGACCTCGCCGGTCTCGTGGAAGCCGGGGATGTGGCGCAGCTTCATATTGCCGCCGGCGCCAATGAGGCCGACTCGCAGAGGTGCTTCGTTCGAGGTCATCGGGTGCTCCCTTCCGAAATTGTATGGTTCATTTGATTTCTCCCGAAGCGAACAATTTCCCGCAGCCGCTCCCTAACGGCCCTGCCAGCGGGCGGGGCGTTTCTCGGAGAAGGCCCGCGGGCCTTCCTTTGCGTCTTCGGAGTTGAGGACGGCGCGACTGACCCACTCGCCGGTGCGGTAGGACTCGTCGATCATCAGTTGCCGCCACTGCTGGGCCATGAACTTGCTGCCTTCCACGGAGAGCGGCGCGTTCGCGGCGATCATGGCGGCGATGGCTTCGGCGCGGGGCATGAGCTCGTCGGGGTCGAGCACCTCGCGCACGAGGCCCATGCGGAGGGCATCGGCGGGCTCGACGCGGTCGCCCGTGAGGAGGATGTACATCGCGTCGCTGAAGGGGACGAGGCGGGCGAGGTGGTGGATGGCGTAGCCGGCGAGAATGCCGCGCTTCACCTCGAACAGGCCGAACCAGGCCTCGGTCGAGCAGATGCGGATGTCGCAGTCGAGGGCGCGCTCGAGGCCGCCGGCGAGGCAGAGCCCGTTGATGGCGGCGATGAAGGGCTTGGGGGAGCGGGAGAAGGGGATGCTGGTGGCGGGGTCGAAGGCGCGGCGGGGGGCGTCGCGTTCGCCGCGGTCGACGTTGCGCTGGTTCATCTCCTTCAGGTCGGCCCCGGCGCTGAACGCGCGGCCCGTGCCGGTGAGGATGGCGGCGCGCATCTCGGGGTCGCCGTTGAAGTCGCGGAGGGCCTCGGAGAGGTCGTCCATCATCGTGCCGCCGAGGGCGTTGAGACGCTCGGGCCGGTTCATGGTGAAGACGGCGAAGCGGTCGCGTTTCTCGTAGAGGAGGTCGGGCATGGGTAGCCTCCAGTGCTGGGTCGCGTAGTCTCGCACGGACACACGCGAGAGGTCGCAAGGAGGACGCTATGCCTGAGGAACTGGGCATTTTCGAGGTCATGTACAAGTGCCGGGCGATGCGCCGGCTGAAGCCGGATCCCATCCCGGAGGAGCTGTTGCTGAAGCTGGCGAACGCGGGCAACCACGCGCCCACGGGCTCGAACGTGCAGAACGTGCGCTGGCTGATCGTGCGCGACCCCGAGACGAAGCGCCTGCTGGCGGAGGAGAACCGCAAGCACATCAGCGCCTACATGGCGGCCGACCCGGTCGTTGAGCTGCCGCACCACTCGCAGGAGAAGCGCGACCGCATGCGCGAGGCGGTGGTCTGGCAGATGGACCACATGCACGAGATCCCGGCGCTGGTGATCGCCTGCCTGGAGTTCCCGGAGCCACAGTCGGACGCGGCGCGGGCAGGCGGGGGCGGGTACGTCTGGCCGGCCGTCCAGAACGTGCTGCTGGCCGCGCGCGCCCTCGGGCTGGGCGCGACCCCGACGACGCTGGGCCTGCGCGACCGCGACAGGGTGAAGGAGATCCTCGGGCTGCCGGAGACGGCGGAGGCGTACTGCCTGGTCCCGGTCGGCTACCCGATGGGGAATTTCGGTCCGGTGACGCGCCTGCCGGTCGAGGAGACGGTCCACTGGGATCAGTGGTAGGGGGCTGAGGGGCGCTAGCGAAAGCGGCGCGAGGTCTCTGGCCGGCATGTTTCCCGAGATCGAACCGCACGACCAGGGCATGCTGGTCGTGGGCGACGGCAACCGCATCTACTGGGAAGTCTGCGGCAACCCCGCCGGGAAGCCAGCCGTCGTCCTTCACGGCGGCCCCGGATCCGGACGCTCGGAGCGCCAACGCCGGCTATTCGATCCGGCCGCCTATCGCGTGGTGCAGTTCGACCAGAGGAATTGCGGCAGAAGCACCCCTCACGCAAGCACTCCCGGCATCGACCTGGCGAGCAACACAACCTGGAGGTTCGTCGGGGACATCGAAGCGCTGCGCGAGCACCTGGGCATTGAGCGGTGGCTGGTGCTCGGCGGCTCCTGGGGCAGCACGCTCGCGCTCGCCTACGCCGAGCGGCACCGGGACCGAGTGACGGAGCTGATCCTGTTCGGCGTCACCACAGGGCGGCACGCGGAGTTCGACTGGCTCTTCCGTGGCGGCGCATCGGTCCTCTTCCCTGAGCAGTGGGATCGGCTCCGCAGCGCGGCGCCGGGCATCGCGGGGGACAGCGACGTTGTCGAGGTGTACCACCAGTTGCTGCATGACACCGACCCGGCAGTGCGGGCGCGGGCGGCCTTCGAGTGGTTCCTGTGGGAATCGGCGACACCTGCATGGCCCCCAACCTCCGGTCTGGCGACGCGGTTCGAAGATGCGGCCTACGCACTGGCGTTCGCGCGCCTGGTCACGCACTACGTTCGCCACAACGCCTGGCTGGAGGACGGCAGCCTCCTGCGCGGAGCGGGCGCACTGAGCGGCCTGGCTGGCGTGCTGGTCAACGGGCGCTACGACTTCCAGGCGCCAGTGGGGAACGCATGGGAGTTGAGCCGGGTGTGGACCAGCGCCGACCTCATCATTGTGGACGACGCCGGCCATGCGGCCAACGACGCGATTACCGACGCCTTGCTTCGGGCCACCGAATATTTTGCTTGAGGAGCGCGACCAGGGCGCAGGCTGATACAATCACGCTATATGCCTCTGGGGGATAGGAAACGCCTGGAGCGGCGGCTGCGGATTCTTGCGTGTGCGCGGGCATTACTTGCGCGCGTGGGCTACGACAGCGTCACGATGAAGGGGCTGGCGGATGCGGCGGACGTGACCGCGCCTACTCTCTACAACACCTTCGGCGGGAAGGATGAGCTCCTCTACGAGGCGGTGCTGGAGCACTACGAGCAGATACTGGAGGCGGCGGGACCTGCCGCCGGCCTGCGCGGGCTCGACCGCGTCATCGCCAGCCTCTCGGCGGCCGCCGAGACAATGACGCGCGAGCCGGACTATGCGAAAACCATCATCGAGTCGTTCAAGTCGCGTCCGGGTACGCGGCCACTGGGGAGGGCCCTCCGGCTGGAGGGGCTGCAGGCGCTCACCGAGGCGGTCGAGGAGATGCGCAGCGACGACGAGCTCCAGGAATGGGTCGACCCGGTAGTACTGGCGAAGCTCCTCAGCGGGGTCCGGCGGGGCGTCACGCTGGACTGGGTGGGAGGTCGCATCGGCCCCCACGAGCTCACCGACATGACCATCCTCTCGGCCTGCGTCATGCTCGCCGGATCCACGACAGGAGAGGCCACCGAGCGCTGCCGGCGAATCGCGGAGGAGCACCAGGAGCGGCTTTCGGAGACCGCTGGGTTGGTGGCGGGCAGCGGGCCAGGGCGCGGGACGCAGCAGGGTTCCCCGGTCCTCTAGGACCACCGCTGAGGGACCACCAGTCGAGGGAGTGAGGCCGCCCGGGACCAACGGCTGTCCGCGGGAACCCGACCACCGCTGGTAGGATCGGGGCGAGATGGCTCTCGGGGATGAGAAGCGGCTTGAGCGACGGAAGCGGCTGCTTGCGGCCGCCAGGGGACGGCTGGCCAGGGTGGGGTACGACAACGTCATCGAGATGTGCCCGGCGCAGGCGATCAGCCTGGCCGAAGAAGACGGCGGCTAGCGATGGCGCTCGTCCTGCCGGAGGCGGTCAAGCGCGACGTCAACAACGCCTTCGCGGAGGGGCACCCGATCATCGTCGCGGGGGTAACCGTCGAGGGGGCGCCCACGGTGAGCTTCCGGGGGACGGCGCAGACGCTGGGTGACTCCGCCCTCGCATTCTGGTCGCGCGATGCGGCGGGGAGCACGCTCGTTGCGTCGCTGGAAACGCACCCGGTGGTCGTCCTGGTCTATTCGAACATGGCCGAGCGGCGCTTCTACCAGTTCAGCGGCACGGCGCGGCTGAACGAGGATCCCGAGGTTGCCCGCACGGTCTACGACAATTCTCACGAACTGGAACAGCAGCGGGACCCGGAGCGCCTCGGCAAGGCGATCGTGGTCGAGCTGACCTGGGCACGGGGACGGGGCGTCGACGGCCCGTTCCTGCTGGAAGCGAACGAGTAAGCCGCCGCCGCAGGAGGCCCCCATGCCGTATCCCAACGTCTTCAGTCCGATCACGATCAACGGGCTCGAGATCAAGAACCGCATCATCCGCTCGGCGCACGGCACGGGGCTGAGCGCGGGCGGTCTGCAGGTGCTGATCGACTACCACGAGGCGCGGGCGAAGGGCGGCGTGGGGCTGACGATCCTCGAGGTGGCCTCGGTCCACCCCACCTGCGCCTCATCGATCCTCGCCTTCCGGCCCGAGGTCGTCTCGGACTACGAGCAGCTCGTGGAAGCATCGCACCGCCACGGGATGAAGCTGTTCCAGCAGCTCTGGCACGCCGGCAACAACGCCATGACGCTCACGGGCGGGCCGCCCTGGGCGCCCTCGCGGGTGATGGGAGCGCAGGCGACCGTCCTGCCGCTGCCGATGACGCCGGGGATGATCGATGAGGTGGTGGAGGGCTACGCGCGGGCGGCGCGCCACTGCAAGCAGGGCGGGCTCGACGGCGTCGAGATCCACGGAGCGCACGGCTACCTGCTCACGCAGTTCATGTCGCCGGTGACGAACCTGCGCGAGGACGACTACGGCGGCTCCTTCGAGAACCGCATGCGCTTCCCCCGCGAGGTGATCGCGGCGATCCGTTCGGAGGTGGGCGACGACTATCCGCTCGGCATCCGCCTCACCGCCTCCGAGGGGGTGACGAACGGCATCGGCCCGCAGGAGAACCTCGAGATCGCGCTGGCGCTGGAAGAGGACGGGATACTCGACTTCTACGACGTCTCGGTTGGGAGCTACTACAGCTTCGACCAGTTCATCGGGGGGATGCACGAGCCGCACGGCTACGAGCTGGAACGCAGCACCGTCGCGACGAAAGCGCTCTCGAAGCCGACGATCGTCACGGGACGCGTGATCACGATCGCCGAGGCCGAGGCGATCATCTCCTCGGGGCAGGCGGACATGGTCTCGATGGTGCGGGCGACGCTCGCGGACCCGGACATCGTGCGCAAGGCGGAGGAGGGGCGCGAGGCGGACACACGACCCTGCATCGGCTGCAACCAGGGCTGCATCGGGGGACGCTCGGGGCCGCTCATGCGCTTCGGCTGCACGGTCAACGTGGGCGCCGGCCAGGAAGGCAAGTTCGGGGACGACCACATCGAGCCCGCCGAGGAACCGAAGCGGGTATTCGTGGTCGGCGGCGGCCCCTCGGGCATGGAGGCGGCGCGGGTGGCGGCGATGCGCGGCCACAAGGTGACCCTGTTCGAGGCGACGGACCGGCTCGGCGGGCAGATCCAGGTGGCGCGGCAGCTCCCCCACCGCGAGGAGATCGGCAGCATCGTCGACTGGCTCGAAGGGCAACTGCGGAACCTTGAGGTCGACATCCGCCTGAACACCAACGTGGACGCGGGCCAGTGGGACCGCTGGCATCGTTCCTTCGAGTGGCTCGAGAACGAGCGGCCCCACTCGGTCATCGTTGCGACGGGCTCGACGCCGCGCGTTGACGGCTTTCAGACGCTGCGCCCGACGGAGCCGCCCTCGGGCCTGCACCTCCCACACGTCTGGTCGTACTACGACGTGGCGGAGGGGAACGCGGAGCTGGGAACGGCCGCAGTCGTGCTCGACGACGTGGGGCACTACCCCGCGATCGGCGTGACGGAGAAGCTGCTGGACGCGGGCGTGAGCGTCGTGTTCGTGACGCGGCACTACTCCCTGGGATCGGCAGTGGCGGGAGCGTTGATGCAGGAGCCAGCGCTCAGGCGGCTGACAGGCCACGCGAGCGGCTTCCGCATCATTCCGCGAGCGCACCTGGCGGAGGTCACGGAGACAGACGTGCTCATCCGCAACCTCGATGCCGGCGTAGAGGAGCGGGTGCCGGCGGACATGGTCGTGCTGATGTCGGGGAACGTCCCGAACACCGAGTTCGCCGAACTGCTCGACGACTACGAGGGCGACGTGACGGTGGTGGGCGACGCGCTCGCGCCGCGCTGGCTGGAGATGGCGATTCACACCGGGCACTACGCCGCGCTCGAGGTCTAGGGAGGAAAGCGAAGGGGTGGCGGTAACCGGTCGTGCTGCTAGGGTATTTGGCGGCGAGCTACTGCCGCCTTCACCCGATGAGTCCACACCCTGAACGCCCTGACCGACTGCGCCGGCCCGCGCTCCTCCGCCCTCTCGCGGGGATGAGCCGGAGGCTGAGCGCATGAACGGCTTCGGGCGGCTGCTCGCGGGGCTCCTCGGCCTCGCCCTCGTTGGCGGAGCGATCGTGGTGGCGCTGCGTGCGCTGACCGGCAAGCGCGAATCGCGTCCGGCGCGCCCGAGCGCCCGGCCAGCGCCTGTGGAGCGTGCGGCGGCAATCGTGGAGGCGCCTGAGCGGACATTGTCGTGGGAGCCAGCCGCGGAGCCAGAGAAGCGCTCGTTCCTGTTCGACCGCTGGCCAAGGTTCGCGTGCCGCCACCCATGGGTCGTGATCGCTGGAGCGCTCATTGCCGTGGTCGCCTGCGGGGCTATCTGGACAACTTCAAAGGGCGAGTTCGGCACGGGCGGCTTCACGCTGCCGGGGGCCGAGTCGCAGAAGCTCTTTGATCTGCTGGACGAGCGTTTCCCCAGCGTCGCGGGAGATACCGCCGAGATCGTGATCCGCGCCCCGGCGGGCCTGCAGACACCCGCCGTACGGGCTGAGGTCGAGGCACTGATCGCGGAAGCAGAGGCACTGCCGCAGGTACTGGACGTGGCCTCTCCCTACGAGGAGCCGGGACGCATCTCGCCGGACGGCACGATCGCGCGCATCACTGCGCAGTACGAAACGGGCGCCAGCGAAGTCGACGAGGGCAGCATCATTGCGCTCTTCGACTGGCGTGAGGAGGCCTCGCGCGAGGACCTGCAGGTGGAGCTGGGCGGGATAGTCGCGACCGCGGGCGAGCGCGAGGCGCCGGGGAGCGCGGAGCTCGTCGGGCTTGCCGCGGCAGCGGTGATCCTGCTGATCGCTTTCGGCTCCGTGACGGCGGCGGGCCTGCCCATCCTGACGGCGCTGCTTGCGCTGATTCCCGCCTTCTTCCTGATCGGGATCGGGGCATCGTTCGTGAACTTCGCCGACTTCACACCGCAGTTCGCGGCGATGATCGGCATCGGCGTGGGCATCGACTACGCGCTGCTCATCGTGACCCGCTTCCGGGAGGCGCTGGCGAAAGGACTGACGGTCCCCGACGCGGTCGTGGAGGCGGCGTCGACGGCAGGCCACTCGGTCCTGTTCGCGGGCTGCAGCGTGGTCATTGCCCTGATGGGCCTGTGGGCGATTGGCGTCCCACTCTTGTCGCTGACGGCAATGGGACCGGCGCTGTCGGTCGCATTGGCGGCGATCGTGGCGCTGTTCGTGCTGCCCGCGATCCTCGCGGTGGTTGGACACCGTGTGAACCGCCTCACCCTGCCGGGACTACGGTCCTCGGCCATCCCGGGTGAAGGCGGCATGGGCTACCGCCTGAGCCGATTGATCCAGCGTGCTCCCTGGCTCTGGCTTGTCGTCGCGACCGCCGGGATGCTCGTGCTGGCTTACCCGGCGCTCGATGTGCGGCTCGGGGCGAGCGACGCGGGCAGCAACCCCACCTCGCTCACGTCGCGGCGCTCCTACGACCTGCTGGCCGAGGGCTTCGGCCCGGGCTTCAACGGGAGGATCCTGATCGGCGCCGCCCTGGACACGAGCGAGCAGGCAGACGCCTTCGAGACGCTTCCGGGGCAGCTTGCAGACTTCGAGAACGTCGTGAGGGTCTCTCCCCCTGTTTTCAACGAGGAGCGCTCGGCAGGGACCATCATCCTGATTCCCGGCAGCTCTCCCCAGGACGAGGAGACGGACGAGCTTGTCCACCGGCTGCGCGATCGCCTGCCCGAGATGCTCGGCGACACCGGCGCCGAGGCCCTGGTGGGTGGCGCCACGGCGATCTTCATCGACATCGGGGACCGCGTCCGCGACCGTATGCCGGTCTTCCTGGGTGCCGTGATCGGAGCCAGTTTCCTCCTCCTGATGGTGGTATTCCGATCGCTGTTGGTGCCGCTCAAGGCGGCGATCATGAACGTGCTGGCGGCGGGGGCGGCCTATGGCATCCTCGTCGCCATCTTCCAGTGGGGCTGGGGCGCGGACCTGATCGGGCTCGAAGGGACCGGGCCGATCGAGTCGTTCCTGCCGATGATGATGTTCGCGGTGCTGTTCGGCCTCTCGATGGACTACGAGGTGTTCCTCGTGAGCCGCGTGCGCGAGGAGTACCTGGCTACGGGCGACAACGCCGAGGCCGTGGCGCGCGGCCTCTCCGCCACGAGCCGCGTGATCTCGGCGGCGGCGGCGATCATGGTGGCGGTCTTCCTCAGCTTCGCGCTGAGCGACCAGCGCGTGATCAAGGAGTTCGGCATCGGGCTGGCGGTGGCCATCTTCATCGACGCCACGATCATCCGGCTGATTCTCGTGCCGGCGGCCATGCAGCTCATGAGCGATGCGAACTGGTGGCTGCCGGGGTGGCTGAGCCGCTCTCTCCCCAGCCTCGGGCTCGGCGAGACGGGTGCGCGAGAGGCCCTGCCCGAGGGGGCGGCCGGCAGGGAGTAGGACCCGCCGAAGCGCGGCTCCGTATACTCGTGGCATGAGCGAAACACCTGCCCGCACCGTCCTTACCATCGTCTCCGACTTCGTCTGACCCTGGTGCTACCTCGGCCTCGGTGAGGTCGACCGTCTGCAGCAGGAGTACGAGGGCGTAGACGTCCAGTTCGCGCCGTACCTGCTCGACGCGACCGTTCCCCCCGAGGGGCGCACGCAGCCGCCGCCCTCCGGGCGCCGGAGCGAGGCGCGCACCTACATGGAGGAGCGCGCGGAGGCAGCAGGCATCCAGTTCACGCCGGGGCGCACGCACCGATCGAGCTCGCTGCTCGCGCTCCAGGCGGCGGAGTTCGCGGCGGACCACGGCGAAGGCGCGGAGGCGTTCCACCGCGCCGTCTTCGAGGCGTACTTCGAGCAGCTCGAGGACATCGGGCAGGTGGACGCGCTTGTGCGCATCGCGGAGGGCGCGGGGATTCCCGGGGAGGGGCTGCGGCAGGCACTGGAGGACGGTGTCTACCGGGAGCGGGTGGAGGAGGCCGTGGAGGGCGCGCGACTCGCGGGGGTGCGCTCGGTGCCGACGTTCATCTTCGACGAGACCTACGCGATCGTGGGGGCACAGGAGTACGAGACGTTCCAGTCGGTGATGAAGGAGCTCGGCCGCGAACCGCGCGCCGGAGGAGAGGGTCCGTGAGCGACGAGACGCCGCGCGTCCTGCAGACGGCGGGCGGCAGCGACCGCCCCGACTGGCCGTCGATGGAGAGCGCCATCCGCCAGCTGGCCGTGAACTACGCCCTCGGCACGGACGCGATCGGGCGGGACGAGCCCGAGCCGGGCCGCGCCCTCTACCAGCAGACGTTCACGGCGGACGCCGACATCTCCATCGCGGGGAACCCGGACACGCAGCGCACAGGTCCGGACGAGTGGGTCGGGTTCGTGGAAGGCACCTTCCGGGGCGCCGGGCACGTAGCGACGCAGCACCTGATCGGGAGCGTCAACATCGTGCCGGGCGAGGGCGGCGAGAGCGCGGAGATGTCGACGTACATGCACGCCTCGCACCTGGGTCCGACCGGGGACGTGTTCGTGGTGCTGCTGACCTACATCGACCAGGCGGTACACACGGAAGACGGCTGGCGCATCGCCAGGCGCACCCTCTACCCGATGGCGAGTTGGACGCAGCAGGCGCCCAGCGCGTGACGCGCACCGCCCTCATTGTCGGGGCCGGGATCGGCGGGCTGGCCACCGGGATCGCCCTGCGGCAGGCGGGCTGGGACATCCGCATCTTCGAGCGCTCGCCATCGCCGCGGGAGCTTGGGTTCGCACTGTTGCTCGCGCCGAACGCGATGGCAGTGCTGCGGGAGTTAGGCGTCGCGGAGGTGGTGCTGGAGCAAGGGTTCGTGCCCGTGCGTGGCGAAGCCCGACGGATGAATGGCTCCTTCCTCAAGCGGGCGATGGCTCCCCCACAGGAGGCGCTTGGCGGGCCGATCGTCGTGGCGCTGCGCCCCGCCGTCCACGGCGCCTTGCTTGAAACCGTGGGGCTCGACGCGCTGACGCTAGACCACGAGATCACCGGGTTCAGGACGGCCGGCGAACGCGTCGTCCTACAGACGGCAGGCGGCGACGTCGCCGAGGGGGACCTGCTTGTCGGCGCCGACGGTACTGGTTCCGTGATTCGCAGTGCGCTCCACCCTTCGGAACCTCCGCCGCGTTCAATCGGGATCGTCGCCGTAGGGGGGCCACGCACGGGGCCGTCGACCAGCTAGGAATCCTCTGAGCAAGTAGGCTGCCGGCGGCGATTTGCTGCCGGCAGCAGGTTGTATTGGACAAGGAGGACCGCAGGGGAGGGGGCCGGGGGGAGGGCGGGGGCTTCTTTTGCCCTCCCGTCCCGCTTCGACGGGCGCGGGGGACGCACTGCTCCCCGGGTCAGGCGAGTTGGGGCTCGGCTCTGAGCAGGTTCGTCAAGCCCAGCAGCAGCGCCAGCCGCTCCCGGTTCTTCGCCAGACCGCGGTAGCGCACCTTGTCGTAGCCGAAGCGCCGCTTCACCGCGAGGAAGGGGTGCTCCACCTGCGCCCGCAGCGACGCCTTCTCCCGCTCCGCCCGCGCCGCCGCGCTCCCCGGCTCAAGCAGCCGCCTCAGGCCGGGTCGCATGGCTACGCGCCACGCGACCTCCGCGCGCGCCTGCTCGGGACGCTTCTCCACGCCCTGGTAGCCCGCGTCGCCGTACGCCTCCCGCTCCTCGCCGTGCAGCAGGCGGTGCGCCTCCGTCACGTCGGCCACGTTCGCCGCCGTCGCCCTCATGCTGTGCACCAGCCCGCTGTCGGCGTCCACGCCGATGTGCAGCTTCATGCCGAAGTGCCACTCGTTCCCCTTCTTCGTCTGGTGCATCTCCGGGTCGCGCGCGCGCTGGCGGTTCTTCGTCGACGAGGGCGCCTCGATGATGCTGGCGTCCACGATCGTGCCCTCGCGCAGGCGCAGGCCGCGGCGGGCGAGGTGGGCGTTGATTGTCTCGAACAGCTTCGTCCCCAGGTTGTGGCGCTCCAGCAGGTGGCGGAAGTGGAGGATGGTGCTCTCGTCGGGAATGGCCTCGGTCAGGGTGAGACCGCAGAAGCGGCGCACCGACTCGGCCTCGTAGAGGAGGTCCTCCATGGCGGGGTCGCTGAGGTTGTAGCAGAGCTGGACGCAGTGGCTGCGCAGCATCACCGCCAGCGGGTAGGGCCGCCGTCCCCGTCCCGCCTTCGGGTAGTGCGGCTCGATGCGCCCCTCCAACTCATCCCAGGGCACAAGGGCGTCGAGGCGCTCGAGGAACAACTCACGCCGCGTCTTCCGCTTCTTCTGCTCGAACTCCACGCTGGCGAACGTCGGCTGATGCATGGGGGCACCCTCCCTCTCCGGTTCACGCGCCATGATCGCATCTGCTCGCTCGCTCTGGCGAGTTGTTCAGACTTTCCCTAGGGGATCTTTCGGCCATCTACTACGTCGGGCGCGGAGTGGAGGCGTTTCTGGTCCGCGCCAGTGAGACGGGCATCTACTGGGCGCTCTCGGTTGCCGAGGGGCTGGTTCCCGCCGGAACGCGGGATGCGGAGGCTGTCGTCGCCCACATGGCGCCGAGGTTCGAGGAGACGTTCAACGCGGTGACGTCAGCTGCAACGGACCTGCGCTACGACGAACTGTTCGACCGCGACCCGCTTCCGTTCTGGAGCAGGGGCGCGGTGACGCTGCTCGGGGACGCGGCACATCCGCTGCTGCCGCACACGGGTCAGGGAGCGGCGCAGGCGATCACCGACGCGGTCGCGCTCGGCAAGGCGCTACGCGAGGAGTCGAGCGTTTCCGAGGCGCTGGCGGCGTACGAACGCGACCGCCACCCGAAGACGACGCACCTGCTGGGGCGGGGACGGCGGACCGCGCGGATGATGCGGACGACGAACCCCGTGGCATGCTCGATGCGGGAACTGGCAGTGCGTCTGCTTCCCGTAACGCAGTTCGTGAAGGCACTCGCGGCGATCAACCGGCGCTCGGGGACGGACATCAGCCCGTGACTGCAGGCCCCGAAATCGAGGCACCCGGGGAGAACGGCGTACGCGTCTTGACGGTCCTTGGGTTCCTTGCGGCAGCCCTGGTTGTCATGGGCGCGTTCCTGCCCGGGATAGTCGTGACAAACGACTCGGGCACGACCACTGCGGCAGGCATCGAGACAATCGTGGTCAATGTCAGTGCCGGGACCGTTCGCGGAGAGCAGCACTTCAGGAGTGATGGATTCATCTCCACGATCGCAGCAGCGGTCTGCGCCGCTCTTCTCGCGCTGATATTCCTCGGCTACTAGCGCATCCTGTTCTCCAGTCTGGCAGCCATCGTGGCCGCCGTCATCGTCGCCACTGCCATCTTTGATGTGTTCGATCTTTCCCACAGCTTGAGCGACATGAGGGCAGATGGCACCGCGACGGGGCGCATTGGCGACGGGCTGTGGCTCACGCTGGTGGGGAGCGTCGCCCTTGAGGTGACCATCATGGGCGCGCTGGTCAGCATCATCATCCAGCGCAGGAGAAGCCGGCCAGAGGCCGACCCGGAGAGCGAAGGGCCGGGCCCCTCCGGTGGTGAAGATGCCGCACCGCACGTACCCAACGACCACGCTTCGGGGTAGGCTCCGGCTGCCCGCGGTGGGTCGCGGGGGAAGGAGGGGGTATGCCTTCGGAGCTGTTCGAGAAGGGCCTGGCGATCCGGCGGGAGGTGCTCGGCGACGAGTATGTCGAGCGGTCGCTGGCGCAGGCCGACGACTTCACCATGCCGCTGCAGGAGCTGGTGACGGAGCACGCGTGGGGCGCGATCTGGGGGCGCCCGGGGCTGTCGCGGAGGGATCGCAGCCTGCTGAACCTGGGGATGCTGACGGCGCTCAACCGCCCGCACGAATTGCGGCTACACGTGCGCGGCGCGCTCAACAACGGCCTCACGCGCGAGGAGATTCGCGAGGTGCTGCTGCAGGCGGCGGTCTACTGCGGAGCGCCGGCGGCGCTCGACGGCTTCCGCGTCGCGCGGGAGGTGTTCGCGGAGGTCGACGGCGATGCCTGAGGCAATGGGAGCGCTCTCGCGCATCGGCTTCGTGGGGCTGGGGAACATGGGGTGGCCGATGGCGCACCTCCTCGACCCCCACTACGCCCTCACGGTCCTCGACGCCCGCGCAGAGGTGGCGGAGTCGTTCGCGGCGGAGCACCGCGCCGCGGCGACGAACAGCCTCGAGGCGCTGGCCGAGGCGAGCGACGCCGTCATCACGATGCTGCCGAACGGTGACATCGTGCGTGAGGTCGCGCTCGGCGAAGCGGACGGCGGCGACCTCGTCGCGGGCATGGCGGCGGGGAGCGTGCTCATCGACATGAGCAGCTCGGCGCCGCTGGGAACACGCCAGCTTGCGGAGGACCTGCGGCCGCACGGGGTGGCGGTGGTAGACGCGCCCGTGTCGGGCGGGGTAGCGGGCGCGCGCGACGGGTCGCTCTCGATCATGGTGGGGGGCGAGCAGGACGAAATCGCTCGCTGCCGGCCGGTGCTGGAGCACCTTGGCCGCGCCATCTACGAGATGGGCGGCTCCGGGACGGGCCACGCGATGAAAGCGCTCAATAACTACTGCTCGGCGGCGGGGCTGTCGGCGGCTTGCGAAGCGCTCATCGTGGGCGACCGCATGGGGCTGGACCCTGCGCAGATGCTCCACGTGCTGAACGCCTCCTCGGGGCGGAACGCGGCCACCGAGGGAAGGGTGGCGGAGGAGATCCTGAGCCGGAACTTCGGCGCTGGCTTCACCGTGGGGCTGATGGCGAAGGATGTCGGCATTGCCGCCGGGATGGCGGAGCGGCTGGGGATGGAGGCGCCCATCCTGAGCCGCACGAGCGACCTCTGGGGCGCCGCCGAGGAACTGCTCGGAGGCGCGGTCGGCGTCTCGGAGGTGGTGAAGCTCTGGGAGGCGTGGAACGGGCGCGAGCTGGGCTCGGGGCCGGAGTAGCGCGGCATTCCCGCTCAGGCGTCGCTGAGGTAGGCCTCGTTGAGCCAGCCGCGCACGGTCTCGTCGATGTCCTCGGGACTGGTCGCGTTGACCACGTGGTAGAAGCCGCTGCCAGCGTCGATGACCTTGCGGGCGATGCGGGCGTCGTCGACCTTGCGGGGCAGTAGCATGCCGAGCTGGACCCAGCGCCGCATCGGTCGCAACTGGACGAAGACGCGCTTGCGCTTGAAGAAGATGCCGACCGCCAGGGGCTCGACGTAGACGTCGTCGTACTGGGCGAGATGGCCGCTGACCACCTCGAAGACGGGCCGCTCGTGGGGCGGCCCGGTGGCGAAGTACTCGTCGAGGGTGAGGGCGGGGGCGAAGTACTCGTCGAGGGTGAGGGCGGGGGCGCAGTCGTGCATCTGGCGCGTCCGACCGAACTCGCGCCCGCAGTCGGGACAGCGCCATCTGGCCACCGCCGCTAGCCACCGCCTGAGAGGGGGTTGGCGGGCGGGGTGACGGCCCGGCCCGACCAGCCCGCCGGGGAGTCCTCGCCGATGCGAAGGGCGGCGTAGTGCCCATCGTGGACAGCGCGCTCGATGCGGCGCGGCGCGACGGCGTCGCCGACGACGACGACCTCGCCGTCGTAGCCCTCGAGGGCGTTCGCGAGGCCGCGGTTGGCCACGTTGCCGGAGAGGACGACAGCGCTATCGGCGGCGTACTCGCGATCCTGGCCCGAGTCGAGGCTGCGGACGGTCACGGTCCCGTCGCCGATTGCCGCAAGCTGCACGCGGGGGACGAGGGTGAAGCCGCTGCGGTGGTCGGTGAGGCGGCGCAGGGCGGGGTCGCGCATGAGGGCGCCGACGGTCTGGGGGCCGACGCTCGTGTAGGCGGTAGCGAAGATGACGGCCACGCCCTTCTCCAGCAGGTACTCGGCGACGGCGATGGCCTCGTAGTGGCCCACATCGTCGAAGACGAGGGCGGTCTCGCCCGTCTCGGCCTCGTCGCTCATCACCTCCCAGCTGGTGAAGACGTTGTCGCGATCCATGCCCTCGACGGGGCTGCCGGGACGCGCCGCCTGGAAGCCATCGCGGCGGGGGACGGAGCCGGTCGCGACGATGACGGCGTCGGGCATCTCGAGATCGATGAGGTCGCGGTCAACGCGGGTTTCGAGACGGATATCGACTTCGAGCTTGCGCAGCTGGGCGGCGCACCAGTCGATGTCCTTGCCGAACTCGTCGCGCGTGGGCGCCTTGCGGGCGAGTTTCACCTGGCCGCCGAGTGAGTCGCTGGCCTCGCAGAGGGTCACATGGTGGCCGCGGAGAGCGGCCACGCGAGCGGCTTCGAGCCCGGCCGGGCCGCCGCCCGCGACGAGCACGCGCTTGCCCTCGCCGACCATGGCGATCTTGTCGTCGCCGTAGCGGAGCTCCTGGCCGGCGCCGACGTTGACCACGCACCCGAACTGCATGAGCGGTCCCGTCGAGCCGCCGATGCAACCCTGGTTGCAGCCGAGGCAGGGGCGCACGTCGCCGGCGCGGCCCTCCTGCGTCTTCCGCACGATCTCGGGGTCGGCGATGGTGGCGCGAATCATGGAGACCATGTCGGCGTCACCACGGGCGATGAGGGCGTCGGCCTCGGCAAGGGTGAGGATGCGCCCGACGACGAAGCTGGGCTTGGTCAGGGCGCGGCTGGCGGGAGCGCTCCAGGGGAGCTCGTACTCGTGCTTCTCGTGCATGCCGCCGATGAGACGGTCGAAGTCGAGGTAGCCGGCGGTGGAGATGCTGAAGAGGTCGACAAGGCCGGTCGCCTCGAGGTCGAGGGCGATCTCCTTGCAGTCCTCGGGTTCGAGGCCGCCGGGGACGCCCTCGCGACCGCTGAGGCGGGCGCCGATGATGAAGTCGGGACCGGTCGCCTCGCGGATGGCGGCGGCCACCTCCTTGCCGAAGCGGCGACGGTTCTCGGGGCTTCCGCCGTACCTGTCGGTGCGCCGGTTCGTCGTCGCCGAGAGGAATTGCATGATGAGGAAGCTGTGGCCGTAGTGCATCTCGACGCCGTCGAGGCCGCCCTCCTGGGCTCGGCGGGCGGCGGAGGCGTAGGCGGCGATGGTCTCGTCGATCATCGCCTGGGTCATCTCCAGGGGGATGTCGCCCTGGCCCTCGGACATGCGCAGATGGCGCACGCTGGGAATGGCGGAGGGGGCCCAGGGTGGGCTGCCGTCGGCGGGCGCGGCGTGGGCGCCAACGTGGATGAGCTGCTGCATCATCACCATGCCGTGGCGGTGGGTGGCTGCGGCGAGGCGCTTGTAGCCCGGAATCATGGCGTCGGAGTAGGCGGCCACGCCCCCGAGGCCGGAGATGGGATGCACCGAGGACGCCTCGAGGATGCTCATGGCGACGCCGCCGCGGGCGCGCGCCTCGTGGTAGGCGATGAGGTCATCGTTGACCTGGCCGCGGCCGAGGCCGGTGCCGTGGGCGGAGCGCACGACGCGATTGCGGAACTCGGTCTTGTTGACGGTGATGGGGCGGAAGACGTGGTCGAGGGGCATGGCTGGCCTCCGGCGCTGTGGCCAGCCGAGTCTACGCGCGCGCCATGGGCCTCGGAGCGCTACCGCTTGATGGGCGCCCCGAGGATCGTATCGGGCACATCGCCGCCGGCGGCGCGGATGGCTTCGGCGATGGCGTCGGCCTCGCCCTGGTTGTTGGCCACGCGCTCGTCCACGGCGCGGGCGTGGGAACGGCTGGGCCGATCGTAGGTCCCCTGGAAGTGGGGCATCACGTAGCGGGCCAGCAGCTCGTAGTGGTTGCGCATGCGCTCGGGCGGGGCGAACTCGTTCCCCATGAGGAGGATGCCGCCGAAGCCCTCACCGCTCGCTTCCCAGAGGCGCTCCAGCCCGGCAGTGACCTCCTCGGGCGAACCGAAGAGGGCGCCGCCGTTGTCAACGCACCACTCCGCGTAGTCGTCGGGAGCGCCTTCATAGGTGAAGGGGCGCCCCAGTGTGCCCGCGAAGTAGTGGCGGTCGAATTCGTACAGGCCGTCGTTCATGTCGCGGCAGGCCTGCTCGCGGCTCTCGGCGACGTAGATGCGGGTCATGACGCGGTAGTCGCGGCGGCTCATGGTCTTGCCGTGCTCGGCGGCGGAATCGACGGCAGTGTCCCAGGTGCTCTTGAGGCCGGGACCGAGGGGGCGGAAGGAGCCGCCGGAGAGGATGCCGACACCGTGCTTCCCGGCGATGACGGCGCCGCCGGGGGAAGAGGTGGTCGCGAGGAAGACGGGGATGCCCTCCTCGTGGTAGGGCTGGAGCTGGCAGGCGGCGTTCTTCAGGGTGAACCAGCCGGGGCTCTCGTGGGTGACCTCCTCGCCGCGGAGGAGGCGAAGGATGACGCCGAGGCCCTCATCGAGACGGGGGCGTAGCTGGGTGGGGTGGAGTCCAAGCTGGGGGGTGTCGGGGGCGGTGGCGCCAGGGCCGACGCCGAGCATGACGCGCCCGCGCGTGAGGTGGTCGAGGAGGAGGATGCGCTCGGCGATCATGTAGGGGTGGTGGTAGCCGACGGAGAGGACACCGGTGCCGAGCTTGATGGACTCGGTTTCCTGGGCGACGTGGGCGATGAAGAGCTCGGGGCTGGAGATGGGCTCCCAGCCGCCGGAGTGGTGCTCGCCGATGAAGACCTCGTCGTAGCCGAGCTCATCGAGCCACTGGATGGTGCGCACGTCGCGGCGAATGGTGAGGCTCATGCTGTCACGCACGGGATGGTAGGGGGCCATGAACAGGCCGAACTTGAGCCGCCAGGGAAGCTTCATCTGTCTCTCCGTCGGCGGGACAGGATACGCGAGCAGGCGGAGTGGGGCGCGGCGGTAGACTCAGCCCCGGCAAGGGCTTGCCAGCCAGCCGCCCAGGTCACGAGCGCACCTCAAGATGAGCACCATCTACACGATTGGATTCACCCGAAAGACCGCCGAGGAGTTCTTCGCGCTCCTGCAGGGCGCAGGCGTGGCGTGCCTCATCGACATCCGCCTCCACAACCGTTCGCAGCTCGCGGGCTTCGCCAAGCAGGACGACCTCGCCTGGTTCGCACGCGAGCTTGCGGGCATCGAGTACGTCCATGCCCCCGACCTCGCGCCCACGCAGGAGCTGCTCGACGGCTTCAAGAAGCGCGGAGGATCCTGGGAGGCGTTTGAGCGGGGGTTCAGGGCGCTCATGGAGGAGCGGGACGCCTACGGGCGCTTCGACCGGAAACTGCTGCGAAACAACCCGTGCTTCCTCTGCAGCGAGGCTTCTCCCGAGCGCTGTCACCGGAGGCTCGTGGCGGAGTCGTTCCAAGCGAGGGAGCCCGGCCTGCAGGTCGTGCACTTGCAGTGAATCCCTTCACCCCTCCGCGCCGGCCTCCCATTCGGGGGCGAAGCCGCGGCGGACGGTGTTCTCGGTGACGACGCGGGCGACGGTGAACTGGCGGACGTAGTCGGGGCCACCTGCCTTGTCGCCGGTGCCCGACATGGCGAAACCCGCGAAGGGCTGGCGCCCGACGACTGCCCCGGTGGTGCCACGGTTGAGATAGAGGTTCCCTACGCGGAAGGCGGCGCGGGCGCGGGCGATGTTGCCGGGGTGGCGCGAGTAGAGGCCGCCGGTGAGGGCGAAGGGAGAGTCGAGGGCGAGGGCGAGCGCCTCTTCGAACCCATCGGCGTGGAAGAGGGTGAGGACCGGCCCGAAGATCTCCTCGCAGGCGAGGGGCGACGCGGCAGAGAGGTTCTCGAAGACGTGGGGGGCGACGTAGTGGCCCTCACCCGCAGGCATTCGCCCGCGCGCGAGGAGCGTGCCCTCCGCCATGCCGGTCTGGATGTAGTCCTCGATCCGCGCACGCGCCTCGGCGGAGATGACCGGGGGCACGAACGTATAGGGATCCTCGGGCGGGCCCACGGGCAGGCTCTCCACGGCGGCCGCGAGGCGCGTGCGGAACTCGTCGCGGGCGGTCCCGACGACGATGACGCGGCTGGCGGCGCTGCACTTCTGCCCGGCGTAGCCGAAGGCGGAGGCAACGACGCCCTCGACGGCGAGATCGAGGTCGGCGTCCTCGTCAACGATCACGGCGTTCTTGCCGCCGAGCTCGGCGAGCAGCTTCTTGAGGCCACGCTGGCCGGGACGCACCTCGGCGGCGGCGCGGGCGATGGCGCGTCCGGCGGCATTGCCTCCCGTGAAGGCGACCATGTCGACATCCGGGTGCTCGACCAGCGCCCGCCCGGCGGCGGGGCGGCCGGGGAGGCAGTGGAGAGCCTCCGCGGGCACGCCCGCCTCGTAGAGGATGCGCGCGAGGGAGCCGGCGATGATGGGCGACTGGTGGGCGGGCTTCATCACAACCGCGTTGCCGGCGGCGAGGGCGGCGGCTGTCATGCCGGTGAGGATGGCGAGGGGGAAGTTCCAGGGTGCGATGACGCCGACGACGCCCCGCCCCTCGTAGGTGTAGCGGTTGGTCTCGCCGGGGACGGTCGTGAGGTCGAGTCCGCGCCCGAGACGTTCGGCCTCGGTGGCGTAGTAGCGCAGGAAGTCGATCGCCTCGACGACATCGCCGTCCGCTTCCCGCCAGGGCTTGCCACTCTCGAAGATCATCGTGGCGGCGAGGTCGCAGCGGCGTTCGTCCATGAGCGCCGCCGCCCGCCGCAAGACGCGGGCGCGACGGCGGGAAGAGGTGTCACGCCAGCCGGGAAAGGCGGCGCGCGCGGCCGCCACAGCGCGATCGACGTGCCCGGCGCCGGCGACGGCTGCTCGTCCCATGAGGACGGAGGGCGTCGAGGGCGGGCACACGTCGATCCATTCCCCCGCCTCCACAGCCTCGCCGGCGATGAGGAGTGGATGGTCGCCCCCGAAGGATTCACGCACGCGAACGATGGCCGCCCCAAGGGCGTCGCGTTCGGCGGGTCGGTGCAGCTCAAGGGGCGGGTGGTTGGTGAAGCCGCCCCGCCGGCGGCGGCGGGCGGGCGAGGGCGGTGCGCGGGGCGGCTCGGCGGGAGCGGCGGATTCGTGCTTGTTGACGAGCCACGACTGGTTCGACGTGTTCTCGAGGAGGCGCCGCACGAGGTAGGCCATCCCCGGAATGATCTCGCCGACGGGAACGTACACGCGCGTGCGATACCCCTGCGCCTGGACGGCGCGGCGCAGCCCTTCGGCCATGCCGTACAGCATCTGGAACTCGACGGCCTCGCGGGGCAGGCGGGCCTCGTCGCAGACGGCCATCGCACAGGCGATGCTGCGCGGGTTGTGGCTCGCAAAGGCGGGGCGGAGGTGGGGCCAGGCCCCGGCGAGGAGCGCACAGCAGCGCTCGAAGCTCTCATCGGTGGCGGCCTTGTCTTCGAAGACGGGGACGGGGTGGGTGGCCTGGCGGGCGAGGATCACCTCCTCGTCCCAGTAGGCCCCCTTCACCAACCGGACGGTTATAGGCGCGCCCCGCTCACGGGCGATGCGTTCGATCCGGGCGAGATCGTCCGGCGCATCGCGAAGGTAGGTCTGCACCACGATGCCGAGGTCGGGCCAGCCGTGGAGATTCTTCTCGCGGGAAAGCCGTTCGAGCGCCTCCTGCGTGAGATCGCGGTAGCGGAACTGCTCCATGTCGATGTTGACGAAGGCGCCGACGGCGCGGGCGCGCTCGAGCACGGGCAGGAGACGTTCCCGCAGGGAGTCGTAGGTGGCGGCGGGGGCGGCCGGCTCGAAGTGGGCCGTGAGGGCGGAGAGCTTGATCGAGACGTTCGGTTTGCGCAGGTCCGAAGGGGCCTCCCAGGTGCGCCCCTCGACGAGGGCGTCGACCAGCTCCAGGTAGCGGTCCCGGTAGCGGTCCGCTTCGGCGGCGGAGAGGGTGGCTTCCCCAAGGAGGTCGACCGTGCAGGCGGCCCCGCCTTCGACGAGCTCGCGAAGCCGGGGAAGGGCATCCGCGGGCGTGGCGCCGCCGATGAAGCGCCCGGCCATGGCGAAGACGCCCTCGCGGGCCACCCGTGAGAGCGCGGGGCGGAAGGGGGCGCTCCTGCCGATCGCCGAGCCGAGCCGCAACGCCGCCGGGGCGTCATCGCGGAAGTACTGGCGCACATGGCTGGCGACGGCCTCACTGGAGCGCAGCGCGGGCAATACGTCGACGAAGCGGAGCAGCTTGACCCGAAACTCCGGGTCCTGGGTGGCCCACGCCATGAGCCGCCTCTGCCACCAGGCCGGGCTGAGGGCGATGAGCCGCTCGGGCTCCACGGCGGCAAGGAGGGCGCGCTGGCGCTCGGCGATGGACCCTTCGAGGGCGGAATCGTGCGGCGGGACCGTCACGATCCCAGCCTAGACCGCGGGCTTGAGGGTCGCCAGAAGGGCGGCGAGGCTGTCCATGCGGGGGGTGGGGACGCCGAGGGCGCGGGCGCGGCGGGCAGGCTCGGCGAAGATGGCTTCGACCTCGATGGCGCGGCCTTCGAGGAAGTCGATGAGGGTGCTGGGACGATAGGGACCCATCACGTCGGTGAGGGCGAACATGCGCGCGATCACGGCCTCGCCGTCGATGCGCTCGGCGCTGCCGGCTGCGGCGAGGGCCGCGTTCCCCGCGGCGACGACCTCCTCCATGAGGACGCGGGCCTCCTCGCGCAGGGCCGGGTCGGTGACGATGGCCTCGGTGGTGACGCCCCCGGCGGCAACGGTGAGGCCGTTGAAGGGCACGTTCCAGCAGAGCTTCTCCCAGCGCGCGCGGATCAGGGAGGGAGCGCTGGCGACCTCGACGGTGGCGCCCTGCCAGAGGGCGAGGGCGCGGTCGAGCTCGGCGGGGTCGTCATGCAGGTGGGCGATGGCAATCTGACCGTACTCGTAGTGGTGGATGACTCCGGGCTCGCCGCGATTGATGCAGGTGAAGCCGAGGCCGCCGAAGATGCGCTCGCTGCCGAGCGAGGCGGCCAGCGCCTCCTCGATGCCAAGGCCGTTCATGATGGCGAGCACGCGCGTCTCGGGGCCGAGGCAGGGGCGGATGAGGGCGGGGGCGTCATCAAGGGAGGTCGCCTTGAGGCCGCACAGGACCCATTCGACGGGACCGATGTCGGCGGGGTCGCGGGCGATGCTGGGGCGCTCGAGGACGAAATCGCCGTGGTGCGACTCGACACGCAGGCCGCGTGCGGCGACAGCTTCGTAGTCGCGGCGCAGCAGGAAGCGCACATCGTGGCCGGCCTGCGCAAGCCGCGCGCCGTAGTACGAGCCGACGGCGCCGGCGCCGATGACGGCTACGCTGGCCACGGCGCGGAGTCGGGGCGCGCGGTCATGCCGGGTCGAGGGCGGCGAGCTCGCGCGGGACGCGGGGTGTCTCCACCTGCTGGACCTCGCCCAGGATGTGATGGAAGCGCTCGCGCTGGGCGGGGGTCTCGAGCGGCATCTCGAAGCTGATGCGGCTGGCGTACTCGCGGTGCTCCGCCACGAAGGCGGGGAGGTTGTCGTAGGTGGAAGTCTGGGCGAACTCGCGCAGGACGTCCTCGGGAATGATGCCCTTCATCTCCTCCCATTTGCCCTGAAGCGACATGGAGTGGAGCTGCATGCCGAGGTCTTCCCAGCCGTGGACGCGCCAGACGTCGTGGTAGCTGCGGGTCGAGCCGTAGAAGGAGATGGGCTGGCGGAGAGCGTCGAGCTTCTGCTCGATCTCGGACTCGTCCTCGCCGAAGACGGCGAAGCCGCCGCCGCTGATCTCGATGTCTTGCCAGGTGCGGCCTCCGCGCGCGAGCCCCTTCGCGACGTTGGGAAGGAAGACTTCGCGCATGTACTTGTCGGTCGTGAAGCCGTGGGGGAGGACGCCGTCGGCGACCTCGCCGGCGACGCGGGGCATGCCCTCGCCGACGGCAGCGAGCATGACCCTGGGGCGGGGAAAGCCGCTGGGGCCGGGGTGGAAGAGGGGATTCATGAGGGTGAAGCGGTAGCTCTCGCCGACGTAGTCGGGCTTCTCGCCCGTCTCGAAGGAATCCCAGATGGCGTGGAGCGTGCGGATGTAGTCGCGCATGCGGGGCGCGGGGGCGCTCCAGGGCATGCCGAAGCGGCGCTCGATGTGGCCCTTCACCTGGCTGCCGAGGCTGAGCGAGAAGCGTCCGCCGCTGGCCTGCTGCAGATCCCAGGCGCCCATCGCCAGCACCATGGGAGCACGGGCGAAGGCGATCGCGAGCGTGCCTATCTCGATGCGCTCGGTCGCCATCGCCGCGGCGGCGGCGAGGATCATGGGGTCGTGGGCCATTTCGCCGGTGCCCGCGGAGTCGTAGCCGAGCTCCTCAAGCCGTCGCGCCGCCGGACCGACATCCGCGAGCCAGCCCGCGGGGTAGCTGCCGCCAACCTTCATCGCCATCTCCTCACAGGGGGCGATCCTACCGCGCGGGGCGATCGGCGGTGTGCAGCGTCGTTCACGTCGCGCAGCTACCATCGCCGCCGTGAGCGCTGGCAACGCCGACCCCGTTCCGGAGGTGCTGTTCCTCTGCGTGCACAACGCGGGCAGGTCGCAGATGGCGGCCGGCTTCGCCCGCCGCCTGGGTGGCGATTCCTTGCGGGTACGCTCGGCGGGCTCGGAACCGGCCGAGCGGGTGAATCCCGTGGCCGTGGAGGCGATGGCCGAGGTTGGCATCGACATCTCCGACGCCGTTCGCGCCCGGCTCGACGACGAGGCAGTGCGCTCGGGGGACTACATCATCACGATCGGCTGCGGCGATGCCTGCCCCGTCCTCCCGGGCGCGAGTACCTCGACTGGGCGCTCGACGACCCCGCGGGCCAGTCCCTCCCCGCTGTGCGCGCGATCCGCGACGAGATCGAACGGCGGGTGCGGGCGCTGCTGAGCGGGTTCCAGGCCTAGCTCCGGGCCGCGCGCGAGTCGCCGAAGGGGTTGATCACCCTCAGGCCGTCGTAGTCTTGCTCGGGGCTCATGTCTTCCGAATAGACAGCCTGGCAGCCCATGGCGCGAGCGGCGGCAAGGATGGCGCCGTCCCAGTACGACAGTCCGAAACGCTGACTGATTGACACGCCGGTACGAAATACCTCGGGCGTGATTGCCTGAATCGGGAAGGCATCGATGGACTCAAGAAATCGCAACGCCTGTACGGCCGTGATTGCAGCGGGGCGGCTTGGTCGCGTGGCCTGGTAGTAGAACTCCTGGAGCACCTGTACCGAAACCGCGAGATCGCCCTCTTTCAACAACGCAAGGGCCGGGCCGCGCTTGGTGGCATCCTCTGTCAGGGCACTGACGGCGTAGAGGAGGACATTGGTGTCAACGAATCGCATCGTGGTCGTAGAGCGAGTCGCGGGGCAGGTTATCGGCCATGCGAAGTCCACCGCCATCTGCCGTGATGTCCCCAACGACCTCGTCGAGCATGCGGCGGCGACGCTCGCGCTCGGTCTCCTGACGGGGGGCATCGGCTCCACCAGCCTGCCCGCGAGCGAGCCTCCTCAGGAAGTCACGCACAAGGGCCGAGACCGACGTGTCCAACTCAGCCGCGCGCATACGAGCGAGCCGGTGCGTCTCTTCATCGACGGAGACTGTGATGTTCCTCATGCCAAAGTCCCACAGTTACTGTGTCACACAGTATGCGATACGGTAACCGGACGGCAAGGGGTCGGGCACAGCGAACCACACAGGCCCCCAAACGAAGGAACGCACCCGGGCGGGTGCGTTCCGAAGAGCCGCTGGGGTGGAGGGAACCCCGGCTGCAGGGATGATAGGGAGCCTTCGTTAATCGCTTGCGAACGGCGGCCGCGCCTCGCCGTAGACTAGCGTCGCGACCCCAACATCGAGGATTCCCATGACCGCCAGCTACGACGACATCTACGCCCGCTCGCTGGCCGAGCCCGAAGCGTTCTGGGCCGAGGCGGCCGAGGCGATCCACTGGGAGCGCCGCTGGGACCGCGTGCTCGACGACTCGCGTGCGCCCTTCTACCGCTGGTTCCCGGGTGCGGTCACGAACACGTGCTACAACGCGCTCGACCGGCACGTGGAGGGCGGACGCGCCGACCAGGCGGCGCTTATCTACGACAGCCCCATCACCGGCGTTGTCGAGCGGTTCACGTACCGCGAGTTGCTGGACCGGGTGGCGCGCGTGGCGGGCGTGCTGGCGGAGGCGGGCGTGGAGAAAGGCGACCGCGTCCTCGTCTACATGCCGATGGTTCCCGAGGCGGTCATCTCCATGCTCGCCTGCGCGCGGCTGGGAGCCGTGCACTCGGTGGTGTTCGGGGGCTTTGCCGCGAGCGAGCTCGCCGTACGCCTCAATGACGCCACACCGAAGGTCGTGCTCTCCGCCTCGTGCGGGATCGAGCCGAATCGCATCGTGCCCTACAAGCCCCTGCTCGACGAGGCGATCGAGATCGCCACGCACAAGCCCGACCACTGCGTCATCCTGCAGCGGCCGCAGCTTGAGGCCTCCCTCACGGAGGGGCGCGACCTCGACTGGGCAGCGGCGGAGGCAGCCGCCGCGCCCCATCCCTGCACGTGGGTGGAGGCGACCGACCCGCTCTACATCCTCTACACCTCGGGGACGACGGGGCAGCCGAAGGGCATCGTGCGCGACAACGGGGGCCACCTGGTAGCGCTCAACTGGAGCATGCGCAACATCTACGGCGTCGAGCCCGGCGAGGTGTACTGGGCCGCCTCCGACGTGGGCTGGGTGGTGGGCCACTCGTACATCGTCTACGCACCGCTGATCCACGGGAACACGACGGTGCTGTTCGAGGGGAAGCCCGTGGGCACGCCCGACGCCGGCGTCTACTGGCGCGTGATCGCCGAGCACGACGTGAAGGTGCTCTTCACCGCGCCCACGGCCTTTCGCGCGATCAAGCGCGAGGACCCTACCGGGAAGCTCATCCGGCAGGACCAGATCGCAGGGCTGCGGGCGCTCTTCCTGGCGGGCGAACGCGCCGACCCGGACACCGTGCAGTGGGCCGAGGAGCGGCTGGGCGTGCCCGTGATCGACCACTGGTGGCAGACGGAGACGGGTTGGCCCATCTGCTCGAACCCGGCCGGTATCGAGCTGATGCCGGTGAAGCACGGCTCTCCCACGAAGGCCGTCCCGGGCTGGGACATCCGCGTGCTGGACGAGACGCTCAACGAGGCGGGAGCAGGCGAGATCGGCGCCCTCGTCGCGAGGCTGCCCCTGCCGCCGGGCAGCCTGCCCACCCTCTGGCAGGCGGACGACCGCTACCGCGAGGCCTACCTCGAAGAGTTCCCCGGGTACTACAAGACAGGCGACGCGGGCTACATCGACGAGGATGGGTACGTGTACGTCATGACCCGCACGGACGACGTGATCAACGTCGCCGGGCACCGCCTCTCGACGGGTCAGATGGAGGAGGTGCTGGCCGCCCACCCCGACGTCGCCGAGTGCGCCGTGGTAGGTGTGGCGGACGACCTGAAGGGGCAGACGCCACTCGGGCTGCTCGTACTGAACGCGGGCGTCGAACGCACCCACGCCGCCATTGAGGGGGAGGCCGTACAGCTGGTGCGGGACCAGATCGGTCCCGTGGCTTCCTTCAAGACGGCGATCGTGGTGGAGCGCCTGCCGAAGACGCGCTCCGGGAAGATCCTGCGCGGCACCGTGCAGAAGATCGCGGACAGCGAGGAGTACACGGTGCCACCGACGATCGACGACCCCGCCATCCTCCCCGAGATCGCGGACGCGCTCCGGTCGGCGGGCTACGCGGGAGGTTGAAGCGGCCGCCCTTTCTTAACCCTTAACCGCGCCTGCTTGACCCCACCACTTCCGTGCCAAAGGGTGAGGGTGAACAGGTGTCCCGGTGGCGGAGGGCGGTTATGGCGCGCGGAAGCTCGAAGTACCTTGAGGAGTCCCTCACCGCCCGTATCGCGCGGTTCAGTACGCGCCACCGCTGGTACATCATCGGCGCCTGGCTGGCGCTTGTCGTGGTGGCCGCCGCCCTCGCTTTTGACATCGGCGACGTGCTCACGACCAGCGACTCGATCGCCACGAACGCCGAGTCGGAGCGCGCCACAACACTCCTGGAAGAGCGCCTGCGGGGCCCGGAGGCTCCACAGGAGTTCGTCGTCCTGCGCGCAAGCGTGGGGACCGTTGGCGATGGCGTCTTCGAGAGCCTGACGGGCGAGCTGCTGGGGAGCATCCGCACACTGGAGGGCACGGTTGTCGACGCTACCAGCTACTACGAGACCCGGCACGAGGGACTCGTCTCCGCCGACCGCCACACGACGTTGATTCCGGTCACGCTCACCGGCGAGATCGGGGAGGCGGAGGAGACAGCGGGACCGCTGGTCGAACTGGTGGAGGACTTCGAGACGCCCCTCGGCTTCGAGGTCTTGCTGGCGGGGCGGGGGAGCATCGGGCGGACCTTCACGGAGACCTCGGAACGCGACCTGCGCCGGGGAGAGGGCATCGGCGTGCCGATCGCCCTGCTCATCCTGGTGGCCGTCTTCGGGGCGGCCGTCGCAGCCGGCATCCCCCTGATCGTGGCGCTGATCGCGATCGTGACGGCGCTTGGCTTCGCCTTCATCGTGGGGCAGGGGTTCCAGCTCTCCTTCTTCGTGGTGAACATGATTACGGCCATCGGACTGGCCGTCGGCATCGACTACTCGCTCTTCATCATCCAGCGCTTCCGCGAGGAGCGACTGCGCGGCTTCTCCATCGACGAGGCGGTGGCGCGGGCGGGGGCGACGGCCAACCGCGCCGTGCTCTTCTCGGGCGGCGCCGTCGTGATCGGGCTGATGGGACTGCTGCTCGTCCCCAGCAACATCTACCAGAGCCTGGGGCTGGGGGCGATCTCGGTAGCCGTCGTAGCCGTGCTCGCCTCGCTCACGCTGCTGCCGGCGCTCCTGAGCGTGCTGGGGGACCGCATCAACGCGCTGCGCATTCCCTTCCTGCCACGCATGCGCCTCGACGAGCGGCGCGGCGCGGGCGCATGGTCCTTCATCGCGCGCATGGTGATGCGCCAGCCGATCATCAGCCTGGCGGTGTCCGGGGCGCTGCTCATCGCAGCCACGGTGCCGGCCTTCACGCTGCAGTCGGGTATCGCCGGGGTTTCGACGCTGCCCGAGGAGAGCGAACGGCGCCGCGCCTTCGAGATCCTGCAGGAGGACTTCAGCGCCGGACTCGTCTCACCGGTTGAGGTCGTCGTCGACGCGGAGGACGTGTCATCGCCGGAAGTCTCGACGGCGATCACGAACCTGGTGGCGCTGATCGCGGACGACGAGGTGTTCGACGGTGCGAGCGTGAGCGCCAACGAGGCGGGCGACCTTGCCCTCGTCACCGCGCTGCTGACGATCGATCCGCGGAGCCCCGACGCTCACGAAGCTGTTCGCCGCCTGCGCCGCGACTACATCCCCGAGGCCTTCGGCGGGACCGACGCGAAGGTGCTCGTGACCGGCCCGACCGCTGAAGAGGTTGACCTGCTCGACGTGATCAAGCTCTACACGCCGATCGTGTTCTCGGTGGTGCTGGGGCTCAGCTTCATCCTGCTGCTGCTCGTCTTCCGCTCCATCGTGGTGCCGGTGAAGGCGATCATCATGAACCTGCTCTCGGTGGGGGCCGCCTACGGTCTCATGGTGCTCGTGTTCCAGCACGGCATCGGGAACGAACTGCTGGGCTTCCAGCAGACGGGAACGATCGAGGCCTGGCTGCCGCTCTTCCTGTTCGCGGTCATGTTCGGCCTCTCGATGGACTACCACGTGTTCCTGCTGAGCCGCATTCGCGAGCGCTACGGCCTGACAGGCAGCAACCGTGATTCCGTCGCCTTCGGCGTGCGTTCGACGGGCAGCATCATCACGGGGGCGGCGCTGATCATGCTGGCCGTGTTCGCCGGGGTGGCGCTCGGCGATCTGGTGCCGCTCCAGCAGGCCGGCTTCGGGCTGGGCGTGGCCGTCATCATCGACGCGACCATCATCCGCTCGGTGATCGTGCCGGCGAGCATGGCGGTGCTGGGCAGATTCAACTGGTACCTCCCGCACTGGCTCGAGTGGCTCCCCGAGATCCGCATCGAAGGCGACCTCAACCCCGACCCCGATAGCGTCAAGTAGAGGAAAGCGCCGTCCGTCATTCTCTGCGCTCGACTGCTGCGCGCTCGCGGGCCCGGCTGAGTGGAGCCGCGGGGGCCGACAGCCAGAGGCCAATAGCCAGGAGCCAACTGCGGTAGGCTGCGGCGACCACTGGCGGGAGGGGCGCGATGGTTGCGGAGCCGTACACGGTCCATCTTTCGGATGAGTTGCTGGAGGACTTGCGGCGGCGGCTGGTGAACGCGCGCCTGCCGCAGGACTTCGCCAATGACGACTGGGGCTACGGGGTCAACGGGGCGTACCTGCGGGAGCTGGTCGACTACTGGATCGAGGGGTACGACTGGCGTGCGGTAGAGCGCGAGATCAACGCCTTCGCGAACTACCGCACGGAGATCCAGGGCGTGCCCATCCACTTCATCCACGAGCGGGGCAAGGGGCCGGACCCGAAGCCGCTGATCCTGTCGCACGGCTGGCCCTGGTGCTTCTGGGACTTCCACGAGCTCATCGGGCCACTGACCGACCCCGCCGCCCACGGGGGCGACGAGCGCGACGCCTTCGACGTGGTGCTGCCCTCGCTGCCCGGCTTCGGGTTCTCGGCGCCACACAGCGTGCCCGGCATCAACTTCTGGCGCACGGCCGACCTGTGGGCGGAGCTGATGGGGGACGTGCTCGGCTACGACCGCTTCCTCGCGCACGGCGGCGACTGGGGCAACCTCATCAGCGCGCAATTGGGGCACAAGTACGCCGACCGCGTGCAGGCGATCCACATCACGGGAGCGATCCCGCTGACCGTGCTGGCGCAGCCGGGGGGCGCCTCCCTGCTCGGGCAGCGGACGACGACTCCGGAGCAGGCGGAGCGCAATCCCGACCTGGTCGAGCCGGGCGTGCTGCGTCCGCGTCCGGGGAGCGCCCACGTGGCCGTGCAGTTGAACGAACCGCAGACGATCTCGTACGCACTGCACGACTCCCCCGTGGGGCTTTGCGCGTGGATCCTCGACCGGCGCTACTGGTGGAGCGACAACGACCGGGGCGAGCGCGCGGTCGAGCAGGCGTTTTCGAAGGACCACCTGCTGACATTAATGATGCTGTACTGGGCGACGGGCGCGTTCGTAACCTCGGCGCGGTACTACGCGGAGGTCGCCAAGAACCCCTGGCGTCCCTCGCACGACCGGCATCCGGTGGTGGAAGCGCCCACCGGCATCACCTTCCTGGCGCAGGACATGACCTCGCAGGGGCGGGGCTGGACGGAGGAGTACTACAACCTCGTCTGGACGCGGGCTCGGGACCGGGGCGGCCATTTCGCCGCGCCGGAGCGGCCGGCGGAGATCGTGGAGGACATCCGCGACGCGCTGCGTCCGTACCGATAGGAGAGCGCAGCGCTGGCGCGCTGCTGAGGGGTGAGAAGAGCGGCGGCGCTGCCGCCTCAGTGGAGCGCGCTCCGTCACTCTTCGCGCTCGACTGCTCCGCGCTCGCGGGCCGCGCTGAGTGTGGTGGGGACCAGGAGCCAATAGCCAGAAACTGGAGCCTTCGGTCGGATTCGAACCGACGACCTACGCATTACGAATGCGTCGCTCTTCCAACTGAGCTACGAAGGCTTGCCCGCCCCCAATAGTAGCTCGCTTCGCTCGGTCGCTCGACTGCGGGGCTACGCTTCGCGCTCTCTTCAGGTAGCTCGCTTCGCTCGGCTCGGGCACTGGCTCGACCGGCGCGACGGCCAGTGCGGCCTCGAGGGCGGCGACGCGCTGTTCGAGGCTAACGACGCGCGCTTCGACGCGCGTACGGGCGTGCTGTTCCTCGAACGTAGCGACCTGTTCGAGGAAGCGTTCCCAGCGGCCGGGCTCGGCGCGGATGAGGGCGGGGCAGTTCTTCCCGGACCAGTGGTTGTGCTGGACGATGCCCTCGTAGCCGTGGCCGTCGAAGCGGAGCTGGGCGGTCAGCCAGGCGGCGTTGAGGTCGGCGGCGGCCTCGTCGATGCCCTCGTGCATGCAGATCTCGAGGCCGATGGAGGTGGTGTTGCCGGGCCCACCGGCGCCGTCGCCGGCGTGCCAGCCCTGCTCGCCCCAGTCGAGCGACTGCCAGACCTCGCCGTCGTCGATGGTGGCGTGCCAGCAGTAGGGCGCCTCGCGCGCCATCCAGCGGGCGTGGGCGTGCGCGTCGGCGGTGGGCCGGGGGTTGCCGGTCTGGTGGATGGTGATGAAGGCAGCAAGGCCTCCATCGAAGGGGCGGTTGGGGCGGTTCTCGGTGCGGGTCAGCAGGAGTTGGTGGAGGGACGGCGGCGTGAACATGGGGGGGAGGGTGGGGGTAGGGGCAGGGAGCCCAGAGATGGGCCTGTCACGGATAGGGGCTGAGGTACGCACTACGGTCGGCGCACGACCCTGGCCTCCGATCTGTTCCCCTGTTGGCTGAGGTCGACCCCAGCCGCAACGATGAGGGCGAGCGCTGCCGGCATGTAGTACAGGCCGATGGAGAATCCCGCCAACACGCATAGCCCCAGGAGCACTATCGCCGGCCCCCAGAGCATGGCGCTGCGTATCGCCCGCCTCCTCTGGATGAACAGAACAGTCGCGAGTGGGGGGGACAGTCAACAGGACAGGGATCAGCAGGGGGGTCTTGACACCGGCTGCTCGGGATCAACTACAACTGACAACAGTAACGCCAATCGAGTCGGCCATCTCTTCGAAGAACGCCTGGACCTCATCGTCGTGCGCTTTGATCTCAGCGTTCTCGCGCTTCCAGCGCTCGGAGGTCTTGAAACTGAGCGACCCAACGGTGGCGGCTCCTCGCTTCAGTTTGAACTCGACGCTCGACCAACAGCAAGTGCCTTCTCCTTCCGGGCAACCCGCTTCTACCAAAGCGGTATCCGCGATGAGATGCGTTCCGTCTGGAAACTCAGGGATACGCACACGCACGAAAGCCCAGTTGTCCCTGATGATGTAGTACCCAGGGCGCAGGTCTTCAAAGCCCTCTTTGAGAATCGGAGATTCTGATGGCGGCGTGGGGCTGGGTGCCGAAGTTGGCGTCGGTGTCGCCTGTGGTGGCGGCGTGGGGCTGGGTGCCGAAGTTGGCGTCGGTGTCGCCTGTAGTGGCGGCGTGGGGCTGGGTGCCGAAGTTGGCGTGGATGTCGCCTGCGGCGTCGAAGCAGGATCAGGAGGCGCATCTCCGCAAGCCCCGAAGACGAAGGCCAACACTGCCGCTAGAACGAATAGCTTCATCCCCTGCTCCAGCCCGGAACGGCCAACCCTAGCGCACGTCCGCGCAAACTGGAAATGCTCGACGCGCAGGCAATGAAAAGACGCGGGCGCTCCGAAGCGCCCGCCTCCAAGGACGGTGTAGGACATCAGCGTCGAAGGGTTGATTGCAGGCTGGCCTTCCCGCGAGACGAAAGAGTCCCTTGCTCGCTGGCTCGAAGCGAAGAACGCCGGACGCCCGCTGGACCTCCACGAACTGGCTCCCTCCACGGCCCCAGACGGCGATTAGGCGACCCCTACCCCGCCAGCGCGACCGCGGCTGCTCCCAGCAGGCCGGCGTCCTCGCCGAGCTGGCTGGTGCGGACGGGGGTGCTGGCGGCGGGACCGTAGGCGAGGGAGGCCATGGCGGCGCGGAGGGGGTCGAGGAGGAGGTCTCCCATGCCGAGGAGGCCGCCGGAGAGGGTGACGGCGTCGGGGTTGAGGACGTTCACGATGCTGCCCAACCCGATGCCGATGGTGTGTCCACCGTTGCGGATCTCGGCGATGGCGGGCCCTTCGCCACGGCCCGCGGCCTCGGCGAGGTCACTGGCGGTGGCGGGATGGCCGGCAGCGATCCCGGCGAGGATGGGAGCGGCGCCCGAATCGACGAGGCGCTGGGCGCGGCGTCCGAAGGCGACGCCCCCGGCGATCGCCTCGAGGCACCCGCGCGACCCGCAGCCGCAGGGCGGTCCCGCGGGGTCGAGCACGATGTGGCCGATCTCCCCCGCCAGTCCCTGCGCCCCCCGGTAGAGCCGTCCATCGACAACGAGGCCGCCGCCGATACCAGTCCCGAGGGTGGCGTGGAGGAGGTGGCGCGTCCCCTTCCCGGCGCCGAAGCGGAACTCGCCGAGGGCCGCCGCGGAGGCGTCGTTCTCGATCGAGACGGGGATGCCCAGGCGCTCCGAGAGCGGGGCGGTGAGGGCGAGGTTGCGGAAGGCGGGGATGTTCGGCGAGACCATGACCGTGCCGCCCTCGGCGTCGATGAGGCCGGCGACGGCAAGGCTGGCGGCGACGGGGGCTTCGGCGCCCTGGTCGCGGATGTGCGTCAGCAGCTCCGTGATGCGCTCAAGGACCGCCTCGGGGAAGGCGTCGGGTTGGGTGCTCACCTCGTGGCGCACCAAGACCTCGCCCGTCTCGCTCACGAGGGCGGCGCGCAGGTTCGTCCCGCCGAAGTCGCCGGCGATGACGGTTCGGGGCATGCCCGCACTGTACGCGAGGCCCGGCTTTCGCTGGACACGGCCGGGGCGCGCCCCGCACCCTGCGCCCATGGAGGCGTGGCAGGAGCGGCTGCTGGAGGAGGAACGGTCGGGCGTGCTCGGCACGATCGCCCGCAGCGGGCTCCCGCAACTCGTGCCCGTCTGCTACGCGTTGGTCGAGGGCGCCATCGCCGTCGCCATCGACGAGAAGCCGAAGCGCGGCGGGACGCTCGCGCGCGTTCGCAACATCGCGCGCGACGCGCGCGCCACCCTGCTCGTCGACCACTACGAGGAGCGCTGGGAACGACTCGCCTGGCTGCGGCTCGAAGGGGATGCGGACGTGCTCGAGCGGGGCGCGAAGTGGCCCCAAGCGCTCGCCGCGCTTCGGCGGCGCTACCCCCGCTACCGGGGCATGGCGCTCGAAGGGCTGCCCCTCATACGTCTGCGGCCGACTCGCGTGGTCGGGTGGCGGTGGCAGGATTCGGACTGACAACAGGCACGGCGAGAGAAGAAACGGGAGAGACGCATGCGCATCGGACTGATGATCGAGGGGCAGAACGACCTGACGTGGGAGCGCTGGCTGCACATCGCCGCGCTCACGGAGCGCCTCGGGCTGGACTCGCTCTTTCGCTCGGACCACTACTTCACGGGGAAGCGCCAGCTGCAGTCATTGGAGGCATGGCTCTCGTTTGCGGCGATCGCGCGGGAGCCGCACTCCTACCGCTTCGGGGCGCTGGTCACGCCGATCACGTTCCGGCGGCCGGTCAACGACGCGCGCATGGCGGCGCAGATCGACCTGCTGAGCGGGGGACGCTTCGTGATGGGCCTGGGGGCGGGCTGGAACGAGGCCGAGCACCGCGCCTATGGCATCCCCTTCCCCCCGACGAGGGAGCGCTTCGACCGGCTGGACGAAGCGGCGCGCCTGATGCGGGCGCTCTGGACGCAACGTCCGGCCTCGTTCGAGGGGCGCTTCTACCGGCTGGAGGAGGCGGGGTACCAGTCCCAGCCCGAGCCAGGACGCCCGCCCCTCCTCATCGGCGGGGCGGGGGAGCGCCGCACCCTGCGCATCGCGGCCGAGCACGCGGACGAGTGGAACTGCGTGACGGTGACCGAGCCGGAGGGCTACGCCCACAAGGTGGAGGTGCTGGAGCGGCACTGCGAGGACGTAGGGCGCGACCCGGCAACGATCTTCCGCTCGATGATGGCGTTCCCCATCGCCGCGCCGAACGAGCGTGCCCTCAGGGCAGTGACCTCGAAGACGATGGCGCACTTCGGCCTCGACCCC
Source organism: Tepidiformaceae bacterium (assembly GCA_965247675.1). GTDB lineage: Bacteria > Chloroflexota > Dehalococcoidia > Tepidiformales > Tepidiformaceae > UBA2991. The sequence goes on along the minus strand of OZ252025.1, from coordinate 261,389 downwards.
GACGCATCGCCGCGGGTGATGCTGGAGCGCATGGAAGGGCGCGGCATCCTCAGCGGCACGACCGACGAAGTGGTCGAGAAGCTGGGGAAGCTGGCCGAGCTGGGGCTGGAGGAGATGGTCCTGCAGCACATGGACTTCGACTCGGATGAGGCGCCGGAGTACTTCGCCTCCGAGATCGCGCCGCAGGTGGCGAACCTGTAGCGGCTACTCCGCCGGTTCGTAGGTGACGCCGATCTTGGCCAGCTCCTGGACCAGCACTTCCTTGACGATGATGCCCGCGCCCCCTGCCCGGATGATGCCATCGGCATCGATGAAGAAGGTCTGGGGCATGCCCAGCAGGCGGTAGTGGGCCGCGATCGCCCCGTCCGCGTCGACCAGCGCCGGGTAGGTCGCGCCGAGGCCGCTGAGCATGGCGACGGCATCGGCGGGGTCTTCCTGCAGGTTGACGCCGATGAAGACGACCTGCCCGTCAAGCGCCTTGTGCGCCTCCTGGAAGTCGGGGATCTCGGCGCGGCAGGGGCCACACCAGGTCGCGAACCAGTTCAGCACCACGGGCGTGCCGCGGAAGTCGGAGAGACGCACGACCCGGTCGGGAGCGCGCGCGTTGGCGAGGGCGAAGTCGGGGGCAGGCTGGCCAACCTCTGCCCGGTGGTCGTCGATGAGCCCGATCTCTCCACCCACGGTTCCGAGCGACCAGGGGCTCACCACTGCTGGCGCTTCCTCGGTGGCCGTCGTCGCAGACTGTGCGGCAGGTGCGTCCTCACGGGCGGGGGCAGGTTCGTCGCCATCGCCCCCGAAGGCAAAGAGCCACACGACGAGCACGATGACCGCAACCGCGACGATCGCGAGCACCGCGTACCCGCCATACCGCTGCATGAGGGGGGCCGTCCCGTTCTCCGCCATTGGTCACCTCGCTCGGAACCTATCGTGCCATTGCCGGGGGCGTGGCGCGATGAGCGGGGGCAAGGGGCGGTAAGCCGAGCGCCTCAGGAGGCAGGTTCCTCGCTCTGAGGTTGCGGTTGCCGCTCCTCCTCATCGTGGACGAAGAGGCTTCGCACAGAGCGCCAGGCCAGCTGGCCGAGGGGCGGCCGGGGACCGTCGCGCGCGATGTCATGGTCGCCGCTCGCCACGCGCGGGTAGGTGGCGGAGATCTCCGCCCCTAGCAGGAGTGTGTTCGCACTGAGGAAGACGAGGAAGAGGAAGGCCGCCACCGCACCGAGGGAGCCGAAGACGAGCTCGTAGCGGTTGAAGTGCTCGAGGTAGATGCCGAAAGCCAGCTTCACGACCTCGAGCAGAAGGGCGGCCAGGAGCGCTCCCGGCCACACGTGCCGCAGGCGGACGTGCGTCGCGGGGACGAGCCAGTAGAGAAGCGCGAAGGCCACGAAGGACAGCGCAGCGGGCACGAGGAAGGCAGCCACGGCCCACCCCCACCCGAGGCCCGCGGCGAGTTCGCCCAGCACGCGGGTGTCCTCAATGGCCTCGCGGGCGACCACGAGGGTGGTCGTCGCCCCGAACGAGGCGAGGAAGATGAAGCCGAGAAGCACCATCATCCCGAAGTCCACGAGCTTCTGGCGGACGAAGGGGCGCTTCCCCGGAAGACCGAAGGCGATGCCGAGGGAGCGGCGGATCACGCCGAACATGGCGGTCGCGGTCCATGCGAGGCCGGCGAGACCAATGACGCCGAGCAGGCCACCCGAGGCGCCGGTCAGGTCGCGGACGGCGTCCTCGACACTGTCCGCGCCGGCGGCGTCGACAGGCAGGAGGCCGGTCAGCTCGTCGATGAGGGTGCGCTCGATGTCGTTGTCCTGCAGCACCAGTCCGAGCACACCGACGGCGAGGATGACGAGGGGGAAGAGGGAGAAGAGGACGTAGTAGGAGATGGCAGCCGCCATCTGCGGGCAGTTGTCGTGGAGGAACCCGCGAACCGAGTGTCTGACCAGCAGCCACAGGCGCCAAGGCGACAGCATCTGGCTCCACTGTAGGCGCGGGCGGGAACGCGGGCCAACGAGGCGGGTGCTAGGGTGAGAACCCGCACGGGAGAAGCAGCGATGTCCACCGCGTCCGAGATCATCTTCGAAGTCAGCCAGGACGAGGTCGATGGCGGCTATTCCGCCAGCGCCGTCGGGTACGGCATCCACACACAGGGCGAGACGGTGGAAGAGGTCCGCGCGAACGTTCGCGAGGCCGTCGAGTGCTACTTCGACGACGACATGGACCGGCCTGCCCTGATTCGCCTCCACTTTGTGCGAGATGAAGTGCTCGCACCGACGTCTTGACCTGCGGTAGCGCGTCGGTGCTCGCTCACGCCCGGTAGCCGGGGAGGATGGAGGGGGCGTAGGTGGTGCCGGCCTGGCCCTTGGCGATGATGGCGTCGAGCTCGGCGCGGGTGTAGCCGAGGAGATCGAGGTAGGCCCAGTCGTTGTGCTCGCCGAGGGCGGGGGCGGGGAGGCGGATGGCGTTGGGGACGATAGGTTCTGATGGACCTGAGATTGACTGTCAGCATCACTGCCTTCGACCCGGCGCGTCGCGCTGCAGACATTGGCGAAACGGTCGGTGTGGCGGCCCGCTGGAGTGCATCACTGCACGTGGGGGAACGACCACTCAGATGGCGCTCGCTCTGGTGTTGGGAGCCAGCTTCGGGGGCTGGCTATGGGGGGCAGTCATCTGACTTCGGGGGCGTAGCGTCACTCCCCATCGATTGCTTGGCGAGTTCGACGAGTTGGTCCGCCAGCCTCCACGCCTCGGGCCGGATTTCGGACAGGGGAAGAGAAGAGCGCAAGAGCGCGAGCGTGCGGAGCATGACGGACCGCTCACCAACGGAGACTTCCACTGCCGGGAGGCCGTCTAACGCTCGCAGGCGGCACACGCCCTCAGTCTCCGGAAGGAACACATCGAGTCGCTTGCCCAGACAGGCGCTCGCGTCGATTAGGGGCACCAGGCAATCCCTGTCAACACAGTCTTTAACATCGCTGAGCAAGTCCCAGATGAGGCCTGTAGCAGTGCTTCTGTCTAACCAAGGGGGCAGGGGCTCGACCATCGGAGCTTGGTCTAGTCCATCGGCAACCGCTCGGGGAGTCTTCTCGCACTCGTCAGGCGACCGCCCATCGAGCGAGAGTGTGATCGCCGTGATAGTGATACCAATCATCACCATCACGGCCACGACGATGAGGGCCTTCCGCCGCCGGCTCACGGCCAGCCTCCTTCCATCGGCCAGAGGGGTACACCTCTGGGTTCGCGCAGACTGCCTCCACGCCTGGAGCCTAAGCCCTTCTGCTCGGTGCGCCCGACGGGGCACTCCCCGCTGGAGGACATGCATCCAATCCGCAGAACCGCGGCCAGTCGGACGAAGGGCAGGGCCTTCATGGAAGTCCTCCATGGGCTGGTGATCGCTTGCGGCTCACCTCCGGCTCCCGGGTAGGAGGGACGGGGGGTAGCGGGTGCCGACCTGACCGCTGGCGATGAGGGCGTCGAGTTCGGGGCGGGTGTAGCCGAGGAGGTCGAGGTAGGCCCAGTCGTTGTGCTCGCCGAGGGCGGGGGCGGGCAGGCGGATGGCGTTGGGCGTGTTCGCAAGCTTGAAGGACATGCCCGGGTAGCGGTGCGCGCCCACGTCGGGCTGGTAGACCTCCTCGAAGAAGCCGCGCGCGTTCAGGTGCGGGTCGGCCTGCGCGTCGACGCCGTCGAGGAGGGGGGCGGCGCAGACATCGCGGGCCTGGAGGGCGTGGAAGAGCTCGTGCTTGTCGCGGGTGCGGGTGAGGGCAGCGACCGCCTCGTCGAGGGCGGCGCGGTGTTCGCGACGGGCCTCGGCGGTGGCGAAGCAGGGGTCGGCGGGGAGCGAATCGTCGCCGAGCACGCGGCAGAGGGCGGCGAACTCCTGGTCGGTTGCGACGTCGATGGCGATCCACTGGTCGTCGCCGCGGGTGGCGTAGGCGTTGTGGGGGGCGTTCCAGGGGTGGGTGTTGCCGAGGGTGGCGGCGACGCGTCCGTTCATGCCGCAATCCAGCAGGAACTGGCCGAGGATGGGCAGGAAGGACTCGGCGAGGGCCATCTCGATCTGCTGGCCCTCGCCCGTGCGCTGGCGGTGGCGCAGGGCCATGGCGACCGCGAGGGCGCCGTGCACGCCGGCAATGGCGTCCGCGGCGAGAACATCCCCGATGACATCGGGCTCGCTGTCGGGGTAGCCGCGCAGGAGCGTGTGACCGACGGTGGCCTCGGCGTGCATGCCGAAGCCACGGTAGGCGCTGTAGGGGCCGTCGAGGCCGAAGGCGGGCATGCGCAGCATCACAATGTCGGGGTTGATCTCGCGGAAGGCCTCGTAGCTGATGCCCGCCTTGGCCATCGTCTCGGGCACGTTGTTCTCGATGAAGACATCGCAGCGGGCGACGAGTCGGCGGATGGTCTCCTGGCCCTCGGGAGCCATGATGTCGCAGGTCATGGAGCGCTTATTGCGGGCACCGACATTGAAGCCGGGGCTGCGGTTCCAGGGGTCGTCCCGGGGATCGAAGTCGGGGTAGGCGGATAGCGTCTGGCCCTGCTCGGCGATTCGCCGGGACTGCTCACGGCTGAGGGCGACTTCCGCTCCGCGCGTGGACGGCTGGATGCGGTTGACGGGCTCCACGCGGATGACCTCGGCGCCCCAGTCGGCGAGCACCTGGCTGACGTGCGTGCCTGCCCAGACGACCGTGACCTCGGCGACGCGTACGCCCTCAAGGGGGAGGCGGCCGCCGGGGAGGGGACGAACGGGCGGGGGAAGGGGGGAACGGGGGGCGAAGGGCTCCCCGCCGGCCTGCTCCCCCAGGAGGGGAGCGGGCCGCGCCGGGGGCCGGGGCGTGGCCGACAGGAGGAAGGGGCGGCCGGGGTAGTGGAGGCGGCCCGCCTCGGGGTGGTCGATGGGCTCCCAGAGGCCGCGCGAGCGGAAGTGGGGGTCCTCGATGAGGTCCTGCGTGGTCTGCAGGGCGCCGCAGGGGAGGTGCTGCTCCTGGGCGAGGGGGATGATCTCGCGCTTGGTGCGTTCGCTGAGCCAGGCGCGGTAAGCGGCTTCGATCTCCTCGGCGAGGGCGGGGGGCATCAGGGCCATGGGCGCGGAGATGTCGGGGTGCTCAAGAAGATCCTCACGCTCGATCAGGCGGAGCAGGGAGGGGAGCCGGGGGCCCGCACCCATGATGTTCACATAGCCGTCGGCGCAGGGACGCACGCCGGCGGCGACGCGCAGGGCGGTCGCGGCGCGCGCCCCACCCACGCCCGCGTAGGAGGCGGCGAGGAGAGCGGTGCTGCGGCGGTCGCGGGAGCTGGCCTGGCACTCGACGATGGAGACGTCGATCCAGTCGCCCTGGCCTCCTGCCTCGACGCGCAAACGCACGAGCGTGGCGGCAAAGGCGGCGATGATGCCGGCGTGGTAGCCGGCGAAGTGCCCGGCGTGCTTCAACGGTCCGAGGCTGGCGTGACCGGTCATGTGCATCGGTCCGCCGAAGCCCTGGAGGGTGATTTCGGAGGCGCGGTAGCGGCGGTAGGGCCCGGTCTGTCCGAAGGGCGTGATCGAGAGAAGGACGAGGTCGTCGCGGGAGGCGGCGAGGGCGTCCCAACCCCACCCCCACGAGGCGGGATCGCCGGGCGCGAAGTCCTCAACCACGATGTCGGCCTCGGCGGCGAGGGCGCGGACCTGTGCGGCACTGGCCGGATCGGTGACGTCGAGCACGCGTGAGCGCTTGTTCGTGTTCAGGTGGAGGAAGAGACCGGAGCGCTCGGGGTGGGGCTCATCGCCGGGGAAGGGGCCGAAGCAGCGGAGCGGTCCGCCGCCGGGGGGTTCGAGCTTGAGCACATCGGCGCCGTAGTCGGCGAGCAGCTTGGTGGCGTAGGCGCCGGCGACCTCGCGGGAGAGATCGAGGACGCGGACGCCAACGAGCGGTCCTGCCATGCGCTGCCCCGGGCGCACGATACACGGCTTGCGAGGGCGGGGAGCGGGGGCGTACGGTGCCGCCCATGAAGTACGAAGACATGTTCCACGTGGGCATCATCGTGTCGGACCTCGAGTCGGGCCTGAAGGAGATCGCGAACCGGTTCGGCGTGACCTTCCCCGACCCGCCACCCACCTCCGGGGCGGATGTGCTCGTGAAGACGGCGGCGGGCGAGATGCGGGCGGAGGTGATCGGTGTGTACTCGGCCGAAGGGCCTCCCTACCTGGAGGTCATCAGGGCCGTGCCCGGGACGCCGTGGGAGGCCGTTGAGGGGTCTCGCATCCACCACCTGGGCGCCTTCGTGGACGACATCGACGACGAGGTGGCGCGACTGATGGCGGAAGGCGTGGAGCTGGAGGCAACGCTCGATGTTGGGGGCGGGACGATGGCGGTGTCGTATATGAACGGCCCGCTCGGGATCCGGCAGGAGCTTCTTCCGGGACACCTGCGCGAGGGGATGCTCGCTCGCCTGCGGGGCGAGGGCGGCTAGCCGTGATCAACTTCGACGACGTGTTCCACGTGGGCATCATCGTGCCCGACATCGAGCAGGGCATGGCGGAGATCGCGAAACGCTTCGGGGCGAGCTGGCCGCGGCCGCCGGGCCCGGCGAACGTGCGCGTGCGCACGAAGGCGGGCGTGCAGGTGATGAACTCGCGGTTCGCCTACACGGCCGAGGGGCCACCCTACATCGAGCTCATCGAAGCGGTGCCGGGGACGGTCTGGGAGGCGGGCGAGGGTTCGCGCATCCACCACCTGGGCGCCTTCGTCGACGACCTCGACGCGGAGATCGAGCGGCTCACGGCGGAGGGCGCGGAGCTGGAGATGGCGAGCGTGGACGAGGACGGCGGGCGAATCCTGGGCGTCACCTACATCAACAGCGAGCTCGGGGTGCGGCTCGAACTGCTGCCCTCGGCGGGGCGCGAACGGCTCCTCTCGGTCACGAAGCCGGAGTGAGCCGCCGCCCTAGCGGTGGCCGATCCAGGTGGTAATGCGCCAGCCTTCCTCGACCTTGGCCACGACATAGGAAGCGTCGAAGCGGACGTATTCCTCGCCGTTCTTACGGTAGCGGCCGCAGTCGACGGTGACGTAGGCGGCGGTGGGGCTGGTGAAGGTGACGTCGACGGTGTGCAGGACGCTGTGGTCGTAGTCCTCGGGGAGGCCGGCGTGGGCGGCGGCCCAGCGCGCGTCCGACTCCTCCTCGGTGGCGATGAGGTTGACCTGGCCGCCGCCGATGCCAAGGGCGGGGACATGGCAGTAGGGCCGCATCATCGTGGGGTCCTTGGCATGATAGGAGAACCCGAAGTGGTCGCTGTATTCGCGCACCCAGGCGGCAAGTTCGGCTTCGGTGGTCATGATGGGACTCCAGTGGGGTGTTCGGGGTTCGTCAGGTGCTGAGGAACTGTTCGACCTTGTGGGTGTGGTGCTCGGCCTCGATGGTGCGGATGGTACGGGAGCGGCTGCGCATCACGAGGGAGTGGGTGCGGGCGCCGGAGCGTGTGACCTCGACGCCACGCAACAGGTAGCCGGTGGTGATGCCGGTGAGCGCAAAGAAGCAGTCGTCGCCGCTGACGAGGTCGTCGAGGGTGAGGACCTTGTTGAGGTCGAGGCCACGCTCGACGGCGAGGGCGCGGTCGGCATCGTGGCGGGGCCAGAGGCGGCACTGCATGTCGCCATCGAGGGCCTTGATGGCGCAGGCGGCGGAGACGCCCTCGGGCGAGCCGCCGATGCCGAGGAGCATGTCGACGCCGGTGCCGTCCATGCTGGCCATGACGGCGCCAGCGACGTCGCCGTCGGTGATGGAGTTGATGCGAGCGCCGGCAGCGCGAATCTCGGAAACGATGTCGTCGTTGCGGGGGCGGTCGAGGAGGGTGACGGTGACCTCGGTCACGGGGATGCCGCGCGCCTCGGCGACGCGTTCGAGGTTCCAGCGGACGGGGGCAGCGAGGTCGATCTTCCCCTTCGCTTCGGGGCCCACGGCGATCTTCTCCATGTAGAAGATGTCGTGGGGGTTGTACATGGCGCCGCGGGGGGCGGCGGCGATCACGCTGACCGCATTGGCGCGGCCGAGTGAGAGGAGGGTGGTGCCGTCGATCGGGTCGACCGCGATATCGACCTGGGGGCCGTTGCCGGTGCCGACGAGCTCGCCGTTGAACAGCATCGGCGCCTGGTCCTTCTCGCCCTCGCCGATGACGACGATGCCATCGATGGCGATGGTGTTGAGCATGGTGCGCATGGCGTCGACGGCGCCGCCGTCGGCGCCGTTCTTGTCGCCGCGGCCGGTCCAGGGGACGGCGCCGAGCGCGGCCGCCTCGGTGGCGCGGGCGAGCTCCATGGAGATATTGCGGTCGGGAACCAGGCTCATGGGTTCACCCCTAGCTGGTCGGCGACGGGCTTGAGCGCGTCAGCGACGAAGAGGATGTGCTCGTCGAGCTCGATACCGAAGTCGGCGGCGCCGTTGCGGAGGTCGTCGCGGCTGACGCTGCGGGCGAAGGCCTTGTCCTTCATCTTCTTCTTGACCGAGGAGGGTTTGAGCGTGTCGAGCGACTTGCCGGGGCGCACAAGGGTGCAGGCGATGACGAAACCGGCCATCTCGTCGGCGGCATAGATGGCGCGGTCCATGTCCTGGGTGTAGTCGAGCCCGAGGAAGGGGGCGTGACAGAGGATCGCGTAGCGGATGTCCTCGGGGACGGCGCGCGCTTCCAGAAGCTTCGAACCCTCCTTCGGGTGGAGCTCCTCGGTGGGGTGGACCTCCCAGTCGAAGTCGTGGAGGAGGCCGACAATTCCCCACTTCTCCTCGTCCTGGCCGTGCTTGCGGGCGTAGGCCTGCATGACGGCCTCGACGGCGATGCCGTGCTTGCGGGTGCGCTCTTCCTGCGCAAATTCGACGAGAATTTCCCAGGCGCGATCACGCTGCATAGGCCCCTCCGGTGGCGGCGCAATCGTACCACCCAGGGGGCGGGTGGGAGACGTTCTGAACCCAATGCCAAGGTTGTTTCCCATTGGAGATGGTTGCTATCATTGGGCTATGCGAGAGATCACCACGACAACCACGCAGCGGAACCAGGTAACGATTCCCGTGGAAGTGCGGCGGCTTCTCGGCCTGAGACCGAGGGACAAGGTTGCCTTCACGATCGAAGATGACGGCACCGTGTCGCTGGCAGCGGCACCCTTCAGCCTGGAGTCGGCGTTCGGTTCTGTTAGGCCCTCGGCACACCCGGAGGACTTTGAGCAGATTGAGCGCGATGCGAAAGACGCCAAAGCCGTGGAAACCGTACGCGAGATGCGTGACGCGTGAGGTTCCTCGACACCAACGTCATCGTCAGATACCTGACTAGAGATGACGAGGACAAGGCCCAGGCCTGCTACCAACTCTTTCAGCGCGTTCACCGGGGCGAGGAAGAGTTGGTCACCTGCGAGGCGATTGTCACTGAGGTCGTCTATGTACTCGCCTCCCCGCGCGCTCCCTACCGCCTGAGCCACGAAGAGATCCGAGCGCGGCTAGTACCGATTCTGACGCTACGTGGCCTTCGGCTCCCGCAGAGAAGCGTGTACATCCGTGCGCTCGACATCTACGCCTCATCCCAATTCCTCGACTTCGAGGACGCCCTAGTGGTGGCCCACATGGAACGGCAGAGAGTCACTGCGATCGTGAGCTACGACCGGGACTTCGACCGGATGGCGGGCGTGCACCGGGCTGAGCCCTAGGGTCCGGCACTCAGGAGTGCCCGGCTAGATGGGGTGCGCCGTGAGAAACTGGACGCCGCGGGCGAGCACCTCGCCGGTGAAGACGGCGCCCATACAGATGTAGAGGAGTCCGGTGGCGCTCTGCATGGAGCGGATCTGGGCCGTGCGGAGGGCGAGCACGGCCAGGACAAGGGCAAAGACGAGGCCGACGCCGATGCGGAACCAAAAGAGCGGGTTGGCGAGGAGGCCGCCCTCGACGGGGTTGGCGGGGGTGGGGGTGATGCGCTCGGGGAGGGCGGCGTTGATCACGAGCAGGACCACCTGCAGGGCGAGGGCGACGATCAGGATCCAGGCGAGCTCGCGCATGGGCCGTCCCGGCAGGGAGCCCTCGGTGAGGTACCAGTGGCCCCACGTCATTGAGGTGGAGACGGCGCCCATCGCGAGGGTGCCCGCCAGCAGCGCCAGGAACACGCCCGCGAAGCCCCACGCGGGCGGCGCGAGCATGCCCGCGAGGAAGGCGACGCAGATCACGCCGACGACGGACCCGCCAATGGCGACGATTCTTCCGATGGGGTCCCAGCCCATGAAGACCATGAATGCGTAGAAGGCCGATGTGCCCACCACAACGAGGAGGAGTCTCTGCATGGGCGCGAACCAGTCGGGGTCGATGAGGTACCCGTCGACGTCGGCGGCGATGCTGATGGAGACCGCCAGCCAGTAGCCGAGGCCGGCGACGATGGCGGCGGCCCCGGTCATGGTGAGGACGAATCCGCGGGTGACACCCCCACGCAGGTCGGCGGCAAGCGTGACCCAGAGGCTGCCGATGGCGAGCTCGATGAGGATGATGAGCAGCGTGTAGGGGAGCGCCTCGGCGTTCACGGCAGCGAGTGTAGCAGCGCCTCCCGTTGCGGCCCGCCAGGGGCGGCTTGCGACGCCCTTTGGCACGGGCTCATGTCGTAAGACACCCGGGCGGGAGCGGGTGCTCGAGACAGGGGAGGGGCTGACACGCTACGTAGCATTCCCTATACTTGTGCAGCACAACGAGGGGCTCGGGTGACTGACGATCAATTCCAGGCGCTGAGTCGGTCGGTTGGCAATTTGGCGGCAGCAGTGGCCAACCTCCATTCCGACGTCACTGACCTCAAGAATTCGGTCGAGCAGAACGTTATGCCGTTTCTGCGTCGCATTGACAATCGACTGGCAGTGGTTGAGAGCCGGTGGTCAAACATTGAGGGTCGGCTCGCTACTTCGGAGATGCGACAGACCGCAGTCGAGCAGATCGTCTACAGGCCCGACGACCCCAGCCCGTAAGTCGGCGTAGCGCAGCCGCTTCCGAGCATCCTGCGGGCGATGCCGTCCCTTCGCTATCCTGCCCGGCGGAGGCGAGCGTGAACGAACAGGTGGTGCTGCTAACGGGGGCTTCGCGCGGTTTCGGGGGCGAGGCGGCGCGCCGTATCGCCGCGCGCGGCAACACGGTGGTCGCGACGATGCGCAATCCGGAGCGGGACGCGCCCGCCATCCTCGCGGGTCTGGAGGACCGCATCACGCCGCTGCGGCTGGACGTGACCGACCCCGAGAGCGTCGATCGGGTGGTGGGGGAGACGCTGGCGCGCTTCGGGCGCATCGACGTGCTCATCAACAACGCCGGTTACGGGCTCTACGGGCCGCTGGAGGAGGTCTCGGAGGCGCAGGTCTGGCGTCAGTTCGATACGAACGTGCTGGGGCAGTGGCGGCTGGCGAAGGCGGTGCTGCCATCGATGCGCGCCCGGGGGGCGGGGAAGATCGTGAACGTGAGCTCGCTGGCGGGGCGGGTGCCGGGGGCGTGGCTGGGGATGTACGCGGCGGCCAAGCACGGGGTGGAGGGGATGTCGGAGGCGCTGCGCTTCGAGGTGGGCCACACGGGCGTGCAGGTGTGCGTCCTTGAGCCGGGGATGTACGTGAGCGACTGGCAGACAGGAAGCCTTGACGTGGCGGCGCCGCAGCTGGAGGACCGCAGCGCCTACCAGGGGACCGTGGAGGCGGCGCTCGCGAACTTCCGGGCGCGGGCAAAGACGCGGCCGGCCTCGGGTTCGGTGGGCGTGGCGATGGCGGACATGGTCGAGCTGGAACAACCGCTGCCGCTGCGCTGGCCGGTGGGGGAGGACAGCACGCACCTGATCGAGGCGCGCCAGAACACGACGGAGGCGCAGTGGGAGGCGCTTCGGCAAGGCTCGACGCTGCGGACGTGGCGGCGTCCGGGGGAGCACGGGGGCCGGGAGCAGGAGTGGCGTGGTGAGAGTGTGGTGCTGATCACCGGGGCCTCGCGGGGGTTCGGGGCGGCGGCGGCGCGGGAGTGCGCAGCGCGCGGCAGTCTGGTAGCGGCGACGATGCGCGACCCCGAGAGCGACGGCGAAGCGGTGCGGCAGGGCTTCGAGGAGCGCATCGCGACGTTCGCGCTGGACGTGACCGATGCGGAATCGATCGCGACAGCGGTGGGGGCGGTTCGGGAGCGCTTCGGACGCATCGACGTGCTTGTCAACAACGCCGGCTACGGGCTCTACGGGCCGCTGGAGGACCTGAGCGAGGATGAGTGCCGGCGACAGCTCGATACGAACCTGTTGGGGCCGTGGCGGCTGCAGCAGGCGGTGCTCCCAGTGATGCGGGAGCAGGGGTGGGGCAAGGTGGTGAACGTGAGCTCGCTCTCGGGGCAGGTACCGCGAGCGCTGCGGGGCATGTACGCCGCCTCGAAGCACGCCCTGGAGGCAATGTCGGAGGCGCTCGCCGACGAGGTAGCGCCCTTCGGCGTGCAGGTCACGATCGTCCAGCCGGGGCAGTACCGCAGCGACTGGCAGACGCGCGGTCTGGATGTCTGCACGGTTGTGCGCGAAGGGCGCAGCGCCTACCAGCCGGGCGTGAAGCGCAAGCTGGCGGAGTTCCGGGAGGTGGCGGCGACGCGGCCGGGGTCGGATGCGGTGGGGATGGCCATCGCCGATGCGGTCCAACTCCAGCAGCGACTGCCCATGCGCTGGCCCCTGGGAGAAGACGCGCTGCACCTCATCCCCGCCCGTCGCGCCACGCCCGACGATGTCTGGGAGCGCGAGCGTCGCGCCGAGGGGTGGGGCTTCACCATGGACGACATGGCGTAGTGGTTACGGGGCGACGATGCGGTAGATGCGCTCGTTGTAGAAGCTGATCAGGTAGAGCTCGCCCTCGGAGTCCTCGGCGAAGGAGGCGACGGCGTTGGGGCCTCCCGCCCAGAGGAGCACCGGCTCGACGAAGCCGCGGGAGACGGCGGTCTCCGCCTTAATCGCCCAGACGAGGCCGTTGCAGTAGTCGCTGTAGAGGTACCAGCCGCGCAGGGCGGGGATCGCCTCACCCCGGTAGACGTAGCCACCGGTGATGGAGCAGCCGAAGGCGTGGGTGTACTCCCAGACAGGCAGGGCGAGGCCGGAGCGGTCGCACCCCTGGGGCGGGGAGAAGCAGCGCGAGCCCTCCATGACGTTCCAGCCGTAGTTCCCGCCGGCCTCGATGACGCTGATCTCCTCGACGAGGTTCTGGCCAACGTCGCCAGCCCAGAGGAGGCCGGTCTCGCGGTCGAAGCTCATGCGCCAGGGGTTGCGAAGGCCGTAGGCCCAGATCTCGGGCCGAGCGCCGGCCCGGCCGAGGAAGGGGTTGTCGGGCGGGATGGCGTAGGGCTGGTCGGGGGAGGCGTCGCGCACGTCGATGCGGATGATGGCGCCGAGGAAGGTGGTCCGATTCTGGCCGTGCCGGAAGGGATCGTTGGCGTTTCCGCCGTCGCCGAACCCCAGATAGAGCATGCCGTCGGGACCGAACAGGATCGTGCCGCCGTTGTGGTTGGCGTAGGGCTGGGCCACCTCGAAGAGGACCAGCTCACTGGAGGCATCGAAGGCGAAGGTCTCCCCCTGGCCCATGGTCGCGAAGCGCGAGAGGCGCGTGACTCGCCTGAGGGTTCCGGTGCTGTAGTAGGCGTACACGTAGCCGTTACGCGCGAAGTCGGGGTCGAGGGCGACCGAGAGCAGGCCCTCCTCGGCGCAGCAAACCGTGTCCTTGCTCTGGTCGTGGACCATGTGGGGGTTGTCGTAGGGACCATCGCGAGGCACTGCCACGACCTGCCCCTCCTGCAACACGATGAGGAAGAGGTCGTGCTCGGGCACGTCGAGAAGAGCGATTGGGCGCTGAGGCTCAGGCAGCCCGGGGAAGGCGGGGACGAGGACGGCCGTGGGCGGGGGAGCCTCCGCCGTCGCCGTCGCCGTCGCCGTCGCCGTCGCCGCGGGAGTTGCGGGGGTCTCGATGGGGCGCCGGGTGGGGGTCAGGGTCGAGGCGGTCGGGGTCGGAGTCGGAGTTGGGGCGGCCTCGGTGGGGGTGGGGGTCGGGGTGGCGGTAGCAGTACGGGTGGACGCGGGCGTGGGGGGAGTGCCGGTCGGGCTCGCCGTGGAGGGTTCTTCGGCCGCACCGCCGCAGGCCACCAGGAGGGCGCAGAGGAGGAGCCCCGCGGGGAGCCGAAGGAGTAGCAGCGGGCCCGCGATCATGCGTCCAGGCGTTGGGCGGCCACGTCGAGGGCAGCGCCGACATCGGCCGCGAAGCCTTGCTCGCGCAGGAGACGTCCAAGGGAGGCGAGGAAGTAGAGAACGTTGCCCGGCGTCGATGACTCGCCCATGAGACCGACGCGCCAGACGCGCCCGCGCAGGTCGCCGATGCCGCCGCCTACCTCGATACTGTCGCGCTCAAGCAGGGCGCCACGCACGGGGGCGTCTTCGACGCCTTCGGGAATGCGCACGGTCGTGAGGACGGGCAGGCGGTGCTCGGCGTCGGCGTGGAGCGTGAGCCCCATCGCTTCGAGCCCGGCCTGGAGGGCGCGGCCGTTGCGCTCGTGGCGTTCCCAGCGCGCCTCAAGGCCTTCCTCGAGGACGAGGGCGAGGGCGCGGTGGAGGGCGTACGTCATGGAGATGGGAGAGGTGTGGTGGTAGGCGCGGCGGCTGTCCCAGTAGGCCTCGAGCATGTTGAGGTCGAGGTACCAGCTGTTGGAGGGCGTCTCGCGGGCCTGGACGGCGCTCCAGGCGGCCGGGGAGAGGGTGACGGGGGAGGCGCCGGGAGGCGCGGAGAGGCACTTCTGCGTGCCCGAGTAGGCGGCGTCGACGCCCCAGGCATCGAGTTCGACGGGTACGCCCCCGAGGGAGGTGACGCAGTCGAGGAGGAGGAGCGCGCCGTGTTCCTTGCACAGCCTGGAGATGGTCTCTACGGGCTGGCGCACGCCGGTCGAGGTCTCGGCGTGGACGATGGCGACGAGCTTGGCGGGACCGGCGCGCAACTCGCGCTCGATGGCCTCGGGGGGGATGGCGGAGCCCCAGGAGGCGTTCACGATGGTGACCTCGGCGCCCGTGCGGGCGGCCATCTGGGCGATGCGATCACCGAAGTAGCCGCAGACGCCGATGATGGCGCGGTCGCCCGGCTCGAGGAGGTTCATGACCGCCGCTTCCATGCCACTGGTGCCGGTACCGGGCGTTGCCAGGGTGACCTCGTTCGAGGTGCGGAAGACCTGGCGCATCATCTGCTGGCACTCGTCCATGATGCGGATGAACTCGGGGTCGAGGTGGCCCAGGAGCGGAAGGCCCATGGCGGCCAGCACGCTCGTGTCGGCGCCGCTGGGACCGGGGCCCATGAGGACGCGACGGGGCGGATCAAGGGTAGGAATCTCGGTCATGGGCCAATGCTAACGGCTGCATTGGCTACGGAACCTCCCTAAGGGCCCTCGCTGACGGCGATGGTGACCTCCCCGCCCGGGTCCTTCTCGACTCCGGCGATGGGCGCCTGATCGACGACCGTGCCTCGGGGGTGCTGCTCGTTGCGCTCCCTGACGACCTTGACCTCGAAGCCCGCTTCCTCCATCGCGCGGATGGCGACTTCCTCGGGCTGGCCGATGACGTTGGGCACCACTCCGAGCTCCACGTCGAGGCCACTGCCGTCAGTGACCTCCTCCTGGGGTTCGGGGGTGGGGGTGAAGGCGGGCGCGGGGGTGGGCGCTGGTTCGCTGCCAGTGCTACCGAGGTTGGCGATCAGGACGGCGGCCATGATGACGAGGGCGGTGACGCCCACGGCGACGGCGGCGATGACGCCCGTGCGGGCGAAGGAGGGGGATCCACCGCCGATGCGGCGGGCGGGGATGACGACGCCGATATCGACGCCGATCATGGGTTCCTCGGGAACACGAGAACCGAAGAGGGCGGACCGTCCCCGGCCCGTGCGTCCCCTCTCGGTCGCGTACCCGGAGGGGGAGGGGACGCCGGGTGGAGCGTCCTGGGGGAAGCGGGCGAGGAGCCTCGCTGTCTCGAGACCGAGGTACTGGGAGTAGGAGCGGAGGAAGCCGCGCGCATAAACGGGCGCGGGGATGATGTCGAAGGCCTCGTCCTCAAGCGCCTGCAGGTAGCGGCGGGAGATGCGGGTGTCGCGCTCGGCGTCTTCGAGCGTGAGGCCGCGCTCCTCGCGAGCCTCGATCAGCCGCTCACCGATGCCGAGGCCGCTCATCGCCGCACTCCAGAGGGGGGACGGTAACACTCAGCCGCGGGCGAGCCAATCATCGGGGAGGCCCCGTCAAGGCGACGGCGGAACCGGGATCAGGCGACGGCGAGGGCGTCGAGCTGGTGGCGCTTCACCTCCGCCATCACCCTGGCGCCAACGGCGTCGTCGGGCTCCACGACGGGGAGGCGGGGCGCGCCGATGTCGACGCCGAGCTGGCGCAGCACGTAGCGGATGGTGCTGGGGCTGCCGTTGAGGAAGCAGGCGTTGGTGAGGGGCACGAGGGGGCGGTGGATGGCAGCGGCGGCGGCGAGGTCTCCGGCGAGCACGTGGTCGAGCATGGCGCGTTGGCGTCCGGCCACGATGTGGGCGGTCACGCTGATAGCGCCGTAGGCGCCCATGCACCAGAGATGGAAGTTGTCGTTGTCGTTGCCGCTCCAGATGCGGAAGTCGGGGCGGGCCTCCAGCACCTCGGCGGTGGCGTGGAGATCGCCGTTGGCCTCCTTGTTGCCGGCGATGTTGGGAATCTCGGAGAGCTGCAGGAGCGTATCGACCGTGAGGTTGACGCCGGTGCGGCCGGGCACGTTGTAGACGATGACGGGGGTGCTGGTGCTCCCGGCGATGTGGCGGAAGTGCTCGATGATGCCGGCCTGGGGCGGACGCAGGTAGTAGGGGGCGACGGCAAGGATGGCGTCGGCGCCGGCGGCCTCGGCGCGCTTCGCGAGGGCGACGGAGTGGCGCGTGTCGTTGGTGCCGGCGCCTGCGACGACGGTGCCGCCATCGCCGAGCTCCTGCTTGATCTCCTCCCACAGGCGAGCCTTCTCGTCGTCGCTCAGGAGGGGAGCCTCGCCGGTGGTGCCGGTAACGACGACGCCGTCGTTGCCAGCGCGGACGAGGGCGGCGGCGAGGCGGCGGGCGAGGGCGTAGTCGACCTCGCCCTCGGCGGTGTAGGGGGTGACCATGGCGGTGAGCAGGCGGCCGATCGTGGACATGATGCGCTCCGAAACGTGGGCGCTCAGTCTAGCGCTATCGCGGAGGAGCGGCACCGCCTACAAGGCGGGGAATGCTCAGAAGCGCAGGGAGAGCTGTCCCCACGAGCGGAAGTGCTTGCTGAGGAAGCGCGATTGGCGCTCATCGCCGTAGTGGGAGCCACTCTCACGGCCGTAGAGCCGATCGGGGGGTCCGGCCAGCTTCTGGTAACGGAAGCGCGCGACCTCCTGGCCGTCTTCGAGCATGAAGGGCACGTCGTGGGCGCGCACTTCGAGGACGGCGGGGAGGCCGCCGGAGACGGCGGCGCCGAAGCCGGGGTCGAAGAAGCCGGCGTAGTGGGTGCGCAGCTCACCACTGGTGGGATCGAAGGGCACCATCTCGGCGGCGAGCCCGGCGGGGATGGTGATCTGTTCGCGCGAGCGGAGCAGGTAGAACTCCTCCGGCTCGAGCACGAGCTGGCTGGCAGGCCAGATGGGCTCCCAGAACTCGCGGGGGTCGTGATCACGCCGGGAGAGGTCGAGGAGGGCGCTGTTGTTGCGCTTGGCCCTGAAGCCGATGGGCAGGGGGAGCTCGGCCTCGCCCATGCCGGGTTCGTCGGACAGGGGACGAAGCTGAATGCGCAGCGTCTCGGGGGCGGAGGGAGGGAGCGCCGTGGGAGCGATGTTGCCGGAGGGGTCGTCAACGATGAAGCGGAGCTGGTTGAGGGCCATGCCCGCGTGCACCTTCACGAGGAAGGAGCGGGAGAACACCTCGAGCCAGAGCGCGCCCTCGTAGCCGGCGGCGATGTCGTCGAAGCGGTGGGAGTAGTCGGTGACGACGCGGGTGAAGATGTCGACGCGCCCCGTGGAGCTCTTGGGATTGGTGAAGGCGCGGACGTTGGAGGGGAGGCGGAGACCCTCCATGAGGGGGATGAGATAGGGCCGCTTCGGTTCGAGGATGCCGCCCGAGCGGATGTCGATGCCCTTGTCGATTTGCAGGTCGGCCAGGCGGTCCTTCACGGTCTGCTCACCGGGGAGGAAGCTGGAGCCGATGCGATAGGCAGTGGGGCCGAGAAGGAGGTCGAGGCTGGCCGGCTGGAAGCCGCTCTCGGGAATCTCGACGGCGCTGGTGGTGATGATGCCGAGACGCTCCGCCTCACGCAGGTTCTGGCGGGGCAGGACGCCCGGGGGCAGGTCCAGACGCTCCGGCCAGACGGGGGCAGGGGCGCGCGGGGGGCACCAGGGAGCAGCGGCCTGCTCACCCTCCATGTGGCCGGCTGGGCGGGAGATACCCGCTACCTCAGACATGGGGGCCGAGTCTAAAGCCGCGTGCCGCGATAACTCCGATGGGAGTGCAAATATCTCGCCGATCGGGCGGCTTCAGCCCTCTCCGCGGCGCTCGCGCGCTTCGATGGAATAGGGGAGCTCGTTCATGAACTCGAGCTCCTCCTCCAGGAGGCACTCGCCGAGGCCCTTCGACCACTCGCTGAACTCGGGATCCTGGCCGGCGAGGGCGAGGACGGAGCTCACGTGGTTGGCGTCGGGCATCTCCCAGAGGTCGTAGCAGCGATTGAGGCGGCCGATGCTGTTCTGGTAGGCGCCGTGGAGGCGCCAGCCCCTGGCCTCGAGGACGGGCACAAGGTGCGACATGATCTCCTGGAACTCCTGGGTCTTGCCGTACTTGCACTCCAGGCGAACGAGCATGAAGGGCACGAGAAACCTCCGGTTTCGCTGTTGGCTCCTGGCTGGTTGGGGCTAGAGACGGTCGGCGATGGCCTCCTGCAGCTCCTTCATCTCCGGGTAGCGGCCTTGGGCCTTCTTGGAGTAGATGAGGTCGCCGTCGACAACAACCTCAAAGGCGCCGCCGGCGCCGGGGATGAGGGTGAGGGAGGCGGTCTGGTCGGCGAACATCTGGAGCAGTTCCTGGGCCGTCCACGCGGCCCGTGCGGTGTAGTTTCAGGGGACGCAGTATTCGATCGAGATCGCGAGGGTGTGCTGGGCCATGGGAAGGACCTCCAGGCTGCTGGCTGTTGGCGCTTGGCTGTTGGGCATGGGGTCAGTGTAGCGCCCTGCCGGCAGGGGCGGGCCGTATAATCCAGTCCGCGGAGAGATCCGGGAGGAGGCTCCCATGACGACGATCCTGGACCCAACGGACGAACGCGTTCCTGTACGGCGCTCGCTGACGCACCGACCCGAGGCGATCAGCGGGACGCTCGCACTGCTGGACATCTCGAAGCCGCGCGGCGACGTGCTGCTCGATCAGCTCGAGGTTCGGCTGCGGGAGCGGCTGCCCGATGTCGAGGTGCGGCGCTACAGCAAGCCCACCTTCACCAAGCCGGCGCCGGAGGGGCTGCGGCAGGAGCTGGCCAGAGAGGTGGACTTCGTCGTCGAAGGGCTTGCCGACTGAGGGTCGTGCACGACGTGCAGTGTGCACGACACGACCTGGCTGGAAATCAACGGAATCCCCTCGGTGTTCATCGCCTCGGACGAGTTCGAGGAGGCAGCGGAGGCGCAGGCTGAGTCGCTCGGGTTGCCCGAAGTGCGGCGCCTCTTCGTTCCCCACCCGATCCAGGACGCGAACGACGAGGAGATGCGCGACAAGGCGGACGCGATCGTGGACGACGTGATCGCGGCGTTGATCGACTAGAAACGGGAAACGCCGGCGTTCCTCGTGTAGGACGCCGCGCGATACACTGGACCCATGCCAAAGCTTGGGTTGATCGGCCGCATCGTTGGCGACTCGAACGAGCGCGAGGTGAAGCGCCTCGGCTTGGAGATCGGCGCCATCGAGGAGCTCGGCGAGGAGTACGCCCGCCTGTCGGACGCAGAGCTGGGCGGGCGCACGAACAAATTCCGGGAGCGGCTGTCGCGCGGCGACACGCTCGACGACCTCGCCGCCGAGGCGTTCGCGACGGTACGCGAGATGGCCTGGCGCAAGGTGGGCGAGCGTCCCTACGCCGTGCAGCTCATGGGCAGCCTCGTGCTGCACCAGGGGAAGATCGCGGAGATGAAGACGGGCGAGGGCAAGACCCTCACCGCGATCGCGCCCCTCTACCTGAACGCGCTTGCGGGCAAGGGCGCCCACCTGGTGACCGTGAACGACTACCTGGCGCGCCGCGACGCCGCCTGGTACGGGCCCGTCTTCCAGGCCCTCGGGATGAGCCTGGGCGTCATCCAGAACAACCACATCCAGTACATGTACGAGCCGGGATATCGCCCCGGCGAGGACGGCGCGGGAGGGCTCGAGGACCTGCGGCCCTGCGAGCGTCGCGACGTGTACCACACCGACGTGACGTACGGCACGAACAACGAGTTCGGCTTCGACTACCTGCGGGACAACATGGTGCGGGAGAGCCAGCTCAAGACGCAGCGGCCGCTCTTCTTTGGAATCGTCGACGAGGTGGACAACATCCTCATCGACGAGGCGCGGACGCCGCTCATCATCAGCGGGCAGGCGGAGGAAGCGAGCGGCACCTACCAGCAGCTCTCGCGCGCCGTGCGCGGCCTCCACGCCGATCTGGACTACGCGATCGACCAGAAGGCGAAGCACGTGGCCCTGACGGAGACGGGGATCGCGAAGATCGAGCGGGCGCTGCGGGTGGACAACATCTTCGGGGAAGACCCGCGGCTCGCACGCCACCTGGAAGCGGCGCTCGATGCCGAGTACCTGAAGCGTCCCGACCGCGACTACGTGGTGCGGAACCGCGAGATCGTGATCGTGGACGAGTTCACGGGGCGGATGATGCCGGGGCGGCGCTGGAGCCACGGCATCCACCAGGCGGTGGAGGCGAAGGAGAACGTCCCCATCCAGCGGGAGTCGCTTACGTACGCGACGATCACCTTCCAGAACTACTTCCGGCTGTACGAGAAGCTGGCGGGGATGACGGGCACGGCGGAGACGGAGGCGGAGGAGTTCGCGAAGATCTACGACCTCGACGTGGTCGCCATACCGACGAACAAGCCGATGGTGCGCGCGGACCAGGAAGACATGGTCTACATCAACGAGAAGGCGAAGTTCGCGGCGGTGGTGGAGGAGATCGCCGGCATGCACACCCAGGGGCGACCCGTGCTCGTGGGCACCACCTCGATCGAGAAGTCGGAATACCTGGCCGCGCTCCTGCGGCGGCGGGGCATCGACCACGAGGTGCTGAACGCGAAGCAGCACGAGCGTGAGGCGAACATCGTGGAGGGTGCGGGCGAGCAGGGGGCGGTCGTGATCGCCACGAACATGGCGGGGCGCGGCACCGACATCAAGCTGGGGGAGGGGATCGCGAAGGCGGGCGGCCTGCACGTGATCGGGACGGAGCGGCACGAGTCGCGGCGCATCGACAACCAGCTGCGGGGGCGGTCGGGGCGGCAGGGCGATCCCGGTTCGAGCCGCTTCTTCGTCTCTTTCGCCGACGACATCATGCAGCGCTTCGCGCCGGACTGGGTGCCGGGGATGCTCGAGAAGATGGGGATGACGGAAGAGATGCCCCTGGAGTCGCGCATGGTGACGCGCGCGATCGAGCAGGCGCAGCAGAAGGTGGAGGGCTACAACTTCGACATCCGCAAGCGGCTGGTGGAGTTCGACGACGTGATCAACGAGCAGCGCGCCGTGCTCTACACCGAGCGCGACAAGGTGCTGGACGGCGCGGACGTGCGCGAGAACGTGTTCTCGTTCGTGACGGACGAGGTGGACGGCATCATCGCGCGGAACGCCGAGGAGGGGTTCGACGCGAACCTCGTGCACACGGAGCTGGGCGAGATCATGCCGCCCGACATCCTGCCAACGCTGGAGGAGATCCAGGAGCAGCACGAGCGAGTGGCGGACATCGCGCTGGACCGCATCGAGAATCACTACGAGGAGATCGAGAAGGCGGTGGGGGACGAGATAGCGCGCAACATGGAACAGTGGCTGCTGCTCGAGTCGATCGACTACCACTGGCGCGAGCACCTGACGGCGGTGGAGGAGGTGCGGCAGAGCGTGGGGCTGCAGGCGTACGCCCAGGTGGACCCGCTCGTGGCCTTCAAGCGCGAGGGCTACGACATGTTCCAGCAGCTGCAGGGAAACATCCGGCGGCAGGTGGCGCAGACCGTCTTCAAGATGCGCGCGAAGGACCTGCCCCCTCCAACGCCGAATGGGGCCACGACCGCCCGCCGGCCGGATGCGGAGGGTGCGGCGAGGCCTCGGAACGGCGCTGCGGCCCGGAGCCGGAACGGCGCGGTGGCGGCCCGGCCGGGCGGCAAGAAGGTGGGGCGGAACGACCCCTGCCATTGCGGCAGCGGACGCAAGTTCAAGAAGTGCCACGGCAAGCTGGCGTAGCCGCTGCGGGATCCGCGTGAGCGTTCTCGGAACGCTGGGCGTGGGGAAGGGCGGCGTGCGCGCCATGCTCATCGACCCACCCGACGCGGCGCTCGCCGAGGCGGGGCGGCTTGAGCCGCGACCCACGGTGGCGAGCTCGCTGCAGGTCGCCGAGCCCGCCCTCCAGATCGCGTGGTGGCCACAGCGCGAGGAACTGAGCGCCGAGAGCATCAGCAGGCTCGCGTGGATGCTCTCCGTGGTCGAGGGCAGCGAGGGGTGGCTCGTGAGCGACGCGGACGAGGAGAGCCCAACGCGGGATGAGCTGCTGGCGGCGGTCTCCGGGTCGTCGCTGCGCGTGGAGGGCGAGACCACGCTCGATGACGGTGGCTTCGCCCTGCGCCTCGCGCCCGCCAAGGGGTAACTGCCGGCGCGCGGTACGATCGCTGGGATGCCGCTGCCGACCGTCCTCATCCCGGTGAACCGCCTCGACCGCGCCAAGGGTCGGCTGGCGGCGCTGCTCGAGCCGGAGGAACGGGCGGAGCTGGTGCGGCGGTCGCTCGCGACCGTGCTGGGGGCCGTGCGGGAGGCGGGCATGGAGGCGGTCGTGCTGACCTCCGACGAGGCCGTCCGGGCGGGGCTCCCGCAGGATGTGCGGGGCCTCGCGGAGGACCCGGAGGTGCGGGGGTTGAGCGGCCAGCTTGAGAACGCCGCCGGGCGGCTCGCCGTACCCGAGCTGTTGATCCTGCACGCCGACCTGCCGCTGGCCGCCGCGGACGCGCTTCGCGACCTGGTCGCGCAGGCGCCGCCCGCGCCCTCGGCGACGCTCGTGCGGCCCGGGGACGGTGGCACGAACGCGATGCTGCTGCGCCCGCCGGGGCGCTTCGCGCTCGCGTACGGGAGCGGTAGCGGCGACCTGCACGAGGCGGCCGCTCGCGCGGCCGGCCTCACGGTGCGCCGCGCGGACGCGCCAGCGCTGGCGCTCGACCTGGACACGCCCGCAGACGTGCGCCGGCTGCTCGCGGAGCCAGTGGGCCGAGGGAGTGGGCCGGGCCGCTACCTGATCGGGATCGGGGTCGAGGGGCGGGCGGCGCTGGGGGCGGGCTGAGGGGCGGGGCTGGGCAGCGCGTGGCGAATCCAGAGAAGATGGCGATCGGTCATGCTGCCTCGATCGTAGCGGGCGCGAGGCTCGGGAAGCATGGGCGCGTAGGGTCGCCATAAAGGCGGGGCCCGTCGCGAAGGTTTGGCCATACCGAGCAGGCACCTTCGCAATTCCCCCAACCGAGCGCGTACACTCCCAAGTATCACGACCCTGGGAGAACTGCGATGGCCATTGAAGTTACCCTGCTATCGCACAGCGAGGACCCGATGCGGTCGCTCTACATGGCGTACCGCACGTGCTACAGCCAGCTGACGCCGCAGCAGGTGGCGGCGCGCATTGAGGACGAGCGCATCCCGCGCGAGAAGATGCACGCCTTCATTGTGGAGCGGCTGAAGACCGGCCACGCGAGCCCGCTTGAGCAGGTCTGGTTCGAGTTCGCGATCGCGGGCGTATCGCGAGCGTTCAGCCATCAGTTCGTGCGCCACCGGGTGGGCATCTCGTTCGAGCAGCAGAGTCAACGTTATGTGACGTACAAGAAGGGCGAGTTCCCCTACACCATCCCCAAGACCGTCGAGAAGGCGGGGATGGCGGAGAAGATGGAGGAGCTGTTCGGGCAGGCGGGCGCGCTCTACGAGGAGCTGGTAGCCGCGGGCGTTCCGGCGGAAGACGCGCGCTTCCTGCTGCCGAACGCGACGACCACCAACTTCAAGATCACGGTCAACTTCCAGAGCCTGCTGCACATCTGCGACCTGCGGCTGTGCACGCGCGCGCAGTGGGAGTTCCGGCGGGTGGCGGCGCTCTTGCGGGCCGAGGTCGCGAGGGCCGTCCCGGAGCTGGGAAGCTACCTGCAGCCCAAGTGCGGGGAGCTTCGCACGGGCTATTGCGACGAGTCGGTGGAGGACTGGGAGGCCTGTCCGATCGGGCGCGTGCGTCCCCACAAGGATGCCCTCTTCCGCCTCTACGACCAGTACCGCAAGGGCGAGCTGCAGCCCCTGCGCGAGGAGGACTGGGACACAATCGAGGGGATCGGGGTGGAGGTGGCGGGCGGCGGCTGATCGCGGAGGGCGCGCCGCGCCGCTACGCTAGGAGCATGGCTGCTTCGCGAGGCACCCGCACCGTCGTCGTTCGCGACCTGGGGCTCACCGACTACGGTGAGGTCCACCGGCTGCAGCAGGAGCTGCAGGCGGAACGCGTGCGCGGCGAGGGCGTCGACACGCTGCTCCTGACCGAGCACCGGCCCGTGTTCACGCTGGGGCGGAACCACCCCGAGCCGAACCTGCGCGCAACAGCCGAGATGGTACGGGGGGCGGGCATCGAGGTGGCGCAGACGGAGCGCGGCGGCGACATCACCTACCACGGGCCAGGGCAGCTGGTGGCCTACGGGATCATCGACCTGCGCGGCTGGGGGCTGGGCGTGGTCGACTACGTGGCGGCGCTCGAGGACACGATGTTCGGCGTCATCGGGGAGTGGGGCGTCGAGGGTCACCGGCACGAGTGCGCGCGGGGCGCATGGGTGGGAGAGCGCAAGATCGGGTCGGTGGGACTGCACGTGCGGCGCTTCGTTTCGATGCACGGGGCGGCGCTCAACGTGGCGCCGGACATGGGGCACATCGCCCTGATGAACCCGTGCGGCCTGGAGGACGCGGAGATGACGAGCCTGTCGGCGGAGGCGGGGAAGGCGGTGACGGTGGCGGCGGTGGGGGAGGCGTTCGTGCGGCAGTTCGGGCGCGTGCTTGAGTGCGAGACGACACTCGTGGGCGAGGTTGCTACCGCGGCCGGCTGACGGAGTCGAGCAGCCGGCGGGTGGCCTCGGCGACCTGCTCGATGGCCTCCTCGAAGGCTTCCTCGTTGCGGCGCGAGGGCGCGCGGAAGCCGCTCACCTTGCGGACGTACTGGAGGGAGGCCTCGCGAATCTCGTCGGCGTCGGCGATGCCCTCGGGGCCGCGCAGCCGCTTGATGCTGCGACACATGGCTACAGCTCGGGAGCGGGCGGCTTGCTGGGGCGGCGCGCTTCGACCCAGACCATCGCGCCGAGCAGGGCGGCGATGCTGACCCCGAGCAGGACTCCGGCGGTGATGGAGAGGCTGTCGCGGAGGCCGTCGGGGCCGGTCGTGAGGGCTGCGCGCCAGAGATTGAAGCCGGTGAGGGCGACGGTGATGAAGAGCAGCGTGAGCCCAGCGGAGGCCGCGAGCCAGGCGCGTCGCAACGCGAGGTAGGCGAGGGAGATGCCGCCCATGGCGTAGAAGGGAATGGTGACGGGCACGACCCAGTCGCGGGCCTCGGTCCAGCTGGCGCGCGCCTGGTAGGCGAGGGCGATCAGAGCCGCGGTGAAGACGACACCGACGACGATGAGCAGGAGGTAGCGTCCGAGATCCTGGCGGTCGCCGGGCGCATTCGGGCGAGTGTCGCGGTCGTGAACGACGGCGCTCTTCTCGGGCTCGACGGGGGCGGCAGCGGTGAAGTCAGCCATCGCGGGGGATCATGGCGGGCGGGCGGCGGCGGGGCAAGCAGGCCGCACCGTGACGCTGGACGTATCGCGTCCAGCCACCTATTGTGGATGCAGCGTGATTCTCGGATACGGGGACAGGCGGACGAGGGAGTTCGCGGGAGGAGCCTTCGTCGCCGCATTCCAGGGTTTCGAGAGCCAGGCGGAGAGGAGGCTGTCGATTCTGAATGCGGCGCCTTCCCTTGAGGCCCTCCGCCTGCTGCCGAGTAACCGCCTGGAAGCGCTGCGAGGGGAACGGTTGGGGCAGTTCTCCATCCGCATCAACCGGCAGTGGCGCCTGTGCTTCACCTGGCCGGCAGGAAGCCCCGGACCTTACGACGTAGAGATCGTGGATTACCACTAGGAGGAGACCGTGGAGAAGCTGTTCAGGCGAGCCGTCCATCCGGGCGAGATCTTGCGAGGCGAGTTGGAGGAGCTGCACGTGAGCCAGGCTGCCTTCGCACGCCAGATCCACGTGCCTCCCAATCGGATTAGCCAGATTGTCGCGGGCAAGCGCGCGATCAGTGGAGACACTGCCCTGCGGTTGGGTCACTGGTTTGGGATGGAGCCCCAGTTCTGGATGAACCTGCAGGCGCAGTTCGACCTTGCCACGGCCGACCGGAAGGTTGGAGCCTCGGTACGAGAGCTGCCTACCGCTGAGGATAGCCAGGGGTAGGGCAAGCGGGGCGCTAGAACTGGTCGGCGCACCAGGGGGCGGTGTGCCAGGCGAAGAGCGTGTCGGCCAGCTGCAGGGCCTCGGGCGAGCCCTGGATCCTCCCGGCGCGGGCGAGCACCGAGGGGGCGACACCGCCGAGGTAGACCGCCGCGAGGTCTTCGGCGCCGAGGGTCACGTCCGGCTCGGCGGTGGTGGGGCGGCAGGAGGCCTTGCCCCCTTCGACCGCGAGTTCGAAGCGGCCGGTGGCCCACGGACCGAAGGGGTCGCTGACGTTGAGGACGAGGCGCCCATCGGGCAGGTACGAACGACCCTCGAGGGCCTTGGGCACATCGAGGATGCGCAGCCAGATGGTGTCGCGACGCAGGCGGCGGAGGTGGCGGAGGTCGGCCAGCATCCAGAGCAGGGGATCGTCGGGCGGACGGTTGCCCGCCTCGATCGTCTCGACGAGGTCGATGCCGAAGAGGTAGCGCCAGAGAGTGGCCTCAACGGCGGGGCTCTTCGCGACCAACTCGTGGACGCGCACGGTTCCCCGCGGAACCCCCTCGGGCCAGTCGCTCTTGACGGCGTAGATGGCGTAGCCCTCGGGGCCATCGGCGCCGGTGTACTCGACGTACTGACGCCTGGAGAAGCCACCCTCGGGCTTCTCGGCGCGGGGGATGATGAAGGCGCTCCAGTGGCCGGGGATACGGTTCATCATGCCGGGGCGGGACTCGCGCAGCCGTTCGTAGAGGGGCGGCCAGCGTTCGAGGGCGGCGTCGGAGTCGACGAAGCGGACCTCGCCGGGGGCCTCGGGGACTTCCGCGCGGAACTCGGTGTGGCGGCGATCGATGCTGGCGCGGTCGGACTGCGCGGCGAGGCCGTAGCCGAAGCGACCGTAGATGAGGGTCTCGGAGGACCAGAGGGCGGCCAGGGGTTCGCCCCGCTCATGGATGTCGTCGAGCTGGCGGCGCATGAGCTCGGTGAGGATGCCACGGCGGCGGTGCGTGGGGGACACGGTGACGCCGGTGACGCCCGCCGTGGGCAGTTCGCCGCCGGGGACGCTCATGGAGAAGGAGATGGCCTGCGTCCTCCCGACCAGTTCATCGCCGTCGCGGGCGACGATGCCGCGGTCGAAATCGATGAGGGGGCGGACCGTCTGGGGCCAGCCACTGCTGCTCTCGGGGTTTTCGAGAAAGGCGCGGTTGCCGGCGGCGACCCACTCACCCCAGTCGTCTTCGGTGAACAACCGGTACGTGATGGCCATGGATCGAGTATGGCGGGCACTCTGGCAACAAACCAGACGGCGCCTTCCAGCAGCCGGTAGGCTGTGGGCATGGGCGCGATCGGCACGGTGACGCTGGGGCCAGGCGTTTCCGCCGAGGGGGTTGTGGAGACGCTTGCGGGCTTTGCCGAGGGGGGCGCGCGGGTGGCCGTCATCGAAACAGCGGCGGACGCGGACGGGGCGGGGTGGGCGGGGGAGCGGGTGCGCTGGCTCTGGCGGGACTACCCGCTGCCGGTCGTCTTCGCCTTCGAGGGGCGGCTGGCCGGGGCGGCGGCGGCGATCGCGCTGGGCTGCGACATCCGCGTGTGCGGGGAGGGGGCGTCGATCGAGTTGGACGGCGCGGCCATGGACGGCCTGACGGCGCAGCGGGCGCGCACGCTGCTGGGGCTGGGGGCAGAGGAGGCCATCCCTTCGAGGTTCACGGCGGAGGAGGCCCTGGAGCGTGGCCTGGTCTCGCGCACGGGGCCCGCGGGGAGCGCCGCGGAGCTCGCGCGGGGCGCGGCCGAGGCGGTCGCGGCGCGCGGTCCGATCGCGACGCGGCTGGCCAAGGAAGCGGTCTGGCGAGGGCTCGAGCAGCCGCTCGAACAGGCCCTTCGCTTCGAGACCGATTTGACCTTGCTCCTCCAAGCGACCGAAGATCGTTCTGAAGGCGTGCGGGCCTTCCTCGAGAAGCGCCCGCCGAAGTTCACTGGGGAATAGCACATGATCGTTTTGCTGGAAGAGCCGGAGTCGTGGTCGCTGATGATGCTTGTCAGCGCCGTCGCGATCGACAATGCTGAAATCTCCTTCGAGGGGAAGGAGGCGATTCGCCACTGGCGCTCGGAGCACCAGGATGGATCGCCCGAACTGGAGGCGCTCACGGAGGTTCTCAACGATCGGCTGAACGCGGCCATCGACGAGAAGTTCACGCGGCGCGTGAAGAGCAAGGGACGCTACGAGACGGTGCGGAGGTAGGAATGGTCCAGGTAACGTACAGCGACGACGAGATCAACGAGATGCTCATCGAACTCGTGAACCGCATGGCGAGCGAGGCGGAGCTGAGCGCGAAGGACCGGGCAATGCTGAAGCGCTGGCGCTCCTCGGAGATGAAGCTCGGCAGCGACGAGCTCGACGACCTGGTGCGGAAGGCGAACGAGGACTTCGCCAAGAACCTCTCGATGCGCGAGAAGAGCGCCATCCGCAAGCCCGACTGGCGAACGTAGCAGCGCCACCGGACCCACCATCGGCATCGTTCGCGCCGGCGCTGGTCGCCGGCGCTTGCCTTGCGCGCCGCACTGCAGGCCCCACTCTCCTACACTGAGGCCATGGCCGACCCGGTCCTGTTCGCGATCGATGAGCGGGGCGTAGCGACGATCACGCTCAACCGTCCCGAGCGTCTGAACGCGATCAACATGGCCATGCGCGACCTGCTGTGGGAGTACCTACAGGCCTGCCGCGACCATCCCGATGTGCGGGCCGTGTGCTTCCGGGGGGAGGGACGCGCCTTCAGCGCCGGGGCCGACATCGCGGAGTTCGGGACGGCGCCGAACCTGTGGGAGTCGCGGCAGGCGCGGCACGAACGGGACGTGTGGGGGCTGCTGCTCTCGCTGCCGGTGCCACTGGTCGCGCGGCTGCACGGCTACTGCTTCGGGGCCGGGCTTGAGCTGCCGCTCTGCTGCGACGTGCGCGTGGCGGACGAGGATGCCCGCTTCGCCCTGCCCGAGGTGACGCTCGGGTACATCCCGAGCGCGGGGGGCACGCAGACGCTGCCGCGCACGATCCCGCCCGGCGCCGCCGCGGACCTGATCCTGACGGGGGAGCCCGTGGGGACGGAGGAAGCGCTGCGCTGGGGCCTGATCACGAAGAAGGTTCCGGCGGGGGAGCTGGACGCGGCGGTGGAGGCGGAAGTGGAGCGGGTGCTGGCGGAGCCGTTCGCGCCGAGCCGGCCACGGCTGTAGGGCCAAGGGCCAGCAGCCGGTCGCCGCGGGCGACTCGCGCGCCGAACGGGGCGCCGGTAGAATCTCGTGCGCTGCGATCACGCGCAAACCCGCTCCTTGGAGGGAGCATGAACACAATTGAGTTCCTTCAGATCTCCGCCGCCGTTGTGCCCGAACGCGAGGCGCTGGTGGAGGTGGGCGGGGGCGGCCGACGCCTCACGTACGGCGAGATGCAGGAGCAGGTGACCCGGCTCGCCAACGCCATCCGCGGCCTGGGCGTCGAGCAGGGCGACAAGATCGCCGTGATGGCGCAGAACAGCGCGGACTTCGTGCTGACCTACTACGCCTGCGCGATGCTGGGCCTGACCCTCGTCCCGCTGAACAACCGCTCGAAGGATGAAGAGCTGGCGCACATGCTCAACGCGAGCCAGGCGGAGATGCTGTTCGCCTCGGAGCGCTACCTGGAGCTGGTGAACCGCATCCGGCCCACACTGGAACACACGAAGTCGTTCGTGAGCTACGACGGTCCCGCCGAGGGGTTCCTGGACTTCACCGACCTGGTGGCGGGAACCGAGGCCGAGGACATCTGGGTGGACGTGGACGACGACCAGTCGACGGTCCTGATCTTCACGAGCGGGACAACGGCGCTGCCGAAGGGCGTGATGATCACGTTCCTCGACATGACCGCCTACGTGACGAACACGATGAACCCGGCGGATCCGGACATCCATGACAAGACGCTGGTCTCGGTGCCGTTCTTCCACATCGCCGGAGCGACGGCGATGCTCTCCTCGATCTGGGGCGGGCGCACGATGCTGGTACTGCCGCAGTTCACGCCCGAGGGCTGGCTGACGGCGGTCGGCGACGAAGGGGCCACGCACTCGATGGTCGTGCCGACGATGCTGAAGCGCATCATGGAGCACGAGGACCTGGAGAAGACCAGCCTCGAGACGCTCCAGCTCATCACCTACGGGGCGGCGCCCATGCCGTACGAGGTGGTGCGCAAGGCCTGCGACATCTTCCCACAGCAGGGCGTGGGCCTGATGAACGCGTATGGGCAGACGGAGTCGACCTCCACGCTGACCTACCTGGGGCCGGACGACCACGACCTGAGCGTCGACATGGAATTACGGGAGGCCCGCCTGCGCTCGGTGGGCAGGCCCATGGACGATGTCGAGATCGGCATCATGGACGACCGCAACGTGCTTCTCGCCCCGGGCGAGGAGGGGGAGATCTGCGTCCGCTCGGATCGCGTGATGAAGGGCTACTACGAGCAGGAAGACGCCACCAGCTCGGCAATCATCGACGGCTGGCTGCACACCGGCGACCTGGGCCGCGTGGATGAGGGCGGCTACCTGTTCATCACGGGCCGAAAGAAGGACCTCATCATGCGCGGCGGCGAGAACATCTCGTCGGGCGAGGTAGAGAACTGCCTGGAGGACCACGAGGGTATCGATGAAGCCGCCGTTATCGGGGTTTACGACGTGGACTGGGGCGAGGTCGTGAAAGCCGTGCTCGTGCCGAAGCCGGGAGCCACGCTCACGCCGGAGGACGTGAACGCCTACTGCAAGACCCGGATCGCCTCGTTCAAGGCGCCGCAGTACATCGCCGTGGTGGACGAGCTGCCGCGCAACGCCATGGGCAAGGTGCTGAAGAACGAGCTGCGCAAGCTCTACGGCTCGCCGACGAACGACAACGTATGAGTGCGCAATCAGCCTCCCCGGAGAAGACACCGGCCGTGACGAACAAGCCTGAGGCGAAGCGCTCCCGCTTCAACGTGAGCGTGCTCGGGGTCGCCGTTCCCGTGGCGATCATCGCAGCTATCGGCGCGCTGGAGACGGCGCAGACGGAGCGGGCCAGCCGCGAAGTGTTCTTCAACATCCAGGGCTTCGCCGTGATGTATTTCATCTTCGGCGTGGCCGTGGCGGTCATCGTGGGGGCGTTCGTGCAACGCCTGCGGGTGTGGCGGCTCGGTCGCGGGGTGAACGTCTTCACCGACTTGGGGGCGCGGATCACGAACGCGCTCACGCTGGGAGCGGGCACCGCCCGCGTGAATAACGACCGCTACGCGGGCGTGATGCACTTCTGCATCTACTCCAGCTTCGCCGTGCTGACGCTGGTGACGATCCTGCTGGCGATCGACGACTACTTCCCGCTGATCTTCCAGGTTGGAGGCGAGCACGCCTTCCTCGAAGGGGGCTTGTACCTGGCCTACAGCCTCGTGGGCGACCTGTTCGGGCTGATAGGGCTGGTGGGCATTGGGATGGCGGTCTTCCGCCGCTTCGGCCCCGCCCCGGCCAAGCTGACCTGGGACCGGCGGCAGTCGGAGGACGCGATCGTCGTCGGGCTGCTGGGCTTCGTCCTGTTCACGGGCTTCCTGGTGGAGGGCCTGCGAATCGGCGGGCACGAGATTCCGCTGGGACACGAGAACTGGTCGTACTGGTCGCCGGGCGGCTGGGTCGTCGCGAATATCGTGGGTGGCGCGAGCGACGGGGCGCTGCTGACGGCGCACCAGGTGTTCTGGTGGATTCACGTCGTGGGGGCCTTCAGCCTCCTCAGCCTGATGGCGCTGACGAAGTTCCGGCACATCGTCTTCGCGCCGGTGAACGCCTTCCTGAAGCGCCCGGGGGCTCCTTCGTATCTGGCGCCGATGGGCGACTTCGAGCAGCTCATCGAGGAGGGCGCGAGCCTCGGCGCGGGCAAGGTCCAGGACTTCTCCTGGAAGCAGCTCTTCGACGCCGATACGTGCGTGCGCTGCGGGCGCTGCACCGAGGTATGCCCGGCCTACACGGCGGGCCAGCCGCTCTCGCCGATGGCGATCATCCAGGACATGAAGTCGTACATGAACCACGCCGGACCGCTCTTGATCGCGGGCAAGGACCCCTCGGAGAAGGTCCAGGGCGAGCTGGTCGGCGACTATGTGAAGGACGAGTCGCTGTGGGCCTGCCGCACGTGCATGGCGTGCGTGCAGGAGTGCCCGGTGCTGATCGAGCACGTCCCCACGATCGTCGACATGCGCCGTTACCTGGTGATGGAGAAGGCGCGCATCCCGGGGACGGCGCAGGAGACACTGCAGAACATCGAGCAGCGCGGCCACCCCTGGCGGGGCACGCAACTCACCCGCGAGACGTGGATGGAGCAGCTTCGCGCGGAGGGCATCGACGTGCCCATCTTCGATGGGTCGCAGGAGTACCTGTACTGGGTGGGCTGCTCGGGCGCGCTCGTTGAGCGGAACATGCCGATCACACAGTCGGTGGTGCGGCTGCTGATCGAGGCGCGGGTGAGCTTCGGCGTGCTGGGCCAGCAGGAGACCTGCACGGGCGACCCGGCGCGGCGGCTCGGCAGCGAGTTCCTCTTCGCGACGCTGGCGGAGTCGAACGTGGCCTCGATGAACGAGATCGGGGTGCGCAGGGTGATCACGGCCTGCCCCCATTGCTTCAACACCTTCAAGAACGAGTACCCGGACTTCGACGGGCAGTGGGAGGTCACGCATCACGCGGAGTTCCTCCAACTGCTGCTGGCGCAGGGGAAGCTGCAGCCGAAGAAGATGGACGGCCAGACGATCACCTACCACGACTCGTGCTACCTGGGGCGAGGCAACGGCATCATGGACGCGCCCCGCAACGTGCTCGAGCAGATTCCCGGCGCGGAGCTGGTGGAGATGCCGCGCAGCCGCGAGAAGGGCATGTGCTGCGGCGCGGGCGGCGGCAACATGTGGCTCGAGGAGTCGGGCACACGCGTGAACCACCTGCGCACGGCGGAGGCGGCGAACACGGGCGCGAGCATCGTGGCGACGGCCTGCCCCTTCTGCATCCAGATGTTCGAGGACGGCATCCCCGCCGTTCAGCCAGACGAGGGGTCGCGCTCGATCCAGGCCTTCGACATCGCGGAGCTGCTCGAAGTGAGCGTCGCGCCGCCGCGTCCGGCGGGCGAGGGCGCCATTCCTCCGGGGGTCACGGGGTAGGCGGGGCGTCCCCTGGTGTCGCCCCAGTATTGACCAATGGGGCTACAGTTAGTCGAGGAGAAGCCCCGTGGAGTTCGTGTTCGACGAGGAAAAGGCTGCGCAGGCGGCAGCGTACCTGCTCCGCCGCCACGGCGGGCCGATGCCTGTCATGAAGCTGCTCCACCTGCTCTACCTGCTGGACCGGCGTCAGTTGATCGAGACGGGCTCCCCGGCGACGGGGGACCGCCTCCTGGCGACACCGTACGGCCCCGTGCCCGCGCGCATCCTCGACTTGCTCACGTGGGGGAGTCGCGATGAACGCTCGCCGTGGCGCGAGCACGTGGCGCCACCCGCGGACCACTGCGTGACGGTCGCCGCCCCGGAAACGGGAGATGAGTTGACTGACTACGGCCGGCTCTCTGAGTACGACCACGAGGTGATGGGAGCGCTCCTGGACAAGTTTGGAGCGCTCGATCAGTGGGCGCTGGCTGGCCACCTGCGCGCCCTGCCCGAGTGGTCCGACCCCGGCTGTGGCGCGACGGAGATCGAACCTCGCAGCATCCTCGTAGGCGCGGGCTACTCCAACGACGAACTGGAGCATGCCGAGGAACAGGCCGCCGCGGTCCGCTGGCTGCACATGAACTTCGTCGCCGCCGAGTGAACCCCGGCGAGACATTCCTCGGCTTCGACCTGCACAACCACTTGTGGGTGGTCCTGAGTGTCGCGACTGGGAACGGCGGGATTGCGGTGGCCAATCTGACCACCCATGGACGCTCGCGGCGATGCGGCAGCGATTGCGTCATTGTTCGGCTTGGCGAGCACGCCTACGTTGTGCGCGACTCCTGCGTGTACTACGAGAAATGGGCGATGGCACCGGAGCAGCCGCTGGACGAGGCGAAGAAGCGCCGGACGCTTGAGCAACGAGAGCCGTTCAGTCCTGAACTCCTCCGGCGGGTTCAGGAGGGAGCGCTGGCATCGCGGTTCCCGGACAAGGAGTTCAAGGACGCCGTCCGCGAGACGCTCCGGCGCGGGCGGTAGCGGCTACAGTAGGCGCGTGAGCACGGCTGAGCCCCGAGGCATCGTGCACTGCGCCGATGGGGTGGAGGTGGGGCGGGGGCTGGCGGACGAATCCGTCGACCTGGTGTACCTCGACCCGCCGTTCAACACGGGAAAGCGGCAGGCGCGGGAACAGGTGCGGACGCGGCGGGTCGAGGAGGGGGAGGGCGACCGGACGGGGTTCGGGGGGCGGCGGTACGAGACGGTCAGGCTGGGGTCGCGGTCGTTCGACGATGTGTTCGACGACTACCTGGGGTTCCTCGAGCCGTTCCTCGCGGAATCGAGGCGGCTGCTGAAGCCGAGCGGCTCGCTCTACCTGCACCTCGACTACCGCGAGGCGCACTACGCGAAGGTGCTGCTCGACCAGATCTTCGGGCGGGAGTGCTTCATCAACGAGATCATCTGGGCGTACGACTTCGGGGGGCGGCCGAAGAATCGCTGGCCGGCGAAGCACGACACCATCCTCTTCTACGCGAAGGGCCCGGAGCGGAATCTGTTCAATGCGGACGAGGTCGAGCGCATCCCCTACATGGCGCCGGGGCTGGTCGGGCCGGAGAAAGCGGCTCGGGGAAAGCTCCCGACGGATACCTGGTGGCACACGATCGTGTCTCCGACGGGCAAGGAGAAGCTGGGCTACCCCACGCAGAAGCCGCTGGGGGTGCTGAAGCGCATCGTGAGCGCGTCGTCGCCGGCGGGCGGCCTGGTGGTGGACCTGGTGGCGGGGAGCGGGACGACGGGGGCGGCGGCGCTGGCGCTGGGGCGCCGCTTTGTGCTGGCGGACCACTCGGAGGAGGCGTTCGCGGTCATGCGGAGGCGCTTCGCGGGGGAGGCGGGGGTGGAGTTTCGCGAAGCGCAGCCGCCGTAGGTCCCGCCCGTGTTGAAAGCGCGGCGGCAGGAGCGTACGGTAAGAGTCGTCCGCACAACTGTTGCTGAAGATTCGGACCGCAGGAGTGCCACGTGGTCGCCCGTGACCTGTCCGAGGATCTTCGAGAGCGCGAAGAGGCGATGGCCACGTGGCGGTGGTGGGAAGAGCACTACGACGAACTCCTCTCTCGCTACCCCGAGCAGTTCGTCGCCATCGACAAGAATCGCGATGTGGTGGGAGCCGCCGCTACACTCGACGAACTCGCCAACCTCGTCGCAACGCGGGGGCTCGACTTTCACAGGGACATCGACACAAAGCTTCTGACCGGAAACAAACGCTGGCTCCTGTGATCTCGGGGTTCTTCGATTCCGCGTTCGGCTTTCCCCATGTCTGGGTGCGTCTCAGCATCGAAGGGAGGCCGTCTGCGCTTGTACCGTTCCTCATCGACACCGGCGCCTCAACGACGGTGGTGCACGCTCACGACGCGCGGCGATACTTGCAGCTTGAGAAGGCGGACCTCGACCCGCGGCAGTGGCCGCACGAACAGATCCGCCCCAGCAGCGGGGTCGGAGGACTGGCTTTCCACCGGGTAGCGGACGCTTCGTATGAGTTTCCGGGCGATGACGGGACGCTTGGGGTCATCAACGCCTCCGTCGATGTCGGCGGTTTCGAGACCGAAAGGCTACCCTCACTGATGGGCTGGGATCTCCTGCGCCGCTTCCGCATCGAACTGGATCGAGGAACCAGCACTGTGATGCTCGGGCCCCGGTAGCACAGCCGTCCGCTCGCGGCTCCGGGTATCATCGCGCGGCACTCGCGGAGCCGAGGTGGGCGGCATGGTGCGCGCTGCGATCATCGAACGACAGAACGAGATCAAGCAGACGCCGATGCTGGAGCGCATCGCGAGCATGCGGGAGATGCTGCGCACAGCGGGGGAGGATGGGGTGGAGTTTCGCGGGGCGGACGGGCACCGCCCTCTGCTCGGCTGATCGCTCGCCGGAGCTGTAGCCCAACAAGGAAAGAGTGGGTTCGATCTGTCAACAATATGGTATCCTCTCTGCCAATACCCTTACGGAGAAACCCATGCCACGACCTCGAGGGCGCTCGAACCGCCCCCACCCCCCCGTCTCACTAGCAGTCGCTCAACAAGTCGCCCAAGCGATCGCCGACAAGAACGCGTCTCGTCCAATGAACCGCCTGCTTCTTGCTGAGGCGATGGGATACAGCCCGAGCAGCAGCGGGTTTCGGGACCGCGTCACATCTTCAGCGAAGTATGGGCTCACCGAGGGGAGCTACAACTCGGAGGTCATATCCGTGACGGCGCTGGGCGACACCGTCACGCGACCCCGGAACGACGGTGAGCAGATTGAGGCAAGACGAGGGGCCATCCGCAACGTGCCTCTCTTCGACACGCTCGTGGACCATTTTGGGAACTCCAAACTACCGGACCCCAAGTTCCTCAAGAACACCTTGGAGCGAGACCCGTTTGGCATCGACCCAGCATGGTCCGAATCCGCAGCGGAGGCCTTCACTGAGGACGCTCGCGCCGTCGGTTACCTCAGGGACATCGGGGGCTCCCCACACATCGTTCTCGATGCCAGCACCAGCTTGCCGCCATCTGAGGTTCAGCCCCCGGGAGCCGAGATCGAGCAGCCCGAAGCTGCTGATGAAGGTTCTGCCGACAACGCCCCAGCAGACGCAACGCAATCAGCTTCGGCTGCTGACAGCCGGGAACTACACGAGGAGGTGCCGCAACGACCTCTGCCCATGCAGCTCTTTGTCGCCCACGGGAAGAACCGCCGACCCCTGGAGCAGCTGAAGGGGATCCTGAATAGCTGGAAGGTCCCGTTCTTGGTGGCCGTCGACGAGCCCAACGCGGGCCGCCCAATCTCGGAGAAGGTCGCGGAGACGATGCGGGAATGCTCGGCAGGCATCTTCATCTTCACGGCCGACGAGCACTTCTTGGACCCCGAGGGGAACGAGGTCATGCGTCCGAGCCAGAACGTCGTCTATGAGTTGGGAGCTGCCTCGCTCCTCTATGGGCGCAAGATCGTCATCCTCAAGGAGTCGGGCGTGACCTTCCCAAGCGACTTCTCTGACCTCGGCTGGATCGAGTTCGAGCGGGATGCGCTCGACGCCAAGGCCATGGACCTGCTGCGGGAAATGATCGCGCTGGAAGCTGTGCGGCTCGTGTCAGCCGGGAGCGGGTAAAGACGTAGCCCATGTGCCCTCCACCCACACAAGGAAGGGTCCAAGCCTGGGAAGCGTGGAGCAGGGCTATCTCACCAGATCTGATCACCGTCGGCGGAGTCGTGATCGTGGTCCTGACCGGGGCAGGAGTGCTCAATCCCCTGGCGCTGTTCTCGGTCGGGGGGTGCCTGTCCCTCGGGGCATACCTCTATCGGCTTCGAGCACGCGAAGAGCGCCTCACCGGCGGCTGACTGCTCCGGTATCATCGCGAACCGCACTCACGGACCGGAGGTGGGCGCATGGTGCGCGCCGAGATCATCGAACGCCAGAATGAGATCAAGCAGACGCCGATGCTGGAACGCATCGCGAGCATGCGGGAGATGCTGCGGGCGGCGGGGGACGAAGCGCAGGAATTGCGCCACCTGCCCCCCTGGGCGGCCAAGGAGATGGCGGCCCAGGGCTTCTACCGTTACGCCCTGCCGGCGGAGCTGGGCGGAGAGGACGTGACCGCCCGCGAGCAGATCGAGAACGTCGAGGCGGTCTCCGCCATCGACGGCTCGGTGGGGTGGTGCACGCACATCAACTCGGAGATCAACGGCCTCATCGTGCGGCGCATGGACCGCGCCCTCTGCGACAAGATCTTCGACGACTGGGATGCGCTCGTCTGCTCGGGGCTGGGGCCGCCCAACGGACCAAACCCCGGACGCACAGCCCGTCGCGAGGGTGACGGCTGGCGGCTCAGCTACCAGGGTTCGTTCGCGAGCGGCTGCCACAACGCCACCTGGAACTTCGTGATGTCGCCGGTCGTCATCGACGAGGCGACCGAGGAGGGCGCGCAGAATTCGTTCATGGTGCCGAAGGGTGAGTTCGAGATCGTCGATACGTGGGACACGGCGGGGATGCGCGGAAGCGGCAGCCACGATGTGCGCATGGACGGCGCCTACGTGCCCCCCGAGCACCTGCTGCCGGCACGTCCGCTGGCGCCCAGCGAGCAGTGGGACAACCCCACGTTCCGGAACCCCTGCCACGCCGTCTACAACAAGTCGGCAGTCGCCCTGGGGGTGTGCAAGGGGGCGATCGAATCGTTCGTCGACCTGGCGAAGGAGAAGACACCCTGGGGACTGGCGACGGCGCTGAAGGACCAGCCGCAGGTGCACTACCGCCTCGGCGAGGCGATGGCGACGTACATGGCAGCGCGCACGTTCGTGCTTGAGACGCAGGACGCGATGGAGGCGCACCTGGGGCCGAAGCCCTCGGAGGGCGGGCGGATCGAGCCAGAGTGGGACGTTTTCTGGCCGGCCTACCTGGCCTGCGCACACTCGGCCCAGGCGGTGCGTCACGTGGTCGGCATCATCAACAACACGGCGGGCACCACCGGCAGCCGCATGGAAAGCCCGCTTGAGCGCCACCTGCGCGACGCCCAGCAGGCGGCCACGCACGCGCTGATCTCGTGGCGGCACTACGAGGATCTCGGCAAGACGTTCGTGGGGCACGATCCCGCGGCGAACTACATGGAGCTGCGCCGCGCCTAAGCGCGACCGACACCGCAAGGAGAACCAGATGGCAGAACGCGAACCGCTCGACGTGCTGGAGGCGATCCACTCGACCCCGGCGCGGCGTTTCCTGGGGTCCGACCCGATCCCCGACGAAGTCCTCTGGGAGTTGCTGGATGCGGCTATCCGCGGACCGACGGGCGGGAACTCGCAGATCTGGGGCTGGGTCGTCGTGCGCGACGAAGCGAAGAAGGCAACGATCGCGCAGTGGTGGAAGGGCGTGTTCGAGGCGACCTACGGGCGCGCCGATCCCGCCGCGCTGGAGACGGGGGGTCGCGTCCAGTTCTCCGATTTCGGCAAGGTGGTTGAATCGGAGACCGGGCTGGACGCCTCGGGGCTGCGCTCCGTGACTTACCTCGCGAACCACATCGGGGAGGCGCCCGTACTGCTCGTGCCCGTGCTCACGGGCGTGATCGGGGGAGGGGAGTCGACGAGCCGGGGGATCACCTACGGTGGCTTCATCTTCGGGGCGATCCAGAACCTGGCACTGGCGGCGCGAGCGCACGGCATCGGCGCGCCGCTGACCACGTTCGGGACGGGACCCGCCCTCGACGAGCTGCTGGAGCTGCCGGAGGGCGCCACCGCCGTCGCGATCGTCCCGCTGGGGTTCCCGATTCGGGGGCGCTTCTCGCAGCCGCGGCGGATGCCCGTCGAACAGGTCGTCCACTTCGACACCTGGGGTTCCTTTCAAGCGCGCCCCTAGGTGATCCCGCCGCAAGGCGGTACCCGACCCAGGAGCGACAGCGACCCGCAGGGACTGTAGGGCTGTATCGTTCCGGAACTCACTGGAGGAGGCTCTGCTATGCCCGACATCGTCACCCTGGAACGACCGCGCGAGGGCGTCGCCCTCATCACCATGTCCAACCCCGACATCAACAACCACGGCTCGTGGAAGGGCGTGGGGCAGCTTGGGGATGCGTTGATCGAGGCGCGCGAGGGCGGAGCGCGGGTGTCGGTGCTGGCCTCGGGGACGCCGGGGCACTGGTACGAGCACGCCTGGCTGCGCGACCTCCGCAACACCGTCATCGGCGAGCCCACGACGGGCACTGGCGGTGGCTGGGGCACCTGCCTGCAGGAGCTGGCGAAGACGCCCGTCGTGACGATCGCGGCCGTCTCGGGGGACTGCTCTGGAGGCGGGGCGGAGCTGGGCTGGGCCTGCGACCTGCGCATCGCCGAGGAGCAGGCCCGCTTCGGGCAGCCGGAGATCCAGATCGCGCTCACGACTGGCATCGGCGGGACGAGCCGGCTGGCCCGCATCATCGGGCGCACGGCGACGGCGGAGATGGTGCTCGACGGGACGCCGATGACGGCGCAGCGCATCTACCAGCTGGGCGGGGTGAACCGGGTTGTGCCGGAGGGCACGTCGGTGGAGGTGGCGCTCGATTGGGCGAGCCGCCTGGCCGACCGCCCGGCGCAGGCGCTGGCCACCCTCAAGCAGATCCTGATCGACAACGACGACCTGGGCCTGACGGACGCGCTCACGAACGAGCAGCGCCTCTTCCAGACGGTGGTCGGCACAGAGGAAGCGATCGCAACGATGGGCGAGATCCAAGACCGCTTCGACTCCGGGGAGTCGATCGAGTCGGTGTACGGGTCACCGCGGCCGTAGGGCTGGCGGGATCGGGCCGGGCGCCCCACCCTGTGCTTCCTCATGTCTCCGCTTGTTCCACGAGTAGCGCTTGGAAAAGAGCGTCAATCTCTTCGGTTGTCCCAGAGTGTTCGGTTCTATACTTCCGCCAATCATCATCATCTTCATAGTCTGGGACTGCTTGTCGAAGTTCCTCTGTTCGTTCGAAGGCATCGTCAAGAAGGTTTCCCAAATTATTTCCAAGGACAGAAGCCACATTCTCTATCATTTCCATGTCCTGCTCTATCCAGTCAGGATCTTCCGCCTTCCCTAACCACCAGCCCTTCTCTTGTTCCACGAATTCTGCAAACTGTTCTTCCCAAAACCCTAGGCTGTGGTGTGGTGGGGCAAACAATCTTGGACTCAACTCATACATATCGACCAGTGCCACAAATCCCTCAACGTCATCAAGGCGCCCCACGATCAACCCGAAGAGTGCTTCTTCCGCACGTGCGATTAACTGGTCCGGGAATAGCTGCTCAACACGCTTAGCCACTCTCAGTAGAGTGATGCCGTCGCTTGGCGAGCCTCTGCCGACTTCCCACGTGTCGCAAGCCGCTGACAGGGCAGAGCCCGCTGCAGTCGCAGACTCTCTACTTGCCCTGTTCTCAGCAAGCAGCCTCGCCACAAACGCCGCCCTAAGCTCCACGTTGGCATATTCGCGAGTGAAGGCCTCGGACACAGTTCCCGAGACACGCACCAGTCTTGGGTTGGAACTTGTGATGAGATTAACAGCTTTGTTGGCGATAGCCTCGTGGTCCATGACCACGCGCGCGCGCCGTGTCCCCCGCGGGCGCACCTCTGCCCTTGTAGCTG
This sequence comes from Tepidiformaceae bacterium, assembly GCA_965247675.1. Lineage (GTDB taxonomy): Bacteria > Chloroflexota > Dehalococcoidia > Tepidiformales > Tepidiformaceae > UBA2991. The sequence continues at coordinate 219,502 of OZ252025.1, read as the reverse complement.
CGTGGCTTGTGCCCTCGTACAACGCCACGCACTGTTCAAAGAAGACCGCCGAGTCAAGTAGTGTCTCCGCCTCTCCCTCGAGAGATTCGAGGCGACCCCACAGATAGTCATGCACTGACGGGTCGCGGATCGACAGAATGCGTTCCCGCTTCCGGCCCCCTGGGCTCCCTTCGCTTATGTCGATAAGGGTCCCTTCTAGCATTTCGAGAGCCTGCCTGAACTCGATAGCGTCGAAGCCATCTCCAACCAGGCTATGTACGGCAAATCGGACATCGTCCAGCAGGACTTGTGGCGGGAGGGTTGCAACCACCAACAGAAGCCTTTGGCCAGCCTTGGGCAGGTTTATGAAAATACGACCCCACACTTCAGATGGATCGTCTAGAACCGCGAAGAAATTGGAGATAAAGTCCTCGGTGGAAGAGTTCCTGTTGTCCACAATATTGATCGCATGATCAACGATCCTAGGGCTGTAATTTCTGTGGCTAATGACGTCTCGATATTTCCTGCCCGGCAACATCGCACATTTCAACGCTGCGGGGATGTCTGAGAACACAAGATGATTGTAGAGAATCTTAGCCCTAATTAGCGGGGTATAGTCTTCGAGCTTAACAAGGCTCTTATGTCGCTCTATATTCACGGATGCGATGTTCTCATATCGATTCAATGCCTCAGTGAGGATATACTCACGGGTCGTGAGGATAAACTTCTTTCCATCGCTTCGACGCACTCGATCCACGAACTTAGCGAGTCGCGACTCTTCGTTCTTACGGAGTTGAAGCTCGCCGTAAGTGACGTGTCCAAGAAAGTCATCATAGTGAAAGACCTGCCTCCGCTTGGAACGCCACGCACGGTCGCCCTCGTCGATGTCCTCGGAAATAACCACTGGCTCATAGCCTTCTGATGCGTATCCAGCCATGAGAATGTCTGCCAGCATGGTCTTCCCTATGCCAGGGGCACCAGAGATGACACAAACGTTAGAGCCATCAAGCATCTCCCATGCCCGATCGAAGCTTGGGTTCGGCACCCAGAGTCGCAACTGGCGCTGTGCGTGCTCAATGGCTGCCTCGCTCCTGGTGGCGACGTTGCTATTGAGTAGCGCATCAAGCACTTCTGTGCTCGTGAGCCAAAGCTTGATGTGGCGTCGTTCGACCTCCTGGTGACGGGCGAGCAGGCCCGAGAGGTCGTCCCGCCCATAGACGTCAGCCGGACCGTGAATCCACGGCTTTAGGGCCTTGACGATCTCGTCCTTGCGATCAGGAGTCAAGCGGACGGAGGTCATGAGGATGTACCGATCGGGGGCAAGCTTCTCAATCTTCGGTAGCTCATCCCTCTTCAAGTGGCTTAGCAAGGCGGCATACGCGCCCTCATCCCATCGTTTGCACTGGGCGATGAAGGTCCCCTCTTCATCATCGGGAGCTCCAAGGTGCCGAATGTCGATACCCCGGTCAGGCCCCGGGGCGAACAGTTCCAGCGTTCGGCCGAGCTCGGCCTGAAGGAGATCACGGCAGAGTTCTTCGAATTCAAAGGGCGATATCTGCGAGAAGTTGTAGGTGGTCACCGCTCCTTGCCCTCGAACAGCCAGAGGAGTTCCTCCGGCAGGGGTTCGTAGAAGGAGTCGGGGACCTCCACGAGGCCCTTGCCCAAGCCGATGGGGCGGGGCTCCTTCGCGGGTCTGCCTTTCGGATGATCGGTCATGGCTCCAGCGTAGCCCACAAGGCCTTGCGGGGCGGAGTAGTATGGGCGCAATTCCGGGCCGTGATGGGGCTGTGCGGAGGGGCGTCCCGCTGGGGCGCGCGGTGCGTAGCTGTCCGCCGAGTTGGGCCCGGCGGGAGTTCTGATGTCTATCGAGTCAATGTCGAAGCATGACCTGGCGATGATGGAGGCGGAGGCGCAGTGCCCCATGAGCGTGGGGGATGTCGACCTCTTCGCGCCGGGGGGCCAGGAATACTGGTTCGATGCCTATCGCATCCTGCACCGGGACGCGCCCGTGCTGCGCATCCCCGGGGGCGGCGATACTCCGGATAAGGACGGCTTCATCCTCACCAAGTACGAGGATGTCGCGCGCATCGTGCGCGACACGGAGACGTTCCCGTTGCGGTACAGCGATGAGAGTCCGGGCCAGGAAGTGGAGCGCAACATCATCCGCGGGGAGGGGTTCGGGGAGTCGCTGGATGCGGGGAAGAGCCTTCGCCCCACGATGGAGCAGCACAGGTGGCACCGCGAGCAGCTCACGAATCCCTGGGTCGGGGCCGTAGGGGCGGACCGCAACCGCGAGATGATCACCGACTTCGTGAACGAGCTCATCGACCGCTGGATCGACCGCAGTGAGGTCGAGTACGTCACCGAGTTCGCCGCGCCGCTGCCGCAGATGGTGATCACCACCATCCTCGGGTTCCCGCTGGAAGACATGCCGATGCTGCGGGGGTGGGAGGAGGCGCAGGTGCGGCGCTTCGTGTTCGGGTCGACGCACCGCAACCTGCTGCCGGCGGAGGACGAGGCGGAGAACGCCCGCGCGCTGGTGGCCTTCCACGAGTACATCCAGAAGCAGGTCGTTGAGAAGCGGCGCAACCCCAAGAACGACATGATCTCGTACCTGACGCAGGTGGAGTACGGCGACGAGAAGCGCCCGCTCACCGATGCCGAGGTGGGGAGCGTCGCCTACGGCATGCACATCGGCGGCAACGAGACGACGCAGTACGCGCTCACGGCGGAGGCGATGGTGCTCGCGCAGCAGCCGGAGCTGGCGCAGGAGCTGCGCGCCGACCGCTCGAAGGTGCGCTTCTTCGTGGAGGAGTCGCTGCGGTTGTACGCGCCCACGCAGGGGCTCTCGGGGCGGCGGCCGGTCCACGACATCGAAGTGCAGGGCGTGACCATCCCGAAGGGGTCGGTCATCCACCTGCGCTACGGGGCGGGGAACCGCGACGAGGAGCAGTTCCCGAACGCGGAGGAGATCGACCTGACGCGTCCGAGCCCGGGCCGCCACGTCACGTTCGGCCAGGGGCCGCGCTCCTGTCCGGGAGCGGGACTCTCGCGGCTGGAGCAGAACATCGCGACGAACGTGATGCTCGACCGGCTGGACGACCTCCGGCTCGCTCCGGAGAAGAACAACCTTCGGCACCAGCCCGGGGTGATGCTGGGTCTGCTCGAGCTGAACCTGGAGTTCAACAAGCCGTAGGGCGGTCGCCGCTGGTTGGCTCCGGGGAACCCGTGCCCGATCGTGGAACGATCCGGGCGGTGGGCGCATAGGTATCTGTGAGAGCTGTGCCCAGAGCCTCCCCCGGCGAGCCCGGATGGGGTAAATCGCCGGGCGGGGTGTTAGGGTGTCGCAACCTTCGGGGAGGACGCACCGGGCCGTGATACGCGGGGGCACGCTGGCGAACGGACTGATCGGCGCGCTCGTGCTGGCGCTGGCGCTCGTTGCCGGCCCCGGCTCCGCGGCGGCACAGGACGACCCTGCGGCACAGGACGCCACCGACGAAACCACCACGGTCGACGTGCGCGTGTGGCAACACGAGCGCGACCCCCTGCGCGTGTACATCAGCGCCCGTCCCGAGGGTGGGCGCTGGGAAACCGTGGGGACGAACCGCCTCCGCCTCGACGACGGACTGAGCAAGGGCGAGAACTACCGCTACGGCGACATCACGGTCGAGGACGTGGAGGTGCGCGTCTGGCAGCAGATTCGCGATCCTCTGCGCATCCACATCGGGGCCCGGGCCGCGGACGGCGACTGGGAAGCCCTGGGAACGAGTCGGCTCCTGCTCGACGACGGCTTCTCGCCGAGCGGGAGCTACCGCTACGGCGACATCGCCCTTGATGTACCTCCCGCCGCCGTGAGCGACGACCCGGCCGTCACGATCGCGCCGGGCGGGGACGAGGTGCCGCGTCTGGCGGCCCTGACAATCGCCTTCCGCCAGCCGCCAGCCGAGGCGGAGGCGGAGGGCGACTCGCTGGTCTCGATCGAGCCGCCGAGGGCGGGGGCCTTCGCATGGCTCGACGAGCGGACGCTCCTGTTCCAGCCGGACTATCCGGGCTGGGCGCGGGGCCAGGACTACGAGGTCGTGTTCGACGGCCTCGCCGCGGGACTCGCGGACGAGTACACGCACACCTTCACGGCCGAGGGCGGCCTGAAAGTCGACTACGTGATCCCCGGGGACGGGGACACGGAGGTGCCGGCGAGGGCCCAGATCCTCGTGCAGTTCAACCGCTCGGTGGCGGCGCTGACGGTGCTGCAAGAGGGGCCCGCGCCCACGGTGCTGGAGTTCGACCCGCCCCTGGAGGGGAAGGGGGAGTGGCTCAACACGTCGCTCTACCGCTTCATCCCGACGGAGTTGGAGCCAAGCACCGAGTACTCGGTGCGCATCCGCGCGGGGCTGACCTCAGCCGCCGACGGCGTGCTCGAAGCCGACTTCAGGTGGAGCTTCTCCACCATCCAGCCGGCGATCACGCGCTTCGAGCCGAGCGATAAATCGACTTTTGTGGAGCCGAACAGCCCGGTGGTGGTCACCTTCAACCAGCGGATGGACCGTACTTCGGTGGAGGCGGGGCTCACGCTGCGCCCCGAGGGCGGGGAGGCCGTCCCGGTCACATTCGAGTGGAACGAGGACTCCACGGTTGTCACCTTCACCCCGGCTGAACCGCTGGCGCTTGAGAGCCCGCACGTGGTGGCGGCAGCGGCCGGGCTGCGAAGCGCGAACGGCGGCCAGATGCGCAAGGAACGCACCGCTCGCTTTACGACCGTCGGGCTGCCGGAGCTCCTGTGGACGAGACCCGCAGATGGCGAGACGCAGGCCTGGTCGTACGCCATCGAGCTCCACTACAACAACCCGATGAACGTCGAGTCGTTCGAGGAGCGCATCTCCATCAGCGGCATCGACTCCGAGAACTTCGAACTCTATTCCTACGACTGGTCACCGCAGCGGATTTCCATTCGCGTCGATCTCGAGCCTTCGACCGAGTACACGGTGCGGATCGCGGAGGGCGCCCGCGACCGTGGCGGGCGTCCGCTGCCGGCCTACGAGTTCTCATTCACCACGCAACCGCCGTACCCGTCGCTGAGCCTCGCGGCGCCCGCCAGCTTCTCGACGTACTCTGCGAGCCGCGAGCAGGTGCTCTACTACCACGCCGCCCGCCTGGACGAGGTGCGCTTCCGCCTCTACGAGCTGTCCGACGCCGAAGCGGAGACGCTCCTCCGCCGGGGCTGGATCGACAGTTACCGAAATCCGTTCTGGCCCGAGAGCGAGCCGCTGCGTGACTGGACGGAGCCTATCGCCGAGGAGCTGCGGGACGCCTCGCGCCTCTACTCCACGGCCCTGAGCGCCGGGGAGCCGTTGGCGAAAGGCCACTACCTGCTCGTCGCCGACTACGAGGGCATCTATCGCCCGCTGAAGGTCGTGCTGAGCGTCGTCGACACGGCGATCGTGACCAAGCAGGCGTTCGACGAGTTGCTCGTGTGGGCCGTGGACTACGACACGGGCGAGCCTCTCGACGCCGCCCCCGTCCGCACCGCCCTCATCGAGGACCAGCCAGACAGCCCGTACCAGATGGGCACGACCGACGCAGACGGGCTCGCGCAGTTCGCCACCACCTCCAGCCAGGGCGACTACTGGAACCCGTACGACAACTACCTCGTGCGGATCGACGAGGAAGGACGGGAAGGCGTGTCCGCGACCTGGTGGGACTTCGGCACCTCGCGGTGGGACCTGGGGGTCTCCTGGTCCAGATACTTGCCCGGCTGGAAGGGCCATCTCTACACCGACCGGCCCATCTACCGGCCCGGGGAGACCGTCTACTACAAGGGCGTCGTACGGGACGAGAACGACGCTACGTACTCCCTCCCGGGAGCGGAAACGACCTTCACGGTGAAGGTGCGGAATTCTCGCTACGAGGAACTCCTCAGCACCGAGGTCGAGCTCAGTGCGCTTGGAACGCTCAACGGGGAAGTGGTGCTTTCGAGCGACGCCCCCACGGGCACCTACGGGGTCTCGGTGGTCGACAGCGACGGTCGCTACGTCACTGGTGCGACCTTCACCGTGGCGGAGTTCCGCGTTCCCGAGTTCCGGGTCGAGGTTGAGACCGCGAATCCCGACTACGTGACCGGAGACACAATCGCCACCGAGGCCCGGGCGAGCTTCTTCTTTGGCGGGCCCGTCGGCGATGCCAAAACCGAGTGGAGGGCGTACGCGACACCGACGTCGATCCGCGTGGAGGGATACGAGGGCTACTCCTTCTCGGAGCATGACTACTACTGGTGGTCGCGCTCGGACACCGAGAGGGAGCCGCTGCGCGGCAGCGGCACGGAGCGCACGGACGCCGAAGGGGTGGCGCGATTCGAGGCGCCCGCGAAACTCGAGGAGGGCGAGGGCACGCAAGAGTTCACGATCAGCGCGACCGTGACGGACGCGAGCGCGCAGTCCATCGCCGACAGCACCACGGTGACCGTGCATCCCGCCACCTGGTACGCAGGCATCAAGCCGGAGTCGTACATCGGCCGGGAGGGCGAGGCAGAGACCATCCACCTCGTCACGGTCGACTTCGAGCGGGGTATCGCGCCGGAGCGGCCCGTCACGGTGCGCATCTACGAGCGGGAGTGGATCCGGACGAAGGAACGGGCCCAACTCGGCGGCTACCGCTACCGCTGGGAGCCCAAGGACACCGAGATCGTCGACCGGCAGACGGTGACAACGGGCGAGGACGGCGAGGCCTCAGTCGAGTTCACGCCACCCTCGGCGGGCACCTACAGGCTCGTGGCGGAATCGACCGACGACGAGGGGCGCCTGGCGCGCTCGGCCCGCTTCCTCTGGGTCAGCGGCAGCGACTACACCCCCTGGCCGGCGCGCGACAACGACGTCATGGAGCTGCTCGCCGATCGCGACAGCTACGAAGTGGGGGACGTGGCCGAGGTGCTCGTGCCGGCGCCATTCGCGGGCGCCACCGCGCTCGTGACCATCGAGCGGGGGCGCGTGCTGAGCACCGAGGTGCGCCGCTTCGAGACGAACAGCGAGGTGCTGCGCATCTCCATCGAGGACGCGCACATCCCCAACGTCTTCGTCGGCGTCGTGCTGTACCGGCCTCCCACGGAGGACGATCCCTACCCCCGCTATTCCGTCGGCTACGTCGAACTGTCCATCTCGACGGCGCCGCGCCGCCTCGACGTGAGCATCGAGCCCGATCGCGACCAGGCCATCCCCGGAGAGACGGTGCAGTACGAAATGCAGGTCACCGACGCTGAGGGGGAGGGCGTCGAGGCCGATGTCTCCGTCGCGGTGGTCGACCAGGCCGTGCTCTCGCTGCTCGACGAGTCGGCACGGGACGGCATGAGCGCCTTCTGGTACGAACGTGCCCTCGGGGTGCGGACGGCCTCATCGCTCGCCGTGTCGGTCGACCGCCGGAACGAGACGTACGACGAGGTCGCCGAGGGGGAACGCGGCGAAGGGACGGGGGAAACGGCCAGCCTGACCGAAGAATCCGCTGACGAAGACATGGCCGATAACGCGGAGGCCGCGCCGACCGCGTTATTCGCATTCCGTGCGGTCTCCGGAATCAGCGACAGCGGGGAGAGCGGCGCAAGCCCTCGGGTCCGCTCGAACTTCCGGAACACGGCGGAGTGGGAGCAGCTCACGACAGACGAGGAAGGCAGGGCGAGCTTCGAGCTGACACTGCCCGACAACGCCACCACCTGGCGCGCTCGCGCCCGCGCCGTCACCGCTGAGCCGCAGGTGGGCGAGGGCGAGAGCGAGCTGCTCGTCACCCAGCCTCTGCTCGTGCGCCCCGCCCTGCCCCGCTTCCTGCGCGTGGGCGACGAGGTAACCCTGCGCACCCTCATCCGCAACGGCACGACCGAGGCCCGCGACGTGGAGGTCACGATCGAGGTTGAGGGCGTCGTCCTCGACGACGAGGGGGCCCATGTGCAGCGCGTCGAAGCCGGCGAGTCGATCGTGGCCGCGTGGCCCGCTCGCGTCGTCGAAGCGGGCACGGCCACCGTGACCTTCAGCGCCACCGCCACCGGCGGCTACGGCGACGCGGTGGAGCGCAGCATCCCCGTGCACCTGGATGTGACACCGGAGACGACCGCGACCGGTGGGGTCGTCGAGGACAACGCTGTCATCGAGTCCGTCTACCTGCCCGACTACGTCATCACCGGCAGCGGCTCCCTTGAGCTGTCGCTACAGGCCTCGCTGGTGGGCGCCCTGGACGAGGAGTTGCCCTTCTTCGAGCCGTACCGATGGGAGTCGAACGTCAGGATCGCCAGCCGCATCATCGCCACGACTGCGGTGCAGCGCGCGAGCGCCAGCGGCCTCACGGAAGGGCAGGAGGCCCAGCTCCGCAAGGACATCGACACGCTGGTCCGGTACCAGATGTACGACGGCGGCTGGGCCTGGTGCGGCTCCTGCAGCCGGACCGACCTGTGGGTGACGGGCTGGGTCCTGATCGCCCTCGGCGAGGCGAAGGACGCCAGCTACTCCGTCGCGGACTATCAGTACTCCCGCACAATGCGGCTGATCACGGAGTTCGTGAACCGGGAGACGGACGTCGAGCGCCCGGCCAACCCCAACTGGCACGCCTTCCTGCTCTACGCCCTGACGAGCGCGGCGAACAACGGAGACGAGGTGAGCCCCCTCGCCCGAGAGCAGGCAGCCCTGCTGCGCTCCCTGCTCGAGGAGCACCGCACGGAACTCACGAGCTGGGGACGCGCCTACCTGCTGCTCGGCCTCCGTGCGAGCGGGCACGAGGCGGACCATGAGGCGGTGCGCACGCTCCTGAACGACCTCACGGCCACGACCATCGCGAGCGCCAACGGCAACCACTGGGAGGACGACCGCATCGGGGGCTCCATGCACAACGGCAGCGTGCGCGCGACCGCCCTCGTGCTGCGCGCCCTGACCGAAGCCGACCCGCAGCACCCGCTCATCGAGGAAACCACCCGCTGGCTCGTCGTGGCCCGTTCCGCCGATCGCTGGAAGACGAGCGTCGAGCGGGCGCAGGGCATGGCCTCGCTGGGCGCCTTCGCCGAGCTCACGGGCGAGACGCGCGGGGTGTACGACTACCAGGTGCTGCTGAACACCCAGCGCGTCCTCGCCGGCCACTTCGACGTGCCCGCGGGCGACTACCTCGACCGTACGGAGGTCGCGCTGGAGGAATTGCCGCTGGGCGAGGTCAGCCGCGTGCAGTTCGACCGCGACGTCACCGCCGAAGGGCGCATGTACTACGGCCTCAACCTGCGCTACGTGACCCCCGCGAAGGACATCGAGGCGCTCAACCGCGGTTTCGCCGTCTCGCACCGCTACTCGCTGCTCGAGGACCCCGACACCGCCATCACGAGCGCCTCCCTCAACGACGTGGTGCGCGTGACGGTGACGGTGGTGGCGCCAGCCGACCGCCTCTTCGTAAAGCTGGAGGACTTCCTGCCGGCAGGGCTCGAGCCCATCGACCCGCGACTCAAGATCGTGCCCGCCTATCTGCGCGAGCAGCTGGAGCGCGAGCAGACGGAGGCGCTGCTCGGGGGAACGCCCACCTACTACGCACCCTGGTACGCGTGGTACTACAACCCCTGGGACCAGGTGGACATTCGCGACGACCGCGTCACGCTGCTCGCACAGCGCCTGCCGCGGGGCGTGCACGAGTACGTCTACTACGCGCGCGCCACGGCCCCCGGTGACTTCTTCGTGGCCCCCGCGCACGCGGAGGAGACGTACTTCCCCGAGGTGTTCGGCCGCAGCGACAGCAGCCGCTTCACCATCGGCGAGGGCGAGTAGGGCGCACGAGGTCGGTCGACCGGGGAGCGGCGTAGGGGGGTGGCGCGTGGTGGGCGATACTGGACTCGAACCAGTGGCCTCGTCGGTGTGAACGACGCGCTCTAACCATCTGAGCTAACCGCCCAACGCCCTCTGAGTCTATGGCCGGGCGTGCTCCTCCGCCAGCGGCGGCGGCGCCGAGTTTGAAGGCGAGCACCCGCGGCCCGATAATGGAGGCAGGCGCCGAAGTGGCGGAACAGGCAGACGCGCTACGTTCAGGGCGTAGTGCCCCTTGCGGGCGTGTGAGTTCAAATCTCACCTTCGGCACCAGCAACGTGCGCCAGTAGCTCAGTGGATAGAGCGCTACCCTGCGGAGGTAGAGGTCGGAGGTTCGAATCCTCTCTGGCGTACCAACTCTTTCTATACAAGGGCAGGGCACTCGAGCCGGAGAATGCGACGCGCACGCTGTTTGGGCGCCCGGAGCAGGCTAGCGGAGGGCCACTGGAGGCCTGATCGCGAGATTCCTCGCACCGCGACCTCGCCCAACGAGCCAGCGCATCGCCTCCGACTCCCTGATGTATGCTCGCGGTCGCGGCGCTCGCCAAGGCGGTGTACGGCCAGTGCTCAGCGCCCCCCCCAGTGCCTCTTTACTTGAAAGGTAGCGCCACTATGACTCGCTTCAATGCAGGCTGGGAGAGAGGCGTGAAGAACTGGATCATCGCCGCGCTCGTCGGAGTCATCGCCATCGGAGGAGCGCTTGGCGCCTTCGCTGCGACCCAGACGGTCGAGACGACCGAGACCGTCGAGGTCCGGTTCTGGCAAGGCGTCACCAACAATAGCGTTCTCTGGTACAAGGCCCGCCCTGAGGGCGGTGACTGGACGCCCATCACGCGCCTGCGGATGCCCGATTTCGACCTGAGCGGGAACTACCATCAAGGCGACATCTCCATCGACGTGCCGATCACCGTCACTGTCGAGGTTCCCGATCCGCCACCGGTGGAGACTGAGGGCGCCTCCGCTGCGACCCAGACGGTCGAGACGACCGAGACCGTTGAGGTCCGGTTCTGGCAAGGCGTCACCAACAATAGCGTTCTCTGGTACAAGGCCCGCCCTGAGGGCGGTGACTGGACGCCCATCACGCGCCTGCGAATGCCCGACTTCGACCTGAGCGGGAACTACCATCAAGGCGACATCTCCATCGACGTGCCGATCAGCGTCACTGTCGAGGTTGCCGATCCGCTACCGGTTGAGACTGAGCCGGAGCCGGCGACTGAATGTGTCCAGCGAGACAGGGACGCGCTGGTCGCGTTCTACAACTCGCTCGGTGGCCCGAACTGGCGAAGCAGGACGGGTTGGCTCAGCGAAAGGCCACTGGGCACGTGGCGTGGCGTGGGGACCAACGCTGGCGGCTGCGTCACCAGTATCGAACTCGGCGGCAACGACTTGAGCGGGACTATCCCGTCCGAGGTAGGCGCTCTCTCCAGCCTCATGTTCCTGGACCTGAGCGAGAACAACGACATTACCGGGGCGCTCCCACCTGAGCTCGGAAACCTCTCCAATCTCGTAGAGCTGAACCTGGCCGACACAACCGGGCAGAGTGACCGGACTCAAACCCTGACGGGTGGAATTCCGCGAGAGCTGGGGAACCTGACGAACCTGCTATCTCTGAACCTGTCGTGGCACCAGTTGACCGGCGATATCCCATCTGAGTTGGGCAACCTGACGAACCTGCAAACCCTCAATCTTGCCGGCAACAGGAACCTGAGCGGGGAGATTCCGCCTGAGCTGGGGGACCTGGCGCACCTCCGGTCGCTCAGGCTCAACCACAACGACCTGCGCGGCGGGATACCCGCGGAGCTGGGCCAGCTATCGGATCTCCGGGCACTGTTCCTTACGTCCAATAGCCTGGACGGCGCGATTCCTGAAGAGCTGGGGGACCTGGCGAGCCTGGAGGACCTCTATCTCGGCAACAACGCCCTGAGCGGGGCGATACCCGCTGCCCTGGGGAACCTTTCCCGGTTGGAGACACTTGACCTCAGAGACAACGCTCTCAGCGGGGACGTTCCATCCGAGCTGGCAAACCTGTCCGCGCTGCACTCCTACTACCTCCACGGGAACCCGCTGACCGGCTGTATACCGGACAGTTTCCGTTCCCTGCAGAGCGCCTACACGACGTACGCGTTTGACGACCCAAGGCCCGACCTTCCCCCCTTCTGTGAGGCGACGGTCTCATGCGCAACCGGAACGGCGGTGCCGAACGCGTCAACCAATCCGGGGCTTGTGTCCGACTGCGAGAGCCTGCTGGCAGCGCGGGATGCCATAGCCGGAACGGGGACGCTGAATTGGTCTCCCACCACGCCGATTGCCCGTTGGACGGGTATCGGACTCGGGGGATCGCCACAGAGAGTCAAGACCTTGGAGTTGAGTGGCTTCGCCGGCGAGATACCGGCGCAACTGGGCGATTTGGACAAGCTTGAGACGCTTGTTCTCAACGGCGACATGCGCGGGGAGATACCGTCCGAGTTGGGGCGTCTGTCCGAGCTCAGGGAGCTGGAGTTGGACTGGAATGAGCTCAGCGGCGAGATCCCTCCCCAGCTGGGTAGCCTGGCCAAGTTGAGGCGGCTCGACCTCGACAACAATGACTTGACCGGGGACATCCCCTCCCAGCTAGGTGACTTGACCGACCTGGCAGAGCTGGATCTCAGCGGGAACGAATTGAGTGGACCCATTCCGCCAGAGTTGGGCGACCTTGCCAAGCTGACGGAACTGGGGCTCGGCTTCAACGATCTCACCGGGGCTATTCCGCCCGAGCTGGGCAACCTGACCAGGCTCACGGAACTCGACCTTGGCCCGAACAGGTTGACCGGACAAATTCCGTCCGAGCTGGGCGCCCTCACCAGGCTGTCGACGCTGGACCTGAGCTACAACCGGCTTACGGGAGAGCTACCAGCGGAGCTGGCGAATCTCACGGGGCTCGACTTCTTGCTGTTGGACGGCAACCAACTGACCGGCTGCATCCCCGTTGGGTTGCGAGCTTCTGTCTTTTCAGACCTCGACAGCACCGGTCTGCCGTACTGCCCGTAGCGACGGGTGGGCACGGTCCGGGGGCCTGGTCGGATTGTTGACGGGTTCGGCGTTATCGGACGCTGGCTGCTCGGTGACACACTCCCGCCGGGCTGCGCACAGGCGGCCCGTTGGGGAGAATGCGCGCAGCGGCTGTCCGTCCGCGAGTTCCCTAGTCCAATGGTCCCGGGTGAGGACGGATGCCAGAAACGAGCTGGATGAACGTCCCTCTCAAGTCAGTGGTTTCCCTTGTCTGCGTCGCGCTGATGCTGATTGCGTTGGCGGGCTGCGGTTCCGACCCTTCTCCCAGCACGGAACCGCCGCCGTCCGGCACCGCCACGCCCGTGGAACGGACGCCCACAGCAACTCCGGAACCCACCGCCACAGCCACCGCCGCCGCCACGGCCACGGCCACGCCTGCTCCGGAGACGCCCACTGCGACCCCGGCTCCCACCGCCACGGCCGTGTCGGTGGATACGAGGCCCGACGCTCTCCTGCCCTTCGATCCCGCTGTCGTTCGGGGCACGCTCAGCAATGGGCTGTCCTACTACATCAGGCACAACGAGGAGCCGCGCGGCCGGGCGTTCCTGTCGCTCGTCGTGAAGGCCGGCTCGGTCCTGGAGGAGGAGGAACAACGCGGGCTGGCGCACTTCGTCGAGCACATGGCCTTCAATGGAACGGAGCGTTTCGCCAAGCAGGAGATCGTGACCTACCTCGAGTCCATCGGCAGTACGTTTGGCGCGGACCTGAACGCCCAGACCGGTTACGACACCACCAGGTACTTCCTCGAGGTTCCGACGGACGATCCCGAGATCCTCGAGACGGCGTTCGAGATTCTCAGTGACTGGGCCTACGCGGTGGCCTTCACGCCTGAGGAGGTGGAGCTGGAGCGCAAGGTCGTCCTGGAAGAGTGGCGCGTCTACCAGGGGTTCTCCTCTCGCTGGCAAGAGAGCTTGTTGCCCTTGCTGTTCGGCTCTTCGCGATACGCCGAGCGGGACCCGATTGGCCTGACCGAGGTCATCGAGACCGCGCCCGTCGAGCAGTTGCGGGCCTACTACGAGCGCTGGTACAGGCCCGATCTGATGGCTGTTGTCGTCGTCGGCGACTTCGACCCGGAACTGATCGAGGCCAAGGTGCAACAGCACTTTGCGCCGCCTCCCGAGGGCGAGGCGCTCCAGGAGCGGGCGGCCGTCGCGGCCGCCACCGAGCGGCCGCGCTTCGCGATTCCCGACCACGCCGAGGCGCGCATCAACGTGTTCACCGACCCCGAGGCGCCCGGAACGCAGTTGACACTGGTCGTCAAGCTGGCCCCCGACACCGGGCAGGACGTGGCGGCATTCCAGCGCTCCGTGGCGGAGCGGCTCGCCTTCGCGATGTTGAACGCGCGTCTGTTCGAGCGGGGTCAGGTCGAGGAGCCTCCCTACCTGTGGGCCGGAGGCGGACGCGGTTCGTTCGTGGAACCACTGGACATCGTCAACTTCGCCGTCGTGGTGGGACAGGACGGCGTCGAGCCCGGATTCGAGGCGTTGCTGGAGGAGTTGCAGCGCGTTCGACAGCATGGCTTTACCGGCTCCGAGCTGGCTCGAGAGAAGGTCAACCTGTTGAGTTCGGCGGAGAGCGTCTACAAGCAACGGGACCAGTTGGAGTCGGGCCGGCTGGCGCAGTCGTACGTGGCCCACTTCCTCAGCGGGGCGCCGGTCCCCGATGTCGAGACGGAGTGGGCGCTGTACCAGGCATTGCTGCCCCAGATCTCCCTGTCGGAGATCGACGACGTGGCGGCTTCCTGGGCGGAACCCGGGAACACGGTGCTGCTGGTGCTGCGACCGGAAGGGAGCGACAGCAGCCCAGACGACGAGTTGGCCGCGGCCGTGCGGGCACAACTCGAGGGGGCAACCGCGCTGAAGCTGGAGCCTACGAGGACAACTTCGACAACATCCCCCTGCTGGCGAAGCTTCCAACCCCGGGGAGCATCACCGCGGAAGAGCGAATCGAGTCCGTCGATGCGGTGCGATGGACACTTTCCAACGGCATCACCGTCATCGCCAAGCAGACCGACTTCCGCAATGACGAATTGCTGTTCAGCGCCCACAGTCCAGGCGGGCGCTCGCTGGTGGCCGATGGGGACTACGTGTCCGCTCTGTACGCTGCCGGGCTTGTTGCGGGCAGTGGGGCCGGGCTGCACGACAGTGTCACTCTCAACAAGCTGCTGGCCGGCAAGAGAGTCTCGGTATCGCCCTACATCGGGGAGCTGTTCGAGGGGCTGGGCGGCAGCGCCTCCCCGGAAGACCTGGAGACCTTGTTCCAGCTGGTCACGCTGTACGCCACGGAGCCGCGGTTCGATGCCGCCCATTTCTCGACGGTTGAGGCAAGGCTTCGGAGCGTCGCGGAGACTCGCGGCAGCCAGCCGGACGCGGTTCTCTACGACACGGTCGGCAGCGTGCTTAACCAGCATCACTTCCGCTACCGGCCCCTCACCCTCGTCGTCGACCAGATCCGCGCCAACATCCTCACCGAGTCCAACATCCGCGACCTCGTGCGTCTCGTCGGCGAGGAGCTGGACGGCGTGGCGCGCGAGCAGCACCAGAAGCTGGAGACGATCGAGTCCGAGCTTGCCGATGTGCGCCGCCGCCTCGACCGCCTTTACCACCTCATGGAGACGACGGAGTTGGACATCAGCGACGTGCTCCCGCGCGTGCGTGAGCACAAGGAGCGCAGCGAGCGGCTCGAGCAGGCGGCCTCCGAGGCGCGGGCCGGGCTCTCGGAGCGGCGCGCGGTGCTCGATGACGTCGACACGATCACGGCCTACGCCGAGGACATGAGCGAGTTCCTCGCCACGAGCGAGCTGACCGAGTCGAAGGCCTTCATTCGCAGCTTCGTGAAGGAGATCGCCGTCGCCCCCGGCGCCGCCACGATCCGCTACACGATCCCGATGCCCGGGGACAGTCCCCTGGGGGGCAGCGAGGCCGAGGAAGTGGCCCTCGGCGGCCCGGTACTGTCTACCGTCAAGTCTGGTGGGCGATACTGGATTCGAACCAGTGACCTCTGCGATGTCAACGCAGCGCTCTAACCATCTGAGCTAACCGCCCACGGACTGACCAGCCTAGCGCGTTTGTTGCTGGGCCGCCTCCGGCGTGCGCCGGCTCCCGGAGCTTGGCAGAATGTGCCCTTCTTATGGCTAGGCGTCGCAGGTATTACGAGCCCGAGGATCTCGGCTACGAGCAGGATCGGCGCGATGCCGCTGTGCCCAACCGGCGCTACTACGTGTACGTCCTCGATACCGATTACGGTCACTACGTGGGGCACAGCGCGCATGTGGGGCGGCGGCTGCGGGAGCACCAGGACGGCGATGTGGCCTCGACGGCGGGCGGCAATCCTCAGCTGGCGTGGAGGTCCGGCCCTCGCGACACGCGCAAAGAGGCGGCGGGCTTCGAGGCGGCGATGAAGTCACTTCGCGACCAGCGGTCGCCCCGCTTCCAGGAGATCACGGGCTTCAGCCCCGTCCCCTTCGCCCACCTCCCTGCGTTGGCTCCCGGGCGCTTCTCCAGGCGCGGGCCCTACCGCCCCCGCCGCTACGGCCGCTCCCGCGAAGACTGGTTCAGCCGGTTCCTCCGGCGCGAGAGCCGGGGCATCTTCAGGAGCCGTCGGAAACGACGGATGTGGGGGGCGATTGCCATCGGCGCGATTCTGGTTTGCGTCTATGTCAGTAACGGCGGGTTCTGACCGCCCCTCGACCCGTCCGCACCGCTGGCTATACTCGGAGGCGGACAATCGCAGACACGAGAGGCGACGACCGGGACGAGTAGCCGCCACCCCCCAGAGAGCCGCGCCACGGCTGCAAGCGCGGCGCCCGGCGGCGAACACCACCCGCGAGCCGGCGCCCGAATCCCTCGCGGATAGGCGCGCACGGTTGGCCCCGTTAGCGGCCACAACGAGCCCGCGCACGAGCGCGCGGGGAATCAGGGTGGGACCACGGCCCGCGCGCCGTCCCTGAGCAGGCGCGAGAACGCCGGGGGAGTCCCAGCCATGCCAGAACCGATCGAATCCGACGTCGACCTTGCCGACCTCCCGCAGGAGGATCGCCTGGCGCGCATGCGCCACTCCGCCGCGCACGTCCTCGCCGAGGCGATGGTCGAGCTGATGCCGGAGGCCGAGCTCGGCATCGGTCCACCCACGGCCGCCGGCTTCTACTACGACTTCCGGCTGCCGCGCGCGCTCACGCAGGAGGACCTGACCTGGCTGCGGCGGCGCATGCGCAAGTCGATCGGCCGGCGGCTCACCTTCCAGATGGCCGCCATCAGCCGCGACGAGGCCGAGGAGCGCTGGCGCGACCAGCCCTTCAAGCTCGACCTGCTGGCGGACATCGAGGACGGCGCCATCACGCAGTGCACGCACGGCGAATTCACCGACCTCTGCCGCGGCGGCCACGTGAACCACACCGGCGAGATCCCGGCGTTCAAGCTGATGAGCATCGCCGGCGCCTACTGGCGCGGCGACGAGGCCAACCCCCAGCTCCAGCGCGTCTACGGGGCGCTCTTCGAGACGCAGGAGGAGCTTGAGCAGTACGAGCGCCAGTTGGAGGAAGCGCGCAAGCGCGACCACCGCCGCGTCGGCCGCGAGCTCGGCCTCTTCACCTTCTCCGATGTCGTCGGGCAGGGCATCCCCCTCTTCCTGCCCAAGGGCGAGACCGTGCGCCACCTGATGGAGAGCTACGTGCGCGAGATGCAGGAGCGCACCGGCCACCAGCACGTCTGGACCGGGCACTTGGTGAAGGGCCAGCTCTACGACCGCTCCGGCCACCGCGAGCACTACGCCGACGCCATGTTCCCCCCGATGGTCGATGGCGAGACCGAGTTCCTCCTGAAGCCAATGAACTGCCCCTCGCACATGATCCTCTTTAACGCGGAGCCCCACAGCTACCGCGACCTGCCCCTCCGCTACGCCGAGTTCGCGACCCTCTACCGCTACGAGAAGTCGGGTGAATTGAACGGTCTGACGCGTGTTCGTTCGCTCACCCAGGACGATGAGCACATCTTCTGCACGCCCGACCAGATCCAGGAGGAGTTCGAGCTGGCGCTCTCGCTCGTGCGGGAAGCGCTCGAGACCTACGGCCTCAGCGACTACCGCGTGGCCTTGTCGCTACCGGACACCGGGGGCAAGTTCATCGACGCCCCCGAGCAGTGGGAGCAAGCGGTGACGGCCCTGCGAGCGGCGATGGACGCCTCGGGGCTAGAGTACGCGGAGGAGGAGGGGGAGGCTGCCTTTTACGGCCCCAAAGCCGACTTCATTGCGAAGGACGTGCTCGGGCGGGAGTGGCAGCTCTCGACGATCCAGGTCGACTTCATCCAGCCGGGTCGGATGGGCTGCGTCTACACCGGCGAGGACGGCAAGGAGCACACCCCCGTGATGCTCCACTGCGCCGTGACGGGCGCGACGGAGCGTTTCATGGGGATGCTCATCGAGCACTTCGGCGGCGCTTTCCCGCTCTGGCTGGCGCCCGTCCAGGCGACCGTCATCCCCATCGCCGACCGCCACCAGCCCTACGCCGACGAGGTGGCGAAGTCCCTGCGCGAGGCTGGCTTCCGCGTGGAGGTGGACGCCCGCAGCGAGCGCATGAACGCGAAGATTCGCCACGCCCAGCTGCAGAAGGTGCCCTACATGCTCGTCGCCGGCGACCGTGAGGTCGAGGCCGGCACAGTCGCCGTGCGCGTGCGCACGGGAGAAGACCTCGGGGCGATACCCCTCGCCGAGTTCATCGCGCGCATCGAAGGGGAGCGGGAGACGAAGGCGCTGGCGCCGTAGGGGGTCTGCGAGGTTCGGCGCTAACTGGCGGCCGGCTCCCCCACGGGTACGAAGAGGGCGAGGCTGGCGGTGAAGCCGTGCACGAAGGGCGTGCCTCCCACGGGGCCGATCTCGCCGTTACAGAAGAGGCCGGCGATGGGCACCGGGCCGAGGCGGTCGGCAACGGCGGCGGCATCGTGGTCGGGAGCACCGAACATGCCCTGGCCGCGACCGTTGCAGGCGCAGAGCAGGCCCCCGGCGGCCTCGCCGCCCATGGCGTCGCGGGCCTTGTCGAGGAGGGCGTTGAGCTCCTCGGTGGCAGCCTCGGCGTCACGCAGCTGGAACTGGAGCGTCTGGCCGACGCGCACGTTGTCGTTGATGGCGACGGCGCCGCGCTCGCGGTCAACGCCGAGGAGGTTGCGGATGAGGAAGTCGCCGCGCCCGAGCTCATCGGCGTACTCATCCATGGCGAGACCGCAGAGAAGGTTGCGTCCCGCGCGCTCCTGGACGTCCGGGGGGAGGGCGCGGAGGGTCTCCATGAGCACCTCGAGGGCAGGGCGCCCGCCGATGGCGACGACGATGTTGCGGTCGGCCTCGGTGATGGTCCAGGACTCGCCGATGGGGGCCGCGCCCTGGGAGACGACGGGGTGGACGGTCCAGCCACCGCCGATGGCGAGGAGGAGGGCGCCGCCGGGGGCGAGGTTGCCGCCCTCGAAGAGGTAGGCGCTGCGCCCGCCGGGGAAGGCGGAGGCCATGCCCCCGAGGATGGGCGTTCCGGGGTAGACCTCGGCGAGCGCGGCGACGAGCTTCTCGGAGTCGATCGTGAAGGGGTCGGAGAGGAGGATCCACGCGTTCACGTCATCGGGCGGGAGAAGGTGGTCGACGAGGGGGGTCTCGGCGTCGAGGTCTTCCGCGGAGACGCGCTTGAGGGTGAGTTCGGCGCCGGGCAGGGAGAGGGAGAGGATCGTGAGGCCGGGGGCCCCCTCGATCTCGCGCCCGGTGGTGATGACCGCTTGCCCGGAACAGCCGGCAAGGAGGCGGGGGGCCAGGCGCTCGTGGATGGCGCCCACGATTTCGGGGTAGCGCTCGGCGTGGTGGTAGCTGGCGAAGACGAACGCGATGTCGGGGTTCGCGCGGACGCCGTGGAGGGCCTGGTCGACGGCGACGCGCCAGTCGGCGGCGGTGCTCGCTCCGGTATCCATGGCGTCCTCCTGGAGGGCATGGTACGGGACGCGGGGAGGGGGAGGGGCGGCGGATACCGAGGGTGCGAACGGGACGGGCCGGTAGAATCCCGCCGCGGGAGGCGCTCATGGCGGCAGCAGGCGATCCGGGGCTCTTTGAGACGATCTATTCGATGCGGGCGCTGCGGCGCTTCCGGCCCGACCCGATTCCTGACGAGGTGCTGTTCCAGCTGTTCGATGCGGCCATCCGCGCGCCCTCGGGACAGAACGCGCAGGACTGGCGCTTCATCGTCATCACCGACCCGGCGGTGAAGGCGAAGATGCAGGGCTGGGCGGAGGAGGGGTGGGGTCGCTACCAGCCTGAGTTCTCGGCGCACCCGGACAAGATCGACGACCTGCCGCGCACCCAGCGGCTGACGCTGCGCAGCGTCGAGCACCTGGTCACGCACCTCGACGAGGCGCCAGCCATCATCGCCGTGCTGGGGATGAAGGGACGGCACTCGACGCCGGGGGGAAGCACCTTCCCGGCAGTGCAGAACCTGATGCTGTCGGCGCGCGCGCTGGGGTTGGGCTGCTCGGTCTTCAACCTGCCGATGCGGGGCGGCGCGGAGCTGTACGAACTGCTCGACATCCCCGAGAACAACCAGCTCTACTGCCTGCTCCCCATCGGCTATCCGACGGACCGCCAGGGGCCGGTGCGGCGCAAACCGGTGAGGGCGGTCGTGTACCGGGAGCGGTTCGGGGAGAGGTGGCCGTTCGCGGAGGAGCAGCCGGAGAAGGGTTGGGAAGCGCGCTGGCTCACGTAGGAGAGCGGCGGGCTGCGCCCGCCTGAGTGGAGCGCCCCGCTCTCGCGCGGCTGAGGAGAGCGCTTGCGCTGCGCGCTTCGCTGAGGAGAGCGTCGCGCGGCTGAGTGGGGGAGGCGTGGCAAGATACGGCGCGCTGAGGGGAGATACGTGATGACGAGTAGTGATGTCGGCGAAGCGGTGATCATTGAGGCGGCGATCAATGGGGCGACGCCGAAGTCGCGCAACGCGATGGTGCCGCGCACGCCCGGGGAGGTCGCGGAGGACGGCTTGAGCTGCCTGGAGGCAGGGGCGGCCATCATCCACAACCACAACGACGAGCCGGTCGTGGGGGACGCCCCCGAGCACGACCCGGCGCCCTACCTCGAAGCGTGGACCACGATCCTCGCGGAACGCCCGGACGCCCTCCTCTACCCGACGATGCCTAGTGGTGGTCCGCACACGACCTTCGAGCGCCGCTACGCCCACATCCCGGCGCTGGCGGAGGCAGGGGTGCTCCGCATCGGACTGGTGGATCCAGGCTCCGTGAACGTTGGCGGTCGCGGCCCGGACGGGCGTCCGGCGGACATCGAGGCGACCTACCTGAACACGTTCCGGGACGCTCGGAAGATGTTCGACACGTGCGCGCAGCACAACCTCGGGCCGTCCATCTCCATCTTCGAGCCGGGCTTCCTGCGGGTGGCGCTGGCGGAGTACGAGGCGGGAACGCTCCCGCCGGGGTCGCTGCTCAAGTTCTACTTCGGCAGCGAACGGACGCTCTCAGGTCTGCCGCCAACGCCGGCGGGACTGGAGGCGTACCTGGATATGCTCTCGGGAACGGGGCTGCCGTGGTCGGTGGCGGTACGGAGCGGCGACGTGACGGCCTGCGGCATGGCCGAGCTGGCGATCTCGCGGGGCGGGCACGTGCGCATCGGGCTGGAGGACTACGCGGGACCGGGAGAGCCCTCGAACCTTGAGCTGCTCGAGGCGCTGCTCGAGGTCATCGAGCGGCTCGGCCAGCGGCCGGCGACGCCGGACGAGGCGGCCGCGATGCTGGGGCTGCCCGAGCGCTAGTCGAAGTCGAGGGTGTGGCGCTCCGGGCCGAGGCCGAGGACGACGGTGATGCGCCTCGGCGCGATGCGGTAGAGGTTTCCGATACCGGTGAAGTAGCTCGAGAGCCAGTTCTTGGCGGTGAGCGCCTCAAAGTAGCTGTCGTAGCGGGGGTCGTCGGGATCGATGCGCTCGGCCGTCCCTTCTACGGTCACGCGGTCGAAGGCTGGCCAGTCGTAGCCGAGCACGTCGCGGTTGTCGATAAGGAAGGCGACCTCGGGGACGACCTCGGTGTCGCGCGTGTGCTGGGACTCGGTGACGCTGCCGTAAAGGATCTCGCCCTCGTCGGTGAGGTGGAAGAGGACGAACGCTGGGTAGGGGGTGCCGTCGTCGGCGTGGGTGGTGGCGAGCGTTCCCCCGAACTGCGAGTGGGCGACGCGCAGGGCTTCCTCGATGATCTGCTCCGGGGAGAGTTCAGCCATCTAGACGGCAGCCCTCGCCGTCTCCGCGCCGGGGATGAACTTGCGCCAATCCTGGTAGCGGCGCAGGTACTGGAGGAAACCGTAGTAGATGGGGACGCGGGGCGCGGCGGGAGGGGTACGGAGGCGCATGCGGGCCTCGCTGGGGGTGCGGCCGGCCTTGCGGTGATTGCAGGGCTTGCAGGCGCTTACGAGGTTGTCCCAGCTGTGGGCGCCGCCACGGTAGCGGGGAACCACATGATCGAGGGTGAGGTCCTTCGTGGGACGCCCGCAGTAGGCGCAGGCCCAGCCATCGCGGGCGAACACCTCGCGGCGGGAGAGGCGCAATTTCGGGCGCGGGCGGCGGACGTAGTAGACCATGCGGATGACTGAGGGGAGCACGAAGTGATGGTTCGCACTGTGGATGACGCCCTTGGCCGTCTCGATGATTTCGGCCTTGCCCCGCAGCACGAGCACGAGCGCGCGGCGCACGTGGCACACGTTCAACGGCTCGTAGTTCTGGTTGAGAACAAGAGCGAGGGAGCCACTCATGGAGCGAACCTCGGCGGGATGGTAGCAAGCGCCCCCGCGCTCGGCAATTTCGGTAAGGCGCGGTTTGCGCCCACGTGCGCCTCGGGTGGTACGCTTGAAGGCGGTCTCCGGGCGTAACCGACGGAACGGTACGGCGAGCATCGGCAGACTCAACACAAAGGCCTGGAAGGAAAAGCCGGCTCGCCGGCGAAGGAGCAGAACAAAGATGGCAGCAACCCCCGAGGTGACGGACACGACGTTCGATGCGGACGTGATGAAGAGCGATCTGCCGGTGCTGGTGGACTTCTGGGCGCCGTGGTGCGGCCCCTGCCGCATGGTGGCGCCGATCGTGGAGGAGCTGGGCGAGGAATACGCCGGTCGCGTGAGCTTCTACAAGATGAACACAGACGAGAACCCCGCGATCCCCTCGCAGTACGGCATCCGCAGCATTCCCTCGCTCCTGATCTTCAAGAGCGGCGAGCTGAAGGGCACGATCGTGGGTTTCCGGCCGAAGAGCGACCTGAAGAAGCGCCTCGAGGAGGCGATCGTCTAGCGAGGGCGATGTGGCGCAGGCGCAGGGTGGCCCCGGGGACGGCGGCATGAGCGCGGAACGACCCGAGACGTACGACATCGCCATCGTTGGCGCCGGCGGCGCGGGTCTGACGGCGGCCCTCTACGGGGCGCGCGCGCGGCGGCGGACGGTCGTGTTCGAGCACCTGATCACAGGCGGGCAGATCGCGACCACCGAGCTGGTCGAGAACTACCCGGGCTTCCCCCAGGGCATTAACGGGGCCGATTTCGCCATGAACCTCGCACAGCAGGTCGAGCGTTTCGGCGCGGAGCTGCGCTACGAGGATGTGCAGTCGATCACGCCCCGACCAGGCGGGCCGTTCCGCATCGAGACAGGCGAAGGCGCCTACGAGGCGCACGCGCTGATCGCGACGGCGGGAGCCGACTACAACAAGCTCGGCGTTCCCGGTGAGAACGAGTTCATCGGCAGGGGCGTGAGCTACTGCGCCACCTGCGACGCGGCCTTCTTCCAGGAAGAGGACGTGGTCGTGGTGGGCGGAGGCGACGCCGCCTTCGACGAGGCCCTCTTCACGACTCGCTATGCGAGCAAGGTCTCGCTGGTGCACCGGCGTGAGACGTTCAAAGCGAGCGCCCTTCTGCAAGAGCGAGTCTTCGCAAACTCCAAGATCGACATCGTGCGGAACAGCGTGGTCGAGCGCATCGTCGGGGAGAAGATGGTGGAGGGAGCGGAGCTTCGCAACGTGCGGACCGGGGAGGTCCACACGTTGGCGGTGGGGGCCGTCTTTATCTTCATCGGGCAGACGCCGAACAGCCACCTGCTGAAGGGGTTGGTCGAACTGGACGAGGGCGGACACGCACGGGTCGACCTGCGCATGCAGACGACCGTGCCGGGTCTGTTCGTGGCGGGAGACCTGAGGGTGGAGGCAGCGCGACAGCTGGTGAGCGCCTGCGGCGACGGCGCGACCGCGGCCCTGGCCGCGGAGGCGTATCTCGCCGAGGCCGGCATCGGCGAGGGGTAGGGGAGAGCAGTGCCGCTCTACGAATTCGCGTGCGAGCGTTGCGGAGCGCGGGAGGAGGTGTTCCGCCAGCGCATGACGAGCGACATCGAGCCGCCTCCCTGCCCATCCGCTCCCGACGACGGGGAGCATCACATGCGGCGGGTGATGAGCGGGTTCGCGCACCACCTCAGCTTCGCGACGAAGGTGGCGGATGCGGAGGCCAAGTACGGGGCGGAGGTGGACGCGGCCATGGGATCCGATACCGAGGTCGAGAAGTACGCGAGCCGCTACGAGGAAGCGTCGAAGGACCTGCCACCGGGCGAGGGCTAGGGGCTCAGCGCCGGAACTGATCCATGGCCTCGTAGTTGGGGCGGATGGTTCCGTGCTCGCGAACGATGAGGCCCAGCGACTCAAGGCGTGCAAGGTCACGGGCCCGCGTCTTGGCTGATAGGTTCGACCAGATTGCGGCCAGCGCACTGCGCCGAGATGGAAGGTCCGCTTCCTCAATAGGGCCGTCGAGGTTTTCCATGAACACCAGCAGTCGGGTCATCACGGCATTGTTGATGCCAGCGCTGAACTGGAGAATGTCCCTGTAGTAGTCCCGGAAGGTGATCACCGTGACGGCGTCGACGACCTCCTGACGAACCGTCTCAAGCTCCTCCACCAGCCCCGCGATGGCAAAGCGAATGAGCGGCGTGAGGTCGCGGTCTTCATTGAAGCGGCAGTGGTTGAGAAGCTCGATGTACTCCGCACGGTTGCGGTAGTAGAAGTTCGCTAGCGAGTAGAACCCGAGCACGTTCACCCCACTCTGATAGAGCAAGTAGCTCTCGACTGCGCGAGCCGTGCGCCCGTTGCCGTCGCCGAAGGGATGGATGCTGACGAAGTAGAAGTGGGCGGCGACGGCGCGGACGACGGCGGGCCAGCGCAGCGCGGGCGGGGTGTTGACCCACTCGACGAACTCAGCCATGAGCCGCTCAACACGAGTGCCATCACGTGGGGGAACGTAGGAGCCCGCTTGAACCGCATGCGAGCGGTAGACGCCAGGCTCGTTGCTGGGATAGTCGATGCCGGCGGTCGTGAGACGGTGAACCGCGCGGATGACCTCTTCGGTGAGCGGTCTCCCCTCGTCTTCGTCAGTGATGTTGGCAACAAACCGCATGACGGCTTCGGCGTTGCGTGCTTCCTGCTCCTCACGCGCCCTGGACTCGGGCAACACCGGCTTGTCGTGCGGCTCCTCGAGGATGCGTCCCACCTCTTCTTCCGTGAGGTTGGCTCCCTCGATCCCGGTGGTGCCGCGCACGGCGCGCATTATGTTTAGGCGATCGAGACGCTCCTGGGTGGAGGGGGGAAGGGGCACGCCCCGGATGAACTTAGCGACCGCCTCCGCCTCCGCGACACTCCGGATGAGGGTAATGTCGTCGAGTTGGATGTGGCGGTCGAATGTGACATCCCATGTTGGCATCGGCTCAAGTGTACCCTCCTTGCCACGGCAATGTCCGGTCGATTGTCCCGCTTTTGTCCCAGCTAGAGACGCCACAGAGACCGTGCACACTGAAACTTTGAAGGGTACGGCGACTCACATGCGGAAAGTTGTCGTCGAATTTGTCCACTGTCTTGTCCGGCTAGTTGTCCGGGGCGGAGAGCGCGAGTGTGGGGTCGAACCACTCGAGGATGGCGGGGTTCTCCTCGCGCGGGTAGGCGTGGGCGAGGTCGGGGATCTCGTGGTAGCGGACGTTGGCGCCGGCCTCGCGCAGCGCCTCCTGGGCGGCGCGGGCGAGTTGCACCGGGAACATCCAGTCCTTCGTTCCGTGGGTGATAGAGATGCGCTTGCCCTCGGCGCCCACGATGGCTCCCTCCTCAACGTTCTTTGGGTGGAGGACACCGGCGACCGCGGCCATGGCGGTGAAGGGGGTCTCGCCGCCGAGGAGCGTCGAGAGGCCGTAGGTGGCCCCGTCGGAGAGACCCGTGAGGAGGATGCGGTCACCATCCACGTTGAAGCGCTCGCGCACGAACTCGACTGAGCTGAGGAGGCGCTGGCGATCGGCATCGGGGCCCATGAGGGCCCAGGTGGGCCCGACGGAGGTGGGGGCGAGGAGGTGGAAGCGGCGGCTGCGAGCCTCGCGGAGCCACGTCCAGAGGAAGTCGCGGCCGTGCCCCATGCCGCCGTGCAGGGCGACGACAAGGGGGCGGGCCTCGGCGCCGTCGAGCGACTCGGGCACATAGAGGTGGAACTCGCCGCGGGCGTCGGGGTCGTCGTTAGGGCCGCTGCGCTGGATTCCGGTGCCGGGATCGGCGCTGTGGGCGTCGAGGGCGGGGAGGTCAGCGCGAACGGGGGGCTCGGCGTAGAGGCCGCCCAGGGCAGGGTGCAGCGAGCGCAGGGGATAGAGCAGCTCCTGGGCGCGCGCGAGGCCACGCATGCTCTCGAGCGCGTTTCCCGAACGCTGCTCGCGGGGGACGGGGCGGGTGAAGCCGGCGAGCGCCTCGAGGACGGCTTCCGCGCCCGTGGCGAGCTGCTCGCGGAGGGGGAGGAAGGGGTCGGGGAGGGGCGCCGCGCGGAGGTCGGAGAGCGACTGGTCGAGGCGGGTGTGGAGGGGACGCAGGGACGACTGCAGTTCCCACATGGAGCCGCGGTCGAGCCGGGGGAAGGAGCCGCCCAGCGCCTCGATGGCCTCGACCGTCAGGGAAGCGAGGGCGCGGGCGGCGGCGCGGAAGGCGGTGGGATCGCTTCCGACGGGATCGGTCATGGCGGGGAGTGTAGCGGGCCGGCGGAGGGCGGCTCGCGCAGGCGTGGTTAGCGTTCGCGCAAGGCGTACCCGACGGGGGTATCATCGCGGCGGCCCCGAACGGGGGGCGGAGGAGCACCGATGGGCATGCGAATCATCACCAGGCCACCGGGGGGCGGCGGCGATGCCAGCGTCAGTTCCATCGTCGAGCCGATCCAGCGGGCTGAGGCGGACGGCTTTCAGTCGGCCTGGATGGGGAATCACCTGAACTACGACGCGATGACGATCTGCGCGCTTGCCGGGCAGGCAACGAGCACGATCGAGCTGGGAACGGCCGTGGTGCCCACCTACCCCCGCCACCCGATGGTGATGGCGCAGCAGGCGCTCACCACCAACCTGGCCTGCGGCGGGCGCTTCGTTCTGGGCCTTGGGCTCAGCCACAAGTTCATCGTCGAGGGCTGGCAGGGGCTTCGCTGGGCGACGCCCGTGCGCCACCTGCGCGAGTACCTGGAGGTGCTCAACCCGCTGCTCGACGGCGACCTCGTCAACCACAAGGGTGAGGAGTTCCAGGTCCAGCTCAACAACGCGCCCTTCACCCAGCTCGACGTCCCCGGCGGGGGACGCCCGCAGGTGCTGATCGCGGCGCTGGGGCCGGGGATGCTGAAGTTGACGGGCGAGCTCGCGGACGGGACGAGCATGTTCTGGTGTGGACCCAACTACATCGAGCAGACCGCGGTCCCGACGATCACGAAGGCGGCGGATTCCGCCGGACGCCCGGCGCCGCGCATCATCGCCGGCATCCCCGTCTCGGTGACGAACAACGAGGAGGCCGCGCGCGCCTCGTGCGCCAGGGTGTGGGAGGTCTACGGGAAGATCTACTCGTACAAGAAGGTCATCGCGGCGGAGGGCGCCAGCGGCGTCGCCGAGATGGCTATTGTGGGCGACGAGACGAGCGTGCGAGCGCAGATCAAGCGGCTCGAGTCGATCGGCGTGACCGACTACAACGCCGCGATCCTGCCGGTTCCCGAGGATCCGGACGCACCGCAGCGCACCTACGACTTCATGAAGGACCTGAACACGAACGGTATCTAGGCGTTACCGCCAGGGGGCGCGAGGGTGGAGATCAAGGGCGAGCACGAGTTCGATGGGCCGCGGGCGCTGCTCTACGAGCTGCTGCTCGATCCCGAGGTGCTCGCCAGCGCCCTTCCAGGCGTCGAGCGCTTCGAAGAGGTGGCGCCCGACACGTACGAGTCGACGATGCGCGTCGGCATCGCGTCGGTACGGGGCACCTACACGGGCCACGTGGAGGTGCTCGAGCAGAACCCGCCCGAGTCGTACCGGTTGCGGGTCGGCGGGTCGGGGAAGCCGGGCGGGGTGAAGGCGGACGCCTTCGTCGAGCTCGTGGAGGCGGGAAGCGGCACGACCATGCACTACCGCGCCGAGGTGAAGGCGCGGGGCACGATCGCGCGGCTCGGGGGGAGGCTCCTGGGCGGCGTGGCGCGGCTCCTCATCGGACAGTTTTTCAAGTCGATCGAACGACAGGTAGACGACCGAGCCGCCTGAGGCGGCTCACACAGCGGACAA
This sequence comes from Tepidiformaceae bacterium, assembly GCA_965247675.1. GTDB lineage: Bacteria > Chloroflexota > Dehalococcoidia > Tepidiformales > Tepidiformaceae > UBA2991. The sequence goes on along the minus strand of OZ252025.1, from coordinate 191,092 downwards.
GGGGGTCACGATGTCCGAACCGGTTCCGATCACACTGAACGTGAACGGGCGCCAGCGCTCCGCCATGGTGGAGGCGCGGCTGCTGCTCGTGCACCACCTGCGCGAGAACCTCAACCTCACGGGCACGCACGTGGGCTGCGACACGAGCCAGTGCGGGGCCTGCACGGTTCTGCTCGACGGGCGCAGCACGAAGTCGTGCACGGTCTTTGCCGTGCAGGCGGACGGCTCGGAAGTTCAGACCATCGAGGGTCTGGCCGACGGCGATGAACTGCACCCGCTGCAGGACGGGTTCTGGGAAGAGCACGGCCTGCAGTGCGGCTACTGCACGCCGGGGATGATCTTGTCGGCGGTGAACCTGCTGCAGGACAACCCCGCGCCGAGCGAGGCGGAGATCCGCGAGGGCATCTCCGGGAATCTCTGCCGCTGCACGGGCTACCAGCACATCGTGAACGCGATCCAGCACGCAGCGGAAAGGATGGCGCAGTCATGACCATCGCAGACGGCCCCGTTCTCCCCAAGCTCATCGGCGAGCGCGTGAAGCGCCGCGAGGACCCCCGCCTCATCCAGGGGCAGGCCACCTACGTCGACGACATCAAGCTGCCGGGCATGCTGCACCTGGCCTTCAAGCGCAGCGACATCGCGCACGGCGTGATTCGCAGCATCGACACGAGCGCGGCGGCGGCGATGGAAGGCGTCGAGCTCGTAATCACGGGCGCGGAGCTGGCCGAGACCCTCGGCCCGATGCCCATCGGTACGCCCTTCCCCGCTCCCGACCACTTCTCCGTCGCGACCGACCGCGTGCGCTACGTGGGCGAGCCGGTGGCCGTGGTCGTCGCGGAGGACCGCTACCTCGCGCGGGACGCGGCCGACGCGATCGAGGTCGAGTACGACGAGCTACCGGCGGTGGTCGACCCGGAGGCGGCGATGGAGCCGGGCTCGGCCACGCTGCACGACGGCTTCGACCGGAACATCGCCGTCGAGAGCTACTGGGGCGGCACGGGTGTGAATCCCGAGACATCCCTGCCCGAGGACGACAGCGCCGTGGACGCGGCCTTCGCCGAGGCGGACGTCGTGGTCTCGCAGCGGATGCTGAACCAGCGGCTGGCGCCGAACGCAATGGAGCCGCGCGGCGTGGTCGCGCAGTACGAGGCAGGGCGCGAGTACCTGACCATCTGGAGCGCGACGCAAAACCCGCACATCCTGCGGTCGATGGCGGCCGCCATGATGGGTCTGGGCGAGCACCAGGTGCGGGCGGTCGCGCCGGAGGTGGGAGGCGGCTTCGGCTGCAAGATCAACATCTACGGCGAGGAGTACGCGGCCGCCGCCCTCTCTCGGATGGTGCGCGCGCCGGTCAAGTGGATCGAGGACCGCACGGAGGCGTTCCTGGCGACGACCCACGGGCGCGACCTCCTCGGCTACATCGACATGGCCGCCAGGAACGACGGCACCATCCTCGGCCTGAAGGCGCGGCTGATCGCCGACATCGGCGCCTACGAGGTGCTCCTGACCGCGATGATCCCAACGCTCACGGGCCTGATGCTGAACGGCGTCTACCGCATACCGGTTGTCCGCCACGAGCTGACGGAGGTCTTCACGAACAAGACACCGACGGACGCCTACCGGGGCGCAGGCCGGCCCGAGGGCCTCTACTTCCTGGAGCGAGCGGTCGACATGCTGGCCCGCGAGCTCGACATGGACCCCGCCGAGCTCCGGCGCAAGAACTTCATCCCCTCGGACGAGTTCCCCTTCGCCACGCAGGGCGGGCTCGTCTACGACTCAGGCAACTACGAGCCCTGCCTCAACAAGGCGCTCGAGGTGGCCGACTGGCAAGGGCTGCTCGCCGAGCGCGACGCCGCCCGCGCCGAGGGCCGCATCGTGGGCGTGGGACTGTCGTTCTACGTCGAGGTCTGCGGGCTGGGTCCATCCGCGATCGTCCCCACGGGCGGCTGGGAGCACTCGGGCGTGACCGTGGAGCGTGGCGGCAAGGTGACGGCGACGACCGGCGCCTCGCCGCACGGCCAGGGCAACGAGACGACCTTCGCCCAGATGCTGGCGGACCACTTCTCGATCCCGATGGAGGACATCACGATCCTCCACGGCGATACGAGCGTGGTGAAGCAGGGCATCGGCACCTTCGGCAGCCGCTCGCAGGCCGTGGGCGGGGCCGCCCTCGCGGCGGCGGCGGGCAAGGCCGGCGACAAGATGAAGCAGTTCGCGGCGGCGCTGATGTCGGAGCAGGAGGTGAGCCCGGAGGACCTCGTGTTCGAAGACGGGCGCATCCAGGTGGCGGGCGCACCAGAGGTGAGCCGCACCTTCGAGGAGGTGGCGAACTACGCCTACGTGCCCGTGCCACTGCCCCCGGGGATGGAGCCGGGCCTCTCGGAGGAGGCGTTCTTCGAGCCATCGAACAACACCTACCCGTTCGGCTGCCACATCTCGATGGTCGAAGTCGACCGCGACACGGGCGAGCCGAAGCTGCTCAAGATGATCGCGGTGGACGACTGCGGCAACATCATCAACCCCCTCATCGTCGACGGGCAGGTGCACGGCGGACTCGCCCAGGGCATCGGCCAGGCGATGTTCGAGGAGGTCGTCTACGACGAGGACGGGCAGCCGGTGACGGCGAGCTTCATGGACTACGTGATACCGCGGGCGGCGGACCTGCCAACCTTCCAGCTCGACAACACGGTGACACCCACGCCGGTGAATCCGCTGGGCGCGAAAGGCGTGGGCGAAGCCGGCACCATCGGTTCGACGCCCTGCGTCGTGAACGCGGCCGTGGATGCGCTCGCGCCACTCGGCGTGACGCACATCGAAATGCCGCTCCGCCCCGAGCGGCTGTGGCGCCTGATCCAGGAGAACGGAGGCCAGTCGTGATTCCCACCGAATTCGAGTACCGCCGCGCCACGAGCGTGGCGGAGGCGCTGACGCTCCTGCAAGAAGGCGGTCCCGAGGCGAAGCTGCTCGCCGGGGGCCACAGCCTCATCCCGATGATGAAGCAGCGTCTGGCGGAGCCGGGGCTGCTGATCGATATCGGCGGCCTCGACGAGTTGCGGGGTATCCAGGAGGACGGCGGCGAGATCGCGATCGGGGCGGCGATGACGCACGCCGAGATCGCCGCCTCCGAGCTGCTGCGCGCGCAGGCTCCGATCGTGGCGGAGACAGCCGCCGCGATCGGTGACGCGCAGGTTCGCAACCGCGGCACCATCGGTGGCAGCCTCGCGCATGCTGACCCGGGCGCGGACCTGCCCGCCGTGATGGTGGCGCTCGATGCCACGATCGCGGTCCAGGGCCCGAACGGCAGCCGCAAGGTCCAGGCGGAGGACTTCTTCCAGGACATCCTCACGGTGGACCTGGGCGAGGACGAGATCGTCACGGGCGTGTGCTTCCAGGCGTGCCGCAGCGCGGCCTACGCCAAGCTGGAACAGCGCGCCTCGAAGTTCGCGCTGGTGGGCGTGGCGGCGGCGCTCACCCTCGACGGTGGCTCGTGCGCGTCGGCGCGCATCGCCGTGACGGGGGCATCGAGCCATGCACAACGCCTCGCCGGCGTCGAGGACGCCCTCGCGGGCGCGTCGCTGCCCGAGGGAGCGGCGACCGCGGCGGCGGGGGCGGGCGACGCGCTCGACTTCGTCAACGCGGACCTGCACGGCAGCGAGGAGTACCGCCGGGCAATGGTCGCCGTGTTCGCGCGCCGCGCGATCGAGGCGGCAGCCGGGAGGGGCTAGCGGCCAGAGACGCCGAAGGGGCGCGACTCGACGTGCGTGTAGAGCAGCGAGCGCCGGCGGATGCGCCAGCCGCCGGCCTCGCGCACGCATTCGTCCTCGTACGTGCCGTGCACGACCATGTTCGTGCCCGAGGCGAGGGTGGGAGTGGCGTCGGTGGTGTCGGGTGGCAGCTCCTCGCCCTCGGGAGGCCGCGTGTGGCTGGCCTGCACGTAGCTGCGGAGCGTCGCCCTTCCGCCGACGCGCACGCCGTCGCGCTCGACCGGGGCTGCGTCGATGAGGACGAGCGGGGGCGCGATGAGGTGCTGCGTGCCGCCCGAGGAGCCCAGCGCACTCGCGCAGTACTCGGCCCAGCCATCCGCCCCGTGGACGTTGACGGGCCCGCCGCTGAGGTTCTCGAAGACGAAGTCCTCGGAGAAGGTGTCGCGCAGGATGGCCTGCCCCTCGGCGTAGAGGGCGTCATCGCCGCGGTTGCGGGCGCGGCCGAGCATGTCGAGGGCGTGGCCGTAGCGGATGGGGAGCTGCATGAGCTCGACGTAGTCGGCGGTCTCGTTCGCGTCCATGGGCGGCATTCTAGGAGAGCGTCGCCGCCACTGTCTGCGCGCGACTGCTGCGCGCTCGCGATGCCCGCCTGAGGAGAGCGGCGGGCTGGCGCCCGCCTGGGGAGAGCGCTCGCTTCGCTCGCTGAGTGGGGTGGCAAGCTAGTCGTGATAGTGGACGAACGGACACGCACCCTGACCGCGCAGTTCACGCGCTTCGCAACGCTGGAGGCGCGCGGGGCGTCGCCGCTGTATGAGCGGCTGGCGCTCGGTGTGGCCGACGACGAGGAACTCCTCGCGCTTGCCGCGCAGGGCAGACCGGAGCAGCCAGCCCCGAACCTGCTGTTCGCGGCCGTCCACCTGTTACTCCTGAGCGGGGTGCGTGATGACCTGGCGGCCTTCTACCCCAGCATCACGGACCCGGCATCGGCCAGGGGCGATCCGTTCCCTCATTTCCGCCGCTTCTGCCACGAGCATGCGGACGCGATTGCGGAGATACTCCGGGAGCGGCGCGTGCAGACGAACGTGGTGGAGCGCTGCGGGCTGCTCCTTCCCACGTTTGGCATCATCGCCAGACGCAGCGGCGCCAAACCCCTTGCGCTGGTCGAGGTGGGCGCCAGCGCTGGCCTGAACCTGCTCTGGGACCGGTACGGCTTCGACTACGGCGGGGGGCGTCGGTGGGGCAGCGCAGCATCGCCGGTGCGCATCGAAACAGAGCTGCGCGGAGCCCATGAGCCACCGCTTCCCGGGGAAGCGTTGGCGGTCGCTGAGCGCACCGGCATCGATCTGAACCCGATCGACGTGCGCGACCCCGATGCGGTCCAGTGGCTCCGAGCGCTGGTCTGGCCCGAGGAGCGACAACAGCGGCAGCGTCTCGACGCCGCTGTTGCGCTCGCGCGAACGACCCCACCGACCCTGCTCAGGGGCGACGCGCTCGACCTCCTGCCCGGTGTCCTGGGCAGCGCTCCCCAGGGGGCGGCGCTCTGCGTGTACCACACGCACACGCTGAACCAGTTCAGCCCCGAGGCGCGCCGGCGATTCGCCCGACTGCTTGCGGAAGCCGGCGCCGAGCGCGACCTCTATTGGCTCTCGAGCGAGTACCGCCCAACCGCGTCTGGAGACCCCTCGCCCACGCTCACGCTGGTGGCTTTCGAGAACGGCGAGCACGAGGAGCAGATCCTGGCGTATTGCGACCACCACGGACGATGGCTCGAGTGGGTGTCGAACGGGGCGTAGGCCGGGCCTCAGCGAGGTCGCAGCAGGGCTTCGCGGTGCTCGAGGAAGTCGATGTAGTCGAGCTCGCCGGGCGAGCGCCCGCAGTTCGAGAGCAACACGGCCGCCTCGGCGCGATGTTGGGCGGCGTGCAGGAGCACGTGCATGATGCCCGCCGCGAGCGTCTCGCGGCCGCCGCCAATCGGTTCGCGCAGAGTGAGCATGCGCCCCAGTTCGGCCTCCTCGACGCCTGCGAGGAAGACGCGCGTGTCCGCCTGCAGGGCCATCCAGCGGTCAGCCACCTCGGCGATGTTCTCGGGCCAGGCCTGGGCGGGGCGTTCCACGCCTCGCCAGTTCGCGAGCCAGTAGCGTTCCGCCGTGACGATGTGCGTGAGCGTGTCTTCCAGGCTCGCGACCCCCTTCCAGGGCATCGCCTCGGCCTGTTCCTGCGAGACCTCGGCAGCCTGCGCGAGCAGCGTTGCCATCGACCAGGCGTGATGGTCGTACAGTTCGCGAAGGCCCCTTGGCGTCACCACGGCCGCGATTCTACCCTTCCCTCCCAGGGGGAAGCAGGGGCAGCGCGTGCTCGCGGATGTCGAGGAATTCCATGTAGTCGAGCTGGCCGGGGGAGTGACCGAGTTGGGTCAGGAGCTCGGCGGCTTCGGCGGTGTGCTGGGCGCCGTGCAGGAGCACGTGCGTGATGGCCGCGCCCAGCGTCCTCCGGTCGCGGGGGTGTGGGTATCGTGCGAGCTGGCGATTGAGGTCTACGGGCTCCAGACCGGCGAGGAAGGCGCGCACCTCGGCCTGCAGGGGCATCCAGCCCGCCGCCACGCTGGCGACGCTGGCGGGGCGGAAACGCACGTAGCGCTCCCGGACCTGCCACCTGGCGAGCCAGTAGCCCTCGGCGGAGACGATGTGCGCAAGGGTGTCGCGCAGGCTGAGCATGCCGGGTCGGGAGACCTCGGCGGCGCGTTCGGGAGAGACCTCGAGGGCGCGGGCGAGCACGCGGTCCATCGCCCAGGCGTGGTGGTCGTAGAGATCGCGGAGGCTGACGGCGTCCATGGCCGAATCGTACGCGATGCCGGTCGCGGGGCAGGCGGGTATCCTGCGCCGGCACGCTTCGCCGTGGAAGGAGTCACCTATGGCGTCACAGGAGAAGATCCCGTTCGGGTTTGGGCTTCCCCAGGTTTCGCCGACGGAGCCGGTCGACATCGAGCCGATCGGGCGGGTGGCGCGGCGAGCGGAGGCGCTCGGGTTCCAGAGCCTGTGGACACTGGAACAGGTGTTGGGCGGCAGCCGCAACCTCGATCCGATCAGCCTTCTCTCCTACGTCGCGGCGATCACGACCCGCGTGCGGCTGGGGACGGCCGTGTTCGTGCTGCCCCAGCGCAACCCGGTGCAGCTGGCGAAGGAACTGGCCACGCTGGACGTCCTCAGTGGAGGGCGCGTCGACGCGGGCTTCGGCATCGGTAACGACGACCAGGCGCAAAGCGCCGCGTTCGGCCTCCGCCCCGGGCGGCGCGTACGACGCTTCACGGAGTCGCTGGCGGTGATGCAGGCGCTCTGGTCGGAGCGTACGGCGACCTTCCACGGCGACTTCTTCGACCTCGACGACACTCGCATGGAGCCCAAGCCGGTACAACGACCGGGGCCGCCGGTCTGGTTCGGCGGGCGCGTCGAGCCGGCCCTGCGGCGCGCCGTGCGGCTTGGGGACGCCTGGATGGGACCGGGCTCGTCGAGCATCGAGGACTTCCGGGGGCACGTGGCCATCCTGCGCCGCGCGCTCGACGACGAGGGTCGCGACCCGGACAGCTTCATCATCTCGAAGCGGCTCTACCTCGCCATCGACGACGACCGCGAGCGGGCGGAAGGGCGCCTGCGCGAGTGGTTCGGGCATGTCTACGGGAACGCAGACCTCGCGAACCAGGCCGCGATCTGGGGGCCGGCGGAGTACATCAACGAGCGCATCGCAGAGACCATCGACATCGGGGCGGAGCACCTGCTGGTGAACCCCGTGTTCGACTTCGACGACCACCTGGACGCGCTCGCCCGTTGGGCCAGCTGAGGAGAGCGCCGCCAGATATATCTGTGCGCTCGACTGCTGCGCGCTCGCGATGCCCGCCTGAGAAGGGCGCTCGCTTCGCTCACTGAGTGGGTGTTGGCGCAAACAGGGTCGGGTAGGGAAACCTCCCCGCTGAGCGTGCGAGGATTGGCACGTGGAGCGTAATCGCGGCGGGAGGCCACGCCACCCCGACATCCTCACCCCCGCCGAGTGGGGGGTGCTCCGGGAGCTGCGCGCGGGCGGCACGAACGCCGAGATCGCCGTGCGCCTCGGCGTCAGCCCGGACGCCGTCAAGTACCACATCTCGAACATGCTCGGGAAGCTCGGGCTGGAGGACCGGCACGCGCTCGCCACCTGGCGCCCCGAGGGGAAGGGGATCGGGGCGCGCCTTCGCGCGCTCCTCGCGCCTCCGGCGGCGCTGGCCTCGCTAGGCCCCCCACTCGCCGGGCTAGGGGCCGTGGCGGTGGGTGTGGCTGCCCTGGCGATCGTGCTCGTGGCCGTGTGGGGGGATAGAGGCGACGACGTGGGGCTGGTGGTTGCACCCGAACCCGCCGAGACACAGCGTGTGAACGGGGCAGTCCCAGGTGAGCGCAGGCTCCAACCATACGTGCGCACTGCGGCAGTCGGGCGAGGTGGTCTGCTGGGGAGCGAACCGCGGCGGCCAGACGGACGCGGCATCGGGGAGATTCCGGTCCGTGAGCGCGGGCGCAAGCCACACCTGCGCGGTGCGGGAGTCGGGCGAGGTGGTCTGTTGGGGGGCGTACGGCCGCGGCCAGACGGACGCGCCGGCTGGGAGCTACCGTTCCGTGACCGCAGGCGAGGATCACGGCTGTGCCGTGCGCGAGTCGGGCGAGATCGACTGCTGGGGGTTCAATGAGGCCGGCCAGACGGACGCCCCAACTGGAGAGTACCGCACCGTGAGCGCGGGTTTGGCCCACAGCTGTGCGGTGCGCGAGTCGGGCGAGATCGACTGCTGGGGGTCCAATGAGGACAGCCGGGCGGACGCCCCAACCGGGAAGTACCGCACCGTGAGCGCGGGCCGCCACCATAGCTGTGCGGTGCGCGAGTCGGGCGAGATCGACTGCTGGGGGTCCAATGAGGACAGCCGGGCGGACGCCCCAACCGGGAAGTACCGCACCGTGAGCGCGGGCCGCCAGCATAGCTGCGCGGTGCGAGAGTCGGGCGAGATCGACTGCTGGGGGTCCAATGAGGACAGGCAGGCGGACGCCCCAACTGGAAAGTACCGCACCGTGAGCGCGGGCCGCCAGCATAGCTGTGCGGTGCGCGAGTCGGGCGAGGTCGACTGCTGGGGGTACGGTGACGACGGCCAGACGCATGCGCCCGCCGGAAAGTACCGCACCGTGGGAGTGGGCTTACTCCACAGCTGTGCGGTGCGCGAGTCGGGCGAGGTCGACTGCTGGGGGTACGGTGACGACGGCCAGACGCATGCGCCCGCCGGAAAGTACCGCACCGTGGGAGTGGGCTTACTCCACAGCTGTGCGGTGCGCGAGTCGGGCCAGATCGACTGCTGGGGAGGGACTTCCCTCGGCGCGACGGACGCCCCCGTCGGGAGGTACCGCACCGTGAGCGCAGGTGGGTTCCATAACTGTGCGGTGCGCGAGTCGGGCGAGATCGACTGCTGGGGGTTCAATTTCAATGAGGACGGCCTGACGGACGCGCCCGCTGGAAAGTACCGCACCGTGAGCGCGGGCGCGCTCTATAGCTGTGCCGTACGCGAGTCGGGCGAGATCGACTGCTGGGGGTCCAACGAGGACGGCCAGACGGACGCGCCCGCTGGAAAGTACCGCACTGTGAGCGCGCACGGGGGCCACAGCTGTGCGGTGGCCGAGTCGGGCGAGATCGACTGCTGGGGTTCCAGTGAGGCCGGCCAGACGGACGCGCCCGCTGGAAAGTACCGCACCGTGAGCGCAGGCGGGTTCCATAGCTGTGCGGTGCGCGAGTCGGGCGAGATCGACTGCTGGGGGTCCAATGAGGCCGGCCGGTCGGTCGCGCCGGCGGGGAGCTACCGTTCCGTGAGCGCAGGCCAACTCTATAGCTGTGCGGTGCGCGAGTCGGGCGAGATCGACTGCTGGGGGTCCAACGACTACGGCTGGTTGGACGCGCCACCCGGGAGGTTCCGTTCCGTGAGCGCAGGCCAACTCTATAGCTGTGCGGTGCGGGAGTCGGGCGAGATCGACTGCTGGGGGGGCTCGGGCACCTCGCGGTCGAGGTGCCCGCGGATCTCCGGTGAGCCGTGCCCTGCTGAGCCGGCGTCTGGCCGCAGTCAGCTCCTGTTGACTTCGGTTGTGACCTCGGCGGCGCCCTGCAGCGAGTCGTAGCTGATCACCCTGCGGCCTGACTGCACCTCGCCGTCCTCCACCTCGACGGTGAGCCACTCCGGGGTGGACTCCGCTCCATCCGCGGGCGGCATGGAGCTCCTGAACAGGTGGATGTGGAGGAAGGGGCTCTCCTGGTAGGCGCCGAAGTTGGCTACGACCGTGACGAACCGCCAGTCGCTCGTGGTGATCCACTGCAGGATGTCCTCCTGCAGGCGCTGGGCGGCGGGGGCCGGCAGGTCCAGGACGCTTGGCGAGTATTCGGTCGGGACCAAGACGTAGTGCTTCGTTCGGGGATGCAGGGGGTGTCGAAACACGACCGAGTGGCGGAACGATTGGGTGGGGACGAGGGGGAGGCGCGCCGCGCGCACAACCAACCAGTGATAGAGGCCCGCCGGTAGCAGCTTCGCGACCATGCGCGTCAGGGAGGGGACCACGGCCGTCCGGCGCAGGCTAGCTGCGGACGGCGGGGATGATGTCGTTGGCGAGGGTGTCGATGCCCTCGAGGATGGCTTCGAGGCCGCCGCCGGGGCGGCCGAAGCGGCGGGCGGAGGCAATAATGTGGGTGAGGCCCGCTTCCTCGAACTCGCGCAGCTCCTCGACGACCTGCTCGACAGTGCCGGTCACGCCCTGGGCGCGCTCGTGGTCGGCGAGCGTGGCGCGGTAGTCGGGGTCGTCGGTGAGCTGGATGCCGTGGAGCATGGCGATGGGCATGCCGGCGCCGTCGCGGCCGTGGACTTCGCAGCGCTGCAAGAGCCGGGCGCGATGCTCGGCGAGGCCCTGGGGGCGCAGGCTGATGCCGAGCCAGCCGTCGGCGAGGCTGGCGGTGCGTTCCAGGGCGGCTTCGGTGTTGCCACCGACGAGGATGGGCGGGTGGGGGCGCTGGTATGGCTTGGGGGTGACGCTCACCTCGCTGAAGCGGTAGTAGCGCCCGTCGAAGGAGGCGGGATCGTTCGCCCAGACCTCTTTGAAGACCTCGATCTGCTCGTCCACGAGGGCGCCGCGATGGTGGAAGGAGTCGAGCTGGAGGTTCTCGAACTCGTCCTTCATCCAGCCGACGCCGATGCCGAACTGCACGCGCCCGCGCGAGAGCTGGTCGATGGTGGCGACGATCTTGGCGGTGTGCACGGGGTGGCGGTAGGGGAGGACGATGACGCAGCTGCCGATCTCGACGGTGCTGGTGCGGGCGGCGGCGTAGGAGAGGACGGAGAAGGCGTCCCACCACGGGCCCTGGCCGGCCATCCACTCGCCGGTGACGTTGTAGGGGTACTTCGCGCCGATGCTGTAGGGCAGAAGGATGTGATCGATGACCCAGATGGAGTCGATGCCGGCTTCCTCGGCCTTGTCGCAGACGGCGTCGATCGCGTCGGCGCCCGCGAGGGAGCCGATCATGGGGAGGACCACGCCAAACTTCATTCGTGCCATGCGTGGAAGATACGCTAGAGGTCGAGGTGAAGCCGGATCGCGTCGTCGATCTCGGCCAGAAGGTCTGGGGGAACGTGGCCGATGGTCGCGCCGAAGCGTGTGATGGAGACCGCGCGAATTTGGTCCGCCTGCGCCACTGAGTCGACGCGGAGGCCAGTCCGCTCAGGCGGCAAGAGCACCTGGAATGAATACACGCGTTGCACGCGGCTCGTGAGAGGCACAACCGTAACGACACCACGACCGAGTCTTGTCACAGTTCGGTTCAAGCGGTCATGGGTGACGACGACTACTGGGCGGCGCTTTGCCGCCTCCGAACCACGCACCGGGTCCAGGTCCGCCCACAGGATTTCACCACGCTCCATCAGGTTCGTCGTCCAGACCGTCGGCCAAGGTCACATCCCATACTTGCTCCTCCTCCTCATCCCACTCCGCCCAACGCTGGGCGTACTCTCTCTCAAGCTCATCTTCCCGCAGAAGTTCTAGCGCTTTGCGCACGACTGCCGACCGCGAAGATTCGCCTAGGCCAGCCATTTGACGATCGATGAACTGGATATCCCTCTCGGGCAGGCTGATACTCACTTTCATACCTGAAATGCTACCTGGGGTAGTACACCCTGTCCATACCCATCATCGCCCCACCCGAGTCAGCATCGCTTGATACCAGCACTCCCGTCAGCGCTACCATGTTTGGCATGGGATTGACGCGGCGGCGGGCGGTGTTTGTGGGGCTGGTGCTGGCTATCGGCGTGGCGGTGGCCGTGGTGGGGTTCCACGCGCACTCGCATTCGCATGGAGACCTGCGGGTGATCGATGCGGAGGGGAACGTGCAGGTGGTGGGAGCGTGGCGGCTGGGGTCGGCGGCGGGCGGGGAGCTGCCAGCGGTGGCCAGCGGCGACCTGCGCTTCGAGCTCTCGAACGCCGACGGCGTGCGGCACAGCTTTGTGGTCGTGCGGACGGAGCTGGAGGGCACAGACCTGCCGGTCTCGGGGGGCCGTGTGGACCTGGAGCAGGCGGGGGAGCTGGTGGGGACGGTGGAGACGGTCCTGCCGGGCGGGACGGAGGGGCGCACCTTCAGTCTGCCGCCCGGTCGCTACGTGCTCTACTGCGACATCGCTGGTCACTACGAGGGGGGCATGCACTACACGCTTGTTGTCGAGGAGAGCGCCGCTCAATGACTGGAAGCGGTCGACTGCTGCGCGCTCGCGATGCCCGCATGGGGAGAGCGCTCGCCGCTCCACGGCTTCGCTGAGGAAAGCGCTCGCTACGCTCGCTGAGTGGGGCTGTTCTACACTCAGACGATGGCTCCGACGCGAAAGGCGCTGATCGCGGCGTTCGCCGAGGCCGGGCACGAGCTGTGGCTGGCGGGCGGGCTGGTGCGCGATGAGCTGCGGGACGTGCCCCTGGAGGACCGGGGCGACGCCGACTTCGCGACGAGCGCGCTGCCGCACGAATGCGAGCAAGTCGCGCAGGGGCTGGGCACGACGGTGATGACGATCGGGCAGCGCTTCGGGACGACAGGCGTGCTGCTCGACGAAGGGTGGGCGGAGATCACGACCTTCCGGGGGGACAGCTATACGGCCGGCAGCCGCTGGCCCGATGTCACGTTTGGGAGCTCGATCGACGAGGACCTCGCGCGGCGCGACTTCACCGTGAACGCGATTGCAAAGGACACGGTCACGGGCGAGCTGCGCGACCCCTTCGGGGGGCGGGCGGAGATCGAGCGCGGGCTGCTGCGCGCACCCGGCGACGCGCGCACGCGCTTCGCCGAGGACCCGCTGCGCATCCTGCGAGGGGTGCGCTTCGTGAGCCAATTGGGCTTCACGATCGAGGAGGAGACGCAGGCGGCGATGGCGGCCTCGGTCGAGCTGCTGGGGACGCTCTCGCAGGAGCGGGTGACGGCGGAGATCGAACGGTTGTTGTGCGGGGCGCAACCGGAGGCGGGTCTGGAGGCGCTGCGCGAGATCGGCGCCCTTCCCCACGTCCTGCCGGAGCTGGCGACCATGCCCGGCTGCGAGCAGAACCGCTTCCACCGGTTCGACGTGTGGGGGCACACAACGGCGACCGTGGAGGCGATCGCGACGGACGAGGCGAGCCGCACGCTGCGCCGCTGGGCGGCGCTCCTGCACGACCTGGGAAAGCCCCCCGTGCGCCACGTCAAGAAGAACGGCGAGTGGGGCTTCTACCGGCACGAGATCGTGGGCGCGGACATGACCGCCGCCCTCACGGCGCGTCTGCGGCTGGGGAAGCGCGAGGGGGCGCTGCTGGAGCTGCTGGTGCGGCGTCACATGGACCGTCCCGATCCCGACGACGGGCGTCTGGTGCGGCGTTTCATGCGGCGGATCGAGGGGCACTGGCGCGACCTGCTCGCTCTGAAGCGCGCGGATAATGCCAGCCACACCTACGACGATCACGAGTATCACGACCGTCTGGAGGCGGCCTGCGAGCGGGTGGAGGCGGAGGAAGCGGCCATGCTGCGGGCGGAGAGCCCGCTGGACGGACGCGAGCTGATGGCGCTCCTGGAGCGCGAGCCCGGCCCCTGGATCGCCCGCATCAAGGAGCGGCTCAGTACACTCGTGCTCGACGGCGAGCTGGCCCCGGGCGACAAGGAGGGGGCGGCCCGCATCGCGCGGCGCATGGGCGGCACGGCGGACCTGCTGGCTGACAGCGAGAGAACGGCAAGGGAGCGGTCATGACCGGGGTAGGCTCGAACGTGGACCTGGCAAGCCTCGAGAAGCTGGGCGAGGGCTACGAGGCGGAGATATTCGCCTGGGAGGAGGGGCTCGCCCTGCGCCTCTTCCGGGAGGATCGGGACCGAAGCGTCGAGCCTGAGCGGATCGGCATCCCCGCCGCACTGGCGGGAGGCATCGCCGCACCCCGCACCGGGGAAGCGGTAAGCCTCGCCGGGCGCGAGGGCACGGTCATGGAGCGCATCGACGGGGAGAACCTGCTCGACCTGGTGGGTCGTAAGCCCTGGCTGATGCCACGCGAGGCGTGGGCAACGGGCAGGATCCACGCCCGCCTGAACGTGCTCCCGGCTCCCGATGGCCTAGCGACGGTGCACGAGCGCGCGAGGGAGTGGATCGGGAACGTAGAGGTCCCGCCACACCTGGCGGCGATCGCCGAGGAAACGCTGGTGGGGCTCGGCGGCGGCGACCGGCTCTGCCACAGCGACTTCCACCCGGGAAACCTCCTGCTGGAGCCGGGCGGGCGGCGGGTCGTCATCGACTGGGGCTTCTGCGCGGCGGGTCCGCCGGAGGCGGACGTGGCCCGCTCGGTCGCGTTGCTCCAGCTGGGCGAGCCGCTCGACCCGAGGCCGGCCATGGTCTTCATCACGCGCTTCTTCCGGCCCGTGGCCACCGGCCTCTACCTGCGGGCGTATCGAACCCTGCGTCCGGTCGACATGACGCTGATGTGGCGCTGGGTCGTGGTGCGAGCGATCGAGCACCTGGCCATCGTGCGAGCCATCGGCCCCACCGACGGCTCCATCACCGACCCGATAGCAGGGGTAGAAGCCCTGGTGGCAGAGGCGCAGCGGAAGGCCGGCCGCTAGCCAGAGGTCCGGCGGGCGACCGCGTGAGTCACGGTCCGGCGGTAACGAACTCGTCTGGCACGCGGGCGGCGATGTGGCGCTCGGCGCCCCAGCAGACCAGCTCGCCCGAGTCGCGCACACCGCAGGTCTGCTTCCTGCCGGCGTCGACGGAACGGAAGCGGCCTTCAGGCGCGTCCGTCTGCCCAAAGAAGTTGTACCCCCAGCAGGCGACCTCGCCCGACCGCCGCACGGCGCAGGCGTGGGAGGCGCCAACGCTTACCGAGTGGTAGTTCCCCAACGGGGCGGTGGCCTGTCCGTAGCGGTCGCTCCCCAGCAGTCCACCTCTCCCGACTCATGCGGGGCACAGGCGTGGTACTCGCCCGTGGTCACGGCCAGGTACCGCCCCGGGGGCGTGTCCTCAAGCTCCGGGAGTTGCCTCCCCCAGCAGGTCACGGCGCCTGTTCCTGACGCGTACCTCAGCTTCTCCAGGCGCGGACCATGGTGCCGCCGCCCAGCACCTCCTCCCCCCGGTAGAGGGCGATGGCCTGCCCGGGGGTGAGGGCGCGCTGGCGGCGCTCGAAGCGGACGGTAGCGGTGACGGCCCCACCGTCGACAAGCGTCGCGGGGGCGGCCTCCGCCTTGTAGCGCGCCTTCGCCTCGATGGGCTCGCCCGGAGGGGGCGGGGCTCCCGCCACCCAGAAGAGATCCTCGACTGCGGCGTGGTCGGCGTAGAGGTCGTCCTCGTCGCCCACGACCACGACGTTGGTGGCGGCGTCGATGGCGGTCACGTAGCGGGGTTCGCCCAGGGCGATGCCGAGTCCCTTGCGCTGGCCCACGGTGAAGCCGGTGACGCCGTCGTGCTGCGCGAGCAGAGTTCCGTCGCCGGTGCGCAGCTCGCCGGGGCGCGGCTCGACGCGCTCGGAGACGAAGGCGCGGTAGTCGTTGCCGGGGACGAAGCAGATCTCGACGCTGTCGGGCTTCTCGGCAACGTCGAGGCCCGTGCGGCGAGCGACCTCGCGCACCTCGTCCTTGTGCAGCCCTCCAACTGGGAGGATGAGCCTCGCGAGCTGCTCCTGGCAGAGCATGTAGAGGACGTACGACTGGTCCTTGCCGCCGTCGACACCCTTCAGGAGGCGGTGGGGGGCGCCGTCCTCGCCGTGAGCGACGCGGGCGTAGTGGCCGGTCGCGAGGAGGTCGGCTTCGAAGGCGGGGAGGCGGTCGAGGAGGGCGCGGTACTTGATGTGCTCGTTGCAGCGAGCGCAGGGGTTGGGGGTACGCCCGCTCGCGTATTCGGCCACGAAGGGGTCGACGACGTGCTCGCGGAAGGCGTCTTCGAAGTTCATCACGTAGTGGCGGATACCGAGCTGACCGGCGACGCGGCGGGCGTCGTCGATGTCCTCGACGCTGCAGCACTGCTGGTGGCCGCGCAGCTCGTCGGGGCGCTCCTCGGTCCAGAGGCGCATGGTGACGCCCACGACGTCGTAGCCCTGCTCGACGAGGAGGGCGGCGGCGACGGAGGAGTCGACGCCGCCGGACATGGCGCAGACGACGCGGGGGGCATTCACGGCTGTGCTACCATCCTGACATCCGCGACAGGCGGATTGGAGCGCGCGCGCTGGAACCCGAGCCCCTCGCCCACAGGGTCATCGATCTTCTCTCTGAACTCCAGGCTGAGGACATTGCGCTCCTCGACATCGGCAAGGCGTCCAGCTTCGCCGACTACTTCGTGCTGGCGACGGCGCACTCCCCACTGCAATTCGGCGCCATCGTGGACCACCTCGGGCACGAGCTCAAGGAGGCGGGCGTCCCGCCGCGCAATCAGGAGGGCCGCAAGGAGAGCGGCTGGGTCCTGATCGACTTCGGCGACGTGATCGTGCACGTGTTCTCGCCGGAGAAGCGGGAGTACTACCGCCTGGAGGAGCTGTGGGGCCGCACGACGCCGGTGGTGCGCTTCACGGGGTAGAGGACAAAGACACCCTATACTCCGGCGGCTGGCCGGCGAGACCGGCGACAGGGGGAACCATGGAATACCGGCGGCTTGGACGGTCGGGCCTGCATGTCTCGGTGGCGGGACTGGGCTGCAACAACTTCGGCATGCGCATCGATTACGAGGCCGCCGAGAAGGTCACGAACGCGGCGCTCGACGCGGGGGTCACGCTCTTCGACACGGCGGACGTGTACGGCCGGGGCGGCTCCGAGGAGATGCTGGGGCGGGCGCTGGGAGCGCGGCGTCACGAGGTGATCATCGCGACGAAGTTCGCCGCGCCCATGGGCGAGGGGCCGATGGATCGGGGCGGCTCCCGCCACCGCATCACGGAGGCCTGCGAGGCCAGCCTGCGGCGTCTGGGCACGGACTACATCGACCTCTACCAGATGCACATGCCCGACCCGGAGACGCCCATCGAGGAAACGCTGCACGCGCTCGACGACCTGGTGCGGGCGGGCAAGGTCCGCTACCTGGGCAACTCGAACTACAAGGGCTGGCAGATCGCGGAGTCGCACTGGACGGCCGAGAACCACCACCTGACGAAGTTCGTCTCGGCGCAGAACCATTACAACCTGATGGAGCGCGGCGTGGAGACAGAGGTCGTGCCGGCGTGCAACCGCTACGGGCTCGGGATCCTGCCGTACTTCCCGCTCGCGAGCGGGTTCCTGACGGGCAAGTACCGTCCCGGCCAGGGGGCGGCGGAGGGGACGCGTCTGGCGGCCTGGGGTCGCGCCGACGCGGTGCTCACGGACGACAACTTCGCGATGCTGGAGCGGCTCGAAGCGTGGGCCGGGGAGCGCGGCCACACGGTGCTCGAACTCGCCGTCGGCTGGCTGGCGTCGCAGTCGCATGTGGCCAGCGTCATCTCGGGCGCGACCAAGCCCGAGCAGCTCGACGCGAACGCCGCGGCGGTCGACTGGCACCTGACGGCGGAGGAAGTCGCGGAGGTGGCGTCGCTGGTGGGGTAGAAGGCTAGGCGGGCTCTTCGCGCCGAACCGTCCCGACGCGGTCGATGTCACGGTCGAAGGAGGCAACGGCGCCAACGCCTGTACGTTCAGCGCTGGCGACGAGATAGGCATCAGCGAAGTCGATGCGGTGGACCTCGTACAGTTCGACCGTGCGCTGAAGGAGATTCCGGTCAGTCACGCGGACGGCAGGAATAGCGAGGGTCGAGCGCAAGGCGGCAGCGACCTGGTGCCGGGACATTTGGTAGTAAGACTCCAAGACGTACGCGACCTCAGCAAGGATGAGATCGGGCAGGAGGAGTTGGTCGGCCTGCTCCAGATAGCGAGTCGCCAGCCGGGCTTGCGCCGGCGGGTCACCGGCGTAGTGCCGGACGATGATGTTCGTATCGAGGAAGGCGGTCATCGGCGGGAGGCGGCCCGAGCCTTTCGTGTCTCACGGAGTACTTCGTCCCACGGCGTGCCTTGCTTCGCCACGGGCACGTCCACGAAGCCAGCGAGCTCCAGAAAGTCAGGAGTGCGCGCCATGGTCACGCGCTGCCCCTCGACCCGGAACAGGACTTCATCCCCCTCCTTGATGCCGAGCGCCTCACGCACCGCACGGGGAATGGTGATCTGGCCCTTCGAACTGACGCGAGCGGCGACATCCATGGCGGAATCCTTACTGTTTTTCTAGAGTAAGGATAGCAGATGAATCGCGGGCCGGTCATCCCTACTGGGGCGGCTGGTACACTGGTCGGAGACCCGCAGGGAAGGAGCCCTGAGCCCTTGGCCTACGCTGACAAGCAGATCGTCTGCCGCGATTGCAGCACCAGTTTCACCTTCACCGCCGGCGAGCAGGAGTTCTACGCGAACAAGGGGCTGATGAACGAGCCCTCGCGTTGTCCCTCGTGCCGCCAGTCACGACGCACGAACCGCAGCTCCCTTGAGGAGATGGACGGGTACGTGCGCTACGGGAACTTCGCCAGCTTCGGGGGCAAGACCCCCCGCCAGATGCACCCCGCCGCCTGCGCCGACTGCGGCCAGATGACGGAGGTGCCGTTCCAGCCACGGGGCGACCGTCCCGTCTACTGCAGCACCTGCTACAACAAGATCCGGCCGCCCCGGCAGGAAGCGCCACCGCGCTAGCCGCCGCCGCGGCGGAGGCGCCTGTGCCCACCGACGAGATACGCCTCACGCAGCTCCGCAGGATGCTCGCGGAGCCGTTCGCCGATCTCGGCGAGGCGGCCGCGGCCATCACCCACAACCCTTCGCGTCTCGCGCAGGCGCTCGTGGCCGAGGCAGCGGCCAGCGACGACGTGTCGAGTGTGGAGTCGGCGCGCGCCTACATCGAGGCGCGGCTCGCGGACCTGGCGGAGGCGGTCCTGGCGGAGGCGGCGGAGGGCGTCCGCGCCGCCACCGAGGCGGCGCTGGCGGGGTGGGCGTAGCACCACCGGGCTTGCGGCGTGACCATGGGGCGGTGAGGGCGGATACTGGCTCGCGGGATTCATGTAATGGCAACTAGTGAGCGCAAGCTAGGCAGACGAACGCTCGCCGCACTTGTGGACGCTTTGGAGAGAGCAAGGACCGACACAAACATACGTAAGCTCCTGTTCAAGCACGGGCTAGAAGAACGATATACTGGCAAGAATATTGGCGACCGACTAGGGAACGTATTCTATCCGCTCGTTAGTCAACAACGCTACGAAGAACTATCACCACGTACGTTTGTTACTCACCAAGACTATCAGGCGGAAGTTGAGCGCGCATGGTTTGTCATTGATGAGATTACCATGGTGGCTTACGAAAACCCTGAAGAATATGGCTTGGCGTCTAGTGAGCAACTGTTGTGGAAACTAAGGCAGGGATTGAGGGTCGACGGCTATGACCTGTTGAATGGCCGCGTCGTGCCGTTCCTCTCACCGTCAGTCGAGCCCGCTGTGGAACAGGGCATCTTGGAGTCGCGTCTCGACGCATTGGGCCTCTCAGTCGCCCGCACCCACCTAGATCAAGCCGTGGACAACGCAGCAAGAGGCAACTGGGAATCTGCAAACGCCCAACTCCGTCCGTTCCTTGAGGGCCTGTGCGACGCGGTCACCCAACAGCTACATGAGGGCGAAGGCAAAGCGCCCACGCGGGGGAATGCCCGCAAATGGCTCGCCGCCTCTGGTTTCTTCAGCGAGGAGGAATCGGACCTGCTCAAGAACTTCTTCGACGTTCTTCACGGGGAAGGCTCGCACGCGGGCACATCGCAGGAAGCAGACTGCCACCGGCGCAGGCTGATGGCGTTCTCCCTTGCGAACTACTACCTCGACCGCCTTGAGGGATGGACGGACGGAACGTAGCTCGGCGCGGGCGTGACCGTGCGGCGGTGAGGGCGGATACTGGCTCGCGCACTCTGCGATAACCCAGGACCAACGTCAGGGAGGCGTTTTCATGCCCCGACATCCGAACGAGGCGCTCTTCGAGGGCGAGCCGCCGATGCCCGTGATTCCGTCCTGCGAGCACTTCGCGGGCACGGAGCAGCGCATCCATAAGGCATTCGAGCTCCAGCAGCAGATGGGCGGCGTCTTCGACATCACCATGGACCTCGAGGACGGCGCGCCCACAGGCGAGGAGCGCGAGCACGCGCAGATGGCGGCGCGCATGCAGAACAGCGCGGCCAACAAGTTCAACATGGCCGGCGTTCGCATCCACGACTACACGCTCGAGCACTGGCGCTCCGACGTGGACATCGTCGTCGGGGAGGCCGCCGCCCGCGTGGCCTACCTGACCGTGCCGAAGTGCACGGAGGCGAGCCAGGGCGACGAGATGATCGAGTACATCCGCGAGCGCACACAGAAGGCGGGCGTGGACCGCGAGATTCCCATCCACATCCTCGTCGAAACGCACGGGGCGCTGCACGACGCCTGGGAGATGGCGGCGCTGCCGAACGTGCAGGTGCTCGACTTCGGGCTGATGGACTTCGTCTCGGCCCACCACGGCACGGTTCCGGCCTCGGCGATGCGTTCGCCGGGCCAGTTCGAGCACCAGCTCATCCGGCGCGCCAAGGGCGAGGTGGTGGCGGCCGCGCTCGCGCACGGGGTGGTACCGGCGCACAACGTGACCCTCGAGCTGCGCGACCAGGACGTCATCTACGGCGATGCGCGTCGCGCCCGTGAGGAGTTCGGTTTCATGCGGCAGTGGTCGATCTACCCCGCCCAGATCGAGCCGATCACGCGGGCGATGGCGCCCGAGGCTCCCGAAGTCGCACTGGGTGAGGCGATCATGCTGAAGGCGTACGAGGCCGACTGGGGTCCGATCCAGCACGAGGGCGACCTCCACGACCGCGCGACCTACCGCTACTACTGGGAGGCGCTGCAACGGGCCCGCCTGATGAACGTCCCGCTCTCGGACGAGGTCGAGAAGATGTTCTTCAGCGACGACGCCTCCTGAGCGCGGCGTGACCCTCTACCTGATCCGTCACGGCCTGGCCGCCGCGGGGCTCGACGACCTCGACCCGGGGCTGGCGCCGCTCGGGCACGAGCAAGCCGAAATCACAGCGCGGGTGCTGGGCAAGCTGACGCCCGCGCGGCTCGTCGTCTCGCCGCTGCGGCGGACGCGCGAGACGGCGGAGCCGATCGCGAAAGCGTTCGGGCTGGAAGCCGAGATCCGGAAGGAAGTCGCGGAAGTCTTCGACCCCACCCTTCCCGCCGAGGAGCGGAAGGCGATCATCGGGCCCTTCATGGACGGTATCTGGAGCGACCAGAACGAGACGCTGCAGGCCTGGCGCCGGCGCGTCATCGCAACGTTGGTAGAGCTGGGCGAGGGCGAGGGCGACGTGATCGTGGTGAGCCACTACATCGCCATTTGCGCTGGCATTGGCGAGGCAATCCGCAACGATCGGGTCGTGCCCATAAAGCTCGGGAACACGTCCATCACGACGCTCGACGTTCGCAAAGGGAAGCTCGTACTGGGGATCGCCGGGTCGACCAGGCACCTCACGGAGGAGCAGGTGACGGGCGTGGCAACGGCGCTCCCGGGCGGGCCGTAGCGGACGCTTCCCCCTATCCCGGACGCGTCGTACGCTTGGCCAAGCAAGCGATTGCCGGAGACCGCAGGTCCCCCCAGCGGGGATAAGCCGCAAGCGGCGCCTGCCGAGGTGATGCGCGAGGAGAGCGCCGTCCGCGCGCCACTCGCATTCCTCTCTCCCCAACGCTGGACTGGAGTTTCGTTCGTGCCTGCCGCGAAGAAGGTGGCGCTAGTCGCCGAAATCAAGCAGGACCTGGAGCGCGCGGAGGTCGCCATCAGCAGCGACCACAGCGGGCTCGACGTGCAGGCGTTCCAGGCGCTGCGCCGCGCTCTGCGGCCCGCCGACGTGCGCGTGCGCGTGGTCAAGAACTCGCTCGCCAAGCTGGCCGCCGAGGCGGCGGGACGCCCCGAGCTGGCGGAGCTGCTACAGGGACCGACAACGCTGACGCTCGGCTACGGCGACCCGGTCGCGCCGGCCCGCCTGCTGATGGAGCACATTCGCAGCGCGCGGCTCAACCTGCGCATCTACGGGGGCTGGATCGAGGGACGCATCCTGAGCGCCGCCGAGGTGGAGGAGCTCGCGAGGACACCCTCGCGCGATGAGCTCATCGCCCAGATCGCGGGCAAGCTGCGCTCGCCCGTCCAGAACCTCGCGGGCCTGCTGCAGGCCACGCTCCGCGACTTCAACGGCCTCATCGAGGCACGCGCCAACCAGCTCGAAGAGGGCGAAGCCGCCTAGCGCGGCGCTGCCTGCCAGAAACGTCACCGACACCGAAGGGGGATTGCAATGGCTACCAAGATCGAAGAAGCCCTGGACATCATCAAGGGCATGACGCTGCTCGAGCTCCGCGACCTGAACAAGGCGATCGAGGAGGAGTTCGACATCACGGCCGCCGCGCCGATGATGATGGCTGCCATGGCTCCCGCCGCCGGTGACGGCGCTGCCGAAGTCGAGGAGCAGACGGAGTTCGACGTCGTCCTGAAGAGCTTCGGCGAGAAGAAGATCAACGTGATCAAGGCCGTGCGCGAGGTCGTCAGCGGTCTCGGGCTGAAGGAAGCCAAGGAGCTCGTCGAAGGCGCCCCCACGAAGGTGAAGGAAGGCATCTCGAAGGACGAGGCCGACTCCATCAAGGCCAAGCTCGAAGAGGCCGGCGCCACCGTCGACGTCGAGTAGGGGCTCGCCCCCAGCTTCCCTCCCAGCGGAGTCGGTTAGACTCCCCGCCGGCGGCGCCCTGCGTGTCTGCCGGGCGGGGTCATGAGAGCGATCACCTTCAACCAGGCGCTGCTCGCCGTCGCCCTGCTCGGCCTGACGCTGAGCACCGCGCTGGGCGCGACCAGCGTTCCGCAGATCGTGGGAGCCCGATCCGGGTTTGCCGACTCCGGCATCGGTCCTTCGACCACCGCAGCCATCCTCCTGCAGGCAGCAGCCTTCGCCATTCCGTTCATCGTTCTCGCCGCTGCCGGCCTACAGCGACAGGAGAACCGCTCCAACCCCCTGACGTTTTCGCAACTGCTCACCGTGACGGGGCTGCTCGGTCTCGTGATCGTCGGCACCCAGGCGCCCCATGTGGCCGTCCACGTCGCGGAAATCGTCTGGCGAGGGAATAGCCCGGACTACTGGGCGCCGCTGGGCCTGCAGGTGGTGGCGTTCATGGTTCCGATCGCGGTGATCGGCGCAGCGCGGCTCAGGGCCCTGAGAATCCGCCAGGGCGCGGATGAGGGTGACGACGCAATCACCTTCGCGAGGCTCGTTCGCTGCCTGGCGCTGTTCGGCCTGGCCATCGCGGTCGCAATGGCGCCCTTCGTGGCCACTACTATCGTCCGTGTCCAGGAGATCGAGTACGGGGCCAGCCTGGGCGTGGCCGCGAACTCCTTTGTCGCGCTGGGGGCGGGAGTTGTTGTTCTCGTCACGGTCCTGGCGCTGTTGTTTGATCGGGGAGACCGGCTGGCGGGGACGCCCGCCTCGGCGAGGTTGCCCATGATTGCCGGGCTGCTGGGGCTGGGCGTCGTCGCAGCCGCCTACCAGAGCAACACGTTGCTGCTGGTCGCAACCCTCGCCGTGATCCTCGGCCTGTTCTGGCTGAACGCAGTCAGGGTGGGGAGCGAACAGCGGGCACGCAGCCCCCTGAACTCCGGCTGGCTACTCGGGACCGTTGCCCTTGCCGGTCTCGCGCTCCTTGCGACGACCACCCTGGGGTCAGTCAGCCGCATCGCTTCGGACCTGGGCGCCGCCGCCTCGATCGCTGCACTTGTCCTGCTGCTGGCCGCCTACGCCCTGAACGTCACGCTTCTCGGGCTGGCCACTCGCAGGCTTCGGGGCGACGGGGAGGGGACGCCGTGGGGCCAGGGGAAGCCCCTCACCCTTGTGACCTACCAGGAGGCGCTGACCGCCACGGGCGTGCTCGGCCTCCTGATTGCCCTCGCGCTGGGCACGTGGTCCGCGTTTTCGATCTGGAGCGTGGCCGACCAGGTGGAGCCCGGGCCTTCGGTCATCCTGCCGATGCTGCTGGTGGTGGTTTCGCTTGCCATCCCCCTCGTGCTCACCCTTCCCCGGACCCAGCCCAACCGCACTGGCTCGGCCGGACACGGCCTCACCTTCACCCAGCTCCTCACCCTCACCGGACTTCTTGGCCTGGTGATGGTGAGCATCCTGGCCCCCTTTACCGCCCTCCAGGTCTCTCTCTGGGTCTGGCTCGATGAGAACCCTTCGATGACCGGCACGCTCACCCTGCAGCTAGTGGCGCTCCTCACGCCCCTGGGGGTGATCGCCGGGAGCCGGGCGAGGCTCTACCGGGCAGGCCGGTCTCCCGACGCATTCGAGGACGCCCTCAGCCGGCCGCGGCTGCTGATCTGCCTGGGGCTGCTCGCGCTCATCATGGCCGTGGCGGGGATGCCGTTCGCCGCCACCTTGATCGCCTCGGCGTTGTCGGAGGGCTCCAGCCTCGCCTCCGCGACCCAGGATCTTGTGGCTCTCGGGGCGGGAGCAAGCACGCTGCTGGCAGTCGGCGTCCTCCTGCGGGACCGGAGGAACAGGGAGGAGGGACAGCGTGCGTCCGGCCTGCTCGTTCCGGCGGCGCTGCTCGCGTTCGGCGCAATCGCCATCAACTACGTCTTCGGCGCCGCCTGGCTGGGCGTACCCCTGATCGCGTTCGCGATCCTTGCTCTGTGCTGGCTCAACTCCACCGGCGCGGACCCTTCGGAGCGGAGCGCCTCGACCGCTGCCTGGCTGCGCGTTGGGGCGCCGCTCACCGCGCTCGTGGCGATCGTGTTCGTGACCCAGGTGTTTCTTCCCGCGCTCGCATTCAGGCCGGGGGCCAGCAGCTCCGTGACGGCGATGGTCATGCTGGCGCTCGCCTACACCATCGACCTCTGGATCCTCGTGCGCGCCATGCGCAGGCGGCAGGACGAGGGCCAGGACGAGCCGGTTGCCGCAGCGGGAGGCGAGCCGCCTCAGACGCCTGCGTAGCTGTGCAGGCCCGTGATCCAGAGGTTCACGCCGAAGTAGGTGAAGAGCATCAGCGCCCACATCGCGACCAGCCACCACATGGGGTCGGGGCGCCAGCTGCGCCGGAATCGCGCGGGGATGAACCAGCGGATGATGGGCGCTCCCGCCACCGACCCCTCGCCGGCGCGGGCGTGGAAGTAGGCGGCCAGCGCCAGCAGCACCACGAGCGCGCTCGTCTCCTTGGGGTCCCAGCCCCAGTAGCGGCCCCAGGCGCTGTTGGCCCACCACGCGCCCAGGGCGATGCCCAGCGCGAGCAGCGGGAATCCGACCATGACGGCGCGATGGGCGAGGTCGCCGGCGGCCTCCCCACCAGGCAGGGAGACGAACCTCCGCCTGCCCTCGCCGCCCTGCACGAGGTAGATAACCGCGGCACTGAAGGCCACCGTGAGCACGGCGTAGGAGACCATGACGACGCTCACGTGCAGGGTCAGCAGGGGGCCGTTCTGGAGGGCCGGGATCAGCGGGATGACCTCGTCGGGGAAGAGGATGGCGACGGCCAGAAGGGCCGTCACGATAGGAAGTGCTACGAGCCCGAAGCGTCGCGCCCGCGCCACCCGCTCGAAGGCCAGCCAGGCGAGGGAAACGCCCCAGGCGAGCGCGACCGTGTACTCGTACAGGTTCGAGAGGGGGGCGTGCTCGACGGCGATCCAGCGGGCCACGAGGGAGACGGTGAGGGCGACGGCCGTGAGCGAGGCGAACGTGGTCGCGAGGCGTCCGAGGCCGGCGTTGGGGACGCCGGTCGCGCCCGAGAGGGTGACCGCTCCGGCATCGGTCTGGGCGCTGAACCGCCGCAGGGCGAAGGAGGCGCTGGCGGCATGCGCGACGTACGTCGCCGATGCAATCGCGGCGAGCGCAAGGCCGGTCCAGAACAGGTAGCTGGCAAGCTCGACCATCGAGCCTGATTGTATCGCCGGACACGGAGACGCACCGGCACGCGTGTTCCTGGCGGGGAGCTCCTCCTGGCTGCCCGTAGAATGCGCCCTTCGGCGCCCGCCGCAGGAGGGACATCAATGGAAGCGATCGCCAAGGCCCACTTCGGCGCGAACGTGCCGCAGATCAAGCGCACCTGGGAGGAGGCGAGCAGCGCCGCCCTCGAGTTCGAGTCGCTTGGTTTCGATTCGATCTGGGTGAACGACCACCTCTACGGGCCGCAGTCGCCCCAGATCCCCATCCTCGAGGCGTGGACCTCGGTGGCGGCGCTGGCGGCTGTCACGGATCGGGTCGAGATCGGCACGCTCGTGACGCCCGCGGGCATGCGCAACCCCGCGCACCTGGGGAAGATGATCGCGACCGCCGACGAGATCGCGGGCGGGCGCATCATTCCCGGCCTCGGCGGCGGCTGGATGGAGCGCGAGTTCACCGACTTCGGCATGCCCTTCCTCTCGACGCGCGAGCGCCTACGTCAGCTCGAGGAGACGGTCGTGCTGCTGAAGCGCATGTGGACCGAGGCCGAGCCCGTCACTTTCGAAGGCGAGCACGTGCGCGTGGAGAACCTCGTCTGCGAGCCGAAGCCGCCGCGCACGCCGCCCATCCTCATCGGGGGCGCCGGCGAACGCGTCACCTGCGCATCGCCGCCCAACACGCCGACATCTACAACAACCTCGCGGGGCACCACTCGAACCTCGCGCGCAAGGTCGGCGTGCTGCGGGAGCACTGCGCCGACATCGGTCGCGACCCGTCCGAGATCAAGGTCAGCCAGCAGTGTCTCGTGACGATTGCGCCTGACGAGGCCTCGGCCGGCCCGATGATCGAGCGCGCCCAGCGCATCTTCGGCGGCCACCTCGGCGACCCGACCGGCCCGCTCGCCCTCTCCGGCAGCCCCGAGCGCATCCGCGACCAGATCGCAGCCAACCGCGAGGCGGGCTGCGACATGTTCGTCATCGAGTTCTTCGGTCGCGACACGCGGGAGCCGGCGCGGCTGTTCGCGGAGAAGGTCCTGCCGTACGTGTAAAGGGAATTTCAACCTGTGAGGGCATTCGTTTGGTATCTAACGCTATTCCGACCCGTTACAAGGACATCCAGTTTAGAAGTCGCCTAGAAGCCAAGTGGGCGGCTTTCTTCGACTTGCTCGGATGGCGCTGGGAGTACGAACCCAGCACTCCATTCAGCCACTGGATGCCTGATTTCGTCCTACTCCCACACGAAGGCTCGCGAGTCTACGTCGAGGTCAAGCCAAAGAAGCAATTCCTTGAAGCCATAGAGAAAGTTGAGCGCTCCGAATGTGAAGAACCCGTGCTTGTTCTCGCTGACCGCCTCGATGGATTTCATGCGAGCGTCGGGCGCTACTTTCTGGGCTGGTACTTCCACAAAGGGGAGACCTCGCGCGCCATCGTTACGATCTGCAGTCCTCACGGACACCACTTCTGCAGTCCGGCGCTCGATCGTCCTCATCACATCTGCGACGAGGTTGACCAACCCAAGGTTATGAGTCGTGCACGCCGATCCATCGATAGCTTCTGGCGTGAAGCTGGGAATCGTGTCCAGTGGAAACCGCCACTCCCGTTCAGGCGGCGGCGCATCGGCACAGGACCGTCTGGGCACTGTTGGACGCTGAGCCGTACAAGGGAGGAGCCTGAAGGCCCCACCCCGACTCCCGCCCCCTGTAGCGATGGAGTGACGTCGTGGCCCCTGCGACCGCTTGCGGGGCGTTGCTCGCGGTGGCAGTGCTGCTCGTCATCGTCTTGTTGGTTTGGAGACCGTTTGACGAGACATTCGAAGACCGCGATTGCGCTGACTTCTCTACATGGAGCGCTGCGCAGTCGTTCTATCGCGAGCAAGGGGGACCAGATTCAGATCCTCACCACTTGGACAACAACCGGGACGGCATCGCCTGTGAGGGCCTACGCGCTCGGTAGTAGCGGACGCGCCGCTTGTGCGGCGCGGTAGGATGACCGTCCGGGGGAGTGGATAGGGCCCGGTGGTCCTCGCCGTCTTCAAAACGGTCGCCTCGTCACCAGCGTGCCGAGGGGTGGGTTCGACTCCCATGCACTCCCGCCATCGTGAGGAGAGCGCCGCGCTGACGCGCGGCTGAGGGGTGAGGAGAGCGCGCCGCTATCGCGCCGCTGAGTGGGGCAGCGATCTAGTTGCCTGAGTGGGAGGCAGTCTCGCACTGCGCTACACTGGATCTATGAGCGACAGCGACAAGCCCCATGTGGGGGAAGGGCAGCGACCTCCCCCTCCAGTTCCGAAGCGCCCCCTTCCCCCTGACTATGGGGAGCAGGGCATTGGCCCTAGGCGAGACTCGACCAAGCGAGACTAGCTCCGACGAACGAAGTCTCCGTGATGGCTGCGACGAGCGCCCACCCAAGCGAGCGAGTCTTCGCCTTGATGACTTCTTCGTTGTGCTCCGACGCTTTGGCGATGTCATCAACGAGCGCGTGCTTGATGTCACTCACTTCCAGGTCCCAGTACTCTCGCCAAAGAACATCTGCGTGATCCGCCGATCGATAACGTCGTAGCCTGACGCTGTCTAGCACGGTGTAGGCCACCACGATGAATGCCGCGACTGCCAGAACGAGCAGGACGCCGGCTCCAGAGGGCACTTCCTGCCTGCCCCAGATTCCAACACTCGCGAGACCCACAACGACGGCGCTGGCTGAGAAGAGTGCGAACGCCTTGTTGTCGAGAGCATCCATGGCTGCCAGCTGACGCTGGGGCGCCTCACGGGTGTACTCGAAAAGGAAGTCCAGCGTGTCCGTTGGAACGAACTGCCCGCTGGCGTCGCCCGTGGGCGAGGCCTCCTCGCTACACATCCAGGTTCTGGACATCCTTCGCGTGCGTCTGGATGAAGCGGCGGCGGTGGCTAACATCCTCGCCCATGAGCTCCGAGAAGATGCGGTCGGCGTTGGCCGCGTCGTCGATGTTGACCTGCAGGAGGATGCGCGTTTCAGGCTGGAGGGCCGTATCCCAGAGCTGGTCGGCGTTCATCTCGCCCAGACCCTTGAAGCGCTGCACGTTGCCCTTCTGCTTCTTGCCGCGCTGGAAATCCTTCAGCTCCCCGTCGGAGAAGAAGTAGTGGGTGCTCTTGCCCTGCTGGAGGCGGTAGAGAGGCGGCTGGGCGATGTAGAGGTAGCCGCCATCGATCAGCTCGACCATGTTGCGGAAGAAGAAGGTCAGCAGGAGGGTGCGGATGTGGGCGCCGTCGACGTCGGCGTCGGTCATGATGATGACCTTGTGGTAGCGCAGCTTCGTGATGTCGAAGGTGTCGCGGATACCCGTGCCGAGGGCGGAGATGATGAGGCGGATGGCCTCGTGCCCGAGCATCTTCTCGGGGAAGGCCTTCTCCACGTTCAGGATCTTGCCGCGCAGAGGGAGGATGGCCTGGGTGTGGCGGTCACGGCCCTGCTTGGCTGAGCCGCCGGCGCTGTCGCCCTCAACGATGAAGATCTCCGCCTCGGCGGGGTCGCGGCTGGAGCAGTCGGCGAGCTTGCCGGGGAGGTTGCCGCTCTCAAGCGCGCTCTTGCGGTGGACGAGGTCGCGCGCCTTGCGGGCGGCCTCGCGGGCGCGGGAGGCCGTCATGCCCTTCTCGATGATGCGGCGGGCGTCGGAGGGGTTCTCCTCAAGGTGCTGCGTGAGGGCTTCCCCGAGCGCGCCCTGCACGTGCGCGGAGACTTCGGCATTGCCGAGGCGCGTCTTCGTCTGCCCTTCGAACTGGGGCTCGGGGAGCTTGACCGAGACGACCGCGACAAGTCCCTCGCGCACGTCCTCGCCGCTCAGGTTCGCGTCGCCATCCTTGAGGATCTTGGCCTTGCGGGCGTAGTCGTTGAGGATCCGCGTGAGGGCGCTGCGGAACCCCGTCAGGTGGGCGCCGCCATCGATCGTGTTGATACCGTTCGCGAACGTGTAGACGGACTCGTTGAAGCCGTCGTTGTACTGGATCGCGCATTCGATGAGGTTCCCCTCGACCTCGCGCTCGACGTAGACGGGATCGTGGTTGAGCACGGCGCGGTCGCGGTTGACGTGGCGCACGTAGCTTTGAATGCCGCCCTCGAAGTAGTAGTTCGTCTCGCGCCCATCTCGCTCGTCAGAGAGGTGGAACCAGGTCCTCTTCGTGAGATAGGCGTACTGGCGCAGGCGGTCCGCTTCGACATCGAAGTCAAAGGAGGTGGAGTCGAATATCCCACGGTCGGGCATGAAGGTGATGGTCGTACCAGAGGAGCGCTCCTCCGTCAGGGTCTCGGGGGCGAGCTTGTTCAGGGGCTCGCCGCGCGAGTAGTCCTGGCGGTAGACCTTGCCGCCGTGTCGCTTGCCTTGCGCCGCGGCGTCGGGGACGACCTCGACCCGCATGTCCTCCGCCAGGGCGTTTACGACGCTTGCGCCAACCCCGTGCAGGCCACCGGAGACCTTGTAGCCGCCCCCGCCGAACTTGCCCCCGGCGTGGAGCACGGTCATGACGGTTTCGACGGCGGTCTTGCCGGTCTGCTTCTGGACGCCCACGGGGATGCCGCGCCCGTTGTCGCTGACGGTGCACCAGCCATTCTCGTGGAAGACGACCTCAACGCGGTCGCAGAAGCCGGCCATGGCTTCATCGACGGCGTTATCAACGAGTTCCTTGACGAGCTGGTGGAGGCCGGCCTTGTCGGTCGTCCCGATATACATGCCGGGCCGGCGGCGGACGGCTTCGAGACCTTCCAGCACCTGGATGTTAGCTGCGGTGTAGGTGCTTGGGGTAGCCTGCTCGATCGCCATACTCTGCCTTGTGGGGGCCGGACCGCGGCGCCCGGAGCGCTAGCGCGGGTATTGTTAGGATTCCTGTGCATTTTATCACAACAAGGGTCTTAGCCGCCAGCATTTCGGGGCCCTGGAGAGCAGTACATGAAGGGCTTTTGAAGGTCTTACACTAGCGCTCATGGAAGCAGTCCCGGCCGCTAGCGCGCCACCCCGCAAGCTGGCCATCAGCCCTGGGATTCTCAAGGAAGCCCGCGGGAGAGTGGGCCTTGGCCGCCAAGAAGCTTGGGACAGAGTAAACAAGCTCCTCAAGGACGCCAGCGACCCGCTGATGCCCGAAGAACGGTTCGCTGAACTGGAGGAGGGCACAGATCAGCCCACTCTTGCAGAAGCCGAGGCCCTTGCCAGCCTCTATCTCGTCCCGTGCGCATCCCTTGTGGGGAAGCTCCCCGATCGGCCGCTGCACGACTTCCGTCTAGTAGCCGGAACCGAAGCCACTGACCTTGCTTACAAGACGCTGCAACAGCTCTCAGACTTCGATGCGTACTACGAGCTGGCGCGCAGGCTATTGGGCGCTCTAGGCGAAGCTGAGAAGGGGATTACGATTCCGAAGGAGGAAGTCCCTCGCTCAACATCGGGAGACGTCATCGAGTCCCTCGGCCAGAAGGTTCGAGCAGCGCTTCGTATCACAGACGAATTGCAGATGGCTTGGCCAGATGAAGAGACAGCCGGGCTAGCTGTCCAGGAGCGCATTGAGAGCACTGGCGTCTTCGTATTCAATCTCCCCCTCCCACTCACCGAGTTTCGCGGTGTATCGCGATGGGACTCCGGCGGGCCACCCGCGATCCTGCTGAATTCAGCTGACTCGCCAGCGGCCCGAGTGTTCACGCTCGCCCATGAGTACGTGCACCTCATGTTTGCCCCATCGACTAGGCCGACGGCGATCTGCAATCCAGCAGAGTCAAACCAGGACAAGGAGGAAAGGCTGGCAAACCGCGTCGCGGCCGCCGCCCTTGTGCCCCAGAGCATCCTGGACCTGGCACTACCACCCACTCGTCCGTCCAATGCCTACCGGGACTGGCCTTCATCACAGCGGCGCACTGTGAAGCAGGCGCTCAAGGTAAGTAATGATGTCATCGGGATACGGCTCTACCACCTCGGCATAGTCTCCGAAGTGCGGTGGACGAAGGGGTTCTGGCGCCAGCCTGCCCCTAGTTTCCCGCGTGGCTCCCGCACTCGTGCCGAACGGTATCGACACAGCCTCGGGGCGCGATGCGCTGGAATCGCTCGACGGGCCTTGGAGTCGGAGGTTGTCTCACCCATCGACATCGCAAAGCTGCTCGACGCAAAGGTCGCCGACGTCGAAACAGCCTTCGGGGCCAGCTAGGTTCCGTGGCCTCACCGCCTCGCCGCTACCTGTTCGACGCCAGCGCACTCATAAATGTGTACAAGGACGGGCTGCGAGCCAGGCAACTCACGAGTCTGGCGAAGTCGGGAAAATTGCGCGTACCGGAAAGGGTTGCTAAGGAAATCCGCCGTCGCGATGACCGGCTCAAGAGCTGGGTCAATAGCCATCCCGAGGCCGTCATCACTGAGACAAACGAAAACACCGCTCAACTCGAGCGCATCATGCGCGAATACAGCCAAGAACTAGGCACCTCACGCCGCAGCGCTGACCATGTCATCGTCGCCATGGGTTTGCACTATCGAGAACAACGCGTTGTTGTGACGGACGATGCTGGTATCCAGGCCGCGTGCTTCCGGGAAGACCTCAGGTTCTTACCCTTTCAGGCCTTTCGCCACGTAGAAAACGTCTGAAAACATGGGACTCCTCGATCGCTTCCGCAAATTCGACCGCCCAATGCCGCCCGAATGGGTGACGCTGGAGGCCATCGGGTGGGTGCGAAACGATGTCGGGAAGCCGCGACCGCACGGCTGGGAGGACATCGAGAGCCGCATCGAGTTGCGCCCCGAGCATGCCGCCCGCGTGAAAGGGCTCGAGGAGTACAGCCACGTCATCGCCGTCTTCTACATGGACCTTGCCGCGGACGCGCCCGAGAAGCCCGCGACGATCGAGGTCGAGGGCGTCGAGACGGGCATCTTCGCGACCCGCAGCCAGCTTCGCCCGAACCACCTCGGCGTGGCAGCGGTGCCGCTGCTCGGGGTCGAGGGGCGGGTGTTGCGCGTGCGCGGCCTGGATGCGGTCGACGGCACCCCCGTGCTCGACCTGAAGCCGTACCTTCCGCGCTACGACTCCCACCCCGACGCCACCATCCCGGGGGAGTGACGCCCGCACGTTCACACGTCGATCACACCGGCCCGCTAGCATAAAGGGCGTGACAATCGCAACGATCGAACGAGACACCACTGACCGAAAGATTCACCTCGAGATTGCCCACAACGTCCGCCACCTGGGCGGCCACCCCACCGCCAACGGCCACGCGACGACCGCCTTCGACATCATCCGCGGTGGCAGCCTGCACGAGCTCACCGAGGCCGGGCAGGCGACGCTCCGCGACCTTGGCGTGAAGGTCATCGTCGACTTCCGCTCCAGCGTCGAGCACGAGAAGTACCCCACGCCCGACCTGAGCGCCTACGACATCACCATCATCGAGGCGCCGGTCTTCCAGACCGACTACTCCCCGGGCGCGCTGGCGCGGCAGGAGCGCTACCCGGGCCACGCCGCTACCTACCAGCAGTTCCTGACCGAGGGGGGCGGGGCCTACCGCACCCTCTTCGAGACGATTGCGATGGCCTCCGGGCCGCTGCTCTTCCACTGCGCCGTGGGCAAGGACCGCACGGGCGTGGCGGCGGCGCTCCTGCTGGAGCTCGCGGGGGTACCCGACGAGCACATCGTGGACGACTACGCGCTCTCCACGACCGAGCTCGAACCCATCGTCGAGGAGCGCCTCGCCCGCTTCCAGGAGTACGGCATCAGCATCGAGGCGGGCCGCATGATGATGGCCGCCCCACCGCACGAGATGGAGCTGACGCTGGACTTCATCCGAAGTCGCTGGGGCTCGGCGGCGGGCTACCTGGGCACGCTGGGTCTCAGCCCTGGCACCACCGAGGCCGTCCGCTCGAGGATGCTTTCCTAGGCCGCTTTCTGTGAACCCGCCCACACGCGTGCCTGCCCTTCGCTATCGTCGCGAGGGGGCATGTTGTGCTGTTCCTGAGAGTTGAAACGGGGAGTGTGGTTACCCGGGATCAGGGCGCTGGCGCGCGCTCTGAGCTGGAGAACTACCGCGAAAAGGGGGGCTGGCGGAGAGGGGGAGATTCGAACTCCCGGTGCATTGCTGCACACCGCTTTTCGAGAACGGTACCATAAGCCGCTCGGACACCTCTCCGGGATCGAGTTTAGCAACGTCCCCGAGTGCGCGCGAAACCGGGATTGGAGCCGCCGTTGGAACCGTTCACCATCGCTTGTTGCCAGGTGCGCGCCTTCGACCTCGAAGACGCCGAAGAGAACCTCCAGGGCCTCCTGCGAGCCCTCGATGAGGCGGGCAAGGCGGGCGCCCAGCTTGTCGCCCTGCCCGAGTGCGCCTATCCCGCCTACTACGTGCGCGACTCCGACCCGTACGCCCGGCCCGGCGTGCGGCCCTTTTCCGAGGTAACGGCGCTCTTCGGGGCGAAGGCGCGCGAGTACGGGTACTGGCTGGCGGCGGGCATGGCCGTCCCCCACGAGGATGGCTCGCTGACGAACAGCGGCGTCATCTTCGCCCCCAGCGGCGAGATGGTGGGGCGCTACGACAAGGGCTTCCTCTGGCACTTCGACAACTACTGGTTCCGGCGCGGGGACGCCTTCCCCGTGTTCGACGCGGGATTCACGCGCTTCGGCGTGCTCATCTGCGCCGACGGGCGCCAGCCCGAGATCGCGCGCTCCCTGGCCGTCAACGGCGCCGAGGTCATCCTCGACCTGACAGCCTGGGTTTCCTGGGCCAGCAACGTGGAAGACCTCAGCACGACGCAGTGCGAGTACCTGATGCCCACACGCGCGTTCGAGAACGGCGTGTGGGTAGCGGCGGCGGACAAGTGGGGCCCGGAGGACAGCACGCTTATCTACGCTGGCCGGTCCTGCGTGATCGACCCGCAGGGGAGGACGCAGGTGGCCGCCCCGAGCACGGGCGATACCGTCGTCACCTACACCATCGACCCGGCGCAGGCGGCGCCTGCGACCGTGCCCCGCCGTCCGAGCCTGTACGGGCGACTGACGGACCCGTGGGAGCACTCCCCGGCGAAGGCGCTGCTGGAGGAGCCGATGGTTCCGGCCGAGGAGAACCGGCGCATCGCCGTTGTCCCCGGCTCGGGCGACCTCTTCGCCAGCGGTGCGATGATCGCCCGCTACGAGGCGCTGCGCGCCCAGGACTGCGACCTCACGGTGTTCGCCGGCGAGGTGGGCAGCGAGGGCTGGCAGGCCTCCCTCCCCTCGATCGAGAAAGCCGTGCGCGCCCACGGCGGGGCGCTCGCCTTCGCCGTGGCCAGCAACGGCTGCACGATGGAGCAGACCGCCGTGCTCGTCACGCCGGAGGAGACGGTCGAGCACCGCGCCACGCACGGGCGCGGTATCGACCTGGGCGAGTCGAGCGCGCCCGTCGTCCCGACGGAGGCGGGCAACGTGGGGCTGCTCTGCGGGGACGAGGGGCTCGCGCCCGAGGTGGGGCGCTGCCTCACGCTGGAAGGGGCGGACGTACTCGCCTGGCCCGGTTTCGGGAACCACCCGATGAACGAGCGCATCGCGCGCACGCGCAGCGACGAAAACCGCGTCTACACCGCCGCCGCCTGGACCGGCGGCGGGGTGCTCACCTCCCCCACGGGCGCCCCCGTGACGGCCGTGCCCGCGGGCAGCGGCGTGGCGATGGCGGCGCAGGTGAATCGCACACAGGCGCGCTGGAAGGACATGGCGCCGGGCACGCACGCCCTGCGCGACCGCGTGCCCGCGGCCTATGGAGCGCTCGTCACAGACCGGTAGGGGCGGCGGCTAGCCGCCGCGCGGCTTCAGCACTTCGACCGTCAGCTCGCTGGGGATGGATGCACGCGTGACGCTCAGGCGGGGGCGGGGTTCGGGGGTGGCGCCCGCCTCGCTGAGGAAGCGGTCGATGGGATCGAG
This sequence comes from Tepidiformaceae bacterium, assembly GCA_965247675.1. Classification (GTDB taxonomy): domain Bacteria; phylum Chloroflexota; class Dehalococcoidia; order Tepidiformales; family Tepidiformaceae; genus UBA2991. The sequence continues at coordinate 155,049 of OZ252025.1, read as the reverse complement.
GTGGGCGCTGTCGAGGTCGGTGCGGTAGTTCATCGGGATCACGATGTTGGGGTCGATGCGCTGCATGAGATCGACCGCCACCGATGCGGAGAGCGAACCGCCGCCCCCCACGGGCATGAGCAGCACGTCCACGTTCTCGAAGCGTTCGAGCACGGCGGCGCCGGGAGGGGCGTCGGGGAGGCCGAGGTGGACGATGTTGACGCCGTCGATCTCGTAGGCGAAGGCCATCGTGCGGCCGTCTTCGCGGGGGATGGGGATGCCCGTCACGAGGATGCCGCGCACCTCGTACTCACCGGGCGCCTCGAACACGCGAGGGTCGCCGCCCACGCCCTTGTGGTTGCTGATCTCGGGGTCACCGTTGCGGCTGAGCGTGACGACCTCGGCGCTCGTGCGGCCGAGGCCGTAGCCGGTCGAATCCGCCACGGGGTCGGTCAGGACGGCGCCCTCGCGGCCGCGGAGGCGGAAACAGGTGCGTCCGAGCCAGCTGATGTCCACCGTCCGCATGGTAGCGGTGAGGGGGGCAACGCGGAAGGAATCGCCCCAGCGCTAGCGCTGCAGGAGGACGCTCACGTTCGAGCCGCCCAGCCCCAGCGACGAGACGAGCACACAGTCAAGGCGCTCGTCGCGGGCCTCCCGCACGACGCTCAGATCGGAGCGCTCGGGCGGCTCGCGGAAGCCGGCGGCGGGGGCGACCCGTTGCCGGCGCATCGCCTCGAGCGCGTAGACGAGCGCCAGCGGCCCGCTGGCGGCGAGCGTTTCGCCCAGGGCTCCGGCGGGCGCGGTCACGCTCGCGTAGTAGACGTGCCGCCCGAAGGTGCGCGTGAGCCCAACAGCGTCGGAGGCGTCGCGGGCGGCGCGGCCGTCGGCGCACATGGCCACGTGATCGACCTGGTTCTGCAGGTAGCCCGCGGCTCCCAGCACAGCCTGGAGGGAGCGCCCCGCCTCGGCCGGGTCGCTCGGGTCGAGCGGCTCGGCGAGGGGGTCGAAGGTGCGCGCCGCCCCGGCGATGCGCGCATGGATGGTGGCGCCACGCTGGCGCGCGTGCGCTTCCGCCTCCACCACCACGTAGGCGGCCCCTTCGGCGGGGATACAGCCGTCGGGGTGGGCGTCGAGGGGGTGGGCGTCCCCGGGCGCGATCAGGCCGCGCTCGGCGAGGTGGGCAAGGACAGGCGCCTGCAGGGCCTGGGCCGCTCCCGCGACGACCACGTCGGCCTCTCCCCGGCTGACGATGGCGGCCGCTTCGGCGATGGCGGCGAGTCCGCTCGCCTCCGCGCCGGCGAGGCCGACCACCGCCCCGCGCACCCCCAGCGTGCGCGCCACCAGCTGCCCGTAGGGCACGAACAGGGTGGCCTGGCCCGGGGAGCGAAAGGCGAGGCCGTCTGCCACCGCAAACCGCCGCGAGTCCGCAATACCTGCCGTGAGCCCCGCCGCCTCGACCGCCTGCAGGGCGGCGTCGAGGCCGATCATCGAGCCGCGATCGAGGAAGTGTGCGAGGTTTCGGGGGATGCGTTCGTGGGGGCGGTAATTCTCGGGGATGGGGCCCGCCCGGTAGGTTGCAGGGCCGTTATCAGGCGACCAGTCGGTCGCGGGCGAGCGGGCGGCCGCCAGCGCCTCCCACATTGCGGGCACACCGCTTCCATGCGCGGTCACAGCCCCGTACCCGGTCACGACCGGTTCGGAGGAAGGCCCCGGCAAAGGCTCGGTGGGGAACTGCGGCGCGTCGCTCAGCTAGTCGAGGTCCTCATCAAGAAAATCGTCGACGCCTGCGCTACGACGCATCACAACCACCACGGAGGCGGCGACGACGAGGAGAACGAGGAGGGCGAGAATGCGCTTCATGCGTTGGCAACCCCTTGGCGAGTCGTAGGGAGCGACAACGAGTATAGCAAGCTCGCCCGTACCGGCACCCGCCCCTAGGAATCCTCTGAGCAAGTAGGCTGCCGGCGGCGATTTGCTGCCGGCAGCAGGTTGTATTGGACAAGGAGGACCGCAGGGGAGGGGGCCGGGGGGAGGGCGGGGGCTTCTTTTGCCCTCCCGTCCCGCTTCGACGGGCGCGGGGGACGCACTGCTCCCCGGGTCAGGCGAGTTGGGGCTCGGCTCTGAGCAGGTTCGTCAAGCCCAGCAGCAGCGCCAGCCGCTCCCGGTTCTTCGCCAGACCGCGGTAGCGCACCTTGTCGTAGCCGAAGCGCCGCTTCACCGCGAGGAAGGGGTGCTCCACCTGCGCCCGCAGCGACGCCTTCTCCCGCTCCGCCCGCGCCGCCGCGCTCCCCGGCTCAAGCAGCCGCCTCAGGCCGGGTCGCATGGCTACGCGCCACGCGACCTCCGCGCGCGCCTGCTCGGGACGCTTCTCCACGCCCTGGTAGCCCGCGTCGCCGTACGCCTCCCGCTCCTCGCCGTGCAGCAGGCGGTGCGCCTCCGTCACGTCGGCCACGTTCGCCGCCGTCGCCCTCATGCTGTGCACCAGCCCGCTGTCGGCGTCCACGCCGATGTGCAGCTTCATGCCGAAGTGCCACTCGTTCCCCTTCTTCGTCTGGTGCATCTCCGGGTCGCGCGCGCGCTGGCGGTTCTTCGTCGACGAGGGCGCCTCGATGATGCTGGCGTCCACGATCGTGCCCTCGCGCAGGCGCAGGCCGCGGCGGGCGAGGTGGGCGTTGATTGTCTCGAACAGCTTCGTCCCCAGGTCGTGGCGCTCCAGCAGGTGGCGGAAGTGGAGGATGGTGCTCTCGTCGGGAATGGCTTCGGTCAGGGTGAGACCGCAGAAGCGGCGCACCGACTCGGCCTCGTAGAGGAGGTCCTCCATGGCGGGGTCGCTGAGGTTGTAGCAGAGCTGGACGCAGTGGCTGCGCAGCATCACCGCCAGCGGGTAGGGCCGCCGTCCCCGTCCCGCCCTGGGGTAGTGCGGCTCGATGCGCCCCTCCAACTCATCCCAGGGCACAAGGGCGTCGAGGCGCTCGAGGAACAACTCACGCCGCGTCTTCCGCTTCTTCTGCTCGAACTCCACGCTGGCGAACGTCGGCTGATGCATGGGGGCACCCTCCCTCTCCGGTTCACGCGCCATGATCGCATCTGCTCGCTCGCTCTGGCGAGTTGTTCAGACTTTCCCCTAGCAGGGTGCTGAAAAAGTCCGCAGCGGTCGTTCTGGGCTGATTTTGCGCCGTTCGCGAAATCGAAAAAGCCAATGTTTCTGGGCTCTACGAGAGACTGCCGGATGGTCAGTCAGGGCCTCAGGCCCAGGATCATGCATTTATCAGCAGCCTGCTAGGGGCGGGTGCCGGTGGCGCGAACATCGCCGAGGAAGGCGCCGAGCGCCCCCTCGAACGCGCGCGGCACGACGAAGGGCGCGCCCTTGCCGCAGCCCTGGAGCGTAACCAGGCGGCCGTTCGGGAGGGTCTCCACGAGCAGGCGCGCCGCCGCCCCGAGAGGGTCGTCCTCGCCGGCCACCACGAGCGCGGGCGCGGTGAGGGCGGCGAGCCGCGGCAGGAGGTCGCCGCGCCCGGCGCGGGCTTCGTGCGCGGCCGCGAAGGCCTCCGCGTCGAGGCCGCGGTAGCGCTCCCGCACCGAGGCGCGCAGATGTTCGCCGGAGTAGCCCTCGGCGGCGTTCGCGGCAACACGCCTCATCCCGAAGCGGCCCGCCAGCCGCCCCCGCTCCGCGCGCCGCCCCTCGCTGGCGAGCAGTGCCTCATCGTAGGAGGGGTAGTCGGCGGTGGGGACGGCGCCACTGAGCACGAGCAACTCCACGCGTTCGGGCGCGTCCAGCGCCAGCTCGAGCGCCAGCTCGGCGCCGAAGCCGGCGCCAATGACGGCGCAGTGGTCCACGGCCTCTGCGTCGAGCAGGGCGGTGAGGTCGGCGGCGTAGTCGCGCATGGTCGGGGGCGAGGCGGGAGCGGGGGGGCGGCCGCTCTCGCCGAGACCGCGCAGGTCGGGCGCGATCGTGCGGAACTCCTCGACCATGTCCGTGGCGAGGGCCCGCCAGACGCGGCGGTCGTCGGAGATATCGTGCAGGAGCAAGGCCGTGGGGCCATCGGCGTTGCCGGCGGTGTCGTAGGCGAGGCTCCAGCCGCCGCGGTCGAGTTCGATCACGTGGCCCGCTGGTCGGCGCCGCCACGGGCGACAGGCGAGCGCGAACGGCCAACGAGGAGCATCCGAAGACGGCCGCTGAGACGTGTCCAGAGAGGCGCGACGATCGGCCGCAGGGCCTCGGTGAGGCGCTGGCTGACGCCGATCCGGTCGAGGTAGGCGACCGTGATCCAGCAGATGGCGACAACGACCCCGCCGAGCACCATGTCGAAGAAGAAGTGATTCCCCGTTACGACGATCGCCCACCACATGACGGCCGAGAGGGCCACGGCGAACGCCCGCAGGAAGGGGTTCTGGGTGTTCACCCAGATGGCCGCCGAGGCGAGCGCGATCCAGCCGAAGTGGAAGCTTGGCAGGGCGGCGAAATCGTTCACGAAGGGCGCCGGCTGCAGGTAGACCACGTCGGCGCCCCCGTGAACGGTATCGACGAAGCCGAAATCGATGCCGGAGAGGTGGATAAGGCGAGGCGGGGCCGTGGGCAGCAGCCAGTAGGCGGCAATCCCGACGAGGCCGGAGAGCAGCATCACGTTGCGCACGAAGCGGAAGCGGGAGGGGTTCTTGATCGCGAGCCAGGTGCCGATGGCGGCCAGGACGGGATAGTGGCCCCACGCGTAGACCTGGTTGGCGATGTCCATGAGAAGCTCGTACTGGAGGAAGACCTCCTGCCAGCGGACCTCCGTGAAGATGCCCAGGCTCTTTTCGAGATTGACGATCTGAAGCCCGCGGGTAAGCGAGGCCTCAATGTCATCGGGCCTGCCGCCGCGGATGAAGAAGTAGATGAAGAGGGCGGCAACGGTCCCAAGCATCTCAACGGTGGCGACACCCAGGCGGTTGATATTGAGGTACCGGGGAAGGCGTCGGCCAACGAAGAGCCGGGAAAGCCTTAGTGGACGCTGCATCGCCTCCCTCCAAGGGTAGCTGCGCGGTGGGCCAGCCCGATGAGGCTACCAGCCCCCGCAGCACGCTTCAAGAAGCGTAAGGATTCCGTCGCCGTTGCTTGCGGTCCCTCGGGGAAGGGTTAGCATGGTTGACGCGATGGTTGACACCTCCGGCCCCGATTCCCTGCCGGCACCGGCCTTCGGGCGGGATAGCGAGGAGATGCTTCGCTGCACCCGCTGCGAGCTCCGCTACCAACCTTCGAAGTCGACCAGCGCCCTGCGCCTCACCTACTGCAGCTTCCTCTGCGAGTTGGGGGACCTCGGGTTCAGCATTGTCGGGCTGGAGCACATGGAGCCGCAGCCCAAGGCGATCGAGCCCGCACCCGTCGAGCTGGGCGAGCCGGGCGAGCCCGCCGTCGTCGACTAGCGCCCCTACGACCCCAAGAGCATCACGAGTTCCGTGCGCCACTGCGCCGGGTCTGTCACCTCGCCCGGGTCCGTTTTGTTGGGCTCCCTCCGTGGGTCGGTACGAGGCCGTACGCTACCATTCCATCGATGAAGCCCTACGCCATCACGGTCGTCGGGGGCGCGGGAATCGTCGGGCGCGAGTTCCTGAAGGTGCTCGACGAGCGCGAGCTTCCCGTTGGGCGGCTGCGGCTGCTGGCCACGAAGCGCTCCGCCGGCTCGACGGTCGAATTCCGCGGCTCGACGATCACCATCGAGGAGACCTCGCCGGAATCCTTCGCCGGGGACGACGAGGTCGTGTTCCTCTCCGCCTCCGGCGACGCCTCCCGCCAGTACGCCCCCCTGGCGCGTGACCGCGGGGCCTTCGTCATCGACGATTCGAGCGCCTTCCGCATGGACCCCACGGTGCCCCTCGTCATCCCCGAGGTGAACGCGGACGCCCTGTCCTGGCACAACGGCATCATCAGCCAACCCAACTGCACGACGACGCCGATGGTGATGGCGCTCTACCCGATCCACCGCGTGAATCCGCTGCGACGCATCGTCGTCAGCACCTACCAGGCGGTGGCGGGGGCGGGCGCCGCCGCCGTCGAGGGGCTGCGCACGGAGACGGCCGCCGCGCTCGCGGGGCGGCACGAGCCCTCGGGCACGCAGAAGCGGGAGATCGCCTTCAACGCCGTGCCCCAGATCGATGTCTTCGTCGAGGACGCCTCCACGAAGGAGGAGACGAAGATGGTGAACGAGACGCGCAAGATCCTCGACGCGCCCGACCTGGCCGTGAGCGCGACCTGCGTGCGCATCCCCACCTTTTTTGGGCACGCGATGGCCATCTGGGCGGAGTTCGAACGCCCGCTTGACCCGGCCGAGGCACGCCAGGCGATCGCGGCCATGCCCGGCGTGTGCGTGGTCGACGAGCCGGGCGGGGAGCGCTACCCGACTCCCGTCGACGCGGCCGGCAACGACGACGTGCTGGTGGGCCGCATCCGCGCTGATAGCTCGTGTCCGGGCGCCATTGCCCTCTGGGCGGTGACGGACAGCATCCGCAAGGGAGCCGCCACCAACGTCGTGCAGATCATCGAGGAGGCCGACCGGCGGGGGCTCGTGGGGCCGAGCGCCGGTCGATAGCCAATAGCCAGCGGCCCCGCTAGGCTACCCGCGTCATGCCGCACGTGCAGCTTCGGGAGGTCGTCGCCTACTACGAGGAGGTGGGTTCGGGCCCACCGCTGCTGCTGATCTCGGGCCTGGGCGGACACTCCGGACTGTGGTCGCCGCAGCTTCGCGCGCTCTCCCTGCAGAGGCGCGTCATCGCCTTCGACAACCGCGGCGCGGGACGCACCAGCGCCCCCGACAAGCCCTACTCGATCGCGGGCATGGCGGACGACGCGTGCCAGCTGCTGGAGCGGCTGGACATCGAGCAGGCGAGCGTGGCCGGCTACGGCATGGGCGCCGCCATCGCCCTCGAGCTCGCCGCCGGGCACGCGGACAAGGTGGAGAACCTCGTGCTCATCGGCGCCTCGGCGCGCCCGGGTGGTCGCCAGCGCCTCGTGACCGAGGGCTGGGTGGCGGCGCGCCAGTCGAGCCTGAGCCGCGAGCATGCGTTCGCGCTCACGGCACCGTGGCTGTACACGTCGGCGCTCCTGGGAGACACGGCGCTCCGCAACCAGGCGGTCGAGAGCGGCGCCAACGACCCGCATCCGGCGCACGACCACGCCTACGCCCGCCAGGCGCAGGCCTTTCTGTCGTACGACGCCACGGCAAGGCTGGCGGGTATCGAACAGCCCGCGCTCGTGCTCTCGGGCGAGGCGGACATCCTCGTGGACCGGGCGGACGCCGCCGCCCTCGCGGAGGCGCTCCCGAACGGGTCGCTACAGCGGCTGCCGGGCGCGCACGCGGGCCTCGTGGAGCAGTCGCAGGCGTACGCCGCCGCCATCCTGGAGTTCCTCGCCGCCCCCGTCCCCGCGGGCTAGAACGCCAGTGCCCGGGCGCAGCCAGTCGACGATGACCGGAACAAAGTTCCGCGACCATGTCGCGGAACTGGCCGAGGGCCTCGGCCTCGTCGTACACAAAGAGTTCTATCTGGGCCGGCGTCTGTGGGGTTCCAGGCGCAGGATCGATCTCATCCTGACCGAGCCGGAGAGCGGACTACGCCTGGGCATCGAGTGCAAGTACCAGAAGTCCACGGGCACTGTGCAGGAGAAGCTACCCGCCACGATCGCGGACATCGAGAGTTGGCCCATCGAAGGGATCGTGGCCTACGACGGCCCCGGCTTCTCGGCGAACATGCGCGCCTACCTCGACTCCACCGGCAAGGCGATCGAGTTTCCCCATCTCGAGGCGTGGCTCAGGCTCTACTTCGGGCTGGAGTTGAGCGGCTAGCGGCGGTCCCCACGCGGGAGAGGTTACTGACCAGCAGCTCGTCGATGGGCGCCCGGCCTCGCCCATTCGAGTTGATGGCGCGCCCCATGGGCACCCGCTCCATCTCGTAGTCGCGATACAGGTCGTCGATGTCGGGGTGAGAGGAGTTCGAGAGCAGGGCGGGGACGCCCCGGGCAGTCAGCTCATCGAACGTGTCGCGGAGGCGTTCCTGGTCGGCGAAGCCGAAGTCTGCGCCGGTGTATTTCGTGAACGCCGATGTTGCGCTCAGGGGCTGGTAGGGCGGGTCGAGGTACACGAAATCGCCCGGCTGGGCGCGGGCACAGGCCTCGGCGAAGTCCTCAGCGCGGAGATCGGCTCCTGCCAGGGTGGTGGAGGCCTCCCGCAACCGATCGGCATCGAGGATCGTGGGGCGCACATAGCGCCCGTGGGGAACGTTGAAGTGGCCCTTGCTGTTGACCCGATAGAGGCCGTTGTAGCAGGTCTTGTTGAGGAAGAGGACGCGGGCGGCCTTCCTGTCGGGGCGCCGGAGGCGCCGTTGGTTTCGGACCTTGTAGAAGTAGAGCCCGCGCTGCGAGGACTCCCGCGCGAGGTACTGCCGCGAGAGCTCCCCCAACGCCGCGATCACGCCCTCGACATCGTCGCGGACGGCCTTGTAGGTGGCTATCAGTTCCGCGTTGCTGTCGGCGAGCGAGGCGTCCCCGATGAGCCCCGCCTCGCGCAGGGCGAAGAAGACGGCGCCGCCGCCGAGGAAGGGCTCGTGGTAGCGGGCGATGCTGATCGACCCCTGCCGGACACGCTCGGCGATGAGCGGGGCAAGCTTCCCCTTGCCTCCGGCCCACTTCAGGAACGGCTTCGCCACGCCTCCATTGTACGCGGGGGCGACGCCGCCATCGGCCCGGTCACATGCCGGAGAGGCGCACCGACAGCCCAGCGGTCCGCTTGATCGAGAAGTAGCAGGCGATGAGGAAGCCGACGCTGAAGGGGAGCCCCGTGGCGCGGCTGATGAGCACGTACTCGGTGGCGTTGAACTCCCCCAGCAGGAAGATGCGGAAGATGCCCGTGAAGATGTTGATCGCCATGAAAGTGAGCGTGAGATAGACGAACACCCGGTGCTTCGGGTCCATGAGCGTGCGCAGCGCGGGCACGCCCTGTCGCGCCACGGCGCCCACGAGCGGCTTGCCGATGAACACGCTGCCCAGGCTGATGGCGGCCATGATGAAGTCGGTGGCGATGTTCTGCGCGGCGAAGGCCTTGGCGCTATTGGCGAGAAGCCCGACGACCGCCGAGCCTGCCACGATGGCGAAGCCGAGCACCACCAGCGCGCGTATCACGCCGCTGTCGCGGTTGGTGACGAACACGTAGGCGGAGGCGAGGAACGAGGCGATGATCGCCGCCTGCGTCCGCCAGAAGTCCTCCGGCCAGAAGGTGTTCAGGACGAGGAAGACGACGACCGGCAGGGCGGTCCAGAAGATGCGCCAGTCGACGCCGCTGAAGTCGCCACGAAGGAAGCGCGTGAATTCGGGCAGGTTGGGGGATTCGGGTGCGGCCTCGGGGGGCTCGTCCGGCCGGTTCATCGTTGCTCCAGACCCCACATCGCCAGCATACGGCACCAGTCCCAAAGGCTCCGGCTGAGCCCGTCGTCGGGCCCAGGGGGTATCATCGGGCGACTCGCTCGGGAGGAGAACGAATGCCTGCCCTTGATGGCATGCGCGTGCTCGACATGACCCAGTACGAGGCGGGCACCTCGTGCACGCAACTGCTCGCCTGGCTGGGTGCGGACGTGGTCAAGATCGAGCCGCCCCGCGGCGATCCCGGCCGGGGCGTGGTCATGCCCTCGGGCCTGCCCCAGTACTTCCTCAACTACAACAGCAACAAGCGCAGCATCGCCATCGACCTCGCCTGCGAGGAGGGACGCGCCCTCCTCCTGCGCATGGCCCCGCAGTTCGATGTGTTCGTCGAGAACTACGGGCCCGGCGTGATCGAGAAGCTGGACCTGACGTACGAGGTGATGAAGGAGGTCAACCCCTCGATCATCTACGCGCGGCTCAAGGGGTTCGGGCTGACCGGCCCCTACTCCGGCTTCCCCTCGTACGACTGGGTGGCGCAGGCATCGGCGGGTACCTTCTCCGTGACGGGCGAGGCCGGCGGGCCGCCCACGAGACCCGGCCCCACCATCGGCGACTCGGGGACGGGCGCTCAGTTGGCGCTCTCCATCACCGCCGCCTACGTGCAGCGGCAGCGCACGGGCGAGGGGCAGTTCATCGAGATCTCGATGCAGGAGGCGGTCACCCTTTTCATGCGCACGCTGGGGCTGCGCACCTGGGGCGAAGCGCCGCAGGAACGCACGGGCAACCGCCGCGGGCCGGGCACGGATGTCTACCCCTGCAAGCCCGGCGGGCCGAACGACTACCTGTTCGTGATGATCGTGACGACCGCCCAGTGGGACGCCTTCTGCCTGACCCTCGGCCAGCCCGAGCTGGTGAGCGACCCCCGCTTCGAGACGCAGCGGGGGCGCTTCGAGCACGCCGCCGAGTTCTACGACCTCGTGGCCGACTGGACCCGCGAGCGCACGAAGCACGAGGCGATGGTCGAGCTCGGCGACGCCGGCGTGCCCTGTTCGGCGACGATGGATACGTACGAGCTCTTCACCGACCCGCACCTGAGGGAGCGCGGCATGGTGGAGGAGCTCGAGCACCCCGAACTCGGGTCGGTGAAGGTGATGCGCATGCCGGCGCTGCTCTCGGAGTCGAAGGTGCCGCTCGTGCCCGCTCCCACGCTCGGCGAGCACACGCGCGAAGTCCTGGGCGAGCTCGATCTCGCCGACGGCGAGATCGAAACGCTCTACGACCAGGGCGCGATCGGCTAGGACCACCGTGGCTGCCATCCGGGGCCTCCACTCGATCACCCTCTTCGTCGAGGACCTGGAGCGCGCCGCGAACTTCTACGTGGAGAAGCTCGGCTTCGAGGCGGAGACGCGCTACGCCCGCTCCCAGCTACTGCGCGCCGGGGACTTCCGCCTGCTCCTGCACGTGGGCGGCAGCCCGGAGCGCGAGGAAGGAGACCTCCACCTCCACCTCGTGGTCGACGATGTGGACACATTCCACGAGGAGGTGCTCGCCAGCGGGGCGAGCCCCGAGGGCCCGCCGGAGACGAAGCCGTGGGGGCTGCGCTCGTTCGAGCTGCGCGACCCCTCGGGCTACCTCTGGGAGTTCGTCCAGGAGGTCGCTCCCACGGAAACGCCGGGGTAGCGGCGTATCATCGCGGCATGCCTCGTATCGATGCCTACCTCGTCGCCAACGCCCGCTTCCACGACACTGATTTCGCCCGCCTGGAGCTGCTGAAGCTGCTGGCCGAGGACGACGACGTGCGCGTGCGCGTGGCCGAGTCGTTCGCGGACACGGAGGGCATCCGCGCCGCCGACGTGCTCGTGACCTACACCTGCGACCTGCGTCCCGAGCCGGACGAGGAGGAGGCGATCCGCGCCTTCGTCGAGGGCGGAGGACGCTGGCTGGCGCTGCATGCCACGAACGCCCTCCTCGACTTCGGCCCCGAGGGCATCATCGCGCCGCGCATCTGCGACACCTTCATGGAAACGATGGGCAGCCGCTTCATCTCGCACCCGCCCATCCAGCCGTTCCAGGTGACGGTCTCAGCACCGGACCACCCGCTGGTGGCCGGCATCGAGCCCTTCGAGGCGTCGGACGAGATCTATCTGTGCGAGTACACGGAGGGCATCACGCCCCTGCTGGAGACGCGCTTCAGCGGGACGTTCGAGGCCGGCTACGTCGAGAACGACTGGCCCGACGACGACCCCCGGCTCATCGCCTACCTGCGCGAGCTGGGCGAGGGCGCGGTCTTCTACCTCACGCTCGGCCACTCCTGCGGCAAGTACGACATGCAGCCGATGCGCGAGGAGACGGAGGTCGTGCGCGGCTCGTGGGAGCTGCCCGTGTTCTACGACCTACTCCGCCGCGGCCTGGAGTGGGCGAAGGAGCCCGCGAAGGCGGGGGGTAGAGGGTCTCTCTGTGGAAGGCGATCCCGAGGGGCGGCGACTTGCAGGGAGGCGGGCTGATCGACTCTCGGAAGCAGGGCTGCTTCTACGCGTTGTCGACGTACTCCTCAGGGACGCCGAATTCGATGTAAGCGTCTGTCAGGAGCTCGCCGAGCAGGTCGCACGAGAGGAGAGGAGACAACTCCAGAAGGCGCAAGGAAAGATCAGGTCACGTCGAAGATACAAGTACGGCGGTGCACATCCCCTTCTTGACGACAGGGCGGAGAACCAAATCTTCCTTGATGAGAGTGGGCACGCTTCCCCACAGTCAACGCCCGAGCAACCAGCATTTGCCCTCGGGGCGGTGGCCTTGTCCGAAGATGAAGCAGCTCGCTACGTTGACAGGGCAGACCAACTCAAGCTTGACTTCTTTGGCCACACCGACGTGACGTTTCATGAGCCCCAGATGCGCCGGCATGAGCAGTTATTCTCGTTTGAGGGGTATGCCAGCCGTCAGGTTGAATTCACTCGCGCTCTCGACCAGCTGGTTTCCGAGACCGACATGGTGATCTTCGGAGCTGCGATCCGGAAGGACGCTTTCGCCAGCGAACTCACAGACACGGGGAGCGACCCGTACCTGCCCGCCAACCTGTACGCAGTCGCAATCACCTTGATCCTAGAGCGTTACGTGGACTATCTGCTCGCATCTTCGGACGAGCGCCAGCTTGGGGTGGTCACCTTCGAGAGCCAGGGAGCACGGGAAGACGCAGAGCACCAAGTGCAGTTCGCCCGGTTGCTGCTGGAGGGTACCCAGTGGGTTCCCGAATCAGCCTTCCGCCAAGCGATTCAGCCCGGCGCACGCTTCGTGACGAAGTCGGGCTCGCATCCGACTGAGTTGGCTGACATGTTCGCAAGGGACTTGTTCGAGTGGGCACGGTCCGGGTGTACAACAGGACCACAGCGTTGGGACACCTTTACAGCCAAGATGTACTGTCGGGGAGATGGGCAAGGTGGAAGGTTCGGCGTAAAAGTCTTCCCGGACTCGGACATTAGGGAGCGGATCGAAGAACACCGAGCCCAGCGACTCGCTTCGCCCCGCAACTAGAAGCGCCCCCGCTCAAGGAGCAGGGGCGCCGGTGCTGCGATACAGCACCCACTGTGGACAGTTTAGGGGCTGGAGCCTGCTGCTGTCCACGACAGGGTGACCTGTTCCCCCTTAGGCCGTCATCGCGCCGTCGACCGGCAGGAAGACGCCGCTGACGTAGGACGCCTCGTCGGAGACGAGGAAGGTGACGACGCTGGCGATCTCGTCGGCGGAGCCGAGGCGGCCGCCGTCGAGCGTGGGGCCGGTGCCGCCACGGCGAGCGGGGGGCGGGTCGTCGTCCCCGCGCATCTCGGCCGCCTCGGCGGCGGCGGTGTGGAGCATGGGCGTGTCGATGGAGCCCGGGCAGATGGCGTTCACGCGCACGCCCTGGGGGCCGTAGGCGCGAGCAAGCGAGCGGGTCAGGTTGATGACGCCCGCCTTGGTCGAGCCGTAGAGCCCCTGCAAAGGGACCCCGTGCAACGCGGAGACCGATGACGTGTTCACGATGGCGCCGCCACCCGCCGTGATCATGTGGCGGATAGCGTAGCGGCAGCCGAGGAGCACGCCGCGCAGGTTCACATCCATCATCTGGTCCCACTTCTCCATCGGGTCTTCCAGGGAGTCGAACCAGAAGTGGATGGCGGCGTTGTTGTGGAGCACGTGGAGGCCGCCCAGCTCGTTGATGGCGTAGGAGCTGACAGCGCGCCAGTCGTCTTCGCTGGAGCTGTCGGCGTGGACGTAGTGCGCCTCGCCGCCGGCGGCGGTGATGGCTTCAGCCGTCGCGTGGCCGGCCTCGTCGTTCACGTCGGTGGCGATGACGCGGGCGCCCTCGCGGGCCCAGCGTCTGGCCACCGCCTCGCCCATGCCCATGCCCGCTCCGGTGACGATCCCGACCTTGCCTTCGAGGAGCATCTCGCCCCCTCCTTCTGTTTCGTGCGTCGCAGCCGAATGGTGGCCGCGTGCGCGTCAGCCTACCCGATTCGGGTCGGGGGGCGGCAATCGCAAACCTTGCTCCCGCTCTGCTACGATCCGGCGCGAAACCGCAGACCCATGACGGTCTCGAATCGAGGGCTCTCACCATGACCGAAACCCTGACCGGCACCAACCGCTCCGCAGGCGTGGCCTACACCCAGCTTCTCGCTGAGGACAGCCACCCCGTCCCCGAGTACCTGCTGCGCGACTCCCCGATCGAGGAGGGAGTGCCCACGCGAGTGCCCGTCGAGCGCTACACCTCGCGCGAGTGGCACGACCTTGAGATCGAAAAGCTCTGGAAGCGCATCTGGCAGATGGCCTGCCACGAGGACGACATCCCCGACGTGGGCGACTACCTCGTCTACGACCTGGCGGACCTCTCCTACCTCGTCGTGCGCGTAGGCGAGGAGGAGTTCAAGGCGTACTACAACGCCTGTCTCCACCGCGGCCGCCTGCTCCGCCAGGAAGACGGCAAGCGGGCGCGGGACCTGCGCTGCGCCTTCCACGGCTGGACCTGGAACCTGGACGGCACGCTCAAGGAGATCCCCTGCCAGTGGGACTTCCCCTACGTGAACCCGGACGAGCAGTCGCTGCCCGAGGTGAAGGTGGCGCGCTGGGGCGGCTTCATCTTCATCAACCCCGATCCCGACGCTGAGCCGTTCGAGGACTTCGTCGGGGACCTGGAGAGCCATTTCACGCTGCTGCCGTACGAGAAGCGCTACAAGGAGGCGCATGTCGCCAAGGTGCTGCGCTGTAACTGGAAGGTGGCGCAGGAGGCCTTCATGGAGGCCTACCACGTCGTCGCGACGCACCCGCAGATCCTGGCGGGCATCTGCGACGCCAACTCGAAGTACGACGTGTTCGGGAACTACGCACGGGCGATCACGCCGAACGGCGTCCCCAGCCCGCACCTCTCGAACGTGCCCGAGGAGGAGCCGCTGCCCGACGCGAGCCCCTTCAAGATGCGGCACCCGCTTACCGGGGCCATCTACGACGCGCAGGAGGACAGCACCGTCCTCGTGACCGCCAGGGACGGGCGCTCGGGGGTCTTCACGGAGGGCGGCACCTGGCTCAGCGGGGAACTCGGCGAGGCCGACCCGCACATGTGCCAGTGGCTCGCCGGGAAGCAGCTGGAGGCGGACGACGAACTCTGGCGGAGGCGGCGTGGGAACATCCTCCCCTCGGGCGACAACGGCGACAGCGAGCAGGTTGAGGCCGAGAGCGCAGCCGAGGAGCTGGACAAGCGCATGGAGCAGATGACCGCGGCGCCCTCGAACGGCGCCTCCGTGCGCGAGATCGGGGCGGCGGCCATCCGCGAGGGCCTGCGCCCGGTGCTCGGCGACGTGATGGACAACGTGCCCGACGCGGAGTTGAACGACAGCATCTACTTCACGCTGTTCCCGAACTTCCATCCGTGGGGGTCGTTCAACCGCATCGTCTATCGCTTCCGCCCGAACGGGAACAATCCCGACGAGAGCATCATGGAGACGCTCTACCTGGCGCCCTATCCGCCGGACGGCGAGCGCCCGCCGGCTGCTCCCATCCACTGGATCGATGTCGACGACGACTGGACGGAGGCGCCGGAGCTGGGGATGCTGGCGCGGGTCTTCAACCAGGACACCTACAACCTGCCGCGCGTGCAGCTGGGCCTGCACGCGACCAGGAGGGAGTTCGTGCAGTTCGGGAACTACGGCGAGACGAAGATTCGCCACTTCCACGCGCTCCTCGAGAACTGGGTCTCGCGGGAGTAGCAGCCCGCACCATCAGCGAGTACGACCGGAGGGGCGGCCAGGCCGCCCCTCCTTCGTGTCGCGGGGCTAGCGAGATCGCTGGCGGCGAGGCATCATGGAGCCATGAGCGCAGAACAAGGCCGAGAGGCGCAAGGGCCAGGGGGAACGCAGAGTGCGCGTCCCCCCAAGCCTATCAAGCTGCCTCCTCCCTCCACGAAGCCAC
This sequence comes from Tepidiformaceae bacterium, assembly GCA_965247675.1. Classification (GTDB taxonomy): domain Bacteria; phylum Chloroflexota; class Dehalococcoidia; order Tepidiformales; family Tepidiformaceae; genus UBA2991. The sequence goes on along the minus strand of OZ252025.1, from coordinate 139,253 downwards.
CAGAGGTACTCACGAGAGGCGCGCCGCCTCCGCAGCGGTCGTAAGGGCAGTGGCGCCAAGGCCCGCTACCCAATGATGGCGGCGATGAGGGTGCCTCCGATGACCACAACCTCCGCCAGAAACAGGTAGAGCTGCCAGTTCAGATACCGGGCGATCTGCTCTACCCGCTGCCGCGCCTGAGGTACAACCGAGTCGGCGAACTCCCGGGCGACCCAGAGTATGAGTTGGTCGTCGTTCCAGGGTTCATCCGGCTCTGTTACCAACTGACTAAGGGAACCGCTGTCGGGAGCCACGTTGAGGTAGGCGGATAGTTCCGCCCGTACTGCGAAGTAGGCCGAGATACCGAACAGCAGCAGGGCCACGCCAGCACCTACGGCGAGCACGGCCTCCACATCCGACGAGGCAAGGAAGGCTGCGGTGACCGTCAGGGCCAGAGCGCCGACCCCGAGGTAGGCACGTGACTTCTGGCGAAGTTCGTCAATCGAGCTGACCTGGTAGTCGTTCAGCCGGACCATTTGGTCCAGGAGCAGGCGGGCACCGGGAATGGTGACGCCTGCGTCTGCGCGATCGTCTTCTCCGGCGTTGTCGGGCTGGGTCATCGCTGGAGCCAGCGGTAGTGGAGTTCGCTGGCCTTGGCGGTCAGGGCGGGGAATATCTCGGCGAGGACGTGGGCGATGCGCATCAGGAGCTGCATGTGCACCTCGGGCGAGGGGTGGCGCACCGAACGCACGATCGCGCGCGCGACCTGTCCCGGCGTCTGCACGGGGCCGAGGGGGGCGGGGACGTACTCGGAGGAGTAGGAGGGCGCGTTCGCGAAGAACTCCGTGTCCGTGCTCGCCGGGAGCACGAGCGTCGCGCTCACGCCTGAACCCGCCAGCTCCCCGCGAAGCGCCTGCGTGAGGCCCGTCAGGGCGAACTTGCTGGCGGCGTAAGCGCCGTGGTACGGCCAGCTGCGCTTCCCCACGACCGAGCCAACGTTGACGATGTGGCCCGCACCCTGGCGGCGCATGTGCGGCAGGACCGCGCGAATGGCGTGGTGAACGCCGAGCACGTTTGTCTCCAGCACGTCGCGGAAGGCTGCCTCGGGCGTGTCCTCGATGCGCCCGTAAAGGCCGTACCCGGCGTTGTTCACAAGCACGTCAATGCGCCCGAACCTGGCGATGGCCGCCTCGACCAGTGCGTCCACCTGCTCGCGCTGACGCACGTCGCAGGGAACCGCCAGGGTCTCGACGGCGAAACGCTGTTCGAGCCGCTCGGCGAGGCGTTGGAGGCGCTCCTGCGAGCGCGCCGCCAGCACGAGGGCGGCGCCCTCGCTGGCGAAACGCACGGCTGTCGCCCGCCCGATGCCGGCGCTCGCGCCGGTGATGACGACAACGGGGGCGCTCATTAGGCGAGCAGGTCGTCGCCGAGGGGGACGGTATCGCGGGCCACGCGGGCCACGATCGGCGTCCCCGCGCGCAGGGCCCGCAGCGCCGGGCGGAGCGCCATCGCCAGGCGTCCACCGCCGAGCCAGTCGGAGGGGCGCAGCGCGATCTTCAGCGCTATCGCGAGGTCGCCCTTGTCGCCGTTCCAGTTGCGCAACGACACGGGCAGCGTCATCGCAGCCGGATCGACAACCGCGCGCAGGGCCATCCAGTGGGCCCCGTGCTCGATGGCCAGGCGCGCGAAGGCAGCGGTTTCCATGTCGACGCCGGCAGCCCCGTGCTCGTTCCACAGGTCACGCTTGGCATCGGGCGTGGCGACAGGTTCGCCAACGGTCACCAGTCGCGAGCAGACAAACTTCGGTCCCTCGTTGCGGAGGGCGCGGCGAGCGCTCGTGACCGTCATGGGGGGAGGCTGCAGCCCCTCGCCGTCCTCTGTCATGACTTCCCGCGCGAGGATCAGGTCGCCAGGGCCAAGGGAGGGATCGAGTCCGCCGCAAAGACCGCCGATGAGCACGGTATCGGGCTTGTGCTCGCGGAGGAGCCCGGCCAGAGCCTGCCGGCCCGCCTCGCCCGTGCCCGTGACGTGACACCCGGAGCCGAGCGCGCGCGCCTCGCGCGTCGTGGGCGCCACGATGAGGAGGCTCACGAACTCCCGCGGCCGCCTAGCGTCCCGAGCGCCGCGCGGACGCCTTCGAGGGGGCTCGACATGGTCGCGCCCACGGCGGTGGCCTCATAGCCGCAGTGGGCCATGCAGTTCGTGCAGCGCGCGTCGCGGCCGTAGCCGTAGCGGTCCCACTCCGTCTCTTCGATCAGCTCGACGAAGCTCGTGGCGTAGCTCTCGTTCATCAGGTAGCAGGGACGCTGCCAGCCGAGCACGCTGCGCGTGGGGTTGCCCCAGGCGGTGCACTGCATGGCTCGCTTCCCCTGGAGGAAGTCGAGGAAGACGGGCGTGTGGAAGAAGCGCCAGCGGCGGCGGTCGGGCGAGTCGAGGATCGACTTGAAGGTCGAGATCATCTCGGGGCGCTTCAGGAAGACGCTCTGGTTGGGCGCCTTCGGGTAGTCGTACCCCGGGGAGACCATCATGCCGTCGACGTTGAGGTCGTCCATCAGGAAGTTGAACAGGTCTCCCATGTCCTTGGGGGAGCTGTCGTTGAAGACGGTGGTGTTGGTGCTGACGCGGTAACCCAGTTCCTTCGCCTTGCGGATGTTGGCCACGGCCTTGTCGAAGACACCCTCGCGGTCAACGGACTTGTCGTGCTGCTCGCGCAGACCGTCCATGTGGACGCTGATGGTGAGGTAGGGGGAGGGTTCGATCTTCGGCAGCCAGCGCTCGAGCAGGATGGCGTTCGTGCAGAGGTAGACGAAGCGCTTGCGCTCGATCAGGCCCTCCACGATCTTGTCGATCTGGGGGTGGATGAGGGGTTCGCCGCCGGCGATGGAGACGACGGGCGCGCCGCACTCGTCGGAGGCTTCCCAGCACTCCTCGGGGGAGAGGTAGGTGTTCAGTATCTCCTCCGGATGCTGGATCTTGCCGCAGCCCTCGCACTCGAGGTTGCAGCGGTAGAGCGGCTCCAGCATGAGCACGAGCGGGTAGCGCTCCTTGCGGAGTAGCTTCTGCTTCAGCAGATAGCGGCTGACAGCGAACGCCTGGCGAAGGGGAATGCCCATCGTGGTTCCTCCGGGGGAGTGGCGGCTTAGCATACGGAGCCAACGGCGCGAAGGCTATGTTTGCGCCCCAAAGAGGTAGCGCGCGTAGAACTCCACGTCCCGCACGATGCGACTGAGGGGCGACAACCGCTCGAGCGGTACGGGCTCCTGACCGAGCTCATTGCCCTCACTGTCGTAGACGTGCCGATGCAGCGTATCCGCAGGGCCATGGCAGTTGTCGTATCGAAAGATGTCGATGACACCTTGCTCAAGCGCTACCTGTGCGTGGTAGGCGTAGAGAGTCGTTAAGACATGAGGGCGTCCGTGCCGGGTCTGAACGGCCAGACGCTTCTCGATGTGGAGGGCGCCCGCGCTTGCAGTCTCGATCCTGCCGCCCAGCACAACGCGAACCAGCCCACCGGCATCACTCCGATCAAGAAAACGGGTATTGTCGGCAGAGACGATGCCCTCGGCAATCAGGGACTCGAGACTGCTCTCGTGGACAACCCGGTAGCGCTCGTAGGCGATCCAGCGCCGGGGCCAGCGATCTCCCGGAGCTCCTGGAGGTTCCGGAAGGCGTCGACCCACTCACAGACCTGCCATGGCGCTTCTGCCTCGCCCCGCTTGATCGCTCCGAGCAGGTCCTCAGAGGGACGCCCGTGCAGCTCCTCAATGCGGGTCAGCTCCGCCTCGGCCTCAAGGATGCCGTGTTCCACCGTTGTCTGCATTACAGGTATCCGGTACCGCTGGGTCGTCATGGCTCACGCTCTCCGTGCCACCAGTATAGCCGCTCCATACAGGGCGCCTACGTACCTGCGGCCTCCACTGCTGCGGCCGCGGCGAGGCCGCTGCGAACGGCCGATTCCATGGTGGCGGGCCAGCCCGTATCCGTGTACGAGCCGGCGAGGAAGAGGTTGGGGAGCGGGGTGACCGGTCCGGGGCGGAGGAGGCCCGGCGCGGGCACGAACGTGGCCTCCGGCTCCTTCATCACGCGGTAGTGCACGAGCCTGGCGTCGCGGGCGGCGGGGAGCGCCTCGCGCAGTTGCGGCAGCACCCGCGCGCACACCTGCTCCCGGGGGAGCGGGAAGAACTCCTCCGTCGGCGCGCTGATGGAGATCACCAGGTGCTGGCGCCCCGTCTCGTCCTCGCCGCCGACGCCGCTGCGGTTGAAGGCCCACTGCACCTCCGAGCGGATGAAGGCGGCGAAAGGGAAGTCGGCCATGGGGCGGTCGAACCAGAGGTGGAGGTTGAGGATGGGGGCGGGCCTGAATCGGGCGAGGGCCGCCAGCGAACCCTCGGCGCGCAGGTCTTCGGGGAGGAGGGAGAGGAGCCGCCACGGGGCTATGGCGCTCACGCAGGCGTCGAAGGAGCGCCGCTCGCCATCGCGCAGGAGAAGCGACGCGAACCGCCCGTCCTCGACTTCGATGCGCTCGATGCGCGTACGCAGGGACACCGTGCCGCCGCCGTCTTCGATGGCGCGGATAGCGGGGTCGACGTGGAGAGTGGAGAGGCCGGCGGCGGGCACGGCCAGCGCCGCTGAACGGGAGTTCTTCTGGAAGCCCTCCTCCAGCACGAAGATCGACTGGGCGGCGCTCGCCTGGTCCGCGCGGCAGTTGAGCGTGGGGATGACGAGGAAGTCCCAAAACTCGCGAATCGTGTCGGTCGACTGTCCCCGCTCGCGAAGCCACTCCTCAAAGGTGAGGTGCTCCAGGCGCCCGCGCTCGTGGACGGGGAGGAAGCGAAGAGAGAAAAAGGCGCGCATGATCTGGGCCTTCTGCCGCCAGGAGAGGTGGCGGTAGCGCAGGAGGGCGGGCGCAAGGTGGAGCCCGAAGGGCAGGTTCGCGGCCCACAGGTCGGAGCGCCGCCCGTCGCGATCGAACACGGGCACGTGCAGGCGTTCCTGGCGGTAGGTCAGTTCGAGGGTGCCCAGCCGTTCGAGGAAGGTCCGGTAGGCGGTGGTGCACTCCATGAAGATGTGCTGGCCGTTGTCGACCTCGTCGCCCGTCTCGTTGTCGCGGAAGGAGTAGGTGGCGCCCCCGGCCCGGGGGCGGCGCTCAAGCACCTCGACCTGGTGGCCGCGATCGGCGAGCTCCACACCGGCGGCCAGCCCGGCGAGCCCCGCGCCGATGATCCCGACCCTCATGGCCGCGCCCTCGTCAGCCGGATCGCGCGGGCCCCAACAGGGCGGCGGAGCCCCAGAGACGCGCGATCGCTGAGGCCTTTTCGCGCCCGCTCAGGCGCACGCGTTCGGTGAGCACGTCGTAGTCGCGCGCCTCAATGCGCTGGAGCAGCTCGAAGTAGACGCCCTGCAGCACGTTCACGCACATGCGGGAGCGAACGTCGAGGAGGGGCAGCAGGTGGCGTCCGCGGCGGAAGTAGCGGTGGGCGCGCTCGCCCTGCGCGGCCATCATGGCGGTGAAGCGCTCATCGTAGGTGCAGGCGAGGATGTCCTCGGGCGTGAGGTTGTGGGCGCTCAGATCGTCGGTGGGGAAGTAGACGCGGCCGCGTTCGGCGTCCTCCTTGACGTCGCGCATGATGTTCACGATCTGCAGGCCGATGCCCATGTTGGTGGCGAACTCCTCGGAGCGAGGGTGGGGCTTCGCCCCGAAGATGGAGACGCAGATGTGGCCCACCATCGAGGCGACGCGGTAGCAGTACTGGCGCAGGTCGGGCCAGGTCTCGTAGCGGTTGATGGTGAAGTCCATCTCGACGCCGTTGACCAGCTCATCGAAGTGCGTCTGGGGCATGGCGAAGCGATCGACAGCGTCGCCCAGGGCGATGAAGAGCGGTCCCCGGCGCGAGCCCGCGTAGCAGGCCTCGAGGCGCTCGCGGGCGAGGGCGATCTCGTGCTCCTGCCGCGAGCGGTCCGTGAGCTCGTCGGCGATGTCGTCCACGTAGCCGCTGAAGGCGTAGGCAGCGTAGATGGCGTTGCGCTTCTCCGCCGGAAGGATGGTGAAGGCGTAGTAGAAGTTGGATGCGCGGTCCCTGGTGTAGGCCTTGCACCAGGCGTAGGCCTCCTCCGGTGTGAAGCGCTCATCTGCGTGAGCATCGAGCTCCGCCAGCACGTCGAACGCCATGCAGTCCCCTTTCCCGCTCTACTCAGAGTCCCAGTGCAATGCGTGCGCCGTTGGTGAGCGCCAGCCGTGCCTTCACGGCCTTGGTGACGCGCGGACGGGCGCTGAGCGTGTCGTAGCCGGCCGCCTCGATGGCGTCGAGGATGGCCTCCCCGCCGAGCCGGTAGAGGCGGATGTCGGTGCGTACGGAACGCGAGACGCGTTTCTCAAGCTTGCGCCCCTCGGCGAAGCAGGCGCGTGCGCGCTCCACCTCGAAGCGCATGAGCTTGCGGTAGTTCTCGTCGAAGCGCCGCTCGACGATCTGCCCTTCGTCGACGCCGAAGCGTTCCAGGTCTTCCTGGGGCAGGTAGATGCGTCCCTTCTCGATGTCGACGGAGACGTCCTGCCAGAAGTTCGCGAGCTGGAGCCCGATACAGGTCTGGTCGGAAAGCGCGATGCGTTCGGCGTCGCGGTAGCCGAGCACGGCCAGCACCATCTGGCCGACCGGGGTGGCGGAGTAGCTGCAGTAGGCAAGCACGTCCTCGTAGGTGGCGAAGCGGGAGACACGCTGGTCGATGCGGTTCGCCTCGATCAGACGGAGGAAGGGGTCGAGGGGAATCTCGCAGCGCTCGATAGTGCGCGCGAGGGCGATGAGGAGGGGCCGCCGCGGGTTCCCGGCGACAGCCTCGAGCAGGTCCTGCTCCCATGCGTCGAGGAGCGCGAGACGGTCGCCCTCGGCCTCGTCGCCGAGGTCGTCGGTGTAACGACAGAAGGAGTAGACGGCGAAGAAGTGCCGCCGCAGCTTCTTGGGGAGGAGTAGCGAGACGACGGTGAAGTTCTCGTCGTGGCGGCGGGCGTAGCGCTCACACCAGCGGTAGGCCTCGCGGGGCGTGGTGGGGCGCTCGACCGGCCACCGCCGAAGACTCTCGTCGGTCCCGGCGGTCATCGCAGGGGGTCCGTGCCGGGCAGGTGGATCGGCTGTCCGTCGCGCAGGCGGCGGTAGCGGCCCAGCGCCCAGAGGGGCCAGTAGTTGCAGTAGAGGTGGTACTTGAGCATGAAGTCACGGGGGAAGCCCGTCCCCGTGAAGTGTGGCTCGATCCACTCGCCGTCGGCTGTCTGCGTGCGTACCAGGTACTCGATACCGCGCACGGTGGCGGGGTGGTCGGGCGGCTCCAGGGCAAGCAGGGCGAGCAGCGCCCAGGCCGTCTGCGAGGCGGTGCTAGGGCCCTGGCCCCGCAGGGAGGGGTCCTCGTAGGTGGCGCAGCTCTCGCCCCAGCCGCCATCCGGCTGCTGGTGGTGTTCGAGCCAGCGCAAGGCTCGCCGCAGACGCGGGTCGGCGGGGTCGACCCCCGCGGTGATGAGGGCCGGCACGGCCGCTCCGAGCCCATACAGGTAGTTCACCCCCCAGCGCCCCCACCAAGAGCCGTCCGGCTCCTGCGTGTCCCAGAGGTAGTCGAGAGCGCGCTCGATCATCTCGTCGTCGGGGGGCGTGCCGTCGAGCGCGAAGGCTTCGACGATGTGGGCGGTCACGTCCTCCGTGGGGGGGTCGAAAGTAGCGCCGAAGTCGGCGAAGGGGATGCGCGAGACGAATTCGTCGTTGTTGTCGCGGTCGAAGGCGCCCCAGCCGCCGTTGGTCGACTGCATCGCCCGCAACCAGACCTTGGCACGGTGGAAAGGAGCGTCCTTGCCGCGCAGGTCGAGCAGGCGCAGGGCGATGAGCACCTCGGCGGTATCGTCCGTGTCGGGGTAGAGCTCGTTGGAGAACTCGAAGGGGAAGCCGCCGGGCTCGATTCCGGGCACGGTCAGGGCCCAGTCGCCGAGACTGCTGACCTCGTGGGCGAGGAGCCAGCGGCCCGCCTGCACGAGCGCCTCGTTGTCGGCGGGGACGCCCGCTTCGCGCAGGCCCGCAACGGCCAGGGCCGTGTCCCACACGGGCGAGAGGCAGGGCTGCACGGAGAAGGTATCGCCGCGGCGCAGGGCGAAGTCGCCGAGGAAGCCGTTGAGGCCCTTCTGCATGACGGGGTCGTCCTTTGAGTAGCCCCGGCACTTGAGGGCGATGAGCGAGTAGACGGATGGAGGCTGGATGACACCCCAGGTGCCGTCGGCCTCCTGGTGCTCGATGATCCAGCGCTCGCACTCCTCCAGGGAGTACTCGCGGAGGGGCTTCCAGGGCAGGCGCTCGTGCGCGTGCAGCACCCGATCGATGGCGAGGAAGGCGTTGCGCCAGGTGAAGGGCCAGCGATCGCGGCGCAGGTGGATGGAGCGGCGGTCCTCGGGATCGACGTAGAGCTCGTCGACGTGGCCGCTCGCGGGGATGGGCACGACCGGCCGGTAGGCCCAGACCACGAGGATCGCGACGATGGTGGCCCGCGCCCAGGAGGCGAACATGTAGATGTTGAGCGGCGAGGAGACCGGCATCAGGATCGATTCGGGGGGCATAGCGGGCAGGGCGGACCAGTCGAACTGCCCGAAGAGCGCGAGCCACAGTTTCGTGAAGATGCGGGTGGCGACGACGCCCCCCTTGGAGCGGATGAAGTCGCGAGCGCGCTTCATCTCCTCCCGTTCGGGATCGACGCCCGCGAGCTTGAGGGCGAAGTAAGCCTCGGTGCTGATGCTGACGTCGCCGGGACCGCCCCAGTAGACGGGCCACGAGCCATCCTCGCACTGCAGCCGGAGCAGGTAGCGGACGATGCCCTGCTCGCGTTCCGGCTCGGTGGTGCCGAGGAAGCGCTCGAGCAGGAGGTGCTCAGCCGCCATCGTCGCGTTCGATTCGAGCTCGGCCCACCAGTAGCCGTCCTCGGCCTGCAGGGAGAGGAGGTGCCTGACGCTGCGGTCGATACACGCGTCGAGGCTGGTGGCATCGCCAGGGGCCGAGCCAGAGGCCGGATCCCGCTCGGTGGAACTTGGAGCTGTCACGCAGCCCCCACGAGGGCCTGGAGTCGAGCCTCCACCTCGTCGATGGAGCTATCGGGCGTGGAGGCCCCGGCCGTAAGCCCGATGCGATCAGCGCCCTCGAACCAGGCGGATTCCAGCTCGTGGGCGCTCTCGACGTGGTAGGTTCTCGCGCCCTCGCCCTCGCACACCTGGCGGAGGTGGCGCGTGTTGGCGCTCTTCGTTCCGCCGACCACGACCATCACGTCCACCTGGTGGGCGAGCTCGGCGGCGGCCGCCTGCTGGCCCGTGGTAGCGTGGCAGAGGGTGTTCACGACGTGCATCTCGAAGTTCGCCTCGCGCTGCAGGAGCATGAGGTTGCCGACGAAGCGGGCGAAGTCGTCGATCTTGTGGGTGGTCTGCGCCATAACGCCGATCTTGTTGGGGAAGCCGCCGGGGAAGCTCTCGATCAACTCGCGCAGGTGCTCGATGTCGGCGTGCTCGACGACGGTCACGCCGGAGCGGCCCTGCTCATCGACGGCCCATCCGACAATGCCCCGCACCTCCTTGTGGCCGGGGTCGCCAAAGATGAGCGCGTGCCAGTTGTCGCGCACGAACTTCTGGGCGTAGCGCTGCGCGCGGGTGACGACCGGGCAGGTCGTATCGATGATGTTCAGTCCAGCGTCCTCAAGGTCGCGCAGCACGCGCTCGCCGACGCCGTGAGCGGTGATGGCGATGCGGCCCGTGCCGACGCGCGAGGCGGTGATGGCGCCGAAGTCGCCATCGACCTCGTCGGGGCCCGGTAGCTGGTGCACACCGGTGCGCTCGAGCTGCTCGACGACATGGGGGTTGTGCACGATCTCGCCAGCGCTGGCGATGGGATGCTCAGGCGTCGCCTCGTCCTCCATGATGTGGACGGCGCGGCGCACCCCCATGCAGAAGCCCATTTCGCTGGCTCGGATGATCTCGGCCATCCCTGACCTCCTCGACCGGGTCTGCGAAAGTAAAGTATCGGTAAAGCATAAGGCAACCCCCAAGCGTGAGGGTTAGCGGAGTTTCACGGCCGTGCCATAGGCAAGTATCTCAGCCGCCGCCTGCATGACCGCAGAGGTGGAGAGCCGCAACGCGACGATGGCGTCGGCGCCGAGCGCTTCGGCCTCCGCCTCGAGCCGGGCGAGCGCCTGCTCGCGGGACTCCACGAGCAGCTGGCGGTAGGCGCCGATCTCGCCGCCCGTGATGTTCTTCAGGTTGGCGAGGATGTCGCGCCCGATGTTCCGCGCACGCACGGAGTTCGCCGTGACGAGGCCAAGCGTCTCCGCTACCTCGCGCCCGGGAATCTGGTCCGACGTGGTCATGATCATGGATAAGCCTCCAGCTGGTCTCGCCTGCCGACGACAAGATGATACGGCAAGCGTCCTTCCCGGCGGCCCCGCATCAGGGGTGGGAGCCGATCTCGTCGAGGTCGACCCCTTCAAGGAAGTCGATGCCTTCCAGGAACAGGTCCACCGCGTCGCGGAAGTCATCGGGCAGGATGGAGAGGACGAAGGGCGCGCCATCGAGCATCCTGGTGGCGATGGGGGAGCCCTCGATGTGTGAGCGGATGTCGGGCTGGGGGAAGATCACCATGGCCACGAGCAGGGTCTGGCAGAGCAGCAGGCCCTGGAGGAAGCCGAACGCCCCTCCGGCGATGCGGTCGGCGCCACCGAGATTGAGGATGTCGGCGCTGCGCCGCAGGAGATAGCCCAGGAGCTGCCCGGCGACAATGACGCCGATGAGGATGGCGAGGAACGAGATCAGCCCCGAGGCGAGGCTGTTGTCGACGATGGGTTCGACCTTGGGAACCATGTCGTCGTAGAAGACGCCAGCCACGGGTACAGCCAGGATGAGCGCCGCCAACCCCACCAGTTCCCGCAGGAACCCCCGCCGGAACGCCCGCCACGTGAGCAGCGCCACCACAACGATGATGACCAGGGAGACCCAGTTCACGCGCATTCCATGCTACGGCAGCACGGCCTACTGAACGTGCAAGGCGCCTTACCAGGCCGTTCGTACAATGAGGGCATGCGCCCCGACCTGATGGACCTGCTCGCCTGCCCCCTCTGCAAGGGGGAGCTGACGCTCACGGTGGTGGATGAGGAGGGGGGCGAGATCCTGAGCGGCGGGCTGGACTGCCCCGCCTGTGGCGAGACCTATCCGATCGAGGATGGCATCCCCAACCTGCTGCCCCCGGAGCTGCGCGAGGCATGAGCGCCCCGGAGCCCCCACCGGCGGCCCGCGAGCCGCTGCACTGGACGCAAGTCGCGAACGGGGGCGGGCTGCTGCTGCTGGCGGCGGCGGCGGTGGCGGGGGCGCGCGCCTCCCTGCGAGCAAGCTGGCTGCTCGCACCGCTGACCCTGGCGCTCCTCGGGATCGCGGCGCTGGCGGGCTGGGGCGCGACCGTGCAGCTCTCAGGCGGCGCCCACATGGACGACCACCCCTGGGTCTGAGGCTTTCCGACCGCTAGCGGAGCGCGCGGAGGCGGACGCCGGTGCGCTCGTGATCGCTCGTCTCGACTCCCCCGAGGAGTGCGGCGGCGGTTCGTCCCAGCACGGGCAGGGGGCCAGCCAGCACCTCGGCGAGGGGCAAGAGCACGAAGGCGCGCTCCGCGATGCGGGGGTGGGGCACGGTCAGGGTCTCGCTCGCGACCTGACGCTCGCCGCAGAACAGCACGTCGATGTCGATCGGGCGGGGGCGCCAGTGTCCCGTGGGTCGCCGCCCGAGAAGACGCTCGACCTCCTTGGCCACGGCCAGCAAGTCCTGTGGGGTCAGTTCGGTCTCGACGGCAACGGCGGCGTTCAGGTAGCGGGGCTGGTCGGCCGGGACCGGGGGTGTCTCCCAGACGAAGGAAACGCGCGCGGCGGGCGCTCCCCGTTCGGCGAGCAGATCGAGCGCGGCCTGGAGGTTGGCGGCCCGGTCACCGAGGTTCGAGCCCAGCGCAAGGATGGCTTCGCTCACGGCGCCTGCCACCGGCCCCGGCTGATGGCGTCGGCCACCGCCACGACCTTGCGCATGGCCGCCACGTCGTGGACGCGCACGATGTCGACTCCCCTGGCGATGGCGATGGCGACGGCGGCGGCAGTGCCCTCGATGCGCTCCTCGACGGGCGCATCGAGCACGAGCCCCAGCGTCGACTTGCGCGAGGGACCGAGCAGCATCGGGAGGCCCGCGACGGCGAGTTCGTCCAGGCGGCGCACCAGCTGCAGGTTCTCCTCCGGGGTCCAGCCGAAGCCGAAGCCAGGGTCGAGGACGATGCGCTCGCGCGGGATGCCGGCCTCCGCGGCGATGCGTAGGCTCTCCCCCCAGCCGGCGAGGACGTTCGCGACGACATCGCCGGGCGGGCGGGCACGCTGGTTGTGCATCGCCACGAGCGCCGCCCCGCGGGACGCCACCACCCCTGCCATGCCCGCATCGCCGCGCAGGCCGTTGATGTCGTTCACCATGTCGGCGCCCCCATCGAGCGCCGCCTCCGCCACCTCGGCGTGCTGCGTGTCAATGGAGATGGGGAGGTCGGTCGCGGCGCGGATGGCGCGGATGGCGGGCAGCGCTCGCGCGGCCTCCCCGGCGTGCGGCAGGGGGTCGGCGGCGGGCCGCGTCGACTCGGCGCCGACGTCGATGATGTCGGCGCCTGCCTCGGCGAACTCGCGAGCAAGGGCGGCGGCGGCGGCGGCGTCCGCGCCGAGGCCATCGCCACTGAAGGAGTCGGGCGTGACGTTCACGATGGCCATGACGTAGGTGCGGGCGCCCCACGCGAAGGCGCGCCCCCGAAGGGTGAGGGCGGGCGCGGCATAGGCGCGGGCGGTGGGGCGCGTCGAGGCGGGGATGGCGGCCCTCCTACGGTTCGAGCGTGTACTCCTGCTCGGTCGCGCCCCCGTCCTCGATGTGGAAGACACGCACGTCGGGGCGCTCGCGGTTCGCGATGCTGACCACGATGTGCACATAGGGCGGGCCGAAGAAGGTGCTCATCATGCGGATATCCGTGGGGCTGGGGCGGGCGGGGCTGCCCGTGTGCGAGTGGTAGAACCCGGCAAGCGAGTCGCCGGCCGCATCGAGCGCTTCCTCGATGCGGCGCTGCTCGCGGAAGTCGATGCTGAAGCGGTAGGGACTGGCCTCGGCGTTGACGGCCCGGTGCAGGGTCGTGGCCTTGCCTTCGCGCGCCCCGATGATACCGCAGCACTCGTTCGGTGCGTCCTCGAGGGCGTGCGCGATCATCTCGTTGAGGTGTTCCTGGCGAAGGGTGATCACGGAGGCCATCACTTCAGTCTACCGCCGCCCTACCGCCGCGGCCGTGCGCTCCCGGCGCTACTGCCCGTAGCCCTCGGCCCGCAGCCGCCGCCAGACCTCGCCGCTGGAGGAGTATCGCTCCATCAGGTAGGGATACACCGCCTTCACACGGAAGAGCGTCTCCATGCACTCCTGGGCAAGGTGGCGGTCGAGGACGGCGGGGTGGGCGTCGGGCTCGACCACGTCGATGGCGAGGCCCTCCTCGTAGCCGCCGGGGGCGGCGGGCATGCCGGGGGGTTGGTCGGCGAGGATGCCGGCCTCCGAGAGGGAGGCGATCGTCTCACGCAGACGATCGCGGAAGGTGGCCGTGACGCGACCGCCTGCGAGGTGGCGCTCAGCCTCGCCTTCGAGCAGGCCAAGCACACGCGCCGTCACGTAGTCGACGCGGAAGCCGTCATCGCCGGCGGCGCGGGCGGGGGGAAGACCCACGCAGAGCACGCCCAGGAGGGACCGCTCGATGTCGGCGAGGCTCTGGGGGGCGGGTGAGGGGCGGGGCTCGGACATTGGAGGGCGATCGTAGCAGAGGGGTGCGCGCGATCCGGCGGGGTCGCGCGCTCGGGGGCAAGTGCTACGATCGACCGCCGTCCCGTGGAGGCGCAGCGCCATGGAAGCGACAGCGGTCACGATTCGCGTACCCGCCACCAGCGCCAACATCGGCACTGGTTTCGATTGCCTGGGACTGGCGCTCGACCTCTTCGCCTCCGTCACGGTGACGTTCAGCGAGGCCGTGCAGCCTCCCACGAACGACGTGGGCGAGAAGATGGTGCTCTCGGCGGCGCGGGCCGCCTACGAACGCATCGGGCGCGCGAGCCCGGCAGGGCTGGCGGCGCGCTACACGGTCGCCATCCCCCTCGGCCGGGGGCTGGGAGCGAGCGCCGTCGCGCGGGTGGCCGGCATCCTCGCGGCGAACGAGCGCGAGGGGCACCCGCTCGACGAGGACGCCTGCCTCGCCCTGGCCACCGACCTCGAGGGCCACGTGGACAACGCCTGCCCCGCCCTCTTCGGGGGGGTGCAGGCCTGCGTGGAGACCGACGAAGGGTTCGCGCGGGTGCGCTGCCGCTACCCGAGCGACCTGCAGATTGCACTCCTCATCCCGGACCACTCGATGCCCACCAAGGAGGCGCGCCGCCTCCTGCCCGACAGCTACAGCCGGCAGGACGCGATCCATACGAGCAGCCGTCTCGCGCTGCTCGTGGCGGCACTCGCGGCGGGACGCGCGGACCTGCTCGACGAGGCCACGCAGGACCGCTTCCACCAGCCCCAGCGCTCCGCCCTCTTCCCGCCCCTGTACGACGTGTTCGCGGCTGCGAAGGGCGCGGGCGCGCACGCCGCCTGGCTCAGCGGCGCCGGCAGCAGCGTGGCGGCCTTCGCCTCTGAGGAGACGAGCCGGGAGGTGGCCAGGGCCATGCTCAACACGCTCCAGGGGGCGGGGATGTCGGGGCGCACGCTCGTGACGCGCATCGCGGCGAGCGGCGCCGAGGTGGCCCGCGTCGAGGTCGTGGACCTGTAGCCGCTCTTCAGTCGAGGCGGAAGGGCGGGTAGTCGTCGTGCACCAGGAGCAGGTAGGCCTCGACCCGTAGCGAGTAGCGCACGACCGCAACGCTGAAGTCGTAAAGGGGCTGGGGATAGCGCCCGGCAAGGACGACGGTGAACCAGGCGATCACGCTCACGACCGTGAGTGCGGCGTTGAGGACGGCCAGCGCGGGGATGTGGGGGAGGAGCAGCGGCAGCCGAAGGGCGACGCTGAAGCGGTCGCGGGTTGCGAGGGGTGGGGGAAGGGTGAGGGCGGCGCGGTACTCGCCGAAGCCGAAGGAGGGGAACTCGTCTCGCAGGAGGGTGGCGTAGGCAACCGCCTTCGCGCGCCAGTTCAGGAAGAACACGGCGAACTCGCGCAGGTCGCGTGGCTGTCGCCCCCTGACGAGGATGACGAACCACGACACGACCGTGGCCAGCGCCGTGATCACGCCGAAGGCCCCGACCGCGAGCGGGATGGTAAGCGGCGCGAGCCCGGCCAGGACGAGGAGGGGCGAGACCACCACCCCGAGCAGCGAGGGGCCGCCGGTGAAGACGAGATGGGGGAGGGCAAAGAGGAGGCGCAAGCCACCCGACAGCCGCCGTCGCCCCTCGTACGCGGGCTCGACCTCGAACAGGACCGGATACGCCGCGCCATCCCCGCCACCGAGCACGGCGCGATCCTAGCA
Organism: Tepidiformaceae bacterium; assembly: GCA_965247675.1. Taxonomy (GTDB): domain Bacteria; phylum Chloroflexota; class Dehalococcoidia; order Tepidiformales; family Tepidiformaceae; genus UBA2991. The sequence continues at coordinate 123,737 of OZ252025.1, read as the reverse complement.
GGGCGACATGAACCCCTCGGAGGTGCGCGCGGGAGGCCGCAGCCTCACGGTGCATGAAGCCGATCGCCGCCAGCCTCCGCACCCATCAGCGCCGCCCCGACCGCGTTCCCCACGTCCGCGTGACCGTTCGCGCGGAACGCTGGGGCGTCCCCCTGCTTCCCTGGGAGCGCCTCTACCGCGGCGACGAGCGCGACTGCCCCCACGCCCTCGCCGTTACCGGCGGGGGCGTCGTCATCCGCGCCCGCAACGACGGCGGTTCGTTGTCGGTTTCGCGGGTGGCGAACCCCGGCCCCGACTCCCCATGGGGCGCCTGGAGGGCGCTCGGGGTGGCGGAGGAGGGGAGCGGGGTGGCGCTCGCCGCACACGGGAACGAGGTGCTGCTCGCCTCCGTCGCGGAGGGCGGCCTTGCGCTCACGCTGCGCCGCAGCACCGACGTCGGCGCAACCTGGGAGGCCTCGCGCGTCCTCGTGCGGGAGACCGCCGCGATCGGCTGGCTGGCGCTGGCGATGCGTCCCTCGGACGGCGACGCCTGCGCCTTCTACACGCAGGGAGCAAACGTGCTCAAGGCCCTGCGCCGCCGCGCGGGAAGCTGGGACGCCGCCGGCGGCGCCTGGAACCGCGGCGCGGGCGTCTCCGCCCTCACCGGCGTGGCGGCTACACACGACGGCGCCGACTACCGCCTGATCGTGAGCGGGCGAGCCCACCCCTCGGGGAGGAAGCAGGTCTGGTCGTGCCTGCTGGGCGACGGGGGCTTCCCGCCGGACCTCTGGTCGGGCCTGAACGCCATCGCCGAGTCCGACGCTTCCTCGGCGCGTGAGTTCGCCGGCCCCGGGATCTTCCGGCCCGGCGGCATCGACCAACGCGCCTGCTTCGCCGCCCGCGACTCGGGCGGGGAGGCCCGCAGCCGCGTCTACTCGAGCCACCCACCCGCCCTCGCCGGGGCCAATCCCGAGGGCTGGTCGGAGCCGGAGCCGCATGAGGCGGCGTCGGCCTTCGGCCTCTCCGTGGCAGCGCCCGACGCCGCGAGCGCGTGGGCTTCCACACCCGACGGCGTCTGGCGCGCCCGCCTGGCGGGCAGCGCCGACGTGAGCGGGCGGCTCGTGGAGGCCTCCTGGCGGCTCGCGCCGTTCGCGACGCGCGCCCGGATCGTGCTCGACGGCTCGGGCGGCGACCTCCCGGAGCTGGCGCCCGGCGGGACCGTGGAGATCGCGCCGGGGTACCGCTCCGGAGCGGGCGGCGCCGCCGAGTACGGCCTCGCCGTGCACGCCGCCATCGATCGCGTCACCCGCGAGAGCGCGGAGGGACAGGCTCGCACCGTGCTGGAGTGCTCCGGCCACTGGGAGCGCCTGGCGGCGTGGCGGGCGTCGCAGGTGTGGCAGTCGCGGGCGGGGGAGCTCTCGCGGGAGCAGCTCTTCCGGCGGCTGTGCGCCAGGGCCGGCATTCGCGTGAGCAGCCGGGCGGGGGCGGATTGGTCGGGCAGCCGGCCCGCCTTCGCCATCTCGCCGGGCGAGTCCGGGCTGTCGGCCGCACGACGGCTGCTGGGCGTGAGCCCCGTGGCGGTCATCTCCGAAGGCGACGGGCTCGCCGTCTCCGTACCGGGGGACGAGACACGGGAACGCTACGGTCCCGACGACCACCCCATCGCCGCCGTGAGCCTGAGCGAGGGCGCGCCCCCCGCGAACTGGATTCGCGCGCAGGGGCCGGACCACGACGGGGACGCCCACGACTTCGCCAGCATCTACCGGGACGGCCAGCGCCTGCGCCTGGTGCGCTCGCTCGACGCCGCGACCGGGGGCACGGCCCTCGACCACGCCGCCGCCGCCCTCGACCGGGGCCGGTGGGAGCGACGCGCGGGCCGGCTCGTGGCGCCCTTTCACGCCGGGCTGGAGCTGTTCGACGCCGTTGCCGTAACGGACGCGCACCTGGGCCTGCGGGAGCAGCCGTGCCGGCTGGTGGAGGTGGGGATGGAGTACGGCCGCCGGCCCCGCGGGCGGCCCCGCTACGACTCCGTCCTCGGGCTGGGGGAGCTGGACTGATGGCGGCGCTGCGAGGACGGCTGGTGCGCTTCGACGGCAGCACGTGGCGGGCGGTGGTGCGGCTGGACGGCTCTGCCTCGATGGAACTGACGGGCGTGGCCGTGAGCCGCGCACTGGCCGCCGGCGAGATGGTCGCGGGCCGCACCGTCCTCGTCGAGACGGGCGAGGCGGGCGACCCCGCGGAGGCCATCCTCATCGCCGTCGTCGCGTGAATGGTGCGCTCGGGCGGCGCGTGTACACTCAATTTCGATGCCCTCGCCCCTGCTTCCCGATCAGCCGGGTGGCGGCCCCTGTCGGGGCGCCGTCCGGTGATCCGCAGCCACGCCACGTTCAGTCACGAGAACGCCCTGCAGCGCACGCTCTCCTCGTTGAGGGAGCGGGAATTCGCCTGGTACTTCGCCGGGAATTCCGCTTTCTTCATGGCGATGCAGATGCAGTTCGTGCTGCGTGCACAGCTGGCGTACGACCTCACGGGCGGGCAGGCATTTAAGCTGGTGCTGGTCACAGTGGGGGCGGCCCTCCCCATGATCTTCGTGGCCCCGATCGGCGGGCTCATCGCCGACCGCGTGAACAAGCGCACGCTCCTCATCGTGACGCAGTCGGCGGCCGCCCTCGTCAGCCTCCTCACGACAGTTCTCATCCTCACCGACCTGATTGGCTACTGGTACCTCTTCCTGCTCGCCTTCTCGGCGGGCTCGATCTTCTCGCTGAACATGCCCGCTCGTCAGGCGCTCGTGCCCCTGCTCGTTCCCCAGCACAAGCTCATGAACGCTATCTCCCTGCAAATGAGCGGCATGAATCTCACCCGCATCCTCGCTCCCGCCCTCGCGGGACTCCTGATCGTGCCGCTCGGCGCCATTGCCCCGGGCGGGGGCGAGGGTGTGGGCTGGGTCTATCTGCTCACCTTCGCGTTGTTCACGGTGGCGGTCGCCTCCGAGTTCAAGCTCCCCAGCCACGGGATGCAGGCCGAGTCGGAAGGGGAGGGCTTCATCGAGGGGCTGCGCGGTGGCTTCCGTTACGCCATCACGACGCCGGTGATCATGATGCTGCTCGTCGCGGGCACGCTGATGCCGTTCTTCGCCTTCCCCGTGCAGATCATGCTCCCCATCTTCGCCGAGGACGTGTTCGGCCAGACCAAGGGCATGGGCTTTGGGCTGCTGATGGCCGCGGGCGGCCTCGGCGGCCTGATCGGCACGATCATCGCCGCCAACTTCGACGGCTTGCCGAACAAGGGGCAGATCATGTTCGTTGGGGCCGTCATCATGGGCGGCTTCCTCATCGCCTTCGGATCGACCAACACCTTCATCCTGGGGCTGGTCTTCATCGCCGCCAGCAACATTGGCCAGATGCTGTTCATGTCCTCCAACAACACGGCCATCCAGACGCTCGCACCCGAGGAGCTGAGGGGGCGGGTGATGTCGATCATGTTGATGTCCTTCGGCGTCATGCCGCTTGGGTTGCTGCCGATCGGCCTTGCCGCCAACAGCATTGGAGCGCCGGACACGATCGTCTACTCGTCGATCGTGCTGCTGGGCGTGCTCGCTGTGGCCTTCGTGGCTGTGCCCCGCTTCCGCAACCTCCGCATCGATGTGCTGGCGGAGGCCGAGCTCTCACCCGTGCAGGCGGCCACGCTCCTCGCGGAAGGCAAGATCACGCGCGCCGAGGCGGACCGCCTCACGGGGAGAATGCGCCGCACGCCCCTGCCCGAGGGTGTCGGGCGCAAGCGATCGCCGGAGGAGCCGCTGGACCTGCCCGAAGGGGTCAACCCGGCGCCGCCGCCATGACCACGTTCAGCGTCCTCGACCAGTCACCCGTCCGAAGGGGAGGAACAGCGGCGGAGGCGCTTGCGGAGACGGTGCAGCTCGCGCAGGCGGCCGAGCGTCTCGGCTACGAGCGCTACTGGGTGGCGGAACACCACAACACGTCCGCCCTCGCCTCCACCGCGCCGGAGGTGCTCATCGGCCAGATCGCGGCGCACACGAGCCACATCCGCGTGGGCTCCGGGGGCGTGATGCTCCCCCACTACAGCCCCCTGAAGGTGGCCGAGGCCTTTCGCCTGCTGGAGACGCTCCATCCCGGGCGCATTGACCTCGGCATCGGGCGCGCGCCCGGCAGCGACGCGCGCACGGCGCGGGCTCTCGCGCCCGGCGGCGTGCCCATGGACCTGCGCGCCTTCCCGAACCAGCTGCTCGACCTGTACGGCTTCCTGGCGGACGACTTTCCGCCCGACCACGAGTACCACGGGATCACCGCCATGCCCCGCCCGGAGACGATGCCACACCTCTGGCTGCTGGGGTCGAGCGACGTGAGCGCGGGCTACGCCGCCGAGCTCGGCTGGCCCTTCTGCTACGCGCACTTCATCAACGCGCATCGCACGGACACCGCCCTCGACGCCTACCGGAAGCTGTTCTCGCCCTCGCCGGTCGCGAACGAGCCGCGGCCCTCGATCGCCGTCTCCGCGCTCGTGGCGGAGACGGAAGAAGAGGCGGAGCGCCTCAGTTGGAGCCGCTGGGGCTGGCGGATGATGGGAAGCGAGGGCAGGGGCGGCATTCCTTCGCCCGAGGATGCGATCGCCTTCAACTACACGGAGCCCGAGCGCGAGTACCTGGAGATGCTCAAGCGCCGCTCCATCCACGGCGACCCCGCGCAGGTGCGCGAGCGCCTGCTGGCAATGGGCGAGCGCTACGGCGTGGACGACTTCGTGGTCGTCACGATCACCTACGACTTCGAGGCACGGGTGCGGTCGTACGAGCTGCTGGCGGAGGCGTTCGCGCTGGAACCGCGAGCCTAGTCGCCGCCGATCACCACCGTCCACTCGCGGATGCGCCAGGAGGGCACGAGGCCGTTGGCCACGTACGGATCAGCGGCGACGAACGCCTCCACGCGGGCGCGGTCCTCGACGGTGAAGACGAAGGCAGCGCCGTCGACGGGGTCGGCGAAGGCGCCCGCCATCAGGAGCTCGCCGCGCTCGAGGTACTCATTCGCGAGGGCGAGGTGGTCGGGGCGAAAGGGCGCGCGCTTCTCCACGACATTCTCGACGTAGTCGTAGAGCAGGATGAATCGCGTGGCGGGCATGGGCTACCTCTCCCCGCTGCCCCGCAAGAGCTTCAGGAAATCGTCGTCGCCGTCGAGCAGCGCGAGCCTGGCATCGCCGGCGGCCTCGCCGGCGTAGGCGGGCTGCAGCTCGAGGGCGACGCGCAGGTGGCGGAGGGCAGTCTCGCGCTCGCCCAGACCGGCCGCGGCCTGGGCCGCGCCGTAGTGCGCGGAGGCATCACCGGGCGCGAGCCGCGCCGCTTCCTGGAAGCTCGCGAGCGCGTCCGCGTGGGCGGCGGTCGCCAGCTGCGCGAGCCCGCAGTTGGCGACCACAGTTGCGTCCTCCGGGTTGAGCGCGAGCGCCCGTTCGAAGTCGGCCAGCGCCTCCGCCGGCTCGGCGCGGTAGAGGCGCAGCATGCCCCGGTTGTTGAGGGCGTCGATGTCGACCGGCGTCAGCTCGATGGTGGCGTCGTAGTCGGCCAGGGCCTTGTCGTACTCGCCGAGGCGGGTGTGGGCGATGGCGCGGTTGTAGAGCACCGGCGGCAGCGCCGGCGTCTCCGCGAGCACGCGGGTGTAGCGCTCGACGGCGAGCTCGAACTGGCCGACGTTGAAGTAGACGTTCCCCTCGTCGAGGTAGCTGGCGGCCGTGCGCAGCCGCGTCTCGCCGATGACCTCGTCCAGTTCCGGCTCCATCCCCTCGGCCTCGTCCTCGGGCGCGCTCGCCGGGCGGCCGAACAGGCGCCACAGAGTCGCCGCCACGCCTCCCGCGGCAATCAACACCAGGAGCGCCTTCAGCAGGCCCCTCACGAGTCGTCCTCGTCGTCGCTGGCGCGCTCCAGGAGCGCCTCGGTGACCGCCATGAGGCCGCTGTAGGCGTAGACGACGTAGTCGCGCGGGTGCAGGGTGAGCTTGCGCTTCTCCTCCTTGCGCGCGGTCACCGGATCCCAGGAGCCGGTCAGCTCGACGGCCTCGTGGTCGACACCGAACTCGAGCTCGTACAGCTCGCCGTCCTCGGCGACCACGACGCAACCCCGCTCGGGATCGGCGGCGGGGCCGGGATCGCACTCGATGGCGTTCGTGAAGAAGGCGTTGGGGAAGGAGGGGAAGGGGCGCAAGGCCGCGCTCGCCTCCTTCAGCAGGATCTCGAGCTCGGAGGCGGCGCGCTCCAATACGCGATCGGCTGCCGTCTTGCGCGCCAGACTCTCCCGCTCGTGCTCGTCCATTGGAATGCTCCGCAACCCGCTCCGTTTCATGCTACGACCCCGAGCCGCTCCCGGACCAGACGGCCGGAGGCGTTGCCATGGGTGCGTACGCTCGCCTGCACCATGGCCTTCCGGCCCGCTTGCTAGACTGAGGGAGGAGCCTCCCTATGGCGCGCCGTCTTCTCACCCGCAACGACCTCACGATCGAGACGTGCTGCTACGTCTGCGACCCGGAGAACGAGGATGGCCTGCAGGTCGCCTTCTTCCTGGACGAGGAGGCAGGCCGCGTGACCGCCGACTACACGCCCCGGATCACGCATGAGGGTGCTCCAGGCATCGTCCACGGGGGCGTGCTCGGGGCCATCCTCGACGACGCCACGGCGTGGGCAGTGAACGTGCTGAGCGGGTCGTTTGGCCTGACCCGGCGCACCGAGATCGAGTACTCGCGCATCGTGCGGGGCGGGCAGCGCTACACCGTGACCGCCTGGATCTCTGAGATAGGGAAGGGCAGAGCGGCCACCATCGCCCAGCTGCGCGACGACGAGGACCGGATCTGCTGCTCAACGCGGGCGGAGTTTGCGCTGATCTCACACGAGGAGGCACAACTCGCGTTCGAGCGCCGCACGGGCACCGGAGGCGGCTGATGGCCCCGCGCATCCTCCTCATCCACGGCTACCTCTCGAGCCCGGCCGCCTGGGCGCCGCTCCAGCGGGAGCTCGCCGGCGAGGCCGAGACCTTCGCGCCCGCGCTTCCCGGCTACGGGAAGCAGCCGGACCCGGTCGACTACACGCTCTCGGGCGTTGCCGATGCCGTCGAACGGGCGCTGGACGAGTTCCAGCCGGACTACCTGGTGGGCCACTCGATGGGCGCCCTGCTGGCCCTGGAGCTGGCGGGCCGCCATCCCGGGCGCTTCCAGCGCGTGGGACTCGCGGGCCTGCCCGTGTTCGCCAACCTCGAGGAGGGGCGCCGCTTCATCGGCTCTCGCAGTCGTGCCCGCAAGCAGTACATGAGTAGCCCCGGCGAGGGCCACACCTGGTGCGGCCCCATCCACCGCCTCCGCTACCTCTGGGCGCCCGTCGCCTGGATCCTGCTCTCCGGCCGCCCCTTCCCCATGCTTCTCGACACCTTCGACCACAGCCAGGAGGCGCATCGCGGGGGGATCGAGGACATCGTCTTCAACGGGGACGCGCCCCGGCTGGCGGGTCAGGTGGAGGCGCCCGTCACCCTCTTCCACGGCGATCGCGACGGGGTGGCCCCCTTTGAGCGGGCGGTCGCACTGGCAGGGGAACGGGGGTGGCCGGTACGCGTCGCCCGGGGCGCCGCACACGAGGTGATATTCGCGCAGCCGCGGGGAACCGCTCGCTGGGTGCGCGAGCGCCTCCTCGCTCCCGCCGCCGCCAACGAGCGGGCGGACGCGGACGTGGCCGCCGGCTCCGGCTAGCGGCCCCCGAGCGTTGCGCTCGCGCGGGGGGCGCGCCTAAGCTCGCAAGGCCGGGACACCCCGAGGAGGCCACCCGTGGATAACTTCCTGCATATCGCCGCCGTGTGGCTGCACGTGCTCGGCATCGCCCTGTTCGTGGGGCCGCAGTTCTTCCTCGCCTTCGCCTGGGTGCCCGCTTCCCGCACGATCAAGGACCTGCCCACGCGGGTGGCCGCCATGCGCACGATCACGACCCGCTTCGGCTGGATCGGCGGCGCGGGGCTCGTGCTCATCCTGATCGGGGGCGCCTACCTGATCGCGACGTGGCGCGACTACCACAACATCCCCGAAGGGGTCGCCTTCTTTGACTACATCTACGGAGTCGTCTTCGTCGTCAAGATGATCATCCTCATGGTCATGCTCGTACTGGTGGGGCTGCACATGTTCGTCATCGGGCCCAGCCAGGTGGACGCCCTGGACGAGCGCGCCCGCGGCGAGGACGTTCCCGAAGTTCGCATGCGCCGTGTTCGTATCACCTCCATGGCGCTCAGCATCACGGGCCTCATTCTCACGCTCGTGATCATGGGCATGGGGGTGAGCCTCGGCGCCACCGAGTACTCGATCAGAGCGTTCTGAGGGCGGCTCGATGGCTGACGCCTCGAGCCCCTTGCGCATCGTCTTCGCCCTCGTCTTCGCGACCGGGCTGTTGGCCGCCTGCCGGGGCGACGGGCCCGAACCCGCCCATTCGCCCTCCCCCACGGCCACGGCTGCGCCCACGGAGGAGGCAGCGACCCCGACCGTAGAGGCCACGGAGGCGCCGGAGCGGACGCCTGAACCCACGGCCACGGCCACGGCCACGGCGACCGCCACGCCGGTTGCGACCCCTACGCCGACCCCGCCGACCACGCCCTCCCCAACGGGGACGGCAACGGCCACTCCCACGGCCACGGCCACTACGACAGCAACGGCCACCACGAGAGCGACGGAGGCCCCAGCGGACGGCCCCGGGGTGGCCGAGGCACTCGCGAGTCACGCGCCCTACTTCCTCTACGAGGTGCGCGCGAACGAGACGCTGGACGAGATCGCCGCGGCGCTCGCGCGCGGCCTGAGCGGCGCGGACCTCCAGGCCCTGAACGAGCTCACGGAGGCGTCCCTCACCGAAGGCCAGACGCTCGCCGTCCCCAACACCTTTGCGGGCGGCGGACTTGTTCCCGTTGTCGAGATCGAGGCCATCCTGGGTGTGGAGCGCGAAGGGGCCGGACTGCGGCTCCTGAGACCCGCGGAGGCGCTCGTCGACGGGTTCCTCGGGAGGCTCGCCCTGCATCACGTGGTCCTCGCCGACCGCGATAGCCCGGGGGGCGCGGGCTACGTGCTCGTGTTCGCGCAGACGGACCGCTCGACGCTCAAGGGGGGCGTGCCCGACCCGGACGCGCGCGTGGCCGGGCCACTGTTCTCGATCGCGGGCGGGAGCCTCGCGAGCGCGCCCGAGGGGCCGGACACGCACGCCTTCTTCCGCGACAGCATCCGCTACGTGGTCCAGACCCTGGACCCATCCGGCCCGCGCCCGGAGCGGATCGCCGCCCTCCTGGAGGAGTAGGAGCTCCCGACGGGGCTGGTGTTTGACCCGTTCACGAGGCGCTGGTTCACTAGCCAGCAGAGGCATCGACGGAGACGAGTAGCGTCCCGCTCCTGCGCTCAGCGAGCCCCGGTTGGTGTGAGGGGGCGCTGCAGGTGGACGTGAACATCCCTCCCGAGCTTCCGGCCGAACGCCGGCTTGCCGGCCAGTAGACCCGGACGGAACGCCCGCGTGTGCGGGTCGCCCACCGTTAGCCAGGGCGGGAGCGTGATGGCGCTCCCCAGAGGGCCCGCCTCGTGCGGGAAGCAGGGTGGTACCGCGGGTCTTGCGCCCGTCCCTGAGCGGGACGGGCGTTTCTTATGTCCGTCCCGGCAACCCTCGCCCGGAGGCCGGAATGTCCCAGCTCTTCAGACCCGTCGACCCGAACGTGAGCTTCCCCGAACTCGAGACCGGCATCCTCGGGTTCTGGCGCGAGCACGACATCTTCAGGCGCAGCATCGAGGAGCGGCCCGAGGACAACCTCTTTGTCTTCTACGAGGGGCCGCCCACGGCGAACGGTCGCCCGGGCGTGCACCACATCATGCCGCGCGTCATCAAGGACCTCTTCGCGCGCTACAAGACGATGCGCGGCTACCGCGTGCCGCGAAAAGCCGGTTGGGACACGCACGGCCTCCCCGTCGAGATCGAGGTGGAGAAGGAGCTGGGGCTGAACTCCAAGCCCGACATCGAGAAATTCGGCATCGCCGAGTTCAACGCCAAGTGCCGCGAGAGCGTCAATCGCTACGTGGGCGACTTCGAGGAGCTGACGGAGCGGATCGCCTTCTGGGCCGACATGGAGAACCCCTACGTCACCTACGACAACGACTACATGGAGAGCGGCTGGTGGATCTTCAAGCAGCTCTGGGACCACGGGCTGGTCTACCAGGCTTACCGCTGCCCGCCCCACTGCCCCCGCTGCGAGACGAGCCTGAGCGACCACGAGGTCTCACAGGGCTACCGCGATGTCTCCGACCCGAGCGTCTTCGTTAGATTCAAGTTGACCGCTCAGTCGCTCGACAGGCTCGAGCTCGGGGACGGGCGGACTGCGAGCATCGTCGCCTGGACCACTACGCCCTGGACCCTCCCTGGGAACACTGCCCTCGCCGTAGTGGAAGACGCCACCTATGGCCTCTATGAGCACGAGGGGAAGAGTGGGCCTGAAGTACTCATCCTCGCGGAGTCGCTCTCCGAGAACGTGCTCGGCAGTGAGCGAGCCGTGGTTCGTACCGTCCAGGGCTCGGAACTGGTTGGTTTGGCCTACGAGCCCCTCTTCGCCCTACAGAACCATTGGGGGTTCGAGGACCCGGCCGAACAGTCCCCCGGGGTCAAGAGAGTCGCCTTTGGCTCCACCGACCTTCTAGTCGACGGCGTTCATCACTTCGACGGGCCGCGCCTGATACCGATTGCTGCTGATGAGGCAGAACCCTTGAGGCGCGTCATCGCTGCCGACCACGTCTCGCTGGACGACGGCACAGGTATCGTCCACATCGCCCCCGCCTTTGGTGGCGAGGATTTCGAGGACGGCAAGCAGTACGGGCTCCTCTTCGTCCAGCCAGTCAACTCCCGCGGGACGATGGCAAATGGTCTTCCAGGGGAGGGCAAATTCGTCAAGGACGCCGACGAGGCAATCATCCGCGACCTCGAAGGGCGCGGGCTGATGCTCCGCAGCGAGCGCATCCGCCACACCTACCCGTTCTGCTGGCGCTGCGACTCGCCCCTGCTCTACTACGCCAAGCCGAGCTGGTACATCCGCACCACGGCGCAGCGGGACCGCCTGCTCGCGGGGAACGCCCGCATCAACTGGCAGCCCGACCACATCAAACGCGGACGCTTCGGCAACTGGCTCGAGAACAACATCGACTGGGCCGTCAGCCGCGAACGCTACTGGGGCACGCCCCTTCCGTTCTGGGTTTGCGGGGAGTGCGCGAAGGTCACGGTTGTCGGCTCACGCGCCGAACTAGCTGACCGCGCTCTCGACCGCGCCGATGCCGAAGCCCTCGACGACCTGCACCGCCCCTACATCGACGAGATCGTTCTGCGTTGTGACGCCGACGGCTGCGATGGCGAGATGCGGCGCGTCCCCGAGGTCGCCGACGCCTGGTTCGACAGCGGGGCGATGCCCTACGCGCAATGGCACTACCCCTTCGAGAACCAGGACGAGTTCGACCGCCAGTTCCCGGCCGACTTCATCTGCGAGGCGATCGACCAGACGCGCGGCTGGTTCTACACGCTGCACGCCGAGGCGGCCCTGCTGAACGCCGCCGAGGCCGTGCCCGAGGAGATCAGTTACCGCAACGTCATCTGCCACGGCCACATCCTCGACGAGCAGGGCGCCAAGATGTCGAAGAGCCGCGGCAACGTGCTCGAACCCTTCGAGTTGCTGGACGAACTCGGGGCCGACGCCGTGCGCTGGTACATCTACGCGTCGGCCCCGGTCGGCTCGTCGCGCCGCTTCAGCATGCGTCTCGTGAACGAAGGACTGCGCCGCTTCCAGCTCACACTCTGGAACGTCTACAGCTTCTTCGTCAGCTACGCGAACATCGACGGGCTCGACCCGCGTGAGCGTCCAGAGGGGGATCTTCCAGAGCTTGACCGCTGGATTCTGAGCGAGTTGAACGCCCTCATCGGGCGCGTCACCGCCGGCCTCGACGACTACGACCCGACCGTCGCCGCGCGCGCCATCGAGGGGTTCGTCGACGACCTCTCGAACTGGTACGTACGCCGCTCACGCCGCCGCTTCTGGCGGGGCGTCTCGGGGGCGGACGCAGACAAGCGCAGCGCCTACTTCACGCTCCACACGGCCCTCACCACGCTGGCGCGACTGCTCGCGCCCTTCACGCCCTTCCTCGCCGAGGAGCTGTGGGGCAACTTGTCTCGCTCCCTCGACGGCGATGCCCCCGAGAGTGTGCATCTGGCCGACTGGCCCGAGCCGGTCGCGTTTGGCACCGCGCACAAGGTCGACGCAGGTTCCCTGGGCTTCGAGTTCACCCTGCCCGAACCTACTGTGACGCACACCCCCGCCACGCTCGAACCGGGAGGGAGCGTATTCGTCGACGAGTCGCTGAACGCGGAGACGCAGCTGGTGAAGCGGGTCGCCTCGATGGGGCGGGCGGCGCGGTCGAAGGCGTCGCTCAAGGTGCGCCAGCCGCTCGCGGAGGTGCTTGTGCGGCCCCGCGGGGCCGCCGAGGCCGCCGTGCTTGAGCGCCACGAGGCGCTCCTGCTGGAAGAGCTGAACGTGAAGGCGCTCACCACGCTCGAGGACGAGGCGGGCATCGTCACCTTCGAGGTGAAGCCGAACCTGCCCTTGCTGGGGCCCCGCCTCGGCCGGGAGGTCGGCGCGGTGCGCTCCGCCCTCGGCGCGCTCGATGCCGGGGAGGTGGCGGACGCCGTGCGCGCCGGGCAGACGGTGACCGTCGCAGGGCACGAACTCGCCCCCGACGACTTCATCCTCGAGATGCACGCGCGGGAGGGTTACGCCGTCGTGAGCGAGGCCGGCTACACCGTTGGGGTCGCTACGACGATCACGCACGAGCTGGCAGACGAGGGGATCGCGCGCGAGCTCGTGCGCCACATCCAGGACCTCCGCCGCGAAGCTGACTTCCAGCTCGACGACCGCATCACCACCTGGTGTGAGGGCGGCGAGACCGTCGCGCGCGTCCTGGAGGCGCATGGCGACTACGTGAAGGGCGAAACGCTCTCGGTCGAGCTGTTCACGGAAGCGCCGCCGGAGGGCATACAGCAGACGGCGTTCACGCTCGACGGCGTCGAGGTGGTCGCTGGGGTACGCAGGAGGGACGCATGACGGCTCCGAAGGCGGTCCTCTTCGACCTGGACGACACCCTGCTCGATATGTACAGCGCCATGCACAGCTCCTGGCAGGAGATCTGCGCCGACGTGGCCCCCCGCCTCGGCGGCGACGCCGCCAGCCTGCGCGAGGCCATCCGCCGCGAGAGCACCATCTTCTGGGCCGACGAGGAGACCGTCGCCGAGTACCGCGTGCGCCCCCTCGATTCACGCACCCACATCGTGCGCCTCTCGCTCCTCTCCGAGGGTCTCGATGAGGCTCCCGCCGAGGAGATCGCGCGACGCTCGTTCCGGGGCTATATGGATCGCGTCGCCCCCTTCGACGACTCCATCGAGACGCTGGAGGCGCTGCGATCGCAGGGCTACCGGCTGGGGATGGTCACGAACGGCTCCTCCGAGACGCAGCGCGAGAAGATCGGGCGCTGGAACCTTGATGCGTACTTCGACGAGATCGTGATCGAGAGCGAGTTCGGGCGGGGGAAGCCCGACCCGGGGGTGTTCGCGCAGGCCCTCGCCGGGACCGGGGCCGCCCCCCACGAGGCCTGGATGGTGGGCGATAACCTCTACGCCGACATCGGCGGGGCGCGGAGCGCGGGCATCCACAGCGTCTGGATCCACCGCGAACGCCTCCAGTTCCCCGACGATCCGGCGGCGCATCCCGACCGCCGCATCGGGAACTTCGCGGAGTTGCGGGCCGCCCTCGATGGGGCTCGGGACTAGCACGCTGCCGGCGAGTCGCACCGTCGCGGAAGCCCGCTCGCGGTGCTATCCCGCTTGCTGCGATACCGTTCACGGCCGCTATCGGTCTCTCCTGAAGGAGCCACTGGATGTCGAACCTGAAACAGAACGTGTTCGTGGGGCTCTCGGTCGTCGCCATCGGCTTCGCCGCTGCCGCCCTGGTCTTGAGCATCCTCGCCCTCACTCAGGGCGAGGACGGTGACGAGGGACATGCCCCGTCATCCTCGGACGCGCCCGCCTACACGGTCTGGCTCGTGGAGCAGGCCCTCGCCCGCTACGCCGCCGAGGGCATCGAGGCCGTTCTCGAGCACTACAACACCCCCGAGACCGTGGACGGCGCGTGGTACGTCTTCGTGATCGAGGAGCGGGAGGACGGCCTCTACTCGGTCGCCAACGCTGCCCGCCCCGAGCTTGTGGACACGACGCGCGACCGCATCGACGCGCGCGGATTCGACTACGGCGCCGCCTTCGCCGCCACCACGGAGTCGGGCCAGTGGGTGACCTACACCTTCATCAACCCCCAGACGGGGGAGGAAGAGCTGAAGCACGCCTGGGTCGTGCGCCGGGGGAACTACCTGTTCGGCTCAGGGTGGTACGAGGGGGTCGAGTAGCGGCCTACGGCTCGAGGACGATCTTGCCGAAGTTGGCGTTCGCCTCCATGTGCGCCTGCGCGGCGGCGGCCTCGGCCAACGGGTAGACGCTATCCACCACGACCTTGATGCGCCCCGAGGCGATGTGGGGCAGGACGCTCTTCTCGAAGGCGCGCGTGGCCTGCGCCTTTTGCTCGAGGGGGCGGGCGCGGAGGGTGGTGCCGCGCACCTGCAGCCGCTTCATCAGCAAGGGGCCCAGGCTCAAGTTCTCCCCAATGGCGCCGCCCATGAGGCCGACCTCGACCATGCGTCCCTGCCGCGCGAGCGAGCGCAGGTTCTGCTCCCAATAGGACGCGCCGATCACGTCGAGGACGACATCGATGCCGGCGCCGTCGGTCGCCTCCAGGACGGCCTCGGCGAAGTCTTCCTCGCGGTAGTTCACGCCGACGTCGAGGCCGAGTGCGGCGGCGCGGTCGAGCTTTTCGTCGCTGCCGGCGGTGCCGATGACCTGCGTAGCGCCCATCGCCTTCGCGATCTGGAGGGCGGCCACGCCCACGCCCGAGCCGACGGCGTGGATGAGGACACGCTCGCCCGCCTGCAGGTTGCACTGGAGGAGCGCGTCGTGGGCGGTGATGTAGACCTCGGGGGCGGCGCCCGCCTCCCGCCAACCCAGCGACCTGGGAACCTTCACGGCGAGGCGCTGGGGCACGCTCACACGCTCGGCGTAACCGCCGCCCGCGACGAGGCCCATGACGCGATCGCCGGGGGCGAAGCCCTCCACGCGCGACCCGGCTTGCACCACCTCGCCGGCGTATTCCAGCCCGGGAATCTCGAACTCGGGCTTCGGCCCCGGCTGCGGGTAGCCGCCCATGCGCTGGAGCAAGTCGGCGCGGTTGAGGGCGCAGGCGCGCACGGCCACGAGCAGGTCGTCGGGACCGGCCAGGGGGTCGGGCACGTCGCGGTAGACGAGCGCGCCCCCGGCGTCGGACTTCTCGATGACGATCGCCTTCATGGCGTTGCTAGCCCTCGTCCTCGTCGGGCGGCATGGCCATCCCGAGGGTGTTGAAACCGCCGTCGACGTAGAGCACCTGGCCGCTGATGTTCGCGGCCGCATCGCTGGCGAGGAAGGCGGCGGCGGCGCCCACGTCCTCGATCGAGATGTGGCGGCGCAGGGGGGTGACCTGGGGGAAGACCTTGTAGAGGTTGCGGAACTCGCCCACGCCCGCGGCCGAGAGCGTGCGCACCGGGCCTGCGCTGATGGCGTTCACGCGCACGCCCTGCGGGCCCACATCGGAGGCGAGGTAGCGCACGGCCGATTCGAGCGCGGCCTTGGCGACGCCCATCACGTTGTAGCTGGGCATCATCTTCTGGGAGCCGTGGAAGGTCAGCGTGACGACGCTGCCGCCGTTCGGCATCAGCGGCAGGGCATTCCGCGTGAGGGCGACGAGCGAGTAGACGGAGAGCTCCTGGGCGAGCAGGAAGCCGTCGCGGCTGGTCTCGATGAAGGGCCGCGAGAGGTCCTCGCGCTTCGCCCCGACGATGCCGTGCACGACGGCGTCGATGGTGCCGTAGCGGTCGGCGAGCCTGGCGAAGAGGGCCTCGATCTCCTCGTCGCTGGTGGCGTCGCAGGGCTCGACGAAGTCGCAGCCGATGCTCTCGGCGAGGGGCCGAATGCGCTTCTCCATGGAGGGGCCGTAGGAGAGCGCGAGGCGGGCGCCCGCCTCGTGCATCGCCCTGGCGATGCCCCAGGAGAGCGAGCGGGCGTTCGAGACACCGCAGACGAGAGCAGTCTTGCCTTCCATACCTGACATGGTTGGCAAGCCTACGGCCTCGCGCGAAGCGACGGCAAACCGCTAGGAATTTTATGGACAGCTTTGCATAGCGGACATAACAGCAGGTGCGCCATCCATTAGGCTACGGGGGTACTAACCCGATCCGGACGATCGCCATGCGGGCAAAGCCAACCCTCGCAACGCTCCTCGTTTCAGCGCTACTTCTCGCAGCCGTAGCTGGCCTCGGAGACGTTCCGAGCGCAGGCGCCCGCCTGCTCCCCGCGGGCAGACCACCGCCGACAGAGAGCCCGTCGATTTGCATTTGCTTGCGGCCGGACCCCAGCAAGTACGACTCGATATTCGTAGGTACGTTCTTCCGCCAGACGCGAGAAGGCCCGGAGGTCAAAATCACGCGAACCTACAAGGGTCCGCGTAGCGCCACGAAGATTATCAGCATCGCGGGGCTCCGTGGCCATTGCCCCACAATGCCGATTTTCGTCGGCGAGACCTACCTGTTCTTCGCAAGCGAGGATTCCAACTCCGACCTGACCTTCTATCGCGTGGGGGGTTGCGGAATCCGGGATGTGGAGCTTGCGAAAGAGTTCGGACTCGACAAACACCCGAGCCCCTGGATTGCCCTGCTGGGCGCCGGGGGAGTAGTAGTGGTTGCCGTGCTCATCGTCGCGGTCAATAGAGGATGGCTGAAGAGCGCCAGATGAAGAAACGGTTGGGGCTCTAAGGCTAGGTTCACAATTCCTAAACCGCTTCGCCCCTGAGCGGAGCGCGCCGTACGATACCCGCCGATGGACCTCTCGCCCGTAGCGCTGCTCCTCTCCATCACGATCGACATCGACCCCGACATCGGCACGATCTTCGGGCTCACGATCTCGTGGCACGGCCTCTTCACGGCAATCGGCATCATCTGCGGCGTCAGCCTCTCCGTGTACCTCGCCCGGGTCGACGGCATCCCCTCGGATGTGGGCCAGGAGCTCGCCCTGGTCTCGGTCATCTCCGCCCTCATCGGCGCGCGCCTCTTCTTCGTGTTCGAGCACTGGGACCGGTTCGACGACGACCTCGCCGGCATCGTGCTGGACATCACGGAGGGCGGCATCACGCTTTACGGCGGGCTCATCGGGGGCGTGCTGGGAGGCGTGATCTACGCGCTCATCCACCGCTGGCCGATAGGGATCGGGCTGGATGCGGCCGCCCCCGGGATGATCCTGGGGCAGGGTCTCGGACGTATCGGTGACCTGATCAACGGCGAGCACCTGTCCACCGCCAGCGACCTCCCCTGGGCCTTCGTCTACAGGCACCCGAACACGCTCGGTGAACTGGGCGTCTCGGTGCACCCCACCGCCGGTGGCTACGAGCTGCTCGGCGACTTCATCATCCTCGCGTTCCTGCTGTTCGTGGCCAGACGCTTCCTCAAGGTGCCGGGCTGGCTGTTCTGCACCTACGCCATCATCTACTCGGTGATGCGCTTCGGCCTCTCCGAGTTCCGCTTCGACGAGCAGACGGTCGATGGCATCCCCGTGCCGCAGATCGTGGCGGCGATCGTCATCGGCATCGCCATCATCCTGGCGGGCGTGATTCGCCGCTTCCCCGGCCAGATCACCGAGGCCTGGGAGGACCGTGTCTTCGGGCCGCCCCCCGAAGCCCGGGACGAGGACGAGTCCACCCCCTCGCCGGCATGAACGCGCCCGCGCCCGTCACCCTCTACACGCGCAGCGACTGTCATCTCTGCGACCAGGCCCGCGCCCTCCTCGACGCGCTCGCCGAGGACCTTGGTTTCGGCGTGGAGGCAGTCGACATCGACGGAGACGCGGAGCTGCGCGCCGGTTACGGCGAGGCGGTCCCCGTGATCGCGGTCGGCGGCGAGGAGATCGCGCGCGCGCCCATCCGGGCGGCTGCGCTCGAAGCGAGGCTGCGGGAGCGCTACCGGTAGAGCCCTCGCTCGGCGATGTAGTTCTCCACGGCAGCGGGAACGAGATAGCGGATGGACGCCCCCGCGCGTACACGCTCGCGCACGAGCGTGGAGCTGATGGGCAGGGGCGGCATGTCGATCGGGATGGGGGCCTCTCGCAGGCCGGCGTGCGCGGCGAGCCACGCCTGCTCACTCTCGTCCGAGCCCTTGGGCGCCACCCCCAGACGAGCGAGGGCGATGATGACGTCCGGTTCGCGCCAGGCGGGCATGTCCGCGAGGGCATCGCTGCCGAGGATCAGCACGATGTCGTCCAGCCCCTGGACGTGCAGCTCGCGCAGCGTATCGACGGTGTAGGTGGGACCGATCCGCTCCACCTCGCGCTCATCGAGAACGAAGTGCGGGTTACCGGCGATGGCGAGGTTCGTCATCGCGAGGCGGTGGGCGGCGGAGCTCACATCGCGGCCGGCCTTGCGCCAGGGATCGCCTGCGGGCATGAAGAAGACGCGGTCGAGCCCAAGCTGCACGCGGGCGCACTCGCCCAGCAGCAGGTGTCCCAGGTGGGGCGGGTCGAAGGTGCCGCCGAGGAGGCCGACAGGCATGCCTGGAGTCTAGTCCATGCCGGTTAGCACTCTGTACCCGAGAGTGCTAACATAGCGTGGCAAGGTTCACAATGGCATTGTCAGAGCGAAGGGCCAGGATCCTCGCCTTCATCGTCGAGGACTACGTCGAGAGCGCGCAGCCGATCGGCTCCGCAGCGCTCGTGGCGAAGCATGCCCTCGACCTCTCCAGCGCCACCGTTCGCAGCGAGATGGCCACCCTGGAGGAGGACGGATTGATCACGCATCCGCACACCTCCGCCGGGCGCGTACCCAGCAATCGCGGCTACCGCACCTACGTGGGCTCCCTCATGGGCGAGCGCCGCCTCACGAGCCAGGAGGAGCTGACGATCCTCCACCAGTTCCACCAGAGCGCCGTCAATCTCGAGCGCTGGGTCGCCCTTTCCGCCAGTGTGCTTGCCAATTCGCTGCATACCGCCGCGATCGCGACACCCCCCCACATGGTCGATGTCCGCCTGAAGCAGCTCCAGCTGGTGGAGCTCACGGAGGGGAGCGCGCTCCTCGTCGTGGTGATGAACGACGCCGCCGTCCTGCAACACACGCTGGAGTTCGCGGAAGCGGTCTCGCAGGACCAGCTCACGCGCGTCGCCGGGCGCCTGAACCGCCAGCTGGAAGGGCTGACAGCCACCGAGATCGAGGCGACGATCCACGCGACCGGCGCCGTCGAGCGGCGGGTCGTCGACCGGGTGGTGGAGCTGCTGCGCAGCGAGGAGGACGCCGCCAGCGAGACTCCCGTCGTCGAGGGCGTGCGCGAACTGCTGCGCCAGCCCGAGTACGAGGGGAACAGCGATCGCCTGCTCGACACCCTGGAAGCGGTGGAGGGATCGCGCCTGCAGCGCGCGATTCCCACCCGCGCCCTGGGCGGCACCGAGGTGGCCATCGTGATCGGCGACGAGAATCCCGCCGAGCCGTATCGCGACATGAGCTTCGTGCTCTCGCGCTACGGGCCGCAGGGGGGCGCCGGCGGCCTCATCGGCCTGATCGGCCCCACTCGCCTCGACTATCCCGATGCCGTCGCCCATGTGCGCTACGTGAGCGACGTCCTGACCGAGCTGATGCGCCGCTTCTACGGCGACGCAGTCTCGACACCCACCCCACCCGAGGCCCGATGAGCGACAGCGACGCTCCCAAGTTCGTCGACAAGCGCGCGGCCGCGCGCATGGCCGCGGACGACGGTACGCCCTCACCCGAGGAGGAGGAGGCAGCGCCCGGGGAGGCGCCTGCCGAGGACCTTCGCGAGCAGCTTGAAGCGGCGCAGGCCGCGGCGGCGCGCTTCGAGGCGAGCTGGAAGCGCACGGCCGCCGACCTCGCCAACTACAAGCGCCGCGTGGAGCAGGAGCGCTCCGAGCAGGCGCGCCTCGCTGGCGCCGCGCTGGTCATCAACCTCCTGCCCATCCGGGACGACCTCGGCCGTGCCGTCGAGACGCTCGACAGCACGCTGGCCGGGCTCAACTGGGTGCAGGGCGTGCTCGCCATCGAGCGCAAGGTCGGCGGGCTGCTGGAGAGCATGGGAGTTACGGAGGTGCCCGCCGAGGGCACAACCTTCGACCCCACGCAGCACGAGGCCGTGGGCCGCGCCCCCGGCCCGGAGAACGTCTGCGTGCACGTCGTGCAGAAGGGCTACGCCCTCAACGGCGCCGTTATCCGCCCTGCCATGGTGATCGTGGGCGAGGGCGGCAAGGCCGGGCCGGGCGAGAGCAAGGAAAGTGAAAACGAGGGCGCCTGACCGCCCCGAGAAACCACCACCAGGAGGAATCGAAGATGCCGAAAGTACTGGGAATCGACCTGGGAACCACGAACAGCGCCATGGCCGTGATGGAAGGCGGCGAGCCTACCGTGGTGCCGAACGCCGAAGGCACGCGCACGACCCCCTCGGTCGTCGCGCTCACGAAGTCCGGTGAGCGGCTGGTGGGGCAGGTGGCCAAGCGCCAGGCCATCACCAACCCCGAGAACACCGTCTACAGCATCAAGCGCTTCATGGGCCGCAAGTACAGCGACGCCGAGGTGCAGCGCGGGACGGGCTCCATGCCCTACCACATCAACGCGGCCAGCAACGGCGACGTGCAAGTGGCGATGGGTGAGGGCGACCACAGCCCGCCCGAGATCAGCGCCATGATCCTGCAGAAGCTGAAGGCCGACGCCGAGGCGTACCTGGGAGAGACCGTGACGGAGGCCGTCATCACGGTGCCGGCCTACTTCAACGACGCCCAGCGGCAGGCGACGAAGGACGCGGGGCGCATCGCCGGCCTGAACGTGCTGCGCATCATCAACGAGCCCACCGCCGCCTCCCTCGCCTACGGCCTCGACAAGAAGGCCGATGAAGTGATCGCCGTCTACGACCTCGGGGGCGGGACCTTCGACATCTCCATCCTCGAGATCGGCGATGGCACGTTCCAGGTGCTCAGCACGAACGGGAACACCCACCTCGGCGGCGACGACTTCGACGACCGCATCATCGACTGGCTCGTGGACGAGTTCCGGCAGGCCGAGGGCATCGACCTGCGCCAGGACCGCCAGGCCCTGCAGCGCCTCAAGGCGGAGGCGGAGAAGGCCAAGATCGAGCTCTCGAGCGCCCAGCAGTCGGAGATCAACCTGCCCTTCATCACCGCCGATGCGAGCGGTCCCAAGCACCTCAACCTCACGTTGAGCCGAGCCCGGCTGGAGCAGCTCGTGGGCGACCTCCTGCGGGGCACGCTCGAGCCCGTGAAGAAGGCGCTGGACGACGCGAACAAGGCCGCCGGCGATGTCGACGAGGTCGTGCTCGTGGGGGGCCAGACGCGCATGCCCGCCGTCCAGCAACTCGTGGGCGAGTTCTTCGGCAAGGAGCCCCACAAGGGCGTCAACCCGGACGAGGTGGTCGCCGTCGGCGCCGCCATCCAGGCCGGCGTCCTGAAGGGTGACGTGCAGGATGTGCTCCTGCTCGACGTTACGCCCCTCACGCTCGGCATCGAGACGCTGGGCGGCGTGATGACGACGATCATCCCTCGCAACACCACCATCCCCACGGCCAAGAGCCAGGTGTTCAGCACGGCCGCGGACAACCAGCCGAGCGTCGAGATCCACGTGCTCCAGGGCGAGCGCCCCATGGCGCCGGACAACAAGTCGCTGGGCAAGTTCACGCTCGACGGCATCCTCCCGGCGCCCCGCGGCGTGCCCCAGATCGAGGTCACCTTCGACATCGACGCGAACGGCATCGTCAACGTGAGCGCCGCCGACAAGGGCACCGGTCGCGAGCAGAAGATCACGATCCAGGCGTCCAGCGGTCTGAGCGAGGACGAGATCCAGCAGATGCAGCGAGACGCCGAGTTGCACGCCGACGAGGACCAGCGCCGCCGGGAGATGATCGAGCTGCGCAACCTCGCGGACAGCGCCGCCTACCAGGCGGAGAAGACCCTCGCCGACAACGCCGACAAGATCGACGAGGCCCTCAAGGCGGATGTCGAGGAGAAGGTGAAGGCGGTACGGGAAGCCCTCGAAGCCGAGGGCGGCGACGATGCGACGAAGGAGCGCATCCAGACCGCGCTGGATGCGCTCACGCAGACCCTGCAGAAGGTGGGCGAGTCCGTGTACGGGCAGCAGCAGGGCCCGGGGCCCGGCCCGGACGGGGCCGCCGGGGACGGCTTCGCCGGCGGCGCAGATGCGGGCGGCGCCGGGGAGGGCACCGTCGAAGGCGAGTTCCGCGAGGTCTAACGGGGGCCTATCCTCCCCTCATGGCAATTCCCGAGAAGACCCTACGGGAGCTGGCAGCGGTCGGTCGCGACCTCTACCAGCTCGGCATGGTCAGCAGCCGAGGCGGCAACCTCAGCATCCTCGACGGCCACGCGATGTGGATCACGGGCACGGGCACGGCGCTGGGACACCTGAAGACGCTCGACATCAGCCGCGCCTTCGCCGACGGGCGCCACGAGCCACCGCCACCCTCCAGCGACACGATCCTGCACTGGACCATCTACGCCACCACCCAGACGAGCGCGATTGCGCACGCCCATCCTCACCACGCCATCGCCCTCTCGTACGACCGGGACGTGTTCAAACCCGAGGACCTCGAGGGCCAGATGCACGTCCCCTCGGTGCCGGTGATCGAGCGTGGACCCCTACAGGAGCAGCAGATCGCGGACGCCCTGCGCGAGTCGCGCGCGGCGCTGCTGCGCGGGCACGGCGCCTACGCGCGCGGGCACTCGCTCTGGGACGCGCTCCACTGGCTCACGGCCCTCGAAGAGAGCGCCCACATCGCCTGGCTTCGCCAGGCCGCCGACCGGGGCTGAAGGAGGCGTCCACCTCACATCCGAATGGATGTTTCGTTGCCGGCGGCACAGGGTGTTGCTAAGTTAGCCCTGCCAATGAAGCTTCCGCGTGACCTGCGCCAGTCCGAAGTTGTTGCTGCACTGGTCAAAATGGGAGGCTGGCAACGGCGAGGGAAGGGAAGCCACCGGGTGGTGAAGATGCCCAACGGCCGAACCATTGTGGTCCCATCTTCCATCAAGGTCGGTATGCTTCGCAGTGCTCTGCGAACAGCGGATTGCCCAGTGGATGATTTCTTGCGCCACTTGGGCCGCTAGGGGAGACGCCATGAACGTCACGGTGCTGGTTCATGAAGCCGAGGAGGGCGGCTACTGGGCTGAGGTAGCGGACCTGCCGGGTTGCCTTTCCGCCGGGGAAACCCTCGACGAGTTGCGAAAGAACGTTGTCGAGGCGATCGAAGCCTGGCTAGCGGTCCACTATGAAGATGAGGGTCCCCACCTTCCGCAGAAGGTCGACCGCTGGGACATTTCCGTTCCTGACTCGGCGCTCCCCGTCCCCGGCTAGCTGGACGCGTACAACTTCGTCACCGTTACGGCCTCGACCGGGCAGCGGACGACGCAGAGGTCACAGAGGATGCACTCGTCCACGTTCTCGTCGATAACGCGCGCGAACGCGCGCGACGCGCTCGCCCGGCTCACGTTCGAGAATGTCGACGGGACAGCTCTGGACGCACTCGCGGCAGGCGGGCCGCGAGGCGCAGGCGGCCTCGTCAATGCTCACCTCGATGAAGAGCCCCACGGGCTGAGCCTACCCCATCTGCTACGATCACCGTCCATGACTATCGATGCGCATACGCATCTCTTCCCGCCCTCGCAGGCGCTGGGCCGCGACGCCATCGCGAGCCGCGATGCGGGCTTCGCCGAAATCTACGGCGACCCCCGTGCGGCCATCGCCGATGCGCCGGCGCTGCTCGCGGCGCTGCGCGAGGACGGCATCGAGGCGGCGGTGGCGCTCGGCTTCGCCTTCGCGGGCGAGCGCGAGATCGGCGAGCAGAACGAGTACCTGCTCGCCGTCGCCACCGAGACGCCGCGGTCAATCGTGCCCTTCGCCACGGTCAATCCCGCCCTCCGCGGCTGGGAGGGGGAGGCTCGACGGGCGCTCGAACGGGGCGCGCGCGGCTTCGGCGAACTGCGTCCGGGGACGCAGGGCTGGGACCCGCTCGGACCCGCGGGCCGGCGGCTGATCGACCTCGCCGGCGAGGCAGGGGCGGCCCTCCTCTGGCACACCAGCGAGCCCGTGGGGCACCGCTACCCCGGCAAGGATGGGGGCCTCGCCCCGGCCGAGCTGATCGAGGTCGCGATCACCGCCCCCGAGGTGACGATGGTGGGAGCGCACCTGGGAGCGGGCGCGTCCTTCTACCTGTCCATGCCCGAGGTGCGTGAGGCCACACCCAACCTGCTCTTCGATACGGCCGCCGCGAGCCTGCTTTACGATGCCGGAACGATCGCACAACTTGTGGCGACGGCGGGCGCCGGGCGCGTCCTCTTCGGTTCGGACTTCCCCCTGCGACGGCCGGGGGCCGAGCTGGAGAGAACCCTAGCAGGGCTCGACGCCGCCACGACCGAGGCCATCGCCGGAGAGAACGCCCGTAAGCTGCTGAGTTGAAATGACCGAGCCAAACGAGAAGACCCATCGCCTGTTCGTCGCCTGTGAGCTCCCCGCGGAGGTGCGCGACGCTGTCGGCGGCCTCGTCGAGAGTCTGCGGGAGCAGAGCGACGGCGCCGTTCGCTGGGTGAACCCCCAGAGCCTGCACGTCACCCTCAAGTTCCTGGGCGAGGTGCCCGAGCGCCAGATTCCCGCCGTGAAGCTGGCCCTGCAGGAAGCGGTCGTGCGCCACTCGGCATTCTTCCTGGAGCTGTCCAGCATCGGGACATTCGGGGGGCGCGAGGGGCTTCGCGTGATGTGGGCCGCCGTGGCGGGCGACGTCCTCCGTTTGGAGGCGCTGGGCCGGGACGTGAACCGCGCTCTCTCGGTCGTCGGGTTCGAGCCGGAGACGCGCCCCTTCCGCCCGCACCTCACGCTCGGACGGGTTCGCAACGACGTCCCCACCCGCCAGCGGGCGGAGATCGAGGTGGCGGTCGGCAAGATCAAGATCCCGGAGTGCGAGTGGCGGACGAGCGAGATCGCGCTCGTCCGCAGCCGCCTGCAGCCTGGCGGCGCGCGCCACGACATGGTCGCCACCTTCCCCCTCCGGGCGCCGCTGGCCTAGGGCTGAGCGCTCCCCGTCAGCAGCGTTCGCCATTCGGGCGAGATGCGTAGGATTCCCGCGGAGAAAGGGGGGACCGATGGCAGCAGACGCGCACCCCGAGCCTAGCGAGGAGGAGGTTCGCTCCTACTTCGAGACGTGCAGCAACTGGGGACGCTGGGGGACCGACGACAGCGTCGGCACGATCAACCTGATCACCCCCGAGAAGCGCCGCGAGGCAGCGGCGTTGGTCCAGAGCGGTCGCTCGCTCTCGTGCTCCTACCCGCTCAATACGCAGGGCGCCCCCGGCAACTGGAACCCCGCCCAGCACTTCATGCGCATCGGCCCGTCCGCCTCCGCCGATTACATCGGCCTCGTGTTCCACGGCTACGCCACCACCCACGTCGATGCCCTCTGCCACATCTTCTGGGAGGGGAAGATGTGGAACGGCAAGGACGCCGCCGAAGAGGTCACCTCCGCTGGCGCCCGCAGCGGGGCCGTGGCCGCCTGGAAGGACGGCATCATCACGCGCGGCGTGCTGCTCGACATCCCCCGCCTGCGTGGCACCGACTACGTGACCCCCGACCAGCCCACGCGCGGCTGGGAACTGGAGGCGGCCGCCGAGGCCGAGGGCATCGAGCTGCGCCCCGGCGACGCCGTGCTCGTACGCGGCGCTCGCCCCGCTTTCCTCGCCGACAACCCCGGAATGGTGCCCGGCATCCCTCCCACTCCCGGCCTCCACGTCGACTGCGTGCCCGTTCTCAAGCAGGCAGATGCCGCCATCCTCGGCTGGGACATGCTCGACTCCCGCCCCCACTCCTACCCTCTCTTCGACGATGGCCCGGGCGGCCCCGTGCACGTCCTCACGATCGTCTACATGGGGCTGCCCCTGCTCGATAACGCCTTCCTCGACCCGCTGGCGGAAGCGTGCGCGGCGGAAGGCCGCTGGGAGTTCCTGCTCTCGATCGCGCCCCTGCACGTGCGCGGGGGCACGGGCTCTCCCGTGAACCCCATCGCCGTGTTCTGAGCCTTCCACCACACCCGCTACCCACCCAAACGGAGGACGTTTCCCTATGACCGAAGACGGTACCGACGAGTTCCAGCCTGAACGCGCGATGGTCGTCGTCGCGCACCCCGACGACGCCGAATTCATGGTGGCCGGCACCGCCGCCAGGTGGGCCGCGCGCGGCGCCGAGGTGACCTACGTGGTCATCACGAACGGCAACAAGGGCAGCGAGGACCCCGAGATGACCTCCACGCTGCTCGCCGAGATCCGCGAGGCGGAGCAGCGCGCCGCCGGACGGATCCTGGGGGTGAAGCACTTCGAGTTCCTCGGCTACGAGGACGGCTACCTCATGCATACCCTCGACCTGCGGCGCGACATCACCCGCGTCATCCGCAAGTATCGGCCGGACATCGTGGTCACCTTCGACCCGACGGCTCGCTTCATGTTCGACGCCTACGCGAACCATCCCGACCACCGCGCCGCCGGCGACGCCACCGTCGACGCCATCTTCCCCAGCGCCCGCGACCGCCTCACCTTCCCCGAGCTGCTGGTCGATGGCCTGGAGCCGCACAAGGTGAAGCAGCTCTGGATGGGGTCCGGCGCCGGAGCGAACGCCAACGTCTGGGTCGACATCAGCGAGACCATCGAGCTGAAGAAAAAGGCCCTCGCCGCCCACCCCAGTCAGCTCAGCGAAGAGGTGGCGGAGTTTGCCGCCGAGATGGCGCGCGGACAGGCCGGCGATCAGGAGTTCGAGTACGCGGAGGCGTTCCGCCGCATCATCTTCGACCAGCCGCGGGAGGCGCGCCTCGCGCAGCGGCGGCAGGAGTCAAGCTAGGGCCCGCGCCACTCCGCGAAGGCAAGGATGTTGCCGTCCGGGTCGCGGAAGAAGGCCATCCATTCCTCCGGCCCTTGCGGGCCGAAGTCGCCCGCCTCATCCCGGTGGGTGAGGGCGGGTTCCTGCTCGATCTCGACGCCCGCCTCCCTCAGCGCCGCCACCGCTCCCTCAAGGTCGTCGACGCGGAAGTAGAGGGGCGAACCCTCGTGGTTGATGGCTCCGGGGATGGCGTCGAGCATGAGGCGCACGCCCCCGATATCGAAGAAGGCCAGGCCGGGCGGGTCGAACGTGGCCGTGTGGCTCCCACCCAGCACGTCGCGGTAGAAGGCGACCGAACGCTCCAGGTCGCGGCTCGGCTGCGCCACCTGGGCGAAGGCCTTCAGCATGAGGGGCGGTCGGTCACTCCTGCGGGACCGGCCGGCGCGACTCCGGGAGGCGCAGGAGGTGGTTCCCACCATCGACCGGGATGACCTGGCCGGTGATATCGCTGAACAGGTCGCTCGCCACCACCAGGGTCACGTCCGCGCAGTCGTCCACGGTCGTGATGCGGCCGAGGGGCGTCTGCGCGATGAAGCCGGCGGCTATGGGGTTGTCGTCGGGAATCTCGACGCGCGCCTCGTCGATGGGGCTGCCACCGCCGTAGTTGTTCATGGCCGTCGGCACGAACGTGGGCGCGACCGCGTTCACGCGCACGCCGTCCAGTCCGAACTCGCGCGCGGCGATCTTGGTTGCGAAGTTGATGGCCGCCTTCGCCGCGGAGTACGGGGTCAGCCCCGTGGGGATGGAGATCGCCGTTGTCGACGTGATGTTGATGAGGGAGCCGCCGCCGCTCGCGGCGATGGCGTTGCCGAAGTGCTTCATGAAGTAGATGAAGCCGAAGTACTGGATGTCGGCGACCTCGTGGAGCACCTCGGGCGTGATGTCCCTGATGAGCGAGCTGCGCACGATGCCGGCGGAGTTGACGGCCACGTCGATGCGGCCCCACTTCTCCATGGCGGTATCGGCCAGCGCCTTCAGGTCGTCGTGATCACGGCCGTCGCAGCGGACGGCGGTGCCGCCGATCTGGCCAGCCAGCCTCTCCAGGTTCTCGACGCGGCGGGCGGCAACGATTACGTCGGCGCCGTGCTCCGCGAAACGTTCGCAGATGGCCCAGCCGATACCGCTGGAGGCGCCCAGCACGACCGCCTTCTTCCCTTCCAGCAGCTCCATCCCGTCACTCTCCGAACACTCGCCCCGCGGAGGGGGCTATACTTTCCGGCAGGATACGCGAAGGCGCGGAACCGGTCGGTTGGAGCGTGCGCTCCGGCCAAAGCGAGCGCGAAGGAGCAAGCAATGCCGAGAGTCAGTGAAGTCGGTGGAATGGCGGGGTTTGGCGGCGTCTATGGGCACCGCCCCGACCTCTTCAAGGGGTTCATGTTCAACTACGGGCTGCTGTGGTCCCACAGCACCCTCGATCCACTCCTGAAGGAGCTCATCCGGCTCTACTCGTCCAACACCAACGGATGTCGCTACTGAATCCCGGCACGTACTGCTGCGGCGCAGCAGGAAGGCATGGACGAGGAGATGATCGAGAAGGCGCTCGACTTCCGGAACTCCGACCTCCCGGACCGCATCAAGATCGCGCTCGAGCTGGCTGAGGACTTCATCCTCAACCATGCGAACAACGTCGATGACGCGTTCATGGACCGCCTCAAGGAGCACTTCAGCGAGGACCAGATCGTCGAGCTGACCATCGGCATCGGCATCTGGGACTCCGTGCACAAGTTGAACAACGTGTTCGACATTCCCCCACCCGTGGACGACGGCCTCTTCGTCCTCGAACGCCTCGCCGACACCCCCGAGGATATGCGCCACCTCGTGACGCATCTCGACGGCGACGGCAATCCCATGGATCGCTGGCAGCCGGCCGAGGCCGAAGCCGCGGGAGGCGCCTCCTAGGCGCGCTCCCTCTCCGGCCCTTTGAAACTGCCGAGACGCTCGGCGATGGCACGACACCATCGCCGGGCGTTGTCGTGTGCGTCAGCGGCGGCGCTTCTGCCAGGCCGCGAAGATGATCCCGAGCAGCAGGCCCCCGCCGAACGTCAGGAAGAAGTACTCCACGGTCTCGTCCTAGGCCGGCACGCGGGGCTCGCGCCCAACGAAGCGCTTCGGCAGCCGTACCGTCATGGCGGCGCCACGGCCGGCCTCGTTGCGGGCGGCCACGGTGCCGCCGTGCGCCTGCACGAGATGCTTCACGATGGCGAGGCCCAGACCCGCCCCGCCGTCCGCGCGTGACGGCTCGGCCTTGTAGAAGCGCTCGAAGACGCGGTCGAGGTCCTGCGCGGCGATGCCGGGGCCGTCGTCGCACACCTCCACGGCCACAAGCGGGTCCTCGTCGCGCACCTCGACGGTGATCGCACTCCCTTCGGGGCTGAACTTGAGCGCGTTGTCGAGCAGGTTGGTGACGATGCGAACGGTGGCCGTGCGGTCCGCCTCCACGGACGGCGTCTCGCCCGCGGGTCCGTCGATGCGCACCTTGCAGGCTTCGAGCCTGGTCGACAGACCGGCCTCCGCCTCCGCCACGGCCGAGCGCAGGTCCACCTGCTCCGGTTCGAGGTGGATCGCGCCCGACTCGATGCGGGAGAGGTCGAGCAACTCGCTCGTGAGGAGCGTCATGCGCTCCACCTGGCCGCGGATGCGGCTGAGGAAGGCGGCCTGCTCATCCGGCTCGAGGTCGCCCAGTTCGAGGGTTTCGACAAGCGCGCCGATGGCCGCGATGGGGGTCCGCAGCTCATGGGAGACATTGCTGATGAAGTCGCGCCGGACGTGGTCGACACGCTGCACGGGGGAGAGGTCGACAAGGACGAGCAGGGCAGCCCAGCTGCCCCCCTCGGCCACGGGCACGGCGAGCGCGCGCAGGGGGAGGCGGTCCTGCCCGAAGGGCACCATCCGGGAAGGGGGCGTGCCCTGCCCCGCGAGCGCCTCGCGCAGGAGCGCATCCAGCTCGTAGTCGCGCACGCTCTCGATGAGGGTGCGGCCAACCACCTCGCCTTCCTCCATGCCCAGGAGGGCGAGGGCGGCGGGGTTGGCGTACTGCACGTTGGTCTCGGTGTCGACGGCCATGATGCCGTCGGCGGCGGCGGCGAGGGCAGCCTCCAGGCGCGCGTGCTCGGCGGTGATCGCCTGCGAGGAGGCCTCGATCGCGGCCGCCATCACGTTGAACTCGTGGGTGAGCTCTGCAGTCGGGCCGGTGGTGCGCACGGCGCGCGCGGAGAGGCTGCTGGCGCGCAGGGTGCGCGCCGCCTCGGCGGTCTCCCGCACGGAGAGCTCCACGGGTCGCAGCAGCAGGAAGGCGCCGGCGAAACCGCCGCCGCCCATCACGAGCACGGCGACCGTGATCCAGAGGACGTCACCGAGGGCGGCGGCGACAATGGCGGCGCCTGAGGCCGCCAGGAGCGCGGCGATTCCGCTCGCGAGCGCCGCCCGTCCGGCGAGGCCGCTCATGGCGCCGGCCTAGCCTTCGAAGAGGTATCCGCTCCCGCGAACCGTGCAGATACGCTGGGGATTGGCAGCATCGGGCTCAATCTTCTGGCGAAGCCAGCGCATGTGAACATCCACCGTTCGCGCATCACCGTTGAAGTCGTGCTCCCAGACCGACTCGAGGATGTGCTCACGAGAGAGCACCTGGCCGGGATGTCGCAACAAGAATAGCAGGAGCTCGAACTCCCGCGGCTTCACACGCACCAATTCGCCGCCACGCCGCACCTCGCGACGGACGGCGTTCACCTCGAGATCGCCGGAACGGACGACATCGTCGTCGGGGGGCGCTTCCTGGCGGTTGGGGGCGCGGCGCAGCAGGGCGCGCACGCGAGCCAACAGCTCGCGCATGCCGAAGGGCTTGGGCAGGTAGTCGTCGGCGCCCGCATCGAGGCCGGCGACCCGGTCGCTCTCCCCGCCGAGGGCCGTGACCATGATGATCGGCACCTTTGTGTCGCGCCGCAGCACGCGGCAGATACCCATGCCGTCGACGCCGGGAAGCATCAGATCGAGGACGATGACGTCGGGCTCGTGGTCGCGCGCCATGCGCAGGCCGTCGTCACCGCGGAGAGCCGTGAGGACCTCGTAGCCCTCGCGGCGAAGGTGGTGCGCCATGGCGAGGAGGAGGGCTTCTTCGTCCTCGACGATCAGGACGGTTGCCGTCGTGGCAGGGGCCGCAGTCATTGGTACCCCGGAATCTTCAGGAGCCGTGTGAACGGAAGGTAAACGGGCAGGTTCAGCCATTGCCATACAGGTTAGCGCCTGGGCTTCCACCTGACCGAGGCGGGGTGGGGTGGCTCATTCCCTACAGGGGGTTGCGCCAGCGGAGGCCGGGGAAGCGACCGAAGTCGGTGTCGTTGGAGTGAACCTCGGCCTGGTACTCGATCGCCAGCGCGGCGATGTGCGCGTCGGTGACGAGGTTCCCCCCGACCCCGGCGGCGGCGAGAGCGCCACGCATCAGCCTCAGGTGCTCCGGCCCGGGGTTCAGCGGCGCGAAATGCGGCAGCCGGAACCACTCCTCCACGGTGTCGATGGCCTGCTCCGGTGTGAAAGGGTCGTGGAGCATGCTCGGGTGAGTGATGAGGCGGACGAAGCCCGCTGTCACCGCCCATGGGGCGCCAATCCGCTCCGTCCCGTTCATCAGGTTCTCCCACCACAGTCTGGCCGGGCTGTGGAGCGGTGCGCCGTCGTTGTAGGCGTAGAGGAGCAGGTTCAGGTCTGGGACGATCACGCCTGTTGTTTTCTGAGGAACTCCTCGACTTCAAGCTCGTCATTCAGCTGGTTCAGCCTAAGCGGGTCGATACCGGGCTTGAAGCCGCTGTGGTTGGGTTTCACCCGGAAGACGGGCCGGTCCTCCTGGGGCGAGGGCGACAGGCCGCGGCGCAGGGTGTCGTTGACCACCTGCTTGAACGGCTTGTCGAGAAGGCGGGCCCGTTCCTTCAGCGCATCCGCGAGGTCGTCGTCCAGCGTGAGCGTTGTTCTCATGGAGACATCATGATGCCTCTCATACGTGATGTCGAGATGTGTCACTTCCGTGAAACACCAACAACCATGGGTCGACGAGGCTCTCAGCGGCCTGCTATCCTCCCCTTGCTCGGGTGACTGGCGACTACGCGGAGAACCGCGGGGGAGCCCGAGTAGATACACAGTTGGCCGCTCGCCTGGGCCGGTCCGTTCACACGGACGGGCCTTTTGCTTCTCTGGCAGAGAAGCATGGAGGTGAGCGATGCGCGCTCTTATCGGGGTCTACGACAAGACCGGAATCGAGGACTTCGCCAGCGGGCTCCACGAGCTCGGCTGGGAGCTGGTCTCGACGGGCGGCACGCGCCGCGCGATCGAAGCGGCAGGGATCCCCGTCACGGGCATTGAGCAGGTCACGGGCTTCCCGGAGATGCTCGACGGGCGCGTGAAGACGCTCCACCCGGCCGTGCACGCGGGCATCCTCGCCCGCCGCGACCTGCCCGAACACGGCGAGGCGCTGGACCGGCACGGCTTCGGCACCATCGACCTGGTGGCCTGCAACCTCTACCCCTTCCGGGCGGTGGTCACGCAGGAGGGTGGCGCCTCCTTCGCGGAGGGCATCGAGAACATCGACATCGGCGGCCCCACGATGCTGCGCGCCGCCGCCAAGAATCACGCCGACGTGATCGTCCTCTCCGACCCAGGCGACTACGCCGCCACGCTCGAAGCGCTGGCCGGAGGAGGGCTCGACGGCGAAGCCCGGCGGCGGCTCGCCTGGAAGGCGTTCCAGCACGTCGCCAGCTACGACAGCGCCGTGGCCGAATGGCTCTGGGACGGCGACTCGCCGCCGCCCTCGCTGAGCGTCCCGCTGGAGCGCGTCGCGGGGCTTCGCTACGGCGAGAACCCGCACCAGTCGGCTGCCTTCTACCGGGACGGCTCGCTGGGGGAGGACTCGCTGGGTGGCATCGCGACGGCGGTGCAGCGCCACGGCAAGGAGCTCTCCTACAACAACTACCTCGACGCCGACGCTGCCTGGAACGCCGTCAACGACTTCCCCGAGGCCACCTGCGTCATCGTGAAACACACGAACCCCTGCGGGGCGGCCACGCGCGACGACCTCTGCGAGGCGTACCGGCTGGCGGTCGCGGGCGACCCCGTGAGCGCGTTCGGGGGCATCGTCGCCTTCAACCGGCCGCTCGACGAGACGCTCGCGCGGGAGCTGCGCGAGTTCCGCAACCCGACGGACGGCTCGACGCGCATGTTCTACGAGATTGTGATCGCGCCCACGTACACGGAGGAGGGGCTGCGCGTGCTCAAGGGGAAGTCGAAGGACCTGCGCATCCTCGAGGCGCAGGCGCGGTCGCGGGGCGGGCGCTCGCTGCGCCAGGTGGGCGGCGGCTGGCTCCTGCAGGAGGCCGACGAGATCGCCCCCGAGGAGATCGACTACCAGGTCGTCTCGAAGACGCAGCCGACGGCGCAGCAGCTGGCGGACCTGCGCTTCGCCTGGCGCTGCGTGAAGCACGTGAAGAGCAATGCCATCACCCTCGCCAAGGACGGGCGGCTGCTGGGGATGGGCAGCGGCCAGCCGAACCGCGTAAAGAGCGTGGAGATCGCGATGGAGAAGGCGGGCGAGGAGCTGCGCGGGGCCTCCCTCGCCAGCGACGCGTTCTTCCCGTTCTCCTGGAACGACGCCGTGGAGCGCGCCTGCCAGGGGGGCGTCGCGGCGATCGCGCACCCGGGCGGGAGCCTGCGCGACCAGGACTGCATCGACTGCTGCGACCAGTACGGCGTGGCCCTCGTCTTCACGGGGACGCGCCACTTCCGGCACTAGGAGGGGGCCTGGCGGAGAGGGTGGGATTCGAACCCACGAGGGGCTTGCACCCCTACACGATTTCCAGTCGTGCCTGTTCAGCCACTCCAGCACCTCTCCGCGCGAGGGCGTTCGGGTAGCGTAGCAAGGGCGCGTCGATGGGGCTTGGGGGAGGCTAGCGCTTGCGCTGCTCGCGGCGTCCCTTGGTGAGATCGCGGTAGCGGGCCCAGAGCTCCTCTTTCCTGGCCTGGGCGCCTTCGCGCGCCAGGGCCATCGCGTCGCGCGCGGCGGAGCGGACCTGCTCGACCACGTCGTCCCCCTCGGGGGCGCCGCCCTCGCCGATCACGGGGCCGTCGGACGGTCCCGGCGAGCTCACGACCCGCCCCGGAAGCGGCCGCCCAGGGAGCCGAGCGAGTCGAGGCCGCGGCGAATGCCGCTCACGACCGAGTAGACGCGAATGATGGGGGTGACGGCCGATTCGCCCACGAATTCAGCCGTGCCCTTGACCTCGTCGACGAGGTCGCGGGCGGAATCGAGCAGGGGCACGACGTTCTGGTTCAGGGCGCGCCTCACCGAGAGGGCCACGCCGACGAGGGCGGCGAGCAGGACGCAGGCCATCACCCCGGCGAGGGCCACGAGGAGGCCGAGGGCGACAACGGCGATGTCACGCCACTCGCTCCAGCTATCGGGAGCGGACCAGGCGCTGGGCTCGGCTTCGTCGGGGAAGATGTTTCCGCCGAAGTAGCCGTCCACGAGCCAGCTGACGACGAGGTAGACGACGATGATGAGCAGCGCCGCCAGGACGATGATGCCGAAGAAACGCAGAGCCGACTTCATGCAGAGTCATCATAGTGGCATCACCGTTGCACGCGCGGCGAGACCGCCGGGGCTAGCCGGGCACCAGATCGAAGAGGTCGAGCAGGTTCGAGATCGCCTCGAAGCTGGTGGCGTGCCCCAGCAGTGAGTCCACGTAGGCCAGGTCGAGCGGGCTCCCGAGGGGCGCGTCGACGGCCTGCGCGAGCCGGTCGAGGTACTGCTGGGCGACCGGCTCGGCGGGAGCGCTCGGCTGGGCGTCGTCCGCGTAGCTGGCGCCGATGACATCGACGAAGGAGCGGTGCGAGAGGCCGGACCCGGGCAGGACCTCGCGGCCATGGGGGCTGGGGAGAATGCCGAGCGACTCTGGCACGGCGCGTCCGCTGTTCAGCATCGCGAGGGCCTCGATGTTGAAGTTGCGGGCGAGCGGCGAGGAATCTCGGACCAACTCGGGCTGGGAGATGAGCAGGTGGATGTAGAGGTAGACATCCATGGCGCTGGCCACGATCTCCTCCTCCATGGTGTCGAGGCGGTCACAGTGGACCGCCTCGTGGGCGAGGAGGGGCATGAGTAGCTCGAAGGGCGCCGCCTCCAGGTCGGGGCGGATGGAGAGGATGCGGCGGCCGTCGTCGTCGTAGGTCACGCGGGCGGCCAGGTCGGGGTCGCCGGGGGGCTCCTGGAAGCCGATGAAGGCGGCCGGTTCGCCGGTGCAGTTGTCGCGCCCCAGCAGCGAGCGCACGCCGGCATCGGCGAAGGTGCCGGCGAGCGCCGCGAGGGCGGCCCGCACCTTCGGCGCGGGGATGGCCTCGACGTCCATGACGTCGTACAGGGTCAGGGCGGCGTTGCGAACGGGGGACGAGGCGCCACGCTCGTCGAGGTGGGTCTCGAGGCTGGAGCGCACGATCGCCGGGTCGCGGTCGGCGGCGGTCGGCATCTCGGGCGCGCGGGGCTCCACGAGGGAGAGGTCGCCGAAGGCAAAGACACCACCCGCCAGCAGCACGCCGAGCTCGGTGAACTCCGTCGTGACGGGGACGGTGTCCTCCTCATCGCCTCCCGAGAAGGCGCTGGTCGAGACGTGCAGGGTCGAGCCGTTGGCGATGAGGCTGCGCACGACAAGCTCGACGGCGCGCGAGCTCACAACCTCGACGCTCTCCACGGGCATGTCGCCGAGCGAGTGGCCCGTGAGGGGGGAGCCCTCCGGGAGCGTCAGCCGGAAGGCGGTGTGCAGGGCACGCAGCGTCACCGGCTCGAGGGGCCCATCGAAGCGTACGCGCACGAGGGAGCGGGCCAGGGGCAGATCGTCCTTGTAGAGGCGCTCGGCGCTCGCCTCAAGGGGGCGGACGGGGGGCGGGGGCGGCTCACCGCCACCACAGGACGCCACCAGCACCGCCAGGAGCGCCACAATCCCGCCGGTCAGGGCGCGATGCATGGCGAGAGCCTACGCGATGGGCCCCGACGCGGCCGCTCGCCCAGACTCGCGCGGCGAGCGCCCCCTCGGCGATGATGGGGGCGTGATCATGGACGCGCCCCCATCGACATCGCCGCGAGGAACGCCCTGGCTGGAGCGCAAGCGCAAGCCCGACGGGAGCGAACGGCGGTACCGTTGCCAGCTCGAGCACGCCGCGGCCTCGCTGGTGGTGGTGAGCTACGTGATGGCGCAGGGCGGGGCGGTGTTCGACACGCCCATCGAGATCCCGCCCGGATCGGTCTCCTACGGCTACTTCTGGCGCTCGCGGCCCTACACCGTCTACCGCATGCGTGCGGGCGACCGCATCGTCGCCCACCGCTTCGATGCGGTCGCGGGAGTGCGCTATCGCGAGGGGGAGGTGGCCTACCGCGACCTCGCCCTCGACTGGTGGCTCACCCCCGGGGGCGAGCTGATCGAGGAAGACCGGGAGGAGTTCGAGGCATTGCGCGAGGCAGGCGCCTTCCGGCTCTCCGACCTGGCCGCCGTGGCGCGCGCGGAGCGGATCATCGCCCGTGCGGGCGAGCGGCTGCTGCCGGAGCTGGCCGGCCTAGAGCAGCGCCTCGGGATCGTGTAGGGCGAGGGGGCGACCGCTACTCAGGGGGGAAGACACCCTCGTCCGTCCACCCGGCGAGGTCGAGATCCTCGTGTGCGGGAAACTTTCGGTACCCCTCTTCGTAGCGCCGGTCAATTTCCTGGTCGGCGTCCTCTCGAGAGTCGGCGTGCCCTCTCGAGAGGAACGCGGCTACCGCCTTACCCAGCACTGCGAAACGACCCAGCTTCCCAGTCACCTTCACTGGCCTCGATAGTACCGTAGTGCGGTGACCCAGCCCCCACCCTTCCCCGACATCCTGGCCGCCCTGGAGCGGATGCACGGGAGCGAGCATTGGCACTGGACCGCGGAGAGCGAACCGTTCGAGGTGGCGGTGGGGGCGATCCTGGTGCAGCACACCAGCTGGACGAACGCCGAGCGCGCCATCGAGCGGCTGCGGGAGGCGCGCGTGCTTGAGCCGGCACGGCTGGCGGAGCTGCCCGACGAGGCGCTCGAGGAGCTGATCCGTCCGAGCGGCCAGTACCGCACGAAGGCGCGCAAGCTGCGCGCCTTCCTCGACCTGATCGCCCGCCACGGCTCGCTGCAGGCGCTGCTGTCGCTTCCGCCCGAAGGGCTGCGCGAGCGGCTGCTGGCGACCTGAGGGATCGGCGAGGAAACGGCGGACGCGATCGCCCTCTACGCCGCGCATCGACCGGCGGTGGTGGTCGATGCCTACACGCGCCGGCTGTTCTCCCGGATTGGGCTGGGGCCCTCGCCCGATGATTCGTACGGCGCCTGGCAGCGGTACCTCGGCGGTGAGCTTCCGGCGGAGGCGCCGGCGCTGGCGCGCTTTCACGCGCTCGTCGTTCTGCACGCCAAACGGCTCTGCCTGGCGCGGCGGCCGCGCTGCGGGGAGTGCGAACTGGCGCCGCAATGCCGGGCCGCGCGCGGCGAGCCCCTACCCCCTTGAGAGCGGCGCGGGTAGGTTCACACGATGCGAGTCGGGATCATCGGGTTGCCCCGGGCGGGGAAGACGACCGTGTTCAACGCGGTTTC
Organism: Tepidiformaceae bacterium; assembly: GCA_965247675.1. Taxonomy (GTDB): domain Bacteria; phylum Chloroflexota; class Dehalococcoidia; order Tepidiformales; family Tepidiformaceae; genus UBA2991. Next base: position 86,005 of record OZ252025.1, on the reverse strand, counting down.
GCGGGGGCTGGCGCCGGTCGGAGGGTTCAGCGGGGCGAGCAAGCCGAACATCCGCTCCGTGCCCGTGCCCGACCCACGCGTCGACCGGTTGTCGGAGATCTACCGCCCCAAGCGCAGCACCTACGCCACCGTCGAGTACGTCGACTTCCCCGCAGCGGGCGAGAGCTTCGGGGCGGGGCAAGGGCTGGGAGGCGAGTTCCTGAACGATCTGGCGGCGGTCGATGCGCTCATCCACGTCGTGCGCGGCTTCGAAGACGACGCGGTCCCTCACCCTGAAGGTTCGGTCGACCCGAGCCGGGACATCGGCATCATGGACCTGGAGCTGGCGTTCGCCGATCTTGCCCTCATCGAACGGCGGATCGAACGGATCGAGCCGGAGCTTCGCACGCTGAAGGCGGGGGAGCGGGGCCAGTTGCAGGCCCTGCGCGACCTGCTCGGGCGCATCAAGGAAGAGCTTGAGCGAGAGACCCCCATCCGGGCGATGGCGTTCACGGCGGACGAGCGCCGCCTCCTGGCGGCGAGCCAGTTCCTGACGGACAAGCCCCTGCTCGACGTCGTCAACGTGGGGGAGGAGGAACTACCGCGGCGGGGGGCGCTCGAGGAGGAGTTGCGCGCCTCCCACGGCAGCCCCGGACGCGATCTGGCCGTGATGGGCGGGCGCTTCGAGATGGAGCTGAACGAGCTGAGCGAGGAGGAGGCGGCCGAGTTTCGGGAGGAGGCGGGGGTCGAGCAGAGCGGCATGGCCGAGGCGGTGCGGCGCAGCTACGCCCTGCTCGGATTGATCAGCTTCCTCACGGTGGGGCCGGACGAGTGCCGGGCATGGACCGTGACAGACGGGGCCACCGCCCCCGTAGCGGCAGGCAAGGTTCACACCGACCTGCAGCGGGGATTCATCCGCGCGGAGGTGATCCGCTACGAGGACCTGATCGCGTGCGGGAGTGAGGCGGAGGCGAAGCGGCAGGGCTTGCAGCGGACGGAGGGCAAGGAGTACCTGGTCCAGGATGGGGACGTGGTCAACGTCCTCTTCAACGTCTGATCAGACCCTTTCCGTTTCCTCTTCCGGCGGCTCGCCGTCGGGGGCATCCTCCTCGGGCGCTTCGGCGCCGTCCTCCGCTTCCCCCTCGTCCCTGCGCGGCGATCTGCGGCCGAAGAGGCGGGAGGCGAGCGCGTTTCGGAGGGCGCGGTAGGCCTGGTCGGTCTCCACGGCGTCCGTGCGCTCCAGGTCGGGCGGGCCGTAGCGTGCCTCCTCGAAGGCGGTGCTGAGGGCGGCGGCCTCCTGCGGGCGTTCGAGGGCATCGCCGAGGCGCTCGCCCCACTGGCGCACGGTCTCCGAGTCGGCGGCCCGGAGCCCCGCCCATCCGGCGAGTCGCTCGACGCCGCCCCACTGCCGAGGCATCCCGTTGAGGCCGCGCAGTCCCCAGACCCAGTAGACGCGCGCCCCCAGGGAGGCGGCCGCCAGCGCCGCCAGCACCCCGCCCACGCTCCAGATGGCGACCCAGGGCGGGCCGCTGGGACGCTCGAGGCCGACGGGCATCAAGAGGTCCGCCAGGGCGTCAGCGCCATCGTCACCGAGACTACTGAGGTCGATGAGGTCGAAGGGGAGCTCCGGGATCTCGGTGTTCTCCGCATTCGTCAGGAACCCGCCAAGGCCCGTGCCGACGAGCAAGAGCTCCTCCGAGGGGTTGAAGTCGACCCAGCCGTAGGTGGGGAAGTAGACCTCGACCCAGGAGTAGGCGTCGTTCTTGCGTACGGAGAAGCTGCCCGCTTCGAAGTCCTCGGGGTCCAGAACGTAGCCGACGGCGACGCGAGCGGGAACGCCCTGCGTGCGCAGCATCACGGTCATGGCTGTGGAGAAGTAGTCGAAGTAGCCGCGTTCCAGGTCGAAGAGGAAGAAGTCGACCACGTCGCGGCGGGCGGGGGCGGCGCGCACGCTCATGTCGACGTCGAAGTCCCGGATGTAGGCCTCGATCGCCTTGGCGAGGTCGTAGGGGTTCGTTACTCCCTCGGTGACGCGTGCGGCCTCGGTGTAGACGCGCTCGGGCAGGTCGTCGGGGAGCTGGAGGTAGCGCTCACGCACCCACTCGGGGTAGTTGGCCGAGTCGGCGCGGAGCTGGGCGGGGCGGGCGATGCTGACCGAGCCGGCGACGCGGTAGCGGTCGCCTGCCTGCAGGTCTTCCTGGCTGCGGAGGCGCTCGATGTCGCCGGTGAAGTCCTCGGGGAGGTCAACCACGGAGTCGATGTTGGCGCCGAGGGGCGTCCCCACCGAGAAGAGCGTGTCCTCGTCGTCGACCACCGCAATATCGAGGGTGGTGACGATGCGCTCGCGGTAGACGCGGCCCTGGATCTCGCCGGAGGTCGGGTCGCCGGCGTTCACCTCCTCGGAATCGCGGCCCGAGGAGCGCCAGCCGTTGCCGGTGTACTGGTCGTAGCTCGTGCCGCGTACTAGGCCGAGGCTGTCGCCCCGCACCTCGAAGAGCACGGTCGAGCCGAGGCTGACACCGCCGCGGATGGGCAGGTTGCGACCGAACTTGTGGAAATTGCCACCACCGCCGGCGAGGTCGTGGAAGAGGCGGCCGAGCGGGTCGAAGGCCTCCTCGATCGGGTCGGTAACGATGTTGATGGCCTTGTCGATGGCATCGGCCTGCTTGCCGAGGGGCACCTGCCAGGCGATCACGACCATCACGATGGTCAGAACGAAAGTGAGCTGGGCCGCCTGCACGCTGAGCCACTCGGGATACTCCACGCGGGAGCCGTCCCAGTGCGAGAAGGCCCGCTGCAGGTGCAGGCGCGAGATGAGCAGCAAGGCCCCGATGGAGAACATGAGGAAGGCGCCGCTGGGGCGGCCGCTGGTGGTGGCGATGATGCCGAGCAGCCCGACGCAGGCGGGCGCCACCGCGATCCAGGCGTTCCGCCAGCGGAACACAGCCCAGGCGGCCAGGTACGAGATCAGCACCCCCAGGAAGTGAACCAGCAGCACGAAGGGCAGGTTGTCGTTGCTGACATCGTCCTCGCGAACCACCAACACCCACTCGTTCATGCGGGCGACGACGTCCTCGACGCGGGCCACGATGGAGCCGCCGTCGCCGTAGGGCGTCGCGGTAAGCGTGAGCAGCATGAGCCCGAAGAGGAGCCCCACGGGATGGACGATGAATTGGCTGGCGCGGGTGCGCGCCGCCAGCAGGCCCAGCACCAGCCCCCCGATGACGGCGGGGGCGAGGGAGGGGAAGTCGCGCACCCAACCGGCCTGCTGGATGGCGACGGCGATGGCGAGGTAGACGACGAGGGCGGGGAGCAGTGTGAGCCAGTCCTCCCAGCTCATCAGGAGGCGGGGCGTCTCGAGGAAGAAACGGCGCAGGCGCGAGCCCCGGTCGGTATAGCGGGCGGCCTCTAGGTCTGCCATGCTTCCGCTCCCACCGAGGTGCTGCTGAGGGCGAAGGCGAGGTCATCGCCCTGGGCGACGACGTAGGTAAGGATGTCGCTGGCCGTCAGCTCGCCGTAGAGCATGAGGGGTGAGCCCTCGCCCCCGAAGGTGCTCGGGTCGATGAGGACGACGGCAACGCGCACGCCGCGCTGGCCAAGGGCCTGCACGGGGGAGAGCCAGCTGCTGTCGGTCGAAGAGGTCACGAGCACGAGCGTGGTGTGGCGGCCGAAGCGGCGCTGCTCCTCCATGAGGAGGCTCGCGAGGGGCGCCTCGCCGGCCGCCTTGGCCACGGCGAGCGACTCGAGGATCCGGGAGAGCTGCTGCTGGCCGCGCTCCGCCTCGACAACGGTGTAGTCCTCGCCGAAAGCGATCAGCCCCACCGAGCGGTTGGAGGAGATGTAGCGCTGGGCCACGCTGGCGGCCACGGTGACGGCGTACTCCTCGGTGCTCTCGTCGCCTTCGCCGGCCTGCACGCTCCCCTCCATGTCTGCGATCACCCAGATGTCGCTGGTGGGGTCGAGCTCGAACGTCTTCACCATCAGCTCGCCGGTGTGGGCGGTGGAGCGCCAGTGGATGCGGCTGAGGGGATCGCCGGGGGCGTACTCGCGGATACCGCTGGCGTTCGGCGTGATGTAGTGGGTGCGGCGACGGAAGCGCCCCTCGCCGGGGAGGCTGGCGGGGGGCGTCTGGAAGCGAGGCAGGTCGATCACGCGCGGGTACACCAGGACCTGCTGGCGCACGCCGTAGTCGCGCTCGGCGTAGAAGAGGCCGAAGGGATCGCCGCCACGCACGCGCAGGGGACCCCAGTCGAAAAGGCCGCGGCGGAGGAGGGTGGTGTTGACGACCCAGCTCCGCAGCCCCCGCCCGGGAATGACCACCGCCCGCCGGGAGTGGTGGCCGGGAAGGCCGCAGGGGTCCTCGAGCTCAACCCAGAGCTTGGGGATGAGACTGCGGTTGCGAACCTCGATGAGCTCCTCCGCGTCCTGGCCCACCTGCCCACGCAGCGTGCGCCGGTCGACGCTCACCTCGAGGGCGCGGGTGTTGAGCCAGGCGAGCCCGATGGCCACGGGAATACCCATCGCGAGGATGTAGGCGATCCGGTAGAGCAGCCAGAAGCCCGTGCCAGTGGCGATGAACACAGCCGCCACGAGGATGATGACGAGCACCGTGAGGGTGCGCCGCGACGGCGCGAAGGGCCACGCGAGCACTCGCCGCACGGTCCCGACCCTCCTAGACGCGCGCGCGCGCGCCGGGCACGGGGACGCGGGCGAGGCAGTCGGCCACGATGTCGGCGGCGGTGGCGCCCTTGACACGCGCTCCAGGGCTGACGATGACGCGGTGCCCGAGGGTCACGAAGGCCAGTTCCTTCACGTCGTCGGGAGTGACGTAGTCGCGCCCCTCCAGGAGGGCGCGGGCCTGTGAGGTGCGGAAGAGGGCGATCGAGCCGCGCGGGCTGGCGCCGAGGTAGACGTTCTCGTGGATGCGGGTCGCCCCGGCCAGGCCGACGATGTACTGCTTGATGAGCGGATCGATGTAGACCTCGCGCACGGCGCGCTGCAGCTGACGGATCTCGGTCGCGTCCGTTACGGACTCAAGGTTGTCGATGGGGTGGGCCACCTGCTGCTCATCGAGGACCTTCACCTCGTCCTGGGCGCTGGGGTAGCCGAGGTTGACGCGGATGAGGAAGCGGTCGAGCTGCGCCTCCGGCAGGGGGAACGTGCCCTCGTACTCGATGGGGTTCTGCGTGCCCATCACCATGAAGGGGGACGGCATCGGGTGCGTTACGCCGTCGACCGTCATCTGGCGCTCCTCCATCGCCTCCAGGAGCGAGGACTGGGTTTTCGGTGTGGCCCGGTTGATCTCGTCCGCGAGGACGATCTGGGCCACGATCGGCCCTTCCCGGAACTCGAAGTCCCCCGACTTCTGATTGAAGATCGAAACGCCCGTCACATCGCTGGGGAGCAGATCGGGCGTGAACTGGATGCGCCTGAAGCTGCACCCGGTGGAGACCGCCAGCGCGCGCGCCAGCATCGTCTTGCCCACGCCGGGGACGTCCTCCACGAGCATGTGCCCTCCGCAGAGGAGGGCCGTGATGGCAAGGCGCAATTCGCGATCCTTGCCGATGATGACTTTCTCGACGTTGTCGAGGATTCGTTGCGAGACGATCTTCGGCTCTTCCAAGCCTTCCCTCCATGCCAGGTCAGGCGGCGACAGTCGAGTATAGCAACGTCGCGCTCGCCTCCGCCCGGCAAGTCGCTAGACTGCGGGCCAAGGCAAGTAGTAGCCGGGTGGCCGGCCTCCTTCCCCTTCGCATGGTTCCCCGAGTAGGTCGCAGTCATCGAATGGCCCACGGGCGCTCTCTGCGATCTGGCGCATCACTAGGTCGTATGCGGAGCGATCGCCCGCCATGTAGTCCAGGGGACTCAGCTCGCAGCTGAATTGCTCACAGATCAGGAGGCCCACAATGTCGCCTGTGGTGGCCTCCACGATTTCGGCCCAGACGAACAGAGTGCCTCCTTCCGTGTGCTGGCCTTCTTCCAGGTGCCTCTGCTTTCCAAACCCCGTTTCCCCCAGTTCGTACCCTGCCGGGATATGGATGTCCTTGCCTGCCCACCTAACCCATTCACCAGAGTCGTGGGCGCAGGCCGAGAGGAGGGCCAGCGCGAGCGCGAGGAGAACCCAGCGGCAGGCAATCGGCCTGGTCATCTCGGTCCCACCGGCGGTGGCCCGACATCCAGTAGACGACCTTGGAGAAGCAATACAGCGCCCAGAGCGCGCCAGCGCCCGGGTGAGCATCGTCTTACCCACCCGGGGACGTCCTCACACGAGCATGTGGCCACCGCAGAGCAAGGCCGTGATTGCGAGCCGCAGCTCACGGTCCTTGCCGACGATGACCTTCTCGTCGTTGCCGATGATTCGTTGCGAGCCGATCTTCGGCTCTTCCAAGCCTTCCCTCCATGCCAGGTCAGGCGGCGACGGTCGAGTATAGCAACGTCGCGCTCGCCTCCGCCCGGTGAGCCGCTAGACTTTGGGCAATGTCCGAACGCGACTGGGTCGCTCTCGCCGCCTCCCTGGCCGATCGCTTCGCCGAACGCGCCCCCCGCCACGACCGCGAGGGCTCCTTCCCCCACGAGAACTTCGCGGACCTGCGCGAGGCGGGTTTCCTCAAGCTCACCGTGCCCCGTGCGCACGGCGGCTTCGAGCTACCGCTCTCCCAGTTCGTGCGCGTTCAGGCAGCGCTCGCCACGGGCGACGGCTCCACCGCGCTGGCGCTCAACATGCACCTGATCCGCTTCGGGGCCGAGCGCGAGACGCCCTCCTACCCGCCGGAGTGGTTCGACGAACTCTGCCGGGGCGCGGTGGAGGAGGGGCGCCTGGTGAACACGGCCGCCACCGAGGAGGGGCTGGGGAGCCCCGCCGGCGGCGGCATCCCCGCAACGACGGCCACGCCCGTCGAGGGGGGCTGGGTGCTGGAGGGGCGCAAGACGTTCGTGACGCTGGCGCCGGAGCTCTGGTACATGCCCGTCCTCGCGCGAATCGACGCGCCCGGCGGTGGCGCACCCGACATCGCGGACTTCATGGTGCTGCGCGACGACCCCGGCATCCGCATCGACGAGACCTGGGACGCCCTCGGGATGCGCGCCAGCGGCAGCCACGACCTCGTGCTCGAGGGCGTGCGCCTGCCCGAGAGTCGCTTCCTCGGCTCCCGCAACCGGGCCAGGCCCAGCCCTCGCGGGCGGGCGGGGGGCGTCTGGTTCGCGCTGGGGGTGGCCGCCACCACCACGGGCGTGGCCCAGGCCGCCCGCGACTACGCCGTCGACTTCGCACGCACGCGCACACCCACCGGCCTGCGCACGATCGCCGAGTTCCCCGGCGTGCGGCGCCGCGTCGCGCGCATGGATTTGCTCCTGCAGCGCAACCGCGCGCTCATCGCCGACGCCGCCGCCGCGTGGGAATCGGGCGAGTACCAGGGCATGCCGGCGAGCGACCGCGTGGCCGTAGCCAAGGTCGATGCCCTCAACAACGCCATCGAGGCGGTCGACGAGGCGATGCGGGTGGTCGGGGGCGTGAGCCTGCAGAAAAGCCGCCCCATCGAGCGCTACTACCGGGACGTGCGCGCGGGACTCCACAACCCACCGCTCGAGGACCGCGCGCTCGAACAGCTCGCCCGCCGCGCCCTCGACGCTCCCGAGGGCGCCTGACGCCCGTCCGCTCGACCCCTCAGCCCATCCCCAGCTCGTGCAGGCGGTCGTCGTCGATGCCGAAGTAGTGGCCGATCTCGTGCAGGACGGTGGTGCGCACCTGCTCACGGACTTCGTCGTCGTTCTGGCAGATGGACTCGATCGGTCCCTGGTAGATGCTGATCTTGTCGGGCAGAACGAGGTTGTAGCCCTCGCTCCGGTCGGGGAGGGCGATGCCGTGGTAGAGCCCGAGCAAGGTGCGTCCCGGTCCAAGGCCCGCGGCGCGACGGTCCTGGGCGGTGGGGCGCCATTCGATCACGATCTCGACGTTCTGGACGCGCGCCATCAGCTCCCGAGGCAGGGAGGCGAGGCCCTCGCGCACGAGTTCGCGGAAGTGCTCACGTTCCATGCCGGTGAGTCTACGGACTCGGGGAGAGCCGGTACGTGGCGAGGACCTCCCTTCCCCCAGGCCCCGATCGGATGTACCTTGACGGTCAAGTAGTGCCTGCGTGCCGCCCTTATCCAGACGGGTGGAGGGAACCGGCCCCGAGAAGCCCGGGCAACCTGTCTCACCCGAGACAAGGTGCCAAAGCCGGAATCCCCCGAGGGGGGAGAACGATGAGAGCGCCAGTGCTCAAGGACCCGGCCCGCGCACGAGGAGAGAAGATGTCAGCACCTCTGGGCCGAATGTTCATGTCCCTGGTCCCGTAGGGACCATCGTCGCGATCCCACCGCCTCGCGCTGGCGAGAGCACCCATCACGCGAGCGCCTCGCCTTCCGCGACACCCGATGCACGAGAGAGAGACATGAGCTACGCACAGAACCTGCGCTGTCGCGAATGCAGTCGCGACTACCCCCTCGCAGCCCTCCATGTCTGCGAATTCTGTTTCGGACCGCTGGAGGTCGTGTACGACGACGAGGCCATCCGCGCGGCCGTCTCCCGCGAGACGATCGCCTCGCGTCCAGCCACCCTCTGGCGCTATCGCGAGTTCCTCCCCTGCGAGGCGGACACCGCGGTCGACATCGGGGCGGGATTTACGCCCCTCATCCACGCCAAGAACCTCGGCAAGGCGCTGGGGCTCCCCAACCTCTACATCAAGAACGACACGGCCAACCCGACCTGGTCGTTCAAGGACCGCGTGGTCGCGGTCGCAAGCTCGCGGGCGCGGGAACTCGGTTTTGAGAAGCTGGCCTGCGCCAGCACGGGCAACCTCGCCAACAGCGTGAGCGCCCACGCCGCCGCCGCCGGCATGGAGGCGGTGGTCCTCATCCCCGACGACCTGGAGGCGGGCAAGGTGCTGGGCTCCAGCATCTACAGCCCCACCCTCGTCAAGGTGCACGGCAACTACGACGCCGTGAACCGCCTCTGCGCCGAGCTCGCGGGCTCGCGCAACTGGGCCTTCGTAAACGTCAACGTGCGTCCCTACTACGCCGAGGGTTCGAAGACGCTCGGCTTCGAGGTAGCGGAGCAGCTCGGCTGGCGAGCTCCCGACCACTGCGTCGTGCCCATCGCCAGCGGCTCGCTCTTCGTGAAGATCCTCAAGGGTCTGAACGAATTCGCGAAGGCGGGACTCATCGACCCGCCACAGACGCGCATGAGCGGGGCGCAGGCCACGGGCTGCTCGCCGGTGGCCACCGCCTGGGCCGAGGGCAGCATGAACTTCCGTCCGCAGCGGCCCAACACCATCGCCAAGTCGCTGGCCATCGGCAATCCCGCCGACGGCTACTACAGCCTCGTGCAGCTGCGCGACACGAACGGCTCCTGCGTCGCGGTGAGCGACGACGAGATCGTGGCGGGCATGAAGTTGCTGGCCGAGACGGAGGGCATCTTCGGCGAGACGGCCGGCGGTGTGACGATCGCCAGCGTCAAGCAGATGGCCGCCAGCGGTAGAATCGACCCCGACGAGCTTGTGGTGGCGTTCATCACGGGCGCGGGCTTCAAGACAGCCGAGGCTGTGGTCGACCACCTCCGCCCGGCCCTTGAGATCGACGCGACCGTGGAGAGCTTCGAGGCCGCCTACCAGGATCACGAGGGGGTCCCCGCCTGATGGCTGTGCAACGGCTGCGCTTCACCTTCCCGACCGACCTGATCAAGGAGCCCGTGATCTACCTGATCGGGCAGCAGTTCGAGGTCATCACGAACATTCGCATGGCCGACGTGGACGAAAGCACCGGCTGGGTCATCCTGGAGCTCGAAGGCGCTGCCGACGAGATCGCACGCAGCGTCGCCTGGGCCGAGAGCCGGGGCGTGCGCGTGGACCCCATCACCGGCGACGTCATCGACGGCTAGCCACCACGAGAAACGGAGACGACCACTTGGCAGCAACAGTCCTCATCCCCCAGCCCCTCCGCGGCCTCACGGGCAACCTGGCCACCGTCGACGGCGTGACCGGCACGCTCTCGGCCTGCATCGCAGACCTCGAGGCGCGCTTCCCCGGCGTGGCCGAGCGAATGCTTGACGAGGAGGGGGAGCTGCGGCGCTTCGTGAACGTCTACATCAACGGCGAGGACGTGCGTTTCGAGGACGGCCTCGCCACCGCCATCAACGACGGCGACGAGGTGAGCATCGTCCCGGCGGTGGCCGGCGGTTGTTTCTGAGGCCGGCGCCGCCCTCAGCCCAAGATCGACCTCAGGCTGGAGAGAATGCCCGTCAGGTCCGCGGCCGTTGCCGTCCCCAGCCTCCGCTCGATCATCCTGCGAGCGACAGTTGTGGGCTTGGCTCTAGCCACGGATGCTCTCGCCAGACCCGCGCTTGACCAGTCGCCAATGCGATAATCCCCTGGGCGCAGTAAGCTTGTCCTTGACGTAAGCGGGACGATGACTGCGTCAAGACCGCTCTCGTTGTATTCGTCGTTGCTCACCACGATTGCCGGTCGCTTCATTGACCCGCTGAGATCGGTGAAGGCAACCTGCACGAGCAGCACGTCGCCCAGGCTAATAGTCGTCGTAGACGGCGTCCTCATCGTTGTCCCAGACTTGGCCCAGCGGGCTGTCCCGGTCAATCAGAAGGACAGTGCGCCCCGGTGGCGTCTCCAGGTCGCCCTCTTCCTGCTCTGACACCGAGCTATCATCGCCAGCGCTCTCATTCGACTGCTTCTTGATCGGGGTCGCGGCATTCCTGAGGGGCTTGGGCACGTTACTCTCCGTGGGGCGCGATCTGCTTGCGTTGTTCCTGGTCCCTGCGGAGTGCTAGAAGACGTTCCGGGTGCCGCTGTCGCTGCGGGGGGCCTCGCTGGGCTGGGCGGGCGGCGGAGCCGCCTCCTGGACGGGCTGCTCGGGAGCGGGTTGCTCCGGCTGGACCTGCGCCTGAGCCTCTTCGGTGGCGCCTTCCTCTTCCGAGTCGTCGCGAACGGCGCGCCGGAACTCCTTGATCGAGGAGCCGAGATCGCCGCCGATCCTGCTGATGCGGCCGACGCCAAAGAGCAGGACGATGACCCCGACGATGATTGCGAGCTCCAGGGGCCCGAGCGGGCCGACGAGCAGAGGCATAACGTCCTCCTCGTCCTCCGGCCCCCGCCGGAGGAATCAGTCCTGTCATGGTACATGATGCGGCAATGGGGGAAAGCGCCGCCTAATCCCGACGCGCCAGCTTCCACCAGCCTTCAGCCCTCGCGGCGCTGATCGATCGGAAGGAGCCCGTCTGAGGCGACCTTAAGACAAACGCTCGACGAAGACGTCCATCACGCCGCCGCAGATCTTGTCGTCGCCGTCGGTGGGCTCGGTCAGGTCGACGGTGACGATGCGGGGGGCGCCGTCCTCCAGCACCTCCATCGCCTCCTGCCAGACCTCCGCCTCGCCACAGCCGCCACCGATCGTGCCGAAGAACGAGCCGTCGCTGCGGACCACCATCTTGGCGCCTGTCTTGCGGGGCGTGGAGCCGCGTGTCCTCGCGACGGTCGCCAGCACGACCGGTTCTTCGCGGTCCAGCGCGGTCGCAATCTCGCGGAAGATTTCGTCGTTCATAGGGTGATCCTGACGCCCCCGGGCCGCCCCCGCAAGTGGGAGCGCGGGGCGGGCGTCAATTCTCTACGATCGGCCCATGACAACGCTCGCCATCGACCACGTCATCCTCGCCACCGCAGACATGGCCGCGACCGCGGCGCGGCTGGAACGCGAGCACGGCCTGGCGTCCCTGCCGGGCGGAAGGCACGAGGGACACAGCACGGGGAACCGCATCGTGCCCCTGGGCGACACCTACATCGAGATCATGGGCATCGTCGACGAAACCGAGGCGGCCGCCAGCCCCATGAGGGGCTGGCTCCGCGAACAGACCGCACAGGGTGACCGGCTCGCCGCACTGTGCCTGCGCACGGATGGGCCGGGCCTCGACGCGACGGCCGCGCGTCTGGGGCTGCGCGCCCTGCCGATGTCGCGCGACGCCCCCGGTGGCCTGGCGCTCTCCTGGCGGCTGGCGGGGCTGGGCGAGGCGATGGCCAACCCGTCACGTCCGTTTTTCATCGACTGGCAGGTTCCTCGGGAACAGCACCCCGCCCGAGGCGTGGCAGCCCACAGGGTCGAGCCGGCAGGCTTCGCCTGGGTGGAGCTCGCCGGCGACGTGGACGCGATCCGGGGGTGGCTGGGTGAGGAGGTGTCGGGCGTGCGGGTCGTCGCGGCAGCGGAGCCGGGGGTCCGCGCCGCAGTGGCACTGGCAGGGGGTGGGGAGGTCGTGCTGGAGTAGCCTCGTCCTACGTCTGCTCGAGCCGCTCGCCGATGAAGGCGTGGATGCGCTCGGTGGCCTGCCTCCCGATAGCGATGGGCGCGGCGTCGAAGCCGTGCGGGCCGCCCGGGTAGACCGCCAGCTCCGACTCGTTCCCGGCTGCCAGCCAGCGCGCGTGCATGAAGAGCGAGTCGTCCAGCAGGGGGTCGTACGTGCCCACCGTGAAAAGCGCGGGAGGCATGGTGTGGAGATGCGCGTTCAGGGGGGAAACATCCGGGTCGGTTGCGTCCACGCCGGGGATGAACATGCCGTAGAAGGCCTCGATGGCGTCACGCTGTAAGCCACCCTCGGGCCCGACGCCCAGCCGCTGACTCGGCGTCATCGAGAGGTCGTACGGCCCGTAGACGAGGTTCGCCCCGATGAAGCCGGTGTAGCCGTGGCGGTCGCGCATGCGCAGCAGCGTGACGGCGGCGAGATGCGCTCCCGCGGAGCCGCCCCCGATGAGGAAGCGTTCGGCGCCGAACTCGGCGGCGGCGTTCTCGACGAGCCAGACGGCGGCGGCCTCGCAGTCGTCGGGGCCGGCGGGGTAGGGGTGCTCGGGCGCCAGCCGGTAGTCGACGCTCACGGTCGCGACGCCAAACTTCTCGACGAGCGCGAGGTTGGCCTGGTCGCTCATGCGCGCTCGCCCGATGACCCAGCCGCCCCCGTGGATGTCGAGGTAGACGCCCGCGGGCTCGCGGCCCTCGGGGCGGATGATGCGGATCGTCGCGCCCTCGCCCATGCCCGGCACCGTGCGCTCCTCGGCGCGGTCGACGGGCGGGGGCACGGGGAAAGCGCCGCCGCCTTCTTCCATCAGCCGTCGAAGCTCCACGAGGTCGGTGTTCTCCATCGAGGGCATCTGCTCGCGCATGGCGACGGCGGCCGCGACAAAGCCGCGGGTCTCCTCGCTGATGGCGTCGTCGCCGAAGACGCTGGGGTCGAGGCTCACGGGGGACCTCCTCAGGAAGGCTTCAGGCCGAAGGAATGGATCAGCCGCCCGTAGCCCATGTAGCTCACGGTGGCCCAGCCGATCTCGAGGATCTGCTCCTCCGTGAAGTGCTCCAGCAGGTCATCGAACAGCTCACCGTCGATGTTGGCGTGGTCGACGAAGAGGCGTTCGGCGTAGTGGAAGGCGGCCTTCTCGGCCTCGCTGAAGTCCTGGTCGCCCCACGTCGAAATCTTCTCGACGGTTGTCTCCTCGAGGGTGTCACCTTCCCCTGACAGGGGAATACGGGCGGCCTGTCAGAAGTCGCAGGCGTTCAGCTGGGCGACACGCAGCCGCACCATCTCCTTCAGGCGGGCGGAAACAGCGCCGTCCCTGATGAGGGGTCGGTACCAATCGTTCCAGGCCTCGAACAGTTTCGCGTTGTGCCCGAACACGCGCGTGAAGTCGTCGCCGCGGCCACGGAGGCGCTCGGGCAGCTCGTCGTCGCGGGCGAGTCGGATGTGGGGAGCGGGGGTGTCTGTCATGCCGGGATTCTAGGGAAAGTCTGAACAACTCGCCAGAGCGAGCGAGCAGATGCGATCATGGCGCGTGAACCGGAGAGGGAGGGTGCCCCCATGCATCAGCCGACGTTCGCCAGCGTGGAGTTCGAGCAGAAGAAGCGGAAGACGCGGCGTGAGTTGTTCCTCGAGCGCCTCGACGCCCTTGTGCCCTGGGATGAGTTGGAGGGGCGCATCGAGCCGCACTACCCGAAGGCGGGACGGGGACGGCGGCCCTACCCGCTGGCGGTGATGCTGCGCAGCCACTGCGTCCAGCTCTGCTACAACCTCAGCGACCCCGCCATGGAGGACCTCCTCTACGAGGCCGAGTCGGTGCGCCGCTTCTGCGGTCTCACCCTGACCGAGGCCATTCCCGACGAGAGCACCATCCTCCACTTCCGCCACCTGCTGGAGCGCCACAACCTGGGGACGAAGCTGTTCGAGACAATCAACGCCCACCTCGCCCGCCGCGGCCTGCGCCTGCGCGAGGGCACGATCGTGGACGCCAGCATCATCGAGGCGCCCTCGTCGACGAAGAACCGCCAGCGCGCGCGACCCGGAGATGCACCAGACGAAGAAGGGGAACGAGTGGCACTTCGGCATGAAGCTGCACATCGGCGTGGACGCCGACAGCGGGCTGGTGCACAGCATGAGGGCGACGGCGGCGAACGTGGCCGACGTGACGGAGGCGCACCGCCTGCTGCACGGCGAGGAGCGGGAGGCGTACGGCGACGCGGGCTACCAGGGCGTGGAGAAGCGTCCCGAGCAGGCGCGCGCGGAGGTCGCGTGGCGCGTAGCCATGCGACCCGGCCTGAGGCGGCTGCTTGAGCCGGGGAGCGCGGCGGCGCGGGCGGAGCGGGAGAAGGCGTCGCTGCGGGCGCAGGTGGAGCACCCCTTCCTCGCGGTGAAGCGGCGCTTCGGCTACGACAAGGTGCGCTACCGCGGTCTGGCCAAGAACCGGGAGCGGCTGGCGCTGCTGCTGGGCTTGACGAACCTGCTCAGAGCCGAGCCCCAACTCGCCTGACCCGGGGAGCAGTGCGTCCCCCGCGCCCGTCGAAGCGGGACGGGAGGGCAAAAGAAGCCCCCGCCCTCCCCCCGGCCCCCTCCCCTGCGGTCCTCCTTGTCCAATACAACCTGCTGCCGGCAGCAAATCGCCGCCGGCAGCCTACTTGCTCAGAGGATTCCTAGCGGCCGGCGGGGAGCCTGGGGTCAGCACTGCCGAGCGCGACCGAGTGATAACGTCGTGGGATGCCATTCACGGTCACGGTCGGTGCCGCGAGCCCCGGGGACTCGGACTTTCGAAACATCGACGTTGTTGTCGACACGGGCGCGGCCCACTCGTTCCTGCCCACGTCGTTCCTGGAGGGGCTCGGCGTTCCCCGGACACGAACGCGAGGGTTCAAGCTCGCCGACGACACGCGGAAGACCTACGACCTGGGCGAGGCACGCTTCAGGATCGAAGGACGCGAGATGAACTCCCCCGTCGTTTTCGGCGGCGACGATGTCTGTCTCCTGGGCGCCACCACCCTCGAAGTCTTCGGCCTCATCGCCGACACGACGAATCTGAGGCTCATCGACGCCCCCGAGGCCCTGCTCGTCAGCATCTTCCGCGGCTGACATCACCGAAGCCATCAGGCGGGCGTCCCAAAACAGGCGCGGAGCCCACCCCTAGCCCAGGTGGGCGGAGGTTGGACACCATCCTCGCATGACCGGCAGGAAGCCCCTGGCAGTCTCGTCCCGGTAGGAGCTCCTGCTTCAACCAAAGTGTTTGACGCCAAGACATACGTTCGCGTACTGTGTCAGGAACAAATATGGCGAGGCCGTGTCTTTATGTCGGCAGCCCGCTCCCAGTCAGAACAACCAATCCAGCCCTTCGACAGGGGTCGAGCCCTCGCAAGGCTCAAGGCGACGCATAGCGAGGGTGAGCAGGCTGAGGCCATCGCTGACATCGTCGGCGAGGCCGTGGACGAGACCAACTCCAACTACGAGGCCATCAAGGCCTGGTGGAAACAGATCGATGAGCGACTAAGTGACCACGACAAGCGCTTTGACGACCACGACAAACGCTTTGACGACCACGACAGGCGCTTTGACGACATCGATCGCGAACTGGATGGGATCAAGAAGCAACTCAGTGAACTCTTGGCGATGGGTGGGATATTCGCCCAGAATCCGGACGCTCACGAGTTCAAGATCGGCACGCTAGGCGTTGGTCCTAATGGAGGAGCTTTCGGGCTTTGTTCTGGCTGTGGGTGGCAGCGTGTCGGCAAGGCGCAGGCAGACCTCGAACCTCTACACCGGGCTCACGTTGAGGAAGTACGGGTAGTGGTAGCCGATTCCTAGCTAGTATTCCCTCACCCTCGGACACAGAGACATGGACCCTAACGTTGACCCCTACCCCAGGTAGGCCGCCCCCGAGCGACGGCCCTTCGGGTCCGTGAGGACGTTGACGAGGGCGATGGTGTTGGCGGCGAGGGCTTCCTGGACGGCGGGGGTGATGTCGGCGGGGTCCTCGACGCGGCGGGACCAGCCGCCCACCATCTCCACCGTCTTCTCGTAGGCGATGGGGAGGAGGGCGGCGATGGGGGGTGCGTCGGGGGCGAACTGGCGGTCCTGGATGGAGTGGCCGGCGATGCCGCCGTTGTTCGACACGACGATGACGACGTTCGCGCCCACGCGGGCGGCCGTCTCCACCTCCATGGCGGCGGCGCCGAAGGCGTAGTCGCCGAGCACCGCCACCACCTGCTGGTCCGGACGGGCGAGCTTGGCGCCGATGGCGTAGGGCAGGCCCGTGCCCATGCAGCCGGTCGTGCCCGAGTTGAGCCGCAGGCGCGAGCCAAAGCTGGGCATGACGGCGCGCGCGACGCCCATCGTCAGCTCAGCGTCGACGGTGACGGTGGCGTCGCGATCGAGGCAGTCGCGCACGTCCCGCAGGAGACGGAAGTGGTTGATGGGCACCTCATCGGAGGCCATCGCCTCCTCGGAGCCGGCCTCGTTGCGGGAGCGCGACTCGGCGAGGGTGGCGACCCAATCGCTGCTGGCGGTGCGCAGGGTGCGGCCTTCGAGGAGGCCGTTGAGCTGGTCCACGGCGATAGCGCAGTCGGCGACGATGCCGGTCTCGACATCGGCGCCGCTGTAGAACTCCTCCGCAACGATGTCGATGTGGGCGATGCGTACGCCCTCGGCGAAGCGCGGGGCGCGTCCGAACTGGAACACCCAGTTGAAGCGCCCACCGACCATGAGGACGGCATCGGCGCCGCTGAGGGCAGCGGAGCGGGCGGCGTTCATGAACATGGGGTGGTCGTCGGGAATCGAGCCGCGGCCCATGGGCGAGGAGACGAAGGGGATGCCGCGGTCGACGAGCTGCTGGAGGGGCAGGCCGGCCTCCGCCCAGCCCGCGCCCTTCCCCATGATGACCAGGGGGCGCTCCGCCTCGGTGAGCATGTCGGCGACGGCTGCGAGGGCGGCGGGATCGGGGTGGGGGCGCGAGATCTCCGGTTCGCTGGTGCGCCAGAGGACGGCGTCCTCGTCGAAGGGGGTGCGGATGAGTCCGGCGGGGAAGTCGAGGTAGACGGCGCCGGGGCGTCCGTTGAGGGCGCGTCCCAGGGCGAGGTGCACGTACTCGGCGATGCGCGCCTGGCTATCGACCTGCGTCGCCCACTTGCAGGCGGGCGCGGCGAAGGCGACCTGATCGGCCTCCTGGAAGGCCCCGAGGCCGCGCTGGTTCCCCGCCGAGGAGCCGCCCAGCACGACCAGCGGCATGGCGCTCTCGGTGGCGACGTACATGGGCGTGACGGCGTTCGTGAGGGCGGGGCCAGAGCCCACGACGAGCACGCCCGGCTTGCCCCGCGCCCAGCCCCAGGCCGAGGCGGCGAAGCCCGCCGAGACCTCGTGGCGGCAGTTCACCACCGTGATGCCCTCACGCTCCATGGCCGCCATGACCTCGATCATGGGTCCGGCCACGACCCCGAAGGCCGTATCGATGCCGGCCGCCTTCAGCTGCCGCGCGATGATCTGTCCGCCGTTCAGTTCTGCCACGCCGTGCCCTCCGGTTTTCGGTGGCCGCAATCGTACGCCCCGCGCGGGGCGGGCTCCCGCGAGCCTACAATCGGGCGCCGCCACCGCGGCCAGGGGGACGCTCATGGACCGGCTTGAGGGAAAGGTCGCGCTCGTCACGGGGGCGGGCTCGGGCATCGGCAAGGCGACGTCGCTGCGTTTCGCCGCGGAGGGCGCGAGCGTCATGTGCATCGACCTCGACGAGGCCTCCGCGCAGGGCACGGCCGCCACCATCGCCGAGGGAGGCGGCTCCAGTGCCGCCCTCAAGGTCAACGTCACCGAGGAGGCGGCGGTCAAAGCCGCCTGCGAGGAGACCGTCCGCGAACTCGGCGGCTTCGACGTGCTCTACAACAACGCCGGCATCGGCCGCGCCGGGTGGGACACCACCATCGCCGTGAACCTGAGCGGGGTGTACTACGGGCTCCGCCACGGAGGCGCGCTCATGGCCGAGCGCGGCGGTGGCGCGATCATCAGCACCGCTTCGGTCGCGGGGCTGGTGGGGCTCGTGAGCAGCCGCGTGACGGGGTTCCCTCCGGTCGATGGCTCGGGCGCATACATCGCGGCCAAGCACGGGGTCGTGGGGCTGACGCGCCAGTTCGCGCTCATCTACGCGGCCCACGGCATCCGCGTGAACGCGATCGCCCCCGGGTACATCCGCACGCCCATGATTCAGGAGGCTCTGGAGGAAGAGGAGGGGGTAGCCGGCTACCTCGAGTCGCTGCACCCGCTGGGGCGGCTGGGCGAGCCCGAGGAGATCGCGGCCGCCGCCGCCTTCCTCGCGAGCGACGACGCCTCCTTCATCACAGGCGTCACGCTACCGGTCGACGGGGGCTACACGGCCAGGTAGGAGTGAAGGCCAGCAACACTGGTAGCCGTGCTGGGCCGGGCGCGGCGTTCGGCGGTGTCATCCTCGGGACGCACGCTCGGTATAGACTGGATAGTGGTACCGGACCATGACGATGAAGTTCGTGTTCGATGAGCGAAAGGCTGCGCAGGCGGCGGCCCACCTCCTGCAATGCCATGGCGATCCGATGCCCTACATCAAGCTCATCAAGCTGCTGTATCTGGCTGACCGGCGCGCCTTCGTCGAGACGGGTCACCCGGTTACGGGTGACCGGCTGGTCTCGATGAAAAACGGACCGGTCCTCAGCACCATCCTCGACCTCATCAGGCAGACCGGGGGACGCGGCCACTCCGTCTGGCACGAGTACGTGTCCGACCCTGATCCTCGTTACGCGGTCACCGCGACATGCCCCCGGGAGCTGGATGGAGAGGATGACGAACTCTCCGAGTACGAGAGATCGCTGCTCGACGCTGTCTTCCTGGAATTTGGCGGTACCGATGAGTGGGATCTCGTTGACTACACGCATACGCTGCCGGAATGGACCGACCCGCAGGGGTCGTCTGCTGCCATCGACCTGAAACGTATTCTCAAGAGTGAAGGCTTCACGAAGAAGGAAGTCGCCGCTGTGGAGAGCGAAGTCACGGCGTTTCACGACCTCCACACGCGATACCTCGCCTAGACCGTGGATCCCGGCAGCACCTTTGTCGGATACGACCGTGACAACCATCTCTATGTCATCCTGAGTACTCCCGACACTCGCGGCAGGGTCGCCTTGGCGAACCTCTCATCGCACGGAGGGCCCGGCTGCGGTGAGCACTGCCTGGTCCTCGTTCCGGGTGACCACCCATTTGTTCGCCACCCGTCCTGCATTCCCTTCCGCCGGGCGAAGCTGGAACCCCTGACGCGACTGGAAGAGGCCCGCGACAAGGGGGCGATTGTGGTGCGCGAGGCCCTGGTCCCCGAGATTCTGCAGCGCATCCAGCAGGCAGCGCTGGGTGACATCCATCCGCCGCGCAACTTCAAGCTCGCTATCCGGGAAACGCGACGGTACTGAGGACCCTGCAGGGCCCGCCCCGCTAGACTGCCCCCGAATCCGCGAGGAGCCTTCCCATGACCTCCGCACCCGACATGGATACGACCGCCCCCAAGTTCCTGCGCGACAAGTACGCCATCATCGGCGTCGGCGAGACC
The DNA here is from genome assembly GCA_965247675.1 of Tepidiformaceae bacterium. GTDB lineage: Bacteria > Chloroflexota > Dehalococcoidia > Tepidiformales > Tepidiformaceae > UBA2991. Next base: position 66,134 of record OZ252025.1, on the reverse strand, counting down.
ACCTACACGCGCGGGTCCAACCTGACGACGCGCGCGCTCGGTACCTGGGCCGTGAAGAACGCGATGGAGGACGCGGGCATCCCCGCCTCCGAAGTCGACGGCATGATGTCGTACTCCAACAACGACTCCACGCCCTCGCCCATGATCGCGGGCGACCTCGGTATCCGCCTCAACTTCTACATGGATGTCTACGGCGGCGGCTCCAGCAGCGAGGCGCTCATCGGGCTCGCCATCGGCGCGATCGAGGCGGGGATGTGCAACACCGTCGTCGTCTTCCGCGCGATGAACGGCTACTCGCAGGTGCGCATCGGGGGCACGGGGGCGCGGGCGCGAGCGCCCGTCGGGGGCGATGCGGTGCATACAGCCCCCTACGGCTGGTTCAGCGCGGGCCAGAACTTCAGCCCCAGCTTCATGCGCCACATGTACGACTACGGCACCACCCCGGAGCAGGTGGCCATGGTGAAGGTCATCCACAGCGAGCACGCCTCCCAAAACCCCAAGGCCTACTACAAGCAGCGGGTGACGGTGGACGACGTGCTCAACAGCCGCATGATCGTGAAGCCGCTCCACCTGCTCGACTGCTGCGTGGAGACGGACAACGCCACCGCCGTCATCGTCACGCGCGCGGAACGCGCCTACGACTACCGCAATACCCCCGCCCGCATCCAGGGCGTGGCCGGGCGCGTCTGCAAGCCGCGCATCGACATGCACTTCCAGCACGGTCCCATTTCGACCGTGGCGGGCTACTACATCAAGGACATCATCTTCCCGAACGCGGGCGTGGGGCCGGAGGATATCGACCTGACGGGCGCCTATGACGCCTTCACCTTCACCTCCATGCTGCAGCTGGAGGACTACGGCTTCTGCAAGAAGGGCGAGGGGGGCGACTACGTCAGCAGCGGCATCATGCGGCTCGGCGGGGAGCGTCCCAACAACACCAGCGGCGGGCACCTCTGCGAGGGCTACACGCATGGGATGAACATGATCATCGAGAACGTGCGCCAGCTTCGCGGCGAGGTCGACGACTACTGCCCGACCGATGACCAGGGAGGGAAGCAGCACACCTTCGATTACTCCGAAGGGGGCTGCCGCCAGGTTCCCGACGCGAATATCTCCATGAACCTCGGCTGGGCGATGCCGGGCACCGGCTCCTCGCTCGTGATGCGGAAGGGGTAGGGCGATGCCTCAAGGCGAATACCGCGGCATGAACCTCACCATTCTCGATGTCGACCACGAGAACACGGCCTACTTCGGCTACTGCGCCGAGCACGACTTCCACCTGCAGAAGTGCACCTCGTGCGGGCTTCTTCGCTACCCGCCCGGGACGGCCTGTCCCTGGTGCCAGAACCGCGAGTTCGAGTGGACGAGCGTGGAGGGCACGGGCACGGTGCACTCCTACGGCGAGGTGCACCAGGCGATCCAGCCCCAGTTCCGGGAGAAGGCGCCCTACATGATCCTGATCGTCGACCTGGACACGCAGAAGGGTGAGCCGAGCGAGCACGAGGCCCTGCGCGTGGCCGGCAACCTGGCCATGCCCGACGGCGACCTAGCGCCTCCCGAGCTGGTGCGGCAGGTCGGCATCGGGAGCCGCATGCGCATGGTCTTCGCGGACGTGGCCGAGGGCCTCTCGCTCCCGATGTGGACGCTCGACGAAGATGCGGAGCAGCCGGGATCGCCGTGGCGCTACCCGCAGGAGTACAACGGGGTCTAGCCCCCGTGCCGGTGTCTGGGGCGGCAGCGCCGTCAGGAGGAAGCGCGCCATGATCACGAAGCCGGCAACCGGGCAGGCCCAGAAGAAATGCTGAGCGCGAACGACAACGAGCTGCTGACCCGCACCGGTCCGGGGACGCCCATGGGCGACCTCTTCCGGCGCTTCTGGGCGCCGGTGCTGATCGCGACGGAGCTGCCCGGCCCCGACTGCCCGCCCGTGCGTGTCGGTGTGCTCGGCGAGGAGCTCGTCGCCTTTCGCGACACGAACGGCGCCGTCGGGCTGATCGAGGGGCGCTGCCCCCACCGGCAGACCGAGCTCTACTGGGGTCGCAACGAGGAGTGCGGCCTGCGCTGCATCTACCACGGCTGGAAGTTCGACGTGGAGGGCAACTGCGTGGACATGCCCTCGGAGCCAGCGGAGTCGCAGTTCAGGGACAAGGTCGGGGTGGCGGCCTACCCCACGCGCGAGTGGGGCGGTTACATCTGGGCCTACATGGGTCCGCCCGACCTGCCCCTGCCGGAGCTGCCGCAGTTCGAGTGGGCGCACGTTCCCGAGAGCCACCGCTACGTCTCGAAGAAGCTGCAGGAGTGCAACTGGGCGCAGTCGGTGGAGGGAGCGATCGATACGGCCCACTTCTCCTTCCTGCACATGCTGGTCGACCTGCCGGACGACGCCCCCGCGGCCCTGCGCTACATGAAAGCCGACGGCTCGCCCACGTTCACGCTGCAGCCGACGGAAGGCGGCTTCGTCATCGGGGGGGCGCGCCGGGCCGAGGTGGACAGCTTCTACTGGCGCATCACGCAGTTCCTCGCGCCCAACCACAGCCTCGCCCCCGGGGCGGAGCGCGGCCAGAACATCAACGGCCAGACCTGGGTGCCGATCGACGACGAGCGCTGCTGGATCTACACCTACACCTGGAACCCGGACCGGCCCATCCGCAACCGCGCCAACGACTACCTCGTCGACCGCGAGGCACAGCGCACGACGAGCTTCACGGGGGTGCAGGGCATCTCCGAGCAGGACGCCTGCGTGCAGGACAGCCAGGGGCGTATCTACGACCGCACGAAGGAGCACCTGGGCACGACGGACGTGGCCATCATCGAGTTCCGGCGCATGATGCTGGGCATGGCCCGCAACCTGCTCGAGGGGCAGGAGCCCGCCGCCGCCCGCAACGGACGCGCCTACTGGGTCCGCTCCGGCGCGGAGGTCGCCCCGCGCACCACCCCCTTCGAGGCCGTGGCGGCGGAGCGGACGACTGCAGGGGAGCTGGGCACCGATGGCTAGGTGCCGCCACTGCGGGGAGGGCGCGGGCTTCCTCCGCTCCGTCCACAAGGAGTGTGCTCGCGCCCATCGGCAGGCGAGGTCCACCATCGCTGGCTGGGCGGCAACGGCAGCCTTGGATCCTGCATTCGACGGCGAGTCGCTGGAGAAGGAATTGCTGGTCATCCGCTCCGAGGGCCGCATTGGAACTGACGACCTGCGTGCCGCTCTCGTCAGCGGTGTCGGCGCTGCTGTCGAGAGTGCGCTCGACGAAGATCTGCTCTCGCCGGAAGAAGAGAAGGCGATCATGAGCTTCCGGGACCATTTCGCCTTGGGCGATGAACCCTCCATGCGCAGGGTGCAGACCTTGGTAACGCAAGGGGTGGTGCTCCGTCATGTCTACGAGGGGACCGTTCCCCAGGTCGACTTCACTGTGAACGGATTCGAACGCTTGCCGTTCAACCTTCAGAAGTCAGAGCAGTTGGTCTGGCTCACTACCAATGTGAGCTACCACAAGATGAAAACGCGCCGCGAGTATCGCGGCAGTTCGACCGGCATGAGTGTGCGTGTCGCGAGGGGGGTCTACCTGCGGCAGAGCGCCTTTCGTGGCCATCCCGTTGAGATCACCGAGACGGTGAAGGCGGACACGGGCCTCCTTGGCCTAACCACCAAGCACATCTACTTCCATGGCCAGCAAGAACGTTTCCGCGTGCGCTACGACAAGATCGTGTCCTTCGAGCCGTACGAGAACGGCTTGGGCTACATGCGTGACCTTGCTCGAGCCAAACCCGAGACACTTGAGACCCCGAGGAGTGACGGCTGGTTCCTCTACAACCTCGTGACCAACCTGGCACAGCTGTAGGTAGAAGGCCCGCAACCTGCTCGAGGGGCAGGAGCCCGCCGCCGCCCGCAACGGACGCGCCTACTGGGTCCGCTCCGGCGCGGAGGTCGCGCCCCGCACGACACCCTTCGAGGCCGTGGCGGCGGACCGGACGACTGCAGGGGAACTGGGCGGCTAGTCCCCGGAGCCCGGTTCGGCGACCACGAGGTCGAGGCCCGCTACCGACTCCTCCAACCCATCAACGGCGAGGGAGGCGCTGTACAGCAGCCTCTCGCCCTCCCGCACAGACACCTCGACCAGGTAGTCACTTCCTCGTGGATGTTGCCCTCGTGATAGGTCAGCTTGAACTCCAGCGGGAGTGCGATCTCGCCGTCAAGCTCCTTGCGAACGATGACGATCCGAAGGGGGGGCGACTCAGGAGGGAGTTCAAGCAGGACCACGTCCACCACGGCTCCTTCAGGCAAGGCCAACTCTCCACCCTCGTGTGACACGGTGCCCGATACGGAGCGCTCCCCGATCCCGAAGCCTGTGTTCACGACGTTGGCGAGGCCAAGCAGGATGCCGGGCAAGACAAGCACGACCACAACCGCGCCAACAACGATCCAGACCACCTTCACGGTCGCACCCGTCCCCGTCCCGCGCAGTCCAAGAGTCAGCGGCTAGGGCGACGCGAGGGGCGCTACCGCCACGTCGATGCCGGACACGGACATGCCAAGCTCCACGAAGTAATCGCTATCGGCAGCGTAGAGCAACCGGCCGTCGTGGCGAACCACCACCCAGAGCTCATGCCTGGCGCCGGGCGTCAGGCGGTCTGAGTTGTAGGCGACGCGGAACTGGATGGGCAGCGCATCGGCATCCTCGATGACGGCCCGGCCCAGCGCCTTCGCGAGCCTGTCCTCACCGGAGACATCGACCAGCACCACCTCGACACACGCTCCCATGGGGAGGTCCATCTCCCCGTCCAGGTACCGGACCGTGCCCGAGATCGTGTCAACGCCGCTGTCCCTCATGGCCAGCGTGAGGAGGATGGCGGGCGCCGTCATCAGGACCAGGGCCCCACCAGAAAGAAGACCAGCTAGCTTCCACATCGCTCTCCTCCCGATCCACCGTACTAGGTCGCAATAAGGAGTTGTTGCGGATGTCGGGAGGGTGGTGTGGGCGTGCTCACACCGGCTAACCGGGGCTTTACCGGAGCTACAAGAGGGAAGCCTGGCTGGCGTCTCCTCGCCACTTGAACGCTCGACGGAACCCCAGACCCTCGGCTTCGGCAGCTGTCCAGACATACCTCTCACCACGAACCGGCTCGATGACTGTCCGGTCGTACATTTGGTCGAAGGGGAGGTGGTAGATCTTCTCGCTAGTCTCACGTGCCACATTGCACTTGACCGTCGGATATTCGCCTGGGGGAAACTCATCCCAGACTTCAATCAAGAGCTCCCGAGCGAATTGCCGGGCCCGTGGAGACAGCTTTGTGGAAGTGGCGAGAACGGCCTCAGCAGCATCATCTTGGTGGTCGATCTTGTATGCGGTGAGAGTACCGAAGAGCTGAAACACGTGCTTCTCGTGGATCTCCTTCTGGGCTGACCACCGCTTGCACTGGATGATCTTGACCTTGCCGCTCCTAGTGCAGACGAGATCGCGCCCAAGGTCGGCCAGGCCTTCGACGATGCCATGGTAGGAGACCGCATAGCCGTCCTGCTCCATCTTGTACCCGACGTACCTTTCGTAGTCCCTCCCTATCTCCCAGTTGCTCTTCTTACGCTGCGCGTATCGCTCAAGTGCTAAGTCAGATTTCTCGGCGGAGTTCAAGCGCTCGTATTCGGCCGCAGTCAGCCACTTTCGTATAGGGTCAATGCTGTTCTGGCTGAGGCCACCCCCTTCGACCGAGGAGATCAAGTCGTCGTCGATGCTGGGGTCGCGGAGATCCTCCAGCCAGGGGAAGAGGGTCTCGTAGTACTTGACTACGTAGTTGAGGATCCGCCTTTCTCTCTCTGCTTGCCGGAGATTGCGCGCCAACACCCTTACTTGATCGGCAGAGGCAAGAGCCGGATTGGGCTTGATCTCCATCCAGCGAGCTGTGTTCTCATATTCCTTGGCAAGTACTCCGCGTAGGCCTCGGCGAGCCAAGGGAATCCGACCGACTTCTCACTCGCAAGTGTTTCGACCTCGGACATCATCTCTTCCCGATGTTCCGCTAGCTTTCGCTTTTGGCCCTCAATGCGCTCAAGACGCTCCTCTATCTCTCGTTCTTCGGCCTCAATACGCTCGCGATGGGCCCCAAACTCCTTCTCCTCGCGTTCGACACGGTCGCGCAGTTTCCTAAATTCGCTCTCGCTACCCTCAGCTCGGTTCCGCCATCGCTTGAGCGCCTCCTTGGTTTCCAAGTAGTTGGAGCCTGCCCCAAGCAGCGCGAGACCGCCAACAATGGCAACGACGACGATCCATGTCTCCATGTCGGCGCGGCTAGCCGCCCCGGGCGACCTTGAGATCGGCGCGGGCGGCGGCGCGCATGCCGCCCTGATCGCTGCTGATGGTGACGAGCTGGAAGCCCGCCGCGGCGTGCTTCTCCGCAAGCTGCGCGTTGGCGTGGATACCCGCGACCACGCCGTGCTCCCTGCAGGCGGCGGCGATGCGCAGGCGCTCCTGCTCGAAGCGTCCCTCGTTCGCCATCGCCGGGAGCTGGCCGAGGGTGATGCTGAGGTCGGCGGGGCCGACGTAGACGGCGTCGACGCCGGGCACGGAGAGGATGTCGTCGAGGTTGTTGAGCGCCTGCTCCGTTTCGATCATGGGGATGCAGGCGACCTCGGCGTTGGCGTGGGCGAAGTAGTCGGCGCCGGCGTACATGGTGGCGCGCAGGGGTCCGAAGCTGCGGTTGCCCTCGGGGAAGTAGCGGCAGGCGGCGACCGCCGCCTGCGCCTCCTCCACGCTGTTCACCATGGGGATGATGACGCCCATCGCGCCGGCGTCGAGCATCTTCATGATGATGCCGGGCTCGTTCCAGGGAACGCGCGCGAAGGGCATCGTCTCCGTCGTGCTGATCGCCTGCAGCATCGTCAGCGCCGTCTGGTAATCGATGCCGCCGTGCTGCATGTCGATGCAGACGTAGTCGAAGTCCTCGCTCGCCATGATCTCGGCGCCGAGGGAGCCGGGCAGGGAGAGCCAGCCGCCATAGGCGACCTCGCCCGCGCGCCAGCGCGCCTTCACCGTGTTCTCACGCATCGCTACCTCGCTCCTCTCTACCGATCACCGACCACTATTGATTCGTCATGATGATGGTGCCGGAGGCCATGAACATGCCGCCGACGCCGTGGCAGACGCTGATCCTGGCGTCGGGCACCTGGGCGGCGGCGGTTCCGCGCATCTGGCGGACGCTCTCCTGGAGGGCGTACATGCCGTACATGCCGGAGTGCATGTAGCTCAGGCCGCCACCGTTCGTGTTCACGGGCAGGGAGCCGCCGGGGGCCGTGTTGCGCGCCTCGGTGAAGGCGCCCGCCTCGCCCCGCCCCACGAACCCGAGGTCCTCGAGGCCATAGATGGGGAGGTGGGCGAAGGCGTCGTAGATCATCACGTGGTCGACGTCGTCGTGGGTGATGCCCGCTTCCGCGAACGCCGCGCTTCCGGCAACGCGGAAGGCGCGCGAGGTGGTCATGTCTTCCATCTGGCTGATCATCGGCGTCTCGACGCTCTCGCCGGTGCCGAGCAGGTAGACGGGCTTCGTGGGGAAGTCCCGCGCGCGCTCCTTCGAGACGAGGATGAGGGCGCCGCCCCCGTCCGTCACGAGGCAGCACTGCAGCAGGCGGAAGGGGTAGGCGATCATGCGCGAGTTGAGCACGTCGTCGACCGTGATCGGATCCTTGTAGGTGGAGCGCGGGTTGAGCGCCGCCCACTCGCGCTGCACGACGGAGACGGAGGCGAGCTGCTCGGGCGTCATGCCCGTCTCCTTCATGTAGCGCAGGACGCCAAGGGTGAAGTTGGAGGGCGGCCCGCTGAGGCCGTAGGGGGCCTCGAACTGGCCCGCCAGGGAGGCGGGCGCGGCGCCGAAACCGCCACGACCGACGCGCGAGCGGCCGCTCTCGCCGTGCGTGACGAGCGCGACATCGCAGAGCCCCTCGTTGATGGCGGCGGCGGCGTGGCGCACGTGCAGCATGAACGAGCAGCCGCCGACCTGGGTACCGTCGACCCAGGTGGGGGTGATGCCGAGGTAGTAGGCGATGCCGGCGGGCGCTTCGCCCGCGGTGGCCACGCCGTCGATGTCGCTGGGCATGATGCCGCAGTCCTCCATGGCGTTGAGGGCGGCATCGGCGTGAAGCTGGATCTGGGAGAGGCCGGGGATGCGGCCGAGCTCGGTGGTCTCGGCCGCTCCGACAATGGCAACGGAACGCGATTCCATGGCTAACCTCCGACCGGCCGGAACTTCGGCAGGGAAATCTCGTCGCTCACGGGCGTGAAGGCGACCTCGACGGGCATGTCCAGCACGAGCGCCTCGGGCGTCTGCTCGCAGTCGACGATGTTGGTCATCATGCGCGGTCCCTCATCGAGCTCGACGATGGCGATCGCGTGGGGATCGGGACCGAAGCCGGGCGGCGGTCGGTGGTTGATCACGTAGCTGTAGAGCTTAGCCCGGCCGCTGGCCGTGAAGCTCGAGACCGAGCGGGAGGCGCAGGCGGGGCAGAAGGGGCGCGGCGGGAAGATGACGTTCTTGCAGGCATCGCAGCGCTGGAGGCGAAGCTCACCCCGCTTCGCCCCGTCCCAGAAGTCCTGGGTTTCGGGCGTGGGCACCGGGAGAGGCCCTTCGTAGTCGGCCATGAACGAACTGCCTTTTCGCGTGGTTTGGCGCACGGGGCGCACGCGTCAGCGCATCCTACGAGCTTCGCCGCGAACGTGGGAGCAGGGACCCGCTGGTCCTGCGCGGGGGGAGAGCGGGGCTACCGGCGGGCGCGCCTCTTTCGTCTGGAGCGTTCCTCCTCCTTGACGAAGTCAGTCTCTCCCCGGGAGGGGACGCGGAACGAGAACGATGTCTTGCCGTCCCAATTGCTGACGGCGAAGTCGCCCTTGGTGATGACGTCCATCCCTATCAGGACGTCAGCGTCTCCGAAGCTCCCTAGGGCGACGGGTATGCCCATGACGACGACCTGGTTGGGAAGGCGCAGGTTGATAACGTAGGTGGGCACGGTGTCTTCGTTGCCGTTCGCCGTGCGTATGGTCGCCACGCCTGTTTGCTTGAGATCGCATCGTTCGACGACGTTCGCGGAGATTAGGCTGCCTGTAGCTCCCGTATCCCAGATCCCATCGAACTGATGCGCTGCAGGCTCCGGCTCATCGCTCTGGTTGTCCCATGCCATGGATACGAAGCAAGCACTTCGTAATTCCAGCATGATGCCGGAGGCCTTGGCCGTGAAATTATTGGCCACTACCCGGTGGGCAAGGTCACTCTGGAGCGGAAGGAAGCTGTATACGCCTCACTGCCTTCGCTGACGAGCTGCAGAAGGAAAGTGCCGACCTCATGGTCTTTGGAGGTAGCTTTCAGGGCTGTCAGGTGGTCGTCGTAGACCCCAAGGACCTTCTCGCCCTTTATCGCTACCACCTTGCCGTTGTACTTCTCGACGAAATCGGCCTGGTTCCTTAGGTAGTAGTGAAAAGCATCCTCAATGCTGCGGCTGCCAACGATCTCGGTCTCTGGCATCTTCCCACCTCGCCTGAGGGCAGGCGCTGACGCCTCTATCATGGAACACCGGGAGGCGCTGCGGTAGTCCCAAAAGGGCTAAAGCGCTTGAGCTGATTGCTGTCAATCCCGGGTCACCGCCCCCTCGCCGGCGCGTACCCAGACACGGCCGGCAACCTGCGTCCCCATCACGATCTCGCGGTTCTCGACGGCGATCGTGACGGTGCCCCGGTACGGCTCCGAGGACTCGAGCTTGACCACCTGGCCGGGGCGGATGCCCTCCGCATCGAAGAACTGGAGGAGTTGCTCGTCCTCTTCAAAGACGCGCTCGATCACCACCGTCTCGCCCTCGGGCACGTCCGCCAGCGTGGTCATGGAGAGGTTCCCGGCGTTCGCGAGGCCGGGGATGGGGTAGCCGAAGGGGCTGCGATCGGGATTGCCCAGGGTGTCGATGAGGTGGGGCTCGGTCACGTCGGAGATGCCGTGCTCGAGCAGGTGGGCCTCCTCGTAGGCGCGCCACCAGGGAACGTTCAGCACGCTCGTCAGGAGGCACTCGGCGAGGCGATGGCGGCGCACCATGCGCTCGGCGCGGCGCAGGCCCTCGGGCGTGAGCTCGATCATCTTGCGTCGGTTGACGGAGACGAGGCTGTCGCGCTGGAGGCGTTTCAGCATGCCCGCCACGGACGGCGGCGTCACGCCCAGGCGATCGGCGAGGCGCACGGCGATCACGCTCTCGCCCTCATCATGGTTGAGTCGGTAGATGGCGCTGAGGTAGTCGTCGCTGGCGACGTTTACGACCTGCTTTGGCATCGCCCCGATCGTGCCACGCCGCACGCCTGTTGTCTTGACTGGATGCCCCTTCTATTCGCGCACGACCACCCGTACACTCGAATGTGCATCTCTCGCCCCAAGGGGGGAACCATGAGCGCAGCGCCAGAGACCCCGGAACTCGACCTTTCCTGGCTCGACCTCTACGACGATCCGACGTCGGCCGAGCCCACGAAGAAGGGCCTCACGCTCGACGCGATCGACGTGGGCGACTACGCCTCGCGTGAGGACCTGCCGCGGGACATGACGCCCCGCCTGCGCGGCGCCAGCGCCCGCGAGAACGCCCACCGCCAGGGCCTGACCTACCAGACCAAGGCGGACGTCTGGGCGGACCAGTGCCGCTCCCTCTACGAAGAGGCGATCCAGCGCCAGTGGTCCTCCGCGCGCGACATCCCCTGGGACACGCTCCGGGAGCTGCCCGACGAGAAGGAACGGGCCATGTGCCAGGTCGCAACCATGCTCGCCGAGGTCGAGTTCATCGCCGGCGACGTCCCTGGCCAGTGGCTGCCCGCCATCAGCGGCGACGAGTTCGAGGTGGGCCTCTTCCTGATGTCGCAGATCATGGACGAGGCGCGCCACACGGACGTGTTCCGCAAGCGCGCGCTGGCCAACGGCGGCGGCCTCCTGCAGCAGGGCGCCGGGCTGGGGCTGCGCAACCTCATCGAAGCGCAGGACTTCACCGAGATGTCGGTGCTCATGCACGTGCAGGCGGAAGGCTTCGTGCAGTCGATGTTCCGCATGGGCGAGCTGATCGGGCCGACGCAGGCGGACAAGCGCATCTTCCGCATGGCCGCGCAGGACGAGTCGCGCCACCTCGCCTTCGGCGTGATGCACCTGAAGCACGTCCTCTCGGAGACGCCCGAGCGTCGCGAGGAGATCCACCACTACCTCGACAAGGCCGAGGAGACCTCGGCGGGCGGCGGCAGCGGCGACGTGACCTTCCCGCCCGTATTCGAGTCGCTCTGCATCCTGCTGGGCGGGGGCAAGGACCGCTTCGACGAGGGCGTCGCCAAGTTCCTGCTCCTTCGCCGGCGGCAGGTGAAGGAGTACCTGCACCGCCTGGATGTCGCGGGCCTCGGCGATCGCCGCGAGCGGCTGGGCCCAGCCCTCGCGCAGTACGTCAACTAGCGCCATGGCCGACGACGGCGGGGCCACTGCAGAGCCCATCTCCGCGGAGATGCGCGCCGCCGCGCAGGCGCTCGGCTGGGACGAGGGCCTGCTCGACCGCGCCCTCGACTACGGCTACCAGCCCCGCACCCTCGTGGCGGCCCTCGGCGCCAGGCTGGATGCCCGGCAGGCCACCGGCTTCCTCGACCGCGAGCCCCTGAAGCCGAGCCTCGCCTGGATGGACGCGCCCACCGAGTGGGGCGTGCGCGCGGTGCAGGCCGACCCGGAGATGGGGCTGACCGTGAGCGACATCATGGTCGGCTCCTACGGCGAGATTCCCGACCTCTGGACGGACCGAACCGAGATCGCGCGTGGCTCGAACCCGCAACTCGGCCAGGAGGACATGGGCTACACCATCTTCGAGAAGGCCGTCGTGTGGGCGCCCTCGGTGGCCGACCTGTACGAGCGCGCCATCCGCGACCGCTGGGCGCCGGCCACCGACCTCGGCTGGCGCAGCCTCGAGGCCCTCCCCGAAGACATCGAACACGCCATCTGCCAGCTGATGACGGAGCACAGCGAGCGCGCCTATGCCGAGGCGACGGTGCTCGGCCGCTGGCTTCCCGAGATCAGCTACGGCTTCGTCGAGATGAAGCTCTTCATGAGCAGCGTCATCTACGACCTCGCGCGTCACGCCGAGGCGTTCCGCAAGCGGGCGCTTTCGAACGGGGGCGGGCTCGGCCTGCAGGCGCCCACGGACCTCATCCGCGGGGCCAGTGAGGCGCGCAGCTATCCCGAGCTGATGGCCTACCTGTTCGTGCAGGACAGCGCCTTCCTGACCTTCTTCCGGCTGGCCGGGGAGCTCGCCCAGAACCAGCTCGAACGCGACCTTTACGCCCTCGTTGCCAGCGACCGCGAACGGCTGCTGGAGTACCAGGTCGAGCGGCTGGAGTCGTACCTGGAAGCGATGCCGGACCGTCGCGAGGAGCAGCAGCGATACCTGCGCAAGGCCGAGGTTCGGCTTGCGCGGGAGTGGGACGACCCCGCCGTGCGCGAGCCGCTGGTGCTGCTCCTGGGCGGAGGGCGCGAGCACGCCGCCGCGGGCGAGGCCGCCCTCCAGGGGCTGCGCCGCCGCCAGGTGGAGGAGTACCTCGCCCACCTCGATCGCGCCAGCTTCATCCGCAGCCACCTGCACTCCAGCCTGGCCAGCTACCTCGAGGAGCCGGAGGCGGCCTCGGCCTAGCCCCCCACCAGCGGCTCCACGGCAGCGCGGGCAACTTCCGCGTTCGTGCCGATCGCAAAGATGACATCCCGGCCCACGGGTTCGAGCAGCGCCACAACGTTGCCGTCGGGCCGTGTGGCGAGCGTCACGACGCCCTCGACCACGACCTCCGCTCCCCTTGTGGCGACGGCGCGATGCGCCTCGGCGAACTCGCGCGCGTCCTCCTCGCTCACGAAGCGCACGAAGGTGACCAGCAAGGCCTCGCCACCCTTGTCCAGGAGGAAGAATTTGTCGCCAGCCCAGCCCGCTGCCGCGTCCACCGCCGCCTGGTTCGCCGGGGCGCGCAGCCAGCCCGGGGAGTACGGGGCATCGCCCACCAGGTAGTTTGCGAGCTGGAATTCTCCGAGGGAACCCCGCTCTCTCCAACCCCACCCACGCCCGAGGTTCGCCAGGATGTCCGCAACTGCCCCCCCCGGCATAGATGACTTCGGGCTCCCATCCGGCGCCGGCCAATTCCGGATGAAGGATGAGAGTGGTGGCCGGTGGTGGTTCGGAGAGATAGCCGTTGAGCTGCTCCACGCCGTGATTGGCCAGCACCGCACGCGCCCAGTCCGCTCCGGTGATGTAAGGGAACCAGAACGTTCGCACGAAGGGCGCCGGGACCTCGGTGGGTTCGTCTGCGGTCGCGATGGTGCGGGTCTGGTCGGCGAGACGGGCGGTGTGCACGATGGCGTCGCCCTCGATGACGGAGTTGAGGGCCAGCCGGCCGTCGAAGTTCCACCACCCCCCCAGCTTCCGGTAGGCCGCCACGGGGCTGAAGTGCTGGAACTGGAGGGCATGGATGATCTCGTGCGCCAGGGTCTCCCGCTCGTTCTGGGTGAGATCCCCCAGTTCAGCGGCCCCAGACTCGGTGATGAGCCACACGGTCCTGGAAGAGGAGGAGTAGAACCCGACCAGGTTGTCCCCAACGGAGCCCCAGAAGTCACGGACGTGTTGGTCCTCGTCCAGGAAGCCGAGCAGTCGATAGATCTTCGTGGCGAGTTCAGACCCCTCTTCGGTGGGGCGGCTGTACACATCGTCAGCGTCCGCAGGGCTAACGGTGCGGATGCGCAGGGTGGAAGGGGGCGGAAGCTGCCGCAGTTCCGCCACCTCTTCGATGAACGCCCGGAGCTCGCCGGAAGGGCGTAGCTCGTGGCCAGGGGGCGTCTCGTCGCCGCAGGGGGCGTCTCGTCGCCGCAGGCGGCGAGAGACAGCCCCAGCGCAACCAGCAACAGCGCGAGCAGTCGTGAATGGGAGATCACCGCATCGTCTACTCTCTCCTACTACTCCCCGGTCGGCCAGACGACGGGTGGCCAGTCCTCGCCGGCCTAGCCGCGCAGGAGCGGCTCCAGGGCGGCGCGCACCACTTCCGCGCTCGTGCCGATGGCGAAAATCACGTCGCGGCCCACCGGTTCGATGAGGGCGACGACGTTGCCATCCGGACGCGTGGCGAGAGTGAGGACGTCTTCCTCGACCACCTCCGCCCGGCGGGTTGCGACGCTGCGGTGGGTGTCGGCGAACTCGCGCGCATCCTCCTCGCCGGCGAAACGCACGCGGGCAACCATCACGGTCTGACCGTCCTCCGCGGAGTGCTCGAACAGGTAGTAGCGGTCCCCGGCCCACCCTGCCGCGGCGTCGATTTCTGTCCGGTTGCCGGGGTCGTACAGCCAGCCGGGCCGGAACAGGTCGTTCCCGACGAGGTAGTTCAGGAGGTGGAACTCGCCGATGGAGCCGGACAGGCGCGTGTGCCAACCGAGCCCGAGACTCCCCCGAATCTGCCCCTCGGGCAGGAAGCTGTCGCCGGGCCACTCCGGCTCCCAGCCGGTGTCCATCAACTCCGGGTGGAGGATGAGTGTGGTCGCCGGCGGCGGCTCCGCGAGGAAGGCGTCCAGTCCCTCGGCGCCCTCGTCGGCCAGCACGCCGCCCGCCCAGCGCGCTCCCGTGGTGTAGGGGAAGTAGAGCTCCCGGATGATGGGGGCGGGGATACCGCCGAACTGGTGGGTGGCAGCCAGGAAGTACAGACCACCACCACCCGGGAGGGTGAGGAAGCGGTCGGAGTAGCGGTCGGTATGCACGACCGCGTCGCCCTCCACTACGGCGGTGAACGCGAGTTCCCGGTCGAGGTTGTCGCCGACGATCTGGTAGGTCGCGTCGAGGTCGAAGTGGTAGTCCTGGAGGGCGTGGATGATCTCGTGCGCGAGCGTGTCCCGCTGGCCACGGTCGAGCTCCTCCAACCCAACGCCCTCCCGGTCGGTGACGACCCAGAGGGTCTTGTGGTCGCTTGAATAGAAGCCGAGGACGGAGTCAAGGAACGAGACGGTGATATCCCAGAGGTGTTCGTCTTCGTCGAGGTAGCCGAGCAGGCGGTAGAGCTTCGTCGTGTCGTCGATGTGGCGGCGCTCTTCCTCCCCGACAAGGCCCGTATAGACCTCTTCCAGGTTGCTGCGGGCCACGGTGAGGGCGCGAAGCGCGGGCGGCGCCTCGAGTGCGCGCACTTCCGCCACCCCCTCGACGATCTCCCGGATTGAGTCGGGGAGTGGGGGCGGGTCCCCTGCAGCCACGGTGGTGGCGGTCGGAGAGGAGGGGGCGGGCGTAGACGTTTCGGCGGCGGGGGACGGGGCGGTAGGGGAGGAGGTGGCCACAGGCGAAAGGGTAGCGGCAGGCGAAGGAGTCGCCGCGGGGGAAGGGGAGGCAGTGGCCGGGGAGGGCGGGGGCGTCCCGTCGCCGCCACAGGCCACGAGCACCAGGACCAACAGGAGCGTCGCGCAGAGAGCTGCAGCAGCACGAGTCATGGGTGCGTCCATTCTTGCCCGCCACGTGGCGACCCCGCCAGGCAAGGGTTAGTTCAGGGGCAAGGAGGGCGCAGGCCTAACCCTCCACGAATGGCTCGACGGAGGCGGGGGGGAGGCGTAGCGGCCGGCGAAGGGGTGGCGGTCGCGGGCAGGGGCGTTGGGGCGCGCGGGGCGGGGTTCGTCGCCGCCACAGGCCACGAGCGCGAGGGCCAGCGGGAGCGTGGCGCTGAGAAGCTGTCAGCGGGCGGCTCATGGATAGATCCATTCTTGCCCGCTGCGGCGCCCCTGCGCTAGATTGAAGGCGGCGGCGCATTCGTCTAGCGGCCTAGGACACCGCCCTCTCAAGGCGGAGACCAGGGGTTCGAATCCCCTATGCGCTACCACTTTCCGGCCAACACGTACTGTACTGCGAACTCTGGCGGCGCATGGGAGCTCTGAGGTCAGTCCACGGCAAGGGTTGGCGAAGTTCGAGTCCTCGCCGGTGAGCACCCCCCTAAGCTGGCGCCGTGCTTCGAAACCGGTTCTTCACCGACAAGGAGATCGTCAACGGACGGGGTAATTCGTACCAAGAACCGATACCCTTGACTATGCTCAGTGGCTCCAGACTCATGTCCCGCACCGGGTTTCGCGGAGTCCCCCTGATCCACACAGTCACGGGCGTCCTGGTGCTGGCGCTGGCATCCATCGTCGGCCCGGTCCCTGTCTCCGCCGAGGGAGAGTCAGCGGGCAGCACGGTCACCATCGAGGTCCGCGTCTGGCAGGACGTTCAGGACGTGAATGGCATCCACATCGGCGCCAGGGCCACAGGGGGCTCATGGGCAACACTCGGGGCCATCCCCCTCGACATGAGCGGGCTGAACAAGCGGGGAACCTACCGCTATGGCGACACCTCACTCGAGGTGCCCCTGACGGACCGCTCCGCCACTGTCGAGGTACGAGTCTGGCAGGGCACCATCAACCCTAGAACGCTCTACATCAGTGCGCGGGTGGCGAGAGGATCGTGGGCGACACTCGGGACCGTCCACCTCGACATGAGCGGGCTGAACGAGCAGGGAACCTACCGCTATAGCGACATCTCCTTGGAGGTTCCACTCTCATCCTGCTCGAGCGGGATCGCCGTGCCCAGGCCCAGTGCACGGGCAGGGCTCGTCAGCGATTGCGAGGCGCTGCTGGCGGGCATGAGTACCCTAGCCGGGAAAGGGAGTCTCGACTGGGACGTAGAGAAGCCAATCGCGAGCTGGGACGGCGTCACTGTGGACGAGGACCGCGTTGCGAGGATCGACCTCCCCGCGCGCGGCCTCACCGGCAGCATTCCGGAAGTGCTGGGAGCCCTCCTGCACCTGCGGGCTCTCAACCTCCCGACAACGAACTAACAGGCGAAATCCCGAAGACACTGGAGGACTTGCCTCGTTTGCAGGCCATCAATTTCGCCGGCAACGCCGAGCTCACGGGGCGCCTTTATCGGCAACAACTCAACCGGAACGTTTACATCCCATTGAACCCGCAAGCGACCGCAGCGATGACGAGGAAGGCCCTGGCCGACGTAACCATCGAATTCGAGGGAGAATTCTCCGCCACCGTGCGCGATGCCTTTCTCAGAGAATTCACGAGCGTCGTCCAGTACTTCGCGGAACGCCACAACCTTGTGACCACTCAACCGATCAAAATACTCGTGGTAGAGCACTACGACCTGCACTACGGTAGTCGCACGATCGTGCTCAACGAAGGCTTCCTTGGCGAGGTTGCCCACGAGTATGTCCATGCCCTTCAAGACGAACTGTCTGGCGGCGCACTTGGACCCCGCTGGATCGTGGAAGGGGGGGCCGTGCACTTCGAATACCTATACGACCATGCCGTTGGATGGTGGCCGATCCGGGAGTCTGTCGCTACGCTTGAGAACGCGCGGGGTATCCGGGAATCACTCGAAGACATAGAGTCGAACATCGTTGGCACCGACGTTGAGAAATACGCCCTGGGGCACCTCGCAACCAGATACCTCATCACGCTTGCAGGCGAGGAAGCCCTCTGGGATTTCTACCGAGAGTACGCGTCCACACGGTCGTGGAAGGGCGCGTTCGAGGAAGCGTTTGGCCTCTCGGTGCAAGAGTTCTACCAAGCGTTCGAGGCCCACCGCGCTCTCGTCCTGCCACCTCTGCCAGTGATTCGCGGTGTCGTCCTAGGGCCGGACGGGGAGCCTGCGGAAGGGATCCTCGTGTGGTCACTAAGCTACTTTGATGACGGGACTTTCTCCGGCTGGCTAGACTTCACAGAGAGGGACGGTTCGTTCACTGTCGCCGCCGAGGGTGACGAGGTCCGATTGAGCCTCCAGCACCCCGTTTGTGGCGACGTATACGGGTACGTCGACAGTGCCGGGGACATAGTTCCCGGCGGGATTGACGCCAAGCCTGCTGCGAGGCTATTCGACTTCGACGGAGCCACCAAAGGGGACGACAAGACCCCCGTGCAGCTGTTCGACCTGCAGGAGGATCCCAACGAGAACGAGAACGTAGTGGACGACCCCGCCTACGCGGCTGTGATCGAGGAGCTCATGCGCGAGCACGCGCTCCCGTTCCTGGAAACACCCCCCCTGCGACCAGCACGAGGCATCTGGGAGGTCATGGAGGGCCTCTACAAGGGGAATCGCCACCTGGCGGTGCGATACCCGAGGTAGGACGGCACTCGCGAGGGCCACAGGAGATCCTGCTCGGGCTCTGGCGAGTAGGACTACCAGGCCACCACCAATTCAAAGGTTCGCTCTACAGTACCGCTTGGCCTACCAGTCTCCAGCCAACAGGGACTGTACTGCCAACTCTGCCGAGCGGGTCGGGGCTGTCGCTTCTTGAACCCAGCTCAAGGGGACCAGGAACAGGCCGGGAGAGGCAGGACGCACGTGCCGGCGCTCCAACAAGACTCCTCTCATTCAGCCAGCAGCCAGCAGCCAGCAGCCAGCAGCGCTGACGGTGAAGCGGCTGCTGTCACCACGGCCGACCCCTTTCGTAGTGCGACTCAAGGCCCGAGTGGGTGGGGAACGCCCTACTGGCATCGACCGCTTCGTGATCTCGGGACCATCCGCAGGCCCCCTCGCCCTGGAGATGCCGGAGGTAGCGGAGCGCGCTACCCAGCGCTTCGAAAAGGAGGTCATGCCTGCGCTGAAAACGTTCAGCCCGAGACCTGTCGGACCCTTTGGCCAACGGTGTAGGATGGGCGCAAACGGGAGGAACCGCCATGTCTGAATTCGACACCGTCATAAAGGGCGGCACCGTCATCGACGGGCTGCGCACACCACGTTACCAGGCCGACATCGGCATCAAGGACGGACGCATCGCCTCGATAGGCGCGGTGGGCGCGTCGAACGGGGCGAAGGTTCTCGACGCGAGCGGGATGATCGTCGCGCCCGGCTTCGTCGATCTGCACACGCACTACGACTCGCAGATCTTCTGGGATCCGTACTGTTCCATCTCCGGGTGGCACGGCGTTACTTCGGTGGTTATCGGGAACTGTGGTTTCGGATTCGCCCCAGTGAAGCCGGGCGACCAGGACCGCGCGATGCTGACGATGGCGCGCAACGAGGCCGTACCCCTCGCGACGATGCAGGAGGGGATGCCATGGGACTGGGAGACCTACCCCGAGTTCCTTGAAAGCCTTGAGCGGACGCCCAAGGGCATCAATCTGCTCAGCTACCTCGGCCTCAACCCGCTGCTCGTCTACGTGATGGGCATCGAGGAGAAGGGACGAGCGGCCACCGACGAGGAGATGGAGCGCATGTGCCAGATCCTCGAAGAGGCGATGGAGATGGGCTGCTGCGGCTTCTCGACACAGCTCTCGGGGGAGGGCAGCGTCCAGCGGGACTACGACGGCACGCCCATGATCACGGACCTGATGCCGCACGACGACGTGATCAAGCTGGCGCGCATCCTGAAGAAGGTCGGGCGGGGCTTCATCCAGGGGGCGGGGGTCAGCCACGAACTGACGGAGGCGCTCTGCGAGGCGAGCGGCCGCCCCGTGATGAGCGGCCTGGGCGTGACGACGGACCAGCACGGCCAGCCGATGGCCAACTACAAGGAGCAGATGCAGTGGCTCGAGGACGCGAACCAGCGCGGCAACCGCGTCTTCGCCCAGCTGATCACGGCTGAGGTCGGCTTCGAGTTCACGTTGGAAGACTGGAACCTGTTCGATTCGAGCCCGCACTGGCGCGCTATCACGCTGGGCGACGTGCCCACGCGCCTCGCGAAGATGCGCGAGCCCGAGCGGCGAGCGGCCTTGCGCGAAGAGTTCGACGCGGGCAGGGGACCGATCGCCGGCGGCGGCACCGAGGCGCGCGTCGGCGGCACGAACGTCTGGGGCGTGGCCTCCATGATCGTCGAGGGCGTGGAGAACGACGAACTGCGCGACTTCGAAGGGCTGACCATCGCCGAGCTCGCGGAGCGGACGGGCAAGCATCCGATCGACGCGATGCTCGACCTGGCGGTCGAGGACGAACTGAAGACGACGTTCGTGACACCGCCGCGGGAGCGCTCCGAAGGGGAGCTGGCGGCGATCCGGGAGGTCTGCAACTCCAGCTTCGCGCTTCCGGGCGTCTCCGATGGCGGAGCGCACACGAAGTTCATCACGCTGGGCGCCTACACCACCGAGTACCTGACGAAGCTGGTGCGCGACGGCGAGGTCATGGACCTCGAGCAGGCACACTGGCGCCTCTCGGCCTATCCGGCGATGGCGGCGGGGATCAGGGACCGCGGCTGGCTCCGCGAGGGCGCCCCAGCCGACATCGTCGTGTACGACTACGAGAACCTGTCGCTGCTACCGCAGGAGAAGGCGTTCGACTTCCCCGCAAACGAGTGGCGCCGGGTACGGAAGGCGACCGGCTACCGCTGGACGCTCGTGAACGGCGACGTGACCTTCGAGGAAGGCGAGTGCACCGGGGCGACACCGGGCAAGGTGTTGCGTCACGGTACCGCGTAACCCCACGGCAAGTTCGGGGGTGGCCGGCCACCCCCGAACTGCACGCGCAGGAGGAATGCCGCAAGGATGACCTCGTACATCATTCGGCGACTGCTGGCGGTGCCGGTCGTGCTGTTCATCCTGTCCCTTGGCGTCTTCTTCATGGTTCGCGCCATCCCTGGCGATATCGTCACGCAGAAGCTTGAGCGCACCTATACCGTTGAGCGCGCGGAGGCTCTGCGAGCGCACCTGGGGCTTGACCGGCCGTTCTACGTGCAGTATCCGGAGTGGCTTGGAGAAGTCTTCAGAGGAGATTTCGGCGTCTCACTCGATACCGGTCGATCGGTCAATGACGAGATCGTGCGGAGGTTGCCCATCACGGTGGAACTCGGGGTGCTGACGCTGTTGATGTCGGTGGTGGTGGGCATTCCCGCAGGCATCATTACCGCAGTGCGCCAGAACGGGATTTCCGATCAGGTGCTCCGCCTCGTCAGCATCATCGGCCTCGCCGTGCCAACGTTCTGGGCGGCAACGCTCGTGATCCTGATCGCGGCGGTCTACCTGAATTGGGCGCCACAGTTCGGCTATATCGAGTTCGTCGACGATCCGATCGCGAACCTCAAGCAGTTCTCCATTCCCGCAGCGGTGGGCGCGTTGGGGTTCTCAGCCATCCTGCTTCGGCTCACACGCGTGCAAATGCTCGAGGTTCTCCGCCAGGACTACGTCAGGACAGCGCGCGCGAAAGGGCTGAAGAATGCGCCCGTCATCCTGCGCCACGCCCTGAAGAACGCGATGATCCCGGTAGTGACAGTAGTCGGGCTCTCACTCGCGGCGGTTGTGTCGGGCTCGGTGTTCCTTGAGCGTATCTTCTCGCTTCCAGGCCTCGGGAACTACGCCGTCACCTCAGTGACCAAATCCGATTATCCCGTGATTCAGGCTTTCGTCCTCTTGACGGGCCTTGTGTTCGTTCTTGTGAACCTGGTGATCGACCTGCTCTACGCAGTGCTCGATCCGAGGATTCGCTACTCATGACGGTGATCGCGGCATCCGACTTCAGCCTCGGCGGAAGGATCACGAGCCAGAATCCGATTCACCGTATCACGCGCTTCGCCCGCACCCAGCCGCTGGGTACGTTCGGATTGCTGATCATGCTCGTCATCGTGGTTATCGCCATCTTCGGCGAGTGGCTCGTACGGTTCGACCCGGATGCTGTCTCGCGCGAAGTGCTCGAGGGGCCGAGCGCAAGGCACTGGTTCGGGACGGATGACAACGGCCGCGACTACTACTCGCGCATGATGATCGGCGCCCGCATCACGATCGCGCTGGCCGTGATCGCCGTCGCAATCGGTTTCGGCATCGGAACAGTGCTGGGCATGGTCTCCGCGTGGGCGAAGGGCTGGTTCGATCTGCTCTTCCAGCGGGTGGTCGACGCGCTGCTGGCAGTGCCCGGGATCATCCTCGGGCTGTTTCTTGTCGCCGTTCTCGGTCGGGAGACGCACAACCTCGTTTTGCTGCTGACCCTGCTGATAGTCCCGGGGGTGACTCGCTTTGCGCGGGGCACCGCGCTCTCACTCCTGAACGAGCCCTACATAGAAGCAGCGCACGCGCTGGGGGCAGGGGCGCCCCGGGTGCTGCTTCGTCACCTGCTCCCGAACCTGCTCCCATCCGTCGCTGTGGTGGTGACTACCACCATCGGAGGATTGCTGCTCGTGAGCGCGGGGCTCAGCTTCCTCGGCCTCGGTGTTCAGCCCCCGACGGCTGAGTGGGGGAAGATGCTGGCCGAGGGACGCAACTTCTACATAACGGCGCCGCATCTGTCGATCTTCCCCGGACTGGGCCTGAGCCTGGCAGTGCTGGGGGTGAACCTGTTCGGTGACGCCATCCGTGACGTGTGGGATCCACGCCTGCGTTCACTCTAGCATTGCAGGAAGGCGTACAATTCACTCCGACCAGCGGTCGGAGGAGGAACCAGCATGGAAAGCTATTGGAGCCGGTACTGGCGCAGGCGAGTCTCGAGGCGTGCGGTTCTGGGAGGGGCCGCCGCCGGTGCTGTCGGCCTGGGCGCTCTCGCGCTCGCTGGCTGCGGCGACGATGACGACGACGACGACGAGCCCGCATCCGCAGAGACGGAGGCGGCGGCCGAGGCGCCAGTCACCGGCGACCAGGTCTCGGGTGGCACCTTCAACATCAGCGGCGCGGCGGGAGCGCCGGACGTGTTCGATCCGGCGATCACCATCCTGGGCGGCACCTACTCGCTCGGACTGAACAAGGTCTTCTCGCGCATCATCAAGTACGGGCCGGACTTCTCGATCCTCCCGGACATCGCCAACCCTCCGGAGCAGCCGGACGAACTGACCTACATCTTCAACATCCGGGACAACGTCTACTGGCACGACCTGCCGCCCGCGAACGGGCGCAAGTTCACCGCCGAGGACGCAGTGTTCGGCGTTTCCCGGTTCGCCAAGGACAACCCCGAGTTCATCTTCGGATCGAAGCTCGATCCGGTGGCGGGCCACGAAGCCGTCGACGAATCGACCTACCGGCTCACGACCAAGTTCCCCTTCGCGCCCATGCTCACGATCATCTCGGACGACGCCTGGATGATGGTGAACCGCGAGCAGAACGAGGCGATCGGCGACGAGGGCATCAAGTTCTACGAGAACCTGGTCGGCACCGGGCCCTGGCTCCGCGGCGAGCTCGAGGTCGGCGTCAAGAGCCACCTCACAAAGAATCCGAACTTCTACGAGGCGGGGCAACCGTACCTCGACAGGATCAATTTCGTGCCGTTGTCGGACCGCGCCGCCCGCGATGCCGCCTTCCGCACCCGCCAGATCGACGCGTCCTCGTTCATCACCGGCCTCACGAAGCTCGATGTGGAAGCGCTTCAGGAGGAGTTCGGCGAGGACATCCAGAGCTCGCCCAAGGTGCTGTCGGCGACGTACGACATCGACCTCAACCACACGAGAGAGCCGTTCGGCGACAAGCGGGTGCGGAAAGCCCTCCACCTGGCCGCGGACCGCGACTCGTTCCAGAACGCGTGGGGCAAAGAAGCGGGCTTGCTGATGACCGCGGTGCCGCAGTTCTTCCCCACCTACGGCCGCACGCAGGAGGAGCTGTACGAGCTCCCCGGCTACCGCCAGCCGAAGGACCAGGACATCGCCGAGGCGAAGAAGCTGCTGGAGGCGGCCGGCCACGGCGACGGGCTGAGCCTCACGACGCTGAAGCAGGGGTACATCGGCAATCACGGCATTCCCTTCAAGGAGAACCTGAAGGCGGTCGGCATCGATCTCGAGCTCAACGAGGTTCCGACGGGGGAGTGGATCGTGGCGCGCCAGCAGGGCGACTTCGACATGGTCATCGCCAGTAACACGGGAGCAATCGATCCCGACTTCTATCTGTCCGATCGGTTCCACTCCGAGGGCACGCAGAACTACGGCCACTACGTCAGCGACGAGTTCGACGCGCTTGCGGTGAAGCAGCGCGGCGAGGTGGACATTGAGTCACGGGCGGCGGTCATTCGCGAGGCGGACGACATCCTGCTCGAGGACGCGGCGCACATCTTCAGCGCGAACATCGTGTTCCACCCCACCTATTGGAGCTACCTGAAGGATGTCGTGCTCGTGGCGGGCCTCAGCTCGTGGACCCAGCAGCTCTGGATCGACCCGGACGAGAAGGCCCGGATGGGCTAGAGGTCCCTTACGGCAACCAGTTCAGAGCGGCCCGCCAGTTGGCGGGCCGCTCTGTTGTCTGCCGGGAAGCCTGCTACGGCCGAAAGGCGAGGGGCAGGCGGCGGAAGCCGTAGATGAAGGGGGACTCGGTCTGGCGCTGGGCACGGGCCTCGCCGGGGTCGATATGATCGTAGCGATCAAGCATGGCCTGGAGCAGCTTCTCGACCTCGAGCCGCGAGAAGGGCGCCCCGATGCAGTAGTGCGCCCCGCTGCCAAAGCCGAGGTGGTTGCTGAGGTCGCGATCGAGGTCCATCTCGTCTGGGTGGGGGAAGACCCGCGGATCGCGGTTGGCCGCGCCCACGCCAAGGGCGATGACCGACCCGGCCGGGATACGCGTGCCGCCGATCTCGGTGGGCTCGGTCGTCGTGCGGAAGATGGTCTGGGTGGGGGACTGCCAGCGCACCATCTCTTCGATGAAGGTGGGGACCAGCTCGCGCTCGTCGCGAAGGCGTCGCCAGAGATCGGGCTGACCGGCGAGCACGTTCAGCAGATTGGCGATGAGGTTGCTGGTCGTCTCGTTCCCGGCCACCAGCAGGGTGATGCAGAGGCCGATGATCTCCCACTCCTGCAGGCTCGGACCCTGGCGGTCGTGTGAGAACAGCTCGCTGATGAGGTCGTCGCGCGGGTTGCGCTGGCGCTCGGCGACGAACCGTCGAAGGTAGCCAACGATCTCCGTGAACTCAGCTTCCCGCTCCTGCTGGGTCTGGCCCTGCTGGGGGCTGCGCATACGCATGAAGCGCTCGCGGTCCTCGTCGGGGATGCCGAGCAGGTGGGTGATGACGGAGACGGGCAGCCCGACCGCGATCTCACTCATGACCTCGACGCTGTCGGGTTCGACAGCATCGAGCAGCTCGTCGACGCGCGTTTCGATCCACGTCGAGAGGGAGTCATCAAGCCGGCGGGTCATCGGGCGCTGGACGAGCGCGCGGCGCTGCGTGTGGCGAGGCGGATCGTCGTTGACGAGGATGATGATGCGGCTCGGGTCGTCGACGCCCGTCTTCCCCGACGAGGAGAAGACGCGCGGGTTTCGCAAGATGTCGGAGATGTCGGCATGGCGGGTCACGACCCAGGCACCAAGGTCTGGCTCGCGGTAAGGCGACGTTCGGCGCAGGAGGCGGCGGTGGCCGGGGTAGGGGTCGACGGTCGCGTGGGAGAAGAAGGGACGGATGGCCATAGCGTTTCTGCGGGCCGCCACAGCGTACTCCTTTGGGGTAGGCGTCAGGAGTGCATCTGTGTGCCCCGGCACTGGGAAGCGCACCAGGGAAGGCTGGCATCCGCTTTCGCCGACGAAACGGACCCCCTACTCGGGTGCGTGGACGGTGAAGCGGCTGCTGTCGCTGCGACCGAATACCTCGGGCAGGTAGGCCTCCTCGGCGTGCGCCGGGGCCACGAAGAAGTCGCCCGGGGTGCTCGCACGGGCGAAGTAGACGTACTCGTGCACCCCCTTCGGGAGGCGGCTGGCCAGCAGCGTCAGGCGGTCGTCGCGCAGGTGCGCCTCGTCCCAGGGACTGTAGTACCAGCCGTACCAGGGGGCGTAGTAGTCGGGTGCGTCCCCGAGCAGCGCCTCGACGCGTTCCTCCCGGAGCTGCTCGCGCAGCTCCTGGGAGACGATGTTCAAGTTCGGATCGATTGGCTCCAGGCCGGCGGGCAGGAAGTCCTCGACCTGCACATAGAGCCGGTCCGCCGGGGCGACAACCGTCACCGTCACCCGCACCACGTCGCCCAGCGTGGCGCTCGTGATGGGGGTGTCGGGGTCGTCGAGCAGCGAGTACCGGTGGGAGACGGCGAAGCCCCGGTTGAGCGCCTCGATCTCCTGCGCCGGGGTCACGTAGCGCAGCTTGAGGGCGTAGTACATGCGCCCTTCCGTGCTGGCGTCCCGTTCGAACTGGACGCGGCTCACCTCGCCCAGCGGCAGATCCTCCAGGGCGACCACGGTGGCGTCGCGGTAGTCGCGTGCGGGCACGTTGAAGCGGCCCTGAAGCACGCGCGTCGTGTTGAGGAGCACCTGGTAGCTGTAGTCGCCCCGCATCTCGCCGGTCAGTTCGGCGAAGGCGCCCAGCGCGGCCATGCCCTGCGCTCGCCCCACGCCCGTCTTCCAGCGCTCCTCGGAGCGGGCGATGACGAGCCAGCGGGCGGTCTCCTCGATCAGCGGGTGCTGCGGGTCGGCCTCCACCAAGGCGCGCAGCACGAGCGCGGTCGTGCGAACACTCCTGTTGTGCATGGACCCGCCCTGGCGTTCGTCCTCCCAGTGGTTGCCGTTGGCGCTCGCGATGGTGGTGGCGGTGAGGTCGTTGAGCAGCGTGCGAACCGCCTCGTGGTCGGGCTCGTGGCCGCTCGCCAGCAGGCCTAGCAGCGCGTAGGCGCGCCCCCAGCTCGTCAGTTGCGTGCGGTGCTGCTCGATGATCGCGCGCAGGCCGGCCCCGTGCTGCACCGCGACCGGCGCCGGCTCCCCCTCCTGCCTGGCGGCGCTGATGACGGCGTACCGCAGGTAGGCGTGGAGGTTCGGGTCCGGCGGATGCTGAACGTCCCTCGGCTGGTTGACGTAGTCCGTGACCATCCGGGATGTCTCCGCGAGGGTGTGCTCGGGAACCTCGTGCCCGGCGTCCCGCGCCTCGCCCAGGGCGATGAGCACCCACGCCGTCACCCAGAGGCTCGACCCGCTGCAGGTTCTGCACCAGGGCCAGCCGCCGTCGTACCGCTGGCCGCTCACGAGGGCCGCGAGATCGGCCTCCAACTGACGCCGGTGGAAGTAGCCGAGGCCGCTCGGTCTCACTCGTTCCACCGCGATCGTGGCCACCACCCGGCTGGCGATGCTCACATACCCCTCGTATTCCTTCCTGGGTGGCGGGGCGAAGTGGATCAGCTCGATATCGAGCGCTCCCACCAGCGAAGCCTGGAGCGCCAGCTCCAGCGATCCGCTGCCCGTGATCACGTAGTCGGGCAGGTAGACCGCCTCGACGGCGAGCGCGCCCTTCACCACCCCTCCCGTGGCGGTCGTCTCGGGGGTGACGTCGAGATGCACGGGGATGCTGATCTCCACGGCGTCGCCCGGACTGCCCCCGCTTGTGGCGCGGAAGAGGAACCTGGCCGTGCCCGCTTCGAGCACCCGCGCGGGCCAGGCGAAGACGGTGGAGCGGTCCGTCTCGATGCGCTCGGTGAGCGTCGCCTCGCCATCCAGCACCACCCCCCGGGGCTCGAGGGTGACGGTCACGTCTCGCGCCGCGGCCGTGCCGTTGCGCACGACCGCGCGCAGGGTGACCTCGTCGCCGACGCGAAGGAAGCGGGGGAGGGCGGGGCGCAGGAGCAACGGCTGCGTCACCAGCAGCTCGCTCTCCCCGCGGCCCACCTGCGTCGACCCGCTCACCGCCCGCGCCTGCGCGCGCCAGGTGGTGGTGTTGTCGGGCAGTTCCAGGTCGAAGGTGGCTCTCCCGTTCGCGTCCGTCCTGAGTTGACCGATCCAGAGCGCCGTGCTCTGGAAGTTCGAGCGCACGTAGACGTCGCTGCTGTAGGCGAAGTCGCCATCGCCTCCCTTGCCGCCTTCCTCCGTGTCGCTGTAGGCATCGTTGCGGCGGTCGACGGAGACGGCGAGGGAGGAGCCGGTCCTGACCCCGAGGACGCGCTGGAACCAGAAGGCCAGGAGGCCGTCGCGCGTCACCTCGTCGGCCAGCGCCAGCACGGCCTTGTCGACGATCGCTACGGAGACCTCCGCCGCGACGCCGCGACCCCGCCAGTCGGTGACCCGCACCTCGTAGCGCACGGTCTCGCCCGGCGCCGCCCGCTCCCGCTCCGGCTCGATGGTCACGTCGAGCTGGCGGGGTGCGGTCGAGACGGGCAGTTCGACGTAGCCGACGTGGTAGCGCGGCAGGTCGTCGTCGGCCGTGGGCGGCCGGTAGAGGACAACGCCCACGTAGATGTTCGGCAGGTGCGCGTCCTCGATGGGGATGCGGAGCACCTCGCTATTCGTCTCGAACACGCGCACCTCGCTGCTGAGGACGCGCCCGCGCTCTATCGTCACAAGGGCGGTCGCGCCGGCGTAGGGGGCGGGCACGAGCACCTCGGCAACGTCGCCCACCTCGTAGCTCTCGCGGTCCGCGATGAGGTCGATCACGTCGTCGTTGCGGATGCGCCACGCCGCCCGCGGTGGGTCGGGATCGTCGTCAGCGGCGGCCGCCCAGAAGCCCCGCGAGGCGCGCGCCATGCGCCCCTCGTCGTCGGTCGTCTCGGCCACCACGCGGTAAGTTCCGGGCGCGGGCGGCGTGAACGAGATGGACGCCTCGCCGGCCGCGTTCGTCGTGAGCGACCGGACCTCCAGCTCCGTATCGACCGCCTCGCTGCGATAGGTGCGTCGCCCGCCGGCTGCCTGTTCCTTCGTCGTGACCCACTCGCGCTCGTAGATGCGCACCGTGACCGGCCTGCCACCCGTGACCGCGCCTTCGACATCCACGGTGACCAGCCTGATGGTCTCCGCCTCCCCCGCCGTGGCCACATACGACTCGGGCCGGATGCCGACGTACCAGGAGGCGGGGTGGACGATGGCCGAGGTGCTGCTCGACACCGCCTGGCCACTCGCCTCGATCACCGTCGATGTGACCGTCACGACTTGCGTTCTTCCTGGCCCTCCCGTCACCGCGGCGACGGCGAAGCGGCCCGCGCCCAGGGGGTCGGTTTCGGCCATGCCGCTGGTATCCGGTGGCCGGCTGTAGCTGCTGGTCCGTGAGTCGTAGTCGGTGAACGAGTATCGCCGATAGTCCTCCACCCAGAAGGACGTCGACCAGGAGCTCGTCGACCAATCGACGCGCGCCTGCGGCACCGGTCCACCGTAGAAGAAGCGGGCGTGGGTGGTGACACCGATGGACTCACCGTCGATGTAACTGGCCCGGTCCACCTCCATCTCCACCTCGAACTCGGGCGCCCGGTACTCGGCAACGGTGAAGGAGGTCGACGTGATCCTGCGGGAGCGGCTGCCCGTCCACCCCTGGTCGAGGTCGATGGTGTAGGCGCCCGTGCGCGCGCCCTTGGGAATCACGAACTGGCCCGCGAACGTCCCCAGTTCGCTCACCGTGACGGACGTGCTCGACAGTTCCGAGTAGCGCGGGTCTTCGATGGCGACGGTGAACCGCTCCGAGGGCTCCGGTATGGAGTAGGAGGCGTCGTCCTCGTGGCGGATGACGCCCTTGTAATACACCGTCTCGCCGGGCCGGTAGATGGGCCGGTCCGTGTAGATGTTTCCCAGGGGCTTCGGCCGGAAGGTCCCGGCCGGCACGTTCAACTGCCACGGCGAGCTCCCCTGATTCCAGCGGGTGGTTGTCACGCCGTGGCGGCCCGCTGCCTCAACCCGTACAAGCGCCTCGGCGTACGGGTACCAGTAGGAGTTGCCCGCGGCGGCAACGAGCGGGAAGCGCGCGAGCCCGCTCGCGTCCGTCGTCACCCGCTGGCCCCGGGTGGAGAGGGCGACACTCGAAAGCGGCTCGCCCGTCTCGTAGTCGAGCGCCCAGACGAGCAGTTCGTCGTACGTCAACTTGGTGACGATCGCCGTGTCGACCACGCTGAAGACCACTTTCTGGCGGGTGTGCATCAGCGCCTGCGTGTACGCCTCCTCCTCCGTGGCCGAGATGGCCGTGTCGGCGACGAGCAGGTAGTCGCCCTCGGGTAGCGGGTCGCCCTCGCTGAGGGCTGTCGAGTAGATACGGTTGGCGTCGCGCAACTCCTCGGCGATCGGCTTCGTCCAATCGCGTAGCGGTTCCCCCTCGGGCCAGAAGATCACGCGGATGCGGTGCCCCAAATCGTCGTACTTCCACGTGTCGATGTAGTTCCGCTCGATCAGCATGTCCGCCTCCTGGCGGGAGAGCGGGTAGAGGCGGAAGT
This sequence comes from Tepidiformaceae bacterium, assembly GCA_965247675.1. GTDB lineage: Bacteria > Chloroflexota > Dehalococcoidia > Tepidiformales > Tepidiformaceae > UBA2991. The sequence goes on along the minus strand of OZ252025.1, from coordinate 36,144 downwards.
GGACCCTCTCGGTGTTGGCGGCGTGCAGGTACACCACCTGCTGGCGGTTCGCGGAGAAGGTCGTGAATTGGTCCGGAACGGCCAGCGCCAGGAAGGGGCTCGGAGGAGGCGCCGGTGCGGTGGAGAACGAGAATTCAGCGGCGGGCAGGGTCCGCCCCCCGCGATCCCGCACACCCTCGGCGATCCGGACCGTGTATTCGCTGTCGTAGTCGAACGGGGCGCTGATGTAGATCTCGCTGAAGTACTCGCCCCAGTCCCAGTCCCAGTAGCTGTTGACCCAGATGTCCTCCGGGTCGATGCCGCTGATCGAGACGCGGTCCTCGAACGACGCTCGATCCATCGGGTTGTTGTACGAGAGCCGTATCCCGTACCAGGGATTCACGTTGCTGTCCCCGTCCGCGGGCGAGGTGCTCACCAGCTGCGGATAGGCCACCGTCCGGAAGACGACGTGGCGCCCGGCAATGGTCGCGAGCCCTCGCGCGCCCGCCAGACCGTCCGGGACCAGGACCTCGTAGGACGTGCTCAGGTCAAGCGGTTCCAGCGGACGGAGGGACAGCCGGTCCCCGCCTTCGCTCCACTCGAAGGAGACCGCGACGTCCTCGCCCGCCGCCTTGCGCAGCACCACCGCTTCCTCCACGGCGGACCGCTCCATCGCCTGGTTGAACGTGACCGTCGCCACGGCGTCGGGCTCCACGTAGGTGGAGCCCTGGCCCGGCCAGATGGCCGTGACCGCCGGGCGGATGGTCGAGAAGCTCCAGGCGAAGTCCGCCCTGAGCACGCCGTCGGCCGCCGAGGACAGCCCGGCCGGTATGCGAACGCGGTACTCGGTGCTCGGCTGCAGGTCGCTCGGGATGAAGCGGTAGAGGGAGGTGTTGAGCCACTCGCCGCGGCCTGCCAGGGGCGGGTCGAACTCGAGCACCGCCGGCGCGGGCCCCTCCTGGAGAACCGTGAGCGCCGCCACCGAGCGGTTGAACTGCACGAGGATCTGTCCCGCGGTGGGCACCTCCGTGTCGCCATCGGCGGGGATGACGTAGGCGACCTCCAGCCGGCCCCCGACGGTGAACTCGTGCCGGTGGTCCTCCTCGAGCCCCGCCGTCGTGCCCCTCACGGTCACCTCGTAGCGCTGGCCCCGCAGGAAACCGGGGAAGGCGGGCTGGAAGAACAGCGTCTGCTCGTCGGCCCACACGAAGACGCCTTCAATCGGCGGTTCAATCGAAACGAAGCGGGCGCCATCGGTCTCCGTTGGGGGACCGGGGAAGGTGATCGTGATCAGCGCCAGCGGGGGCACGTCGCTGCCTCCGGGAGAGACCGAGATGGCGCCCGGGATGGCCGGGGCGGGCGTGGACGTGGCGGTCGGGGAAGGGGTCGGCGAGGGGGTCGCCGTGGCGGTGGGCGTAGCCGTTGTGACGGCTGTGGCGGGAGCCGTCGCCGTTGGCGAGGGCGTCGTGACTTCCGCTGCCGGCTCGATGGGCCCCGGTTCCGGGTCGTCCGCGCAGCCCCGCACGACGGCGATCGCGAGCAGGGCGGCCGTCAGGAGCGCGACGACCGCAATCCCGGCGATCCGGCGCCTCGTCAGCCCGTGCCAGCGGGACGGCGCGGCGTCGGTCATTGTTCCCGCACCTCGAAGCGTGTCGAGGCCGTGGCGGCGGCGCCTCCGGCGAGTCGCGCCACGACCCGCAGGGTGTGGACGCCGGGGGTCATCTTCCAGCGTACGAATGCGTCGGGACCGGCCGCTTCGCCGATACGCTCGCCGTCGATGAGGAACTCGACGCTTTCGGTGGCGGGCGATGCGGAGACGCGGAGCAGGACTTCCTGCTGCGGCAGCTCCGGCGCAAGGAAGAGCACCGCGCCGCGCGCGGGGCGCACGATCGTCAGGCCGCGCTCATCGGCGCCGTCCTCCCGACCCGCAAGCCGCAGACCTGCTTGTTGGGCCCAGGCGCGGGCCTCCGCGGGCGGGTCGATCCCGATGCCTCCATCGCTTCCGAGCAGGTAGTACGTCTCCGTCTCCCGCGGCTCGGTCCCCGCGACGAACCACTCCAGCGTGGGCGCCGGGCACTGGGGACCGGGCAGCAGTCCGGTCGGCGCACACACCGCGACCGCCACGACTGTGGGGGGACGGACAAAGTCGCGCGGAGGCCGGTCGGCCGAGGCAGCCTCGATGACATCCCGCCAGATGGGAGCCGCCCCGGCCAGCCCGGGGAGGCGGATCATCGGTTCGCCGTTGGCGTTCCCCACCCACACGCCCACGACTCGCTCGGGGGTGAACCCCACCGTCCAGCTATCGCGGAATTTCGAGGTCGTGCCCGTCTTCACGGCCGCGGCGAAGGGCGTCTCGAGCACGGACCCAAACCCGAACGCCGTGGACCGGGCGGCGGGGTCGCTGAGGATGTCGGCCAGCAGGAAGGCGTGCTCCGGGGAGAGGACGCGGATGGGGGCGGCGGGCGGGCGCTGGTACAGCACCTCGCCGGTGGCGGCCAGCACGACGCGCTCGATGGTGTAGGGCTCCGCCCGCAGGCCGCCCGCGGCAAGGGCCGCATAGGCCGCGGTCAGGTCGAAGAGCCGCACCTCGCCTGCCCCCAGTGTCAGCGCGAGCCCGTAGTCCTCCGCCGGCGAGAGGTGCCGCAACCCCGCGCGATGCGCCATCTCGAGCATGGCATCGATGCCGATGTCATCGAGCGTTCGCACCGCGGGTACGTTGAGCGACGAGGCGAGCGCCACCCGCAGCGGCGTCGGGCCGCGGAAGCGCAGGTCATAGTTGACCGGCTGGTAGCTGCCGATGGGCGTTTCGAAACTCGAGGGGACGTCCAGCAGGGGCGTCGCCCCCGTGTAGCCCCGCTCGAAGGCGGCCGCGTAGAGGAACGGCTTCAGCGCCGATCCCGGCTGCCGCAGGGCGAGCGCCATGTTCACCTGCCCCGCCCCTTCCTCGCTGAAGTCGGCGCTCCCGACCAGGGCGAGGACGGCCCCGCTTCCGGCGTCGATCGCGACCACGGCGCCGTTGCCCGCGTTGTGGTCGGCGATGCGACCAAGATGCGCCCGCACCGAGCGGTTCGCCTCGCGCTGCAGGGAGGCGTCGAGGGTGGTCTCGATCACCAGACCGGGCCGGCCAAGAAGATCGGGGCGAATCCCGGCCAGCTCTTCCTCCACCATCAGCGTGAAGTGGGGGGCGAGCGCGGGCTCGGGTTCGCCCACGAAGGCGAGCGGCGTGCGGGCAGCTTCAGCCGCCTGCGCCGCCGTGATCGTTCCCGTCGCGACGAGCCGATCGAGCACGTAGCGCTGCCGGGCCTGTGCCGCAGCGAACCCGTCCGCCTCCCCGTAGAACCCCGGCAACTGCGGAAGGCCGGCCAGGTAGCTCGCCTGGGCGAGGTCGAGGTAGCGGGCGCCGACACCGAAGTAGAGGCGGGCGGCAGCCTCGATGCCGTAGGCGCCGCGACCGTAGTAGACGTGATTCAGGTAGGTCTCGAGGATCTCGTGTTTCGGGTAGCGAGCCTCCAGTTGCAGGGCGATCAGGCCCTCTCGCGCCTTTCGCGCCAGCGGAGGCAGGTCGGCACTCGCCAGGTAGAGCCGCCTTGCGACCTGCTGGGTAATCGTCGAGGCGCCCCGCGGCCGAGACCGCTCCATCGCCGCGTCACCCAGGGCATGTCCCAGAGCGAGAGGGTCGACGCCCGGGTGACTCCAGAAGCGCTGATCCTCTGCGGCAATGGTGGCGGCGACGGCGATAGGGGCGATGCCTTCGAGAGCAACGGGGATGCGCACACCCTCCGAGGCGACCCGAACCAGTGGGGCGCCGCGGCGGTCGACGATCAGCGTTCCGGGGAGGGGCTCCTCCTGATCGATTGCGGTCAGCGGGGCAAAGTAGGCATAGGCGAAGAGCGCGCCGAGCGCGCCGAGCGCAGCCGACATGCTCAGGAGCGCGATGCGTGCAGTGGCTCCGGACCAGCCCCTTCGCAGCACCAGAGCGGGCTTCTGCGGGGGACTCCCGTCGCCGGGAGCACGCCTGCGTTCAACCGCGGTGCCGCCGCCCGCGTTTCCCGTTCCGACCGGCATGCGTTAACCCTAGAGCCTTGCCCGTCGAATTACCCCACCCGATCGGGGTCGAGGAAGTGGCGGTACGGTGGTGGGGCTTCATCCAGGGCGTGTGCCTCGTGGCGGCCATGGTTCCCCGGAGAGTTCAGGGGCGCAGGTCGGTCTACGAGGGGGCGCTGTCCCCGTCGGCGTCGGCGTCGGCGTCGGCGTCGGTCTCCAGGTCGAAGACCTGTCGAACGTGCGCGCCCAGGCAATCCTCCTGAGCACGACCGGCCGTCTCCCGCAGACGCAGCGTGGGGGTGTGGAGGAGCTTGTTGACGAGCCTGGTCGAAAGCTGCTCGACGACAGCCCGCTCGCTCTGCGAGAGGCCCGCAAGCTTGGGCATGGCCCACTCGAGCTCGCTCAGGCGGATGAGGTCGGCCTGCTCCTTCAGCAGCCGGATGCTGTCCGAGGCACTGCGCGAAGCCATCCACTCCAGGAAGCCCTCAAGCTGCTCCTCGATGATCCGCTCCGCCGGCGCCACGTGCTGTGAGCGCTTGTTGAGGGAGTCGTCCACGATGGTCCGCGCGTCGTCGATATTGCTCAGGTGGACGCCGGGGATCGAGGCGACCTCGGGTTCGATGTCGCGGGGCACGGCCAGGTCGATGAGGTGAATCGACCTGCCGGCGGGCAGCCGGCGGGCCGCCGCCTCGATCGCCTCCCGGGTGAAGAGGAAGCCGGGCGCACTTGTGCAACTGACGATGGCGTCGAATTGGGCCAGGCGCTCTGGCGGGAGCGGCCAGCGGACGGCATCGGCCCCCGTCTCGCGGGCGAGCTCGCGGGCGCGCGCGTAGGTTCGGTTGGCAACGGTGAGGTCGCGCGCCTGCATGCCCTGCAGGCAGCGAGCGACGCCCCGGGCCATCTCGCCCGCGCCGACGAGAAGCACGGACGCATCTTCCAGGCTCGCCCACCCCCAGCGTTCCAGCAGGATCGACGCCGCGGCGCCGCTGACCGACACGGGGCAGCGGCCGATCTCCGTCTCTGAGCGCACGCGCTTTCCCGCAGCGAGCGCTTCCTGGAACAGGCGCGTGAGCACGAGTCCGGCCGACTCTCGCTCCTGAGCCTCGGCGAAGGCGCGCCGCACCTGCCCGAGGATCTCATCCTCGCCGATGACGGCCGAGTCCAGGCCGCTTGCCACACGGAACAGGTGACAGGCCGCCTCCGCTCCCTCGAGCGTGTAGCTGTAGCGATGGGCGAAGTCGGACGGGAGCTGGAGTGTGTCGGCAAAGGTCGCCTCGGCGGAGCCGACGTCATCGGCGACCGAGTACAGCTCGGTGCGGTTACAGGTACTCAGCCAGACCGATTCGGACGTTCGCGCATCAATCGGGACGCGCCAATTCGCTTCAGTGAAGGCGAACTTCTCGCGGACCTCGATCGGGCATATGTGGTGGCTGACGCCCACCACCGAGACGATCGACAAGTTCCCAGAGCTCCAAACTCGCTGGAATCTCCCACATCGCAACACTGGGATAGGGAGAGTCTGTCGTTGGAATGCGAGCGTATCGGGCGGGGCGGGAGGGGTCAAGGAACGCCTGCCGCTTCTGCCCCGGCGAGGGCAACATGCACCGGCGGCGCCTCGCGATCCGTGTGTCGCTAGTGGAAGACCACCGTCTTGTTATCGTGCACGAGCACGCGATCCTCGAGGTGCCCGCGCACGGCGCGGGCGAGGACGATGCGCTCGAGCTCGCGGCCGAGGCGGACGAGGTCGGCGCGCGTGTCGCGGTGGGTCACGCGCAGCACGTCCTGCTCGATGATGGGGCCCGCATCCAGATCAGCCGTGGCGTAGTGCGCCGTCGCCCCGATGATCTTGACTCCCCGCTGCTACGCCTGCCCGTACGGATCGGCGCCCGCGAAGGCGGGTAGGAAGGAGTGGTGGATGTTGATGATCGCTTCGGGGAACTCGTCAAGGAACGTGGGCGTCAGGATCTGCATGTAGCGGGCGAGCACGACAAGGTCGACGCGGCCCTGGAGCAGCTCGATCTTCGCCTTCTCCTGCTCGACCTTCGTCTCACGGGTCACGGGGAGGTGGTGGGCCGGGCGGTGCCCTCGGTCGGCGAATCGGTCACGGGCGGGCGAGTGCTACGACCGTGCTCCTGCCTTCGCCGCCCCTGCGTCCGCTCAGTGCCAGTCGTGCGCCTCCGGCATGGGGACGCCTGCTCCCACGGGCTCCACATGGGTGACGGCGAGGTTGGTGGTCCCGTCGTAGCGGGAGACCGTGCCCCGCACGAGCAGGACCTGGCTGCGCAGCTCGCGGCGGTAGCGGGCGAAGACGCGGGGCCAGAGGATGAGTTGCACCTCGCCGCTCTCGTCCTCAATGGTCACGAAGGCGGTGCCGTCCTCGCCGCGGGGGTGCTGGCGGGCGATGGGCCAGCCCGCCACCCGCAGCACCCTCCCCTCGGGCGCCCCCTCCACGCCGGCAGCGGGGATCACGCCGGGGGGCAGCGTGGGCCGCACGAACTCCATCAGGTGGCCACGAGGGTAGACCCCCATCGTGCGGTACTCGCCCGTCATCTTCTCGTACGCGCTGAAGTCCGCGAGCGGGGGGACGCCCGCCGCCCCCGCGGCGGGGAAGGCGCGCTGGCCGCCGCGGGAGGGCGGCGTGGAGAGGCCGGCGTCCCAGAGCGCCAACCGCCGGTTGGGCGCGACGGCGTCGAAGGCCCCCGCCTCCACCAGCGATTGCGCCGCCTGCGGCTTCACGCCCGTCCGCCGCACGAGGTCACCGGCGCCGATGTAGGGACCGTGCCGCTCCCGCTCGGCCACAATCAGATCCGCGGCCGTCCCGCCGACATCCTTTACGAGCTGCAGGCCCAGCCGCACGCAGCCGTTGTCGGGGATGGCCTTCGCCCGGCTGCGGTTCACGCACGGATTGAGGAAGGGCGCGCCGAAGCGGCGGGCGTCTTCCTTCAGCGTCTCCAGCGGGTAGAAGCCCATCGGCTGGTTGTTCACGAGGGCGACGAAGAACTCGAGGGGGTGGTAGCGCTTGAGCCAGGCCGCCTGGTAGGCGGTGATGGCGAAGGCGTGGGAGTGTGACTCGGGGAACATGTAGTGGCCGTTGATCTTGGCGAAGATCGTGCGGGCGGCCTCCTCGGGCACGCCCCGGCGGCGCGCCCCCTCCAGAAAGCGCTGCCAGTGCATGGCGATCAGGTGCTCGCTCTGGGGCCGGGCGAAGGCGCGCCGCAGCTCGTCCGCCTCGGCGGCGGTCATGCCGGCCACGTCCATGATCAGCTGGACCACCTGCTCCTGCCAGACGATGACGCCATAGCCACGCGCTAGAGCGCGCTCCTCCAGGGGGTGGTCATACGTCCATTCGACCCCGTGCCGGTGGCGCTCGACGAATTTGGAGACGGCGCTCCCCTGCACGCCGACGCCAGGGCGGATGAGCGCCACCTGGTAGGCCAGGTCCAGCAGGTTCCGGGAGAGGAGGCGCTGGGCGATCTTGAGCTGGGCGGGTGACTGCAGGAGGAAGACGCCCTTCCCCCGCCCCTCGTTGATGAGGTCGTAGACATTCGGGTCCTCGGGGTCGATGCGGCTCAGGTCGGGCCTTGCGCCCTCGCGCTCCTCGATCAGGTCGAGCGCCTCCTCGATCTGATCGAGCACGGGCAGGGAGAGGATGTCGATCTTGGCGAAGTTGGCGTCGGCCACGCTGTCCTTGTTCCAGTCCATGATGAAGCGGCCCTCGATGGCACCGTCGCGGATGGGGACCATTTCCGGGATGGGACTGTCGCTCAGGACCATGCCGCCCACGTGCTGGCCCAGTCCGCGGGGGGCGTGCAGCAGCTGGGGGGCCAGCTCCGTCAGCTCGCGCCAGCCGGGGGCGTCCACGCGATCGCGGAAGGCGGGCAGATCGAGCATCGCCTCGCGCAGCCCCTCGCCGCCGCGGGGGCGCATCTGCTTCGAGAGGAGCCGCAGGTCCTCGCGGGGCAGGCCGAGGGCCTTGCCCAGGTCCTGGATGATGCCCTTGAGCGAGTAGGTGGCGATGGCTCCGGCGAGGACGGCGTACTCGGCGCCGAAGTGCTGGTGCACGCGCGCGATGAGCTCGTCGCGGAGGGCGCGGGGGAAGTCGAGGTCGATGTCGGGGAGCGTGTGCATATCCTCGGGCATGAAGCGCTCGAGGGTCAGGTTCCAACGCAGGGGATCGACGTGGCTGATGCCGATGAGGTAGCCCACGAGGAGGGCCACGGAGGAGCCGCGGCCCCGCCCCGGCGGGCGCTCCTCCAGGGGCGTATCGGGGTGGACCAGCCCGCGCTCCTCCATGATCAGGCGGGCCAGCCGCACGATCTCCCGGTAGAGCAGGAGGAAGCCGGCCAGGTGGTGTCGCTGGATGAGCCGGAACTCCTCGTCGAGGCGCTCGCGGACCTGTTCCGTGAGGGCGCCATAGCGCCGCCGGGCGGCCTCCTCGCAGAGCCGCCGCAGGTAGCTTTCGGGGGTGTGGCCGGCTGGTACCGGGGGCTCGGGCAGGGTGTAGCCCAGGTCGGTGCTGAGGTTGAAGCGGCACAGCTCCGCGATGCGCAGGGTGTTGGCGACGGCCTCCGGCTGCTCCCGGAAGAGGCGCTCCATCTCGGCCGGCGGCTTCAGGCAGAAGTGGTCGTTCGGCTTGATGAAGGGGAGAGCACGGTCGATGGTGGTGTTGCGCCGGGCGGCGGCCAGCGCGTGCTGGAGCCGGTAGCGCCCGGGGTCGTGGTAGAGGACATCGTTGGTGGCCACGAGGGGGACGCCCACCTCCCGCGCGAGCTCCGTCAGCTCGCGGTTGCGGGCGGTATCGCCTTGCAGGAAGTTCTGCTGGAGCTCCACGTAGACGGAGTCGGGGCCGTACCACTCGCGGTAACGGTCCAGCAGCTCTCCGGCCTCGCGCCGGCGCCCCTTCAGCGCCAGCCGCGCGAGGCGCCCATCGCGGCCCCCGGTCAGGAGGAGCACTCCCTCGGCGTGGTCGGGCAGGTGGGCGGGGTCGAGCCGGGGCTCGCGCCGGTCGACGGCGTTGGCGAGGGTGAAGAGCCGCGAGATGTTGGCGTAGCCGGGGCGCGTCTTCGCCAGCATCACGAGGCGGGAGCCGTCGGTGAGGGTCAGCTCGCCGCCGGTGATGGGCTGGATGCCGAGGCTGTTGGCCAGCCGCGCGAACTCCAGCGCGCCGCAAAGGTTGGTGTCGGTGAGGGCGAGGGCGACACAGCCGTACTCCTTCGCCCGCGCCAGCAGCTCGTGGCTATGGGAGGCCCCCTCTCCGAAGGAGTAGAAGCTCCGGGCGTGCAGCTCGACGTATCCGGCGGGCACGGAGGGGCTCCGGCTAACAGGCCTGCTGGTACCAGCGCTCCTCGCGCTGGTCGCGGAAGAGGGTGACCTGGCGCCCGTCCTCGCGGCTGACGCGGTAGTAGGCGCGGCTCAGGGGCGCCGGCAGCCACCAGAGGTCGAAGCTCCAGCGCTCCTCGATACGGGTGACCCGCTCCCACTCCCGCTCCAGGCGCACGGCCACGGGCTGCCCCTCCGGCCCCTCCTCCACGGCCACGGGGGTGGGCAGGGCGAGGGGGCGGATGGCGTCCCTGCCGGAGGGGTCGAGCGGCACCTGCAGCACGCGCATCTCGGGGACGGGGTGCCAGGGGGCGATGGGGGCCATGCGGTAGAGGGTGGGGCCGCCGTCGAGGCGCGCCTGGAGCTGCCGCTCGACCTCGGCCAGACGGCGCTCGCGGCCCTCGCGCACGTCGGGGAAGAGGCCCATCTGCTCGCCCGCTCCCTCGCCGAGCCCGGCGAGCTCCAGCACAAGCTCCTCGACGGGGGCCTCGGGGTGGTCGTCCTCCAGTTGCCGCCGGATGCTGCGGGAGGCTCCCTCCCAGCTGCCCACGCCCCGCCGGAAGTGGAAGGCCTTCTCCCAGGGAGGCGCCCCGTGCAGGAGGCAGGCCAGCTCGGCCCGGCTCGCGTAGCGGCCACGCGCCACGGGCCGGGCGAAGGCGCGCTTCAGGAGGGTATCGACCCCGGCCTGCATGAGCTCCAGGGAGGTGGAGGCGAAGGGGAGGGGGATGCGCTCGACGACGGCCTCCTCGGTCGCGAGGGGGACGAGGGGGCTGCCATCGATGCCCTGGCAGAGCTCCCAGGCGCGCTGCCCCTCGCTCCCGAACTGGTCGATGAGCAGCTCCACGGGCATGGTGGCGACAGCGCCCATGGTGTACAGCCCGAAGCGGAGAAGACCATCGCGCACGTCGCGCGAGAGGGGCAGGAGGTCGATGGAGCGGGGCGCGAGGAAGGCGGCCGCCTCGGGGGGAACGGTGGCGGACTCCATCCCCCTGCTCGTGCGGGCGGCAACGAAGGCGGGGAACTTCGCCTCGGCCACGCCCACCCGGGGCGCCAGGTCGCGGGGAATGGCCTCGCGCAGGGCGCGTACGAGCGCGGTCTCGCCGCCGTGCAGGGCCTCGAGACCGTCGAGGCCGACGTAGGCCGTGCCCAGCTCTGCCCCCTCCACCCGATCGCTGACTCCCTGCAGGGCGGTGAGCACCTGCTGGAACACGCGCCGGCAGGCGGGCTCGTCCGCCTCCAGCACGGTCGTGTCCGGACGCCGCGAGAGCGCCTCCTCCAGGGTCATGCCGGCGACCACCGCGGAGGCGGCCGGGAAGGCGTCGACGACGAGGGGCTTCCCCGTGGAGCGGTCGACGATCACGGCAGGGCGCTCCCGCAGGTGGGGCTGGCGTCTCAGCTCGACCTTGGCCCTGAGGTGGGTGATGAGCAGGCAGGCGACCCGCAAGGCGTTCCTCCGATGGCGTCGTCGGGCAGCGACGAGCTGCGCGGTGCACCTTATAGAACATGCGTTCCATTCGTCAACACCTCTCACGGCGACCGGTATCCTGTGGCCGGCCCGGCGCCCACGGAGCGCCGGGCTCGTAAAAGGACAGGGGGACGCGTTGCTCGTAGAAGTGAACCGCGGCGAGGTCGAGGTACAGGTGCGGGGCAGCGGGGAGCTGGTGGTCCTGGTCGCCTCCCTGGGGCGCGGCGCCGACGACTTCGATGCGCTGATGGACGACCTCGCGACCGCCGGCTACCGAGCCGCCAGCGTAAGCGCCCGCGGCACGGGCGACAGTTCCCCCGCCGTGGCGGGGCTAACGCTGCACGATTTCGCGGATGATGCGGCGCGAGCCATCGAGCACCTGTCGAGCGGGCCGGCTCACCTCGTGGGCCACGCCTTCGGCAACCGTGTTGTGCGTTGCCTTGCCGCCGACCGGCCGGAGCTGGTGCGCAGTGTGACGCTGATCGCCGCCGGGGGGCAGGTGCCCCCAGCGCCGGAGACCCGCGAAGCCCTCGAACGCATCTTCGAGCTTGAGCGGCCGGACGAGGAGCGTCTCGCCGACATCGAGCACGCGTTCTTTGCGCCCGGCCACGACGCTTCGGTCTGGCTCGACGGGTGGTACCCGGAGACGAAGGCGATGCAGTGGGGGGCGCGCGACCTGGTCCGCCAGGAAGAGTGGGGGCACGCCGGGTCGGCGCCGGTGCTCGTCATCCAGGGGCTCGATGACCCGCTGGCCGTTCCCGCGAACGGCCATGCGCTACGGGAGCAGCTCGGAGGGGACCGCGTCCAGGTCGTCGATGTGGCAAACGCCAGCCATGCGATGCTGCCGGAGCAGCCCGAGACCATCGCCCGCGAGCTGCTGGCGTTTCTCGCGCGGCAGCGGGGGTAGGGGGCTAGCGGAGGGGGCGGTCGGAGAGGACGCGGCCGTCGCGGATCTCGACGAGGCGGTCGGCGCGCTGCGCCATGCGGTCGTCGTGCGTGACCATGATGCAGGCCTTGTCGCGGAGGTGAACCTCGCTCAGAAGGGCATCGACGACACGGGCGCCGAGCTCGAAGTTGAGGCTGGCGGTGGGTTCGTCAACGAGGAGAAGGGCGGGGTCGCGCATAAGAGCGCGCGCGATGGCGACGCGCTGGCGCTCGCCGCCGGAGAGGCTGGTCGCGATCTGGTCACGGACGGGGGTGAGGTCAAGCTGCTCGAGTAGCTCGTCGGCGCGGCGGCGCAGGGCGGCGCGGTCGGCGGCGCCGAAGTCACCGACAAGGAGCAGGTTCTCGCGGGCGGTGAGGAAGGGCACCATGTTGCTGCCCTGGAAAACGAATCCGACACGGTCGCGGCGATAGCGAGTGCGGGCACGGGCGCCGTATCGCGTTATGTCCTCGCCATCCACGCGAATCTCGCCGGAGGTGGGGGTGAGGAGCGCCCCCGCGAGCGCGAGCAGGGTGGTCTTGCCGGAACCGGAGGGACCCTCCAGCGCCACCACCTCGCCCCGATCGACCTCGAGGGTGACTTCGCGCACGGCATCGACGCGGCGGGTTCCCTGGCCGAAGGACTTTGAGACGTCGCGAAGCTGGAGGATCGGCACGGGCGTCCCTACTGCTGCTGCATCGCGATGATGGGGTCGACGGAGGCGACCTGGCGGGCGGAGAGGAGGGAACCCACGACACCCGCGATCACGACCGAGATGGAGCTGGTCGTGATGGCGCCGGTGGTGAAGTTGATGGGAATGGTGTCGGAGGCGAGGACCGTGGCCTCGGTCAGCAGGGCGAGCCCCACGGCGAGCAAGGCTCCGGCCACGCAGACGATGATCACCTGCAGGAGTCCCTGCGAGACGAGATAGAGGCCGGGCGCGCCAATCGCCTTGAGTATCCCGAGGAGGGAAACCTTCTGCAGGGTGATGACGTAGAAGAAGACGCCGATCACCATCGCGCCGATGAGCAGGCCCATGTAGCGGAGGGCATCAACGGTGGACTGCTGGGCCTGGACGCCCTCGATGTTGTTGAAGCCGTCCTCCTTGGTGACGATGCGCCAGCCCTCGCCCCGCACGCCGTCGAGATTCCGGCCCTGCAGGAGCACGAGGCTGGCGGCGGGCTTTTGCAGCGCGTCGCCCTGAAAGACCAGGTCCTGCCAGGAGTCGATATCGACGTACATGGCGGGCTGGAAGAAGAAGTAGCCCTGGTCGACGATGCCGGCGACAGTGAAGTCGCGCGTCTGGAAGCCGACAGGCAGAGAGAGGGTGTCGCCCACGCGCGTGCCAGCGACGCGCGCCCAGGCGCGGTCGATGAGGATATCGTTGGGGCCGGCGATGGGGCCGCCCCTGACGACCCTGGGCTCGGCGAAGGAGCCCGGGATGACGCCGATGATGGCGGCAGTGTCGCTCTCCTCGGGGCCGTACTCGATGACGGCGGCGACGTAGCCGATGGGGGTGGCGCGGTCGGCGCCGGGAAGGGCCTGGACCTCGGCAATGTCGCTCTCGCTCAGGCGTGAGCGGATGACGGAGAGGTTCGAGTTGGCGGCGTAGGCGAGGTGATCGCCGTTGAGGTTGAGGAGGGCGGTTCCCGCCGCCTCATAGAGCCCAAGGCCGAGGCCCGTGACCATGATGATGAGGTAGGCGATGAGGGCGACGACGCCGGTGACGAAGCCAAACTGCAGCTTGCGGCGCCTGATCTCGATGAGCGCGAGCACTCGATTGCAACCCTCGGTGGCTGACCCTGCGAGGTAAGTCAGCGTGAAGGCTCCCACAGCCGGTTGTCGTGTGCCAGCACCAGAGTCCGGCAACGCTCCTGGGCATCCGCCTGCGGGGCGACCCGGACCTTAGCAGCGAAATAATTTTCCTTCTCTCTCTTTTTCCGGCGGACGTGGCAGAATCATGGGGCGAAGACGGGGACGGCGTGCTTCAGTGGGAGCTGGAGCCCTCCGCCGTTCTCCACACGAGGTAGACGCGTTTGAACAGAGACGACATCCTCAGGCTCCTGGCGACGGCGGACTTTGGCGCCTACGCCATGTCGCTGGACCAGCGGATCGTGTTCTGGAACCGGGGTGCGGAGCGCATTCTGGGCCACCAGGCCGACGACGTTCTCGGGCGGCGCTGCTTCGAGGTGGTGACAGCGCCGGCGCAGGGAGGACTCTCGCCTGCATGCCTCGATGGGTGTCCCTCGATCCGCTCTCTCCAGAACGGGACGGTGCCCGGCGCGGTGACGATGGAACTACTCTGCGCATCGGGTGAGCGCACGACGGTCTCCCTCACACCCATGGTGGTTTCCGCGGCGCAGGCCGACGCTCCGATGCTGATTCACCTGTTTGACGCCGCCGGGAAGGCCGAGTCGGGCCTGATCGCCGAGACCGTACGGAGCGAACTCTCGCAAAGTGGGGCGGACATCGTGTCGGACCACCCGGGTACGGCGCCTGCCTCGAAGGACCCGGCGCCGCTGACGGCTCGCGAGCTGGAGGTGCTGCGCCTGGTGGCTCTGGGGCGCTCAACTGCGCAGATAGCCCGTGACCTGAGGATCAGCGAGCACACCGTGCGCAATCACGTGCGCCACTTCCGTGCGAAGCTCAACGCATCGACAAAGCTGGAAGCGGTGCTGACGGCGCTGCGTCTGGGGCTCGTGCGGTGGAGTTAGCAGCAAGACGGGCGCCATAGCGATCGCGGCGCACTGGCGGCTTGATCGCCACGGACCTACGGTAGTGGCGCAGCCAGCAGTCGCCGGCCGACGGACGCGAGGCCGGGTACAACCTGCAGAGGCGTAGAGATGGTTGAAGAGGCGACCCGCGACGAGTACCGGGAGGCCTGGCAGGGCTGGATGAAGCAGCTCGAGCGGGTGCACGAGGTGCTCCTCGAGGGCGACCGGCTGCCTCCCGATCGGCTGAAGGGCCTCCTGAACCGCGAGGCGCGAGCGAAGCAGGCCTACGACGCCGCGCGGCTGAAGCTGCTGGGGCTGGACGAGACCACCGCGCCGTCCCCTTCCGGGGACGAAAACCCGTTCCGCTAACCTCCACCGCCGCGAGCGCGGAGGGCGATCAGTCCGAGGAAGAGGCGTCCGGCGGGGCTGGCGGCGAAGGCAGCCCTTCGGACCAGATCGAGCGCTTCTCGCGCGACTCCGATGTGCCTCAGGGCATCGGGCTGCCTGAAGAGAACATTGTGGTCGTAGTCAGCTTCAAGTCGCCCGTCCTGCAGGCTCTGGACGGCGTCTGAAATCTGCCGGACTGCGGCATCAGTGCGCAGGCGGGCGACTGCCGCCTCGGCGAATTCCGGTGGCTTGCTCCCGCTGATCCAATCCGCAACAGCCCTTACGTCGCGGTGACTAATGGCGCGCGTAAGTTGGCGACTCAGTGGACCCGCACTGCCAGGAGCGACCTGAGCCGCGCAGGCCAGGGTGAGCGCGTGAAAGAGCGCGTAGTAAGACGCAGAGACGGCCCGGCGGAAATCATCGCTGCTGGGCTCCGGCAGTGCGTTGTGGAAGCGGACGATCGTTGCAGTAGGAGGACTATCTCCTGAGAAGACGAAGGCAGATTTTGACGCGAGCTTTCTTGCCTGGTTGAGCAGCCCACGAGGGTCGATTGGGGGCACCGTTCGTTACTCGGGAAGCCCTTCGGACTCCGGGTGGAGAAACAGGAAGACTGGGGACGCCCGCCGGATCCCATCAGGTGGACCGAGTTCAAGTCCTTTGGCCGCAGCTGCGCTACGGACCTCCTGCCAGTCCTCCAGCGGCCAAGTGCTCACGTACGACTCGATGGTGGTGGTGTTTGCGGCTTCGTCCCGTATGGCCCTCCACCCCTTCTGTTGCCCGGTCTCCGGGTCTGGGGGCGGATCGCTGACGAGCAGTTCGATGACCACGTATGAGTCGTCATCTCCATCAGACCAGCCCATGCGGTGGCGGAAGGCGAGGGGCTTGATGGAGCCGAACTGCTGTGTCAGCAGCCACTCGCCGATCGCATCCGCGAATTCGTCGATCTCGTCGCGCGTGCCAGGTCGAGTCACCATGAGCCAACTCCGCAAGTGATGGTACACCACAAGAACTTGCCATCCGGGCGTCTCGCGGCGCGTGGTAGACTCGCGCGCGCACACCTGATTCCGCACACCTGTTTCCCGGAGATGATCCATGGTCGAGACGAAGAAGTCGTTCTGCCGCTTTTGCCACGCGTTTTGCCCGATCGAGGTTGACGTCGAGGACAACAAGGTCATCGAGATTCGCGGCGATACGAGTAACCCCATCTACGGCGGGTACACGTGCATCAAGGGGCGGCACCTGCCGGACCAGCACAACCACCCGGATCGGATTCGGACCTCGCTGAAGCGCATGCCCGACGGCAGCTTCCAGCCGATCTCGGGCGAGCAGGCGCTCGACGAGATCGCGGAGCGGTTGAGCGCCATCGTCGAGGAGCACGGCCCCCGCTCGGTGGCGACGTACAACGGCACGTACGCCTTCTGCAACGCCATCACGCTCTCGGTCTCACGCGCCTGGCACGCGGGGGTGAAGTCGCCCTCGTACTACACGAGCGTGACGATCGACCAGCCGGCGAAGGCGATCGCGGCCTCGCGCCACGGCACCTGGATGGGCGGGAGCCACGGCTTCGACACGGCCGACGTGGCGATGCTGATCGGGAACAACCCGGTTGTCTCGATGTTCGGCGGCATTCCCCCGTTCAACCCGTGGAAGCGGCTGCACGACGCGCAGGCGCGCGGCCTCAAGCTGATCGCGATCGACCCGCGGAAGTCGGACGTGGCCAAGCGCGCCGACCTCTTCCTACAGGTGAAGCCGGGCGAGGACCCGACGCTGCTGGCGGGGATCGTCCGCGTGATGTTCGATGAGGGCCTGGTCGACGGCGACTTCCTCGCCGGGAACGTGGCCCACGTCGAGGAGCTGCGAGAGGCTGTCGACAGCTTCACGCTGGATTACGTGGAGGAGCGCACGGGCGTGCCCGCGGCGCAGGTGGAGCGCGCGGCGCGCATGTTCGCGGAGGGCCCGCGGGGCGTGGCCTCCAGCGGAACAGGCGCGAACATGGCGCCCCACCCGAACCTGACCGAGCACTTCGTGCACACGTTCAACACACTTGGTGGGCGCTACCTGCGCGAGGGCGAGGTCGTGCCGAACCCCGGCGTCATTAGCCCGGAGCGTCCGTGGCTGGCGCAGGCGCGCCCGCCCAATCCCGCCTGGGGCAAGGGCGAGCCGAGCCGCGTGCGCGGCCTGGGCGAGGTCTTCGGCGAGATGCCGACCGCCGCCCTGAGCGACGAGATCATCGAGCCGGGCGAAGGGCGCGTACGCGCCCTCATCAGCGTGGGTGGCAACCCCGTGGGCGCCTGGCCAGACCAGCTCAAGACGATCGAGGCGATGGGCAAGCTCGACCTGAACGTGAGCATCGACATCCGGATGTCGCAGACGGCGAAGATGGCGGACTACATCATCGCGCCGAAGCTTTCGCTGGAGCGGCCCGACCTGACCGTGCTGACCGACTCGTGGTACCCGGCGCCGTACGCGCACTACACCCCGGCGATGGTCGAGGCTGAGGACGACGTGATGGAGGAATGGGAGTTCTTCTGGGGCGTCGCCCAGCGCATGGGCACGGAGATCAAGCTCGCCGGCGGCCCAATGCCCATGGACGAGAAGCCGAGCACGGACGATGTGCTGGACCTCATCACGGCGAAGTCGCGTATTCCGCTCGACCGCGTGCGGGAGGCCGACGGCGGGGCCATCTTCGAAGGCGAGACCGTGCGCGTCGGCCCCAAGGCAGCCGGTACGGACGCGCGCCTCGACGTGGCGCCGCCCGACCTGGTGGAGGAAATGCACGAGGTGCGCAACGAGCCCATCGTCGAGGGCGCCGGCTACCTGCCCGGTGAGGTGTTCTCGCACCGGCTCATCAGCCGCCGCATGCGCGAGTTCTACAACTCGTCGGGCCGCGACATCGCCGGCTTGACTGCCCGCGACGGCAGCACGAATCCTGCCTTCATGAACCCGCGTGACGGCGAGGAGTACGGCATCGAGGAAGGCGCCATCATCGAGATCGAGTCGAACCGCGCGACCATCCTCGGTGTTGCGGCTTTCACCGACGACATCCCCTCGGGCGTCATCTCGATGGCCCACTCCTGGGGAGACACGCCGGAGAACGACAAGGATGTGCGCAAGATCGGTGGCAGCACCAACCGCCTCGTGAACAACGCAGAGGCGTACGACCCGATCACGGGCATGGCGCGGCAGAGCGCCATTCCGGTCAACATCCGCCCGGTCAAGGAACCGGTAGCGGTCGGCTAGGCGAGGAGGCATCCATGGCAGACGCACGTTCCGGCACGAACGACATCTGGGAGGCGATCTACACCCAGCGAGCCATCCGCCGCTGGAAGGACGAGCCCGTCCCCGACGACCTCATCTGGAAGGTGATCGAAGCGGGCACGAAGGCGCCCTCGGGGAGCAACCTGCAGCCCTGGCGCTTCGTCGTGGTCAAGGACCAGGAGACGCGGGAGGCGATCTCGGCGCAGCTGCGGAAGGGGCTCGAGAACCCGGGCCTGCAGTCGATGATCGACAATGCCATCAAGTCGGGGACGAAGGGCCAACGACTGATGATGACGGGCGCGCGCGGGCTCTTCGAGAACCTCGCGCAGGCGCCGGTCTTCATCGTGCCCTGCATCTACCAGGTGTCGTCGCCGACGACCGATCCATCCACGCTGTTGGCGGGAAGCTCCATCTACCAGGCGGTGCAGAACATCATGCTGGCCGCGCGGGCGCTGGGGCTGGGCACGGTCATGACGACCTTCCAGGGGGCAGTCGACGGCATCCTGCGGGAGCGCTGCGGCATCCCCGACAACGCGACGCCGGCGGCCATCATCCCGATGGGGTTCCCCGACGCGAACTTCGGTCCGACCAACCGCAAGCCGGTGGACGAAGTGACCAACTGGGACCGCTGGGACGTCACGCAGGCGCGCGACTAGCGCGACCGGTGGCCGGCCGGGCAAAGGGCCAGGGATGATCGCCCTCTATCGCTTCTGGCCGGAGGCGCACGCCACCGTGCGCGAGACGCTGGCGGCCGCCGCCGCCGCACCTGCGGACACGCAGAGCGCACTTCCGCTGGCCGAAATCGCCACGACGCTCGGGGCGTACGACCTGGCCGTGGACCTCGGGGAGGCGGGGAGCGCCGGGGAGACGGCGTCGCGGGCGCTGGGGGCGGTGGAGGCGATCGTGGGAGCGCGGCTGTGGCGCGAGGGGGGCGGCTGGGCGGCGGGGGTTGAGGCGACCGGCACCGCGATTCCCGAGCCCGAGATCGACATGTTCGGCGGGATTCCCGAAGAGGTTCCGTTCCTGCTCCTGCGGGCGCTGGGGGGCTGGAATCTCGTGGCCTCCCCAGACCGCGAGACGTGGCTGACGCTCTCCATGACGTTCCTGAACCGCCGCGCCTACCAGCGCTTCGACACGGAGGGAGCCTGGTTCAGCCCCGACGTGAACGAACTGGCCTCGCTGGTGATGGGCACTCACAACACGCGGGACGTGGAGGGCACCTGCCTGACGTACGGCATCCCGGGTCTCTCGCTCGTGGACTGGGAGGACGAGCGGCAGGCCGAGCGCTTCGGAGGCGAGGCGGAGGCGACACGGAGCGCGCTGCTGGCGGAGGAGCTGCACTATGCGGCGTTGCTGCGGAACTCCGCGCCATCGCTGCGCGAGGCGCTCGCGCCGCTGGGGTCCGAGCTGTTCGTCGAGGGTAGTGGCCCGCCCTAGCGCAGGGGCTCCACGACCATGACGGCCTGGCCCACGATCCCGCCGCTCTCCAGCAGCTGCGTGGCCTCGTTCACCTGCTCGATGGTGCAGCGGAAGGTGACGACGGTGGGGATGGGGAGGCGGCCGTCCGCCATCCACTCGAGGAGGGTGGGGACATCCTCGTCGGGGTTGGGCGGGTCGGGGAGGGTGTAACCGTTGGCGGCGATGAGCGTGTCGAGCTCTTCCCGGCGCTCTTCCGTGCCGGGGCTGGCGACGACGATGGCGGAGCCGCCCTCGCGCACGGGATTGCGGCCGGGGCGCGAGTTCGTCTCGAACTCGTAGACGCAGTCGAAGAGGTGGTCGACGCCGCCGGGCGCGAGCTCGGCGATACGCTCGACGGCGGCGGTGCTGCTCAGGTTCAGGGTCTCGGTCGCGCCGGCGGCCCTGGCGGCGTCGAGACGCTCGTCCTCGCGGGCGACGGCGACGATCGCCCCCGCCCCGGCGACGGCGGCCGCGGCGATGGTCGAGAGGCCGGCGCCGGCGCAGCCGAAGACGGCGACGGTGTCGCCCTCGCGCACACCGGCGGTGCGAACGGCGCTGGCGGCGAGGAGCGAGGTGTTCCCGAGGACGGCGGCGCCCTCCTTGTCGGGCAGGTTGGGGATGGGAACGACGAACTGCTCATCGACGACGAGGTTCGTGCCCCACATGCCCGCGGGGGCGACCTCGGCCTCCGTGCCGTTGTCGAACTCGACGAGGGGGAGCTCCGGCTCGCGACCGCGCTCGGCGCTCCAGGGGGTCACGAGCACGATGTCGCCGACGTCGACACGGGTCACCTCGCTGCCGACTTCGAGGACGCGGGCCGTGCCCTCGCGGCCGGGGATGACGGGGATCGGCTGCGGCTCCTCGATCTGTTGGAGCTGTCCGTGCTCGATGCCGCCCGCGTAGGTTTCGAGCACGACCTGGTGGGGACGGGGATCGGGGAGCTCCAGCTCCTGGATGGCGCAGACACCGAAGTCGCCTTCGAGGACGACAACGCGAGCAGTGGTGGGCATCGCGGCGGCCCTAGCGCTCCACGTAGGGCCCGAGCAGCTCGGGTACGCGCAGGTCTTCGGGGATGCGCTCGCGGCCGATCATGCGGTCGACCTGCTCGGCGCAGTTCCAGATGCGTCGCTCCTGGTAGCTCACGGGAATACCCCTGAGGCCCGGCGAATTCAGCGACTTCTGCATGGGCGCCATGTTGCGCGTGTCCTCCTCCATGACCGCATCGAAGCCGTTGAGGCGGCCCTGCCAGGTATCGGAGAAGGCGGGGGAGGGGGCGTCGCCCCAGTCAACGCAGAAGGTGATCCACTCGAAGCGGGTGGTGCCCACGTCGAGCGGCCAGGCGAGGAGGAAGGGCATGCCCGTGGCGCTCACGGGGGTGACGAGGTTGGGGAAGGCGCTGAAGGCGGTGCTCGTGCAGCGGGTCATCCCGTTCACGGTGGGGATCTCGACCATGCTGTCCTTGCCTACGCCAAAGGCCTGGCGGTCGAGGTCGACGCGCCAGTCGAGCTGGTGGTCCATGCCTGTCATCTCGGCGGCGCGCTTGGAGAGGGGGGTGATCATGCGCGAGTGGCCATTGGGCAGGACGCCCATGGTGGCGCCGCGCTGATCGAGGCCGGAGACGCCCGCCTTCTGGTGGATGTGCTTGAAGTGGTAGACCTCCTGGAAGGCCTCGACGGTGACCTTCCAGTTGCAGGGGATGATCGTCCAGCGCTTGTCGATCATGCGCAGCTTGGCGCCCTGGAACATGGCCATCTGCTCGGGCAGGGGATGGAGCCAGTCGAGCAGGGGCTCGGCGTCCGGATCCTGGTTGATGAAGACCCAGCCATCCCAGCTCTCGCAACGCAGCTCTCGGAGCCTGTGCTTCTCTACGGGGATGCCGGCCTTGTCGCCGACGAAGCGACCGGTCGTGAAGTCGTAGAGGTCGCCGTCCTCGGAGCAGCGGAAGATGCCTTCGGGGAGCTTGCGGCGGGGGAACTCCTGCTGATACATCAGGTTGTGCCCGGCGGAATCGAACTCCTTCTCGTGGAAGAGGTCGCTATCGTCGGGGACATCGAAGAGGGGGGAGCCATGCACGCAGGCGTTGTGGAAGGCGTGGATGGCACCGTCCTCGCCGCGCACGAGCACGACCTGCGTCTCGAGGTGGTCCCAGATCTGGTAGAAGCCCGGCTCGGGAAGCTCCTCTTCGCGCGTGGCGTAGACCCACGTGGACGTCCAGAGGTGCTTCATCTCGAGGTCGAAGAACTCCTGGCTGCGGTAGCGTCCGGCGGGGAGATCGGGGAACTTGGGGAAGCCCTCGGGCGGTCCCTCGCGGGAGAATTCGTACAGGATCTCCTGCTTCAGCCGTTCAACGAGCGCTTCCTGCATAGTGCCTCTCCATGGGCCGGCGCTGGCCGCACCGGTCGCGTCCTGCGATTCTACGCATTGACAGCGAGGTTACAGCCCTCATACGGGAGACAGGAGACGCCCATGATTCGCCACATCGTGACGATCACGCTGAAGGAAGACGCGCCGGCCGAGGAGATCGAAGCGTTCTTCGAGGAGCTTGTCCCCATCAGCCGCCATCCGAAGGCGATCGACTACTACTGCGGCTGGAACTTCCAGGACCTCGGCGCGCACTGTGACATCGGTATCTCGTGCTCATTCGCGAGCCACGCGGACTTCGAGGAGTACATGGCCTCCCCCGACCACAGTCCCCCGGGAGCGATCCTTCAGCGCATCTCCGAGTACTACAGCGTGATCGACTACGACGAGGATTCGCCGACGGTGGCGCGGGACGCGACGCGGTCGGCGCGGGGGTCTGCATGACCCAGCGACCGCTGATCGCGATCACGCTCGGGGATCCGGCCGGCATCGGGCCGGAGGTGGCGGTGAAGGCGCTGCAGCGGGACGAGCTGCGCTCGCAGGCGCGGCTGTTCCTGCTGGGCTCGCCGACGAGCGTGGCGGCGGCGCTGCGGGTGATCGGCTCGACGCACGAGCTGCGCCCGGTGCGGCGCCCGGAGAGCGTGCGCGGAGGGCCGGGGACGACGGAGGTGCTGGTGGTCGGGGGCTTCCGCGAGGACTACTTCGCGATGGGCGAGCACTCGGTCGTGGCGGGGGAGGCCTCGCACATCTGGGTGGAGGAAGCGGCGCGGCTGGCGCTGGCGGGGGAGGTGGACGCGATCGTGACGGCGCCTATCAACAAGGAGTCGTGGCAGATGGCGGGAAGCTCGGATACGGGGCACCAGGAGGTGTTCCAGCGACTCTCGGGATCGGACCACGTCGCCACCATGCTGGTGAGCGGCGGCCTGCGCTGCATGCACCTCTCCACGCACAAGACGCTGGCGGAGGCTTGCGCCTACGTGACCCGCGAGAACGTGCTGGAGGCGATCCGGCTGACGGACCGGCATTTCCGCGAGTGGGGATTCGCGGAGCCGCGCATCGGCGTGGCGGCGCTCAATCCGCACGCGGGCGACGGGGGGCTGATCGGCACGGAGGAGCAGACCGAGATCGGGCCGGCGGTGGAGGACGCGCGGGCGGAGGGGATCGCGGCGACGGGACCGGTCCCGGCGGACTCGGTCTTCCCGCAGGCGGTCGCGGGGCGCTACGACGTGGTCGTCGTGATGTACCACGACCAGGGGCACATCGCGATCAAGGTGCACGGCTTCGAGGAGAGCATCAGCGTGAACCTGGGGCTGCCCTTCATCCGTACGTCGGTCGACCACGGCACGGCCTTCGACATCGCCGGGAAGAGCGTGGCGGACGACACGAGCATGGTGGAGGCGATCACCGCGGCCATTCGACTCGCGAAGCGCCAGGGCCTGGCCTAGCGAAAGGCACAGCCTTCACCCTTCGCGGCGCCGGGCGTTCGGCCGGCTTGAACGACAGGCGACCTCAGAAAACCGATTTCAGAAAACAGCGAGGGGGTTGGCGGGGCTGCCGGTACCGCCGCTGACGCGCAGGGGCGAGAGGATGAACTGGAACTCCCAGCGCCCGAGCCGTTCGCAGGTCTCGGCGAGCTGTTCGAGGTTGCAGTTATCGATGAGGTGGAGGCCCATGGCGGTCAGGCCGACGATGTGCACGGGCTGGTT
Source organism: Tepidiformaceae bacterium (assembly GCA_965247675.1). Lineage (GTDB taxonomy): Bacteria > Chloroflexota > Dehalococcoidia > Tepidiformales > Tepidiformaceae > UBA2991. Next base: position 12,531 of record OZ252025.1, on the reverse strand, counting down.
CATCTCGGTGTAGCCCGAGGGCATAGCGTCCTGGGCGGTGTCGGCGCCGATGACGGCGGCGCCGCGCTCGTGCAGCCAGGGGAGGCTGGCGGCGTGCCAGCCGGGGTAGCCGGCGGCCGGTAGCTGTTCGCGGCCGAGCTCGCCTTTCTTGCGGCCGTAGCCGGTGCGGAGGAGGACGGCATCGCCGGGCTCCACGCGCACATTCTGGCGGGCCTCGGCGGCTTCGAGGTGCTCGGGGTAGACGCCCTCGCCGGGGTCGAGCCAGGGGCGGTCCTGGGCGGCGGCCACATCGAGGAGGACGCCACGGGTGACGATGCCGTCCTTGAGCGCGGTGATGGCGTGGTGGGTGGCGCCGAGGCCGGAGGTCACCAGCTCGGCGGGCTTGCCGTTGTACATCTTGCCGTCCCAGAAGAAGTGGCAGAGCCCATCGATGTGGGTGATGGCGTAGCCGTGGAAGATGAAGCCGATGTACTCGAGGGCGCCGGCGTTGCGGGCGCCGGTCGCGCCCACGCGGTGCTCGTCGTTGAGACCCTGGCCGGTAGCGAGCATGTAACGCTGGGGCGTGCCGAAGGCGTGGTCGGGCTGAGGGCGGGTCTCGATCTCCCAGGAGCAAGAGACGCTGATGCCCTCCTGCACGAGGGCGGCGGCGGCGCGGCGCTTCTCGGGCGTGATCAGGTTGAGGGTGCCGAGCTCGTCGTCGTCGCCCCAGCGACCCCAGTTCGAAAGGGTATCGAGGTAGGTCAGGACCTCGTCTTCAGCGGGTGGGGTGGGCATGGCGGGCCTCCGGCGCGGGGAATGCGGGGAGGATGGGCGGGGGCGGGGGGCGGGTCAAGGGGTCAGCACCCCTCCGCTGTATCGAGCGAAGCCGGAATCACGATATCGATCCCGGTCACATCCGCGCCGTCGACGAGAACGAGTGTCGCCCGATCCCAGCTATCTCCTTGACATCCGACGACAAGCCCTTCGTCTTCGTGATACAAGCCGAACGCCGCACGGCTGCCGTCGAGGATCATCAGCGTGTACGCGTACCCGTCTGGCACAGCGATGTCGAACGCGCCACTGCTGTCCGTGTAATTCAGACTTATAGGCTCCTGTGATTGACTCCCCTTCTCCGGGTAGAGGAGGACCTCAAATCCTTCGCGGCCATCCCCCTTCTCGTCCACAATTCTTCCCGCCAAACGGTAGGTGGGACCATCGTAACAGTTGACGTTCAGTTCGCCTGGGTAACCAGCAAGGTTGATGACAATCTCCAGGTCTTCACCTGCAACAACAAGTTCTTCCTGTCCTCCATAGACACGCGGCGTTCCATCGCTCGTATACCAGCCAATACCTTCATAGTAGACAGAGCTATAGAAGTCGCCACCAAACACGTGGCAGGCTGCCTGGACTCCGAGCGTATACGATCCGTCTGGTATCTCCAGTGTCCCGCCATTCTCGCTCAAGTATGCACTGGGGTAGTCGCCTTTTGTCCCCGTGAGAGGATTGTGGCTCGATACTACGACGATCAAGGGGTATTCGTTCCATTCCCAAATTACACTCCCGTCAGGAACGAAAATCGTCACGGATATGGATCGCAAATCTGGAACGATGCTCGTCACATAATCCGAGAGTTCCCGGTAGAACACGATGGGGGGGCTGCCGAACACCTTTTCAAAGGCATCCTCCCAGCCGGCGCTCGTGGGGAGCGTCAGGAAGAAATCCGTGATGGCGGCCTCCCCGAACTGGCTGACCAGGCGCCTGACGGCGAACGCTGCCGCATGGTATCCGCCAGTGTCGATGTCGGAGATGTTGCTTTCGATCTCCCCCACGTCCCGGCGGCTGTACGTCATGGTGTTGACGAGGACGCTCTCGACCACTTCCTGCGAGGTGTGGCCACGGGAGACGTGGTACTCGATGGCGGCGTACTCCGCTGTGCCCTCCAGCAGCCAGTCGGCAACATAGATGGTGTTGCGCACCGGGATACGGGAGACAAGGTGGGTCTGGAGGACGTGGAAGTACTCGTGGGCAAGGGCAGACGTGACGTCGTGGGTCGCGGTGGCGCACCAGTCGGCTATGAAGACCGCGTTATCGATTGCGATCGCGCAAAGCACCCACTGGGGATCCTGGAAACCGATGACCTCCCGTTGCGCCTGTTCGAGGGAGTTCGAGTCCGTCCCGACATAGAGCGCGTAGTCGGGTTCGAGGAGGCCGTAGCGCTCGGCGAAGTACGTGACGACGGAGAGGTTCTCGGCACGGATTTCCGCCTGCCGCTCTTCCGTGAATGGGCCGTAGAACTCGACGGTCGGGTCCACGCTGCCCGGCTGGAGCCAGTACCTCTCCTCGGACACCTCCAGCCAGACCGCCCCGCCCTGGTCGACCTGGCGAGCGAGGGCGGCCGCAGACGGGGCGTCCGGTACGTACTGGAGGAACCACTCGATTTCCGTGTCCCAGGTCAGAACCGCCTTGAGGGTGCCATCGAGCGAACCGAACGCTTCACCGTAGGGAAGACCGTCGGCGCCCACCCAGGCGACGAGATTCCAGCCCTCTCGCAGCGTGGCGAGGCCAGCGAGGGGCTGAGGAGTGACTCGACGCGTCCAGGAGACCTGTTCGTTACCGCCTATCTCAAGCCAGAGCCCCATGCCCGGCGCCAGCGTCGTGAGGTCGGCGTCGGAGCGTTGGCGGAGACCGGCACGCGCTGTCAGAAACCGCTGGTTCTCCGCATCCCAGGCGTAGACCGCCTCCAACTGCGGGAGCGCCTCGAAGAGCTCCTCGACATCCGCCTCGGGCTCGATCCAGCCCGCCATGTTGTAGCCCGGCTGCAGCAGGGTCGTGACCGCGTCCGCCATGTCGGCCCTGGCCGTCTCCGGCAGCGGCGCCATCATCAGGGCAAGCAGAAAGGCCGCGACGCCGACCGCGGACGCGCGCTTGAGGCAGTTCACAACAGGACTCTAACGGAGGGGTAGGGCGAATTACCCCGGCCGCCCGAGCAACGCCTACTTGTTGGCGACGCTCTCCATTGAGCCGTGCGCGGCGCTGGTGGGGGAGACGCGGGAGACGACGTAGAGGAACGTGGCCCCGAGCGCGCCAGCGATGAGGGAACCGGCGAGCACGCCGATCTTGGCCTGGTCGAGCAGAGCACCCTCGTGCTCGAAGGAGAGTTCGGCGATGAAGAGGGCGACCGTGAAACCAATGCCGGCAAGGAGGGCGGCGCCGACGACGTGGCCGAGGTTGACACCGGCGGGAAGGCGTCCCACCCCGAGGCGCGCACCGGCGAGCGTGCTGGCGCTGATGCCGACGAACTTGCCCACGACCAGCCCGAGGATCACGCCCCAGGCGACGCGCTCGCTGAAGGCGTCGCCAAGGGCAGCCGGCGTGACCTCGACGCCGGCGTTGGCGAGGGCGAAGAGGGGCACGATGAGGAAGCTGGAGTAGGGGAGCAGGGTGTGTTCGAGGGTACGCATCACGTCGCGGCCGCGGAAGGGACGGGCCGGGGTGAGGAGCCCGAGGACGACGCCGGCAATGGTCGCGTGGATGCCCGACTCGAAGGTGGCGAACCAGAGCACGAAGCCGATGACGGCATACACGGGCACGTGACGGATTCCGAAGCGCTGGGCGGCGACGATGAGGGCAATCAGGCCAATGGCTCCGCCCAGCCAGGGGAGGGAAAGGTCGTCGGTGTAGAAGACGGCGATGATGGCGATGCCGCCGATGTCGTCGGCGATGGCGAGGGTGAGGAGGAAGACGCGCAGGCCGGCGGGCAGGCGGCGCCCGAAGAGGGCGAGGACGCCGACGACGAAGGCGATGTCGGTGGCGACGGGGATGGCCCAGCCGTCGATGCCGTCGCCGCCGAGGTTCATGCCGGCGAAGATGGCGGCGGGGACGATCATGCCGCCGGCGGCGGCAATGATGGGGAGGGCGGCACGGCGCGCGTCACGCAGCTCCCCGACGACGAGCTCGCGCTTGATCTCCATGCCCACGACGAAGAAGAAGATGACCATGAGGGCGTCGTTCACCCAGCCGGCCAGGTGCTCGTCGATGGCCAAGAGCTCGCCGAAAAGGACGACGCCGAACTCGAAGTGGTAGTCCCAGACACCGTGGTAGGACTCGTTGTGAACGTTGCCCCAGATGAGGGCGACGACCGCGCAGATGACCAGGACGATGCCGCCCGCGGCTTCGAGCCGCATGAACTCGAAGACGGTGGAGCGAACGCGGGTCGCAGGCGCCCACCAGACGGGCGTGGCCCCGCGCCTCCTGCCTGGTCCCTGGGTCATCATGGGGTGTTGTGTGCTCGCACCACTACATCTCGCGTCGCGAAGGGTTGGGGGTCGGTCGAAGCCAGCGGCACGCGGTCGCGAGGGTAGCAACCGTCATGCTTCTGGTCAGCTAACGCCGGCCTCCGCGGAAGACTCCGCTGATCTGGTCCCAGAGGGACTTGCCGCTGGCGCCGGCGAGGAAATCGCCCCAGGCCTCCTCGGCGGAGGCAGCGCGGTTGAGGCCGCGCACGCGCTCCTCCATGACGTCGCGGATGCGGCCCTCCTCGCCCGCATCGACCCAGAAGCCGTGCTGGTCTTCGCAGGTATCGAGCTCGAGGTTGTAGGCGCGGTAATTGAAGGCGCGCATCTGCTTGCCGCAGGCGGGGCAGTTGAGGTCGCTGGGGCGCTTCGCGTACTCGATGGTGGCGCGCCGCTGGTTCTCGTCGGGGGCAGTACGCGCCTCGAGCTCGTCGAGCTCGTGGTGGTCGAGCCAGCGGCCGTTACAGGTCGGGCAGCGGTCGACCTCGATGCCCTTGAGATGTTCGACGGCAAGGGTGGCGGAGTCGCGGGGGCACTGCATGAGTCCATGGTACGCGAGCGGCAGAAAGGTGCAGGTTCAGGGGGAGGGGAGGCGGCGGGCGCCGGGGACGGGGTGGTCGCCGGTCGGTTCGGCGAGGATGGCGCGGAGGGCTTCAATGCCGTCGAGGAGGCGGGGTCCGGGGCGGCTGAACCAGGCGTTGGCGTCGAGCGCCCAGACGGCCCCGTTGGCGACGGCGGGGAGGGAGCGCCACTCGGGCCGGGCGGCCAGCGCCCCTGCTTCGCGCACCACCTCGTCGAGGGAGAGGCCGCAGGGGAGGAGGAAGACGACATCGGGGGCGGTGGCGGCGATGGCCTCCCAGGTGACCCGCTCCGACTTCTGGCCGGGTTGCCCGAGGACATCCTCACCGCCGGCGCGGGCGATCTGCTCGGGCACCCAGTGTCCGGCGGCGAAGGGCGGGTCGAGCCACTCCAGCGCGAGGACCCGGGGCGGAGTCGAGGGGGTGGGGGAGCGCGCGGCCATGCGTTCACGCAGCTCCACGGCGAGGCGGGTTGCCTCAGCTGCGTGGCCGGTGGCCTCGCCGACTTCCTCCACCGAGCGCGCGACGCCTTCGAGGTCGAGGGGGGTGAGGGTGAGGACGCGGGCGCCAAGTTGCTCTTCGTGCAGGACGCGGTGGACCTGCCCCTCGCTCACGGCGCAGACATCGCAGAGGGCCTGCGTGATGACGAGGTCGGGCCGGAGCTCCCGCAGGCGGGGGACATCGATGGTGTACGTCGAGCCACCGGCTGCGAGCAGACTGCTGATGGCGGCGTCGATCTCGGCCTGGGGGAGGCCGCGCGTCTCGACGGCGGAGCCGGTGAGGACGGGCAGGCCGCGCGCGCCATCGGGGTAGTCGCACTCGTGCGAGACGCCGACGACCTCATCGCCGGCGCCCACGGCGAAGACGATCTCGGTGGCGCTGGGGAGGAGGGAGGCAATGCGCATGGCTGAGGCGCAGCTTGGCCAGCCGCGCGCGCGGACGCAAGCGGCGACAGGGGCGGGCGCGCTCCGCTAGGCTGGGGGCGCCGCCGGATGGGCGGCGGGAGCAGGCATGCGCAACGGGCGGCGCGCGGCGATCAGCGGGACGGCGGAGTGGGCGCCCCAGCGCCACTGGGATACGCCCATGTTCGGCCTGGAGGCGTACGGCAAGCTCGCCCGCGAGGCGCTCGCCGACGCCGAGATGGAGCTGGGGGAGATCGACGGCATCCTCTGCACGCAGCTGGGGGATGCGCCCATGTTCGCGCCGGCGGCGGTGGCCGAGTACCTCGGCATCGCGGCGAACTTTGGCGAGGTGGTGGACCTGGGCGGGGCGAACGCGGCAGGGATGGTGTGGCGCGCGGCGGCGGCGATCGAGGCGGGCGTCTGCGACGCCTGCCTCTGCCTGCTTCCCTCGGTGCCGGCGCCGCGGGAGCCGGGCGTCAAGCGGAGCCGGCGGGGGTGGATGCTGGGGGCGGACGCCTGGGGCGCGCCGCACGGCCAGTTCGACGCGCCCTACGGGCTGATCAACCCGAACTCGCACTTCGCGATGGTGGCGCAGCGCTACCTGTACGAGTACGACCTGGAACCGCGCACGCTGGCCAAGATCGCGGTGCAGGGGCGGGACAACGCCCTCCAGAACCCGAAGGCGATCTTCCGCGACCAGCCGATCACCATCGACGACGTGCTGAACTCGCCCATGGTGGTCGACCCGCTGCACCTGCTGGAGATCGTGATGCCCTGCTCGGGTGGGGCGGGGGTGGTGGTGACAACGCTGGAGCGGGCGCGTCGGACGGGTCTGCGGCCGGTGGTGGTGAGCGGCTTCGGCGAGCGCATCACGCACAAGTCGATCACGTACGCGCCTTCGCTCACGCAGATCCCGATCGTGGCGGCGGCCGACCGCGCCTTCGCCATGGCGGGCGTGGGGCGCGACGCAATCGACGTGGCCTCGATGTACGACTGCTACACGATCACGGTGCTGGTCACGATCGAGGACTCGGGCTTCTGCGCGAAGGGGGAGGGGGCCCGCTTCGTCGAAGAGCACGACCTTCGCTTCAGCGGCGACTGGCCGCTGAACACGCACGGGGGCCAGCTGGGGATGGGCCAGGGCGGCGCGGCGGGGGGCATGTCGCACGTGGTCGACGTGGTCACGCAGATCCAGGGTCGGGCGGGCCCGCGGCAGGTGGGGGCGGCGGAGCGGGGATACGTGACGGGTACCGGGGGGTTCATGTCGGAACAGGTGGCGCTGGTGCTGGAGGGGGCCTGATGGCGGAGCCTCCGCCACGCATCCTGCCCAGGCCGACGCCGGCGACGGCGCCCTTCTGGCAGGCAGCGAAGGAGCACCGCCTGCTGCTGCCGCACGCGGCCGGCGGCGAGCCGTATTTCTACCCGCGCGCCTTCAGCCCGGGCAGCCTGGAACCGGGCACGGAGTGGGTGGAGGCGAGCGGGCGGGGGGTCCTCTACTCGTACACGGTCGACCGGCGGGGGACGGCGCCGGCGTTCGCGGCGCGCGCGCCGTACGTCATCGGGATCGTGGAACTGGAGGAGGGGCCGCGCCTGACGACGAACATCGTGGAGTGCGCGATCGAGGACGTGCGCATCGGGATGGCGGTGGAGGCGGTCTACGAGGACGTGGACGGGGAGGTCACGCTGGTGCTGTTCCGGCCGGTGTAGAGATGGCCGCACACAGCATCGCGATCAACATAAAAGCGATGCTGTGCGAAAGCAAGGCTAAAGAGCTATAGCCCTTGTGCGAAAACGTTGGCAATCGCCAAAAGGGAGTGCTAGCTTAAAAATTCCCCCTCCCGGCCGACGGGATCCCCGCCGGTACGTAGAGAGGGTTTCAACTGGCGGTGGGGGGTCAGGCCTACCAAGCGAAGGCCCCCCACCGCCGAGATGGAGGTCATCATGCGGCCCACAGGCCGTATCAGACCGCTGGCGTGATTCTGTTCATCGGTGGCCGTGAGGTCAAACGCTCACAAGGCACCCAGGGAGGTTGCCGTGTCTCCGACACAACCCTCCACTCAAGTGGAGACTTGCGTCTGGACTGGCCAGTCCGGAGCAAAGTACAAGTACGAGGTCTACCGGGTGGGCACTCCATTCAACGCCCTTCCCGCCAACTACATCTTCGCGAAGATCAATGCCCGAGGCTATTGGGAAGCCATCTACGCGGGGGAGACCGAGAACCTGAGCACTAGGTTCGACAGCCATCACCGCCAGCAGTGCATCAACCTGCAAGGTGCGACTCACATTCACGTCCACGTTAACTACGGTGGGACAGTTGTGCGTCGTGCAGAAGAGCGGGACATCCGACTGGCATACGACCCCCCCTGCAACCGACAGTAGGCTGCAGGGTCAAGTTCTGGGGACTGGGCTCGGGCTCAGTCCTCAGAGAGATCCCTCCACGAGGTCAGGACTCCGACACCAGTGGGTCGGTGGGACGCGTATCCTTGCCCACCACGCGCGCAGCGGCGGCGGGCGGGCCGCCGGGGAGGATCGTATGGCGACGGTCGTCGAGCGGATCAAGGTCATCGATGCGGACAGCCACATCTCCGAGCCGGAGGACCTGTGGACGAGCCGGGTCTCGCGACAGAAGTGGGGCGATCTCGTCCCCCACGTCAAGTTCGACCCGGGGATCAGCGAGGACCGCTGGTTCATAGGCGGGCATCGCGCCGGCCCCACGGCGGGGGCGGCGATGGCGGGGTGGACGGACCCGCCCCCGAAGCATCCGCCCTCCCTCCCGCAGGCGGACCACGGGGCGTTCAGCGTGGAGGCGCGGCTGCAGCGCATGGACGAGTACGGCATCCACGCGCAGGTGATCTACCCGAACGTCGGTGGCTTTGGCTCGGGGAACTTCCTGCGGCTGAAGGACCCGCAGCTGATGGCGGAGTGCGTGCGCGCCTACAACGACTTCCTCATCGACTGGACGGCGCCGGCGCGGGAGCGCTTCATCCCCATCATGGCGACACCGTTCTGGGACGTGGACCTGTGCGTGGATGAGATGCGGCGGGCGGCGGAGCGGGGCCACAAAGGTGTGCTGATGACGAGCCAGCCCGACGTGTTCGACTTTCCCCGCATCAGCGACCCGCACTGGGATCCGGTGTGGGCGCAGGCGCAGGATCTGGGCCTCTCGATCAACTTCCACATCGGCTCCGGCGACCTCACCGCGATCCGGGACACGGAGGTGCACAACGGCCGGCAGGCGGCCTATGCCAAGGCGACAGTGCAGTTCTTCCTGGACAACTCGAACGCGGTGATGGACATCATCTTCTCGGGCATCTGCCACCGCTTCCCGGACCTGAAGTTCGTCTCCGTCGAGAGCGGCATCGGCTGGGTGCCGTTCCTGCTGGAGGCGATGGACTGGCAGTGGATAAACAGCGGCTGCCCCGCCGAGCACCCGGAGATGGGCCTGCTCCCCAGCGAGTACTTCAAGCGGCAGTGCTACGCCTGCTTCTGGTTTGAGCGGGGAAGCGCGATCAAAGCGATCGAGCAGCTCGGGCCGGACAACATTCTCTATGAGACCGACTTCCCCCATCCGACGAGCATGTCGCCGGGGCCGAACACGACGGCGATCTACCCCAAGGACTTCATCGAGCAGGAGCTGGGCGTCCTGCCCGAGGACGTGTTGCGCAAGATCCTGCATGACAACTCGGCGGCGGTGTACGGGGTGGGTGAGTGACGGCGACCGCGGCGCGGGTGGACTGGGACGCAGCCTTCGAGGAAGCCCTGAACATCCTGCAGGAGTACCTGCGCATCGATACGTCGAACCCGCCGGGGCGGGAGCGGCTGGCGTGCGACTTCCTGGGGGGCATCCTCGAACGGGAGGGGATCGCCTGCGAGCTGTTCGACGCGGGCGACGACCGCGTCTCCCTGCGGGCCGTTCTGAAGGGGGACGGCAGCCGTCAGCCCTTGATGCTGCTCAATCACACCGACGTGGTGCCCGTGGAGCGCGAGTACTGGGACGAGGAGCCGTTCGCGGGGATCATCCGCAACGGCGAGATCTGGGGCCGCGGGACGCTCGACATGAAGGGCCTGGGTGTGGCGGAACTGCTGACGGTGCTGCTGCTGAAGCGCTCCGGGCATCCGCTGGCGCGCGACATCGTGTTCCTGGCGGTGGCGGACGAGGAGGCGGGCGGGCTGCTCGGGATCGAGTGGCTCGAGCGTCTCCACCCCGAGGCGCTGGTGGCGGAGTACGTCATCAACGAGGGCGGCGGCGGCTCGACCGAGCTGTTCGGTGTGAAGCGGCCGGTGTTCACGGTGACAACGGGGGAAAAGGGTCCGCTGTGGTTACGGCTGGTGGTGGAGGGGCGCGCAGGGCACGGCTCGGTGCCGCACGACGACAACCCCATCGACCGGCTGGTGCGCGCCCTCGGGCGGCTGCAGGAGTGGAATCGCGAGCCACACCTCTCGCCCGTGCTGGCGGAGTACTTTGAGCGGCTCGAACGGGCAGGCATCTACCACGGGGGGACGGCGCTCGAGAACCTGAAGCTGACGGCGGCAAGTGATGCGCGCGTGCGCGCCCTGTTGACGAACACGATCAGCGCGACGACGGCCACGGCGGGCATCAAACACAACGTCATCCCCGGGCGGGCCGAGGCGACGCTCGATTGCCGGCTGCTGCCGGGGGTCGATGCGGACGCGTTCGAGGCGGAGGTGGGGCGCATCATCGACGACCCCAAGGTGCGGATCGAGCGCGTGTTCGCGGGCGCCTCCGACACGAGCGCGCACGACACGGAGCTGTTCGCCACGATCGAGTCGGTGGTGCGCGAGCTGGTCGAGGATGCGGTGGTGACGCCGGGCATGACGGCAGGGTTCACGGACAGCCGCGTGTTCCGCAACCAGGGGGTTGTCGCCTACGGCTTCTCGGGCGGGCTAACGCCGCCGAACCTGGCGCGGACGGTGCACGGCCACAACGAGCGCATGCCGCTCGACAGCTTCCGGCTGAGCTGCCAGATGATCTACGAGGTCACGCGGCGGATGTGCGGAATGGGCACGAGTCCCTAGGCCAAGTCCATCCCCGCACGACTGATCGCCGGGCCCGCACACAGCAGTATGGCGGACTCTCCTGAGTGGCTTATGCAAGTACCTTCCAATGGGCGGCCGTTCGGTAGAGTGCCGGCAATCTGAAGGCCAACCAGCGACTTGGCGGTGTCGGCGCCAGCCAAATGAACCGGAACGGTGCCGAACGCCCCGAATGTGGAAAAGGACCAGGACGCGAGATCCTCGATCTCGAGGGGTTGTCCTCCGCTCAACTTTTCCAGTTCCCTCAAGGGTTGGCTGGTCCGGCTGTGGCCACTTAGCGGGAGGACTACAAGGTGGCCAGCGATCTTCAGGATCCAGCACGGCAGAGGTTCACTCACCAGCATGATGTCCTTGAGGGAACCGTCGTCCGGGGCCTTGATGACGCAATCGCCGATAGCGCCATCTTTGAGTGGCTTCATGATCCGTTGCCGGATGGGCGTTAGGGCATCGCCACGGACGTAGGAGTATCCGCCGCGCGGTCCCATCAGGGAGAACACGGCGAGATACGCCGACTTCAGTGATGACGCAGCGACGGCCTTGGCGTCGGGGATCTTGATGCTCATCGTGAACCTTCGTGATTCGCTGTTCTCCAAGTCCCGCCAGTCCTGACTCGAGTATCCCGCGAAGGGCGGCGTTACGGCCTTGCCGTCGAGAGACAGCACGAATGTGTCGCGCTTCCCGAGGATGTCGGCCGTGACGCCGAACCGGTCACGCGCGCTCATCGCGGCTACCTGATCGATACCGCGCCCGGCCTGGGCGTTGCAATTCCTGCAGGTGAGACACCGAGCCTGGCCGCCAAGGGCCTTGCTAGGAACGTGCTCCAGCGTGACCGTGTTGCCGGAGGACGGTTCGCCTCGGGTGAAATCCGTCAGGCAAATCGGACAAGCGGTGTTGCCACGCTCGTACAGACGGAGCCGCTTGCTTCTGCCGGTTCTTCGAGACATGCCAGAGTAGTGCTCCACGTAGTGGTGTCACAAGCAAGGAGACGGTCTCGGCAGAGGCCCTACTACCGATCACGGTCCCTATGCAGGCAGACGTAGGCGACCACCGCACCACCCTTCGCGAAAGTTCTACTCCCAGGGGTCCCCGGGCATGATGGGACGGCCGCGGCCGTCGGGGTCGAAGTTGTCCATGGGGAAGGGGCCGGGGGAGTAGCCGCGGCTGGCGGTGAGGCCGCCGTCGAGGGGCAGGACGGTGCCGGTCACGTACTTGGAGGCGTCGGAGGCGAGGAAGACGATCGGTCCGATGAGGTCCTCGGTCTGGCCGATGCGGCGCATGGGCGTGCGCCCTTCGAGCATCTCCATGACGCCGCTCTGGATGAGGCCATCGTGCGTCATGGGCGTGTCGAAGATGGTGGGAGCGAGCGCGTTGACGCGGATGCCGCGGTCGCCCCACTCAACGGCGAGGAACTCCGTGAGGTTGCTGACACCGCCCTTGGCGGCGAAGTAGCCGGGAGAACGTCCCTCGAAGCCGCCGATGCCGAAGATCGAGCTGAGGTTGATGATGTTGCCGTGGCCCTGCCGCAGGAAATGCTGGGCGGCGGCGCGGCAGCAGTACCAGAGGCCCTTGAGATCGGTATCGACGATGTCGTGGAAGATGTCGTTGTCGGAGTGCTCCGCGCGCCAGGCGCGCAGGTCGGCGATGCCGGCGTTGTTGATGAGCACGTCGACGGTGCCGAACTCGTCCCAGGCGGCCTTCATGAGGGCTTCGACCTGTTCGTAGTCG